>NZ_OZ282575.1:1095000-2952500 GCF_965641895.1 Sulfitobacter sp. SH24
GATCAAATCAAGCGCGAAAAGGGCGTTTGGTGAATGCCTTGGCAGTAAGAGGCGATGAAAGACGTGATACTCTGCGATAAGCCATGGGGAGCTGAGAATAAGCTTTGATCCATGGATTTCTGAATGGGGCAACCCACCTGATACTTTGTTATTACTGCACTTCGGTGCAGCTAATAACTTGGTAAACCAGGTATTTTTAGGCTGAATATATAGGCTTAAAAAGGCAAACCCGGGGAACTGAAACATCTAAGTACCCGGAGGAAAGGAAATCAATATGATACTCCCCTAGTAGCGGCGAGCGAACGGGGACCAGCCGAGCCATGAGTGTGGTTAGAATGCGTTGGAATGCGCAACCAAAGTGGGTGATAGTCCCGTATAAGAAGCATGATTGGACGTATTAAGTAGGGCGGAACACGTGAAATTCTGTCTGAAGATCGGAGGACCACCTTCGAAGGCTAAGTACTCCTTACTGACCGATAGTGAACCAGTACCGTGAGGGAAAGGTGAAAAGCACCCCGACGAGGGGAGTGAAACAGTACCTGAAACCGAACGCCTACAAACAGTTGGAGGGACCTTGCGTCCTGACAGCGTACCTTTTGTATAATGGGTCATCGACTTGGTCTCACGAGCAAGCTTAAGCCGTTAGGTGTAGGCGTAGCGAAAGCGAGTCTTAATAGGGCGTTGAGTTCGTGGGATCAGACCCGAAACCGAGTGATCTAGGCATGGCCAGGTTGAAGATAAGGTAACACTTATTGGAGGACCGAACCCACATCTGTTGAAAAAGATCGGGATGAGCTGTGCCTAGGGGTGAAAGGCCAATCAAACTCGGAGATAGCTGGTTCTCTGCGAAATCTATTTAGGTAGAGCGTCGACCGAATACCCTCGGGGGTAGAGCACTGGATGGGTAATGGGGCCCCACAGGCTTACTGATCCTAACCAAACTCCGAATACCGAGGAGTACTAGTCGGCAGACACACGGCGAATGCTAACGTCCGTCGTGAAGAGGGAAACAACCCTAACCTCCAGCTAAGGCCCCTAATTCATGGCTAAGTGGGAAAGCAGGTGAGACGACCAAAACAACCAGGAGGTTGGCTTAGAAGCAGCCATCCTTTAAAGATAGCGTAACAGCTCACTGGTCTAAATAAGTTGTCTTGCGGCGAAGATGTAACGGGGCTCAAGCCATGAGCCGAAGCTGAGGATGCATTTATTGCATGGTAGCAGAGCGTAGTGTGACATAGTTCCATGTGTCCTTATCGTCCCTCGGGACGGGTTGGACACAAGGAGCTTTCTGTGAAGCTGGCGCGTGAGCGATCCGGTGGAGAGATCACTAGTGAGAATGATGACATGAGTAGCGACAAAGAGTGTGAGAGACACTCTCGCCGAAAGTCCAAGGGTTCCTGCTTAAAGCTAATCTGAGCAGGGTAAGCCGACCCCTAAGGCGAGGCCGAAAGGCGTAGTCGATGGGAACCAGGTTAATATTCCTGGGCCAGATGGAAGTGACGGATCTCGAGGGTAGTTCATCCTTATCGGATTGAATGGGCTGCTTAGAGGTCCCTGGAAATAGCTCCATCGCTAGATCGTACCCTAAACCGACACAGGTGGACAGGTAGAGAATACCAAGGCGCTTGAGAGAACTATGTTGAAGGAACTCGGCAAAATACCTCCGTAAGTTCGCGAGAAGGAGGCCCGGTTCCTAGGCAACTAGGGGCTGGGGGCACAAACCAGGGGGTGGCGACTGTTTATTAAAAACACAGGGCTCTGCGAAGTCGTAAGACGACGTATAGGGTCTGACGCCTGCCCGGTGCCTGAAGGTTAAAAGGAGGGGTGAGAGCTCTGAATTGAAGCCCAGGTAAACGGCGGCCGTAACTATAACGGTCCTAAGGTAGCGAAATTCCTTGTCGGGTAAGTTCCGACCTGCACGAATGGCGTAACGACTTCCCCGCTGTCTCCAACATAGACTCAGCGAAATTGAATTACCGGTCAAGATGCCGGTTACCCGCGGTTAGACGGAAAGACCCCGTGCACCTTTACTACAGCTTCACACTGGCATTAGGCCGAACATGTGCAGGATAGGTGGTGGGCTTTGAAACCGAGACGCCAGTCTCGGTGGAGCCTCCCTTGAGATACCACCCTTGTTCTGCTTGATGTCTAACCGCGGACCGTTATCCGGTTCCGGGACCCTGTGTGGCGGGTAGTTTGACTGGGGCGGTCGCCTCCTAAATCGTAACGGAGGCGCGCGAAGGTTGGCTCAGAGCGGTCGGAAATCGCTCGTTGAGTGCAATGGCAGAAGCCAGCCTGACTGCGAGACTGACAAGTCGAGCAGAGTCGAAAGACGGCCATAGTGATCCGGTGGTCCCAAGTGGGAGGGCCATCGCTCAACGGATAAAAGGTACGCCGGGGATAACAGGCTGATACTGCCCAAGAGTCCATATCGACGGCAGTGTTTGGCACCTCGATGTCGGCTCATCTCATCCTGGGGCTGGAGCAGGTCCCAAGGGTACGGCTGTTCGCCGTTTAAAGAGGTACGTGAGCTGGGTTTAGAACGTCGTGAGACAGTTCGGTCCCTATCTTCCGTGGGTGTAGGATACTTGAGAGGAGTTGCCCCTAGTACGAGAGGACCGGGGTGAACGATCCACTGGTGGACCAGTTGTTATGCCAATAGCAGTGCTGGGTAGCTATGATCGGACAGGATAACCGCTGAAGGCATCTAAGCGGGAAGCCCCCCTCAAAACAAGGTATCCCTGAGAGCCGAGGTAGACCACCTCGTCGATAGGCCAGAGATGTAAGCGTGGTAACACGTTCAGTTGACTGGTACTAATTGCTCGATAGGCTTGATTTGATCCAGTAGAAGCAAGACTTCGACTTATCAATCAAAAGCATACACATACAATCAGTGGTACATGACTTGGAACAAACAGCGCTCTGCCATGCAACAGCGACTGTGAGGACTTTATTTGGTTTGGTGATCATAGCGCGAGCAAAACACCTGGTCCCATCCCGAACCCAGCCGTTAAGTGCCGTAGCGCCGATGGTACTGCGTCTTAAGACGTGGGAGAGTAGGTCATCGCCAAACCTAATAAGGTCCTCAAAAACAGTATCTCTCCACGATAACCAATATTAAACAAAACCGCCGCAGCCGCAAAAAGCTGCGGCGGTTTTGCTTTGTGAAACAGCATCATCCTTCTCACAGTTTTTCCGCACGGTTGCTGCGCGCCTGGGCCCCCATCGGCTTGACCCTGCCAAACTCCCTGTCACAGTACCGACAAGCGAGGGGCGGGGAGGCCGGGTATGGATATTGAAACGCTTTTTAGGCTCGATGGGAAAACCGCGCTCATTACTGGCGGTGCGACGGGCATCGGGCGAATGGCTGCCGAAGTCTTGGTCCGGGCGGGTGCGCGGGTTCTGTTGGCCAGCCGGAACGGTGAGGCCTGTGAGGCTGTCGCCACAGAGTTAAATGCGCTTGGCGCCCGCGGCAGTGCCGAAGGGTTTGCCGGAGATGTCGGCAGTGAGGAAGGTGTCGATGCGCTGGTAGCCGAGGTTCACGCCCGGTGTGATCAATTGAATATCTTGATGAACAACGCCGGTGCAACTTGGGGTGCACCTTTGGGGCACTTCCCCTTCCGCGCCTGGGATAAGGTGATGGGCGTGAATGTCGCCGGATTGTTCGACCTAACGCAAAAACTCTTGCCGCTTTTGCGGGCCGGGGCCACGGCGGATGATCCCGCGCGGGTTGTTAATGTGGGCTCGGTCATGGGCGAACGCGAGATGGGCGATGGCGCGTATAGCTATTCGGCCTCCAAGGCGGCGGTCATTCACCTGAGCAAAATCCTCGCGAAAGAACTCGCCAGCGATGCGATTACCGTTAATGCCTTAGCACCGGGGCCATTTGTGTCGCGGATGACAGCATTTGCGACACAAGATGAAACCACCCGCGCGGCCGTGGGCAAAGACGTTCCGCTGGGTCGTGTCGGTCGGGAAGAAGATATCGGGGGCTGCATGCTGTTCCTTTGCGGACGCGGTGGCGCTTATGTGACCGGGGCTGTAATTCCGGTTAGCGGGGGCATCAATGTGATGTCGGGACCGAATATATTTGAGAGGGCACTGCCATGAACACCACAATAACCGCCGAGGCTGCCCATGCGTAACGACAGCCATTTACCCCAAGCTTTGCAGGGGCTTCGCCTGCCGCTGGTCGCCTCGCCGATGTTCATCCTGTCGGGGCCAGAGTTGGTCGTCGCACAATGTAAGGCGGGGATTGTTGGATCGTTCCCGGCGCTCAACGCGCGTGAGGCCGAAGGAGAGCCGCCACTGCTCGACGCTTGGCTGACGCAGATCGCCGAAGCTTTGGACAAGCACAATCAAGAGAACCCAGACCAACCAGCAGCACCTTTTGCGGTGAATCAGATCGTACACCGCTCCAACAGCCGCTTGAACCGCGACCTTGAGATTTGCGTAAAGCATAAGGTGCCGATCTGGATTACCTCTCTTGGTGCGCGGGAGGAGGTTAACGAGGCTGCCCATTCCTGCGGCGGTATCGTGCTGCATGACATCATCAACAATCGGTTTGCCCACAAAGCGATCGAAAAAGGTGCCGACGGATTGATCGCGGTCGCCGCTGGGGCAGGGGGGCATGCCGGGCCGCAATCGCCCTTTGCGCTGATCCGTGAAATTCGTGAGTGGTTTGATGGGCCGCTGTTGTTGTCCGGTGCGCTGGCCACGGGCGAGGGGCTTTTGGCCGCGCGGGCGATGGGGGCGGATTTGGGCTATATGGGATCAGCCTTTATCGCCACGCGAGAAGCAAATGCGGTGCCCGGGTACAAGGATATGATCGTTTCGGGTGGGGCAGATGACATCGTGACTTCGTCGCTCTTTACTGGGGTGTCGGGCAACTACCTCAGACCATCGATCGAAGCGGCGGGGCTGGACCCGGACAATCTGCCGTCGGCGGATGCCTCTTCGATGAATTTCGGAGATGGGTCGTCCAAACCCAAGGCATGGAAAGAGATCTGGGGTGCTGGGCAAGGCATTGGTGCGGTCAAGCAAATCGCCGGGGCTGCTGAATTGGTCGACCGGATCGAGGCCGAGTATCTCGCCGCCGGGGCACGGATGGCGGCGGAATTTGCACGATGAGCACGGATACCCAAACTTTAGACGAAGTGGCCGTAAGCCGGTGGTTGGAAGCGAACCTTCCGGGCTTTGCCGGGCCGTTGGAGGTGACCAAGTTTCAGGCGGGGCAATCTAACCCGACCTTTCTGCTCTCTACCCCTGCGCATGACTATGTGCTGCGCCGCAAGCCCCCCGGTGTACTGCTGAAATCGGCCCATGCGGTGGATCGGGAGTTTCGCGTGCAAAAGGCGCTTGCGGACAGCCAAGTGCCAGTCGCCAAGATGCACCTGCTTTGCGAGGATGAAAGCGTTATTGGATCGACCTTCTATGTGATGGACCATGTACCGGGGCGGAATTTCAATGACCCGACCCTGCCGGAGTTGGAGCCCAAACAGCGGGCCGAAGTCATGGATGAAATGAACGGCGTTCTGGCCGCGCTGCATGAAGTGGACATCAATGCGATCGGTCTGACGGATTATGGCCCGCCCGGCAATTATTTCGAGCGTCAGGTTGCCCGCTGGTCGAAACAATACCGTGCGTCTGAGACTGAAAAACAGCCTGACATGGATCAATTGATGCAGCGGTTGGCCGACAATCTGCCCGAAGATGACGGGCAGCGCACGCTGGTCCATGGTGATTACCGCATCGACAATATGATCTTCGACACCTATGGCACCGCCTGCCGCGCGGTTTTGGATTGGGAGCTTTCGACCATTGGCCACCCCTTTGCCGATCTGGCCGCGGTCATCATGCAATGGCAAATGCCTGTTGGGGCCGAGGGCCGCGGGCTGGCAGGCGTAGACCGCAAGGCGCTTGGCCTGCCGACGGATGCGGAGTTTATCGCAGCCTACTGCCGTCGGCGTGGGCTGAAGGGGATTGATAATTTCGGTTACTATCTCGCCTTCTGCTTTTTCCGGATGGCAGCGATCATTCAGGGCGTGTTGAAACGCGCGTTGGATGGGAATGCGTCAAACCCTGAATATAGTCTGAAATTAGGGCAGTATGTGCCAGTTTTTGCGCGCCATGGGCTAGAGGCGCTGGATCGCGACGCCTGACCGGAGCCGCAGGCTTTTGCCGCTTGAGCTTTGGCGCGAAAACCTGTTGCTAGGGGGAATACCCCCGGCCCGGAAGGATGACCCATGACCAACGCTGCGCGCCAATTGCTTGATCTGCTGGATATAGAGCAGCTTGAAGTTGATCTGTTTCGCGGCACGGGTGCTGGGGGCGAGACTTCGATGCGCATTTTCGGTGGCCACGTCATCGCGCAGGCGCTGATGGCGGCTTACCGCACGGTGCCGGGCCGCACCTGCCATTCGCTCCATGCCTACTTCATGCGCCCCGGAGACCCGAAAATTCCCGTGATCTATCAGGTCGACCGCGCCCGTGATGGCGGCAGCTTCACCACACGGCGGGTGGTGGCGATCCAGCATGGCAAGCAAATTCTTAACCTCTCGGCGTCCTTTCAGGTGGAGGAAGACGGCTTTGACTGGCAGCATGAGATGCCGCAGGTCTCCGCCCCCGACAACTGGCCGGACAGACCTGAGCTGCGCGAAGCTTTTGCGGAAAAGCTCCCCGAAAAATATCGTGGGGACTTTCTGCGCGAGCGGCCAATTGAGATCCGCGAGGTCGAGCCGCGCGATTTCTTGACACCTGAAAAGGTCGGCGACCGTAACTATCTTTGGTTCCGCATGGCTGCCGCCGAAGGACAGGGGCCGGTGATGCAGCACGCGCTGCTGGCCTATGCTTCTGATATGAACCTCTTGGGCTCTTCCCTACGGCCGCATGGCCTGACATGGTTTCAGGGCAAGGTGATGACGGCGAGCCTTGACCATGCCATGTGGTTCCACGCGCCGATCCGCTTTGATGAATGGCACCTCTATGCGTTGGATGCGCCGTTTACCGGCGGAGCGCGCGGGTTTAATCGCGGGATGATTTACAATCAGAACGGGCAGTTGGTGGCGAGCGTAGCGCAAGAGGGGCTGCTGCGCCCGATACGTCCGAAAAGCGAAAGCTAAGGCCTGATGTTAGGTCGCGTCGGGTGTCCCAAACCGTCGGTTTAATTTGCGCATCCCGCCGATCCAGCGGTCATAGTCCTGCGCCTTGCCTTGTATATAGTCGCGCACCTGCGGATGCGGCAGCACCAGAAACACCTCATTGCGGATCGCCTGCACACAGGCGTCGGCCACCGGTTCTGGCTCAAGCATGCCGTCGATCGCGGCGACATGATCCTCCAACCCGCGCATCATTTCGGTCCGCACCGCCTGCGGGCAAAGCACGGAAACCTTGATCCCATCATCGCCATAGGTCATGGCCAGCCATTCAGCGAGGCCAACGGCGGCGTGTTTGGTCACCCCATAGGGCGCGGCCCCGACCTGATTGAGCAGACCCGCTGCCGAGGCGGTGTTAAGCAAATAGCCTCCGCCCCGCGCGCGCATCAGCGGCACCAGATGCCGCGCGGCGCGCACATGGCTCATCACGTTGATCTCCCAAATGCGCTGCCAATCGGCATCCGGCACTTCGACACCGCCCTCGACCGAGATACCGGCGTTGGAACAAAAGAGATCAATCGGCCCAATGTCACGCTCGACGGTTTCGATCAGCTGGGCGATCTCGACCTCATGTGCGACATCGACGCGAAAGCCGGTGCCGCCAACCTCGGCCGCCGTCGCCTCGGCCCCCGGGCCGTCGATATCCACACAGACCAGATGCGCGGGCGATTCCTCGGCAAAGCGCAGGGCCATGGCCCGCCCGATGCCGCTGGCGGCCCCGGTGATAACGATGACGCGGCCATGCAACTCCATGTCAGCTGTCGCCGTCGGAGCCGCGTGTGTTCGACGCCTGAAACGCCTTCACTTCGGCCCGCGCGATCACCTGATGATGCACCTCATCCGGCCCGTCAGCAAAGCGCAGCGCCCGCTGCCAAGTGTACATGCCTGACAGCGGGCTCCACTGGCTCATCCCCGTCGCGCCATGCACCTGCATGGAGGCGTCGATGATCTCGCAGGCCTTTTCCGGCACCAGCGCCTTAATCATGCTGACCCAGATGCGGGCCTCTTTGTTGCCCAGCACATCCATCGCTTTGGCGGCCTTCAACACCATGAGCCGCATCGCTTCAATGTCGATCCGCGCGCGGCTGATGGTCTCCATGTTCTTGCCTAGGTCGATGATTTTCTTACCAAAGGCCTCGCGCCCCAGCCCGCGCTCAATCATCAGATCCAGCGCTTTTTCCGCCGATCCGATGGAGCGCATGCAATGGTGAATCCGCCCCGGTCCAAGCCGCACTTGGCTGATCTCAAACCCGCGCCCTTCGCCCCAAAGCACGTTTTCACGCGGCACGCGCACATCGGTAAAGCGGATGTGCATATGCCCATGCGGCGCGTCGTCATGGCCAAACACATGCATTGGTCCGAGGATTTCAACGCCCGGCGCATCAATCGGCACGAGGATCTGGCTTTGTTGCCGGAACGTCTCCGCGTCGGGCGAGGTTTTTACCATGACAATCATGATCTTACACCGTGGATCACCCGCACCGGAGATATAGAATTTCTCGCCGTTGATGACCCAATCGTCACCGTCCAGTACCGCGCTGGTCGAAATGTTGCGCGCATCAGAGGAGGCTACGTCCGGTTCGGTCATCGCAAAAGCCGAGCGAATTTCCCCCGCCAGCAGTGGCTTCAGCCAACGCTCTTTCTGCTCAGGCGTGCCGACGCGCTCCAGCACCTCCATATTGCCCGTGTCAGGAGCAGAGCAGTTCAGGGTTTCCGGCGCCAGCGGGCTTTTGCCCAACTCTGCCGCGATATAAGCATAATCAAGGTTTGCCAGCCCTTCGCCTGTCTCGGCATTGGGCAGAAAGAAGTTCCACAACCCCGCCTCACGCGCCTTTTGCTTGGCCCCGTCGAGCAGTTCCAATTGACCCGGCGCATAGGACCAACGGTCGGCGCGTCCTTCGCCGAGGCGAAAGAACTCTTCGGTGATCGGATCGACATTCTCGCGGATGTGCTTGATAACTGCGGCCAAAAGCGGCTTGGCCTTCTCCGACATTTCGAGATTGTTCATGTCCAAGGTCTGATCGATCATCCTGTGCTCCCGGTGATGATGGTATGATACGCCCCCGCACTCCTCCGCGCGGCGCGTTTGGGGTGAGCCTATGCAATAGCCGCAGACTTGCCAATCGTGGGCAGGGGAATGCGTTGCGGTTGACGCGGCGTCATAGCGGCATTGAAACTTATGCTTATGCGCTTAGGTTTGGGTCATGACAGATGCATTGATCAAAGACGTTCTCACCCGCACCCGCCGCATTGCGGTGGTTGGCGTATCCCCCAACCCGACGCGGCCCAGCCATTATGTTGCTGAATACCTTCAGCAAAAGGGCTATGACGTGGTGCCGGTCAACCCCATGCATGCGGGCAAAGAGGTCTTTGGTAAGACCATCGTCGCCACTCTGGCCGAGATTGACCCGCCGGTGCAGATGGTTGATATCTTCCGCCGCTCAGAGGATGTGCCACCCGTCGTTGATGAGGCGCTCGCCGCCTTCCCCGAACTGGAAACGATCTGGATGCAGATGGGGATTACCAATGCCGAAGCCGCGGCGAAGGCCGAAGCACGCGGCGTGGATGTGATCCAAGACCGCTGCCCCAAGGTGGAAATTCCGCGCCTGCTTGGGTGATTACTTGCGCGCGGCCTTCTCGGCGATGCCCGAGGTCGACTGGCGACGCGCCAGTTCGTCCAGCACATCGCTCAGCGGCACATCCCGCGCCGCCAACATCACCAACAGGTGGTAGAGCACATCTGCGGCCTCAGAGGTGAGGCCAGCGCGGTCATTCTTCACCGCCTCAATGATCGCCTCGACGGCTTCTTCGCCAAATTTCTCGGCGCATTTTTCCGGCCCCTTGGCCAACAGTTGCGCAGTCCAACTGCTTGACGGATCAGCCTCTTTGCGGCTGAGGATCGTGGCGTAAAGATCATCAAGTGTCATGCGAGCCTCATCGGAATGCCGGCGGCAGCCATATGCTGCTTGGCCTCCTGCACGGTATATTCGCCGAAGTGAAAGATGGATGCCGCCAACACGGCCGAGGCGCCGCCCTCGATCACCCCGTCGACGAGGTGATCCAAATTGCCGACCCCGCCGGAGGCGATCACCGGCACCGAAACCGCGTCCGAAATCGCCCGGGTCAGCGGCAGGTTGAATCCCTGTTTCGTGCCGTCGCGGTCCATCGAAGTCAGCAAGATTTCCCCTGCGCCCTTCTCCGCAACCAACTTTGCAAATTCCACCGCATCAATCCCTGTAGGTTTGCGCCCACCATGGGTGAAAATCTCCCATTTTCCGGGGCTTACGGTCTTAGCGTCTATGGCGCAGACAATGCATTGGCTGCCGAAATGATCCGCGGCTTCGGCAATCACATCCGGGTTGGCGACTGCGGCAGAATTGAAGCTGACCTTATCCGCCCCAGCAAGCAATAAGGCACGCACGTCTGCTACGGTCCGAACACCGCCGCCCACGGTCAACGGAATATAACAATGCTCTGCCGTACGCGTGACCAGATCAAACATCGTGCCGCGGTTTTCATGGGTCGCGTGAATGTCGAGGAAACACAGTTCATCCGCGCCTGCCGCATCATAGGCAATCGCGGCATCCACCGGATCACCCGCATCCCGCAGGCCAACAAAATTCACGCCTTTCACCACGCGCCCATCGGCCACGTCAAGACAGGGGATGATGCGGGTCTTTAGCATCGCTTAGCCCTTCAACATTTTCATCGCTGCAGCCAGATTAATCGCCCCATCATAAAGCGCCCGACCCGAGATCGCGCCCTCGATCACGCCTGTATCGCGCAGCGCTGCAAGGTCTTCGAGCGACGACACCCCGCCAGAGGCAATTACCGGGATCGAGACCGCCCGCGCCAGATCGGCGGTGGCGCTCACATTCGGACCGCCCATCGCGCCATCGCGGTTAATATCCGTATAGATGATCGCCGCCACGCCTGCGTCCTCAAAGGACTTTGCAAGATCGGTGGCCATCACATCTGTCTCTGTCGCCCAGCCCTTGGTCGCAACGCGCCCATTACGCGCGTCGATCCCAACGGCTACTTGATCGGGGAAGGCGGCGGCGGCCTCGCGCACCAGATCGGGGTCCTCAACGGCTACAGTCCCCAAAATCACCCGCGCCAGCCCTTTATCAAGCCAACTCTCGATCGTTGCCATATCGCGGATGCCACCACCAAGTTGCGCAGGCACTTTGCAAGCTTTCAATATCGCTTCGACCGGGGCCGCGTTGACCGGAGCACCGGCAAAGGCACCATTGAGATCAACCAGATGAAGCCATTCACAGCCCGCGTCAACAAAGCTGAGCGCCTGCGCGGCGGGGTCGTCGTTGAACACCGTGGCGCGGTCCATGTCACCATGCACGAGGCGCACGGCCTGACCGTCTTTAAGATCGATGGCGGGATAGAGGATCATGGCCGGGCCCTTGTTTTGAATGTTGGGTTCCTTTTGCACGTCGTCACAGATTTTGCAACGCGACCCAAGGTCAGTCTTGCTCGAAAGAGGGTGATCGATAACAGTGAAATAAGATCGGGAGGAGAGATCATGAAACAGATTATTGCAGCGGCCCTTCTGGGCTTGGGTATGGCGGGGGCAGCCCAAGCGGCGGACCCGGCGGTAGGTACATGGCAGACACAGGTCGATGATGGTGCCTATGCACATGTCAAAATGGCCCCCTGCGGTGGGGCGGTCTGCGGCACCATCACCCGGACCTTTAACAACAGCGGCGAATATAAATCACCAAATATCGGGAAAACGCTGGTAATTGATATGAAGCCCGAAGGCGGCGGTAAATACGCGGGCAAAGTCTGGCGCCCGTCGAATGGCAAAATCTATATCGGCAAGATGGAAGTCTCGGGCAACTCGCTAAAGCTCTCGGGCTGTGTTGCAGGCGGGCTGATCTGTTCCAAGCAGACATGGGCACGCATCAATTAACAGGCGCTCAGCAACGCTGAAGTTGGGAAGGCGCGGGGAAAACTTCCGCGCCTTTTTTGGTGTCAGGAGTGGCAAGAGTGCAGCGCAGAGGTATTTGTAAAAAGATGAAAATAGGAAGTCCTTCTCATCTTCATCCTTTCTTAAATACCGTCCCACGATGCAGCGGGCGTTCCCGCTTAAGGCTTCCAGTTTAAAAAGTTTGAGATGAGCCGCAGCCCGGTGGTTTGGCTTTTTTCCGGGTGGAATTGCATGCCCAGCATTGTATCGCGCCCAATGATCGCGGTGACCTCGCAACCGTAGTCGACGTGGGCCAAACGTTCCGCCTGATCCGTCACCGCCATATGGTAGCTATGGACAAAATAGGTGTGATCGCCGGTTTCCAACCCATCGAAGACTTTGTGGGGGTGGTCAATTACCAGATCGTTCCAGCCCATATGCGGAACCTTCAGTTTCGGGTCTGAAGGCGCGATCTCGGTCACCTCACCATCAATCCAACCAAGGCCGGGGGTGTCTTTGTATTCACGGCCGATGCTTGCCATCAGTTGCATGCCAACACAGATGCCGAGAAAGGGGCGGCCCTTCTCTTCGACAGCTTCGACCATCGCGTCGTAGAGGCCGCCTGCGCCTTTCAGCGCTGCCATACAGGCGGGGAAAGCGCCATCGCCGGGCAGGACCAGCCGGTCGGCGCGGGCAACAACATCAGCGTCAGCCGTAACAGTGACCTCGCCGGTGCCGGTCTCGCGGGCCATACGCTCAAACGCTTTATGCGCCGAGTGTAGGTTGCCGGATTCGTAGTCGATGATTGCTGTCAGCATCAGATCACAATGCGCCCTTGGTGGAGGGGATAGCATCTGCCTTTCGAGGGTCGGTTTCCACCGCTTCTCTCAGGGCGCGGGCGACGGATTTAAACGCCGCTTCGGCGATGTGGTGGCTGTTGAAGCCATGCAGCGCATCGACATGGAGAGTAATGCCACCATGGGTGCTGAGCGCTTGGAAGAACTCGCGGACCAATTCGGTGTCGAAAGTGCCGATGCTGCTGGTTGGGAAATCTACGTTCCAGATCAGGAACGGCCGCGCTGATAGGTCCAGCGCGCAGCGGATTTGCGCGTCATCCATCGCCAGCAGACAAGACCCATAGCGGCGGATGCCGCGTTTGTCATCAAGCGCTTGGGCCAACGCTTGGCCCAATGTGATGCCCACATCTTCGACCGTGTGGTGATCGTCGATGTGCAAATCGCCCTTGGCACGCACCTTGATGTCGATCAACGAATGGCGCGACAATTGGTCAAGCATGTGGTCAAAGAACCCCACGCCGGTTTCATTGTCGTAGCTGCCAGTGCCATCGAGGTTTAACTCGACGGTGATATCAGTCTCGGCAGTGGTGCGGGTTAGGGTGCTGCGACGCATGGGGCATCTCCGAAGGGCAATTGCAGCGTCCTTATAACAGGGCGGGCCGCCACGCCAAGCCCAAGCGGTGCCTTGCCTTTGCGGCCGGTTAACACGATCGGGGATTGCGGGGGCAGGGCCCATATGTCAGCTTGAGCCAAATCCCAGAAAGAGGCGAGACATGACCACCTGCGTATTCATCCAGATCCGCTGCCGACCGGGCACGACATATCGCGTGGCCGAGGAAATCGCCCTGCGCGAAATTCATTCGGAGCTTTACTCGACTTCCGGTGAATATGACTTGTTGATGAAGCTTTATATCCCGAAAGGCGAAGATGTAGGCGTTTATATCAATGATAACCTGCTGGATATCGACGGGATTGAGCGTTCCCTCACCACGATGACCTTCAAGGTTTTCTGAGGTGCCGCGTTCAATCTCACTAGTCCCAGTCACGCTTTCCGTTTTGTCACTCGCCGCAGTGTTGGCCTTGCCCGGCGCCGCCACGGCTGCGCAGCGTGTCTATGAAGGGCGTGAAGCCGCAGCGCTACGCTGTGCCAATACTTTGGCGCTGACCGCCGTGGCGTTGTCGGCGGCTGAGATGATCGGTGAAGGTGAGAAAAACGTGATGCTGGGTATCACCGTCCGCATTCTTGACCGCCACGTTGAAGGGACATGGGCCCAGAAGCGCGCGGCGATGGAGGTGATGCGCGATCGCCGCAGTGTGCCCGACACGCTAGAAGATTATCGCCGCATTGCTGAGCGGTGTTTGGTGCAGTTCCCAATCAACTGAACCGACTAAGCGCGGTTTGGAATGAGAAAACCCGCCAAAACGGCGGGTTTTTCATTGGCGATATCGGCGTAAGTTAATGCGCGGCGGAAACAGAAGGTTTCTCAGACGGCGTCGTGTCCAGTTTGATCTTTTGGCGCATCGCTACACGGCGAATGGCGCGGTCGAACGTCTTTCTAACCCGCTGGGTGCGGCTGGCGTTGGGTTGGATCGGGCCACCAACCGACAACATCACTGACATTGGAGTGTTGTCGTCATGGCGCAGGTCCATTCCGTCCAACTCCCCTTGTATCAACACTTCGATTTCGGGCCATGCAGGCAGGCTGTCACCGGTTACGATGCAAAGCAGCGTGCCCGACCCATTGTGGGTCATCAGAAGTTGCGGGCAATCGACCACGCGGGCAATTGCTGTGGCAGCAGAGGCGATGGCGCGGGCAAATTCACGGCTGTTGCAGGTGGCGTAAAGCCCATCGATATGTTCGATCTTGGCTGCGAAAACCTGGCAGATATCGAGGTGTTGCCGCGAGAGTTGCGACAGGTAGTTCCCCAGTGAGAAGGGCAGTACCAATTGCTCAACACCATTGATATGCACCGGATCGGCCAGCGCGAAACCATGTGCACCGGGCTCGCCGCCCTCTTGCAGATGGTGGGGGTCAAGGCGCGGGGCGCGTTGGGTGTTTTCAAGCATCCGTTCTGCGATATGTACGCGGGTTGCGATGTCTTTCACATCAAACGGCTTGGTCACATAGTCATTGGCCCCGGCGGCGAAGGCACGCTCAATCGAGATTGCATCGGCGCGCGAGGTGACCATCAAAATTGGTGTGTCTTGATAAGCTTCCATAGAACGTACACGGCGGCACAGGGTGATGCCGTCCATTTCGGGCATCTCGATATCCAAGAGCAGACAATCAAAATGCTCTTTCGTGGAATTCAGCAGGTCCAAAGCGGCAGCGCCGGAGTCGGCCAACGTCAAATACGGATAGTCAGCCTCGCGGAAAACGACGGGCAAGAGCTCGCGGATGAAAGGGTCATCGTCAACGGCAAGGATTCTCATTTTTGGCACCTCTTTCGTGGGGCAGACGGGCAGTCCGGGTGTCTTCACATTCTCTTTACATTTAGTCCCATAAACCCGGCGAAATTGTGACGCTGGTGCACCAATAGCTTGTGCCGTGCACCGAATTACAAACCATATTTTGTCATGCTGCGAAACCTTTGAATTCCCACCAAGAGATCGGTTCAAAGCCCCACTTTCCCGTAATGCGCGAGCCAATTTAGCGTTCTATGTGCAAAATACTGGGCAAAAATCTGCGGTCTGAGGTACTGAAACGGGGCGATAAAGTGCCGTTTTCATGGTCTCGACCCGGTTGGAAAGTTCGAGTCGCGAAAGGCCTCAAGATTTCTTGGGAACTTTAACGCGGGTGGCTAATCGCTATGAGTTGACGCTTGCGGCGTGACGCGCTCAACTGCTGTCAGAACCGTAGGAATGGAAGATGTGACGCAAATGCCTGACGATATATCAGCTGAATTTCTACTGCCTACGCAGGAGCTTAGGGACGATCTGCCCTTCTTTACGAAAGTGCTGGGGATGCGGCTTGAAAGCATCTTTCCCGCGGATGATCCGTCGGTGGCCAGCTTCTCAGGCCATGGGGTGCGGGTGAGAATTGAACGAGGCGCAACCGTGGCGCCGGGCCATTTGCGTATTCTGACTGACGATCCCGAAAGCTTTGCCCAAGGTCAGCGCAGGTTGACCGCGCCCAATGGCACAACGGTTGAAATTGTGCCGCGCTCCCCGCAGGTCGAACAGCCGGAAACTCGGCATGAATTCGCCGTCCGACGGCTTGCGGATGAGGCACCGTGGGTAATTGGCCGGGCGGGGATGCACTACCGCGATTTGATTCCGTCGCGTTTGGGTGGGTCGATCATCGCTAGCCATATTCGCATCCCCGACGGTGGGCCGGTGCCGGATATGGTTCATTATCATACGGTTGGGTTTCAGCTGATCTTTTGTTATCGTGGCTGGGTCGATGTGCTCTACGAAGATCAGGGTGATGTGATCCGCCTGTATGCAGGGGACTGCGTGACGCAACCGCCCGGCATCCGGCACCGGGTGGTCGAAGCTTCACCTTCGATTGAGGTGATCGAGATCGGCGTGCCAGCTGAGCATGTGACGACCATCGACCATGAGATGACCCTGCCGAACGGCAAAGGCGATCCGGCCCGCGAGTGGGATGGCCAAACCTTTGTCCATCACATTAAGGATCAAGCGACCTGGCACCCATTCCGCATTCCGGGCTTCATCGCCCGGGATACGGGCATCACGGCGGGGACCAAGGGCGTGGCGGGCATTCAGGTGGCGCGGTTTGACGGCGGCACGCCGCCCCTCGCCAAGCATGACGCCGACATTCATTTCACCTTTGTTATGGAAGGCAGCATGGTGCTGAGCGCTGAGGGGCAGGAAAGCCGCAGGCTGCAAGCAGGCGATGCCTTTGTCATTCCGCCGGGGATGGTGGCGCAATATTCTGAGTGCTCGCCCGACCTCGAATTGCTCGAAGCCGGGCTGCGCGGTGATTTTGCGACAACGCTCTTAGGCTAGGCGGGCTGCAACCTCGGCCTGCACCTTCTCGGCGGCGGCCTCTTTCACCGGGCCGTAGCCGCGGATTTCCATCGGCGCGCTGAGCACCTCAAGAGCCGCGTCATGGGGCAGGGCGGGGGCCTTTGCCATGACGTCTTCGAACCAGCCGATCAGCGCCACTTCGAGCTTGCGGTCAGCGCCATAGGCGAAGGGGTCAGCCCATGTGCCGCGCAGGGGCTTCATCGCCGCCAGCAGGTCAAAGGCGCGGCCCATCCAAGGGCCGAACTTACGCTTGTTGGGGCGGCCACGGCCATCCTTACCAGTGGGCCATGCGGGCGGGGCGAGGTGGTAATGCACCTTGTAATCGCCCTCAAAACTGTCCGCGATCCGATCTTCAAAGCCGCTTTGACGGTGCAAACGGGCGACTTCGTATTCGTCTTTATAGGCCATGAGTTTGAACAGCGATTTAGCCGCTGCGCGCATCAACTCGTCAGAGCCTTCGGGCAGTTTGGAGGCCAGCGCATCGATCTGTGCTTTGTAGCGCTGGGCATAGGTGGCGTTTTGGTAGCCAGTCAAGAATTCCATCCGACGGGCGATCAGCGTCTCTACCGTTTCATCGGGCTTGGAGGCTGGGGCAAAATGCGCCTCGATCGCCTGAGGGTTGCCCGCCATGACGCGGCCAAAACCAAAGGCCGCGCGGTTTTTGTCAGGCACGACGCCGTTCAACTCAATGGCTTGTTCAAGAGCGGTGAGTGAGACGGGAACCAGTCCTTTTTGCCACGCAAACCCCAGCATCATCACATTGGCAAAGACCGCATCGCCCATCAACACCTCGGCCATGCGGTTGGCGTCAAAGGCACTAAGGTTGTCCGCGCCCACCGCCTGCGCGATGACCGCTTCGCGATCATCGATGCGCAGATCGGCATCGCGGTTGAGCACCAGATCACCGGTGGGCATTTCGGCACGGTTCAATACAATTCGCGTGCCCCGGCGATAGTGGGCCGAGGCTTTGGGGGCCGAGCTTACGACCATATCGCAGCCGATCACCGCATCTGCGCCGGCTTGGTCGATGCGCACCTGATGCACATCTTCAGGCCGCTGAGCGAGGCGGACATAGCCCAGAACCGTGCCGAACTTTTGCGCAAAGCCGGTGAAATCCAGCACGCTGGAACCCAGCCCCTCGAGATGTGCGGCCATGGTGATGAGCGCGCCCACGGTGACAACGCCAGTGCCGCCAACACCGGTCACCAGCAGATTAAAGGGCTGGTCGAGTTTCGGCAGCGCGGGCATCGGCAATTGCGCAGCCAGCCCGGCCACGTCCAGCCCCGCACCTGATCGTTTGCGTCGGCTGCCACCCTCAACCGTCACGAAGGACGGGCAAAAACCGTTCAGGCAGGAGTAATCTTTGTTACAGGTTGATTGGTTGATCTGCCGTTTCGTGCCGAACTCGGTCTTTTTTGGCTCGACGCTCAAGCAGTTGGATTCCAACGAACAGTCCCCACACCCTTCGCAGACCAGATCGTTGATCATCACGAATTTCTTGGGGTCTTCCATCTGCCCGCGCTTGCGCTTGCGGCGTTTTTCGGTGGCGCAGGTTTGTTCGTAAATGAGGACAGTGACGCCCGGAATTTCGCGCAACTCGCGCTGCACGTGGTCCAGATCGCGGCGGTGGTCAAAGCTGGTCTCGGCAGGGAAATCTGACTTGGACAACAACTCGGGTCGGTCAGACACCAGCGCAATGCGCGCGACGCCTTCCGCCCGGCAGGCCTGCGCGATGGCCGCGACCGAAACCGGTCCATCAACCGGTTGCCCGCCCGTCATCGCCACAGCGTCGTTATAGAGGATTTTATAGGTGATATTGGTCTTGGCCGCGACCGCTTGGCGGATCGCCAGAGAGCCAGAATGATACCACGTTCCTTCGCCCAAGTTTTGGAACACATGCTTGCCCCCGTTGAACATCGAGGTCGCGATCCACGGCACACCTTCGCCGCCCATCTGCGCAAAGCCCGCCGTGTCACGGTCCATCCAGGACGCCATCACGTGGCAGCCGATGCCGGAGTTGGCTTTCGACCCTTCGGGCAGCTTTGTCGAGGAGTTATGCGGACAGCCTGAGCAGAAGTAAGGTGTGCGGGTGGCTCCCGGCACGTTGAGCAAGACGGGCGGCTGATCGGTCAGTGCCCGGGCCTTTTCGACGAGGTTCTCGTCTGGGAAGAAGGCATTGAGCCGTGCGGCGATGATCGGCACGAGTTTTAGCGGCGACAGCTCGCCCGTCCACGGCACCAGTTCTTTGAGATTTTCATCATGCTTGCCGACCATCCGCGCGGGTTTTGAGCCGGGCCAATCGTAAAATGCCTCTTTGAACTGGCTTTCGATAATTCCGCGTTTCTCTTCGATCACAAGCACTTCGCGCTTGCCCTTCACGAAGTCGAGCGCATCGTCCAGCGCCAGCGGCCAGACCATGCCGATCTTATAGATGTCGATGCCAAGTGCGCGGCATTTGACCTCATCCAGCCCTAAAAGCCGCAGCGCTTCCATCGTGTCGAGGTGGCCTTTGCCGGTGGTGACGATGCCAAAGTTGGCATCCGGCGTGTCATAGATGTGCCGGTCAATCGGATTGGCGCGGAGGAATGCTTGAACGGCCTCCAGTTTGTGATGAATGCGCGTTTCAATCTCGGCTGAGGGGAGGTCACCTAAACGCACATGAAGTCCGCCCGCGGGGGCAGTGTAGTCGGGTTGGTTAAACACCCTGTCCGGGGTCAGATCGACCGAAGCGCCGCTTTCAACGGTTTCCGATATCGCTTTGAACCCGACCCAAGTGCCCGAAAAACGCGACAGCGCGATGCCGTATTCGCCAAAGGCCTGATATTCGGCCACTGACGCCGGGTTTAGTGTTGGCATGAACCACGACATGAAGGCCACGTCGGACTGATGCGGCATCGAGGACGACACACAGCCATGATCATCGCCCGCGACCACCAGCACGCCGCCTTTGGGTGCCGAGCCATAGGCGTTGCCATGTTTCAGCGCATCGCCAGAGCGGTCTACCCCCGGTCCTTTGCCGTACCACATGGAAAAGACGCCTTCGACCTGCGCATGGGGGTCAAGATGCGCTTGCTGCGCGCCAAGTACGGCGGTGGCGCCCAAATCTTCGTTGACGGCGGGAAGGAACTTCACCCCCGCTTCGGCCACGCGGTTCTTAATGCGCCAATATTCAAGGTCGAGTCCACCTAAAGGTGAGCCGCGATATCCCGAGACGAACCCCGCTGTCTTGAGCCCTGCATCGCGATCGCGGCGGGCTTGATCCAGCATGATCCGCACCAAAGCCTGCGTCCCGGTCAGAAAGACACGGCCTTCGGTCAGATCATAGCGGTCGTCGAGTTTATAAGTGGTAAATTCGCGCGGTTGTTCAGGCATTGGGTGCTCCTCAGACAGACAGTATAGCGCGATAGATGCGAATTTTCGTACCATACTTTCTGGTATTTCGGCGTCCTTGCGGGTAAATTAACCGATATAACATTTATCTTCGAAAGATTTATTCGATGAGCCAGATGGACAACACAGATCGCCAGCTTGTGACCTTGCTCCAGCAGGATTCGCGTATGCCGAATGCGCAACTGGCTGAAAAGCTGAATATTTCCGCCTCTGCTTGCTGGCGGCGCGTGAGGGCGTTGGAGCAGGCGGGCGTCATCAAACGCTATGCCGCCATCGTTGACCCCAAGGCGATGGGGCTGGAGTTTGAGGCGATGGTGCATGTACATCTGACCCGGCATGATGCCTCGGCATTGGCCAGTTTTATCAGCGCGATCCAAAGCCGTAAGGAAGTGACTGAGTGTTTCGCCACCACCGGTCAGGCGGACTATCATCTGCGCGTTCTCTGCCGGGACATTGAGGCCTATAACGCCTTTCTCGAAAGCTTTTTGTTTCTCCACCCGGCGGTGAATTCTGCCACGACAAACGTTATCTTGCGGCAAATTAAAGCCCATGCGCCGATCACCGGTTAAGGCGCCATTCGATCAGCACATCGCGCAGAGCCACTCACCGCGCGGCGCATCGTGAGCTGCACCGCTTTCTGAAATGGACTTTTGATACGACCATGCTCCATATAGACCCAAGTGATTAACCTCGAAGGAGAGACCCATGATGAGAACCCGTGCCGCCGTTGCCGTGGAAGCTGGCAAACCGCTTGAAATCATGGAGGTGAACCTCGAAGGGCCGAAACGCGGCGAGGTTTTGGTTGAGATCAAGGCGACCGGCCTCTGCCATACCGACGAATTTACCCGCTCGGGCGACGATCCCGAAGGGATCTTCCCTGCGATCCTTGGCCATGAAGGCGCGGGCGTGGTGTTGGAGGTGGGCGAAGGCGTGACCACGCTGGAGCCGGGCGACCATGTCATCCCGCTCTACACGCCAGAATGCCGCGAATGCGAATACTGCCTGTCGGGCAAAACCAACCTCTGCCAAAAAATCCGCGTGACCCAAGGCCAGGGCCTGCTGCCCGATGGCACAACGCGGTTTTCCATGCTCGATGGCACGCCGATCCACCATTACATGGGCTGCTCGACCTTCGCCAACCATACCGTGGTGCCGGAAATCGCGCTGGCCAAGGTGCGTAAAGACGCGCCGTTTGATAAAATTTGCTACATCGGCTGCGGCGTCACCACGGGCATCGGTGCGGTGATCAACACGGCCAAGGTCGAGCTCGGCGCGCGCTGCGTGGTCTTCGGGCTGGGCGGTATCGGGCTGAACGTGATCCAAGGGCTGCGGATGGCGGGCGCGGATCAGATCGTCGGTGTTGATCTCAACGACGACAAAGAAGAGGTCGGACGTTATTTCGGGATGACCGATTTCGTGAACCCCAAGAACGTCGAGGGCGATCTGGTGGCGCATCTGGTTGAGGTGACCAAAGGCGGCGCAGATTATTCCTTTGACGCGACCGGCAATACCAAGGTCATGCGCGACGCGCTGGAATGTGCCCACAAAGGCTGGGGCGAGAGCATCATCATCGGCGTGGCACCCGCGGGGGCCGAGATTTCGACGCGTCCTTTCCAATTGGTGACGGGCCGGGTTTGGCGCGGGACCGCCTTTGGCGGGGCCAAGGGGCGGACGGACGTGCCCAAGATCGTTGACTGGTACATGAACGGTAAGATCGAGATCGACCCGATGATCACCCACAAACTGACCTTGGATCAGATCAACGAAGGCTTCGATCTGATGCACAAGGGTGAATCGATCCGCGCTGTCGTCGAGTTTTAAGTGTTCGGCTGGAGGGCCGCGCGCTCTCCAGCCTAGATCTCTGCCGCGAGGGAGAGGAACAGGTCGACGTCCATGTATGTCTCGACATGATCGGCCAGCGCGTCGAGCGCATCATCCACGCCGCTTTCGAAATCCAGCGATGAGGTCACGCCGAATCCGCCGAGGTAGGCGCGGCGGAAGGCGTCTGAGCTGAAAATCCCATGCATATAGCACCCCTGCACCCGGCCCGAAGGGGAGGCCGCACCCTCGGGTGTTCCGTCGAAGCTGAGCCACGCACGGGCGCAATCGGGGCCAGTGGTTTCGCCGATGTGAATTTCATAACCGGTAAGCGCGGTGCCACTGGCAGGGTGCTGACCGGATTTTTCAGACAGATGTTTCAGCGGGGCCATCGTGGTCTCAACGTCCAGATGCCCCAGCCCCGCCACCCGCGCCGCCGGGCCTTCGATCCCCTCGGGGTCGGTGATGGTCTTGCCTAGCATCTGATAGCCACCGCAAAGTCCCAACACATGGCCGCCTCGCCGGATATGTGCGGCAAGGTCAATGTCCCAGCCCTCGGCCCGGAAGGCTTCGAGGTCGGAAATCGTGGATTTGCTGCCGACCATCAGCACCAGATCGGAATCGGCGGGTAGGGGGCTGCCGGGCATGATCATCCGCAGGTCGACGCCCGGCTCGGCGGCCAATGGGTCGAGGTCATCGAAATTGGCGATCCGAGGCAGGCGCGGGACGGCGATCACACAGCCTGAGCCACCGGAACGGGCGCGGGCAGGCAGATCCATCACATCTTCAGCGGGCAGGCGGTGGGCGGCGTCGAACCACGGGATCACGCCAAGGCTCGGCCAGCCGGTGCGCGCGGCGATGTCGTCACGGCCTGCATCAAAGAGGCTCCGGTCGCCGCGGAATTTGTTCACCGCAAAGCCGCGGATCAGCGCGTTGTCATCGGCATCTAGCACCGCCTGCGTCCCGACGATCTGCGCGATCACCCCGCCGCGGTCGATATCGCCCATCAGCACCACCGACACCCCGGCGGCGCGGGCGAAACCCATGTTGGCGATATCGCCCGCCCGCAGGTTGGTCTCTGCCGGAGAGCCTGCGCCTTCGATCACGATCAGGTCGCAGCTTTCGGCCAAGCGGTGAAAGGATTGCAGCACGGCGGGCATCAGGCTGGCTTTGTTGCGCCCAAACTCTCGCGCCTCTTGCTGGCCCGCGATTCTACCCTGCACCACGACCTGCGCGCCGGTGGCGCTCTGGGGTTTCAGCAGCACCGGGTTCATGTCCGTATGCGGTGCCACGCCAGCGGCGCGGGCTTGCAGCGCCTGCGCGCGGC
Organism: Sulfitobacter sp. SH24; assembly: GCF_965641895.1. Taxonomy (NCBI): domain Bacteria; kingdom Pseudomonadati; phylum Pseudomonadota; class Alphaproteobacteria; order Rhodobacterales; family Roseobacteraceae; genus Sulfitobacter; species Sulfitobacter sp. SH24. The sequence continues at coordinate 1,118,405 of NZ_OZ282575.1, forward strand.
CAATCTCGCCCCCGTCTTCGGTGACGGCGGCGTTGTTGGACATGTTCTGCGGTTTGAACGGGCGCACGCGCAGCCCGCGCCGGGTGCAGGCGCGGATTAATCCGGCAACGATCATCGACTTGCCGACATTGCTGCCGGTGCCCTGTATCATAATGGCTTTGTTCATGTCATTCTGCCCCTGTTTCGCGCAAACTGGCGCAAAATGAGCGAAGGGGAAAGAGCCGCGATGAACACGCCTGCACATTTGCTTTTGGGCGCTGCCGTGATGGGGCGGGAAGGGGCCAAGCCGTTGATCTGGGCGGCGCTTGTCGGGGCGCTGCTGCCGGACTTGTCGCTCTACCTGATGGCGGGTTTTGCGCTCTATGTCCAAGGGCTGCCGGGGAGTGTGGTCTTTGGGGAGCTTTACTACTCGGACCTCTGGCAGACGGTGTTTTCGATAGATAATTCGTTTATCGTCTGGGGGGCACTGTTGGCGCTGGCGGTCTGGCGGCAAGCGGGCTGGGCCGTGGCGCTGACGGGGGCGGCGCTGCTGCATCTCCTGTTCGACCTGCCGCTGCATCACGACGACGGGCGGGCGCATTTTTGGCCGCTGACGGTGTGGATCTTCGAAAGCCCGGTCAGTTATTGGGATGTGCGTCACGGCGCGGGCTGGGTCGCCCCGATCGAGGCGCTTGTCAGCACGATCGCTGCCATAACGCTGTGGTGGCGTAAGCCCGGCTGGGTGCTCTCTTGCCTGACGTTGGCGCTGCTGCTGGCCGAGGGGTTGGCCCTACGCAACTGGATCTTCTTTTTCGGAGCAGACTGACAGAGGCCCGGATAGCAGACACAAAAAAACGCAGCCCGAAGGCTGCGTCAATTGCTCCGCTTGGCGGATATTCTCAGGCGGCTTCGGCCTGAAGCGCGGCATTGCGGCGCTCGGACTCTTCGCGCGACAGGGCGACGGAAGTCCGCACGCCTTTGCCCACAAATTCCATCAGACCTTCGACGACCCGCTCGTTGGGGTCAATCCCGGCGCAGCTCAGCACTTCGCGGCCATCGCGCGAACGGGCCCAGCGGGCGATCTGTTCTGGGCCGTTGCCATATTTCTTGTCGTCGGCAATTGCGTCATCCAAAGCAGCAAGCACCACAGCAGCAAAGAGCTTGCGTGCGCGGTTGCCTTGCTCGTTGTTGAAAGCGGTGCCATCAACGAAATCTTTCATCTCGTCGTCCTTTCGATTATTCTTGCTCTTGTCATTCGGGCGTGGAGGCCCTTATGACGGATATCCTTTGATTCGGATACCTCTATTTAGCATACCTCCCATGCAACTTGCGCATATCTAGTTGCCGCAGCGACGCCCGGATATCGCCCGCTTGCAGGGGACCATCCCTCCCGATATAGACCCGGTCATCTTATCATCAACCTTATGTCGTGGTTTTGTCACATGCCCAAGATTAACGGAAACGAGATCCGCCCCGGAAACGTCCTTGAACATAACGGTGGCCTTTGGGCGGCTGTTAAGGTCGATCACGTGAAGCCCGGCAAGGGCGGCGCCTTTGCCCAAGTCGAGATGCGCAACCTGCGCAACGGCTCCAAACTGAACGAACGCTTCCGCTCTGCCGACAAGGTCGAGCGCGTGCGTCTGGAGCAAAAAGACCAGCAATTTCTGTATGAAGACGACGGAATGCTGGTGGTAATGGACACCGAAACCTATGAGCAGGTGCAGCTAGATGCCGAGCTTTTGGGTGACACACGCCCCTTCCTACAAGACGGCATGATGATCGTGGTCGAGTACCATGAGGCCGAGGCGCTGAACGCCCGTCTGCCGCAAAAAGTGGTCTGCAACATTGCCGAGACCGAGCCGGTCGTCAAAGGCCAGACAGCGGCGAATTCCTTCAAACCAGCCATTCTGGAAAACGGTGTGAAGATCTCTGTCCCGCCCTTCGTGGGGCAGGACGAAGCGATCGTGGTGAACACCGAAACCATGGAATATGTCGAACGCGCTTGACGCAACGTCATCTAACGTAAGCTAGATCAGCCCCGGTTTTGCCGGGGCTTTTTCTTGTTTTGGGGCGCTCAGGCGGCAGGGCCGGGCCAAGTGACCTGCGCGTCCTCGGCCTGCATCGGCCCCTTGGCGCGGTCAAAGCGCAGATGCGCCAGCGCTTGGTCACCCGCTTGGGTGAACAGCGTGCCCGCAGGTTTGCCCTCTGCCGTGATCGCCGTGCCCGGCGCGGCGCTGCCGCTGACCTCAACCCGTGTCAGCCCCTTGCGCAATTCGGTCTTGTGCTTCATCCGCGCCGTGACCTCTTGGCCGACATAGCAGCCCTTGCGGAAGTCGAGCCCGTTGATCCGATCAAGTCCGGCTTCGAGGATGAAGGTATCAGGCGTCAGTTCCACACCGGTTTCGGGGATCAGATGCGCCACGCGCAGGGCGTTCCAATCGGTTATCTCCTCGGTCTGCGGCGTGTCGCGATAGGCGCGCCAGCCCATTTCTGGATGACGCGGGTCGGCCACGGCATCTTCGGGTGCGGGGCCGGTGCCACGGTGCAGGTGCAACTCGGTCGGCTCAATCGTCACCTTGGCGCGCAGCTTGTACATCGACAGACGTTGGCTCAGCATGTCGCCAAGGCTTTCGTCCACGTCAAGCAAAACGCTATCGCCGTCAGCGATCAGAAAGAAATCGGCCATATATTTGCCCTGCGGCGTCAGCAGGGCGGCATAGACCGGGCCTCGGTCCAGTTTGCCAACGTCATTGGTCACGATGCCTTGCAGGAAATCGCGGGTGTCGGGGCCGGAGAGGCGCAGAATGCGGCGCGTGGTCATGCGGTTGTCCTTTGATTGCTGGCCATGACATATAACCTGTCAAACCCATCCAAAAGGGGCAACCATGCGCGCGCCGATCTCAATCGTCATTCCCAGTCTCAATGCAGCCGCCGCGCTGCCCGCCTGCCTTGCTGCGCTTGTCGAAGGGTTACAGGCTGGGCTGATCCGCGAAGTGATCGTCAGCGATGGCGGGTCGACAGATGGCACACCTCGGCTGGCCGAAGGCTGGGGGGCTGAGGTGATCTCGGGTGCGCCCTCGCGGGGGGGGCAGTTGCGGCGCGGATGTGACGCGGCGCGGGGTGAGTGGCTCTTGGTGATCCATGCCGACACGGTGCTGGCGCCGGGTTGGACCGATGCGGTGCAGGATCACGTGGCGCGCGGGGCAGGGGCTGCGGGGTGGTTTCGCCTTAGGTTCGATCAGCGCGGGCTGGCACCGCGATTGGTCGCAGGCTGGGCGAACCTGCGCAGCGCCTGCGGCTTGCCCTATGGCGATCAGGGGCTGCTGCTGCCCCGCGCGCTTTATGATGCGGTCGGCGGTTACCCCGATCAGCCGCTGATGGAGGATGTCGCCCTGGCCCGCGCCCTGCGGGGCCGTTTGGCGCGGCTTGAGGGCATCGCCGTGACCAGTGCCGAGAAATACCGCCGTCAGGGCTGGCTGCGCCGCGGTGGGCGCAACCTGTGGACGCTGATGCGCTATGCGATGGGCGCCAGCCCTGATGCCCTTGCGGAAAGCTATCGGCGGTCATGAAAAGGGCGCGGGTTGCCCCTGCGCCCCTGCACTCAGTTAAAAAACACCGCACCGATCCGTTGGAACAGATTGGGCTGGCGCGCCCTTTCGCGGCGCTTTTTCGCAGAGAGGGCGCTAAGGCCGCGTGCATCCGACACCGTCTTTCCGTCGCGGAATTGCAGACGGTAAAGGTCGGCGTAGATGCCGCCGCGCTCCATCAATTCGTCGTGGGTGCCTTCATCGGTGACTTGGCCGCGGTCCATCACCACGATCTTATCCGCGCTGCGAATGGTCGAGAGCCGATGCGCGATCACGATGGTGGTGCGCCCCTTGGCGAGCCGATCTAGCGCGTCCTGCACGACTTGTTCTGATTGCGCATCCAAGGCGCTGGTGGCCTCATCGAGCAGCAGAATCGGCGTGTCGCGCAGCAGGGCGCGGGCGATCACCACACGCTGACGCTGCCCGCCCGACAGGGCCGAACCGCGCGGGCCGACGCGGGTCTCTAGCCCCTGTTCAAGCTGCGGCAGGAAATCGGCCACATGGGCGGCTTTCAGCACCCGGTCGAGTTCTTCGTCGCTGACGTTCTGGCGGCCCAGCACGATATTCTCGCGGAGGGTCTCATCAAACAGCAGCGCCTCCTGTGTCACGACAGAAAACAGGCCCCGCAGGTCCGGGATGGTCATTGATGTGGTGTCGACCCCGCCGATCTGAACCGTTCCGCTTTGTGGATCCACCAGCCGCGTGAGCAGGTTGAAAATGGTCGATTTCCCCGCGCCCGAGGCGCCAACAAGGGCGGTCGTCTGGCCCGCTTGCGCGGTCAGGTTCAATGCATTCAGCACCTTCGTATCGCCGTAGGAGAGCGAAACATCCGCCAAGGCAACGTCAGGCGGGCCATCGGGCGCGGCCACGGGCTTGGCCGGGCTGCGCAGGTGCAGGGGCGCGTCGAGCAGCTCCTTGATCCGCTCCAGCGCGGCGGCGGCCATCTGCCAGAGGCCGCTGATCGCGCCGAGGCGGCGCAGAGGGGAGAACATGAAACCGAGCGAGGTAAAGAAGGTCATGAACTCGCCAATGGTCTTGTTGCCCGCGATGATCTCGGACCCGCCGTAGACGATCACGGCCATGAAACCGATGCCTGACATGATGTCGATCATCGCCGGGATCGCGGAATTGCCAAAGGCGGCGCGAACTTCGGTGCGAATAAAGGTGCGCGTCAACTCGCGGTATTGCCGGGCTTGATAGTCTTCCAGCGCGTTGAGTTTGATCTGCACGATGCCGTGAAAGACCTCGTCCAGCCGGGTCGACAGGCTGGCCCCGATGTCGCGGGCCTCGCGCGAGCGGGCGCGGACGAAACGCTGGGCGATGGCGGCAGGCAGCACCATTAGCGGCACACCGACCATCGCCAAAAGCGCCCAAATCGGATCAATCGCGATGGCGACGCCCATCAGGATCACCAGCCCCACCAGATCGCGGCCCGCGCCGGTGATGACCGCGCGCCAGACATCGCTGACCGCGTTCACATCCGATTGCACCCGCTGCACAAGAAAACCGGGCGGGTGGTTCTGGTGAAAGGCACCGTCCTGCTGCATCATCCGGTCGAGCAGGTCGATGCGCAGGTCCGCCGCCGTGCGCTGCGCCACGCGGGTCAGCAGCACCTTCTGCACCACCGTGGCCAGCGCCCGCAGCGCAAAGATCGCCACCAGCACCAGCCCCACCCAAACCAGCGCACCTTGGTCGCCGCCAACAAAGACGCGGTCGAACATCGGCTCCATCAGCTTGGCCAGCACGCCCAAGGTCGAGCCTTCGATGATCATAAAGATCACCGCGATGGCCATCAGGCCGGTGTGTTTCTTTAGATAGTCATGCCAAAGCCAACGCATCAGCTGCGCGGAGGTGTAACTGTCATCATTCATGCCGGTGCCTGATCCTTTTGGGCAGTCGGATCCCGTGTACGAAAGCCGCGCAGGCAGGGCAAGCCGTCGCGGGGTGCGCGAAGGGCGCGCTTCCGGGCCGGGGCGGGGCGGGTGAGGGGCGTCTGGGGCGCGGCTTACCTTACGTCCGATCGCGTGTTGACCCCGGCCCGGCGGGCAGTAAGCTGCCCCCGACCGCAGCCCGGTCACGCATTTTCAAAACGGCAGCTAATATCATGACAAAGCAGAGTAAACTTGCCCAAGGTCGTTCGTACCTTGCCATTCCCGGCCCGTCGGTCATGCCCGATGCGGTGCTGAGCGCGATGCACCGCGCCGCCCCGAATATCTATGAGGGTGAGTTGGTTGAGATGATGCCGGCACTGGCGGCTGGTTTGAAACGTGTGGCGCGTACAGATCGTCATGTGGCGATGTATATCAGCAACGGCCACGGCGCTTGGGAGGCCGCGCTGAGCAATGTCATAGCCCCCGGCGACCGTGTGTTGGTGCTGGCCACGGGGCGTTTTGGCCATGGCTGGGCCGAGATGGCGACGGGGCTGGGGGCGGAGGTGGAAATCCTCGACTTTGGCCGCAACGCGCCGATTGATCTGGCGCAGGTGGCCGAGCGTTTGAAGGCCGACACGGGCCACCAGATCAAGGCGGTGATGGCGGTCCATGTGGACACGTCAAGCTCGGTGCGCAACGATGTGCCCGGCCTACGCCGTCTGTTGGATGAGGCAGGCCACCCCGCGCTTTTGATGGCCGATTGCATCGCCTCGCTTGGATGCGAGCGGTTCGAGATGGACGCTTGGGGCGTTGATGTCATGGTCACCGCCTCGCAGAAGGGGCTGATGGTGCCGCCGGGCATGGCCTTCGTGTTCTTCAACGACCGGGCCGAGGAGGTCCGCGCGCGTCTGCCGCGGGTGAGCCGCTATTGGGATTGGTCGCCACGCGCCCATGCGGAGGAATTCTACCAGTACCACGGCGGCACCGCCCCGACGCATCACCTTTATGGCCTGCGCGCCGCCCTTGATATCATCCATGAAGAGGGGATCGAGCAGGTCTGGCAGCGTCATGCCACCTTAGCGCGCGCGGTTTGGGCGGCCTGCGAGGCATGGTCGGCAGAGGGCAGCCTGCGGTTCAACATCGAAGACCGCGCCCTGCGCAGTCATGCCGTCACCGCGCTGCGGCTGCAAGCGCCCCATGCGACCGAGTTGCGCGACTGGGTGCAAAGCAATCTGGGCCTGACACTGGGCGTGGGGCTGGGCATGGCCCTGCCGGGGGAGCCTGCATGGCACGGCTTTTTCCGCCTTGGCCATATGGGCCATGTGAACGGCCATATGATCATGGGTCTGCTCGGCGGGATAGAAGCCGGACTTTGCGCGTTGAAGATCGACCACGGGCCGGGCGCGCTGCAGACGGCGGCGGAGGTGATCGGCGGGGCTTAGGCCCCGCGCGCTTCGGTCAGAGCGTCGGGTAAGGCGGCGGCGAAGTGATCCAACTCCTCTGTCGTACTGCAACTGATGCGGATGCAGCGGTTTTGCGGCGCGGCAAAGGGCATGCGCACAAAGATGCCCCGCGCCACTAGGGCATCCAGCACCGCCTTGGCGAAGGCGCCATCGCCGCCACAGTCGATCGCGACGAAATTGGCGGCGGAGGGCAGGGTGGTCAGCCCGTTCTCTTCGGCGATTTGGGCGATCCTGTCCCGAGCTTCGGCGATCTTGGCCTGAACCTCTTTAAGGTAGCTCTGGTCCTGCACTGCCGCCAAGGCCCCCGCCTGTGCCGCGCGGTTGAGACCAAAGTGATTGCGAACCTTGTGAAAGGCCGTGATCAATTCGGGCGCGGCGATGGCATAGCCGATCCGCGCCCCGGCAAGGCCGTAGGCTTTGGAGAAGGTCCGCATTCGGATCACCCGTGGTTCATCGGCGGAAAGTTCGGGGGCTGTGCCCTCGGGGGCGCATTCGATATAGGCCTCATCTAGCAACAGCAGGCTGCCTTGGGGCAGGTCGTCGAGCGCGCGCGCAAGTGTCGCGCCCTCGTGCCAAGTGCCCATCGGGTTGTCGGGATTGGCGAGGTAGACGAGTTTCGCATCCACTTCCGCTGCCTTGGCGAAGAGTGCTGCCGGGTCCTCGTGATCGTCGCGGTAGGGCACCTTATGCAGCACGCCGCCAAAACCTGTGACATGGTAGTTGAAGGTTGGGTAAGCGCCTTCCGAGGTCACCACCGCATCGCCTTCGCCCACCAGCAGGCGGACGAGATAGCCCAACAGCCCGTCGATCCCTTCGCCGACGATGATGCTTTCAGGCGCGATGCCGTGCAACTCGGCCAGCGCCGCGCGCAGTTCCACGCTTTCTGAATCGCCGTATTTCCACATCTCGGTGTCAGCCATAGTTGCGATGGCGAGGGGCGAGGGGCCAAAGACGTTTTCATTGGCGCCAAGCCGCGCTTTGAAGGGGCGGCCAAGGACGCGCTCCTGCGCTTCGGGGCCCACGAAGGGGACATTGGCGGGTAGGCGTTGGGCGAGTGGGGTGAGGCGTGCATATGTCATGCGCCAAGGTGTAGGGTCGCGCCGTTGAGAGGGCAAGTGCCGCCGCACCTGCCGCCACGTTTTGCTGGTGCCGCGCGATAATCTGCGGTGAACTGCGCCAAACATTCAGGAGAACAGCCATGCCCCGCGTCACCACCCGGATCGAAGACCATATCGCCCATGTGACCCTCACCCGCGCCGACAAGATGAACGCGGTGGATGATGAGATGATCGAAGCGATCATCGCGGCAGGTCAGGAGGTTGCGGCCTCGGATTCCCGCGTGGTGGTGCTTTCGGGTGAGGGTAAGGGGTTTTGCGCGGGCATTGATATCGGCGGGCTCTCGGGGATGCTGGGGCAGGATGTCGAGGCGTTGATTATGCCGCGCAGCCATGGCGAGGGCACGACGAACAAGTGGCAAGAGGTGTCGATGGTTTGGCACCGTTTGGAAATCCCGGTGATCGCGGCGCTGCATGGCGTGGTCTATGGCGCGGGGATGCAACTGGCGCTTGGGGCGGATATCCGTATCGCGGCGCCGGATACGAAGCTTGCGGTGATGGAGATGAAATGGGGCATCGTGCCGGATATGGGCGGTATGGTGCTGCTGCCGCGGCTGGTACGCTCGGACGTGTTGCGGCGGTTGACCTATACCGCCGCGCCGGTGGACGCCGCGCAGGCGGAGCGTTGGGGGCTGGTGACCGAGGTGGCCGATGATCCGCAGGCGACGGCGCTGGAACTGGCACAGGTGATCGCGGGGAAGGGGCCGAATGCGATCCGCACGGCGAAGCGGTTGATCGGATATGCAGAGACGGGGGCATCGGATGCGGATGTGCTCTTGGCCGAGTCGCGTGAACAGGCGGCGCTGCTGGGCAAACCCGAGCAGATGGAGGTGATCGCGGCGGAGTTCGGCAAGCGGCCCGCGGTGTTCAAGTAGGACGGCTTGCGCATCGGTTGCATTGAGCGCAACCGCCCGGAATCAAGGCCGTAAGGCCGCCGGGCAGCGCCAGACCGCCCGGACGGGCTGGCGCTTTAGCTTTTGGAGTGCCGTCCCGGAAACCGATCGTATGCGCGGCAGGATAAACTGCCCAATTGAAATGTCGTGAGCGCCACCCCGCGGTCTGGCGCTGCCCGGCTCGCGTGACGTTTTGGCGTGGCAGCTAAACCGCCACGCCCTCAACCTCAGCCCAGTTCGGCCAGACGGTTCAGCGCCGCCTGCAATTGGTCCGCTTCTTCCTGACGCGCATCCAGATTGGCCTGCGCTTCGGCAACAACCTCTTCCGGCGCTGAGGCCGCAAACTTGGGGTTGTTCAAACGCCCCTTCAGCCCGCCGATCTCCTTGCCCAGCTTATCGAGCGACTTTTGCAGACGCGCCTTCTCGGCGTCGATGTCGATGAGTCCCGCGAGCGGCAGGCCGAAGCTCGCCCCCGGCGCCGCGATCGAGACGGTGCCTTTCGGGAAACTGTCGCTCCGCTCGAGGCTCTCGACTCGCGCGAGGCGTTTGATCATCACCTCGTTGCGGTCCCATGCGCCTTGGGCGGCCTCGTCCATCTCTGTCACCAGCATCGGCACCTTCAGCCCGGCGGGCACATGCATCTGCTGACGCGCGGAGCGGATGCTCTCAATGAGGCCGATGACCCAGTTGAGCTCGCGATCAGCTTCGGCATCCAGCAGATCGGCGGTGGTGTAGGTCGGCCAATCGGTCAGGGCGAGCAGCTGGTCGCGTTTTGCGGTGGTCTGCCACAGTTCTTCGGTGATGAAGGGCATGATCGGGTGCAGCAGCACCAGACATTGCTCTAGCACCCAAGCCATCGTCGCGCGGGTTTCCTCGGCCTCGGGCGCGTCGTCTTGCAACAGCGGCTTAGACAGTTCCACATACCAGTCGCAGACCTTGCCCCAGACAAAGGCATAGAGCGCATTCGCCGCGTCGTTGAAGCGGAAGTTGCCAAGCGCCGCGTCGACCTCTTCGCGGATGCGCGCGGTCTCGCCAACGATCCATTTGTTCAGCGTGGCTTCGGGCTGCGGCATCGCGGCGGGCATGCTGTCGAAGACGTTGTTCATCTCGGCAAAGCGGTGGGCGTTCCACAGTTTGGTGCCGAAATTGCGATAGCCCGCTATGCGCTGTGTGCTGAGTTTCAGGTCACGCCCCATCGCCGCCATCGAGGTAACGGTAAAGCGCACCGCATCTGCGCCAAACTCGTCGATCAACTCCAGCGGGTCGAGCACATTGCCCAAGGACTTCGACATCTTCTTGCCCTTCTCGTCGCGCACCAGCGCGTGGACATAGACAGTGTCGAAGGGTTTCTGGTCGACCACGGCATATTGCATCATCATCATCCGGGCGACCCAGAAGAAGATGATGTCGAAACCGGTGACCAGCACGGAGGTAGGGAAGTATTTTTCCAATTCCGCCGTCTGCTCGGGCCAACCCAGCGTGCCGATGGGCCAAAGGCCGGAGGAGAACCAGGTGTCGAGCACGTCGGGGTCGCGGCGCAGGGTTTTGCCGGGGGCCATGGCCTGTGCTTCGGCCTCGGTCGGCGCGCAATACTCATTGCCCTCATCGTCGAACCAAACCGGGATCTGATGCCCCCACCAGAGCTGGCGCGAGATGCACCATGGCTCGATGTTCTCCAGCCAGTGGAAATATACCTTGCGGTCCTGCTCGGGCAGGATCGTGACCTCGCCGGACCGCACCGCATCAATAGCGGGTTGGACGATCTTGTCGGTGGCGACGAACCACTGGTCGGTCAGCATCGGCTCGATCACCACCTTGGAGCGGTCGCCGAAGGGCTGCATGATCTTCTTAGCCTCGACCAGCGGCACGAGGTTGTCTTCCTCAGTGCGCATCTCGCCGCCTTCGCCGGGCTCGACGGGGGCCTTTTTGGCGGCACGGCCAAGGCGCGGATCGGTGGCTTCGGTCATTACGGCGAGACCTTCGGCGGTCACGTCCTCGACCACGCGCTTGCGGGCCTCGAAACGGTCGAGGCCGCGGTAGGCGTCGGGCACCAGGTTGATCTCGGTCGCGTCCTCGGGCGCTGCTTCGGAACCCTCGGCGATGGCCTGCGCGCGGGCGGCCGCCTGATCGTAGGGCAGGCCATCGGCACGCATCCGACCTTGGGTGTCCATCAGCGCGTAGAGCGGGATGCCATTGCGCTTGGCGACGCCGTAGTCGTTAAAGTCATGCGCGCCGGTGATCTTGACCGCACCCGAGCCAAAGTTCTTATCCGGGTATTCGTCGGTGATGATCGGGATCAGGCGACGCTGTTCTTTCGGGCCAACCGGAATTTCGCAGAGTTTCCCGACGATTGAGGCGTAACGCTCATCCGATGGATGAACCGCGACTGCGCCGTCGCCCAGCATGGTTTCGGGCCGTGTAGTGGCGATGGAGATATAGTCGCGGGTTTCTTTGAATAGCGTGTTCCCGTCCTCATCTTTCTCGACGTAGGTATAGGTCTCGCCCCCGGCCAGCGGATACTTGAAGTGCCACATGTGACCGTCGACCTCGGTGCTCTCGACCTCGAGGTCAGAGATCGCGGTCTCGAAATGCGGGTCCCAGTTGACCAGCCGCTTGCCGCGGTAGATCAGCCCCTTGTTGTACATATCCACGAAGACCTTGATGACGGCATCGTGGAAATTGCCCTCTTCACCCTCGGGCGCACCGGGCGCGCCGGACATGGTGAAAGCGTTGCGCGACCAGTCGCAGGAAGCGCCCAGACGGCGCAGCTGGTCGATGATCGTGCCGCCGGATTTCTGCTTTTGCTCCCAGACCTTGGCGGTGAACGCCTCGCGGCCCAATTCACGGCGGCCGGGCTGACCGGTGGCGGCCAACTCACGCTCGACCACCATCTGTGTGGCGATGCCCGCGTGGTCCTGACCGGGCTGCCAGAGCGTGTCGAACCCTTGCATCCGGTGCCAGCGCACAAGGATGTCCTGCAGCGTGTTGTTGAAGGCATGCCCCATGTGCAGCGAGCCGGTGACATTCGGCGGCGGGATCATCACCGAGAAATGCTCGTCGCGCTGCGCATTTGCGCCCGCTTTGAACGCGCCCTTGGTCTCCCAATCGGCGTAGATGCGGCTTTCCGCCTCGGCGGCGTTGAAGGTCTTTTCGAGTGCCATGGTCATGATCCCTTTTGTTGCGCCCCGTTTAGCGGTCTGGCGCGGCGAGGGAAAGACCCCTGACAGGGCTTGGGTCATAGCAAGGGAGGGGTTAGTCGCGTCTGTCGATCTTGGTGCTCAGGTGGATCAGGCTTTCGCTGCCCTTCACGCCGCGCGTCTCGCCGATACGGTCGAGGGTCTCGTCCAGCTCCTGCGTGGTTTGTGCGGCGATCTGCACCAGCAGGTCAAAACGGCCCGAGGTGGTGTGCACGACCTGCACAGCAGGCAGGCTGCGCAGCCGGGCCAGCACGGCGGGGCCGGCGCGCAATTCGATATTAACCAGCGCTGTGGCATGCAGCGGGGCACGGGCGGCTTCGCCCAAGCGCAGGGTGTAGCCGACGATGGCACCGCTGCGCTCCAACCGTTCTAGCCGGGCCTGAACCGTTGTGCGGGCAAGCCCAAGACTGCGGGCCAGATCAGCGACCGGCAGGCGGGCGTTGGATTGAAGTGCCGCGATCAAAGCGCGGTCTGTATCGTCAAGTTGTGGTGTCATGTCGTCACTCTGCCGAAAGTTTCCGTCACTTTAGGCGGTTTGACACGATGAATCGACCGAAATTCTCGGTTCACTGGGGGAAAGCAAACAAGAGGCCATCATGCAGCACACCGCCCCCCTTTCAGCCACGCCCGCCGCCTATCTTGCGAAACACAGCCCCGACGCGCCGGTGCTGTTCATCGCCCCTTCGGTGCTGCAAGCCACGGCGCGGCGTTTTCAGGCGGACTTCGACGGGCTCGTGACCTACGCGGTCAAGGCCAACGACCGGACTGAGGTGCTGTCGAACCTCGTCGCCGCCGGGATCACCACTTTTGATGTCGCCTCTCCGGCGGAGATGGCGGCAGTTCGCGCGGTGTGCCCGCAGGCGGTGCTGCATTACAACAACCCGGTGCGTTCGGCAGCGGAGGTAAAGGCAGGGATCGCGGCGGGCGTCTATAGCTGGTCGATTGATGACATGTCGGAATTGGCCAAGCTGCGCGACGTGCCGCGCGACAATGAAGTGGCGGTGCGTTTCGCGCTGCCGGTTAAGGGCGCGGCCTATGACTTCGGCTCGAAATTCGGCGCGGCGCCTGAGCAGGCGGCGGCGCTGCTGCGCGCGGTGGTTGAAATGGGGTTCACCCCTTCGATGTGTTTCCACCCCGGCACGCAGTGCAATGACCCGCAGGCTTGGGTGCAATATGTCCATGCGGCGGCGGATATCCTGCGTGCGGCGGGTGTCTCGATCAAACGGATGAATATCGGCGGGGGGTTTGCTGTAGATCGTGGATTTGACGCGCCGGATCACCGAGCGGTTTTTGCTGCGGTGAAGGCGGCGTTGGTTGAGAGTTTTGGCGCGGAAGCACCGACGCTGCTCTGCGAGCCGGGCCGCGCGATGGTGGCCGATGCGGCTGTCTTGGCAACCCGTATCAAGGGGATGCGCAATGAGGGGCGGACTGTCTTCTTGAACGACGGTATCTATGGGGGGCTGCCCGATCTGAGGGACATGGGCCTTTCGGGGCTGGTCGATGTGGTGGGCCCTGAGGGGGCGCTGCGCCAAGGGGCGCCGACACCGCGCGTAGTCTTTGGCCCCACTTGCGATTCGTTGGATCGTTTGCCCGACGGCCTGCCAATGCCTGAGGATGCGCAGACCGGGGATTACCTCTTGTTCGGCGGTATGGGGGCCTATTCCATCGCCATGTCGACCGCCTTTAATGGCTATGGTCTGGCGGGGGTCGCACTTGTGTCCGACCTTGGGGCGCAGCCCAAGCGCAAGGCGGCCTGAGCCTCTGGACACTGGCGGTTCGCCCGCTACTGTTGCGCTCGAATAGGCAGAGCAGCAGGGGCAGCGTCAGATGGAAAAGTTCGGGAAAAGCCAGCCGGTCAAACGGGTGGAAGACCACCGTTTCCTGACCGGCGATGGCCGCTATGTCGATGACATCGCCCCCCAGGGGGCACTGCACGGTGTCTTCTTCCGCGCGCCGGTGGCGCATGGGGTGATCACTGAATTGGACGTGAGCGATGCCCGCGACGCGGAGGGCGTGCATCTGGTGCTGACCTGTGCCGATCTGGAAGCGGCGGGGATGAACATCGCCCTGCCGCATACGGTGGTCGACAACCGCGATGGCAGCAAGGGGGCGGCACCGCTGCGCCCGATGTTGGCGAAAGACCGGGTGCGCTATGTGGGAGAGCCGGTCGCCCTGATCGTGGCCGACACCTTGCAACAGGCGCGTGACGCGGCTGAACTGATCCTTTTCGACGCTGATGATCTGCCCGCCAAAATGGACCTGACGCCCGGCGGCGAGACCCTGCACGCCGAAGCGCCCGACAACCGCGCCTTCGACTGGGGCATGGGGGATGAGACTAAGGTCGAGGCGGCATTTGCCAAGGCTGCGCGGCGCGTGAGGCTAGAGGTGGGCGACAACCGCATCATCGTCAATTCGATGGAACCGCGCGGCTGCTATGCGGAATGGGCCGAGGACCGTTTGCATGTGGCGCTGAACGGGCAGGGCGTCTGGGCGCATAAGGGCTTTCTAACCGAGGCATTCGGTCTTTCCGAGGACGCCGTGCGCGTGACCAACCCCGATGTCGGGGGTGGTTTCGGCATGAAGGCGATGACCTACCCAGAGTACTTCTGCATCGCTCAAGCTGCGCGGGCGCTGGGCCGCCCGGTGCGTTGGATGTCAGAGCGCACCGAAGCCATGCTCACCGACAACGGCGGGCGCGATCTGGTGTCTTGGGCCGAATTCGCCTTTGACGAAAACCACAAGATCACCGCCTACCGTGTCGACACGCGCTGCAACCTCGGGGCCTATAACAGCCAGTTCGGCCAGCCGATTCAGTCGACGCTGTTCTCTAAGGTTTTGATGGGCGTCTATGACGTGCAAGACACCTATCTGCATGTGGAGGGCTATTACACCAACACCGTGCAGGTCGATGCCTATCGCGGCGCCGGGCGGCCCGAGGCGATCTATGTGCTGGAGCGGTTGATGGACCGCGCGGCCCGAGAGTTGGGCGTCGATCCGTGGGAATTGCGGCGGATCAACTTCATCAAGCCGGATCAGTTTCCCTATACCACCGCCACCGGAGAGCTTTACGACGTGGGCGATTTCGCGCGCCTTCTGACCCGGGCGGGAGAGGAGGCCGACCGTGAGGGGTTTGCGGCCCGCCGTACCGCCGACGCCAATCGCGGCCTGCTGCGGGGGCAGGGCTTGTGTTACTATATCGAAAGCATTCTGGGCGATCCTTCCGAAGGGGCCAAAGTGGTCTTTGAGGAGAATGGCAGCGTGACGATCTATGTCGGCACCCAAAGCAACGGTCAGGGGCATGAGACTGTCTATGCGCAGTTCCTGTCGGATCAGACCGGCATCCCGGCGGAGCGGATCAGCGTTGTGCAGGGGGATAGCGACCTGATTAAAAAGGGCGGTGGCACCGGCGGCTCACGTTCGGTCACCACGCAGAACACGGCGACCTTGGCCACCGTGGCGAAGATAACCGAGGTGTTCACAGCGTTTTTGGCCGAAGAATTGGGCCTGGACGCGGGCGATATCACCTTCGACGATGAACGTTTCCGCGCCGAAGGGTCGAACGTCACGCCCACGATGCTCGAGGTGGCCGAGATGGCCCGCGCCAAGGGCCGCGATGATCTGTTGTCTCACCACGAACGCGCCAGCCTGCCGGGGCGCAGCTATCCCAACGGGGCGCATGTGGCCGAGGTGGTGATCGACCCTGAAACCGGAGTGGTGACCCTCGACCGCTATACGGTAGTCGATGATTTCGGCAATCTGATCAACCCGATGCTGGCCGAGGGGCAGGTGCACGGCGGGGTCGCCCAAGGCATCGGCCAAGCGGTGCAGGAACGGGTTGTCTATGACGAAGATGGGCAGCTTCTGACGGCCACTTTCATGGATTACGCCATGCCCCGCGCCGCTGATCTGCCGATGATTTCATTCACGTCTGAGCCTGTGCCCTCGACCGCCAATGCCATGGGCATGAAGGGCTGTGGCGAGGCTGGGACTGTGGGGGCGCTCGCGGCGGTGTCGAACGCGGTGCAGGATGCGCTTTGGGAACGCGGTGTGCGGCAGGCGGATATGCCTTTCACCCCGCATCGGGTTTGGGAGATGCTGCAAGGTGCCGCAATCGCAGCCGAGTAAAACCCTGTTCCAACGGCTCTTTGGACGGTTCTGGCGACGGCCTGAAAGCGATTTCGGCCCGCGCCGGGGGGCGGTGACCCATGTCATCATCCTTGACGGGACCATGTCCTCGCTCGAACTGGGACGGGAGACTAACGCGGGCATTGCCTATGGCTTGTGCCGCGATATGGGCAGTGCTCTGTCGATCTATTATGAACCCGGTCTGCAATGGCGTGATTGGCGCAGCGCCCGCGATGTGATCATGGGGCGCGGGATCAACCGACAGATCCGCCGCGCCTATGGCTATCTCGCCTCGCGCTACCGACCCGGGGACCGGATTTTCCTGATGGGTTATTCGCGTGGCGGCTATGCCGTGCGCTCGCTCGCCGGGGTGATCGACCGGGTGGGCCTTCTGCGTGCCGAGGTCGCGACAGAGCGTAATATCCGCGATGTCTACCGCCACTACGAGGCGCAACATCTAAGTAAGGCGGGCGAACTTTTTGCGCGGGCCAACTGCCACCTCGAGGTTGAGATCGAGGCGATCGGTGTTTGGGATACGGTCAAGTCGTTGGGTCTGAACGCGCCACTGTTCTGGCGGTTCTCGCAGCCGCTGCACATGTTCCACAACCACGATCTAAGCCGCAATGTGAAGAACGGCTTTCAGGCGCTGGCGCTGAACGAGACCCGTGTCGCCTATGCCCCGGTGCTGTGGACCACGCCAGAGGGCTATGCCGGGCGGCTGGAGCAGGTCTGGTTTCCCGGCACCCACGGCGATGTCGGTGGGCAGTTGGGCGGTGATGAGGCGTCGCGCCCCTTGGCAAATATCCCGCTTGTCTGGCTGTTGTCGCGAATGGAAGACAGCGGTCTGCCGCTCCCCGAAGGCTGGACCACACGTTTTGATCAAGACCCCGCTGCGCCCTCCATCGGGCGCTGGCGCGGCTATGGCAAGATGCTGGTGACCCGCCGCCGTCGCGTTGTGGGCGCGGATCCGTCAGAGCGGCTGCACGAAAGCGTGGATCAGCGCCGTGCCCACGCCGAGCCACAGCCGGGGCTTCTGGCGCGGATGCAGGGGGTGATTTCCAGCCTCTAGTCGCTCTTGCGGTCCGAAGGGTGATTGATGCCGTCGCTATAGGGCAGCGGTTCCATCTCCCATGGCAACACCCCTTCGATCGCACCGAGGTTCACGCCGCATTCATCCGGGTTCGAGCGGCGGCGGTGGTGGGTATAGATGCCGCAGGTCTTGCAGAAGTAATGCTGCGCCGTATGGGTGCCCCATGTGTAAAGCGTAAGGTTTTCAGCGCCTTCCAGCACGGTCACCGTCTCGGCCAGTGCAGTCACCGTGGCCGCCGCGCGTCGGCGACAGAACGTACAGGTGCAGCGCGAGGCCGAGGCTAGACCGCGCGGAAACAGCGCTTCGATCACCACAGCCCCACAGTGACAAGAGGCGCGGCGGGTTTCTGAGGTTTCGGTCATTTGCGTCTCACTTTCGGAATGCGGCTTTCGGCTAGATCATAGTCGGCGGCGGCATGGGGCGGATGGCCGTCGGTCTGTCGCCAAAAGGCAAAACCGCCCCGGCGCAGCCAAAGCGGCAGGGTCAGAACCAGCCCCGCGATAAACCCGCCTGCATGGGCCCAATAAGCCACACCGCCGGTGCCCGACGTGGCCCCGATCCCGCCGATGAACTGCATGCCGAACCACAGGCCCAGCATGATCCAAGCCGGGATCGCGAAGATGCGGAAAAACACGATAAAGATTACCAGAATGTCGACCTTGGCACGGGGGAATAGCAGCAGATAGCCCCCCATGACCCCCGCAATCGCGCCCGAGGCCCCGACCATAGGCACCCACGAGAGCGGCTCTGTCACGACTTGGCCCAGCCCCGCCGCGATGCCGCAGGCAAGGTAGAACAGCAGGTAGCGCCCATGGCCCATCTCATCTTCGACATTATCGCCGAAGATCCACAGAAACAGCATGTTACCAGCCAGATGCATCCAGCCACCATGCAAGAATTGCGAGGTAATGAGGCCGAAATACCCCTCCCCGTGGGTCAACCGCGCGGGCAACAGGGCGTAGGCGTAATAGAACTCCCCCAAGGCGCGTTCGTCCGCCATCAGAGAAAGGGAAGACAGGAACACCCCGATGTTCAGCGCCATCAGCGCATAGGTGACATAGGGCGTGCGGCCCGAGGGGTTATGGTCGCGGATCGGGAACATGCGGGCCAGCCTTTGCCAAGTCTTGCACCGCGTCAAGCGGCGGAGGGATTAGCGCAGTTAGCTGCGCCCGCCGGTGCATCTGTCAAGCGGTGCCGAGCAGATCCCGCGCGATCTGTTCGAAAATACCCGCGCCGATGGGGATCAGATCATCGGGAAAATCGTAATCGGGATTGTGCAGCGCGGCGTAATTTTCCCCCGGCCCGAGGCAGAGCATCGCCGCCTTGGCGTCGCGTCCGAACAGGCCGAAATCTTCGGAGGCGCGCATCGGCAAGTTTCTCTGCCCGTGCGACACGCCAAGTGCGTCCATCGCTGCGGCGGCAATGGCATAGGCTTCGGGGTCATTGATGGAGGCGGCGAAATGGTCGGATTCCGCGAATTCCGCTGTCAGCCCGTGGGTCTCGGCGGCGCGGGCGACTTCGGCGCGCAGGGCCTCTTCGATCTCGGCGAGGGCGTCGTCGCGGGTGCTGCGCAGGGTGGCGTAGAGCACCGCTTCGCCCGGGGCCACGCCAAAGGTTGGCTCGCCCATGCGCAGGTGGGTGAGGGTAACGAGGCGAAAATTGTCATCAAGCGCCCCACCCGGGCCGAGCGCCTGCAGCGCGGGGATCAACTCGGCCAGCGCAGGCGCAGGCGATCTGCCGTCCTCGGGGCTGGCGGCATGGGCGGTCTTGCCGCGGAGGGTCACGGCGATGCCCTTGGAGGCGCAGTTGATCAGGGTGGGGGCCGTGTCGACATGGCCGAAAGGGCGGCCCGGTTCGACATGGATGGCAAAGGCATAATCGGCGGCAATCTCGGCATAGGCCGGGTCGTTCACCACGGCGCGTGCACCGCTGCCGTCTTCTTCGGCGGGTTGGAACATCAGCACGACGCGGCCGTGTGCCACGGGTTGCCGCGCGACCAATCGCCCAAGCGCCAGCAGCATGGTCATATGGCCATCGTGCCCGCAGACATGGCTTTTGCCCGGCACTTTCGAGACCCACGGAATGTCGTGCTCTTCGGGGATCGGCAGGGCGTCGAGCTCAGCGCGGAAGAGGACCGTGGGCCCGGGCGTGCCGCTCTCGAAAACGGCAGCGACGCCATGCCCGCCCAAACCCGTCAGGATGCGGGTGGGGCTGAGTTTCTCTAATTCCGCCGCGATGGTCCGGGCGGTCTCAATCTCTTCGCCCGAGACCTCGGGATATTGGTGGAGCGCCCTGCGAAACTGCGTCAGGTCTTCAATGTCGCTGTTCGTCAGCATGGCGCTCCTCCGATTTCTGTCTTAGGCCATCATACCCAAGAGCTGTGCATTGCCGCCGGAGGCAGTGGTGTCAACACAGACGTGACGCTCGGCCCTAACACGCGCGGTGTCGGGCAGGCCGCGCAGCAGTGGGGTGATTGCGCCGTCCCGGGCCGCAAGTGCTTGGTCGATCTGTCGTGCGGTGGTGTCATCACCCCACCAGAGCACGCCGCCATAGGCTGGGCCGGTGGTCAGCGCATCGGGGTTGATCCGGCCAGAGGCCGTGACCGCCACACCACCGAGCGCGCGCACGGCCTTGGCCTGCGCGGCAGCCGTTTCTGCCCCCGGTCCCATGCACAAAAGCGCGGGGCGCGGCAGGGTCGACAGGCGGTTGCTCTCGCCGGTCGGCCCGGGCATCGACTGGGTTTCCAGAACGGTCGGATGCAGCGCGGGCAGGGTGGGGAGCTTGGCCTCTGCGCTCTCCCATGTGCCGCTCGCGTCCTGATGGTCAGGTGCCGAGAAACGCGGCAGGTAGTTCGGCCCGCCTGCCTTTGGCCCGGTGCCCGAAAGCCCTTCGCCTCCAAAGGGTTGGCTGCCTACGATCGCACCGATCTGGTTGCGGTTGACGTAGATGTTGCCCGCCTCGATCCGTTCCGAAACATGCTGCACTCGGTCGTCGATCCGAGTGTGCAGCCCGAAGGTCAGGCCGTAGCCCGTGGCATTGATCGCGTCGATCACGGCGTCGAGTTCATGGCTTTTGAAAGTCGCCACATGCAGCACGGGGCCGAAAATCTCGCGTTTCATCTCGCTGATGCTGCCCACCCGCAGGATCGCGGGCCCGACGAAGGTGCCACCTTCGGGCGCTTTGAGGTCCGCAATGACACGGCCTTCGGCGCGGGCGGCTTCGATATGCTCGACGATCCCTTTGCGCGCGGTGTCGTCGATAACGGGGCCGACATCGGTCGACAGATGCCACGGATCGCCCATGTTCAGCGCCTGCATGGCGCCCGTGAGCATGCGGATCAGGTCTTCGGCGATGTCTTCCTGCACATAGAGGCAGCGCACGGCAGAGCAGCGTTGCCCTGCCGATTGAAAGGCGCTTTCGACGATGGCCTGCACCGCCTGTTCGGGCAGGGCGGTGCTGTCGACGATCATGGCGTTAAGGCCACCGGTCTCGGCGATCAGCGGGGTGCCGGGGGCGCAATGTTCGGCCATGTTGGCGCGGATGTGCAGGGCGGTGGCGGTGGACCCGGTGAAGGCCACGCCGTTGATGCGGGCATCGCCGGTCAGCGCCGCGCCCACCTTGCCGCCACCCGGCAGCAGTTGCAGGGCAGAGCGCGGCACCCCCGCTTCATGCAGCACTTCGACAGCGAGTTTGGCGATTAACGGGGTCTGCTCGGCCGGTTTGGCAAGCACGGCATTGCCAGCCGCCAGCGCCGCTGTGACCTGCCCGCAGAAGATCGCCAGCGGGAAGTTCCACGGAGAGATGCAGGTGAAGATGCCTGCGGGCGGCGTGTTGGTCGCTTGGCCCGCGTAGTAGCGCAGGAAATCGACGGCTTCGCGCAGCTCGGCCACGCAGTCGGGCAGGCCCTTGCCAGCTTCGCGGGCGAGGATGGCGAAGATCTCGCCGTAGCGTTCCTCCAACATATCGGCTGCGCGGAGCAGGGTGGCGCGGCGGGTGTCCAGCGGCGCGTCCCAAGCGGCTGCATTGTCGAGCGCCGTGGCGACATCGGCCTCGGAGGCAGGTTGCACCGTGCCCGGCGATGTGCCGCCGGTCGGGTTGCTGACGGTCTCTTCGGCCTCGGGGTTGACGTCGCCCGCAAGGACCGGCGCGGCGGTCCATGTGGCATCCGCAAAGAGGGCGCGAGCCTCTTCAATGGCGGCAAGGGTCGGGCTATGAGCCAGATCAAAGCCCTTGGCATTGGCGCGCTGCGGCAAGAACACCTCCGGCCCGCGCGGGATCGTCGGGGCGCTGTCTTGCAACTGGTCAAAGGGATCGGCTGCCACGACTTCTGGCGGCACATTTTCATCGACGATCTGGTTCACGAAACTGGAGTTCGCGCCATTCTCAAGCAAACGCCGCACCAGATAGGCCAGCAGATCGCGGTGCGCGCCGACGGGGGCGTAGATGCGGCAGCGGGTGCCGTGTTTCTCCATCACAATGTCATGCAGAGTCTCGCCCATGCCGTGAAGGCGTTGGAACTCATAGGCCTCGGGATCGTCGGCCATATGCAGCACGGTGGCGACGGTATGCGCATTGTGCGTGGCGAACTGCGGATAGATGCGATCGGTCATGTTCAGCAGTTTGCGGGCGTTGGCGATATAGCTCACATCGGTCGCGGCCTTGCGGGTGAAGACCGGGAAGCCATCAATGCCCTCGACCTGTGCGCGCTTGATCTCGGTGTCCCAATAGGCACCTTTCACCAGACGCACCATGATGCGGCGGTCGTGGCGCGTCGCCATGTCATAAAGCGTGTCGAGCACCACGCCCGCGCGCGGGCCATAGGCCTGCACCACCACGCCAAACCCGTCCCAGCCTGCCAGCGCAGGCTCGCCCATCACCGTGTCGATGACTTCGAGCGATAGCGCGAGGCGGTCGGCCTCTTCGGCGTCGATATTGAGCCCCATGCCCGCCGATTTCGCCAGCAGTGCCAGTGCGCGCAGGCGCGGCACCAGATCGCGCATCACGGCTTCTTCCTGCGCTAGTTCATAGCGCGGATGGAGGGCCGAAAGCTTCACCGAAATGCCGGGGTTCTTGCGGATGTCGTCATGGGTGCAGGCATCGGCAATGGCCGAGATCGCACGGGAATAGCTGAGGTGATAGCGCTTGGCGTCCGCCTCGGTCCGGGCCGCTTCGCCCAGCATGTCATAGCTATAGGTGAAGCCCTTTTTCTCCATTCCCCTGGCGCGTTTCATCGCCGCCTGAATGTCTTCGCCCAGAACGAACTGGCGGCCCATCTCGCGCATGGCGCGGCTGACGGCGGTACGGATCACCGGCTCACCCAGACGCTTGATCGCCGCGCGCAGGTGGCGCACCGGGCCGGGCTGGTCGTCATCTAGGACACGACCCGTCAGCATCAGCGCCCATGTGGAGGCGTTCACGAGGCTGGAGGTCGAATGGCCCATGTGGCGGCCCCAATCGGAGGGGGCGATCTTGTCTTCGATCAGCGCATCAATCGTATCGGCGTCTGGCACCCGCAGTAGCGCCTCGGCCAGACACATCAGCGCCACGCCTTCGTCCGTGCTGAGACCGTATTCGGCGAGGAAGACTTCCATCATGCCGGGAGCCGAGGTGCCGCGAATGTCACGAACAAGGCCCGCTGCATTGGCGGTGATCTGGGCGCGGTCTTCGGCAGAAAGATCGGCCTGCGCCTTAAGCTCGGTCAGCAGCGCATCCGGGTCGGCGTAGGTGCGCGCGTCGATGGTTTGGCGAAGGGCGGGGGCGTGATCGAGGGCCATGGCAAGCTCCAGTTGATGTTTGACCCAGAATACCGGATGATCGGCAGGAATTTCGACCGAAGATAATCAATTTCGCGGTCGATATATCTGAAGTTTAAGGAGTCCGCATGGCAAATGAACTTTTCGATCTGGACCGGTTCGACAGCGCGATTCTATCGGTTCTAGCCGAGGATGGCCGCATCAGCATCACCGACCTTGCGCGGCGCATCGGCCTTTCGAAATCCCCGACCCAAGCGCGGCTGAGACGGTTGGAGGATAGCGGCGTGATCCTAGGATACCGGGCCCTGTTGGACCCAATTCGGCTGGGGCTGGATCACGTGGCCTTCGTGGAGGTGCGCCTTAACGACACGCGCGAGGCGGCCTTGCGGGCCTTCAACCTTGCCGTGGCCAAAGTGCCCGAGATCGAGCAGGCGCATATGATTGCAAGCCATTTCGATTACCTGATCAAAGTACGCACGCGCAGCATGTCGGAATATCGGCGGTTTCTGGGTGAGGTTATTTCGACCCTGCCGCATGTGGCCAGCACCTCGACCTATGTGGCGATGGAGGCGGTGAAAGAAACGATGCTGGCCGATACAGCATAAGCAAGGGGGAAGGAACATTCCCCCATTTACACCGCCCGCATGATGCTTATTGTGCGCCGCGATGCGGGCGTGATGGAATGGTAGACATACCAGACTTAAAATCTGTTGGGGCGTAGCCCCGTGTGGGTTCGAGTCCCACCGCCCGCACCACTTTTGCCGAAACTTAGCTCGCTTGAGCGAGCATTGCAGGCTCCGCCATTTGCGTGGCACCGGGGATGAAGACGGAAAAGGTCGTCCCTTGGCCAAGCGTGCTTTTGACCGTGATGTCGCCGCCATGGGCAAGGGCCAGTTTCTTGCAGATCGCCAGCCCCAAACCCGTGCCACCTTCGGCGCGGTCATCTGCGTCTTCGATCTGGGTGAAGGCTTCGAAAATGCGGTCTAGGTCTTCTGCTGCAATGCCCACGCCGTTGTCTTCGACCTCAAAGCAGAACCCGCCCGATTGAAGCCGAACCCGCAGATAGATGTCGCGGGCTTTCGAGAACTTTAGCGCGTTCCCGACGATATGACCCAAGAGTTGCAGGCTGCGGCGGCGGTCGGCGGTGACGCTAAGCACGGGTGTGTCGATATGCAGTGTCGCGGTTTTATCGTGGGCCGATCCATGATGCTCTTCGACCACCTCTTCCAAAAGCGCGCGCGTGTCGAAGAGCGTCTTGTCTAGCGCAAGCTCGTTGAGTTCCATATTGGTGTAGTCGAGGATGTCGTTGATAATGGTCAACAACTGCCCGCCAGCAAATTTGATACGCTGGCCATAAAGCTGTGCTTGATCGCCCATCTTCTCAAAATGCGGGGGCGCAGGCTTTTCTTCGGGCGCAAGCTTGGCAAGGTTGTGATTTTTAAGTTCGGACAAAAAGCTGGCATATCCGATGACGATGGTCAGCGGGGTGCGCAATTCATGGCTCAGCACGCTCATGAATTCCGACTTCGCGCGGCTTGCACTTTCGGCGGCATCGCGGGCTTTGCGCAATTCTTCGACGCTTTCGCTGCGGGTGCGGTTCTCAACCACATAGCTAAAGAACGCGGCGAGGGCGATAACGGTGGCTGTTCCCGCGATGATCAGCGCGATCAAACGGTATTCGACTGGATTGGCATAGTCAGGCAGAGCCGGAAGCGGGGTTACCTGAAAAGCGGCCATGCCGGTGAAATGCAACAGGATGATAGCCAAGGCCAATAGCCCTGCCATCGACAGAACACTGCGCCTGCCTCCGCGCCGGGCGGCGCCCAGTGCGAGCGTTGTCAACACGACCGAAATTATCACAGAAGCGACCAAGTACTGGATGTCCCAATGGATCGTACCCTGCACCCGGTAGGCAACCATGCCAGTATAGTGCATGGCTGCGATGGCCAACCCAAAGATCGCCCCGCCAAGGATCGTCGCGCGGCGCGATTTAACCAAACCTGCGATGAGAACACCCAAGGTTGAGCCGATGATGGCGATGATCAGCGACAGGAACGTCAGCGAAAAGTGAAAGGTAGCCGGCGCATCAAGTTGATAGGCGAGGATTGCAATGAAATGGGTACACCAAACCGTGATCCCAGCGGTCATCGCGGTAAGGTAACACCAGATCAATGCCTGCCGACGTGGCTGTTCAAGCACATGTTTATAAAGGCGTGAGACAACCCAACTGCCAAATATGCAAAGCAGTGCTGCCAAGATCACAAGTCCGAGGTCATGATCATGATGAATAGTGTGGGCGACCCGGAACATTCTAATCCAATCGTATGTTAACACTTTGTTAACTGCTTCTGAAATAGGGCGAAAATATGGCCCTCGCAAGTTTACACTGTGCCCATGCTTTAACCCGGCTGTAAGACCTTACCGCTAGACATTCCTGGCTAGCGGTCCGCAGGGCGTGATCGCATGATAATGCGGCGTTGTGGCGGGGGTGACGCATGGTGATTGTGAGCGGTAACTTGTTGAAAAGTTTCAAATTTGTGCAAGATAGTTGCGCGTTTTCTTGGCTCTCTTTGCTGTTGAAGTGGCCAAGGGTTTTGCACCGGATTAGCTGGGTATCTGGCCAAGACAGCAGCGCGCTGTCCGGTACATGGATGGCGCTGGATGCGATACCCGTTCACGGAATTGTTTATGACGCTAAGCAACGTGTCTTGTGGCTGAACTTTTACGACCCGCCTCACAATATTAACGTATTGCAGCAGGGCGCAGAGGATCACTTTCGGCCTCAGATTGCGGCAGGTAATAAAGGCCGCATCAGTTCTTTCGTCAAGGCGTGTAGCGCAGAGATTGAAATTGAGTTTGATCAGACGGGGCGTGTCCGCCACGCCAATCAAGAGGCTTGCGGTGTGACCTATGGGTTGGGGGATTGCTTGGTCGGCCAAGATGTCGCCGATCTCTTTGGGCCGCGTCTGGGAGATGGGGCGGAGATTGGCAGCCTGGTGCAGCAGATTTGGCACGGTGCGCAACAGCAGGGGAGTTTTGAGATGCACCCGGGGGAGGAGACAGCCCGGATCGTCGCGGGCGCGTTTACTGCTCTGTTGGCTCAGGACGGTGCGGTTCGGGGTATCCGGTTTCTAGGAGCCGAGGTTGCGGTCCATTGTCTGGGGCCAACCGCAGGAATAGAGCATCAAGCAGAACCCAAGCGCGCTCTGCCGCTTTCGCAGTAAAACGCCGACGGTTAGGGGCGTGAACAGCGGCCCCTAGTCATGAGCCGCTGTTCTATCGTTTGATCTCAGTCTCGCTTGCCCGCGAAACGTTCCGACCAATTCTCGCGGTCCTCATCGCTGATCTTGGCGAACAGCACTTCGGGCACTTCAAAAGCATGACCGGGCGCGAGTTTGCCCAAGGCGGCTGGCACGTCGTCGGGCCAAGGCATGTCTTCGACCTTCATCGCTTCGAGCATCGAGGCCGAAGCCGCAGGGATGAATGGGGCCGATAGCACCGCATAGAGTGGGATCAGGTTCAGCGCCAGCCGCACCTGTGCCGCCGCTCTGTCGGGGTCCGTCTTGAAGGTGGTCCAAGGTGCTTGGGCCTGCAGGTATTCGTTGCCAGCCGCCCAGATGCCGCGCAGTTCGGCGGCGGATTTACGGACTTCCATCGCCTCCATCAGCGTCTCGTAACGCGCGACGCGGGCAGTGATGTCTTCGATCAGCGCTTGTTCGGCCTCGCCGTAATCTCCGGCCTCCGGCACCGCTTCGCTGAATTTAGAGCGGCAGAACTTGGTGATCCGGCTGACGAAGTTGCCCAGCACATCGGCCAAATCTTTGTTCACCGACGCTTGGAAGTTTTCCCATGTGAATTCGGCATCCGAAGTCTCGGGCGCGTGGCTGAGCAGCCACCAGCGCCAGTAGTCCGCCGGTAAGATTTCCAACGCCTGATCCATGAACACTCCGCGCCCACGCGAGGTGGAGAACTGGCCGCCGTCGTAATTCAGGTAGTTGAAGGATTTGATGTAATCCACCAGCTTCCAGGGCTCGCCCGAGCCCTTGATCGTGGCGGGGAAGCTCAGCGTGTGGAAGGGCACGTTGTCCTTGCCCATGAACTGGGTGTAGCGCACGTCGTCGGCGCCCTTGTCGGTGCGCCACCAGCTTTCCCAGTCCGAGCCTTTGCCCTCATCGACCCATTCCTGCGCGCAGGCGATGTATTCGATGGGCGCGTCGAACCAGACGTAGAAGACCTTGCCTTCCATACCCGGCCAATCCTGATCGCCGCGCTTCACCGGCACGCCCCAGCTAAGGTCGCGGGTGATGCCCCGGTCTTGCAGACCGTCACCGTCATGCAGCCATTTTTTGGCGATTGAGGTGGTCAGTACGGGCCAATCCGTCTTGGAGTTGATCCAGTCATCCAACTCGTCCTTCAGCTTGCTTTGGCGGAGGAAGAGGTGCTTGGTCTCGCGCATCTCAAGATCGGTCGCGCCTGAAATGGTGGAGCGCGGATTGATCAGGTCTTCGGGGTCAAGCTGCTTAGTGCAGTTGTCACATTGGTCGCCGCGCGCGTCCTCGAATCCGCAGTTGGGGCAGGTGCCTTCGACATAGCGGTCGGGCAAGAAACGCCCGTCGGTGGGCGAGTAAATCTGGCGTTGCGAGACTTCCTCGATCAGCCCTTGATCCGCCAGCGCGCCCGCGAAATGCTGTGTCAGCTTGCGGTTTTGCGGGCTGGAGGAGCGGCCAAAGTGGTCAAACGACAAGCCAAAGCCTTCGGCGATGCGGGCCTGCACGGCATACATCTCGGCACAGTACTCCTCAACCGGTTTGCCCGCCTTGGCGGCGGCGAGTTCGGCAGGGGTCCCGTGTTCGTCCGTGGCGCAGAGGAACAGAACGTCTTGCCCCCGGCCACGCTGGTAGCGCGCATAGAGGTCCGCAGGCAGCTGGCTGCCCACAAGGTTACCCAGATGTTTAATCCCGTTGATATAGGGGATGGCGGAGGTGATGAGGTGGCGTGTCATATCAATATTCCCGGTGCTTGGCGCAGCCTTATCGCAAGGGCTGCGCTGTTGCCAGCAAAAGACGGGAATAGTCTAGTCGCGGTCTCGGGTGCGGCCCAAGAGCCGTCCGATGAGGAAGGTGGTGCGCGGGGCGTAGACGTAGGGTGTGCGGTCGGTCCGTGTGGGGCGAGCGCGCATCCGGGCGAGGCCGAAGATCACCAAAACCCCATGCGCCGCTGCGATCATCACGAACAACGCCGATGCACCGAAGCCTTCGATCAGCACAGAGGCAAGGTAGGGCGCGCCGATGGCCCCCACGGCGAAAAAGAACATCAAGGCGGCAGACAGTTCGACACGCTCGTCCGAACTGGCGAAGTCATGGGCATGGGCGGCAGAGACGGAATAGATCGGGAATGTCGTGGCTCCGAACAGCCCTGCCGAAAGCATGATCCCCATGGTGCCATAGCCCGCGCCCATCACCGTGACAGCACAGCCCCCCATTGCCGCGACCGACAGCCAGATCAAAACCCAGCGGCGGTCGTATTTATCGGCCAGCATCCCCATCGGATATTGCGCGAGCGCTCCGCCCAGCACGAAGGCGGCGAGGAACCATGCGATCTGTGTGGCGCTGAGACCCACCTCTTGCCCGTAGATCGGCCCGACCATCCGGAACGATGCGCTAGAGACCGCCGCTACCACGACACCCGCTGCCGCCAAGGGCGAACGGTCAAAGGCGAGGCGCGGGCGCAGCCTTGGTTGGTTGGGCGTCTCAGGCGGGCGGACTTTGGTCAGCGTCAGGGGCAAAAGTGCAGCACAACAGCCGATGGCGAGCATGTTGTAGGAGACATAGGAGGCTGGGGCGAGCACGCCGACGATCAGCTGCGCGGCGAGCGAACCGCTCATGTCGACCACCCTGTACACCCCCATGGTGCGCCCGCGTGTCTCATTGGTGACCTTGGCCTGCATCCATGCCTCGATCACCGTATAGCACCCGGCGACGCACATGCCCGACGCCACGCGCATCAGGCCCCATGCGTAAGGGTCCACCACCATCATATGCGCCATCAGCCCGATCGACCCGGCGGCGGTGAAGGCGGCAAAGGCCCGGCTGTGGCCGACGCTGCCCATCAAACGCGGTGCCCACCAGCAGCCGATGAAAAAACCCAGAAAATGCGCCGAGCCGAGCATACCGATTTCCTGCCGCGAGAAATCAAGCTGTAGGCCTGAAAGCACGTCGAGCGGCCCCACACCCCCGGTGGAGAGTTGCAAAAGGATGACCGAGAAAAAGAGGGCGGCGAAGGAAATGAGCAGGCGCATAGGCGCACATTGCGTCCATTGCCCGGCGAGGGGAAGGGAGAATGCAGCCATTTTACGCTTTTGCCGGGGCCTATGGATCGGCGCTCGGCAATTGCCCTTGCGAAGGCCGGGCAGGCGGCTAGGTTGCGGGCAAATCACAAGCGAGGACCAGACGATGAAGATGAACAAGCTCGGCTCTAGCGATATCGAGGTCTCGCATTTTTGTCTGGGCTCCATGACATGGGGCACACAGAACACCGCCGAAGAGGGCCACGCGCAGATCGACCGCGCGCTCGACGCCGGGATCAACTTCATCGACACGGCGGAGATGTACCCGGTGAACCCGATCAGCGCCGAGACGGTGGGCCGGACGGAAGAGATCATCGGCCAGTGGTTTGCCCGCGACAAGCGCCGCGATGAGGTGGTCTTGGCCAGCAAACATTCCGGCGAGGGGATGCAACACGCCCGCGATGGTGCGCCGATTTCATCCGACACGATCCCCGGTGCCATCGAAGGGTCGCTGAAGCGGTTGCAGACGGATTACATCGACCTTTACCAATTTCACTGGCCCAACCGCGGCAGCTATATGTTCCGCAAGAATTGGACCTTTGACCCGTCCGGTCAGAACCGGGCGGAGACAATCGCCCATATGGAAGACGCCCTTGGCGCGCTGCAGCGCGAGGTTGAGCGTGGCACGATCCGCGCCTTTGGTCTGAGCAACGAAAGCGCATGGGGGCTGACCCAATGGGCCGCCGTGGCCGAGCGCACGGGCGGGCCGCGCCCGATCTCGGTGCAGAACGAATATTCGCTGATGTGCCGTTTGGCCGATACCGATGTCTCTGAGACCTGCGTGAATGAGCAGATCGACATGCTGGCCTTTTCGCCGCTCGCCGCCGGGTTGCTGACCGGGAAATATCAGGGCGGAAAAATCCCCGCCGGATCGCGTCTGTCGCTGAACGAAGACCTGGGCGGTCGCGTCACGCCGCGCGCTTTTGAGGCGGTCGCGGCCTATCTTGAAGTGGCCCAGAAACACGGCCTCGACCCCGTGCAAATGGCGCTGGTATGGTGTGCCACGCGGCCCTTCATGGGCTCGGTGATCTTTGGCGCGACGAGCCTTGAGCAGCTTGATGTTGCGCTTGGCGGGGCCGACCTGACCCTGAGCGATGAGGTGATGGCCGACCTTGATGCGGCGCATAAATCCCATCCGATGCCTTATTGATGGGCTGTTCAATCCCTTGGGCGCGTCGTGCCGCTGTGCTTTTACTGCTCGGCGCTCTGGCGGCCTGCAACCGCAGCGAACCGCCCCCCGTGCAGACCGGTTTTCGCAATGCCGACGCGCTGATCGGGGCCACCAGCCGCTATGACGCGGCGCGGTTTGGCGGTGATTGGCAGATCCGTGCGGCCTTTCCGGGGGACGCCAATCTGCTCGCAGTGACTTTCGCGCCGCAGGGGCCGACATTGATCGAAACCCGAGAGGCGTGCGATGCCGCCGGGGTTTGCACCGACCGGCGCGACCTCTGGGCGCTGAGCGAAGAGGGGCCGGGGCGCTATACCATGCGCGCCGCCGTGGGTGGGGCCGAGCGCGCCTTCTGGGTGCTTTGGGTCGATGAAGGCTTCCGCACCGCCGCCATCGGCAGCCCCGAGGGGGGCTATGGCTGGATCCTTGACCGTCAGGCGACAGGCGGCGAAGACCGGATCACCGCGGCGCAAGAAATTTTGGATTTCAACGGCTATGACATCAGTGCGCTGCAAATGAGGCGCTGACCGTGACGGCGCTGGCACTGCCGCCAAGCTTCGGCCTATAGGCTTTTATGGACAGTATTTTCGCCCCCGATCTGTGGATCCTCGTCACCCTTGCTGCCGCCGTTTTTCAGACCGGGCGCTTCATGCTGCAAAAGCATCTGGCGACCGATACCCTGTCGGCGGGCGGGGCGACCTTCTCGCGCTTCCTGTATTCCGCGCCATTCGTGGCCGTGCTGCTGCCGCTTTATCTGGGGCTTAGCGGGCAGGGGGTGCCCACGCTTGGTCCGGGGTTCTGGCTTTATGGATTGATGGGCGGCACGGCGCAGATTATGGCGACGGTCTGCGTGGTGCTTTTGTTCAAGCAACGCAACTTTGCCGTGGGCATCACCTTTAAGAAAACCGAGGTGATCCAGACTGTGCTGATGGGCTGGATCGTGTTGGGCGAAGGTGTCTCGGGCGCGGGGTTCGCGGCCATTGCGCTTGGCGTGGTGGGGCTGCTGCTACTTTCTGGCGGGGCCGAGGCCAAGGGGCTGCGGTTGGCCGATCTGCGCAACCGCGCGGCGGGGCTGGGGATCGCTTCGGGGTTTCTCTTCGCAATTTCGGCGGTGTGCTATCGGGGCGCGTCATTGGCCGTGGTTTCAGACGATCCGCTGCTGCGCGCGGGCGTGACGCTGGCGGCGGTGGTGCTGATGCAGACGCTGATCATGGCCGTTTGGCTGCGCCTGCGCGAACCGGGGCAGATGCGGCGGGTCTGGGCGGCGCGGCGGGTGGCGGTCTGGATTGGGCTGACCTCGATGGGTGGCTCGCTGTGCTGGTTCATCGCCTTCACCCTGCAAAACGCGGCCTATGTGAAGGCTTTAGGGCAGGTGGAGTTGATGCTGAGCATCGCCGCCTCAACCCTGTTTTTCCGCGAAAGGATTTCGGGGCGCGAATGGACGGGGATGGCTGTGCTCGCGGTCTCTATCTTGATGCTGGTGCTGGTGACTTAACCCGGCATCGGGCGGCCATGCAGGCGCAGAAACAGGCTTTCTTCGTCGTTGTTCTTGAAAAACGGCACCGAGGCGGGCGGGTTTGTGTCGCGCGCGCGGGCGGCGACTTCGGCCAGCACGACCTCGGTGATGAAGGGCATGTCAAAGGAGCGCGCACGGCTGAGCGGCACCCATTGTAGATGCGAAAGCTCATCACAGGCGGCATCGAAATCATCCGGATCGCTGGCGATGTCTTCGGCGTCGACCAGAAAGAACCGCGCATCAAAGCGGCGCGGACGGCCCGGAGGTGTCAGCGCGCGAAACACGAATTGCAGGGCAGAGGCGTCGGGCAAGTGCCCCGTAGCGGCAAAGGTCTGCCAATCGGCGGGCACGTCGCCCTCCCACGCGCCCTTGCGGCCCAGCACCAGACCGGTCTCTTCCCACAACTCACGGATGGCCGCGACGGCGATGGCATGTGCCAAGGACGGTTCTGCATCGTCGCAGAGCCTGCCGTGACAGAGTTCATTCACCGGGGCGGCCAGCGGCACGCGCGCATCGGCTGCGTCCACCGCTCCACCGGGAAAAACGAATTTATTGGGCATGAATGCCGCCTTGGCCCCCCGCTGCCCCATCAGGATATGCGGGGTCACATGACGATCACGCAGCACGATCACCGTGGCTGCGTTGCGGATTTTGGTCTTGTCGATTGTCATGCGGCGATGCTCCGGCGGTTTGGGCCGAAGGGCGGGCGGCTTTAGGTGGTGCCGCCGAAGCCGCCCATCCTTTTGGCCCATTGAAAGCCGATCATGGCCCCCTTCAGTCTGGGCAGAAGGTAGAGCGACAGCGCCGTGCAGCCAACCGCAAAAATGGTGAACAGCGTCAAAGGCTCGGGCCGCCAAACGACGAAGGCGATGTGCAGCCCCGGTGCCAGCAGGTGACCGACGAGTAGAATGGTCAGATAGGCCGGGCCGTCATCGGCGCGGTGGTGGTGGAACTCTTGGCGGCAGACGGCGCAGTCGTCATTCACCTTAAGATAGCCGTGCAACAACTGCCCGCCCCCGCAAGAGGGGCATTTGCCACGCCAGCCGCGCAGCATGGCAGGCAGGCGGGGCCGCTCTTCGCTGTCTTGGGCCTCTACGGTGTCGGGGGAGAGTTGCTGTGTCTGTGACATGGAAGCGATCCTTTGGTTGGGGGATAGATGCAACCTGAGGCGTGAAATGAAAAGCCCCGAGGCTGCCGTTGCGGCGCCATGTCGCGCAGGCTGGGGCTGTGGTGCCTTTTTAAAAAAAAGTCGAAAACCTGCGACGGAAGTTCTGGCGCCAGCCGTTTGACCCTGTGATCGCGGCGCAAAAGCGTGAGACGGTCTTTAAAAAACGAGGAGTATCAAGATGACCATTCGTACAAACATGAAGATCGCAGCCCTCAGCGGATTGTTGGCCATCGGTGCCGTCGCCGCCACCGCGCAGCAAAGCGGGCAAGACCGGTTCCAGCAGCTTGACGCTGATGGCAACGGCGAGATCACACAGGCAGAGTTTCAGGCCCATGCCGAGGCGCGTTTTGCCAAGGTTGACGCCGATGGCGACGGTTTCGTGACTGGTGAAGAACTGAAAGCCGCAGGCGATGCGCGCCGGGCCGAGCGTTCGGCCAAGATGCTGGAGCGCTTCGACACCGATGGCAACGGCAGCCTCGACGCCTCTGAGTTGGAAGCCATGGGTGACAAACGCGGTGACAAACGCGACGGCAAAAAGGATGGCAAGCGCGGTGACAAAGGCGGCGAGCGCATGATCGAGCGTATGGACGCCAATGACGACGGCAAGCTGTCGATGGAAGAAATGACGCAGCGCCACGACCCCGCCAAGATGTTCGAGCGTCTGGACAAGGACGAGAACGGCAGCATCAGCGCCGAAGAGTTCGAAGCGGCCAAGAAAATGCATGGCAAGCGGCACGGCGAGGGCCACAAGATGGACCATGACAAGCCGCAGCGCGACTAATTGATGCGCCGGGCGCGCTTGATCATGGCGCGCCCGGGCCTTAGCGATGGACGGGATGCAGGATTTGTCCGACGAGCAGCAGGATGCGGATGCCGAGTTGTTACAGCGCTACGCCAGTGGCGATGCGGCAGCGGCGCGGCTGTTGACCGCCCGGCTGGTGCCGCGCATTCACGGCCACGCGCTGCGGGTGCTGGGCGACCGGGCCGAGGCAGAGGATGTGGCCCAAGAGGCGATGTTGCGTCTGTGGCGCCAAGCGCCAAAGTGGCGCACAGGAGAGGCCAAGGTTACGACATGGGTCTACCGAGTTGTGGCCAACCTCTGCACCGACCGCCTGCGGCGTCGCGGTGCGGGGGCGACGGGTCTTGATGACGTGGCCGAACCCGCCGATCCGACACCCGGCGCGGCACAGAGGATGCAGCAGACGGCCCGTGTGGACGCGCTGCAACAGGCGCTTGCCAGCCTGCCCGACCGGCAGCGTCAGGCGGTGGTATTGCGGCATATTGACGGCATGGCAAACCCCGAGATTGCCGAGGTTTTGGGCATTGGGGTCGAAGCGGTGGAGAGCCTGACCGCGCGGGGTAAACGGGCGTTGGCCGCGCAGCTATCTGCGCAACGGGACGCATTGGGGTTTGAAAATGAATGATTTTGACGACGACGCACTAGAAGGTCTCTTTGCTGCGGCCCGTGCCAACCCGCCACAGGTGTCGGCGGATTTGCAGGCGCGCGTCTTGGGCGATGCCCAAGCCTATATGCCCAAAGCGCCGCGCCAACCATGGCACCGCGCGCTTTGGCAGCTCTTGGGGGGCGCTGCAGGTCTAAGTGGGTTGGCCACAGCGGCAGCGGTTGGCGTGTGGATCGGTGTGGCGCCGCCCGAAGGTTTGCCAGATTTAGCCGGGCAGGTCGTTTCCAACAGTTGGCCAGATGCGACAAGTGACCTGGGCGAGACGGATACAACGGCCGACTGGGGCGGTTATGGCTGGGACATGGAGGAAAGTTGAGATGACACAGAATCCAACACCGCGCCGGGTGCGCATGATGCGATGGGCGCTTGGTCTGTCATTGGCGCTGAACGTGATGATCATAGGTGCCGTTGGCGGGGCGCTATGGCGACATGGCGGGCCGGACAACAAATCGCTGCCGGGCCTGCGCAGTTATGCGTCGCCCTATGTGCAAGCATTGCCACCCGACGCACGGCGCGATCTGCATAATGAGATGCGCAAAGGCGGCAAGGCGCATCACCTTGATCGTGCAGCACGCGGCGCGCTTTATGAGCAGATGCTGGCTGCATTGCGCGCCGATCCCTTTGAGCCAGAGGCCGCCGCTGCGATTTTAACGGCACAGGGCGACGCGGCGGCAAGTGTACAAGGGGCTGCCCATAGCGCATGGCTGGCACAGGTGAGCGCGATGGCCCCAGAGACCCGACAAATCTATGCCGATAAGTTGCAAGAACGGTTGGAAGCCTGGAGCCGTGGCAAACAGCGAAGCCGCTCGGCCAAGCCTGAACGCTGACGGTGGCAGGGCGCGGCCTGCCCGGACTTGCCCTTTGCTGGGCGTCGGGCTAGGCCGAGGGTGAACAAAAACGGCAATCGGCGGCATTCCCATGGCCCCTCTGCCCATCAGAAAGCCGGGCCGATGACCGATAGTATGCAGACAGTTCAGACCAGCACGGATCAGACTGGCACGGGGCCATTAGGCGCTGGCGAAGTGCTCGCCACGGCCAAAGCCTCCCCGGCGCGCCGTGGGGTGGGGCTTTTGTCACTCGCAGGGCTGGGGGTGATGTTGATCTACTCCGCGTTCACCCGCTCACCCGATCTGGGGTGGCAAATCGCATTGGGGCTGATCGGCCTTGGGTTCATCACCATTGCCGAGGTGATGCGCCGCTCAACTGCCAGTGCCGTGGAACTGACCGATCAGGCGCTGCGTGACGCTGATGGCCGGGTGATCGTTCATCTGGACGAGATCGAGCGCATTGATCAGGGTGCTTTTGCTGTAAAACCCTCTAATGGTTTCCTGCTCAAGACCAACCGCCGCGTGCCACGCGGTTGGCGCTTGGGCCTGTGGTGGAGCCTAGGCCGTCGCATTGGTGTGGGCGGCATGACCCCAGCCAATGAAACCAAACTGATCGCCGAGATCATCCGCGCCAAACTGGCCGAACGTCACATCGTTTAACTGTTAGACCAAACCGTGGTTTAACTGTCAGACCAAACCGTGCGCGGGGCATAGCGTGGGCGGGTAAAGACAAAGTTGTGGATGTTGCGCTTCTCCAACCCGGTTTTGAAAAGCGGCTCGAAATCACGCCAAGTCTCGACCAAGGTCACACGTTCATTGTCAGGCATGGTCGGTAGTTTGTCATGCCAATCGCGCACGTTGTCGCTGTCTAATGGCTCTACGTTGCCGCGCACTTGTGACCAATCGGTATGATAGCGGTCGTTTTCCTCATCATACCAGACAGAGCTTACGCGGATCGCCGTTTGCCCAGTGCCGCGGGTTAGATAGTCAAACAACCCTTGCATGCCTTCTAGATAATCGGGGTCAATCGCCTGCGTCTCGCGCGAGATCGCATCGCCGATGGTATAGGCCGCCGTCTGGTTGAGGTTGTACATGCGGAAGGTATCAAAGGTCGAATACATCGCCAGATAGGCCCAGAACATCAGCGGCAGCATGATTACCGTCTCGACCGCGATTGAGCCGTCTTCGTTTTGTCTGAAACGAGCGAGCAGGGAGGACAGAACAGACATCAGTTCGGCTCCTGTACGAAGGCCGCGCTTGATACCATGGAAGCGCGGCCAGCGCCGTCTTTCTCTAGGGCATAGCCGAGGCCGGTGGTCGGGAAGAAGGGTTCGAATTGGTAGCAGGCGCGCAGCAGCATCAACTGATGTTCGATCCCAAGGTTCCAGCCGCGCACCGGTCTGGGATCAATGGACGTGTCCACGCAATCGGGGGATTGATCGAAGGCGGCAAAATCACGTGGGTCCACGCGGATCATCTCAAGACGCAAGGTTTCTTCGCAGTCCTGCAAAAAGCCTGCTGTCTCGCAAATCTTATCCTTGATGGTCTGATGCGACATTGGCGTATTGGTGTTCAACCTCACGAAGCGGACCGTCATGTCCAACCCCCGGTCAAGCAACATGTGGCGTATCGCGAAAAAGCTCATCTCGACCGACATGATCAAGCAGCCAAAGAGCAGCGGAGACAGGATGGCGAACTCTATCAGCATCACTGATCCGTTCTCATCACCGCGAAACCGGCGCCATGCTTTGATGGTTTTCTGTATCATTGGGTCAGTCTCAACTGGTTGATTTGCCGGGCGATGGCTTCAAAAGCGTCCACGATCTCTACCCCTTCGACGCGGAAGAAATGGCTGTCGGAGGATGCGCAGTTTTTCATCACAGACGCGCCGTGGTCGGTTACTTCAAAGCCGATAGACCAGATCACGATGCCCTTGGCCTTGGCCGCGTCGCAGATGTCATCGAGCAAATTATCGGCCTGACCAGAGGTATATTTCGTTGAATACCAGCGGTGTTGTTCACTTGAACGGACATTGCGGTTCAGCCACCAATAGAAGGGGTAATCGCTCCAGTGGCGATAGTGGTCGCGGTTGGCATAAACCTGCGGATTGATCCGCCGTGTCGTGACGTTCACGCCGTCGGTCATCAGGATCACCGTCTTTAGCGTGTCGATGTCACTATAAGCCGCTGGCCGCGCCTGAAATGCAGCATCGCCGCTAATTTCTTGATTGATCGGCTGGAATGCCGGGTCAAGCAGAGCCACGCCCCATTTCATGCCCAGATGGATCGCCGTGTTCGCACGGGGCCGGAAATTGGCAATGCGGTTTTTCAAGGCCGTGGCGTTTTGGGAATAGGCCGCGACCTCTTCATAGCTCTGCTTAGGACAACCGGGATTGGAGATGTTGTCGTAGCTTCCGGTGTTGTCACGGTGACGGTTGTTCCAGCTATACCCCGCCTCGAAATGCTGCATGTGCTCATAGGGGCGGGTCTGGCTGATCGCGGTAAGATCAAATTCGCTATCGTCAAAGTCGACGCAGTGGGAAAAGGAATGAAGCTGGTTGACGTTCAACTCATCCATAATGTCCTGACCGACGTTGACCTGCGCGGTATAGGGCACCACAGAGATTGAGATCAGATCAGCGTTCTCGGGTTTTAGCACCGTATCGATAAACACATCGCTGGCATCATGGAGGTTGTCCATTTTGCCATTCTCCCGCATGGAGCCAGAGATATCGAGCACCATGGAAATTTCGACTTTGTTGACCTTTTCCTCCGCTGTGGCTTTGGCGGGGACGTTCAGCTTGTCCTGGCCGAACTTGCTCATGAACATGGTGTTTAGTTCACGTGAGGCATCGACGGTGACACGGCGGTAGTTCAGCCCTTCTTCGACCTTCACACTAGAGACGTAATCAGCCATCCCGGCTTTGTCGAAGTAGTCGCGGGCCACGTCTGCAGGGGTGAGGGTTTGGTCAAGGTCGGCAGCCGCCAGCACGGCGCGGTCTGCCACGGCCTGCACCCTTGCGCGTTCACGCTCATGGCGCATTAGGTCGACGCCCACGCCCCCCATAAGGATCATCAGCAAGATCATTAGAATGGCAAAAAGCGTGACCAACCCGTCTTCTTCGCGTGCAAAACGCTTAAGCATTGCGGGCAAGCGGCGGGGGAGGCGCCCTGAATTTCGAGGTGTATTGATCATCGCTATCAACCTTTCGTCTTCTGGCACTGTTGATGCACCAAAGAGAATGGGCGCCATTTTCAGTGCTGTAGTTTTTGCTAGGTGAAAGTGGCCAGAGTTTGGCGCATATGGGGCAATAGGCAGCGTTGTGGGCGGGTTTCTTGCGCGCCGCCCTTGCGAAGATGCCCGTTTTTCCCCTGATCAGGGAGGGGGCAATGTCCAACCCTGCCTTGGGTTGATAAACTTTTGTAATTCGCGATTAATTAGGTCGCACCTTGGAAACAGCCGTCCTACGGTGCAGCGGCATGCCCTTAGGGCAGCAAGATGAGTCGCGCCTAAAATCAAAGGTAACGCGGCCTGATAAGAAGAGGAGAGACCGATGAATCCAGCCAATGAGCCGAGTTTCCGCGACAGTGTGGACCTGATGTTCAACCGCGCGGTCGCGCTGATGGATTTGCCGCCCGGTCTTGAAGAGAAAATTCGCGTCTGCAACGCCACCTACACGGTGCGTTTTGGCGTGCGCCTGCGGGGGCGTATTCACACCTTCACCGGCTACCGCTCGGTCCATTCCGAGCATATGGAGCCTGTGAAGGGCGGTATCCGCTACTCCATGGCCGTGAACCAGAACGAGGTCGAGGCGCTGGCGGCGTTGATGACCTATAAATGCGCCTTGGTCGAAGCTCCTTTTGGCGGCTCTAAAGGCGGGCTGTGCATCGACCCGCGCGACTATGATGAGCATGAGCTTGAATTGATCACCCGGCGTTTTGCCTATGAACTGATCAAGCGCGACATGATCAACCCCGCGCAGAACGTGCCCGCCCCCGACATGGGCACCGGCGAGCGTGAGATGGCCTGGATCGCGGACCAGTACAAACGCATGAACACCACCGATATCAACGGTGTGGCCTGTGTGACCGGCAAACCGATCAACGCAGGCGGGATTCAGGGCCGGACAGAGGCCACAGGCCGGGGCGTGCAATACGCGCTCCACGCGTTCTTCCGCGACCCCGAAGGGATGAAGAAGGCAGGTCTGACCGGTAAGCTTGAGGGCAAGCGGGTCATCATTCAGGGTCTCGGCAACGTGGGCTATCACGCGGCCAAGTTCCTGAGCGAAGAGGATGGTGCAAAGATCA
Source organism: Sulfitobacter sp. SH24 (assembly GCF_965641895.1). Lineage (NCBI taxonomy): Bacteria > Pseudomonadati > Pseudomonadota > Alphaproteobacteria > Rhodobacterales > Roseobacteraceae > Sulfitobacter > Sulfitobacter sp. SH24. The sequence goes on from NZ_OZ282575.1 coordinate 1,158,273, forward strand.
CCGCGATCATTGAACGCGATGGCGCGCTACATGACCAAGACGGGCTGAACGTTGAGGCCGTGCACAAATGGATCGAAAAACACGGCACCATCAAGGGCTACGCCGATGCGAAGTTCGAAGAAGATGGCGCCAAGTTTCTGGAAGCGGAATGCGATATCTTGATCCCTGCCGCGCTTGAAGGTGTTATCAACCTCAGCAATGCCGAACGTATCCAAGCGCCGCTGATCATCGAGGCGGCCAACGGTCCGGTGACAGCCGGGGCCGATGAGGTGCTGCGTAAAAAGGGCATCGTGATCGTGCCGGACATGTATGCCAACGCAGGCGGTGTGACGGTGTCTTACTTTGAATGGGTTAAGAACCTGAGCCACATCCGCTTTGGCCGCATGCAACGCCGCGCCGAGGAATCGCGCCACCAGTTGGTGGTGGATGAACTTGAGCGGCTGAGCGCCGACAAGGAGCTAGGCTGGACTCTCAGCCCGAACTTTAAAGAGAAGTACCTGCGCGGTGCGGGCGAATTGGAGCTCGTCCGCTCTGGTTTGGACGACACGATGCGCACAGCCTATGAGGCGATGGCCCATGTCTGGCACAGCCGCGACGATGTGGATGACCTGCGCACGGCGGCCTATCTCGTTTCGATCGCAAAGGTCGCGGCGAGCTATCACGCCAAGGGGCTTTGAAGGCTTACGCCTTTCCGTAAGTGAACAGAAAAGGGGCGCTCGGCGCCCCTTTTGCATGTCAAAGACCGCAGGACGGCAAACAGCGTTTTTCGGTCATTGATACTTCTGCGCGGAGTTGCTTGACTGCGCGAAACGGCGGGAGGGATCACGATGCGTTTTTCAGGATTGCGTGTGTTGCGCGAAGGCTTGACCGGCAACCGCGGTTGGACGGCCCAATGGCGCGATCCCGAACCGCAGGCGGAATATGACGCGGTGATCATCGGCGGCGGCGGGCATGGGCTGAGCACGGCCTATTACCTCGCCAAAAACCACGGGATGACGAATATTGCGGTGCTCGAGAAAGGCTATCTGGGCGGTGGCAACGTGGGGCGCAACACGACGATCGTGCGGGGAAACTACTTTCTGCCGGGCAATTCCGAGTTCTACAGCCATTCGCTGAAGCTCTGGGAAGGGCTGTCGGAGGAATTGAACTACAACGTGATGTTCAGCCAGCGCGGCGTGATCACCCTGTTTCACTCCGACGCGCAGCGCGATGCCTCGGCCCGGCGCGGCAATGCGATGATCAATCAGGGCGACGATGCGGAACTGCTCGACCGCGCGGGCCTGCGCAAACTGCTGCCCTATCTGGATTACGACAATGGCCGTTTTCCCATCCACGGCGGGCTGCTGCACCGGCGCGGCGGCACCGCGCGGCATGACGCGGTTGCTTGGGGCTATGCCCGCGGCGCGGACCGGCGCGGTGTCGATCTGATCCAGCAGTGCGAGGTCACCGGTATCGACATCGAGAACGGCCGCGTGCGCGGCGTGCAGACCACGCGCGGGGCAATCCGGGCCAAGAAGGTAGCGATCGTCACGGCAGGGCGCTCGGGCCAAGTCGCTGCCATGGCCGGGATGCGCCTGCCGATTGAGAGCCATGTTCTGCAGGCCTTCGTCTCCGAAGGGTTAAAGCCCGTGATCGACCATGTGATCAGCTTTGGCATGGGGCATTTCTATATCAGCCAGTCGGACAAGGGCGGCGTGGTCTTTGGCGGCGATCTGGATTTCTATGCCTCCTACGCGCAGCGCGGCAATCTGCCGATGATGGAACATGTGATGGAGGCCGGGATGACCCTTATGCCGATGATCGGCAAGGCCCGCGTGCTGCGCTCTTGGGGTGGGATCATGGACATGACGCCCGATGGCAGCCCGATCATCGACAAGACCGAGACCGAGGGTTTGTTCGTCGACTGCGGCTGGTGCTACGGCGGCTTCAAGGCGGTGCCGGCATCGGGCTATGCGCTGGCGCATCTGATGGCCACCGGGCAGCAGCATGAGACAGCGGCGGGCTTCCGGCTCGACCGGTTCCGCTCGGGCGAAGGTCTGATGGATGAAGAGGCCACCGGGTCTCAGCACAACTTGCATTAAGGGAGGGCGACCATGCGGATTGAATGCCCCATTTGCGGCAGCCGGGACCGGCGGGAGTTTTATTATCGCGGCGATGCCATCGCCTTAGCGCGGCCCGCGCCCGACGCCTCGGAAGAGGATTGGGATGCTTACCTTCACCTGCGCGACAACCCGGCGGGAGAGACCCGCGACCTGTGGCAGCATGAGGGCGGTTGCGGCGCGTGGCTGGTCGTCACCCGCGATACGGTGACCCATGCGGTTCACGCCGTCGAACTGGCGTCTGATGTGAAAAGGGCCATGGCATGAGGATCGCAGGGCGCGGATTGATCGACCGGGAGACGCCGGTCAGCTTTACTTTCGACGGGCGGCGCTATGACGGCTTTGCGGGCGACACGGTCGCCTCGGCCATGCTGGCGAACGGTCAGCGATTGATTGGGCGGTCGTTCAAATATCACCGCCCGCGCGGGGTGCTCAGCGCGGGCAGCGAAGAGCCGAACGCGCTGGTGACCACCGGGGTTGGCCCCGCATCGGAGCCCAACGTTCGCGCTACGATGCAAGAGATTTACGAAGGCTTGCAGGTGCGCAGCCAGAACGCTTGGCCGAGCCTTGATTTTGATCTCATGGCGGTAAACGACCTTGGCGCGCCCTTTCTGGGGGCGGGGTTCTATTACAAGACCTTCATGTGGCCGCGTCGGTTCTGGCGACATGTCTACGAGCCAGTGATCCGCCGCGCGGCAGGGCTTGGTCGGCTGAGCGGCCAGCCCAATGCCGACGCCTATGAGAAAGCCTATGCCTTTTGCGATCTCTTGGTGATCGGCGCAGGCCCGGCGGGTCTCATGGCAGCACTGACAGCGGCGCGGGCGGGGGCGGATGTGATCCTCGCCGACGAAGACGCGCTGATGGGCGGGCGGCTGAATGCCGAGAACGAGCACGTCGATGGCCAGCCGGGTCATGCATGGGCGGCGGGCGTTGTGGCGGAACTCGCGGCGATGGACAATGTGCGGCTAATGCCCCGCACGACGGTCACCGGCGCCTATGACGGCGGCATGTTCGGCGCGTTGGAGCGGGTCAACCAACACCGCGCGCGGCGGGGCGAAGGCGCGCCGCTGGAGTGTTTTTGGCGCATCGCGGCCAAGCAATCGATCCTCGCGTCCGGCGCATTGGAGCGCCCGGTGGCATTCGCCAATAACGACCGCCCCGGCATCATGACTGCGGGTGCGGTGCGGGCCTATCTGAACCGCTGGGGCGCGGCACCGGGCAAGCAGGTCGCGGTTTTCGGTAACAACGACGGCGCCCATCGCACCGCCCGCGATCTGGCATCGGCGGGGGTGCATGTGGTCGCGTTGATCGACAGCCGTGAGGGGGGCAGCATTGAAAGCGCGGATTTTCCGGTCCTGCGCGGGGCCGTGGTCTGCAACGCTTCGGGCCGCAAGGAATTGGAGGCCGTGACTATCCGCACAGCGAGCGGAGAGCATAAGATACAGGCCGACTGTCTGGCCATGTCGGGCGGCTGGAACCCCTCGCTGCATCTGACCTGCCATCTGGGCGCGCGACCGACGTGGGAGCCCGATATCCACGCCTTTGTCCCGACCCCCGGCGCGGTGCCGGGGATGCTTGTTGCGGGGGCCTGCAACGGCACCTTCTCGACCCACGGCTGTCTTGCGGCGGGTGTGGCGGCGGCAGGGGACGCGCTAGAGGTTTTGGGCCGCAAGCCAGAGCCCATGGACCTGCCGCAGGCCGATGACGCGCCCTACCGCCTTGCCCCGCTTTGGGCGGTGCCGGGCAAGGGCCGGGCGTGGCTGGATTTCCAGAACGATGTCTGCGTGAAAGACGTGCAACAGGCGGCGGCAGAGAGCTTCCGCTCAGTCGAGCATATGAAACGCTACACGACCCAAGGCATGGCCCCCGATCAGGGCAAGAATTCCAACGTTGCGGCGCTGGCGGTTCTGGCCGATGCCAGGGGGCGCGGCATCGCCGAGACGGGCACGACCACCTTCCGCCCGCCCTATACCCCGGTTGCGATTGCAGCGATGGGAGCGGGCGGGCAGGGCAAGGGCTTTGCGCCCGAGCGGCTGACCACCAGCCATGCGGCCAGCCTTGCCATGAACGCCCCGATGGTGGAGGCGGGGCTGTGGTATCGCCCCAGCTATTTCCCACGCGGGCAGGAACGCAACTGGCGGCAGTCCTGTGACCGGGAGGTCGGTTTTGTGCGCAACACGGTTGGGGTCTGCGATGTCTCAACCTTGGGCAAGATCGACATTCAAGGGCCGGATTCGGCCAAGCTGCTTGATCTGGTTTATACTAATAAGTTCAGCACCTTGAAGGTCGGCAAAGTGCGCTATGGTTTGATGCTGCGCGAGGATGGTTTCGTCATGGACGACGGCACCTGCGCGCGGTTGGGCGAGTCGCATTTCCTGATGACCACCACCACCGGCGCTGCCGGTGAGGTGATGCGCCATCTGGAATTCGTGACGCAATGCTTGCACCCAAACTGGCAGGTGCATCTGTCCTCGGTCACCGAACAATGGGCGCAATTTGCCGTGGCGGGGCCGAAGTCTCGTGAATTGTTGAACGGGCTGCTGGAGCAGCCAATCGACAATGACAGCTGCTCCTTCATGGCCTGCGGCGATGTGCGGCTTGGCGGGGTGGATGCGCGGCTATTCCGCATCTCCTTCTCTGGCGAACATGCCTATGAGATCGCCGTGCCCGCGCGCTATGGCGCGGCGCTGTTCGACCTGCTGGTCGCCGGGGCCGAGGCGCTGGAGGGCGGCGCCTATGGGATGGAGGCGCTCAACGTGTTGCGGCTGGAAAAGGGCCATATCACACACGCGGAGATCGATGGGCGCGCTACGGCGGGCGACATAGGCATGGAGCGCATGGTGTCGGACGCTAAGGATTGCATCGGCAAGACCATGTCCGAACGCCCCGGCCTGCGCGACCCAAACCGCGCGCAATTGGTCGGGCTGCGACCCGTCGGCGCGGTGAAACAACTCACGGCAGGGGCGTTTCTGTTCGAAGCCCGGGCCGAAGCCAGCCGCGAGAATGCGCAGGGGCATACGACCTCGGTCGGCTTTTCGCCGGATATCGGCACCTTTATCGGGCTGGGCTTTGTTACGCAGGGCCGTCAGCGGCACGGAGAGGTGATGCGCATGGTCGATCATCTGCGCGAGATTGAGGCGGAGGTGGAGATCTGCGCCCCGGTCTTTGTGGACCCGGAAGGAGGGCGCGCCCGTGGTTGAATTGAAAGCGCAAACGCCGTTCGGCGATCTGCTCCCGCTGCACATCGGTGACATGACGGTGGCGGCTCGTGATCTGGGCCAGTTGACCGTGCTGGGCGTGTTTGATCGGGCGGGCCTCTCCAAAGCGCTTGAGGCGGCCCATGGGGTTGCACTGCCAGAGCCACTTCAGAGCACCGCTGAGGGCGATGCCCAATGCCTGTGGTTTGGCCGGGAAGAGGCGCTGCTTGTCGGGCCTACGCCGGATGAGGCCCTTGCGAAACATGCAGCCCTTGTCGATGTCTCGGACGGATGGGCGGTGGCGGAGTTGCAGGGACCGGGGGCCGAAGACGTCTTGGCGCGTTTGGCCCCGGTGGACCTGCGCGACAGCGTCTTCGAACCCGGCGATACTCTGCGCAGCCAATTGCGGGAGATGCCCGCCTCGATCACCCGCACCGAGACCGGGTTTCTGCTGATGGTCTATCGGTCGATGGCCGCCACATTGGTGCAGGAATTGCGCCGCGCTATGGAAGCGGTGGCATCGCGGCGCTAGGTTGTCCGGCGGGGGCCCGAATCCCCGTTTGGCAAACAACGGAGCATAGACATGAACAGAACGATTTTCGCCGCATTGGCCGCGATGAGCATGGCGGTCTCGGGCCCGGCGCTGGCGGCCTCGAAAAAAGAAGACAGCTGTATGCATCAGGCCGCCGTGGTCGCCGCTGTGCAGCAGGCGCGGCTGGACCGGGTGAAGGAACGCGAAGTGCCCGCCGCCGTGAAGGCCCAAGCGACATGGCCCGAGAGCTTTAATACCGCGATCCCGCTGGTGACCCCTTGGGTCTATGAGATGAAAATGCGCGATGTGAACAAGAACGATCTTTCCGCTGCATGGAAAGAAATGTGCCTCGCGCAGTAAGCTAACAAACTCCATGCCGGGCAGGGGCGCTGCCCGGAATGGAGGGGCACTTTGCTGCCCGTGGCTGACCTGCCTCCTCTGGACTCTGATCCGCCCCGCCCGGTATATGAAGTCATGAGCCTGCCCCCTGGATTTTTGGAAGAACTGCGTGACCGCGCCAGCCTGTCTCAAGTGGTGGGGCGTAAGGTCATATGGGACAACCGAAAGTCCAATCAGGGCAAAGGCGACATGTGGGCGCCGTGCCCCTTCCATCAGGAGAAATCTGCCAGCTTTCACGTCGATGACCGCAAAGGCTTCTACTACTGCTTTGGCTGTCACGCGAAGGGGGACGCGATCTCTTTCGTGCGCGAGACCGAGAATGTGAGCTTCATGGAGGCGGTGGAGATCATCGCCCGGGAAGTCGGCATGCCGGTGCCCAAGCAAGACCCCCGCGCGCAGGCCAAGGCCGACAAACGCACGCAACTGGCCGAGGTGATGGAGCAAGCGGTGCAGTGGTTCCGCCTGCAGTTGCGCACCGGGGCTGCGGGGGCGGCGCGGGACTATCTGGCCAAGCGCGGCCTCTCGGAACAGGCGCAGGCGCATTGGGAGCTTGGCTTTGCGCCGAACAGTTGGCAGGGGCTTTGGGATGCGCTGAAGTCCAAGGGCGTGGCGGATGAGTTGATCCTTGGTGCGGGGTTGGCCAAGCCGTCCTCCAAGGGGGGCAAGCCCTATGACACTTTCCGCGGGCGCATCATGTTCCCGATCCGCGATGCGCGGGGGCGGGCGATTGCTTTTGGCGGTCGCGCGATGGACCAGGAGGATAAGGCGAAATACCTCAACTCTCCTGAGACGGAACTCTTCGACAAGGGCCGCAGCCTTTACAACGTGAAAGACGCCCGCGCCGCCGCCGGTCGGGGTCAGCCGCTGATCGTCGCCGAAGGCTATATGGATGTGATCGCCCTGCACGGGGCGGGGTTTGAAGGCGCCGTGGCCCCGCTTGGCACCGCGATTACCGAAAACCAGTTGCAGATGCTTTGGCGGATCGCGCCCGAGCCTATCATCACGCTGGACGGCGATGCGGCGGGCCAGCGCGCGGCGCTTCGATTGATCGATCTGGCCCTGCCGCTGTTGGAGGCCGGGCAAAGCCTGCGTTTCGCGGTGATGCCCGAGGGGCAGGACCCCGACGATCTGCTGCGGGCCCAAGGGGCCGGGGCCTTGCAAAAGCTTTTGGACAGCGCCCTGCCCATGGTGCGCTTGCTGTGGCAGCGCGAGACCGAGGGCAAGGTTTTCGACAGCCCCGAACGCAAGGCCGCGCTGGACAAAAGCCTGCGCGAAAAGATCAAGCTGATCCGCGATCCGTCGATCCGCAGCCACTACGGGCAAGAGATCAAAGACCTGCGGTGGGACCTGTTCCGCCCGCAAAAGAAACGCCCTGATTTCCGACCCATCGGGGGCAAAGGGCCGGGCAAGGGCAAAGGCGGCAAGGGCAGCCCATGGGGTGCACCGCTGGCCCCATTGGCCAGCACCAAAGCCTCGGCCCTCGTGGCGATGAGCGATGAGCAGGTGGGCATGCATCTGCGCGAGGCGGTGATCCTCGTCGCCCTCGTGGACTGCCCTCAGTTGATCGAAACCTTTGAGACCGGGCTGGAGGGGATGGGCTGCGCGGACCCCGACCACGCCCGGCTGCGCGATCTGCTGCTGCGTTTTGGCCATGCGGGTCAAAAGACGCTGCGCGAAGAGATTTCCTATTCCCTCGGCTGGGAGACACTTGAAAACATGAAGGGGCAACGCCACGTTGCGATCACGCCCTGCATCCGCAATCCCGGCAATGTCGAAATGACCCGGCTGACCGTGGCGGAGGAACTGGCCAAACTGGACGCTGCCCGCGGGCTGAACGAGGAAATTGCCGAAGCCGTAGAAGACCTGAGCGGCCCGGCAGACGAGGGGGTCACTTGGCGTCTGAGCGAAGCAGCCCGCGCCGCCGACATGGCCCGGCGCAGTGCACAAGAAGACAACAACGGTGAATTTGACGTTGGCGACAACGGCATGACCATGGACCGCGATGAGCGCAGTGCACTGGATGCGCTGCTTGGAACGATTAAATATGAGAAGTCGAAGGGCCGCGGATGAGGCATCAGCGTGGCCCATTTGCAGGACTTTTTGAAAATGCTGGGCAACGGGTTTAAGAATCACCAATAACCCCGCATGATTCGGAAAACCGAATCGTCTGCGGATGATTCGCGCTGACGCGCTGAAGGAGCATGAGATGGCTGCCAAAGATACGAATGACGACGCAAAGAGCAACGATTCAGAGGCTGGCCACTCGCTCGATATGAGCCAAGCCGCCGTGAAAAAGATGATCGGTGAGGCCCGCGAAAAGGGCTATATCACCTACGATCAGCTGAACACGGTGCTCCCGCCCGATCAGGTCAGCTCGGAACAGATCGAAGACGTGATGTCGATGCTCTCGGAAATGGGCATCAACATCATCGAGGATGAGGAAGCCGAAGAGGAAGAGAACAAAGGCTCGACCGAAATCGCGACGACTGAATCCAACCGCGATGTGGCGCTGTCTTCGGGTACCTCTGAGAAACTTGACCGTACCGACGACCCGGTGCGCATGTACCTGCGCGAGATGGGCAGTGTTGAGCTGCTCAGCCGTGAGGGCGAGATCGCCATCGCCAAGCGCATCGAGGCTGGCCGCAACACGATGATCGCCGGGCTTTGCGAAAGCCCGCTGACGTTTCAGGCGATCACCATCTGGCGCGACGAACTTCTCTCCGAAGACATTCTGCTGCGTGACGTGATCGACCTTGAAGCGACATTTGGTACGCAGATGGGCGATGAGGAAGAGACCACACCCGTCGTCGCCCCAACCGCTGGGAGCGAAACCAAGAGCGAAGACTCGAAACCCGAGTACGACGCTGACGGTAATCCGATCTCTTCCGACGATGACGACGATGAGGACGAACAGGCCAACATGAGCCTCGCGGCCATGGAAGCGGCGCTGAAGCCTCAGGTGCTAGAAGCGCTCGACATCATCGCGGATGATTACGAAAAGCTCAGCGCGATGCAGGACAGCCGCATCTCGGCCACGTTGAACGAGGACGGCACGTTCAGCAAAGAGCAGGAAGCAACCTACCAAAAGCTGCGCTCTGAGATCGTGCTTTTGGTGAATGAGTTGCACCTGCACAACAACCGTATCGAAGCCCTAATCGACCAGCTTTACGGCATCAACCGCCGCATCATGCAGATCGACAGCGCGATGGTGAAGCTCGCCGACCAAGCGCGCATCAACCGCAAGGAATTCGTCGACAACTACCGCGGCTACGAGCTTGATCCCAACTGGATGGAGCGGATGGCCGAGAAGTCCGGTCGCGGTTGGCAGATGTTCATCGAACGCTCATCTGACAAAGTGGATGAGCTACGCGCCGACATGGCGCAGGTTGGTCAGTACGTCGGTCTCGACATCTCTGAATTCCGCCGCATCGTGCAGCAGGTTCAGAAGGGCGAGAAAGAAGCCCGTCAGGCCAAGAAAGAAATGGTCGAGGCGAACCTGCGCCTCGTCATCTCCATCGCCAAGAAGTACACGAACCGCGGCCTGCAATTCCTTGATCTTATTCAGGAAGGCAACATCGGTCTGATGAAGGCCGTGGACAAGTTCGAATACCGCCGCGGCTATAAGTTCTCCACCTATGCGACATGGTGGATCCGGCAGGCGATCACCCGCTCGATCGCGGATCAGGCGCGCACCATCCGTATTCCGGTGCATATGATCGAGACGATCAACAAGCTGGTCCGGACCGGTCGCCAGATGCTGCACGAAATCGGCCGCGAGCCGACGCCAGAGGAACTGGCCGAGAAGCTGCAGATGCCGCTCGAAAAGGTCCGCAAGGTGATGAAAATCGCCAAAGAGCCGATTTCTCTCGAAACGCCAATCGGCGACGAGGAAGACAGCCAACTGGGCGACTTCATCGAGGATAAGAACGCGGTTCTGCCGCTGGATTCCGCCATTCAGGAAAACCTGAAGGAAACCACCACCCGCGTGCTGTCCTCGCTCACCCCACGCGAAGAGCGTGTCCTGCGGATGCGGTTCGGCATCGGCATGAACACCGACCACACGCTCGAAGAGGTTGGTCAGCAGTTTTCGGTGACCCGCGAACGTATTCGTCAGATCGAAGCCAAGGCGCTCCGCAAGCTGAAACATCCCAGCAGGTCGCGCAAACTACGCTCCTTCTTGGATCAATAAGACAACGCGCGGCCCCAGTGGCCGCGCTTTCTTTTGTGGGGTGGTCTTTGACCTGCTCCGCGAGACGCTTACATCTAGGGGATACCGTCGAAAGGATCCCTCCGATGCGCAAAATCGCTCTCACGCTTATATGTCTGCTACCGCTGCAAGCCGCCGCGCAGGCTTACCGTGCCGAGAACTGGCTGACTGTCGTGCCGCTTACGTCGCGCGACTTTGAGGTGATCGAAGACCGCGGCGCAGGCGCGCGGCAACTATGGTGCGCAGCAGCGGATTTTGCAGAGAACGTCCTTGGTCTGCCAAAGGACGAACGGCTTTTCATTAAAACTCCGCGTGGCCCTTCGGTAAGTGGGATGGGCCGTATCGGTGTCGTTTTCACCACCGACCCAGAGCGGGTGAGCGGCGACACGGGGCAATCCTATTCCGTCACCGTGCGCCGCGCCGGGGAGAACTTGCCAAGCCACCACGCGCGGCAGTTCTGCCTAGACCGGCTGATTGAGCTAGAGGATTTCTGAGAGGGAGCTGCCCTTTTGGCCGTTGTCACCGCCACGGGTTCGGGCCTAACCTGCGGGCAAATCAGCAGCGGATTGATCTTATGCGCCTATTCTATGCCACTGCCATATGCGCCGTTACGGCCAGCCAAGCGCTGGCCCTTTGCGCGCCTGAAAGTACCATTGTCCTAAGTTGTACAACCAACGGCGGGACAGATCATCTGGATGTATGCATCAGCGGGGATAGCGTCACTTATCGCTACGGTCCCGAAAGTGCGCCGGACCTCACACTGACGACGACAGTGGCGCGGCTAGAACACCAACCATGGCCGGGTATCGGCCGCGCGATTTGGGAGGCGGCGACCTTTCGCAATGGTGCGTTTTCTTATGAGGTCTACAGTTCCTACGACAAATTCGATCAGATCAGCGATGGCGGCGTGACAGTCTATCAGCAAGACAATGAAGTTGCCTCTCTCGCCTGCGATGCGGGCTCAGTGAAATTGGGGCTTTTTGCGATCGGCGATGCGAAAGAGGCGGCGGGCCAATGCTGGGATCCTGAGGCACAGATTTGGGGGCAGTGCTAAACGCATGCAGACGGTTTTTTCTATCCAAACGCGCGGTCAGGCGCTTTATGAGTTTACCGATGACGTTAGCCGCTGGCTTGCGGGGCAGGGCGATGGGTTGTTGACGCTGCTGGTGCGCCACACTTCCGCATCGCTACTGTTACAGGAAAACGCCGATCCGGACGTGCAGCGCGATTTGCTGGCGTATTTCGCTCGACTTGTGCCGCCGACCAGTGATCCTCAGATGTCCTATTTGACCCATGTTTTGGAGGGGCCAGACGACATGCCCGCACATATTAAATCCGCCATGCTGCCGGTCAGTCTTAGCATTCCGGTCATGCACGGGCGCATGATGTTGGGCACTTGGCAGGGCATTTACCTCTTTGAGCACCGCGACGCGCCGCATCAACGGCAGGTCGCGGCGCATTTTCGGCCCGACTAACCGCCAGGCCGGTGCGTGCGTTAATCCGTGGGCATCAGATGGATTTCGCGGATCGATGCGCGGGCGGGGGCCTCTAGCGCGTGCATGACGGCTGCAGCCACATCTTCGGGGTGCAGTTTGTCCGGCTTGGCCTCGTCAAAGAACGCGGTATCGACCATGCCGGGGGACACAACCATGCAGCGCCCGCCCCATTCGGCCATCTCATCGGCTAGATTGCCTGCGAAGCCGTGGATGAACCATTTGGTGGCGCCGTAGATCGACCCTTGAATATGCACACGCCCGGCGGCGGAGCCGGTGACGACATATTGCCCGGTGGTTTTGCGCAGATGTGGCATGGCGGCATGGGCGGTATAGAGGGCGCCCATGATATTGAGGTCGACCATTGCCTTCCAATCCTGCGGATCTCCGTTCTCTGTGCCCGCAGGGCTGGTGCCGCGCCCGGCATTGGCAAAGGCGGCGTCGACCTCGCCAAAGTGATCGGCCAGCTTGTCGAGCGCCTGTTTCTGCGCATCGTAGTCCGTGGCATCGCCCACAAGCACCAGCGCCTGATCGCCAATCTCGGCGGCAAGGTCGTTCAACTTGTCTTCGCTACGGGCGAAAAGACCGATGTTCCAACCTGCTTTGGCGGCGGCACGGGCAGTGGCTGCGCCGATCCCGCTGGAGGCGCCGGTGAGGAAAAGTGTCTTGGTCATGAAGTGCTCCGTTTATAGTCTTCACAGATCAACGCGGGGGCAGAGCGTTGGGTCCATGACACATTTTTGAACGCAACATCTAGCTGTGAAAATCTTCTCTACCCAAAACCTCGCGGCTCCCCTATAAGTTTTGACAAGAGGGCCGCGCGCCCCACAAGTGAGGCAGGATGAAGAGGGGGACGGCCCATGCGCTGCCCGTTTTGCGGAAATATCGACACCCAAGTGAAAGACAGCCGCCCGGCCGAGGATCACGTTTCGATCCGGCGCCGACGGTTCTGCCCGGCTTGCGGGGGCCGCTTCACCACCTATGAACGGGTGCAACTGCGCGATCTTGTGGTGATTAAGACCTCTGGCAAACGCGAAGACTTTGACCGCGACAAGCTGGAACGCTCGATCCGCATCTCCATGCAAAAACGCCCCATTGATCCGGAACGTATCGATCAGATGATTTCCGGCATCGTGCGGCGGTTGGAAAGCATGGGCGAGACCGACATCAGCTCGAAACATATCGGTGAGATCGTGATGGAAGCGCTCGCCCGGATCGACACCGTGGCCTATGTGCGTTTCGCCTCTGTTTACAAGAACTTCCAAGCCGCGGATGATTTCGACAAATTCGTTCAAGAACTGCGCCCCGACGCCCTTCCCGAAGAGTGACGGACGATAGAGTGAGCGACGCGCGCTTCATGGCGCTGGCGCTGTCCTTGGGGCGGCGCGGGCAGGGCAATGTTTGGCCCAATCCGGCGGTCGGCTGTGTGATTACCCAAGGCCCCCGCATCGTTGGGCGCGGTTGGACCCAGCCCAGCGGGCGGCCCCATGCAGAGCCGCAGGCGCTGGCGCAGGCCGGTGAGGCCGCGCGGGGGGCGACGGTTTATGTCACGCTTGAGCCTTGCTCTCACCATGGCAAAACACCTCCCTGTGCACAGGCATTGATTGATGCGGGTGTCGCGCGGGTGGTGATCGCCACACAGGACGATGATGCGCGGGTCAATGGGCGCGGCATTGCGATGCTCCGCACAGCGGGAATTGAGGTTGAGGTCGGGGTGCGCGAGTCTGAGGCCCGCGCCGATCATGCCGGGTTCTTCTGCCGCACTGATCTGGGCCGCCCGATGCTGACGCTGAAGCTCGCCAATTCTTTTGACGGGCGCATTGCCACCGGCACTGGGGAAAGCCAATGGATCACCGACGCCCCGGCGCGGCGGCTGACCCATGCCATGCGTAGCCGTCACGACGCGGTGATGGTTGGCGCGGGCACGGCGCGTAAGGATGATCCAAGCCTTACGGTGCGGGGCTTGGGCGTGGCACATCAACCGGCCCGCGTTGTGGTTTCACGCAGGCTTGACCTGCCGTTGATGGGGCAGTTGGCGCGGACGGCTTCGGATATTCCTTTGATCCTATGCCACGGCAGCGATGCTGATCCGGCGCTTGTGCGCACTTGGTCCGATCTCGGCGCAACTTTGCTGCCCTGCGCGGCGCGGGGCGCGCAGTTGGACCCTGTGGATGTATTGCGCCAGTTGGCCAGCCATGGGCTGACGCGGATTTTCTGCGAGGGCGGCAGCGCCTTGGCGGCGTCTTTGATCGAGGCCGATCTGGTGGACCGCTTGGTAGGCTTTACCGCCGGGCTGGTGATCGGGGCCGAGGGTCTGCCCGGCATCGGCGCGCTTGGCCTGTCGCGCTTGGCCGAAGCACCGCGTTTCGCGCTGCAATCGAGCCAACGCATTGGACCGGACCTGCTGCATGTCTGGCGGCGCAACGCTCCGGCCTAATCGCTACCGCCGCCAAAGATGGTTCTGGCTGGCAAAGACCCCTTGAAGTTTCGACAGCAGCCGATTGCCCAGCCCGGCGCGGGGCATATGCCCGGTGGCGAGCCGTTCGACCACGACTTCGACCGGACAGGACAAGCCGCTGACGGGATCGCGGTAGCGCGGGTAGTCGATGAGCGCGGCATGTACCAACCCCTCCAGCGTAACCCGCGCGCGGCGGCGCGGCGGCACGTCGCCGTGGTCTTCGGTCAGGCCCCAACCTGCGTAGAAGGGCGCGCCCAAGGTCACGACCGGCACGCGGCGCAGCAGAGCCTCAAACCCCAGAAGCGAGGTCATGGTCCAGACCGCATCGACTTGGCCCAGCAGCGCCATGGGATCGGCATTGTGCAGGACCAGATCGGCATGTCCTGCGTCGGTCGCGCCTTTGCGCAGCCCGGCTTCGACATCCGGGTGAGGTTTATAGAGGATCACCGCATCGGGGTTGGCGGCGCGGGCGGCGGCGAGCAAAGCCGCGTTGGTGCGCACCCCGCTTGTGCCCGTAAGGATCGAAGCGTCATCCTCCACCTGACCCGGCACCAAAATGCGGCGGCCTGGCGGCAGCTCGGGCGCGGCCCCGCCGAGGTTGTATTTGCTCAGGCCCGCCCCGGTGAGCGTTTCAATCAGCGCGCGGGCGCGGACATGTTGATCAGAGCGAAGGACAGCGCGTTTTTCGATCCATTTTTCCAAGCGGCTTGGCCCTTCGGGATCGTAGTAGATTCCCAGATTATCGCAGACCAACGACAAAGGCGGCACCAGTTCGGCGCCAAGGCCACGTGAGCGCAGAAACCCATCCTCCACCTGGAAGGCACCCGTTGGCGCGGTGTCAGCCTTGCTGGCCCAGACCATGGCGCGGCGGGGGGGCGCAGGCATCTCAGGCGGGCCTTTACGAAAGCGGATTGGGGTCGGCTGGCCGAAGAACTGCTGCAATGGGCGGCGCTTCCACAGGCGCATGCCCCAAGCGTCCCAGCCGGCATGATCCTCGCGCCATGCGCGGGCCTGCGCGGCGAGGGAGGTAACGGCGGTTTCAAAGCTGCCGAGCCGGTCGCGATAGGGATCGTACCATGCGGGATAAAGGATCATCGCCGCCGCAAAGAGCTGCGCGCGGCTGAGGCGGCGCTGGCGGCGTTGGACGGGGAATTCATCCTCTGTCAGCCCCCAGCCCGCGTAGAAAGGCTGGCCAAAGACGCGCGGCCTGTGCCCGGCAAAGATCGCTTCGAACCCCATTTGCGAGGAGACGGTATAGACGCCAACCGCCCCTTCGAACAGCATCCAAGGGCTGATGGGATCGGTCAGCAGGGTGATGCGGTCGTTGGTATCCTCGGGGCCGTAATGCCCGGCGCGGTAGCCCTGTGCCGTTTCGGGATGGCTCTTTATGATGACCCGCGCGCCGGGGTGTTCTTCCTGCGCGAAAACGAGCATCTCCAGAAACCGCCCCCGATCCGCCCCTGAGGCGGTCACGGAGGCATCGCCGCGTGTCTGGTCGATCACAAGCACATAGCCGGGATCGGGCGCGGGCGTGTCCGCGTCAAAACCTGCGTATTTGGTTAGATGCGCTTCGGTCAACTGCGCCATGCCGCCCCGCGCACGGTTCAAGAGCGCGGTGTCGTCGAGCGGGTGATGGGCAAGAAGCTCTTCAAGGTCCGAGGGCTGGGCAGGGTCGAAATGCGCGCCCCGACTGTCGATCAGCAGGCCCAAGGGCGGCTCGCCCGCGCGCCCCGGTTGGAGCGAGCGCAGCCAAGCGTCCTCGACCCGGATCACCGGCACGTCGCGTTTTGCCGCCACGGCCAGCCCGCGATGCGCGGTGGGGGAGTTGCCCCAGACTGCCACGGCATCGCCGGGGCCGGGCAGGCCAAGCCGCAGGGAATGGCCTGACAACTGCAATATGCGCCGCACCCGGCGCTGCGTCAGAAACCCCCCGTTATATACGAAAAGCCGCCGGCTCCTTTCGGGACCGGCGGCGGGGGAGAAATATGGGTCAGCTTCAAAGGCCACCGGCGTGGATCAGCCGCTGGTGAGCGATGTGATGCTGTCTGCCGACCCTGCGGTGCCGGTGATGGCCGAGATCACCTTGCTCCACTGGGTGAAGGGCGCCTCAGTGACATAGATCGTGTCACCATCGCGGATCACGAAGTCACGGGCCATAAACATGCCGTTGGGCTTAGTCAGATCGGTCACGTAGACCATACGCTGCGCGCCGGTTAGATCACTACGGCCCAGCACCTGCTCGGCGACTTCCTCAGGCTCGTTGCGGAACACGAAGACGCCGGTGGGGTCGGCCGAGAGTGGGCTGAGGCCGCCCACTTGCGCGATGCCTTCCAAAAGCGAGAGGTTTTGCGACTCAAACGGCACGCGGGCCTGACCGCCGGTGGCACCGAGGGCGGTGAAAGAGCGTGTGTCTTCCTCGACCAGAATGCGGTCGCCCGGGCGCAGCGCGATGTCCAACTCAGGGTGGTCGTAGAGGTCTTGGAACCAGATTTTGCCGCGCTGGCCATTCCGGATCACGGTGACCTGCGCAATTTCGGGGATGATGGTCACACCGCCTGCGCGCGCCAACATGGCGGCAAGTGTGCGGGTGGGGCGCTCGATGGGATAGACGCCCTGCGCGCCGATGGAGCCAATGAGCGACACGGTTGAGCCATCGCCTGCCGCGCGGCGCACTTCGACCTGCGGATCGGGGGTCTGCTCGCCCAATTTCTGGGTGATGACGCGGCGGATCGCTTCGGGTGTGTTGCCAGCGGCACGGATGCGGCCCGCGTAGGGAATAAAGATAAAGCCTGCGCCATCGACCTGCACTTCTTCAAGCAGGGTGGCCGGCGCGCCTTCGACACCCAGTAGCGGGTCGTCCACGTTTTCGTAGACGGTGATGCCAAGGATATCACCCGGTTGGATCGTGTCAGAGCCGACCCGGCCTGCGTTCTTGAAACTTTCCGAAAAGCCGAGTGCGGGGGCCACGGCGATGGCGCGGGTCACCCGGTCGTTCACGGCGATGACAAATGCATCCCCTTCGCGTTGAACTGAGCCTGCATAAATTTGCCGTTTGTTCGGCCCGACCTGTGGCAAACCACAAGATGAGATGACGGCCAATGCCGCCAATGCTGCGACGGGACGCGCCCACCGGAATGTTACGGATTTCACTGCCCGGTCTCCTCGACCTGAATTATCTGCCTCGAAATCGCCAATTATCATGACGTATTACTCTGCAACTTAACGTAGCCTTTAGAAAAAATCTACAGGGGGGAATGGGTTAAGTCAGGTTACGACCCGCAACTGTTGCCGAGGGGCCGCGGTGCCTTGCTCAAGCGCATCGTAAGGGTCTTCTGCTGAGAGCATCATATCAACCACTTGGCGCAGCAACTGACGCCGCCCGCGTGCGGCATAGAAACCGCCCGGAACTTGCGAAGTTTCAAGCAGATAGCGGCGATAATCCTTATAGGCGCGGTTGTCGGGGCGGCTGGCGGTGGCAAAGAATTCTGGCAAGGGCTGGTCTGAGACGAACTCAGGCTGGGAATAGACCGCGCTGCCAAAGACTTTAAGCGGAATGCCGCGCCAGAGCACCTGTTGCCCGGCGGTGGAATTTACTGTGACCGCACTGCGCGTGTCGTTGAGCAGCTGCGCCAGCTTGCCGCCGCGCACGAAATGCACACGGTCGGAAACCCCATGCGTGCGGGCCAGCCGTTTGACATCGCGCCGCACCGGAACGCGGCCATCCTCCAGCGGATGCGCCTTGATGACGAGGTGGTGATGCTGGGGCGCGCCCTTGGCGAAACCTTCGATCACCAGTTCAAGGAAATCGGCCATCGTGTTGAACGGTGAATGCTTTTGGAAAGAGGAATCATGCTCCAGCTGCAGCAGCGCCAGATGATAGGGAAACCCGCCTAGCCGAATTTTCAGCGTGGACAGCAGGCGGTCGGCGGCCAGCACGGGCATCAGCAACAGGCGTTTGAGGTAAAGCCGGAATTCCTTGGTCACCGGCAGGCTGCGATGCGGTTTGAAATTGCGGTAGTCGCCGTTTCGGAACATCACGAACCAATGGTAAAGCGCGCCGTAAAAGATGTGGTGCCGCATGTCGCCCCAGTGGCCGGGGGGCAGGGGGGCTTCCATGTCCGAGCGCGCCAGCGCTGCCTGCATCTGGGGAATGGTCACCTCCATCAGGCGCGAGTTGCCGTTTGAGCCGCCGCGCTCATAGGTGACCCAATAGGGCCGCATATAGCCTTCCTCGAAAACATGCACGGTGATGCCGCGGCGCTTGGCTTCGGCCACCGCTTCGGCGTGGATGGGGCGTGTGTCGCCGTAAAGCACGATGTCTGTGACCTGCTTTTCGTCCAACAGGGTCGCAAAAGTCTGCGGCCAATCCTCGACCGTGCCGCGATAGGGGATGTAGGTCGACGGATGAAACCAAAAGGCCCGGTCGCCCGCGTTGAAGCCCACGCGCCAGACCTCAGCGCCCGCCCGGCGCAGCATTTTGCCCAGACTGTTAAAGAAAGGCCCATGCGGGCCTTGCAGGAACAAGAAGGTGCGGGCTGGGGCGGCGGTCACGGTCATACGGGTCCTAAAACGGCGTGGTTTACCCTTAACCATCATATAATAGGGGCGACAATGTGGCGTCACCCGCTCTTGCCTGTGGCGGTGCGCGGGTTTACCACTGCGCCAAACTGCAAAGGAGCCTATCCATGTTCACCGGCATTATTACAGACGTTGGCAGCGTGACCAAGCTGGAGCAGGAAGGCGACCTGCGCGCGCGCATCCAAACGGGCTATGACACCAGTGGCATCGACATGGGCGCCTCCATCGCCAGCGACGGGGTCTGCCTGACGGTCGTGGGGCTGGGCGATGATTGGTACGAGGTGCAGATCAGTGCCGAAACGGCGGCCAAGACCAACCTTGGCCAGCATTGGGCCGAAGGGCGACGGGTGAATCTTGAACGCGCGCTGAAGGTGGGCGATGAACTGGGCGGACATATCGTCTCGGGCCATGTCGATGGCGTGGCCGAGATTATTGAGATGAAGGACGAGGGCGACAGCACCCGCGTGACGCTTCGCGCGCCAAAGGAACTGGCGCGGTTCATCGCGCAAAAGGGCTCGGTCGCGCTGAATGGCACCTCGCTGACGGTGAATGACGTCGATGGCTGCAATTTTGGCATCAACTTCATTCCGCATACCAAAGAGGTGACCACTTGGGGTGACGCACGCGTGGGTGATCTGGTGAACCTCGAAATCGACACGCTGGCCCGTTACGTGGCACGCCTGAACGAGATGTGACGCCGCGCCCTGCGTAGCCCACTCTGGCCAAGCGTCGCGGGTCAGGCTAAGAGCCGGGCAACAGATAGATGGAAGCAGCCAATGCAATTTGACAAACCCGGACCGGTCGAGACAGGGCTGAGCGATGCGATCTCGCCCATCGAAGAGATCATCGAAGACGCGCGCCAAGGCCGTATGTTCATTTTGGTGGACCATGAGGACCGCGAGAATGAAGGCGATCTGGTAATCCCGGCGCAGTTTGCCGATGCCGCGGCGATCAACTTCATGGCGACCCACGGGCGCGGGCTGATTTGCCTGCCGATGACGGCGGAGCGGGTCGATCACCTCGGCTTGCCGATGATGGCGGTGAACAACTCCTCCCGGCATGAGACGGCCTTTACCGTCAGCATCGAAGCGCGGGAGGGTGTCAGCACCGGCATCTCTGCCGCCGACCGTGCGTTGACCGTGGCCGTGGCGATCTCGGAACAATCCGGTTCGGCGGATATCGCCACCCCCGGCCATGTCTTCCCGCTGCGCGCCCGCGATGGTGGCGTGCTGGTACGGGCAGGCCATACCGAAGCCGCGGTCGATATTTCGCGCCTCGCGGGGCTGCATCCTTCCGGCGTGATCTGCGAGATCATGAAAGACGATGGCGAAATGGCCCGTCTGCCCGATCTGGTGGAATTCGCCGCCGCGCATGGGCTCAAGATCGGCACGATCAGCGATCTCATCACCTACCGCCACAAGCATGACAACCTGCTGGTGGAGCGCGACAGCCGCACCGTGACCTCGGCCTATGGTGGCGACTGGCAGATGCGGGTTTTTTCCGATCAGATCACCGGGACCGACCATGTGGTGCTGACCAAGGGCGATATCTCAACCCCCCAGCCGGTGCTGATACGGACCCATGCGATCAATGCGCTGGAGGATATCCTCGGCCTCGGCCCCAGCCCGGCGGATGAGCTGCCGCGTGCCATGCAGATCATCGCTAATGAGGGCCGCGGCGCTGTTGTGCTGTTCCGCGATCCCTACCCGCGCCTGCGGCTGGATGCCGAAGATGATGAGCGTCCGCGCACCATCAAACGCACCGGGCTGGGCGCGCAGATCCTGTCGTCGATGGGCCTGCATGAGCTTGTCCTGCTGACCGACAATCCCGACACGCGCTATCTGGGCCTTGATGCCTATGCGCTGGAAATCGTGGGCACACGGCCCATCACCACGGAGTAATCGCTATGGCATCCGCCGAAGAGCATACCATCCTGCCGCGCCCCAGCTTCGACGAACCGGTGAAGCTGCTGATCGTCGTCTCGCCCTATTACTCGGACATCGCGAACGGCATGCTAACCGGCGCCAAGGCCGAGCTTGAGGCGGCGGGTGCCGCCTATGAGGTCATTGAGATGCCCGGCGCGTTGGAGATTCCCACCGCCATCGGTATTTCCGACCGGGGCAGTAATTTCGACGGCTATGTCGCTTTGGGCTGCGTGATCCGTGGCGAGACGACGCATTATGAAACCGTCTGCAACGACAGCAGTCGCGCCTTGCAACTGCTTGGGCTGCAAGGGCTTTGCATCGGCAACGGCATCCTGACGGTCGAGAACAAGAAGCAGGCCGAAGTCCGCGCCGACCCCGAGGGGCAAAACAAAGGTGGCGGGGCGGCGGCTGCGGCCTTGCATCTTATCGCGCTCGCTCGTAAATGGGGCCGCCAGAGCAAGGGCATCGGGTTCAAGCCATTCGGGCAGGACACTTTGATGGCCGGCGACACGGACGGATCAAACATCGCATGACCAGCAACGCGCTTTCGGGCAATCAGAAACGTAAGATGAAGTCGGCTTCGCGGCTCTATGCCGTGCAGGCGTTGTTCCAGATGGAGCATTCCGCGCAGACCGTCGATGTCGTGCGTCACGAGTTCATCGACCACCGTTTTGGTGCCGTCTATGAGGGCGACGAGATGCAGGAGGGGGACGTCGATCACTTCTCTCGCGTGCTCGAAGATGCGGTAAACTATCAAGCGCCGATCGACCAGATGGCCAACCGCGCCATCGTCGCGAAATGGGCCATTGCCCGGATCGACCCGACGCTGCGCGCGCTGTTCCGCGCGGCGGGCGCTGAGTTCCGCCATGATGACACGCCACCGCGCGTGGTAATCAAAGAATACGTCGACGTGGCCCATGCGTTCTTCCCCGATGGGCGCGAGCCGAGCTTTGTCAACGCCGTGCTTGACCACATGGCCCGCGAAGCCCGTCCCGAAGCGTTCTAAAACCGGGAAGCGACCGGCCCAAGGGCCAGACCTATCGGATCAAATTGCAGCGAAGGGGGAGTGACGGGAACCGCACCTGCCGCTGCTGTTTTATATTCCCGAGGACCTGTATGTACAGGTGGGCGCCAGGTAACCGAACCAGGGCTCGGACAGAGCCAGCTCCCTCGGATTTGCTTAAGGCCACTGGAATGTAACGTTCACGAACAGGGCAGAACCCGTCCACCCCGATGTAGGCGGCGCAGGGGGCTGCGGCAAGGGGGCGATGGTGGATTTCGCAAACTTCTCTTGGCCACTCAGTCTTCGGAGGGAATAAAGCCGTAGCGACGCAACTCGTCGGGCAGCAGCACATAAATCTCATCGGGCGGAGTCACCAGCGCATGCTGCATGACCAGCGGGTCAATCCCCATCTCATCAAGATAGCGCATTACTTCGCCTTGGCCGCGCTGGATATCCTCCACGGCTACAAAGGCGGGCAGGATCGTGCTTTCGCCAAAGTAATGCTGATGCACCCCGACCGAGGCGCTGTCGGTCACCGCGCGCGCCTCGCCGGCGGCCAGCAGATAGGGGCAGGCGGAATAACAGATGTCACCGTCCCGCAACGCGGTGTTGAACCCTTCGCGGCGCAGGTAGCGGCCCAGTTCCAGCGCGTCTTGCACTGATCCACCGGGAGAGTTGAGATAGATTTCTTCGGGGGCGGGGGTGAGGTCGGTTAATTGCTTGGTGATCCGCTCTGCATCCCCCGCTTCAATCGCCCCCTCTAGCAAAGCCGCACGCCCGCCAGAAACAGGCGTGAGGATCAGCCGGTCGGGCAGGGCGGTATCGGGCATCGGCTGGCCGGGGTTGGGCGCGCGTTCGGGGCGGAAGCGCCTTGTCTGGTCACCGGGGCGGATGGGTTCGGTCAATTCTGGCGCGCGTGGGCCAAAGCCCGGCAGACGTAGCCCTTCGCCCAAGTCCCCCCAGAACAGCAGTACGGCAAGGCCCAACTGAAAGATCAAAACGCCAATCAGCACCCGCCCGACGATGGGCGGGCGGCGGGGGGCTTCCATTTCAGCTGGGGTTTCCTCCGTCATGTGCTTTTGATCGATGTGACGGGGCCGGGGGCCGGTTCATCGGGCGCATCTGCACGCGGCGCTTCGGCGGCGGGGCGTTTGTGGGCGGGGCTGTCCTGCATCGCCGCATCGACATCGCGCACGGCGGCCAGCGCGGCGCGCAATTCTGCAAGGGTCAGCGTGTCTTCGACCGCGGCCCCCTCCCGGCCCGAGCGGATCGCACCTTGGGTGATGGAAAGGATCAGCACCAGCACGGCGGGCAGCAGGTCAATCGCAATCGCCCCGGCCCAAGAGGGCACGAAATTGCGCGCATAGAGGATCACCGCATCGGCGCTGGAGATCGGCGTATAGGTCGTGTCGGCGGCGGGCGGCATGGCCTGCACATCCTGTGCCGCGCGCTCCAGCGTGGCGGCGCGTTGGGCCAGCACTTCCAGAACCGAGGTGATCGTGGCGCCTTGGGCACCGCGCTGTTCTTCGTTGCTGCCATCTAACTCGGGCAGCACGACAGAGGCCGCCAGATCCTGTGCCGCGCGTTCAACTAGCGGGGCGACGGATAGCTGGCGTAGCCGGGTGATCAGCCCTGCCAGCCGCACGGCTTGTTCCGAAAACTCGACCGAGCGGGCCTCGACAGGGCCGGGTTCTACGGTAAGGGCGCGCATCCGGCTGAGGATTTGGTTTCCTTCGGCAAAGGCATCATTCACCAACGGCGTCTGGGTGGCGATTTGGGCCTCTAGGCCCGCCAGTTCCGCCGATTTCTGCCGTAGCACCCGAAACACCGCACCGCGACCGGCGAGGCCCGAAAGACTGCCTGCGGCTTCCTGTTCGCTGAGGTCTTCGAAACTTTGCCTAACGCGCGCCACGTCACGCTCAAGCCCTTGGGCGGAAAGGGCGATCTCATGGGTGCGCTCCAGCGCGCCTTGGTAGTCTTGCACGGTTTCAGCGAGGTGCTGCTCCACCGCTGCCGACCCGGCCAGTGCGGCGGCGTTGAGCCAGCTCGACATCGCGATGATCGCGACGGAGCCGAGGCCCATGGCCCCCAAAAGCCCCATCCGAGCCCGCGCGGTGCGCACAGCAGGGAAGAGGCGCAAAAGGTATGACCAAAAGACGAAGATACCTACCGAAACCGCCACGGAATAGGCAATCGCGGCAAAGGCGGACATTGCACCATTGTCGTCCAGCAGCGTTGAGACGCCAAGGTAAGTGTAGATCCCCGAGGCCACGGCCAGAACGCCAAGCGCTGTGCCCGAGAAGGTGTCGAGCCATGTCAGATGGCCCTCCAACTCACGGGCGTAACGCACACCGCGCGCCTGCGTCTCACTCATCGGTTCGCGGTCTGTCATGGAATCCCCTCGCTTTGCTTGTTTCAAGATAGGGGGCGGCAGGGAAATTACCAAACTTTCCAGTACTTCCTCTTGCGGGTGTTCACTAAATGTTCATATTTGTCCCTATGATGGAGACAGACATACAAAGGTTTCAGCCCGGCCAGCTTTTGGCGCGGGGGGTGATGCGGCATTTGGCCGATCTCGGTTTCGCCTGCGTTGAGGAATTGGTTCCGGCACGTGGCTTGCGCGTCGATGTGATGGCGCTTGGCCCTAAGGGAGAGATTTGGATCGTCGAATGTAAATCCTGCCGCGCCGATTTCATGGGCGACGCAAAATGGGAGGGCTATTTGGAATGGGCTGATCGGTTTTTCTGGGCCGTCGACAGCGATTTCCCGGTCGATCTGCTGCCAGAGGAAAGCGGCCTCATCATCGGTGACGCCTATGGTGCTGAGATTGTGCGAATGAGTGATGAGATCAGACTTGCGCCTGCGCGGCGCAAGGTGATGGTGCAAAAGTTCGCGACCCATGCCGCCCGGCGCCTGCACCGGCTGCGCGATCCCGACATGGCGCCGAACTGGTCTTGAAGGACAGGGGGCTTAGCGGCCCTTTTTGCCCGCGCGGCTTGCAGCGGCCATGATCTCTTCCGCGATCTCGCGGGCTTCATCCGGGGTGAAATCCATCGGGATTTCCACACCGTCACCTTCAACAAAGAGACGGACCATCCCTTTGTCGGTCGGGCCGATTTGCAGGTTTGCTTCGATGTCGCGTTCGGTGTCGATGCCCATGAGAGCCTCCGGTTTGGTGGGGCTTATCGCTAGCGCGCTGCGGGTTGAAAGGCAAGCGATCTTGCGGCCATGCTGGCCTATGGAAAACATCAAGATTCGCACATTCGACCAGGGCGACCGGGATTGGCTTATTCGTCAGCACCAAGAGCATTACGCGCTTGAAGAGGGGTTCGATGACAGCTTTGGCGTACTCGTCACTCAGATCATTGATGAATTCCTGCACGATCATGACCCCGCCTGTGAAAGGGGCTGGATCGCCCAAAAGGGGAACCAGCGGCTGGGGTCGATCTTTTGTGTGAAGTTAACCGCGCAGCGGGCAAAGCTGCGGCTGTTTCTGTTGGTTCCAGAAGCCCGAGGGCATGGGTTGGGGCAGCGAATGCTGCAAACCTGCATGAGGTTCGCCCGTGATCAGGGGTATGAAGGCATGCAACTCTGGACCCACGAATCCCACCGTGCTGCGGGTGCGCTCTATGCTCGAAGCGGTTGGGAATTGACCGATAGCCGCCCGGCGGTTTCATTCGGGAAAGCCAACGTTGAGCAGACTTGGGAAATTCTGCTCTAAAGCTGCAATTCTTCTGCGCCTGAGGTCTTGCATTCCTCTGCTACGGGCGCTAAATCCGCCCCAGTGCCGCCTTAGCTCAGTTGGTTAGAGCGCTTGATTGTGGATCAAGAGGTCCCTGGTTCGAGACCAGGAGGTGGTACCATTCCCCCCCCCCCATTTAGTTCTGGCGACGCGTGCGGTTGAGATCGTTTCCAAGCGATGCTGGCAATTCAATTGTGAGGGTGGAAAAGCGGGGCGCTTACCCCGCGTTGCCGAACGGCTTAGCCCAGCTTCATCACGATGCAGGTGGTTGAGCCTGTGGCGTAGAGCTTGCCATCCTGGACCCCGCGGATTTCCCCATGCGCGATGCCGGTGGAGCGGCCAACGTGGTCGGTGACACCGATGCAGTCGATCTCCATTCCCAATGGCAGACCGCGCAGGATGTTAATTTTGTATTCCAATGTGGTGTAGACCGATCCGCGCGGGACTTTCGTCATCACGGCGCAGGCCATCGCTGAATCAAGCAGCGTGCCGTACCAGCCGCCGTGCACCGTACCCATTGGATTGGTCATGCTAAAGCTGGGCGCGCCCCGAAAGACGATGCGGCCCTCTTCGACCGAATGCAGTGTATAGCCCATGGTTTGCCCGATGGGCGGACCGGGGTTGGTGCCGTCCAAGATCGCCTGCATGAATTCCAGCCCCGAAAGTTTCAGGGCCTCAGATTGAGATAAAAGGTCGGCAGGGCTTTGGGCGATACGGGGCATGGTCTTCTCCGGCAAATGGTTGCTGCGGAGGATACGCCCGAGGGGGGCAGGGGCAAGCCCCTGCGCACCTGTAGTTTTGCTTACGCGACGTCCGAAAGATCGACCTGCGGCGTCACGCCAATGGCACGACAGACATCGCGGGTCAGCTCGGCGCGGTTGAGCGTGTAGAAATGCAGCGCATCCACGCCTTCATCGATCAGATCGCTGCACAGTTCGGTGCACATCGCTTGGGCCAGCAGATCGTGCCGGTCATCGCGGATCGCCGCTTCATAGGCTTGGTCGACCCATTCCGGGATTGGCGTGCCGCATTTGACGGCGAATTTGCGGGCCGAGGTCCAGTTGACCACTGGCAGGATGCCCGGTGTGATCGGCTTGTCGATCCCTGCCTTCACGCAGGCATCGCGGAACCGTAGGAAAGTCTCGGCTTCAAAGAAGAACTGAGTGAGCGCCTCATCGGCACCGGCGTCGAACTTGCGTTTCAGCCAGTCGATACTGGCCTGCTGGTCCGCCGCTTCGGGGTGCGGATCGGGATAGGCCCCGACGCGGATGGTGAATTTCCCAGTTTTGGCCAGTGCTTCGATCAACTCGCAGCTGTCGGCGAAGCCTTCGGGGTGGGGCGTAAATTTGTCGGTGCCTGCCTGCGGATCGCCGCGCAGGGCGACGATGTCTTTGATGCCCGCTTCGGCGAATTTATCCGCGACTTCCATGGTTTCCGCGCGGGTGGCCCCCACGCAGGTCAAATGTCCGGCGACCGGCAAGCCGGAGGTGCGGTGCAATACATGGGCCGAATCATGGGTCAGATCGCGGGTGGTGCCGCCCGCGCCATAGGTGACCGAAAAGAAGCGCGGCGCAAGTGGGGCCAGCGCCTGAGCTGCATCCCACAGTTTGAACGCCGCGCCGACGGTGCGGGGCGGGAAGACTTCGAAGGAAACAGCAGGCGTGGTCATCGAGAGATCCTTTTGGCGGTTTCACGTCTTGTCTCACATTCATCGCTGTGAGACAAACTCATAACATTCATCTTGAACATGAGTAATGCCTCACATGCACATTGAGTTCCGTCACCTGCGCACGATTAAGGCCATCCACGAGGCGGGCGGGCTGGCCCGCGCGGCGGATCAGATGAATATCACGCAGTCGGCTTTAAGTCACCAGGTGAAGGGGCTCGAGGATCAGGCCGGGGTCGAGTTGTTTGTACGGCGCTCGAAACCTTTGAAACTGTCCCCGGCGGGGCAGCGGTTGTTGAAGCTCGCCCAGCAGGTTTTGCCGCAGGTCGAGGCGTTGCAAGATGAGTTCTCGGGCCTGCGGGCGGGCAGCACGGGGCGGATGCATATCGCCATTGAATGTCACGCTTGTTTCGAATGGCTCTTCCCGGTGCTGGAGCAGTTTCGCCGCCATTGGCCGGATGTAGATGTAGATATTCGCCCCGGACTGGCCTTTGACGCGCTGCCCGCGCTGCTGCGCGAAGAGGTGGATTTGGTGGTGTCGTCCGATCCCGAAGAACTGCCCGGCGTCGAGTTTGTCGAACTCTTCGATTACAATCCGGTTTTTGTGGCGTCCCAGAGCCACCCATTGGCCGAAAAACCCTTTGTCGAGGCAGCGGATTTTCGCGGTGAAACGCTGATTACCTATCCGGTAGAGCGCACGCGATTAGATGTGTTCAGCCAGTTGTTAATCCCGGCCAAGGTCGAGCCTGCTACGATCCGGCAGGTGGAGCTGACGGCGGTGATTTTGCTGCTGGTGGCGTCGAATAGGGGGGTGTCTGTCTTGCCCGATTGGGTGGTGCGCGAGGTGAAATATTCGTCTGATTATGTGACGCGGCCTTTGACGGCGCAGGGCATCACGCGCAGGCTTTACGCGGCGGTGCGCAAGGATGATTTGGGCAAGCCGTTTATGAATGAGTTGCTGAAACTGGCCGGGCAGGAGGCACGCAAATTGCAGCAGGCCTAAGGCAACTGAGGAGGGCCAAGGGGCGATGCGCCGTCCCGCAGTGCGGAACGATGCATGCAGCATCGTCTGTGGTTAATTCACCTTAACGATAGCCTTCCCAGTGTTTCCACCGTTCAGCATGTCGATAAATGCCTGAGGTGCATTCTCCAGCCCTTCGGTGATGTCTTCTTTGACCTTCACACGGCCATCGGCGACCATAGGGGCCACTTCTCGGTGAAATTCGGGCATCTTGTCCCAGTGGTTTGCGATGATAAAGCCGCGGACGGTGAGGAAATTCACCAAGATCGTGCGCCACAAACGCGGCGCGGTAAGTCCGGCACCTTCGGCATCGGCACCAAGCCCGCCCGCATTATACCATGCGATCATGCCACAAAGGGGGATACGGCCATGCGCGTTCATCAGTGGCAATACCGCGTCGAGCACCTTGCCGCCGACATTCTCGTAATAGATGTCGATCCCATCTGGGGCCGCTTCTTTCAGCGCTGCACGTAGGGATTTGGCATCGTCATAGGCGCGATGGTCCAGACAGACATCGAAACCGAAATCGCGGGTTGCGATCTCACATTTCTCGGGTCCTCCGGCGATGCCGACGGTGCGCAGCCCTTTGGCCTTGGCCAGCTGCCCAACAATGGACCCGACCGGCCCGGTGGCTGCCGCCACGACGAGGGTCTCACCCTCTTTGGGCTGACCGATGTCGTTCAAACCATACCAGCCTGTCAGCCCCGGCATCCCCAAAACGCCGAGCGACGCGGTGATTGGCACGCCATCAGCATCCACCTTTTGACATTGCTTGGCCGGGGCAACGCCGTGGGTGGCCCAACCAAACCCGCCAAAGGCAAAATCGCCGACAGCAAAGCTCGGGTCATTCGAGGCGATCACCTTGCCGACGCTGCCACCCTCCATCAGCCCCCCGATGGGCACCGGCGCGGCATAGGATTTCGCATCGTCCATCCGGCCGCGCATATAAGGATCAAGCGACATGTAATGCACTTCGACCAGAATTTCGCCATCGCCGGGTTGCGGCAAATCTGCGCTTTCCAGACGGAAATTCTCGGGCTTGGGGGCACCATCTGGGCGGCTGGCGAGGACGATTTTTCGCATTTGGTCAGGCATGGGGTTTCCTTCGTGCTTATTGCTACGGGTCCAAGGTGTTATTTCCTTTGTCGAAAACAACCCGCACGTCGCACAAGGCCTATCGGCGGCGCGGATTTCTGCCCCCTTGGCAATTGCGCTCTTGCGCCCTATACGTCCCGCCTTATCCATCAAAGGGCGCGAACAATGATCGGCAGTGCGAATCTCAACATCATGATCAAAGCGGCACGCAAAGCGGGGCGTGCATTGGTCAAGGATTTCCGCGAGGTCGAGAACCTTCAGGTCTCGGTCAAAGGCGCGGGCGATTTCGTGACCAAAGCCGACATTGGCGCCGAGAAGATCATCAAAGACGACCTGATGGGCGCGCGCCCGACCTACGGCTGGCTGGCCGAAGAGGGCGGCGAGGAAGAGGGCCAAGACCCAACGCGCCGTTGGATCGTCGACCCGCTGGATGGCACGACCAACTTCTTGCACGGCCTGCCGCATTGGGCCGTCTCCATCGCGTTGGAGCATAAGGGTGAGATCGTCGCTGGTGTGGTTTTCGACCCTGCCAAGGATGAGATGTTCTTTGCCGAAAAAGGCACTGGCGCTTGGATGAACGAAAGCCGCCTGCGCGTGTCGGGCCGTCACCGCATGATTGAATCGATCTTTGCCACGGGTCTGCCTTTCGGCGGTCGCGCCGATCTTCCCGAAACGCTGAAGGATCTGGGCCGTCTCTTGCCCGTCTGCGCCGGTGTGCGCCGCTGGGGCGCTGCTTCGCTCGATCTCGCTTACGTTGCTTCGGGCCGCTACGATGGGTTTTGGGAGCGCCGTTTGAAGCCGTGGGATGTGGCCGCAGGCATGTTGATCGTCAAAGAGGCCGGTGGCCTTGTAGAGGCGATCCGTCCTGAGCGTAACATCCTGCAACATGGCGAGATTATCTGTTCGAACGAGCCGATCTATTCGACCTTCGCCAAAACGATCCGCGGCTGATTAGTCGATCGGGATCGTCTGGCGCAATTCGCCGGTCAACTGGTCAAAGATCAGGATCTCATCCGCATCCGTTACCACCGCATACCAGCCGCGTCCTTGCGTAAATGCCTGGGCGCTGCTGCCATCGGGCAGGGTGATGCTGCGCGGCATGGTCGGGCCTTGATCGCTCAGGCGGGTGACAAGCACGAAGATCAGCACTAAAACCCCGCCAATCATCACGACGGTCAAGACCGTCACCATCCGCCGCAGAA
The DNA here is from genome assembly GCF_965641895.1 of Sulfitobacter sp. SH24. NCBI lineage: Bacteria > Pseudomonadati > Pseudomonadota > Alphaproteobacteria > Rhodobacterales > Roseobacteraceae > Sulfitobacter > Sulfitobacter sp. SH24. The sequence continues at coordinate 1,188,890 of NZ_OZ282575.1, forward strand.
ACCGCAGGTTCGCCGGTTCATCAGGGTTGTCCGTGTCCATGTCTCACCGCCGCATTGATTTCATTCTGGGCGAAAGCCCGCCCGCCCGTCTTGATAAGGCGCTGGCCCGCGATGTGCCAGAGGAAGCGAACCTGTCGCGCACGCGATTGGGCCGGTTGATCGAAGAAGGAGCCGTGACCGTGGACGGTGCAGTGGTGCAAGACCCCCGCGCCAAGGTGGCCGAAGGTCAGGTGGTGCATATCTCCGTTGAGGAAGCGGCGGAAAGCCATATCTTGCCCGAGGATATTCCCCTGTCGGTGGTGTTCGAAGATGACGACCTAATCGTGATCGACAAACCTGCCGGCATGGTGGTGCATCCCGCGCCGGGCTCGCCATCGGGCACTTTGGTTAATGCATTGCTTGCACATTGCGGCGACGATCTTTCGGGTGTGGGCGGCATGAAACGGCCCGGTATCGTGCACCGCATTGATAAGGATACCACCGGGCTGCTGGTTGTCGCCAAATCCGACGCGGCGCATCATGGGCTGGCGGCGCAGTTCGAGAAACATACGGTTGAGCGGTATTACCAAACGCTTGTCTACGGTGTGCCGGATGCCAATGACCCGCGTCTGCGCGGTGTTAAGGGCGCATCCTTTGAGGCGGGAAACATCCTGCGTATGACCACCCAACTGGCGCGGCATAAGACCGATCGGCAGCGACAGGCGGTGCTGTTCCAAGGCGGCCGCCACGCCGTAACCCGCGCCCGCACGGTTGAGCGTTTTGGCACGCCACCCGTTCTGGCACTGCTGGAATGCTGGCTGGAAACGGGGCGCACGCACCAGATCCGCGTGCATATGTCTCACGCGGGCCACGGTTTGGTGGGGGATGCGACCTATGGCGGGCGGCGCAAGCTGGCCAAAGCGGCCTTGCCCGAGGCCACCGCCGAGGCCATTCGCGCCTTTCCGCGTCAGGCACTTCACGCGGCTGTCTTGGGGTTTGAGCATCCTGTGACGGGCGAAAACCTGCGTTTTGAAGCCCCGCTACCGCCGGATATGGCAGCGCTGCTTCAACTGCTGCGTGAGGGGCCTGTCGACCCTTCGGCGTGACCCCGCCACCCCAAGGAACCACCCAGGCACGGGTTACGTTTTATTCACAGAAGTTGTGCAATCTTGAACAAAAGCGTGAACGCTTCTGTCTTGAAAGCACGAAGGGGGCCGCCCATATTGCATGTTAAGCGAAATAACATAGGCCTCGGTCAAACTGAGGAAAGGGACAAGACATGGCAAATTATGCAAATCTGCCCGCACCAACACCAGAAGGCGGGCTGAACCGCTATATGCAAGAGATCCGCAAGTTCCCCCTGCTGGAGCCTGAGGAAGAGTACATGTTGGCCAAACGTTGGGTCGAAGAACAAGACACCGAAGCGGCCCACAGGATGGTGACATCTCACCTCCGTCTCGCTGCAAAAATCGCGATGGGATATCGGGGCTATGGTCTGCCGCAGGCCGAGGTGATCTCGGAAGCGAACGTTGGCCTGATGCAAGCTGTTAAGCGTTTCGATCCGGAGAAGGGCTTCCGCCTTGCCACCTATGCGATGTGGTGGATCCGCGCGTCGATCCAGGAATATATCCTGCGGTCGTGGTCGCTGGTGAAACTAGGCACGACATCGGGTCAAAAAAAACTGTTTTTCAACCTGCGCAAAGCCAAGAACAAGATCGGCGCGCTGGAAGAAGGCGATCTGCGTCCTGAAAATGTGACAGAGATCGCTACTCAATTGGGTGTGACCGAAGCCGAAGTCGTTTCCATGAACCGTCGGATGTCGGGCGGCGATGCATCTTTGAATGCCACTGTCGGTTCCGAAGGCGAAGGAACAATGCAGTGGCAGGATTGGTTGGAAGATGAAGATGCCGACCAAGCGGGCGACTACGCTGAGCGGGATGAACTGGAAACCCGGCGTGAGATGTTGGCCGAAGCACTGGATGTGCTGAACGACCGTGAGAAAGACATTCTGACCCAACGCCGCCTGTCTGATGAGACGGTCACATTGGAAGATCTTTCTTCTCAATATGATGTCAGCCGTGAACGTATTCGCCAGATCGAAGTCCGCGCTTTTGAAAAGCTGCAAAAGCGGATGCGCGACTTGGCAAAAGAAAAGGGCATGATGGCCGCCTCTTAAGCCGCCTTCGCCTATGATGCATTAAGCCCCGTTCTATTGAGCGGGGCTTTTGCGTGGCGACCTAGCTTGGCTGAGAAAGCCTGCCTTCGATCACGGCGATCCGCGCAAAACCTTCGGCCAATGTAGCGGTCTTCATTGTACGTGCAGCGGATTGAAGAAGCTCGCGCAGGTGAGCTGCTTGGTGCTCAGGCGCGGTGGCCAGATCCAGTATGCTCCACCTGATCAACCGCCAGTACGCGGCGCGGAATGCATCGCTGAGGATCGGGTTTTCGATCATGTCCGCTAAGGCTGCCAGAAGCCGGGCGCGTATGTCAAAGAAGTCTTCGGCGCGGTTCAGTTCGCAAATATCCATCATCCCCAGTATCCCGACAATCGACATGAAATGCACAGGCGGCACGGGGTGAGAGGGCGCGCATTTGGCCGCAGCCTCAATAATCGCCACGGCGGCGCGGATGTCGTCGGCGCGCTTGGCGTCTTCCAATGGGGTGATAACGGAACCGACACCGGATTTCACAGCGATCATACGCTCATAGGCAAGCCGTTGAAGCGCTTGCCTGATGGGCGTTCGCGAAACGCCAAAGCGCTGTGCCAAGGCGACTTCGTGCAGCATCCCGTCTTCGATACCGCGGTTCAGGCAGATGTCTGCGCGCAGCGTTTCGGCAATCGCTTGGCTTGATTTGGCCTGGTTCAACTTCGCCTCACGTCTCGGGTTCAATCGCGTTCTTGCTTAATTAACATGTATACAGGTATTGATGCGAATATTCAACTTATTCGGATTTCACTATGCCAATAGATACGCCTCGTTTTGATGCTGAAGGCACCTCAATCCGCGCTGTCATCCCAACCCCGCGGGGCGGGTATTTAGCGATGACCGGTTTTCCCGGGCTCCTAACAGAGGTGGATGGCACGCCCTATCTTGACCCGCTACAGATGACGGAAACCCTTGAAGGACTGCGTAATATGGGCGCCAGACAATTGCTTGTTTTAACGGAAGAAGCAGAGCTGCCAGAGGGTGCTTTCCCGTCAATTAAAGTTATTTCTCAGCGGGTTGGACTGGGTGTATATTTTTCCGAAATTATCGATTTCCACGTGCCGGGGGATGCATTCCTAAGTGAATGGCCCGCTTACAGAACCCGATTTGAGCGTGCGCTGGATGCGGGAGAGACCGTTGCACTGTCTTGTCAATATGGGGCAGGGCGCAGCGGGCTTGTTGCGGCATGGTTGCTGATGGGGGCTGGCCTTCCCGCTGCGAAAGCTATCGCCTTGGTTCGAAATCACTTCTCTGAGGCAATCGAGAACCAGCTTCAGGAAGACTGGCTGTTAGAGCAGGAAAAAGGTTAATAAAATGTTCATTTGCATAGGTTTCAGCGCAGAATATCGTAAAACTATGCTATTGCCCCATTCTCGGCCAATTGTCGCCTTATTCTTGCCTTAATTGAGCTCGACAACATGTATACATCTTGGGCGGCCTTGGTTCCATTGAGGCAAAGCGACTGCTCATAAGAAGGGAAGATATAACAACGACGCTTGAGAGAAGGATCAGACATGCACAACCGCCCCACCGTACAAGATTCATCTGTCCCCATCATGCCCCTTACCGCAGGTGACATCATCCGGCGCAGACGCACCTTTGATCCCGTTGACGTTTTCCATACTTCCTGTGAAGCCCCAGTGCCTTATACCGTTTCTGAGGCGCGTTTTCGCAAGGTTCATTACGCTCGCGATTTCGGTAGAGTCGAGGCGATGGTCGAGGTGACCTACATGCGCCATCCGTCCGAGCCGCCCCGCACCGTCTGCCTTCGGGCAAGCGTGTCATTGGGTGGTAGCGGCCAGCGCAAAGACCTGCGCCAAAGGCTAATCCAAAGCGCCGTTAACCTATCAGTCCTTTTCGACCGTCTCAACAGAGCAGATATCACCCTGCGTGCTGCTTAACGCAACGCCCCATGCCTAGCGACTGCACCCCCATTTGGGGGTGCTTTTTTTATGGGGGTAGGGTCATCTGAGAGAAGATGCCGACTGGCACAAAGTCAAGAATATCCGTTGATCGCCAACAAACCACCGCGCGCAGCCCGGCGAGGATGATCTTGATATTGCGGAGGGGCCGCCCCATCTCTTGAAATAGCAGCGGGCGAGCTTTGCGTTTGGCGTGAATAAATGCGTGACGTGACGGGCGCTGGACCCATATCAAAGACAATCAACCGACAAATTTCCCCGATAGGAGGGTGTGACATGGCTGGTGGATGGGCGCGCGATGGCGCGGTAAGCGAACAGATTGAGGCGTCGATCTCAGACGAGTTGGCGCGGATGAAGGCGCGGCGCGCGCAGGTGGGCGAAAGCCTGACCCATTGTGCCGAATGCGAAGAACCGATCCCCGAAGCGCGTCGCATCGCGTTGCCCGGGGTGAAGCTGTGTATCGACTGCGTACGCGAGCGCGACGGCCAGCATCAGATGCGCGGCGGAATTAACCGGCGCGGATCGAAAGATAGTCAGCTGAAGTGAGGTTAGCCTTGAGCGCAGTAGATAGGGCGCTTGGGGGGTGAAGAGGGCCGCTTAGACGGCCCTCTTGCAACGATAACAGCGGCTTGGCGTTACTCCATCGCCTCAAGCTCATCAATCATGTCAGAAATCATCGAAAGCCCCTTGTCCCAAAATGCCGGGTCAGATGCATCAAGCCCGAAGGGGGCCAGAAGCTCTTTGTGGTGCTTTGATCCGCCTGCTTTGAGCATGTCGAAGTATTTGTCCTCAAAGCCTTCTTCACCCTCTGCGTAAACCGCATATAGCGCATTCACCAGCCCGTCGCCAAAGGCATAGGCATAGACGTAGAAGGGCGAGTGGACGAAGTGCGGGATATAGGCCCAGAAGGTCTCATACCCCTCCATATATTCGAATGCTGGCCCGAGGCTCTCGGCCTGCACAGACATCCACAGGGCATTGATGTCGTCGGGGGTGAGCTCTCCGCTGCGGCGCGCCTCGTGCAGTTTGCATTCAAAGTCGTAAAAGGCGATCTGGCGTACGACCGTGTTGATCATGTCCTCAACCTTGCCCGCCAGCAGCACTTTGCGTTCCGCTTGGGTTTTGGCTTTGTCGAGCATCTTGCGGAAGGTCAGCATCTCACCAAAGACAGAGGCCGTTTCGGCCAAGGTCAATGGGGTGGATGACAGCATCTCGCCCTGATCAGCGGCCAGAACTTGGTGCACGCCGTGGCCCAACTCATGCGCAAGCGTCATCACGTCGCGCGGTTTGCCTAAGTAGTTCAGCATCACATAGGGGTGGACGTTGGTCACTGTCGGATGCGCGAAAGCGCCAGGCGCCTTGCCCGGTTTGACGCCTGCGTCAATCCAGCCCTTGGTGAAGAATGGCTTCGCAATATCGCCCATACGCGGATCAAAGGCGGAATAGGCCTCCATCACGATGTCCTCGGCCTGCGCCCAATCGACGATCTTGGGGTCTTCCATTGGCAGTGGCGCGTTGCGGTCCCAGACCTGCATGACGTCCAGCCCCAGCCATTTACGCTTCAACTCATAGTAACGGTGGCTCAGCTTTGGGTAGGCCTCAACAACCGCATTGCGCAGCGCTTCTACAACTTCTGGCTCAACATGGTTGCTCAGGTGGCGACCCGTTTGCGGTGTCTCCATTCCGCGCCAGCGATCCAGCACTTCTTTCTCTTTCACCTGCGTGTTGTGCACACGGGCGAAGGTGCGGATGTTGTTGCCCAACACTTCGGCCAGTTCGCGTGCACCGGCTTCACGCTTGGCGCGGTCGGGATCGGTCAGCAGGTTCAGCGTGCCTTCGATGGTGAGCGTCTCGCCGTCGACCTCGAACTCTAGCCCTGCGATGGTCTCGTCGAACATCCGCTCCCATGCGTCGCCGACGACGCCGAGGTCGTGCAGGAATTTTTCCATCTCATCGGACAGTTGGTAAGGTTTCATCGCACGAATGCGGTCGAAAACGGGCTTATAGCGCGCGAGATCGGGGTCTTGGTCGAGCAGATCGGCGAGATGCGCATCCGGCAGTTTGTTCAACTCCAACGTAAAGAACACCAGCGGAGTGGTGTAGTCGGTGATCTTTTCCTGCATGTCGGACATGAACTTGGCGCGGCCCGAGTCCGTGGTCTGCTGGTAATAGCGCAGCCCCGCATAGGACATGATGCGCCCGGCGACCTGATTGATTTTCTCGTTGCGCAGCACACAGTCCAGCAGCCCTTTGGCGTCTAGCCCGGCCAAATTGCCTTCGTAGTCGGTGGCAAAGCTTGCACAAGCTTCTTCCAGCCAATCGAGATCGCGTTTAAGTTCGGGCGCATCTTCGGCGGTGTAAAGGTCGCTCAGATCCCATTCCGGCAGATCGCCGAGGTCCTTGCCCCCGGCACTGGCGTTGGCATCGTGAAGCGGGAAGGGAAGCTGAAACATCGGTGTACCTCATTTGCGTTTCGTCACATCTATGCCTCCGGGCGGGCCGGAACAACCTATCCGTAGATGCGCAGCATCTCTTTCAGGTCATCCAGCGTGTTGGCCTCTTGCAATGGCTTGTCCTTGCGCCAGCGCAGCATACGCGGGAACCGCAGGGCGACGCCGGATTTGTGGCGCGGGCTGGGTTGGATGCCCTCGAAAGCGATCTCGAAGACATGGTGCGGGGTAACTTGGCGAACGGGGCCAAAGCGTTGCTGCGTGTTCTTGCGCACCCATGCGGTGATCTGGCGGAATTCGACGTCTGTGAGGCCCGAATAGGCCTTGGTAAAGGGCACCAGATCATTGCCGTTCCAGACCGCGAAGGTAAAATCGGTAAAAAGGTTCGCCCGGCGGCCCGAGCCCGATTGCGCATAGATCATCACCGCGTCGATGGTCAGCGGGTCGAGCTTCCATTTCCACCAGTCGCCTTTTTTGCGGCCCGAGAGATACGGGCTGTCGGCCCGTTTCAGCATCAAGCCTTCAGCCTGCGCCTCGCGGGCGGTCTCGCGCAGGACGGCCAATTCAGCCCACTCGGTGAACTGGTGTTGCGGCGAGAGGCGCACGGGCGCGTCTACGGGCAGATCGGCGGCGGCCTGTTCCAGCAGCGCGCGCCGCTCGGCAAAGGGGCGGTCGCGGATGTCCTCGCCCTGCCATTCCAGCAGGTCGTAAGCGTGCAGCACCACGGGGGCTTCTTTCAGCAGCTTTTTCGGCACGGTCTTGCGTCCGATGCGGGCTTGCAGCGCGTTGAAGGATGAGGGAAATTCCGCCCCCGGCTGCCAGACGAGCAATTCGCCATCAAGCACCGTGCCCGGCGGCAGGTGGTCGGCAGCGCGGGCGAGTTCGGGGAAGCGGTCGGTCATCAGTTCTTCGCCGCGTGACCAGACGAAATAGTCGCCATCGCGCAGGATAAGCTGCCCGCGGATGCCGTCCCATTTCCATTCCGCGCGCCAGTCTTCGGGGGTGCCTAGGGCTTCCGGTCCGTCTTCCAATGCATAGGCGAGGTAGAAAGGGTAGGGGCGCGAGGCGTCGGCGCTGGCGTCTTCGGCCTCAATCAGGCTGTGCCATGTCACGTCATCGGGGTGCCAGTTGCCCATCAAGCGGTGCGCCATTTCCGGCTCGGGACGGCCACTGGCGCGGGACAGGGCGCGGGTCATCAGCTTTTGGCTGATGCCGATGCGAAAACCGCCGGTGATGAGCTTATTGAAGAGAAAGCGTTCGGTGCCGCCGAGTTGCTGCCATGCGGACAGAACAAAAGCCTTGCGCGCAGTGTCGTCTTCCTTTTTCAGCCCGCGCAGGGCGTTAATCCAAGAAGTCAGCGTCCCGGTGTCGGTGCTGTCGACCGGGGGCAGGACCAATGCGATGGTTTCGGCCAAGTCCCCGACAATGGCGTAGCTGTCCTCAAACAGCCACAGCGGCACGCCGGACGCCTCAGACGCCCATTCGCGCAGGCGCGTTGTCGTCACCGCACGCTTCGGGCGGCGGCCCGAGAAGAGCGCGACGGTCCAGAGCCGGTCATCCTCGGCGGCCGTGGTGAAATACTCGGCCAGCGCGGCCACTTTCACCGTGGTCTTGGTGGTCTGGTCGACGGCGTTGAAGAGGGCGGCGAAATTCTTCATTCGTTGTCGCCTCCGTCGCCCTCGAACTGGGTCGGCACGACTTCGGCCTTCCAGCCCTGATCGTTCAGGTATCGCGTGAAGATATCGGTGTAACCATGTGTTACATATATGTTTTCCGCCCCAGTCTCGCGGATCGCCCAAAGCAGCCCATGCCAATCCGCATGGTCCGAGATGACAAACCCCCGATCCCCTGCGCGCCGTCTGCGCACCCCGCGCAGCGCCATCCAGCCCGAGGCAAAGGCGCTCTCCTGCGGTCCAAAGCGCCGCGCCCATTGGCTGCCTAAGGCCGAGGGCGGCGCCAGCACCAACGCGCCGGGGTGGTCTTTGGGGGCGAGGTCGGGCGTCACAAGCGTTGTCTCGGGCAGGGTGATGCCCTGTGCGCGCAGCACCGCATTGGTATTTTCCACCGCCGTATGGGTCAGGATCGGTCCGATCGCGGGATCGAGCATCGACAGGAGCCGCTGCGCCTTGCCCAGCGAATAGGCCCCGAGGAAAGCCGTCTTTCCAGCGGCCTTGCAGCCCGCCCACCAGTCGTTGATCTGGCCCGCCACCTCGGCCTGCGATTCCCAGCGAAAGACCGGCAGGCCGAAGGTGCTTTCGGTGATGAAATGGTGGCAGCGAACCGGCTCGAAGGGTTCTGACATGCCGTCGTCGATCACCTTGTAATCGCCCGACGCGACCCAGACCTCTCCGCCGACCTCAACCCTGATCTGCGCGCTGCCGGGCACATGGCCCGCCGGGTGGAAAGAGACCGTGGCCCCGCCGATCTGCCGCCTCTCGCCATAGGCGATGCCCTCGATGGCGATCTCGCCCAAGCGGTGGCGCATCACGGGCAGGGCCGCGTGGGTGGCAAGGTAACTGCCCATCCCGTCGCGGGCATGGTCGGCATGGCCATGGGTGATCAACGCCCGGTCAACGGGGCGCCAAGGGTCGATATAAAAGTCACCGGCGGCACAGTAGATGCCGTTTTCGGTGAAGCTTAGAACGGGTTCGCGTGTCATGCCAAGCTATCTAGGCGGCGCGGGCGGATTGCACAGGAAAATGACGCGGGCTGGGGGCTAACCGGTGATATTGCCCAGATAGAGCTTTTCCAGCCCGTCGAAGATCGGCTTGCGCAGATCAGCCCTCTCCAGCAGCACCTCATGCTCGCCGCCCGGCACAATCTCAAGCCGCCCGCCTTTCCACTGTGCCATGCGCTTATGGACGCGGTCGGTGGCGACGATCCGCTCGTTGCTACCAAGGTAGGTGACGCAAGGAATGTTGGGCGCAGACCGCCCGGCGAGGTGCTTCGTCTCGGCCAACGCCTCGCGCAGCCAGACAAAGCTGGGGCCTCCAAGGCTCAGCTCCGGATGCGCGACCAATTGATCGCGCATCATGTCGTACATCTGCGGATCGGTGGTCAGCAGGTTGTCGTCGAAAGGGGCGATGGCGGGGTAGGCTTCGATCTTGGTGCCCGGCGGTAGGCGGTGGCCCTGTCCGACCCGGGGCATGAACTGCGCCAAGGACCACGCCAGCGCGCGCAGATGCGGCACGACATAGATGCCCCACATTGGGCCCGTGAAAGCGACGGCCTGCACCGGCAACCCCTCCATCACGGCGCGCAGGCCGATGCAGCCGCCCATGGAGTGGGCCAGCAGGAAATAGGGGCGCGGCAGGTTCAGGCTGCGCGCGGCGCGCAGCATGGCGGCAACGTCTTTTTGATAGTCGCTAAAAACATCCACATGGCCAATGCGCGCATCCGGCAAAAGCCGGTCCGACAGACCCTGACCGCGCCAGTCGATCGCCATGGTGGCAAGGCCGCGCCGTGCAAAGTCGGCGGCGCAAAGCCCGTACTTCTCAATGTATTCGGTACGCCCGGGAAAGAGCAGCACCGTGCCCCGCGCGCCCGCGCTGGGCCAATGACCCAGCCTGATCCGCTTGCCATCCGATGTCTCGGCCCAATGGGCTTGGCCCCCATCGGGGCCGGGGGCGATATCGGTGTAAAGCGGGGCCGGGTCTAGCTGCATCAGCCGAGAACAGCGGCGAGCTTCATCGCCATGCCCATGTCGCCGTCGATCTTGAGTTTGCCGGTCATGAATGCGGAGGTCGGGTTGGTGTCGCCTTCGAGGATGGATTGGAAGGTTTCGGCGTCGGCGCTCAGCGTCACGTCGGCCTCTTCGTCAGCGGCGCGGGCGCCGTTTTCGTTCATCATCACGGTGCCTTCACCTTCGATGTCGAACTTGGCCGTGCCGTCAAAATCACTGCCGGCCAGCTTTTCGTTCAGCACCACAACCGCTTCGTTCACAATATCGCTCATCGCTCGCCCTTTTTTGGCATTTGGCCCCGCTACGTCTGGAATTGCGGCGGCAGCCTGTTACATTCAGTTTTGTTATGCGCATCATACCCGTCAACCTCAAACATACCGTTGCGGCAGTTGGTGGCTTTGTGTTGCTTGCGGGCATGGCCGTGGCCGAAATGGCCCCGCCCGAGCTTATGCAAAAGCTGCGCGAGGCCCCTGCGGCCGAAGCCTCTAGAATCGCCCATGAAGTCGAAGCGCATTGGCAGCGCTCCGGTTCGGCTGCGATGGATTTGCTGCTGTCACGGGGGCGGGAGGCGATGGCCAATGGCGATACAAGGCAGGCGATTGAGCATTTGACCGCGCTGACCGATCACGCGCCCGGTTTTGCCGAAGGGTTCCACACGCGGGCGCAGGCCTATTATGCGGCCAACCTCTATGGTCCCGCGCTGGATGATCTGGAGCGGACGCTGGCGCTGAACCCCGACAATTACAACGCGATCTTTGGCCTTGCCGTGATGATACAGGAGTTCGGAGATCTGGGCCGTGCGGCGGAGATGTACCGCAAAGCGCTGGCCCTCAACCCGCATCACGAAGACGCTCGGTCGGCCCTTGAGGGGCTGCGCCGGGACGGCATCGGACGCGAGCTTTAATTCAAGGATAAACAGGTGGCAGGCAACAAGCGCGTCGTGGCCGTTCTCGGCCCGACAAATACCGGTAAGACGACCTATGCAATCGAGCGGATGCTGGCGCACCGGACCGGGGTGATCGGCCTGCCGCTGCGGCTGTTGGCGCGTGAGGTCTATGACCGGATCGTCAAGGCGCGCGGGCCCTCGGTCGTGGCGCTGGTCACGGGCGAAGAGCGGATCGTGCCGCCGCGCACGCAGTATTGGGTCTGCACGGTTGAGGCGATGCCCCAAGAGATGGGCGCGGATTTCGTGGCCATTGATGAGATCCAGCTCTGCGCCGACCCCGAGCGGGGCCATGTGTTCACCGACCGCTTGCTGCGGGCGCGTGGCCTGCATGAGACGCTGTTCATGGGGTCCGACACCATGCGCGGCACCATCGCGGCGCTGGTGCCGGGGGTCGACTTCATGCGCCGCGACCGGATGAGCGAATTGGTCTATTCTGGTCAGAAAAAGATAAGCCGGATGAAGCCGCGTAGCGCAATCGTCGGCTTTTCGGTTGAGAATGTATATGCCATCGCTGAGCTGATCCGCCGCCAAAAGGGCGGTGCAGCGGTGGTGATGGGCGCGCTTTCCCCGCGCACGCGCAATGCGCAGGTTGAAATGTACCAGAACGGAGAGGTCGATTATCTGGTCGCCACCGATGCCATCGGAATGGGGCTTAACCTTGATGTCGATCACGTCGCCTTCTCGGCGCTTAGCAAGTTTGACGGGCGGCGGATGCGTCCACTTGCGCCCAATGAGTTGGCGCAGATCGCGGGCCGGGCAGGGCGTGGGTTCAAGTCGGGCACATTCGGCACCACCGGCGATGCGCCTGCGCTTGATGACGGGGTGGCGCGGGCGATCATGGACCATAATTTTACGCCTCAAAACAAGGTGAATTGGCGCAACCACGCGCTTCAATTTGGCAGTATCGATCGACTGATCCAAACCTTGGAGATGCCCCCAGAGGACGAGCGCCTTGTTCGGGCGCGCGAGTCCGACGACTTGAAGGCGCTTAAGGCGCTTGCGCAGGTCGACGAAGTTTTTGCCCGCGCGACCGACGGCGCGTCCGTACGCTTGCTCTGGGATGTTTGCCGCATTCCCGATTTCCGCGGCATCAGCCATGCCGAACATGCGGGGCTGTTGGAGACCATTTTTAACGACCTGCACCAGCGCGGATATATCCCCGACGATTGGCTCGCCCGACAAATCAAGAGAATTGATCGAACCGATGGCGACATTGATGCGTTGTCCAAACGACTCGCGTTTATTCGCACTTGGACCTACGTTGCACAGCGCAAGGGCTGGACAAAGGACGAAAGCCATTGGCGCGACACGACGCGTGTCGTAGAAGACCGCTTGTCGGATGCTCTGCACGAGCGTTTGACTCAAAGATTTGTAGATCGGCGCACATCCGTATTGCTGCGCCGGCTTGGACAGAAGGAAGCCATGGTGGCCGATGTAAACGAGACCGGTGAAGTCACCGTTGAAGGTGAATTTGTAGGCAAGCTGGACGGGTTCCGCTTTCGGGTGGACAAGGGCGCGGGCGCGGCCGAGGACAAGACGGTGAAAACCGCCGCATTGCAGGCCTTGGCTCCGCAGTTCCATCTGCGTGCCGACCGGTTCTACAACGCACCCGATACCGAGATTGATTTTACCGAACAGGGCGGCCTGATGTGGGGGAGCGCTGCGGTGGGTAAATTGACCGCTGGCAGCGACGCGCTGAAGCCGCAGGTCGAGGTTTTCGTGGACGATATCGCCGGTCCCGAAGTGGCGGAAAAGGTAAAGCGCCGTCTGCAACACTTCATCGACCGCAAAATCGCCGCGTTGTTCGAACCCCTTCTGGGGCTCAGCAAAGATGAGACGCTGACCGGCTTGGCCCGAGGTTTTGCTTTTCAACTGGTGGAAAATTTTGGCATCCTGCCGCGCGCTCAGGTGGCTGAGGATGTGAAGTCGCTCGACCAAGACGCCCGTGGCGCGCTGCGCAAACATGGCATTCGCTTTGGTCAGTTCACGATCTTCATGCCGCTGATGCTGAAGCCCGCGCCGACCCGTCTGCGCTTGGTGCTGTGGTCGCTGACCAAAGGGCTGAACGAATTCCCTGAATCGCCCCCTCCCGGTCTGGTGACCATCCCCGTTGAAGCGGGCGCGCCCGAAGGGGCCGATACGATGTCGGGCTACCGCAATGCAGGCAAACGCGCGATCCGCATTGATATGCTAGAGCGTCTGGCAGATATGCTGCGCGCAGAGGATTCTCGTGGCGGATTTGAGGCCAAACCCGACATGCTCTCGATCACCGGCATGACGCTTGAGCAATTCGCTGACCTGATGGAGGGGCTTGGCTATAAGGCTGAGAAAGACGGGCGCACTAAGGTCAAGCCTGTCGATGTGGTGATGCCCAAAGACGGCAGCCATAATGCGATGGATGCTTCTGCAGATACCAACGTCCCTGAAAAGCTCGACAGTGATCTCGCGGCGGATGACGCGGCGGATAAGCCGATCATGGATGTGGCAGCGGAAGAGCCAGCGGGCGGTATCATTGAGACCCCCTTGGATGAAACCAACCCCGATGACCGCCCGGCGGACGTGGCACAGATGCCTGACGACGGTATCGCGCCGATGGCCGACGTTGCAGCAGAACACACTGAGGTTGAGGCCGACATTCCCGAAGTGCCAGCGGAAGAAATCCCGCAGAGCACAGCCCCCGACGCCGATGTCGCCGGGCCGGAGATGGAAACCTACTACATCTTCACATGGGCGCGCAGCCCGCGTGGCAATGCAGGTGGTGGCCGGCGCGGCGGTGATCGCAACCAGGGACAGGGGAAGCCGCGTAGCAAGCCTGCCAAGGGCAAAGGGCGCAAGCCCGGTGGCGACAAGGGTGGCAAGGCGCAGAACTTCTCGGCCCGTCCGCCACGCAAGGAAAAGCAGATCGACCCCGACAACCCCTTTGCGGCAGCGCTGATGGGGCTGAAGGACGACAAGTAAGTGGAGGCGGGCGCGAAACTGCGGCTGGACAAATGGCTGTGGCACGCCCGCTTTTTCAAAACCCGTTCGCTCGCTGCCACTCAGGTGGCGGGCGGCGCGGTGCGGATCAACGGTACGCCCACGCAAAAACGCGCCAGCAATGTGGGCCCCGGTGATGTATTGACCTTCGCGCAGGGCGATCACGTTCGGGTGATCCGGATCGAAGCCATCGGCCAGCGCCGTGGTCCCGCGCCGGAAGCACAAATGCTTTACACCGAGCTGTCCCCGCCACAGCCGAAACCAAAGGACATACTGCCCGAAAATCCCGGATATGAGGGAAAGGGCCGCCCGACCAAGCGTGACCGTAGGCAGCTTGATCTTTCTAAGGCGCGCTACCTTGAATGATCCCGCGCACCGGTTTAGCTAGTCCTCCATACACCCAGCCAGAGTTTCCCGCATGACCTATATCGTGAATGACGCCTGCATCGCCTGCAAATACACCGACTGCGTCGAAGTATGTCCGGTGGATTGCTTCTACGAAGGCGAGAACATGCTGGTGATCCACCCCGATGAATGCATCGACTGCGGTGTATGCGAACCGGAATGCCCCGCGGATGCCATCCGTCCGGACACTGAGCCGGATATGGAGAAGTGGGTGGAGTTTAACCGGAAATATTCCGAGCTTTGGCCTGTCATCATCACTAAGAAAGATCCGCTGCCCGAGGCAGAGGAAATGGATGGGAAAGATGGCAAAATGGAGCTCTTCTCGGAAAAACCGGGCGAGGGCGGCTGATCTTTCGCTGATTCGGTTCTGCCGGGCGTCTTAATACCGATAGAACGCGCGCTAAACTGCTGAAACGACCGGAAATTCACCAAGTTGATCTTGGGGTAGCTTTCGGAAGGCGTGATTCTGTGCTATGCTATCTTCAAGCTGTAACACACGAGCCTGATAATGTTTCGACCCTGCTGCCAAGGTTGACCTCACATTTCTAGATCAGACGCACCCGAACGCACGCCGCTTAGGCTGCGCTTCGCCTGCGTTTTACGTGCTGTTCAGGTGTCTGAGTTAATGGCGGGGTATCCCCCGCGCGCCAAGGAGCGATCTATATGACCAAATCGAAGAAGCTTGATTTCCGCCCGAATGAGTTTGTCGTCTACCCTGCGCATGGCGTGGGTCAGATCGTCTCGATCGAGGAGCAGGAAGTGGCCGGCATCAAGCTGGAGCTGTTCGTGATCTCTTTTGAGAAAGACAAGATGACGCTGCGGGTGCCGACCCATAAAGCGACCGAGATCGGCATGCGGGCGCTGTCCACGCCGGACGTGATCAACCACGCGATGAAGACCCTCAAGGGTAAGGCCAAGGTCAAACGCGCCATGTGGTCCCGCCGCGCGCAGGAGTATGAGCAAAAGATCAACTCCGGCGATCTGATTGCCATTGCCGAGGTCGTGCGCGACTTGCACCGCACCGACGACCAGCGCGAGCAAAGCTACTCTGAGCGTCAGCTTTACGAAGCCGCGCTTGAGCGTCTGACCCGCGAAGTGGCCGCCGTGTCCGGTGGGGATGAACTGGCTGCTGCGAAACAGGTCGGTGATGTGCTGGAAAGCCGCGTCGCCGCTTAAGGGCATCGCTGAGCTAAGAACAAGCCGCGTCCCTTCGGGGGGCGCGGTTTTTCGTTAGGGAATGGCCTGCCAGCCATAGGCCATCATTTGGCAACCGATCAGCAGGGCGATCTCTGTTACTTGCTGCGTTGCACCTAATACGTCGCCCGTTTGTCCGCCGATCTTGCGCTTGGCGATCTGCCGGACCAACAGCGCAGCGACCAGCCCCAAAAGCGCCAAGCGCCATGCCGAATAGACCGGTGCCGCCACGATGAGCAGCACCCCGATCAGCACCGCAACTGCCGTCGCCAATGCGCCGGGGCGGCCGGTGCGATTTGACAGCCCGTCGCGGCGGACCGTGGGCAGGCTGTCCATCACCCAAACCATCGCAGCACGTGAACCGCAGGCGGCAACGATCAGCGCCCAGACGAGCGCACCGTCGGTGATCAATTCGCTTATGAGATACCAACGCAGCAGCAACGACAGCACCAGCGCCACGACGCCGTAGGTGCCAATTACGCTGTCTTTCATAATGTGCAGCCGCTTGTCTGCCGTCCAAGCGCCCCAGAACCCATCCGCACAATCCGCCAGACCGTCTTCGTGCATCGCCCCGCTAAGCATGACGGTGGTAATCAGCACGAATGCGGCGGCGAGCGGCGGGGTGGCCCCCATCCGCGTCAGGGCCAGCCCCACGCCGCCCGCGATGAAGGCCAGCACGATACCCACCAGCGGATAGGCCCAAGCACTGCGCGCGGGGGGACGGTGTGCTTCGGTCGGGAAATGAAAATGTGGCAAGGGCAGGCGGGTCAGTAGGGCAAAGGCCACAGCAATGTCGCGGGCGCGAAAGGCCCCCTTCAGGACTGAGATGTCGGAAATGGCCATTTATTCGCCCCTTCGGCACTTTAAGCGGGGACAGGCTAAGGCTAGAAACGAAGAAATATCAATCCGCAAAGGGCAGCATATGACCACGTCTCTCGCCAGTCTCGCCGAATTTCGCAATCTTTTGCGGTCTATGCCCGAATGTGACGCTGAGGCGATGGAGGAAGCGCGTGCCCATAATGGTATTCTGACAAAACCCCCCGGCGCGCTTGGCCGTCTCGAGGATCTGGCGGTTTGGTATCGCGGCTGGCGCGGCGGTCCGCAGGTCGAGATTGCATCACCCCAGATCATTGTTTTTGCTGGCAATCACGGGGTGGCGGCACGGGGTGTTTCGGCTTTTCCAGCAGAGGTTACGGCACAGATGGTGGCGAACTTTCAGCACGGGGGCGCTGCGATAAATCAGATCGCACGGGTGAACGGAGCGACCCTTGATGTGGTGCCGCTGGCACTGGACAAACCGACGCAAGATTTTACCGTTGCATCTGCGATGACGGACGCAGAGCTTTTGGATGCCCTGTGTGCCGGTTGGGATGCGGTGAACAGCGATGCCGATCTGCTTGTGGTCGGTGAAATGGGCATCGCCAACACCACGTCCGCCGCCGCTTTGGCCAGCGCGCTGTTGGGCGGGGGAAGCAGGTTCTGGACAGGGCGTGGCACTGGCGTCGATGACGCGGGCCTCTTGTTGAAAACCAAGGTTGTGGACGAAGGTGTCGCGCTTCATGCCGACCACGGTGATGGGCTGGAAACACTGCGCCGGTTGGGGGGGCGTGAGCTGGCGGCGATGGCCGGGGCCATGGCCCGCGCGCGTCAGTTGCGCATTCCTGTGATCCTTGACGGGTTCATCTGTTGTGCTGCCGCGCTTTGCCTTGTGCGCACAGCACCCGGCGCGCTTGATCACTGCGTGGCGGGCCACCTCAGCGCCGAAAGCGGCCACCGCCGACTGTTGGGCGCGATGGACAAAGAACCGCTGCTGGAGTTGAATCTGCGGCTTGGCGAAGGGTCCGGTGCAGGGCTGGCGATTGGCATCCTAAAGGCCGCGCTTGCCTGCCACGCGGGCATGGCGACCTTTGCCGAAGCAGGCGTAAGCGACGCATAAGACGGCGCAGAACGGCCCCGAAGGAAGGGGCAGTTTGCTTAGGTGCTTTCGTCTGCTTTTTCTCCGCCGAGGTTCAGAAAGGCCGTCTCAAGGTCTTTTTGCAGTTCCTTGGCGCGGGCGACGTAGGCGGCGTTCTGCGAGGGCGGCACATCCGGTCGCCAAAGCGCTGCCAATTCGCGCACAGACGAACGGTCATGCGCGTAAAAAAGCTTTTGCGCCTCATTGGCCTCAAAGTTGGAAAGCCCCATGTTTTCCAAGACATAGCGCCCGGCGCGCAGGGAACTGTCGAACATTTCCCGAACGATGTCATTGGACCCTGCTTGATAGTGGCGGTAGACCTCTTCGCGGTCCCGCGCGCGGCTGACGATATGCAAGGAAGGGTTCTCCTTGCGTGCGTAGGAAATTAGCGAAACCGCCGCTTTGGGGTCATCAAGGGCCACCACCAGCACGCTGGCGTCTGGCAGTCCAGCCTTGCGCAGGATGTCAGGACGGGTCGGATCGCCAAGAAACCCTTTAAAACCAAAGCGCCGCATGACGGCGATGGTTTCGGGGTTGTGATCAAGCACGACGGTTTCGAACCCGCTAGCCTGTACCATGCGGTTCACCATTTGGCCAAATCGCCCCACGCCCGCGATGATTACCGGGCCGCTGCTGTCGATCTCATCCGCTATCACAGGGCTGCTGTCATCCATGCGTTTGCTGATCAGGTCGTATAGGATGAACAGCAGCGGCGTGATCAACATCGTCAACGCCACGACCAACAGCAGCGTTTCGGCAATTGGGTCGGGCATGACACCGGTGGCGATGGAGAAGCTGACCAGCACAAAGCCAAATTCACCCGCCTGCGCCAGTGCCAGCGTGAACAGCCACCCATCGCGTCCCTTGAGGCGAAAGAGGCGGCCCAGCACCAGCAGGATCAGCGCTTTGACGATGATCACCAAAAGCGCCATACAGATCAGGATCAGCGGCTTTTCGAACAGCAGGACAAAGTTAATCCCCGCGCCCACGGTGATAAAGAACAGCCCCAGCAGCAGACCTTTGAACGGCTCAAGGTCGGTTTCCAGTTCATGGCGAAACTCGCTGCTGGCCAGCACCACACCAGCAAGGAAGGCGCCAAGCGCAGGCGACAGCCCGACCACCGTCATGAGCGATGAAATCCCCACGACGATCAGCAGGGCCAGCGCCGTATACATCTCGCGCAGTTTAGCAAGGTGGATATAGCGAAACACCGGGCGGGTTAGGTAGATGCCGACCAGAATGATCGCTGCCACGGCCCCGATAGTGACCAGTGTCACGCCCCAACCCGGCAGGCTTTGGACGAAAGTCTGCGCCGCATGTGCCGCGTCATGCGCCTCGGTGCTGAGATGCGCGTTCTCGACCTCTTGCGCGTTGAGAGAGATGGAGCCATCGGGCAGAAGCCCGCCAGAGACACCCGCCGCCAAAAGCGGGAGGAAAGCGAGTATGGGGATCACCGCGATATCTTGGGTGAGCAGTACGGAAAAGACCGACCTGCCGCCTTGGGTCCGCATTAACCCCTTTTCCGAAAGGGTTTGCAGCACGATCGCAGTCGACGAGAGCGCCAGCGTAAGGCCGATCGCCAGCGCCACGCGCCACGGCTGATCATATGCCATCGCGATTGCCATCAGCGCTGCTGTCGACAATAACACCTGTAAACCGCCCAAGCCCAATAGCCGATGCCGCATGTCCCACAAGGCGCGGGGTTCCAGTTCTAAGCCGATAAGGAACAACATCATCACCACGCCGAATTCTGCGAAATGCTGCACGTCTTTCGTCTCGGACCCGACCAAGCCCAGCACCGGGCCAATCAGGATACCAGCGGCGAGATAGCCCAAAACCGACCCCAGCCCCAATCGAGCGGCGATCGGCACGGCGATCACGGCGGCGGCCAGATAAACGGAAGCTTGGAACAGGAAACCTTCCATTGCGGTCCTCTCTTAGGGTCAGGTGGGCAGCGGCCCGTCCTGTTTCAGTTGATCCATGACGATCTGGCTATGCACCCGGCTGACGGCCTGATGTGGCAGAAGGACATCGTGAATAAGCCTGTTAAGGCTCGGCAGATCGTCACAATATACTCTCAAAAGATAGTCCGCATCCCCTGTCATCGTCCACGCGCTCACAATCTCAGGACGGGTGGCCATGAGGCGGGCAAAGCTGGCCGAATGTTCCGGCCCATGAGTGCCCAGATGGACTTGAATAAACCCCTGAACGTTCAGCCCCATCTGCACCGGATCAAGCCGCGCATGATAGCCGCGAATATAGCCTTCGGCCTCAAGCCGTTGCCGCCGCCGCCCCGCTTGGCTGGGGGAAAGGTTAAGCTGCTCACCAAGTTCCTGTGCGGTGAGATGGGCATTTTTCTGTAGCGCCGTAAGCAGCCGCCGATCAATATCATCCAGCATGATGCGTGGTTTCCGCGTGGTTTCACTTCAGTATGCGGCACTTCAGCATATTTGACCATAGTGACGCCGCAATACGCGCAACCTACGCAAAGATGAGGGCGTAGGATGTAGGAAATCCCAAAGCAGAGGAGATCAGACATGGGTCCTTTCCCACATGACGCCCCTAAATCGACCATCACGCCCGAGAACCCAGCAGGCACCGACGGTTTTGAGTTTGTCGAATTTGCCAGCCCCGATCCGCAGGCGCTGCGCGATGTCTTTACCAAGATGGGCTATGCCCATGTCGCCAATCACAAAACCAAAAAGATCGAGCTTTGGCAGCAGGGCGACATTACCTATGTGCTGAATTACGACACGGACAGCTTTGCCGCACGTTTTGTGGATGAACACGGCCCCTGCGCACCTTCGATGGGCTGGCGTGTTGTGGACGCGCAAAAGGCGCTGGACCATGCGGTGGCTAAGGGCGCCGAGGAATATAAAGGCGACGGCAAGGTGCTGGACGTACCCGCGATCATGGGTATTGGCGGGTCGCTGATTTACTTCGTCGACCAGTATTACGACACTTCGCCCTATAACTGGGAATACGACTGGATCGCCACTTCCAAGCCCGAGGGTGTTGGGTTCTACTACCTCGATCACCTCACGCATAATGTCCACAAGGGCAATATGGACGTCTGGTTCAAGTTCTACGGCGATTTGTTCAATTTCCGTGAGATTCGCTTCTTTGACATCGAAGGCAAGTTTACCGGGCTGACCAGCCGTGCGCTGACCTCGCCCTGTGGCCGCATTCGCATCCCGATCAACGAAGACCGCGGCGAGACCGGGCAGATCGTGGCCTATCTGAAGAAATACAACGGCGAGGGCATCCAGCACATCGCCGTGGGCGCGCGCGATATCTATAACGCGACCGATGTGATCGCCGACAACGGTCTAAAGTTCATGCCCGGCCCGCCAGAGACTTACTACAAGATGAGCAAGGACCGCGTGACCGGCCATGAAGAACCGCTGGACCGGATGCAAAAACACGGCATCTTGATTGACGGCGAAGGTGTCGTCGACGGGGGCGAGACGCGCATCCTGTTGCAGATTTTCTCGAAAACCGTGATTGGCCCGATCTTTTTCGAATTCATCGAACGCAAGGGCGATGACGGTTTCGGGGAGGGGAACTTCAAGGCGCTGTTTGAATCGATCGAGCAAGAGCAGATCGACAATGGCGAGCTTGAGGCCTCATAGAACATTCAGGGTGGTTGTGAGATCAAGGGGCGCTTTGGCGCCCCTTTTTGCTGATTGCGCGCCGTTGAGACGTAACCTTAGTTCGGCATCCTCAGCACGACATTTCGGCCCCGGCGGACATAACGCAATTCACTGTCGCCGATTGCCGAAACGCGGCCCCCATCAATGCGGTCGCCCACTTCGACTTTCTGGTAGCGTCCGTTGCTCAGCCGGATCAGTGCCCGGCGGTTCGACGGTTTGCCATAGACCCCGATCAGATTGACATCCCGCAGGTTGATCGCGTTTTTCACCGTGGCCTGTTTCGCGACCGACGTTTTCGACGGGAAGCGGGGCTGCACCGCTTTGGGGGCCACGCTGGCAACCTGCGCAGGTTCGGGACTGCGTGCAGCGCGTTTCACGATACGGTCAAAGTTGCGGGGCCGCGTATCAGGACGGCGCGACTGGGTGGTGGCCTGTTTCGTGGCATTCTGGATCGCTGGTAGCGGGGCAAGGGCGGCGGCAACCGCATCGCTGGTGTCGATCGGGTCAATCGCCACTTCGGGCGCGGCGGCGGCAAGCGCTTCTTCGGCCTCTTCCTGAACCGATTTGGGCCGCAACTGCGGCCGCAGACCTGCAAGTTCAGTGCGCGTCAGCCCATCAAGCTGCGCGCGTTCGTTGGTTTCTTCCAGATCGTCGGGGCGCGTGCGGGGGCGCGTCTCTGCCAAGGTGTTGTCGACCTCTGGAGCGGTCGGCGCAACCTCTGGCCGGGTTAATGTCGCGGGGGGCTCTACGGCGGGGCGCCCGAGGTAGACAAGATGCCCATCGGGGCTCATCGCGCCTTGGGCCGTGGGCTTAACCAGACCTTGGGCATCCAGCGCAAAAACTGTTCCGGCAGCGGCAGGAGAGCTTACCGTGCCGGGTGCCGTGTCCGTGCCAAAACCGCTGGCGGGTGGCAGGGCCACAGCGTCGGTCGTGGTGCTGATCGGGTCAATGCTGGTGAGGTAAAGATCATCAATGTCGATGGCTGCGGCAGGGGCCGGGGGCACATCTGGGGCACGCGCCCAAATGCCGGTTGTGGCATATTTGGCGTCAATCTCGGCCTCTGTCATCTCGGTGATGGGGCGCGGTTGGGGGTCGCGCAGCGCGTCGAGCACGGCCCCGTCTTCATCGGTCAGGCCTGCGTCCAATGCGGCGGTTTCGATTGCATCGGGTTCTGTAGGCTCAGGAGGAAGCGCTGTGATCGCGTCTTCGCTTGTCGGTGTATCAGCCGGGGCCAAAGCTTCGGCGGTACTGCGCGGGCTGCGATCACCGAAAAGCCGCGAAAGCGCGTTGCCTTCATCAAGGAAAATCGACGCCCACGCCGCCACGCCAGCAAGAAATACCAAAAGCGCCGCTGTCAGGATCAGCCCAAGGAAACGCGGTTTGCCACCCACCTCGTTACGTCGGCGCGCGCCAAAGACGGTCATCCGCTCGGCTTCAGAGGAGGGCGAGGCCGCGTTGGGGGCGGTGGCTGCTGACCGTCTGTCTTTTGATGGTTTGGGCTTGCGACGGCTTAGGAACCCGCCGACCGAAGACTGGGCATTGGGGGTCAGCGAACTGCTGTCAGGTGCGGGCGCTGCGGCCTCTGTGGCGGCCTCGACGGTGGCAGGCTCAACCGGCATCTGCGGCGCCAGTGGGGCGGCAGCGGGGGATGGCGCACCGACTGGCAGTGAGGCTGTGCTGGGCGCAGGAGTTGAATTGGGAGCCGTGTTCGGCCCCGCATTCGGTTTGGTGTCTGGTTTGGCAGCAGGCGGGGGCGGCGGTGTGGCCCGGCTCGCGCCGCCAAGGTTCGGAGCATTGTCCGTTCCGCCGCGACGGCTTGCAAAACCCGCAGCCGGGGCGCTGCGCGACGGCGGGGCCGAGAAATCCACCTTGCGCGAAGGCTCCGGCCGAGCGGTCGGCGGTGCGGGGGTTTCACTTTCGCCCTTAGCAGCCGCAGCGAGGGGCGCTGCGGATGCCGCAACGCTTCCGATCGCGGGCGGAGACGTTTCCTCGGGCTCTTCGGGCGTATCAGCCGCGGCCCCCGTCGTAGGGGCGTCAAGCTCTGGCAAATCCTCTTCCAGCGGTGGTGGTGTTTCCGCTGGCGTTGGAGCCAATTCAGGCCCTTTCGAACCGGCTGACGCCTCAGCTGTTTCTACCGGCGCATCCAGATCGGGCAGGTCTTCAACAAGGGGCGGGGGCACGTCATCTGGGGTCGCCTCTAGCTCGGCTGGATGCGAGGGGTCTGGCGCTTGTTCGGGCGCGGCCAATTCAGGCAGGTCTTCTTCAACCGGCGGAGGGGTGTCTTCGGGCGTGGGGGCAAGCTCCGGCTCCGGCTGCTGTGCTGCGGGCACGTCTGCGACGGCGGTCGTTGCATTCGTGTCGGCAATCGGTCCCTCTGGCGCGCTCATCACGCCGGTGATCACGATAGCGGCGGCTTCAGGTTCTACGGATTCGCCAGGCTCCAAAAGCTCTGATGCAGCTTTGGTCGCACCGAAATGGGGCGCACCGTCAAAGGGGTGGGCGGCAGGGGCGGCGGCAAAGCTGACGGGATGGAAACGATGCTCCACCGCGAAGGCTTCGGCCTCCTCCAAGGTTTCGCGCGCCACGGCGGCCACATGGGTTTGCGTGCCATCGGCGCTGACATCAAAGACCAGATCGGCCACAGCATAGGGCGTGGCCCCTTCGAGCGCAGCCGCTGCTGCGGCCCGGCGCGCGGCGCTGTCCGCGCCGGGCGTGTCGATGGTCAGATATTTGATCTGCGCGTCGGGGATCAGCAGCAGACTGCGCAGCCCACCGGAATCAAGCGCCGTGGCGGTTTTGCGCAAAACGGCGAGTTCAGAGGGCAAATCCGTACTGTCGAGCGCCACTTCACCAACAAGCCGCCAGCCGCCCGCCGTGCGGTGGAGCAAACGAATGCCGTCGAACGACAGGGAAAGGGTAAAATTCGGCTTCATCGTAGATGACTTTAGCATGGGGTCGGGCGCACTTACAGGCGCACCGCAGTCAATGCAAAGGATAGAGCAGGAGTTCGCCCAAGGGAAGGGTGTGCGCTGCTTGGGTGCTTGTCAGTGGCGGTATGGGGTGGGCAAATGGCGGCGCATAAAAGCACGGAAAGGGATGAACATGCGACTGATGAACTGGGTGGCGCTTGCGTGGATGGCGGGGGCGGGTATGGTCTCGGCCCAGCAAGGGCCAGAAGAGGGCATTATCGTTACCGGACAAGGCAGTATCGCCGCCGCACCCGATATGGCCACGATCACATTGGGCGTTACCGAAGAGGCCACCACCGCCAAGGCTGCGATGGACAAGGTGACCGAAGCCGTCGCTGCGATTCTCACCCAGCTTGATGCGCAGGGTGTGGCCGCGAGGGACCGTCAGACCAGTCGGTTCTATTTGCGCCCGGTGCATGACCGCCGCCCCGTTGAAGACGGCCAACCGCCCCGTATCACTGGCTATCAAGCGGGTAACTCGGTCACGGTCAAGGTGCGCGATCTGGACCGTCTTGGCGCAATGATGGATGCGGTGATCGACGAGGGCGCGAACGATTTCAACGGCTTGGACTTCGGTCTTCAAGATCCCAAGGATGCGCTGGCCGAAGCGCGCAAAGCCGCTGTTGCGGATGCCTCTGAACGCGCCCGGCAATTGGCGGAGGCTGCGGGGGTGAAGCTTGGTACGCTGATCCGCATGACCGAAAATTCACACTCCCAGCCCAAAATGTTCGAGGCAGCCCGCATGGGCATGGCGATGGATAGTGCCATTGCCGAAGGTGAGGTCGAGGTGCAGGCCGAGGTCTCAATGACCTTTGCGATTGCGCCGGGGCAGTAGGCCGCCTTGGATGAAAGTTCCCCCGCCAAGGTGATCGGCGGGGGGAGATGATTTAGCTGGTTGCTTTTGTCAGCGCTTGATCCAGATCGGCGATCAGATCGTCGGCATCTTCTGTCCCGATAGAAATTCGCACAACACCGGGTCCGGCGCCTGCCGCTTCCTGCTGCTCTTCTGTGAGCTGGCGGTGGGTGGTGGAGGCCGAGTGGATGATCAGCGAGCGCGTGTCGCCCAGGTTCGCCACATGGCTAAAGATATCAAGGCTGTTCACCAGCTTCACGCAGGCATCATAACCGCCTTTAACCGCAAAGGTGAAAAGTCCGCCCGCGCCTTTGGGGCAGACCTTTTGCATCCGCTCGTGATAGGGCGAGGATTTCAACCCGGCATAGGTGACGTAATCAACGCGGTCGTCCTGTTCGAGCCATTCGGCGACCTTTACCGCGTTTTGCACATGCCGATCCATCCGCAGTGACAGGGTCTCGATCCCCATAAGCGTGTAATGCGCCGCCTGTGGGTTCATCGTCATCCCCAGATCACGCAGCCCGATGGCGATGCCGTGGAAGGTGAAGGCCATCGCGCCGAAAGTCTCGTGGAACTTCATCCCGTGATAGGCTTCCTCGGGCTGGCTGAGCGAGGGGAATTTGTCATTCGCGGACCAGTCGAATTTGCCCGAATCCACGACGCAGCCGCCCATGACGGTGCCATTGCCGGTGAGGTATTTTGTTGTGGAATGCACCACCAGCGTGGCCCCATGCTCAATCGGGCGGCAGAGGTAGGGCGTGGCGCTGGTGTTGTCGATGATGAGCGGAATGCCCGCCGCATCGGCCACGTCGGCGATGGCACGTACATCCATGATATAGCCGCCGGGGTTGGCGATGGCTTCGCCAAAGACCGCGCGGGTGTCATCGTCGATGGCATCGGCCACGGCCTGCGGATCGTCGAAGTCGACAAACTTGCAGGACCAGCCAAAGCGCTTGATCGTATGGCTGAACTGCGTGACCGTGCCGCCATAAAGACGGGTGGAGGCGACGATATTCTTGCCCGGTCCCATCAGCGGGAACAGCGCCATGATCTGCGCCGCGTGGCCCGATGAGCAGCAGACAGCGCCGACACCGCCTTCGAGCGTGGCAATCCGCTCTTGCAGAACGGCATTGGTGGGGTTGGTCAGGCGCGAATAGATGTAACCCACCTCTTGGAGGTTAAAGAGCGCCGCCGCGTGGTCGGCATCGCGAAAGACATAGGCCGTGGTCTGGTAAATCGGCGTCTGCCGCGCACCGGTGGCCGGGTCGGGTGTGGCGCCTGCGTGAATCTGCAACGTATCAAATTGATGTTTGGGGCTGTCGGCCATTGGTCTGTCCTCTCAGAAAAATGGATTTCGCGCAGCCTAGGCGCAAAGAACCATCCAGACAACGGGGGACGCAGCCCTCAGCGCATCCAAAAGCCGTTGGATTTGATCCGGTTGCGGATCGCCTGCTCGCGCCGGGGCAGGTTGTCTTGATCAAAAAGCACGCGCACCTTGGCCCCGCGCCCTTGGTACACCATCCGCTTGATCGCATCGCGTTCTTTCAGCAGCTTTTTCATCCGGTTGGGGGCGGTTACGGCCTCTAGCACCTTAATGGCACGGTCGCTTTCACGGGCGTAGAGTAGCGGCAGAAAACGGTAGTGGCAGGACACCGTCCCATCCAGCAGGCCAGAGGGGAGGGCGTCACGCCCGCCGCCGAGGGCGTGGATCACCAGCGGCAGCACGATCTGGTCGAGCCATGGGTCAAAGCTCTGCGCGCAAAGCTCAACCGGAGGGTCGTCACGCACCGCAAGCGCGTAGCGCAAGAAAAGCTCCCCAAATTCGCGGGGGCAGCGGTAGTAGAAGAAGCCCGCGTTAAAATAGAGATAACGGCGCCAATATTCGTCCGGCTGGCTCAGGTCGAGGCTGCTTGCAAAGTCGAGGTCGAACTTGTCGTAAAGTGATTTCCACAGTCCGGTATAGCCCGGCCCGTACAACTGCGGCTCTGGCCATGTCCCCTCGCGCCGCAAAGAGGCGGAGGGGCGGTCAAAGTCGAAAGGCACGTCGTTAAGATCACCGGTGATCAAAGTGTCCGTGTCAAAGAAAACAAAGGGTTCGCCCGCAGGAAGGGCGCTGAGCATCTCGATTTTGTTGCCATAGGGGTAGGCGCTGCCGAAATGCTGGCTCTGGAAAGGGATGAACTCTGCCCCGAGGTCTATAAGTGCATCGCGCAGAGTGTCATTGGCGAGGCGCGGGTCGCCGTCCCAAAGCGGGCCGGGCTGCGGCTCCGCTATCAACAAACGCCCTTTGAAGTCGGGGCAGGAGTGCCTCAGGGAGGCCGCGAAAAGCAGCGCCTCATAGGCCAGACGCCCCTGCTGAGCCACGATGACGACGTTGAAAATTTGCGGGGTACGCGAATTGCGTGTCATACTTGGGCGCGGCCTCATGGTTTTGAACAGTATAGGGGCAAGCTTCTATCGGCAAAAGGTGGCAATTTACGCGGTGTTTTGGGGGGTGGCATGTTAGATTTCTTCTTCGCGGTGGTCGCAATCAGCATTGGGGTGCCTGCCGCGCCATTGGACGGGGTAGGTCGGCCCGGCGTCCTTCTAAGGGCGGAAGCACCAGCAAGCCCTGCAGCCCCGGCGCGACCTGCCGCCCCATCCTCCACCCGCCGCTCCGGCGCAGGGGTTGTATATGGATGTCGTGCCCACGGGATTGGTGGCCGAAGATCAAACGCCCACGGGGCGCTTTACCACTGCAACAGAGGTCAGGCCGATCCTGAACGCTACAAGGGGCAATTGGATTGCCGTGCGAGAGTATAACGGGAAAGATTACGTCTACGTTACCCATCTTTGGAGTTGGCGTTGCGGGTTGGCGGCGATTGCCATCGCCGTGAATGACACACCGTTTCGAGATTGGCCCATGCCGCCCTGCCACGAGGCGCTCTCAACCCCCAACGCGATTCTTCATGATGATCCGCAACCGTATCTGACCTTTGAGGCGGGGGCGGTTCAATCGGTTCGCGTGCAGCTGATCTATGACGATTTAGGTATGGATGCTGCAGGTTTTGCGCGGGGGGACGTGCTGATCCCGTGAGGGAGCAGAAATGCGAGGCAACGCTATCGACGATGGGGGTAAAGTGGTGGGCGACCCTGGAATCGAACCAGGCGTGCGTCTCCGCGAGGGAGTTACAGTCCCCTGCCACACCTTGCGGCCTGTCGCCCACTTTGCCCTGTGCATTGCACCTGACGTGGGGGCGTGATTACAAGCGACCCAAAGGACCGTCAAGGCGAATTCCCGAGAAATCTTGGGGAAATCGTGCGAAAGGATAAAGAGATGAAGAAACCCAAATGGGTCGTGCAAAAAGAGCAGGACAAAAAGGCCGACGCGGCGCAGACAGTTTGGCTTTTTGGCCTGCATGCGGTGCGCGATGCGTTGATGAACCCCAACCGCGAAAAACTGCAGTTGATGGTCACGCCGAATGCCCAAGCAAAGCTGGAAGATGCCATTGCGGAAGCGGGAATCACGCCGCAGGTCGTCGATCCGCGCAAGTTCCGTCCGCCGCTTGATCCGAATTCCGTTCACCAGGGTGCGGTGCTGGAAGTGAAGCCGCTGAACTGGGGGCGGCTAGAGGATGTAGCCATCGGCGATACCGCACCGCGCTTATTGCTGCTCGACCGAGTGACCGATCCGCACAACGTCGGCGCGATTCTCCGCTCGGCTGAAGTTTTGGGGGCGTCGGCGGTGATAGGCACGAAACATCACTCGGCGCCCGAGACGGGCGCACTGGCAAAGACCGCCAGCGGCGCGCTGGAGCGCCAACCCTATCTGCGGGTGCGCAACCTCGCCGATGCGATCCGCGCCCTGCAGGATATGGGGTATCTGGTGTTGGGGCTGGATGGGGAGGCTACGCAGACCATCGAAGGCGCGGTAGAAGGCCGCCGGGACCGCCCTGTGGCGCTTGTCTTGGGGGCCGAGGGGCCGGGGCTGCGTGAAAAGACCCGCGAGACCGTGGATGCGCTGGTGCGGATCGATGCGGCGGGCGGATTTGGGTCACTCAATGTCTCTAACGCCGCGGCGATTGCGCTATATGCCAGCCGAGTGGGGGGCTGAGAATCGGCAAGAACTGGCTCAAAACCGGGCAGGAGGCGGGGCGGCAGGACCCGGCCCCTTTGAAACCGGCTAAGGGTTCCTAAATTTAAAGGTGACCGCAGGCCCGGAACGCCTGCCGGCCACCTACTGTCCCTCGTTCCGTACCTTACGCCCCGTGTTCGTCATGGGGCGTTTTTTTATGTGGGGGCAAGATACACAAAAGCCGCCCCGAGGGGCGGCTTTGCGTTTCCTACGGGGTGGTAGGATCAACCTGGAGCGGGCGAGGCGATTCGAACGCCCGACCCTAACCTTGGCAAGGTTATGCTCTACCCCTGAGCTACGCCCGCATCCGGTTGGTGAGGGGGGAATACCCATTCGCGCGGGGGGCTGCAAGAGGTAAAATGCGGCGGCTTGGCCGGTTGCATGCGATTTTTTGGGCATTCGTCCCGGGCCTGAAAAACACAAAGGGCCGCATCCGAAGATGCGACCCTGTGAAGACCAGATGGAGCGGGCGAGGCGATTCGAACGCCCGACCCTAACCTTGGCAAGGTTATGCTCTACCCCTGAGCTACGCCCGCTTACCGTCTGGTGAGGGCGAAATACCCATTGGGGCAGGGGGCTTCAAGAGGGAAATGTGGTTTTTGGCGGAAAAATTTGCGCAGGGCGGGGGCGCTGCCCCCGGACCCCCGCGGGTATTTGAAAAAGGATGAATTAGAAGAGGGCGTGAACCAGTAAACCGAGGGCCGAGACGGCGATCATGGCGAGGGTCAGAACCATACCGACCTGACGCAGGATGAATTTTTGCGGGGTGGCGGAAAAGCCTAGAGGATGCAGGATGCGGCCCGTCAGCAACGCGAGGCCAAGGGCGTGGACAGCCAGTGCGGGGGCGCCATTGGCTTCTGTCAGCGCCAGCAAGATCAGCGCGATGGGCATGTATTCTGCCGCATTCGCCTGTGCGCGCATGCGTTTGAGCAGCGCTTTGTCTCCGGTATCGCCGAGAGAGATGCGATTGGCGCGCCGGTAGGCAATCACATGCCAGCTGAGGCCGAGGAAGACCAGCGCGCAAAGGGCTGCGTAGATCGGGGTGAGGGTGAGAGGCATGGGGTGACCTTTGTCTAGGGCTTTCGCCGAGTGCGACAGTGCAGCGGTGCAAAAGAAAAGGCCCCGCGTGTGGCGGGGCCTTTGAAATTGTGACGCAGCGCTTAGTGGCTGTGCTGTTTGTCCCAGTCTTCCTGTTTTGGAAGCTGCTCGAACGTGTGTTCGGGCGGCGGGCTGGGCAGGGTCCATTCCAGCGTGTCCGCGAACTCGTTCCACGGGTTGTTCGCGGTGGAGCGGGCGCCGCGTGTCAGCGTGTAGGCCATGATCCCGAAGAAGAACAGGAAGGAGGCGAAGCTGAGGAAGGCACCGATCGAAGACCATTGGTTCCAGTAGGCGAAGGCCTCAGGATAGTCGATGTAGCGGCGTGGCATGCCCTGACGGCCCAAGAAGTGCTGGGGGAAGAAGGTCAGGTTGGCGCCGATGAACATCGCCCAGAAGTGCAGTTTGCCTGCCCATTCGGGGTACATGCGGCCTGTCATCTTGGGCAGGTAGAAGTAGATACCCGCGAAGATGGCAAAGACGGCACCGAGCGACATCACGTAGTGGAAGTGTGCCACGACGTAGTAGGTGTCGTGATAGGCGCGGTCCACGGCAGCTTGGCTCAGCACGATGCCGGTGACGCCACCGACGGTGAAGAGGAACAGGAAGCCGAAGGCCCAAAGCATCGGTGTTTTGAACTCGATCGAGCCGCCCCACATGGTGGCGATCCAGCTAAACACCTTCACCCCTGTCGGCACCGCGATGACCATGGTGGCCAGCATGAAGTAGGCCTGCTGGTTCAGGGTCATGCCCACGGTGTACATGTGGTGCGCCCAAACGACGAAGCCCAGAGCGCCAATCGCGATGATCGCCCAGACCATCGGCAGGTAGCCGAAGACCGGTTTGCGCGAGAAGGTCGCAATCACGTGGGAGATGATGCCAAAGCCGGGCAAGATGATGATGTAAACTTCGGGGTGACCAAAGAACCACAGGATGTGCTGGTAAAGGATCGGGTCACCACCGCCTGCGGGGTCAAAGAAGGCAAAGCCGAAGTTGCGGTCCATCAGCAGCATGGTGATCGCGCCCGCCAGAACCGGCAGGGACAGAAGGATCAGCCAGCTTGTGACGAAGATCGACCATGCGAACAGCGGCACTTTGAACAGGGTCATACCGGGGGCACGCATGTTCAGGAACGTGGTGATCATGTTAATCGCGCCGAGGATCGACGAGGCACCCGAGACGTGGACCGCGAAGATCGCGAAGTCCATCGACATGCCTGCTTCGCGCACCGAGAGCGGCGGGTAGAGAACCCAGCCCACGCCAGAGCCCAATTGGCCGTTGCCGCCCGGTGTAAGCAGCGAGCAGACCGCCAGTGTCGTACCAGCGATATAGAGCCAGAAGCTGAGGTTGTTCATCCGTGGGAACGCCATGTCCGGCGCGCCGATTTGCAGCGGCATGAAGTAGTTGCCGAAACCCCCAAACAGGGCAGGAATCACAACAAAGAACATCATCAGGATGCCGTGGCCGGTGATCAGCACGTTCCACAAATGACCGTTTGGCGTACAGGCCGCAGCACTATCCGCGATGAAACGCGCGCCTTCCATACACATGTATTGAACGCCGGGATCCATGAGCTCGAGGCGCATGTAAACGGTGAATGCCACCGAGATAAGACCCACGAAGGCCGAGACAATCAGGTACAAAATACCGATGTCTTTGTGGTTGGTGGACATGAACCACCGGGTAAAGAACCCCCGGTCGTCGTGGTGATCTTGGCCGTGAATGGCTGCGTCTGCCATGCGGTGCCTCCTGCAAATGAATTGGACACATGGCGCCATAGGCGGCGCATGCGTAGTCGCGCCCGTTTTAGAGCGCTCGCTTCGCGGGGGCAATGGGCGCGATGGTCGCAGGGAGGGTATTTTTTGTGCTGTTGTTGTCGCGGCCAAAATGGGCTGTGGGGCCGTTTGAGGCGCAGGTTCGCGTGGTCAGGGGGCGGTATCGCAGCTGCCTGCCGGGTCGTGGGCAAAGACATCATCGAACGTGGCACGCAGTGCGAGATCTACATCATCCATTGTAACAGGCAGGCCAAGATCGACCAGTGAGGTCACCCCGTGATCGGCAATACCACAGGGAACGATCCCACCAAAATGGCTGAGGTCCGGCTCGACGTTGATACTGATGCCATGGAAGCTAACCCATTTGCGCAGCCTAATACCAATCGCTGCGATCTTGTCTTCGGCGGGGCTGCCATCCACCTGTGCGGGCTTTTCAGGCCGTTGCACCCAAACACCGACGCGACCGGGGCGAATCTCTCCGCGCAGGTTGAATTGATCGAGGGTGGCGATCACCCAATTCTCAAGCTGGCGCACAAAGCAGCGCACATCTCGCCCTCGCGCGGCTACGTTCAGCATCACATAGGCCACGCGCTGCCCCGGCCCGTGATAGGTATACTGCCCGCCGCGCCGGGTGGGGTAGACGGGGAAGCGATCAGGCTCTGTCAGGTCTGCGGCCCGCGCCGAGGTGCCAGCGGTGTAGAGCGGCGGATGCTCCACCAGCCAGATACATTCTTCGGCCTCGCCTGCCGCGATGGCGCTCGCGCGCGCCTCCATCCACGCCTCGGCGGTGCGGTAATCAGTCAAGCCGTCGGTGATAATCCATTCAACCATGGGGATGCCTTAGCAAGACCTGTGCCGCACCGCCAGAGGCGGCGCTTAGGCCGCCGAGTCGCGCTCTTGGAGAACCTTGCGCAGCATCTGCGCGTAATTATCGGCGCCCTGCGCACCGGTGACGAGGTATTTGCCCTCAAATACCATGGAGGGGACACCGGAAATGCCGCGTGAGGTCCAGAATTCCTGCGCTTCGCGGGTTTGTTCGCCCAAGCTGCCGCTGTTCAGAACCTCCAAGGCCTCGTCGCGGTCCAAACCGACGAGCGCGGCGACATCCACCAGCACGTCGGTATCATTTACATTGCGGCCTTGGGTGAAGTGCGCATCAAAAAGGGCCATTTTGAGCGGGTGCTGCAAGCCCTTGGACTGCGCCCATGTCAGCAATTGATGCGCGGCAAATGTGTTTTGCATCCGAGTTTCATCAGAAAAGTTGAAAGTGAAGCCCAGATCACGGCCCATATCCGAGAGGCGCTTGCGATTCTCGACGGATTGCGCGGGGGTGGAGCCATATTTCTCGGCCAGATGTTCGGCCATGTTCTGACCCTCGGCGGGCATCTGCGGGTTCAGCTCGAAAGGATGCCAACGGATGTAAGCGCCGACACCCACGGCACCAAGCGCTTGTTCTAGCTGCTTGTAGCCAACGATACACCATGGGCACATGACATCCGACACGATATCGATCTGCACGGTGGGAGCATCGGCTGGATTGGCTTGGGCGTTGGCGTGATCGGGGGCGGCGGCGTCTGCGGGCATGATGAAATCCTTTTTGCTTGCCCTATCAAATGGCCTGCCGGGCGCGGTGTTTCAACGGTTGAGGTACGAGATTGCGGCGCCCTAAAGGATTTGTGAATGGGGATGCGTTTTCTGGGAGATGGCCGAAGGTGCTGGGAAACTTATCGCCAACGGCGCGGGGGTAAGGGGTGCCAAACGGCCAAATAAGCGGTTCGGAAAAAGACTGAAGAAATTTGCCGATTGCCTCTTCACAAGCCTCTGGTCTTTGGCTAAACCCCGCCCACCAACCATGGCGTGCGGTCGTGGCGGAATGGTAGACGCGCAGCGTTGAGGTCGCTGTGGGGTAACACCCGTGAGAGTTCGAGTCTCTCCGACCGCACCACCTTATTTTGCGTTTGCAAAATGATGTTGGAAAAATCCTGATAAAATTTGCTCCTTTGGCTCGCTTATATCGGCGCGCAGCCTATCCTTGTGCTGCGCGGTATTTTGCCTGTTTTGCTGTAAATACGGCAAATGGGCATGGGAAACGCTGTTCACATCCGGGCAAGGCACCCCCAGAGTGTTTGCAGCCTAGGCGGTGATGCCGTTTAAAGGTGAGAGAATAATGCCCGTGTGCGGCGGGCAGAGCAGAACCGGCACGGAAACCGGGGCGACGGGATGCAGGAGGGTAGCGCGTGGCGCATCAAGGGCAGACTCAAGGGGCGGCGATTTATCTCGTTCTTGGACTACTTCTTGGCGGGGGCGCTGCTGCGCAAGCCGCAGAGCTGGCACTCACAGGGGTGGCTGAGGATTCAGAGCTTTATGCCACGCTGCGCGGTGGGTCCCTGTTGGCCGAGCAGACGGATCAGGATGAAGATGCCGAACCGGCTACGCCGCAGGAACTGGTCGCAGCGGCACAGGCCGACTACGGCAGGCTTTTGGCCCTTCTTTATGACAATGGGTACTTTGGGCCGACCCTGAAAATCACGCTTGATGGCATTGATGCCTCGGCAATTCCGCCAGTTCAGCCGCCGCGCCGAATTGATCGGGCGGTAATCACCGTCGATCCGGGGCCGAAATTCCGCTTTGGCTTGACCCGCATCGCCCCCGTCGCGCCAGAGACCGAATTGCCAGACGGCTTTGCCACCGGGGAAACCGCAAGCCTCGGCGTGCTGAAAGAGACCGTTTCCACCGGGATCAGCGGGTGGCGCGCCGTGGGCCATGCCAAGGCCGAATTGGCCGAGCAGGATTTGACCGCCAAACATCGGGAGCGTCTGATCGACGCTGATCTGCGCCTCGCTCCCGGCCCAAAGCTGCGCTTTGGCGCGCTTACCGTGACCGGAAACGAAGATGTCCGCACCCAACGTTTGCTCGAAATTGCAGGCCTGCCGGAGGGGGAGGTGTTCTCTCCCGAAGAGTTGGACCTGGCGACCGAACGTCTGCGCCGCACTGGCGCTTTCGACGCTGTAGCATTGATCGAAGCCGATCGGATCGGCCCCAATAACACGCTGCCGATCACTGCTCAGATCACAGAAGCGCCCAAACGCCGATTGGGCTTTGGTGCGGAACTGTCTTCGCTTGAGGGGCTGACGCTTAGCACCTTTTGGCTGCATCGCAATCTGTTGGGCGGGGCCGAACGGCTGCGCCTTTCGGCAGAGATTGAAGGCATTGGCGGGAACTCGGGGGGCGAAGACTATACGCTTTCGGCGCGTTTTGAACGGCCCGCGACCTTCAACGAAGATACAAATTTCTATGCGCTGGCGACGTTGGAGCAGTTGGACGAGGTGAATTACTTCTCTCGCCAATTGGACCTTGAAGCGGGGATCGAGCGGATCGCGAATGAAAACCGTACCTATTCCGCGGGCCTTGGTCTGCGCGTGGCGGAAACGGAAGACGCGTTTGGCACCAATAACTATACCTTGTTAACCCTACCGCTGGGCGCCGAATTTGACTATCGTGACAAAGAGTTAGACGCGACCGAAGGGTATTACATTGATGCCAGCATCATGCCCTTTGTTGCTGTCTCCGGCTCTGCAAGCGGGCTGCGAACCTATTTCGACGCGCGCTATTATCGGACCTTTGGGACTGAGCGTCCGGTCACCTTAGCCTTCCGTGGTCAACTGGGTTCTGTAGCCGGGCCAGACCTGTCAGAGGCGCCTGCGGATTACCTCTTTTATTCTGGTGGGGGCGGCAGCGTGCGCGGGCAACCCTATCAATCGCTGGGTGTTGATCTGGCCAGTGGCGACACCGTTGGCGGGCGCAGCTTCGCGGGCGTTTCGGCCGAGGCACGTGTTAAACTGACCGAGAAGATCGGCGTCGTGGGCTTTGCCGACGCGGGCTATATCGGTTCAGAAGAGTTCTATGATGGATCGGGCACTTGGCATTCCGGTGCGGGGCTTGGCCTGCGCTATGCAACGGGGATTGGCCCCATTCGGCTGGATGTGGCGGTGCCAACGTCGGGGCCGGAAGTGGATGAAGATTTCCAAGTCTATATCGGGATCGGGCAGGCGTTTTAATGCGACAGTTTCTCCAATTTCTCACCGCCAGCTTTGTCTACCTTGCCTGTCTCTCTCCGGCTTTCGCGCAGGATGATGACAAGGGCTTTTTGACGCGCACCATTCAGGACGCGCTTAGCGGGGCTGGGCGTACGGTCAGCATTGATGGTTTTGCCGGGGCGCTCAGCTCGGCTGCTTCTTTTGATCGGATGACCATTTCCGATGATGATGGCATCTGGCTGACGCTGGAGGACGTGGTGCTGGATTGGAACCGATCGGCCCTGCTGCGCGGTCGGTTAGAGGTCGAACAATTGACCGCCGGGCGGTTGGATGTTGAACGCCTGCCTGTCAGTGATGAGGTCGATCTGCCGGAAGCCGAAGCCAAACCCTTCGCACTGCCCGATCTGCCAGTATCCATTGAAATTGCGGACTTTTCCGTGGATGAGATTAACCTGGGTGAGCCGATCTTGGGGGAGGCGGCGCAGTTGTCGGTCAAGGCCAATGCACGCCTGACCGATCAGGTCGGTATCGTCGATTTTCAGGCCCGCCGCACGGACGGCACACGGGGTGAGTTTAACATTCAGGCTGATTTCGACCGCACGGAAAGTGTCCTTGATCTGCTGTTGGAACTTACCGAAGACCCCGAAGGCATCGCCTCCAAGCTGCTGAATCTGCCGGGTCAACCGTCTGTGCAGATGTCGGTTAAAGGCGCAGGGCCATTGGATGATTTCGCCACCGATGTGACAATCGCCACCGATGGCGAAGAACGTCTAGCAGGGCAGGTGACGCTAGGCGCGCAAAGCTCTGAGCGTACGGGCGACGGACCGGACCGTCGAATTCAGGCCGACATCGGCGGTGACATCACCGCACTGCTGGCCCCGCGCTATCGTGAATTTTTTGGCGAAGATGTGCGTCTGGCGCTGGATGCGCTGTTGCAAAGTAATGGTGCTGTTGATGTCAGCAGCTTCACCCTTGCGGCGAATTCCGTTGATCTTGAGGGTAAGGTCACGCTGAACCAAGAGAAATGGCCGACACTGATCGACATTTCCGGCCGTATTGCCAACCCCGATGGCACCTCGACGTTGTTGCCCGTGTCGGGTGATGGCACGCGGGTTGAGGCCGTGACCCTGCGGGTGGACTACGATGCCGCGGATGGGGACCGGTTTGAGAGTGCCTTTGACATTACCGGGCTGGACACTGGCGCGGTGCAAATTGCCGAAACCAAACTTGCCCTTGATGGGATCCTTGAGGGCGATCTGGGCAGCTTGGGGCAGTTTCTTGGCGATGTGACCTTTGCCACCGAGGGGCTGACGCTGACCGATCCGGCCAGTTCAGCGGCCATTGGTGACGCGATCACCGGCAGCGCCGAGATCCGTTTTGTCGAGGGAGAGTCGATTGAGATCAACGGTCTGACGCTTGCGGGCGAAGATTACGGTCTTACCGGTGAAGCGGCGATTGATGGTGTGGATGCCGGGCTGTTGACCCAGTTGAAGATGACCCTCGAAGCCAAGGATATCAGCCGCTTTTCCGCGCTTGCGGGCCGCGATATTTCTGGTGCCACGGCGCTTGCGCTGAATGGGACCGTGACCCCCTTGGGCGGTATGTTTGATCTGGCAATTGCAGGTGGTACGGATGACCTGCAAATCGGTATTGAACAGGCTGATGCGGTTTTGGCGGGGCGTACCAGCCTAAGCATGGTGGCAAAACGTAATGAAACCGGTACCTTCCTGCGCGAGCTTGATCTGAAGAATGACGCACTTGAGTTGACCGGCGATGTCGAACTGCGCAGTGAAGACAGCCGCGCCGCGCTCGATTTCGCATTGGCCGATATCGGTCTGGTGCTGCCACAATACGAAGGTCCAGTTTCAGTTAAGGCAACTGCGGTGCAAGAGGCGCGCGGTTGGGTTGTAGATGCTGTGACCGATGGCCCCTATGACGCCGTACTAACTGTCTCGGGCTTGGCCACGGGCGATAGTGCGCAGATTGATTTTACCGCTGATATCCCCCGAATCGAAGATTTTGTGCCGGATGCGGACATTACCGGGCCGGTCAGGGCCAAGGGCGATCTGCGCCAAACGCCGCAAGGCTGGCAGATCAATACAGACGCCAGTGGCCCGCTGAATGCGCAGGCGTCTGTCAGAGGGCTGGTTTCGCCCCGTGTTGATGTGGCCTTTGATCTGGCGCTTCCAGATATTCAGCCCCTCGTCCCGCAGGTTAACGGCGGGGTAGAGGCCAGCGGCACGGTGGAGCAAACCGATCAGGGGTTTGTCGTCGACACAATCGCGAGTGGCCCTTACGGCAGTCGCGTGTCGGTGGAAGGTTTGGCAACAGGCCCCGATATGGCGCTGAGTTTCGATCTTTCCGTGCCTGATGTCAGCCCGCTTGCCCCCGGCGTGAACGGCCCGCTATCGGCCAAGGGCAATGTCCGTCAAACAACTGACGGGATTGCCGTGGATGTAGATGCAAACGGCCCATATGGCAGTAGTGCCATGGTCGAGGGGCTGGTGACGGGAGAAGTGTCGCTGAAGTTCGACGTCTCTGTGCCGAACGTTAATCCATTGGTGCCAAGTGTCTCAGGGTCTTTCGCGGCCAATGGCACGGCGCGTAAGACGGATGCAGGTGTTGTGCTTGATGCCAGCGCAAGCGGCCCTTACGGCGCGCAGGCAACTGTCGAAGGGCTGGTGACCGGCCCCAACGCCGATGTCGACTTCCAGTTGAACGTGCCCGACATCGGCGCGCTGGTCGACCAAGTGAACGGCCCACTCAGTGTCGCAGGCTCGGCCCGGCGTGAGGGGGAGGCATGGCGGATCGACACCAATGCCAACGGCCCTGCTGGTACGCAGGCCAGCGTTGCTGGATTGGTGAATGCCGATGGCTCGCTAAACATTGAGATTGCAGGCAATGCTCCGCTTGGGCTGTCGCGGCCCTTCCTCGCGCCGCGCAACCTGCAAGGGCAGGCGCAATTTGATTTGCAGATCAATGGACCAGCGGCGTTGTCTTCGGTCAGCGGGCGTATCTCTACGAATAATGCGACATTCACTGCGCCGAACCTGCGGGTCGCCTTGAAGGGGATCGACGCTGACATTCAGCTTGGTAACAACCGCGCACAGTTAAATGTGACAGGCCAAGCGGTGGATGGCGGGCAGCTTAACGTGGCCGGAGCGGTCACCCTGACGCCTGCCTTGCCCGCGGATATCAACATCGCTGTGCGCAACCTCGTCTATGCGGACCCAAGCCTTTATAGCACCACGTTGAACGGGGATTTGCGTCTCGCTGGCCCGCTGAGCGGCGGGGCGCAGATTACCGGTGTGATCAACGCGGGCGAGACGAATATTCAGGTGCCCGCGACGGGGTTGACCTCGATCGGGGACATCCCGCAGATCACCCAGGTCAACGCGCCAGCCGATGTTTTGGCGACGCGCCGCAAGGCGGGGCTCGATGGCGCCAATGCGGGTGACGATCCGACCGAGACATCCTCTGGCGCTGGTTTTGGGCTCAATCTGCAGATCAATGCGCCGAACCGCATCTTTGTGCGTGGCCGCGGGCTGGATGCGGAACTAGGCGGCGCGTTGAACCTCAGCGGCACCACCAACCGCATTATCTCTGCCGGGCGGTTTGAGTTGATCCGGGGGCGGCTGGATATCTTGGGCAAACGTTTCTTGCTGGATGAGGGGTCGGTTCAGTTTCAGGGTGATTTCATTCCTTACATCCGGTTCGTTACCTCAACCGATACCGAGGCGGGAGAGGTGCGTGTGATTGTCAGTGGCCCCGCGAATGAGCCGGAGGTTACCTTTGAATCAACCCCCGCCGCGCCACAGGATGAAGTGCTGTCGCAATTGCTTTTCGGGCGTAACATCTCGGAAATCTCGGCCTTTCAGGCGCTGCAACTTGCCAGCGCCGTGGCGACCCTTGCAGGCCGTGGGGGCGACGGGATAATCGGCAACCTGCGCGAAGGCTTTGGATTGGATGATCTTGATGTGACCACCACCGACGATGGCGCCACGGCGCTGCGGTTGGGGAAATATCTGACGGACAATGTCTATACCGATGTCACGGCGGCCTCTGACGGGACCGGCGAGGTCTCCCTCAACCTCGACATCAGCGAAAGCCTGACGGCCAAGGGCACGCTCGGCTCCGATGGCGACAGCAGCATCGGGATTTTCTTTGAGCGGGATTATTAAGAACGAGGGCGCCTAGCGGGGCGCCCTTGGTTTCAGCGGCGCTTAAGCTTCGTCGCGTGGGGTAAAGCGGCCATAACGGCCTTGGTCAAACATCAACCCCGAGGCGCCGTCCTCGCGCAGCGCGGCCTGTCGGACATGGCCCAGGATCAGCGAATGATCGCCCGCTGCGTGCACCGCGTAGGTATTGCAGTGAAACCGCGCAAGGCAGCCTGCAAAAGTGGGCACGCCTGCTGCATCCTCGGTCCAGTCGAACCCGGCAAAGTCATGGCCCTGTGTGGCGAAACGCTGGGCCAATTCCTCTTGATCCGCGCCAAGTACATGAATGCAAAATGACGCCGCTGCGGTGAAACTATCGTGCCGCTTGGATGAAATCGCAGGCGACCACAGCACCAAAGGCGGATCAAGCGAGACAGAGGCGAAAGAATTCGCCGTCATCCCCATCGGGCCCTGCGTAGTTTTAACGGTGACCACAGTCACACCGGTGCCAAAACGTCCAAAGGCGCGGCGCAGAGCCGTGGCATCGCCGCTGTCGGGGGAGAAGGGGATCAGATCATCGTTCATAGCGACAAGCGGTGCCATGTGGACGCCGATTTGTCCAGCGGTGCCGGCGCGTTGTATCGCCATCTTACTGCGCGGATATCCGTTGTTTGCGAAACCCAAAGGAACCCTTTCTGGGGGCGGGCGTTGTGTCTGCGATGAGAGGCAACATCAGGGTCCAAGTGGCGTTGATGCTGGCTGTCGGAAGAAAGCGGTGCGCGTGATGTGTACCGTTCTACCGGGCACCCGAATGCCGTTCACAACAGATAGGTGCGCAAGATTGCACCGGAAAGTGACAGACAATGATGAATGCAACCAAACTGACCCTCGGCGCCGCCCTGTTGAGCGCCACCGCCTTTGGCTCCACCGCGATGGCCGATGACAATGAGACAGTCGATCACGCCGAAATCGGGTCGCTGTCTTGCGATGTGGGCGATGGTACCGGCTTTGTCTTTGGTTCTACCCGTGAACTGACATGTACCTTTAACCCCATCGAAGAAGGGCTCGAAGATGAGACCTATGTCGGTGAGATCAACCGTTGGGGCGTCGACATCGGCAAAACCCAGAACGGCCAAATGTCTTGGCTGGTGTTGGCCCCGACCGAGCAGGAGTATTCCGAAGGCGGCCTGAACGGCAGCTATAAAGGTGTGTCCGCAGAAGCAACCGTGGGTGTGGGCGCCGGCGCAAACCTGATGACGGGTGGGTCCGAGAACACGCTGGCGCTTCAGCCGCTTAGCGTGAACACCCAGACTGGCGTGAACTTTGCCGTGGGCGTGGGTGAGATCAATCTGCAGCGCGTCGAAGGTTGAGCCTGAGCGAAAGCGTTTGAAATGACGATCTGGGCCGTCCCTTGGGGGCGGCCCATTTGCATGTGCGAGACGTCAGAGCTTGGTCAGCCGGTCCCCACGCCGAACGGTGCCGTCCTGTACGATTTTGCACAGGACACCGCGCAACCGATGCGGGCGGTTTTCCTTTCGGTTGATCCAGCGCAGGCTATCTTGGCCATAGCGGTCGCGCCATTTGATGCAGCCGTTGTTGAACTTATCGCTCACCTCCAGCACCGCCGATCCAGCCTGTAGCCGTGTGCCGACGGGCAGGTTCTCGTGGCCGAGGTCCATGTCCACGATCATCGTATCGCCCGGGTGGACCGTATGGTCGCGATCACGCCAGCAGAGATCTATCACTCTTTTAGACAGGATCGACACTTGTATGCGCGGGTCTGGGCTGCCGTCGGGCAGGGTCAGCCAAGGTTTCTCGGTCCAACGTTCGCCAAGGATGCCTTGGGCCACGGTCAGCTCCAGTTCATCACGGAAATCCCGCTCCCCATAGTCGGGGCGAAAGCAAAGCTCTTCGATCACGGCGCCATCCTTGGGCGCGGCGAGGATATCCGGCAGGGCGGCGTCACATT
The DNA here is from genome assembly GCF_965641895.1 of Sulfitobacter sp. SH24. Classification (NCBI taxonomy): domain Bacteria; kingdom Pseudomonadati; phylum Pseudomonadota; class Alphaproteobacteria; order Rhodobacterales; family Roseobacteraceae; genus Sulfitobacter; species Sulfitobacter sp. SH24. The sequence continues at coordinate 1,231,227 of NZ_OZ282575.1, forward strand.
CCGCAGCGGAGGCGGGCGGCGGCACTTGGGGGGCGGTTTGGTCCATGTCTCTCTTTCTCATGCAACGCGGCGCGGGGGCAGGTAGCCGCTCGCGCCGCGCAGCGTGTCAGCGATTCATGCGGTTGTCGATTAGATCGTCCACCACGGTGGGATCCGCCAGCGTCGATGTATCCCCCAAGGCGCCATAGTCGTTTTCGGCGATTTTGCGCAGGATGCGGCGCATGATCTTGCCCGAGCGGGTTTTCGGCAGGCCGGGCGCCCATTGGATCAGATCGGGCGAGGCGATGGGACCGATTTCCTGCCGCACCCAGTTGCGCAGTTCGCTGCGCAGATCATCGGAAGGCTCTTCACCGCTCATCAAGGTGACATAGCAATAGATGCCCTGACCTTTGACGTCATGCGGGTAGCCGACCACGGCGGCTTCGGCGACTTTGTCATGGGCGACCAGCGCGCTTTCGACCTCGGCGGTGCCCATGCGGTGGCCTGAGACGTTGATCACATCATCCACGCGGCCCGTGATCCAATAGTCGCCGTCGGCATCGCGCTTGCAGCCGTCACCGGTGAAGTAATAACCGGGGTAATCCGCGAAATAGGTTTTCTCGAACCGTTCATGATCCCCCCAAACCGTGCGCATCTGACCCGGCCAACTGTCGGCGATGCAAAGCACGCCCTCGGCAGGGTTGCCCTCGATCTCTTTGCCCGAGGTCGGGTCCAGCACCACCGGCTTGATGCCAAAGAAGGGCTTCATCGCCGCGCCGGGCTTCATGTCATGGGCGCCGGGCAGGGGGGTCATCAGATGGCCGCCGGTCTCGGTCTGCCACCATGTATCGACGATCGGGCAGCGGCCGTGGCCGACGACCTCGTGATACCAGTTCCACGCCTCGGGATTGATCGGCTCACCAACGGTGCCAAGGATGCGCAGCGACGACAGATCGCTTTTGGTGACGAATTCTTTGCCTTGCCCCATCAGGGCGCGGATTGCTGTGGGGGCGGTGTAGAACTGGGTGACCTTGTGCTTTTCACAGACCTGCCAGAAACGGCTGGCATCGGGGTAGGTGGGCACGCCTTCGAACATCAGGGTGGTGGCGCCATTGGCCAGCGGGCCATAGACGATATAGCTGTGCCCGGTGACCCAGCCCACATCCGCCGTGCACCAATAGATGTCGCCGTCGTGGTAGTCGAAGGTGACTTCGTGGGTCAGCGCCGCATAGGTGATATAGCCGCCGGTGGTGTGGACGACGCCCTTGGGCTGGCCGGTGGAGCCGGAGGTGTAGAGAATAAACAGCGGGTCTTCGGCACCGACTGCGGTGGGCTCGCAGGTGTCGGCGGCATCCTTGATCAGCGCGTTGTAATCGCGGTCGCGGGCGTCGTCCCACGCGACGTCTCCACCCGTGCGGCGCACGACAAGGCATTGAACGCTGGCATCACATTGCGCCAACGCCTTGTCGGCATTGGCTTTGAGCGGTGTGGCTTTGCCGCCGCGCGGCGCTTCGTCGGCGGTGATAACGACCTTGGCTTCGCAGCCGTTGACGCGGGCGGCCAGCGCATCCGGGGAGAACCCGGCAAAGACGATGGAATGGATCGCGCCGATCCGCGCGCAGGCCAGCATGGCATAGGCGGCCTCGGGGATCATCGGCATGTAGATGATGACGCGGTCGCCTTTATCGACGCCCAGATCGCGCAGCACATTGGCCATACGGCAGGTGGCGCTGTGCAGCTCGCGGTAGCTGATGTGTTTGGCGTCATCCTCGGGGCTATCCGGCTCCCAAATGATCGCGGTCTGATCGCCGCGCCTTTCTAGATGGCGGTCGATGCAATTGGCGCTGACGTTCAACTCACCATCCGCGAACCAGTTGATGCTGACCGACCCAAGGTCAAAGTTCACATCGCGCACTTGGGTGAAGGGTTTGATCCAGTCGATCCGCTGGGCCTGTTCGCGCCAGAAACCGTCGGTGTCGGTGACCGAGGCTTGGTACATCTTGTCGTAGGTCTGCGCATCCACATGGGCGCGGGCGGCCATGTCGGCGGATGGCGGATAGGTCTTGGCGGTGGCGTCGGACATGGTGGTTCCTCCCTAGATGTACGCGTCTTGCCACGGGGCGCGGGTCTCCCCTGCTTTCCGTGGCCTCCTCCTGAGCTGGATCATAACGGCCCGTGAAAAGAAGTGAATAAGCAACTGGATTACAAGGGCTTGCCTGTAAAGGTTTTTCCCGTCTGCCGGGATGTTTGTAAATTTTCTTTGGCGAAGAAGCGATTAGGAATATTTTTCAAAGCCTTGCCAGTCAAACTTGGCGCTACTGTCTTGCGGCTGTCGTATTTGCGCGGCATGACGGGGTTGGCAGGCCAGCCCCCGCGGGGTAGCCTGTGCGCCAATCCGCCCATCCAAGGGCGGCAACTATGGGAGAGAGCCATCATGAAAAAACTGCTGAGCGGTGCTGCCGCATGTGCGCTGAGCGTAGCTTTTGTAAGCGAAGCTGCCGCGACCGAATGGAACGCCTCGGTCTGGGGCAAGCGCCGCGCCTTCACCGAACATGTGGAAAAGATCGCCGAGCTGGTTTCGGAGAAGACCGACGGCGAATTCACCATCAACGTCAGCTACGGCGGCCTGTCCAAGAACCGTGAGAACCTCGATGGTATCTCCATCGGTGCTTTCGAGATGGCCCAGTTCTGCGCCGGCTACCACGCCGACAAGAACCGCGCGATCACCGTACTGGAACTGCCGTTTCTGGGTGTAAGCAACCTCGAAGAAGAAGTCGCGGTTTCCAAAGCGGTCTATGACCACCCCGCCGTCGCCAAAGAAATGGCACAGTGGAATGCGAAAATGCTCATGACTTCGCCCATGCCACAGTACAACCTTGTCGGCACCGGCGATCCGCGCACCACGTTGGAAGATTTCGACGGCATGCGCGTCCGCGCCACCGGCGGTCTTGGCAAAGCCTTTGAAGCTGTCGGCGCCGTGCCCACATCCGTGACCGCGACCGAAGCCTATAACGCGATGGAATCCGGTGTCGTTGACACCGTGGCCTTCGCCCAGCACGCGCATCTGTCCTTCGGCACCATTAACAAAGCCGACTGGTGGACCGCAAACCTCAACCCCGGGACCGTGAACTGCCCCGTCGTGGTGAACATCGACGCCTATGAAATGCTGAGCGACGAAGAGCGTGAAGCGCTCGACAGCTCGGTCGATGAGGCGCTGGATCACTACCTCGCCAACTACGCGGAACTGCTGGAGCGTTGGGATACCGTTCTTGAGGAAAAGGGCGTTGAGAAGGTCGAATTCACCCCAGAGGTAATCGCCGAGTTCAAAGCCAAAGCGGCTGACCCTGCGCGTGAAGCATGGATCAAAGACATGGAAGCCCAAGGCATTCCGGGTCAGGAACTTTACGATCTCGTGATCGAAACGCTGGAAAAAGAGCAGGCGTCGAACTAAACCCTGCTACGCATGACTGTGAGGGCCGTGCGGCAAACCGCGCGGCCCTTTCGACTTCTGAAACGAAACAATCAGACTTTCTGAAAAGGAGAGCCGATGGCCGGATCATCCGCCGTGCTGGAGGACAGCAGCCTCCTCAGCCGCCTCGACCGGGGCCTGCTGAAGCTAGAGACCATCTTTGCCCTGATCTCGGGGATTGCCGTTTTCATGTTGATGGTGCTGGCCGTTTGGTCCGTGGGGGGGCGCAAGTTCTTTGCCACGCCGCTGGCGGGGTATGTCGACTGGATCGAAGCGGCCATGCCCTTCATCGCCATCATGGGCATTGCCTATACCCAACGTATGGGCGGGCATGTGCGCATGGATATCCTGATCGGGCAGTTAAAGGGCCGTGCGCTTTGGGCGGCGGAACTGTTGTCGGTGGTGCTGATCCTTTTGTTGATGCTGGCACTCACGTGGGGCGCTTGGGCGCATTTTGACCGCAGCTTTGATATGGCCGCCCCGATGTGGAGCCGCGACAGCTCGATCGACATCGGCCTGCCGATCTGGCCCAGCAAACTGGTGGTGCCCGTGGCCTTTGCCGTGATCTCCTTGCGGCTTTGCCTGCAAATCTGGGGCTATGGCCGGGCCTTGGTGCTGGGGCTGGACCGCCCCGTGGCCGTGCCGCTGGTGCAATCGGCGGCAGAACAAGCAATGGCCGAGGCCGAACAACTGGATGGACGTGACTGATGGATCCTATTGAAATCGGCCTTTGGGTCTCGGGCGGCATGCTGCTCATGGTGGTGCTTGGCATGCGGGTGGCCTTTGCCGCCGCCATGGCCGGGCTTATCGGTCTTATCTGGATTTTCTGGGCCAAGAAGGGCATGGAGTGGGACCAGCTTGGCTGGGCATTGACCGTGGCAATCAAGACCGCCGGGCAGGTGCCGCACTCGAAAGTCTCGAGCCAGACACTCTCGCTCATCCCGACCTTCATCCTGATCGGTTTTCTGGCCTATTACGCAGGTCTCACCAAGGCGATCTTTGAATCCGCGAAACGTTGGTTCGCTTGGGTGCCGGGCGGTTTGGCGGTTTCGACCGTCTTCGCCACGGCAGGCTTCGCGGCCGTGTCGGGTGCTTCGGTTGCGACGGCAGCGGTCTTTGCCCGCATCGCCATCCCCGAAATGCTCAAGATCGGCTATAACAAGCAATTCGCCGCGGGTGTCGTGGCGGCAGGGGGCACGCTGGCCTCGCTGATTCCGCCCTCGGCGATCCTCGTGATTTATGCGATCATCGTTGAGCAGGACGTGGGCAAACTGCTGCTGGCGGGCTTCATCCCCGGTGCTTTTTCGGCGGTGGTCTATGCGGTGTTAATCATCGGCATCGCCATGATCTGGAAGAACGTCGGCCCGCCGGTGACCGGCTTTACATGGCGCGAACGCTTTGCCGCGTTGCCTGCCGCTCTGCCGATTGTCGCGGTGGTCGTGATCATCATCTTCTTCGTCTACAACCCCTTTGGCGACGCTTGGGGCACCCCGACTGAAGGTGGCGCCGTGGGTGCGTTTATCGTCTTCTGTATGGCCGTCTTCCGTGGGATGCGTTTGGCCGAGTTGAAGGACGCGCTGTTGGAGACCGCCAAGCTGACAGTGATGATCTTCACCATCATCTGGGGCGTCTTGATCTATGTACGCTTCCTCGGTTTCGCCGATCTGCCGGGCGCATTCGCCGATTGGATCTCATCGCTCGAAACCTCGCCTATGCTGATCCTGATCTGCATCCTCCTGGCCTATGCCGTGCTGGGCATGTTCATGGATGCGATCGGAATGTTGCTGCTGACGCTGCCCGTGGTTTACCCGGCGGTGATGGCGCTTAACGGTGGCGAATTCGTCTCGGCGGCGGACAGTGCCTTTGGCATGTCCGGCCCGATGTGCGCGATCTGGTTCGGTATTCTGGTGGTGAAGATGGCGGAGTTCTGTTTGATCACGCCACCCATCGGCCTCAACTGCTTTGTCGTCGCGGGCGTGCGCCCCGACCTCAGCGTGCAGGACGTGTTCCGCGGCGTAATGCCCTTCTTCGTTGCTGACGCGGTGACCATCGGCTTGCTGGTGGCCTTCCCGCAGATCGTGCTCTGGCTGCCGTCCCTCGCGGGCTAGGCAGGCTTAAGCAACAGGCTTGTCCGCGGCGGTTTCATCTGCCGCGGATGCGCCAAGTTCGGGGTTGGATTTATCCAGAAAATTCCCGACCATATTAAGGGCTGTGACATTCTCACAGATCACCTTGAACACCACGAGGAAGGGCACCGCCACCAGTGCGCCCGCAATCCCCCACAGCCAGCCCCAAAAGACCACGGTAAGGAACACGGCAACCGTGTTAATCTCTAGCCGTCGACCGACGAGGTAGGGGGTGACGAACTGGCCTTCGATCCCGGTTAGGATTTGATACCCGATTGGGGCAAGGATCGCGTAGCCAACGCTGTCAAATGTAGCAATGGCATAGGCGCCAACCAGCACGGCACCGATTACGCCGCCGATATAGGGCAAGAAGTTCAGCAAGAATGCGGCCATGCCCCAGACATAAGGCACCGGCAGGCCAAGCGCGAAAAGGTAAAGCCCGACAGAGATGCCCAAGCCCGCATTAATGACAGTGATGGTCAGCAAGTAGCGCGAGACGCGGCGCTCAACGTCATAGACCGCTTTCAATGCGCGTTTCTTGCCCGTGAAGGTCTGGAAAGATTGCACCAATTTGAGGTAGAACAAATCGCCAGAGGCCAGCAAGAACAGGGCCAATACCAAGGCCACGGCCACTGTACCACCGATCCTCGCACCTGTGTTCATGGCGTTGTTCAGCAGACCCGGCTGCTTCATTACCACCTCGTCGGGACTGCCGCCGCCATCTTCTGTGGTGATCTGTTCCACCTGTTCGGTCGCCGAGCGGACGTTCTCCACCGTTTGAACCCAGCCCTGTAGCTTGCGTCGGATTTCATTTCCCAAGGATGGAATTTCATCAGCCCAAGTGGCGACAGTACCCGCCGAGAGCCCTGCCAACAGGAAGATGATCAATCCGACAAAGCCAATCAACAGCACTGCACCCAGCGGGGCCGCGATGCCAAGTCTTTCCAGCGAGCGGATCAACGGGCTAAGTGTGAGAGCGAGGAGGAAGCCAAGCAAGATCGGCAGCAGTAGATCCTTGGCGAAATAGGCAGTTACGAAGAGGGCTATGAGTACCAACACTTCCAACAGCCGTCTGATCGCGGCGATATCGCTCAAAGTCTTCTCCCCAAATGCCCTGCGCAGGTGCTATCAAGGCAACGCGTGACAAAGGGAAAGGTTCATTCGACCCTAATAATAAACGCTCCGGTTGCGCGGGCAGTAGGCTGGGTGACTATTCCTTGACCATTTGCAGGCGCAAAGCCTGCCCCCCGAGCGCACGAAACGCCCGCTGTCGGCAGGTCAGTACGATGATCTGCATATCGCCCGCTTGTCGGTGAAGCGCGTCGAACATCCGCTCAATCCGGTCGTCATCGGTAAAGACCAGCGCATCATCCAAGATCACCGGCACGATGCGCCCCGCGCGGGCCAGCATTCGGGCAAAGGCAAGCCGCACCAGCAGCGCCACCTGTTCCTGCGTGCCGCCGGAAAGAACATCAATCGGCTCCTCCCGCCCACCACGGATAAGGGCATGAGGCAGCAGAGATTCTTCGCCCCACGTCAGTTCGGCGTCCGGCCAAAGCAGTTGCAGCAAGGGTTTGAGTTCTTTGACAATCGGGGTGAAATAGCGCTCGCGTGCCTCGTTGCGCGCATCCTGCAAGGCGGCCTCTAGCCGGGTGAGCACGGCGACCTCATGCGTGATCCGTGCAAGTTTATCTTCTGCGGCCTGCAATTGCTCTTGGGTCTCCGCCAGTCGCTCTTCTACCGCGTCGCCGGATGCGCGGGTGATCCGTTCGCTGAGCCGGGCGAGCAGGGGGCGCAGGCGGGCAATCTCATCGCGGGCTTGGGTTTCTACCGATTCCGCACGGGTAAGGGCGGCCTGAAGGCTGGCCGCATCGGGTGCGTCTTTTGCCTTTTCGGCATGGGCAAGCCGAGCAGCCTCTAGCGCTGCCGCAGCGGTGACGGTTTGGGTGGCAAGGTCTTCTTCGGCGACGTCACCCAGTTTCGCCTGCTGCGCCTCTGCGCGCTGCAGACGGTCGGTAAGCGAGGTTAGCAGCGCGTCACTCCGCGCGGCGTCGGCCTTGGCATCGGCCAGCGCTTCGGCTGCAGTTTCTCGGATTATGCGGCAGGCCTCGTGGTGGCTCTGCGCGGCTTGCAGGGCATTTTCGGCTGTTTCAATATCGGGTGCGTCGGTCTCGGTCGTTGGGGTCGGAATGGCGGCAAGCTCTTGGTGCAGCGCATAAATGCCGTTGGGCGCGAGGCTGGCCAACACGGCCTTTGCTTCCCCTTGTCGCGCGGCGGCTTCAGCGCGGGCGGCGGTGGCGGCGCGGGCCTCGGTAAGATTAGCCGCGCCGATTTGATCGAGGGCGGTTTGCAATTTCGCCGTTGCAGCCTCAACCGAGCCGTCCTCTTGCCCGGATGCCGCAGGGTGGATTTCCAAACTGCCGATCCCGTCGATCCGCAGCGTCGTGCTGCGCGGCAGGGGCAGGGCCGTCCCATCGGCTAGAGGGCCGTCATCGCCGTGGATCACCCCCGAGCTGCCGGACGCATAATGCACGATCACTTGGGTGGCGGTGGCATCGCGGGCGGCGCGGCTGGCGGAAAGTTCGGCAGACAGGGCTTCAAGCCGTTGCAGGGCGGCAGTATCGGGGCCGGAGCGGGCTGCGGCTGCTGCGGTCTCCATCCGGCGGCGCGCCTCTTCGGCCTCTTTGATCCGTGCCTCTAACGCGCGGCGGCGGTCTGCCCCTTCCCGTGCGGCGACTGCACGTTGGGCGCGCCTGCGCTGGTCTTCGGCCGTCTGTAGGGCGGTGCGCGCCTCTTGTGCGGATACTTCAGCGGCCTCAAGTGCGGTGCGTCGCTCCGCCAACGCAGAACGCGCGGCGTCGGTCGCTTGTCGGGCACGGGTTTCTTCCGAGAGGGCGGCTTTTTGTTCTGCCTCTGCGGCGCGGTAGCTGTCCAGCCGCGTGGTGGCGCTTTCGGCGTTAAGCCGGGCAAGGTCCATGGCGCGAGCGAGGGTTTCGACCTCTTCGGCGTGGCGTGTGGCTGCGGCATGGGCGGCACGCGTCATTTCAAGTTTTTGGCGGCGCTCTTCTACGACATCGGGGGCTTCCAACTCTGCCAAGGCACGGCGGGCGCGTTGCCGTTCGGCCAAGGCGTCATGCAACTCTCGCGCAGTGCTGGCGAGGTGATCGTGTTCGGCGCTGAGTTCCTCAACCTGATCTTGCGCCTCTTTCCATGGCCCGCCTGTGCGGGGACGCCCCGTAGCAGTGGCATAATGCGCAAGCTCGTCCCGGCATTGGGCCAAGGCTTTGTCCATGCGCCGCCCGCCGGTCATCGCCTCTACCTCGGCTCCGACCGAGGTCATGAGGTCACGGCGCGCCTCCAGCGCCAGTTTCTCTTCTTTGCCGGAGCCGCCAGTAAGCGCGGTCATCCCTTGCCGCACCCAGATCAACCCCGATGGTCCACTCGCATCGCCGCCCAAAAGCTGCGCAATCCATGCCTCGGCTTCGTCTGCCTGCGCAATCAGGGTGCCGCTGCGGTGGACAGTGGCGAGAGGTTTTTGAAACCAGCGCTTAAAAATCGAAAAACGACCCTCGTCGGTTTCGACCTCAACGGTCACCTCTGGTGCGCCGCCCGCATGGGGGCGCAACGCAGCGACATCTTTGTCGCGCGAGCCGAAGGGTTTGAAAAATAGTGCCTGTATCGCGTCAAAGAGCGTGGATTTGCCGTGTTCATTCGGCTCGCTCAGCACATTGATACCGTCGCCAATGCCCACCACCTGCGCAGGGTCGGTGAAACGGCGCACGTTATTGAGGGTGATGGCGCGGATTTTCATGTTTTTGCCCCCTGCACATAGGCATGCAACCGGGCAAGCGCATCGGCGGCCACGTCACGCTCTGCTTGCGAGAGGGTCTCTGATTCCGCTTCGGACACCAGTGCTTCTGCCGCCAGACGCAACGCGCCACCGCGGTCGATCTCATCAAGGTCGCCCGCCTCATATTGTGTGGCCAGCGCATCTGTCACCAGATCGAAATGCGCGAAATCCGGGGCGCAGGTTTCGGCTGCGCGGGCAAGGTCGGCGCGATCCGGCAGGCCCGCCCAGCCACGCGCCGTGACGCGCAGCAGGTGATCCCGGCGGCCCGTCGTGGGCAACAGGGCGTTCAGGGCCGCAGCGGCGTCTTGCCTCGGGTGGAGCGCAAGCTCGGCCTCTGACCAAAGAAAACTCCCGGTCTCTATCTCTTCGACCTTTGGTATGGCCCCCGGGCCTGCGATATCGACGGTAAGGCAGACACCACGTTGCCCATGTTTGAACCGATCCTGTTCGGGCGTGCCGCAATAGTGCACCCGTTCAGACACCGCCATGCGCCCATGCCAGTCGCCAAGCGCCAGATAGTCCAAACCCGCGCGGCGATCCCGGTCAGGCGCAATTGCGTCGCCGCTTTCGGTGAAATCTGTGACCCCACCATGGGCCAAGCCGATCCGTAGGTGGCCTTCGGGGCTCTGCATATGATCTAGGGGCGCGCTTGGATCACTGGCCCCGGCGCGATACGCTACGGGGCAGGGCAGCAGCGTGATGCCCTCGGCCATCTCAATAGCGGCAGCGTCGGTCAGGGCGCGCAGGTTGGTGGGTGCGTCACGGCTGATCACATCCCACAGGGGTTCGGCATCGCGCAGATTATCGTGGTTGCCAGGCAGGATCCACCATGTCACCTCTGGCGCTTCGCCCATTGCGGTCAGGGCCTGCCGCACCACGGCGGGCGAGGGGGTGGCGGTATCGAATGTATCCCCTGCCAGCAAGACATGCGCGGCACCGCGATCACGGGCGGCTTGGGCAAGCTTTGTGATCGCCCCATGCCGTGCCTCCATCAAACGTCCGCGAATATTGCCATCGGGTGGCTGCGGGATATTCGCGAATTTGCGCCCAATGTGCAGATCAGACGCGTGGATGAAGCGGAATGTCATACGGTTGTCCTGAATTGCTTAGGGCAGCACTCTGTCAATATGCGGCGAATGGCAAAGGTTTTTCAGATGCGAGGCAGCATCGGGCAGAGGAACTCCCCGGTCCATTCATCGCAAACTGAGCGCGGAGTTCAAGACGTTGTAAAATGCGTATCGAAGGCTGGTGCGGCCCTGCGTTCGGGCTATATGATATGGACCCGCGTTCAAAAGGCAGTGGATTTGCTCTGCCATGATCCGAATGTATCTGAGCTTTGTTAACATGCATAACGCCACCCGAGAGTCGCCGACGCGGCATTGTCATTGGTCTGTGCCACCCTCGGCGCGTGGGCTGACAACGGTTCTTGCCTGCCACCACAAAGCAGGATTGAATGCGCAGCAACGGTCTCCAACCCATATTTCCTATTTAGAAATGTAGATTTACACGCGATGAACCACGATTTTGAAAAGATTCTCCAAGCCGCGCCTTCGCCCTTTGTGCTGCTGGATCATGAACTGCGGGTGGTTTGGGCGAACGATGCTTATCTACAGGTCACAGACCGTCAGGCAGACAAGCTATTTGGCAAGATCCTGACCGAAGAATTCCCCTCTGACCCAGACAGCGAGTCAGGGCGTATGCTGCGCGGGTCTTTTGAACGCGTGTTCCGCGATGGTATCGCGGACCATCTTCCTGTCATCCCCTATCCGATTTCCGACGCTGATGGCAAAAGCGAAGACCGCTATTGGAGCGCGACGCATACTCCGATTTTGGGCGCTGGCGGCGAGGTTGAGTTCATCTTGCAGCACACGCAAGACATCACCGACATCTACAACGCCGAAGCGCTGTCGGACGGAAATTCAAATTTGGCTCAAACAGATGTGCTGCGCCGCGCCCATCTGGTCACACGCCAGAACCTTGAACTTGATTCAGGCATTAGTCTTTTCAAGATGATCTTTGAACAAGCGCCGAACTTCATGGTCACCCTGATGGGGCCGAACCATGTGTTCCGCACAGCCAATGCGGCCTATATGAAACTGGTCGGTCAGCGTGATTTGATTGGCAAACCACTGAACGAGGCCTTGCCGGAACTCAGGGGGCAAGGCTTTCCCGAAATGCTTGATGAGGTTTACCGCAGCGGCAAGGCCGTAACCCAACGCGGGGCCGAAGCGTGGTTGCAGCGTAGCGCCGAGGGGCCGCCAGAACGCGCCTTTGTGGATTTTGTGTTCCAGCCGCTCGACAATGTGCGCGGCGAAACCATCGGCATTATGGTGCAAGGCCATGATGTCACAGCTCAAAAGATGGCCGAAATGCATCTACGCGAAGCGGAAGAACGCTTTCGGACCATGGCGCATACCATGCCTGTGCATGTCTGGACTGCTACGGCCGACGGGCATTTGGATTGGATCAGCGAACAGCTTTATGCCTACTCCGGGGCGGAAAAAGGCAGCTTGGCGGGGGACGCTTGGCCGACTATCATACACCCCGAAGACCGCGCGGCCTCAATCGCCGCATGGGCCGATGCGATCAGATCCGAAACCATCTATGAGACAGAGTTCCGTCTGCGCCGCGCGGATGGGGCCTATTGCTGGCATCTGGTACGGGCAGCACCGATTATGGATGCGCAGGGCAATCTATTGCGCTGGGTCGGGACAAACTCAGATATCCACGAGCAGAAAGAGATGGCACGCGAACTCGCCAATCTGAACAGCACGCTGGAAGAACGGGTGGAGAAGCGCAACCGCGAGTTGGAAGAGCTTCATGACCGTTTGGCGCAAAGCCAGCGGGTCGAGGCAGTCGGCAATCTTGCCGGGGGCATTGCTCATGATTTCAATAATTTGCTGCAAGTTATGACCGGTAGCCTAACGATGGCCACGCGTGAACTCCCCGCCGAAGCCCCCGCACGCGGGCGGATAGATGCTGCCATGCGGGCGGTCGAACGCGGGGCGTCGCTGTCATCGCAACTGCTGGCCTTCAGCCGCCGTCAACCGCTGCAACCCCGATCAATCGATTTGCGCGACCTGTTGACCGATATCGATGACATCATCCGCAGCGCCTTGGGCGAAGGGATGGCGGTCGAAATAGACGCAGCCGACACGCTTTGGCCCGCCTATGTCGACGCCGCCAGCACTCAGAACGCCGTGCTGAACCTTTTGATAAACGCGCGCGACGCGATGGAGGGGCGCGGCAAGTTGAAGATCGCAATCGCGAACCGCCATTTCGGTCCAAAAGACCTGTTGGGAGAGCCTGACATGATGGCCGGCGATTACGTCGAGGTCAAAGTCATCGACCAGGGGCCCGGCATTCCTGCTGAAACACTGCCCAAGGTCTTTGATCCATTCTTTACCACCAAGCCCGTGGGTAAAGGCACCGGGCTGGGGCTGTCCACGGTCTATGGATTTGCACGGCAATCGGGGGGGCGGGTCACCATTAACAGTCGACCCGACATCGGCACCTCTGTGGTGCTGTTGCTGCCACGCGCAAAATCCGCGGCAGAGCCTGTGCAATGGCATGACCCATCAGATATCGCCGGCGGAACCGAGACGGTGCTGTTGGTCGAAGATGACGCCGAGGTGCGCGATGCCACAGCTGCCTTGCTGTCTGATCTGGGGTATCAAGTCCGCACCGCCGAAGACCCGTCCGCCGCGCTGAAAACCGTGCGGCAAGAGCCAAAGTTCGACCTTCTGGTCTCTGATGTGGTGATGCCCGGTGAGCTAAGCAGCCGCGATATGGCCGAAACCCTTCAAGCCGAACGGCCCGATCTGCCCATCCTATTCATCTCAGGCTATTCGCGCGATTCGATTGTGCGCGATGGCAAAGTGGATGCGGGGGTGCAGTTCCTTGCCAAGCCTTTCACCAAGGATGCTTTGGCGATCAAGGTGCGCGATGCGCTCTCTTCTGTGCCAGCGGCAGCAACCGCGCGTGGTGAAGCGCGGCCTAACAATGCCTGCCATGTGCTGCTTTGCGAAGATGACGCGCTGATCCGGCTTGATCTGGCCGATATACTTCAAGGCTTGGGCACTGAGGTGACCGAAACCGCCTTTGGTCAGGAAACATTGGACAAGCTGGAAACGGAACAGTTTGACGTGTTGCTAATCGACGTGGGCCTGCCTGATATCTCTGGCGAAGAGGTCGCCACCCGCGTGCGCAAGCAGCACCCCGATATGCCGATCGTCTTTGCCACGGGCCAAGCCGAAGTGCCCGTCGCTGAGACTTTGGGCCGCTGCGCCGTTGTGCAAAAGCCTTTCGGAGACCGCGACCTTGCCCGCGCTTTTGCGAGTTTGGGGATTTTGCCTCAAACGGAAGCGGCCGACGCGATGTAGTGCCATGCTGTTAAGGGGGTGCAGCACATCTGGCTCACATCGATTTTTCGATCGCGGAACCCTCTTAAACGAACTGATCGAAAGAAACATGCGTGGGAGGAGACAGAAGGGGGGACCTAAACATCGTGCAAAAGGTCCCATCTTCTCACCCTTCAAAAGTCGCCCGGCGCACATTGTAGGCACACCAGCCCTTCGCCGCGCCATGCGTCGACCACAGAGCTCCGGTCGTCGATCACCAGCCAAGGCTCGAAACCGTCCGCGTTCATCTCTTTTAATGCGCGGCGCTTTACTTCGGGGTCGGTGGCTTCGTCTTGATCTTCGGCACGCAGGTATATGCCGTCGAAGGGCAGGTCGTGTTTGCGCAGCCATGCGATTGTATGGTCAGCCCAACCCTTTGGTCGGCCAGAGCAAATCAGAATGGTCTCACCGCTTTCTTTCAACCGGCGCATCAATTTTGCGACCGGGCCAATCAGTGCAGCATCTGCCATTGCAAGGTGAAAGTCATCCCAGTGCTTTTCGACGCCATGAACAAGATGGCCCAGCCGCTCTGCGTCGAACTCGGCAAGGGTGCCATCGACATCGAAAACCACACATGGGGTCGCTTCTGCTGCTTGGGTCATAGGGTCTTCTCCATCATTTGTTCGCCTGTTTTTTCAAACAAAAGCGGTATTGCGTTGGGGGGGCGTTGGCCCACGTCGCCTGTTGTCCAGAGCACGCGCGCGGCGCGGATGATGCCGGAGTGGCAGACCAAAACAGGCAATGCCGCCGGAGACGCCGCGCAAATCTCTAGGATCGTTGTGTGCACGCGCATCAGCATGTCGGGCCAGCTTTCGCCTTGGTCTGGCGTGTCTTCTCTGACGGGTTGCTCGCTCAAGGATTGCCCTTCGAACACCCCCCAGTCACGCTCGCGCAAACCGTCGTTTAGCTCAACCGCTCGGCCCGGAAAGGCGAGTTCTGCGCTGTGCTGGGCGCGTGACATCGGGCTGGCGAAGATCGCTATCGGTTCTGACCATGTCCTGTGTGATAGGGCGTGCGCCTGATCGCGGCCCAACTGGGTGAGCGGCACATCCGTTACCCCGGCGATGATCTCGTCTGCGTTTGCCGTCGTCTCGCCGTGGCGGATCAGGCAAAAGCTGCGGGATGGTAAAGTCGTGGCGGTCATAGGCGCACCCGGTCGTGAAAGAACACCTCAGCATCGAGCCCTTCAATCAGGTAATCTTCAGGCTGGGTGCAGAACGCGGGGGCAAAGCGTTTGGCACCAAGGCGGTTAAGCATTTTGACTTGATCGCGCAGCGGTGGGTGGACATTCCAACGCTGGAAATACCCGCCCGGTACGCTGCAAATGCCCCGCGCATGGGCTGTCATGTGGCCGGTGAACACGACATGCGCGTCGCGCCCAAGACGCCCGCTTTCGTGCCATGCCCGTACATAGCCCCAAGCAGCGCCGCCATCGGCATTAGGGGTGTCGCAGATCAGAAACCGTGCCTGCTCCATCGGGCCGCGGTCCAACAGCGGGGCGATCAGATGGGCGTCGGCGCTGACGGCACCGCTGCTGAGTGCTCCGCGCAGCGTGTCTTGGCATTCAGGGTCCAGCATCACGCTTTCACAGCCGTAGCGCCGCACCAGATGCAGCGCCATTTCGCCCGCGCGGCCAGAGGGGGGGACGGGCAAAAGTACCTGACCCTCGACTCTATCCAACAGGGCATTCAGCGCCTCGAACCGATCCGATTGTGGCACGTCATCAAGGTGATAAGAGCAATCCAAAATCGCGGTCGCCGCAGGGGGTGGCACATCAAAGGTGAACCAATCGGATTCCTCTGACCAGTCGCCAGAATAAAACAGCCCTTCGCCCAGATCAAAGTGGAACCAGACGCCGCCCATCGCATGGCCGTTGCGCCCGGTGGTCAGGGTGACGCCATTGATCGCCGTCTGCCCCTGGTCGGGCAGCAGATGCACATTGGCCGCAGGGGGCAAGGCTTTGGCCGTTTGTGCCGTGGCATAGATCGGCAAGCCCGCCTCAACCGCATGAGACGCGCCGCCGATGTGATCGATGTGATCGTGGGTGATGAACACCGCCTCGGCCCCTTCGAGCCATGCAGGATCGAAATGCGCATTGGCTTCGGGGCCAAAACCGCAATCAAGCAGCCAGATCCGATCATCCACGGTCAATTGCATGCACGCAGGGCCTTTGTCCCCGATGCCGGAAAGTAGTCGTATGCTTTGCATTTAATCCTCTGAAAAGGCCCAAGGGGTGGTGATTGTCAGGCCCAATTGTGCGCCAACGTCAAAGCGGGCGCGGGTTTCTGCAAACAGGCGCGCGCCGCAGTCGGTGACTGTTTCCAACAGGTATTTGCCGCCCATATAGGTGACCCGCGCGACCTTGCTGCGCAGATCGCCACTCTCAGAAATGGTCAGGTTTTCGGGGCGCAAGCAGACATGGCTGACCTGCTTCTCGGCGCGTGCTGATTGCACCGCAACTTCGGCCCCCAGTATCCGCGCCTGCCTCGCCCCTCCGGCATGCGTGACCTCTTGCACGGGCACCACAGTCCCGCGCCCGACAAATTCGGCAACAAAGCGGTTTTTGGGCCGTTCATAGAGGGTTTGCGGCGTGTCGAACTGCTGAATGCGGCCCTGATCCATCACGGCGATCCGGTCGGCCATCGCCATGGCTTCGGCTTGGTCATGGGTGACATAGACCATCGTGGCCCCGGTGCGTTTGTGAAAATCGGTAAAGACGCCCTGCATCGTGGCCCGCAGCGCCACATCAAGGTTGGCCAAGGGTTCATCCAGCAGCACCGCGCAGGGATCAGAGACCAGACACCGTGCCAAGGCCACCCGCTGCCGCTGTCCGCCCGAAAGGTCAGAGGGCATGCGATCGGCGTAGGCCTCAAGTCCCGTGGAGGCGAGCGCCGCATCGGTTTGTCTGGCAATCTCGGACTTGGAGAACCTGCGGATCTCAAGCGGGTAGGACACGTTGCGCCGCACCGACATATGCGGCCAGAGCGCGTAGGACTGAAACACAAAGCCGATGTTGCGCTCTTCGGGGGGCAGGCTCACCCCTGTTTGAGCATTGGCCATTTCGCGGGCGCCGATGCGGATTTGGCCGCTGGTGGGGGTCTCGAACCCCGCCAAGATGCGCAGAAGGGTGGTCTTGCCACAGCCCGACGGCCCCAAAAGTGCGATAAATTCGCCATCGTCGAACCGGGTTGTGATGTCTTGTAGCGCAGGGGTGCCTGCGAATGTCTTGCCGACCGAGGACAGGTCTATGTCTGCCATGGGACAACTCCTTTGGGAAAGCGACGGGAAAACAGTTGGATCAGCGCCATGAGGACGATGACCACAAAGACGATGGTCATCGCCAAGGCGCTGGCCATGCCGGTTTCGCCACTGTCATCGAGGTTGAAGATCACCACGCCCAATGTCTCGGTGCCCGAAGACCACAAGAGCGCGGAAACCGTGAGTTCGTTAAACGCGGTAAGAAATACAAGGATCGCCCCCGCCGCCGCCGCCGGGGCCGAAAGCGGAAAGATCACATCGCGCAGGCGCCGGTAGAGTGAGGCACCAACCGATTGCGCGGCCTCATCCATAGCAGGATCGAACTGCTTCAGGCTTGCCTGAACCGGGCGGAACATCACCGCGAAGAACCGCGCGAGATAAGCCAGAAAGATGATCCAAATGGTGCCGTAGAGCGTGGCCTCGGTGAAAGGCAGCTTGATCAGCAGCAGGATCATCGCAATCGACAGGACAACACCCGGCAGCGCGTAAGGCAGATCAAGCAGGCTGTCGAAAAGCCGCGCAAGTCGCGTTTTGCGCCGCTCCATCAGCCACGCTAGGGGCAGGCAGATCATCACCAAAACGGCAGAGGCCCCCGCCGCCAGACCAAAGGAATTAACAAAGGCCCGCGAAGTAACGGGTTGGCGAAAGAGAACCTCATACCAAGATGCAAGCGTCACGGTGTCAAAGCGCAGGGTCACCCCATAGGCAGGCACCAATGATGTTGCCAATAGGCCGAACATCGGCAGGACGAGGATGGCAAAGACCACGGCCCATAGAAGTATCTCAACCGGTAGGCGGGCCGCGCCCAAGGGCAGGGCCAGCGGGCGGGAGGTGCTGCCCACAAGATGCAATCTCTGACGAGACTGGCATAGGCGCTGCAACAAGATGCCCGCCACGGCGACCGCCCCGATCAGCATCGCCAGAACCGAAACCTCGGCCAAGACGGTTGTCCCCATGCCAGCCAGCTTTTGATAGACCAGCGTCGGCAGCGTCGCATAGCCTGCGGGAATGCCCAGCATCGCAGGAATGCCAAAGTTGCCAAGTGCAGTCACAAAGGTAATCGCCGTGCCCGCCGCCAGACTGGGCAAGGTCAGGGGCATCACGACCTGCCACCATGTACGCAGCCCTTTGGCACCGCTGATGCGGGCGGCCTCAACCACGTCTTGGGGGATAGACCGCAGACCCGCGCGCAGGGTCAGGAAGATGATCGACATATGTTGGATTCCCAAAAGGAAGATGATCCCTTGCGGCGAATAAAGTGGCTGCGGCGCGCCAAGCGGGGGGGCAATGCCTAGCGTTTTTAGTAAGACCGACGACGGCCCCATAATCTGGGTCCAGGACAGCGCGGTGATCTGCGGCGGGATCATCATCGGGATCATCAAACAAAAGACCAAAGCCGCCTTGGCCCGTAGGTCTGTCAGTGCCACCAAAAAGGCAAAGGCCGCGCCAAGCACCAGCGATACCAAGGTGCCAAAGCCCGCCGTGACCAGCGAATGTTTTAACGCGCTCAAAGTAGAGGGTTGTGCCAGCACATCGCGCATAAGGGTCAGGCTGGGACTGCCCTGATCGGTGACGCCTTCGACAAACAGGCGCAGAACTGGGGCGAGCGTCAGGCAAATCGCGACGATCAGAATGGCAGAGAGCAGCCGGGCCTCGGACCGGCTGCCTCCATTTTGTTGTGCGACACTCATCATTCAGCGCCGAAAAGCTCTGCGAATTTGGCTTTGTTGGCTTCGGCATTTGCAAGGGCCTCGGCAGGGTCAAAGGCCATAAGCTTGATGTCTTCGCGGGCGGGGAACCCTTCGGGGACGCCCATACCGTCACGGGCAGGGATATAACCCATGTCCAGAACCAGTTCTTGGCCTTCAGTGCTGAGCAGAAAGTCGACGAATTTCTCTGCGCCTTCGACGTTCTTGGCGGAAGACATGATCGCCACAGGCTCGGTCACATAGGAAACACCTTCTTCAGGGAAGACGAAATCAACCGGGGAGCCATCGGCTTTGTTGCGGATCGCGAGGAAGTCGACAACCATGCCATATGGCTTTTCACCCGAAGCCACGGCCTTGAAGGTGCCGCCGTTGCCGCCCTGAGCGCGGGCCTCATTCGCGGCGAGGTTTTCGTAATACTCCCAGCCCAAAGTCTCATCGCCGGTCAGCGTGGCAAGGTGGATCAGCGCGGCACCGGAATAAAGTGGTGAGGGCATTGCGATTTGCCCTTTGATGGAAGCGTCTGACAGGTCTTTCCAAGAGGTCGGCGCGGTCTCGACTCCTGTGTTGTAGACGACCCCGGTGGTGATCAATTTGGTCGAATGGTAATAGCCTTCGGCAGAATGCAACGTCGCGTCATAGTCACCGGCTTCGGGCGATTGGTAAGCGGTCAAAAGACCTTCCTGTGCCATGCCTTCCAACGTCACCGTATCGGCGATCAGCAGGACATCGGGCTGGGGGTTGCCTGCCTCAATCTCGGCACGCAGGCGGGCCATCAATTTGGTTGTACCATCGCGGACCCAATCAACTTCGGTGCCGGGGTTGGCAGCCATAAAGGCGTCAACGGTCCGCTGCGCATCGGCATTGGGCTGCGAGGTATAAAGAGTGATCGTATCGGCCATGGCCGTGCTGGCCAAAAGCGCGAAAGCGGTGGATGTGACGAAGGACTTCATGGGGTGCTCCTGGGGTTTTAACTTTCGAACGAAAGCAGTTCACATGAGCCTTATCCCTGAGAAGTTTGACGGTTTTGTAACAGTTAGTTGAAACTTTTATTTATATTGCGAGATTCAAAAACTTTTCCTAACCTACCGAAAATTTTGAGAATTTTTCAAAGGAAATGACCGTGCGACGGGAAGTAACCCAGCGAAGAGATGAGATTATCGCGCTCCTGTCTAAGAGCGAGACCCTATCGGCGATTGAGCTTTCGTCCGAGCTTGCCGTTTCGGTGCAAACCATACGAGCGGACCTGCGCGATCTTGATGAAGCGGGGCTTATCCAGCGCCGCAACGGCAATGCGCGGCTGCGGCAGCAAAGTGAGAACATTGGCTATCTGCCTCGCGAAAGCATCGCGCGGCAGGAAAAGCAGCGCATCGCTTTGGCGGTCAAAAGCCTGATTCCAGATGGCGCACGGGTGGCGTTGGGGACCGGCACAACAGTGGAAACCTGCGCCCGGTTTCTGGCCTCGCATAATGACCTTTTCGTCGCATCCAATAGCATCCACGCCGTCTGCGCCCTGCAACAAGCCCCCGGCGTTGCCGTTGAACTGGCAGGCGGAACCGTAAGAATGCGCGATCTCGATATGATCGGCACGCCTGCGCTTGAATTCTTTGCAAAGTACCGCGTCGATTACGCGGTTTTTAGCTGCGGGGGTCTGTCCGAAGAGGGCATGGTGATGGACTATAACGCTGACGAAATGAGCGCACGCAAGGCCATCGCGAGCTGCGGCAAAAAGAGCATTCTGGTGATGGACAGCACCAAGAACCGATTAGATTTGGCATTTCAGATGGGCCACCTCTGGGACGTTGATATCGTGGTGACAGGCGCAAGGTTTTCGCCGCCTGTTATGGAAAGTTGTGCGCGGCATGGCTGCGAAGTCATTCGCGTATGACCGGGTTATTGGGCGGTTTCGCCCCGTCCGGCTGAAAGCAGAACGGGGCAGGGCCGCTAAACCGCAAAGCCTTAGTTCAGACGCAGCCCCGTATCGGGCGCAAAATACGAGACTTTACCCAGATCAAAGGCCAATCGCTGCTTTATGCCCGGCGCAGCGGTGGTTTCCGCGTGCAGCCGCGCGGTGACATGTTTGCCGCCCAACTCCATGACCGCATAGGTGTCTGCGCCCGCAGGCTCTACGATGTCGATGACGCAATCGGCCTCTTGCGAATCCGGGCGGGAATGCGCGTTTGCATCGGCGATGTTTTCGGGGCGGACACCGATAATCACATCCTCTGGCAGGCTGAGGTTTTTGCGGTCGGTCAAAACCATTGACCCGCCCGATTTGCGCGCGATTTCGATTGTTGTTCCGGCGCTACCGGACCGTGCCTTTGCCGGGATCAGGTTCATCGCCGGGCTGCCCATGAAATCTGCGACGAATAGGTTCGCCGGGTGGTTGTAGATCTCTGCAGGCGTGCCGATCTGCTGAATGACACCGCCCTTCATGACGACGATTTTGGTGGCCAGCGTCATCGCTTCGATCTGGTCGTGCGTCACATAGACCATCGACGCACCAAGCCGCTGGTGTAGGGATTTGATCTCGGTCCGCATCTCGACCCGTAACTTGGCATCGAGGTTGGAAAGCGGCTCATCAAAGAGGAACAGCTTGGGGTCGCGCACCAAGGCACGGCCCATGGCGACGCGCTGGCGCTGGCCACCCGAGAGATGGCCGGGTTTACGGTTAAGCAGTGGTTCGATCTGCAATTGCTGCGCCACATGGGCGAGCTTTTCGGCCTGCGTGACCTGATCAACGCCGCGCACCTTCATGCCGAAAGTGATGTTTTTTGCGACGGTCATCGTCGGGTAGAGCGCGTAGGATTGGAACACCATCGCGATGTCGCGGTCTTTGGGACTGACGCTGGTCATGTCACGCCCACCGATGCGGACCTCGCCGCCGCTGATCGGCTCCAGCCCAGCAATACAGTTGAGCAGGGTCGACTTGCCACAGCCCGAAGGGCCGACCAGCACAAGAAAATCCCCCTGTTCAATCGCCACGTTGATGTCCTTGAGGATCTCAACCGTGCCATAGCTTTTGAAGAGATTGTTGATTTCGAGGATTGGGGCCATTGATTTATCCTTTCACGGAACCGGCGGTCAGGCCGCGGACAAAGTATTTCCCGGCAATCACATAGACGAGAAGTGTCGGCAGTCCGGCGATGATCGCGGCGGCCATGTCGACGTTGTAGGCTTTGACGCCGGTGGTCGAATTGACGATATTGTTTAGCGCCACGGTCACCGGCTGCGTACCGGCCTGACTGAATGAGACGCCAAAGAGGAAGTCGTTCCAAATTTGGGTGAATTGCCAGATCACGGTCACCACGATGATCGGCAAGGACAGCGGCAGGAAGATCGACCAGAAGATGCGGAAAAACCCTGCGCCATCCACCTTGGCCGCCTTTGTCAGTTCTGACGGGATCGAAACATAGTAGTTGCGGAAAAACAGCGTGGTGAAACCCAACCCATAGATCACATGGACAAAGATCAGCCCCGGAATTGTGCCTGCCATACCGATCAGCCCCAGCACCCGCGCCATGGGCAGAAGCACCACCTGAAAAGGGATGAAGCAGCCAAAGAGCATCAGTGAAAAGAACAGGTTCGCGCCGCGAAAATTCCATTGTGCCACGACATAGCCGTTCATCGCGCCTAGCAGGGTGGAAATCACCACTGCCGGAATGGCGATGAGGACAGAGTTCCAGAAAAACGGCCGCACCCCTTCGCATTGGATACCGGTGCAGGCCTCTGACCATGCCGTGCGCCATGCGGCGAAGGTCACGTCGCGGGGCAGGGCGATCAGATCGCCTGTGCGGATTTCCTCAAGGCTTTTCAGTGAGGTGGTCAACATCACAAAAAGCGGTAGCAAATAGAACAGCGCAAAAAGCAGCAGCAAGATATACAGCATCCACCGCAGGATCAGCCTGCCTGTCCGGCCTTCAGCCTGATGCGGGGTCTGCGCGAGGGAAAGATCAACCATCTTTGGACCTCAATTCAGAATAAAGATAAGGCACGACGATAGAGAATACGACGAGCATCATAATCATGGCCGAGCTTGCCGCTTGTCCGATATCCCCGCGCGAAAACGCCATGGCGTACATGTAGGTGGCGGGCAGATCAGTGGCATAGCCCGGGCCGCCGCCTGTCAGAGCGATGACCAGATCAAAACTTTTGACTGCAAGGTGCGACAGCACGATAAAGGCCGACAGGAAAATCGGTGCCATCGCCGGGATGATGATCGCGGTATAAACGCGCCATGTCGGGATGCCATCGACCTGAGCGGCCTTGATGATTTCCCCGTCTACCGAACGCAGCCCGGCGAGAAATAGCGCCATGACGAAGCCGGAGCTTTGCCAGATCGCCGCAAGCACAATGGTGTAAATTGCCTTGTCGGGGTCAATCAACCAGTCGAAGGTAAAGTTCTCAAACCCCCAGCCGCGCACCATGGCCTCCAACCCCAAACCGGGGTTCAGGATCCATTTCCACGCGGTGCCGGTCACGATCATCGACAGCGCCATGGGGTAGAGGTAAATCGTACGGATCGCACCTTCGGTGCGGATGTTCTGATCCAGAAGGATCGCCAGCGCGAGACCCAGAACCATCGCAATCACGATGAACAGCGTCCCGAATACAAAGAGATTGCCAAAGGCCGTTTCCCACCGCGGCGAGGCAAAGAGCCGTTCGTATTGGATGAAACCTTCGATCTCATACTTCGGCAACAGCCGCGAGCGCGTCAGCGATACCCAGGCTGTCCAAGCGATAAAGCCGTAGACGAAGATCAGAACGGCGATGAACGAGGGCGCCAGAACCAGTTTGGGGGTGTTTTCTTCAAGCCACTTGATCATGTGAATGTTCCGAATTGGCCTGCCCCCACAAATGCGCGGGGGCAGGAGCAGGCGTTACATACTGTTGGCGATGCCGTCGGCAAGCATCTGGACTGCATCGGCAGATGACATGTCCGAGTTGAAATGCGCAGTCACGACATCTGTGATTGCACCAGCCTGCGCGCCGCGCAGCGCCATGCCATGGGCATAGCTTGGCAGCAGCGCATCACTGTCAGAACTGGCTTGCATGTCATCGGCGGACAGACGGGCGCAATCGTCAAATTCATCCAGCGCTACATCGGTGCGGGCAGGGATCGACCCTTTGTTGAGGTTGAACACTTTTTGAAAGTTCTGCCCGACAACCAATTCAGCCAGAAGTTCTTGGCCAGCCTTTTTATCATCGCCGTCCACGTCGAACATTGCAAAGCTGTCGACGTTATAAAGGAAACCTTCTCCCGGTGCAGAAGCACAGAGGAAGTCTTCGCCGGGCACCTTGCCCGCAGCCATGAATTCACCCTTGGCCCAGTCGCCCATGATCTGGAAAGCGGCCTCTCCGTTCATGACCATAGACGTGGCAAGGTTCCAGTCGCGGCCAGAGAAGTTGCTGTCGACATAGCCGCGCAGGGTGCGCATTTGGTCGAACACCGCGATCATCGCGTCCGACGTGAGGGTTTCGTTGTCGAGCTCAACAAAGGCTTTGCGGTAGCCGTCTGGCCCAAGGATGCCTAGGGCGACTGCCTCGAAAATCGTAGCGTCTTGCCAAGCCTGCCCACCGTGCGCGAGGGGGATGATTCCGGCCTCCTGCAGCTTGTCGGCGGCGGCGTTGAATTCATCCCATGTGGTGGGCATCTCGATGCCATTGGCGTTCAGCACCTCGGCATTCGCCCAAATCCAGTCGACCCGGTGCACGTTGACCGGCGCAGCACACCATGTGCCCTCGCATTTCATATGCCCAGCGATGGAGGCGGGCAGCACAGTTTCCCAATCGTTCGCCTCGGCGACCGAAGAAATATCGGCCAGAACGCCTTCTTCGTACCATTCCTGAATTGCGGGGCCCTTAAGTTGGACGGCCGTTGGTGCGTTGCCTGACAGCACTCGGGCGCGCAGAGCGGTCATTGCCGCGTCACCGCCGCCGCCAGCCACCGGCATATCGGTCCAGCTGCCGCCTTTGTCGGCGAATTCTTTTTGCAAAACGGCGACGGATTTCGCTTCGCCGCCAGATGTCCAATAGTGCAGCACCTCGGCTGTCGGTTCGGCGAGGGCCGAAGTCGCGACAATCATCGACAGGGCAGATACCGCCCCGGTTACATAGGTATTCATGATGTTTCCTCCCGTGGAAATGACGGCCCTCCCAGACCGGATGGCAGGAGATTGTCGCGGAAAAACACAGCTTGCAATGCGCAGGGCACAGCAAACCGGGCTCAACATGCAATTATCCTGCGCGCACGTTACAGCTTGTTACTTAGCCGTGGATTTTGTTGCATCATGGCGCTCAGACGGGGACAAGGCGGTAGTATCCCGCTGAGGGTAGAGGAGGAGAGTGGGTGGCGATTCCGCGGATTTTGGTGGTCGATGATGATGTAGAGATGCGGCAAATGATGACGCAATTTCTGCAAAAGCATGGGACGATCGCATTGCCCGCCGCAACGGAGGAAGAGCTCGCTGCTCATCTTGAGGGTGGGCGGGTCGATCTGATCTTGCTCGATGTGATGCTGGGGGATGAAAGCGGGCTCGATATCTGTGGGCGCTTGCGGCAGGATCAAGACGTGCCAATCATCATGGTCTCGGCCCTGTCGGCGGACCATCAGCGGATGGAAGGCTATGCGGTAGGGGCCGATGACTATATCGCCAAGCCATTCAACCCTGAACTGCTGCTCGCACGGGTGAAGGCCGTGCTGCACCGCACGCGGCGGTCCTCTTCGCTGGTGCACCGCCGCAATACCAAGACTTTTACATTCGCAGGCTGGACCTATGATGCAAAACACAATGAGGCGCGCGCGCCCAGTGGGGTGCAGGTTTCGCTGTCTCGGCGCGAGACGGCGCTTTTGCGGGTGCTGCTTGCAAATCCGCATATCCCCCTGACCCGCGAAGAGATCGCCGCAGCACTTGATGTAACAGGCGAGGCAGGACCGCAGGGCGATGGGCTGGGCCGCGCCATTGACGTTTTGGTCGGGCGGCTGCGCGCTAAAATCGAAGTGGACCCGAAACACCCCTTATTCCTGAGAACGGAACGCGGGGTTGGCTATGTCTTTGCCGTCGATGTGATGGAACACGACAGGTGATCCAGCGCCGCAGCCTACGGGTGATTGGCAGCTTGCTTGTCATCACGGCCTTTCTTTCCGGTGGGATTGCCGTGTGGCTATGGAGCCATTCTAACGCAAGCTGGCGGGCACATCAGGAACGTGCCTATGTCGCGGGGATCAACCTTTACTACGCCGTGCAAAACGGCACCGTACCGGCGGAGGAGGTACAAATCCGCCCCCTCAGCGCTGAGGATCAGGCCCGCGCCGCGCGCGGGGCCTTCCGTCAGATTTCTCACGCCCCTCTCGCAGCGCGAGTCACTATTGTCCTGATCTCTGCCGATAGCGCGAACAGCCAGACCGGGGCGCCCCTGACCATGGCGATCCTGTCGCCCGATCTTACCTACAAGCTGGCCGAGATGCCCAATCGCGCCGATCAAACCGCGGCGGAGAAGACCGGAGAGGTCTTTCGTCTGGTGGCGTCCTATTGCTCCGATCCGGTTGTGCTGACCCAGATGGGCAGTGCGCCGTGGTTTGAGATCGACGCCGCGTCCGTGCTTAGCTGCGCCGCAGCCCCGGCTGATAATCGCATGTGGGCTGTCCTATTGGCCGTGCTGGCGATGGGGGTGACCCTCACCGTGGTGCTGAACCTCTCGGCTGAGTTTTCGCAATTTGCCGAGCAATTGCGCAGCCGCCGCCGCATCGGCGGCCCGGCGAGCTATGATCTGCCCGGCCCACAGGAGTTGCAGGACATCGTTTCGGCCGTAAACAGCTTTCTTGAAGATGAACGCCAACAATTGTCGAGCCGCGCCGCCGTTCTTTCTGGCGTGAGCCATGACCTTGGCACCCCCGCAACACGCCTGCGCCTGCGCAGCGCGCTTATTCCCGATGCGGCACTGCGCCAGAAACTTGAGGCCGATATCGACAGTATGACGGGGATCATCGAAAGCGTGCTGACCTATACGCGGGTCGAGATGAACGTCGAAAAGCCACGCAAGCTTTCACTGGGCTCACTGATCGATTCCATCGTCGCTGATTATCAGGACACGGGCAGGGATGTGACCTTCCGCACAGGGTCGGACATTGTCGTGCAGAGCGCCCGTTCGGTCTTTAGCGCGCGACAGGGGCAAAGCGTGTTTGCAGCCGACCGGGACGTCACTGTGATCGGGCGGCCCGTCTCACTTGAGCGCGCGGTGACGAACCTGATTGAGAACGCGCTGAAATACGGTCGTCGTGCGATTGTCGCGCTCGAAGCTGACGCCCATACAGCGAGGATCATCATCGAAGACGAAGGCTCTGATAGCTCTGCTGAGGATATGGCGGCTCTCATGGCCCCGTTTCAGCGCGGGACCAATACGGCCACGATCGACGGCTATGGCCTTGGCCTTACGATTGTTGCGGCGATAGCGAAATTGCATGGCGGGTCGCTGTCCTTTGAGGACACGTCTAATGGCCTAGCTGCGTGCCTTGTGATCGACAGAGCGTGATTTCGTCTTGCGCCGAGAGGAATGCCAAATCTGTGTAGGTCGGTTCAGCATCACCGACAGGTGCTGGCCTGTCAGTGTGAATATGCTACAGGGTGGCAATCCAGAAACGAAGCACCGGAACACTCCGGTAACCACGCAAAGCGCGCCATATGAGATTTGGTCGGTGTTGAGGTTGAGATATTGACGTATAAAGTTGAAAGAGCGGCCCGCTTGAGCGTGGCCCCCATGATGGATTGGACCGACCGCCATTGCCGCTATCTGCACCGACTGCTTAGCCGCGAGACCCTGCTTTATACTGAGATGGTCACCGCGCCTGCGCTTGTGCGCGGTGGTGCGCTGCATCTGTTGGATCACGATCCATCTGAACACCCCGTGGCCCTCCAACTTGGGGGCTCGGACCCCACAGAGCTCGCGCAGGCAGCGCGGTTGGGGGCGGATGTGGGTTATGACGAGATCAACCTCAATTGCGGCTGCCCGTCTGACCGGGTGCAATCAGGTGCATTCGGCGCGGTCTTGATGCAGCAGCCGGGGCTGGTGGCGGACTGCGTGGATGCCATGCGCGCGGCCTGTGATGTTGAAGTGACGGTAAAATGCCGCATCGGTGTGGATGATCAGAACCCTGCGGAAATCTTGCCAGAATTCCTGTCGCGCATTGTGGCGGCAGGCTGCACCCGTGTCACGATCCATGCGCGTAAGGCGTGGTTGCAGGGGCTGAGCCCCAAGGAAAACCGCGATATCCCGCCGCTAGACTATGATTTGGTGCATCAGATGAAGGGGCTGTTCCCCAATCTGCATATCTCGGTCAATGGTGGCATTACGTCGTTAGAACAGGCCGAGGCCGTTCTCGACGCCGGGCTAGACGGCGTTATGGTCGGGCGCAGTGCCTATCATTCGCCGACCGACATCCTCGCCAGTGCCGATCGGCGTATCTATGGTAAAGAGATGGACAGCAGTGCAGAGGCGGCGGTGCAGGGGATGTTGCCCTATATCGAGGCGCATCTGGCCAGCGGCGGGCGTTTGGGGCAGGTCACGCGGCATATGCTGGGGCTTTTTGCCGGCCGTCCCGGCGCGCGGCAGTGGCGGCGTATCCTATCGGAGGGGGCGCATAAGCCCGGCGCGGGTCCGGAGCTGGTAGAGGCCGCTTTGGCCGAGGTCGCCGCGGCACAGGAAATCGCCGCGGCGGGGTAGGGTCAGGCAGTCGGTTCAATCACAGGGCGTGGGCGTAGGAGCGCTAAGGTAAGCACCGCCGCTACCAGACCGCAGGCTGCGATCGCCCCCAGCATCGGTGTGACAGAACCGTCAAAGAACGGCCCGGCCAGCGCGATGGAAAGGCCACCTGCTACCATCTGCAAGGTGCCGCCCAGTGACGACGCAAGCCCCGCGATATCGCCGTGATCGTCCAGCGCCACGACCATGACCGTCGGCACCACGACGCCAAGGCAGGCGTTGGCGCAAAACAGCCCCGCCATCACCAGATAGAGGCCCGGCTCGGTGACCAACGCGGTGATAAAGATCGCGGCGGAAAGGAAGACGAAGCCCGCTACCCCGCGCCGCACGAGGCTGCGCATGCCCCAACGTTCGCCTAGAAAACCGGCCAGTTGCGAGGCCGAGAAGAAGCCAACTGCGTTCACCGCAAAGGCCAGCGAGAACCCGGTCGGCCCCAGCCCGTATTGCCCGGTGTAGACGAAGGGCGCGAAGGCGATGAAGACAAAGAAAGACCCCATGGCAAAGCCGCCGATAAAGGTCAGCCCCATGAAGATCGGATCGCTCAGTAGTACCTTTGCCCCGCGTGCAAGGTTGCGCGGGTTGATCCGCACGCGGCGTTTTACAGGCAGCGTTTCGGGCTGAGCGAAGGCGGTGAGGGCCAGAGCGGCGATAGCCAAGACAGCCAAGGTCATGAAAATCGCGCGCCAATCGGCCAGCGCCATCACTGCGCTGCCAGCCAGAGGGGCCAGCATCGGCGAGATCGAGATCACCAGCATCAACATCGCCATCAACCGCGTGGCCTGCGTGCCAGTATATTGGTCGCGGATGATCGCACGCGGCACCACCATCAGCACCGCACCGCCGAGCCCTTGCAGCGCCCGCCAGCCGATCAGCGCCGTCATCGTCGGCGCAAAGGCGGCCCCGAAGGAGGCGATCAAGAAAAGCACCAGCCCCACCATGATCGGCAGCTTGCGCCCCGCCTGATCGGCCCACGGGCCATAGAAAAGCTGACCCAGTCCGAAGGCGATGAAATAGGCGGTGATGGTTGCCTGAACCGCCGTCTCAGACGCGCCATAGCTGGCGGCGATGGCGGGCATGGCGGGCAGATACATGTCGATGGCGAAGGGGCCGACCAGCCCCAGCAACCCGAGAATGAGCGCTGAACGTAGCACGTGATGTCCTTTCGGATGGGATGGCCGCAGCCATAGGAGGAGGCGGCAAGCGCAGACCGATATGCCCGCCTTGAACTTCGCGCGCAACCTAACCTTCCGTAGGGGAAGTGCAACCCCGCCTTTATGGCCTTGAACCCCCGGTAGGAAACGGCTTGAAAGAGCGCAGAAACCTCGGGGAGGGCTTCCATGCCAGAGTTGAACGTATTGCTGCCGATGCTGGCGCTTATTGTCCTGATCGGGGGGATTGCGGGTGTCTTGGCGGGGTTGCTTGGCGTGGGCGGCGGCATCGTCTTGGTGCCTGCCTTCTTTTATGTGCTGCATTCGTTGGGCTATGGCGGGCCGCAATTGATGCAGATCTGCCTTGCGACCTCGCTGGCGACCATCATCGTCACCTCGGCGCGGTCGGTGCATGCACATAACAAGAAGGGCGCGGTCGATTGGGAAATTCTGCGGACTTGGGCACCGGGTATCATGCTGGGCGCGGTTCTGGGCGTGATTTTGGTGTCACAATTGCGAACTGTGACGCTCCAGATGATTTTCGGCGGCTTGGCATTGCTTGTCGGGCTTTATCTTGGGTTCGGGCGCAGCGATTGGCGCTTGGGAGAGAACATGCCGCGCGGCATTAAACGTGCGGTTCTATCGCCAATGGTCGGGTTTCTGTCGGTTCTCATGGGGATCGGCGGCGGCAGCTTTGGCGTGCCGCTCATGACATTGCACGGGCGGCCGATCCACAAGGCTGTGGCCACTGCGGCGGGCTTTGGCCTATTGATCGCCGTGCCGTCGGTCATTGCATTTCTGTTTGTGGACATAGCCCAAAACCGACCACCGCTGACGATAGGCGCGGTCAATGTCGCAGCCTTTGGGATCGTTGTGGCGATGACACTGATCACGGCACCTTGGGGCGTGCGATTGGCCCACGCGATGGACCCCAAGCCGTTAAGGCGGGTCTTTGCCGTGTTTCTGATACTGGTGGCACTAAATATGTTGAGAAAGGCACTCTGGGGGTAGGGTCGTCCGGTTTTACACCTTAAACCTGCCGAAATTCGACAATTTACGCCCAATTTAAGCCCATTTTCATCAATTCGCCGCATTCTCGACACAAACTAGAGGTTGAATGCCCTAACGGCGGCAGAATCAGAGGAATCGATCTAATGGGCCAGTACCGGACCAAAGCAATCATTCTAAAAGGGCAGGGCGAGAACCTCGCTTATTGGCGGCCTGCGCGTAATGGTCGTCGGGCGTTCCGTTTTGATGGGATGTTCACCCGCGAAACCAGCTTGTCTTTCGCACGGGCGTCTTTCCCGGCGGCGAACTATAACGCTAGCCCCATTGGTTACCGCGACGGCACAGATAGCGACGCCGCGCTGATCTTTCTTAATCAGATCACCCAACGCCGCGGCGCGTGAGGCCGCGCTAATCGCGGCGTCGGGCCAGTTTCGCCGCGCGTCCCCCGCGCCGTTTTGTGTGGGCGCTGGCCCGTTCAGGCAATTCTTCCATGATGGCGCGGCGTTCGTCGCTGCTCATTGTTGACCAACGGCCAATCTCATCAATCGAGCGTAGGCAGCCGGTGCAGAGTCGACTTTCGGGATGCACCACGCAGATGTTGATGCAGGGGCTTTCAATCTCATCGCGCTGCCAGACCTTCTTACTCACGGCGCATCACCTGCAAGCGGTCCAAAAGCCCCTGTAAAATATAGCCCGCCGCCACATGGTCAATTACCTCGGCGCGGCGTTTGCGGGTGGTGTCGGCCTCTAGCAGCGCGCGTTCGGCGGCCACGGTCGACAGCCGCTCGTCCCAATAGGTGATCGGCAGCGGCGTGAGCCGGTCGAAGTTGCGGGCGAAAGCGCGGGTCGATTGGCAGCGCGGCCCCTCAGAGCCGTCCATGTTGCGCGGCAGGCCCAGAACGAGACCGCCGATACGGCGCTCGGCGATGATCTCGGCCAGACGCGCGGCATCCAGCCCAAATTTCTTGCGCCGCACGGTTTCCAGCGGGGTGGCGACAGATTGGAAACTGTCGCTTACCGCGACGCCGATGGTTTTCTCTCCCAGATCCAACCCGATCAGCGCCTGCATCGGGGGAAGGGCGGCGATAAAATCTGCGGTGTCGTCAAAAATCATCCTGCCACCCCTGCGCGTTCTCCGGCATTGCGGATCATATCCAACGCTGCGCTATCGCCCGAGAAGACCTCAAGCGCATTGTCATAGACTGCGCGTGCCTGATCGGTGTCGCCCAAGACGCCAAGCGAGGTTATCAGCCGCGCCCAGTCCTGCGGCGGGCCGCCTTCGCTGGCCAGACGGTCAGAGAGGCCCGCGACCATGCCGCCGATCATTTCCATCCGGTCGCCCGCGTCCATTTCCGAGGCGGCCTCGATGTCTTCGGCGGACGGCCCTCGGGCAGGCGCGCCGTTGCCTGTCTGAGGTATTTCGTAATCCACCCCGGCAAGGGCTGCGACCTGTGGGATCTGTACGCGGATCGGCTCAATCCATGCTGCATCCTCAGGCCCGCGCCGCAACAGCGCGTCCCAAATACGGAAACCGACATCTGGCCGCCCGGTCTGAACCATCATCAGCCCAAGGTAATAGCGCGCGCGGCCATCCTGCTCATCGCGGTTCAGCACTTCGCGCAGGGCCGTTTCCGCCTCGGGAGAGACATAGCCCCCCGCGGCCAACACCAGAAGTTCGGCGTAGTCGGCGATGTCCTTGGCGGTACGATCCGCGCCCTTAAGACGCAGCACATTGCCCTGCGCCTCGGCTGCGGCGGCGAAGTTCCCGACGCGGGCCTCGTTCTGCGCCAACAGGGTCTGGCCCTGCAAATCCTCGGGCCGTTCTTTGACCGTCGCGCGGAGCTGTTGCATCAGCGCGAGGTAATCCGCGCTCAGCCCCTCGGTACTGGGGCTGGCAGGCAGGCTTTCTTCCGCGCTTTGCTGGCTGGGGCGGTTGCGGCGCATGTCCTCGGCAAAGGCGATGCGGTCAGCAAGCGCCAGATCACCATAGCCGGGTTGGCCCAGATGCCAGTACAGCGCCAGTGACCCGGCACCCAAAGCGATAATCCCCCCGATTAGCACGAGCGGCGCGGGCCGCGACGTGCTTTGTACACGCGTGTCGCGCCCAGCATCGGCGGCGAGGATACGGCGCGAGATCTCGGTCCGGATTCGGGCGGCATCGGCCTCAGGCACCACACCGCGCGCTACGTCACGCTCCACCTCATCCAATTGGTCGCGGTAGACCTTGAGATCATAATCCGCCTGTACGGGCAGGGGCGTATCCGAGCCGCGCCATGCGGCCCGCGCCAGAGAACCACCTACGACAAGCGCCATCGCGCCAGAGAGAAACCAAAATATCATGCCCTCTACCTAACCTTTGCCCGACGCCGACAAAAGACCGCAATTGCCGCGCCCCCTGCGGCATTTTTCACCAATTGCACCACATGTCGCAAAACCGCGTCCAAATGCCGTGGTGGTCATTTCGAATATCTGCTCCTAGGCTCAGAAAAGACCACAGCCGCCCGCGCGGCCCGAATCCTTGCCGGGAAGTGACGTGATGAAGAAATACTCCGTTTTCGCAGTGGCCCGAGAGGCGATGCGCCATCATACGGGCTGGACCCGCGCGTGGCGCGATGCGCAACCGAAAAAACGCTATGATGTGATCATCGTCGGTGCCGGCGGGCATGGGCTGGCGACGGCCTATTATCTGGGCAAGAATTTCGGCATCACCAATGTCGCGGTGCTTGAGAAGGGCTGGCTGGGCGGCGGTAACACCGGGCGCAACACGACGATCATCCGCTCGAACTATCTGCAAGACCCCTCTGCCGCGATCTACGAAAAGGCGCGCAGCCTTTATGAGACGATGAGCCAGGATTTGAACTATAATGTCATGTTCTCCCCCCGCGGGGTGATCATGCTGGCACAGACCGAACATGAGGTGCGCGGCTATAAGCGCACCGCGCATGCCAACGCGCTTCAGGGCGTCAGCACCGAATTCATCGGCCCGGACCGCGTCAAACAACTGGTGCCGATCATCAACATAGATGGGCCGCGCTATCCGGTTCTGGGTGGGCTCTGGCAAGCGCGGGGCGGCACGGCGCGCCATGATGCGGTGGCTTGGGGCTATGCGCGGGCCTGCTCGGATATGGGCATGGACATCATCCAGAAGTGCGAAGTCACCGGCGTGCGCCAGACAGGCGGCAAGGTGACCGGCGTCAGCACCACGCGCGGCGATATCGACTGCGACAAACTGGGGATCGTCGTGGCCGGACACTCGGGGCAGCTGGCAAATATGGCGGGCTTCCGTCTGCCGATCGAAAGCGTGGCCTTGCAGGCGCTGGTCTCGGAGCCGGTCAAACCCTGTATGGATGTCGTCGTCATGGCCAATACGGTGCATGGCTATATGAGCCAGTCCGACAAGGGCGAGATGGTCATCGGCGGTGGTACGGACGGGCATAACAATTACACCCAACGGGGCAGCTTTCACCACATCGAAGAGACGGTGCGCGCGCTGGTTGAGACTTTCCCGATGATCTCCCGGCTCAAGATGCTGCGGCAATGGGGCGGCATCGTGGATGTCACCGGCGACCGCTCTCCGATCCTTTCCAAGACACCGGTCGAGGGGGTGTTTATCAACGGTGGCTGGGGCACGGGCGGGTTCAAGGCGATCCCCGGGTCGGGCTGGGGTTTTGCCGAGTTGATGGCCAAGGGGCATTCGCCGCTGACCGATGCCTTTGGGTTGGAGCGTTTCGCCGAAGGGCGCTTTATCGACGAATCCGTGGCTGCCGGGGTGGCTCATTGATGTTGCCGGTCAGCCACAATCCGCTCTGTGAGGTCGTCGGGGGGAACGAGTTTGCGTTCAGCCGCGTTGCCTGTTCAGACATTGAATTAAACGGAGCTGAACAATGGCAACCCCGGAAAACAATCACACCGACCATACGAACACGACCACAACCACAACCACGACAGACCGCGGCGGCAATGGCCTCGCGTTTATCGTTGGTGCGGTTGTCGTTGTTGTGGCTCTGCTGGCCTATTTCCTCTTTGCCGGTGGCGACTTGGATGGCGCAGATGACGTCAACGTCAACATCGAAGGTGCCGCAGAAAGCACAGGCGAAGCGGTTGAAGGCGCTGCCGAAGGCACTGCAGATGCGGTCGAAGAGACAGCAACCCCGACTGAGTAAATCCACTCCGGCAATGCCCCGTGTGGCGCTGCCTCGACACGGCGAACGCCGCTCCGCGCTATTGCGCAGGGGCGGCGTTTTGCTGTCTGCCCCGTGCTTAGGAGCCTGCCCATGCTGATCCTTACCTGTCCTTGTTGCCATGTCACAGCCGAAGAAACAGAGTTTCACGGCGGCGGTGAGGCACATTTAAAGCGTGTGGGGCCGGACGGAGCTGAAGGTGAGTTTGAAAGCTACCTGTTCATGCGCCAAAATCCGAAGGGTGTGCATCTAGAGCGTTGGCGTCATGTCTATGGCTGTGGCAAGTGGTTCCACATGGCGCGTGATACCGCCACGCTTGAGGTCTTTGGCAGCTATGCGGCCCAGACCCTCGCGCCACCGGATCATATCGTTGACGCGATCCGCAAACGCCATCCCGATTGGCAATGGCCCGCAGCCAGCTAACCCCGCCTCGGCCCCAACCCAACCGGGAGGCATCCGCCCTCCACCAGCCCGCAAGGTTTCCCAAGATGAGCACAAGACTGGCCACAGGCGGCCGCCTGCTGAACAAAAGCAAACCGCTGAATTTCACCTTCAACGGCAAGCAAATGCGCGGCTATGAGGGCGACACGCTGGCCTCGGCCTTGCTGGCCAATGATCAGGTGCTGGTCGGGCGTTCGTTCAAATACCACCGTCCGCGCGGCATCGTGACCTCCGGCCCCGAAGAGCCCAACGGTCTGGTCGGCCTTGGCCAAGAGGGGCGGTTTGAGCCCAACGCCCGCGTCACCACGACCGAGCTTTACGAGGGGTTGGAGGCGGAAAGCCAGAACCATTGGCCGAGCCTTGAGTTCGATGTCGGGGCGCTTAACAAACACCTCAGCCGCTTTCTGCCTGCGGGCTTTTATTACAAGATGTTCATGCATCCGCGCCCGCTGTGGAAACACCTCTATGAGCCGATTATCCGCCATTCCGCCGGTCTGGGCAAAGCGCCCAAGGCGGCGGATGCCGACACCTATGAACACTTCCACGCCTTCTGCGATGTGCTGGTCATCGGCGGTGGTGTCGCGGGGCTTCAGGCTGCTTTGGCGGCGGGTTTGAGCGGTGCGCGGGTCATCGTGATGGAGCAATCGGCCCATTGGGGCGGGCGTGCGCCGGTCGACGGCGGCACAGTGGACGGCGCCCCGGTTGAGACGTGGATCACCGCGACTCTCGACCGGCTCCGCGGCATGGAGAATGTCGATCTGCGCGACCGCACCATGGGTGCGGGTGTCTATGACCATGGCTATGTGCTGGGCTATGAAAGGTTGCGCGATCATGCGCCCGAGGTTGCCGGACCACGCCACCGCCTCTGGCGCGTCCGCGCGGGCCACGTGATTACCGCGACCGGAGCAATTGAGCGCCCGCTCAGCTTTGCTGGCAATGATGTGCCCGGAGTGATGCTGGCCTCAGCCATGCGCGACTATGTGGGGAATTTCGGCGTCTCGCCCGGTGACCGCACGGTTCTAGTGACGAATAACGACAACGCCTATCTTACCGCCATCGCGCTGAAACAGGCGGGGCTGGAGGTGCCTGCGGTGCTTGACGCACGCGTGCTGCCGCAAGACAGCGAGCTGGTGGCGCAGGCCAAGGCGCTCGGCATTCGGGTGGTCATGGGGCAGGGGATCTCTTCGGTTCTGGGCGGTAAGCGGGTGACGGGGGTCGCCGTTTGCTCGCAGGCCGGTGAGGGATCGGTGTTGGAAGAGATCGCCTGCGACGCCGTCGCCATGTCGGGCGGCTGGTCGCCCGTGGTGCATCTGTGGTCCCACTGCGGCGGCAAACTGACGTGGGATACTACCCATGCCTGTTTCCGCCCAAATCAGGATCATCCACCAACTGGCGCTGACGGCCATGGTTTCGTCACGCCCGCCGGGGCTGCGGCTGGGGTGTTCCCCTTGGACGATGTGCTGCATGACGCCCATGTCGCCGCTGACGGGGTGGCCACGTCGCTTGGTTTCAAACTGCCGCGCGATTTTACATCGCCCGAAGCGCTGCGCCGCGAAGAGGCGCCGATGATGCCGGTCTGGCAGATGCCGCAGGGTGCCAGTGTGAAACTGCGCGAAAAGACCTTTCTGGACTATCAGAACGACGTGAAAGTCTCGGACGTGCGGCTGGCCGCGCAAGAGGGCTTCGTCTCGGTCGAACATGCGAAACGCTATACCACGCTTGGCATGGCGACGGATCAGGGAAAGCTCAGCAATATCAACGGGCTGGCCACGCTCGCGGGGGCGCTGGACGCCGAGATTCCCAGCGTCGGCACCACCACCTTCCGCCCGCCCTATCACCCGATTTCGATGGGCGCGATTGCGGGGGCTGCGCGGGGCGACACTTTCCAGCCGATCCGCCGCACGCCGCTGCATGATTGGCACGAAAGCAACGGTGCGATCTGGGAGCCGGTCGGCCAATGGCGGCGGCCCTATGCCTATGTGCAAAGCGGCGAAAGCACCCATGACGCGGTGATGCGCGAGGTGACGAACACGCGGCAAAACCTCGGCCTGCTGGATGCCTCGACCCTTGGCAAGCTGATCGTGCGCGGCCCGGATGCAGCGCGGTTCCTCGACATGCTTTACACGAACATGATGTCGACGCTGAAACCCGGCAAATGCCGCTATGGATTGATGTGCAACGAAAACGGCTTCCTGATCGACGACGGCGTGGTCGCGCGTTTGGATGAACAGACCTTCCTCTGCCACACCACTACAGGCGGGGCCGACAGCATCCACGCGCATATGGAGGAATGGCTCCAGACCGAATGGTGGGACTGGAAGGTTCATGTGGTGAACGCCACCGAGCATTACGCGCAGGTGGCCGTGGTCGGGCCGAATGCACGGAAGTG
The DNA here is from genome assembly GCF_965641895.1 of Sulfitobacter sp. SH24. Classification (NCBI taxonomy): domain Bacteria; kingdom Pseudomonadati; phylum Pseudomonadota; class Alphaproteobacteria; order Rhodobacterales; family Roseobacteraceae; genus Sulfitobacter; species Sulfitobacter sp. SH24. The sequence continues at coordinate 1,268,941 of NZ_OZ282575.1, forward strand.
TTTAGAGAAACTCGGCGGCATGGACCTGAGCCGCGAGGCGCTTGGCTTCATGGAGTGGACCGAGGGCGAATTGGGCGGCTTTGAGGTGCGGGTCTTCCGTATTTCTTTCTCGGGCGAGCTTAGCTATGAGATCGCGGTGGAGGCCGGGCAGGGGCAAGCCTTTTGGGACGCGCTGCTGATCGCCGGGCATGACTTGGGCTTGATGCCCTATGGCACGGAATGTCTGCACATCCTGCGCGCCGAAAAAGGCTTCATCATGATCGGGGATGAGACCGATGGCACGGTGATCCCGCAAGACCTCGGCCTCAACTGGGCGATCTCGAAAAAGAAAGACGACTATCTTGGCAAACGCGCCCAGCAGCGCAGCCATATGCAGGATCCGTCCCGGTGGAAGCTGGTGGGACTGGAAACCACCGATGGCAGCACCCTGCCGGATGGCGCGTATGCGCTCGGCGAGGGCGAGAACGAGAACGGCCAGAAGGTGATGCAGGGGCGTGTGACCTCGACCTATCATTCGCCGACGCTTGATCGGGGTATTGCCATGGGGCTGGTGCTGCATGGGCCGGACCGGATGGGCGAATTGCTGAGCTTCCCCGGCACCGATGGCAAGACCTATGAGGCCAGAATCGTCGATCCCGTATTTTACGATCCCAAGGGGGAGAAGCAAAATGTCTGAAGCCGTTACCGCCCTGAAGAACGCGCGTTATGACGCGGGAATTGCAACGATTTCTGAGATTGGCCCTCTGGGGATGATCACCATTCGTGGCGATTTGGAAGCGGCCTTTCTGCGCAAGGTCATCAATAAAACCGTCGGGCTGGAGCGCCCTGAAAGCGGCATGTGCAACAGCGATGGCACGTCGGCGGTGGCATGGATGTCGCCGGATGAATTGCTGCTGATTTGCCCCCATGCACAGGTGGCTGAGGTGCTTTCGCGGCTGCATGCAGCCTTTGAGGATACCCATACGCTGGCCGTCGATGTATCGGGCGCACGGGCGGCATTTCGTATCGAGGGCACCCATGCCCGAGAGGTCTTGGCCAAGCTTGCGCCGGTTGATCTGGCCCCCGCGAAATTCACACCCGGCATGTTTCGGCGCACCCGCGTGGGTCAAATCCCGGCAGCCTTTTGGCTCCGCGAAGATGGGGCCTTTCAAGTGGTCTGCTTCCGCTCTGTCGCGCAATATATGTTCGATCAGCTTAAAGTCGCAGCGCAGCCGGGCAGCGCGGTGGGGCATTTTTCAGCGCCGTAAACCGGGAAGAAATCCGACTAAATCGCTCGGAACAGATATGATTTGCGGACGTTGATCTTGACGTTACCGCTTGATGCACATCAAGTGGCCGCAGCGAAATTCCAAAATGAGGAGGCCCCCGAAATGGCTTTTCAACTTCCCGATCTTCCCTATGCCCATGACGCGCTTGCATCCAAAGGCATGTCCAAGGAAACGCTGGAATACCACCACGATAAGCACCACAACGCCTATGTGACCAACGGCAACAAGGCGATTGAAGGCACCGAGTGGGAGGGCAAGACCCTCGAAGAGATCATCAAAGGCACCTATGACGCGAATGCTGTCGCCCAGAATGGCATCTTCAACAACATCAGCCAGCTGTGGAACCACAACCAGTTCTGGGAAATGATGACCCCGAACGACAGCAAAATGCCCGGTGAGCTGGAAAAAGCGATCACCGAGAGCTTTGGTTCGGTCGACAAGTTCAAGGACGAGTTTAAAGCCGCAGGCGCGGGCCAGTTCGGCTCAGGTTGGGCATGGCTGGTAAAAGACAAAGACGGCGGCCTGAAGGTCACCAAGACCGAAAACGGCGTGAACCCCGTTTGCTTCGGCCAGACCGCGCTGCTTGGTTGTGACGTGTGGGAGCACTCCTATTACATCGATTTCCGCAACGCGCGTCCCGACTACCTGTCGAACTTCCTCGACAATCTTGTGAACTGGGACAACGTCGCCTCGCGTCTGTAATCCGACGATGCGACCGTCATCAACGTCCGCGTTTGAAGCGGACGTTGCTCTCCCAGTCACCGACGCCCGCGGCACGCCGCAGGCTGGGTGAACTGGGACAACGTCGCCTCGCGTCTGTAATCCGACGATGCGACCGTCATCAACGTCCGCGTTTGAAGCGGACGTTGCTCTCCCAGTCACCGACGCCCGCGGCACGCCGCAGGCTGGGTGAACTGGGACAACGTCGCCTCGCGTCTGTAATCCGACGATGCGACCGTCATCAACGTCCGCGTTTGAAGCGGACGTTGCTCTCCCAGTTACCGACGCCCGCGGCACGCCGCAGGCTGGGTGAACTGGGACAACGTCGCCTCGCGTCTGTAATCCGACGATGCGACCGTCATCAACGTCCGCGTTTGAAGCGGACGTTGCTCTCCCAGTCACCGACGCCCGCGGCACGCCGCAGGCTGGGTGAACTGGGGCAACGTCGCCTCGCGTCTGTAATCCGACGATGCGACCGTCATCAACGTCCGCGTTTGAAGCGGACGTTGCTCTCTCAGTCACCGACGCCCACGGCACGCCGCAGGCTGGGTGAACTGGGCAACGTCGCCTCGCGTCTGTAATCTGACCATCGCAGCCTTTGAGCTGATTGCGATTAAGACCCAAACCCCGCAGTTCGCTGCGGGGTTTTTCGTTGGAACCTAAGACCCTTCGGAATGGTTTTTCCCCTGACACTTCACGTCATAAGGAGGACAACATGGCCGAGCGTAAGAGATCAAACGACGGTACGCAGGAGACGGAAAAATTCGTTTCTGATACCGAGACGCCATCCCAAGGCGGACGCGCCGGAGGGGACCTGCAAAAGGACGTAGGCACTCAAGACGCAGAGCGCCGGGCCGAGAAAGGCGATGACGGGATTACCCGTGTCACGGGCGAAGACAAACGCAATCACGGAGAGGCTTCATGACCAAACTCAGCCAAGACACATGGGTGCTGATCGCGGATGGCGAAAAGGCATTGTTCCTGCAAAACCATACTGATGGTGATGACCCTTATCTTCAGGTTGTGCGCAAGGAAGAGCAGGAAAATCCACCCGCGCGCGAACAAGCCGCCAACCGCCCCGGACGGATGAGCGATGGGCCAAGCGGCCATCGGTCTGCCTTTGATGATACGGACTGGCATGAGTTGGAAAAAGAGCGTTTTGCCAAGGATTTGTCCGATATTCTTTACAAACTCGCGCATAAAGGTCGCTATGACCGGATCGTTCTAGTGGCTCCGCCTGCGGTGCTTGGGGATCTGCGCGACAATCTGCACAAAGAGGTGCAAAGCAAGGTCGTGGGAGAGATTCCCAAGACCCTGACGAACCATCCCATTGATGAGATCGAAAAGATCGTCGCGGGTGAGTTGGCCGAGGCCTGACTTTTCCCTTGGCGCGGGTATTGATTGCCGCCACAAGGAAGGCACTCAACCGCGCCAAGGATATTCCATGACAGACACAACCAAAGGGTTCGCCGCCATGATCGCGGCCTGCTGCGTTTGGGGGTTGTCGTCAATTTTTTACAAGTTACTCGCGCATGTGCCCGCCGCCGAGGTCCTAGCCCATCGTACCCTGTGGTCATTGGCCTTTTTTGTGGTGGTTCTGACAGTGCAGGGGCGGTTACGGTCCATCTTTTCTGCCATGGCCGGGCCGCGTGCATTCGGCCTGCTGGCCATCGCTGCGATAATGATCGCGACGAATTGGTATATTTTTATCTGGTCTGTGCAGAGTGGGCAGGCGACAGAGGCCGCTTTAGGCTATTACATCTTTCCACTAGTGTCTGTGCTGCTGGGGCGATTGGTCTTTGCTGAGCAGCTAAACCGCGTGCAGCTTTCTGCGGTGGGGCTGGTGACCGTCGCAGTGGGGCTGCTGACCTTTGGGCTGGGAAGCGCGCCTTGGCTGGCGGTGATGATCGCGGCATCATTCGGGCTTTATGGCCTTGCGAAAAAACGGCTGGCCGTGGGGCCGGTGATATCTGTCACCGCCGAAGTGCTTTTGCTGTCACCGCTTGCAATCTTGGTCCTGTGGCAAACGGGTGACAATGGTGCCGGGGCTTTTGGCGCGTCATTTCGCGATACCGCGCTGCTGATGTTGGCCGGCCCGATCACGGCAACACCGCTGATCCTGTTCAGCTATGCTGCCCGACGGCTGTCGATGGCGACCGCAGGATTGTTAAGCTACATCAATCCGACCCTACAGTTTTTCTGCGCCGTGGTCTTGTTCCGCGAGCCATTTACCGGGTGGCATGTGCAAGCCTTCGTGCTGATCTGGTGCGCGCTAGCGCTTTATTCCGTGACCACGTTCCGTCAAGACAAAGCGCGGCGCAGGGCGCTGAGGGCGGCATCCGCATCCGCAACTACAGTCACGTAATCCAGCAGGGTTCTATCCGCGAAACCATGGTCAACGACATGGTTCATCAATGACATGAAGGGATCCCAGTAACCGTTTGTATTCACAAGGAAGATAGGTTTTTCATGGAGGCCTAATTGTCGCCATGTCAGGACCTCGAAAAGCTCATCCAGTGATCCTGCGCCGCCCGGCAAAACCGCCACGGCATCGCTGTTCATGAACATCACCTTCTTACGTTCATGCATCGTTTCAGTCACGATGTAGCGGGTCAGATCGGTCTTACCGACTTCCCATGCCACTAGATGTGCGGGGATCACGCCAAAGGTATCGCCACCTGCCTGCTGCGCCGCCCGTGCGACACTGCCCATCAGGCCGACATCACCCGCACCATAGACCAGCCGCAGCCCGGCTTCAGCCAAACCACGGCCCAGTGTTTCGGCATCCCGGGTAAAGGCCTCGTCGTCGCCGGGGCGAGAGCCGCAATAGACACAGACAGAATGTTGCATGTTAAAGTGTCCTGATGATTAGGAAAAATCTGCGCGGATCGTCTGCGCTTTTGACCCCTGTTAGCCTGCTTGCTAAAAAGGCTCAACCACAGGGGAAGTAGAAGATGTTCAAGGGACTTGGCCGGTTTGGCGGCATGGGGGCGATGGCGGCGGGCGCCTTTGCGGCGGCGGTGCTCGCACTTGGGGCGTGGATCGGCAGCAAACGCGCCGGGCCGGAAGACGCGCCGCAAACCGCTGTTGCCGTGGTGCCCGAACGCGATGCCACGCCAGAAAATGCCACGCTTGCCCCGAATGCCGTTCAGGGCGTTTCTCTTGGCCCTAAGGGGGAGGCCGCGACAGAACCCCAGCCAGATGCGCCCGTGAAAACCGCTGAACAACCCGCAGCGCCTGCCTTTGACGAAGTGCGCCGCGAAAGCGATGGCATGACCGTGATCGCAGGCCGCGCGACGCCGGGCAGCACCGTGTCTGTGCTGAAAGATGGCAAAGAAGTCGCCAGCGCGACCGCTGATGGAGCCGGGAAATTTGCAACCCTTGCGATCATCCCGCCCAGTGAGGCGGGTCATGTGCTGACCCTTTTGGAGCAGGATGGTGAGACCAAGATTGCATCGGAAGAAGAGATCATCCTTACCCCCTCCGCCCCAAAGAATGCACCAATTGAGATGGCAGAGGCGAACCCCGCGCCTGAGGAAAACCCGGTTGATCTGATACAGAACGATGCAGAGCAGGTGGCCGGAGAGATAGACCGCCAGAGTGTAACTGCTGAGGTTGCCACGGAGGATACGGCTGAGGCAGAGGTTAAATCTGAAACCTCAGACGCTATGCCGCGCGCTGGAACTGACGTGGTTGCGTCCGAAACGACGGCCCCGAAAAACAGTGACGCAGAGACGATGGCTGCGACGGATGGCAATGCAGTACCTGTGGGTTCAATATCTGACCAAGCGACTCCTTTAGCGGGCACTGCGACCGCTGGACCTGAAGACACCGATGCGCAAACCCAGACACCTGCAACCACTGCCACGCCGCTGGCCGGGACAGGCACCGCTGGGCCTGAAGCAGAGCTTCCGAAAACGCAAGGCAGTGCGACTGGGGTGTCAGGCCAAACAGATCGCGCCACTGCAACGGCTCAAGCGACACCGCTGGCAGGGACCGGAACCGCTGAGGCTGGCGAGACTGCGCCATTGAAGCAAGACCGCGCCGAGGGTGAGGCAGGCGAAGCCCGCGGCACGCCCGCTCAGGCCCAGGCAACACCGCTTGCAGGTACCAGCGCTGCCGAGGGCGAGAGCACCGCGCCTTCGGAACCAGACAGCGCTGCTGAAATGGTGGATCAGCCTGCTGTCGCCTCGGCTGAGGTTACACCATCGGCTGAGACAGGAACCGCAGAAGAAAACGATGCGGCAGAGGCGGCGCCGAATGCGACGCCCGAACCCTCCAGCGTCGCGGAAAACACCATCCCTCAACCCGCAGAGCCGACCCCTACACCAGAGCGGGATACCGGGACCGCCCCGGCTCAGCCATCTGCGCCAGCCCCGGTGCTGAAATCCACGGCCGAGGGGGTGGAGCGGCTCGACACCGCGCCGCCGCAGGTGATGACCAATGTTGCGCTTGATACCATCGGCTATTCCGATCAGGGTGACGTGCAGCTTGCAGGCCGTGCGCAGCCGGACACCAGCGAAGTGCGGGTCTATCTGAACAATAACGCGGTGATCAACCTGCCGGTCGATCAAGAGGGCCGCTGGCGGGGCGATCTGCCGAACGTCGATGAGGGCGTCTATACCCTGCGCGTGGATGAGCTTTCCCGCGCGGGCGATGTGACGAGCCGGGTGGAGACACCCTTCAAGCGCGAATCCCCTGAGGTGCTGGCCGCTGCCACCGAGGGGCTGAGCGGCCCGCTGAGCGCTGTGACGGTCCAGAAAGGCGACACGCTCTGGGCAATCTCACGTGACCGCTACGGCGACCCATTGCTCTACGTGAAAGTGTTCGAGGCCAATAGCGCCAATATCCGCGACCCCGATCTGATCTACCCCGGACAGGTCTTTGACCTGCCAGAAGAACCCGCAACGGAGTGATCTGACGCCCGACCTCAGGGGCCCAAACCGGGGTGGCATTCGCAGCGCGCAGAGCGGCTGTGCGCCGCCCCGCACTGGCAACCCTCGGCTTTGGAGCCTATGTAGCCTGTAATCACTTCAGGAATTCCCATGCCAGCCGATACAGACCAAACGCCCGCCGCGCGTCGGCGCGACCGCAAAACCCCAAAGCCTGAGCGCATCCCCACAGAGGCCGAAATGATCGACGCCGCCGAGCGTCAGTCGGGCTTTTTGGTGCTGCGCAAGGTGGCGCCCTACCTTTGGCCCAAGGACATGCCATGGGTGAAACGCCGGGTGGTACTGGCGATGTTGGCGCTTTTGGTGTCGAAACTAATTATTGTCGCCACGCCGTTCTTCTACCGCGACGCGGTGGATGCACTGGCGGGCGAGGGCGCGCCGATGCTGGCGCTTGGGGCGATTGGTCTGACCATCGCCTACGGCATGGCGCGGCTGATGGGCGTGGGCTTTCAGCAGGTGCGCGATGCGGTCTTTGCTCGCGTCGGGCAGCGCGCCCTGCGGATGTTGGCGCTTGAGACCTTTCAACACATCCACAAACTGTCGATGCGCTATCACATCACCCGCAAGACCGGGGGCTTGAGCCGGATCATCGAGCGTGGTGTCAAAGGCGTCGATTTTCTGCTGCGCTTTTTGCTGTTCTCCATCGGGCCGCTGATCCTTGAATTGATCCTTGTCGGCGTAATCCTCGCCGTATTGTTCGACATTTGGTATCTGGTGGTCGTGACCGTGACCATCGCGATCTATGTCTGGTTCACCTTTGCCGTCACCGAATGGCGCGTGCGCCTCCGGCGGCAGATGAACGACAGCGACACCGAGGCCAACCAACGCGCGATCGACAGCCTGCTGAACTATGAAACAGTGAAATACTTCGGCGCCGAGGGCCGCGAGGCCGCGCGTTATGACTTGGCGATGGCCGACTATGAGAACGCGGCGATCAAGACGAACTATTCGCTCGCTTTCCTGAACTTTGGCCAAGCGCTGATCATCACCGCCGGGCTGGTGGGGGTCATGGTGATGGCCGCGATGGGCGTGCAAAGTGGCGAGCTGAGCGTCGGCGACTTCGTCATGGTGAATTCCTACATGATCCAACTGACCGTGCCGCTGAACTTCCTTGGCACCGTTTACCGCGAGATCCGTCAGGCGCTGGTGGATATGGGCCAGATGTTCGGCCTGCTCGAACAACCGGCAGAGATTGACGACAAGCCCAATGCGCCAGACCTGAAGGTATCAGGCGGGCATGTGACGCTGGAGAATGTGCGCTTTGCCTATGATACCGACCGGGAAATCCTCAAAGGCGTCTCGCTTGAGGCGCGGCCGGGAGAGACGGTGGCGATTGTCGGCTCGACCGGCTCGGGCAAATCCACCATCGGGCGGCTGTTGTTCCGTTTCTACGATGTCGCAGGCGGCGCGCTGAAGATCGACGGGCAGGACGTGCGTGATGTGACCCAGCATTCGCTGCATATGGCGATCGGCGTGGTGCCGCAGGACACGGTGCTGTTCAACGACACCATTGGCTACAACATTGCTTATGGCCGCGACGGCGCGACGCAGGCCGAGGTCGAGGATGCGGCCCGCGCGGCACAGATCCACGATTTCATCATGTCGCTGCCGCAGGGCTATGAAACCACAGTCGGCGAACGCGGTCTGAAGCTTTCAGGCGGGGAGAAGCAGCGCGTGGGCATCGCTCGGACGTTGTTGAAAGACCCGCCAATCCTGTTGCTGGACGAGGCGACCAGCGCGCTCGACAGTGAGACGGAGCATGAGATCCAAGACGCGCTGCGCCGCGCGAGCCAAGGGCGCACGGTGCTAACCATCGCCCACCGCCTGTCGACCATCGCAGAGGCGGATCGCATCGTCGTGCTGGAAAAGGGTGAGATCGTCGAACAGGGCAGCCATGAAATGCTCTTGGCGCACGGCGGGCGTTATGCCCAACTCTGGCAGCGCCAGCAGGCAGAGGAAGAACAGAACTAACGCAAACCTCGCCCCTCTCTTCAGCAGGGGGGCGGAGCATTGCCGCCGATGGCGTTTTTGACGATGATCTGCTCTTGCGTTGTGCCAAGCGGCACACGATATCTACCGCCATGACTGATCTCTCCACCCCCTCTCAGACGTCGCTGCGCGCCCGCGCGGCACGATTGGCTGACCGCCCCTCGTTCCAGAATTTCATTTTGGCCGTGATTCTTTTTAACGCTGTCATTCTGGGGCTTGAGACCTCGGATGAGGTGATGGCGCAGGTAGGGCCGTTGATCCTGCTGCTCGATAAGATCTGTCTCGGCATCTTCGTCATTGAGATCGCGATCAAGCTCTACGGTCGGGGGATGGATTTCTTCAAACGCGGCTGGAGCATTTTTGACTTTGTGATCGTCGCCATTTCGCTGATCCCCGCCACCCAAGGGCTCAGCGTTCTGCGGGCGCTGCGCATCTTGCGTCTGCTGCGCGTCGTCTCCGTTGCCCCCTCGCTGCGCCGCGTGGTTGAGGGGTTGGTCAACGCGCTGCCCGGTATGGGCTCGGTTTTCTTGCTGATGGGGGTGATCTTTTACATCGCCTCTGTCATGGCCACCAAGCTCTTTGGCGCTGATTTCCCGCAGTGGTTCGGCACGCTGGGCCGGTCGGGCTATTCGCTGTTCCAAATCATGACGCTTGAGTCGTGGTCCATGGGCATCGTCCGCCCGGTGATGGAGGTTTATCCCTTTGCGTGGATGTTCTTCGTGCCCTTCATCATGGTCACGACCTTCGCGGTGGTGAACCTGCTGGTCGGTCTGATCGTGAATTCGATGCAAGACGCGCATCATGAGGAAAGCAACGAGCAGACCAACACCTACCGTGATGAGGTCATGTCGCGGCTAACCGATCTTGAAAACCTGATCAAAGCGCAGAACACCCCGCCCAAACGTTAAGGTCCGGGCGGGGGAAAGGCGTTATTCTTCGCCAATCGCCTTGGCGGTCAGGTTATCCAGCGCCTCGGTCATCTTGGTGATATATTCCGCGTCTTCGGGCAGGCCGTGGGCCGTAACCAGTGTTTCAGGGTCGGCATAGGTCACATGCACCGCTCCTTCGCCATCGGCATAGACCAGCACCCGCATCGGCAGATCAAGTCCGGCGGTCTGCGCATCCTGCATCGCGGGCGTGCCGAGCTTGGGGTTGCCAAAGATCAAAAGCTGCGTCGGGCGCAGTTCCATCTCGACCTTCTCGGCCCCTGCTGCGTGATCGACGCGGGCGAAAACCTCGGCCCCTGCCGCCTCAACAGCACTTTCCAGTCGGTCCATCGTCGTCACCACGTCATGAGGTGAGACTTTGGCTACCAAATCCTGCGCCATGGCAGGCATCGCTGCCATGATTGCACCTGCGGCCATTGCTATCGCTCTCATCATCGTCTCCTTTTTCGCTTTATCCTACCCCTGACCTAGCATGACCTAGCGCACTGCCAAGCAGGCATCGCGGAGCCGGACCCGTACGCTGGGTCTTGGCTTGGCTGCTCACGCGCGGTAAGAGGGGCAAAATCAGGCCGGGGGCAGGGCGCGATGAGCGATACCGACAGTTTTATTGACGAAGTGAACGAAGAGGTCCGCCGCGACCGGCTTTATGGGTTGATGCGCCGCTTTGGCTGGATTGCCGTGGTTGCTGTGATCGCCATCGTCGGCGGTGCTGCGTGGAACGAATACACCAAATCCCAAGAGCGGGCAGAGGCCGAAGCCTTGGGCGATGCGATGCTTGGCGCATTGGAAGCAGACGCCAGCAATGCCCGCGCCGAAGCGCTTGCCCCGATTGAGGCCGAAGGCCCCGGTGCCCGTGCTGTGCTGCATTTCATGCGTGCTGATGCCCTCGCCGAAGCGGGAGAGACTGATGCCGCCGTAGAACAGCTCGACGCGATCGCGGTTGATGGTGATCTTGCGCCGATCTACCGCCACTTGGCGCAGTTCAAGGCTGTCACGCTACAGGGCCAGTCGGTGCCCGTGGCAGAGCGCCGTCAGGCGTTGGAGGCGTTGGCCCAGCCCGGTGCGGCGCTGCGTCTGCTGGCGGAAGAGCAATTGGCCCTGATCGACATCCAAGAAGGCGAGACCGACAAGGCCGTCGCCCGCTACCAATCCATTCTTTCCGATGCGGAAACCACCCCAGACTTGCAACAACGCGCCCTTCAGGTGATTGTGGCCTTGGGTGAAGAACCGGGGCTGGATGGCGCCGCCGCAGAGGCTGAGCTAGAGATCCCCGAAGCAACGGGTAACTGACACATATCCACCCGCCGAAAACGGCGGGGGCTTGAAGGTTGAGGAAAGACAGAAAGTGAGCAGGTCCATGACAAAGCATCGCGAAACCAAGCCCGGACGTCCGGGTCTGCGTGGTCTGGGCGTGGCGGGGGCCATTGGCACCGCGCTGCTGCTAAGTGCCTGCGAAGACCAGCAGACCTATCTGCCGGGCAAGCGCGAAGATGTGCGTGCGGTCCTGCAAAATCCAGGTCTGCAAGATCCGGCCTTTGACGCCATTGATGGCCCCGTGCCCGAAAACACCAGCCGCGCCATTGCTTTGGGCGGCACCGTGAACAACGCCAACTGGACCCATAGCATCGGCACCGCCGCGACCCGCATCAGCCACCCGGCGCTGCGCAGCGCGTTGCAACCGGTCTGGAGCGCCAAGATCGGCGCGGGCGACAGCCGCAAACAGCGCATCACCGCCGATCCCGTAGTCGCAGGCGGGCGTGTCTTTACGCTTGATGCAGGGGCGCAGGTCACGGCGACCTCGACCTCGGGCCAAACGCTCTGGACCCGCGAGCTCACCCCCGCGTCCGACCGCGAAGGCCAAGCGACCGGTGGCGGGCTCGCCGTGGATGGCGAAACGCTCTATGTCTCCGTGGGCTTTGGTGTTTTGGCCGCGCTCGACGTAACAACGGGCGGTGTGCGTTGGACCCAAGACCTTGACGCCACCGGTTCGGGCACACCGACCGTGTCGGGCGATCTGGTCTATCTCACGGCGGGCGACGATACCGGCTGGGCGTTGGACAAGGCGACTGGCCGCATCCAATGGCAAACCGGTGCGGTCACCAGCCTTAGCAACGTGCTGGGTGCGCCTGCGCCTGCTGTCACCAGCGATCTGGCGGTCTTCGCTTTTGGGTCGGGTGAGGTGCAGGGGCTGTTCCGCCAAGGCGGGCTTGAGCGTTGGTCGACCTCTGTTCTGGGCAAACGCCCGGGCCGCGCGCTGAGCTTTGTAGGCGATGTGACAAGCGCGCCGGTGGTCTCGGGCGGGACCGTTTATGTGGGCAACCACTCGGGCCGTTTGGCGGCGCTGGACGTCAACAGCGGCGATCGTAAGTGGGTCGCACGCCATGGCGCCATAGGCCCGGTCTGGCCTGCGGGCGATTCTGTCTTTGCGGTGACCGACCTGAACGAACTTGTGCGGCTTGATGCCAGCACCGGCCGTCGCATCTGGGGTACGCCGCTGCCGAATTTCGTCAAGGATAAGCCGAAACGGCAATCCGAAGTCGTCGCGCATTACGGCCCGATTATCGCTGGGGGCCGGGTGATCGTAGCCTCCAATGATGGCGTTCTGCGCAGCTTTAACCCCACCAATGGCGGGTTGACCGGCACCACCGAAATCCCCGGCGGCGCGACCACTGCGCCCGTCGTGGCGGGCGGTACACTGTATGTCGTCTCGTCCAAGGGGCAATTGCACGCTTTCCGTTAGGCCGCAAATAGGCTAAGGCGCGTGTCTGAACTGGCCCAACCGGGGCCCGGAGCCTGAATTATGTCCTTTACCCTTGCCATCGTGGGCCGCCCGAACGTCGGCAAATCCACGCTGTTCAACCGACTTGTCGGCAAGCGTCTTGCGCTGGTCGACGACCAGCCGGGCGTGACCCGCGACCTGCGCGAAGGTGCCGCCAAACTTGCGGACCTGCGTTTCACCGTGGTCGACACCGCGGGTCTTGAAGAGGTCACCGACGACAGCCTTCAAGGCCGTATGCGTCGCCTGACAGAGCGCGCGGTTGATATGGCCGACATCTGCCTGTTCATGATCGACGCCCGTGTTGGGGTGACCCCATCCGATATGGTTTTTGCTGAGATTCTGCGCAAGAAATCCGCGCATGTGATCCTTGCCGGCAACAAAGCCGAGGGCAAAGCCGCCGATGCCGGAATGATCGAAGCCTATTCGCTGGGTCTGGGAGAGCCGATCCGAATGTCAGCCGAACATGGTGAGGGGTTGAACGACCTTTACACAATGCTGATGCCGCTGGCTGACGAATACGAAGACCGTGCGGTCAAGGACGCACCTGAAACGGATGTGGACCTGCCCGAGGATGACGACGATCTTGAGGCCGAAATCGTCCCGATGCCGACGCGAGCCAAACCTTTGCAGGTCGCCGTGGTGGGCCGCCCCAATGCGGGTAAATCGACGTTGATTAACCAGATTTTGGGCGAAGACCGTCTGCTGACAGGACCAGAGGCTGGGATCACCCGTGATGCGATTTCACTTATGACCGATTGGGCAGGGCCGGACGGTGATCCGGTGCCGATGCGCATTTTCGACACTGCCGGGATGCGCAAAAAGGCCAAGGTTCAAGAAAAACTTGAAAAGCTGAGTGTCAGCGATGGCCTGCGCGCGGTGAAGTTTGCCGAAGTTGTGGTGGTCCTGCTTGACGCCGAAATTCCCTTTGAGCAGCAAGACCTGCGCATTGCCGATTTGGCCGAGCGTGAGGGTCGTGCGGTCGTTGTTGCCGTGAACAAATGGGACATAGAAGAAAACCGCCAAGAAAAGCTGCGCGATCTCAAAGAGAGTTTTGAGCGTCTGCTGCCGCAGTTACGCGGAGCGCCACTGATTACCGTCAGTGCGAAAACGGGCAGGGGGCTTGACCGCCTTCAGGCCGCGATCATGCGTGCCTATGAGACATGGAACCGCCGTGTGACCACTGCGCAACTGAACCGCTGGCTCTCGGGCATGTTGGAGGCGCATCCGCCCCCCGCACCGCAGGGCAAACGGATCAAGCTGCGCTATATGACCCAAGCCAAAACGCGCCCGCCGGGTTTTGTGGTGATGTGCAGCCATCCCGACAAGGTGCCAGACAGTTATTCTCGCTATCTTGTCAATGGGTTGCGGGTGGACTTTGACATGCCCGGCACGCCGATACGCCTGTGGATGCGCGGCCAATCCGATGCGAATCCCTATAAAAACCGCAAGAAGGCGGCCCCATCAAAGCTGCGCAAGCACACGGCCGGGCGACGTAAAGACTAAGCGGCGGGGTCAACCCCGCCGAAAGGCACGCAGGGTGGGCAGCGCTACGGTAACGCTGCCCGCAAGCGCCAGATAAGCGACCACGGGTGTCTCACCCCAATTGGTCACCACAACCCCCATCAGCCCCCAAATCACGGCTATTCCATAGGTGGGCGTGCGGCCCAAAGCCGTTTGGATGATAAGCCCAAGCGCGGCTGCGAGCCCGACAAAGACCAGCGCCGCCGTCTGCCCATCTAGATACCCGTAGCCTGCCGCCAACAGCGCCAGCGATACGCAAGACGCAGCAGAAAGCCATCCTGCATAGAGCCCCACCGGTGCGGCGGCCCATAGCGGGTCTTCGACCGGAGAGAGAAAAAGCGCCAGCAGCGCCGTGACCAACATGATCCAGATCAGCACCGCCGCCCAGACCGGGCTCATAACAGCGACGGCAAGCCATGTGGTGCCAACCGCCAGTGACAGGCACAGCGGCACCCGCATGTCATGCCACTGCGCGTCGCGCGGTGCGCGCAGCAGACCGTAGCCCAAGCCGACGATCAACCACAGATAGATCAAACCCCAAACCGAGAACGCATAGCCTGCAGGCTGCGCAGGCGGATTGTCTTGCGGGATCGGGAATTGGTTCGGATCGAAACCGGCAAAGCTTGGGACAAAGAAAGGGGAAATTGCGAAGGCGATGCTGAGCAGCAGAGCAAGCGCTGCGATCAGGGTGCGGGATGATTTGGGCAAGCGGGGCCTCGCGGGATAAGATGTAGCGGTACATCTAATCTTAGAGCGCCCGCCCGCTACGGCAACCAGGGGCCAGCGCCTGACCGCGGGTCGGCGATCCTGACCATGATTTATGCCACTTTATGGTTCAGCCGTGGTGTGCGTGTTCTATGTCGCCCCCAGCCTCACCAAATCGCCTACCCGCCGCGCTAAACGTGCGCCAATATGTATTGGCACGCCTATGGCGTGACGGGCGGGCAGGCGATGGCCCGGCGCCTGCGGCGCGGATCGGGCCTTGCGATAGCCTTAGGCGAGCACACCCTCCGCCGTCAGTGTCGTCTTGCCGCCTAGATATGGCGCAAGCACCTCGGGCAGTATCACTGACCCGTCGGCCTGCTGGCCATTCTCAAGCACCGCAATCAGGCAGCGCCCAACAGCCAAGCCGGAACCGTTCAGCGTATGCACGAACTGCGGCTTGCCGCCGCCCCCAGGCTTGAACCGCGCATTCATCCGCCGCGCTTGAAAATCGCCAGTGGTCGAGACCGACGAAATCTCGCGGTAACAATTCTGCCCCGGCACCCAAGCCTCGATGTCATAGGTGCGGCGCGCGCCAAAGCCCATGTCACCTGTGCAGAGGATCACGGTACGATAGGGCACGCCGAGTTTCTCAAGGATACCTTCGGCACAGCCGACCATGCGCTGCTGCTCGGCGTCGCTTTCATCGGGATGGGTGATCGACACCATCTCGACCTTCTCAAACTGGTGCTGGCGCAACATGCCTGCCGTGTCACGACCAGCACTCCCGGCCTCAGAGCGGAAGCAAAGCGTATGGGCAGTCATGCGCATGGGTAGTGATCGTTCTTCGAGCGTTTCCCCGGCAATGCTATAAGTAAGCGTGACTTCCGAGGTTGGGATTAGCCAATAGTCTTCTTGCGTATCAGCTTTTTCGTAAGCCTCTGCGACAATGTCGGCAAGAGAGGCGTCAGAAAGCATATCCAAAATTTCGCGTTCAGAGTGACTATAGTCTTCCAAGGCCATTTTGCTCAGTCGAGCTCGGCTAGCCATTGAAGCGGCTACGAATGAATCGCCGCCAAACTTCGGCAGTTTATCTGTACCGTACATTGCTGCATTGTTGACAAGAACAGGGGTGTTGTATTCCGTCAGCCCGTTCTCGTCTACATGGGTATCGATCATGAATTGCGCCAATGCCCGGTGAATACGGGCCACGCCGCCTTTCAGCATGACAAAACGCGCCCCCGATGTTTTCGAGGCCGTCTCGAAATCCATGCCGGGTTTGACGCTTGCGATCTCGTAATGCTCAACCGGGGTGAAATCAAAACTGGGTTTATCGCCCCAGACCTTCACCTCAACGTTGTCTTCTTCGTTCGCGCCCTGCGGCACATCATCGGCGGGGCTGTTCGGGATGCGCGCCAGCATGTCCGTCAGCTTTGCATCCAACTCCTGCGCCTCGGTATTCATCGCGGCAACTTCGGCCTTTTTGTCGCTGACCAAGGCCCGCAGACGGTCAAACTCTGCCTCGTCGCCTTTGGCTTTTGCTGCGCCGACTTCCTTGCTGGCCTTGTTTTGCTCAGCTTTCGCCGTCTCAGCCGCAGCGATCTTGGCGCGGCGCGCGGCATCAAGGGACAACACAGCCTCAGACATCGCAGCTTCGCCCCGGCGGGCAAGAGCGGCATCAAAAGCCTCGGGATTGTCGCGGATGGCGCGGATATCGTGCATATGTCTGTCCTCGGGATCGGGTGAGTCGGTTTAGCTGCGTTATGCCTCAAAGCGTGGCAGGGCGGTAGGGGCCGCAACCATGCGGCGATATGCGCCAGCCTTGGCCCATATAAACCACGGGGCTTTGCACCTTGCACCCGGCTGTCACCGCGCTTAGGTTCTGGCCAAATTCTCAAGGCCCATTTGCGGCCCAATACCCATCGAAAAGGACGACCCCCATGGAAGGCATCCAGCAATTTGTGCCGCTGATCCTGATCTTCGCGATCATGTATTTTCTGCTCATCCGCCCACAGCAGAAGAAGGCGAAGGAACATCAGGCAATGGTTGCCGGTCTGCGCCGGGGCGATCAGGTCGTCACCCAAGGCGGGATCATCGGTAAGGTGGTTAAGGTCAAAGAAGACGGCGAAGTCGAAGTCGAAATCGCTGAAGGCGTGAAAATCCGGGTGGTGCAGGCCACCATCGCGACCGTCGTTTCCAAAACCGAACCGGCGAAATAAACCCTACCCCGAGGCCGCAACCCAAAGGCGGAACTATGCTACAGATTGATCTGTGGAAGCGGATTGTCATTGTCCTGACCTGTTTGGCAGGGCTTTGGCTCGCGCTTCCCAATGCCTTTTACGCTCCTGTTGAAAAGCACAATGACGCGGTTGCGGCCATCGACGTGCAGGGCAGCACGCCTGAGTTGGAAGCGCAGCGCGCGCTTTGGCCCGAATGGATGCCCTCGGGGCTGGTGAACCTTGGCCTTGACCTGCGCGGCGGTGCGCATCTGCTGGCCGAAGTGCAACTGGCCGATGTCTATGCCTCGCGTATGGAAGCACAATGGCCCGAGGTTCGTGACGCTCTGCGCAGCCTGACCCCGGTCCGGCGCGAAGAAGCGCCAGCGGGTGAATTGCGGGTCCGTCTGAACGATCCGTCGAAAATGGCCGAGGCGCTGCAAATCACCCGTGATCTGGCCCGCCCCGTCACCACCGTGACTGGCGCAGGCGGCAGCGACATCAACGTAAGCGGGGCCAATGGCACCATCACCATCACCCTGTCGGATGCCGAAAAACAGGCGACCGACGAACGCACCATGCAGCAGAGCCTCGAAATCGTGCGCCGCCGCATTGACGAGGTTGGTACACGCGAACCAACGATCCAGCGTCAGGGTGCAGACCGCATTCTGATCCAAGTGCCGGGCATTGGCTCGGCGGCTGAGTTGAAAGCCATCATCGGCACCACGGCGCAGCTGACCTTCAACCCAGTGGTTAACCGTGGCTCCAATGAAGCCGACAACCCCGGCATCGGCAACGCGATCCTGCCTGCGGCGGATGAAGAGGGGGTCTTTTACACCATTGAGACCGCTCCCGTCGTCACCGGCGAACAACTCGTCGACGCGCAGCCAAGCTTTGACCAGAACGGGGCACCTGCCGTGTCGTTCCGCTTTGACACCTCCGGCGCGCGCAAGTTCGGTGATTACACGGCCGAGAACATCGGCTCGCCCTTTGCCATCGTGCTCGACAACGAAGTCATCAGCGCGCCCACCATCCAAAGCCATATTCCCGGCGGCTCAGGCATCATCACCGGGCGTTTCTCGGTTGAGGAAAGCACCAACCTTGCGGTGCTGCTGCGGGCAGGTGCCTTGCCTGCGGGGCTGAGCTTTGTCGAAGAGCGCACCATCGGGCCGGAACTGGGCCAAGACAGCATCGACGCGGGCAAGATCGCCACGATGGTGGCCTTTACCGCCGTGCTTTTCTTCATGTGGGCGTCCTATGGGCTCTTCGGGTTCTTCGCCAATATCGCGCTGATCATCAACGTCGGGCTGATCTTTGGCCTGCTAAGCCTCATCGGCGCCACGCTGACCCTGCCGGGCATTGCGGGGATCGTGCTGACGGTCGGCATGGCGGTCGACGCCAATGTGCTGATTTTCGAGCGTATCCGCGAAGAGCAGCGCAACGCCAAAGGGGCCGCGCGGGCGATCTCGCTGGGCTATGAGCGCGCGCTGAGCGCCATTCTGGATGCCAACATCACCACTTTCATCGTGGCGGTCATCCTCTTTGCCCTAGGCTCTGGCCCGGTGCGCGGCTTTGCCGTGACGCTTGGTCTTGGCATCGTCACATCGGTATTCACCGCCTATTTCGTCACCCGTTTGCTGGTGGTGATCTGGTTTGAACGCCGCCGTCCCAAGACAATCGAGGTTTGACATGCGACTGAAGCTGGTACCCGACAACACGAACTTCGATTTCTTTGGCTATGCCAAGATCACCTTTGGCGCTTCCGTGGTGGCGATGATCCTGTCGCTGATCGCTTGGGGCGTGATGGGGCTGAACTTTGGCATCGACTTCCGCGGCGGCACGACCCTGCGGACCGAAAGCTCTGAGGCCATCGACGTGGGCGCCTACCGTGATGCCCTCGGCCCTCTGGAACTGGGCGACGTGACGATTTCCGAGGTCTTTGACCCCGGTTTCGGCGCGGACCGCCATGTGGCGATGATCCGCGTTCAGGCCCAAGAGGGCCAAGAAGCGGCGACCACCGACACCATCGAAACCATCGAAGCGGCGCTGCAAAGCGTGTCTCCGGACATCAAATTCACCTCTGTCGAATCCGTCGGGCCCAAGGTCTCGGGCGAATTGATCCAGACGGCGTTCCTTGCCGTCGGCGGGGCGCTGGCGGCGATCCTGATCTACATCTGGTTGCGGTTCGAATGGCAGTTTTCGGTGGGCGCGGTGGTGGCGCTGTTCCATGACGTTGTGCTGACCATCGGCCTGTTCTCGATCCTGCAAATCCGTTTCGACCTGCCGGTGGTGGCCGCGATCCTGACGATCATTGGCTATTCGATCAACGACACCGTGGTGATCTTTGACCGCCTGCGGGAGAACCTGCGCAAATATAAGAAGCGCCCTCTGCGTGAGGTGATGAACCTATCCGTCAATGAAACGCTGAGCCGGACGCTGATGACATCGGGCACCACGTTGCTTGCGCTGATCGCGCTGCTGATCTTGGGCGGCGATGTGATCCGGGCCTTTGTTTTTGCGATTACATGGGGCGTGATCGTCGGCACCTATTCCTCGGTCTATGTAGCCAAGAACGTGGTGCTCTACCTTGGCGTGAAACGCGACTGGTCCAAGCCTGACGCGGGCGCGGGCACGCAATTCGCCAATATTGATGCCTGACCTGCTGGCGCAGGCCATGGCCACCCCCGGGGTGGCTTGGCTTGCGCTGGCCGTGATCGTGGCGGGGCTGGTTCGCGGCTTTGCGGGGTTTGGTTCTGCCATGATTATCATGCCGGCGGCGGCCTCTGTGCTCTCTCCGGTCGAAGCGATCCTGTTCATGACCGCTGCCGAGTTGATCGGCCCCCTGCCAAACCTCCCCGATGCCCTGCGCGAAGGTGCCCCCCGTGAAGTGGGGCGGTTGTTGCTGGGGGTGTTGATCGGGATGCCGCTGGGGCTCTGGGGGCTATCGCTCATGTCGCCCGAGGGATTCGGCTGGATTGTCTCCGGCGTGGTTCTGGGGCTTCTGGTGCTGCTGCTTGCGGGCTGGCGCTATCACGGACCACTGGGTGCGAAGCTGGTGACGGCCACCGGCGCTCTGGGCGGCTTTATGACCGGTTTCGCGGGCATCGCCGGGCCGCCGGTGATCCTGCTCTATATGGCTAGCCGGCGGCCCGCTGCGGTCATCCGCGCCAATTTCCTGCTTTATCTTCTCGGGCTGGACCTGATGCTCTTTGTGATGCTGGCAGCGACGGGGCAGGTGGTCTGGCCGGTGCTGATGCTGGGCCTCTTGGCCGGGGTGCCGAATGTCATCGCCAATATCATCGGGGCGCAGCTATTTGATCCGGGCCGAGAGCGGCTTTTTCGCGCGGTGGCCTATATCGTCATCGCCGCATCGGCTATCCTTGGGCTGCCGCTGTGGAATATCTGAGCCTGAGAGGGACATGACATGCGATTGAACGAAATCACCTATACCGACGCCAAACCGATTGATGGCTATGGCCCCGGCTTTTTCCGCATTGGCGGAGAGGTCGTGCAAGGCCCGCAGGTGATCGGCCCCGAAGGCATCACCGGCTGGGGCGGTCTGGCTGATCCCGCGCCAGTGCTGGCACTGGCGGGCAAGGTCGATGTGGTCTTCCTCGGCACCGGGCCGGAGGTGGCGCATATACCCGACGACCTGCGTGAGACCTTGGAAGAGGCTGGTCTGGGGGTCGAGGTGATGTCTTCTCCCGCCGCTTGCCGCACCTACAATATTTTGCTGAGCGAGGGGCGGCGCATCGCGCTAGCCCTTTTGCCGGTCTAAGCGCGGAGCGGCGCGGCCAGTGAAAGTGAGCGATCTCAGCGTGGCACGCGGCGGGGTGCCGGTGCTTTCGGGCGTATCCTTTGCTCTGGAGGCGGGGGAGGCCTTGGTGCTGCGCGGCCCGAACGGGGCCGGAAAGACGACGCTGCTGCGCTGCATCGCCGGGCTGCAAGCGCCGCTCACGGGGCAGATCGAAGGGGCGGAGGACCGTGTCGCCTATGGCGCCCATGCGGATGGGCTGAAATCCATGCTGACCGTGCGCGAGAACCTGAGCTTTTGGGCGCAGGTCTTTGGAAATGTTGATATTGCGCAGGCGCTTGATGGTTATGCGCTGCGGCCGCTTGCAGATCGTTTGGCAGGGACGCTCTCTGCCGGGCAAAAGCGGCGACTGGGGCTGGCGCGGCTGTTGGTGACCGGGCGGCCGATCTGGGTGCTGGATGAGCCGACGGTTTCGCTCGATGCGGATGCTGTCGCGCTCTTCGGCAGCGCCCTGCGTGGGCATCTGACGGCGGGGGGATCGGCGCTGATGGCTACGCATATTGATCTGGGGGTCGATGCCCGCGTGCTTGATATCAGCGCCTACCGCGCGGCCCCCGATGCCTATCTCGGCGCCAGCGACGCGGCGTTTTTATGAAGGCGCTGTTGCTACGGGATCTGCGCTTGGCGCTGCGGGCAGGCGGGGGCTTTGGCCTTGGGTTGGCGTTTTTCCTGATCGTGACCATGCTGGTGCCCTTCAGCGTCGGGCCGGAGGCCGCGCTGCTTAAGGCGATTGCCCCCGGTGTGCTTTGGCTCGGGGCGCTGTTGGCCTGCCTATTGTCGCTCGACCGTCTGCTGGCGCTCGACCTTGAAGACGGCTCTCTCGAACTGCTGCTCACCGCACCTTTGCCCCTCGAAGGGGCGCTGGCGATCAAGGCTTTGGCGCATTGGCTGACCACGGGTCTGCCGCTGGTGCTGGCGGCGCCTTTCCTTGGGGTGATGCTGCAACTCGCGGCACCCGGTCATCTGTGGCTGCTGGCGTCGCTTGCTCTTGGCACCCCGGCGCTGTCGGTTATCGGCATGTTCGGCGCGGCGCTGACGGTGGGGATCAAACGCGGCGGCTTGCTGCTGTCCCTGCTGGTGCTGCCGCTCTATATCCCGACGCTGATCTTCGGGGCCGAGGTTGCGCGGCGTGGGGCGGCGGGCTTGGATGCAAGCACCCCGCTTTTGATGCTGGCGGGGCTGACGCTGGCCGTTGTGGCCTTGATGCCATTTGCCGCAGCGGCGGTGCTTCGGATGGGGTTGCGATGACCCCAAGAAATCGTGCATTGAGCACCACCCACCCGCGCGATAGGTAAACCGCATGTCCCTTTGGCAATACGCAAACCCGGTCAAATTCCTTGCGCTATCAGAGCGTGTGCAACCTGTGCTTTGGGCGCTGGCGGCTGTTTTTGTAAGCGTCGGACTGCTTTGGGGGTTCTTCGGCACGCCCGATGACGTGCGGCAAGGCAGCACGGTCAAGATCATCTATTTGCACGTGCCTGCCGCCCTGATGGCGATCAACGCGTGGTTCATGATGCTGGTCGCCTCGCTGATCTGGCTGATCCGTCGGCACCACGTCAGCGCGCTGGCGGCCAAGGCCGCGGCCCCCGTGGGGCTGGTCATGACGTTAATCGCGCTGGTGACGGGTGCGATCTGGGGCCAACCGATGTGGGGCACTTGGTGGGCGTGGGATCCGCGGCTGACGTCGTTCCTGATCCTGTTCCTGTTCTATCTGGGCTATATCGCGCTGTGGCAGGCGGTCGAAGACCCGGATACCGCCGCCGATCTCACTTCGGTGCTCTGCCTCGTTGGCTCAGTCTTCGCGGTGTTATCGCGCTATGCGGTGCAGTTCTGGAACCAAGGGCTGCATCAAGGCACCTCGATCCCCGTGGCCACCGGAAACCGCAGCGTAGCGGATGTGTTTTTCTACCCATTGGTGCTGGCGATGATCGGCTTTGGCCTGCTGTTTCTGGCGCTGGTCGTTTACCGGACGGGCACCGAAATTCGCCTGCGCCGCACGGCGGCGCTGCGGGCGCGGATGAACAGGGGGGCGTGATGCCGGAACTTGGAAAATATGCGGCCGAGGTGCTCTCGGCCTATGGCGTGTCGCTGCTGCTGTTGGCCGCATTGGTGGGGCTGACCCTGCTGCGAGGCCGGGCGGCACGCCGCGCTTTGGAAGAAACCGAAGCGGAGGCCGGACGCCGTGGCTAAACTCTCTCCCATGATGATCGCCCCGCCGCTGATTTTCGCGGCCTTCGTGGCACTGGCGGCGGTCGGCATGTACCGCGATGACCCCGAGGGGTTGCCCTCTACGCTGGTCGGGCAACAGGCACCCGCGATGCCTGAGGCGGCGCTGCCGGGCTATCCGCAGGCGACGGACGACATGCTGCGGGGGGGAGAGGTCAGCCTCGTGAACTTCTGGGCAAGCTGGTGCCCGCCCTGCCGTGCTGAGCACCCCAAGCTGCTGGAAATGCAGGCCGAGGGGATGAACATCATCGGTGTGAACTTCAAAGATACCGAGAAGAACGCCACTGCCTATCTGGAAGACGAAAAAAGCCCCTTTGCCGGGGTTGGTTTCGACCCTCAAGGGCGAGTGGCGATTGATTGGGGCGTGACCGCCCCGCCTGAGACTTTCATCGTTGGCGGGGACGGCACGGTGCTGTTCCGCTTTGCCGGGCCGCTGGTCGGCAGCGACTACGAACAGCGGTTTCTCCCGGCACTACAAGACGCGCTTAGCCGCTGATCTTGCCTGCGAATTCGACCAGACGTTTGGCTTGGAAGGCGACGGATTTCTTGCCGGTTTCATCCAGCGGGCCGGGTTCGCAGGAATAGCCGTAGGGGTTGCCGCCGTCTTCGAACTTCACCCCATCGGCATAGCCCGGCGGCACGATGATTGCGCCCCAGTGCATGGCGGTGACATAGATCGATTGGATCGTGGTTTCTTGGCCCCCGTGCGGGTTCTGCGCAGAGGTGGTCGCGGTTACTGCCTTATTGGTAAGCGCACCTGATTGCCACTGTGGCCCCAGCGTGTCGATGAAGGCGCGGAACTGGCTGGCGGCGACGCCAAAACGCGTCGGGGCAGAGATGAAATACCCATCGGCCCATTCCATGTCTTCGGGCTTGGCCTCGGGGATGTCCTTCATCTTCTCCAATTGTTCACGCCATGCATCCTGTCCATCGACAACGGCCTGTGGGGCGGTTTCCGCGCAGCGGCGTAGACGCACCTCTGCGCCAGCCTCGTCGGCGGCGCGGGCGGCCTCTTGGGCGATAGCGTGGTTGGTGCCGTAGGTGGAATAAAAGAGAACGGTGATTTTCGGGCTCATTATGCGTCCTTCCGCTTGGAGTGGTTCAGGATCAACGAACTCGATCGTTTTGTGTTCCTCAGCTTAGGTTCAGGCGTGCTCTGCATAGAAAAGGGAGCGGCCCATTACAGGCCGCTCCCCCAATCTTAACCGCGATGCGGTGTCCGGCGCTTAGGCCGATTTCGCCAAGTTGCGCAGCACGTAGTGCAGCACGCCGCCGTGTTCGATGTATTCGATCTCAATCGCGGTATCGATGCGGCACTTCAGCGTGATCTCTTTGGTGCTGCCATCGGCCATTGTGATCGTGCAAGGCACTTCCTGCAGCGGCTTGATCGTGTCCAACCCGCTGATCGACACGGTTTCTTCGCCGGTCAGGCCCAGCGATTTGCGGGTGTCGCCGCCGGTGAACTCAAACGGGATGACGCCCATGCCAACGAGGTTGGAGCGGTGGATGCGCTCAAAGCTCTCGGCGATCACGGCTTTCACGCCCAGCAGGGCAGTGCCTTTGGCAGCCCAGTCACGCGAAGAACCCGCGCCGTACTGTTCACCACCGAAGATCACCAGCGGCGTGCCGTTCTCCTGATGCGCCATGGCGGCATCAAAGATCGAGGTCTGCTGACCATCGGGGCCCTTGGTGTAACCGCCCTCAACGCCGTCCAGCATCTCGTTCTTGATGCGGATGTTGGCGAAGGTGCCGCGCATCATGACCTCGTGGTTACCGCGACGCGAACCGTAGGAGTTGAACTCCCGCACCGGCACCTGACGCTCTGTCAGGTACTGACCCGCAGGGGTGGTTTCCTTAAAGGAACCGGCAGGCGAGATGTGGTCGGTGGTGATCATGTCACCCAGCACCGCCAGCACTTTCGCGCCGTCGATGTTTGAGATCACGCCCGGCTCTGGCGACATGCCTTGGAAGTAGGGCGGGTTTTGCACGTAGGTCGAGGTTGGCGGCCAGTCGTAGGTCTTGCTGTCCGTGGTTTCGACCGACTGCCACTTTTCGTCGCCTTTGAAGACATCGGCGTATTTCTCTTGGAAGGCTTCGCGCGTCACGGTCTGTTCGACCAGTTCAGCGACTTCCTGCGTCGAGGGCCAGATGTCTCTGAGGTAGACGTCGTTGCCGTTCTTGTCCTGACCCAGCGGGCTGTTTGTCAGGTCGTGGTTCATGTCACCCACCAGCGCATAGGCCACCACGAGGGGCGGGGAGGCGAGGTAGTTGGCGCGCACGTCGGGGCTGATGCGGCCTTCGAAGTTACGGTTGCCCGAGAGGACCGAGGTGCCGATCAGATCGTAGTCGTTGATCGCCTTGCTGATTGGCGCTTCCAGCGGGCCGGAGTTGCCGATGCAGGTGGTGCAGCCGTAGCCCACGAGGTTGAAGCCGATCGCATCTAGGTCTTCTTGCAGGCCAGCGGCCTCAAGATAATGCGACACGACCTGCGAGCCTGGGGCCAGCGATGTCTTGACCCAAGGCTTGCGGGTCAGGCCCAATTCACGCGCTTTGCGTGCCACGAGGCCCGCGCCGATCATGACATAGGGGTTCGAGGTGTTGGTGCAGGACGTGATCGAGGCGATCACGATGGAGCCGTCATGCAGCTGGTAGTTGCCATCTTCAGTGGCGACATAGCCGCGGTTGTGGTGGCCTTCGTCACCGGGGATGTCGCGCGGCTCGGGCTGGCCGCCTTCGCCTTCCCAACGGATTTCCGAGTTCGCGGAGGTGTCTTTGCCTTCGCGGATGCCTTTGACGTATTCGCCAAATGCGGTGTGCGCACTGTCGAGGGCGATGTAATCCTGCGGGCGTTTCGGGCCGGAGATCGCAGGCACGATGGTGCCCATGTCGAGCGACAGCGTGTCGGTGTAGACCGGTGCATAATCCGCATCGCGCCACATGCCGTTCTCTTGGGCATAAGCTTTGACCAGCGCAACACGATCCTTGTCGCGGCCTGTGTTGGTCAGGTAACGCAGGGTCTCATCGTCGATTGGGAAGAACCCACAGGTGGCACCGTATTCGGGGGCCATGTTGGCGATGGTTGCCCGGTCCGCCAGCGGCAGGTGATCCAGACCTTCGCCGTAGAATTCGACGAATTTGCTCACCACGCCTTTTTCGCGCAGCATTTCCACGACTTTCAACACGAGGTCGGTGCCGGTGGTGCCTTCCATCATGCGGCCTGTCAGCTCAAAGCCGATGACTTCGGGGATCAACATAGAGATCGGCTGCCCCAGCATCGCGGCTTCGGCTTCGATCCCGCCAACGCCCCAACCCAGAACGGCAGCGCCGTTGACCATGGTGGTGTGGCTGTCGGTGCCGACGAGCGTGTCGGGGTAGGCGACTTCCTCGCCGTTTTGGTCTTTGTCGGTCCAAACGGTCTGGCTGAGATACTCAAGGTTCACTTGGTGGCAGATGCCGGTACCGGGGGGCACAACGCGGAAGTTGTTAAACGCCTTTTGGCCCCACTTGAGGAATGTGTAACGCTCGATGTTGCGCTCATATTCGCGGTCGACGTTCATCTGGAAGGCGCGCGGGTTGCCGAATTCGTCGATCATGACCGAGTGGTCGATGACCAGATCAACGGGGTTCAGTGGATTGATTTTGTCGGCGTCGCCGCCAAGCGCCACCAGACCATCGCGCATCGCGGCAAGGTCAACGACCGCCGGCACGCCAGTGAAGTCCTGCATCAGCACGCGGGCAGGGCGGTAAGCGATTTCACGCGGGTTCTTGCCGCCTTTGGTCGCCCATTCGGCAAATGCCTTGATGTCGTCCACGGTGACGGTCTTGCCGTCCTCGAAACGCAGCATGTTTTCCAGAACGACTTTCAGCGCCGCTGGCAATTTGGAGAAATCGCCCAAGCCCGCAGCCTCGGCAGCAGGAATGGAATAGTAGGCGATGTTCTGGCTGCCAACGGAGAGGGTCTTGCGTGTCTTGGCACTATCGTGACCGACTTGGATTGTCATGGCGGGCTCCCTTCGGGGTCTGATGGGTGGCTAGATTGACGTCTCAATGCCACTAGAGGCGCGGCGGTTCAACTGTTATCAAGCGGGTTCGGACAATTTTGTATACCATTGTGTACCGAATTTGAAGGGGGAGGCCTATTGGTAATGTGATGAGGGCGCTAACGGGCGTTTCAACAAAGGTTGATTAGCGTTTTACGATGGCGAAGGATAAACCTTGGCCATCACCTCGAATTTTTTATCCGTCTGGAATTTTATGAAGCCGCTGATTTATCCCGTTCTCGCCGCGCTGTCGCTGCTGGCCGCTCCTTTGCAGGCTCAGCAGGATCAGCCTGTGGTCGTTGAACTCTTTACCTCTCAGGGCTGTTCATCCTGTCCTGCTGCCGATGCAATGCTGGCCGAAATTGCGGGGCGCGACGATATTATCGCGCTGGCGCTGCATGTGGATTATTGGGATTACATTGGCTGGAAAGACCCGTTTGGCGACGCATTGCATGCCGAGCGACAGCGCGGGTATGCCGCCGTGGGGCGGCGGCGCAGCATTTTCACGCCTGAACTGATCGTGCAGGGGCAGACCGATATCGTCGGTGCCAAGCCGATGAAATTGATGGATGCGGTCGAAAAACATGCAGAGGTTGCGCCCAGCATTGCGTTGAACATTGAGCATTCCGGCGATGCTGTACAGATCAAGGCGGAGCCCTTGGCCCAGCCCTCTGGCCTGATGCAAGTTCACATGCTGCGCTATTCGCCAATGGAACGGACCAAGGTCACCCGAGGCGAGAATGCAGGCCATGTCATGGAACACAGCAACGTTGTTCAAGGTTGGCAGGTTTTGGCCAAATGGGACGGCTCGACACCGCTATCACTCACGGCAAAAGCCGAGGGCGATTTACCTGTTGTGGTGATCATCCAGCAGCAAGAACCGGGCGGTCCGGGGGCGATTCTAGCGGCAGCACGCAGCAGATAGGGCCGAAGCGCGGCTCAATTTTTGCGTTACTTTTCGTGAGGTCGCCAGCGGCGGTGAACCCAAAACCACTGTTCGGGCGTTTTGGTGATCTGCGCGGTCAGACTGTCGTTCAGCGCCTGCGTCATGGTCATCGGATCGCTATGTGGCACGGGCGCCTCTAGCACCACGTCAAAGCTTACCCCGTCGTCTTGGCGAATGCCGTAAAAGGGGATCAACAGCGCGTCATAGCGCAACGCCAGCTCCGCGGCAGAAACCGCGGTGCGGGCGGGTTTGCCGATGAAATCTAGGATCGGCGCGTGGATGACATGCTGGTCAAACAGCAGCACCAGCCGACCACCCTGTTTCAGATGCCGCACAAAACCTGCCGTGCCGCGCCGCCCCTGCGGAAACACCGGCCCGCCGAAGGCTTCGAGTGTCTTGACGTAATGGGCGTTGAAATAAGGGTTCTTCATCTCTCGATAAAGCCCGCCGATGTCATAGCCCCGCGCCACGAGGGACGCCCGAGCCGCTTCGTAATTGCCGTAATGCCCTGTCACAAGGATCACCGGCTGGCCGGTGTGATTGGCCTCTTCCAGCGCTGCCATGCCCGGGCCACGTGGCTCGGCCTCGGCCATGCGTTTGGGGAAGTCATCGGCCGAGTAGTTTTCGATAAAGGATCGGCCGAGGTTGTTGAGGCAGCGCGTCGCGATTTCCTCGCGACGGGCAAGGGGCATTTCGGGCCAGACATGCTCAAGGTTATTGAGCGCGCGACGACGGTAGCCTGCAAGCGGTGCCAAGATATGCTGCACCAAGCTGCCGACAAAGCTGAGCCGAGTCTTATAAGGCAGAGCTAAAGCGGTGCGAATAATTCCCACGATCAGCAGATTGCTTAGGTAGTGCCGCGCGCGGCGACCAAAGGAATAGGGACGCTTTTTCTTTTGTTTGGGTTGGTCTGACATGTGCTCTGACAGGCTGTTAAACTTTTCCTGACATAGCCTGAGCAGGCTTGCGCAACAAGCCATGGCATGGGCGTAGGCCGGGGTCAGCCGGTGCGACCCGTGCAACAAGGCACAAGCACCGGCCAGCAAAGGCCGGATCAGACAGTGTGAAGCAGGCGCAAAAGGCCAGAGCCTTAGGCGGTGGCGTCCGGCACGCAGGTGCCACTGCTGATGTCGAGTTTCATTCCCTCGGCGCAGGTCATGACCTGTTTGTCATGGACGCAGCCCGATGCAAGGGCGAGGGAGGGGGCCGAAAGCGCCATGAGGGCGCCGAGTGTCAGTGCGAGTTTCATGTCGTTTGCTCCTTTGACAGGCGCAGACAGGATACACCCGTCTGCGCCAATCTCAAAGCGTTACGATTCTCAGATCAGTCGCCAAAGACGCGCTTGAAGATCGTGTCGACATGTTTGGTGTGATAGCCCATGTCGAATTTCTCGTTGATGCCGTCTTCGCCAAGGGCCGCGACGACCTCTTTGTCGGCCAGCAGCAATTCGCGGAAATCGAGGCGTTCTTCCCAGACTTTCAGGGCATTGCGCTGCACCATGGAATAGGCATCCTCGCGGCTCACGCCCGCTTGGGTCAGGGCCAGAAGCACCCGCTGGCTCATGACCAAGCCGGGGAATTTGTTCATGTTGTCCAGCATGTTCTCGGGAAAAATCAGCATTTTGTCGATCACGCCAGCCAGACGGTGCAGGGCAAAGTCCAGCGTGACAGTCGCGTCAGGCCCGATGCCACGCTCAACGGAGGAGTGCGAGATGTCGCGTTCGTGCCAAAGTGCTACGTTCTCCATCGCCGGAACCACGGCCATGCGCACCAGACGGGCAAGCCCGGTGAGGTTCTCGGTCAGCACCGGGTTCTTTTTGTGCGGCATGGCCGAGGAGCCTTTTTGCCCCATGGAGAAGAATTCCGCGCCTTCCAGTACTTCGGTGCGCTGCATATGGCGAATTTCAATCGCCACGTTTTCGATGCTGCTGGCAATGACGCCGAGGGTGGCAAAGAACATCGCGTGACGGTCGCGCGGGATGACCTGGGTCGAGATCGGCTCGGGGTTGAGGCCCAGTTTCTCGCAGACATGCTCTTCGACGCGCGGGTCGATATTGGCGAAAGTGCCGACAGCGCCCGAGATCGCGCCGGTGGCGATTTCCTCACGCGCGGCGACGAGGCGGGCGCGGTTGCGGTCCATCTCGGCATAGAAGCGGGCAAAGGTGAGGCCCATGGTTGTCGGCTCGGCGTGGATGCCGTGGCTGCGGCCCACGCGGACGGTGTCTTTATGCTCAAGCGCGCGTTTCTTCAGCGCGGCGAGCAGCTTGTCCATGCCGACCAGCAGCAGATCAGCGGCGCGGGTCAGTTGTACGTTGAAGCAGGTATCGAGCACGTCCGACGAGGTCATGCCCTGATGCACGAAACGCGCCTCATCGCTGCCGACATGTTCGGCGAGGTGCGTGAGGAAGGCGATGACGTCATGTTTGGTGACAGCTTCGATCTCGTCGATACGGGCCACGTCGAATTCAACGTCTTTGGCTTTCCACACGGCGTCGGCATTCTCGCGCGGGATGGTGCCCAGATCGGCCATCGCGTCGCAGGCATGGGCCTCGATCTCGAACCAGATGCGGAATTTCGTTTCCGGCGACCAGACGGCAACCATATCGGGACGGGAGTAGCGGGGGATCATGCGCGCACCTTTTTAGGACAGGGGATGGGTCAGGGGCGGCATAGACTGACTTGGGGTTAAGGACAAGTCTGGGGTGGTGAGGGTGACGAGGGCCATCGCCTACCGGCGGGTCGGTGATCATAGGTAAGTCGGCGCCACTTTATGGCTCAACCATGATGTGCGCTCGCGAGGTTACGCCCAGTCTCTCCAAATCGCCTACCCGTCCGGGCGGGCAGACGCTGGACCGGCGCCTGCGGCTTGATTCCGGGCTGGGGTGGTCAAGTCATCGTACCTAGAGGAGTTCCGTCACCACCGTCGAACTCCGCTCCAACGTCCGATGCACCGGGCATTTATCCGCGATCTCCAACAACCGCTGGCGCTGCTCCTCGCTCAAATCCCCTTCTAACCGGATACGCCGCCGCCACGTGTCAATCTTCTCCGCAGCCCCGGTGCCCGCATCCTGCGCATGCACCTTGTCGTGGCAAACATCGACGCTCACCCCCGTCAGCGGCCATCCCTTGCGCCGGGCATACATGCGGATCGTCATCGACGTGCAAGCGCCTAAGCCTGCGGACAAAAACCCATAGGGCGACATGCCGCGATTGGTGCCGCCATAGGCCAGTGGTTCATCCGCCAGCGCGTGGTGGTGGGGGCCTGCGTTCACGTCTTGCAAGAACCCATTGGCGTCGGCCTCGGTAACACGCACGATCCCCTCCGGCGCGCCGGGGGGCGGGGCGGGGGATTTCAGTGTCATATAGCGATCCGCCCATGTGGCGATGATCTCTGCCGCATATTCGGCATCGCCCGCGCGGGTGATGAGGTGGTCGGCATCGTCCAGCGTGACAAAGCTTTTGGGATGTTTCGCGGCCAGAAAAATCTGGCCCGCGTTGTCGATGCTCACAATCTCATCGCGCGGGGCGTGGAGCACCAGCAGCGCGGCTTTCAGCTTGCCGATATCAGGGGCGAGGGAGGCGCCCTGCACATCGTCGATAAAGCCCTGACTGATGGTGAAAGGCCGCCCGCCAAGGTTGACCTCAGCGCTGCCGTTGGCCGAAATCTTAGGCAGGCTCTCGGCGAAATTATGGGTGACATGGGCCGGATCGAAGGGCGCGCCGAGCGTGGCGACCGCTTTGACATGGGCCAGCTGCGCTGCGGCTTTCAACACGGCCGCCCCGCCCAGCGAGTGGCCGATCAGCAGCGCCGGGGCCATGTCGCGGCTGGAAAGATAGCTACAAGCGGCGATCAGATCATCAACATTTGAGGAAAACGATGTGTTCTCAAACTCGCCCCCCGAATGGCCCAATCCGGTGAAATCAAAGCGCAGCACGGCAATGCCCATCGCCGCCAGACGCCCGGCGATGCGCCGCGCGGCGGGGATATCTTTGCCGCAGGTGAAACAATGCGCAAAAAGCGCGGTTGCCAGATGCGGCCCGTCGGGCAGGTCCAGCCGTGCGGCGAGTTCCGTGCCATCGGGGCCGGGGAAGGTTATGCGTTCGGTGGCCATATGGCGCTCCTGAATGGGTTGCGTCAAAGGTGACATTTTCTACCGTTTGATCAAGGGCTGCGGCCGTCTGCTCACCCAACCGTGACGCGAAAGCATTGCGCGTGATCGCATTTGCTCCGGGTTGTTGCTTTGTATACCACTCTTTTAAAACACCTGTCGGAGAACAACCTTGGCCCAGCCCCCCAAACCAAATCTGCACCCTGCCACCATCGCGGCCCAAGCCGCCGGGGCCATTGATCCTGCGTCCGGCGGGGTTGTGCCGCCAGTGCAATTCGCCACCACCTATCTGCGCGATGAGAACTACGCGCTGGTGAATCCCGATAACGTCTATCTGCGTTCGCATAACGAAAATACCCGCGTGGCGGAGCGTATCCTGAATGCGCTCGAAGGGGCCGAAGAGACGCTGATCTTTCCCTCCGGCATGGCGGCCATCGCGGCGGTTTTCCGCACCGTGCCCAATGGCGCGAGCGTGGTGGTGCAAAGCCAGATTTACTGGGGCACAACCAAATGGATCCGCGATTTCTGCACCCGTCGGCAAATTGCGTTGCATGAGGTGGATGCGAGCAATCTTGACGCCTTCGCCGCCCTGTGCCGCGCCGAAAAGCCTGACCTGTGTTTGATAGAGACGCCCTCGAACCCGTGGCTGCGGATCACCGATATCGCCGGGGCCGCCGCCGCCGCGCATGAGGTGGGCGCGACACTGGTGGTCGACAGCACGGCGGCCTCGCCCGTGCTGAGCCATCCGCTGGAGCATGGTGCGGATATCGTGATGCATTCGGCGACCAAGGGGATCAACGGCCATTCTGACGTATTGGCTGGTTCCTTGGCCACCAATGACGCAGGCGCGGCACGCTGGCAGATGATCCGCGATGACCGGAATGAGGCAGGCGCGGTAATCGGCCCGATGGAGGCATGGTTGCTGGCGCGCGGCATGCGGACCCTACCGCTCAGGATGCGCGAGATGTCTCGCAATGCCATGACATTGGCGGAGTTTTTGGCGGATCATCCGCAGGTCGAACAGGTGATGTATCCGGGTCTGCCAGACCATCCCGGCCACGCCCTTGCTGCGCAGCAGATGAGCGGAGGCTATGGCGGGTTGTTGTCCTTTGTCGTCAAGGGCGGGGCCGAGGCGGCGCTTAAAGCGGCGGGGCGGTTGCAGCTTTTCCACCGGGCGACTTCGCTTGGCGGGGTGGAAAGCCTTGTTGAGCATCGCCACACCATCGAGCCCCACACCGGGATCCCCGAAGGGCTGCTGCGACTGTCGGTCGGGATCGAGGATGTCGACGACCTTGGTGCCGATCTGGGCCAAGCGCTCGGTCAATAGACGGGTGGGCTGGCAGCCGTCCTTTGAGGGTCAAATTCGCACAGGGCGGCCCTGTTCCCACGATGCGGCCTGTGCCACTCTGACGTGAAACCTTGACCGATGTGCAAGCAGGATGACGGAGCCAACACCATGCGCCTGATGCTGATCTGCCTAAGCTTTCTGGCTCTATCGGCCTGCGAAGGCCAGCAATCGGTGTTGAGCCCCGCCGGGCGCGATGCGCAAGACGTGCTGTCGCTCATCTGGGTGATGTTCGGCGGCGCGGTTCTGCTTTGGCTGCTGCTGGCAGCAATTTTTGTCTATGTGACCCGCGTGGAGCCGCGCGAGATGCCGCGCCGTTGGGGGGAGATGCTGATCGTCGGCGGCGGGGTGATCTTTCCGGTCATCCTGCTGGGGGCGCTTTTGACCTACAGCCTGCCGATGATGAAACCACAACGCGAGGCCGATCCGGGTCTCAAGGTCCACATCACTGCAGAACAATGGTGGTGGCGGGTGGATTATGAATTGCCCGATGGCAGCCGCGTGACCTCGGCCAATGAGTTGCGGCTGCCTACGGGGCGGCGCACCGGGTTGGTGCTGAACGCGCATAAGGTGATCCATGCCTTCTGGGTGCCCGCCCTTGGCGGCAAAGTTGATATGATCCCGGGGCGCGAAACCTATCTGTCGTTCTTCCCTGAGGAGCCGGGCGTTTACCGGGGTCAATGCGCTGAATTCTGCGGTGCGTCCCATGCGCTGATGGCGTTTGAAACGGTGGTAATGCACCCCGAAGACTTTGCCGAATGGTTGACGGCTGAGGCCGAAGCAGCCACCGCGCCCGCCAGTGGAGAGGCCGTTCGTGGGGCGCAGGTCTTTGCCCGCGAGGGCTGCGGCGCTTGCCATAGCGTGCGCGGCACACCGGCGGTGGGGCAGGTGGGGCCGGATTTGACCCATGTCGGCAGTCGCAAAAGCATCGGTGCTGGCATTCTGAACGGCAGCGAAGAAGATTTCGCCCGGTTCATCGCGCATACCGAAAGCCTGAAACCCGAGGTGGCCATGCCAAGCTATGACCATATTGCGCCCGAAGACCTGCGCGCGCTGGTCGCTTATCTCAAGGGGCTGACATGACAAAACCCGCAACGCTTCCCGTGGCCGAAGGGCCATATCCGCCAAGCGAGGCGGCCTTGGCCGAACCGGTATCGCAGGCCGAGCAGCAGCGCGGCGCCGAGGAGTTGCGCGCAGCGTGGAAGACGCCGCAAGGCTGGCGCTATGTCACCGCCGTCAATAACTCTGAAGTGGGCAAGTGGTATGCGCTGACGGCGCTGGCCTTCATGCTGATCGCAGGGGTGCTGGCGCTCTTGATGCGGGTGCAACTGGCCTTTCCGGACATGACCTTTTTGGACGCGGACCGGTTTAACCAGTTCTTCACCATGCACGGCTCGGCGATGATGTTTCTCTTTGCCGTGCCGATGTTCGAGGCAATCTCGATCCTGCTGCTGCCCGCCTTCCTCGGTGCTCGGGACATGCCGTTTCCCCGGCTATCTGCTTACGGATATTGGTGTTTTCTGATCGGTGGCTGCTTTGTGCTGGGCTCGCTTCTGTTCGATTCCGGCCCCAAGGCGGGCTGGTTCATGTACCCGCCGCTGGCCACCAAAGAAGAGGGGATCGGCCCCGATGTCTGGCTTTTGGGGCTGAGCTTCATCGAAGTCGCCTCTATCGCGGCAGCGGTTGAGTTAATCGTCGGTGCGCTGAAATGCCGTCCGCCGGGGATGCGCGTTAACATCATGCCGCTCTATGCGTGGTATGTGCTGGTTGTGGGGGGTATGATCCTGTTCGCCTTCCCGCCGCTTATCGCCGGGGATTTCCTCTTCGAGCTGGAGCGGTCCTTTGACTGGCCGTTCTTCGATCCGACACGTGGGGGCGATCCAATCCTGTGGCAGCATCTGTTTTGGATTTTCGGGCATCCGGAGGTCTATATCGTCTTCCTGCCCTCCATTGCCATCGCCGCGATGATTGTGCCGACCGTCGCGCAGCGGCCCATCGTGGGCTATTCGTGGATCGTGTTGAGCGCTGTTGGCACCGGGTTCCTCAGCTTCGGGCTCTGGGTGCACCACATGTTCACCACCGGGCTGCCGCAGATTTCACTAGGGTTCTTCTCAGCGGCGTCTGAGGCGGTCGTGATCCCCACGGGCATCCAAATCTTCGCCTTTGTCGCCACGCTGATGGTGGGGCGGGTGAAGTTGACACTGCCGATGCTCTGGATCGCGGGGGCCTTGGCGATCTTCGTCGCGGGCGGTCTAACGGGGGTTATGCTGGCGATCGTGCCGTTCAACTGGCAGGTGCATGATACCTACTTCATCGTAGCACATCTGCATTACACGCTTTTTGGCGGCATGGTTTTCCCGGTGATTGCGGGGGTCTATTATTTCTATCCTTTCATTGCCAAGAAACTGCTGAGCGAGCGGCTGGGCCTCTGGGCCTTCTGGCTGATCTTCTCGGGCTTCAACATCACCTTTCTGCCAATGCACCTGACCGGGTTGATGGGGATGCCGCGCCGGGTGTTTACCTACCCCGAAAGTTCCGGTTGGGGTTGGCTGAACCTGATCTCAACATTGGGGGCTTTCATCATTGCGGCGGGTTTTGGGGTGTTCCTGTATGATTTGCTGCGCCCGAAAAAGGCCCAAGGCCGGATCCCTCGAAACCCTTGGGGTGCGGGCACGCTTGAGTTTTCCCATGAGGTGCCAGAGGAGGCGTGGGGCGTGCGCTCTGTCCCACATGTCACCTCGCGCTATCCGTTGTGGGATCAGCCGCAATTGGTCAACCGAATGGACGCGGGCCGCTACTATCTGCCCGATGCGCCAGATCATCAGCGCGAGACCATTGTGACCAGCGTGATCGACGCCAAGCCTGTGCATGTGCAGCGTGTCACCGGGCCTGCGTGGATCACCATCCTTGCTGCTGGTTTCACCGGCGGGGCGTTCATCTTTCCCACCTTTCACATCTACACACCTGCCATCATCTGCGGGGCCTTTGCCATCGTCTGCATCATGTATTGGCTCTGGACCACCACCGCCCGCCCTCCGAAGGAAGAGATGCGCGATGCGGGGCTGAGCCTGCGCCTGCCGACCTATGCGTCTGGCCCGGATTCTGTCGGTTGGTGGGCCATGTGGATCACCATGTTGGGTGATGCCACGGCCTTTGCCAGTGTGGTTTTCGGGTTCTTCTTCTACTGGACCGCACGGTCTGATTTCCCGCCCGAGGGGGCACTGCACCCTCTGGGCCTTTGGGTCGGGGTGGCAGCGCTGGCGGGTGTGGCAGCATGGGCGCTGACGCTCGCGGCACGCGAAGCGAATATGCGCGGAAAGCTGGGATTGGCCCGCGCCGCGCTGGTCTTGGCACCATTGGCCGCGGCTGTGGCGGGTGTGGCCGCTTGGACCGCCGTTCGTGATCTGGACCCGACCTCTCATGTTTACCCGGCAATTCTCTGGGCGCTGATGGTGTGGTTGGGGGCGCATCTAAGCGTGGGTGTGTTGATGCAGGGCTATTGCTTGGCCGCGAGCGTTTTTGGCAAGCTGACTCCGCGCTATGATGCCGATCTGCGCAATGTCACACTTTATTGGCATTTCATGGCCGTAAAAGTGGTGGTGACCGCCGCGATCCTGGGGCTTGCACCGGGGTGGCTGTCATGAGCGACATTCGCGACGAACAAGACGCCCATGAGTTTCGCGCCGAGGCGCTGAGCCTGTGGCGGATCACCTTCAGCCCATTGATCTGGGCGGTGCATTTCACGGTGTCTTATGGGACGGCAGCTGTCGTCTGTGCCAAGGGCGGGGCCGGGGCGGTGGCGCTGCTGCGGCTGGGCATTGGGATCGGCACGTTGATTGCGCTGGCGCTGATCCTTTGGCTGGCGTGGGGCGCATGGCGGCAATGGGATATGCCCCGCGACCGCGAGTGGGAGAATGACGCGGGAACAAGCGAAGACCGGCATCAATTCCTTGGTCACGCGGCGTTTTTGCTGGCGGTAATCTCTTTCATCGGAGTGGTCTATGTATCGCTGCCTGTGCTGCTGATCGGCAGCTGCGGATGAGGGTAGGGCTGGGATATGCCGGGCTGGCGCTGCTGGCTGTGCTCTGGATTTTGCCTCTGGGGCAATGGCTCGGCGCGGATTTTCCGCATCACATGCTGCGGCATATGGGGCTGGTGGCTGTGGTGGCGCCGCTGCTGGTGCTGGGTTTTCCAAAGGTCACAGCGATTTTCGCCCTGTCGCCGCTTTTGGGCGCGGTGGTTGAGTTCGTCGTCGTCTGGGGCTGGCATTTGCCCGCATTGCACGGCTGGGCCGATGGCGGCTGGCCGGGGCTGGTGCTTGAACAGCTAAGTTTTGCGCTGGCCGGACTGCTGGTCTGGGCCGGATGTCTGCGTGGGGAGTCGCTGGCCGGAGCAGGCGGGCTGCTGCTGACCTCCATGCATATGACGCTGTTGGGGGCGTTGATTATCCTTGCCCCACGCGATCTTTATGCTGCGATCTGTGGCCGTGCGCCGGATTTGGATGCGCAGCAGTTGGGTGGGCTATTGATGCTGGGGATCGGCACGCCGATTTATCTGGTCGCAGGATTGGCGCTGGTCGCTAAGGCGCTGCAAGACAAAAGGGAAATGGCATGAAACGGGTGATCCAGACCCTCGCCGCAGTAGCGGCAACTGGTGCCGTGTTGGCAGTTTCTGTCGTCGCGATCGGGCTTTACAATGTCTCGGCCCGCGAGGGGCATATATGGGGGGTGACATGGTTGATGCACACGACTTTTAAACAGTCGGTCAAACTGCGGGCGCCGGGGCCAGACGAGGTGCCAGATGATCTAGGCTCGCCAGATCGGGTGAAGCTCGGCGCGTTGCATTTCAGAAACGCCTGCGCCTTCTGCCACGCGCTGCCCGGCCAGCCGCAAAGCGCCACGGCTCAGGCGATGGAACCGACGCCGCCGCATGTCAGCAGCATTACCGGTTGGACACCGGGAGAGATGTTTTGGATCGTCAATGAGGGCGTAAAAATGACCGGCATGCCGCATTGGCCTGCCAAAGATCGCGACGATGAGGTTTGGTCGGTCGTGGCCTACTTGAACGCGCTGCCCGATGGGGCGGGGCAGGTGGCGCTGGCAGGCGAAGGGCGCGGGCGGGCGAGCTGTGCACAATGCCATGGCGAAGGTGGTGAAAGTGGCAACAGCCATATCCCGCGCCTTGATCTGCTTACCCCCGGCCAGATCGCCGAGGCGCTGCGACAGTACCGTGGCGGTCAGCGGCCCAGCGGGATCATGCGAGAGGCGGCGATGGCGCTGAGCGACAGCGAGATCGCCACGCTGGCGCAGCAGTTCGGTTCTTCCAAAGGTCCGCGGCGGCAGTCTGAACCTGCGCCTGAGGCCACAACCCCCGGCGCGCTGCTGGCGCAACGTGGCACTGGTGACGTGCCCGCCTGCACCGTTTGTCACGGGCCGGGACGGCAGGCCGATGCGCCCATCGCGCCGCTGCTGACCGGGCAAAGCCGCAACTATCTGGCGGGGCAACTCAGACTATGGCGTGACGGTCATCGCGGTGGGGGGGAGAGGGCGCATCTGATGCGCAAGGCCGCGCAGGATTTAAGTGGCGCGGATATCGCAGCCTTGGCGGACTACTTCGCGGGGCTTCCGACTGAGTAGCCCTTAGCCCTCAGACCATGTCTGCAATTTCTCGATCACCCCATCGGTCAGCGCTTGCAGATCGTTTTGCACCGCCATCGCCGGGCAGGGCTGATCCAGCTGCGCAGCCATATCGCCCACGCGGAAACCATTGGCGCTGTCGAGTTTCTCTAATTCCTCCCAAGTCACTGGCACGGCCACCGGCGCGCCGGGGCGGGCGCGGAGAGAGTAGGGCGCGATGGCCGTGGCGCCGCGTTCGTTGCGCAACCAGTCGATGAAAATGCGGCCCTTGCGCTTGGCCTTGGACATGGTCGCGACATAGCGGTCAGGGTTTTGGGCGGCCATGACATGGGCGAAGGTTTTTGAGAAAAGCTTGACCGTGTCCCAGCCGCGTGTTCGGCGCAAGGCCAGCCAGACATGCACGCCCTTGCCGCCAGTGACGATGGCCCCCGATTGCAGGCCCAGAGCCGTCAGCGCATCGCGTACCTCGAAAGCCGCAGCGCGCACATCGGGCCAATCCAGCCCCTCATCGGGGTCGAGGTCAAAGACCAGCCGGTCAGGGCGGTCCAAGCGATCCACCCGCGCGCCCCAGATGTGATACTCAATGCAGCCCATCTGCGCCGCCGCGATCAGGCTGTCGGGCCGTGTGGCATAGAGGTAGTCCGCCGCGTCGCCGTCGCTTTCTTCGATTGAAACCCGCGACAGCGCATCGGGCATCCCGCCGCTGTCGTGCTTTTGAAAGAAGCACTGTCCGTCGATCCCCGAAGGGCAGCGGAACAGCGACAGCGGACGGTGGCCCATGAGGTCAATCATGCGCGGACCGACACGCTCGTAGTGTCGCGCCACATCGCCCTTGGTGCAGCCCGCATCCGGGAAAACTTTGCGGTTGGCATTGCTGATCTGAACGCCGCCAACCTTGCTGTCATCGGCCCTCTGCGGCTCCTCTTGCGGTTCTTCCACGGTCACTTGGGTCGCGTCCTTATCGTGGCGCAGGCCCAGAAAACTGCCGTGCCGGATCACGCCGTCGGCGGTGAACTCGGTGAAATCCACCTCCGCCACTAGATCAGCGCGGACCCATTTCGCATCGCGGGCGACTTCAGGCGGAACGTCCCGCGCGGGCGGGGTCTTGCGGGCGGTCATGGCGCGGGCAAGGTCATTCATCATCTCTTCGGAGAACCCCGTGCCGACGCGCCCCTTGTAGCGCAACTCTCCCCCCTCTTGGCTGCCGAGCAGCAGTGAAGCAAAGGCGCGGCCTTTTTTGTCAGAAGGGGAATAGCCGATGATGACAAACTCCTGCCGCCGGGTGCATTTGATCTTGAGCCAGTTCTTGCTGCGTCTGCCAGAGTAGGGCGCGTCGATGCGCTTGCTGATGATCCCTTCCGCTCCGGCTTCACAGGCACGTTTGAACACTTCGGGGCCGTGGCCGACCACATGCTCGCTCAGCCGCAGCGGTCCGCCTGCGGGGAGGCCAGAAAGCAGTTTGGCCAGCCGTGCGCGGCGGTCGTCTTGTGCTGTGTCGCGGAAATCCTCACCATTAAGCGACAACAGATCGAAGGCGTAGAAAACCAGCGGATGCCCCTCTTTCAGCGCCCGCTGCAACGATGAGAATGCCGAACCTTTGATCTTGGCTGCCATGACCTCTCCATCTAGGAGGGCACGGTCGCAGGGCAGAGCGTCAAAAGCATGAGCCAGCCCGTTGAACTTCTCGGTCCAATCCTTGCCTGAGCGGGTGTAGAGCCGCGCACCGCCCTTGCCGAGGGAGACAAGACAGCGGTAGCCGTCGAACTTGGTTTCATGCATCCAATTCTCGCCCTCTGGCGCATCGCTGACGAGGGTGGCGAGTTGTGGTTTGACGAAGGCCGGGCGTTTGCCTTTGCGTTTGGGGCTTGGGTCAGCCAGTTTTTTCGCGGGGGCGTCCTTGGCGATCTCGGCCATGGTGCGACCCGTGGTGATCGACCGGGCGGTGCCCTTGGTCAGGCCGTCGGGCTGATCTCGGGCATAGTCATCGCGCTCCTTGATCAGCAGCCAATTCTCCCGCTTTTCGCCGCCCCGCATCCGCACCAGCGTCCAACCGCCCTGCATCTGCTGGCCTTGCAGCGTGAACTTGAGCTTGCCGTCTTTCAGCCCCTTGGCGACATCGCCCTGTGGCATCCAAGTGCCACGGTCCCAAAGCATCACCGTGCCGCCGCCATATTGGCCCTTGGGGATCGTCCCCTCAAAGCCGCCATAGTCAAGCGGATGATCCTCTGTCCGCACGGCGAGGCGCTTTTCCGAGGGGTCGGGCGAGGGGCCTTTGGTGACTGCCCAACTCAGCAGCACCCCTTCCCATTCAAGGCGAAAGTCATAGTGCAGGCGGGTGGCATCGTGTTTCTGAACGACGAAACTCTGCCCCGCACCACTGCCGATTTGGCCGCGCGGTTCTGCGGTCGCCTCGAAATCGCGTTTGGCATTGTAGCTGGCGAG
The DNA here is from genome assembly GCF_965641895.1 of Sulfitobacter sp. SH24. NCBI lineage: Bacteria > Pseudomonadati > Pseudomonadota > Alphaproteobacteria > Rhodobacterales > Roseobacteraceae > Sulfitobacter > Sulfitobacter sp. SH24. The sequence goes on from NZ_OZ282575.1 coordinate 1,310,592, forward strand.
CCTGTCGGGGGATTTGGCCATTACGAAGCCTTTTTACGCGGTGCCTTTTTCTTGGCGCTGGATTTCGCGCCGCCCGCTTCTTTCAGGCTCTCTTTCAGCGCGCTCATCAGGTCGATGACGTTCTCGCCCTCAGCAGGGCCATCATCGCCGGTCTGCACGCGCGGGGTCTTTTTGTTCTTCACCTTCGCATCCAACAGCTTTTGCATCGCCTCGGCATATTTGTCGGTATAGGCAGAGGCATCGAAGGGTGCGGTCTTCTTGTCGATGAGGGAGGTGGCGACCTCAAGCAACTCCTTGTCGGTCTCATCATCTTCGATATCAGTGAAAATCTCATCCGCCTCGCGCAGTTCATCGGCGTAGTGCAGCGTCTCCATCAACAGCCCGTCGCCGCAGGGTTTGACGCAGGCAAGGTATTCCTTGCCACGCATGGTGACCTGACCCAGCCCCACTTTGCCCGCCTGCCGCAGCGCGTCGCGCACCACGCGGTAGGCGTCTTGTGCCAGATCGTCAGAGGCTGTGATGTAATAGGGTTTGTCGAAATAGAGCGGAGAGATTTCGCAGGCGTCGACGAATTGCACCAACTCAAAGGTCTTTTTCGTCTCCAGTTTGATCTCATCGACCTCGTCAGGATCGAGCAGGATATATTCGTCACTGCCGACCTCATAGCCTTTGACGATATCCTCGGCCTTTACCGGGCCGATGCCGGGCACGGATTTCTCATAGCGCACGCGTTTGCCGGAGGGTTTGTGGATCTGCCGAAAGGACACCTTGGAACTTGTCTTGGTGGCCGAGAATATCTCGACCGGGATCGACACCAATGAGAGGCGAAGCTGACCCTTCCAAAGTGCGCGCGGTGCCATGATCTTTTCTCCTACTTACCCTTGGCGCGGCCCAGCCGGTCTGCCTTGACCGCATCGCGCTGGCCCATCGGTTCATCCGGTCCGGTGGTGCTGTCTTTGCGGGTCTGGGCTTCCATCTCGGAATTGAACTCTGCGCCCAAGAGCACGATGAATGCCGAAATCCAGAGCCACATCAGCAGGATGATCGCCCCGGCCATGCTGCCAAAGCTTTCGTTGTAGCTGCCAAAGTTGCTGACGTACATCGAAAAACCGACCGATGCGACGATCCACAGGATGCAGGCGATGACAGAGCCGGGGGTGAGCCATTTCCATTCGGCATTGTCGCGGGCGGGGCCATAGCGGTAAAGCACGGCCAAGGCGAGCGTCGTAAGTGCGGCGAGCAACACCCAACTGCCGTAAGTAAGCAGCGTCTCGAACCAACCCGGCAGAGCGAGGAAGGCCACGATAGCTGGTACTGCCAATGTCGCGCCGAGGCCCAGAAGCAGCACGCCGATTAACATAAGGGTAAGACCCAGTGTCCAGATCAATTTCGCGACGAACCCGCGGGTTTCATTTTCGTCATAGGCGACATTCAGCCCTTCCATCAGGCTGCCTACACCTTTGGAAGCAGAGTATAGGGCAAGGCCCAGGCCAATCAGGAAAGCCCAGCCAAGGCCGGTCTCTTCAGAACCGGTGACGGCGACGGCCTGATCTAGAATGATGTTGGCCGCTTCTTCGGGGATGAGGTTGATAAGCGTTTCAAGTTGCGCAGTCACCTCGGCAGGTTCCATCACCAGACCGGCGAGCGCCATGAGGGCGGTGACAGCAGGAAAAATCGCCAATAACGCGTAGAATGCCACGCCAGCAGCAACCAGCGACACGTGGTCCGTCGCGATTTCGTCCTTGACCCGCAGCAGGATGTCTTTCCACCCGGGGGCCGGTATCTCCATCGGCGTTTCCGCTCCACGTCCGCGCGCCATAGGTAAACCTCTGTCTGTTGATAATATCTAAAAAATGCCCGCCCCCATTTGTGGGGACGGGCCGTTGGGTAGGTCAGCTGTTGACGTCGCCGAGCTTTTGCTTGTCGGCTTCGCTTTTGGCAGCGTCAGCGACGCGCTGGCCGCTCTGCTTGGCTTTCTTGACTGCCGCATCGGCTGCGGTGTCTTCATCGGCTGCAGCATCGGCATTATCTTTGGTCTCTCTCAAAACCTTGCCAGCTTCGTCAGTCGCAGCCTTGGCAACTTTGCCTAGTTTCTCACGCTCTTCCGAATAGATACGCTCGGCTTCGTTAAAGAGCGCGTCACTGTGTTCGCCCATATAGGCGTCTTCGGTGCGGCTACGGGGCAGGGCGGCGCCGATCGCGGCTCCTACGGCCAACGCAAGTGCACCGGCGACAAAGGGATGCTCTTCGAAGAGGTCCGAGGCGCGTTCGCTGCCCTGTCGGGCATAGCGGCCACTGGCGTTCCAAGCGTCAACTGCGGCGGCACGGGCCATGACGATCCGTTCACGTGCTTCGGCGCTCATATGCTCGGTTCCTTCGGACAGACGGTCACGCAGGGCATGGGCACGTTCATTCGCGGCGTTTGCACTGTCACGAACACTGTGTACGGCGCCGCTGGCGGTGTTGCGCACGCTGTCGACTGCCGAACTTGCGCCGTATGCCGCGCGGTCGCGTGCATAGCGTGCACCGCTGGCAACAGACGATCCAGCAGAGCGGGCCCGACCGGCGGCTGAACTAGCGGCGCCTTTTACGCCACCCGCAGCAGAGCTTGCGGCGCTGGATACGCCACTTGCAGCGGAACCTGCGGCCCCCGAAACGCCGCTCACCGCAGAGCCCGCGGCCCCTTTTACGCTGCCAGCGGCAGAGCGGGCACGGTCGCCTAGGCCACGGCCATCGTCGTCATCGTGGTGCACATCGCGCGCCCATGCAGGGACGTTATCGCTAGCGCCACGGTCGGCGCCGTAGTTGGACGCATATGCGCTTGCCGGGGCTGTCGAGCGGTGTGCGTCGCGCACAGCGGGACGGTTTTGCGTGTTGGTGACAGGGACGGGCACAGGATGCGCACGATCCCGGTCGAGCCCCTCATAGCTACGGCTGTCACGTTTGTTCCCGCTGCCGAACATCATCCATGCGAGGCCTGCACCCGTTAGGGCCAAAGCCACCGGGTTACGCTTGGCCGCATCTGAGACGGACCGACCCCAATCGCTGCCATGTTCGCGGAACTGGTCTGAGAACTGGCGGGCAATGCCTTCGATCGAGAAACGGTCCTGAAGGTCGTCTAGCGTACTGGCCAAACCGGCACGCTCGTGTTCGATTTCGCGTTCAATTTCTTCGGGGTTTCTGGAGTCATTTGTCATCGTAAACCTCCTTCATGGTCTGTGCGTCACGCTTGACGTTTTTGGCGGTGCGGGTTGGTGCAAGGCTGTTCAACTTCAGATCATTGGTGCCTTTCTGGACCATCACGTAAGCGACGATGGCGAGCAGAACGCCGACAATCACAGCCGACCAGCCAGCGGCGATGCCTGCTTCGGTCAATGCGGCCACCAGTGCGGCGCTGAGAACGTTAAGCGCGGTCAGCGCCACAACCACAGCACCAACGATCAGACCAATGGCCACGCCCGCATGCTTCAGGTTTTCATTCACTTCCGCGCGGGCCAGATCGACTTCCTTGCGCATCAGTGAACTGACATGGGAAAGCGCTTCGGTCAGAAGGCTCCCGGCGGATTTATTGCTTTCAGTGGTCATGCTTTCTCTCCTGTTACGACGTGGGGCGCGGCAGGTTGCGTGGCAGTGCGGCCGGGAACGGTGCTGGCTGCACCGGTCGGCGGCGTTCCGGGCATGGGCGGATCAATACGGTCGTCATCGTCATATTCGACGCCTGAACCGCCATAGCCACCGCTGGGGCGCGAACCGGACGCTTTGGCAAAGCGGGTAGCAACAAAGCCAAGCAGCGCAGCACCACCAAGGAAGGTCAGCGGATTACGCTTGGCAAAGCCATTCAGGTCGTCGACGACTTCGCCCAGGTCTTTGTCACGCATCGTTTCCGACACGTCGGCTAAACCATCCGCAAGCTGGCTAAAGCTGCGTTCTTGCGGGGAGCCGCTGCGCAGTTCATCGGCAGCCGTGCGCAGGGCAGAGGACACGCTTTTGACTTCGTCGGCAGCGGTGTCGCGGGCTTGGTAGGCATAGTTGGTCGCTTCGGCAGAAACGGTGTCGGCCACGTCGCGGGCCTGTGCCTTGGCGGATTCTGCGGCGCTGCTCGCGGCGGCGGCAGCTTTGTCTTTTGCAGCGGCGGCCTGCTCTTTAACGGCAGCAGTTTGGGTCTGTGTATTCTTGTCTTCGGGCATGGTGACCTCCATTAAAATACGAGATTCAGGATCGCGAGAACGACCACGATCAGGCCGATAAGGTAGAAAATTCCGTGCATGGGTCTCTCCATTCGTCTGCGTCGATTATCTAATCTACAGACCAACGACTGACGCTGCGGGCAGTTCCGCGAGGGCTTCAAAAGAAAGCTGGGAACCCTTTGGCATGCGGCGATTAAACGAGGGCAGAACCAAGGCGGAGGCCATAAACGCAAGCGGCGCGCCCCATCAGGACGCGCCGCTGCTTAACAAATTTTAAGAAGTTCAGCCGTCGATGCGGCTGGCCATGATGGCGATGGCCTTTTGATAAACGCCCGCTGCGTTCCACGCCTGAATGACGCGGAAATTCGGTTGGCCTTCTTGATATCCGGCGCCGGGCTGCCAGCCTTTTTGGCGCAGGAAGTTGGCGGTGGAGGCGATGGCATCCGCTTCGCTATAGAAATCCACGCGGCCGTCGCCGCTGCCGTCCACGCCGTAGTTCAATGCGTTGCCGGGCAGAAACTGCGTGTGGCCCAACTCACCATGTTTCGCGCCTTTGGTGTTTGGCGTGATAGCGCCCCGATCCACCAGTTTCAGCGCGCCGATCGCATGGGGTACGAAAAAGTCAGAGCGGCGGCAGTCATAGGCCAGCGTCGTGATGGCCGAGACGACAGCACTATCGCCCATGAAACCGCCAAAGCCCGTCTCCATCCCATGGATCGCCAAAAGAACGCCCGCGGGCACGCCGTAGCGCTGTTCTAGCGAGCTATAGAAACCGGCATTGCGCGCTTTACGTTTGCGGCCCTGGGCCACAATCGTATCTGCGCCGCGCACTTGCATGAACTTGGACAGAGAATATTTGAACGATTTCTGATTGCGGTCTGCGGCGATCGTGCCGTTGGCATAGCGCGCACTTGCCAAAGCGTTTAGGCCGGGCTGGCCGACACCAGCGGCGCGGGCCTCTTGGGCAAAGGCACCTTTCCAAGCTTCAAATCCATTGGCCGTATTGCCGCATTGCGCGGCCAAAGTAGGCGCGGCCACGAACGTGCAGATGGCCGCGGTGGTGGTGAAAAGTGTTCTGAACATGAGTTTGACCCTCTGCGTGTGTATTACCGGGCAGAGGTTAGCCCAAACGGGCAACGGTTCAACTAAGTTGGTATATGAAGCGGAAAATCTTTTTGCCGTCACCGGGGCAGAAGTGCGCGCACATAGCCAAAGACGACATCCGCCCATGCGTCGACCTGTGGCACGCTGCCTTGCGCTAAACTCGCCCCGCCAAAGAGCATGCCGATGGTCACTAAAAAGATTAGCCCCTTGCGGCTTCGCTTTGCACCGCGACGTTTGCTCTCCACGCGCTTGGCGCGTTCTTGGATGCGCATCACCCGATCGTCAAATGTGGTCGTTGAAATCGCCATCGAATCTGCTTCCTTTGCAGGGTTTCGTGACAACTTGGTCAAGCGGTGTGGCTGTTTTGTGGCGGTGAAGGGGCGCGTAGATGGTTAACCCGCAAAAAACAGGTTTGCCCCGGCAAAGGCCGCAATGCCCGCGCCGATAAAGCCCAAGAGCATCAACAATCCATCCCGGTACAATAACGCAAGTCCAAAGATCGAGATGACGATCATCGGGGCCGAGGTTGCAAATGGCACCACCTCCAACGGGGGCACCGAGAGGCAGAGGCATAAGATCACAGCGCAGGCAAGCTTTTGACCGGTGGGGCCAGCGACGCGCGAAAGACGGGCGTGAAGCTTTTCGTCAATCCATTCCGAGATGGGGCGTAGCCATTCGACGGATTTCAACACCTTCGACGCCCCCAGATCCCGCCGACGCAGCCAATTCGGGGCCCAGAAATGCGCATAGCCCATCAACATGCGCAGGGCGAGGATCGCTACCAGCAGCGCGAGCAAGGTCGGAAAGCCGGGAATGCCACCCAGTGGTGTCAATTCGATTAACGGAAGGACGGCGAGGGCAGGGCCATATCCGCGCTCATCAAGTGCGTCGATCAACTGGCCCACTTCTACGGTGTCTTTGCCTTCGGAGGCGTCTTTGATCTCTCCAATCACATCCATAAGCGCTGACGATTGATCTGCCATAGTACGCACCTTAATCCCTGTGCTTCCTTGGCAAGCCAACGCGGGGCGGAAGCCTCTGTTCCACGCCTCAATAGCAAAAGGGCGCGGTGTGATCCGCGCCCTTTCAAAACTTATCTAACTGCCCTGAGGGCCAGAAAGATTAGCAGCTGTAGTACATGCCGAATTCAACCGGGTGCGGGGTCTGTTCGAATTTCAGAACCTCTTCGGTTTTCAGCGCGATATAGCCTTCGATCTGGTCGCGGGTGAACACGTCACCGGCCAGCAAGTAATCCATGTCCTTGGACAGTTCGTCCAGCGCTTCGCGCAGCGAACCGGCCACTGTCGGGATGTCCGCCAGCTCTTCCGCGGGCAGGTCATAGAGGTTCTTGTCCATCGCCTCGCCCGGATCGATCTTGTTTTTGATGCCGTCAAGGCCAGCCATCAAGAGGGCCGAGAAGGCCAGATAGGGGTTCGCTGCCGGATCGGGGAAACGGGCCTCAACGCGCTTGGCTTTGGGGCTTTCGGTCCATGGGATACGCACGCAGCCCGACCGGTTGCGCGCGGAATAGGCGCGCAGAACGGGGGCTTCGAAACCGGGGATCAAACGCTTGTAGCTGTTGGTCGTCGGGTTGGTGAAGGCGTTGAGCGATTTGGCATGGCTCAGGATGCCGCCGATGAACCACAGGGCTTCTTGGCTCAGGTCAGCATATTTGTCGCCCGCAAACAGCGGCTTGCCGTCTTTCCAAATCGACATGTTAACGTGCATGCCAGAGCCGTTGTCACCAAAGATCGGCTTGGGCATGAAGGTCGCCGACTTGCCATAGGCATGGGCCACATTGTGAACAACGTATTTGTACTTCTGGATTTCGTCAGCTTGCTTGGTCAGCTCACCAAATATCAGACCCAGTTCATGCTGGCAGGAAGCAACCTCATGGTGGTGCTTGTCGACCTTCATGCCAAGGCGCTTCATGGTCGAAAGCATCTCAGCGCGCAGGTCTTGCGCTTCGTCCACCGGGTTCACCGGGAAGTAGCCGCCCTTGAGGCCCGGGCGGTGGCCCATGTTGCCCATTTCATACTCGGTGTCGGAGTTCCACGAGCCGTCGGATGCATCAACTTCGTAGGATACTTTGTTGACCTTGTTGGAGAACTTCACATCGTCAAAGAGGAAGAACTCAGCCTCGGGGCCAAAATAAGCGTTGTCGCCAATGCCGGAAGACTTGAGGTAAGCTTCGGCCTTTTCGGCGGTGCCGCGCGGGTCGCGCTCATAGCTTTCGCCGGTGTCGGGCTCAGCGATCGAGCAATGCACACAGATGGTGGTTTCGGCATAGAAAGGGTCGACATAGGCGGTGCTCACATCGGGCATCAGCTTCATGTCGGAGGCTTCGATGCTTTTCCAACCAGCGATGGACGAGCCGTCGAACATAAAGCCTTCTTCGAGGAAGTCTTCGTCGACCAGATCGCTCACGATGGTAACGTGCTGCAAAGCGCCGCGGGTGTCAGTGAAGCGGATGTCGACATATTCAATGCCTTCATCCTTGATTTTGCTCAGGAATTCCTGGGTATCCATCGTGTAGGTCCTTTATGGTCTATTCGTAGTCTGGGCCCGAGGGCCGTTGTCAAAGTGCGTCTGAACCGGATTCACCGGTACGGATGCGAATTGTTTGTTCTACAGGGGAAACGAAGATTTTGCCGTCACCGATTTTCTCCGTCTTGGCGGCGTCGACGATGGCTTCAATAGCAGCATCGACCTGATCGTCATCCAATACCACTTCGACCTTCACTTTGGGAAGGAAATCTACAACATATTCCGCACCCCGGTAGAGTTCGGTGTGGCCTTTTTGACGGCCAAAGCCTTTGACTTCAATGACGCTGAGGCCTTGAACACCCACATCTTGAAGGGCTTCTTTGACTTCGTCGAGTTTGAACGGCTTGATGATGGCTTCGATCTTTTTCATGGTATTCCCCTGACAATTCCCGCGCATTTATGCTCTGGTTTTTGACAGAGCATCCCGCCCGCGTAACGTCCAGCGCCGGGCAGGGGGTTACATGGCGCGACGGAAGCATTTGCCAAGGGTCGATTAGAATTTGCGCAGGTTGCCTAAAGATCGGGCAGTAATGAATCGGATGTTGGGCTGTACCTTTGCGGGGTGGTTGCTACTTCTCTCACTATGCAGATTTCACAGATCACCCGCGACACCCTTGATGTCACATTGCTGGGCAAAAAGCCGGGGCATAAGTATGACCACGGCCATGCGCTGGTCCTGTCAGGCGGGCCGGGGAAAACCGGGGCCGCGCGCATGGCGGCACGGGGGGCATTGCGGATCGGCGCAGGGGCGGTAACACTGGGCGTGCCGCCTGCCGCTCAGCTTGAAGTGGCGGTGCAGGTCACGGCGATCATGCTTGAACGCATTCCCGACGGCGCGGCACTTGCTGACGTGCTAAAAGATAACCGTATCAGCGCGCTCTGCCTCGGCCCGGCTTTGGGGTTGGGCGCGCGGGCTGCCGGATTGGTGAAGGCGGCGCTTGCCGCGCCATCTGTGGTGTTGGATGCCGATGCGCTGACCTTGATGTCGCAAGATGCTGAGATATGCGCGGGTCTTCATCCCCGGTGCATCCTGACACCGCATATGGGTGAGTTCGCGCGGCTGGCCCCCGATCTCGCCGAGGCTGCCAAGGCCGAACGGCCCAGCGCAAAGGCATGGGCGGCCCGCGAAGCGGCAGCGCGCTTTGGTTGTGTGGTTTTGCTCAAAGGGCCAGAGACGGTCATCGCCACGCCGGAGGGGCATGTGCGGCGTCACTGCGCCACTCACGACCGGGCAACCCCATGGTTGGCCACGGCAGGGGCCGGGGATGTGTTGGCAGGGTTCATCACAGGATTACTGGCGCGGGGGATCGACCCGCTTGAGGCGGCATCAATGGCCGCATGGCTGCACGCCGAAGCGGCGCTGACCCATGGCCCCGGTTTGATTGCTGAGGATTTACCAGACCTGTTGCCGCAGGTGCTTCGTGCCCTGAACGTTCAAGCGGCGTGAAGCACCGCGCCCCGCGCGCGGGCAGCATCGGCGGTGCCAAGTTCTAACCCATCGGCGTAGATAATATGCGGACCGTCGCAGAAAATCTGGATCAGCGTCGTTTCTTCTTCGCCCAGATCGGTAATGAATTCGTCATCCACCAGCGCCCGCGCGGCGACCAAGGCCCGCTCAGAGTTGAACAGTGCCCGTGCGCGCCAATCACGGACCAGCACCATTTGATCCCCGGCAAGCTGCGCATCACGTTCAGGCCGTGTATGGCCTAGTGATCCAGCCGCCAAAGCAATACGCCGCGCCTTTCGAGTGGAGCGTTGGATATGCATGATCTTTGCGAAACCGCTATCGCGCGTGATGATCCGATCCCCGACGGAGAGATACTCAACCGGAATTTCGCCATCCAGCGTTAGAATAAGGGCGCCCTGCACAAGACCAGTGTCCAGCGCAGCATAGGGGGAAAACTGGCCCGCATGGCGATCATTGCCGCCTACGCACCCGACCGTATTCGGTTTCATGGGCGTTTCTTTCTGTTGTACCTGCTCAGGTATGATCAACCATATGCAAACATCTAGTTAATGTCTTGTGTTTTTTGCTCTCGCATCTGCCGCGCGGGTTTGCTAATCAGCGCGGGCACCGGTTGGTGCAGTGCGGGTGTGGCGGAATTGGTAGACGCACCAGATTTAGGTTCTGGCGCCTATGGCGTGGGGGTTCGAGTCCCTTCACCCGCACCACTCCCCCTCTTAATTGACTGGCTTTGAGGTGTTTTCATAGGCGCTTGCGCTCAGCCTAGGACCGTTAGCCAGAGCCATACCGTCAAGATCGAGCTGCCCGTGGCAATTAGGACCGAGCTTGCCGCCACCCGGCGTGCGCGGCCGTACATGTTGGCGAAGATATAGGCGTTGAACCCCGGTGCCATGGCCGCCGTCAGCACGCCTGACCGAAATCCCGCCTGCGGCAGGTTAAGGGCGCTGCCAAAGCTCCAAACCAAGGCAGGGTGCACCAGCAGGGCAATGGCGCAGACCATGAGGATCGCCTTCATATCGCCTTCGGGCTTGTATTGCAGCAGTACGCCGCCAAGCGCGAAGAGCGCGGCAGGCAGGGCGGCGCGGACGATCAGCGACAACGCGTCATCCACCACGCCGGGGATTGGCAGACCGATGAGATTGACCGCGAACCCCCCAAGGATCGCGATGACCAGCGCATTGCGGAACATCGCCCGGCTGACATTGCGCAAAAGCGACAGGCCCGACTGCCCCCGGTTGCGCACGAATTCCATCACCGTGATGCCCAAACCATAGCAAAAGGGCGCGTGGAACGACAGGATCGCATAGTTCCCGGCTAGCGCCTCGGGCCCATAAGCCCGTTCGGTGATCGGCAGGCCCAAGAGGATCGAGTTCGAAAACAGGCAACAAAACCCGATCGCCACACTGTCCTCCCAATCGCGGCGGAACAGCACCCGCGCACCAAGGATACCAAGCGCAAAGCAAAGCGCCGCGCCGCCGTAGAAACTGCCCAAAAGGCGCGGGTCATAGCTGCTGGACAGGTCAATGCGGGCAATGGCTTGGAACAGCAGGCAGGGGATGGCGAAATTCTGGGTGAACTTCATCACCCCATCGATGCCGGAGACGGGGAAAAGCCCGCGCCAGACGGCGACATACCCAAATCCGATGACCAGAAAGACCGGCAGGATGACGTCTAAAAGAGTTTGCACGAATATGGCCTTTAAAAAGCGCGGAATGCCTCGTCAGAGGGGGAAATGCAGGGTCAGCCCATCATAGGCCGGTTGAATGTGCGCGGCTGTCTCAGCGGCAAGGGTCTGGTAATCAAGATCGTTATGCAGATTGGTCAGCACAGCCGTTTTGGGCTGCACCCGGTCGATCCACTCCAACGTCTGCGCCAGATGGCTGTGGGTGGGATGTGGATCACGGCGCAGCGCATCGACGATCCAGCAGCGCAGGTTATCCATCATCGGCCAGCACGCATCCGGTATGGCCGAGACATCGGGCAGATAGACGATATCGTCAAAGCGAAAACCGAGCGCGTCGATATTGCCGTGGGTGACGGTGAAGGGTGTGAATTTCAGCGTGCCGCCGGGGCCGTCGATGCTGACCTCTCCGGTGATGTCATGCATATCGAGGATCGGCGGATAGCTGGACCATTCGGGCTGCACAAAGGCATAGCCAAACCGCTCAATCAGCGCGTCCCGTGTGGGCGCATCGGCCCAGACCGGCAGCCGCGCGCGCATGTTCATCACGACCATGCGCAGGTCATCCAGCCCGTGCACGTGGTCCGCATGGGCATGGGTGTAGATCACCGCATCAAGCCGCCCGATGCCCGCGTCGAGGAGTTGACTGCGCATGTCGGGGGAGGTGTCGATCAATACGGTGGTGGTGCCTGCCTCCGTCACCCGCTCGACAAGGATCGAACAGCGGCGGCGGGCGTTCTTGGGCTCATTCGGGTCGCAAGCGCCCCAGTGGCCGCCGATCCGCGGGACACCCCCGGAAGAGCCGCAGCCCAATATGGTCACCCGCAGGTCAGCCATCAGCGCGCGGGCTCCCAAGCGGCGGCTTTCGCGAAGAGACGCTCAAAATTCGCCTGCGTGCGGGCCGCGAAATCGGCGTAGTCGAGGCCAAAGGTCTCTGCCGCACGGCGGGCGGTATGGGCGGTGAAGGCCGGCTCATTCGGCTTGCCGCGATGCGGCGGCGGGGCGAGATAGGGCGCGTCGGTTTCCACCAGAATACGGTCGAGCGGGGCGGCGGCGAAAATGTCGCGCAGATCCTGCGACTTGGGGAAGGCGGTGATGCCGGACATCGACAGGTAGAACCCCAGATCAAGCGCCGCGCGGGCCAGATCAGCGGAGGAGGAGAAGCAGTGCATGACGCAGCTATAGGCGCCATTCGCATGTTCCTCGCGCAGGATGCGGGCCATGTCGTCATCCGCGTCGCGGGCGTGAATGATCAGCGGCAGGCCACTTTCCCGCGCTGCTGCGATATGGATCCGCAGGGAGGTCTTTTGCACCTCCGCACTCTCGGCGGTGTAGTGGTAATCAAGACCGGTCTCACCGATGCCGACCATCTTGGGGTGCTGGGTCAGGGAGAGCAGTTCGTCGACGGAAGTCAGGGGCTCTTCGGCAGCGGACATCGGGTGGGTGCCTGCGGCGTAGAAAACCGGATCATGCGCTTCGGCGATGGCGCGCACGCTCGGTTCGTTCTTCAGCCGGGTGCAGATGGTGACCATCCGTGTGACGCCAGCTTCACCTGCTCGGGCGATGACGGCGGGCAGGTCGGCGGCAAGGCTCTCGAAATCGAGGTGGCAATGGCTGTCGGTGATGTGGGGCGTGTCGGTCATGCTGTCCTTTCGGCTATCGCGGCGCCGTCTGGCCTATTTGCCGCAGGGTATCTAGGACCAGCGCGGCAGGGTCAAGGTTCACCGCCAGCCCGTGACGGGCGCGGTCGGATATCTGCTGCGCCGCATCGGCCCATGCGCGCCCCTGTGCGGGGCTGGGCGAGAGGCGTTGCAGCACGGTGATTTCATCGGGGCAGGCGGCACGCGCAGGCGGCGCACCGGTGGCCCCGGTGCGCGCCAGACGGACCAGCAGCAGGTCGAGCAGGGTAAAGAGCAGGTCGAGCTTGGCCTCCCCCCCGCGTTGTGCTGCGGCTTCGGCCAGTTTGATGGCGCGGCCTCGGTCCATCTGAGGGAGTGAGGAGATTAGTCCGACGAGATCGGCATAGGTTTTGACCCCGCCCATCAGCGACAGGCGCAGCGCCCCGCCGACCGAGCCGCCGGACAGCTCGGACAGTGCGGCGGGATCGTCTTCGACCTCCACCCCCGAGCCGGCCAGCGCCTCGGCCATCTGGTCCGCGTCAAGCGTGCCGAGCCGCAGCGTCCGGCAGCGCGAGCGGATGGTGGGCAGCAGGCTGGAGGGTTGGTGGCTCAGCAGCAGCAGGATCGCCCGCTCTGGGGGTTCTTCCAGCATCTTGAGCAAGGCATTGGCGGCGTTGGGGTTCATCTCATCCGCGTCGTCGATGATGACCACGCGTCGGCCCCCGTCGGCGGCGGACATCTGGAAGAAGCCGTTCAAAGCGCGGATGTCATCGACGACGATCTGCTTGCGCATCTTCTTGGTGTCGGGGTTCAGCGTGCGGGTGACGGATTTCAGCCCCGCTTCGGCGCCGGCGGCCACGCGGCGGGCGACAGGATGCTCGGGGTCGATCTCAAGCGTGTCAGCCGGGGGCAGATCAAACATGCCGCCATCGGGGTCGGGCGTGGCCAAAAGAAACCGCGCGATGCGCCATGCCAGCGTCGCTTTGCCGACACCGCGTGGGCCGGTGAGCATCCAAGCGTGGTGCAACTTGCCGCTGTTAAAAGCGTCGAGAAAGGCAGCCTCGGCTGCGCTTTGGCCGATCAGTTTCGGCGTGTCGCGCGGGTGGCGGGCACCTTCCACACGGTCTGGCTGGGGGGCGTCGTCTGTCATGGCCTCGGTCTAGCATGTTTCGCCGCAGAGGGAAGCGGGCAGGGCGATCAGCCCAAATGGGCGGTCACGGTCGTGGTCACATCACGCGCAACGCTGTCAATATCGCGGCCCCCGTCGATTACTTGGAAACGGTGGCTGAATTCCTCGGCAAGGCTGAGAAAGCCCGCACGCATCTTGGCCTGAAGCTCGACGCCGAAATCCTCGAAACGTTCTTCTACCGTCTGGCGCGACAAGGCGCGTTCGAGACCGTTTGTCGGGTCCATGTCGATCAGGATGGTCAGATCAGGCTCCACACCGATCATCAGCACATGCAAATCATCTACCATCTGCCGCAAATCGCCCCGCGACAGGCCCTGATACATCCGCGTGCTGTCAGCGAAACGGTCGCAGATGACGATCTTCCCTGCCTCAAGCGCGGGGCGAATGGTCCGTTCCAGATGGTCACGTCGCGCGGCGGTAAAAAGCAAGATTTCAGTCTGCGCCGACCAGCGGTCCGGATCGCCCTGCAAGACGAGCGCACGGATTTCCTCGGCCCCCGGGCTGCCGCCCGGTTCGCGGGTCAGCACCACATCATGGCCCTGCGCTGTCAGATGGTCTGCCAAAAGTCGCGCTTGGGTGGATTTGCCGGACCCGTCAATGCCTTCAAAGGTGACAAACAGACCCGGCGTGCGGGTCTTTTCTATAGTCGTCACGAAGCTTCCGCTTCCACTTCGGGGGCGGCCTGCGGCCCGGCGTTGAGGCGGTTCATCAGATGCATTGCGGCGGCGGTCATCTTGACCATGAAGCCGCCCGGAGAGATGGAGGCGGAAGCCACCAGCGGCACGCGCATGGCTGGCAGTTCGCCCCGATCAATTACCAATTCGCCCAATTCGTCACCCTTGCTGATCGGCGCTTGGAATGGGCCGGTATAGATCACTTCGGCTTCGATCTCATCGCCGCCGGTGACGGGCACCAGCATCGACAGATCGTCTTTCAGTTCAAGTCCCACAGATTGGGTGGTGCCAAGTGCCACAGGTGCTTCGGCGATCTGTGTGCCTGCTTCGCCCAGATCACGCTGGGTGAATTGGCGGAAAGCCCAATTGACAACCGATTCAGCTTCTTGTGCGCGGGCGGCTGCACTGTCGAGGCCGGAAAGCACAAAGATCACCCGGCGATTGCCCTGCTTGGCCGAGCCGACAAGCCCATAGCCTGCCTCATTGGTGTGACCGGTTTTCAGGCCATCCGCGCCGATGCCAAGGCCCAGCAAAGGGTTGCGGTTGGTCTTGTTCTGCGGTGCGCGGCCATCAAAGGCAAATTCGCGTTCGGCAAAAAGCGGGTAGAACTGCGGGTAATCCGAGATGATCCGGTTCGCCAGCAGACCGAGGTCACGCACCGACATCAGATGCCCTGCCTGCGGCCAGCCGTTGGAATTGGCGAAGGTAGAATTGGTCATTCCCATCTGTTGTGCGCGCTGTGTCATCAGCCGGGCAAAGCCGTATTCTGTGCCATCGGGGCTCAGCGCCTCGGCGATCACGGCGGAGGCGTCATTGCCAGACAGAACGATGACACCACGGATCAGGTCTTCGACCGACACGCGGTCGGTGGTGTCGAGGAACATCGTCGAGCCGCCATAGGACATGGCGTGTTCGGACACCGGCAATTCCTCAACCAGATCAAGCCCGCCATTCTGCTTGCCACGCTCGACGGCCTCAAAAGCCATATAAAGCGTCATCAGCTTGGACATTGATGCGGGCGGCAGCGGTTCATCCGCGTTCTTGGCCAGCAGCACGGTGCCGGTGGTTTGGTCCAGCACATAGGCGGCGGTGGCGCGGGTGTCGAAAGCGGCGGCAGGCTGGAGCGTGAGCACCAGTGCCACGGCGGCGGCAAAAAGGCGGATCATAGGAAGCATTTCCTCCGGTTTTGTCAGTTCGACACGGCGTAGGCGTCGGTAAAGCCCTCAGCTTTGACCTTCTTGAGAAGGCTGTCGAGTTCGGATTGGCTTGTGGCGGGGCCGATCACCACGCGCCAGAAGGGTTTGTTGTTTATAGAGCTTTCTTTGACGGTGGGCACCATGCCCGCGCCGCGCATCTGTTTGGCCGTGCGGGTGGCATTGGCCTCCACACTAAAGATGCCCAGTTGCACGAAGGGTTTGGAAAGCTTGGCTCCAGCCGCCGGGCTGGCCGGTTTTTGGGCCGCAGGCACGGGCGCTGCTGCCGTCGGCGTGGTGCTGGCTGCTGCCTTAGCCGGTGCCGTCGCGGCAGGCTCCAACGCCGTCGCTGTCACGGGGGCCGGGGCGGCAATGGCGCTTGTCGCATCGCCGGTATTTTCCGCCTCAAAGCTTCCCTCAGGGGCCGCGCTTTCTTCGCGGCGCAACGCGGTTACGTTGAGCGGCGCCGGAGCGCCCGCCAGAATGCCAAGTGCCGCGGCAGCGTCCGAGGAGATTTGCAGTTTCGGGCCGGGCAGTTCCCGCTCGCGCCGGAACAGCGCGCCGATCACGAATTTGCCATTGGCCTCATTGCGCACGATCACGCGCTCAGGTTCGGTCACGTCAGGGTGCGCCACCCAGACCCCACCGAGCGAGGGGCGACCGTCCCAGAGCCCTTCATCTGTGGCCGAGAATACTTCGGGTGCTTCGACATCGCGCTCAACCAGTTTGGTCGAGGTGCTGCGCGGCGCGCTGGCGCCGTCCTTTGCGCCGAAGGGCAGGCTGAAATCGCCGCCTTCACAACCTGCCAGCAAACCGATTGCGAGAATGCTCACACCTAAGCCCGCTGCGCGGCGTTTCTTGGTGCGCAACGGTTGATTGTCCCTGCTCATGCCTTTGATGTCCTTGCCTGCTGTCGTCGCGCATCGCGACCCATGTCCCGCGAGAATGTCGCGCCGTTGGATCGGCACGCCCTACGCCCCTCTGAAAGGGACTTTGGCGCACGATAACCTGACCAAGCGCCTGTGAAAAGGCCGCCGACAGAAGATCGGCGAATTTCCCCAAGGTTGTGCTGGGGGTTAGGGGGCGCAAATGTGTGTTTGCCGAATCAATCAGAGCGCTCTAGGAGGAGCGTGCTGCGGAGGAGTGGCAGAGTGGTCGAATGCACCGGTCTTGAAAACCGGCGTGCGTGAGAGCGTACCGTGGGTTCGAATCCCACCTCCTCCGCCACCATCCCCTTAATCGCAGCCCGCTATGTATAGAACCGCCGCGCCGGCCAGCGGGCCAGCGCTTCGACGATCACCCACAACATTAATGACAGCGCAGCCAGCACCATCAATGCTGCAAACATCAGTGCCGTCTGGCCGCGGCCATTTGCCATCAGCATCAGATGCCCCAGCCCGCGGGATGACCCAACCCATTCGCCGATCAACACCGCCAACGGTCCATAGACCACAGCAAGGCGCAGACCAGAGATCAAGCCGGGCACGGCGTGGGGCAGGCGCAGCAGCAGCGTTTCGCGCCAGCGGCTGGCCCCGGCAAGGCGCGATAGATCGCCAAGGCCGGGGGGAAGCGCCATTAGGCGGTCGAACAAAGACGAGGCGATGGGGAAATAGGTAACAAGGGCGATGGTTACGATTTTGGACGGCATGCCATAGCCGAGCCAGAGCGTAATGACCGGCGCAAGGGCAAAGACGGGCACGGCTTGAGCCACAACCAGCATCGGGCGCAGCAGCCAGCGTGCGTGGCGGGATAGGGTCAGCAACAGCGCGGTTTCGATCCCTAGAAAAACCCCCACTCCAAGGCCGAGCGCGAGATTGCCCGCTGACCAAAGGGCGTTCTGCCACAGCAGCGTGGCATTGGCACCAAGCGCTTGCAGCACAAGCCACGGCCCCGGCAAGATAAAACGCGGCACACCGCTGAGGGTGACAACCAACTGCCAAACTGCGACCGCAAGCGCAAAGCTTACCGCACCGCGCCATACTCTATGTCCGGTAAATGGCATCAGGCGGCTTTGTCGGGAAAGGTGAGGCCTATCCGGCGCAGCAAGTCCGCTTGGGCTGCGAGGGTATCGGGCGCATCAATACGGCGCGGGGGCGGCGGGGAAGGTAGGGCGCAGGGTGAAATCCCGCCGCGCGCCACGATCCATGCGTGATTGGCCAACCGCAGAGCTTCGGCAGGGTCATGGGTAATCAATACAACGGTCCGTCCCGCCAGCAACCGAGCGGCCAAACCCTGCATCTGATGGCGGGTCACCACATCGAGTGCAGAAAAGGGCTCATCCAGCAGGACAATGTCGCGCCCCTCATAGAGCGTGCGGGCTAAGGCGACGCGCTGGCGTTGACCGGCGGAGAGTTCGGCAGGTCTGCGATCCGCCTCTGAACCCAATCCGACCTCGGCCAAAAGCGCCTCAGCGCGTTCAGGGTCGGGGCGTTCTCCGCGCAGGCGGGCGGCGATTGTGACATTTTCTAAGGCGCCAGCCCAAGGCAGCAGGTGATCGTCCTGCGCCATCATGGTCACGCGCGGCGCAAGATGCGCGCCGTCCTCTGCTTTGATCTGCCCGTGCAGCCGCGCCGCACAGGGCAACCCGGCCAGCAGACGCAGAAGCGAGGTCTTTCCGACGCCCGAGGGGCCAAGAAGCACGCTCCATTCGCCGCCGGGCAAGGTGATGTCAAAGAGGTCAATCAAAGTGGCTTTGGCACCTTGTAAAACCCCCGCAAGATGGATCGCAGGAGCGGTCATGCGCCAATCGGCGAAAGCGCCATGTTCCAAAACCCCACCTCAAGCCGTGTCGCGGTATCAAACCGGGATTGTAGCGTCGTCGCGCGCGGCAATGATTGCCATTCCGGCCCCAGACGCCGTTCTAGCGCACCATCGATCAGCGCTCCCACATCACGGCACAGGGCTTGGTATTCCTCCCCTCCATAGACGGCGCACCAATCGGCATAGGGGCCGGTGCTGCCTTTGAGCCGCAAACCGATCTCGCCGTAGCCTAAAACACAGGGCGCGAGGGCGGCCATGAGATCAAGGAAATCACCGGAATAGCCGGCCTCTAGCACATAGCGGGTATAGGCGAGGTTGCCGGGGGCTTCTGCCGTGGCCTCAAGCGTCACGCGGTCGATGCCGTGGGCTGCACAGGTTTCTACATGCAGCGGCATCTCGACATGAACCAGCGCATGAACTGTGGCGCTGGCGGCGGCCATCTCATCCAGCGTTTCCGCCTTGGCTGCAGCCAGCGCCCAAGAGCGGGCGAAGTGGATGAGAAAGACGTAATCCTGCCGCAGGTAATGCAGGTAGCTCGCCTGTGGCAGGGTGCCGTCACGCAGCCCTTCGACGAAGGCATGGCGGGTGTAATCCCGCCAATCCTGTCCGGCCCCAGCGCGCCATGCGGCAAAGGCTCGGCCATAGTCGGTGGCCGTCATGGCTTGGCCTTCGCGGTCACATCCACCACCAGATCGGTGGCTGGGATTGTCGTCTCAACCACGCCGCTTTCCTGCATGAAGGTCTCAAAGCGATCGTAGCGCCCATGGTCCACGGCAGCGGGGCGGGTGGCGAAACGCGGCCAAGTGTCTACCCATGCGCGGGTGTTCAACTCGTTACGCAGTTCGGCGTCAGAGGCAAAGAAGACCTCTCCGCTGGCGGTCGGATCATTCACGATATCGGCAGCGGCCCGTTCGGTGGCACGCAGGAAACGGGCGATCATGTCGCGGTCCATCTTTTCGGCATGGGCGACGTAGATCAACTCGTCATAGGCTGGCACGCCCTCGGCTTCGGGATAGAAGCAGCGGCCTTCATGGCCTTCGATCTGCATCTGGTTCAACTCGAAATTGCGGAAGGCGCCAATTACACCATCAACTTGGCCTGACATCAGGGCGGGGGAAATCGACCAGCCGATGTTGATCTGCTCAACCTCTGAGGGGTCCACACCATTGTTGCTCAGCATCGCGTCCAGCAGCATCTCCTGCACGCCCGCCACGGCAAAGCCTACTTTGCGCCCTTTAAGATCGGCCATCTCCTGCACCGGGCCATCGGCGCGGACGACAAGGCAGGTGAGCGGGGTCTCAATCAACGTGCCGACACGGCGCAGGTCCAGCCCTTCGCGCTGGGCCAAATGCAGTTCTGGTTGGTAGGAGACCGCAAGATCGACCTGGCCCGCCGCGACCATGCGCGGCGGCTCATTCGGGTCGGCGGGGGAGATCAGTTCAACCTCCAGCCCCGCATCGGTGAAATAGCCGTTTTCTTGCGCTAGAATGATCGGCCCATGATCGGGGTTGATGAACCAGTCCAGCATGACGGTCATTTTATCCTGGGCCAGCGCAGGCGCAGCAATGAGGGTCAGGGCAAGGGGGGCGAGGATATTTTTCAAGGGAAAGGCTCCAATATAATGTTTGTTCAGAAAAGGATTAGGCGCTAGGCAGGGCCAGCAGGGCGATCTCGCCCGGCCAGCGGGTGCGAAGGGTGCTGGCTGCGTGATGCGCGCGCAGGCCGGTGCGGCAGGCGAGCACGATGCGGGATGTGTCGGGCGGTAGCGGCATGTCGGGCAGCGCATCGGGCGGGACATGGCACGCTTGGGGTGAGAAAGGCGCGGGCGCTTCGGCACGCAGGTCGATGACCCGATCGCGGGGGGTGATCTGGCTTTCGGCTATGAAAGGTGTCAGCGTTTCAGGCTCGGGTGCGCCGTCAAATCGAAAGCCCGACATGCGCCAATTTGCGGCGTCCCAGATCATCAGCTGCCCAAGCGGGGAGGGCGCGAGCCCCAGCAGCACCGACAGCGCCATCTGCGCCTGCGCCGCGCCGATCATTCCCACCACGGGGCCCAAGACGCCCGCCGTGGCACAGGTGGCCGCCGTCTGCGGCAAATCAGGGAAAACCGCGCGGAGAGAGGGGGCAGGCCCGCAAAAGCCGCCAACATAGCCCGACAGCCCAAGCGCCGAAGCCGAGATCAGCGGTTTGCCCTGTGCCAAGGCCTCATCCGAAAGCGTCAGGCTGGCGGCGAACGTATCCGCGCAGTCGAGGGCGATATCGCATTCCGCAAGCAATGCGGGCGCATTGGCGGGGGTGAGCCATTCAGCGCGGGGCATAACCGTTACCTCGGGGTTCAGTGCTGCCATGGCCTTTGCGGCGGCACTGACCTTGGGCCTGTCGATATCATCCATGCGGTAGAGCGGTTGGCGGTGCAGGTTACTCATCGCCACCACATCGCCATCGACCAACGTAATTTGCCCAACACCGGCCCCGACGAGATATTGCAGCACCGGCACCGCCAGCGCACCGGCACCAACGACCAGAACCCGCGCCGCAGCCAGCCGAGCCTGTCCCTCGGCACCGACCTGCGGCAGAACGGTCTGGCGGGCATAGCGGCTCATGCCGTTACCTCAAGCCATTCGCGCATCCGCGCCTCGGGGTTGGCGTGAAGGGTGATATCCGTGACCGCCGCCACCGTATCGGCCCCGGCGGCAAAGGCCCCCGGCGCGCGGGCGACTGACATGCCGCCGATGGCGCAAAGCGGGATATCCCCGATCCGCGCTTTCCATTCGGTTAACCGGTCAAGCCCCTGTTCGGTCCATTTCATCTTTTTCAGGATCGTCGGATAGACGGGGCCAAGCGCGATGTAATTGGGGGCGAGGGCCAGCGCACGGTCAAGCTCTGCGTGGTCGTGGGTGGAGAGGCCCAGTTTCATCCCCGCGCGCCGGATCGCGGGGATGTCGGCCACGTCCAGATCCTCTTGGCCCAGATGCAACCAGTCGGCCCCCAGTTCGATCGCCATCTCCCAATGGTCATTCACCACCAACTGCGCACTGTGCTGACGGCAAAGGTCAAGCGCGGTGGTGATCTCGCTCCGCAACACCTCTTCAGGTGCATCCTTGATGCGAAGCTGCACCAGCCTCACGCCCAAAGGCACCGCCCGCGCAACCCATGCAGCACTGTCAAAAACAGGATAAAAACGCGGCAGGGTCATAGCCAAGCCTTTCCGATCACGGGGGTGGAGGGCACCGCCATATCGCGCTGGCCCATCGGGCCGGAGGCGGCGGCAAGCGCCCCCGCGCGGCAGGCCAGCGCGAAGGCTTCGGCCATGGCGGCGGGGTCACGGGCCTCGGCCACGGCGGTGTTCAAAAGCACCGCGTCGAACCCCAGCTCCAACGCCTGCGCGGCATGGCTGGGCAGGCCGAGACCTGCGTCAATCACCATTGCCACATCGGGAAATGCCGCCCGCAGGCTGCGCAGCCCGTGGAGATTGTTCAGCCCCAGCCCGGAGCCGATTGGAGCACCCCAAGGCATCAGCACCCGGCAGCCCGCATCGACCAGTCGGGCAGCCAGCACCTGATCTTCTGTGGTATAGGGGAAGACCTCGAACCCATCGGCGCAGAGCGCCTCGGCGGCCTCGACCAGCCCGAAGGGATCGGGTTGCAGGGTGTCGGCATGACCGATGACCTCCAGCTTGATCCAATTGGTGCCGAAATACTCCCGCGCCATCTGTGCCGTGGTGATCGCCTCGCGCGCGGAATGGCAACCGGCGGTATTAGGCAGCAGATGCACGCCAAGCCCGCGCACCATGTCCCAAAACGCCTGACCCGCGCCCTGTTCGCGGCGCAGCGAAACGGTTGCAACCGGGGCGGCACTTTGGCGAAAGGCGGCCTCCATCACCGCGGGCGAGGGGTAGCGCGCGGTGCCTAGCATCAGGGGCAGGGGCAGGGTGGTGCCGTAAAAGTCGCGCATCGCTCAGCCCCCCTGCATGGCGCTGAGCACTTCGAGCCGGTCGCCGTCGCTGAGCGTCGTCGCACCCCGCGCGCCTGCGGGGACGAAACTGCCGTTGAGCGCGGTGGCGACTTTCGCCTCGCCCCAGCCAAGCTCCACCAATGCCGCATCAAGCTGCGCGGCCGCGACCTCACGCGCTTCGCCGTTCACTTCAATTTTCACGAAATAAATCCCCCGTTGTCGCTGTTGCAAGAAAGGCCGCCGCTTGTTCGGCCAAGGCCGGAGCCATCAAAAATCCATGCCGAAACAATCCATTAAGGTGCAGCACTGCACCGCGTTGCACGATGCCGGGCAGGTTGTCGGCAAAGGCCGGGCGCAGGTCCTCGCCCATCTCGACGATCTCCCCTTCGGCAAAGCGCGGGTCGAGCGCATAGGCCGCCGAGAGCAATTCCAGCGCCGACCGAGCCGTCATCTTGGCGCGGCTGGCACTCTCGATCTGGGTCGCGCCCAGCATGTAAAGTCCGTCGCCACGCGGCACCACATAAAGCGGGTGGCGCGGGTGCAGCAGGCGGATCGGGCGGGTGAGGGTGATCTCAGGCGCACGCAGCAGGATCATCTCGCCGCGCACCGCACGCAGGCCGGGCAGGTCGGCGCTGGCGGCCATGCCTCGGCAGTCGATCACCGGGCCTGTGACCTCCGAAGGTGTGAGGGGCGTGGTCTCGACCTTCACTCCTTGGGCGGTGAGCGTTTCGGACAGATCATGCAGCGCTTGGCGCGGGTTCAGATGCGCTTCTTCGGCAAAGAACAGCCCGCGCCGATGACGCCCTGCGAGGTCCGGTTCTAGGGCCGCGATGGCCTCCGCGTCGCAAGTGCTGTGGCCGTCGGTCCGGTCGGCGAACCGCTGGATCTCAGCGCGGTCACGTTCCGGGGCGAGGACCAGCGTGCCCCTATGGGTGACCTCGGTAATCTCAGACCACAGCACCGCGGCACGTCGCCCGTGGGTCACCACCGCAGGCTCGCTCAGCGCCCCTTCGCAGAAGGGCGCGAGCATACCGCCCGCCCACCATGAGCAGCCATGCGGGCCGGGCGTGCCTTTGCGGTCGACGAGCCTTGGCCGCAGCCCCTGCGCCAGACAGGCCCGAGCGGCCCAGAGCCCGGCCACGCCCGCGCCGATGATGGTGACGTCACTCATGGGGCCAAACCGCGTGGAAATGATGCACCGGGCCATGGCCACTGCCGATGTTGAGGGTGTCGGCAGCGGCAATGGCGCGTTGCAGATAGGCATGGGCGGCCTGCGCGGCCTGCGGCAACGTCTGCGCCCGCGTCAGCCCCGCGGCGATGGCGGCGGAAAGTGTGCAGCCGGTGCCGTGGGTGTTGGCGGTGTGCTGGCGGGGCGCGGAAAGGCGCAGGGTTTCATCCGCGGTGATCAGCAGATCGACGCAGGTCTGCCCCTTGCCATGCCCACCCTTCATCAGCACCGCGCCGGGACCGGCAGAGAGCAGGGCGCGGCCCTGTTCCAACATGGTGGCCTCATCGGTGGCTTCTTGCGTGTCCAGCAACCGCGCGGCTTCGGGCAGGTTTGGCGTTAGTAAATGGGCCAAGGGCAGCATCCGGTCACGCAGTGTCGCCACCGCCTCGGCAGAGAGCAGCGCATCGCCGGATTTTGCCACCATCACCGGGTCAAGCACCACAGGCGCGGCGCAGCCCGCCAGCCCCTCAGCTACGGCGGTGATCGTTTCAGGATCGCCCAACATGCCCACTTTCACCGCACCGATCGCCAGATCATCAAAGACCGCCGCCATCTGTGCGCGGATCATTGCGGGAGAGATCATCTCGACCCCAGTGACCGCGCGGGTATTCTGCGCGGTCACGGCGGTGAGCACGCTGGCCCCGTAAACGCCAAGCGCGCTGAAGGTCTTGAGATCGGCTTGAATCCCCGCCCCGCCGCCGCTGTCGGAACCCGCAATCGTCAGTGCTTGAAACGCCATTTGGCCCCCATTCTTCAGATGGGCCAAGGGCGTGTGGATACGGGATAAACGACGGGCCGCGCGGGGCCGATGCTTGGTTCCGTTCCCTACGCCGGTACGACCCGGATCAGGTTCGATGGGTCGGTTTTTCACCTCTCAGCCTTGCGGCACCCCAACGGATTGCGGGCAGGCTAGCGAGGGGCGTTCATAGGGTCAACAGGGGATCTGTTATTTATTAGTTTTCTTTTTATATCATGTGGTTGTGCTGCATATCTCATGCATCACATGAGAATTCGTTAATGAAAATCCCGCGATCTGGGGATCACCTTGGCGTCGCGCGGATGGCCGTGCATGGCCACCTGACCGGGCAGCGGATTGGTAGGGTGATCGCCCCGCGTGGTGATGCCGGGCATCGGTGCGTTCGACAGGTCCGCCAGCCGGTCAGAGCGATCCTCCAACCTATCGGCCACCACGTGGATCACTCGTCCGTCAGTCTGCACGCGCCCTTCGACGACCAGAAGCCGCGCCGACATGATCGTGGGGCGGTAAAGCTTGAACATATTCGGCCAGATCACGAGGTTCGCCACGCCGCATTCATCCTCCAGCGTGATGAAACACACCCCCTTGGCGCTGCCTGGCTTTTGCCGCACCAGCACCAGCCCGGCGAGCTTGACCCGTCGCCCATGGCCCATGCGCGCCAGATCGCGGGCCGAGGCAAACCCCTGCGCGGCGAGGCTGGAGCGGTAGAAGGACATCGGATGCGCCTTGAGCGACAGCCGCAGGGTTTGGTAGTCGGCCACGACCTGTTCGGCCTTTGGCATCACCGGCAGGGTGACTTCCAGCTCCGGCCCCTGAGCCGCGGCCTCGGCATGGTCAAAGATCGGCAAGGCGGGCGCGTCGCGCAGCCCTTGCGCCTGCCAGAGCGCTTGGCGTCGGTCGATCCCCATGCTGCGCATCGTGTCGGCGGCGGCCAGTTGACGGATCGCCTTGGCGTCGAGGCCCGCGCGGCTCTTGAGGTCCTCGACATCTGCGAACGGCGCATCACGCCGGTGCATGATCCGCGCGCCTGCTTTTTCCTGCAACCCGTCCACCATGCGCAGCCCCAGCCGCAGGGCAAAACCGTCGCCGCAGGGTTCCAGCGTGCAGTTCCAGTCCGAGAAGTTCACATCAACCGCGCGCACCTCAACCTGATGCTCACGCGCATCGCGCACGATCTGGGCGGGGGCATAAAATCCCATCGGCTGGGAGTTCAGCAGCGCGCAGGCAAAGGTCGCCGGGTAGTGGCATTTCATCCATGAAGACACATAAACCAGCTTGGCAAAACTCGCGGCATGGCTTTCGGGGAACCCGTATTCGCCGAAGCCTTTGATCTGGTCAAAACAGCGCTGCGCGAAGATGGGATCGTAGCCGCGGTTGGTCATTCGGCCCACCATCTTGTCCTGCAGCTTTTCGATGGTCCCGCGCGAGCGGAAGGTGGCCATGGCCTTGCGCAGCTCGTTCGCCTCGGTCGGGGAAAACTGTGCCGCGTCGATAGAGATCTTCATCGCCTGTTCTTGAAAGATCGGCACGCCCAGCGTCCGGCTGAGGATGCTGAAGAGTTCGTCCTGCGGATAGGCTGGGCCAGGGGCGGGGTAGACCACGCTCTCCATCCCCTGACGGCGGCGCAGGTAGGGGTGTACCATATCGCCTTGGATCGGGCCGGGGCGGACGATGGCGACTTCGATCACTAGATCGTAGAAGACGCGGGGGCGCAGTTTCGGCAGCATCGCCATCTGCGCACGGCTTTCCACCTGAAAGACCCCCAGACTGTCGCCCCGGCAGAGCATGTCGTAGGTCGGTCGCCCGGTGGCGTCGTCCTCATGGTCCTCCACCGGGACCGTGGCCAGTTCCAGCGGGCGGTCGTAATGCGCCTCGATCAGATCGAAACATTTGGCGATACAGGTGAGCATGCCAAGGGCGAGGATATCGACCTTGAAGATTTGCAGCGCGTCGATGTCGTCCTTGTCCCATTCGATGAAACTGCGCTCGGGCATGGCGCCGTTGCCGATGGGCACGATCTCGGTCAGGGGGCGTTCGGTCAGGATGAAACCGCCGACGTGTTGGGATAGGTGGCGCGGCATGCCGATCATCTGGGAGGCCAGTTTCAGCACCATGCGCAGATAGGGATCTGACAGGTCCAACCCCGCCTCGCGGGTGCGGGCGTCGTCCATCTGGCCCTCGAAACTGCCCCAGATCGTGCCCGCGAGTTTCGAGGTCACGTCTTCGCTAAGCCCCATCGCCTTGCCGACCTCGCGAATGGCCGAGCGCGGGCGGTAGTGGATCACCGTGGCGCAGAGCCCGGCGCGGTGGCGGCCGTATTTGCCGTACATGTACTGGATGACTTCCTCGCGCCGCTCATGCTCGAAATCCACGTCGATGTCGGGCGGCTCGTTGCGTTCCTCCGACAGGAACCGCTCGAACAGAAGGTTGTGCACCGCCGGGTCGACCGAGGTGATGCCGAGGCAGAAGCAGACGGCGGAGTTGGCCGCAGAGCCGCGCCCCTGGCAGAGGATCGGCGGTTCAGCTTCCTCGCGGGCAAAGCGCACGATGTCGTAGATGGTCAGGAAATAGCGGGCGATTTTTTTGGACGCGATGAGGGCGAACTCCTTTTCGATCGTCTTGGTCACCGCCTCGGGCACGCCTTGCGGGTAGCGGCGGGCGGCACCTTCCCATGTCAGCCGCGCCAATTCCTCCATCGGGCTGCGGCCATCGGGGACGATCTCATGCGGGTATTCGTAGGCCAGATCAGTCAGTTGAAAGGTGATCCTGTCCGCCAGACGGCGCGTCTCGGCGATGGCATGGGGCCAGTCGGTGAAGAGGCGGGCCATCGCCTCGGGCGATTTCAGGTGCCGCTCGGCATTGGCGGCCAGCAGGTAGCCCGCTTTCGGCACGATCACGCCTTCGCGGATCGCCACCATCACGTCCTGCAGCGGGCGGCGGTGGCGGGCGTGGTAGAGCACGTCGTTGGTGGCCAAAATCCTCAGCCCATGGGCGCGGGCCAGTGAGTCCAAGCGGTTGATCCGGGCCCGGTCATCGCCACGATAAAGGAAGCTTGCGCCCACATGCCGCATGTCCGGCAGTGCTTTCACCAGACGCGGCAGGCCAGCGGCAAAGACATCAAGGTTTTCGGGCGGCATGACGATGAGGTGCAGCCCTTCGGCATGCCCCTGCAGCATCTCCAGCGTCAGATGGGTCTCGCCCTTTTGCTGCCATTCGCCGTCCACCGATTGCATCTTGCCCGCCGATAGCAGCGTCGAGAGCCGCGCATAGGCGGCGCGGTCCTGCGGGTAGGCCAGCAGTTCAGTCCCGCAGAGCAGCACCAGACGCGCGCCGATCAGGGGGCGGACATGCGCCTTTTCCGCCTCCACATGCAGCCGCACCACGCCCGCCAGCGTGTTGTGATCCGCGATGCCGAGGCTGTCGTAGCCGTGGTGATGCGCCGTCTCGACCAGATCGACGGCGTCCGAGGCGGCGCGCAGGAAGGAAAAGCAACTGGCCAGCCCAAACTCCACGTATTCCGCCCGCGGCGGGGCGGCAAAACCGTCTTCGCCCAGCGTTCGGCGCTTATGCCCTTCTTGCTCGGGCATCAGGCAAAGAGCCCATGCAAAAACCAGCGCGGCTCGGCCCCGCGACCGTCATAAATCACCCCCTCGCGGTAGAGCCAGAAACGCTGGCCGCCTTCGACCTCCACCTTGTAGTAATCGCGCAGACGGGTGCCGGGGCGGTCGCGCCACCATTCGGGCGCGATGCGTTCGGGGCCGGTGTGGCGCGTGGTTTTATAGGTGACGCGCCGCCAGTTGAACTGCGAGGGCGGGCCTTCGGGCACGGCATAGATCACGCGCACCTCTTCGGCGGGGGTCAGCAGACGCAGCGGGCGGTCGCGCAGCAAGGCGGGTGCAGCGGTGGGGGTGCCGTGCAGGGCGTCGACACGTTGCTCCACCCGTTCGGGCTTATGGGTCTCGCGCCATTGCGGCCAGTTGACCTTGTCCGCGCCCAGCTTCGCGGCGAGCCGGTCGAGCAGCCCGGCCACATCCGCCGAAGGGTCGCGTTTGCCGTCGAGGTGGTCTTGCATCAGCGGCAGCGGTTCGCTGGCCAGCGCCTCCAGCGTCAGCAGGTCAAAGCCAAAGCCGCTGTCGATGTTTTCAAGTTTGCCGTCGAACAGTCTGCGCAGATGCGCGGCGTCCCGGCTGGCGCGGGCGGTGGCGACCCCAAGGCCGCGCCAGTCGCCGTCGATGCGATAGACGGTCAGCCGCAGCCGCCGTGCGCCCAGTTCCGCCCTGGCCAGTTGTGCGCAGAGATCCTCGACCAGCGCGGGCAGATGTGGGGCGGGGTCGATCACCGGCTCAGGTAGGCGGCTGCGGGTTATGAAATGGCGGTGGTCCGGCGGGGCGTTCAGCGGGTTGGGGGCCTTGCCGAGGGCCTTGTCGAGCAGGATCAACGGGTTGCGATCGGGCTTGAGGCTGGCAAAGCGCCGCATCAGCGCGGCGCGGGGCAGATCGCTCAGCGCGCCGATGGTCTTGAGGCCAAGCCGGTCCAAGAGCCGCGTGGTCTGCGCATCCAGCCGCAGGGCGGCGACGGGCAGGGGGGCGAGGGCGGTGGCCACGTCCTCGGCCCCGCAGATCTGCGCGCCGGAGCCGAAGCGTGCCAGTGCCTGCGCGGCACCGGGGGTGGGGGCCATGGCCACCCGCGCGGTCAGCCCCTGTAGCGCAAAACGGCTGCGGATGTCGCGCAGCATCGCGGCCTCTCCGTCGAACAGATGGGTGCAGCCGGTCACGTCCAGCAGCAGGCCGTGGTCCTGATCCCGCGCCGTCCAAGGGCACCAGCGCCGCGCCCAATGCACTAGCCGTTGGATCAGCGCCTCATCGCCCTCCAGATCCGCAGGCTCAACATGCAGATCGGGGTGAATGGCTTGCACATCGACCACCCGCGCGCCCGCCTCGATCCCGCGCATCGTGGCGGCAGCGCTCAGCCCATGGACCACCGGCCCATGGGTTCCGTCGCGCGACAGGATGACGGGCACCTCATCCCCCGGAACGCTGCGGTATTGGGCGATCACCCGGCGCCACCGCTCCATCGTCAGCATAGGGAACCAGACGGAGACGATCCGCGGTGCGGGGGCTTTGGCTTTTGTCGGGGTCATGGGCAGCCACCCAACGTCCCGGCGCATGGCCACGCGCGCGAAACAGTTCCAAATCCCAGCGGGCCGCGCCGGGGGCCTGCGCATCGTAGGGATGGGCCTGTGAGGGCAGCGAGGAAATGCGCCAACGCATTCGCGCCGCACTCAAGCCGCCGGGATCGCCGCTGCGAATGAGATAGAGCGGCACATTTGAGGCCTCGGCCCGAAGCGAGAGCCGTTTGGTGGCGGTGAAATCCAGCACCTCCGGCCCGCCGTGCACCTCGCCGATCACGGCAGAAAGCCCCGCACAGGCGGCCCCTTCCTCCATCGTCCAAAGCACATCGCGCGGGTGGCTGACGGTGACCAGCAGCACCGGTTGTTCCAGCCCGAAACCGCGCAAGCTGGGCGTATAGGGTGCCCCATTCTCGCGCCGCGACAGAAAGTCCTGCACCCAAAGCACCGGCCCCTTGCCACGCGGCAGCAGCGACAGCACGAAGGCACTGGCCGGGGCCGTGGCAAAAGCCCCCGGAAAGACATCCGTCAGCGGCGCATGTGCTGCCAGAACCCCCGGTTCGGGGGGTGTCGACGGCAGCCGCCGCGGCAGGGTAAGGACCTGCCCATATGTAGAATCGGTTGTCATGCACGACTCCATATGTTCATATTTTGTTCTAGTTATAAATCATCAATTGCGGCGCTGTCAAAGTTCCTGTGACCCTTGCCGGGCGCGGGCAAAACCGCATCTAATGGGCCAAGACGACGGCAAGGGGGCCAACCGATGTGCAATCTCTATTCCTTGACCAAGGGGCAGGCCGCGATCCGCGGCTGGTTCGACGGCATCGACGACCAAACAGGCAACCTGCCGCCGATGCCCGGCATCTACCCCGACTATGCCGCCCCGGTGGTGTGCCACGGCGATAGCGGCCCGGTGCTGAGTATGATGCGGTGGGGGATGCCGTCCCCGGCCTTTGCGCTCAAGGGCAAGAAGACCGACCGCGGCGTCACCAACATCCGCAACATCGCCTCGCCGCATTGGCGGCGCTGGCTGGTGCCGGAGCATCGCTGCGTCGTGCCTTTCACCGCCTTTTCCGAGCCGCTGAACCGCCCCGGCGAACGCTCGCGCCCGATCTGGTTCGCGCTTGGCGAGGACCGTCCGCTGGCCTTCTTTGCTGGGGTCTGGACGCAATGGACGAGCGTGCGAAAACTCAAGGACGGGGAGACCACGGATAACCTCTTCGGCTTCCTGACCACCGAGCCCAATGCCGAGGTCGGCGCCGTGCACCCCAAGGCGATGCCGGTGATCCTGACCACGCCCGATGAGGTGCAACGCTGGCTGAGCGCCGAGACCGCCGACCTGCCAAAGCTGCAACGCCCGCTGCCCGATGGTGCCCTTCAGGTCATCGACCCCGAGGATTAAGCCGCCTCCGCCATCATCCGCGCCGCCATCGCCAAATCGGAACGGAACTGCGCCGTGGCCTCCTCGCGCACCCGGGGATCAGGCACGCGCAAGAGGTAGGAGGGGTGCAGGGTGATCAGCACCGGGATGCCCTCGGGCCCCGTCTCGATCGTGCCACGGCGTTTCAGGATGCCCGTGCCCTTGCCGGTGAGGCTCTGCGCCGCCGTGGCGCCCATGGCGAGGATCAGCTTCGGCTGCACCTGCGCCACCTCGGCGTTCATCCACCAGCGGCACTGGTCGATCTCGGGCGTCTCGGGGCGCTGGTGAATGCGGCGCTTGCCCCGGGCGGTGAATTTGAAGTGTTTGACGGCATTGGTGACAAAGGCCGCCTCGCGGTCCAGCCCGGCCTCGCCGGCGATGCGGTCGAACATCTGTCCCGCCGGCCCGACGAAGGGGCGGCCCGCGAGATCCTCCTGATCGCCGGGTTGTTCACCGACCACCATCAGATCGGCGCGGTTTGGCCCTTCGCCCGGCACGGCTTGGGTCGCATGGCAATGCAGCGGGCAGCGGGTGCAGGCGCGGATGGCGGCGGGCAGTTCTTCCATCGGGCCGTTCCAAGCGGATGAGAAGGCCGAAAGCTGCGCCTGCACCCGGTCCATCCGCACCGGCGGCAGGGTCGGTGCCGCTTCGGCCATGGCGCGGGCGCGGGCGGGGGCCTCGGCGATCATCTGGGGGATGAAAGCGGCCTCGGGCATGTTTTTCCAGTATTTCTTGGGCATCTCGGACTGCATCGCCTTCACCATGAGGCGGGCGGGGTTAAAGATGTTCTGGAAATAGGTGATCCATAGCTGCTCGCCCGCGTCTTCGGGCAGGTCGGGTTTTTCGTGGCCCTCTTGGAACGTGAGTTTGCCGTTCTCGAAGATCGCCGAGACATCCGGCGTCAAAATGCGCCAATCCATGTCGGAAAACCGCCGTACGAAGAAATCCGCCGTGGGCTCCACCGTATGATGCGTGGGCTCGAACCACGCGGCGAAGCTGCGGCGCGGGGCGTTTGGGTCACCGATCTCGCGGAAGCGGACGAAGGCCTTCATCTTGTGTTGGCAGCGGCGGACGTTCTTCTCCATCCCGCGCAGCACGGCGAGGTCGGCATCGCCCCGGTCCGACATCAGATGCGGCGCGTCTTTCACGCGCCAGAGAAAGGCATAGAGCCGGGCGAAGCGTTCGGGGTCGCTGTGCCAGACGGCCGTTTCCGCCATCGAGACAAAACTGCGCGGGACCGAGACCTGCCCGGCTTTAGGTGACACAGTCTCGCCGACAAAAAGATCGGGCGCGGCGGCATGATCGCCCCAGAGGATCTGCTCGGGCGGGACACCTGCGGCCAGAAAACCGCGCGCCGCTTCGCGCCATGCTTTCGCCGTACCAATGGGGGGGAGCGAGACCCGCTGCATCAGACCAGGTTCAACTGTTCGGGCGGCGGCGCGAAACGTGCGCGCAGGTCGGCGCTGTCGGTCAGCCCACCGGGCGACCAGCCGCCTGCCGTCACAAAGGCGCGGGCCTTTTTCATCGAGGCACCCATGCGGGTCAGGTCTTCGTAGCGCAAGCTGCGATGCCGTCGCGCGGCGAGGATACGGGTCACGGTTTTCACCCCGAACCCCGGCACCCGCAGCAGCATCTCGCGGCTGGCGCGGTTGACGTCGAGCGGGAAGTGCTCGCGGTGCACCAGCGCCCAAGCGAGCTTGGGGTCGACCTCAAGGTCGAGATTGCCGTCGCGGGTGACGGAGGTGATCTCGTCCAGTTGGAAATCATAGAAGCGCAGCAGCCAGTCGGCCTGATAAAGCCGGTGCTCGCGTTGCAGGGGCGGGCGGATCAGCGGCAGTTTGGCGGAACTGTCGGGGATCGGCGAGAAGGCGGAATAGTAAACGCGCTTCAGCTTGTAGCTGGAATAGAGCCGCGTCGATTGGCCCAGCACCGTGGCGTCGTTCGACCCGTCCGCGCCGATAATCATCTGCGTCGACTGGCCTGCGGGCGCGAAGCGGGGCGGGCGCTTGCCGGAGAAAGATTTCTCTTTGCTCGCGTCCTTGACCATCCGGACATTCGCCATAGCCCGGCGGATTTGCTCGGGCTTCTTCTCCGGCGCGTATTGCTGCACCGCCGTGTCGGTGGGAAGTTCGACATTGATCGACAAGCGGTCGGCCAAACGGCCCGCTTCCTCGATCAACTCAGGGGAGGCATCGGGGATCGTCTTAAGATGAATATAGCCGCGAAAGTTCTCCTCGTGCCGCAGCTTGCGGGCGATCTGCACCATGTCGGACATGGTCGCATCGGGCGAGCGGATCACGCCCGAGGACAAGAACAGCCCTTCGATATAGTTGCGGCGGTAGAACTCAATGGTCAGTTTCACCACCTCATCCACGCTGAACCGCGCACGGTCCACGTTGGAGGACACGCGGTTGATGCAGTAGCTGCAATCGTAGATGCAGAAATTGGTCATCAGGATCTTGAGCAGGCTGATGCACCGCCCGTCGGGGGCGTATGCGTGGCAGATGCCGCTGCCTTCGTTTGACCCCAGCCCCTTGCCATCACGCGAGTCGCGTTTGGTGGAGCCGGAGGAGGCGCAGGAGGCGTCGTATTTCGCCGCGTCGCTGAGAATCGCCAGTTTTTGATCGAGTGTCTGTTTCGCCATGCGTTCTGTATATGTTCTCATGACATGCCTGTCATTAAACTATCTTAATGCCGCGACAATCTGCGCATGGTCCCGCCTGTGCAAAGGCGCGGGCAGGGGGGCGAGAGTTTAAATTGACGTAGGGAAATCTTGTCGCTACCAATTACATGCAGATACATATTATGCATATGCATGCGAAGGCGTCGGGGCAGAGATCGCGAGCTTTTGATAACAACTGGGAGACGACCATGAAAACAACGACCACGCTCAGCGCGGCGCTCTTTGCCGTGAGCACCCTTGCCACCACCAGCACCGCCCAGGCAGAGGAAATCACCCTACGCGCCGTGTCGGCCTTTACCCTTGGCACCGCTTTCAGCCGCGAATTTGAATCCTTTGTTGAGTGGATCAATGAGAATGGCAAAGGTGTTGTGCAAATCAATCTTATCGGCGGCCCCGAAGCCGTGCCGCCCTTTGAATTGGGCAACGCCGTGCAATCCGGTGTGGTCGATATCGCCAACAACACCACCGCCTATTACCCGAACCTGCTGCCCACGGGCGATGCGCTGCATCTGGCGGAAAACACCATTCAAGAGCAGCGCGAGAACGGCTGCTATGAACTGGTCGACCGCATCCACCAAGAGCAGATGAACGCCAAATACCTCGGCCATGGCGGCGACGGCATTGGCTATCACCTTTATCTGACCAAGCCGGTCGAAGGGCCGGACCTCAGCGGTCTGACCATCCGCACCACGCCGGTTTATCAGGCGATGTTTACGCAGCTGGGTGCCAATCTGGTGCGCACCGCGCCGGGCGAAGTCTATAGCGCGCTGGAACGCGGTGCGATCGATGGCTACGGCTGGCCGAGCCAAGGCGTGTTGGATCTGGGTTGGGACGAGCAGACGAAATACCGTGTCGATCCGAGCTTTTACAATGTCGACGTGAACACTCTGGTGAACCTCGACACATGGAACTCTCTGACCGACGAACAGCGCGCCAAGCTCGAAGAGGGCGCGGCTTGGATGGAAGAGCTTAACAACGACAACGCCGACCGCAACGCGACGGAATACGCGGCGCAGGCAGAGGCGGGGATCGAGACGATCACCTTCAGTGAGGCCGATGCCGAAGCTTGGACCAATGCCGCGCGTGATGCTGGCTGGGCCGCTGTCGCAGAGGTGGATGCCGATCTTGCGCAGCAGATGCGCGCCTGCATGACCAAGTGATCGCCCGATGATCTCAACACTGTTTGACCGGACACTCCGGGGGCTGGCCGTCTTTTCGGCCGGTATCCTCGGGGTGATCGCGGTGTTTATCGCGATCAACGTGGTGCTGCGCAATCTGGGGCTGCCGGTGGTCTATGGCGCGCTGGATGCAATCCAATATGCGTTGATGATTGCCACTTTCCTTGGCGCGCCTTGGGTGCTGTCAATCGGCGGGCATGTGAAGGTTGATCTGATCACCAGCAACCTGTCGCAGCGCACTGCCTATGCTTTGACCCGCCTGACCAGCGCCATTGGCGCGGTGACGGCAGGGGTGCTGGGCTGGTACGGGTTGCAAGCGGTGCTGGCTTCTGCCGCCCGTGGGTCGATGATCCGCACGTCTTTCGTGATCCCGGAGTGGTGGATGCTGGCCTTTGTGCCGCTGTCGCTGGCGCTTTGTACGATCATCTTTATCCGTCGTCTGCTCTATCCGGAAACGGCCGAGCGTAGCTTGAGTGGTCTTTGACATGGATTGGGGCCTGACACTGACCTTGATGCTGGGCGGATTGGCGGTTTTGCTGTTGATCGGTCTGCCGGTCGCCTTTGCCTTCATCGCCGTGACAACCGTGGGGGCGTATTTCGTGCTAGGCGGAGACCGCGGCATTCTGCAACTGGCACGCAACTCAGCGCAGTCGGTGGCGAATTTCCAGCTCGCGCCGATACCGCTGTTTATCTTGATGGGAGAGATCCTCTTTCAAACCGGGGTCGCGCATCGCGCCATTGATGCGATTGAGCGTGTGGTGACGCGCATTCCGGGCCGCATGTCGGTGGTAACGATCTTTGGCGGCACGATCTTTGCAGCCCTTTCCGGCTCGACCATCGCCAATACCGCGATGCTGGGCGGCACGCTGCTGCCGGGGATGTTGAAACGGGGCTATCATCCGTCGATGGCGATGGGGCCGATCATGGCCTCGGGCGCGATTGCGATGCTGATCCCGCCCTCGGCGCTGGCGGTTCTGGTGGGCTCGCTCGCGGGCATCTCCATCGCCGGGCTGCTGATCGCGGGGGTTTTGCCCGCGCTGCTGCTGGCGGTGCTTTTCGTGGCCTATGTGGTGGGGCGGAGCCTTCTCGACCCGAAAGTCGCGCCGCCCGATGTCTATGAGGAAATGCCGCTGCGCGAACGTTGGACGCCCTTCGTGATCTATGTGCTGCCGCTGTCGGTGCTTTTCGCGGTGGTGATCGGCTCGCTTCTGGCGGGGATCGCAACGCCCACGGAAAGTGCCGCCCTTGGCAGCATCACCGCCGTGATCATCGGGGCGGCCTACCGCGCGCTGAGTTGGGAGAAGATGGGCCGCGCCTTGATGGAGACCCTGAAGCTGTCGGTGATGATCCTGTTCATCATTGCGGCCAGCCAGACCTTTGCGCAGGTGCTGTCCTTTTCAGGCGCGACCAATGGGCTGATCAACGCAATCAACGCGGTCGATCCGACGCCTTTGATGGTGCTCTTGGGGATGATCGCGATCCTGCTGTTTCTGGGCTGCTTCATTGATCAAGTGTCGATGCTGATGGTCACCGTGCCGGTCTTCGTGCCTCTGGCGGGTGCGATGGAGATCAACGAGCTGACCCTCGGCGTGGTCTACCTGCTGACGATGGAGATCGGCCTGCTGACGCCGCCCTTCGGGTTGCTGCTGTTTGTCATGCGCGGGGTCGCCCCGCCGGAAATTCGCATGCCGCAAATCTATGCCTCGGTGATGCCGTTCTTGCTGATCAAGCTCTTCGTTCTGGCCCTCATCGTCTGGCTGCCGGGCATCGGGACATGGCTGCCCAGCCTGATGGGCCGGTAACGACCACAAGGGCGGCGCGGATCAGCGCCGCCCTGCAAGTTATTGCCATAATTCGACATTTGCCTACACCATG
The DNA here is from genome assembly GCF_965641895.1 of Sulfitobacter sp. SH24. Taxonomy (NCBI): domain Bacteria; kingdom Pseudomonadati; phylum Pseudomonadota; class Alphaproteobacteria; order Rhodobacterales; family Roseobacteraceae; genus Sulfitobacter; species Sulfitobacter sp. SH24. The sequence goes on from NZ_OZ282575.1 coordinate 1,347,234, forward strand.
CGCTCGAGCGGGGTGTGCGTCCGCTTGCATTACCCCGCGTAATACGTTTGTAATCCCGCGCGGCGGCAGTCTGCTTTCCCACCCCTAACACGCGAGGAGCACCGTGATGGCAAACCCCCTTTATGACACCCTGTTTGGCCGTCACGCTGGCAAGACGACAGCCTTTCTGCATCTCGAAGGCGGGGTGACACTGACCCATGCGGGGTTTCTGGGCCGTGCCGCGCGTTTCGCCCATGTATTGACCGGGCTGGGGCTGAAGCCCGGTGACCGGCTGGCGGTGCAGATCGATAAATCCGCCGATGCGCTGGCGCTCTATGCCGCTTGCGTGCAGGCCGGGGTGATCTTTTTGCCGCTCAACACTGCCTATACCGCAGACGAAGTACGCTATTTCGTGACTGACAGCGGGGCGGCGGCCTTTGTCTGCCAGCCCGCGCGCCGCAATGAGATGGCCCCGGTGGCCAAGGCCGCAGGCTGTCAGCTTGAGACCTTGGGCACCGAAAACGATGGCAGCTTTGCAGATCGCGCGACTTCGGCTTCCGATAAATTCGAGACCGTCGCGCGGGGGGCAGATGACCTTGCGGCCTTCCTCTATACTTCCGGCACCTCGGGGCGCTCTAAGGGCGCGATGCTGACGCAGGCGAACCTTTTGTCGAACGCGCAGACGCTGGCTGATCTGTGGCGCTTCACCGCGCGGGACGTGTTGCTTCATGCGCTGCCGATCTTTCACACCCATGGTCTGTTTGTAGCGACGAATGTGACGCTGGTGGCGGGGGGCGCGATGATCTTCATGCCCAAGCTCGACATCGACCGGCTGATCGACCGGATGCCCCACGCAACCGCGATGATGGGCGTGCCGACCTTCTATACCCGGCTTTTGGATGACGCACGCTTTACCAGTGAAACTGCAGCGAACATGCGGCTGTTCATCTCGGGGTCGGCGCCGCTTTTGGCCGAAACCCATGTCGATTTCGAAACCCGGACCGGCCACCGTATCCTAGAGCGTTACGGCATGACCGAGACCAATATGAACACCTCAAACCCCTATGAAGGCGAGCGCCGCGCAGGGACGGTGGGCCTGCCGCTGCCCGATGTGGAGTTGAAGATCACCGACCCCAAGACCGGCGCGATACTCCCGGACGGAGAGATCGGCAGCATTGAGGTACGCGGCCCGAATGTCTTTAAAGGCTATTGGCAGATGCCCGAAAAGACCGCGCAAGAATTGCGTGAAGACGGGTTCTTTATCACCGGCGATCTGGGGCGGCGCGATGCGGATGGCTACGTCACCATCGTGGGCCGCGACAAAGACCTGATCATCTCGGGCGGCTACAACATTTACCCAAAGGAAGTCGAACTGCTGCTCGATGACCAACCCGGCGTGCTGGAAAGCGCGGTGATCGGCGTGCCGCATCCCGATTTTGGGGAGACTGTGGTGGCGCTGCTGGTGGCGCGCAAGGATGCAGAGTTGGACCTTGATCAGATTACCGCAGATATGGCCGCATCGCTGGCCAAATTCAAACAGCCGCGCAAGCTGATCGTGCTGCCGGAACTGCCACGCAACACCATGGGCAAGGTGCAAAAGAACGTGCTGCGCGACACCTACCGGGACTTGTTTCACACAAGTTAAGGGGCTTGGGCGGGCAGGGGGCTGTCCCCCACACCGCGATTTGTCCTGCGCGAAATCTTCACCCGCATGACCGCCACGGGTCTGCCTTGGCCGCGTAACCTGCGACAAACTGGCGTTTAATGCCCGGTTTCGCTTGAGGTATCGGGAAAATTTCTACAGAACTTGGTGACCTTTTAGTCCGCCAGATCAGGAGTTCGCGTGTCCCTCTTCCTTATCGTTGCCTTGCCCTTCTTGGGCGCATTGTTACCCGGACTGATGAATTCCGCAGGGCGTCAAGCCTGCGCCGGGGTGACCTTTATGGTGACCCTCGTGGCGCTGGTGGGCTTGCTCACGCATCTGCCTGCCGTGCTGGCGGGTGAATTGGTCACCGCGCGGGTTGATTGGATTCCGCAGCTCGGCCTGAACCTGACCTTGATGCTCGACAGCCTCGGCTTTTTCTTTGCCTGTCTGATCCTTGGCATCGGTCTGTTGATCATCGCCTATGCACGGTCCTACCTGTCGCGTGATGATCATATGGGTGAGTTTTTCACCTATCTGCTGCTGTTCCAAGGCGCGATGGTCGGTATCGTCCTCAGCGATAACGTACTGGTCTTGCTGATTTTCTGGGAGCTGACCTCGCTCTCGTCCTTCCTGCTGATCGGCTATTGGAAACACCTGCCCGAAGGCCGTCAAGGCGCGCGCATGGCGTTGACTGTAACCGGCATGGGCGGCCTTGCGATGATCGGTGGCATGTTGCTGCTGGGGCAGATCGTCGGCAGCTATGACCTGAGCGTGATCCTCGAAAACCGCGAGTTGATCCAAGCCTCGCCGCTTTATCTGCCCGCGCTGATCTTGATCCTCTTGGGCTGTTTTACCAAATCCGCGCAGTTCCCGTTCCACTTCTGGTTGCCGCACGCCATGGCCGCGCCGACACCGGTTTCGGCCTATCTGCACTCTGCCACGATGGTGAAGGCAGGCATTTTCCTGATGGCACGCATGTGGCCGGTATTGTCGGGCACGCCTGAATGGTTTGTCATCGTCACCACGGCGGGGCTGATCACCATGGTGCTGGGCGCGGTGATCGCACTGTTTAAACATGACCTGAAGGCTTTGCTGGCCTTCTCGACCGTCAGCCACCTTGGCCTGATCACCATGCTTTTAGGGACCGGCACGGCCTTTGGCGCGCTGGCGGCGGTATTCCACATCTTGAACCACGCGACCTTCAAGGCGGCGCTCTTTATGTCGGCGGGGATTGTGGATCACGCAGTGCATACCCGTGATATCCGCCGTTTGGGTGGGCTGCGGCATCTGATGCCGGTGACCTTTGTGATCGCCACGCTGGCGGCGCTGTCGATGGCGGGGATTCCGTTGCTGAACGGCTTCCTGTCCAAAGAGATGATGCTGGAAGAGACCCTGCACACCACGCTGTTTGACATGCCGTGGCTGGTGCCGGGGCTGGCGACCTTTGGCGCGCTCTTCTCGGCGGCCTATAGTTTCCGTCTGATCGGCCATACCTTCCTTGGCAAAGAGCGTGACGACTATCCCGACCATCCGCATGATCCCCAACCCGGCCTGTGGCTGCCGCCTGCGCTGTTGATCATTCCCGTTGTGGTGATCGGCCTTGCACCTTTCCTCGCTGAGCCTTTTGTGAAGCTGGTGACGGCTTCGGTCCTTGGCGGCGCGGCCGAGATGCCCTCGGCGCATTTCAAAATCTGGCACGGGCTGGGTCCGGCGCTTTATATGTCGATCATCGCCGTTGTCGGTGGCCTGATCCTGCTGGCGCTCTTCAGCCCGCTGCTGCGACTTTGGGATGCCACGCCCCGGCCTGAGGCCAAGTCGATCTTTGACCGCATCATCGCGGCCTTTGTCGGCTTGTCGCAGGCGATTTCGCTGCGTCTGCACAACGGCGCCTTCTCGCGCTATGCCGCGATTATGGCGGTGACCGTGGTGGTCGTGGGCTATTACGCTTGGGCCACCGGAACCGTAGGCGCGGCGACCCGCGAGTTGCAGCCGACCAACGCCGTGCAGATCGCGGGCTGGCTGATGCTGGTGGCGGCGGCCTGCGGGCTGGTGTTCCTGCACCGCAACCGCCTGTTGTCGCTGATCCTGATCGGCATCGTCGGCCTGATCGTCTCGGCCGGTTTCGTCTTCTTCAGTGCGCCCGACTTGGCGATGACCCAGCTGACGGTTGAGGTGGTCACGATCATCTTGCTGTTGCTGGCGCTGAACTTCCTGCCCAACCGCACCCCGATCGAAAGCAGCGTTTTGCGGCGCAGCCGCGATGTGGTGGTGTCGGTCGGCGCAGGCTTGGCGACCATGGCCCTGTCTTACCACTATCTGCTGCGCGACACTGTGGCGCCTAGCATTTCTGAATTCCACCTCGCCAACTCCTACAAGGGCGGCGGCGGCACCAATGTGGTGAACGTGATCCTCGTCGATTTCCGGGGGTTCGACACCTACGGCGAGATCATCGTGCTGGGCATCGCCGCACTGCTGATCTACGCGCTGACCGAGACGCTGCTCTCGGGCCCAGTACGCGCACGCCTACTTAACCGCAAACCGGACCAGCCACGGGCAGGGGACCGGCACCCGATGATGATGGTGGTGATGACCCGCGTGATCATGCCGGTGGTGATGATGGTCGGCTTCTACATCTTCCTGCGCGGGCATAACGAGCCAGGTGGCGGCTTTATCGCCGGTCTGATCGTCTCGATCGCCGTGGTGATGCAATATATGGCCAGCGGCTTTGCATGGGCATCGGCGCGGCTGCGCTATCCCTATCACGGGATCATCGGCACCGGTGTGTTGATCGCGGGGCTGACGGGCATTGGCTCGTGGTTCTTTAACAAACCCTTCCTGACCTCGGATTTTACCTATGTGCGCATCCCGCCTTTCTACAAATTTGAATTGGCCACGGCGGCGCTCTTTGACCTTGGGGTGTTCCTTGCGGTTGTTGGTGCGGTGATGCTGACGCTGGAAAGCTTCTCGCGGCTTGCGCGCCGCGCCCATGTGCCCGAGGCGGATCACCCGATGGACATCGACCCATCGCGCGAAGACAACACCAAGGCGGAGGCATAAAATGGAACTTCTCGTCGCTTCTGCCATCGGCATCCTGACGGCCTCTGGCCTGTATTTGGTGCTGCGTTTGCGGACTTTCCCCGTGATCATGGGCACCTCGCTGCTGACCTATGCGGTGAACGTGTTTCTCTTTGCATCGGGCCGTCTGACCGTAGGCGCGCCGCCGATCCTGACCGATGCTGCGCGCTACACCGATCCGTTGCCGCAGGCCTTGGTGCTGACGGCCATCGTTATTTCATTCGGCATGACCGCTGTGGTCGTCATGATCGCACTTGGTGCGTATTTGGGGGGCAATGACGATCACGTCGACGATCCCAGCACCGAGGCGGAGGAGCGCACATGACCCATTGGCTGATCCTTCCTATCGTGCTGCCCGCCTTTCTGGCACCGTTCATCGTGTTGGCGGCGCGGTATCACATCACCATCCAGCGGGTACTGTCGCTGTTTGGGGCGCTGGCGCTGGTCGTCGTCGGGCTTGGCCTCTCGGTCGAGGCATCTGACGGCACGGTGATGCTTTATCAACTCAGCGATTGGGCAGCACCCTTCGGCATCGTGTTGGTGGGCGACCGCCTGTCGACGCTGATGGTTACCCTGACCGCGGTGCTGGCGCTGTTCGTGCTGCTTTATGTGATCGGGTCGAAATGGGACGAACGCGGGCGGCATTTCCATGCGCTGTTTCAGTTCCAGTTGATGGGCATCATGGGCGCCTTCCTGACGGGCGACCTTTTCAACCTTTTCGTGTTTTTCGAAGTGCTGCTGATCGCTTCCTACGGGTTGATGATCCACGCCGGCGGTACGCCGCGTCTGCGGGCGGGGGTGCAATATGTGCTCTATAACCTCTTGGGCTCGACGCTGTTTCTCTTTGCGCTCGGGGCGATCTATGCCGAGACGGGGACGCTCAACATGGCCGATCTGGCGCAGCGGGTGGCCTTGATCGATGCAGGAGCGACCGTGGGTATCCGCATCGCAGCGGTGCTGCTCTTGATGGTATTCGCGGTCAAAGCCGCCGTGGTGCCGCTGCACTTCTGGCTGCCGTCGAGCTATGCCGAAGCGCCCGGCCCGGTGGCGGCGCTTTTCGCCATCATGACCAAAGTCGGCGCCTATGCGATCATCCGCGTCTATACGCTGATCTTCCCGCCCGAACTGGCCGCCACGGCGGACCTGCACACCATATGGCTGCTGCCTGCCGCGCTGCTGTCGCTGGCGCTTGGCATGATCGGGGTGCTCGCGGCCAAGCAGTTGGACCGTATGGTGGCGTTTTCCGTCATCGGGTCGATGGGCATGGTGATGATCTCAATCGCGCTGTTCACGCCCGAGGGGATCGCGGCAGCCCTTTACTATATCGTGCATTCGACATTGGCCGCGGGCGCGCTGTTCCTGATCGCCGATCTGGCGCGGGCAGGGCGGGACAACCTTGATCTGACGGCGCAGCCGCAGGTGGCGGGGGCCAAGCTGACCTCGGCCCTGTTCTTTGTCGCGGCCATCGCCATGGTCGGCGTGCCGCCGCTCTCGGGCTTTGTCGGTAAGCTGCTGATCATGGACGCCGCCACGCAAAGCGGGCTTTGGGTCTGGATCTGGGCCGTGATCTTGGGCGCGAGCCTTTTGAGCCTCGTCGGTTTTGGCCGCGCGGGCAGCGTCGTCTTTTGGAAGTCCCGTAGCGTCGCGCCCGAAGAGGGGGCCACCCCATCCGAGGCGCCATCTGCGCTGAGCTATGTCGCGGTGGGCGGCCTGCTGGCGCTGCTGGTCGCACATACGCTGTTGGCGGGCCCCGCCACGCAATATGCCACGGCGATTTCAAATCAATTGTTCGGCCCTGAGCGTTACCTGACCACCGTGTTGGAGACCCCCGGCAAGCTGTCGGACGGCAAAGAGGAGGCCCATTGACATGATGCGACCTATCCGTTGGCTTTTGCCGCATCCGTTTCTGACCCTGCTGCTGACTGTCGTCTGGATTTTGCTGCAAAATGAATTCAGCGCTGGCATGGCGGTCTTTGGCCTGATCCTTGGGATCGTGATTCCGGTTCTGACCGCGCGTTGGTGGACTGACCGGCCCCACCACATCCGCCCAATGCGCATGATTGCCTATGTGGCGCTGGTTCTGTGGGACATCATCATCGCCAATATCCAAGTGGCATGGATCATCTTGACCAAATCCAACGCCAGCATGTCGCCCGCTTGGGTCGTTGTGCCGCTTGATCTCAAAGAGCCGGAAGCCATCAGCATCCTTGCAGGGACCATCACACTGACCCCCGGCACTGTGTCGGCGGATCTGTCAGACAACGGCCGCTACCTGCTGGTACACGCGCTTGACGCCACCGACCCCGATGCGGTGCGCGATGACATCAAAGACCGCTATGAACGCCGCTTGAAGGAGATCTTCCTATGACCCAAGCAAGTGATTTTCTGACCCTCACGCTTTACGGTGCGCTGACGCTGGTCGCCATCGCGCAATTCATGGCGATGATCCGACTGTGGATCGGCCCCGGCACCGGGGATCGCATTCTGGCGCTGGATACGATGTTCATCAACGCCATCGGCATCATCGTGCTTCTGGGAATCCTGCAAGGCACGCAGATCTATTTCGAGGCGGCGCTAATCATCGCCATGCTCGGCTTCGTGTCGACCGTGGCCTATGCCCGGTTCGTTCTGCGCGGAGATATCATCGAATGAGCCCCGACATCATCGCCACCTATGCCGTCGCTGTGTTGCTGATTATCGGCAGTTTCTTTGTCGTCGTCGCCGGGATCGGCCTGCTCAAGCTAAACGACCCGATGACCCGGCTGCACGCGCCGACCAAGGCTGCCACATTGGGCATCGGCGCCTATCTATTGGCAGCAATGGTCAGTTCCTTCCTGTCGGGATCGGGATCGCTGCATGAGTTGCTGATCATGGCCTTTATCTTTGTCACCGCGCCCGTTTCGGCCAATTTCATGGCCAAGGCAAATATCCACCGCCGGGACTGCCTGCCCAATCCGCCTGAATTGCCGGATGGGGATACTTGGGCCACGCTCAACGTGCCAGAAGAAGACCGCGAAATCGAAGAAACACCGCCCAACGCCTGAGCCCGAGCGGCAAGGGGCAGATTCATTTCAAACTGTTACGATGGTGGAAACCTTTTCCTGCCAGCATAGGTTAATGGGCGGCGTCGCCCAACCGAAGCTGACCGAAAGGAGCCCGCCAAATGCGTCTAATTGCCATCCTGCTAATGCTGACCCTGCCTCTTGCGGCAGCGGCCCAAGACCGTGTGGCGATGGTGATCGGCATGGCCGCCTATGAAGGCGCTGCGGTACCCGACGGACCGCGCGAGGATGCCGCAGCCCTGACTGCCGCACTTGAGGGGCAGGGATTTGATGTTACCACGCTGATTGATGCTGAAAGCGGGGCGCTTAAAAAAGAGCTTTCTGATTTCGCTTTTCAGGCGGAAACGGCGGATATCGCCGTCATCTATTATGCAGGTCGCCGGATCGCCTAGGGCGGGGAAAGTTATCTGATTCCAGTTGGTGCGCCTATGGCCCCGGCCTCTGCGCTTCGTGGCGAAGGGGTGGCTTTGCCAGCGCTGCTGCGCGCGGTGGGTAAGGCGCGCCAGATACGGCTCGTGGTGCTCGACAACTGCCATGCAGCCCCGCTTCAGCCGACATCGTCGCTGCCCCCGCCAGAGCCGCGCCAAGGCACGTTGGTCATCACATCCGGCGAGGTAGGATTTTGCGATGACAGCGGTCAAAGCCCGAGCATTTTCGCGGCCACATTGGCCGACGCATTGGCAGAGCCAGGGGTAGAGATAGGCACCATGTTGGACCGATTCCGCGCCGATCTGCGCAGCCATAGCGGTGGCAGGCTTTCTGTGCGCCGCTTTGGACGGCTGAACCCTATCCCGACCTTTATCGGCGGGGGCGAGCAGGCAGACGGATTAAACGGGCCGCTCCCTGCATGGTCGAGCCTGAGTGATGACCAAGCCGCAGATTTGGCGGGTTTGGCACAGCGGGGGGATGCCCGATCTCAGCTTGGACTGGCTGCGATCCTGAGCGATAAGGACGACCCGCGGTATGACCCGCAAACCGCTGCGGAACTCCTTCAACGGGCCGTGGCAACCGGATCGCCCGAGGCGCGATTTCAACTGGCGCAGCTTTACGAACAGGGTCTGGGCGTTGCACAGGATCAGGGGCGTGCCCTTCAGCTTTACCAAGCAGCGGCCGAACGAGGGCATGCTGCTGCTCTGAACGATTTGGGCTTCATTCATCTACAGGGCGCATTGGGGCAGCAGGCCAACTCCGAACTGGCGCTGGATTATTTTCACCGCGCAGCCGATAGGCGACACCCGGCGGCCATGTTCAACTTTGCCGCGATGATCGACGATGGCAAAGTGTCTGGACGTGGGGCGGCGGATGCGGCGCTTTATCTTTATCGCGCGCTGCGGGCGGGGGACGGCACGCTGCTGGGGCTGATGCAGGATGAGCCCAAACTTTTCAACAGCGAGACACGCAAAGCCCTGCAACGCAAACTTTCGGATTTCGGATTTTACGACGGCGCGATTGACGGGCTTTACGGCGAGGGAACCCAAGCCGCGATCCGCGCGGCATTTGGCAAGGTAGCCGCAAAAGGTCAGGGCGAAGCCCTTGAAACCTTTGAGGAAACACAAGGGGCCGACGCACCCGAAGCGCCCCCCTCAACGCCCGCCACGCCCGAGTCTGCGCCTGCTCAGACACCCGCCGCCTCCGCTGAAGAGACCCCAAGGATTGACGCCGAACCAGAGCCCGGCGCGGACCAAAATGTCACCCCCGTTCTGCGCCCGAAACAGGCCGCACGGGGGTGAGTTTTGAAACAAGTAGTATTGCTTTTTGCCCTCCATTAAGTTGGCGAAATTAATCCGGTTGCAATATCGCGGCCGATGGCTTTTGATTGGCGCATCAGTCAATAAAAACTTCTCTGGGGAGAACACCAATGAAAAAACTGCTTATGACATCCGCTCTGGCGACGGTCGCCGCGTCCTCGCTGGCTGCTGCAGAATGCAACGAAGTCACCTTCTCTGACGTGGGCTGGACCGACATCACAGCGACAACCGCCGCCGCCTCTGTTGTGCTGGACGCGCTTGGCTATGATACCGAGACCAAGATCCTTGCCGTGCCAGTGACCTACACCTCCATGGCGTCGGGCGACATCGACGTGTTTCTGGGCAACTGGATGCCCACCATGGAAGGCGACATCGCGAAATACCGCGAAGAAGGCAGCGTCGACACCGTGCGCGCCAACCTTGAAGGCGCGAAGTACACGCTGGCTGTGAACAAAGCCGCCGCCGACATGGGCATCAAGACCTTCGCCGACATCGCCGCCAACGCGGATGCGTTGGAAGGTGAAATCTATGGCATCGAGCCCGGCAATGACGGCAACCGTCTGATCCAGTCGATGATCGACGAGAATGCATTTGATCTGGGCGAGTTTGAGGTCGTTGAATCCTCCGAGCAGGGGATGCTGGCCCAAGTCCAGCGCGCCACCCGCAAAGAAGAGCCCGTTGTCTTCCTCGGTTGGGAACCGCACCCGATGAACGCCAATTTCGATCTGACCTATCTGGAAGGCGGCGATGACTACTTCGGCCCCGATCTGGGTGGTGCAACGGTCTATACCAACACCCGCGCCGGTTTTGTTGAGGAATGCCCGAACCTTGGCAAATTCCTGAACAACCTTGAGTTCACGCTGGCCATGGAGAACGAGATCATGGGCGCGATCCTCGATGATGGCGAAAAGCCGGAAGAGGCCGCCGCCGCTTGGATCAAAGCGAACTCCGACGTTCTCAGCACTTGGCTGGACGGTGTGACCACCGTTGACGGCGGCGATGCGATGGAAGCTGTCGCTTCGCTGAAGTGATCCTCACGCTATGATGGAAAAGACCCGCCCCAACGCGATGGGGCGGGTCATTCTCATGCGCAATTCTCCAATCCTGAAGGACTGACATGGACTGGCTGACAGAAAACAAGATCCCCGTGGCCGATGTGGCCGAAGACGCGCTGGATTGGTTGCAAACGAACGGGGCATGGTTCTTTGACGGGCTGTCGGACCTGATGGAACGGCTGATCGAGGCGATCCTCTGGGTGCTGCAAACCCCGCATCCGCTGATCCTGATCGCCGTCTTCGCCGCGATCACTTGGGGCATCCAGCGCAACTGGAAAACCGTGGCCTTTGTGGTGCTGGGTTTCCTGTTCATCCTCAACCAAGACTACTGGGAAGAGACGATGGAGAGCCTGACGCTCGTGCTCTCGGCCTGTTTGGTCTGTATGGGCGTGGGCGTTCCGATTGGTATCGCCGTGGCGCATCGGCCCCGGCTTTATGCATGGGTGGCCCCGGTCTTGGACCTGATGCAGACGCTGCCGACTTTCGTCTATCTGATCCCTGCGATTGTGTTCTTCGGTATCGGCATGGTGCCGGGGCTGATCGCCACGGTGATCTTCGTGCTGCCCGCGCCGATCCGGTTGACGCAATTGGGCATCTCTTCGACCCCCAAGGCGCTTTTGGAGGCCGCGCAGGCCTTTGGTGCCAAACCGCGCCAGACACTGTGGAAGATCGAGCTGCCCTATGCGCTGCCGCAGATCATGACGGGTCTGAACCAGACCATCATGCTGTCGCTGTCGATGGTGGTGATTGCAGCACTGGTGGGCGCAGATGGCTTAGGTGTGCCGGTGGTGCGTGCCCTGAACCAAGTGAACACAGGCTTGGGATTTGAATCCGGGTTGGTGATCGTCGTCGTGGCGATCATGCTCGACCGTATCCTGCGGGTGGGACGGAAATGAATAAAGCAGTAGAATTCGACAACGTATCTATCGTCTTTGGCGACAAACCGGAGAAGGCGCTGCCGCTGATGGACGAAGGCCAAAGCCGTGCCGAGATTGAAGCGGCGACCGGGCAAGTGCTGGGCGTGCATGACTGCTCGCTCACCGTTGAGAATGGCGAAATCCTTGTGTTGATGGGGCTTTCGGGCTCGGGCAAATCGACGCTTCTGCGTGCGGTGAATGGGCTCAACCCGATGGTGCGCGGTACGGTGCATGTGCATGATGAAAACTGGTCTTGCGACATTCATGCCAGCAATGCCGCCGAGCTGCGCCGCGTGCGCCGTGAATGCGTGTCGATGGTGTTTCAGCAGTTCGGCCTGCTGCCATGGCGCACGGTGCGCGACAATGTGGCGCTTGGGCTGGAACTGTCGAATGTCCCCAAGGCCGAGCGGTTGGAACGGGCCAAGCGTCAGTTGAAACTGGTGGGCCTCAGCGATTGGGCCGACCGCAAGGTGGGCGAGCTTTCGGGCGGGATGCAGCAGCGTGTGGGCCTTGCCCGCGCCTTTGCCACCGAAGCGCCGATTTTGCTGATGGATGAGCCTTTTTCGGCGCTTGACCCGTTGATCCGCACGCGGCTGCAGGATGAGCTGTTGGACCTGCAACGCGAGTTGAATCGTACGATCATCTTCGTGAGCCACGACCTTGATGAAGCCTTCAAACTGGGCGGGCGCATTGCCATTATGGAAGGCGGCCGCATCGTGCAGATCGGCACCCCGCGCGAGATTTTCTCGAACCCTGCATCGGACTATGTGGCGGAGTTCGTGGCCAATATGAACCCGCTTGAGGTTCTGACGGCGCGCGACGTGATGGGCGCGGATGACGGTGCTCCGACGCAGGGCGAAACCACGGCAGAGACCCCGGTGCGTGCGCTGATGGAGCGGCTGCGCGGGGCAGATGCGGCGATTGCGGTGATGGAAGACGGCACGCAGATCGGGACAGTCACGGCGCATAGCATCGTGGACCGGCTCAAGGCCTAGGCCGGGATCTGACAAAACGCAAAAGGCGCCGCCCGGCTTGGTTGGGCGGCGCCTTTTGCTATTGAAAGCGGTGGTTATAGGGCCGCCGCGGTGCCCAAGGTCTTTAGGATCGGACAGTCGGGTCGATCATCCCCGGCGCAGTCGCGGACCAGCGTGCTCAGCGTGTCGCGCATCTCTTGCAGGCCGCTGATCTTGGCTTCGATCTGCACCAGATGCTCTTTGGCAATCGCCCGCACGTCGGCACTGGCGCGGTTTTTGTCCTCCCAGAGGGCCAGCAGGTTGCGGCAATCCTCAATACTGAAACCCAGCGTCCGGGCGCGGCCCAGAAAGGCGAGCTTGTGCATCTCGCTTTCGCGAAAGGCGCGGTAGCCATTGGCGTCGCGCAGCGGTTTGACCAGCCCGATATCCTCGTAATAGCGGATGGTTTTCGGCGGCAGGCCCGTGTGTTGTGAGACTTCTCCAATGTTCATAATGCGCTCCTATTCTGCGGCCACGGGGGTGGCGGCCCGTGGTTCTTTTTCTGGGGTGGCGTTTTCGGCCAAGGGGGCTGCGATCCAGCGCAGGCGCAGCGCGTTGCTGAGGACGAATACGCTCGACAATGCCATCGCCCCGGCGGCCAGTGCGGGCGACAAAAGCCAGCCGGTCAGCGGATAGAATGCACCCGCGGCGACCGGGATCAGCAGCACGTTGTAGCCAAAGGCCCAAAAGAGGTTCTGCCGGATATTCGCCATGCTGCGCTGGCTCACATCGATGGCATTGACCACGCCGCGCAGGTCGCCCGACATCAGCACCACATCTGCGGCCTCAATCGCCACATCGGTGCCGGTGCCGATGGCAAGCCCCACATCGGCCTGCGCCAAGGCAGGTGCATCGTTAATGCCGTCGCCAACGAAGGCGATGCGGTTGCCGCCCTCTTTCAACTTGTCGATGGCGGCCACTTTGCCATCCGGCAGCACTTCGGCGACGACCCGATCAATGCCCAGTTGCGCCGCGATAGCGTCTGCGGTGCCCCGGTTGTCACCAGTGATCATCGCTACATCAAGACCAAGGTCGTGCAGCCCCGCGATGGCTTCTGGCGTGCCGGGTTTGATCGGGTCGGCCACGGCGATCACAGCGGCGAGTTTCCCGTCCAAAGCGGCATAGAGCGGGGTTTTCCCGGCCTTCGCCATCTCTGACGCGATCCGCCCGGTGTCGCCCAAATCGATCCCGTCGCGGATCATAAGGCGGTCCGCACCCAAGGTAACCTTGCGGCCCAAGACCGTCGCGCTGACGCCAAAACCGGTGTGGGATTGGAAATCGCTGACCTCGCCGGGCACAGGGCCCGCAGCTTCTGCCCGGCGCAGGATGGCTTGGGCGATGGGGTGCTCCGAGCGCGCCTCGACCGCGCCGATCAGGAGCAGCACCTCATCTTCGGTCAGGTCGTCCATCAGCACAAGATCGGTAAGTTCGGGCTTGCCCTTGGTCAGCGTGCCGGTCTTGTCCAGCGCCACGGTTTTGACGCATTGCAGGCTTTGCAGCGCATCGCCCTGACGGAAGAGCACGCCCAATTGCGCCGCGCGTCCGGTGCCCACCATGATGGAGGTCGGTGTGGCCAGACCCATCGCACAGGGGCATGCGATGATCAGCACCGCCACCGCCGGCACCAAGGCGTGGCTGAGCGAGGGGCCGAAGGCGAGCCAGACCCCGAAGGTCACCAGTGCCACGGCAATCACGGCGGGAACGAACCACAGGGTGATGCGATTGACCAAGTCTTGAATGGGCAGCTTTGCACCTTGGGCCTCTTCGACCATGCGGATGATCTGCGCCAGCATCGTGTCGCCGCCGACTTTGGTCGCGCGAAACGTGAGGCTGCCGGTGCCGTTGACCGTGCCGCCGACAACCTCTGATTCCGTGGCTTTCTCAACCGGGACAGGCTCACCCGTGATCATGCTTTCATCGACGTAGGATTGGCCCTCGACAACAACGCCGTCGGTCGCGATCTTTTCGCCGGGACGCAGGTGGATGATGTCGCCCGCAATGATCTCATCAATGGGCAGCTCAACGACCGCGCCGTCCCGTTCGACCCGCGCGCTGCTGGCGCGCAGGCCCATCAGTTTGGCAATCGCCGCCCCGGTGCGCCCCTTGGCGCGGGCCTCAAGATAGCGGCCCAGCAAGATCAGCGTCACAATCACCGCAGCGGCTTCGAAATAGACCACGCGGCTGCTTTCCGGCAGCAGTCCCGGCGCAAAAAGGGCGGTCACCGAAAAGAGCCACGCCGCCCCTGAGCCGAGCGCCACCAGCGAGTTCATATCCGGTGCGCCTTTCAACAAGGCACGCAGACCCTTGCTATAGAAATGTCGTCCGGGCCAAGCCAAAACGAGGGTGGTGAGGGCAAATTGAACGAACCAACTTGTCGCCATCCCGATGTTTTCAGCGATCCAAGTGTGGAACGCCGGGATCAGGTGGCCGCCCATTTCAAGCAAAAAGACGGGTAGGGTTAATAAGGCTGCCAGTACGGTCATTTGTCTGAGGTGCGTCGCCTCTGCTTCCTTTCGGGTTGCCGCATCGGGGCTGCCTGCATCTTGCGTGTCGACGGCTGCGGGATAGCCTGCCTGCGCCGCTGCATCATGCAGGGTGGACAGCAGATTGGCGTCCTCCAAAACCTCGACTTGGGCCTCTTCGCTGGCAAGGTTGACGGAGGCCGAGATCACGCCCGGCACCGCAAGAAGGGCCCGTTCCACACGGCCCACGCAGGACGCGCAGGTCATATTGGACAGCCTCAAACGATGCGTAGCCGTGCGGGCCGGGTAACCCGCCTGTCTCAATGTAGCCGCGACTTTTGCCGCATCGAACCCCGGTGCCGTCGCGATCCGCACATTTTCTGCCGCGAGGTTCACCCGCACATCGTGCACCCCGTTAACCGTGTTCAGCGCCTTTTCCACCCGTCCAACACAGGACGCGCAGCTCATGTTTTGCACGCCAAAAGTGAGTGTATCTGTCTTGTCCATTTCGGGCTCTCTTTTCGTTGTTTTCCCAAATATGGGGGTTCCAGTTGCTGGAGGGTCAAGGCCTAAACTTGAAAAAGATTGCGGGGGCAGAAAGGATTTCGAATCATTGTGAATGATCTGCTGAAACCCACAAGATCTGCGCCAGGCCATGCAGTACTTTGGAAAATGCTATCTATTCTTTTGAATAAGCGCTCTGCCCATCGCGCCACCGCTATGGCTTGAAGCATATCTTAATACCTTCCTGCGCAACTGATCCCAACTCGCTTTGTCGGTAGGCTGTTTCAAAAGTAGTGGGCATAGAAATGCATTTTAAGTTTCATCTGATTGGTCTGTTCTTGACGCGCATTCTGCAGGGGGTGGCCGTCAGTCTCCGCTGGTGCGTTTTAAAAGCGCCCCTGCTGCGGTTGATCTTTGCCACGCTTTTGTCGCTCTTGCCGCTTTCGCTGGCGACACGGGCCGCGCTTGCGCAGCAATTGATCCTTAACCCTGTTGGTTTGCCCGCCGTGGTTGGCGCCGGGGTTGGGGAGCGGGCATTGTGGTCCAACGCGGGCACTGTCGGCGGTGTCGCTGTCGATATCGTGGCCGAGATGGCCTTCGCGGGCCGGGACCATGTATTCACCACCGGTAATGGACAGATCCAGATTACGTCGAGGGGGCAAGATCCGCATTTTGTGGATTTTTACCTCTATGAGGCGGGTACCCATAACCTCACGACCAACTCCGGCGGCGTGCCAGTGGTGGCCGATGTTTTCTTTCAGATCAATGACATTGACGGGCCACTGAACGAGCAGGTTTATGTGAATATCTGCGAAGGCTCGGCCGAATTCGTCCGGATTGACCGAGGTGCAACAACCTATCGCGGCTATATCGAAGGGCCGGATGCGAACCTTGGGACGGAGGTTTTCTACCTCGCCGGAGATCGTCCTTATAGCAACCAACCGGTGTCCGGGCTTGAGATTTTCTATCCGCAGGTCTCCACTTTCAACTTTGGCCGTACCGCGAACAATGGCTTCCTCGTGCTGCTTTCCAATCCGACCTATGATGAAGCGCAGACCTATGACCTTCAATGCGGCGACTTCAAAGCGCCGCTGTTGCAGGACGATCTAAAAGAACAGGTCTTGGGGGAGCCGGTCGTGGTGAACATCTTGTTCAACGACAGTGTCGCGACCGAAAACAACAATGCCCCTGCCAATAATTCCGGTGAGCCGAGCGAATACGCCAAACAGGCCATTGACCTGATTCCTCCGACCGGCGCACTGAATATCGTGACGGATTCCCAAGGGCACCGCGTTGGATTTGAGGTGCTGGGCGAAGGGACATGGAGCTATGACGACCTAACCGGAGAGCTGACCTTTACGCCCTTCGCGGCCTTCTTTGCAGCGCCGACGCCGATTAATTATCGTTACCAATCACCCATCATCCTACCCAGTGAACCGCAGGCCTATTCCGCCCCTGCGGAGGTCTCGATCGATGTGGGATCTGTCGGTCTGCTAAAGTTGGCGCAATTGGTGGATTTAAACTTGAACGGCTATGCCGATGCAGGCGAAACGATTGCTTATGTCTTTACGGCTGAGAACTTTGGCAATGTCGATCTGACCAATGTGCAACTGCAAGAGACGCAGTTCAGCGGCAATGGGGTACAGCCCGTCATCACCTTTCAGGCTGCGACATCCTTGTCCCCCGAAGGCACGCTTTTGGTCGGTGAAAGGGCCGTCTATACCGCGACCTATACGCTGGTGCCCGAAGATCTGGACACCACGATTACAAACCAAGCAGAGGTGACAGCCCAGACGCCGGGTGGAACAAATGTGTCTGATCTGTCAGACTCGGAAAATCCCGGCGATGGGGATGGCACCCCCTCAAACGGCCCAGGTGAAGGCCGTGATGATCCGACAACGATCTACGCTGGCTCTGGTCCTGATCGGGGCGATGCGCCGATCACCTATGGCGACCCCCAGCATGCCGACACCGCCCAATATTGGATTGGTGCGCTCAACGGTGATGGGGACGGTTCGCCGCAGCATTCCATCGATGGGTCCGGCGATGATCTAGACGGCACAGACGACGAAAGCGAAGAGGCATTTCCCCAGCTTTACGGGGATCTGACCCGCACGGTTACCGTGGCCGTGAATGAGCCTACGCCCGGCAACGGATATCTTCAGGCATTCGTCGATTTCGGCGGAGATGGCATCTTCGTTGGCGATCAGGTTGCGACCAATATCCAAGATGGCGGCCCGCAGGACCTTGACGGAGCGGTAAATGGTCAGATTTCCTTCCCAGTAAGCGTTCCGGTGACGGCCGTGCTGACGCCGACATTCGTCCGCTTGCGGTGGTCGTCGGCGATTGGGCTGGATGCCATCATTGCTGCCCCGGATGGGGAAGTCGAAGACTATGGCATTACCATCAAGACACCGCCTGACGCCGACCGTGGCGATGCCCCGGCGAGCTATGGCGATCCGCAGCACATCATTGAAGGCCCCGGCGCGCCAGAAATCTATTTGGGGAACAATCCGCCGGATATTGATCTGCTGCCGCAAAACTCGGTTGGGGCCACGGGCGATGATGTTAATGGATCGGATGACGAAGACGGGGTGGTTTTGCCGCAGTTCTATCGTGGCGGGCTGGCGGAGATTACAGTTACTGTCAGCGATCTAAGCGGCGCAGCGAGATCGTCTTATTTGCAAGCGTTCATCGATTTCAACGGGGATGGCACCTTTGCGCAAGCCGGGGAACAGGTGGCCCTAAATCTGCAGGATGGCGATTTGCTTGATAAGGATGGCTCAGCCAATGGGTCGATCCTTTTCGAGGTGGCGGTGCCGGCCAATGCCACGACCTTGCCAACCTATGCCCGTTTCCGCTGGTCAACAGACAGTACGGGGCTTGTCACCGCCTTTGAGGGGGAGGTGGAAGACTATCAACTTATCATTTCCAACGATCCGCCGCCTTTGACCTGCGACGCATCACTTTACGCGGTGGTCGATAGCCCTTCGGCCCTCGTGCGAATGACTTTTCGAGATAGCGGCGGCAGCTATTCAACAACCGTGGATTCCTCAGGCTCTATCGGGGCTAACCGGGATGGGGCATGGGGGTATAACGCGCTGGATGGCTATATCTATGGCGTGGATCAGGGCACCCGTAGGCTCTACCGGATCGACGGTGCGGGTAACATTACCGACTTCGGCGATATTTTCGGCGCGAGTGCTGCGCGCAATGCGGGCGATATTCTGCCCAATGGTCGAATGATCTATGAAGCGGGCGCAACCACATGGCAGATCGTCGATTTGACCAATCCTGCCGCGCCTGTTGCTGTAGGGCAGATAAGTCTCAACATCAGCGTTAACCCGGACGACATCGCCTACAATCCCGTTGACGGCATCATGTATGGGATTGATCAAAACTCAGGGTTTCTGTTCCGCGCCGCGGTCAATAACGGCGCCCCGAGTAATGTGACACCCCAAGCGATTGGACCGGCTATCTATGCTGGCGTATTCGATGCGCTCTGGTTTGACGGCGACGGTAGGCTTTATGGCTACTCGAACACCACCAACAACCTTTTCGTCATTTCTACTACCACGGGTGCGGCGCAGTTAATCTCAACCGTCGCCTTTGACGAAGGCGGGCGCAGCGATGGCATCTCTTGCCGGGGGCCAGCACCAATCCCCTTGGGCGGGATTTCGGGCAATATCTATGAGGATGCA
Organism: Sulfitobacter sp. SH24; assembly: GCF_965641895.1. NCBI lineage: Bacteria > Pseudomonadati > Pseudomonadota > Alphaproteobacteria > Rhodobacterales > Roseobacteraceae > Sulfitobacter > Sulfitobacter sp. SH24. The sequence goes on from NZ_OZ282575.1 coordinate 1,366,395, forward strand.
GATGCCTCTGATGTAAGGGACAATGGTGAGACCAATCTCGGGGCGGGCGTGGGCATTTCGATCTATGACGATAATGGCACGCCGGCCAATACCGCAGATGATGTGTTTCTTGTCACGACCGACACGGCGGCCGATGGGACATATGCGGTGGGCGACCTTCTGGTCAGCACCACCTACCGCGTCGCGCTTGATGAGGCTGACCCTGATCTGCCTTCTGGGGCGACAATCGGCACGTCAAATCCACTGATCGGGGTTGGGGTTTCAGGCAATAGCTTCACCACTGACCAAGACTTCGGATTTGACCCGGCGGGCAGTGACCTTGAGCTCAGCAAGATCGCCGCTGCAACCGGCACCACGACGCCGATCACCAACGTATCAGAAGGCGACACGATTGACTGGATCATCACAATCACCAATGTCAGTGGTGGCTCACCTTCTGGTGTGAAAGTAATTGATCAGATTCCCAGCGGATTTGCCTATGTCTCTGACGATGCGCCGTCGACTGGGGATACGTATGATCCCGACACCGGATTGTGGTTTGTGGATGAATTGCTCAGTGGGGCCAGCGAAACCCTCACTATCACGACCACCGTGCTTGGCAGCGGTGACTTCACCAATCAGGCCGAAATCATCTATAGTTCTCTGCCGGACCCGGACAGCGATCCAACCACCGGGCCGTTGACCGACGACCTTTTCGACCAACTGCCCGATGATGACGAAGCATCTTATTCCGTGAACCTCGTCACCGGAGAGCGGATCATGTCGGGCCGTGTCTTTATTGACAATGGGGCAGGCGGCGGCACCGCGCATGATGCTTTGCTGAACGGCAGCGAAGGCGGGGTGTCATCGGCGGTTTTGGAAATTCTCGATAGCGGTGGCGCGGTGCTGGCGACACCCGGCGTGGCGACGGACGGTACATGGAGCTATGGTCTCTCAGGCGCCTACAGTGGGGAAATCACGATCCGCGCGATTCCGGCCAATGACTACCGCGCGATATCGGAGGCAACGACCGATCTGCCCGATCTTGTGAATACCAACCCGCATGATGGTGAATTCACTTTTACGCCCGAAGCCTTTGGCAATCGCATGGGGTTGGACATTGGGCTTCTGAAACTGCCCAGCTTGACGAATGACCGGACAACGACCGTCGCACAGGGCCAGGTGGCAACCTTACCGCATATCTACACCGCCACGTCTGAAGGGCAGGTGACATTTTCCTACGCAGGTGCCACTTCGACACCGACCGGCGCCTTTAGCGCGGCGCTCTATCAAGACGTCGGTTGTGACGACAGTCTGGATGGGCCAATCACCGGCCCCATCGCGGTCACCACCGGGCAAACCATCTGCATCGTATCGCGTGTTTCTGCAGGCTCGGGCGCTGGGCAGGGCAGCACCTATGTCTATCAAGTTCTGGCGGCGACGGCGTTCGCCCGCACCACGGTGACAAGTTCTGCCAGCAATACCGATGAAATCTCTGTCGGGGGGCAGTCCACGCAGATTGACCTGCGCAAAACGGTCGAGAATGAGACCCAAGGGACGGTAGAAGGCACCACTAATCTTGGCGGAGTCAATGATATCCTGCTCTACCGGATTTATCTGCGCAACAATGCGACCACGCGGGCGTCGAACGTAAAGATCTATGACATGACCCCGCCCTATACGAGCCTGTCCGAACCCATCGTCGACCCGCAGCAGGTTTCGCCCAACCTGAACTGCAATCTGGTGCGCCCTGCGAGCAATGTAGCAAACTATGCAGGCGCGATTGAATGGAATTGCATAGGTGAGATGTTACCAGGTGAAACCGGCGCGGTGCGGTTCCGGGTTGGGATACAGTAGATCGGCTGGACGTTAGCCGGGGCGCTTTATGCCCCGGCGCATCCGCGCTTAGCCCACATCGCGGGCCAAGCGCAGACCCATCATTTGCCAGCGCTGATGGGGGTAGAAAAACGTCCGGTAGCTGGGGCGCAGTTGATCCTTTGGCGTGGCACAAGAACCGCCGCGCAGCACCCGCTGATTGACCATGAACTTACCGTTGTATTCGCCCAATGCGCCATCAGGTGGCCGGAAACCGGGGTAGGGGGCAAAGTCAGAGGCGGTCCATTCCCAAACGTCGCCCCAAATGCCTTTGCCCGGCAGGGGCCGCAGCGCGCCAAGGTCCTTCGCATCGCCCATCAAATTACCGCTGATCGGCACATCGCGAAACGCGACCTCATGCTCTGCCTCGGTGGGTAAACGGCCTCCGGCCCACCGCGCAAAGGCCTCTGCCTCATAATAGCTGACGTGCACAACCGGCGCATCAAGGGCAACGGGTTGCGCCCCACGCAGGCTAAAGGTCCACCATGCGCCGTCCTGTCGCCACCAATAGAGCGGATGCTCCGAGCTTTCGCGCTGCGCCACTGCATGGCCTTCCATCAGCCACAGCCGCGCATCACTATAGCCGCCATCCTCCATGAAGGCGATCCATTCACGGTTGGTAACTGGGCGGTCAGCGATTTCAAACGGGTCCAGCCACACCTTGTGCCGCGGCCCTTCGCAATCATAGGCAAAACCGCGCCCCTCATGGCCAATCTCAACCAGCCCGCCCGCGTGTCGGGTAAAATTCAACGGGGTTTCATCGGTCACCGCCAGCGGCTCGGGGTCTTTATAGGTGGGCAAAAGGGGGTTGAAGCTCAGCCCATGCAACAGGTCGGTGATCAAAAGCTCCTGATGCTGCATTTCGTGGTGGCAGCCCAGTTCCACCAGTTGCGCGATCTCATCCATGTCGGCGCGGTTGGCATTCATCAGGTCGTTCAAGCTGTTTTCCACATGGTCGCGATAAGCCCGCACAGCATCTCCGTCGGGGCGCGACACCAGCCCCCGTTTGTCGCGGGCATGGCGGGGCCCGGCTTGCACGTAGTAGGAATTGAAAAGGACGGCGAAACGGTCATCGGGCGACATGTACTCAGGCAGCCGAGGTTTGAGGATGAATTCCTCGAAGAACCACGTCGTATGGGCCAGATGCCATTTGACCGGCGAGGCGTCCTCCATGCTTTGCAGCATCATATCTTCAGGACATAGCGGCGCTGCCAAGGCCTGCGTCCGGCTGCGGGTGGCGGTAAAGAGGTTCAAAGCCTCATTGGGGGACATCGGCAGGGGGGTGGCGTTCATCTTAGGCGCTCCTTTGGTGGTCCGCGGGCAGGTTCCACTATGGGCAAACTTAAGGCCGACGCGTAGATTTCAAGCGATCACACTGGCTCACCATTCGGTATAGCGCCGTTGCGGCCCCGGCAGAGCGCAGCATGGCTTGCCTTTCCCGCGCTGACCCGGCACTCGGTTCTTGCGCAAACGCGCAGAGGTTCCGCGCCTGACCACGCCCCGTACAAAAGCCCCCAAGGATCGCCCCATGACCAAGTTCTGTCTGACCGTTACCTGCCCCTCAAAGCGGGGGATTGTTGCCGCGATTGCCAATTATATCGCTGAAACCGGCTGCAATATCACCGACAGCGCGCAGTTCGACGATGCGGATAACGGCCAGTTTTTCATGCGCATTAGTGCCGAGGCCGAAACCGGTGCGACGCTTGAGGCATTGCGCGAAGGCTTCGCTGCGGTCGCCCAGCCCTTTGCCATGAATTATGAGTTCCATGACCAAGATACCACGATGAAGGTCGTCATCATGGTCTCGCGCTTTGGTCACTGTTTGAACGATCTACTTTATCGGGTCCGCATCGGCGCCTTGCCGATCGAGATCGTCGCGGTGATTTCAAACCACATGGATTACCAAAAGGTGGTGGTGAACCACGATATTCCATTCCACTGCATCAAAGTGACCAAGGACAACAAGCCGCAGGCTGAGGCGCGGATCATGGAGATTGTGGAAGAAACCGGCGCGGAGTTGATCGTGCTGGCCCGCTACATGCAGATCTTGTCGGATGCAATGTGTCAGAAAATGTCGGGCCGGATCATCAATATCCACCATTCCTTTCTTCCGTCATTCAAGGGGGCGAACCCCTACAAACAGGCCTATGAGCGCGGCGTGAAGCTGATCGGCGCGACCTCGCATTACGTAACTGCTGATCTGGACGAGGGCCCGATCATTGAGCAAGACATCGTTCGGATCACCCAATCGCAAAGCGCGTCTGACTATGTGTCGCTGGGCCGTGATGTCGAAGCGGGCGTCTTGGCGCGGGCGATTCATGCCCACGCTCACCACCGTGTATTCATGAATGGCAATAAAACCGTGGTCTTCCCAGCTTCGCCGGGCAGCTACAGCTCCAAACGTATGGGGTAAGGGCAGGCGGCCCCGCGTTTGATCGCGGGGCATGCTGCTTTGGCAGCGCAGATTAATGGTGACAAGGCAGTTGACCGCGATTGGGCGGCGACGCATGCGAAGTTATCTGCTGCGAGCGATAGACAATTATCGTTAATCTATTTGGAGAAGTGGTGCCCCCACACGGACTCGAACCGCGGACCTACTGATTACAAATCAGTTGCTCTACCAGCTGAGCTATAGGGGCACTGAGGGCTCATTTAGAGAAATGGCGCGGGGGGTGCAAGAGGGGAAATGCCGGATTCTTTCGGATTTTACACGGGGCACGCGACGGGCTATTCAACGCCAAGGTTTTAGCGGTTGAGCGGAGTATTATGCAGCTCGTTTTACACACAGGCGTCCATTTTACAGAGGACGAGCGGCTGCTGAAATGCCTGCTGCGCAACCAAGATGACTTTGCCAAGGCGGGGATCAGGGTGCCGGGGCCCAGCACCTATCGCAACCTGTTTCGCGACACACTCAATGCGATGCACAAAACCGAGCCTTCGGATGTGGCGCGCGATGTGTTGCTGGATGCGATTCTGGATGATGGCAAGGCCGATCGGGTAATTCTGTCGGACGCCAATTTCTTCCGCTCGCCTGCGACGGCGTTGAAAGAAGGGGTGCTTTACCCCGCCGCGGCTGTGCGGATGCGGCGCATGACCCGGCTCTTCCCAGATGATGAGATCAGCATCTTCATGGCGATCCGAAACCCCGCGTCGCTGGTGCCGATGCTTTATGAAAAAGCGGCGGATAAAACATCGGCAGCATTCTGGGGTGAGCGGGGGCCGACAGACCTGCGGTGGTCGGAAACGATCCAACAGTTGCGCGAAATGGCGCCAGAGATTCCGATCACCGTTTGGTGCAACGAAGATACGCCGCTGATCTGGGCGCAGATCATCCGCGAGATGGCTGAATTGGCACCAGAGACCAAAATCAAAGGCGGCTTTGATCTGCTGCAATCCATCATGTCCGAAGAGGGGATGCGGCGTTTCCGCGGCTATGTTGATACCCACCCCGAGATGTCCGAGGCGCAGAAGCGGCGGGTTATCATCGCTTTCCTCGACAAATACGCGCTAGAGGAAGAAATCGAAGAGGAGCTCGACATGCCCGGTTGGACCGAGGAGCTGGTCGAGCAGATGACGGCACTCTATGACGCGGATGTCGAGATTATCCGCGCCATGCCGGGGGTTACCCTGATCGCGCCCTAAGGTTCAGCCCGCGCCTGCCAATTCGGTGATCACCTCATAGGCCATCGCCACATCCTCGGCCGTGGCGGTGAAGGCGCCTGCCTGAAAGCGGATCACCAATGCCCCGTCGATACGGGTCTGAGTCAGGTAGATGCGGCCGTCATCGTTGATGCGATTGAGCAGGTCTTGGTTATGCGCATCAAGGTCTGCGGTCGCAAGATGACGGAAGGTGAATAGCGACAGCATTGGCTGGGTCACGATCTCAAACCCGTCTGCTTGTTCCAGCCGTTTCGCCAGATCTTGCGCCCATGTCACATGGTTGCGGATCATTTCACGCAGGCCTTCCAACCCATGGGCCCGGATCAGAAACCACAGTTTTAGCGCCCGGAAGCGACGGCCCAGTGGGACTGACCATTCGGAATAATTCACGATCCCATCTGCGCCGTGGGTTTTAAGATATTCAGGTTGGATCGCCAGCGTACGGACAAGATCGTCGGGATTGCGCAGGAAGTGGGTCGTGCAATCAAACTGCGCGCCCAGCCATTTATGCGGGTTCATCACAACGGAATCGGCACGTTCCACCCCGGCCCACAGGGCGCGAAACTCAGGGCAGATCATCGCAGACCCGGCCCAGGCGGCATCAACATGGGTGTAAAGCCCCTCGGCTTCGGCCACATCCATCACAGCAGCGATGTCATCGCTGGCACCCGCGCTGGTGCCGCCGGTGCAGGCGATAATCCCCGCAGGCAAATGCCCCGCAGCGCGGTCAGCTACGATGGCGTTGCGCAGCGCATTCGCGTCCATCGCGCGTGTCGGGCCGTGGGTGGGGATGCGCACAAGGTTCTCTTCGCCCAAGCCCGCAATCCAAATGGCCCGGTCGACCGACGTGTGCACCTCTGCCGAGCAATAGACCCGCAAGCGCGGCTGCCCAGAAAGCCCCGCTTTGTTGCCCTGCCAGTCCAGTGCCCGTTCGCGCATGGTCAGTACGGCACAAAGCGTGGCGGAACTGGCGCTGTCTTGGATCACACCCGTAAAACCATCCGGCAGGCCGATCGCCTGGCGCATCCAGTCGCAAACGCGGGTCTCTAGCTCTGTCGCCGCCGGAGAGGTCTGCCACAGCATGCATTGCGCTGCGATGGCAGAGACGAAATACTCTGCCAAAACCGAGACGGGGGCGGCGTTGGCGGGAAAATAGGCAAAGAATCGAGGATGTTGCCAATGGGTCATGCCGGGCATGATGGTTTGCTCGAAATCGTCAAAGATCGCCTGCATCGCCTCGGCCCCCTCGGGCGGCGTGTCGGGCAGAGCAGAGAGCACCGCGCCGGGGGCGACCTGCGCGCGCACCGGCTGGCTGCGCAGGCCCGCGTGATAATCTGCGGCCCAATCAGCCGCGCGGCGGCCCCAGTGACGGAAATCTTCCCAGTTCATCCGCGGCTCCCGTGGCTTTTGATCTTGGTCCTAATGCGCATTTTCCGCCCCTTGTTGTTGTATTGTCTCACTATTGTTCCGCTCCGCATCACCCCTTCAAGAATGTCGCCGCAGCGGTTATGGTGATCGTCACGCCCTTAGGGGCGGTGTTTGACTTGGTAAGTAGCGATCAGGAAACCGTCAAGAATGGCCACTATGCCCCCCCTGCGCCGCACGGCCCGCTCCCTGCCGATAGCGCTGTTGCGCGCGCGCGAAAGGGTGATGGGCCCGATCCGGGAAATTCTGAACGAAAGCGGCATCTCGGAACAGAAATTCCGGGTGCTGCGTGTCGTTGAGGAATCCGGCCCAATGGAGCAAACAGCGCTCGCGCAGCAGGCCTGTCTGCTGCTGCCTAGCCTGACACGCATGTTGCGCGCGATGGAGGAAGAGGGGCTGCTGAGCCGTGCCAGTGATCCAGATGATGGGCGTAAATCCATCGTGACGATCACCGATCAGGGGCAACAGATTTTGCAAGACCATGCAGGCGACGCCGCGGCGCTATTTTCCGATTTCGAGGCCCGTTTCGGCAAACAGCGGATGGAAGACCTGCTGGATATGCTCGAAGACCTCGTTAATCTGGATATGCAGAAAAAGACCGACGGGCAAAAGAAAGACTAACGGTGAAGGGCGCTTAGCCCCTGTTTGCCGCCCGCCGTACCGCGCAGATCCCTGCCAACGCCATCCGGTTGCCATCCGCCTCAGTCGCGGGTGCACCCTGTTGTGACAAGGCCCGTAGATACAACCGCGCCTCGGTGCCTGCGCCGATCACCGCCAAAGTTTGCCCCAGCCAATAGGGCCGTGCCGCTGCCAGTTCCGCACCAATCAAGGTGCCAGCCAAACGCGCCTGTGCCGTGGGAGGGGGGATCTCTCCCAACGTAATGTCAGCGCGAATAGACGAAAGCCGCGCGGCCAACCGTTCAGGGCGCGATAACCCGTCGCTCAGGGCTTCGTCAAAGGCCGTATCGTCCAGCGCCGTGTCATTGGCGGGGGCTGCCTCTCCCAGACGGCCGGCCAACTCACCGGTGAGGAAGGTCTGAAAGCTGACGATCTCGCCCGCACTGACTTGCGCCCAAACCGATGTCATGCCCGGCAGGCAGATGACCCCATCCCAATCTTTGTTAAGGCTGAGAAACCCCGCGATCCGCGTTTCGGCCCCTTGAAGCAAACCGCTTGGCGCGTGCTGGCGCAGGGGCGGGATGACCTGAAGTGCGAAGTTCTCGGTCGTGCGGGGCGTGGTGGTAGGGGCGGTCGCATCGCAGGGCACCGGGCGTGGCGCAGCATTGGACCACCCTCCGGCGGGCAATCCGGCGATGAAGACGGGCAGGCGGGGAAGCTGCCATGGTGCGATGAGGGATTTGAGCGCGGCGTCGAACGCCTCAATGCTGTCCGTCACGCAGGGTGCGTCGATGTTTGCCGTAGCACTTTCTAGCACCGAACTGCCCTGCATCACCCAAACCGTAAGGCTGCCGTCTTGGCAATCTGCCGCCAACCATTCTGCTGCTGCTACGTTTGTCATCGCGCTGCCCCTCTGAGTGAATTGCCCATACCGCATAGGGCCTGCCGGAGGCGGGTGCAATGTGCAGGCCGGACCGTAAACCGTAATCCAGTAATTTTACTTTAAGCATAAAATATTTATCCTTGAACGAAAAAGCGACTCGGCCTAGGCTCCTTCCAAACCGAACCAAAGGGGAATTTCGATGCGTGCAATCTGTCTTGGCGGCGGTCCTGCGGGGCTTTACTTTGCGATTTCGCTAAAGCTGCGCCAGCCCGACGCAGATGTGACAGTGATGGAACGTAACCGCGCCGATGATACGTTCGGTTGGGGCGTCGTGCTGTCAGATGAAACGCTTGATAATCTTGAGGTCAACGATCCCGTTTCGGCACGCGAAATCCGCAGCCATTTCGCCTATTGGGACGACATCGCCCTGCATCACAAAGGCCATGTGATCCACAGCACCGGCCACGGGTTCTGCGGCATTGGCCGCAAGCGTCTGCTGCTGATCCTGCAAGAGCGGGCGCGGGAATTGGGTGTTAACCTTCAATTTGAAAGCGAAGTCAAAGCAGCATCAGAATATATGGGCGACTATGATCTGGTGGTCGCCAGCGATGGTCTGAATTCCAAAACGCGGATGGAATTCGAAGAGACGTTCCAGCCCGACATCGATGTGCGGCGCTGCCCCTTTGTTTGGCTTGGCACGCACCAGAAGTTTGACAACGCCTTCACCTTTATCTTCGAGAAGACCGACAAAGGCTGGATCTGGGTCCACGCCTATCAATTCGACAAAGACACCGCGACTTTCATCGTGGAATGCAGCCAAGAAACCTTTGACGCCTACGGTTTCGGCGAAAAGACCCAAGAAGAGACCATCGCGATCTGTGAGGAGATCTTCAAGGATCACCTTGACGGTCACAAGCTGATGACCAACGCCAGCCACATCCGCGGCTCGGCTTGGATCAAGTTCCCTCGCGTGCTTTGCGAAAAGTGGAGCCACGAAAATGTTGTGCTTCTGGGCGATGCTTCGGCCACGGCGCATTTCTCGATCGGGTCGGGCACCAAGCTGGCGCTGGAATCGGCGATCTCACTGGCGAAACATGTGAGCGATGACAAAAACCTAAGCACGGCATTTGAGAAGTATGAAGAGGCGCGGCGTCTCGAAGTGCTGCGTCTGCAATCGGCTGCGCGCAACTCGGTTGAATGGTTTGAGGATGTTGAGCGCTACCTCGACCTCGACCCGGTGCAATTGAACTACTCCATGTTGACCCGCAGCCAGCGCATCAGCCACGAGAACCTGCGCGAGCGTGACCCCAAGTGGCTTGAGGGGGCCGAGAGATGGTTCCTCGAACAGGCGGGGGCGGATAGCAACGGCCCGGTGCGTGCGCCGATGTTCGCGCCGTTCCAACTGCGTGACATGAAGCTGGAAAACCGCATCGTCGTCTCACCGATGGCGCAGTACAAGGCCGTCGATGGCTGCCCGACAGATTGGCACCTGATCCACTACGCCGAACGCGCCAAGGGTGGTGCCGGGCTGGTCTATACCGAGATGACCTGCGTCTCGCCGCAGGGGCGCATCACGCCGGGCTGTCCGGGGCTTTACGCGCCCGAACATGAAGCCGCGTGGCAGCGTCTGACCGATTTCGTACATGCCGAAACGGATGCCAAGATCTGTTGCCAGATTGGCCACTCGGGGCGCAAAGGCTCGACGCAAGTTGGGTGGGAAGAGATGGACGCGCCGCTGAAAGCCGGCAACTGGGATATCATCTCGGCTTCGGCAATCCCGTGGTCCGAGGGCAATGCCATGCCCAAAGCCGCCAGCCGCGCCGATATGGATACGATCCGCGATGAGTTTGTCGATGCCACGCGCATGGCCCATCGCGCCAACTTCGACATGATCGAGCTGCATGCGGCGCATGGCTATCTGATCTCGTCCTTCATCTCGCCGCTGTCGAACCAGCGCGACGATGAATACGGCGGCAGCCTGGAAAACCGCATGCGTTATCCGCTGGAAGTGTTCAAAGCGATGCGCGATGCATGGCCCGAAGAGAAGCCGATGGCAGTGCGCATTTCGGCCACCGATTGGGTCGAAGAAGACGGGGTAAGCCCCGAAGAAGCCGTAGAAATCGCCCGTATGTTCAGTGACGCAGGGGCCGATATCATCGACGTCTCGGCAGGCCAGACCTCGAAACAGGCCAAGCCGGTCTATGGCCGCATGTTCCAGACCCCGTTCAGCGACCGCATCCGCAACGACGGGGGCATCAAGACCATGGCCGTGGGCAATATCTATGAGGCCGACCACGTGAACTCGATTCTGATGGCGGGCCGCGCCGATCTGGTCTGCCTTGCCCGCCCGCATCTGGCCGATCCCTATTGGGCGCTCCATGCCGCCGCCGCGATTGGCGACCGCCACGCTGATTGGCCGCTGCCCTATGGCCCCGGCCGAGATCAAGCATGGCGTCTGGCAGACCGCGCCGCAGAGATGGAGAAAGTATGAGCCATGTGATTATCACCGGCGGCGGGTCAGGCGTTGGGGCAAAGATTGCCCGCGCTGTCGCCGACAGCGGCGCAAAAGTTACCATCATGGGCCGCCGAGAAGCACCTTTGCGCGAACAAGGGCTGCCGTTTCAGGTCTGTGATGTGACAGACCCACAAGCCGTGGCCCACGCCTTTGCCGCCGCCCGTACTGAAAATGGCCCCATCACCGGAGTCGTCGCCAATGCAGGCGCAGCCCATTCCGCCCCTTTCGACAAGATCACCGCGCAGGACATGGCCGATATGCTGGCCGTTAATGTAACGGGCGTCTTCAACGTCTGGCAGGCAGCACTGGCCGAGATGAAAGAGGCCAAGCGGGGTAGGCTTATCGCTGTGGCTTCTACCGCCGGGCTCAAGGGCTATCCTTACGTTGCGGGCTATGTCGCGGCGAAACATGGTGTCGTGGGCTTGACCCGCGCGCTGGCGTTAGAGGTCGCGCGCACGGGCATCACGGTGAACGCCATTTGCCCCGGTTTCATCGACACGCCGCTGTTGGAGCGCTCGGTGGAGAATATCACCAAAAGCACAGGAAAGACGGCAGACGAGGCCCGCGCCATTTTGAAACGCGCTAGCCCGCAGAACCGTTTTGTCACCACCGATGAGGTCACGGCGGCTGCGCTCTATCTGCTGTCGGACGGTGCTGCTTCGGTCAACGGGCACGCGCTGTCTTTGTCGGGGGGCGAAGTGTGAGCAATGCGGCCAAGGATCGCGTGCGGCTTTGGCTGCGGCTGTTAAAGGTCGTGCGTGGCCTTGAGCAGGAATTGCGCGACACGCTGCGCCGCGAGCATAACACCACGCTGCCGCGTTTCGATGTGATGTCGGCCCTGTCGCGGCATCCGGAAGGGCTGAAGATGAGCCAACTTTCGGGCGTGCTGCGGGTGTCCAACGGTAATGTCACGGGCATCGCCGACCGGCTTAGCGAAGAGGGGCTGGTGCAACGCATCCCCGTACCCGGCGACCGCCGTGCGATGATGTTGCGTCTAACGCCCCAAGGGGCCGCCGAATTTGCGCTTCAAGCGCAGGCCCATGAAGATTGGATCAACGAAAAACTACGCGGCGTCTCCCCCGAGGAAGCCCGCGCGATGGCGGCCCGCTTGCAGGCTTTCGCCGCCCAAACGGAAGAAAAGGAAAACGCCAATGCGCAGTGACGTGAAGCACTTTCAATGTGAGATCAAAGACCGGATCGCCACCGTGCGGCTGGACCGGCCCGACCGTAAGAACCCGTTGACCTTCGACAGCTATGCCGAACTGCGCGACTGGTTCCGCGACCTCGTCTATGCCGATGATGTCGACGTGGTGATCTTTGGCTCCAACGGCGGAAACTTTAGCTCCGGCGGCGATGTGCATGATATCATTGGCCCTTTGACGCGAATGAACATGAAGGAACTGCTCCGATTCACCCGCATGACCGGCGATCTGGTCAAAGCGATTGTAAATTGCGGCAAGCCGGTCATCGCGGCGGTCGATGGTGTCTGTGTGGGCGCAGGGGCAATCATTGCCATGGCGTCTGACCTCCGTTTGGCCACGGCAGAAGCCAAGACGGCATTTCTGTTCACCCGCGTCGGCCTTGCCGGGTGCGATATGGGCGCTTGTGCGATCTTGCCGCGTATCATTGGACAGACCCGCGCGGCGGAACTGCTTTATACGGGGCGCGCCATGTCGGCCGAGGAAGGCGAACGCTGGGGTTTCTACAACCGTCTGGTCACAGGCGAAACGCTGGAAGATGAGGCGCTGAAGCTGGCGCAGAAAATCCAAGCAGGGCCAAATTTTGCACATATGATGACGAAAACGATGCTGGCGCAGGAATGGGCCATGTCTATCGAACAGGCGATTGAGGCCGAAGCACAAGCGCAGGCGATCTGCATGCAGACCGGCGACTTTGAGCGCGCCTATAACGCTTTCGTCGCCAAGGAACGCCCGGTCTTTGAAGGGGACTGAGTAACAAAAGCCAAAAGATAAACACGCGGGGAGGCCTAAAGATGGCTGATAGAACTTTTCTCGACTGGCCCTTTTTTGAGCTGCGCCACAAAGAGTTGGCGCTGGCGCTTGATGAATGGGCCGGACAAGAATTGAAGAACGTGGATCACGCCGATACCGACGGGGCCTGCCGTGATTTGGTCGGAATGATGGGCCGAGATGGCTGGCTGCGCCACAGCGGGGCCGAAGGCGATGAGGTGCTTGATGTTCGCACCCTCTGCCTGATCCGCGAAACGCTGGCGCGGCACGACGGGCTGGCGGATTTTTCCTTTGCGATGCAGGGGCTTGGCACCGGCGCGATCTCGCTTTTTGGGAGTGATGAACAAAAGGCCGAGTGGCTACCTAAGACGCGTTCGGGTCAGGCGATCTCGGCCTTTGCGCTGACCGAGCCGCAATCCGGGTCGGACGTGGCCAATTCCACCATGACCGCCAAGGCAGATGGCAACGGCTATGTGCTCGACGGGCGTAAGACGTGGATTTCCAACGGTGGTATCGCTGACGTCTATACCGTCTTTGCCCGCACCGGCGAGGCACCGGGCGCAAAGGGGCTTTCGGCCTTTATCGTACCCGCCGACACGCCCGGCCTAAAGGTCGAGGAACGGCTTGAGGTTATGGCACCGCACCCGCTGGCCACACTGCATTTCGATGGGGTGAAACTGCCCGGGTCGGCGCTTCTGGGCGAGGCGGGGCGTGGATTTGCCATTGCGATGTCTGTGCTTGATGTCTTCCGATCAACCGTGGCTGCTGCCGCTTTGGGCTTTGCCCGCCGCGCCTTGGACGAAGCGCTTTTGCGGGTGACCTCCCGCCAAGTGCAGGGCGCAGCATTGAGTGAGTTGCAGTTGGTTCAAGGCCATATCGCCGATATGGCGTTGGATGTGGATGCAGCGGCCTTGCTGGTTTACCGCGCCGCGTGGACCAAAGACAGCGGCGCGCCGCGCGTGACCCGCGAGGCGGCGATGGCCAAACTGTTTGCTACCGATCAGGCCCAAAAGGTCATCGACACGGCGGTGCAACTGCATGGCGGGGATGGTGTGCGTAATGGCGAGGCGGTCGAGCGACTTTACCGCGAAATCAGGGCCTTGCGGATTTACGAAGGCGCATCTGACGTGCAACGTGTCGTCATTGCACGCCAAACGTTGGGAGCCATGACATGAAGCTGCACCCGAGTGGACATGAAGACACATTCGCCCGTGAGAACCTACCGCCGTTCGATCAATGGCCCGACCTCAATCTAGATCAGTTTACCTATCCCGATCGCCTGAATGTAGGCGTAGAACTTACTGATACTATGGTGGAAAAAGGTTTTGGGGATCATACGGCGCTGATCGGCAATGGGCGGCGGCGCACCTACAAAGAACTCGCCGATTGGACCAACCGTCTGGCCCGCGCCATGGTGGATGATCTTGGCGTTAAACCCGGCAATCGGGTGCTGATCCGCTCGGCCAACAACCCGGCGATGGTGGCCTGCTGGCTTGCCGCGACCAAGGCGGGCGCGGTGGTGGTGAATACCATGCCGATGCTGCGCGCAGGAGAGCTTGCGGCGATTGTCGACAAGGCTGAAATCAGCCACGCGCTTTGCGATACAAGGCTGATGGATGAGATGATGACATGCGCGAAGTCGTCGAAATTCCTCAAGACGGTGCTGGGCTTTGACGGCACCAGCAACCATGATGCAGAACTTGACCGTTTGGCGCTCGAAAAGCCGGTTCAGTTTGAGGCCGCCGACACCGCACAAGACGATGTGGCGCTTCTGGGATTTACATCAGGAACGACTGGTAACCCCAAAGCAACAATGCATTTTCACCGAGACCTTTTAATTATCGCGGACGGCTATGCGCGCGAGGTTCTGGGAGTCACGCCTGAGGATGTTTTCGTCGGTTCGCCCCCCTTGGCCTTTACCTTCGGGCTTGGCGGGCTTGCGGTTTTTCCGCTGCGCTTCGGGGCCGCGGCAACGTTGCTGGAAACCGCCAGCCCGCCCAATATGATTGAGATCATTGAGAAATATAAAGCGACCGTGTGTTTTACCGCCCCCACGGCTTACCGCGCGATGTTGCAAGCGATGGAAGAGGGCGCGGACCTCAGTAGCCTGCGTGCCGCCGTGTCTGCCGGGGAAACACTCCCTGCGCCTGTTTATCATGAGTGGAAAGAGAAAACCGGCAAACCCATGCTCGACGGGATCGGCGCGACAGAGATGTTGCATATCTTCATTTCCAACCGTTTCGACGACCATCGCGCGGCCTGCACGGGCAAGCCTGTCACGGGCTATGAGGCACGGGTGATCGACGCGGACGGTGCTGAGGTGCCGCGCGGCGAGGTGGGGCGGCTGGCCGTGCGCGGCCCTATCGGCTGCCGCTATTTAGGCGATGCGCGTCAGGCCGATTACGTCAAGGATGGCTGGAACATCACTGGCGACAGTTTCACCATGGATGAGGACGGTTATCTGCACTTTGCCGCCCGTAACGACGATATGATTATCAGTTCGGGTTACAACATTGCCGGGCCAGAGGTTGAGGCAGCATTGCTTAGTCACCCATTGGTGAGCGAATGCGGCGTGGTCGCGGCCCTTGACGAAGCGCGCGGTTCTATCGTGCAAGCGCATGTGGTTGTGGTTGATGGAACGCCGGAAGATATCAATACAATCAAGATACTGCAGGACCATGTTAAAGCGACCATTGCGCCTTATAAGTACCCGCGCGATATTCGTTTCATCAAAGAGTTGCCGAAAACCGCAACCGGAAAGATCCAGCGTTTCGCGCTGAGAGAGGGTAAATGAGCACGTTTGACGAAGCCTCCAAGGGCGCGAAGATGAGTTTTGCCAAGGATAAATCCTATGGGGATTACCTTGGGCTGGACCAAATCCTGACGACGGAAAACCCGCTGGATATGGCGCACGATGGACTGTTGTTTATCATTCAGCACCAAACCTCGGAACTGTGGATGAAGCTGGCGATCCATGAGTTGACCGCCTGCCGCAAATCGCTTCAAGCGGGGGAGTTGCGTCAAAGTTTCAAGATGTTGACCCGCGTGGCGCGGATCTTTGAACAGCTTAACTCCGCGTGGGACGTGCTGCGCACCATGACGCCCAGCGAATATACTCAGTTCCGCCCGTATCTGGGGGCGTCGTCGGGGTTTCAGTCTTACCAGTACCGTTTGATTGAGTATCTTCTAGGCAACCGCATCGCGGCGTTGACCAAACTGCATGAACACACGCCCGAACCCCATGCGGCACTGGTGGCAGAGATGGAGCAGCCAAGTCTTTATCAAGTGGCGATTGATCTGCTTTGTGAGCGGATGGGCGAGCCGTCATTGGCAGGCGGACCGGAACCAAAGGCTTGGGAGGCCAAAGCTGAGGTTCAGGCGCTTTGGAAACAGGTTTATGAAGACCCGACAACCCATTGGGAACTTTATGAATTGGCGGAAAAGCTCGTCGATCTTGAGGACTACTTCCGCCGCTGGCGGTTCAACCACGTGACCACCGTGGAACGCATCATTGGTTTCAAACGCGGCACCGGGGGCACGTCGGGCGTGACCTATCTGCGTAAAATGCTCGAAGTGGAGCTTTTCCCCGAGCTTTGGCATGTGAGAGGAGCACTGTAAGTGTCTGTTTTGAAAAAAGATCAGTTTATCCTGCCCGAGGGCGTGATCTACCTCGACGGCAACTCTCTGGGGCCGCTGCCCAAGGCCGCCGCCGCGCGGGTGCAGGAGATGATCACCGACGAATGGGGTGACAGGCTGATCCGCGGCTGGAATCAAGCCGGATGGATGGAACAGCCTACGCGGGTTGGTAATATGGTCGCGGGCATCGTCGGCGCGCCGGAAGGGTCGGTGGTGATGGGCGACACGCTGTCGATCAAGGTGTTTCAGGCGTTGGCTTCGGCGGTCAAACTGCGCCCCGGTCGCAAGGTGATCTTGTCGGATACCGGCAACTTCCCCTCGGATCTATATATGGCTGAAGGCTTGGTCGGGCTGTTGGAACAGGGCTATGAGCTGCGCAGCGTCGCCCCCGAAGAGGTGAAAGACGCCATCAACGAAGACATCGCTGCCGTGATGCTGACGGAGGTCGATTACCGCACGGGTCGTAAACACGACATGAAGGCCATGACCGAGCTGGCCCATGCCAGTGGCGCGGTGATGATCTGGGATCTGGCACATTCGGCAGGTGCGCTGCCGGTCGATCTGGCGGGCAGCAACTGCGAATTTGCCGTGGGCTGCACCTATAAATACCTGAACGGCGGACCGGGCGCGCCGGGGTTCATCTATGTGCGCCCCGATCTGGCGGACGAAGTACAGCCTGCGCTTGCCGGGTGGCTGGGGCACCGCCAGCCCTTTGCCTTTGATCTGGAGTACAAACCGGGGCAGGGCATTGAGCGGATGCGCGTCGGCACGCCGCCGGTGATCCAATTGACCGCGCTGGAAGTGGCGATGGGGCTTTGGACGGACGTAGACATGCAAGAGCTGCGCGCCGCCTCCATTGCATTGCAGGAGCAGTTCATCGAAGAGATCGAGCGTGACGTGCCGCAACTGACCCTTGCCAGCCCGCGCAACAGCGCTGAGCGGGGCAGTCAGGTGTCGTTCCGATTTGAGGAAGGCTATGCCGCGATGCAGGCGGTGATCGACCGCGGCGTGATTGGTGATTTCCGCGCGCCCGACATCATGCGTTTCGGCTTCACGCCGCTCTATATCGATGCCGAGGACGTCTCCAAAGCGGTCGCGATCATCCGCGATGTGATGGAGAACCGCCTCTGGGACAACGAAAAATACAAGACCCGCGCGCGGGTGACCTGATAGGGACTGTTCTTTGCTGGCCGTCTCGCCCGCGTGCCCTTTGGGCGGGCGCAGTTGGCGGTAGTTAACTCCTTCGCCGATCTGCGCCGGGTGGCGGATCACGCCGTTATTCTCGAACGTGGCCACTCGGCCTAGACTGGCCCAATGCCTGCGCTCAATTCTCAAATCGCCGATCAGTTTCTCGGCGTGTGACTGTTAATAAAAAGGAACACGACATGTCGCATCAAGTTATCCACCCCGAAGGTTGGGCGCCCGCCAAGGGCTATGCAAACGGTATGCTCAGCGCCGATGGCCATCTTTTTGTCGGTGGTCAGATCGGTTGGACCGCAGAGCAGAAATTCGAATGCCATGACTTTATCGGTCAGATGAAACAAGCGCTGCAAAACATCCGTGATGTGGTCGAAGCGGCGGGTGGCACGCCCGAAGATATCATGCGCCTGACATGGTATGTGACAGATAAGAAAGAATATCTTGCCGCGCAAAAGGACGTGGGCCGCGCCTACCGTGAAGTGATGGGGAAACATTTCCCCGCCATGGCAATGGTGGTGGTTGCAGGATTGGTCGAAGACGAGGCCAAGCTTGAGATCGAAGCCGACGCGGTAATCAAGCGCTAAGCACGCCGCACCGCTAAGACATACCGCGCGGCCCTTGCAGGGCCGGGCGGGCAGGGACTTAGGCTCGCCGCAGCAGTGGGGCCAGAGCCGAAGACAGCGCAAAAAGTGCCGCCGCGATGCTGACGATGCTGGGGCCGGTTGGCGTGTCGAATTCCAGTGACGCCATCAGCCCGCCGAAGGCTGCCAAAGCGCCCAGTCCCATCGCCCAGATCGCCATGGTTTCGGGCGTGCGGGCGAAGGGGCGTGCGGTGGCGGCGGGGATAATCAGCATGGCGGCGATCAGCAGCGCACCCACGACCTTGATCGCCACAGCCACCATGATCGCCAACGCAAGCGTTAGGATTAACTGCTCGCGCTTGGGGTTGCCACCTGCCGCTTGCGCAAGGTCGGGGTTCAACGTTGCCGCCAGCAGTGCAGACCAACGCCATGCCAACAGCAGCGCCACGGCCACGGCACCGCCCCAGATCACGGCGAGGTCAAAGCGCGTGACGGCAAGAATTTCACCAAAGAGGTAAGACGAAAGATCAACCCGCTGCCCCGGCAGCAGCGACACGGCCACCAATCCAAGCGCCAGGGCGGAATGGGCCATCACGCCTAGTAGGGCATCGGCACTGACATTCCGGCCCGACAGCGTGCTGATCACCAGCGCCATCACCAGCGCCACCAAAAGCACCCCTGCGGTGATCGGCAGATCGGTTGCCAGCGCCAAAGCGACGCCCAGAAGGGCCGCGTGGCTTGTGGCATCGCCGAAATAAGCCATGCGCCGCCAGATCACGAAACAGCCCAACGGCGCGGCGGCCAGTGCGACGCCAAGCCCGGCAAGTGCTGCGCGCACAATAAAATCGTCAAGCATTCTCGGTCTCTTCGTGCTGTCCATCACAAGCGTCGCCGTGGTGGTGATTGTGATGGTGGTGATGATGGTCGTGATCGTGACGGTAGAGCGCCAGCGCCCCTTGGGTGCCACTGCCGAATAGCGCGCGGTATTCTGGTGCGTCCGCCACGGTTTCTGGCGTGCCTTCGCAGCAGACATGACCGTTGAGGCACAGCACCCGGTCGCTGGCGGCCATCACGACGTGTAGATCATGGCTGACCATCAGCACGGCACAGCCCAAATCTTGGCGCACCGCTTCGATTTGGCGGTAAAAGGCGGCAGATCCGGGTTGATCCAACCCTTGGGTCGCCTCATCAAGGATCAGCAGGTCAGGTTTTTCCAGCAGCGCACGGGCCAGCAACACGCGCTGGAACTGCCCGCCAGAGAGGTCGACCATCTGCCGCTCGGCCAATTCCGGCACGCCGGCGGTGGTAAGGGCATCGCGGATCGCTTCGGGCGTTTGGCGGCGCGGCAGGTTGACGAAACGGCGCACGGTGAGTGGTAGGGTCGCGTCGATCTGCAATTTTTGCGGCACATATCCGATGCGCAGCCCCGGTTTGCGGGTGATCTTGCCCGCCGCCGGTTTCAACGCGCCGATCAGCGCACGCAGCAGGCTGGACTTGCCTGAGCCGTTGGGGCCGACGATGGTGACAATCTCCCCTGGTTCGATGTTGAAGTTCACATCGCGCAGGGCGACTTGTCTGTCGTGGCGCAGGGTCAGGCCACGGGTCTCAATCAGGCTCATGCACCGGTCCCCTGACAGGCGGGGCAAAGGCCTTCGGCCTCGACCACGCTGCGCTCGATGCGGAAGCCTGCGGCGCGGGCGGCATCGCCTAGGCGGCTTTTCGTGGGTGAGGTTTCGGCCTCTGCCACCGACCGGCAACTGCGGCAGATCAGGAAAGCGGGCGCATGGTCTTCGCCCGGATGCACGCAGCCGACATAGGCATTAAGCGCTTCGATCTTATGGGCCAGCCCGGCTTTGACCAAAAAATCCAGCGCGCGGTAGGCCACAGGGGGCTGCGCGCCCAAGCCTTCGGCCGAGAGATGGGCCAAGAGGTCATAGGCGCCCAAAGCGCGGTGCTCTGACAGCAAAATTTCCAATGCACGACGGCGAACGGGCGTCAGCCGCAGCCCGCGCGCGGCGCATTGTGCTTCGGCGGCCTGCATGGTGCTGCGCATACAGGCGGCGTGGTCGTGATCGCGGAATTCGATGGCGCTCATGGGGGACCTCAATTCATTTGTGCATTGATATGTTATAACAAGGATGCTAGCAAGGTGATACTATAACATTTTGAAGGTCTGCCATGTATCGTTTCTCGCTCCCCGCTGCCGTTCTTGCGTCGGTCTCGACGCCGCTTTGGGCCGATGTGCCTGCCGTCGCCACGGATATCGCACCAGTTCATGCGCTGGTGTCTCAGGTGATGAAGGGTGTTGGGACGCCAGACCTCATCGTCCCGCAGCGTAGCTCGCCCCATGGCTATGCGATGCGCCCTTCGGAGGCCCGCGCGCTGAGCGGGGCTGATCTGGTCGTTTGGGTTGGCCCCTTGCTGACCCCTTGGTTGGCCGATCCACTGAATTCGCTGGCAGGAAGTGCGAGCCATCTTGCATTGATGGAGCAACCCGGCACCCGCGTGTTGCCTTTCCGTGAGGGCGCAACATTCGAGGCGCATGACCATAGTGCGCACGGCGATGAGGGGCATGATGACCACGAGGTGCACGACCATGGCGATGAGGGGCATGATGACCATGAGGGGCATGACCACGACGATGAGGGTCATGATGACCATGAGGGGCATGACCACGGTGAAAAAGATCATGATGACCACGAACCCCATGATAACCACGGACACGGTCACGCCCATAGTGGCGATGATCCCCATGTCTGGCTTGATCCGCGCAACGGCCAGTTGTGGTTGGGTCAGATCGCGGAGAGCTTGGCCGAGCTGGACCCTGACAACGCCGCCCAGTACCGCGAGAACGCCGAGGCAGCACAGGCAGAGCTCGCCACACTAGAAGAGGAAATCTCTGAAACCCTCGCGCCGGTCAGGGACCGCCCCTTCATCGTCTTCCATGATGCCTACCATTATTTCGAAGCACGTTTTGACATCGAAGCGCTTGGGGCCATCAGCGAGAATGACGCCCGTGCTCCGGGCGCGGCGCGCGTCTCGGAGTTGCGGGCCTTGGTGGCTGACAATGGCGTCAAATGCGTCTTTGCTGAGCCGCAGTTCAATCCCGGCCTAATTGCAGCCGTGGCAGAAGGACAGGACACCGGGGCCGGTACGCTTGACCCGCTGGGTGCCGATCTTGAACCGGGGGCCTCCCTCTATGCGGATCTGCTCCGCGGTATGGCTGAAGATATGGCTGCTTGCCTTTCGGATTGACCAAAGGGGCGCTTGGTTGAGGAACCGGGCGTTTTTAAAGAAAAGTGGTGCAGCTGGGGAAGCTGCACCACATCTTACATGCTAAAATCAATTTTATAGAATTTCGATCAGTCCGCGGTCTTTCCGCTGCCCTGTTGCTATTCAAAGCTACCGTAGGGTGCACCGTCTTCGCCCTGTTCTGCGCGCCCTTTGGAAACTCTACTGGCGTTTCTTTGCACCATAACTGTCACGGTTTTATGACGCGCTAGACCGGGCTGCGGCGAAATCCGACAATTAGTTGGCGCAGTCCAATCGCGGCCCCGGCAAAAATCGACGCCAAGGTCACAGGGCCGCTGAAAGCCAAGACCGATATGGCAGAGATGCCTTGCCCGATGGTGCAGCCCATAGCGATTACCGCACCAGCGCCCATAAGCCCTGCGCCGAGTATCTGGCGGCGCAGCTCGCGCGGGTCTTCGCAAGCTTCCCAACGGAAATGCCCCTGCCAGAGAGAGCCGAGGAAAGCGCCGACCCAGACGCCCGAGACAGAGCCGATGCCAAAGCTCAGCGGGCGGACAGAGCCCTGCATGGCGTAGAGCAGGGTCTCTCCCACCGGGGCGGCGTAGCTGTGAGACATGAGCGTCTGTGTGCCAAAGCCGGTCTGTGCCAGCCACGCCGTGCCCGCCCAGCCTGAAACGATGGCGAGACCGGCGACCACGCTCCAGAAAACCATTCGAAAATCGCAGCAAAAGCTGCGGGCGCTCAGCATAAGGGCACAGATCACCATGCCCACAGCCACACCGATCATGGCCACCGATCCGCCTGCGAGTGCGGAAAGCGCATGGGCGATGCCATCGGGCGGACCTACGTTCAGTTGCCGGGGGAAGAGGAGCACACGCGCCGGGGCGAGAGGGCCAGAGAGCACGGCAAAGGCTGCCAGCCCCATGACCACCACGATGACAAAAGCGCGCAGATCACCCCCGCCAAGCCGCGCCAAAGCGCCAAAGCCGCAGGTGCCCGCCAGCGCCATGCCATAGCCGAAGATCAGCCCGCCAAAGATCGCAGGCGCCCATGAGAAGGCGATTGTCAGATGAAAGGCGCGGTCGATGTTGATGAAGCCAAACCCGCCAAGGGTAAAACTGCCCAGCATCGCTACACCGATCGCCAAGCCCCACATCCGCATCCGGTGGCTGGAGCCGCCATAGAGCAGGTCTTCGATCGCGCCTAAAGTGCAGAACCGCCCCAATCGTGCGGCAAGGCCCAGCAATACGCCGCCCAATCCACCCAAGAGGGCGGCGGTCAGCGGCTGGCCCAGAAGCTCAATCATCCTTGCAGAACAATTCGTAGACCAGCTCCAGCATTTTGCGCGGGCGGTCATCGGCAAGCCGGTAGTAGATTGTTTTGCCATCGCGACGGGGGGTCACCAGCCCTTCGAGCCTGAGCCGCGAGAGTTGTTGCGATACGGCGGCTTGCCGGGTCGAGAGCAGGGCTTCCAACTCGCTCACCGACTTTTCACCCGAAACAAGATGACACAGGATCATCAACCTCCCCTCATGGCTGATCGCCTTGAGAAAATTCGACGCGGTCACGGCGTTGGTCAGCATCCGGTCCATGTCCTCTTCGGACATGTCGGGGGTAATCACGGGCAGGGCTGTCATTCGGTCGGTTCCTCGAAATCGGTCTTGTCGCGTAATAGCATATTCAGCATGGGCCAGAAAAATTCCGCGCCGGGGTAGCCTTCGAGACGGCCCAGTTCGGTGTCATCTTCAACCAGCAGGAAGGTTGGCGTAAATACCACCGCGCGCTGGGGGGTGACGCTATCCTCGACCGCCGAGATATCGACGCGGCGCAGCGGGGCAAATTCGCCCTCGTCGGTTTTGGGGTAGGCGGGGGCGATCTCTTTGTCCCAGCGTTCGCAATAGATGCAACCGGGCTGTTCGACCATGACCAGTTCCACCGCCAAGGCGGGCAGGGCGGTTAGGGCCGCGAGGCTCAGGGCGGTCACTGTGCGGATCATTGGCTTGCCTGATTGACGTTTGGACAACACTCAACGTAATTTGAATATGTGAATTATTCAAGCGCGGCGACATGTGTCGGCGCGGTCAGGAGGTAACATGTTCGACATCACCTATGCAGGCGCGCTGCTGGCGGGGCTGCTCAGCTTCTTTACCCCCTGTATTCTGCCGATGGTGCCGTTCTATCTGAGCTATATGGCAGGGCTCAGCGTGACCGAATTGCGCGGCGACGGCGCGATTGCGCCAGGGGCGCAGCGGCGGCTGGTGCTGTCATCGGTGCTCTTTGCGCTTGGGGTGACGACGATCTTTGTGCTGCTGGGCATGGGGGCCACGGCCTTGGGGCAGGTGTTTACCCAATACCTTGAACCGCTGAGCTGGGTGGCGGCGGCGATCCTGTTGGTCTTTGGTCTGCATTTTCTGGGCGTCATCAAAGTGCCGCTGCTCTACCGCGAAGCGCGGTTGGAGGGGGGCGGCAAGCCCACGTCGATCTGGGGCGCTTATGTGATGGGGCTGGCCTTTGGCTTTGGCTGGACGCCCTGTGTGGGCCCGGCACTGGCGGCGATTTTGATGATTGCCTCGGGCATGGGCGACATCACGCGGGGTGGGCTGCTGTTGGCGGCCTATGGCGCGGGGATGACCGCGCCCTTCGTGGTCGCGGCGCTGTTTGCAAAGCCGTTTCTCAACTGGGCGGCGCGGCATATGGCGCTGGTCCAAAAGGTGGAAAAGGCGATGGGGGTCATGCTGATCCTCTTTGCCGTGCTGATCGTGACAGGCGGGGTGCAGTTAATCGCGGATGCAATGATCCGTTGGTTCCCCAGCTTCACGACGTTAGGGTAACCGCAACAAGGAGGACGCCGATATGATGATCGCAAGGATAGGGGCCGCAGCCGCTGCAATGCTGCTGGCATGGCCATTGGCCGCCGCGGAACTGGGCGACGACGGTCTGCACAAGACGCCGTGGATGCGCGACACCTTCAAAGACCTGCGCGAGGATTTGGAGGAGACCAACGCCGAAGATAAGCGCCTGATGCTGATGTTTGAACAACGGGGCTGCATTTACTGCACCAAGATGCACGAGGAGGTCTATCCCGCCCCCGAAATCACCAATTATATCGAAGAGAATTACTTCGTCGTGCAGCTCAACCTGCACGGGGACATCGAAGTGACTGATTTCGATGGTGAGACCCTCTCGGAAAAGCAGATGGCGCGGAAATGGGGGATTCTCTTTACCCCAACGCTGATGTTCTTGCCCCAAGAGGTGGCCGAAGACGCGACCGCGCCGCAGGCGGCGGTGGCGGTGATGCCGGGTGCCTTTGGCAAGGGCACGACGCTGGATATGCTGACCTGGGTTAATGAAGAACGTTATGCGCTTGAAAGCGAGGAGGATTTCCAGCGCTACCACGCGCGGATGATCCAAGAGCGCAACAACGGCCGCACGGATTAACCCGTGAAAAACAGCAGCGCGGATGTAAAGCTATTCAAAAGTTTGAATTTGTTGTTGCGCCGCGCCGCATCCCTGTCTTAGGGTCAGGTAAACCGGATCACACATCACCGTGATCGGCACTGGGAGGAAGTTTTCGATGATGAGATGGATCGCCGCCGCAATTGTGTCGGGCGCGCCTGTTCTGGCCGCCGCTGAAACCGTGGCACCTGCCGACGTGACCTATGATGATTACGGTTCGGTTGAACAATCGCTGACCGGCACGCCGGGGGATGCTGCCAATGGTGCCGCCATCGTTGGCAACAAGAAGGCTGGCAACTGCGTGGCCTGTCACCAGTTGGATGCGCTGAGCGATGTGCCCTTTCAAGGGGAGATCGGCCCGATGCTCGACGGGGCGGGCGACCGCTGGTCAGAGGCAGAGCTGCGCGGCATCGTCGCCAACAGCAAAATGACCTTCGAAGGCTCGATGATGCCCTCCTACTACAAGACAAGCGGATATATCCGCCCCGGCGACGGGTTCACCGGCAAGGCCGGGTCTGAGCCGCTGCCGCCTCTGTTGGATGCTCAGCAGATCGAAGATATCGTGGCTTTCTTGGTCACGTTGAAAGAGTAACGCCGAGGCTTCGCGGCCTAGGGGCGGCGGACGGCTCGACAGATCATCGCGGTCAGCGCACCGCGGCAATGGAATAACGGCGCAGAGCGCCGCTGACGCATAAGGAGATGAGAGATGAACTTCTCAAGACGTGAAACTTTCGGCCTCGGCCTTGGAGCCGTGGCGCTTACCATGCTGCCCGTGGGGGCTTCTGCCGCCACGGTTGACGAGCTGATCGCGGAATTCACCGGCGGGGCCGATATGGCCGACACCGGCGTCACCCTGACCGCGCCTGAAATCGCGGAAAACGGCAACACTGTGCCAGTCTCGGTCGAAGCGCCCGGTGCGTCTGCGATCATGGTGCTGGCCACCGGCAACCCGACCCCGCCCGTGGGCACCTTTAACTTTGGCCCCTTGGCCGGTTCGCGCAGTGCCTCCACCCGCATTCGTTTGGCCACGACCCAAGACGTTGTCGCCATCGCCAAGCTGGAAGACGGCACCTTTGCCCGCACCAGCGCAGAGATCAAAGTCACAATCGGCGGCTGCGGCGGCTAAGCCCGCGCGCCCCAATTTTTAGGAGTTTTCAAAATGGCAGAAGGTGTAACCCCTCGCGTCAAAGTGCCGAAAAAAGCCGAGGCAGGTGAGGTCATCACGATCAAGACCCTGATCAGCCACCCGATGGAATCGGGCCAGCGCAAAGACGGCGACGGCAATGTCATCCCGCGTTCGATCATCAACCGCTTCACCGCTGAGTTCAACGGCGAGAGCGTGATCGACGTGAAGATGGAACCGGCGATGTCGACCAACCCCTATTTCGAATTTGACGCCACCGTGCCAGAGGCCGGCGACTTCAAATTCACGTGGTACGATGACGACGGTTCGGTCTACGAAGAAGTCAAATCCATCACGGTTGGCTGACCCCGCGTCAGCCAGAACCGTGCGTGGAACAGGGAGGAAAGACATGAAATTCAAGGCAATGACCGCGGTCGCGGCGCTTTTGGTGGCCGCCCCCATGCTGGGGATGGCCGATGAGGAGGCCGAGCTTGTCGTCAACGGCGAGATCGAGATGGTGACCAAGACCGATGCGCCTCCGCATCTTGAGGGGGCTTTGCCGGAAATCATGTCTGGCTGGCGCTTCCGCTCGGATGAGACGCAGCAAACGCAAATGGACGATTTCGATAACCCCGGCATGATCTTTGTCGACCAGGCCCAAGCGGTTTGGGACACGGCAGAGGGCAGCGAGGGCAAGTCCTGCGCGTCCTGTCACAATGACGTGGAATCGATGGAAGGCGTCCGCGCCGTCTATCCCAAATGGAACGAAGAGGCGGGCGAAGTTCGCACGTTGGCGATGCAGATCAACGACTGCCGCGAGACCCAGATGGGCGCCGAGCCGTGGAAATACGACGGCGGCGACATGACCGCGATGGAGGCGCTGATCTCGGTCCAGTCGCGCGGCATGCCGGTCAACGTGGCCATCGACGGCCCGGCCCAGAGCGTTTGGGAACAGGGCAAGGAGATGTACTACACCCGCTACGGCCAATTGGAGCTGAGCTGCGCCAATTGCCATGAGGACAACTACGGCAACATGATCCGCGCCGACCATCTGAGCCAAGGTCAGATCAACGGCTTTCCGGTCTATCGTCTGAAGAACACAAAGCTGAACAGCAGCCACGCCCGGTTTAAGGGCTGCATCCGCGATACTCGGGCCGAGACCTTTAGCCCCGGCAGCCCCGAGTTCGTGGCGCTTGAACTCTACGTCGCCAGCCGCGGCAACGGCCTGTCGGTCGAAGCCCCTTCGGTGCGTAACTGATTTAACATCCGGGCGTTTTGCCTGACCTGATCCCGCCCCTCACGAGGGGGCGGGGCCTTTCCCTGTTTTCAAGTGATGGAGCGTAACATGCTGTCTCGCCGTGATTTTCTGCAAATGTCCATGGCTGCGGCCTCCATCTACGGCGGCTCGGGCTTCGGCAACTGGGCGCGGCTGGCGGCGCAGGACCGCTTTGATCAGGACGCGCTGCTGGAATTCGAGAAGTTCGGCAATGTCACCCTGATGCATGTGACCGACATCCATGCGCAGCTGAAACCGATCTATTTCCGCGAGCCCTCGGTCAACATCGGTGTAGGCGAGAACCGTGGCAAGGTGCCCCATATCACCGGCGAGGATTTCCGCATCCGCTACGGCATCGGCGGTGGCACGCCGCTTGATTACGCACTGACCTATGACGATTTCGTCGCCCATGCGCAGGCTTACGGCAAGGTCGGCGGCCTCGACCGTGTGGCCACCGTGCTGGACGCGATCCGCGCCGACCGCCCTGATGCGCTGCTTCTGGACGGCGGGGATACGTGGCACGGCTCGATGACCTGTCTCAAGACCCAAGGTCAGGACATGGTCAACGTGATGAACGCGCTGAAGCCCGATGCGATGACCTTCCACTGGGAGTTCACGCTGGGGTCTGAGCGGGTGCAGGAGATCGTGCAGGGGTTGCCCTTCGCGGCGCTTGGCCAAAACATCTTTGATGCGGAATGGGATGAGCCTGCGGAACTCTTCAAGCCCTACGAATTCTTTGAGCGCGGCGGCGTGAAGATCGCCGTGATCGGGCAGGCCTTTCCTTACATGCCCATCGCCAATCCCGGCTGGATGTTCCCTGAATACTCCTTTGGCATCCGCGACGAGCATATGCAGGAGATGGTCGACGAAGTCCGCGCGCAGGGCGCCGAACTGGTCGTCTGCCTCAGCCACAATGGTTTCGACGTCGACAAGAAGATGGCCGGCATCGTCAAGGGGATCGACGTGATCCTGTCGGGCCATACCCATGACGCGTTGCCCGAGCCGGTGCTGGTGGGGCAGACGCATATCATCGCATCTGGCTCGAACGGGAAATTCGTTTCCCGCGTGGATCTGGACGTGCGCGATGGCAACATGATGGGCATCCGGCACAAGCTGATCCCGATCTTCTCGGACCTCATCACACCAGATCAAGAGGTGGCTAAGTTGATCGACGCGCAGCGCGCGCCTTATCTGGATGAGTTGACCCATGTGGTGGGGCAGAGTGATGCGCTGCTCTACCGCCGCGGCAACTTCAACGGCACTTGGGACGACCTCATTTGCGACGCGCTGCTGAGTGAGCGTGACGCCGAAATCGCGCTGAGCCCCGGTGTGCGTTGGGGGCCGTCAATCCTGCCGGGCCAAGACATCACCCGCGAGGATATCTTCAACGTCACCTCGATGACCTATCCCAATGCCTATCGAACGGAAATGACTGGCGAATTCCTGAAGGTCGTGCTGGAGGATGTGGGTGACAACCTATTCAACCCCGACCCCTATTACCAGCAGGGCGGCGACATGGTCCGCGTTGGCGGCATGGGCTTCAAAATGGACATCGCCAAGCCGCAGGGTGAGCGGATCAGTGATATGACCCTGCTCAGTTCCGGTGAGCCGATTGATCCGTCGCGCAGCTATGTCGTCGCCGGTTGGGCCTCGGTCAATGAAGGCACCGAAGGTCCGCCGATCTGGGATGTGGTCGAAAGCCATATAGCCAAATTGGGAACGGTTTCTGATGGGGCCCGCACGCCGGTGGAAATCGTTCTACCAGACTGAGAAAAAGCAGAATAGGGGTTCTCACGCGCCAACAAATTCAATAAAATGAATTTGAATATGTGAGGGCCACGACATGACTGACGAAAATCAAACTGGACCATCGCGCCGTGCCTTTCTAACGGGGGCAGGGGCGGCGGCTGCGGGGACGCTGGCGGGCCACGCCAGCGCCCAGACGGACCCGGCGATTGCCATTCATCCTTGGATGCAGGAGCTGGGCGACGGCGTTGACGCCGCGCCCTACGGGATGCCATCGCCGCATGAGGCGGATGTGAAACGCCGCACCGTGGAGTGGCTCACCGCAGATCCGGTGAGTTCGATCAATTTCACGCCGCTGCATGACCTCGATGGGACGATCACCCCCAATGGACTGTGTTTTGAGCGGCACCACTCTGGCGTTGCCCGCGTTGATCCGGCGCAGCATCGGCTGATGATCCACGGGTTGGTCGACAAACCCTTGGTGCTGACCATGGAAGACCTCAAGCGGTTTCCCCGGCAGAACCACGTCTACTTCCTTGAATGTGCAGCGAATTCCGGGATGGAGTGGCGCGGTTCTCAGCTTAACGGCTGTCAGTTCACCCATGGTATGATCCATAACGTCATGTACACCGGCGTGCCGCTGCGGCTGGTATTGGAAGAGGCGGGGGTCAAGCCTGAAGGCAAGTGGCTGCTTGCAGAAGGGGCCGATGCCGCCGCTATGACGCGCTCAATCCCGATGGAAAAGGCGCTCGACGATTGTCTCGTCGCCTTCAAGATGAACGGTGAAGCGCTGCGCCCCGAACAGGGCTACCCGGTGCGCCTCGTGGTGCCCGGCTGGGAGGGCAACATGTGGGTCAAATGGCTGCGCCGTCTCGAAGTCGGCGACCAGCCTTGGCATCACCGCGAAGAAACCAGCAAATACACCGACCTCATGGCCGACGGCGTGGCGCGCCGCTTTACTTGGGAGATGGACGCGAAATCGGTCATCACCAGCCCCAGCCCGCAGGCGCCGATCACCCATGGGCCGGGACCGACCGTTCTGACCGGTCTGGCGTGGTCCGGGCGGGGCACGATCCCGCGTGTCGATGTGACCATCGACGGTGGCATCACTTGGCAGGAGGCACGGATGGATGGTCCGAGCACGCCCAAGGCGCTGCACCGCTTCTATTACGACTTTGAATGGGACGGAAAACCGCTGCTGTTGCAAAGCCGCGCGCATGACAGCACCGGCTATGTCCAGCCGACCAAGGACGCCCTGCGCGAGATCCGGGGCGAGAATTCGATCTACCACAACAACGGCATCCAGACTTGGGCTGTTGACGCTGACGGAAAGGCCGAAAATGTCGAGATTTCTTAAACTTGCGCTGCTGGCCAGCGCCATGGCCAGCCCCCTTGCCGCCGAGCCTTTGGGCCTTGGCCGCGCCGCCACGCCCGAGGAAATCGCCCTTTGGGACATCGACGTGCGCCCCGACGGTCTGGGCCTGCCTGCGGGCAGCGGCGACGTGATGACCGGCGATAAAATCTACACCGAGAAATGCTCGGCCTGTCACGGGGTCTTTGGCGAGGGCACAGGCCGCTGGCCGGTGCTGGCGGGCGGGCAGGGCAGCCTGTCCGATGCACGTCCCGTCAAGACGATCGGCAGCTATTGGCCATATCTCTCAACGGTTTACGACTATGTGAACCGCGCCATGCCCTTTGGCAACGCGCAGTCGCTGACCCATGATGAGGTCTATGCGATCACGGCCTATCTGCTTTATCTCAATGATGAGGTGGATGAGGATTTCGTGCTTTCTTCGGACAACTTTGCCGAAGCGCGTCTGCCGAATGAGGAGGCCTTCAAACCCGATGACCGGGCAGAGGTCGAGTTTGCGGCCTTTAAAGAAGAGCCCTGCATGACCGAATGCAAACCCTCGGTCGAAATCACCATGCGCGCCGCTGTGCTGGATGTGACGCCCGAAGAAACCGCCGCCAAAGCCGCCGCCAAGGCTGAAGAGGCGCAAGCCGCTGAACCCACACCCGAAGCACCGACCGCCGAGGCACCGGCGGTTGAGGTCGCCGAGGTTCCTGCCGCCGACCCGGCGCTTATCAAAGCCGGCGAAAAGGTGTTCCGCAAATGCAAATCCTGCCACCAGATCGGCGCCAAGGCCAAAAACCGCGTCGGCCCGGTGCTGAACGGCATCGTGGATGGCCCAGCGGGTGCGGTCGAAGACTTCCGGTACTCCAAACCGATGGCAGCCGCAGCCGAGGCAGGTCTAGTCTGGACCGAGAGCGAGCTCGGCGCGTTTTTGGGAAACCCCAAGGGCTATATGAAGGGCACGAAAATGTCCTTCCCCGGTGTGCGCAAAGAAGAAGACATCGCCGCTCTGATCGCCTACCTGCGTGACGCGTCGGAGTGATTGAGGCGATTAGAGAAAACTGACGTGCCTGCCCCCCTTGAACCCCCATACCGGGGGGACTAATCTCTGGGTAACAGTTTTGCGGGTATGGTCCCGCGAACAGGAACTGAGGCAGGCACGCATGAACGATCCGATCAACACCTATATGAATACGCTTGTCCCGATGGTGGTTGAGCAAACCAGCCGGGGCGAGCGGTCCTACGACATCTTCTCGCGCTTGCTGAAAGAGCGGATTATTTTCGTCAACGGTCCGATCCACAGCGGGATGAGCCATCTGGTCGTCGCCC
The DNA here is from genome assembly GCF_965641895.1 of Sulfitobacter sp. SH24. Lineage (NCBI taxonomy): Bacteria > Pseudomonadati > Pseudomonadota > Alphaproteobacteria > Rhodobacterales > Roseobacteraceae > Sulfitobacter > Sulfitobacter sp. SH24. The sequence continues at coordinate 1,398,273 of NZ_OZ282575.1, forward strand.
AGTTGCTGCACCTTGAGGCGGAGAACCCGACCAAGGAAATCAGCATGTACATCAACTCGCCCGGTGGCGAGGTGACGGCGGGCCTGTCGATCTATGACACGATGCAATACATCAAACCCAAGGTCTCGACGCTGATCTGCGGCATGGCGGCCTCAATGGGGTCGGTCATCGCGATCGGTGGCGAAAAGGGCATGCGTTTCGCGCTGCCCAATGCTGAAGTGATGATCCACCAGCCGTCCGGCGGTTCGCAGGGCATGGCCGAAGACATCCTGATCTCGGCCCGCCATATCGAGCGGACCCGTGAGCGGATGTACCAGCTTTACGTCAAACACTCCGGCCAGCCGCTGGAGACCGTTCAAAAAGCGCTCGACCGTGATCTTTGGATGACCCCTGAAGAAGCCAAAGAATGGGGCCACTTGGACGAGATCGTCGAAAGCCGTGGCAAGGCCGATGATGCCGCCGCCAGCGGTAAGGGCAAGAAAGACAAATAATTGAGGGGCCCGGCGCTGCATATTTTGCGATTGTAGCGCCGGGATCACTGGCCTAAGCTTGAGGCCAAATCTCGCAGCCTCACGTTCGGGGCGAACATACACGACAGACCTGAAAGGTTTGAGATGGCGAATAATTCCGGCAACGACAGCAAAAATACGCTCTACTGTAGCTTCTGCGGCAAGAGCCAGCACGAGGTGCGCAAGCTGATTGCGGGGCCGACGGTGTTCATCTGTGACGAATGCGTCGAGCTGTGCATGGACATCATCCGAGAAGAAACCAAAGCCTCGGGGCTCAAAGCGACCGACGGCGTACCGACACCCCGCGACATCTGCGGCGTGTTGGACGATTACGTGATCGGTCAGGCGATAGCCAAGCGCGTGCTCTCGGTGGCGGTCCACAACCACTACAAACGTTTGAACCACGCCCAGAAGGGCGGCGATATCGAATTGGCGAAATCCAATATCCTGCTGATCGGCCCCACCGGCTGCGGCAAGACGTTGCTGGCGCAAACGCTGGCGCGCATTCTGGATGTGCCTTTCACCATGGCCGATGCGACCACGCTGACCGAAGCCGGTTATGTGGGCGAGGATGTGGAGAACATCATCCTCAAGCTGCTGCAATCGTCTGAATACAACGTGGAACGTGCGCAGCGCGGCATCGTCTATATCGACGAGGTCGACAAGATCACCCGCAAGTCCGAAAACCCCAGCATCACCCGTGATGTGAGCGGTGAGGGCGTGCAGCAGGCGCTCTTGAAGCTGATGGAAGGCACCGTGGCCTCTGTGCCGCCTCAGGGTGGGCGCAAGCATCCGCAGCAGGAATTCCTGCAGGTGGACACGACCAATATCCTCTTCATCTGCGGCGGTGCCTTTGCTGGCCTCGACAAGATCATCGCGGCGCGGGGTAAAGGTTCGGCCATGGGCTTTGGCGCTGACGTGCGTGACAACGACGCGCGCGGCATCGGTGAGATTTTCACCGACCTTGAGCCTGAAGACCTGTTGAAGTTCGGTCTGATCCCGGAATTCGTCGGCCGTCTGCCAGTTCTGGCAACCCTCGAAGATCTGGACGAAGATGCGCTGGTGACCATCCTGACAGAGCCGAAGAACGCTTTGGTGAAACAGTACCAGCGTCTGTTCGAGTTGGAAGACACGCAGCTGACCTTCACCGATGATGCGCTGACCGCGATCGCCAAACGCGCGATTGAACGGAAAACTGGCGCGCGGGGTCTGCGCTCTATCCTCGAAGACATCCTGCTCGACACGATGTTCGAACTGCCGGGGCTGGACACGGTGACCGAGGTGGTCGTCAACGAAGAGGCCGTTACATCCGAGGCCAAACCGCTGATGATCCACGCCGACAGCGAAAGCAAAGAACCAGCCAGCGCGGGCTAAGACCCGACGCGAGGCAGAGAGATAGAGGGCGGGCCAATGGGTCCGCCCTTTTACATTGAAGGGAACGGTCATGAAGCGGATTTCATCGGGCGGTGCCTATGAAGAAAAGATCGGCTACAGCCGCGCAGTGGTCGCGGGCGGCATGGTCTATGTCTCGGGCTGCGTGGGCGATGGGGCAGATGTCACGGCCCAATGCGCAGCCGCATTGGCGACGATTGAGCGGGCGTTGGCAGAGGCGGGAAGCGATTTCGCCCGTGTGGTCCGCGTCACCTATATGCTGCCGGACGCTGCGGAGTTTGAGCCCTGCTGGCCGCTGCTGCGCGAGGCCTTTGGCGCACACCCGCCTGCGGCGACGATGATCGAATGCGGGCTGATTGACCCCAAATACCGCATTGAGATCGAAGTCACCGCGATGCTGCGAGAGGCGGCAGAGGGTTAAGTTTTCTCCGGCACCAATTCAAATTGATCCCCCAGCCGGGCGCGCACCTTTGCGGGATCTAGGTTCGCCCAACGCGGCCCGCTATCGTCGATAAAACCCGTCTCCCGCAGGCTATCTTGCAGCGCGGGCATATCAAGCTCCCCCATCCAAAGCCGCGCCTTGGCCTTGCCGAGTGGTTTCCACGAGCGGGTAAGGTGGCAGAGCGTGGCGGTGGTGATCCCTGCAAAACTTTGCAAATGCTGTTCCAACCCGCGCGTGGCTGAGGAGGGGCGGCGCACGACAATGGCCACTTGCTGCGCGGGCCGGGCGACCATCCCCAAGAGATGCAGGGCCGACCCTTCGGCGGCGATGACCTGCTTGGCCGCCTTATAGACCGCGATCTGTTCGCGCAGCCCGTGTTTCTCGGGGTGAAAGATCGTGTAGCCCTGTGCCGTCAGATAGGTTTCCAACGCCTCTTCCCCGATCAGGTTGCCGCGCCCTGCGGGCAATTGGCTGCGGCTGATATAGAGCTTTTCTGGCCCCTCGGGCGCGATCTCTTGCGCGAACCGATTGGCGATGGTGTTGCGGTAAGGCTCGGTGCCGGTGATCAAACTTCCCAGACCAAAGCCTTGCCCCGGTATGATCAAACGCTCGACCCGGGTCGGTGCGTCCAAACTGACTAGCGGCTTGTCGCAGCCCAGAAGGGCGAGGAAGTCACGCTGATACCCCGATACCTCTCCGCCATTGCGGGGGCGTTTGGGGATGAAAAGAACACCGTGGATTTCCTCCTCAAGGTGATCCAGCGCCCATAGGCGCGCGGTGCTCTCAACCAGAAAATGTCCGAAGTGCAGCCAGAGGACACCCCCCCAAAGCCAAGTGCCCGCACGCTCAGTAACCGGGCCTTGTGGCATCTGCGGCGGCGTTGTTAATGCGCGCCCGTTTCGCCACAGCGCTGCCGGCGGGCAGGGGCGGCCATCGCTGTGCAGTACGCCCGCGGGCTGGACAAGGCCGTCACGTTCAGGAAGTTGAACAAGCGCGTTGTCCAAAGTCGTAATCTTTGTCGACCAGCCACCATCAGGCGCGGGCGGACGCTCGGCCGGATTGCATGTACAGGTCCAGACAAGCCGGGTGCTGACATCGGGCTGCTTGCGAAACCCGGCGCGTTCTAGGATGCTCTTGCATTCGCGCATCCCTTCGCGGCCATAGGCGTCGGGGTGAAACTCAATCACCACGGCACGCAGCCCGTCAAGGGACGCATGGCGCAAAAACTCCAACTCTGCGCCTTCAATATCCATCAGCAGCACATCGGGTTTGAAGGTTTGGCAGACCTCCGCATAGCTGATTGTGGGCACTTCCACCTGTGTCGTCTCGCGGTTGTCACTGTCGATAAGGGACGATCCAAGGAAGGAGTTGCGCACATGAAAGGGCAGGGTCGCTGGCCGGTTGTCACCACTGATCACCAGCTGATTTCGCACCGTGATCTTATTCTGCAACTCATTCAGGTCATAGAGCGCACGAATATGGGGAATCAGCGCGGCGTTCGCCTCAAACGACAAAACCGTTTCGGGTGCGCCCTTATGGGCGGCAATGGCACCCACCAGTCCCAGCCCCGCGCCCATTTCTAACACCCGATCGCCGGGCTGGATCACTGCCAGCGCACCAGCGATCTCTTGCCCTTCATAGCGCCCTGCGTTGATCCGCTGAATGCGTGTCTCGTTCAAAAAGGGCGACTGCGGCACCCGAACGCCATGGCATTCTGCCGCCACCGGAGGGGTCTCTTTCGCCGTAACCATCGCTGCCCTTTCTGTTTTTGTGATCCTAGCCAGAGGCCGCGCACAGGCCAAGCTCCTTCGCGGTGAGGCTGGACGCCAAAGCCTCCATGGTGCATATAACGGACAACAGGAACGGAGACCTCGATGGGCATTCTCAATTCACTTCTGCGCGGCGTCACTTGGTGGAACGGCCAGACGCTGAACACCCAGCTTTTCACTTGGCGCAAGGGCAGCAAGGTGGGCGAAGACGCGCAGGGCAATATCTATTACCGCAACGCCGATGACAGCAAACGCTGGGTCATTTTCAACGGCGAAGCCGAGGCCAGCCGCGTGAGCCCAGATTGGCATGGCTGGCTGCACCGCACTTGGGACGAGCCGCCGACAGAAAAGCCTCTGATCCACAAGCCGTGGGAAAAGGCACATGTCGAGAATCGCACCGGCACCCCCATGGCCTATGCGCCAGCAGGGTCGCTGCGCCGGGCTGAACCGGTTGAGCGCAAAGACTATGAGGCCTGGCAGCCTGAATGATCGGACGGCTGCGCCTGAGGCGCGGCCCCAAGTTTCACGCAATCCGGGTGGATGAATGAAAAAGCTTTTGATGGCTGCGCTTTTGCTGGCCGCGCCGCTTCATGCACAAGAGGGCGGTCAGGTCGCCAGCGCCACGGGTGGCGTGTTGCGGGCGTTGGATAAGATTTCCGGCAATACGATCGACCTTGAGATCACTAGGGGCGACAGCCAGTCGCTTGGGAATTTGCAAATCACCATGGTTGATTGCCGCTATCCGGTGGGTGATCCGGCGGCCAATGCCTATGCGGCGCTTGAGATAACCGAGAATGACAGCGCAGACCCGCTTTATTCAGGGTGGATGATCGCCTCGGCCCCGGCGTTGCACGCGCTGGAGCACTTTCGCTATGATATCTGGGTCATCCGTTGCAGTACATCCTGAAGACTGTCTAATGCGGGCCTACTAAACGCGGCGCTGCCGCGCTTGGCCACGTCCAGCTGCGCGTGATAATCGGCGCGGCTGATCTCTTTGGCCCCGAGAGAAGCCAGATGATCGGTCAGGAACTGTGTATCAAACAGGATAAATCCGGCGCGACGAAGGCGGTCAACCAAAGCCGCTAACGCCATTTTTGAGGCATTGTCCCGGCGTGAAAACATGCTCTCACCAAAGAACGCGCGGCCCAGCGTGACGCCGTAGACACCGCCAACCAGTGCCTCTCTGTCCCAAACCTCAAGCGAATGGGCGAGGCCCGCGCGGTGCAGCGCGCCGTAGAGAGCAGCGATTTCTTCGTTGATCCACGTGTCTTCACGGTCTGCGCAGGCGGCGACGACACCGTCAAAATCACGGTCGATCGTATGGTGAAACGACGTGCGCCTTATGGCGCGGGTCAACGACCGTGAGATATGAAAACCGTTTAACGGCATAATGCCACGGCGCCGCGGGTCGACCCAGAAAATCTCCGGGTCGTCGCGGTGTTCGGCCATAGGGAATATCCCGATGGAATAGCCGTGGAGCAGTATCTCGGGCGTAAGCTCCGACATCAGTCGTCATGCGTTCCCGAGGTTGGTTTCCAGCCAATGCTCAAGCCAGTGGATGTTGTATCCGCCCGACTGCACGTCTTCCTCGGCCAAAAGCGCGTGGAACAGGGGCACAGTGGTATCGACACCATCCACAATCAACTCACCCAAGGCCCGACCCAAACGCGCCAGCGCCTCGGGGCGGTCGCGGCCATGTACGATCAGTTTGCCGATCAGGCTGTCGTAATAAGGCGGGATCGAATAGCCGTCATAGAGGGCTGAATCCATCCGCACGCCAAGGCCGCCCGGCGCGTGATACTGCGTGATCCGGCCCGGGCAGGGCGCGAAGTTCGGCAGTTTCTCGGCGTTGATGCGAACCTCAATGGCGTGACCATTGATGACCAGATCCTCTTGGGTGAAGGACATTGGCAGCCCTTCGGCGACGCGGATTTGCTCGCGCACCAGATCCACGCCAAAGATCGCCTCGGTTACCGGGTGTTCCACCTGAAGGCGGGTGTTCATTTCGATGAAATAGAACTCACCGTTCTCATAGAGGAACTCGATCGTGCCGGCACCGATATAGTTGATGTTGGCCACGGCATCCGCACAGACCTTACCGATCCGCGCGCGCTCTTCTTCGGTGATCGAAGGGCCGGGGGCCTCTTCGAAGACCTTCTGGTGGCGGCGCTGCAGCGAACAGTCGCGCTCGCCCAGATGCACGGCGTTGCCCTTGCCATCGCCAAAGACCTGAATCTCAATGTGGCGCGGGGTGGTCAGGTATTTCTCGATATAGACTTCGTCATTGCCGAAATTCGACTTGCCTTCTGCGCGGGCAGTCTGGAAGGCTTTTTCCATATCCTTGGCGGTCTGGGCGACTTTCATGCCCTTGCCGCCGCCGCCTGCCGTGGCCTTGATGATGACCGGATAGCCGATCTCTTCGCCCAAGCGCTTGGCTTCTTCGAGCGAAGCTACGCCGCCTTCGGAGCCGGGCACGCAAGGCACGCCGAGCTTCTTCATCGTGTCCTTGGCGGTAATCTTGTCGCCCATGACACGGATGTGTTCCGCAGTGGGGCCGATGAAGGTCAGGCCGTGGTCTTCGATGATCTGCACGAAGTTGGCGTTCTCCGACAGGAAACCATAGCCGGGGTGAATCGCTTCGGCCCCGGTGATTTCACAGGCAGCGATGATTGCCGGGATCGACAGATAGGATTGGGTTGAGGACGGTGGGCCGATGCAGACGGATTCGTCGGCCATGCGCACATGCATCGCGTCACTGTCGGCGGTGGAATGCACCGCGACCGTCTGGATGCCCATCTCGCGGGCCGCGCGGATGACGCGCAGGGCGATCTCTCCGCGGTTGGCGACTAGGATTTTGCTGAACATGATCTGCCCTTATTCCAAGATCACCAGCGGGGCGCCAAACTCAACCGCATCGCCGTCACCGACGAGGATGCGCTTGACGGTGCCAGCGCGGGGGGCGGGAATGTGGTTCATCGTCTTCATGGCTTCGACGATGAGCAGCGTATCCCCTTCGGAGACGCTGGCACCTACGCTGATAAACGATGGCGCGCCGGGCTCACCCTGCAGATAAACCGTGCCGACCATGGGCGAAGTCACCGCGCCGGGGTGGTCTGCAGGGTCGGTTTCGATTTGAACGGGGGCAGGGGCGTTCCCTGCGGCGGGCGCAGCTGCGGCAGCGGCGGGGGCAGGTTGGTATTGCTGCTGCGGGGCGGCCATGACCTGCTGTGGCGGTTTACGGCTTACACGCACGTTCAGACTGTCGTCCTCGGCGTAATCGCGTTTTACCTGAAGCTCGGTCAGGTCGTTCTCGTTCAGCAGTTCGGCGAGGGCCTTGATGAAGGCCACGTCACTATCATGGGTGTTTTTTGTCATTGGATCCTCGAAGATTTCGACAGGCAGGCAGCCTATCGCTGCGCGATTGATTGTGCTCGCTTATAGGGCATGGGCAAAGCCATGAAAAGCCAACTGTTGTCTAGGGGGTAGGATCGGTTTTTTGACGCGCAGATGCGGCCCGGTACATGATGACGCAATATGCTCAGGCGCCGGGCCGTGGGGACAAGGGGATCAGATCGCGAGGTACTCCGCACGTAGCTCTGCGTTTTCCAGCACCTCCGCCGCCGTGCCGTCAAAGACCACGCCGCCGGTGTCGAGGATCACCGCACGATCTGCCAGTTTCAGGGCGCGCACGGCGTTTTGCTCAACAAGGATGGTGGTGATGCCCTGTGCCTTGATAAGGCCCAGTGTCTTTTCAATCTCGTCCACGATCACCGGGGCCAGGCCTTCATAGGGTTCATCAAGCAGCAAGACCTTGATGTCGCGCGCCAGGGCCCGGGCGATGGCCAGCATCTGCTGTTCGCCACCCGAGAGGGTCACCCCCTCTTGGTTCCGCCGCTCGCGCAGACGGGGGAAGAGGTCATAGAGCCGGTCGAGTGACCAGCCGATGGGCGGGGCGATCTGGGCGAGTTTCAGGTTCTCTTCGACCGTGAGGCCAGAAATGATGCGCCGATCTTCGGGCACCAGCGCCAGCCCCGCTGCGGCGGCCTGGTGGCTGGCCATATTGTGCAGCGGCTGATGATCGAGCCAAATCTCGCCGCGCTTGAGTTCCGGGTCGCTGACCCTTGAGATGGCCCGCAGGGTCGAGGTTTTGCCTGCCCCGTTGCGGCCCAGCAGCGCGAGGATTTCGCCCTCATGGACGTTAAAGCTCACCCCCTGCACGATATAGCTCTCGCCGTAATAGGCGTGAATGTCCCAGACCGAGAGGAAGGCCGGGGCGGTTTGGGCGTGGTTGGCGTTTTTGTCTAACGTGTCGGTGCTCATCGGGGTGTCCTTGGGGTTTGGCAACAGGATAGATCAGGCGGCGTCTTGGCTTTCGCCGAGATAGGCTTCGCGCACCTTGGGGTGGCCCTTGATCCGGTCGGGCGTGTCTTCGACCAACGGCGTGCCTTGGGCCAGCACGGTGATGCGTTCGGCCAGCGAAAAGACCACATGCATGTCATGCTCGATGATGGCGATGGTGATGTCGCGCTCGTCCTTGATCTGTTTCAGTAGGTCGATCGTATTGTTGGTATCGGCCCGCGCCATCCCGGCGGTCGGTTCGTCCAAGAGCAGCAGACGGGGGTCTTGGGCGAGACACATGGCGATCTCCAACCGCCGTTTGTCACCCCGCGACATGGAGGCCGCGGGCATGTGCCGCTTGTCGATCATGTTCATGTCGCGCAGCATTTCTTCGGCCTTGTCGATCATGTCACGCTGGCCCACGACCCGCGACCAGCCGTTCAGCTGAAACGCCCCGTCGCGTTTGGCAAGGCAGGGGATCAGCATGTTCTCCATCACCGTGAGATCACCAAAGATTTCAGGCGTTTGGAACACGCGGCTGATGCCCATCTGGTTGATCTCATAGGGTTTGCGCCCCAGCACCGACTGGCCGTCGAACATGACCGAGCCGGTATCGGGGATAAGCTTGCCCACCAGACAGTTCAGTAGCGTGGACTTGCCCGCCCCATTGGGGCCGATGATCGCATGGACGGAGTTCTCCGCCACACTGAGGTTCACATCGCTCAGCGCCTGCAACCCGCCAAAGCGTTTGCCGACATTTTTGACTTCGAGAATGGACATGATGTCTCTCCTATTCTGCGGCTTCGCTACGGCGTTGGGCGGCCTCGGCTTCGACCGAGCCTGCGTTTTTGTCTTTTCGGCGGAAGACAAGGCCCAGACGTTGCCCACCCTCGACCAGCCCACCGGGCAGGAAGATCACAACAAGCATGAACAGCAGGCCAAGCGTCAGGTGCCAGCCCTTGCCGACGAAGGGGTGAATGATCGCGACCATCGCGTCTTCGATCCCGTCGGGCATGAAGGCGAACCAGCCGTGCAGCACATTGTCGTTGATCTTGGCAAAGATGTTTTCAAAGTACTTGATGAACCCTGCGCCCAGCACCGGCCCGATCAAGGTGCCCGCGCCGCCAAGGATGGTCATCAGCACCACTTCGCCAGAGGCCGTCCACTGCATCCGCTCAGCCCCGGCGAGCGGGTCCATCGCGGCCAGCAGGCCACCGGCCAGACCGGCATACATGCCCGAGATGACAAAGGCCGCCAGCGTGTAGGGCCGCGTGTTTAGGCCCGTGTAGTTCATCCGCTGCTGGTTAGACTTCACCGCCCGCAGCATCATGCCGAAAGGCGAGCGGAAGATGCGGATCGCCAGATAGAAGGCGAGGATCAGGAAGACCGCACAGAAGTAGTAGCCGACGGAGAAAGTAAACGTCCAACCGCCAAAGAACAGCGTCGTCGAGGAGTTCATCGCAGCCCCGAAGAGATTAGGGAATGACGGCGCGTCGACGGACTGGAGGTACTGCGGATCGGAGGTATAGATCTGCAACCCCGTCTCGCCATTGGTGATCGGCGTCAGTACAGAATAGGCGAGGTTGAACGACATCTGCGCGAAGGCCAGCGTCAGGATCGAAAAGTAGATGCCCGAGCGTCGCAGGCTGATAAAGCCAATCAGCGCCGAGAACAGCCCCGCCATAATCACCGCCAGCACCAGCGCGGGCACGACGTTGTAGCTGAGCAGTTTGAACATCCACACGGCAGAGTAGGAACCGACCCCCAGAAAGGCCGCATGGCCAAAGGAGAGATAGCCGGTCAGCCCGAAGAGGATGTTAAACCCGATGGCAAAGATGCCAAAGATCACAAAGCGTTGCATCAGGTCGGGGTAGCCCGCGTTGAATTGCGCAAGGCCTGAATCCGCCGGAAAGGGATTGAGGATGAAGGGGGCAAAGAGCGTGATAACGACCACGACCCCCAAGAGAAGCGTATCGCGTTTTTCCAGTCCGAACATGTCTTATTCCTCCATCACGCCGCGGCGACCCATCAGACCGCGCGGGCGGACCAGCAGGATCACGATGGCAACGACGTAGATGATGATCTGGTCGATACCGTAGATGATGTTCTTGATTTCATTCATGGAGGCGAGGCTTTCGAGGATGCCCAAAAGGAACCCCGCCAGCACCGCGCCGGGCAGGGAGCCCATGCCGCCGACCACGACGACGACAAAGCTCAGCACCAGAAAGTCCATGCCCATGTGATAATTCGGTGAGTTGATCGGCGCATACATCACCCCCGCAAGCCCCGCGACAGCAGCAGCGATGCCGAACATGATGGTAAAGCGGCGGTCGATGTCGATGCCCAGAAGGCCCACGGTTTCGCGGTCTGCCATGCCGGCGCGGACAACCATCCCGAAGGTGGTGAATTGCAAGAAGGCAAAGACGGCAGCGATGATGAGCGTGGAAAAGCCAAAGTAAACCAAGCGCCAATAGGGGTAGGCCAAAGACGTGTCTAACCCCAGAAGCGGCGCGAAGTCGAAGCTGCCCACGAAAGCCTGCGGCGCAGGGGTGGGGATCGGGTTGGCGCCGTAGAAATACTTGACGACTTCCTGCAGGACGATGGCAAGGCCGAAGGTCACGAGGATCTGATCCGCATGGGGGCGTTTGTAGAAATGTTTGATCAGCCCGCGCTCCATGATGAAGCCAATGAGCAGCATCACCGGGATCGCAAAGAGGATCGCCAGCGGCACCGACCAATCGATGATCGCCTGTCCCGTCTCCGGCCCGAACCACTGTTCGACATAGGGGGTTTTGACCTTCAGCGGATTGCCGAGGAAATCCTTCTTGGTCTCGTCGATGGCCTCGACGCTCAGCGTCAGAATGCGTTGCAGCGTGACCGAACAGAAGGCCCCGATCATGAAAAGAGCCCCATGGGCGAAATTGACCACGCCAAGGGTGCCGAAGATCAGCGTTAGCCCAAGCGCGATCAGCGCATAGGCAGAGCCTTTGTCGAGGCCGTTGAGTATTTGCAGAAGGATTGCGTCCATGGTCCCCACCTGTAAGGGAAGCGTTTACAAGCGGCTCGGCCGCTTGCAGCGATAAAAAGGGCGCGCAGGATCAGGCCCGCGCGCCATCTGATTTCAGCGGATCACGCGCCGGGGTTGCATTTGCCCAGATCACCGCCCGCGAACATCGGGTGATCGGGGGCATATTCAACCTGTGCACGGGGCGTCTGTTCGACGATCTCAAGCGTGTCGTATTCGTTGGTCGGGTTCTCCGCCCCCTTCATCACGAGCACGTCCTTGAAGCATTGGTGATCGTCCGCGCGGTAGAGCGTCGGCCCGTTGCCCAGACCGTCGAACTCATAGCCTTCCAGCGCCTCGACCACGGCGCAGGGGTTGAATGAGCCCGCGCGTTCCACCGCATCGGCATAGAGCAGCGTTTGCACGTAGCAGGTATGCGCGGAGTTCGACGGCGGGCGGCCATATTTCTCACCAAAGGATTTGGTGAAGGCTTTGGACCCTTCGTCTTGCAGCTGCCAGTTCCAGTTCATCGAGCCGATCACGCCCTGCACGTTGGCCCCGGCACCGGCGGCCATCAGCTCGGAGTAGAGCGGCACGACGATCTCGAATTTCTTGCCGTTGACCTCTTTGTCGAGCAGGCCGAACTGCACCGCATTGGTGAGCGAGTTCACCATGTTTCCGCCGTAGTGGTTCAGCACCAGCACATCGGCTCCGGAGTTTAGCACCGGCGCGATATAGGAGGAGAAATCGGTCGAGGCGAGCGGCGTCAGCACGTTCTCCACGGTCTCCCAGCCCATCGCCTCGGTCGCGGCGGCGATGGATTCCTGCTGGGTCCAGCCCCAGTTGTAATCCGCCGTCAGGTGATAGGCGCGGCGCTCAGACCCATAGGCGTTCTTAAGCACCGGGGCGAGGGCGGCGGCAGACATATAGGCGTTGAAGAAATGCCGGAAGCCATTGGCCTTGCGGTCCTTGCCGGTGGTGTCATTGGCATGGGTGAGACCCGCCATGAAGATCACGCCCGCCGATTGGCAAAGGTCTTGCACCGCCACGGCCACGCCCGAGGACGAGCCGCCATTGATCATCACCGCGCCGTCTTTTTCGATCATCGACTTTGCGCTGGCGCGGGCGGCGTCGGATTTGGTCTGGGTGTCGCCCGTGACATATTCGACCTTCTTGCCCAGAATGCCGTTCCCTTTCAGCGCCTTGGAGCTGAAGGTGTTCATCATGCCGCCGTCGCCCCCGCCATTGAGGTGTTCGACCGCAAGCTCCTGCGCGCGCAGCTCATCCAGACCCTCTTCGGCATAGGGGCCGGTCTGGGGCACGTTGAAGCCCAGCGTGACCGTGCTGCCCGTGGGGGCATTGGTAAAGCCCGCGTGCGCCTCGGCGCGCAGATAGGTCGGCAGCGCCAACCCTGCACCGGCAACCGCGCCGGTCTGGATCAGTCCGCGGCGTGTCAGTTTTGTAAACGACATGAAGTCCTCCCATGTTTTTAAGAGCCGTGGCAGCGGAACCTCCCCCCGGTGCCACGGCGCGCAAGAATGCAAAGAAACTATGGCGCGGAAAATGAAAACCGATCAATAACCTGCTTGATGGAAACAATATTTCTGTAAATATATTCGCAATCACTTCGCGAGGTTTGTAAATAACATGATGTTGCGCCGCAGAAAGACCTTGAAACAACGGGCGAAATCACGCGCGGAGCGACCTCATGCGTGAGGGGCTGACCGGCAGCCGCATCCGTGAGCGGCGGGTGATGGCGGGGGTGAAGCAAGCTGAGTTGGCGCAGCAAAGCGGTATCTCGGCCAGTTACCTCAATCTGATCGAACACAACCGACGCAGAATCGGCGGGAAACTCTTGCTCAACATCGCCCATGCGCTTGGGGTGGAGCCGCAGGCGCTGACCGAAGGGGCCGAAGCCGCGCTGATCGCCGCGCTGCGCGAAGCGGCTGAGGATGCAGGGCTGATGGGGCCGGAGGGCGACCGCGCTGACGAATTCGCAGGGCGTTTCCCGGGCTGGGCCAAAGTGCTCGCCACCAGCCAGCGGCGCATTGATGCGTTGGAGCAGACGGTAGAGGCGTTGTCAGACCGGTTGGCCCATGATCCGCAGCTTGCCACGTCAATGCACGAGCTGCTCAGCACCGCCGCCGCAATCCGATCAACCGCCTCGATTTTGGCGGAGACGGACAGTCTGCAGCCCGAATGGCGCGACCGGTTTCATGCGAACATTCACGAGGATAGCCGCCGTTTGTCCGACAGTGCGCAGGCACTTGTGACCTATTTTGACAATTCCGCCGAGACTCGCGAGGTGGCTCATTCCCCGCAGGCGGAGGTGGAAACCTTCCTCGCCGCGCATGACTACCGTTTTGACGCGCTGGAACAGGCTGACACGCCGCAGGATGCGATTGCAGCCCTTGTAGGGGAGGCTGAGGCGCTCAAAACCAAAGCCGCGCGGCATATCGCAACGGGGGTGTTGCAGCAGATTGCGCGGGACGCGGCGGCGCTGCCTTTGAACCGTTTAGAGGGGGCAGTGGCCGAGCGGGGACATGATCCGGCACGACTTGCACAGGCGCTGGAGCAACCGATGGGGCGGGTGCTGCGCCGCTTGGCCTCGCTGCCCGATCTTGGCGCGGGGTTGGTGGTCTGTGATCGCGCAGGCAGTGTGACATTTGCCAAATCCGTCGAAGGGTTCACCGTGCCGCGCTTTGGCGCCTGTTGCCCGCTTTGGCCGCTGTTCGCGGTGCAGGGTCAGCCGGGGCTGGTGATGAAATCCCGCGTCATGCAGATGGGCCGGGGGCAGGCGCAGTTCGAGGCGATCGCGACCTGCGAGGTTCAAGCCGCTGCCGCCTATAACACGCCGCCCTTGAGCCAATCGGTCATGTTGCTTTTACCGGTGCCGTCGGGGGCGGCACCTGCGCAGCCCGTGGGCGCAACCTGCCGCATTTGTCCGGTGGAGGGATGCCGCGCACGGCGTGAGCCGTCGATCCTGCGCGACGGAATCTAACAGGCGCTCAGGCAGTTTTTGACAGGGCTGCCAAACCGATGCATGCTCGCCCCGGTGCGCGAGACCCCGCAACAAGACGGGGCGGTCGCACACCGAGGGGGGAGACTTTTTGCCGATGAGCAAACTCGTAGTTCTGGTGGAGGACGAGGTGAATATCGCCGAGGCCATCCGCTTTTTGTTGGGCCAAGAGGGCTGGCGTGTGGAGACGCTTGCCAATGGATCGGGCGCGGTTGAGGTGATCCGCAAGGCATCGCCCGATCTGGTGATGCTGGATGTAATGCTGCCGGGCAAGAGCGGTTTTGAGATACTTGATGAACTGCGCGGTGACCCGGCAATGGAGACCTTGCCGGTCTTGATGCTGACCGCGCGGGGCCAAAGCCGGGACCGCGCCATGGCCGAAAAGGCCGGGGTCAGTCGCTTTATGACCAAGCCGTTTTCGAACTCAGAGATGCTGGACGCGGTGCGCGACCTGATCGCCAGTTAACCCGCCATGCCCCGCTCTCCGATCTTTCTGGAAAAACGCGGCTACCGCCAGCGGCGCATGATGGATGCGGTGCGGCTGCTGCCGTTTTTGGGGCTGATGCTGTGGATGGTGCCGCTACTCTGGCCCGTGCCAGAGATCCTGCCTGACGCCACCCCCGAACCCACCGAGCCGACAATCGCTATGAGCGTGGCACTGCGCTATCTCTTCGGGGTTTGGGCGTTGCTGATCTTGGCGACTTGGGCGCTCTGGCGGCGCACGCGGGATGTGGCGTCGGACGGGGGTGCCGATACCAAAGACGGGCCGCGCTGATGGTGTCGCTCAACCAGTTGGTCGCGGTTTGCCTGATGTATGTCGCGGGGCTGTTCATCGTGGCCTTTGCCGCCGAACGCGCGGCCCTGCGCGGGCAGGGCGGCTGGCTGCTGCGCTCGCCACTGGTCTATACCCTGTCCCTGTCGATCTATTGCACCGCTTGGACCTTTTATGGCGCGGTGGGCTATGCCGCGCGTTCGGGGTTGGAGTATGTGACGATTTACCTTGGCCCGTCGCTGGTGATGATCGGTTGGTGGTGGGGGCTGCGGCGTTTGGTGCGGATCGGGCGGAGCCATCGGGTGACCTCTATCGCCGACCTGATTTCTTCGCGCTACGGCAAGTCAAACACGTTGGCAATTGTGGTGACGGTCATGGCCGTGATTGGCGTGACACCCTATATCGCGCTGCAATTACAGTCGGTTATCTTGTCTCTGTCCATTTTTGCCGCCGCGGATGTGCCGCTGGCCGAAGCGGGAGGCGATGTGATCAACCGTGGGCAGGCTGCCCTGTGGGTGGCGGCGGGGCTGACACTGTTTACGGTGCTTTTCGGCACGCGGAACCTGAACGTGAACGAGCGGCACCACGGCGTTGTCATCGCCATCGCGGTTGAGGCGGTGGTGAAGCTGCTGGCACTGGTGGCGGTCGGTATCTACGTGATCTGGGGGCTGGCCGGAGGCTTGAGTGAGGCTTTGGCGCGGATCGATGCCTCGGACATCGGCCAATGGGAAGTCCAAGGCAGCCGTTGGGCCGCGCTGACGGTCCTTTCGGGGGCCGCGCTTTTGTGCCTGCCGCGCATGTTTCAGGTGATGGTGGTCGAGAATGACGACGAGCGCCAGTTGCAGATCGCCAGCTGGGCCTTCCCGCTTTATATGATGTTGATGAGCCTTTTCGTCGTGCCGATCGCGGTGGTGGGGCTGGACCTGATGCCCGAAGGCTCGAACCCCGATCTGTTTGTGCTGAGCCTGCCGCTTAGCCAGGGGCAGAACGGGCTGGCGATGCTGTCTTTCTTGGGCGGTTTTTCGTCAGCCACCTCGATGGTGATTGTCGCCACACTGGCACTGTCGACCATGGTCAGCAACCATATCGTCATGCCGATCTGGCTGGCGTTTCGGCGCGATGGGGCGACGCAGTCGGGTGACGTGCGCAATATCGTGATCCTAGCGCGGCGGCTGTCGATCTTTTGCGTGGTCGGCTTGGGCTACCTCTACTACCGCGCCTCGGGCGGCAGCGGGGCGTTGGCGGCGATTGGCACGATCTCCTTCGGCGGGGTGGCGCAGTTTTTGCCCGCCATGTTGGGCGGCGTGCTATGGCGCGGGGCCACGCGGACCGGCGCGCTTTGCGGGCTTGGCACGGGCTTTGTGCTGTGGGTCTTCACCATGCTGCTGCCCAGTTTTGGCGCGGATGTGGCATTGTCGAGCGCGACTTTGGAGCGCGGGCTGTGGGGGCTGGCATGGCTACGTCCCGAGGCGCTCTTTGGCATCGCCGGGATTGATCCGACCGTCCATGCGGTGGTCTGGAGCCTTGCGCTCAATACGCTGGTTTTCGTGGTCGTCTCTCTATTCAGCTTTCCTGCACCGCTGGAGCGGCTTCAGGGGGCGCAGTTCGTAAATGTTTTTGACCATTCCGGCCCGGCGCGGGGGTGGACGGCCTCAGTCGCGGGCAGCGAAGACCTGATGATCATGGCGCAGCGGATCTTGGGCGCGACGGAGGCGCAGGCGTTCTTTGCGCGAGAAGCGGAACGGCAAGGGCATGGGCAACGCCTGCCGGAACCCACGCCGCGATTCGTACAGGCGTTGGAGCGAGAATTGGCGGCCTCCGTCGGCGCGGCCACGGCACATGCGATGGTGGCACAGATCGTGGGCGGAGCGTCTGTTTCGGTGCAGGACCTGCTCGCCGTGGCCGACGAATCCGCGCAAATGTTGGAGTATTCCAGCCAGCTTGAGGCCAAATCGCGGGAGTTGACCGAAACGGCGGCGCAGCTACGCGCGGCGAATGAAAAGCTCACCCAGTTGTCGCTGCAAAAGGACAGTTTTCTCAGCCAGATCAGCCATGAGTTGCGCACGCCGATGACCTCGATCCGGTCGTTTTCGGAGATTCTGCGCGATGCGCCGGGCCTCACGGACGCGGATAAGAATCGCTATGCCACGATCATCCACAGTGAGACGATCCGCCTGACGCGGCTCTTGGACGATCTGCTGGACCTGTCTGTGCTGGAGAACGGGCAGGTGACGCTGAACCAGCGGGAGGGCAACCTGCGCGACCTGCTCGATCTGGCGGTGACCACGGCGCAGGCCGGGGCCACGCGACCGCTTGAGGTGCTGCGCGATGCTCAGGCTGAGGATATCACCCTGACGAGCGACCTCGACCGGCTGGTTCAGGTGTTCATCAACCTTGTTACCAATGCGCGCAAATACTGCGCTGCCGATCAGCCGCAATTGGTGATCTCGGCACAGGTCACGGCGCAGGGGCTGGTGATCGATTTCGTCGACAACGGCCACGGGATCGACGCAGGCTCAGAAGCGCTGATTTTCGAGAAATTTTCGCGCATCACGGGCGAGGGCGATGGCGCGGGCCTTGGCCTTGCCATCTGCCGAGAGATCATGTGCCGCTTGGGCGGCGAGATCAGCTTCCTGCGGGATGTGCCCGGCACGGCCTTCCGGGTGCAATTGCCGCAGAGCGTCCTGACAGCGACTGCAAAAGACACCGGCCCCGCGGTCGGGGCTGATGCGCGGTCTTAGCTGTAGCTCTGGCCCAGCATCGGGCGCATGTTTTCAAGGTCATAGCCCCCTTGACGCGCGGCCTCGATGATCGCATCGCTGTCCATCTCGCCGGCTTGGCCCAAGGCCCAAGCGATGGTCGAACGGGTGCCGGAGGCGCAATAGGCCAGCACGGTATCGTTCGTATCGACGCCAAGGGCGCGGTTGTTGGCAATGACATCGGGGGTCATGGTCTGATGGGTCAGGGGCTGTTCGGCAAAGGCGATGCCTGCCGCCTCAGCCGCTTCGCGCATGGCGGCGGCTTGGTGGCTGGGCGGCACTTCCGCGTCGGGGCGGTTGCACAGAATGCGGGTGATGCCTTGGGCGCGCAGGCTTTCCATGTCACCGGGCTCGATCTGCGGGGCGACGAAATAGCGGGGGGTGATTTGGCGAATATCCATGCGTCGATTTAAGCAGATGCAACGGCCCTGTCCAGCACCGCTGCAACCTGCCGCAGCAGCCCGCCGATCAGCCCAGAGAAATCCCGAGAATTACCAGCATCAGCCCGATGACCGACAAAAACAGCGCGCCCATGTTCAACGGCACCACTTTGCGCAACACAACGCGCATCGCCTCATCGTCAAGCTGGGCGCGTTTGGCGCGGCTCACTTTGATGATACACAAGCCAAGACCGAGCAATCCCAGAAGGGACAGACCCGCGCCGCCCCAGACCATGAGATCGAAAATAGATGTGTTTGCGCTTTCCATGGCGGCAGAGCTACGCCAAACCGCCAAGGGGGGCAAGTCCCGCTTGCGGGCTGGGCGTGCAGCCTGTAGTCACACCCGCCAGAGCCAGCCATTCCGTGAGGACTTCCCATGAGCGATACCAGCACCAACCCCGACGTCGTCGAATCCCAAGGCGATGCCACTTACCGCGTGACAGCCAACGAGCTGCGCCAGTTTGTGGAGCGGATCGAGCGTTTGGACGCAGAGAAGAAAGACCTCGCTGAACAGCAAAAAGAGGTCATGGCCGAAGCGAAATCGCGCGGTTACGACACCAAGGTGCTTCGTAAAGTGATTGCCCTGCGCAAGCGCGACAAGGACGACATCGCCGAAGAAGAAGCGGTGATGGAAATGTACAAAGAAGCTTTGGGCATGTGAGCGCCGGGCCGCAGCGGAACTGAATTTTCCGCGCGGCCTTGAACGCCTCCGGGCCATGCCCATTTGCATCGGGCGTCTGCGCGGTCTCCGCGACGCCCGATGGTGTGAGACCGGTGAGATTTTCTCGTGAACATTTTGTTTGTACTCGGCGGTTTGCTGGGTCTCGTGCTCGGTGGAGAGTATTTGGTGCGCGGTGCCGTGGCACTGGCACAAAGGGTTGGGCTGTCGCCGCTGGTTATCGGTTTGACAATCGTGGGCTTTGGCACCTCAACCCCTGAACTGGTGACTTCGGTCCAAGCCGCGATGCTGGGTGCGCCGGACATCGCGCTTGGCAACGTCGTCGGGTCGAACATCGCGAATATCCTACTGATTCTAGGCATTGCCGCGCTGATCGCGCCCTTTGCGATTAATCGGGGCAGCTTTGCCCGCGATGGATCCGTCATGTTGGCGGCGAGCGTGCTTTGTTTGGGGGCGGTGCTTTTGGGGCGCGTTGACCGTGTGGCCGGGTTGATCTGTATCGTCGGGCTCGCGGGGTATTTAATTTACACCTTCCGGAGTGATCGCAGCAGCCTGCAGACCATCGAGGCCCTGCCGGATCACGCACCGATGGGGCTGTCGCTGCTTTGGCTTTTGGGGGGGCTGGTGCTGACGATCCTTTCGGCGCGGTTTCTGGTGACCGGGGCGGTGGCGTTGGCGCAGGCCGTAGGGCTCTCTGAGGCGGTCATTGGCTTGACCATCGTGGCCGTGGGCACCTCCATGCCGGAACTTGTAACCTCGGTCATCGCGGCACGCCGCGGGCAGAGCGATGTGGCTCTGGGCAATGTAGTCGGCTCCAATATCTTTAACATTCTTGGTGTGCTTGGGATTACGGCGGTGATCCAGCCGGTCGGTGTGGCTACGCAGATTGCCACGCTCGACATCTGGGTCATGCTCGCGGCCACGCTGGCTTTGATTGGCTGCGCCGCGTTTGGCGGGAGTGTGACGCGCGGGCGGGGCGCGGTCTTTGCCTTGGCCTATGCGGGCTACATCGGTGTGCTTTTGATCTAAGGCTGTCGGCAGGCGTTGCACGGGGGTGGGGCCGATTTCTGCGGATGTGGCGCGATGGCCGCGGACCCCCTTGCGCAGGCGGATCAACACCCATAGAAGGACACAAATTTTCGCCCGCGCCCCGGCTGCGCGGCCTTACCCTATGGAGCACACATGCAGGTCAACGAGACGCTGAACGAAGGTCTGAAACGCGGTTACAACATCACCGTGACCGCCGCCGAACTGGAAGCCAAGGTCAACGAAAAGCTGGCCGAAGCGCAGCCCGAAGTCGAAATGAAGGGCTTCCGCAAGGGCAAGGTTCCGATGGCACTGCTGAAAAAGCAGTTCGGCCAGCGGATCATGGGCGAAGCGATGCAGGAAAGCATCGACGGCGCCATGGCAGAGCATTTTGAAAAATCCGGCGATCGCCCCGCGATGCAGCCCGAAGTCAAAATGACCAACGAAGACTGGAAAGAAGGCGATGACGTCGAAGTTTCCATGGCTTACGAAAAACTGCCCGAAATTCCAGAAGTTGATCTGAGCAAGATCGAGCTGGAAAAGATGGTCGTTAAGGCCGATGACGCCGCCGTCGAAGAAGCGCTGGCAAGCCTTGCCGAAACCGCGCAGGATTTTAAGGCCCGCAAAGAGGGTGCCAAGGCGGAAGATGGCGATCAGGTTGTGATCGACTTCAAAGGCTCCGTAGACGGTGAAGAATTCGAAGGCGGTGCGGCGGAAGATTACCCGCTGGTGCTGGGCTCCAACTCCTTCATCCCCGGCTTCGAAGAGCAGTTGGTCGGCGTGAAGGCGGGCGAAGAAAAGTCCGTCGTCGTGAACTTCCCCGAAGAGTATCAGGCTGCCCACTTGGCCGGTAAGGAAGCGACATTCGCTTGCACCGTCAAAGAAGTGAAAGAGCCCGTCGCCGCTGAAGTGAACGACGAGATGGCCAAGAAATTCGGTGCCGAGGATCTCGACGCGCTGAAAGGTCAGATCGCTGAGCGTCTGGAAGCGGAATATGCCGGTGCTTCGCGCGCTGTGATGAAGCGTAACCTGCTGGACGCGCTGGACAAAGAGGTCAGCTTTGACCTGCCGCCGTCGCTGGTTGACGCCGAAGCCAAGCAGATCGCGCATCAGCTGTGGCACGAGGAAAACCCTGACGTAGAAGGCCACGATCACCCCGAGATCGAGCCGACAGACGAGCACAAGACATTGGCCGAGCGCCGCGTCCGTCTTGGCCTGTTGCTGGCCGAACTGGGTCAAAAGGCCGAGGTTCAGGTGACCGACGCCGAGATGACCCAAGCGATCATGAACCAGGCGCGTCAGTACCCGGGTCAAGAGCGTCAGTTCTTTGAGTTCGTGCAGCAAAACCAGCAGATGCAGCAGCAAATGCGTGCGCCGATCTTTGAAGACAAGGTTGTCGATCACGTTGTTGAGCAAGCCAAAGTGACCGAGAAAGAGATCTCCAAAGACGAGCTTCAAAAAGCTGTTGAGGAACTGGAAGACGAATAAGTCTTCTCGTAGATCGAATTTGGGGCAGGGGCGACGGTTTACCGTCGCCCCTGTTTCGTTTTGGAGTGGTGTGGAAACTTATCGCTGTTCCAGACGGGGGAACCACGAGGCGCAATCACGCAAGGGGGCTGACGGCACCCTTTACGGATGTGAGATGCGCAAATTGGTATCGCCCCGGCGCGGAGGGCGATACCTTGAGTACCTGCCTTACAGAGTGATGCGGAACTGGGCGAAACCAGTATCGGTATCGCGCACCTGCTCCATCTCCACGCCGGTCACCTCATCCAGATAGTCGGCAGCCTTTGGTCCCGTTTCAAACAAGACGCTGGTGTTCTCCAACGGTGCAAAGCGCCAGTTGGCGTCGGCACGTGGGCTGATGGTGCCTTTCTCAACAATGTAGCGGACGATCACATCGCGGTTTGTATCTGGCCCTTCAAAGACGATTGTATCGCCCTTCGCGCCGGGAAACGCGCCGCCCCCGCCTGCGCGGTAGTTGTTGGTGGCAATGATAAATTCAGATTTGGGGTCAATCGGTTGACCGTCGAACTCCAGATTGGTGATGCGGTTGGCATCGGAGTTTTGCACTTCACCCTCGGGGCCGAACTTGGACGGTTGGCTTAGGTCAATCTGGTAACTCACCCCGTCGATGACATCGAAGTTGTAGCTGGGGAAGCTGTCGCTGAGCAGGGGTTGGTCCTGCTCGCCGGGGGTAATCTGATTGAACATACCAGCAGACCGCTCCAGCCAGTCTTTGACCTGTGCACCGGTCACCCGCACGGCGCGGGCGGTGTTGGGGTAGAGGTAGAGGTCGGCGACATTTTTGATAGCCACATCGCCCTTGGGCACATCGGTGTAATACTCCGGTCCACCCCGCCCTCCGGCCTTGAAGGGCGCGGCGGCTGACAGGATCGGCAGACCCTCATGCTCGGTCCCCTTGAGCATTTGTTCAATATACCACGTCTGCGCGTTTGAGACGATCTGCACCGAAGGGTCATCGGCCACCAGCGCGAAATAGCTGTGCAGGTTTGCGTCAGTCTTACCCACGGCGCGGCGGACATAGGCGAGTGTTTCGTCATGTTCTTGCTGCACTGAAGCAAGGATTTCAGGATCGCTTTCCACCAGCGGCAAGACTGAACGGTCTTCGTTGCGCTGCGAGATCGCGCGGGCCTCGGCGCTGTGGCTGGCAATGCGCCATCCGTTGCCATCACGTTCGAGCATCAGGTCGATCAGGCCAAGGTGGCTGCCCCAGAAGCCGCCCATCGTGGCGGGTTTGCCGTGGATCGTGCCCTTGCTCACATCGACGCCCGGATAGTCGGCATAGGTGCCTGAGGGGAAGACGAGGTGACTGTGCCCGGTCATGATCGCATCGATCCCTTCGACAGCGGCCAGCGGGACCGAGGCGTTCTCCATCAGGTCTTCTTCTTTGGCCGCGCCGATGCCGGAGTGCGACAGCGCGATGATGATGTCGGCTCCGGCCTCTTTCATTTGCGGCACCCACGAGCGGGCGGCCTCAAGGATGTCGCGCGCCTGTACCTTGCCTTCTAGGTGGCGGCGGTCCCATGCCATGATCTGCGGCGGGACAAAGCCGATGATGCCGATCTTGATGCTATGTTCCGCGCCCGCGCCATCGGTCAGCTTTCGGTCAAGCAGGACATAGGGCTTCACCAGCGTTTCATCGTCGCTGGGCTTGGCACCTGTCTTTTTAACGACATTGGCGCTGACCACGGGAAAATCGGCACCGGCGAGCGATTTCATCAGGAAATCGAGCCCATAGTTGAATTCATGGTTGCCTAAGGTGGAGGCATCAAAACCGAGCGTGTTCATCGCTTGGATGACCGGGTGCATGTCACCCTCTTTCATGCCGCGCTCATAGGCGATGTAATCGCCCATTGGGTTGCCTTGCAGGAAATCCCCGTTGTCGAGCATCAGCGTATTGGTCGCTTCGGCGCGGATCGATTTGACGATGCTCGCGGTGCGGGCAAGGCCCACGGTGTCGACCTCCTTGTCGGCGTAATAGTCGTAGGGAAAGACGTGCACATGCAGGTCTGTCGTTTCCATCAGCCGCAAATGCGCCTGATTGGCCGCAGCGCGGAGCGAAAACGGATGCAGGGCCAACAGCCCGGCAGAACCGGCTAAGAAGTGACGGCGGTTAAGGCGAAGGGTCATGCGGGCATTCCTTTGTCAGCGTTACCTCATACCTGCGGCGAAGGGAGAGGCCGTTGCAAGCCCGAAAATTAATCACCCATCGCGCAGGCCGGTTTCCACTAGCATACCGCGTTTCTTGGCTTCGTAATAATAGCCACGTGCGTACCATTTGATGGCGGTGCCGTGGTCTCCGTCAGACAAAAGCCAAGCGCCGCGAAGGTATTTCAGCGCGTATTTCAGATTGGTGTCTGCATCCAAAAGGTCAGACGAACTGCCTTGGAAACCCATTGAACGGGCCGTGGCAGGCAAGATTTGCATCAAGCCATAGTAGGGGCCGTTGCGGGCACGGGGGTTATGGGTGCTTTCGCGGATTGCCAAACGGTGAACCAATGGGCGCGGGAGGTCGTAGAAATCGGCCCAGTGGTTGATCTTGCGCCGCAGTTCAGGCGTCTCGTTCGGGTGCAGGGGCAGGGCGGGGCGCTGCGGGGGCTCTGGTGACACCATAGGGGCTGCGTTGCAGGCGGTGAGAGCAGTAGCGGCAATGAAAGAGAGGAACATGCGGCGTGTGGTCTGTGGCATGGTGCACCGGGGCTTGTTATATCGGCGCGAAGATCGCCCCAAGGGGCCTCAAGGGCAAGCGTCATGGTCCAGCATACGCGACCCCTTGCCAAGCGGTTCAGGCGCAAAGCGCGGCTTTTCGCCATGTTCAGACATCAGCGACGATTTCGCCTTTCATTTCGCCTGTCATGCGGCTTTGATCTTCGCGCCTTACTGAACGGCGCACCTCGTCGATTTTAAGCTCGGCAGCGTCGCGCGTGGCTTTATCTGGCCATTCGGTGATGACGGCGCTGGTCCGACCAGTGGTGCGTACCACGGCGATGCGGCTGGCACCGAAGTCTTTGAGTGCGGGCAGGCGTTTCTCTTTGATCGCGCTGAGAGCGACATCATAGTCTGCCCGTCGGCGATTTCCCAAGTGGTAATGGTGATGTATCGCATGTGTCGTCCTCCATGCTGAATGAGGGCATTATACCACACATTTGGTCGTTTTTGCAGGGGGGCTTCTGTCGCCGGGCTGCGGAGAGGGGCAGCAATACGAAAACGCCGCGCGGAGGACCGCACGGCGTTCAAATTTAGCTCTGACGGACGGATCAGCTGTTGCTGTCGTCCTGTGCGTCGCCCTCGGGGGTGCGCACAACGTCCGAGTCACCGTCTTCGTCAGCGGCGGAACCGATGTCGTCAAACAGTTCGGAGATTTCAAATTCAGCAGCGGCTTCCTCTTCGGCGGCCAATTCCTGAATCGATTTGCCGGATGCCTGAAGCTCGGCCTCTTCGGGCGAACGTGCGACGTTCAGCTCGATTGTGGCGGTCACTTCGGGGTGCAGAACGACCTGCACTTCGTGGACGCCCAGATACTTGATGGGCTGGCCCAGAACGACCTGCTTGCGGTCAACCGAGAAACCTTCTTCGGTGGCGGCTTCGGCGGCGTCACGGGTGGTGACGGAACCATAAAGCGCGCCAGCGTCGGAAGCAGAGCGAATCACGACGAATTGCTGACCGTTCAGCTTTTCGGCCATGGCTTCGGCTTCTTTTTTGGTCTCGAGGTTTTGCGCCTCAAGCTGAGCTTTCTGACCTTCAAAGGCTTCGACGTTGGCTTTGGAGGCCGACAGCGCTTTGCCTTGGGGCAGAAGATAGTTGCGAGCGTAGCCAGACTTTACGTCCACGACTTCGCCCATCTGGCCCAGTTTGGCCACACGTTCCAGAAGGATAACTTGCATGTGCTCTCTCCTTACTTAACGGCGTAGGGCAGCAGGGCGAGGAAACGAGCGCGTTTGATGGCACGGGCCAGTTCGCGTTGTTTCTTGGCCGATACGGCGGTGATACGGGAAGGAACGATCTTGCCACGCTCAGAGATGTAGCGTTGCAGCAGACGTGTGTCCTTGTAGTCAATCGCAGGAGCGTTGTCGCCCGAGAAGGGGCACACTTTACGACGACGGAAAAATGGTTTTGCAGCCATGATTTAAGTCCTTTTTTTCAAGCGTTGATCAACGGCGTTCGCGGCGGTCGGGCCGCTCGTCACGCTTTTGCATCTGTACGGACGGCAGTTCTTTGTGCTCATCAACTTTGATGGTCAGAACGCGCATCACGTCATCATGCAGGCGCATCAGGCGTTCCATTTCCTGTACGGCGGTCGCAGGTGCGTCCGAACGCAGGAAGGCATAGTGGCCCTTGCGGTTTTTGTTGATCTTGTAGGCCATCGTTTTGACGCCCCAGTACTCGCTGTCGACGAGCTTGCCGTCGTTGTCCGCGAGGACGGTGCCAAAGTGTTCGATGAGGCCTTCTGCTTGCGTGTTGGACAGGTCCTGACGCGCAATCATAACATGCTCATAAAGCGGCATGTGCACTCCTATTTATATCAAGGCGCATTTCATAGGCGGGGCATTCATCCTTGCGGCCCCACCACGAGAGTCTGCGCGGTTCATATGCTTTGCAAGGAAGCGCCCGTATACACGGTTTGCGCCGCACGGCAAGCCCCAAGCGCCTGCGGCAAGGCTTGTTCGGCTGGGGCGCAGAGGATACATCAGGCAAAACGCATAAGAGAGGCCGCAACCATGAGCATTGCATTCGTTTTCCCGGGCCAAGGTGCCCAGACCATCGGCATGGGCCGCGATCTGGCTGAAGCCTATCCTGAAGCCCGCGCCGTTTTCCAAGAAGTCGACGACGCCCTTGGTGAAAAACTGTCGGACTTGATCTGGGAGGGGGATATTGAGACGCTGACACTGACGCAAAACGCCCAGCCTGCGTTGATGGCCACGTCTATGGCGGCGATGGCCGCGCTGAAGTCCGAAGGGATCGAGGTTGGCAAAGCGGCCTATGTGGCGGGCCATAGTCTTGGAGAGTATTCCGCGCTTTGCGCCGCAGGGTCGCTGTCACTGGCGGATTCCGCGCGGTTGCTGCGCATTCGCGGCAAGGCGATGCAGGCCGCTGTTCCAGTGGGTGAGGGCGCGATGGCTGCGATCCTTGGCCTTGGCATCGAAGAGACCGAGAAGCTGGCCGAAGCCGCGGCCGAGGGCGAGGTCTGTCAGGTCGCCAATGAGAACGACCCCAGCCAGAACGTATTGTCGGGCCACAAAGCCGCAGTGGAGCGTGCCGTGGCGATGGCCAAGGACGCAGGCGCGAAACGCGCGTTGTTGCTGCCGGTCTCTGCGCCTTTCCATTGCCCGCTGATGGGGCCTGCCGCTGAGGAGATGGCGCGCGCTTTGGGGGAGGTCACGTTCAATGATCCCGCCGTGCCGCTGGTGGCGAATGTCACCGCCGAGGCGGTCACCGATGCCGCGAAGATTCGCGACTTGTTGGTAGAGCAGGTGACGGGCCGGGTACGCTGGCGGTCTTCGGTTGAGTGGATGGCCGCGCAGGGTGTCACCGAAGCATGGGAGATCGGCGCGGGCAAGGCGCTCTCGGGCATGATCCGCCGGATCGAAAAGTCGCTTGCCACCCGCAGCATCGGCACGCCGGATGAGGTCAAAGCCGCGAAAGAGGCGTAACGCCCCGGAGGGTCAAGGTGACGATGCAAGAAACCCTGACGCTGCTGCCGGATTGGCTGATCTGGTGGTTCAATTGGCTGGTCTTTGCCGTGGCCGTGCTGCCGCTGGCTCTGCTAATCTGGCCCCAAAGCCGCAGGGTCGGGGTGATTGCCGTTTTTTCGAGTATCCTGACGGGTGCTGCGGTCTACGGCATGTTCCGCTAGATGGGATACGTCAAACTGCTCGGCCTGCCGCATTTGCTGATCTGGGGGCCGCTGGCGGTATATCTGTTCCGCAAGCAGGCCAAGGATGCTATGCCAATCGTCGCGCGTTGGATCATTCGGGTGATCTTGGTCACCTTGTTGATCTCGCTGGCCTTCGATGTGGTGGACGTGTTGCGCTATATCTTGGGCGAGCGGACTCCGCTGGGGCGTGAGGCATGAGGCGGCTGATTGCCGTCTTTGCGCTGCTGCTCTCAGTTGTGGCCTGTGGCACCCTTGAGAATGCCAGCGATGGCACGCGGATGCAGGTCCAGGGGCCGTATCTGTTGATGTCCGGCACGATCACCAGCCGAACACCTGCCACTTTCGCGCGCCGTCTGGCCGAGAATCCGCGGATTGATACGGTGGTTCTGGGGCAGATCGACGGCTCCATTGATGCCAAGGCGACGCATCGTATGGGGCGACAGATTCGCAGATTGGGGCTGGCGACCGAGCTGCGGTCGGGCAGTGTGGTTGATTCTGGGGGTGTTGAGCTTTTCATCGCCGGAGCCAAACGGCGCATGGCGCCGGGGGCAGCGCTGCGGGTGCATAGCTGGCGCAATGGCTACCGCGAGGGCAGCAGCTTTCCGCGGCAATCGCCCAAACACCAGATGACACGGCGCTATATGGCCGAGATGCTGGGCAATGACAGCTTTTACTGGTTTACCTTGCAGGCAGCGCCATCTGACGGGATACACAAGATGACAGCGGATGAAATCCGCCGCTACGGGCTGCTGACACGGCCCTGACTGATAGAATAAAGGAAGAGACATGTTCGATCTTACAGGAAAGAATGCCCTGATCACTGGCGCTTCGGGCGGCATTGGTGCGGATATCGCCCGCAAATTGCACGCTCAAGGCGCGACCGTTGGCCTGTCGGGCACGCGGACCGAGCCTTTGCAAGCGCTGAAGGCCGAACTGGGCGAGCGGGCGCATGTGTTGCCCTGTAACCTGAGCGACATGGAAGCCGTCGATGCGTTGCCGAAACAGGCGGCTGAGGCGATGGGCTCGGTCGATATTTTGGTGAACAACGCAGGCATCACCCGCGACAACCTGTTCATGCGCATGTCGGATGATGAGTGGAACTCTGTGCTCAACGTGAACCTGACCGCGACGTTTAAGCTGTGCAAAGGGGTCATGCGCGGGATGATGAAGGCCCGTTGGGGCCGGATCATCAATATCTCCAGCGTGGTGGGGGCCACCGGCAATCCCGGTCAGGCGAATTACGCGGCCTCCAAAGCGGGTGTCGTGGGCATGTCCAAATCGCTTGCCTATGAGGTGGCGAGCCGTGGGATCACCGTGAATGCTGTGGCACCGGGCTTTATCACCACGGCGATGACCGACAAGCTGACGGATGAGCAAAAGTCTGGAATCATGGGGCAAATTCCGGCAGGCCGCATGGGTGATCCGGATGAGATTGCCGCCGCTGTGGTCTATCTTTCTAGTGCCGAGGCTGCTTATGTGACAGGGACCACCTTGCATGTGAACGGCGGTATGGCCATGTTGTGACCCTGCGCCGCAATAGCGTTTGCCAAGCCTGCGGCATGTGCTAAAGGGGGCGCAGAATCGAAACGAAGGGTGCTTGATTGCCCCCTCCGCCTTGTGCGAACAAGGAAAATAGCCGCCCCTTTTGGGGCATCCTCCAAACGCTGATCATCGGCGGGCGGAAACCAAAAGGGGCCTGAATGGCCCGAAGACATGAGGACTTATTATGAGCGACGTCGCAGACCGCGTGAAAAAGATCGTTGTAGAACACCTGAGCGTGGAAGAGGATAAAGTGACTGAGAATGCGTCGTTCATCGACGATCTTGGCGCTGACAGCCTTGACACCGTGGAACTGGTGATGGCGTTCGAAGAAGAGTTCGGCATCGAGATCCCCGATGACGCCGCTGAGAACATCCAGACCGTTGGCGATGCGGTTAAGTTCATCAAAGAAGCCTCCTAAGGCTTTGCCGGGCGACCGGCGGAATTGAGATTTTAGAACGGCGTTGTTCCTAGCGGAATGACGCCGTTTTTATTTGTCGCAGCGGGGCGGGCTTGTCCCTTTGGTGCCGAAGCCGCATGTCTTCGCCAAGAAGTTTCAAGCGTGAAGGCAATTCACCCCATGTCCCGAACGATCCCGACCATTAACACAGCGAGACTGACCCTGCGTGCCATGCGTGCCGAGGATTTTGAGCGCTATGCTGAGATCTGGGCGATGCCGGATGTGGCGGACCGGATACTTGATCGGCCCCGGGCAAAGGGGCAGTCGTGGGATGCTTTCCTGCGCAATGCTGGGCATTGGCAAATCACGGGATTCGGGCAATGGGCTGTGCAGCTTCATCGGCAGAGAGAGATGCTGGGGCAGACGGGTTTCGTCTTTGGCTCACGGAATTTCGGTGAAGATTTCGATACTTACCCCGAGGCGCGGCTGGTTCTAGCGCCTCAGGCACAGGACCAGCGTTTGGGGTTTGAGGCCGCACGCGCGGCGCATGAATGGTTTGATCGGGTGATCACCGGGCGCACGGTTTGCATGATTTCGGGGGGCAATGAGGCAGCGTTGCGGATCGCGGGCGCGCTTGGGTATCAGCTGCTGCGGGAGGCAAAGACAGCGGGTGGCCCGGTGCATCTGCTGACCCGGCGCGGGCCGCCGGTCTAACGGTACCGTAAGGCCCTCACCACGTGTGATAGCCGCCCGGTTTCGAAGATCGGCGTTTTTGTGCTATGCCTGCGGCCCCCCGCCGATATGCTTGTGCCTACAGGCTTTTGCAGGGTAAGAGGTTCGCCGAGAGATTATCGGCAAGGGGCACTAAGATGCGCAGAGTTGTAGTAACGGGTTTGGGTTTGGTTACCCCCCTCGCGGACGGCGTGGAAGAAAGCTGGAAACGGATCCTTGATGGGCAATCCGGGGCCGGACCGATCACCGGTTTTGATCCCAGCAAATTGGTGACCCAATACGCCTGCGAAGTGCCTTTGGGCGATGGCAGCGATGGCACCTTTGACGCCAATAAATACATGGAGCCGAAAGAGCAGCGGAAAGTCGATACTTTCATCCTGTTCGGCATGGCCGCCGCCCAGCAGGCGGTTGAGGATTCGGGTTGGTTGCCGACTGAGAAAGAAGATCAGGAGCGCACCGGCGTGTTGATCGGCTCGGGCATCGGCGGGTTGAACTCCATTGCCAATACCGCCGTGATGATGGCCGAAAAAGGTCCGCGCCGGGTCAGCCCGTTCTTTGTGCCGGGCGCGCTGATCAACCTGATCTCGGGTCAGGTGTCGATCCGCTATGGGTTTAAGGGGCCGAACCACTCGGTCGTGACTGCTTGTTCCACCGGGGCGCATGCCATCGGTGACGCGGCGCGGCTGATTAAATACGGCGATGCGGATGTGATGATCGCAGGTGGTGCCGAGGCGGCGATCTGTGAGATCGGCATGGCGGGCTTTAACGCCTGCAAAGCGCTATCGACCAAACGCGGAGACGACCCCGAGAAAGCCAGCCGCCCCTATGATGTGGACCGTGACGGTTTCGTCATGGGTGAGGGCGCGGGCATTGTGGTCTTGGAAGAATACGAGCACGCCAAGGCGCGCGGTGCCAAGATCTATGCCGAAGTGCTGGGCTATGGCCTGTCTGGCGACGCGCATCACATCACCGCACCGTCGGAAGACGGCGAGGGTGGCGAACGCTCCATGCGGGCGGCGTTGAAGAACGCGGGGTTGGAGCCCAAGGATGTTGATTACATCAACGCGCATGGCACCTCGACAATGGCCGATACCATCGAATTGGGCGCGGTTGAGCGTTTGATGGGCGATGCGGCGGACAAGGTCACCATGTCCTCTACCAAATCCGCGACCGGGCACCTCTTGGGGGCAGCTGGCGCGATTGAGGCGATTTTCTGCATGCTCGCGATCCGCGATCAGGTGGCACCGCCGACGATCAACCTTGATAACCCAGCGGTTGAGACACCGATTGATCTGGCGCCCAACAAAAAGGTCGAGCGCAAGATCGACGTGGCGCTGAGCAATTCGTTCGGCTTTGGCGGCACAAACGCATCGGTACTGTTCGGGAAAGTCCGCTAAATGTGGCGTCATATCGCTTCTAACGCCGTGACGTTTCTGTTGGTCGGCCTGTTTCTGCTTGGGGGGATCATCCTCTGGGGCAAGACGACCTATGTCGCCGAAGGGCCGCTGGAGCAGGCGATCTGTGTGCAGGTCGAGCGCGGCTCGAACATGCGGCTGGTGAGCCAAAGCCTTGAAGAACAGGGCGCGGTTTCCTCGCCCGCGCTCTTTCGCATGGGCGCGGATTACGAGGAGAAGTCGGGCAGCCTGAAAGCGGGCAGCTTTCTTGTGCAACCCGGCACGTCGATGCAGGGGATTGTTGATATCGTGACCCAAGGCGGGGCCAGCACCTGCGGCACCGAAGTTGTGTACCGCGTGGGCGTGAACCGCGTAAGTGTGCAGGTTCGTGAGTTGGACCCAGTCACAAGCCGGTTCGTTGAGCGCGCGGAGTTCACGCCGGGTGAGGAAGAGACCCCTGAGGCATACTCCGAAATCTCCAGCAAGAACGACACGCGGTTTCGTGTCGCGCTGGCCGAAGGTGTGACAAGCTGGCAGGTGGTTGAGGCGCTCAAGCAGGTGGATCAGTTGTCCGGGGACGTTGAAGAGTTGCCCGCCGAGGGCAGCCTTGCGCCTGACAGCTATGAGGTCCGCCCGGGCGATGATCGGGCTGAGGTGGTCGCGCGGATGGCGGCGGCGCAAGAGGTGCTTTTGGCCGAAGCCTTTGAAGCGCGCGACGCTGATCTGCCGATTGAGACGCCGGAGGAACTGCTGATCCTTGCGTCGATCATCGAAAAGGAAACCGGTGTGGCGGCGGAGCGTGAGCAGGTGGCGAGCGTTTTCGTGAACCGTCTGAACCAGGGCATGCGCCTGCAGACAGACCCGACGGTGATCTATGGTGTGACCGAGGGCAAGGGCGTGCTGGGCCGCGGGCTGCGCCGCTCGGAGCTGCGGGCAGAGACGCCTTGGAACACCTATGTGATCGACGGTCTGCCGCCGACCCCGATTGCAAATCCGGGCCGGGCAAGCCTGATGGCTGCGGCGCAACCAGCCGAGACGGATTTCGTCTTCTTCGTTGCCGATGGCACCGGGGGGCACGCTTTTGCTGAGACCTTGGATGAGCATAACCGCAACGTGGCGCGCTGGCGTCAGATCGAGGCGGAGCGCGGCGCGGAAGCGGCTGGGAATGCCTCAACGGGTGGAAACTGAGACATTTAAAAACCCCGCTGGAGACAGCGGGGTTTTTATCAGCGCGGGTGCTTTGCCGCACGGCGCTGTAAGGTGTTGTTAACACAGTTTTTCTTGACTTTGCGCACGGTCTAACGTAGGACTTGTGGCACGCTAGAAGACATGGGCGAACGGCCCCGGGGTGACCCGGTGGTCGTTTTTTTGTGCCTGCTCGGTTGGGGAAAACCAACGAGAGGTAAAGCGATGACGATAATTACCCCGGAGCAAGAGACGCAAGACAGCGCGGAAATTCTGCGCGGTCTCCAAGAAGCAATCGGCGCGCTGCGTCGGGAAATCGAAGGTCTGACAGAACAGACCCGGTCCGGGGGGGAACTCAAGGAAACTGCGGTGTCTGGCAACACGTCCAAAGTGGCGGGCTTGCTGGCACATTGCCTGAAAGCGGAGAACACGCTGAATGACTGTCGAAACCGACAAGCTGGAATCGCGCGCGGGGGCTATGCCCTCGACATGGACAAAGCGCGGGCTGACATCGGGTGCAAGCTGGATCGCCTGCGCCGATGTTCAGACCCAGGCGCAGTTTCTGAATGACCTAGGTGAGGGAGAGCTTCTGGCTCTCCCTTTTTTGTTCGAGTTCTGGGCGCTGGATCATCAATTGCCGCCTGAGGGTGATTGGAGGACGTGGGTGATCATGGGCGGGCGCGGTGCGGGCAAGACCCGCGCCGGGGCGGAATGGGTGCGCAGCAAGGTTGAGGGGAGCCGTCCATTGGATGCTGGGGAGTGCAGCCGTGTGGCGCTGGTGGGGGAGACCATTGAGCAGGTGCGCGAGGTGATGATTTTTGGCGATAGCGGGATACTGGCCTGTAGCCCGCCGGATCGGAGGCCCGATTGGGAGGCGACGCGCAAGCGGTTGGTTTGGCCCAACGGCGCGATTGCGACGGTGCATACGGCGCATGATCCCGAAGGGCTGCGGGGGCCGCAGTTTGATGCGGCTTGGGTGGATGAATTGGCGAAATGGAAGCGCGGACAGGAGGCTTGGGATCAGTTGCAATTTGCGCTGCGCTTGGGCGAGCGGCCTCAGGTCTGTGTGACGACGACGCCGCGCAATGTGGATGTGCTGAAGGCGCTCTTGGCCGCGCCGTCGACGGTGACGACCCATGCGCCGACGGAGGCGAATGCGGCGAACTTGGCAGGGTCGTTCCTTGAGGAGGTGCGGGCGCGGTATCGCGGCACGCGGTTGGGGCGGCAGGAGTTGGATGGGGTTTTGCTGGCGGATGCGGAGGGAGCGTTGTGGACATCGGCTTTGCTAGAGGCCGGACGGGTACAAGCGGCGCCGGAGTTGGATCGGATCGTGGTGGGCTTGGACCCGGCGACGACCAGCGGGGCGGGCTCGGATGAATGTGGGATCGTTGTAGTGGGCGCGCAGACCAAAGGGCCGCCGCAGGATTGGCGGGCGGTGGTGCTGGCCGATTGCACGGTGCAGGGCGCCACGCCGAACGGCTGGGCGCAGGCGGCGATTGCGGCGATGACCCGCTATGGGGCGGATCGACTGGTGGCCGAAGTGAACCAAGGCGGGCAATTGGTCAGCGAGGTGCTGCGGCAGGTCGATCCGCTGGTGTCGCTCAAGACCGTGCATGCGGCGCGGGGCAAGGTCGCAAGGGCAGAGCCTGTGGCGGCGCTTTATGAGCAGGGACGGGTGAGCCATCTGCCGGAGTTGGACGCGCTGGAGGACCAGATGTGTCTGATGACGGCGCGGGGGTACGAGGGCAAGGGCAGCCCGGACCGGGTCGATGCGCTGGTCTGGGCGCTCCATGAGCTGATGATCGAGCCTGCGTCGGTTTGGCGGAGTCCGGGGGTGCGAAGCCTCTGACAAGGCTGTTGCGTGCAGCAGCGCACGGTGGGTTTCGCGGGTTTTAAGATTTTATTGAGAAAGTCTGACAACGCCGGGCAGCATGGGGTGCAAGCCGCCGCTGCCGGGGCCGAGCAGAATGAGGAGCGACAGATGGTATTCGATTTTCTACGGCGCGGCGCGGCTGAGACGGTTGAGCAGAAAGCTTCGGCGACCGGGCCTGTCGTCGCCTATCAGACCTCGGGTCGCGTTGCTTGGAGCCCGCGGGACAGCGTGAGCCTGACGCGTTCGGGGTTTTGTGGCAATCCGGTTGGGTTTCGCTCGGTCAAGCTGATTGCCGAGGCGGCGGCGGCCTTGCCGCTGGTCGTTCAGGACGCGGCGCGGCGCTATGACGATCATCCGCTGATGTCGCTGATGCGCCGCCCGAATGCGGGGCAGGGCCGGGCCGAGTTGTTTGAGGCACTTTACGGGCAGATGCTGCTGAGCGGCGATGGCTATGTCGAGGCGGTGGGCGGCGAAGGCGGTCTGCCGATTGAGTTGCATGTGCTGCGCTCGGACCGGATGAGCGTGGTGCCGGGGGCGGATGGATGGCCGGTGGCCTATGAATATGCGGTGGGCGGGCGCAAGCATCGCTTTGACGCCAGCGGGGCGGTGACGCCGGTTTGTCATATCCGCAACTTTCACCCGCAGGACGACCACTACGGGTTCAGCCCCATGCAGGCGGCGGCGATGGCGATGGATGTGCATAACGCGGCGAGCCGCTGGTCGAAGGCGCTTTTGGACAATGCGGCGCGGCCCTCGGGGGCGATTGTGTATCGCGGGGCCGAGGGGCAGGGCAAGCTGAGCGAGGATCAATATGACCGGCTTGTGAGCGAGATGGAGAGCCACCATCAGGGCGCACGGAACGCTGGCCGGCCAATGCTGCTGGAAGGTGGGCTGGATTGGAAGCCGATGGGCTTCTCGCCTTCGGACATGGAGTTTCAGAAGACTAAGGAGAGTGCGGCGCGGGAAATTGCGTTGGCCTTTGGGGTGCCGCCGATGCTGATCGGGGTTCAGGGGGATGCGACTTACGCGAATTATCAGGAGGCGCATCGGGCGTTTTACCGCCTAACGGTGCTGCCGCTGGCGACACGGGTGACGGCGGCGCTGGCGGATTGGCTGAGCGGCTATTTGGGAGAGGCGGTGACGTTGAAGCCGGACCTTGATCAGGTGCCAGCGCTGTCGGCGGAGCGGGATGCGCAATGGGCGCGGGTGGCGGCGGCGGAATTCCTGACCGACGCGGAAAAGCGCAGCTTGTTGGGGCTGCCGGTGGTGGCGGATGATGCATGAGCCTCGGGAGATTGAGCGGTTTGAATGTGCGCCAGGGCTGCGGTTGCAGGCGCATGAGACCATCAGCGCGGTGCACCGCGAGAACATGCAGATGCGGTTTGACCGGATCGAGCAGATGATGGAGCGGCTGGAGCGGCGGTTGTGGCTGACGGTTTACGGCGTCGTGGCGGTGATCTTGGCGCAGGCGGTCCAATCCTTTCTGGTGGTGGCGCCGTAGCGGGCTGAACAAGAGGAAATACAATGGGTTATCAGGTGATTTACCCCGGTGTTTGGCCGGGGAACGGGGGAGCTTTGTCTGCAGGGGCGGCGGGGCTGGAGCATAAATTCGCTAAGTTTGGCCACGTGGCGCCCGTCGATGGCGGGGTCGAGATCAGTGGCTATGCGAGCCTGTTCGGCGCGGCGGATCAGGGTGGCGATGTGGTTGAGGCGGGGGCCTATGCGGCCTGCCTCGCGCGCGCCAAATCCGCTGGCCGCAGCATCAAGATGCTTTGGCAGCATGACCCGGCCCAGCCCATCGGCGTTTGGGACGAGGTGCGCGAGGACAAGCGCGGGCTTTGGGT
This sequence comes from Sulfitobacter sp. SH24, assembly GCF_965641895.1. Lineage (NCBI taxonomy): Bacteria > Pseudomonadati > Pseudomonadota > Alphaproteobacteria > Rhodobacterales > Roseobacteraceae > Sulfitobacter > Sulfitobacter sp. SH24. The sequence continues at coordinate 1,434,788 of NZ_OZ282575.1, forward strand.
CAAGGGGCGCATTCTGTCGAGCGTGGCGCGGGGCCGGGAGGCGGCGGCGCTGATCGAAGCGGGTGCGATCGACGGGCTGAGCATTGGTTACCGCACCGTGAAGGCGGGCAAGAACACTAAGGGCCAGCGGCTGCTCTCGGAATTGGAGCTTTGGGAAGTGTCGCTGGTGACGTTCCCGATGCTGCCCACCGCACGGGTCGCGGCCAAGGGCGAGTTCAGGGCCGTCGGTGAGGTTCTGCGCGAGATGGCGGCGGCTTTTGAAGAGGCGCGGGTCGAGATGAAGCGCGGGGCCGATCAGTGATCTGCACAACAACAGAGGAAATATGATGAGCAAGAGCGATGCAAACGTCAGCACGAAGTCAGGCGCAGACCTGTCCCCGGCGGAGGAAGTGCGGCAGGCCGTGAGCGGTTTTGTCAGTGACTTCAACGGCTTTCGGGCTGAGATCAATACGAAACTTCAACAATCAGAAGAGCGACTAGCCATGATGGATCGCAAGATGACCCTGCCTGCCCGTAGCCCCCTTGGGGGCGCGATTGACCACGATGCGCCGCACAAGAAGGCTTTTGATGCCTATCTGCGCAACGGCGACGATGATGCGCTGCGCGGGCTGGAGCTGGACGGCAAGTCGATGTCGACGGCGGTGAATTCGGACGGCGGCTATCTGGTCGATCCGCAGACCTCGGAGCGGGTGCAGTCGGTGCTGAATTCCGGGGCGTCGATCCGGGCGATTGCGGCGGTCGTGCAGGTTGAGGCGACGTCTTATGACGTGCTGGTGGATCATACGGATGTGGGCGCCGGTTGGGCCACCGAGACCGGCGCGCAGGCCGAGACGGATACGCCGCAGATCGACCGGATCACCGTGCCATTGCATGAGTTGAGCGCGCTGCCGAAGGCGAGCCAGCGTCTGTTGGATGACAGCGCCTTTGACATTGAAGGTTGGCTGGCAGGGCGCATTGCCGATAAGTTCGCGCGGGCTGAGGCGGCGGCCTTTGTCAGCGGCGACGGGATCGACAAGCCGACTGGTTTTTTGAGCCATCCGATTGTCGACGACGCGGCATGGGCCTGGGGCAATCTGGGCTATGTGGCCAGTGGCACCAATGCAAACCCCGAGGCGGATGCGATTGTCGAGTTGGTTTATGCGCTCGGCGCGGCCTATCGCAAGAATGCGGTCTTCGTGATGAACTCCAAGACCACGGCGAAGGTGCGTAAGTTGAAGGACACCGATGGGCGGTTCTTGTGGTCGGACGGGCTGGCGGCGGGTGAGCCTGCGCGGTTGATGGGCTATCCGGTGCTGGTGGCCGAGGACATGCCTGATCCGGCGGCCGATTCCGTGTCGATCGCTTTCGGTGATTTCGCGGCGGGCTATACGGTCGCCGAGCGTCCGGACCTGCGTATCCTACGCGATCCGTTCAGCGCCAAACCGCATGTGCTGTTCTATGCGACCAAACGTGTCGGCGGCGATGTGAGCGATTTTGCGGCGATCAAGCTGATGAAATTCGGCCTGGCGTAAGCCGGTGCTGAAGCCGGGGCCGGGGCAACTTGGCCCCGGTCCGGACGTGCGCCAGCGTGGTTGTGTTGTCTAGCTGCTCCCCTCCAACCGAGCAATGCAACCGGTGTGCGTCCGGGACTGAGCGAGTGGCCCCAAGGGGCGAGGGGCCAATTTTTGGAGACGTTCGATGATGTTGATCGAAGAAACAAATGTTCCTGACGCTGTGTTGCCTGTGGAAGCCTTCAGAATGCATTTGCGCGCGGGCAGCGGTTTTGGGCAGGACGGTCTTCAAGACCCGGTGTTGCGCAGCTTCCTACGTGCCGCGATGGCAGCGGTCGAGGCGCGCACTGGAAAGGTGCTGATCACGCGGCGGTTCGCGTTTTCGTTGACATTCTGGCGTGATGCAGCGGCACAGGTCTTGCCCGTGGCACCCGTGCAGGAGATCGCGCAGCTCGCCCTGGTGGCGCGGGATGGGACAGAAGCGCTTGTTGACCCCGGTCGTTATTGGCTGGAACGCGATGCTCAGGCACCTCGCCTGCGCAGCAGCACGGCGTCCCTTCCGCGCATCCCGAGCGCCGGGGCAGCGCTGATCAACTTTGACGCCGGAATGGGGCCTGATTGGGAAAGCCTGCCTGATGATTTGGCTCAAGCGGTGATGCTTCTTGCGGCGCATTACTATGAATACCGTGATGACACGGCGCTTGGTGAAGGCTGTATGCCCTTCGGCGTGAGCAGCCTGATTGAACGGTATCGTCGGGTGCGGGTTGGTTTTGGGGGCGCGGCATGAGCCGGCCGCATCTGAACCGCATGTTGGTGCTAGAGACACCGCAACGGGCAAACGACGGCGCGGGGGGCTATACTGAGGTCTGGCAGCCGCTAGGAACCCTATGGGCCGAGGTGCGCGCGCGTACGGGGCGTGAGGCCGTGAAAGGCGGGCTGGCGATCAGCCGGACTGGGTTCAAAATCACGGTTCGCGCGGCCCCCATTGGATCGGTCGAGCGGCCCACGGCAGAGCAGCGGTTTCGCGATGGCACACGGATTTTCGTGATCCGCGCGGTGGCCGATCACGATGTGGGCGGGCGGTATCTGACCTGCTTTGCTGATGAGGAGGTTGTGGTATGACCTATGCGCTTTCAGGGGCTTTGCAGGCGGCGATCTATGGTCGTTTGCAAGATGATCCGGGGCTCACGGCCCTTATCGGTGACGCGGTTTTTGACGCGATGCCGGGGGGAGACTTGCCTGAGACCTATGTGCTGCTTGGCAAGGAGACGGCAAAAGACGCCTCTGATGCGGACGGCGCGGGTGCGGAGCATCGGTTTGTTGTGTCGGTGGTCACAAGCGCGCCGGGATTCGTAACTGCCAAGAATGTTGCTTCGGTGATTTGCGACCTGCTGCATGGGGCAGTGCCCGTGCTTAGCCGCGGCCATATCGTTAATATGACTTTTCAAAAAGCCACAGCGCGGCGGATCGATGGAGCGGCTGGCAGGGAGATCGACCTTCAGTTCCGCGCGCGGCTTGCGGACGCATAAGGCTTCACAGTTTCAAGATAGTTGCGAGGAGAGAGAGATGGCAGTTCAAGCGGGCAAAGACCTTTTGGTCAAAGTGGACATGACCAGCGACGGTCAGTTTGAAACGATCGCCGGGCTACGGGCCAAGCGGGTGAGTTTTAACGCGGAAACGGTCGATGTGACGTCGCTCGATTCCAGCGGAGGTTGGCGGGAGTTGCTGGTGGGGGCGGGCGTGCGCTCGGCGGCAATCAGTGGCTCTGGGGTGTTTCGCGATGCGGGCACGGACGAACGTGCGCGACAGCTGTTCTTTGACGGTCTGACACCGGATTATCAGATCATAATCCCCGACTTTGGGGTAGTGCAGGGGCCTTTCCAAGTTTCGGCGTTGGAATATGCCGGATCGCTAAATGGTGAGGCGACGTTTGAACTGAGCCTCCAATCGGCGGGTGAGTTGACCTTTACCCCCGATGTGGCGGGCTGAGCGTGAGCAATCCATGGCGCGGTGAGGTGGGTTTGGTGATCGACGGGCAAGGCTATGAGGCGCGGCTGACCCTTGGCGCATTGGCTGAGCTGGAGGTCGCGTTGGGGGCTGACAGTTTGGTGGCATTGGTTGAGCGGTTCGAGAGTAACCGCTTTTCAAGCCGGGATGTTCTGGCGTTGCTGCTTGCCGGGCTAAGGGGCGGCGGGACGGTGATGGATGCCGCAACCCTTGAACATGCGCGGATTGAGGGTGGGCCGATGGCGGCGGCGCGGGCGGCAGCGGAATTGTTGGCGCGGGCATTTTCGGTGCAAGCGTGAGCGATGGGCGTGGTTTTGATTGGCCGGCGTTGCTGCGGGTTGGACTGTCTCAACTGGGCCTGCGCCCGGCGGAATTCTGGGCGCTGACACCAGCGGAGCTGCAGTTGATGTTAGGGCCTCCGGCTGAGGCGCCGCCGCTTTTGAGCCAAGGATTGGCCGCACTGATGGCCGCGTACCCGGATAAGAAGAAAGGGGCCGAGGATGGCTGATTTCGAAGATTTAGAAAACCTTGAGGGCCGCGCTGACAGGCTAAACGAGACATTGGCGCAAACCAGCGGTCTCGTGTCGGGTTTCGACGGGGAATTGCGGCGGATGCAAAGCGCGCTCTCGGCCACGGGGAAAGACATTGCGGCCCTTGAGCAGGGGCTAAGCCGTGGTCTGCGGCGCGCGTTCGACGGGGTGGTTTTTGACGGTGCAAAGCTGTCAGAGGTGCTGACCGATCTGGCCAACTTAATGATCCGCTCGACCTATAACGCCGCAATGCGGCCAGTTACGGACCATTTCGGCGGGCTGATCAGCGAAGGCGTGGGCGGGATCGTAGAGGGGATACTTCCTTTCGCCAACGGTGCGCCGTTTTCCCAAGGGAAGGTCATGCCATTCGCGCAAGGCGGGGTGGTGACGTCGGCCACGGCCTTTCCCATGCGGGGGGGCACAGGCGTCATGGGTGAAGCTGGGCCAGAAGCGATCATGCCGCTGGCCCGTGGAGCAGATGGCAAGCTGGGTGTGCGTGGTGCCGGCGGGGGGTCTACCACTATCGTGATGAACATCACCACGCCGGATGTACAGGGCTTTCAACGCAGCCAAAGCCAGATCGCCGCGCAGGTGAGCCGAGCGCTCAGCGCGGGCAACCGCAACCGCTGATCCGTTGAAGAACGAGAGGAGCAGACCATGCAATTTCACGATGTCAGATTTCCACCCTCGCTGAGCTTCGGCTCGGTCGGCGGGCCACAGCGACAAACGGAGGTGGTGACGCTGGCCAATGGCTATGAGGAGCGCAACACGCCTTGGGCACACTCGCGTCGTGTCTATGATGCAGGGCTGGGGATGCGATCCATTGATAACATTCAAACACTGATTGCATTCTTTGAAGCGCGTATGGGGCAGATGTATGGGTTCCGCTGGAAGGATTGGGCCGACTTCAAGTCGGGCAAGGCGGCGCTTCCGGTGGCCTTTGATGATCAGAGTATTGGTCGCGGCGACGGGGCCTCGGCCAGCTTCCAGATCGTTAAGATTTACCGTTCGGGCGCGCAGAGCTACCGCCGTCCGATCATCAAACCAGTCGTCGGTACAGTGCGTGTGGGGGTGGAGCAGGATGAGTTGCAAGAAGGTGTGGAATATGAGGTCGACGCTAGCACGGGGATCATCACCTTCGCCCACCCGCCTGATCCCGAGATGGAAATTTTTGCGGGATTTGAGTTCGATGTGCCGGTGCGTTTTGATACGGACCGCATTCTGACGTCGGTAGAAAGTTTTCACGCTGGGCAGGTGCCGAACGTTCCAGTGATTGAGGTGCGGGTGTGAGGGCGGGGATAGAAGCCGGATTTGCTGGGCATATCGCCAGCGGTGTCACGACGCTTTGTCATTGCTGGCAAGTAACGCGCCGCGATGGGGTGGTGTTTGCATCTACTGACCATGACGTGGCGCTGCATTTTGATGGTGTTACGTACCGGGCGAATGCAGGGCTGAGTGCGCAGGCACTGGCGCAGACCAGTGGCTTGTCTGTTGATAATACCGAAGCGCTTGGCGCGCTGTGTGACGATGCGATCCGTGAGGATGAGATTGAACAGGGGCGCTTTGATCGGGCGGAGGTACAAGCGTGGCTGGTAAACTGGGCGGAGCCATCACAACGGGTGTTACAGTTTCGCGGGTCCATTGGCGAATTACGCCGCGCAGGCGGCAGTTTTCGGGCTGAGTTGCGCGGGCTTACCGAACCGCTGAATCGGCCCTTAGGACGTGTCTATCAAAAGCCTTGTTCGGCGGTTCTGGGCGATGGCAAATGCCGCTTTGACCTTTCCACATCGGGCTATATCGCTGAGCGGGTGATTGAGGCCGCGCAAGAGGCGCAGTACTTTCGCTGGGGTGCATTTTTGGGGTTTGAAGAGGGTTGGTTTGCCCGCGGAAGGCTGGATGTACTCGACGGTCCGGCGGCAGGGCTTTGGGGTATGATCAAGCTGGATTACTTCAAAGGGGCGGAGCGTGTCGTTGAGCTATGGGAGCCGATCCGCGGGCCACTGCCAGAAGGCACGGCGGTACGGCTCACAGCGGGCTGCGACAAGCGGATGGAAACCTGCCGGCTAAAGTTCAACAATCTGATAAATTTCCAAGGTTTTCCCGATCTTCCGAACGAAGATTGGATGATGGCGGTGCCCCGTTCCGACGGAGCCAACGGCGGCGGTTCTCGCAGATGAGTGCGGCTGGCGAAAGGCTGGTCTGGGCTGCGCGGCAGTGGATTGGCACGCCCTATGTGCATCAGGCCGCGACCAAGGGGGCGGGCTGCGACTGCCTTGGGCTGCTGCGGGGGGTATGGTCGGAGTTGCTAGGCTGCGAGCCTGAGGCAGTGCCACCCTATTCGATGGATTGGTCCGAGCCGCAGGGCGAAGAGCAACTTTGGGCGGCGGCACTACGGCATATGACGGCAAAGGCCGATGATGGGGCCGCGCGAGGTGATGTGTTGCTCTTTCGGATGCGTCAAGGTGCGGTGGCAAAACATCTTGGGGTGCAGGCAAGCATCGGTGACCGCCCAAGTTTCATTCATGCCTACGCAGGGCATGGGGTGGTTGAAAGCCCGCTCAGCGCACCTTGGCAGCGGCGCATCGTGGCGCGTTTCATATTTCCTGAGGAGGTCTCCTGATGGCGACGATTGTTCTTTCGGCAGCGGGTGCAGCAGTTGGCGGCTCTATTGGAGGCACGCTGGCGGGGCTGTCTTCGGTCGCGGTGGGCCGTGGGGTTGGCGCAACCTTGGGACGTTTGGTAGACCAGCGGTTGCTGGGTCAAGGTGGGCAGGCCGTTGCGACAGGCAAGGTCGATCGTTTCCGGCTGACCAGCTCAGGCGAAGGTGCTGCGATCGCTCAGCTTTACGGGCGGCTGCGGTTGGCGGGTCATGTTATTTGGGCCTCGCAGTTCCAAGAGACCGTCAATGTTAGCGGCGGTGGTAAAGGTGGTCCATCGACGCCGAAAACGACTGACTATAGCTACACTGTCAGTCTTGCCATTGGGCTTTGTGAGGGGGAAATCACCAGCGTAGGTCGCATTTGGGCCGATGGGGTGGAAATTGCCCCTGATGATCTGAACATGCGCGTCTATTTGGGCCAGCCAGACCAGCAGCCTGACCCGACCATGGCCGCAATTGACGGGGCGGATCAGGTGCCTGCCTATCGCGGCACGGCCTATGTGGTGATGGAGAATTTGCCACTGGCGCAATTCGGTAACCGCGTGCCGCAGTTTTCTTTCGAGGTGATGCGACCTGAGCAGCCCGCCGCGCCGGGATGGGAGCATGTGCCTGCCTTTGGGGTTCAAGGTGTCGCTTTAATCCCCGGCACGGGAGAATATGCGCTCGCGACAACGCCGGTGCATTATTCAGATGGTCCCGGCAGTCGCTGGAGCGCAAATGTGAACACGCCCGCCGCAAAGACAGATTTTTCCGTGGCGTTGGAAAATATGACGGAAGAGTTGCCAAATCTAGAGGCGGCCTCACTCGTTGTGTCTTGGTTCGGCAGTGACCTGCGGTGTGGGGAATGTCGTCTGCGGCCCAAGGTAGAAGACCCGGCCATTGATGGGGAGAACATGCCTTGGCAGGTGTCTGGCGTGACGCGTGCAACTGCGGAGGTGATCGCCCAGCAAAATGAGCGTCCGATCTATGGCGGAACGCCTGCGGATGCGGCGGTCATCGAGGCCATTCAAGCGCTCAAATCGGCAGGCAAGGCTGTGATGTTCTACCCGTTCATCTTGATGGATCAAACCGTAGGCAACGGCTTGCCGGACCCCTACAGTGATGCGCAAGACCAGCCGCGCCTGCCATGGCGGGGGCGGATCACCCTCTCGGCGGCGCCGGGGCGCCCCGGCGGCCCGGATGGCACGGTAACGGCAGATGCAGAGGTGAGCGCCTTCTTCGGCAGTGTCACGGCGGCGGATTTTGCGGTTACGCAGGGCACGGTAAGCTACAATGGCCCTGAGGAATGGACCCTTTCGCGGTTTATTCTGCATTATGCGGCGCTTTGCGCGGCGGCAGGCGGGGTTGAGGCCTTTTGCATATCTTCGGAAATGCGCGGGCTGACGCAGATACGTGGGACGGCGAATAGTTTTCCCGCTGTGGTGGCATTGCGGATGCTCGCGCGAGAGGTGCGTGCATTGTTGGGGCCAGAGGTCAAGATCAGCTATGCCGCTGACTGGTCTGAGTATTTCGGCTATCAGCCACAGGATGGCAGCGGCGATCTCTACTTCCATCTTGATCCGCTTTGGGCCGACGAGGACATCGATTTCATTGGTATCGACAATTATATGCCACTGGCAGATTGGCGGGATGAGGCGGGGCATCTGGATGGAGCGCAATGGCCCGCCATCTATGATGTCGATTATCTGAAATCCAACATCGAAGGTGGCGAGGGCTATGACTGGTACTACCATTCGCCCGAGGCCCGCGCCGCACAGATCCGCACGCCGATTACAGATGGGGCACATGATGAACCTTGGGTTTACCGCTATAAAGACCTGCGAAATTGGTGGAGGAAACATCACCATCAGCGCATAGGCGGAGAGCGCCAGGCCGCGCCAACGGATTGGCAGCCGATGTCCAAGCCGATTTGGTTCACAGAATATGGTTGTGCCGCGGTCGACAAAGGGGCGAACCAACCCAATAAATTCCTTGATTTGAAGAGTTCGGAAAGCGCATTGCCGCATTATTCTACGGGCGCGCGGGACGATTTGATGCAGATGCAATATCTGCGTGCAATGTCGGAATACTGGCGCGATCCGGCGCATAATCCGACCTCAACGGAATATAGCGGGCCGATGCTTGATATGTCCCGGGCGTTTGTCTGGGCGTGGGATACGCGGCCCTTTCCATTCTTCCCCAATAACGTCGATCTTTGGAGTGATGGTGAGAATTACAGCCGAGGCCATTGGCTGAACGGACGTGCCTCGGCTCGGTCGCTCGCTTCGGTTGTGAGTGAGATTTGCCGCAGGGCGGGGGTGGAGCATTTCGATACGTCACAGCTGTTCGGCTACGTGCGCGGCTATGCGGTGACCGAGGTCAGCGAAGCGCGCGCGGCGTTGCAACCGCTTATGCTACGCTATGGGTTCGACGCGATTGAACGCAATGGCGTGCTGCACTTCCGCCTGCGAGATGGGGCGAATGCAGTGCCAATTGACCGTGATCGGTTAGCCGTAAGCCCTGACCTTGACGGTTTGACCGAACAGTTGCGCGAGGCGGAGGCCGAGGTTTCGGGGCGTGTGCGATTGCGTTTTGTTCAGGCAGATGCGGATTTCGACGCGATCTCGGAAGAGGCGGTTCTGGCGGACGAGGCGACCCACGCGGTAAGCGGCACCGAGCTAAACATGGCGCTGACACGCGGCGAGGGGCGGCAGGTGGCCGAGCGTTGGCTGACCGAAGCGCGCATCGCACGCGAAACGTTACGGCTATCTCTGCCGCCGTCGCAGATGGCTGTGGGTGTCGGGGATGTGATCGAACTGCCGGGCGACGGCGCAGAGGGGCCGGGGCGCTACCGGATTGACCGCGTTGAACAGGTCGGCGCCATGCTGATAGAGGCCACCCGGATCGAACCCGAAGTCTATGATCCCGCACCGCTTGAGGAAGAGCTGGCAAGCCTGCGGCCTTTTGTACCTCCGCTGCCCGTTTGGCCTAAATTTATGGATTTGCCACTAATGCGGGGTGATGAAGTGCCACATGCGCCGCATCTCGCTGTTACCGCAGCGACTTGGCCGGGATCCGTCGCGGTCTATCGCTCGACGGTGGATGCAAATTACGCGCTTAACGCCATTGTGCCCAGCCGATCAATCATAGGTGTTACACGATCGCCGCTTTATACGGCGCGGCCCGGGCTGCCGGATGCGGGGCCGGTGCTGGAGGTCGAACTGACCAGTGGCACGCTTGAATCGGTTAGTAAGGAGGCGCTGTTGAACGGCGCGAATCTTGCCGTCATCGGTGATGGCAGTACCGGCAATTGGGAGTTGTTTCAGTTTCAGGAGGCACAGCTTGTCGCTCCGCTGACCTATTGGCTCAAGGGCCGTCTGCGCGGGCAGGCGGGCAGCGATGGGTTGATGCCGGAGGTTTGGCCTGCGGGGTCGACTTTTGTCCTGATGAACGGGACGCCGCAACAAGTTGAACTCAGCCCACATTTGCGGCGGGTGGCGCAGCACTACCGGATTGGCCCGGCACGGCGACCTGTGGATGATCCGTCCTATGTGCACCAAGTTCAAGCCTTTGACGGGAACGGCCTGCGCCCCTTCAGCCCTTGTCATCTGCGCGCAATAGTCGCGCCGAATGACGACATCGCGATCAGTTGGGTGCGTCGGACACGCATTGACGGCGATCCGTGGGAGGGGCCGGAGGTGCCGCTTGGTGAGGAGAACGAGCAATACCTTCTGCGGGTCTTTGATGGCACGGAGCAACTGCGAGAGGTGCTGCTTAACGTGCCCACTTGGACCTACAGCCGTGCCGTGCAAGCAAGCGATGGTATCAGCGGTACATTCGAGGTCACGGTCGCGCAGGTTTCTGCAACCTATGGCGCGGGGCTGGCAACGCGCCTTGCGGTGCCGAGGTAAGCCCCCGCGTTATCACGTTTTTGAGCATGTGCGGATTTACAAATGGTCCTGCGCTATTGCATGAGCTACCCTAGCGGCAGAGTGAAGGAGCCCGTGACATGGCACAGACACGCAGAAATATCTCGAAAGTGGACCCGGTGTGGGACCAAATTCAGCAAGAAGCCGAAGATGCGGTGCGTGATGAGCCGTTGATCGGCGGCTTTGTTCACGCCTGTATCCTGCACCATAAATCAATCGAGAACGCGCTTTCTTATCGCATCGCTGCGAAGCTGTCGTCGAACGAGATGTCGATGATGGTCGTGCGCGAAATGGTAGAAGAAGCCTATGCCGAAGACCCCGACCTCGTCGCCGCAGCACGCGCTGATTTGGTGGCGATCTATGACCGCGATCCCGCCTGCCATCGGCTGTTGCAGCCGATCCTATATTTCAAAGGGTATCAGGCGGTGCAGGCCTACCGTGTGGGCCATTACCTCTATGCCAAAGGCAAACGCGATTTGGCCTATTTCATCCAAATGCGGGTGAGCGAGATTTTCGGCGTTGATATCCACCCGGCGGCCAAGATGGGCAAGGGCATTATGATCGACCACGCGCATTCCATCGTCATCGGTGAGACGGCGGTGGTGGGCGACAACGTCTCGATGCTGCATTCGGTGACCCTTGGCGGCACCGGCAAGGAAGAAGAGGACCGCCACCCCAAAATCGGGAACGGCGTGTTGATTGGCGCAGGCGCGAAGGTGTTGGGCAACATCACCATCGGCCATTGCAGCCGGATCGCGGCGGGCTCGGTGGTGCTGGAGCCTGTGCCTGCCTGCAAAACTGTCGCCGGGATTCCGGCGCGGATCGTGGGAGAGGCGGGCTGCGATCAGCCGTCGATGTCGATGAACCATCTTTTTGGGCCGGACAGCGAATAGACGCGAAAGACAGTATTGAATACGAAAAAGCCGGGGCATGCCCCGGCTTTTGTGTGTTTGAGAGGATGTCGACCTTAGGCCAGCATCACCATTGGATTTTCTAGGTTTTCGACAATCGCATTCAGCAATTGCGCACCGAGCGCCCCGTCAATCACGCGGTGATCGACGGAGAGGGTGACCGACATGACTGTGGCCGCAGTTACCTCGCCATCCTTCCCGATGATCGGCTTTTTCACGCCAGCACCGACAGCAAGGATCGCGCCATGCGGCGGGTTAATCACCGCATCAAAGTTGTCGATTCCGAACATACCGAGGTTGGAAATGGCAAAGCTGCCGCCCTGATACTCATGCGGCGCCAGCTTGCGGTCGCGGGCGCGGGTGGCAAGGTCTTTCATCTGCGCCGAGAGGGTCGAGAGCGACTTGGTGTCGGCGTCCTGCAACACGGGGGTGAAGAGACCGCCCTCGATGGCAACAGCCACGGCCACATCCGACGGTTTCAGCTTGAGGATCCGATCACCGGCCCAGACAGCGTTGGCATCCGGCACCGATTGCAGAGCCAGCGCGCAGGCTTTGATGATGAAGTCGTTGACCGAGAGCTTCACATTCCGCGATTCCAATTGCTTGTTCAGATCGCTGCGGAAGGACAACAGCGCGTCGATCCGAATGTCGCGGCGCAGGTAGAAATGCGGCACGGTTTGCTTTGCCTCGGTAAGGCGCGCGGCGATGGTCTTGCGCATGCCGTTGAGGGTGACTTCCTCGTACTCGCGGCCTTCGTACATCTTGGCGACCGCATCGGCAGAGGGGCCGGTGGCCGCGGCTTGGGCGACCGGGGCGGTATCTTTGGCAGGTGCCGCGCTGTCGGATTTTGCCGCAGTCGGCTGTGCGTTTTCGACATCCGCTTTGACGATCCGACCGCGCGGGCCGCTGCCGTCGATTTGCGACAGGTCCAACCCCTTGTCGGCGGCGATCCGGCGGGCGAGGGGGGAGGCAAAGATCCGCTCACCCTTCTCGCTCTTCGGGGCGGCGGGGGCTTTGCTGTCTCTTTTGCCCGTCGCCTCATTCGCATCCGTCGCACCACGGCCATAGCCAGCCTCAGGCGTCTCGGCTTCGGCTGCTTTGGGCGCTGCTTCGGCCTGAGGCTTTTCTTCTTTGGCCGGGGCGGAGGATGTGTCGATATCGTCGGCGCTTTCACCTTCTTCGAGCAGTACGGCGATTGGCGTGTTCACCTTCACGCCCTCGCTGCCTTCCTCGATCAAGATCTTGCCGATGGTGCCTTCGTCAACGGCTTCGAACTCCATCGTGGCCTTGTCGGTCTCGATCTCGGCCAGAATGTCACCAGAGGAGACTTCGTCGCCCTCCTTGACCAGCCATTTGGCGAGCGTGCCTTCCTCCATCGTGGGGGACAGGGCGGGCATGAGAATTTCTGTGGGCATGATCCGCTCCTTACCGGTAAGTGACTGATTTCACCGCTTCGATCACCTCGTCGGTGGTGACCAGCGCATGTTTTTCAAGGTTGGCGGCATAGGGCATGGGAACGTCCTTGCCGGTGCAGGTGATGACCGGGGCGTCGAGGTAATCAAACGCCTCTTGCATGATCACGCCGCTGATGTAGCCACCGACGGAGCCCTGCGGCCAGCCTTCTTCGACGGTGACGCAGCGGTTGGTCTTCATCACCGATTTCAGGATCGTGTCGGTGTCCATCGGGCGCAGGGTGCGGAGGTCGATGACCTCGGCCTCGATCCCGTCCTCGGCTAGTTTCTCGGCGGCTTCCAGCGCGTAGGTCATGCCGATGCCAAAGCTGACGATGGTCACGTCCGACCCTTCGCGCCAGATGCGAGCCTTGCCGAAGGGCACGGTGTAATCCTCAATATCCGGCACATCGAAGCTGCGGCCATAGAGGATTTCGTTTTCAAGGAAGATCACCGGGTTCGGGTCACGGATGGCGGTTTTCATCAAGCCTTTGTAATCGCTCGCTGAATAGGGCATCGCGACCTTGAGGCCGGGGATTTGCATGAACCAGGCGGCGTAGTCTTGAGAGTGCTGAGCACCGACGCGAGCCGCCGCGCCGTTGGGGCCACGGAAGACCATGGGCGCGCCCATCTGGCCGCCCGACATATAAAGTGTCTTGGCCGCGGAGTTGATGATCTGGTCCATCGCCTGCATGGCAAAGTTGAAGGTCATGAACTCGACAATCGGGCGTAGACCGCCAAAGGCCGCGCCAACACCGATCCCGGCAAAGCCATGTTCGGTAATTGGCGTGTCGATCACCCGTTTGGGGCCGAATTCGTCCAGCATCCCTTGGGTGATCTTATAGGCGCCTTGGTACTCGGCCACTTCCTCGCCCATGAGGAACACATCCTCGTCGCGGCGCATCTCTTCGGCCATGGCATCGCGCAGCGCTTCGCGCACGGTCTGCTGCTTCATCGCCGTGCCTTCGGGCCAGTCGGGGCTGGTGTCGGGCTCGGGCTGTTTCTTGCCCTCGGCGGGGTTGGCGCGCCCGCCTTCATTATCGCCGTCGCCCGAGGATTTGGCCTCTGCGGGTTTGGCGTCCTCGCCCTTGTCCTCGGCGGGGGCCGATGTCGCGCTGTCGATATCGTCGGCGCTTTCGCCTTCTTCCAGCAGAACGGCGATAGCGGTGTTCACCTTCACGCCTTCGGTGCCTTCCTCGATCAGGATCTTGCCGATGGTGCCTTCGTCCACGGCTTCGAATTCCATCGTGGCTTTGTCGGTTTCGATCTCGGCCAGAATGTCACCAGAAGAGACTTCATCGCCTTCCTTGACCAGCCATTTGGCCAGCGTGCCTTCTTCCATGGTAGGGCTGAGGGCGGGCATAAGAATTTCGGTTGCCATATCAGTTTTTCTCCGCAGGAGTAATCATTCCGACGACGTTGCCTTGGCCGTCCTCGACATAGGCGCAGCGGCCGATGCCCGGAAAATCTGTGGGGGGAAGGGCCTCGGCCCCGCCGTTATCAAGCGCCCAGCGATAGCGGGCGTCACAGTCTTCGACCTCAAAAGTCATGGTGCCGCCACGGATCGGGCCGCCAGCAGTTGGGGTCGCGTCACCGCGTGTCATCATGCCACCGGTCAGGCCTTTGCCCGTACCGATGTCCCGGCCTTCGATCAGGTGATAGGAAGCGTCTTCGCCCCCCTCCATGGGAGAAAATTCCCAACCGAACAATCCGGCATAGAAAGTTTTGGCGGCCGCGACGTCGCTTGCGTGGATCTCGAAATGCGGCATCAGGCTTCGGCCTCCTGCGGAACTTCGGTTGCGTAGATATCGGTCCAAAGCTCTTCGAGCGCAGGCTCGGGGCTTTCCTTGGCGAAATCGGCGCTCTCGTTCACGATCTTCTTGATCTCTTTGTCGATGGCCTTGAGGTCGTCTTCGCTGGCGTGATTGCCTTCGAGCAGTAGGGTGCGGACCGATTCAATCGGGTCACGCTCGTCGCGCATTTTCTGGACTTCTTCCCGGGTGCGGTATTTCGCGGGGTCGGACATGGAGTGGCCGCGGTAGCGGTAAGTCTTGATCTCGAGGATATACGGCCCGTTCTCGCGGGCGTGAGCGACAGCCTTCTGACCGGCTTCTTTCACTGCCAGCACGTCCATACCGTCAACCGCCTCACCGGGAATGCCAAAGGCTTTGCCGCGCTCCCAAATCTCGGCCGAGGAAGTCGAGCGTTGCTGCGATGTGCCCATGGCGTATTGGTTGTTCTCGATCACAAAGATCACCGGCAGTTTCCATAGCGCGGCCATGTTAAAGGTCTCATAGACCTGACCTTGGTTCGCCGCACCATCGCCGAAATAGGTGAAAGTGACGCGCCCGTTGCCTTTATACTGGTCGGCAAAAGCCAAACCGGCACCCAGAGGCACCTGAGCCGCAACAATACCGTGGCCGCCGTAGAAATGTTTCTCTTTCGAGAACATATGCATCGAGCCGCCCTTGCCCTTGGAGTAGCCACCCTCGCGGCCCGTCAATTCGGCCATGACGCCGTTGGGGTCCATGCCGCAGGCCAGCATATGCCCGTGATCGCGGTAGGAAGTGACGCGCTTGTCGCCTTCCTCGGCAGCGGCCTCAAGACCGACAACAACAGCTTCTTGTCCGATATAGAGGTGGCAGAACCCCCCGATCAGCCCCATGCCGTAAAGTTGCCCGGCTTTCTCTTCGAACCGCCGGATCAGCAGCATGTCGCGGTAATAGTTGGTTAACTCCTCCGCAGAGACATTGGGTTTCTTGCTCGATTTCTTCACGGCCATGGACGTCTCCTCCGTCGGCTCTGGTCAGATGCCAAAAGTAGTTTAGCGTTAAACTATCCCCTAACGCATTCCTGAATGGATTGCGAGAGACTTTGTAAACTGGCGCACAGGCCAGTTCTGGCAAGCCAAAGTGGGCCAGAAGAGAGAATGAATTGCAACCCCATCGTGGGGGTAGAGAGCGTTTAGCGGATGACGATCTCGTCGGTGCGGACCATACCCAGAACCTTGCGGGCACGCTCGTCCAACAGATCAAGGTCAAGGTAATCGTCAGACAGGCGCTTGGTGAGGTTTTCCATCCGAGCCACCTCAGCCCGGACTTCTTCCAGCCGCGCGCCCAGCTTTTGGTTCTCGGCCACGATCTCGGTCCGGCGGAACAGGCCAAAATCACCCTGCACGGCGGCAAAGGTGAAATACAGGCTCAACGCGAAGGCAATCGCGAAGAACAGTAAGGTGCCGAATGCGGGGCGGGTGGTGCGCGTCATGTCTCTGCCTCTGTCGCCTCTTAACGGGCGTGAAACCTTTATGACACAGGCGATTCGCTCAGGGGAACCCCTCGCGCGCCTATGCCATAGGAATTTAACCAGTTTTTTGGCAGGCGTGACTTATCCGCCCAATGCCGCGACGCCGGGCAGGGTTTTGCCTTCCATCCATTCCAGAAACGCGCCCCCCGCAGTGGAGATATAGGTAAAGTCATCCGCCACACCCGCTTGGTTAAGTGCCGCAACCGTGTCACCGCCACCCGCAACCGAGGTCAACGTGCCATCGCGGGTTTGCTGGGCCGCCGCGCGGGCGGCAGCAACAGTGGCAGTGTCGAACGGCGGGATCTCAAAGGCCCCCATTGGCCCGTTCCAGATCAGCGTGCGCAGCCCGGCAAAAGCGGCCTCGACAAGGGCGACAGTATCGGGGCCCGCATCCAGCACCATTTGATCGGCGGCCAATTTCGCATCGGGGCCCAATTGGGCCACCTCATACGCGGCACCTTTGGCAAAGTCGTGCGCGACCAAACCGTCAACGGGCAAGATCACCCGGCAACCCGCCTTGTCCGCCTGCGCCATGATGTCTTTGGCGGTGCTGTAATAGTCAGGCTCTTCCAAGGATTTGCCCAAATCTGCGCCAAGTGCGGCGAGGAAGGTGTTCGCCATGCCGCCGCCAATCACCAGCACATCCAATCGGTTCACGAGGTTTTCCAACAACGCGATCTTGGTCGAGACCTTGGCCCCGCCAACAACGGCACCCACCGGGCGCTCTGGCTTGGCCAAAGCCGCCTCTAGCGCCGAAAGTTCTGCTTGCATCAAACGGCCCGCGCAGGCGGGCAGCAGCCGCGCCAGTGCTTCCGTCGATGCATGGGCGCGGTGCGCAGCCGAGAAGGCGTCGTTGCAATAGACATCACCCAGATCAGCAAGGCGTTGGGCGAACTCTGCATCATTCGCTTCTTCACCTGGGCAAAACCGGATGTTTTCCATGAGTTGCAGATCATCCTGCGCCCCAGATGCGGCCTCAAGCGACGGGACAAAGGCCACGTCACGACCCAAAGCGTTTTTCAGTGCGGGAAGGACCTGTTTCAGGCTCATCTCCTCGACAACCTTGCCCTTAGGTCGCCCGAAATGCGCCAGCAGTGTCACCTTGCCACCGCGCGAGAGAATGTCGTTCACTGTGGGCACGATCCGCTCAATCCGCGTGGCATCGGTCACGCGGCCATCCTCTACGGGTACGTTGATGTCGACCCGCAGCAGTACGCGCTTGGCGTTCAGGTCCATGTCGTCCAGTGATTTCCAGCCCATCGGTCTTCTCCCATTCCAATCTCTTGCGCTGTGTTTTGCTGTTATCGGGCCCCACGTCAATGCGCGGCTTGGCAATCGCCGCCAAGCTCCTTAGGTATCTGGCAAAGACAAACACAAGGAATGCCCTATGGCCGATATCAAAGACCCCGAAAACACCATCCTGATGGAGCTGAAAGACGGCACAGTGACAATCGAGCTGATGCCCGATCTGGCACCTAAGCACGTTGAGCGCATGAAGGAATTGGCCCGCGCCGGCAAATACGACAATGTCGCCTTCCACCGCGTGATCGAAGGGTTCATGGCCCAGACCGGGGACGTAGCCAACGGCAACATGGAAGACAACTTCAACCTGCGCGCGGCTGGCACCGGCGGCTCGGACCTGCCGAACCTGCCTGCGGAATTCTCCAAGGTGCCCCATGCCCGTGGCACCATTGGTGCGGCTCGTTCGGCCAACCCCGACAGCGCCAACAGCCAGTTCTTCATCAACTTTAAAGACAACGACTTCCTCAATGGTCAGTACACCGTCTACGGGCAGGTCATCTCGGGCATGGAGCATGTCGATGCGATCACCCGTGGCGAGCCGCCTGCGAACCCCGACCGCATGATCTCGGTCAAGGTGGCCGCAGATGCGTAAGATCGCAGGCACCAGCGCTGTACTGGCGATCCTTGGCACGGCGGCTGCGGCAACCGGGCTTGAGATCGAAGTCGCGGGTGAGTCCAATGGTACCGTCAAGATCGACCTGCTGGAAGATGTGGCACCTGCCCATGTCGCACAGATCACCGAGCTGGCCAAAGAAGGCGCCTATGACGGGGTGGTCTTTCACCGCGTGATCGACGGTTTCATGGCGCAGACAGGCGATGTGCAATTCGGCAAAACCGGCGGCGACACCGCGCGCGCTGGCATGGGTGGCTCTGACAAGCCCGACCTTAAGGCCGAGTTTTCGGACATCGCCTATGAGGCTGGCGTCGTTGGCATGGCCCGCAGCCAAAGCCCGGACAGCGCCAACAGCCAGTTCTTCATCATGTTCGATAAGGCACCTTTCCTTGACGGTCAGTACACCGTCGTCGGCAAGGTCACCGAAGGGCAGGACGTGGTCGACGCCATCAAACGCGGCACCGGCCCGAACGGCGCCGTCGTGGGCACGCCGGACGTGATGCAGAAGGTCACGGTGACTGAGTAACGTCCCGACTAGCATCGCGTGGGGTGGGCTTGCTCACCCCGCGCACCGGTCAGCTCAGGCCGTGATGAAATGAGCGTTATCGCCAATGGTCTGTCAGCAGCGCAGCGGGCAGGGCGCAGCCTAGACCGTCCCCCCAAAAGCAAACAGGCGCCGCATTCCCTGCGACGCCTGCGAATGTTTAGCCTGCCGAAGTCTTAGGACGCAGGGTTCGGCTTCTGCGCGGGTGCGGATTTCGCACCGGGGTTCAGCGGGTCATCCTGCCGCTGCACGGAACCTTCGAAATGCGCGCCGGATTCGATCGCGATGGTCTTGTGGATGATGTCACCCTCAACGCGGGCCGTGGATGTCAGGCGGACCTTAAGGCCGCGGACGCGGCCCACGATACGGCCATTAATCACCACATCGTCGGCAACCACTTCGCCTTTGATCGTCGCGGTCTCTCCGATGGTCAGCAGATGCGCGCGGATGTCGCCTTCGACAGTACCTTCGACCTGAATATCGCCGGTGGTTTTCATGTTGCCGGTCACATGCAGATCAGAGGACAGAACAGAGGCAGGCGGCTTTGCCTTGGGCGCGCTGGCCTTGAACTCGTTCTGCTTCGGCGCAGTGGGGGCCGGGGCATGACCGGAAGAGGCCGGCTTGTTGGCATCGGCATCACTGGGCGCGGGATCATTGATTTTGCTTTTAGAAAACATCGTTTGCAGCCTTGATATAGATCATGGGATTGACAGCTTTGCCACCTACGCGGACTTCATAATGGAGATGAACACCGGTGACCCGTCCTGAGGCACCCATATCACCGATATGCTGTCCGCGCGAGACTCTTTGACCAACTTTCACGCGAAGCTTGGACATATGCGCATAGCGCGTCTCGATGCCAAACTCGTGCTGGATCTTCACCAGACGACCATAGCCCGATGACCAGCCCGCGTGAATCACCACACCATCGGCGGTGGAATAGAGCGGCGTGCCCATGCCAGCGGCAAAGTCGACACCCTTGTGCATCCGGCGTCCACCCGTCTTGGGGTCGCGGCGATAGCCGAATTGGCTGGTGAAGCGGAAAGCGTTTTTGACCGGGTTCGCAAAAGGCGCTTTTTCGGCGGCGATCCGGTAAAGGTTCAGCCGGTCCATCTGGTTTAGCAGACGGTTGGCGCGCAGCGTGTCTGGGCTTA
This sequence comes from Sulfitobacter sp. SH24, assembly GCF_965641895.1. Taxonomy (NCBI): domain Bacteria; kingdom Pseudomonadati; phylum Pseudomonadota; class Alphaproteobacteria; order Rhodobacterales; family Roseobacteraceae; genus Sulfitobacter; species Sulfitobacter sp. SH24. The sequence continues at coordinate 1,454,660 of NZ_OZ282575.1, forward strand.
ATTCCTCACCACGGGTGGTGAAAGACAAAGGCGTCATCGGGCCACCTTGACCGGAATAGCCACGGCGCACAGTGGCAAGAATGCTGTCCGTGGGCATGCCCGCGCTGCGGAACATCTTATCAAGTGGAGCAACCGAAACGCTCATCGCTTCTTCAAGCTGGCGGAAAATGGCATCGTTCTGATCGCGCATGAGCGCAATTTCCTGCGCCATCTCATCGGCTTGCAGCAGGGCGTCTTGGGCATCAACGACAACCTTGTCCCGCTCAGCGGCAGTGCGCGCCAGCGCTTGGGCAAGGAAATCGGTCGGGGCTTGATCCGCGTCGGCGCGAACACTTCCTGCCTCACCATTCTCAAGACTGCCTTCCAGTTCGGCCAGTTTTAACCGGGCCTTCTGACGGTCTTTCATCGTGTCGCGCAGGGTGGACTGGATCACGTCGATCCCAGTCTCCAACTCACGGCGGCGGGTCTCGGACGACAACAGTTCGGACTGCATAACGGAAATCTGAGTCAGGGCGGCGTTGAACCGATCCTGGGCGGCCAGTGCCTCCTCGGCGCGCAGATCACGCTGCGCGGAAAGCTCGTTCAGCCGGGCCTGATAGGTGCGCTGGTCGCGTTTGGCCTGCTCGCGAAAATTGCCAGAGCCGATGCTGTCCATCAGGATGATCGCCGTGGCGATGATGGCCCATGACACGAGAAAGGCAGAGCCTGCGAGCCCGATAATCTGGGTGCCGGGGCGGAGGCGGATGAAACGGGTGTCGCTGTCGGATTTCAGAAAGACGCGGCGTTCGGGAAAGTAATGCTCAAGCAGAGCATGCGTCTTGATGGCAATCCGTGTGCGCACGTTGTCGTCCCTTGTCCCGTCCCGTCGGCGCGGCGGGGCAGCCCGGCCCGCGCCCAACGTCAATAGCCAGTGCCTGCGAATGGGGCAACCCTATTGCCCCATGCCTGCGCGGCAATCCCCCATCCGCCTTATTATGCGCTAAGAAATTGGCAAAAATCCGCCGATACCAAACACTTGCTCTTTTAGTGTTTTGTTATACCGGCCCACCGTCTGCTGTCAGCGGCCAGTAGAAGTCCGGAGGGATTCCCGCCTCGGCACGCTTTTCCTCGTTGAAGGGCGGCTTCAGATTGCCGTGGAAATACTTGCGTACGAGGGCATGAAAACGGTCTTTCGGGTCTTCGTCATGGCGGCCGCAGAGAAAATGAAACCACTTACTGCCATAGGCAACATGGGCGACTTCTTCGGCATAGATCGTCTCAAGCGCGGCGACGGCGCTGTCGGCCTTGGCCTTGCGGAATATCTCGATCATGCCGGGCGTCACATCAAGGCCGCGCGCCTCCAGCACCATCGGCACCACGGCAAGGCGACCCATCAGATCGTCCACCGTATCTTCGGCTGCACGCCACATGCCCGCATGGGCGGGCATCGCGCCGTAGTAGCTGCCCATCTCCTCAAGACAATCGCACATCAGGTTGAAGTGCTTGGATTCGTCGTCCGCCGCTTTCACCCAGTCATCGAAGAACCCAAGCGGAAGCGGAACATGCGAAAACCGCGCAATCACGTCCCAATGCAAGTCGACGGCGTTCAACTCGATATGCGCCACGGCATGCAAAAGCGCCGCGCGGCCCTCGGGCGTGCCGGGGCGGCGGCGGGGCACCTCGCGGGGGCTCAGCAATTCGAGCTTGGCGGGCCGGGCAGGGTGCAACGGCGGGTCGGCGCGTCCCACCTCGGGGCGTTCACCGGCCTCCCGGGCCGAGAGCCACTGCGCCGCATATTTCCGCGACAGCGCCGTCTTCTCGCGCCCATCCGCCGTGCGCAGCACCGCCTCGGCCATTTCCGCGAGCGGCATCATGCGCCGCGCACCGCGTCGAGCACGGCATCCACATGGCCGGGCACCTTCACCTTGCGCCAGACCTGCGCGATCTTGCCCGTCGCGTCGATCAGGTAGGTCGCGCGTTCAATGCCCATGGATTTCTTGCCGTACATGTTCTTCTCGACCCAGACCTCATAGGCTTCGGTCACCGCGCCATCGGTGTCGGACAACAGCGGCACTGTCAGCGCGTGTTTGGCGGCGAATTTGTCGTGTTTGTCCATGCTGTCGCGCGAGATGCCGAAGACCTGCACGCCCGCCTCGGCGAACTCCGAAAGCCGCTCCGAAAAGCCGATCGATTCCTTGGTACAGCCGGGCGTGTCATCGCGCGGGTAGAAGAACAGAACCACCGGCGCACCGCGTAAGGAAGAGAGCGTGATCTCGCCACCGCCGGTCACGGGAAGGGTGAAATCCGGGGCCGGTTGGCCGGGCTGCGGTCCGATCTGCGACATGGGGCGGTTCCTTTGGCTTGTGAAGGGTCGTTCAGGGCTGTCATACTGCATCTGATTTGACAACGTCAAAGCCGCCCCAGCCGAACCGGAGCCCGATGAGCGACCCATCCCCTTCCAGCCCGCCTGCGCCGACAGGCGAGGGGCCGACCCGCCGCAGGTCGCGCCGCCGTGCGGGGATCGCGTCGGTCGCGGTGCTGGTGCTACTCGCGGCGCTGGCGACGGGGGCGGCGGTCTATTTCACCGGGCGTCCGATCCCTGCGCCGCTTTGGGTGCAAGAGCGGATCGAGGCGCGGATCGCGAGCGCCCTGCCACAGGCGCGGGTGGATTTTGGCGCGATGGAGTTTGTCGTCGACGAGGGCTGGCGGCCGCGTGTGCGCCTGCAAGACATCTTTGTCACCACCCCCGAAGGCGACGAGATCGTCAGCTTCAATGAGTTCAAGGCCAGCCTGTCGATGCGGTCATTGTTGCGCGGTGTGGCGCAACCGCGAGAAATTTCCTTATCAGGCGTTGTGGCCAATCTGCGCCGGGGCGCGGACGGACGGGTGAGCCTTTCCGCCGGGGCCGGGATCGCCCCGCCTGAACGCGAGGCCGCGACGTTGCCCCAGTTGATCGGCCAGATTGACGAGGTGCTGGCAGCGCCTGCGCTTTCCGCCCTGCGATCGGTCGAGTTGCGCGCCCTGACCCTGCGGTTTGAGGATGTCCGTGCTGGCCGAGCATGGACCGGTGATGGAGGGCGGCTGCGCCTGTCGCGTAGTGGTGATCAGCTTGATCTATCTGCCGACCTTGCAGTGCTAAGCGGGGGCGCCGGGGTGGCCACACTGACCGCCAATTACAGCAGCCAAATTGGCCAGAACGCCGCGACCTTTGGTGTGACCTTTGATGGGATCGACGCGCGTGATATCGCAGCCCAAGGCCCGGCGTTTTCGTGGCTTGAGGTGCTGCGTGCCAATATCTCCGGCGCGGTGCGCAGCGGGATCGACAGCGCGGGCAGTTTTACGCCGATCAACGCTTCGCTGCAAATCGGGAAGGGCGCGTTGCAGCCCAATCCCCAGACCACGCCAATCCCCTTTGACGGCGCGCGCAGCTACTTTAGCTATGATCCCGCACGCCAGCTTTTGCGTTTTGATGAGATGTCGCTCGACAGCCCGTGGGTTTCTGGCAGTATCACGGGCAGTTCGCAGTTGGGTGATGTCACGGGCGGTATTCCGGGGCGTATGGTGGGGCAGTTTACCCTGCGCGATCTGCGCGCCAATCCTGCCGAACTCTACCCCGAGCCTGTGGCGCTGGATCAGGCGGACATCGACTTCCAACTCAGCCTTGATCCTTTTCGTCTGAAGCTGGGACGGTTGGAGATCAGCGATCAGGGCCGCAGCCTTCGCCTTGATGGCGAATTGCTGGCCGCGCCCGAGGGTTGGAAACTGTCGCTTGATGGTCGGATGGACCGGCTGAACCCAGAGCGGCTGCTGACCCTTTGGCCTGAAACGGTGAAACCCAAGACCCGCAAATGGCTGGATGAGAACCTGCATGGGGGGTGGATGCGCAACCTTGATCTGGCCCTGCGTATGGACCCAGATGCACCGCCGCAGACCTATGTGGCCTTTGACTATGCTGGGGCCGAGGTGCGTTTCCTCAAGACCTTGCCGCATATCACCGACGGCAGCGGGCATATGAGCTTGCTCGACAACCGTTTGGTTGTGACGGTGGACGCGGGCGAGGTGATCGCACCGCAGGGTGGGGCGGTGACGCTGGATGGATCGTCTTTCATTATCCCGGACGTGCGTGTGAAGGACGGCAGCCCATCGGTGATCCGCCTCAATACCCGGTCGACCCTGACCGCTGCGCTGTCGCTGCTGAACCAACCGCCGATGCAGGTGATGGATAAAGCAGGGCTGCCAGTGACACTCGCGGATGGTGAGGCGGTGCTGAATGGCACGCTGGCGCTGCCGCTGAAAAAGGGCGGCAAACCCGAGGATGTGCGCTATCACTTTGCGGGGGAACTGCTGTCTTTGTCGACCGATACCTTGGTCAAGGATCGCAGCCTTCAGGCCAGCAAGCTGTCAATCACCGCCAACAACGACCGTATCACCATCGGGGGCGCGGGCCGGATCGACGGGGTAGGCTTTGACGGGGAATGGTCGCAGGCCATTGGGCCGGGATCGGACGAAAGCAAGCTTACCGCGCAGGTGGCGCTGACCCCCACGGGGCTAGAGGCTTTTGGCATCGCCCTACCGCCAGGCAGCATTCGTGGCAGCGGCACGGGGCAAATCGCGGTGGATCTGAAAAAGGGCACAGCGCCGCGGTTCTCGCTGCAAAGCAATCTCGCGGGGGTGGGCATTTCTGTTCCGCAACTTTCATGGAGCAAAACGCCGGGCACCAAGGGCGAATTGCGACTGGCCGGACGGCTGGGAGAGACGCCCAACATCGACGCCTTTCAACTCACCGCACCGGGGCTGAGGCTCGCCGGATCGATAGACTTGAAACCCGGCGGTGCGCTTGACCGTGTGCGGATCGACCGCCTGCGGCGCGGCGACTGGCTTGATATCCCCGTGCAACTTATCGGGCGTGGCAAGGGCAATCCGGTGCAGGTGGTGCTGGGTGGCGGCACACTCGATATGCGACGCGCAGAGTTCGGGCCTTCCCAAGGGCAGGCCGGGCCACCGATGCGCGTGGCGCTGGATCGGTTGCAGATCACCGATACAATTTCTCTCACCAACCTATCGGGCACATTCGACACTGCCGAGGGGATGGATGGATCGTTCACCGCGCGGCTGAATGGCGGCACACCTGTGCAAGGCCGGGTGCTGCCCCAAGGGGGGCGTAGCGCGGTGCGCGTGGTCTCAGGCGATGCGGGTGGGATCTTGCGTTCGGCTGGGTTGGTCAAACAGGTGGTGGGCGGAAACCTATCGCTGACCCTGCTGCCGGTGGGATTGGGCGGGGCCTTTGATGGGCAACTCAGTGTAAGCGAGGTGGGCATACAAGACGCGCCGGGGATTGCTGCGCTGGTTAATGCGATTTCGGTCGTGGGGCTGATCAACGAACTTAATGGCGATGGGATCTATTTCGATGACGTCGAAGCGAACTTTCGCCTGACCCCGAACCGCCTGACATTGACCGAAGCCAGCGCCGTAGGGGCGTCCTTGGGCTTGTCGATGGAAGGAGTCTATGCGCTCGACAGTGGGTTAATCGACATGCAGGGCGTGGTGTCCCCGGTCTATCTGGTGAACGGAATCGGGTCGTTGTTCACCCGCAAGGGCGAGGGGTTGATTGGTTTCAATTACAGCCTCAATGGCCCAGCGAAAGAGCCCAATGTCTCGGTCAATCCGCTGTCGGCCCTGACGCCCGGGATGTTCCGTGAGCTGTTCCGTAGCCCGCCACCTGCCGCGCCGCGTGTGCAGGGTCCAGCGAATCCGGTTGCCCGAGTGCCAGAGGACCGCTAAGCGCCGGGGCGACCCACGCCCGCCAGACCAGCAGGAATGCCGCATGAAACTTTCTGATTTCGATTTTGACCTGCCTGAGGAATTGATCGCCACGCGCCCCGCCAATCCGCGTTCTTCTGCGCGGCTATTGGTTGCGGATGGCGCTGTGCTGCATGACCGTCGCGTGACCGATTTGACCGACTGGCTGCGCCCCGGTGACCGTTTGGTGCTGAACGATACCCGCGTGATCCCTGCGCGGCTGAGCGGCGTTCGCCACCGTGCCTCTGCACAGGGGGCCGTGCAGGCGAAGATCGAAGTTACGTTACTTGAACCGCGTGGTGACGGCACTTGGTCAGCGTTAATCAAGCCGCTGCGCAAACTGAAGATCGGGGAAGAGGTGATCTTCACCGACGCCCTACGCGCAAAATTGGAGGCGGTCGAAGACGGACAGGGGCATCTTCGTTTCAATTGCACGGGCGATGATTTTGATGCCGCGCTGAACGCCGCAGGTGCTATGCCGCTGCCGCCCTATATCGCCGCCAAACGTGCGGCTGATGCGCAAGACATGACTGATTATCAAACCGTCTTTGCCCGCCATGCAGGCGCGGTTGCGGCCCCGACGGCCTCGCTGCATTTCGACGAGGCGCTGCTGGCGGCGCTGGCGGCACAGGGCGTGGAGTTTAGCCACGTGACGCTTCATGTCGGCGCGGGCACCTTCCTGCCGGTCAAGGTTGACGACATTTCCGAACATAAGATGCACGCCGAATGGGGGCGGGTCAGCGCCAAGGCTGCCGAAGAGATCACAGCGACCCGCGCGGCAGGCGGGCGTGTGATCCCCGTAGGCACCACTGCTCTGCGCCTGATCGAGACCGCGGCGCGCGGTGGGCAGATAACCGCCTGGGAAGGCGACACCGATATTTTCATCACGCCGGGGTTCGAATTCAATGTAACCGACGGGCTGATGACCAATTTTCACCTGCCCAAATCGACCCTCATGATGCTGGTCTCGGCCCTGATGGGCGTGCAGCAGGTCAAAGACATCTATGCCCATGCCATTGCCGAGAAATACCGTTTCTTTTCGTATGGCGACTCCTCCCTTCTGCTGCCGAAGGCGCAAAAACCCGCTTGAATGTCGCACTAGGGGGTGACTAGCCTGCGATTGCGGTCCATGGGAGGGTCTGGGCGAACAAGGAATTGACCGATGATTCAAGTGGTTTCAAGCGCATGGGCGCTCTTGCTGGGCATGTGCCTTTTGATGGTCGGCAACGGCATGCAGGGCACTTTGCTGGGCATTCGCGGCGGCATCGAAGGGTTTTCGACCTTTCAAATGTCGATCGTTATGTCCGCATATTTTGTCGGTTTCCTTGGCGGTTCGCGAATGGCACCGGGAATGATCCGGCGGGTTGGTCACGTTCGGGTCTTTGCCGCGCTTGCCTCGCTGATTTCTGCCGTGATGATCATTTACCCCACGTTCCCCAATATCATCGTCTGGTCGGTCGGTCGCGTGCTGATCGGGTTCTGCTTTTCCGCTGTCTATGTCACGGCGGAAAGCTGGCTGAATAACGCCGCCACCAATGAAAACCGGGGGCAGGCGCTGTCGGCCTATATGATCGTGCAAACACTCGGTATCGTCATCGCTCAAGCGTTGTTGCTGACTGCTGACCCCTCGGGCTTTGTGCTGTTTGTCATTCCATCCGTCTTGGTGAGCATAGCGGTGACGCCAATCCTATTGTCGATCAGCCCCACGCCGCCCTTTGGCACCACCAAACCGATGAGCCTTCGCACACTGATGGAGACTTCTCCGCTCGGTTGCGTCGGCATGTTTCTCTTGGGCGGCGTCTTCTCAGCCCAATTCGGCATGGCGGCTGTTTATGGGGCTGAAGCGGGGCTGAGCGTTGCGCAGATCTCACTTTTTGTCGCGGCCTTCTTTGTCGGTTCTGTGATCTTGCAATATCCCATTGGCTGGATCTCGGACCGGATGGACCGACGCAGCTTGATCGTCATCACGGCGCTGATCGGGGGCGGGGGCTCTATCGTTGGGATGATGCTGGGGCATATCTTTCCGATTCTGCTTGCGACAGCCTTTGTCGTCGGCGGCATGTCGAACCCGCTGTATTCCCTAATCATGGCCCATACCAATGACTTTCTAGACCACGAGGACATGCCCGCAGCTTCGGGCGGGATGTTGTTTATCAACGGCTTAGGGGCTGTATTGGGTCCGGTTATCACAGGTTGGATGATGGGCACCGCGCTTGGGCCGGGGGGGTTCTACTTGTTTACGGCAGTGCTTTTCGTGGCTCTGGCTGGCTATGCCTCCTACCGTAAGACGCAGCGTGCCGCGATTCCGGTCGACGAGACGGGCAACTACGTGCCGATCTACCCCTCGGCCACTGCCGTGGCCGTGGAGATCGCCCAGGAATATATCATTGAAACAGAACAGGAAGCCGCCGAAGAGGCGGCCCAAGAAAACGCCGAAGCAGATAAAAACGCCTCTGATAGCGATAACGATGTCGCGGATGACATAAAACGTGACTAGGCTTTTGCGGTAAGACGTTCTTAACTTTAATGAATCGCCCAAATTGCGGCAAAGGAGTGTGCGGGATGACTGGCACAAATACAGGACCCGAAGACGTACTGAAATTCTGGTTGGAAGACATCGGTCCGACCGGATGGTACAACAGTTCTGAAGATTTGGATGCCGATATCCTTGCCCGCTTTGAAGAGCTTTGGAATGACGCGCAGGCCGGAAGGCTGAGCCATTGGCTGACCAATCCCACCGATGCGCTCGCTTTTTTGATCCTTACAGACCAATTTCCGCGCAACATGTTCCGCGATACGGGCAAGGCGTTTTCAAGCGACCGGGTCGCGCTGGCCGCCGCGAAAAGCGCGATTGAAAAGGGTTGGGATATGCGCATTGAAGCGCCCGAGCGGCAGTTCTTCTATCTGCCGCTGATGCATTCCGAAAACCTTTGTGATCAGGACCGCTGTGTGCGCTTGATGTGTGAGCGGATGCCGGAAAGCCGCGACAGCAACCTGTTGCATGCCCGCGCGCATCGCGAAGTGATCCGCCAGTTTGGCCGTTTTCCCTATCGCAACGCAGCTCTCTCGCGCAGCTTCACCGCGCAGGAAACCTCTTACCTCAAAGAGGGTGGCTACGGCCGTACCGTCAAGCAACTTCGTGAAAGTCGCCAAGCGGCCTGAGCCATTGCTCGGGCAGGGTGCAACACGCGTGGTTGTGGCGATTGCAAATATGGTTTAGCGGTAAACTATATTTGCAAACCCTAACGCGAGGTCCGTGCCATGGCTGCCAAATCCTTTGATCTGATCGTGATCGGTGCGGGGCCGGGCGGCTATGTCGCCGCCATCCGTGGCGCACAGCTTGGCCTTAAGGTCGCGGTTGTTGAGCGGGAAAATCTGGGCGGTATCTGTCTCAATTGGGGCTGCATCCCGACCAAGGCGCTGCTGCGCTCTGCCGAAGTGTTCCATCTGATGCACCGCGCCAAGGATTTTGGTCTGGCTGCGGATAAGATCGACTATGATCTCGCTGCCGTGGTCAAACGTTCGCGCGGCGTTGCCAAACAGATGGAAAGCGGCGTCAAACACCTGCTGAAGAAGAACAAGGTCGAGGTCTTCATGGGCGAAGCCTCGATCCCCGCGAAGGGGAAGGTTTCCGTCAAAACCGAAAAGGGCAGCGAAGATCTGACGGCCGAGAACATCGTTCTGGCCACCGGCGCACGTGCCCGGGAGCTGCCGGGGCTTGAGGCCGACGGCAAGCGGGTCTGGACTTACCGCCACGCCCTACAGCCTGCCCATGACCCCAAAAAGCTTTTGGTGATCGGCTCTGGCGCCATCGGCATTGAATTTGCTAGCTTCTACAACACGCTCGGCGCCGATACGACTGTGGTCGAAGTTATGGATCGCGTTCTGCCTGTAGAAGATGAAGAAATCTCTAAATTCGCCAAGAAGGCCTTTGAGAAGCAGGGCATGACCATCATGCAAAAGGCCACGGTCAAAAAGCTCGACCGTTCCGCCGAGAAGGTCACCGCCCATATCGAACGCGACGGCAAAGTCGAAAAGCTGGAGTTCGACACCGTGATCTCTGCGGTCGGCATCGTCGGCAATACCGAAGGGCTGGGGCTTGAAGAGCTCGGCGTCAAAGTGGACCGGACCCATGTGGTGACAGACGAATACTGTCGTACCGGCGTCGACGGGCTCTTTGCCATCGGTGACATCGCCGGTGCCCCATGGTTGGCGCATAAGGCAAGCCACGAGGGTGTTATGGTGGCTGAACTGATCGCCGGCCAAAAGCCGCACCCGGTCAAACCCGAAAGCATTGCGGGCTGCACCTATTGCCACCCGCAGGTCGCCTCAGTCGGCCTGACCGAGGCCAAGGCCAAAGAGCAAGGCTATGACATCAAAGTCGGACGATTCCCCTTTATCGGCAACGGTAAGGCCGTGGCGTTGGGTGAGCCTGAAGGGATGGTAAAGACCATTTTTGACGCCAAAACAGGCGAGCTTCTGGGTGCGCATATGGTTGGGGCTGAGGTGACAGAGTTGATCCAAGGCTATGTCGTGGGCCGTCAGTTAGAGACGACGGAGGAAGACCTGATGAACACGGTCTTCCCGCATCCGACACTGAGCGAGATGATGCATGAATCCGTGCTCGATGCTTTCGACCGCGTGATTCATATGTAAATTCAGCGGAGCAGGCTGCGCGAAACGCACCTGTTCCGATTTCGGCACGCTGGGCGCTATCTCATGCGGCGGCCGAGGATGGTCAGGCCCAAGATGCCGTCCTGCACCTCAGTATCCGTTGGGCGATCAGCGGACGTGCCCACACAGCCGTAGCGGCAAATTTCGCTTGCTTGCCTCCGATCAAATGGTCAACCAGTTCTGTGAGTATTTACAGACCGCGACCAACTATGCGGCGCGAACCCTCCGCCGCGACTGGATTTCCTCTATCATGAAGCCATAGTTTCTTTTCTCCAGCCTTCCCAAAGCGCCTCCTTTTCACTGAAAAACTTAAAAATAGACCGGCAAATTCAGTTCCACGCCGAGCACGACTGTCGCCCAACCACTCGGTTACAGTGCGACTCAAAACCGGACTTGCTGCCGCATGTGGGCGGAAAGGCAGTGATCCTATTAACGCCACCAAGACGCCGCTCTACACTCGGGCAGAAACCTAAAGAACAGAAACACTATGATTGAGCACACATCCTTTTTGCGCGTTTTCGCGCTTTGGGCCGCCGGGCTGGGCGCTGCGGCTCAATATGGCAAGATGAGCGTCATCTTTGATCTGCTGCCCGATCTCTACCCACAGGCCGGGGCGGCTCTTGGGTTCCTCGTTTCGCTGGTCGGTGGTGTCGGTATCCTCTTAGGTGTTGTTGCCGGGCTGATGGTGGCGCGCATTCGCTATCGACGCGCGATCCTATGCGCCTTGTGGCTGGGGGCGGCGGTTTCGGCTTTTCAGACGCTGCTGCCAGGGTTCGGTTGGATGCTTGCCAGTCGTGTTGTCGAAGGCCTTTCACATCTGGCCATCGTCGTGGCCGCACCGACACTGATTGCGCAACTCAGCACTGTGAAGGACCGCGGCTTTACACTGACGCTCTGGGGTACCTTCTTTGGCGTGGCCTTCGCGGTCTTGACCCTTGCTGGTCGCCCACTTGCGCTGGCATGGGGCGTACCAGCGCTTTTCGCCGCGCATGCACTCTATATGGCGGGCTGCGCTCTGGTGCTTTCGGCCACCCTGCGGAGCCTGCCAGACGAGGGCGCGCAGCCGCCGTTCTCTCTGTCGCAGATGCTGCGCGACCATATGGCGATCTACCGGTCGCCCTTTTTATCTGCTCCGGCTGCGGGCTGGTTGTTCTATACATTCAGCTTTGTCTCCATTCTTACCGTTCTGCCGCCCTATCTTCCCGACGGGTGGCGCGCGATCACCATGGCAGCGATGCCGCTGACCAGCATTGCCGTCTCAATGACCATCGGCGTCGCATTGCTGCGGCGTCTTCCTGCTGTTCGCGTCGTACAAACGGGTTTCACATTGTCGACCCTTTCAATGGCGTGGCTTTGGATGACACCCGGCTCCCCGTTGGCCTGTTTGGCCCTCGCGGGGTCGATGGGCCTGATCCAAGGGGCGAGCTTTACCGCCGTGGCACAGTTGAACCATGGACCCGCCGCGCAGGCGCAGGCCAATGGCGCGGTGGCGCAAATGGGGAACCTTGGCAATAGTCTGGGCACGCCTGTGATGGCCTTCGGTCTTGCGTCCTTTGGCGGCGCCGCACTGCCGCTGCTGGCAGGGGGGGCGTTTGGTATGGGGCTTGTGGCACATCTCCTCCTTGGTGCGGCGCGGCGTCGCAGCTTGAGCGTTCCTGTTTAGTTCTCACATTTTCATTGGAAAACACTGCATCAGCACCTATGTACAAATCGTTAAGAGGGGCATGTCATGGCTGAGTTGAAGAACATCGAAGTGCGCGGTGCGCGCGAGCACAATCTGAAAAACATCGACGTGGATATTCCACGGGACCAACTGGTTGTAATCACGGGGCTTTCTGGGTCGGGTAAGTCGAGCCTCGCGTTCGATACGATCTACGCCGAAGGGCAGCGGCGCTATGTGGAATCGCTGTCGGCCTATGCGCGACAGTTCCTCGATATGATGCAGAAGCCGGATGTCGACCATATCTCTGGCCTCAGCCCGGCGATTTCCATCGAGCAAAAGACCACATCAAAGAACCCCCGGTCGACAGTCGGCACGGTGACCGAAATCTACGATTATATGCGTCTGCTTTTTGCGCGCGTCGGAACCCCCTATAGCCCCGCCACTGGTAAGCCTATCGAGGCGCAGCAGGTCCAAGACATGGTCGACAGGATCATGACCATGGAAGAGGGCACGCGCGCCTATCTCTTGGCGCCGATCATTCGCGATCGAAAGGGTGAATATCGTAAGGAATTCATTGAGTTAAGAAAGCAAGGCTTTCAAAGGGTGAAGGTGAATGGAGAGTTCCACGACCTTGATGAGCCACCTACGTTAGATAAGAAGTTTCGCCATGACATCGACGTGGTCGTTGATCGAATTGTCGTGCGTGAAGGGTTGGAGACGCGTCTCGCAGACTCGTTGCGCACGGCCTTAGACCTTGCCGATGGCATTGCGGTGTTGGAGACAGCGCCGAGTGAAGGCGACCCTGAGCGGCACACTTTCTCCGAGAAGTTCGCTTGCCCCGTCAGTGGTTTTACCATCCCCGAGATTGAGCCGCGTTTGTTTTCTTTTAACGCGCCTTTTGGCGCTTGCCCGTCGTGCGATGGTTTGGGCGTCGAGCTGTTCTTTGACGAACGGCTGGTGGTCCCTGATCAGAACCTGATGATCTATGATGGTGCGCTGGCACCTTGGCGCAAGGGCAAGTCTCCCTACTTTAAACAAACCATCGAAGCCATTGCGAAGCATTATAAATTCGATCAGAAAACGCGGTGGAAAGACCTGCCGGAGAATGTCCAGCAGGTATTCCTGCGCGGTTCGGGTAAGGAAGAGATTGCTTTTCGGTACGACGAAGGCGGGCGTGTCTATGAAGTAAAGCGTGTGTTTGAAGGGGTGATCCCCAACATGCAACGTCGGTATCGTGAAACTGACAGCAATTGGGTACGCGAGGAATTCGAGCGCTATCAAAACAACCGCCCCTGTGGCGCCTGCGGTGGTTTCCGTCTCCGACCAGAGGCGCTTGCGGTTCGCATCGGCCCCGCGACGGGGGATGAGAATGAGTTGCTTCACATCGGTAAGGTTGTGGAGATGTCGATCCGCGAGGCGTACGCATGGTGCACCTCTGTTCCAGAGCATCTAACCTCACAGAAGAATGAGATTGCCCGAGCCATATTGAAGGAAATTCGTGAACGCCTGGGATTCCTAAATAACGTGGGTTTAGAGTATCTTACGATGTCACGTTCAAGTGGAACATTAAGTGGCGGGGAGAGTCAGCGTATCCGTTTGGCCAGTCAGATCGGCTCTGGTTTGACCGGCGTTCTCTATGTGCTTGATGAACCCTCCATCGGTCTGCACCAGCGAGACAACGACAGGTTGCTTGGCACGCTGAAAAACCTGCGTGATCAGGGCAATACCGTGATTGTGGTGGAGCATGACGAAGAAGCGATCCGTGAGGCGGATTACGTCTTTGACATCGGGCCGGGTGCGGGTGTGCATGGCGGGCAGGTGGTCAGCCACGGGACACCAGAGCAGGTGGCAAATGATCCGAATTCTGTTACAGGCCAATACCTTACAGGCGTGCGTGAAATCTCTGTTCCGACAAAGCGTCGGAAAGGGAACAAGAAGAAGCTTCAGGTCGTAAAGGCGACTGGGAATAACCTTCAAGACGTAACAGTCGACTTCCCGCTAGGCAAATTCGTGTGTGTAACGGGTGTTTCGGGCGGGGGTAAATCCACGCTGACCATCGAAACTTTGTTCAAAACCGCGTCGATGAATCTGAACGGCGCGCGGCAGACTCCTGCACCCTGTCAGACCATCAAGGGGTTGGAGCATCTAGATAAGGTTATCGATATCGACCAGCGTCCTATTGGACGGACTCCGCGTTCAAATCCAGCGACTTACACGGGGGCTTTCACGCCGATCCGTGATTGGTTTGCTGGGCTCCCGGAGTCAAAGGCGCGTGGGTATAAGCCGGGGCGGTTCAGCTTTAACGTAAAAGGTGGCCGCTGCGAAGCCTGTCAGGGTGACGGGGTTATCAAGATCGAGATGCACTTTCTTCCGGATGTCTATGTCGAATGCGAGACCTGTAAGGGGGCGCGGTATAATCGCGAGACCTTGGAGGTGCGTTTTAAGGGTAAGAGCATCGCCGATGTCCTTGATATGACAGTGGAAGATGCGCAAACGTTCTTCGCTGCCGTACCCTCGATCCGGGAGAAGATGGACGCACTGATGCGGGTGGGGCTAGGCTACATTAAGGTCGGACAGCAAGCGACCACGCTTTCGGGCGGTGAAGCGCAGCGCGTGAAATTGAGTAAGGAGTTGAGTAAACGCTCAACGGGCCGCACGCTCTATATCCTTGATGAACCGACGACCGGTCTTCACTTTGAAGACGTGCGCAAGCTGTTGGAAGTGCTGCATGAATTGGTGGATCAGGGTAACTCGGTTGTGGTGATTGAGCACAACCTTGACGTAGTGAAAACCGCGGATCACATCATTGATATCGGCCCAGAGGGCGGCGATGGCGGTGGACGGGTGGTGGCGACTGGCACACCGGAAAAGGTCGCGGAAGTGGCCGAAAGCCATACCGGCAAATACCTCAAGCCGATGTTGTACAAACAAGCAAAAGTGGCGGCGGAATAACCGCCGCCACAGTCGGCTTTCCCTGCGGCGTGCTTTTAGAGCACGGCGCGGGCGATGCGGATCAGTTGCAGCGTCTCATAGGCACTGTCCTGTAGCGAGATCACCTGACCGTTCAGTACTGCGTAGTTATAACCTTCTTGCGGTTCGGCCAGACGGTAGAGGTTGATAAGGTCCGCCTGCGTCAGCGCGGCGGTTGGCGCGACGTTAATGCCTGAGCCGATAGTCGGTACGCGGGCCAATTCATTGATCCGCAGCAGGGCGGTGTGATCTTCGTTGCTGAGCAAGACAGGCTGACCGTCAATCAATGCATAGCGATGACCATCTGGCGCTGCATCAAGATTGTAGAGCTGCGCGATCTGATTGGACTCCAACAACAGAAGTTCACGTTCTGTGAGAGGGTCGGCCTCAAGATAGAGTTCGCGGCGCTCGCGCAGTAGCCTGTCCAGTTCTTCATCAGAATAGCTAGCCCATTGCTCATAGGTCACGCCCTGTTTGGCCAGCCCCGGGGGAACGCAAGGCGGGTCTTTCTTGGCCAATCCGGGTGGGCAGTTGCGATAGGTAATCAACTCGTCTTCGGGCAGGGCGGCTGCGTTCAGCTCAGGCGCGGCCAGAGCCAGTGCGGCTGCGCCGAGGATAACGGCCATGTCACGGCCCTCGGGTGCCGGTGTGTTCAGAAGGCGATTTACAACGGTCTCGCGGTCTTGCGTGAAGCGGGTCACGCGCTCATTAAATTCGGCACGGTCCACACCTTTTGGCAGCTTGATCTCATCGCCCTTGATCTTGACCTTGTCGCCGTTGACCTTGATCTCGACCTTATCGTCTTTCTTGGCCTTCTTTTCCTTGTGCTTTTCGGCCTTTTTCTCGTGCTTTTCTTTTTTCTTCTCAGCCTTTTTCTCGCGCTTGTCCTTCTTCTTCTCTTTTTTGTCTTTCTTGTCCTTGTCCTTGTCCTTGTCCTTGCCCTTCTCGCCTTTGGCGAGCCAAAGCGTCTCAGGGCCATTGGCGTCAAACGCAATCGCAGGCTGCGCCGGAGCAAAGCCGGTCCCAGCTGCGGCCAATGGGCCGCTCGCGCAGGCGGTCGTCAGGATTGTGGTAATGAGCAGGCGTCGCATCAGGTGATCTCCACAGATAGGGTCATTCTGAAGCCAACGCCTGCCCGGATCAGGTCGTTCCCGCGGGGGCCGCGATCAGTTTAACCCTGCCAGCCGCGTTTTTCGAAACGGGGCAGCATTGCAGAGAAGTCTTTCCCCTTGCCGCCTTCTTCTTCGACAAAGCGGGCGTAGAGTTCCTTGGCCAGTGCGCCCATCGGTGTGTCGGCATTGGCCATTTCCGCGGCCTGTTGGGACAGCCCCAAATCTTTAAGCATCAGTTCCGCCGCGAAGCCCGGTTTGTAATCGTTGTCGGCAGGCGATTTCGGGCCAACGCCGGGGGCCGGGCAATAGGCGTTCATCGACCATGAGTAGCCGGAAGAGGTGCTAACCACATCGAACATCCGTTCGCGGTCAAGGCCCAGTTTATCGGCCAGCGCGAAGGCCTCGCAGGTGGCGATCATCGTGGCGCCAAGGATCATGTTGTTGCAGATCTTCGCCGCTTGGCCCGCCCCTGCATCGCCGCAATGCACGGCTTTCTGACCCATGATATCGAAAAGTGGTTTGGCCTTTTCAAAGGCGGCTTCAGCGCCGCCCGCCATGAAGGTCAATGTACCGCCCTGCGCGCCACCGATCCCGCCAGAGACGGGTGCATCGACAAAGAGCAAGCCCGCTTTCTCAGCAGCCTCCGCCACAAAGCGGGCGCTTTCCACGTCCACGGTTGAACAATCGACCAACAGCGCGCCGGGGGCCATATGCGCGATTGCCTCTTCCGCCACCTGCCGGAGGATCGCGCCGTTGGGCAGCATGGTGATGACGACGTCTGCCCCTGCGACCGCCTCGGCGATGGTTGCGGCCTCTGCCACGCCTTCGGCTTTGGTGCCGGCCACATCATTGCCGCGCAGGATATGGCCAGCCGCAGCAAGATTGGCCGCCATCGGACCGCCCATATTGCCAAGGCCGATGAAACCGATTGTAAGATTGCTCATGTATTTTCCTCCAAATTCAAATCGTTATCGCCCAGCGGCGCAAGCATCGCGTCGACATCGGACTGCGGCACATCCCCATGGTGTTGCCACTTGGGGCTGCGGTCTTTGTCGATGATCGCCGCGCGTACGCCTTCGATGAAATCGCCATGTTCCATCGCCCGCCACGTATAGCGGTATTCCTGTTGCAAGGCTGGGATCATGCCAATGCCGGGGCCGCGTAGGCGGCGCAGCATCTCGAGTGTACAGGCCATGGAAAGAGGCGATCCGCGGCGCAAGATCTTGAGGGTTTCGGCAGCAAAGTCACTCTTCGCTGTCGTCACCGCGGCGATAACCGCGTTCAATGTCTCACCCGCGAAGAGGTGATCAATCTCGGTCTGTAGGTCAGCCAATTCACCCGCCGGCGGAGGTGTCGCGGCCTTGTCGAGGATGAAGGGATCACCATTCTCCTCAAGCTGCGCGATGAGGGCGGGCCATTCCGTCTCAGTGATGAAGTAATCCGCAAAGCCCGCGTGCAACACATCCCCCGGACCCATACGCGCGCCGGTGGTGCCAAGGTATTCGCCCAGCCGTCCGGGGGCCTGCGCCAAGAGGAGAGAGCCGCCCACGTCGGGCACCAAGCCAATACCGCATTCAGGCATGGCAATCTTGCTGGTTTTGCCCACCACGCGGTGCGAGCCGTGACAGCCTAGCCCGACACCGCCGCCCATGGTGAAGCCCTGCATAAAAGAGATCACCGGTTTGGGATAACCGTGCAGTTTGTTGTTTAGTCGGTATTCATCGGCCCAGAAACGCCGTGCAAAGGCGTAATCGCCACTTTGCCCAGTTTCATAAAGCTGCGCCACATCACCGCCCGCGCAGAAGGCCTTTTCGCCTTCCGCATCCAGTACGATCACCGCTACGCCGGGATCTTCGCGCCAATCGTCCACCGCGGCCTCGATGGCGAGGCACATGTCATAGCTTAGCGCGTTAAGCGCCTTTGGCCGGGTGAGGGTGATGCGCCCGGCACGGCCCGTTTTGCGGATATTGATGTCATTCACGGCGCAGCCCTCAGCGGTTTTTCAGCATGTCACGGGCGACGATGACGCGCATGATCTCGTTCGTGCCTTCAAGGATCTGATGCACCCGCAAATCTCGGACCAGTTTCTCGATCCCATAGTCTGCAAGATAACCGTAACCGCCGTGCAATTGCAGGCATTGGTCGACGACCTTGCTGCCGGTTTCGGTCACGAACTTTTTGGCCATGGCGCAGAACTTGGTGGCATCCGGCGCGCCAGTGTCGAGCTTCCATGCCGCCTGCCGCAAGAAGGTACGTGCGGCCTGCAATTCGATCTCCATATCGGCAAGCCGGAACTGCAACCCTTGGAACTGGTCGATGCTCTGGCCAAAGGCTTTGCGGTCGCCCATGTACTCTAGCGTCTTGGACAGCGCAGTCTGCGCGGCCCCGAGCGAGCAGGCCGAGATGTTGAGCCGCCCACCATCAAGCCCGGCCATCGCGTATTTGAAACCATTGCCTTCCTGTCCGACAAGGTTCTCGGCCCCGATCTTGCAGTCGTCAAACTGGACCAAGGCCGTGGGTTGGCTGCGCCAGCCCATTTTGTCTTCCGGCCCGCCAAAGCTCAGTCCCTCAGTCCCATCCTCGACATAGACGGTCGAGACGCCCTTGGCACCGTCGTCTGAGGTGCGGACCATGGTGACATAGGCATCCGAATAGCCACCGCCTGAAATGAATGCCTTGGTGCCGTTGAGCGTATACCCGTCATTGGTCCGTTCGCAGCGCGTCTTGAGCGCCGCCGCGTCTGAGCCAGATCCGGGTTCGGTCAAGCAGTAGGAGAGCACGGTATCCATGCTGAGCACACCGGGCAGCACACGCGCTTTCATTTCATCGCTGGCAAAATTGTCCAGCATCTTGGCGCACATGTTGTGGATCGACAGAAAGGCCGCGACGGAGGGGCAGGCCATGCTGAGCGCTTCAAACACAAGCGTTGCGTCAAGGCGACTTAGACCAGAGCCGCCGGACTCCTCAGAGACATAGAGGCCGCCGAAACCCAACTCACCGATCTGAGGCCAGAGGTCTTTGGGGATGGTGCCGTCTTTTTCCCATTGATGGGCGTGGGGGGCGATATTGTCTTGCCCAAAGGCATGGGCCATGTCGAAAATGGCGGTCTGTTCTTCGTTCAATGCGAAATCCATCGCGGCTCTCTCCCTGGTGTCTTTGTATTCTGGTAACTGAACACTTGTTTAATTCTATCAGCCGGGCCGCGTCGCAACAAGGCTCACAGGTCGGCGTGGTATTCCTCCATCAAGTGGCGAACGACGGCTTCGCCGCCTTTGCCCTCGGGCGCACTGTCCCAGATCTTGCGTTGGCGATCTGCCGATGTGTCCCCTTTGGCGACATCGCGCAGGGTGCAAATTTCATCAAGGCAACCAAGTGCTTCGGCATCCTCAGCCACAAGACCCAAGATCTCTTCGAACAGCGTGTCAAATCCCTTCATTTGCCGGTCGCCAAAGTCGATCAGTGTATTGCGGGTGCCATAACGTTGGGCGCGCCAACGGTTTTCAGAGATTAGGAACCGGTCATATTTGCGCCAGCTAAGATTGCCGTCACGCAGGCGCAGCAGCATCCGGCAGAGCGCTTGGGTCAGCGCGGCGAGGGCGATGGCATGGTCAAGGCGCGGTTGCACGTCACAGATACGCGCCTCAAGCGTGGGATAATGCACCGAAGGGCGCAGATCCCACCAGACTTTGGAAGCATCAGCGATGATGCCAAGGTCGACTAAAGTCCCCGTTGTACGTTCGTATTCGGCCCAGCTGTCGAACTGTGGCGGCAGCCCGGTGCGCGGCATGTTGTCCATCACGGCCATGCGGTAGGAGGCAAGCCCGGTGTCCTCGCCTTTCCAGAACGGCGAAGACGCTGACAGCGCCAGCAGATGCGGCAGGAAATAGGACAGTTGCGGCATCAGGTCGAGACGCAGATCATCGCTGTCGATACCCACATGCACATGCATCCCACAGATCAGCATACGCCGGGCCACGTCCTCCAACTCAGACTCAAGCTGACTGTATCGTTGCTTATCGGTGGTTTCCTGCGTTTTCCAATCCGAGAACGGGTGGCAGGCTGCGGCGATAGGGGCAAGGTTATGCGCAGCCGACAGGCGGGCGATCGTGCTGCGCAGGTGGCACAGATCGTCGCGGGCTTCTGCGGCAGTTTCACAGGGTTTGGTGCCAATCTCGATTTGGCAGGCAAGAAATTCGGGGCTAACTTGATCCTGTAGCGCTTCGCGGCAGGCGTCCATCAGCGCTTCGGGCACATCGGCCAATGCCAGAGAATCCTTATCAACCAGCAGATACTCTTCTTCGATCCCGATGGTGAATTTGGATTGCATGGCCTGTCCTTTGGCAGGGGGCCGACCGCCCGAAGGCGGCCGGCAGGTGGATCACTCCATCACGGGGATGGAGAACTCGCCACCCTCTTTGATGCCCGACGGCCAGCGGGCCGTGACGGTTTTTGTGCGGGTGTAGAACTTGAACGCATCCGGGCCGTGCTGGTTCAAATCGCCAAAGACGGATTTTTTCCAGCCACCAAAGGTGTGATAGGCCAGCGGCACCGGGATCGGCACGTTGACGCCGACCATGCCGACATTGATCCGGTTGGCAAAGTCACGTGCCGCGTCGCCGTCACGGGTAAAGATCGCGGTGCCGTTGCCGTACTCGTGGTCCATCGCAAGGCCGATCGCCTCTTCGTAGTCCTTGGCGCGCACACAGGTCAGCACGGGGCCGAAGATTTCCTGCTTGTAGATGTCCATATCCTTGGTCGCACGGTCAAAGAGGTGCGGACCGACGAAATAGCCGTTCTCATAGCCTTGCAGTTTGAAGTCGCGCCCGTCGACGATCAGTTCCGCGCCCTGATCGATACCGGTCTGAACCAGACGTTCGATATTGGCCTTGGCGGCGGCAGTCACAACCGGGCCGTAGTCCACGTCATTGCCGGAAGTGTAGGGGCCGACTTTCAGCTTTTCGATGCGCGGCACCAGCTTTTCGATCAGACGGTCGGCGGTTTCATCCCCCACCGGCACGGCCACGGAAATCGCCATGCAGCGTTCGCCAGCAGCACCGTAGCCCGCGCCGATTAGTGCGTCGGCAGCTTGGTCCATGTCTGCGTCGGGCATGATGATCATGTGGTTCTTGGCGCCACCGAAACACTGCACGCGCTTGCCGTTGGCACAGCCAGTTGCATAGATGTATTCGGCAATCGGCGTGGAACCTACGAAACCCACCGACTGAATGACGTCATGGTGCAGGATCGCGTCGACGGCTTCTTTGTCGCCATTCACGACCTGAATGATGCCCTTGGGCAGACCGGCTTCTTCCAGCAGTTCGGCCAGCATCAGCGGGACGGAGGGGTCACGCTCGGAAGGCTTCAGGATAAAGGCGTTGCCGCAGGCGATGGCCGGGGCGAACATCCACATCGGGATCATGGCGGGGAAGTTGAAGGGCGTGATGCCTGCCGTCACACCAAGCGCCTGACGCATGGAGTACATGTCGATGCCGGGGCCGGCGCTGTCGGTGAAATCACCTTTCAGCAGTTCGGGCGCGCCGATGCAGTATTCGACCACTTCAAGGCCACGCTGCACGTCACCGGCGGCGTCGGGCAAGGTCTTGCCGTGCTCGCGGCTCAGCGCCTCGGCCAGCTTGTCCATGTCGCGGTTTAGCAGGGAGACGAATTTCATTAGCACGCGGGCGCGGCGCTGCGGGTTGGTCGCGGCCCATTTGGGCTGGGCGGCGGCGGCGTATTCAACGGCTTTGTTCAGCTCTTCGCCATTGGCGAGCGGCACTTTCGCCTGCACTTCGCCGGTGGCGGGGTTCATCACGTCGGCAAAGCGCCCGGAGGTGCCTTTGACGTGTTCGCCGTTCAGGTAGTGGGTCATCTCTTGCATGATCGGTCTCCTCTATGGTTGGCGGCACGATAGCCTTGCAAAAAGCAATGGAACAGAGGAAGGATGGCAAAACCGTCTTGCATTTTTGCAAGATGGCGAGAGGGGGCACCGATGGAACAGAACTGGGACGACCTTCGGCTGTTCCTCGCCGTGGCGCGGGAGGAGAGCCTTTCGGGGGCGGGAAAACTGTTGCGACTGGATCCAGCGACGCTGGGCCGCCGTATGGCGCGGCTTGAAAAGTCGTTGCAAACGGTGCTCTTCGTTAAATCCCCGCAGGGATATGCGCTGACCGAAGCGGGGAGTGACCTGATGCAAAGGGCCGAGCGGGCGGAACAGGCCATGCGCGCGGCGACGGCCGGGGTGCCGGTACAGAGCGATCAATTGACGGGCCAAATTCGTGTGGGCGCGCCGGATGGGGCGGCGAACTATCTGCTGCCGCAGGTCTGTGCGGCGATTGCTGCGGAAAACCCCGGTCTGGATGTGCAGATCGTCGCGCTGCCGCGCGTTTTCAACCTGTCCCGGCGCGAAGCGGACATGGCAATTGGGGTCAGCGCGCCCACGGCGGGGCGGCTGGTGGTGCAAAAGGTGACGGATTACCATCTGCATCTCGCCGCCGCCGAAAGCTACCTTGCGCAACATCCCGAAGTCAGCGCTGTCACAGATCTGCAAGGGCACCGGATGGTTGGTTACATCCCTGATATGATCTTTGATCGTGAGTTGGATTACCTTGCCGATCTGGGGGTCGGGCGGGTGGCGCTCGCGTCTAATTCGGTCTCTGTGCAGGTGCGGATGATCCAACAGGGTGGGGGAATTGGCGTGGCGCATGACTTCTCACTCGCTGCGACGCCAGGAGTGCGGCGTATTCTGACCGATGCGGTTAGCCTGAAACGCGCCTTCTATCTGATCCGCCACGCCGATGATCGCCGCAATGCCCGGCTGGCCGCCTTTGCCGAGGCGTTGGCGGTGGGGTTGCGGGCCGAAACTGCGCGGCTGGAGGCCGCCACCGCAGGGCAGGCTGCGCCAAAAGCTTGACAGAAAAGGATTTCGCGGTGACGCTGGACTTCTCTTTGCCGTGCAACGAAGGAGGCGCCAAGTGCTCGTATCGCAAATTCTCAAGACCAAACCGGACGATAAAGTTGTCACGACCAAGCCCGGACTGGCGATTTCCGAGGCGGCAGCGATGCTTGCAGAAAAGCGGATCGGTACGCTGGTGATCTCTGCCGATGGCAAGACGCCAGACGGGATTCTCTCTGAGCGCGACATTGTGCGCGAACTGGGTCGTCAGGGTGCGGGTTGCCTGCAACAGACGGTCGAGAGCATCATGACGACCAAATTGGTCACCTGCAGCCGCGATGACCGCTCTGACGCGATTTTGCAGAAAATGACCGATGGGCGCTTTCGCCATATGCCAGTGCTGGAGGATGGCGAACTGGTGGGCCTGATCTCTCTGGGCGATGTGGTGAAGGCCCAGTTGCAAGAGCTATCGATGGAGAAACAAGCCCTTGAGGGTATGATCATGGGCCACTGACGTCATGTGGTTGTGACGGGCTGCCGCGGCTACCGCTACCGCTAACTGACTTGCGCTTGGGGCGGTGAAATGGTTGGCTGCGGCGCAACACAGCTGACACTCAGGACAATTTCATGCGCATAGCCCTATACCCCGGTACATTCGACCCGATCACGCTGGGGCATATCGACATTATCCGCCGTGCGGCCCGCATGGTTGACCGGTTGGTGATCGGTGTGGCGATCAACCGTGACAAAGGCCCGCTATTCAGCCTTGAGGAACGTGTCGCACTGATCGAGGCAGAATGTGTGCAATTGGCCCAAGAGACCGGTGTTGAGATCGTCGTGCATCCTTTTGAGAACCTGCTGATCGATTGCGCCCGTGATGTCGGCGCCCAGACCATCGTGCGCGGCCTGCGCGCGGTGTCGGATTTTGAATATGAGTTCCAGATGGTCGGCATGAACCGCCAGCTGGACGATTCTATTGAGACGGTCTTTCTGATGGCCGAAGCCACCCATCAGGCGATCGCCAGCAAGCTGGTAAAAGAGATCGCGCGGTTGGATGGGGATGTCAGCAAGTTTGTGACACCGGCGGTGAATGAAGTGCTGATTGAACGGTTTGCACAGATGTAGCGTCTGGAGCGGCGAGCGGGGCGGGTGAGGCTCGGTTCTGCACGGTATTTTTAAAAGGATGAAATAGTAGGGCGCAGCGCTGTAGTAGGGGCCGCGCCCTATTTGGTTAGTGGGGCTGGCTGGCTATGATCCCGGCGGTGTCTAGCATGCGGTTCGAAAACGCCCATTCATTGTCGTACCATGCCAGCACGCGCAGCAAGTTGCCTTGTTGTAGCGCCGTTTGATCTGTGGCGAAGATGGCGCTGTGGGGGTCGTGATTGAAATCGGTCGAGACCAGCTTGCGATCGGTGACCGATAGGACACCTTTGAGCGCACCCTTGGCGGCTGCGTGCATAGCGGCGTTCACGTCGGCTTCGGTTGTTTCGCGCTCTAGCTCCACCACGAGGTCAATGCAGGATACATTGGCGGTGGGTACGCGCACGGCGGTGCCGGTTATCCGGCCAGCGAGTTTTGGTAAGACAAGCCTCAAGGTTTCCGCGGCGCCGGTGCTGGTGGGGATCATCGAAAGTGCCGCGGCGCGGGCGCGGTAGAGGTCGTCATGGGGGCTGTCGTGGAGGGGTTGGTTGCCGGTGTAGCTGTGGACCGTCGTCATATGGCCGCGGCGAATGCCGAAATTCTGATCCAGCACATGGGCGATGGGCACGAGGCAATTGGTGGTGCAGGAGGCGTTGGAGACGATGCGGTCTTTGGGGCCGATGTCGTTGTGGTTGATCCCATAGCAGATGGTTTTCGCGTGGCCACGGGCAGGGGCGGAAAGCAGAACGCGGCGCGATCCATTGGAGTGGTGGCGCGCGGCCTGAGTGACGTCACGGAAGTGGCCTGTGCATTCCAAGACCAGATCGACATCGGCCCACGAGAGATTTTCGGGGGCTGCTTCGTGGGTGAAGCGGATCGGGCCGCGTCCGATGTCTAGCAGGCCATCCGAGACAGTGATTTCATGGGGGTAGCGACCATGGATGGAATCGAACTCGAATAAATGTGCGAGTGTGTCCAGCGGTGCGAGATCGTTGATTGCAACGATTTTCAGATCACCAGGCGCCCGTTCCATCAGGGCGCGCAGGATGTTGCGGCCAATGCGGCCAAAGCCATTGATAGCGAGGTTCACAGCCATTGCGGTACTTTCATTCGATCGACGCCGAAGATGCGCCTCTGCGCCGTGGTGTCAACGGATCAACAGGGGTGAAAAAAGTACCGATACAATGTTTCTGAGGGCGCCGGTTGCTTACCGCCAGAAGGCGATCCACTCAATCAAGTCAAAGAGCTTTTTGCCGAGATAGATCATATGCTCTGCGCCATAAGAATAAATATCAACCAGCATTGCCCCGGCGATCACGAGGGCCAGCACGATGGCGATAGGATTGGTCATGGCGCTGCTCCGGGCGGGGTTGGCCTGATATTACAGGCGCACCCCCGCCGTGCAAGCCTTAGCCCAGTTTGCCCATAGCGACGGCGACATCGGCCATGCGGACCGAAAAGGCCCATTCGTTGTCATACCAGCCGAGCACGCGCACGGTGCGGCCCGCCACGACGATGGTCTGGTCGGGGGCAAAGATGCAGCTTTCTTCGGTGTGGTTGAAGTCGATGCTGACTTTCTGTTCGGGGTCATAGGCCAGCACGCGTTTCATTGGACCTTCGGCCGCGGCACGGGCGGCGGCGTTGATCTCTTCCACCGTCACGTCGCGGCTTGCTTGGAAGGTCAGGTCCACGGCGCTGACGTTGGGCGTGGGCACGCGCATGGCGGTGCCGTCCAGTTTGCCTTTGAGCGCGGGCAGCACTTCGCCCAGAGCCTTGGCCGCGCCCGTGGAGGTGGGGATCAGCGCCATGGCGGCGGCGCGGGCGCGGTAGAGGTCATCGTGGCGGCGGTCGAGCGTCGGCTGGTCGCCGGTGTAGCTGTGGATCGTCGTCATCAGGCCGCTTTCGATGCCCACGGCGTCATGCATGACTTTGGCCAGCGGCGCGAGGCAGTTGGTGGTGCAAGACCCGTTTGAGATCATCCGGTCGGAAGCGGTCAGCTGGTTGTCATTCACGCCGTAGACGATTGTCTTATCGACGTTTTTGCCGGGCGCGGAGAGCAGTACGCGCTTGGCGCCGTTCTTAAGGTGAACGTTGGCTTTGTTGCCGTCGTTGAACTTGCCGGTGCATTCCAAAACCACGTCGCAGCCGGACCAGTCCAGCTCTTCGAGGTTGTAGCTCGACATCATCTCGATGTCGTTTTGGCCGAGGTTCATATAGCCGCCGTCGACAGAGACTTCGCCGGGAAAACGGCCATGGACGGAATCGTATTTGATGAGATGCGCGGCAGTGCTGAGCGGGCCGGTGGCGTTCACCTTGATCACTTCGATGTCATCGCGCCCCGATGCCGCGATATGGCTGAGGGTGCAGCGGCCGATGCGGCCAAATCCGTTGATGCCAACTTTGATGGTCATGGTGCATTCCTTGTCATGGGCCGCTCGATCGGGGCCGTATGTCGGGGTCGCGCGTTCTATATCCGCGCAAGGCAGGCAGGGGAAAGGGGCAAAACCAAATGATTTCCATATGTTAGCGTTAAACCTGCATGTTAGCGGTAAAGGTCGCAGCGGCTTCGGGCTTGCCAGATGGGCTGCACATGCTACTTCGGTTGCAACACGCAAAAAGGGGCACGGAATGAGCGGTTTACTGGCACTTGTAGATGACGTGGCGGCCATCGCCAAAGTTGCGGCGGCGAGCGTGGATGACGTGATCGGGCAAGCGGCCAAGGCGGGCTCTAAGGCGGCGGGGGCGGTGATTGACGACGCAGCGGTGACGCCGAAGTATCTGCATGGGTTCAAGGCTGAGCGTGAGCTGCCGGTGATTTGGCGGATCACCAAAGGTTCGTTGCGCAACAAGCTGGTGTATCTGTTGCCCGTTGGGTTGCTTTTGGCGAATTTCGCGCCTTGGGCGATCTCACCGCTGTTGATGCTGGGTGGCGCTTATCTGTGTTTTGAGGGGGCTGAGAAGGTTGCTCATGCGCTTGGCTGGGGGCATGGGCACGAGGATTATCCCGATAAGGAGAAGGTGGTCGAAGACCCTGCGCATCTGGAAGAGCAGAAGGCCGCGGGCGCGATCAAGACTGACTTTATCCTTTCGGCGGAGATTATGACCATTGCGTTGTCGGCGATCCCGGAAAGCAATTTCTGGATGGAAGCGGCGACACTGGCGGCGGTGGCAGTGATGATCACGGTTGCGGTCTATGGTGCGGTCGCTTTGATCGTGAAGATGGACGATTTGGGGCTGGTGATGGCAAATAGGGGGCGTTTTGCCCTGACACGGACATTTGGGCGCGGTTTGGTGCGCGCGATGCCCGGCTTTCTGAAGTTGCTGACGATCGTCGGTACGGCTGCGATGCTTTGGGTTGGCGGGTCGATTATTATCCACGGGCTAGAGCAAATGGGCTTTGCTGCACCTTACAACTGGATCCATGATATTGCAGTCTCCGTGGGCCATGCGGTCCCCGCACAATTCGAAGGGGCCGTGGAGTGGACTACAACAGCGGCAATCGATGGCGTCTTTGGTCTGGCTCTTGGCCTGCTGCTGATCCCGGTGGGTGAGAAGATCATCACGCCGATCTGGCGCAAGGTCTTTCATAAGGCGGCGGTGTAAAACGCGGTTCTAGTGATAGGACAATAGAAAAGGGGCGACGGTTGAACCGTCGCCCCTTTTTGCTGTGCCGTGTGATCCGTGGATCAGAGCAGCGCCTTGGCTTTCTCGGCGACATTCTCGGCGGTGAAGCCGAAACGCTCGAACAGTTCTTCCGCCGGGGCAGAGGCACCGAAACGGTCCATGCCGACGAAATCCGCCTTGCCGTATTTGCCGCGCTCGCCAAAGAGCCACTGGTCCCAGCCCTGACGCATGCCTGCTTCAACACCAACACGCACGGCACCACCGGGCAGCACGCGCTTGCGGTAAGCTTCATCCTGCTCGGCGAAAAGCTCCATACATGGCATGGAGACGACGCGGGTGCCGATGCCTTCGGCCTGCAACAGATCACGCGCGGCCAGTGCCACATGCACTTCCGAACCGGTGGCGATCAGGATCACCTGACGTTTGCCCTCGGCATCGGCCAGCACATAGGCGCCTTTTTCGGTAAGGTTGTTGTTCTTGTGCTCCAGACGCACGGTCGGCAGGCCCTGACGGGTCAGGGACAGTACCGACGGCGTGGTTTTCGAGGTGAAGGCAATCTCCCAAGCCTCCGCCGTTTCCACCGCGTCGGCGGGGCGGAAGACGTAGGTGTTGGGTGTCGCACGGCTGATCGCCAGATGCTCGACCGGCTGGTGGGTCGGGCCGTCTTCGCCAAGGCCGATGCTGTCATGGGTCATGACAAAGGCCGTGGGGATTTGCATCAGCGCCGCCAGACGCATCGAAGGACGCGCGTAGTCGGTGAAACACATGAAGGTGCCGCCATAGGGACGGATGCCGCCGTGCAGCGCCATACCGTTCATCGCCGCCGCCATGCCGTGCTCGCGGATGCCCCAGTAGACATAGCGCCCGCCGCGGTTGTCCACGTCAAAGACACCCAGATCAGAGGTCTTGGTGTTGTTCGAGCCGGTCAGGTCCGCAGAGCCGCCAACCGTTTCGGGCAGGATCGGGTTCAGCACTTCGAGAGCTTTTTCGCTCGCCGCGCGGGTCGCCATCTTGGGCGCGCTCTCGGTGATTTGCTTTTTGAAGGCTTTGACGGTCGCGCTCATCTTTTTGGGCGCTTCCAGCGCCAGTGCGCGGTTAAACGTCTCGCGCTTGGCGCGGGGCATCTTGTCGAAACGCTCTTCCCAAGCGCGGCGTTCGTCCGCACCGCGTTTGCCAATCTCTTCCCATGCGGATTTCACATCCGAGGGCACTTCGAAGGGGCCAGTCGTCCAGCCATAGGCTTTCTTCGCATCTGCCATTTGATCGGCATCCGTCAAAGCGCCGTGGCCTTTCGAGGTGTCCTGTGCCGCGTGGCCCAGAGCGATATGGGTTTTGCAGGCGATCATCGTGGGCAGATCAGAGGCTTTCGCCTCGGTCAGGGCCGCGTCGATCTCATCGGGGTTGTGGCCGTCGATTTCGATCACATGCCACTGCGCGGCTTTGAAGCGCGCGACCTGATCGGTGTTGTCCGACAGGGTCACCGGGCCGTCGATGGTGATGTTGTTGTTGTCCCACATCACGATGAGCTTGCTCAGTTTGTGGCGGCCGGCGAGGGTAATCGCCTCTTGGCTCACGCCTTCCATCAGGCAGCCGTCGCCGGCGATGACATAGGTGTGGTGATCCACGACCTTTGCCCCGTACTGCGCGCGCAGCATCTCTTCGGCCATGGCGAAACCGACCGAATTGGCAATGCCTTGGCCCAAGGGGCCGGTGGTGGTCTCAATCGCGTCGGCGAGGAAGTTCTCCGGGTGCCCGGCTGTGCGCGCGCCCATCTGGCGGAAGTTCTTCAGCTCTTCGATGGGGAACTGCTCATAGCCCGTCAGGTGCAGCAGCGAGTAGATCAGCATGGAGCCGTGGCCCGCCGACAGGATAAACCGGTCACGATCAGGCCAGAGCGGGTTGGATGCATCAAATTTCAGGTGCTTTTCAAAGAGCACGGTGGCCACATCGGCCATGCCCATCGGCATGCCGGAGTGGCCGGAATTGGCGGCGGCGACGGCATCGAGGGTCAGTGCGCGAATGGCGGTGGCCTTGGACCAGTGATCGGGGTTTGCGCGTGCGAGGGCTGTCAGATCCACGGGGCGTTCCTTTGCGGCTGTGGCAGATTGGGCCTGTGCATACCAGTGATCGGGCAAAGTTCAAGCACAACCGGGCTGCATTGCCCGCGCAGAGCACGCTCTGAGATGAACTCCGCTGCCCAAGCTGCTGAAACGAAAGGGGGGCGCAATTCGCCTGCGCTTTGGCTAGGATTGCGGAAACCGGCTTATTACCGCGATTCGCGCGCGTGACATTGTGCAAGGCGCGCGCTATCTGCCCGGAACGGCAGCCAACAATGGGCACGGCAGGCAAATAATGCAGCCCCTAGAGCAGGACGAACAAGGAGACTTCATGCGGATGAGTGAACTTGAAGAATATCAACGCCGCATCACGGCCGCGATGGACCGGATGGCGAAAGGGCTGGATCAGCTGAACGCCGCTCCGGCCGAGCCGGATGAGGATATCGTGCAGGCGCTGGAAGATGAGCGGCAAGCCAATGCCCAGCTGACCGAGCGGGTGAAGAGCTTGAAAGAAAGCCATCAAAACGATCTTGCTGCTCTGCGCGAACAAATGGACTTCAACGATGACCGGATGACCCAGCTTGATATGGACGTGCAGCGTCTGCGTCAGGCGAATGAGCAGTTGTCAGCGGCCTGTGAGCAGTTGCGTCTGGCCAATGCCGAAGGGCTGGCCGACCCCAAGTTGATCGACACCGCCGTGATTGCCGAGTTGGAAAGCCTGCGTGCAACCCGCGCGATTGAGATGGCCGAGATTGACGCCGTGTTGACTGCGCTGGCGCCTCTGGTCGAAGAGGGCGAGCCTGAGGCACCTGCTGCTGAAGATACCCCCGAGGCGGCTACTAAAAGTAGTGCTGAAGATAGCACCGAGGATGAGAGCGCCGAAGAAGAACCCAAGTCAGGAGGGGCCGACTGATGCCCGAGATACGGATCACCATCGGCGGCCGCCAGTTTGAGGTCGCCTGTCAGGAAGGTGAAGAAAGCTATTTGCACGCCGCCGCCAAGATGTTGGACGACGAAGCCAATGTGCTGAGCGATCAAGTGGGCCGCATGCCCGAGGCGCGAATGCTGCTTATGGCGGGCCTCTTGTTGGCCGACAAAACAGCCAGCGTCGAAGACCGCATTGCCGAAGTGCGCGCCGAATTGGCCGAGCGTGAAGCGGAGCTGACGAGCCTGCGTAATACCAAAATCGAGCCTGAACGTATTGAAGTGCCCGTTGTGCCGCAGAGCGTCAAAGACACGCTGGCCGAGATCGCCGCACGGGCCGAAGCGCTCGCTGCCGAGGTTGAGGAAAAGTCGGACAAATGAGCAGGGTAATCAGAGTGGCCCTTTGCGCGTCGCTCTGGGCCTTGCCCGCCGGCGCTGAGACCATCGCGATCACCTATCTCTGCGAGCGCGGCGCGTCGGTGCCGGTGGTCTATGTTCCCGATGCAGACCCCGCTGTGGCGGTGCTCTATGTTGAAGGACGGCTGATCAATCTACAGACCATGCCTTCCGCCTCTGGTGCGCGGTATGGTTGGCCGTCGGATGGGGCGTCCTATCAATGGTGGGAGCATCAGGGCCGCGCGCGCTTGGGTTGGCAGGATGGCGCCAGCGACGCGGTGACACCAATCTATAACGATTGCGTGCCGCAGGATTGATCCAACCACGGGATTGCGGCGCAGGCAGCAATATGCTCTGGGGGGCGCGAAAAGCGCCCCATCCGCGCTGTCTTTCTCGCCCATAGCAATCAGGACGCCATCCCATGACCGCCAAACCACGCATCATCATCTCTAGCGACCACGCTGACATCGCCCTGCGCCAAGACATCGCCCGGCATATCGCCGACCGTGGTTTTACAGTCGAAGACATTGGTCCGGCCACGGCGGAAAGCACCGATTACCCCAAGCACGGAGAAGCCGCCGCACGGCGCATTGCAGCCGGAGAGTTCGACCTTGGCATTCTGATCTGCGGCACGGGGCAGGGCATCATGATGGCTGCAAATAAGGTCAAAGGCATCCGCTGTGGTGTCTGCGCCGATACATTCTCGGCCAAGATGATCCGGGCGCACAATGACGCGAATATGCTGTCGATGGGTGCGCGTGTGATCGGTGCCGGGCTTGCGCTTGAGATCGTGGATGCCTTTCTCGATACCGAGTTTGAAGGCGGGCGTCACGGCCGCCGCGTCGATATGATCACGGCGATTGAGGACTGAACCCAGAGGGTAGACCTAAAGTACCAGAGATAAAAAAAGACCCCGGCGCGCCAATAGGCGTCCGGGGTCCTTAAATTATCGACAGTCCGAAGCCGTTTCAGCCGTTGGCTTCGCGGATCTTATCAGCGGCGTCTTTGTCAAAGGTCACGCCGTTCTCGGCAAAAAGCGTATCCAACTCGCCCGACAGCGTCATCTCGGTGATGATGTCACAGCCGCCGACGAATTCGCCTTTGACGTAAAGCTGGGGAATGGTTGGCCAGTCAGAGAAATCTTTGATCCCTTGACGCAGACCTTCGTCGGCCAGCACATTCACGTCGCTATATTCGACGCCCATATAGTTCAGAACTCCGGCCACGCGGCTGGAGAAACCGCATTGCGGCATTTCCTTGGTGCCTTTCATAAACAGCACAACATCGCTTTTGGAGATTTGTTCTTTGATCTGGCTTGAGGCATCGCTCATGTCATTTGTCCTTCACATCTGATTTCTTGAACGCAGCATGGTAGCGCCGCGCATAGGTTTCATCGTCGGCCCAAGGCTTTACGTCCAACTCGGCCCCGCCGAGAAAGAAACCGCCTCGTTTCTTGGTCCAATTCGTGTGCCCGCGTTCTAGGCTTTCGTTGCGCCGTGCCGCACTTGCCACGACATCAAGATCGGTCGCCTCCATCCCCAGTGGCACTTTGCCGGTCTCAGCGCGTGGAGGCTGGCGCTGCGACAAGGGCACATGTCGCCCGCGCTGCATGCGGTGCTGAACAAAAGCAATTGCGGCGATCCCGCCCAAAACAATTGCTGCAGTCCAGCCCCACATCGTTAGTCTGGCGTCCGCGTGGTCAGCGCGAGCGCATGCAGATCGCCGTTTGATCCGTCCATCTTGCCCTTCAGGGCCGCATAGACGGCGCGCTGTTGTTGTACGCGGTTCATGCCACGGAAACTCTCATCCACGACCATGGCCGCCATATGCACGCCGTCATTGCCTTCGACGGTGATTTTCGCGTCAGGAAAGGAAGCGCGGATCAAGTCTTCGATTTCGCTGGCTTGCATGGGCATGGGGTGGCTCCGATTACTGTGTTAGCTTGGCCTAGATGTAGTGCCGCATAGCGCTGCGTGCAAGACGAAGGCTTGTGCCGATCTCGCATTGACCTTTGCCCGTGAAGCAACACACTCTGCACCCCCAATAGGTAGAGGAAACCAGATGGACCGCATCCCCGAACAGGCGTTGAATTGGGCTGAGGCCGGACAGCCCGTGGCATTGGCCACGGTGGTAGAGACATGGGGCTCTGCCCCGCGCCGCGCAGGCGCGCAACTGGTGGTGTCGGGCGATGGCACGATGATGGGCTCGGTCTCGGGCGGCTGCGTCGAAGGCGCGGTGGTGGTCGAAGCGCTGGAGGCGATTGGGGACGGGCGCACCCGGTTGCTGGAGTACGGCGTTAGCGATGGCGATGCCTTTGCGGTGGGGTTGGCCTGCGGTGGCACAATCAAGGTGCTGGTGGAACCGATACGATCCGATGCGCTCACGCTTGAGATGCTGCGCGATCTGGTGGCGGCACGCGCTGCACGGCAGCCCGTGGCCTATGAGGTGGCGCTTGATGGCAGCACGCGAGAACTGGCCCGCGCGGGGCATGAAGACCGCTTCCGCCGTGACCGCTCTGGGATTGACGAAGACACGGGGCGCTTCATCGCCATTCACAACCCGCCGCTGCGGTTGGTGATCGTGGGC
This sequence comes from Sulfitobacter sp. SH24, assembly GCF_965641895.1. Classification (NCBI taxonomy): domain Bacteria; kingdom Pseudomonadati; phylum Pseudomonadota; class Alphaproteobacteria; order Rhodobacterales; family Roseobacteraceae; genus Sulfitobacter; species Sulfitobacter sp. SH24. The sequence continues at coordinate 1,488,476 of NZ_OZ282575.1, forward strand.
GCGGTGCATATCGCGCAGCATCTGGTGCGCATGGCGGGAGAGGCGGGTTTCGATCCGATCGTCGTTGACCCGCGCGAAGCCTTTGGTTCCGCCGCGCGGTTCCCTGAATGCCGCGTGATGAACGATTGGCCAGATGCTGCCCTTGAGGAAATCGGCTTGGACGCCCGTTCTGCCGTGGTGTTGTTGACCCACGACCCGAAATTGGATGACCCGGCGCTGCATGTGGCCCTGGGGACAGAGGCGTTTTACATCGGCGCGCTCGGCTCGACCCGGACGCAGGCCAGTCGCCTTGCGCGGTTGCAAGAGGCGGATGTGCCCCCCGATCAAGCGGCGCGCATTCACGGGCCGGTGGGTCTCGACATTGGCGCTGCCAGCCCGGCCGAGATTGCCGTGTCGATCCTTGGACAGATGATCCAAACGCTGCGCCGTCCATGAGGTTCGGTCCGGTTCCATTAAGCGACGCACTTGGCGCAACATTGGCCCATTCTGTCGCCGTCAGCAGCGGACGGCTGCGCAAGGGCCGTGTGTTGGCGCAAGAAGATATCGCAGCGCTTGAACAGGCCGGCATTCATGAGATCATCGTCGCCTGCCTAGATCCCGGTGATATAGACGAAAATGCAGGCGCAGAGCGTCTCGCCAAGGCGCTCCGCGGTCCTGGGCTGCGGATCTCCGACCCCTTTACCGGGCGGGTGAACCTTTTGGCAGAGGGGCCGGGCGTTGTGATGATGGACCGCGCCGCACTTGAGGCGGTTAATGCAGTACATCCGATGATCACCTTGGCCACTGTGCCGCCCTTTCAGCAGATGACTGAGAATGGGATGGTGGCGACGATCAAGATTATTTCTTACGCTGTGCCGCAGGAAGCCGTTGACGCCGCCTGTGCCGCAGCCGGAAAGGCAGCGCTGCGTCTGGCAAAAAGAAAACTTCGCGATGCGACGCTGATCATCACGGATGTGCCGGGCGGGGCGGGCGACAAGGGGCGCGTGGCGGTCGAGGGGCGGCTAGATGCGCTTGGGGTTACCTTGAATGACGTTGTTATGGTCCCACATCGATCTGCGCCGTTGGCAAAGGCACTCGCCGCCGCACAGACCGATCTGACCCTTGTACTCACCGCTTCTGCCACATCTGATATTGACGACATCGCCCCCTCCGCCTTGCGACAGGCGGGCGGTGAGGTTGAGCGGTTCGGGATGCCGGTCGATCCCGGCAATCTTTTGTTCCTCGGTCATTTGGGGCAGCGCCCGGTGATCGGCCTGCCGGGCTGCGCACGTTCGCCGGCGCTTAACGGGGCGGATTGGGTGCTCTCAAGGTTGGTCTGCGGCATTCCGGTTACCAGCGCGGATATTGCGGCGATGGGCGTTGGTGGGTTGCTAAAAGAAATCCCGACCCGCCCGCAGCCGCGAAACCCCGGCAAAAGCGCGAGTGGCAGCTGAGAAAAAGCCCTCAGAAAATATGTGTTCTCAACTAGAGCTTGTCGTGCTTAACTGCCTCTAACAAGCGTCAGACTGGGAGGAAGAACATGACACAGGTCAAGATGACCGTGAACGGCATACCCGCGTCAGGGGAGGTCGAAGGCCGCACGTTGCTGGTGCATTTCCTACGCGATGACCTGGAACTCACCGGCACCCATGTGGGCTGCGACACCAGCCAATGCGGGGCCTGTTTGGTGCATGTGAACGGCAATGCGGTCAAGGCCTGCACCATGTTCGCGATCGAGGCGGATGGCGCCGAAGTCGACACCATCGAAGGGCAGGCGACCCCAGATGGCACGCTCAACACCATCCAGCAGGCGTTTCAGGATCACCACGGGCTGCAATGCGGATTTTGCACGCCGGGCATGGTGATGTCGGCAGCGGCCCTGCTCAAGGATAACCCCAAGCCGAGCGAGGCCGAGGTGCGCCATTACCTTGACGGCAACATCTGCCGCTGTACCGGTTATCATAACATCGTCAAAGCGATCATGGCCGCCAGTGGTCAGGACGTCAGCGCGCTGGCGGCAGAGTAAGACTCAGAACAGCGTTGCGCTGAGCAGACTGGTGATGGCGGAGGGAGGACCACCAGAACCGGGCGCCGCGTGACAGATCAGGTGCATCCGCACCGCCACCAAACGGGAGGAAATTATGCCTAAGGATTTTGAACCGAGCAGCGGAATTGGGGCCAGCAGCAAACGGCGGGAGGACATTCGCTTTCTCACTGGGTCGGGGCGCTACACGGATGATATTAACCTGCGCCGTCAGACCCATGTGTTCTTCCTGCGCTCTGACGTGGCGCATGGGCGGCTGACGGGGGTCGATACCTCCGCCGCCGAGGATATGCCCGGTGTGCTGAAGATTTTCACCGGCGCGGATTTTGCCGAAATCGGCGGCATGCCCTGTGGCTGGCAGATCACTGATAAACATGGACAACCCATGCAAGAGCCGAAACACCCGGTTCTGGCCCATGAAAAGGTCCGCCATGTCGGCGAGCCCATCGCCGCCGTGGTGGCCGAGACGCTGGCGCAGGCGCGAGACGCCGCCGAGGCGATTGTGGTCGATATCGATGAGCTGCCCGCCGTGGTGAACATGAAAGAGGCGGTGAAAGAGGATGCGCCCAAGGTGCATGACGATCTGACCAGTAACCTCTGCTACGACTGGGGTTTCGTTGAAGAAAACAAAGACGCGGTGAACAAGTCTTTCGACGACGCGGCCCATGTCACCACGCTGGAACTGGTGAACAACCGCCTCGTCGCCAACCCGATGGAGCCGCGCGTGGCCATCGGCGAGTACGACCGCTCGGCTGGGGATTATACGCTCTATACCACCAGCCAGAACCCGCATGTGATCCGCCTGCTGATGGGCGCCTTTGTGCTCGGCATCCCCGAGCATAAGCTGCGCGTGGTCGCCCCGGATGTGGGCGGTGGTTTTGGGACAAAGATTTTCCACTACCAAGAAGAAGCCTTTTGCACCTTTGCCGCCAAGGCGGTGGGGCGTCCGGTGAAATGGACCTCCAGCCGGTCCGAGGCTTTCATGTCCGACGCCCATGGCCGGGATCACGTCACCAAGATCGAATTGGCACTGGATGCGGATAATAACTTCACCGCCCTGCGCACCGATACCTACGCCAATATGGGGGCCTATCTGTCGACCTTCGCGCCCTCGGTGCCAACGTGGCTGCATGGCACGCTGATGGCGGGGAACTATAAAACGCCGCTGATCTATGTGAACGTTAAGGCGGTCTTTACCAATACCGTGCCAGTAGATGCCTATCGCGGGGCCGGACGGCCCGAGGCGACTTATCAATTGGAGCGTCTGATCGACAAGGCCGCGCATGAGTTGAAGGTCGACCCAATCAAACTGCGCCGCCAGAACTTCGTAACGGAGTTTCCCTACGCCACGCCGGTGGCAGTGGAATATGACACCGGCGACTACAACGCCACGATGGACAAGCTTGAAGAGATCGCTGACCACGCGGGCTTTGCGGCGCGGCGCCGCGAGAGCGAAGCCAAAGGCAAGCTTCGCGGCTTCGGCGTGAACTGCTATATCGAGGCTTGCGGCATCGCGCCGTCGAACCTTGTCGGCCAACTCGGTGCACGCGCGGGGCTGTATGAAAGCGCCACGGTGCGGGTGAACGCGACCGGCGGGCTGGTTGTCATGACCGGCAGCCACAGCCACGGGCAGGGGCATGAGACCTCATTCGCGCAGGTGGTGGCCGATATGATCGGCATCGACGAGAAAATGGTCGAGATCGTCCATGGCGACACCTCCAAGGTGCCGATGGGCATGGGCACCTATGGCTCGCGCTCGCTCGCGGTGGGCGGCAGCGCCATGGTGCGCGCGACCGAAAAAATCATCGCCAAGGCCAAGAAGATCGCAAGCCATCTGCTCGAAGCCTCAGAAGGGGATATCGAGTTGAAGGATGGGGCCTTTAGCGTTGCGGGGACGGATAAATCCGTGGCTTGGGGCGATGTGACGCTTGCCGCCTATGTGCCGCATAACTACCCGTTGGAAGAGATCGAACCGGGGCTGGAGGAAACCGCCTTCTATGACCCGTCGAACTTTACCTATCCGGCGGGTGCCTATGCCTGCGAGGTCGAGCTTGATCCCGAAACCGGCCATGTCACCGTCGAACGCTTCACCGCAGCCGATGATTTTGGCAATGTCGTGAACCCTATGATCGTGACTGGCCAAGTGCACGGCGGCTTGGCCCAAGGCATCGGTCAGGCGCTTCTTGAGAACTGCGCTTACGATGAAGATGGGCAGCTACTCAGCGCGTCTTACATGGATTACGCCATGCCCCGCGCCAGCGATCTTCCGTTCTATGACGTGGATCATTCCTGCCAAACACCTTGCACCCATAACCCCTTGGGCGTGAAGGGCTGTGGGGAAGCGGGGGCGATTGGCTCGCCGCCTGCTGTGGTGAACGCAGTGCTCGACGCCATGCGTTCGGGCGGGAAGGACATTGGCCATATCGACATGCCGGTCAGCCCCGCACGGGTTTGGGAAGCGATGCATGGTTAAGTCTTTGATCCACTGTGATATCTCCAATAACGAAGAGGGGCGACGCACCTTGCGGCCTCTGGGAAGGATGAATGATGTATGAATTCGAAATAGAGCGCCCCAGCAGCGTAGCAGACGCGGTCAAGGCTTTAGGCCAAGAGGATGCGCAACCGCTGAGCGGGGGGCAAACGCTGATCCCGACGTTGAAAGCACGGCTGGCGATGCCATCGGTTCTGGTGTCACTCACGGGTATTAAAGAACTCAAAGGCGTCGAGATGCGCGATGGCGCACTTTGGATTGGAGGCGGCACCACACATGCCACGGTCATGCACGACGCGGCAGAGAGCTATCCGGCCTTGGCCAAGCTAGCCGCGCGGATCGGTGATCCGGCGGTGCGCAACCGGGGCACGATCGGCGGATCACTGGCGAACAACGATCCCTCCGCCTGCTACCCGGCGGCGGCCTTGGCCAGCGGCGCGACGATTGAGACGGACCGACGTGCGATCGCGGCTGACGACTACTTCCAAGGCATGTTCACGACCGCACTAGAAGAGGGGGAAATCGTCACCGGCGTACGCTTCCCCATCCCGCAAGCCGCGCATTACGAGAAGTTCATCCAACCCGCCTCGCGCTTTCCGCTGGTCGCGGCCTATGTTGCGCAGTTCAGTGATGGGGTGCGCGTGGCGATCACTGGCGCTTCCAATGAAGGTGTCTTCCGCTGGACGGAGGCGGAGGCGGCACTGAGCGAACGGTTCGATGCAGACGCGCTGGAGGGGCTGACCCTTGATGGCGGCAATATGATCGGCGATCTGCACGGCAGTGGCGCCTACCGCGCACATCTTTGCGGTGTGATGACACGTCGGGCAGTCCAAGCCATAGCCTGATAGCCGATAACAAGCCGTAAACCTTGACCGCGCTCCCATCCCGGGGCGCGGTCTTTTTATGAGATAGGCTATTGATATTGGATAGCGGAACCTCAGCCCCCATCATGCGTTAGGTGACAAGCGCTGCCCGAACGGCGTTCCCGTAATAATGAGGACGTGAACATGAAAAACCTACTGAGATCTACGACTTCGCTGGGTCTGAGCCTTGCATTGGCTTTCCCCCATGGTGCCTTTGCACAGGATCAGAATCTGGCAGAATGTGGCCCCGTAGGCGAAGCGACAGAATTCCCCTGTGCGTTTGACGACCAGACGGTGGAAAACGCTGAAGAGCTTCGGTTGGTTGCAGGGCTGAGTGCCGATGCGAATGCTGAAGCGGGCGACAGTGCAGATGCACAGGTTGAAGCTGAAGGTAATGCAGAAGCAGAAGCTGGTTCGCTTTTGGGTCAAGCTGCGGATGCTGTATCCGATGCAGTTACCGGCGCTGAAGAGCAAGCCGAAGAGGCCGCTGCAGCAGCGAATGCTGAAGCCCAAGCGGCGGCGGATGAGGCTGCGAACGTAGCAGCAGAGGCTGAAGCCAGCGCCGAAGCCGAGACCGTGGAAGCAGAGACTGTCGAACCGGAGACCGGAACAGAGGCGGAGGCCGAAGCAGACATGTCTGCTGACGCCGAAGTTGAGGCGGAAGTTGAGCCCGCGCAAGACCCTGTTGAGCCCGCGCAAGATCCTGAAGTCGCGTCTGATGCGGAGGGCGATGCAGATGCGGAGGTCGAGCAAGAGGTTGAGGCTGAGACCGAAGTCGAGGCTGAGACTGAGGGCATGAGCGACGCTGAGACACCGGTTGAGGCAGAAGCCGAAACCAACGAGCCGGTTCAAGACGTCCAAGACGTTGAGACTGCGCCCGAAGCTGATCCCGCTCAGGACGAGCAAAACGCCGAAACTGAATCCGAGACAAGCGGTGAAGCACTCGGTGCAGAAGCCGATGCCGGTCTAAGTGAAGAACAAATCCAAGCGCGCGAAGAACGTCGTGAGGCCCGTCAGGCGGAGCGTCGTGAAGAACGCCGCGCCGAGCGTCAGGCCGAACGTGAGGCAGCAGCGGCTGCTGCATTAGCTGCTGCCGAAAACGAGTCGGACGCCGAGGTCGTGACCGAAGAGGTAAGCGAAGACGATGTTCGCACTTCGGACGAAGACTTTGACACCAAGGTAACAGCCGCAGCCGACAATGAAGCTGCCGCCTCGGATGATGACGACGGTGGTTTGTCTGACTTCGAAAAAGCTTTGCTTGTCGGCCTTGGCGCTGTGGCCGTCGGGTCGGTTTTGAACAATGGCGAAAAGGTCGTCAGTCGCTCGGGTGACCGTGTGGTGGTTCAGGATGACACGGGCGAATTGCGCGTATTGAAAGACGATAACGCCCTGATCCGCCGCCCTGGTGACGAAGTGCAAACCCAGACCTTCGATGATGGCTCTACCCGTACGATTGTGACGAAGAATGATGGCAGCCGGATCGAAACCATCCGCTCGCGGGATGGTAGCGTTTTGCGCCGTACCAACTTTGACGCGGAAGGCCGGGAATATGTGCTGGTCGATGACCTCGTAGAAGAACGCGAAGTTGTCGTGAATGACCTGCCGCAGGTCCAAGAAAACCAGCAGGCCCAGCGTAGCAGCACCCAGGACGAAGCTGCTTTGCGGCAGGCTTTGCAAGCTGAGATGCGCAATGATCAAGGCCGGACATTCTCGCTCCGTCAGGTGCGCGAAATTCGTGAGGTCCGTTCGCTTGCACCACAGTTGGAATTGGACGCCGTCCGCTTCCCGACCGGTTCTGCAGCGATCCAGCCTGAGCAAGCCCGGTCGCTGGCCAATATCGGCACCACCCTGCGCGACATGATCCAAAAGGATCCGCGTACCGTGATCCTTGTTGAAGGGCATACAGATGCGGTGGGCGACGCGAGCTATAACCTTGCACTGTCTGACCGTCGTGCGGAAACCGTTGCTTTGGCCCTGACCGAGTATTTTGATGTTCCTCCCGCAAACCTAATCACGCAAGGTTATGGTGAAAGCCAACTGCGCGTGCCGACGACAGCGGCAGAGCCTGCCAATCGCCGCGCTGTGGTTCGCAACATCTCGGGTCTACTGCGCTAAGCAAAGCTACCCTAGAAATAGAAAACGCCCCCAGAGCAATTTGGGGGCGTTTTGTGTTGTCTGATCGTGATGTGAGCCGGAGAGCGGGCCAGCCGTCCCGGCCCGAAACCAGTCAACTTATTTGTTAGGCAGGGGCCCGATAACCATGACCATCTGGCGGCCTTCCATCTTGGGGAAGTTCTCAACCCGGCCAATCTCTTTGGTATCCGCCGCAACGCGTTCCAAAAGCTCACGACCAAGGTTCTGGTGCGCCATTTCACGGCCACGGAACCGCAAAGTCACCTTAACCTTGTCGCCACCTTCAAGAAACTTGAAGACATTGCGCATCTTCACATCGTAGTCATTCGTATCCGTATTCGGACGGAATTTGACTTCTTTGATCTCGATGATCTTCTGTTTCTTACGGGCTTCGCTCTCGCGCTTTTGCTGTTCATATTTGAACTTGCCGAAGTCCATGATCTTGCACACGGGCGGGTTGGCGTTTGGCGAAATCTCGACAAGGTCGAGCCCGGCCTCGTCGGCCATTTCCATGGCACGCTGAGGCGTCACAACGCCGACGTTTTCGCCGTCCGCACCGATCAGGCGGATTTCATTGGAGCGGATCTTGTCGTTGACGCGCGGGCCGGTGTCACGTTGGGGCGGCGCGTTATGAGGTCTGCGAGCGATGGTAATGGTCCTTTGATTGTTACCTATTCCGAGAATGCAAGGTAAACCCGACAGGGGTCATCTTCAAGCCGCAAAATCGCGCTATAAGTGGGGTTTGCGCCGATTTCCCCTTGATCCGGGGCCATTGTGGCGCAATTGACGGGTATGCGGCCACGGGGGTAATCTTTGACTTCGCGGGGCATTGATTAAGGGGAATGGAATGAAGAATCTGGTTTGGTTGGTCGTAGCGGTGTTGATTGCGCTGGCAGGCTATATGCTTTTCACGGGTAAAGGGCCACAAGAGGTGGCAATCGAAGCATCGGATGCGATCAATGCGCCTGCCGTGGCAGATGATGTGACACAGGCTGCGGGAGAGGCCGCTGATGCGATCACTGACACGGTAGATGCTGCAGGTGATGCGATCACAGAGGCGGTAGATGACGCCACTGAAAGCGCCAATGACGCGGCAGAGCCTGCGGTGCAGAACTAAACAACGGCTGCAAAGCGAAAAACAAAGGCCGCGTCCGGGGTTCCGGGCGCGGCCTTCGCTTAAATTCAAAACCTGCGCTAACTTATTCTGCGGCAGGCTTCATCTGGAAACCCTCTTTGACCTGATCGGCAGGTGTCACAGGATAATCGCCAGAGAAACAGGCGTCGCAGTATTGCGGGCAGTCCGCCTTGCGACCCTCGGCTTCGCCGACCGCGCGGTAAAGACCATCAAGCGAGATGAACTTGAGACTGTCGACCTGTAAATGGTCGCGCATCTCTTCCTCTGACATGGTCGCCGCAAGCAGTTTTTCACGCTGCGGGGTATCGACGCCGTAGAAACAGGGCCATGCGGTTGGGGGCGAGGCAATGCGGAAGTGAACTTCGGCCGCGCCCGCATCAAGGATCATTTCTTTGATCTTGCGAGAGGTGGTGCCGCGCACGACCGAGTCGTCGACCAAGACTACCCGCTTACCTTTGATCAGTGCGCGGTTAACGTTGAGCTTGAGGCGCACACCCATGTTGCGGATTTGCTCGGTCGGCTCAATGAAGGTCCGGCCCATATATTGGTTGCGGATGATCCCCATCGCATACGGAATGCCGGACTCGAGGCTGAACCCGATCGCCGCCGGGGTGCCGCTGTCGGGCACAGGGCAGACGAGATCGGCGTCGACGGGGCTTTCCTTGGCCAGTTCACGGCCAATATTCTCGCGCGTTTCGTAGACCGAGCGACCGCCGAGGATACTATCAGGGCGGCTGAAATAGACATGCTCAAATATGCAGAAACGTGATGGCACACGGCGAAAGGGGAAGTGGCTTTCGACCCCTTTCTCGGTAATCACGACCATCTCGCCCGGCTCAATCTCGCGCACAAATTCGGCACCAATGATGTCGAGCGCGCAGGTCTCGGAACTCAACGCCCAGCCATCGCCGACACGGCCCAAAACCAGCGGACGCACGCCCAGCGGGTCACGCACGCCGATCAGTTTGGTGCGAGTCATCGCCACGACAGAGAAGGCACCTTCGACACGGCGCAGCGCGTCTTCCATGCGTTCGGGGATATTTTGCTGCAAGGACCGCGCCATCAGGTGAATGATGCACTCACTGTCCGAGGACGACTGAAAGATCGAGCCGCGCTCGATCAACTCACGGCGCAGCGCGTTGGCATTGGTGATGTTGCCGTTATGCGCAATCGCGGCACCACCCATGGCAAATTCGCCAAAGAACGGTTGCACGTCGCGGATCGCGGTTGGGCCTTTGTTACCAGAGGTGGAATAGCGCACATGGCCGATCGATAATTCGCCGGGCAGGGTCTGCATGATGTCCTGCGAGGTGAAGTTATCGCGGACATAGCCAAAGCGGCGGGCAGATTGGAAACCAGCTTCGGGATCATAGCTGACGATGCCGCCTGCTTCTTGTCCGCGGTGCTGGAGGGCGTGGAGGCCAAGGGCCACGAAAGTGGCGGCATCGGCAACGCCAACCACGCCGAAAACGCCGCATTCCTCCTTCAGTTTGTCATCATCTCCGCTGTCGCGCAGATAGGATGTGTCAAAAGGATGGGCAGGTGGCATGAGCTTGGACAACGGGGCAACTCCGAATCCGGGTGAGGTCGGTGCCTATGTAGGGGCTTCACAGGCGACTGTCACCCCGCATGTCGCACGCAGCGGGAATCGGACTCAAATACACACGGCATATGACCTTAAGATAGGCAGCGTTAATTGAGCCAATAGCCCCTTAACACATGACTATGATACACGTTTCGCCAAATGCAAAACAGGCGGCCACTATGTTCTGGCCGCCTGTTTAAAAGGAGTTTGTTAAGAGATTGTGAAGGCTTAGGCGCTACATTTCCCAACCAGCGCTTCGTAGCGGTTGGTGATCCAGCCGAGCGCCTCTTGCGGGTCTTTCTCTTCGATCTGGCCGGTGAAGCGAGAAAAGACAGCAGCCGAACGGCTGTTATCCACGCTTGCCGCACGTTCGCCGGTGATGACCGTATCATAGACAAAGAACGCAATCGCGACGAGCAACACACCACGCACCACGCCAAAGACAAAGCCAAGACCCTGATCCACGCCACCTAATATCGAGCGGTGCACGAGCGAGGAGAACAGCGGGGTAAAGAGGGAGACGATGATCAACGCCGCAGCGAAAACAAGTGCGAAGGCACCGATGACCGAAAGCTCACAGCTATCGGCGAGAAATTCACCGACATAAGGCAGCTCACGTACCAGCGGCTCTACCTGTGGTGCAAATAGGAATGCCAATACAGCTGCTGCAATCCAGCCGACAATCGCCATCAACTCGCGTACCAACCCGCGGCCATAGGCCAGCAGTGCCGATAGGATGATGACCACCGCAACCACACCGTCAATAATGGTAAAACCGTCCATGCGCGTTCTTGCCCTCGTGTAAGGGGGGATCAGCCCGCCCCGAAAATTTCGCCAACAAATCCGGTCAGATCGCTCATCGTATTCAGCGCAATTCCGGTCACACCCACGGCTTTTCCGCCGCGCGGTGCAATAGCGCTCGTAAAACCAAGTTTTTGTGCCTCTTTCAACCTGTTTTCCGTCTGGCTTGCAGGTCGCAGCGCCCCGGAAAGGCTGATTTCCCCGAAAACAACGGTTTCGGCGGGCAGCGCCACGTCTTCGCGGGCCGAAAGGATCGCCGCGGCGACGGCCAAATCGGCTGCGGGTTCAGAGATTTTCATCCCGCCTGCAACGTTAAGATAGACATCCAACCCGGCAAAGGGGATGCCGCAGCGCGCCTCAAGCACAGCAAGGATCATCGCCAAACGGCCCGAATCCCATCCGACCACGGTGCGCCGCGCTTGGGAATGGGGGGAGGGGGCGACAAGCGCCTGAAGCTCGACCAGAACGGGCCGCGTACCTTCGATACCTGCAAAGACAACCGAACCGGGCGAGGGTTGTCCACGTTCTGACAGGAACAGGGCCGAGGGGTTGGTAACTTCGGCCAAACCGCCGCCGGTCATCTCAAAAACGCCGATCTCATCCGCTGGACCGAAACGGTTTTTGACGGCGCGCAGGATGCGGAACTGGTGGCCGCGTTCGCCTTCGAAATAGAGTACGGTATCGACCATATGCTCTACCACGCGCGGGCCTGCGATCTGGCCTTCTTTGGTCACGTGACCCACCAGAATCACCGCCACACCGCGGCGTTTGGCAAAGCTGGTCAGTTCATGGGCCGCCGCTCGGACCTGACTGACAGAACCGGGCGCGCTTTCGACATTATCGGCCCACATGGTCTGAATAGAATCGATGATCGCCAGTTGCGGGCGTTCGGCTTCTAGCGTGGTCAGAATATCGCGCAGGTTTGTTTCGGCAGCGAGTTTTACTGGCGCTTCGGCCAAATCTAGCCGTTGCGCGCGCATGCGGACCTGAGCGCTGGCTTCTTCGCCGCTGACATAGATTGTCTTTAGCCCCGATTTCGCGAAATGGGCGGCAGCCTGCAACAGAAGAGTCGATTTCCCGATCCCCGGATCACCACCCACAAGGATCGCCGAGGCGGGCACGAGCCCGCCGCCCAGAACGCGGTCCAGTTCGGCAATGCCGGATTGTGCGCGGGGAGGGGGAGTTTCTTGGGTGGCGAGGTCGGTCAGTTCAATGGAAGAGCCGCGGCGGGCACCCAAGGATTTGCTGGGCGGGCCGGATGAAATGCCTTTGTCTTCGACGATTGAATTCCAAGCACCACAGGCGTCGCAGCGTCCGGACCATTTGGAGTGTTTTGCACCGCATTCGGTACATGAAAAACTGGAAGAGGATTTTGCCATGCGCCCTTTTCACCCAAGGGTCGGATGGCGTCAAAGGAAAAGCATCCGGCCTGTAGGCGATGATCCCGGGGGGAGCCCATAGGCCGGATGCTGCCGCGCAGATTATTCGGCGGCCTTGGGGGGGAGGTCGATCACAATGTTATCAATCGAAGTGGGGTCGGGCCTGCGGTTGGCGGGCGCTTCGGTTGGCACCACACGTTCAAGGCCCAGCTCTGGCATGATTTCACGCATCTCATCGCGCAAACGCTCTAGCTGTGCCACTGCGACGCTCTCTTCGAGTTCGACCTCATGCAACCAATGCTTCATCTCGGTCGAGATGCCCTTGGCTTGGTTGAGGCGGCTGTTGAACAGTTCGACTTCTTCCTGGCGCTGCTTCAGGAAGCTGCGTGCACGCGCCAGTTTCTCATCAGAATAGACATCTGCCAGATCGCGGGCCACATGGCTCATCTGCGCGGCCATTTCCAGAACAGCGGGCTCAAGCGTGCTGAGATCGGGGTGATCGCGCAGATAGGCAAGACGCTCACGCACCGAATCAAATTCCGAACTCATCTGGAAGGTTTCCGCCCGGTCAGCGGCATGCACGGCACCATAGGCGCGGGCCACGTCCTGCATCCCGACATTGAACTGACGGTGCGAGGTTTCAAGCTGCATGATGCGACGGTTGGTGGGGAGGAAAAAACACAGACCTACGGCCAGAACGGTTAGCGCAATCTGGGCGTACATCCCAGCGTCCTCAACAGGTGCCCCCGCATATTGCAAATCAAGACTGACCCAGTTCCAAAGGCCGAGGGCCGCCATGATGCTGGCGCCTGTCAGCGAAAGTGCTGCGAGTGCAAAAACTACCAAGGCTAGTTGCTGAAATGCAAATTGAACGAGGTAGGCAAAGGAACGAAGCTGGGACATACTTTCTCCCCCCTGGAAGAGCTACTAAGCAAGTTTCTGCCGACCAACGCCTCTTTATCCTTCTTTGTTCCCGTTCTGCGCGGAATTATGCTGAGGATTTAACAAAGTGTTGCCCATAGTATGGCACAACCTCCGGTATTTCGGAAACTTTTTTGCACGATTATCCCCGAACTATCTGTCAATCGCCCTGCGCCGGAAACGGCTGTTTGCGCAGGTTACGGCCGCACAGTCAGAGCAAAAATTACAGAGGATAACGGGAAAGCGGTGGAAAATCGCCGACCTAGCTGGCGTATTGCTTTGCGTATCTGGCACCAAGCGATGTGAGCATCTCATAGCCAATGGTGCCCGCCCAGTCGGCAAGATCATCCACGCCCTGCGTTGACCCCAACAGTTGCAATGTCGCAGGTACTTCGGACAAAGCCGATACATCGACTGTAATCAGGTCCATCGACACGCGGCCAACAATAGGCAGTGGTATCCCATCATGCTGGAAACAGGCGTGACCCACCGCATTTCCCATAGCGCGAGCCAACCCGTCGGCATAGCCCGCAGCCACGGTGGCGAGCTTTACCGTGCTCTCTGCCGTCCAAGTGTTGCCATAGCCCACAGTCTCGCCCGGTGTGATGCTGCGGGTCTGGATGACCGGCACATCAAGGGTGACCACAGGCTGCGCGTCAGTGAAGGGGCGGCCGCCATAGAGACCGATGCCGGGGCGGGTGACATCGAAGTGATAATCAGACCCTAATAAGATGCCCCCGGTGGCTGACAGCGACCGGGGCGCGTCGACCCCTTCGGTCATTTCCCGAAAGCTACGCAGCTGCGCATCGTTCATCTCGTGATCCGGCGCATCCGAGCAGGCCAGATGCGACATGATTAGCGAAGGGCCTTGGCTCAGCGCGATGTCGCGTAGGGCGGCCCATTCGGCGGGCTCCATCCCCAAGCGGTTCATCCCACTATCAAGCTGGATGCCAAAGCCATGGCCGGGCAGGGTTTCGAACTGGCGCAGCAGTTGCTCGGTCGAGTTGATCATCGGCGTCAGCGCGGCACCGGAAATCGCCTCGGCGTCGCCTGCCATATGGCCGGAAAAGACATTGATGACCGGGCCTTCGCCCAAGGCCTGTCGCAGCGCCACACCTTCTTCGGCCAAGGCCACAAAGAACTGCCGTGCGCCAGCCTCGGCCAAGGCTGTCGCCACGCGGGCTGCGCCCAACCCATAGCTGTCGGCTTTGACGACCGCGCCGGTCTCGGCCTCCGTCATGCGGTCAAGGGCGCGCCAGTTGTCGGCGATGGCTTGCAGGTCGATGGTCAGTGTTGCTTTGCTCATGCGCGGATGTGGGCCAGAATGCGGGGCGAGGTCAAGCAGCCAAGCGCACCTAACGTCATGCGCGACAGAGGCGAGGGCGTTTTGATACAGTTTTGCCTACCGGATGCGCAGGATGGGGAGGTCAGGCGGATGTCACGGATCAGGATTATGTTCAGCCATACGGGTGTGTCACTCATGGGGCTGGCCTGCGCGGTGGCCTTTCTGGCGATGCTCTGGGGGGCGCCGCTGTGGTGCTGGGCGCTGGTGCCACTGGGGATCGCGGCACAGATGCTGAATGAATACAATCTGCACCGCCATATCTTCCACCTTGACCCGCCGAAACGGCAGTGGGCCTTCAATCTGCTTTACCGCGCGCATTACGGGCACCATGATTTTCCTACTAATCACGGGCTGTTCTTTGTGCCGCTCTGGGTCGCCTTGCCGATGCTCGTGAGTAATTTTCTTTTGGTTTGGGGCATTGCGGCGCTGCTAGGGTTTGACGCAAGCCTTTGGATTGCCACGGCAATCGTACCCTTGGGTGGGGTGCTGACCTTTCTGGGCTATGAGTGGTTCCACATGACGGCGCATCTGACGGTCCCCAAAACGGTGGTCGAGCGGCATGTCACGCGGCTGCACAACCAGCATCACTTCCGCGACTTCAACAAATGGTTCCACGTCAGCCCGGGTGGAGAGATCATCGATCGCGCCATGGGCACGGATATCGACACCGAAGCGTTGAAACAGCAGCAGCGCATCGCCTTTATCCGCACCTTGGGCATGAAACCTGATGACCCGAGGCTGTTGGCATCCCGCGCCAAATTCGCCGGGAAATATGGGCTCTCCGAGGTCGAAGTGGCCCGCGCGGCGCGGGGATGAATGTGAAACTTCCGTGACGTCACGGGCAGGGCGCTTGTTTGTGCCGGTTGCGGGGGTAGGCTCATGCCTATCCAAGGGAGGACGAACCATGCACCGACATATGACCACCACGGCCCTGCTTGCCGCCAGCCTTGCCGCCGGGGCGGCGCAGGCGGAGAACCGGATCGATCGACAGCTGCCGAATGCCCCCGAACTCGCGGCCTATGGCGATCACGCGGTGGGCGTGCGCACGCTTGAGATGGTGAACCCCGGCCAGATCGACATACTCGCCATCGACCCGGCCGCCGATAAGCCCGATGAGATGCCGCGCTATGACCGGCCTTTGACCGTTGAGATGTATTACCCCGCCGCCGAGGGCGCGCAGGGTGAAACCGCCTTCAAAGCCTATCTGCGCGACGGCACCACCGAGGTCACGTTGCAGGGGAAGGCGATGCGCGACGTCGATCCGGCCTCGGGAGAGGCCTTTCCACTGGTCCTGATCAGCCACGGCTATCCCGGCAACCGCTATCTGCTGTCGCATCTGGCCGAGAACCTCGCCTCTAAAGGCTATGTCGTGGCGTCGATCGATCACACCGACAGCACCTACCGCACACAGGCGACCTTTGGCTCGACACTGGTGAACCGTTCTCTGGACCAACTTTTTGTGCTGGAGCAGATGGCACAGAAAGCCGCAGAGGGTGGCGATTTCGCAGGGCTTTATGACGCCGAGAACACCGGGCTGATCGGCTACTCCATGGGCGGCTATGGCGCGATCATCACCGCAGGCGGTGGCGTGACCGAGGCGTCGGTCGGCTACACATGGGGTGGGCCGCATGGCACATTGGGCATTCATCAGGTCGGGTCCGAGACCCACAACGCGCTGCCCGATCCGCGCATCAAGACGGCCGTGGCCTTTGGACCGTGGGGCATGAACCGTGGCTTCTGGGATGCCAAGGGTCTATCGGGGGTGCAGATCCCGATGCTCTTTATCGCCGGATCGCAGGATGACACATCGCTTTACGAAGACGGCATTCGCGCAATCTGGCAAAACACCTCAAACGTCGACCGTGCGCTGCTGACCTATATGAACGCGGGCCATAACGCCGGCGCGCCGATGCCCGCGCCAGAGGAGTCCTATTATTTCAACGAAGACAAAGGATTCAACATCTCAGAACACTACACGGATGCGGTTTGGGATACGGTGCGGATGAACAATATCGCCCAGCATTTCGTAACCGCATGGCTGGACAGCCACTTGAAGGGCGAGGCTGAGAAGGCGGCCTATCTTGATCTGGTGGAGGATTCCAACGCAGGCGTCTGGTCGGTCGCAGAAGACGGGACCGAGAAGGACGACCACAGCTATTGGAAAGGTTTTGCCGAAGGCAGCGCCAAGGGGCTGATGTATGAGACCCGCGCGGCGGGGGAGTAACAAAACGAACGCCCGGGGGGGGTGTCCCCCCAGGCGTTGCGCTTTACGGTTTGATGTAGGTATAGCCCATCTGTTGCAGACGCGAGAGTTCCGCAACGCCAGAAGGCACAATGTCTTCTTCCCACACGTCATAGAGATCGTTCTCATAGCTGATCTTGCGCCCGCGCAATGTGTTGTTGCAGACGTGGAAGCTGACGTTTTGTCCTTTGAGCGATGAGACGGTGGTCTTCATCTTCTCATTGCCTTTGGCATCGGCCAAGAGGCTCAGCCCGTTGCCGTGCAACACGACTTTCACGTCGATATTCTCGGCTCCGACAGCGTTGATGTGATTTTGAATGTTGCGCATGGCCGCCAGATGCGCCTTTGAGGCTTCGCCGCCGTTGTAGTTGATGTGATAGACGACTTTTTGCTTGCCGTAGCGCTCGGATTCTTCAGCGTGGAGCGCGAAGGCGAAGGTGGTGGCGAGCATCAGGCAGATGGCGCGGATGATATTGGTCATTTGGTCCTCCCAAGGTGAGTGACGGTACTGGCGCGATGCGCAGAACCGCCCATCTAGCCTAACGGCAGTGACGGACAATCCAAATCATTTATTCAGGTATATGAATTTGATGAGGAGAGGAACGTTAGGAGAGTGCTACCGCCCCCAAATGAGCAGTGGCCATAAATCGAGAGATTAGAATTCCTGATCGTCGTTGCCGCCGCCTTGCTGCCACGGCTGCACAAGGTTGCCGAAGCGGGTGAACTTGCCCTCGAAGCTAAGGTCTACCGTCCCAATCGGGCCGTGACGCTGCTTGCCGATCACCACTTCGGCGCGGCCGTGCAGGCGCTCCATCTCTTCCTGCCACGCGGCCATCTTGTCCAACTCGTGATCGCCGGGCTTCTCACGTTCTTTGTAGTATTCCTCACGGTAGACGAACATCACCACATCAGCATCCTGCTCGATCGAGCCGGATTCGCGCAGGTCCGACAGCTGCGGACGTTTATCTTCGCGGCTCTCCACCTGACGCGAGAGCTGTGACAGGGCGATCACCGGAATGTCGAGTTCCTTGGCGATGGCCTTGAGACCCATGGTGATTTCCGAGATTTCGTTCACCCGGTTTTCCGATTTACCCGTGCCCCGCACCAGCTGCAGGTAGTCGATGATCAATACATCAAGCCCGTGCGTCCGCTTGAGGCGCCGTGCGCGCGCGGCAAGCTGGCTGATCGGCAGGGCGGGCGTGTCGTCGATGAAGAGCGGGCAGGCCTCCAGCGCCTTGGCGGCATCGACGAAGCGGCGGAACTCGGTCTCGGTCATGTCGCCCGAGCGGATCTGTTGGCTGGGGATCTCGGCGGCTTCAGACAGGATCCGCGCGGCAAGCTGTTCGGCGCTCATCTCAAGGCTGTAGAACCCCACCACACCGCCGTCGACCGCGCCGCTCGTGCCGTCAGGCTTTGTCCCACGCTTGTAGGCTTTGGCGACGTTAAAGGCGATGTTGGTGGCGAGCGAGGTTTTCCCCATAGACGGACGCCCCGCGAGGATCAAAAGGTCAGACCGGTGCAACCCGCCGAGCTTTTTATCCATGTCGATCAGACCGGTAGAAACGCCCGAAAGCCCGCCGTCCCGCTGATAGGCGGCATTGGCGACGTTCACCGCATCGGTCACCGCCTTGAGGAAGGACTGAAAGCCGCTTTCAACCTGACCCTGTTCGGCCAGCTTGTAGAGTTCTTGCTCCGCCTCGACAATCTGTTCGCGCGGCTCGGAGGAAACATCCACCTGCGCGGCCTTTGCCGAGATGTCACGGCCCAGTTGGATCAGATCGCGGCGCACAGCGAGGTCATAGATCATCTGTGCATAGTCGCGCACCGCAAAGGCGCTGATCGCGGCACCCGCAAGACGGGCGAGATAGGCCGGGCCGCCGAGTTCTTTCAGACCCTCGTCGTCTTCCATGAAGGCCTTGAGCGTGACCGGGGAGGCGAGGTTGTTCTTGGCGATCCGCTGGGCCGCAATGTCAAAGATCCGCGCATGGACGGGCTCGTAGAAATGCTTTGGCCCAATGACGGAAGCGACGCGGTCATAGACGTCGTTGTTTGTCAGGATAGCGCCCAGCAATTGCTGCTCGGCCTCGATCGAATGCGGCATCGATTCCGGTGCCTGCACAGCCAATTGGTTCGCGTTCAGCGACGTAATCTCGTTCATGACCTCACCCATATCTGCCCAGATGGTCGTCATAACCAGCGGGGTCGTCCGGCGCAAATTGTATCTTTTGTGGATAACTTGATCGACAAAAAGGCCCCACCACATTTTGCCTTGTGGTGGGGCCTTGGGTCAACATCTTGCGGAAAAACGCTTAACTTTTGCGGGATTCCTGCCACTCACGCGGGGCGTTCAAGAAGGCTTCGACTTCGGTCAGCGTGGCCGTATCGAAGGCGTTCTGGGCGCGGGCTTCGGCCAGTACATCCCACCATGTGCAAAGCGCGTGAAGCGTAACGCCATGGTCGCCAAGGGTCTTTTCAGTCTGCGGGAAAATGCCGTAGTGAAAGATCACCGCCGTGTGGGCGCAAGTCGCCCCGGTTTCCCGAATCGCGTCGACGAAGCTGAGTTTCGAGCCGCCATCGGTGGTCAGATCCTCAACCAGCAGCACGCGCTGGCCTTCGGTCATCTCGCCTTCGATCCGTGCATTGCGGCCATAGCCTTTGGGCTTTTTGCGCACATAGGTCATGGGCAGTGCCATACGCTCGGCGACCATCGCGGCGAAAGGGATGCCTGCAGTCTCGCCTCCGGCGATGTTGTCAAAGGCCTCGAAGCCCGCGTTGCGCATCACGGTGACGGTCAGGAAATCCATCAGTGTCGAACGGATGCGCGGGTGGGAGATCAGCTTGCGGCAGTCGATATAGGTCGGGCTTGGCAGGCCCGAGGCCAGCGTGAAGGGGTCATCCGCGTTGAAATGCACCGCGCCGATCTCCAGCAACATGCGCGCGGTGAGGCGGGCCATTTCTTCGGGGCTGGGGTGGCTGGTGGGGATCATGGCAGGCGTCCTTGGCTAGGGAGAGGTCGGAGCGGTATTTGAGAAAGGATGAAGATCAGGAGGTCCAGTGTAGATCGAAACCGGGGTCGAAGACCGTGACCGGGCCGTCGGGGGTGTCGATGCTGGTGGGGTGTGCCGGTGTTTCGCGGCGCAGGGTGATCTGCGTCTCGTTTGGCGGCAGGCCGTAGAAGGCGGGGCCGTTGAGGGAGCTGAAGGCTTCGAGCTTGTCGAGGGCGCCGTCCTCTTCGAAAACCTGTGCGAGGATTGACATTGTGTTGGGCGCGGTGAAGCAGCCCGCGCAGCCACAGGGCCGCAGCTTGGCGCCATCGGTATGGGGCGCGCTGTCGGTGCCAAGGAAGAAGCGCGTATCGCCGGAGGTGGCCGCGGCGCGCAGGGCGAGGCGGTGGGTCTCGCGCTTGGCGACCGGCAGGCAGTAGTAATGCGGGCGGATGCCACCGGCGAGGATGTGGTTGCGGTTGATCACGAGGTGGTGCGTGGTGATCGTGGCGGCAAGCCCGCTGTCGTTGCTGCGCACATAGTCGGCGGCGTCAGAGGTGGTGATATGCTCCATGATCACGCGCAGCGAAGGATGCGCGCGGCGGATCGGGTCGAGCACGCGGTCGATGAAGACGGCCTCGCGGTCGAAGATGTCGATCTCGCTGTCGGTGACTTCGCCGTGGGTGCAAAGGGGCAGGCCGATCTCGGCCATACGGTCGAGCACGGGGGCGACCTTGTCGAAGTTTGAGACACCGCTGGCGGAGTTGGTGGTGGCGCCCGCAGGGTAGAGTTTGACGGCGTGGATCAGGCCCTCGGCATGGGCGCGGGCCACGTCGTTGGGGTCTGTATCCTCGGTCAGGTAGAGGGTCATCAGCGGGGTGAAATCCGCGCCTTCGGGCAGGGCCGCCATGATCCGGTCGCGGTAGGCGGCGGCTTGGGCGCCTGTCACCACGGGGGGGACGAGGTTTGGCATGATGATAGCGCGGGCAAAGTCGCGGGCGCTATGGGGCAGCACGGCGCGCAGCATGTCGCCGTCGCGCAGGTGCAGGTGCCAGTCGTCGGGACGGCGGATCGTGAGGCTTTGTGTCATGGGCGCGGGGCTAGCACAGAGCGCGAGCACGCGCCAGATTGAAAACCTATCCGCTGGCGGTTGCAACCTCGGCCACATCTGCCTGACGGCGGGCGCGGATGCGTTCAAGGCGGCGGGCAAAGCGCGGGGCGCTCATCCGCGCGCTGACATTGGCGCAGACCGCTTCAAGCAGCAGTTCGCGCCCCTGGGCGTTCACCGCTTGGCTGAGGTTGCGCAGATAGGGCAGGTAGTCACGGCGCGCGCGGTAGAGGGCGGCGAACCGTGCCGTGTCCAACGAGCCTTCGGCGGCGGCTTGCAGCAGTGGGTCAAGTTGGTCGATTTCCAGCAGGTCGGTTTGCAGCGCGTCGCCCATGAAGGGCATGCGCAGTTTGGTGACATTGGCACGGGTGAAGAGCGCCGCATGCATCGCATCGAGTTTCTCTCTCGGGTCGTAGAGAACAAAAACCCGCTCCGCGGCGTCGAGCATATCCGGTGCATAGCCATAGCGGGAGGTGAAATCGAGGATGCGCATATCGGCGAAACGGTCGTCCCATTCGGTGATGCGCGGGTTGAGCGTGGCCTGTGGCTGGATCGCTACGACCGCCGCACCGGGGGAGGCGACGGAATAGGCGGCGGCGGCATAGGCGCAGGGGCCAGCGCCATAAAACAGCACCTGTTCGAATTCGTCGAAGAAACCGTCATCAATCAGTCGGTCAAAATAGGCATAGACCTCTTCAGCGCGGAACCATGTGTCGCCATCGCTGGCAAGACACAGATGCGACCAATCGTGGTTGCGCACCATGTCCCAGCCTAAGGGCTGCGCCTTATCGGAAAGCGCGTGCATGCCTTGGTAGGTTTCAAAGGTGACAAGCAGCGTGGTGTCACGTTCAATGAAGGCAGAGAAATGGCTTTTGCCGAGCGATTGGAAATATCCATCTTCCTCGGCCACGGCCTCTACCGCGCGCAACCACTTGCGTTTGGGCATATCGGCCAGTGAACTGTCGATCGTGGGCGTATCGCTCGGCATCGGGCATCCTCGGGCTAGTCGCGGCAGAGCAGAACTGCCATTTCAGCTAGTGGTAGCCAGAAAATAGGGCGAAAATGCGGAAAAACAGTGAGAATTTGAAGAGAATGTGACGGTTTTCCGGGGGCAGTGCGGCGACTGGCCCGCGGTTATTGGCCTGCGTGCCTTCGGCTGCGTCTTGCGTATTCTACCATAAGCCGTGCTGCCTTGGCGGTGACCGGGCGACTTGGTGGGGTCATGAGCAGGCGTCCAAACAGAGCGCGGAAGGGTTCTTGTTCCATCAGTGTATCAAAGCGGGCCCGGCGCCATGCGACCGCGCTGTCGTGAAGCGTGACGAGTTCGGGATCAGCCTTCAGCCCTGTAAGCACGCGGTCGCGTGCCGGGGCTGTGACCCTGATTGACGTGTCTGTGTCAGAATTGAAGTTCCGCTCTACCCAGTAGTCCAGCCCCAGCAGATGGTCATTGTGTACTGCGCGACCGCGATCGGCCTTGAGGATATAGGTCTCCATCGCGCCTAAAGGATAGTGGTTGATCTGGGCCAGCCCGTGGTTCTGGCGCCCGTAATTGGAAAAAATCCGTTTGGTCTTGAACAGGTCCGGCAAGGCGCGGCCATGGCTGTCGAACCAACGGGCTTGGTCGATCTTTGCCGGATCGGGGTTGCGCGGGCGGTGCACGCCGGGCTGCGCATAGGTGCCATCGTTGCGGTAAAGCGTCTTGAACATCGCGGCGCGCCAGGGCCAATGCATCACGGCGGGCGCACAGCGGGTGAAGCTTTCGGTCACTGGATGGTCTGCATAGCGGACCTGATCGTTGTTGCCAAACAGCCGCCAGGTGAGCGTGATCGCAGTGGCGTTGGGAAGGGCTGCATGCAGTGCAGCAAGGCTGTGATCGCCGCAGTGGATGTTGACGAACTCATCGACGTCAAGCGGCAGGATCCAATCGGCCTGCTGCACAAGCTCCAAGTCGGCCGCGGCCTTCAGCGCGGTGAACTGAATGCCGCCCTTCTCATAGGGGCCGTCGTTGCGGATGTGGGTCACGCCGCCAAGCGCTTGCAACCGGTCGAGCATCGCATCCGTGCCGTCGTCGCAATCGTTAGAAAAGACCAGCACATGGTCGAAACCGATGGCGCGGTGATGCGCCATCCATTCCAGCAAGAATGCACCCTCGTTGCGGACGCAAAGGATCGCGAGGTGAGAGATCTTACCACTCACGGCGGAAGGCCACGACTTTGTTATGCGAACCGCGGTGGTAATAGGCCATTCCGGCCTGCATGAAGGCGCTGAACACCTTATTAACCCCCGCGGGGCCAATCCACTGCGGATGCAGTTCGATAATGGCGGCGCGGAGATTATTGAGGGGCAGGGCCGGGATCAGGTCAACCTCGGCACCTTCTATGTCGCAGATCAACACCGTGGGGGTGAGATCGGCGAAGACCTTTGCGGCATCCAACACATCGATCTGGTGAGTCTCGGGCGGTGCTTCGCCGTCGAAGCGGGTCATCGAAGACGACAGAATCTGTTCGCGCACGTGGAAGTCGACCTTGCCGGGCGCGGGGCCTAGGATGGCATTGGTGACATGGACATTGCTCAACCCATTGGCCGCATGGACCCGGCGGATGTAGGGGATGAGGTTGGGGTTCGCTTCAAAGGAATGAACCGAGGCGACTTGGCGTTTGCTGGCCACCAGTGTCGACATATAGCCAACCCCGCCGCCCAGTTCGATTACCCGGTCACCCTCGCGGACCACACGCAGCGCGGCTTCGCTTTCCTTTGCCTCATAGGCGTTTTGGCGCAGCAGTTTGCGGACCCGCCCGCGCAGGATCGCGGGATCATCGGGGAACTTCATGCCGCGGGAGTGGATGAAACTCGGCTCGGTCGGGGTGTCGGTCACGGGTCAGCTTTCCATGTCGAGGGCGAGAGCATAGGCGACCCGCTCGGTTGCGCTTAACTTGGTGTTAAGCGCTTGGCGGTAGAGATCGCGGAACTCTGGTATCTGGTGCAGTTCTTCTGCCTTGGCGCGATGCCAAGCAAGGCCCGCTTGGTGATGTGTGCGCAGTTGTTCGTCTGCCAGCAGCCGGTCCATCTCGGCGCGGAGGCGCGGTAGGTTGCGCTGGATTGAGAGATCGCGGTGGTCGTTCCAATCCATGCGGATCCAGTAGTTGATACCGATGGAGCGGTCGACATGCAGGGCGCGCCCTCGCTGGCGCTTGATAAGGAAGGAGTCGGCTGAGCGTAGTGCGTAGTGGTTCAGTTGCAGCAGGTCATAGCCGATGTTGCTTTTGGAAGACCGCCACCCGTTGCGCAGCGCATCGTGCGTCATGTCGCGGCCCGCGCCGTTGACCCATTTGACCCGTTCCGCCTGCGCGTCGTCTAACTTGTTGGGCCGGTGGCAGGAGAGTTTTTCATAGGCGCCGATGTTGCGGAACATCGTCTTGAACCCCCATGCGGTATGGGGCTTTGGGCAGAAGCTAGGCGCGCAGTGGTCGAATTGGCCGATCACCGGGGCCTCTGAAAGCGCGGTCACCCTGTTATGACCGAAGAGACGCCATGTCATCGCGATATTGGTGGCCTCGGGCGCGGCGGCGAAGAAATCCTCAAGCCGACCATTGCCGGTGCGGATGTTCACGAATTCATCCACGTCAATATGCGCGATCCAGTCCGCGTCCCGGATAAGCGGCTCTTTCAGCGCTTGGTTCAGGGCATGCTGCTGGGGCGAATTGCCCTTCCAGTTGTCGTTGTTGCGGTGTTGCAGGATGCCCATTTCCTGTAACCGCCCCAACACGGCATCGGTGCCATCGGTGCAATCATTGGTGTAGATCAGGAAGTTATCAAAGCCGACAGTTCGGTGATAGGCGACCCACTCAAGGATATAGGGGGCCTCGTTTTTCATACAGCCGACGATGACATTGCCGCTGCTGCCGGGGGGCAATTGGCGCGGTGCGACAGTGGTATAGGCGGGCGCGGGCTGATCCTCGCCCTCGGGCGCCGTGTCGTTATGCGGGCGAAAGGGGCTGCTGAGGATTATCTCGTGGTTGACCTTCACCCGATTCAAGAGGTGGGCGTTGGCCTCCCGGTCGGCTTCCGACGCTGCGGGGTCCGATAGCATTTCCTCGAACTTGCTGGCCGACTGGCCGGCCATCTCAGCCTCCGCGCGTTTCTGCGCCAGAGGGGTCGCCGTGGTGCGGATGCGATGGGCGAAGGCGGCAAGGTACTGTGTGGCGCGAAAGCCGAGCTCGGGGTCGGCTTCGCGCCAGAGAGGTTCCGGCGCATCGGGGGTAAGCGCCTCGGCCAGCGCGGGGAATTGGGCGATCAGTGCGGCGTTGTCCTCGGCGAAATGGTCAGAGATTGGGGCGAGGCTGCCGGGTGTGATCGGTGCGCCGCCGATTTGCAGCGCTTGCAACATCTGGCTCCAAGTGCTGCGCGAGCAGGACAGGTCATGCGCCTGCAAATAGCGGATCAATACATCGTTAAACGCGCGCATTCGGGTGAGCCATGGCGCAGGCAGAGGGGCAAGCGCGCGGCCCGGGTCAACCGGACCGAGGGGCGTGATCAGGTCAAGGCTATCGGAAACTTCCCGCGCCCCGTCTTTGGACAGGAGATGCGGCAGGTCAAGCGGGCGGAATTCGACCTTTTCGGCCCCAAAGGCATCTGCCCAATGACTGTGAAGTGTTTGATAATCCAACCAGAAGGGCGGGTTTTGCACATCCGAGAATAGGCCAAAGTCGGGGGCATCCCCAGCAGGTTCGAGCGCGCCTTGCCACCAGTTGCCCTGTGCGGCCAAGGCCAGTTCCTGCGTCAGCGAATTACGGCGACCTTCGGTCACGGCAAAGGCATAGTGCGCGGTGAGAAGCCGAGCCTGTTCCTCAAGATGGGCGATAATGCGGATATCGTTGAAATTGGGGCTGAGCAGATCACGCAGACGGGTAAGCTCTTCAGGCCGTGACAGCAGATTGCCGAGTTGCGCCGCGCTGAGCACCACATGATCGGCGCGGGTCTCGGCCAAGTCGCGGGGGATCAGCGCGTGGAATTCATCGCGCAGCGTGGCACCGATCAACGCACTGTCGAGCCCGCGTCGATGGCGCAGCAGCCCCACCGCATCGGGCGCAGCGCAGGCGGCATAGAGGCGGACATGGTTCCAATCAGCGGCCAAAATTCCGTCTTTCAGAAGCGCGTCCTTTTGCTGCTGCAGGATATTGCGCAGCCGCGCGGCAGCCTTCTCGGTCGGACCGATGAACAGGGTGAGACGCATCACTTGGCCTCCGCCTTGCCAGTGTTGCTTTGGCCCCACCAAGGCAGATCGATATCGAGGTAAGCGGCGATCGTGTCGCGCGCGCCGGGGTCTTCGATGTCGAATTCCAAGAAGTTGGCGCAGCCGGCAAAGACACGGCGGCAAAAGATGAAATGCCCCTCGACCCATTTGGCAAGCTCGGCTTCGCTGCGGCCAAAACCCCTCGGCAAGCCCGGCACATCGGCCTGTGGCAGGCGCCGGCGGCCTAGATTGTTCCAGCGCATCATGCTGTTCGCCGTCCTTGCCGAATCGCGGTGCGACAGCAGGAACTTGATGTCGGGGTGGTGCTGCTGAATGGCGCTTAGCAGCCCCCAATCGGTCTGCGGCCATAGGCTGCGGTCATGGCGCACGGCGCTCATCTCATTGATCACGTCGAATTCTTGCAGCCGCGCCAGCGGGTCGCCGCTGGCAAAATAATCGGCATAGACGATCCGGCCGACATGCTCTCCGGTGATCTCGGGCAGAGTGCTTTGCCCCTTCCGGATGCGCCAATCGGCAACCTTGAGCCCGGCGTGGCGCAGCGCATCGGTGAGCGTGGTGGTGCCGGTCTTGGGCAGGCCGAGGTTGATGATCCGTGGGCCGGTCATTTCAGGCCAATCTCGGCACGGACCTGCGCTTCGGCGGCGGAGTAGGGGCTGGCCTCGCGCAGTTGCGCCTGCATCGCGCGGTAGACCGGATCGGCCAGCAGGGCATCGCGGCGGGCGCGGTGCGCGGCCACGGCATTGGCGTGAAGTTCCGCGATGCCGGGCAGCGCTTTGAGGCGGTCCATCTCGGCGCGCAGGGCGGGCAGGTAACGCTGGATCGAGCGATCTTCCCAAGCTGCATCATTGCGGTCGCGCCAATAGGTGTCGTCAAAGGCGCGGTGTTCGCGGTTCACGTCACCCCGATCATTCTTGACCAGATAGCTGTCAAGCGAGCGCAGCGCGTAGTGGTTTAACGTCGCACAACGCCGCGCGCCGCGGGCAGGAAAGGCACGGATGCGGCGTTTGTTGGCGGCAGTCCGAAACGGCGCGGCCACCTGCCTGCCTGCGCCGTCCGTCCAATGGGGTTGAACTTTGCTGTCATCATGAAAGGGGCGGTGCGCCCCGTAATAGCCCAAGGGGAAATCTTGTCGGACCAATGATTTAACCTCAATCGCCGTATCGGCGCACCAGATGTCGGGGTTATGGCTGCGGGTGAATTGCGCGATGATCGGTTCATCGACGAACTCCTCGATCCCGCCATTGGCAAAGAATTGGAAATGCAGCGAGATTGCCTGCGGATCGCCGCAGGCTGCGATCAGCGCGGGCAGGCGGTGGTCGCCCACATGGATGTTCAGAAACTCGTCCACATCCGCGACCCAGACCCAATCGGCCTGCGTGACGACGGGTTGGCGCCGGGCATCCTTGAGCGCTTGCATCTGGTAGTTTCGGTTGGTGGCCGGGTTGGGCAGATGGGTAACGATGCCCTGAGCGCCAAGGGCGTCGAGCAACCGGTCAGTCCCATCGGTGCAATCATTGGAGTAGAATAGGAAATCCGTAACCCCGATCACCCGATTAAAGGCAATCCATTCCAGCAGAAACGGGCCCTCGTTCTTGACGCAGGTGATAGCGGTGATGCGCATGTCAGACCCCGCCGCGCCGGATCGCGATGAAAATGCTCTGTCCCATATCCGCCCCTGTGGCCCCGTTGTTCCCGGTGACCGTCGATTATTGCTTAAGACTATGCCAGCGCGGGTAAATCACGTCAATCTGCCCGCGCCCTCTCAGACCCCTTGACGGGGCGGGGCGGGAATGCACCACTGGGACCATGAAAAACATTGATACGATCGACGCGGTCCAAGAGATGCTAAGCGCCGAGGGCTATGTCTGCGACCGCGCGCTTGGGGTCGTGGTGTTCCTGAGCCTGACACTGGGGCGGCCTTTGTTTTTGGAGGGCGAGGCGGGCGTCGGCAAGACCGAGATCGCCAAGGCGCTGGCCGCCGGGCTGGGGCGGCGGCTGATCCGGTTGCAGTGCTACGAAGGGCTCGATGCGTCGAGCGCGGTTTATGAATGGAATTTTCCGGCTCAGATGGTGGCGATCCGTGCGGCAGAGGCGGGCGGCGGCGCGGACCGGCGTGCGCTGACCCAAGAATTGTTCAGCGATGACTACCTGATCGAACGCCCCCTTCTGCAGGCGCTGCGCCCGGATGAGAATGGCGCACCGGTGCTGCTCATCGACGAGTTGGACCGTACCGATGCACCCTTTGAGGCCTTTCTACTGGAGGCGCTGAGTGATTTTCAGGTGACGATCCCTGAGCTTGGCACGATCCGTGCGCCGGAGCCGCCGATTGTGATCCTCACCTCGAATCGCACGCGGGAAGTGCATGACGCGCTGAAGCGGCGGTGCCTTTACCACTGGGTTGATTATCCGGATGTGGAACGCGAGATGGCGATCCTTGCTGCCCGCGCGCCCGAGGCGGCAGAGGCGCTCAGCCGCGAGGTTGTGGCCTTTGTTCAGCAATTGCGGACGGAGGATCTGTTCAAGAAACCCGGCGTGGCAGAGACCATTGATTGGGCGAAATGTCTGCTGGCTTTGGACGTGACGACCCTGAGCCCCGAGGTCATCGCCGATACGCTGGGGGCGGTGCTGAAATACCAAGACGACATCGCCAAGCTGCAAGGCTCCGAGGCTGCGCGCATTCTTGAGCAGGCCCGCGCCTCGCTGGTGCCTGCCTGAGCAGGATGGCTGAGCAGCTTCCCCTCATCTTGCCGAACGACCCGAAGCTGGCGGGGAATATCACCCATTTCGCCCGCGCTCTGCGACGGGCGGGGCTCTCGATTGGACCGGGGCGCGTGGTGGAGGCGGTGGAGGCGGTCGCTGCCGTTGGCTTCACCAGCCGCCGCGATTTCTATTGGACGCTCCACGCCTGTTTCGTGAACCGCCCTGAACAGGCGCGGGTGTTTGCGCAGATATTCCGGCTTTATTGGCGTGATCCGCGCTATCTGGAACATATGATGGCCGCGATGCTGCCCGCCATTCGCGGTGTGCAGGAGGACCGTCCCGCAACCCCTGCCGAAAAACGCGCGGCGGAGGCTTTACTGGATGGGGCCGAAGCGCCGGAGCGAGAAGAGCAGCCCGAACCGGAAGAGACCCTCATTGAAGTGGATGCGAGCCTCACCATGTCGGCGCGCGAGCGGCTCCGGACGCTGGATTTCGAACAAATGAGCCTTTCCGAGATGGCTCAGGCGAAGCGGATGTTGGCCAAGCTCTCGCTCCCGGTGCCGCCGATGCCCAGCCGGCGGAATGCGGCGGCGGCGCAGGGGCGGATTGATGTGGCACGCACAATGAAAGCGGCGCTGCGGCGCGGGGGGGAGATGGAGCGGCTCTACCGGATGAAGCCGCGCGCCCGCTATCCGAACCTTGTGGTGCTCTGTGATATCTCAGGCTCGATGAGCCAATACAGCCGGGTGATCCTGCATTTCCTGCATGCCGTCGCCAATCGCAAGGGGGCCGGCTGGGCGCAGGTGCATGGTTTCACCTTTGGCACGCGTCTGACCAATATCACCCGGCATCTCGCCACCCGCGACGTGGACGCAGCACTGGCAGCGGCGGGCGCACAGGCACAGGACTGGGAGGGCGGCACTCGGATCGGTGCAGCACTAGCGGCGTTCAACCGAGATTGGTCGCGGCGGGTCATGGGGCAGGGTGCGGTGGTCCTCTTGATCACCGACGGGCTGGACAGGGGCGATCCGGCGGAACTGGCGCGTCAGATGCAGCGGCTGCAACTCACCGCACGACGTGTAATTTGGCTGAACCCGCTGCTCCGCTGGGACGGCTTCGCGCCCAAGGCGGCGGGCATTCGCGCGATGTTGCCCCATGTCGACAGCTTTCGCGCAGGGCATTCCATCGCGTCTTTGGAAGCCCTGGCCGAGGCGATCTCGCGCCCCGATGATCTGGGCGAAAAGGCGCGGATGTTGGCGGGGTTGAACGCGGAAGGCTAGGCGCGAGGCCGAAGGAGGCGGCTGCGGGTCTCTCCAAAACCAGAAGGTTTCGGAACCACCCTTGATTGATCCCGGCCTGTCACCCGGCTGTCGTCGGCTCAAGCGAAATAGCCGTATCCCCTGAAGGGGCCCCTCGGCGATTTAGCTTGCCCCGCCGCCCTGCGCGCGACCGTTTGGTCTCAAGCAAGGGCGGCTCCGAAACCAGAGTTTTAAGCGAAGGCCTTGGCGAAAGTGGTCCGATAGGTCTGGCGCAGATCGGACAGCGGGGCGGAAGCCGCACCGAAGCTGATCATGTTGCCACCGAAGGCGCCGATTTGGGAGACGGGAACGTTTGCGTCCTTGCCAGCGGCGATCAGGGTTTCGGCGGCCTCGGCGGTGCAGGCAACGAGGTAGCGGGCTTGGTCTTCACCGAAGAGCGTCGCGGTGTCATCGCTTTCGATTTCGACGCCGATGCCAGCGGTCTCGGCCAGCTCGAAGGCGGCGAGGGCAAGACCACCATCTCCGAGGTCGGTGCAGGCGGAGATTTGGCTGGACTGGGCGCGGATAAATTCACCGTGACGGCGTTCAGCCGCGAGGTCGACATGAGGCGCGTCGCCCTCGGTGCGGCCAAAGGCTTCGGCGAGCAGAGCGGATTGGCCGAGGTGGCTGCCCGTGGTTCCGATCAGAAGGGCGACATGACCTTCGCGCAGTTGATTGCTGATGATGTCATCGACGGTGTCGAGCAGGCCCACGGCACCGATGGTGGGGGTGGGCAGGATGCCTTTGCCGTCGGTTTCATTGTAAAGGGATACATTGCCCGAGACGATAGGCATATCGAGCGCGCCGACAGCTTCGCCGATGCCTTTGATCGCGCCGACGAGCTGGCCCATGATCTCGGGCTTTTCTGGGTTGCCGAAGTTCAGGTTGTCGGTGGTGGCAAGCGGTTTGGCACCTACCGCGCAGAGGTTGCGGTAAGCTTCGGCCACGGCTTGTTTGCCGCCTTCGGTGGGGTTGGCTTTGACGTAGCGCGGGGTCACGTCGGACGTGAACGCCAGCGCTTTGTTGGTGCCATGTACACGTACGATGCCAGCGCCGAGGCCGGGCAGGCGGACTGTGTCGCACATGACCATCGTGTCATATTGTTCATAGACCCATGCTTTGGAGCTGTGATTCATGGAACCGACGAGGGCGCGTAGACCTTCGATGGGGTCGATGGTGGGGGCATCGGTCAGCGCGGGAGCGGCGGGGGTTTCCACCCAGGGGCGGTCGTATTCTGGTGCTGTGGAGGCGAGTTTCGACAGCGGCAGGTCGGCTTTGACCTCGCCATTGAGGCAGATGAGGAAGCGGTCTTCAGGGAGGGTTTCGCCGACGATTGCGAAGTCGAGGTCCCATTTGTCGAAGACGGCTTTGGCCTCGGCCTCAAGCTCAGGGCGCAGCACCATGAGCATCCGCTCTTGGCTTTCGCTGAGCATCATTTCATAGGCGGTCATATGCGGTTCGCGCGTCGGCACTTTTTCAAGGTCGAGACGCACGCCGAGGCCGCCTTTGTCCCCCATTTCCACGGCAGAGCAGGTCAGGCCTGCGGCACCCATGTCTTGGATCGAGATCACGGCACCGGTGGCCATCAGCTCCAGCGTGGCTTCCATCAGGCGCTTTTCGGTGAAGGGATCGCCGACTTGCACGGTGGGACGCTTCTCTTCGATGGTGTCGTCGAACTCGGCGCTGGCCATCGTCGCGCCGCCGACGCCGTCGCGGCCGGTTTTCGCACCGAGGTAGACCACGGGCATGCCGACGCCGGAAGCGGCGGAGTAGAAGATTTTGTCCGCATCGGCGAGCCCGGCTGCGAAGGCATTCACGAGGCAGTTGCCGTCATAGGCTTTGTCGAAGCGCACTTCGCCGCCCACGGTCGGCACGCCGAAGCAGTTGCCGTAGCCGCCGACGCCTTCGACAACGCCGTGCACAAGCTGGCGGGTTTTAGGGTGATCAGGGCGGCCAAAGCTCAGCGCGTTCATCGCAGCAATCGGGCGCGCACCCATGGTAAAGACATCGCGCAGAATGCCGCCGACGCCTGTGGCCGCACCTTGGTAGGGTTCGATATAGGAGGGGTGGTTGTGGCTCTCCATCTTGAAGACCAGCGCTTGGCCATCGCCGATATCGACCACGCCTGCGTTCTCGCCGGGGCCGCAGATCACTTGCGGGCCATCGGTGGGCAGGGTGCGCAACCATTTCTTGGAGGATTTGTAGGAGCAGTGCTCGTTCCACATGGCCGAGAAAATGCCCATCTCGGTGTAGTTCGGCTCGCGCCCGAGAATGTTGACGACCTCGGCGTATTCCTCGGGGGTGAACCCGTGGCTGGCGATAAGGTCGGGCGTGATGGCTGGATCTTGCATGTAAATTCCCCGGCTGGCGCGTTTGCGCCCTCATACAAGGGGAAATGCCGGGGGGGAAGTGGCTTTGGCCGCCTGTGGGCTGAAAGAAGGCGATGGGCCAAAAAAAAGGCCGAGCTAAAAGCTCGGCCAAGTCCAACAGGGAGGTATGAAGCGACGCGCCCTCAGGCTGTCAATCTTCATGATGGTGAAATAGGAGGCAGCGCTGCTCAAATCAAGGCTAATTAACATGGCAAGTCATCATGGCCGATATGCGCCTATTGCATGGCTGCGGTTGTATGCGGAGTTCAGCCTTCGCCTTCGGTCCGTTCGCGCCATTGTTTGCGGTAAGTTATGATCTCTTCTTGGACGAAGTCCTTGAAGGCGGCGACCCGTTTGGATTGGCGCAGTTCTTCGGGGTAGGCGAGGTAGACTGGCACATCGGCGGATTCTATATCGGGCATGACATGTACGATATGCGGAAAATCTTGGATCAGGTAATTGGGCAGCACGCCAAGGCCAAGGTGGTGCACGACACCTTGCAACACGCCAAAGTAGTTGTTGACCGTCAAAAGCGAACGGAGGTCATACATCATCAGTTCTTTGACCAGTTGCAGCCCGGCGCCCACTTGATCGCTGTCGGTGTTTTGGCAGATCAGGCGATGGTCGGCCATATCCTCCATCCGCTTGGGGGTGCCATGTTTCTCTAGGTACTCGGGGCTGGCGTAGATCCCCATTCGGACGGTCATCAGGCGTTTGCGGATCAGATCGGCTTGGCTTGGTTCTTTCATGCGGATTGCCACATCGGCCTCACGCATGGGCAGGTCCAGCACGCGTTCTTCCAGCATCAGGTCAACTTTGAGGTCGGGATATTGCTCATAAAGTTTGGGCAGGCGCGGGGCGAGCCAAAGCGTGCCGAAGCCTGTGGTGGTGGTCACACGCAATTCACCGAACACTTCTTCTTCGCTGTCGCGGATGCGTGCGGCAGCGGCATCAAGCCGTTTGGCCATGGCTGAGGTCGCGTCAAACAGCAACTCACCTTGTTCGGTCAGGATCAACCCGCGCGCGTGGCGGTGAAAGAGGTTGGTATTCAGCTGCTCTTCCAGCCCGCGAATCTGCCGACTGACCGCGGATTGCGACAGGTTTAATTTGTCGCCCGCGTGAGTCAGCGACCCGGCATCGGCCACGGCGTGAAAAATTCTGAGTTTGTCCCAATCCATGGCGCGTACTTTCCTTGCCCAGCCTTTCTCCTATCTTAATAGGCGGGAGAAAACAGCACAAACCGTCCCCTGACGGGCTGTCGTTACGGAATAATTGCTATACAGGTCAGTGTTTGTGACCTATATGTGGTGACAATCATGCAAGACTGACGTGCTAGGGAGGGCCCGCCATGACAACGCAAAAGATTTCACTGAACGATCGTTTCGACCTTGAGAAAAGCCCGGTGCTGCTGAACGGCACGCAGGCGCTGGTTCGGTTGATGATGATGCAATCCGCCCGCGACCGTGCGGCGGGGTTGAATACCGCTGGCTATGTGACCGGCTACCGGGGCAGTCCGCTGGGCGCGGTCGACCTGCAAATGCAACGGGCTGAGAAGAAACTGGCCGAACATAACGTGCGTTTTGAGCCGGGTCTGAACGAAGATCTCGCAGCGACGATGCTTTGGGGCAGCCAACAGGCAGAACTCCGCGGTGAGGGGAAATACGACGGCGTCTATGGCCTGTGGTATGGCAAGGGGCCGGGTGTCGACCGTACCGGTGATGTGATGCGCCATGCGAATATGGCGGGCACGTCGCCTCATGGTGGTGTGCTGATGGCAATGGGGGATGACCATACGGGCGAATCCTCCACCGTTCTGCACCAGTCGGAATGGGCGATGGTGGATGCCTATATGCCGGTGGTTTCGCCCGCTGGTGTGCAGGAAATCTTGGACTACGGTATCTATGGTTGGGCGCTGAGCCGGTTCTCGGGCCTTTGGGTCGGCCTGAAGACGATGAAGGACACGGTTGAGGCGACCAGCGTCGTGAACGGTGATCCGAACCGGATGAAGCTGATTACGCCGGAGTTCGACATGCCTGATGGCGGTCTGAGCATCCGTCTGGGTGATACACCACACCTGCAAGAAGCGCGGATGATCGACTATAAGCGTTTCGCGGCCGAGGCATTCTCTCATGCCAACAAGATGGACAAGCGCATGTGGGGCAAGCGCGGGGCCAAGATCGGTTTTGCCGCTGCGGGTAAGAACTGGCTCGATCTGGTGCATGCGCTGAGCCTTTTGAATATCGATGAGAACGAGGCCGAGCGCCTTGGCATCACGACCTATAAAATCGGCCAGACCTTCCCGCTGGACATGCAGGGGTTCCATGAGTGGGCTGATGGGCTGGACCTGATCGTGGTGGTCGAAGAAAAGCGCAAGCTGATCGAAATTCAGATCAAAGAAGCGCTGTTTAACGACACCCACCGCCGGGTCTATGGCTGGCATAAAAGCGGCGCGGGCATGGAGCATGGCGAAGAGCTGTTCCCGACCCGTGGTGCGCTTGACCCGATCCTGATTGCCGAAAAAATTGGTGGCATCTTGTTGGAAGAGGGCCGTGAGACCGACGGCATTCGGGCGGGACTTGAGGCGCTGAACGAGGCACGCCGTTCGGACAATGCCGAGGATATCGCCGCGCGCCTGCCGTATTATTGCGCAGGCTGCCCACACAACTCTTCGACGAAAGTGCCCGAAGGCAGCCGCGCCTATGCCGGCATCGGCTGTCACTACATGGTGCAGTGGATGGACCGTGAGACCACCGGCTTTACTCATATGGGCGGTGAAGGTGCGAACTGGATCGGGGAGGCACCGTTCTCTAATACCAAGCACGTCTTCCAGAACCTTGGGGATGGCACCTATAACCACTCTGGCGTTCAGGCGATCCGTGCGGCCATCGCGGCGGGGACGAACATCACCTATAAGATCCTCTACAATGATGCGGTCGCCATGACGGGCGGGCAGCATAACGAGGGCGATCTGGATTCCTACCGGATCGTTGAAGAACTGAAAGCGATGGGCGTCAAGCATATCGCCGTGGTCTATGACGAGAAAGAAGACGTGGATCTTGCGCGGTTCAAAGGCGTCGAAGTGCATGAGCGCGATGAGATGCCAAATGTGCAAAAGGCCTACCGCGAGCATGAGGGCGTCAGCGCGATTGTCTATATCCAGACCTGCGCCGCTGAAAAACGCCGCCGCCGCAAGCGTGGCTTGTTCCCCGATCCCGACAAACGTGTCTTTATCAACGAAGACGTTTGTGAGGGCTGCGGCGATTGTGGCGTGCAGTCGAACTGCGTGGCCGTGGTGCCGAATGAGACAGAGCTGGGGCGCAAGCGCGCGATTGACCAATCGTCCTGCAATAAGGATTTCTCCTGCGTGAACGGGTTCTGCCCTTCGTTCCTCACGCTGGAAGGTGCCAAGGTCCGCAAAGACCCGACAACCGAACTTGCCATTCCCGACCTACCGATGCCTGAACTGCCCAAGATCAACGGCACGCATAACGTCGTCATCACCGGCGTCGGCGGCACCGGCGTTGTCACCATCGGTGCGCTGCTGGCACAGGCTGCGCAATTGGACGGTAAGGGTGCGGGTATGATGGAAATGGCGGGCCTCGCCCAGAAGGGCGGCGCGGTTCATATCCATTGCCGTCTGGCGGAGCGCCCTGAAGACATCAGCGCGATCCGCGTCGCGACAGGTGAAGCGCATGCATTGATTGGTGGTGATCTGGTGGTTTCGGCCGGGCATAAGACCCTGGGCCTGACCCGTGCAGGTCGCACCGGGGCTGTGGTCAACTCGCACCAGATCATCACTGGCGATTTCACCCGCGATACTGAGTTTCAGATGCCTTACGATCGCTTGAGCCTCGCGCTTGAAGCGCGGCTGAAGGACGATGTGGCAATGTTTGATGCGTCCGATCTGGCGAAGGCCGCTTTGGGCGACTCGATCTTTTCCAACATGATGATCTTTGGTGCGGCTTGGCAGCGTGGACTGCTGCCGCTGACATTGGAGAGCCTGCACGAAGCAATCCGCATGAATGGTGCGGCAGTTGAGCGTAATATGCGCGCCTTTGAGATTGGCCGTTGGGCCGTGCTTTACCCGGAAGATGCCAAAGCGGTGAGCCAGCCCGATAAGGTGGTGGAGCTACCCAAATCACTGAACGACAAAATCGCTTTCCGCGAAAACCATTTGACTGAGTATCAGGGCAAAGGTCTTGCCAAACGATATGCCAAGATGCTGGACGGGATTGAGGACCGAGACGTTAAAGCGGCTGTCGCTTTGGGTTATCACAAGCTGTTGAGCTACAAGGACGAATACGAAGTCGCCCGGCTGCTCATCACCAGCCGTGACAAAGCGCGGGCCGAGTTTGATGGTGATTTCAAAATGACCTTCCACATGGCGCCGCCGCTGATCTCGAAGATGGGGCCGAACGGTCGTCCTCAGAAGCGTGAGTTTGGTCAATGGCTCGAAGGGCCGTTGCGGGTCATGGCCAAGTTCAAGGGGCTGCGCGGCACGCCGTTCGATCCTTTCGGCTATACCGCCGAGCGCAAGATGGAGCGTGCGTTAATCAAGCAGTATGAGGCCGATATGACCGAGGTGCTGCCCAAGCTGACCGATCAGACCCGCGATGCCATCGTGGCGCTGGCCGAATTACCGTTGCAGATCCGCGGCTTCGGTCCGGTGAAGCAGGCGAATGAGACAAAGGCCGCGAAGCGCCGTGAGGAACTGCTGGCGGTGATCCGCGCGGGCGGCACCGCCACGGCCAAGGCGGCTGAGTAATACCGCTGTTACATTTCCGTTTTAAGGAATGCTGCAATACGATCCTGAGGCCGAAATGTGACCCACGCCCGTGACATAAGCTATGCCCATTCCGCCCGAACCCGGGGCGGGAGGGCGCTCATTCGATTGATGGAAAATACGACCGGACGCGTTTCTCTGCTGAAACGAGCCGAGGGCTATGAAGACGATCTCGCCGCGGGGCTGGGGTTCTTTGATGCCATGGTGCGGCGTTGTGGTTTGACCCTCGAAGTGATGCGGGGTGCATTGTCGGATATCCCGGCGCGGGGGCCGGTCATTCTGATCGCCAATCACCCCTACGGCATTCTGGACGGTTTGATGCTTGGCCATATCCTCAGCCGGACGCGCGGTGATTTTCGGATCATGGCCAATGCGGTATTCAGTCAAGCGCCGGATCTGGCCCATCACCTCTTGCCAATCAGTTTTGCCGAAGATCGCGCCGCACTGGCTTTGAACCTCGCCACACGCCGGACCGCGTTAGATTATCTGGCGCAGGGCGGGGCAATTGGCATCTTTCCTGGCGGCACGGTTAGCACGGCGGCAAAACCCTTTTCCCAGCCGATGGATCCGGGTTGGCGTAGTTTCACCGCACGGATGATCGCCAAATCTAACGCCACGGTCGTGCCGATCTACTTTGACGGCCACACTAGCCGACTGTTCCAAATCGCCAGCCATCTGCATGCCAATCTGCGCATGGGCTTGCTGATTAAGGAGTTCCGCGCGCGTGTCGATACACCTGTCCGCGTGGCCATCGGCGACCCGATCCCGCGCGCTGCACTTGACCCGCTTGCGGGGGACGCAAAAGCGATGATGGATTTCCTACGCAAAGCCACTTATGAGTTGTCACCAAAGCCGGGCCAGTATCAGGGTCTCGGTTACGAGTTTGAGGAACGGCATAGAGCCGACAGGTGACGACAGACCATGGCAGTTGGTATTTTCGATTCGGGGCTGGGCGGGCTGACCGTCTGGAACAAGGTGCAAGAACGGCTGCCGGAGGTGGATTTTGTCTATCTCGCTGACAGCGCTCATGCGCCCTACGGCGTGCGCAACGCGGATGACATCTATGATCTGACCTGTGCCGCCGTGCAGCGGCTGTTTGATGCGGGCTGCGATCTGGTGATCCTCGCCTGTAATACTGCCTCTGCTGCTGCGTTGCGGCGCATGCAAGAGGGTTGGATTCCCCGCGACAAACGTGTGCTGGGCGTCTTTGTGCCGCTGATTGAAGCGATGACGGAGCGGCAGTGGGGCGACAATTCCCCGCCGCGCGAGGTGGCCGTGAACCATGTGGCGCTTTTTGCGACCCCCGCAACTGTGGCGAGCCGCGCGTTTCAACGCGAACTTTCCTTCCGCGCGATCGGTGTGGATGTCGAGGCGCAGGCCTGCGGCGGGGTGGTTGATGCTATTGAAGAGGGCGACATGATCCTCGCCGAAGCGTTGGTGCGCAGCCATGTGGATGCTCTGAAACGCAAGATGCCCAACCCCGACGCGGCGATCTTGGGCTGTACCCATTACCCGCTGATGCAAGAGGCCTTTCAGACGGCTTTGGGGGCGCATGTGAAAGTGTTTAGCCAAGCGGAATTGGTGGCGGACTCTTTGGCGGATTATCTCAAACGGCATCCCAATATGATGGGCAGTGGCGAGGCGGCCTTTCTGACCACCGGAGACCCCGCCCGCGTGAGCGACCGCGCGACGCAGTTCCTGCGACGACAGATCACATTCACCGCCGCCTGAATTCCGAATACTTATCGCTCCGAACAAGGGGACAGACCATGACCCAGAACATCGCCATTCTCGGCGCCTCCGGCTATACCGGGGCAGAACTCATCCGCCTAATTGCTGGCCATTCTTCGATGAAGATCACCGCTTTGGGGGCCAACTCCAAGGCGGGGCAGACCATGGCAGAGGTCTTTCCGCATCTGCGCCATCTTGAGCTGCCCGCGTTGATAACCATTGAAGAGATTGACTTTTCCGAGATTGATCTGTGTTTCTGCGCGCTGCCGCATAAGACCAGCCAAGAAGTCATCTCAGCACTGCCCAAAGACCTGAAGATCGTCGATCTTTCCGCTGATTTCCGCCTGCGTGACCCCGAGGATTATGCCAAATGGTACGGCAACAAACACGCGGCTGTCGACGTGCAGAAAGAGGCGGTTTACGGTCTCACCGAATTCTACCGCGAAGAAATCGCCGCCGCGCGCTTGGTGGCGGGAACGGGCTGCAACGCGGCCACGGGGCAATTTGCCCTGCGTCCGCTGATCGCGGCGGGGGTGATTGATTTGGATGACATCATTCTGGATCTGAAATGCGCCGTGTCAGGTGCAGGGCGCTCGCTGAAGGAAAACCTGCTCCATGCAGAGCTGAGCGAGGGCTATCACGCCTATGCGCTTGGCAGCACGCACCGCCATTTGGGGGAGTTCGATCAGGAATTCTCGGCCATTGCCGAACGGCCCGTGCAGGTGCAGTTCACCCCGCATCTGGTGCCCGCAAACCGTGGTATCTTGGCCACCTGCTATGTCAAAGGCGACGCGCAGGTCATCCATGAGACGATGCAGAAAGCCTATGCAGAAGAGCCCTTTATCGAGGTGCTGCCTTTCGGCGAAGCGCCCAGCACCCGGCACATTCGCGGCTCGAACTTCTGTCATATCGGCGTGGTGGCCGACCGTCAGACCGGGCGGGCGACCGTGGTCGCGGCGCTCGATAACCTGACCAAAGGCTCCAGTGGGCAGGCGTTGCAGAACGCGAATCTGATGCTGGGTCTGCCGGAAACCGAGGGGCTGATGATGGCCCCGCTCTTCCCATGAAGAGCCTCAAGAAACAGCGCCGGATCCAGATTATCGCGGTGGCGGCGGTGGCCTTGGTGCTGTCCACCGCCTTGATCGGCTATGCCCTGCGCGACGGGATTAACTATTTCCGCGCGCCCAGCCAAGTGATTGCCGAACCGCCCGGCCCGGCAGAGGTGTTTCGCATCGGCGGGTTGGTCGAAGAAGGGTCGCTGAAACGCGGGCAGGGCGAGGCGATTCGCTTTGCCGTGACCGATGGTGGGGCGACAGTGCCAGTTGTTTTCACAGGCGTTTTGCCGGATCTCTTTGAAGAGAACCAAGGCATGGTCGGCACCGGGCGTTATATCGACGGGGTTTTTGAGGCCTCTGAAATCCTTGCGAAACATGACGAAACCTACATGCCTAAGGAAGTGACGGACGCGCTGAAAGAGCAGGGCGTTTACCGCGAGCCCGAAGATTGATCTGCGCGCAACGCACGCGGGGCTGAGGCCCCGTTAACCCATCCGGCCGAGCCTGTTTGCACCCAAGACAGGAGAGCCCGCGATGCAGACCGTCCGAGAGATCGCCAGCGCCATCGTCGCCCGGGAGGGAGGCTTTGTGAATGACCCCGATGACCCCGGCGGGGCGACGAAATTCGGGGTGACGATCCATACCATGCGCCGATTGGGGCTGGACCTGACCGGGGATGGGGCGGTCAGTGTGGCCGACGTACGCCGCCTTAGCCGCGCGCAGGCGGTGGATATCTTTGTCAGACATTACTTCAACGCCCCGCGCATCGCCGAATTGCCCACGCCGTTGCAGCCGAGCGTTTTTGACATGTATGTCAACGCTGGCAGCAACGCGGTGAAGATCCTGCAAAGCTTGCTGCGCGAGATGGGGCAGGAGATCGGTGTTGACGGGGTCATCGGGCCGCAAACCATCCGCGCCGCCCATGCCGCGTGGCGGGCCGCACCCGATCATCTGGTCGACGCCTACGGCATCGCAAGGCGCAATTACTACTTCCGTCTCGCCGACCGTCGCCCCGCCAGCCGAAAATACGCGCGCAGCCGGGCAGGCGGCAAGGGCGGCTGGATTCGCCGCGCGGAGAAATTTATCGCGCCGCGGTATCACATGAGCGACGCCGATTTTGAACGGAGGGTGGCACAATGGGGCTGATCGAACGTATCTTTACGACGGTTTTCGGGGGCGAGCGCAATGTCATCCGCGACACGGTCGAAGTGTTTCGCGAGAATGCCGAGGCCGGGGCGCAGCGTGCCCATGCGGTGCAGGGCCAAGCGATGGCGCAATATGGGGCGGAATTCGCCCAAGCGCGGCAGGGTGACTTTGACCGCTTCATTGATGGGGTCAACCGGCTGCCGCGCCCGATGCTGGCGCTCGGCACCCTCGGCCTTTTCGTCACCGCCATGGTCAATCCGCTGTGGTTCGCCGAACGGATGCAGGGGATTGCCTTGGTGCCCGAACCGCTTTGGTGGTTGTTGGGGGTAATCGTCTCTTTCTATTTTGGTGCGCGGCAGCAGGTTAAATCGCAAGAGTTTCAGCGTGCGATCGTCGGCACCATCGCACGGGTGCCGCAGGTGGTCGAGAATATCGAAGCCTTGCGCGAGATGCGCGCTGACAGCCCCCAGGCGGCCGACACCGGTGCCGACAGCCGTCTGGCCCTCGCCGCGGTAGAACCTTCAGACAATCCGGCCTTAGACGCATGGCGCCGGAGCCGCGCCTGACTGCGACCGATTGACCATATTTCACGTTTGATTTGCCATGGCTTAGGGAGCGCACGCCCCCTATAGTCCGGCCCATGATTACAGAGCTTGGACATTTCG
Organism: Sulfitobacter sp. SH24; assembly: GCF_965641895.1. Lineage (NCBI taxonomy): Bacteria > Pseudomonadati > Pseudomonadota > Alphaproteobacteria > Rhodobacterales > Roseobacteraceae > Sulfitobacter > Sulfitobacter sp. SH24. Next base: position 1,530,487 of record NZ_OZ282575.1, read on the forward strand.
CGCTGGTGCTCGCCTTTGGCGTGGCGCTGGTACAGATGGTGGTGCCGATGTGGGGCGCTTGGCGGGGCCGCGCGGGCTGGATGGCAGTGGCCGAACCGGCGGCGGCGGCGCAGTTTATCTTGATTGCGCTGTCCTTTGGCGCGTTGATGTGGGCCTTCGTCACCTCGGACTTCAGCCTGCAACTGGTGGTGGCCAACAGTCATTCCGCCAAGCCGATGCTCTATAAAATCAGCGGTACATGGGGTAATCACGAAGGGTCGATGCTGCTTTGGGTGCTAATCGTGGCGCTTTTCGGGGCGATGGCCGCGTGGTTCGGCGGCAACCTGCCGCCGCACCTGCGCGCGCGGGTGCTCTCGGTACAGGCGGCGATTGGGGTGGCCTTTCTGGCATTCATCCTTTTCACCTCGAACCCGTTCCTGCGCATGGGCACGCCGCCCTTTGACGGCCAAGACCTGAACCCGCTGCTGCAAGACCCGGGCTTAGCCTTTCATCCACCATTCCTCTATCTCGGCTATGTTGGCCTCAGCATGGCGTTCAGCTTTGCCGTGGCAGCGCTGATCGAAGGGCGCGTTGATGCGGCTTGGGGTCGCTGGGTGCGGCCTTGGACGCTGGCGGCTTGGGTCTTTCTGACCATCGGCATCGCGCTTGGGTCTTGGTGGGCCTATTACGAACTGGGTTGGGGCGGTTTCTGGTTCTGGGACCCGGTCGAGAACGCCAGCTTCATGCCGTGGCTCTTAGCGGCGGCGCTGTTGCATTCAGCAATCGTGGTGGAAAAGCGCGAGAGCCTGAAAAGCTGGACCATCCTGCTCGCCATTCTCGCGTTCGGCTTTTCGCTGATCGGTACCTTTATCGTGCGTTCCGGCCTGCTGACCTCTGTCCATGCCTTTGCCAACGACCCCGAGCGCGGGGTGTTTATTCTGGCCATTCTGGGTTTCTTCACCGGAGGGGCGTTGGTGCTTTATTCCCTGCGAGCGTCGGCGCTTGAGGCCAAGGGCGTCTTTGGCCTGCTCAGCCGCGAGACCGCCTTGGTGGTCAATAACCTGCTGCTGGCCGTCGCCTGTTTCGTGGTCTTTGTTGGCACAATGTGGCCGCTGGTGGCCGAGATGTTCCTCGACCGGAAACTCAGCGTCGGGCCGCCGTTCTTTAACGCCGCGTTTACGCCTTTCATGGTAGCGCTTGGGCTGATCCTTCCTATTGGCTCTGCTATGCCGTGGAAACGGGCCAAGATTATGCGTGCAATCTATCCGCTGCGCTATGTATTTGCGCTGGCGTTGGCGCTTGGGGGGCTGGCCTTTGCAATGCAATCCGGGCGGGGGCTGCTGGGACCTGTGGGCATGTTCCTCGGCGCTTGGTTAATCATGGGCACGGTGGTTGATGTGATGCAACGTCTTGGCCGGGGGCCGGGCAAACTCGCACGCCTGCGTCGATTGCCGCGTGCTGATTGGGGCAAGGCCACCGCACATGGGGGGCTGGGCATCACCATGGCCGGGATCGCGGGGCTGATGGCTTGGGCCGTGGATGACATCCGCGTGGCCCGGATTGATGAGCCTTTCGAGGTAGGCAGCTATACGCTGACCCTGCATGATGTGAGTGAGGAGCGCGGACCTAACTATTTGACCACTATCGCCACCCTCTCGCTCGCGCAGGACGGCAAGGCAATTGCCACGCTTCAGCCAGAGAAACGTTTTTACCCCGTCGCCCAAATGCCCACGACCGAAGCGGCGATTGATTATAACCTCGCGCGCGATGTCTATGTGGTGATCGGCGACGCGCAGGACGGCGGCGGTTGGGCCGTGCGGACCTATATCAAGCCGATGACCAATTGGATTTGGATCGGCTGTGCGCTGATGGCCCTTGGCGGGGCTTTGAGCCTAAGCGATCGACGTTTCCGTGTTGCGGCTGGCGCACGCAAGCAACCTGCGGGAGTGCCTGCGGAATGAAACGTTTGCTGTTGATCCTGACCCTGTTGGCAAGCCCGCTTTGGGCGGTGCAGCCCGACGAGGTGCTGGACGATCCCGCCCTGGAAGCCCGCGCGCGGGAGCTAAGCCAAGGGCTGAGATGCCTAGTCTGTCGTAACGAGAGCATTGATGAAAGCAACGCAAGCCTTGCCCGCGACCTGCGCATTCTTCTGCGGGAACGGCTGGTAGCGGGTGACAGCAACGAAGAGGCCGTTGGTTTCATCGTGTCGCGCTATGGGGAATATGTACTTTTGAGCCCCCGCGCCACCGGGGCGAATTGGCTGCTTTGGGGGGCAGGGCCGCTGATGCTCTTGTTGGCCGGGGGGCTGGGAGCCGTCTATCTGCGCGGTCGTGCGCGGGGCAAAACCGCGACCGAAGCGCCACTTTCACCCGAAGAAGAAGCCCGCCTGCGCGACATTCTCGACGTCTGACGCCCGGTTGCACTGGCAGTGGCACCTTCCTTTGATATGCTGCGGTCAAGCAATTGAGGATACCAAGATGGACTATGAAACGATCACCTATGCGCTGACCGATGGTGTTGCGCTGATCACGCTGAACCGTGCTGACAAGATGAACGCGCTGACCACGCAGATGAGGGCTGAGTTGACCCATGCGGTGACCGAGGGTGGGCGTGAAGGGCGCGTGGTGGTCCTTACCGGAGCCGGGCGGGCCTTTTGTTCGGGGCAGGATCTGGCAGATCGAGCAGGCGGCGTGGCTGACCTAGAAAAAACTCTGCGCGAAGAATATGCGCCTCTGCTGCGGGCCATCATTGATTGTCCCGTGCCGACGATTGCCGCTGTGAATGGCCCAGCCGCAGGGGCAGGCGCGAATATCGCGCTGGCGGCAGACGTCGTATTCGCCAGTGAGAGCGCTTATTTCATGCAGGCATTTACCCGTATTGGCCTGATCCCTGACGCGGGCGGCACCTATGCGCTGCCAAGGCAGATGGGCATGGCCAAAGCCATGGGGGCCGCGCTTTTTGCCGATAAGATCACCGCGCAGCAGGCCGATGACTGGGGTATGATTTGGCAGGCGGTGCCGGATGCGGACTTTGATGCCCATTGGCGGGGCAAGGCAGCTCAATTGGCCGCCGGGCCAACAGCAGCCTATGCCGAAGCGAAAAAAGCAATCCGCGCTTCTTGGGACAATGGCTTGGAAGATCAGCTGTCGTTAGAGGCCGAAGCGCAGGGTCGCTGTGGTAAATCCCATGATTTCGCTGAAGGTGTCGCGGCCTTTACCCAGAAACGCAGCCCAAAGTTTGAGGGTCGGTAACCACTAGCGCGAACGTTCGACCAAAAGGACATCATCAGCCGAGGGCGCCGGGCCACTGGCCCGCGCCACCACCGCCACGGCGACCCCATCCGCAAGCACCGTATGAACCGAGTTCGAGACCCGCGCTATGGTGATCTGTGGCGGGGTCTGACCCTTGTCATAGACCACCGCGATCTGATCACAGTCATGCAGCGTGTCGGGCACCAGCGCGCCTTGCGGGCCGGGTACATCACTGGCCTTTGTCTGCGTAAGACCGGTGGCGCAGTCCCAGCGAAGGCCTTTGGTCCGATCTGATGCGGTCATCGCGCGTTCCTTCGTCACGGCGTGCTGTAAAGCAGCAATAAACTTTCAATAATTCCGAGTGGGATCACGCCGAGATGCGGGAGCCCAGACTGTCCGAGGCACCGCCGCCATCACGCCTTTCCCACCCCGAAAAGACGTCTTGGTATCAAGCTAACGTTGATGTGGAAATCCCGTCAAGCACCTGGGGGCTATTGTCACGCGGCGAGAAACAGTGCCGCAATTTGGCCGTATTTATCGCCCCGGTGTTTCGAAACTGGCAAAGCACTTGGAAACATTAACTGATTTTCAGACCCATTGCCGACAGGCCACAAAAACACCCGGAACGGGCCGATTCGGAAAAGCCTTATCAGCGGAGAAGGCTGGGCTGGGATTGTTGCCCCAAGGTCAACAACGCCGGGTCCTATGATATATTGAATAGCAGTTCTAAATGCGAAACGCCCCGGAGGTCCGGGGCGTCTGTAAGTCTTGAAATGTGCAGTTCAGCGGTTTTCGATGTCGACGTAATCGCGTTTATCTTCGCCGAGATACAGCTGGCGCGGGCGTCCAATTTTAAGCTGCGGGTCGCTGATCTGTTCTTTCCACTGCGAGATCCAACCAACCGTCCGCGCAAGGGCGAAGATGGGCGTGAACATCGATGTGGGGAAGCCCATCGCTTCGAGGATGATGCCCGAGTAGAAGTCGACGTTCGGGAAAAGCTTCTTCTCCGCAAAATACGGGTCTTCCAATGCCGCTTTTTCCAGTTCTTTGGCGACCTGAAGGATCGGGTTGTTCTCGACCCCCATCAGCTCCAGAACTTCGTCGGCGCTTTCCTTCATCACGGTCGCGCGCGGGTCATGGTTTTTGTAAACGCGGTGGCCAAAGCCCATCAGGCGGAACGGATCGTTCTTGTCTTTGGCGCGGGCGATGAACTCAGGAATGCGATCGGGCGTGCCGATTTCTTTCAGCATCTCGAGGCAGGCTTGGTTTGCACCACCATGCGCCGGTCCCCAGAGGCAGGCGATGCCAGCAGCGATACAAGCGAAGGGGTTGGCGCCCGAAGAAGACGCCAAGCGCACCGTGGAAGTCGAGGCGTTCTGCTCGTGATCCGCGTGGAGGGTAAAGATCCGGTCCATGGCGCGGCTGAGGATCGGGTTTACCTCATGATCTTCTGCCGGCACGGCAAAGCACATGCGCAGGAAGTTCGACGCATAGTCCAGATCATTGCGCGGATATACGAACGGCTGACCGATAGTGTATTTATAGGCCATTGCCGCGATCGTTGGCATCTTGGCAATCAGACGGATCGTGGCGACTTCGCGCTGGTGCTCATCGTTGATGTCGGTGCTGTCGTGATAGAAAGCCGACATTGCGCCGACCACACCGACCATGATCGCCATTGGGTGCGCATCGCGGCGGAACCCACGGAAGAAATTCATCATCTGTTCGTGCAGCATGGTGTGGTTGGTCACCAAGCATTCGAACTCTTCCAAGGCTTTGGGGCCGGGCAACTCACCGTATAGCAGCAGGTAGCATACTTCGAGGTAGTGCGATTTGCTCGCCAGTTGCTCGATCGGATAGCCACGATGCAGCAGCACGCCTTTGTCACCGTCGATGAAAGTAATCGTACTGTCGCAGGCCGCGGTCGAGGTGAACCCCGGATCATAGGTAAAGACACCCGCCTGCGCATAGAGCTTGCGAATATCGACAACATCGGGGCCGTCGGTGGGGCTGTGAATCGGCAGCTCAAAGCTCTGATCGCCGATCGTCAGCGTTGCGGTTTTATTGTTATTGGTCATTAAATCCCTTCCCGAATGTAGGCTGCGGAGATGTGCTCCGCCGTCTGGGTCTAGCCCCAAATGGGGCTGTCCCGTTCAGTTATAACCAGTCGCCCAAAGAAGTGGTGAACCAAAACTTAGGCCGCGGCGTCTGTCAGTCGGGCAAGGGTTTCATCGCGCCCCAGCACCAACATCATGTCAAAAACCGATGGGGTGACTGCCCTGCCAGCCAAAGCCGCCCGAAGGGGCCCAGCCAGCTTGCCAAATTTGGTGTCATGCGCGGCAGCAAAACCGTTCAGTACCTCCTCCAGCGTTTCCTTGTTCCAGCTAGCATTTTGCAATTGCGGCGTCAATTCCGACAGTATGCCACGGGATACCGTATCGAGGTTCTTTGCGGCCTTCTCGTCCGGGGTGATCGGGCGTTCAGCGATAACAAACGCTGCTTTTTCAAGAAGTTCGGGAAATGTCTTCGCGCGATCTTTGAGGCAGTACATCGCCCGCTCCAAACCCTCGGCCTGGGGTGCCGTAAGGGCAGGTAGGCCAGCGGCCTCCAGATAGGCTTCGATTTCGCGCCGCAGCGCGGCATCATCGGCCTGCGCGATATGCTGCCCGCAAAGGTTTTCCAGCTTTTTCAGGTCAAACTGCGCGGGGCTTTTGCGGATACCGTCAAGGTCGAACCACTCCTGCGCCTGTGCGTCGGTAAAAAATTCGTCATCCCCATGGCTCCAGCCCAGCCGTGCGAGATAATTGCGCATGCCGGCGGCCGGGTAGCCCATCACCTGATATTCCTGCGCGCCCAAGGCTCCGTGACGTTTTGACAGTTTCTTGCCATCCGTGCCGTGGATCAGCGGGATATGCGCCCAAACCGGCACGTCCCAGCCCATCGCCTCATAGATCATCATCTGGCGGGCGGCATTGTTGAGGTGGTCATCGCCGCGCACCACATGGGTCACGCCCATGTCGTGATCGTCCACCACCACGGCGAGCATATAAACCGGTGTGCCGTCCGAGCGCAGCAGGATCATATCGTCGAGCTGGTCGTTGCGGATGGTGACATCCCCCTGAACCTGATCGCGGATCACGGTAGTACCTTCCAGCGGTGCCTTGATTCGGATTACATAGGGCGCGTCAGGATGGCTGGCCGGATCGGCGTCGCGCCATGGGGAACGGTAAAGCGTGCTGCGTCCCTCAGCCTTGGCTGCTTCGCGGAAGGCGGTGATTTCGTCTTGAGAAGCGAAGCACTTGAAGGCTTTGCCTGCCGCAAGCAGTTCGTTCGCCACTTCGGCGTGGCGGGGGGCGTTCTCGAACTGGCTGACGATCTCGCCGTCGTGGTCCAAACCCAGCCATGCCATGCCTTTGAGAATCGCTTCGGTCGCTTCGGGGGTGGAGCGCGCACGGTCGGTGTCTTCGATCCGCAGCAGGAATTTGCCGCCCCGGCCGCGCGCATAGAGCCAGTTAAACAGGGCGGTACGCGCCCCGCCGATGTGTAGGAACCCGGTGGGAGAAGGGGCGAAACGGGTTACAACGGGGGCGTTCATGGCGGGAGGCCTTTCGGTCAGAGATATGGCGTTTGGAGGGTGTTTACCATTTGGTAACCACCCCGGTCCTAGGATTTGATGTCTGTCTACCCAGTGCGATCCGCGGGGGCAAGCATGGGCCTTTTGAACCACTTCAGCGCCATCATGCGCCATCAGCGGGGGCATCTGTTTGGCTGGGTTCCGGTTTGCCTTGCGATGGGAATTGGGTGGTTCTTTTCTTTGCCGGTGGAACCTTCTTTGCCGGTCCTTTGGGGAGTGGCGCTCGCCGTTGCAGGGCTGGGAGGTATCGCACGGGCGTTGCCTGAAAGTGTCTCGCCCTTTGCAATTGCTGTGGCTTTGATCCTTCTCGGCCTGCTTCTTGCTGCCTTTCGCGCACATTCCATGACGGCCCCGGTGCTCGGCTGGCGCTATTACGGGGCCGTCGAAGGGCGGGTCGTTGCCTTGGACCGAAGCCAATCTGATGCGCCCCGCGTTACCCTTGATCAGGTTCGGCTGGACCGTGTGCCGCCCACACTGACCCCAACGAGGGTACGGGTGTCGTTGCATTCCAAAACCCCCGGCTCCATCCAACCTACACCCGGCATGCGGGTGATGACGACGGCTCATTTATCCCCCCCCGCCGGCCCGGTAGAACCGGGTGGCTTCGACTTCCAGCGTCATGCGTGGTTTGCCGGATTGGGCGCGGTCGGCTACACACGGGTGCCCCTTTTGGGCATTGCCCCGCCGATCGGGGGGGAGGCTGCTCTGGTATTGTTTCGCCTTCGCATGAATGCGTCAGCCCGTGTGCGACAGCATCTGCCCGGCGACGTCGGCGGTTTCGCGGCAGCCATCACCACTGGCGATCGCAGCGCCATCTCTCAGGAAGCACTGCAAGACCTGCGCAGCAGTAATCTCGCACATTTACTGGCAATCTCTGGGTTGCATATGGGCCTGCTCAGCGCGGTTGTCTTTGGCGCGATGCGTTTGATGTTGGCCCTACACCCGGTCACGGCGACCCGCTGGCCCAGCCGCAGCATTGCTGCTGGCGCGGCGCTGATCGCCGCCACCGGTTACCTTGCGCTGTCCGGCGGCAATGTCGCGACCGAGCGCGCCTATGTCATGTGCGCGGTTGCCTTATGCGCGCTGATGATTGGTCGTCGTGCCATTTCGCTTCGTGCAGTAGCTGTGGCGGGGATCATCGTCTTGGCTTTGCGCCCCGAAGCCCTCACGGGGCCGGGGTTTCAGATGTCATTCGCGGCAACGACGGCGCTTGTCGCAGTCTTCGGTTGGATGCGTGATTTTGACGGTACTGTGATCCCGCAACGCTTACGCCCGGTCGTGGCGGTGGTGATTTCATCTGCTGTCGCCGGGTTCGCAACGGCACCAATTTCCGCCGCCCATTTCAACACGATCGCGCATTACGGACTGATCGCCAACCTACTGTCGGTTCCGCTCATGGGGGTCTTGGTGATCCCAGCGGCCGTATTGGCCGCCATGTTGGCTCCTCTTGGCATGGAGGGGCTCCCACTTTGGGCCATGGGGCTTGGCCTGCGCTGGATCCTCGCCGTCTCAGAAGCGGTCTCAGGCCTAGCTGGCGCACGTAGTTTCGTACCGGGGCCGGGGGGCTGGGTACTGCCGTTGTTGGCGCTCGGATTTCTATGGTTGCTGCTGTGGCAAGGGCGCTTGCGGTGGCTTGGATGCCCCGCGATGGTGCTTGCCCTTACGCTTTGGCATGGAGTGGTCCGGCCTGACATACTGGTCGCCGATACCGGCACGCTTGTAGGGGTTATGACCTCAAAGGGCAGAGCGCTTAGTAAAGAAAAAGGCGCAGGGTTCATCGCGCGAAATTGGTTGGAAAACGATGGCGATGGCGTTGACCAAGCCGTCGCCGCCACACGCTGGAAAGATATTGATGCGAGCATCATTCACCTTTCGGGAAAGCGGGCGGCTGCAGCATTCAGCGGCTGTCGCCTCGGTGACATCGTCATCGCTTCGGCCGAAGTGGATGCAGCCCAGCAATGGGGCTGCCCGGTCTTTGATCCCAGCCGCCTGCGGGAAACAGGTGCCCTCGCGCTCAGAAAGTCGCCCGAGGGCTGGCAGATCACCACGGCAAGAGAATACGCTGGAGCGCGAATGTGGAATACCAAGCCAAAGCGACGGGCAGGGCGTCAGTAGGTTCGGATCAACCCAACAAGTCGCCCTTGAACCTTCACTTTGTCAGAAGGCAGTACACGTGTTTCGTAAGCGGCATTCGCGGCTTCCAAAGCGACCGATGAGCCCTGTCTCCGGAACCGTTTTAGCGTTGCCTCCTGATCCTCCACCAATGCGACCACGATATCACCGTTGTCGGCGACGGAGGTTTCACGGATCACCACGATGTCACCATCATTAATCCCGGCGTCAATCATCGAGTCGCCGCGCACTTCAAGTGCGAAATGCTCCGCTTGACCTGCGATCATACCGCCGGGCACAGTGACGCTGTGAGAGACTTGCGAGATCGCCTCTATCGGAACACCGGCAGCAATCCGGCCCATAACCGGTACGTCAAAGGCATGATGCGCCGTGACCGGTTGTGCAGCGGCGGGCGGTGGGCTGTCAGGGCGGTCCCCATCAATCACGCGGGGGGCAAAACCCGGGGCGCCGCCAAGGCTCTCGGGCAGCTTAACAACTTCGATTGCGCGCGCACGGTGGGCAAGTCGGCGAATAAAACCGCGTTCTTCTAACGCCGTAATCAAACGGTGGATGCCTGATTTTGACCGCAGATCGAGTGCCAGTTTCATTTCATCAAAGCTCGGCGGTACTCCGTCACGTTGCACGCGCTGATGAATGAAAGACAGCAAATCGAGTTGTTTTTTGGTCAGCATCACACGGCCCCCCACATTTTCCTTTGTTTTGTTCTAGGGATGTTCTCGTTTTGTGTCAACCTTAGGTTGGCGCTAAATCACGAGGTACTGCTGCATATCGCCAATATTTTGCGCCGGATCGCGAGGCGGGCGGATCATCAAAGCGTCTGCCTGCGCAAGGACGGAAAGAAGCGAAGAATCTTGTCGGTCATCTGGGTAAAGCGCACCGTCCCGAAGGGTTGCACGCATGTAGTGGGCGCGCGGCCCATTCGCATCTATTTCGCGCCCAAGCGGTGCGCTCCGTATGGGTGCGTAGACCTCAGTCAATCCTAACATGCGACGCAGCATTGGTAACACGAAGATTACCCCGCAAACCATTGCAGATACAGGGTTTCCGGGAAGGCCAATCATCGTTGTGCCGTTGATACGTCCCGCCATCAAAGGTTTGCCGGGACGCATCGCGACTTTGTAGAAAGCTTGTTTCATCCCAAGTTCGGCGGCGACTGGGCCGATCAGGTCGTGGTCACCCACGGACGCGCCGCCTATGGTCACAATCAGATCCGCATCCCGGGCTAATGCAAATGCCTGTTTCAATGAGGCGACGGTATCCCGTGCAATGGGGAGCATGCGCACTTCGGCCCCCGCATCCTCAAACATAGCCGAAAGGCCGTAGCTGTTGGAGGCGATGATTTGATCAGGGCCGGGAGCTTCGCCCGGTTGGACTAACTCGTCCCCTGTCGCAAGGATCGCGATGATTGGTTTGCGGGTTACTGGTACATTCGCGATGTTCATCGCGGCGAGCAGGGCGATATCTGCGGGCCGCAGGATACGCGAGGCGCTCAGTTGCTCGCCCATGGTGAAATCACCACCGGCTGGGCGAATATTGTCTTTGGTATCAACCCGGTGGCCCAGAGTGATAAGGTTGCCGCGGCGGGTTACATCCTCTTGGATAACGACAAAATCAGCACCTTCCGGCACGGGTGCCCCGGTGAAGATGCGTACGGCTTGACCCGCGCGCAGCGTGCCTGTGTATCCATGCCCCGCCGCGGCCTCGCCGACGACTTTAAACATCGCATCGGGTTCAACCTCGGCCCGTCTCAGGGCGTAACCGTCCATCGAAGATGCGGCGAAAGGGGGCTGGCTGCGCTGCGCTGTCACGGGGTGCGCCAGAACACGCCCATTGGCGGCGCGTAGGGCAACGTTTTCGGTATCTAGCGGTTCAACGAGGTCCAGAACGGCTTCTAGCGCCTCTTCGACGCTAATCATGTCGCCTCGTAACGGCCTGATTTACCGCCTTCTTTCAAAACGACGCGTGTGCCGCCAATCTCCATCGCCTTATCCACGGCTTTGGCCATGTCATAGACGGTTAGGGCGGTAACGGAGGCCGCGGTGAGAGCTTCCATCTCTACCCCGGTTTGGCCGGTGGTTTTAACGGTGGCAACGATGCGGACCCCGGGAAGGCTTGCGTCGGGGGTAAGCTCAACACTGACCTTGGTAATCGGCAGCGGATGGCAAAGGGGGATCAGATCAGCGGTCCTTTTGGCCGCCATGATCCCGGCAAGCCGAGCAACGCCCAGCACATCGCCCTTCTTTGCCCTTCCTTCACTAATGATATCAAAGGTGTCAGCGGCCATCTTGATGTAGCTCTCAGCTTTAGCGACACGTGATGTGACGGCCTTGTCCGACACATCGACCATATGCGCGTCACCTTCAGCGTCAAAATGGGTCAGCGCCATCACATACCTCCGGGGACGAGCGGGCTCGCCAACAAATTGCGGGTGGCCTGTTCGACATCTTCCTGCCGCATAAGGCTTTCGCCAATCAGGAAGCAGCGCGCGCCGTAAATTGCCATATCAGCGAGGTCGGCGGGGGTGTAGAGGCCAGATTCGCAGACCAGCATCCGATCGGGTGGGACGGCTTCTGAAAGTTCGCGCGTTACATCAAGAGAGGTCTCGAAGGTATTGAGATTGCGGTTATTAATGCCAATCATTCGGCTGGTCAGTTTTTCGGCGCGCTTAAGCTCGGCGGCGTCGTGGACTTCGATCAACGCGTCCATTCCCCAATCTTGGGCAGCCTGTTCCAGTTCTGCGGCCTGGGCATCAGATACGGATGCCATGATGATCAAAATACAATCTGCGCCAAGGCTCCGGGCTTCGGCGACCTGATAGGGGTCATAAAGGAAATCTTTGCGCAGCACCGGCAGATCGCAGGCTGCGCGGGCATCGACCAAGAACTCTTTCGCGCCTTGGAAACTCGGCGTGTCGGTCAAAACAGAGAGGCAGGTCGCGCCGCCTGCTGCATAGGCGCGGGCGAGGGCGGCGGGTTCGAAATCTTCGCGGATCAAGCCTTTGGACGGGCTGGCTTTCTTGATCTCGGCGATCAGGCCATAGCCTTCGCGGGAGGCTTCGTGCAAGCGTTGTGCGAAGGGGCGCACGGGCGGTGCGGCACGGGCGGCGGCCTCCATGTCAGCCTGAGATTTTTCGGCCTTGGCAGCGGCGATTTCGTCCAGCTTATAGGCTTTGATTTTTTCCAGAATTGTTGCGGTCATGGCATCCTCACGGGTTTGTCCAATGTATGCCGGGCTTGCCTTGGCGCTGCAACCAGTCATTCACGCGGCTGAAAGGTCGCGACCCGAAGAAGCCGCGCCGGGCAGAAAGCGGCGAGGGGTGCGGTGTCTCAATCTTGAGGTTCTGCACCGGATCAACCTGCGCCGCTGCTTTCTGCGCATGCGCGCCCCATAGCAGATAGGCGCGAGGACGATCCGAAAGGCGCGTAAGCACCTGAGTGGTCAGCTTTTGCCAGCCGAGTTTGGCGTGCCCATTCGGGTCGCCCGCAGGCACGGTAAGAACGCTGTTTAACAGCAAGACGCCCTGATCGGCCCAAAACCGCAGATCTGGATCTTGAGGTGATGCGCCAAGATCGTCGTGTAATTCTTTGAAGATATTCACTAATGATCTCGGGATAGGGCGCACGTCAGGTTCGGCTGAGAAGGCATAGCCGTGGGCGTGGCCCGGCGTGGGATAGGGATCTTGACCTAGGATAACAACGTCGACTGCATCGGGTTGGATATGTTCAAGGGCGGCAAAAATCTGCGGTGCAGGAGGGAGAACCTCGCGCGGCTCAGCGGCCAATCTTTCCGCGATGCCGGGCCATTCTTCTGCGAAAAAGTGCAGTTCTGCCCAACACCCAAGCGCGCTGAGGTTCAGGGGCGTCATTTCGCCTGACTGATGCGCGCCACTTTTTCGATCCGGTCCCTCGCAGCACCGCTGTCGATGCTTTCCCGCGCCATTTCGACGCCAGATTTGAGATCGGGTGCCACATCGGCAACCACCAGCGCCGCCGCTGCGTTTAGCAAAACGGCGTCGCGGTAACCCGATGGAACACCATCGAGCAGGGCATTGAAATGTTTCGTGTTTTCGGCTGGCTCACCCCCAGATATTGCCTCGAAAGGATGGACGGGCAGACCCGCGTCTTCGGGGTGCAATTCGCGCAGGTTGACCACGCCATCTTCCAGTGCGGCGACCCAGCTAACGCCAGTGATGGTCAACTCATCGGTGCCGTCCGAGCCATGCACGAGCCAAGCTTTCTCGGACCCGAGCTGTTTCAGCGTCAGCGCCATTGGTTCGATCAGGTCCCGGGTATAGGCGCCGGTCAACTGGCGCTTTACCCCGGCGGGATTGGTGAGCGGGCCGAGGATGTTAAAGATCGTGCGGGTGCCAAGTTCGGACCGGGTCGGCATGACATGGGCGACCGCAGGGTGGTGCATCGGCGCCATCATGAAGCCGATACCGGCCTCAGCCAATTCACGTTCCACAACGGCGGGGCCAACCATGACGTTGATCCCAAGCTGCGACAGCGCGTCGGAAGCGCCAGATTTCGAACTGAGGTTACGGTTGCCGTGTTTGGCCACGATCGCCCCGGCGCCCGCCGCGACAAAGGCGGCAGCGGTGGAGATGTTGAGCGTGCCCTTGCCGTCGCCGCCGGTGCCAACGATGTCGATCGCCCCTTCGGGCGCGCGCACGGCGTTGCATTTGCTGCGCATAACCTGTGCGGCGGCGGCATATTCGGTGACCGTTTCGCCCCGGGTGCGGAGCGCCATGAGAAAGCCGCCGATCTGGCTTGGCGTGGCTTCGCCTTCAAAGAGGATCTCAAAGGCTTCGACAGCTTGTTCCGAGGTCAGCGGCCCATTGGCGGCGGCGTCCAACAGAGGTTTTAACGCAGCGCTCATGCCGTGACCTTCATCTCATTCAGGAAGTTTTGCAGCAGGGCGTGGCCATGCTCGGATCGGATCGATTCCGGATGGAATTGCACGCCGTGCAGGGGCAATTCGCGGTGTTGCAGCCCCATGATCGTGCCGTCTTCGAGCGAGGCGGTGATCTCAAGGCAATCAGGCAGGCTTGCGCGTTCTACCACCAGCGAGTGATAGCGCGTGGCCCCAAAGGGCGAGGGCAGCCCGGCAAAGACACCGCGCCCGTCGTGCTGCATCTGGCCCAGTTTGCCGTGCACGATTTCATCCGCGCGCACGACTTTGCCGCCAAAGGCTTGACCCAGCGTTTGATGGCCAAGGCAGACGCCCAAGAGCGGCACCCTTGCTTCGGCAGCGGCATGGGTCAACCCTAGGCAAATTCCCGCTTGGTCGGGGTCACAGGGGCCGGGAGACAGCAAGATACCGGCGGGGTTCATGGACATCGCTTCATCCACGCTAAGCGCATCATTGCGGTGCACCTGCACATCCGCGCCGAGGCTGCCCAGGTAATGAACCAGATTATAGGTAAAGCTGTCGTAGTTATCGATGAGCAGCAGCACAGGCAGGCATTTCTTTGTATTAGGACTGGAGAAACCACGCCGGGGCGCGGTATAGGTTTTCGCATACATGTTCAGGCTTGAACCCCATCGTCAAGAGTTTGGGGCAAGCCAATTGAGGGATCGCCGGGCTTTCTGGCCGTGGCGCAGACAGCAGGAGTAGCGCAGATGGCACGCGGAATTCTAAGCGGGCTGATTTGGGGCGGTGTGGCCAGCATCGGTGTCGCCGGTGCAGTGTCGTTGATGGCGCCTTTGCCGCTGCCGCCGGAGGTGGGCGATGCGCCCGGCGCGGGCGCTGCACCGGCGCGGGTCAATGTGACAGATGCGGGCGAACAGAGGGGCAGCAGAGATACCGCGCCGGTGATTAACGCGCCCGCGCCGCGTGCTGATCTACCAGAGCAGGACAGTCTTGCCGCGCTTGACCCTGACACACAGACTTCGGCCAGTCTGCCCGAAACGGGCAGCGCCGAAGGGTTAAGTACGCCCGCAGCGCCCGAAGGGCAAACCCCAACATCTCCCGGCGCGGAAGAGCCGGTCCTGCCCAACCCGCAGGCGATGGCGCCCGGCGTGCCGCAGCCTGTGGAAGAGCTTTCGATCAGCACCGAACCCGCGCAGCCGCCCGCGCCCGAGGTGACCGATATCGAAGGGGCTTTTGATGCGCCTGAAGGGATGGAGGCGCCGGACGCTGACGAAGCAGAGGCGATTACACTGCCCGCCGAAGAGGTGCCGGTGGAAGAGACTGCCCAAGCGGAGCCAGAGCAAACCCCGGAGGAATCCGAGGTCGCAGAGGTTGAGCCTGCGACAGAGCCACAGAGCATCGCCCCGACGGAGGAGCCTGAGACCGCCGAAGCGACACCATTACCGGATGAGGCTCCTACAGAGAGTAGACCCGCGATCGGCACTCCCGTCGGCACTTTGACCGACCGGGAGACC
The DNA here is from genome assembly GCF_965641895.1 of Sulfitobacter sp. SH24. Lineage (NCBI taxonomy): Bacteria > Pseudomonadati > Pseudomonadota > Alphaproteobacteria > Rhodobacterales > Roseobacteraceae > Sulfitobacter > Sulfitobacter sp. SH24. Next base: position 1,545,870 of record NZ_OZ282575.1, read on the forward strand.
GGCGTTGTGATTAACCGCCCCGGTCCCGAGGCAACTGAAGAGGTTTCTGAAGCCGCGGAAACTGTCGAAGAAGATCCGCGTCCCATTGTCGCCAACAGCCTTGCCAGTGACCAGTCCGAGGGCAAACCCATGATGAGCGTGGTGCTGATCGACGATGGCACCTCGGTCACTGCAGGCAGTGCTGGTTTGGCCGCACTGCGCAGTTTCCCCTATCCGCTGAGCTTTGCCGTGGATAGTCGTTTGCCCGATGCCGCCGAACGGGTAGAAACCTATCGCGAGGCCGGGTTTGAGGTCTTGGCGCTGGTTGATCTGCCCGAGGGTGCGCAGCCGAGTGATGCGGAAACCGCCTTTGCCGCCACGCTCGACCGGATCGGTCCGGTGGTGGGTGTGCTGGAAGGGACCGAAAGCGGTTTTCAAGGCAGCCGCGCCTTGGTTGATCAGGTAACAGATATCCTCGCGCAGTCAGGTCACGGTCTGGTTACGCAGGACAAGGGGCTTAACACCATGCCCAAACTGGCGCGGAAAGCGGGCGTGCCTGCGGATCCGGTGTTTCGCGATTTCGACAGCAAGGATCAGACCGCGCGGGTGATCCGCCGGTTCCTCGATCAAGCGGCGTTCAGGGCCGGGCAGGAGGGGGCGGTGATCATGCTGGGCCGCCTGAGGCCCGATACCGTTTCGGCGCTGCTGCTTTGGGGCTTGCAGGACCGGGCCAGTGATGTGGCCTTGGTTCCGATCTCTACAGTATTGCTGCGTGAGGAGTGATCTCGCGCAGGTTTAGATGATCTCATCTTCGTCGAAGAGCGGATCTTCTTCCAACTGGCTGGCCAGATCATCCACCGTTGCCTCCGCCGCGCGGGGGCTGAGCTTGGCAAGGTGAAAGACCGCGTCGCCTTCGTTGACGATGGGCAAGATCGCCCGCCCGATGAGGATCCCCGGCGCATCGGCCAGAAGCTCGGCTTCTTCTTTGCCAAAGGGATCAGACACGATGGCAAGAAGATCGCCCTCGGCCACCGTCTCACCTTCGGCGCGGAAGGTGCGCAGCAGTCCCCCCGCAGGGGCGCGGAGCCAATGGGACGCGGTGCATATATAGGGCGCGCTGCGGGCGCGGGCGATGCCCTTTGCAGGCAGCATGTCTTGGCCGCGCATGACCCGCAGGATCCCCGCAAGCCCCGCACGCACAGCCATTTCGTCAAAGCGCAGCCCTTCGCCCGCCTCATAAAGCAGGATTGGTGTGCCTTGTTTTGCCGCGACCGCGCGCAAAGAACCGTCCCGCAGGGGTGAGGTCAGCACCACCGGCGCGCCGAAATCCATCGCCATCTTTTGGGTCACCTTGTCGGCGGGCGAAACGCGCACCTGCGGCAGGTTCGTGCGGTGAATCGCTGCCGAATGTAGATCAACACCAAAGTCGCAGCGCAGCACCACCTCTTGCAGGAAGATATGCGCCAGCCGCGCGCCAAGGCTGCCCGAAGGCGAGCCGGGGAAACAGCGGTTCAGGTCGCGGCGGTCGGGCAGGTAGCGTGAGCGGTTGAGAAAACCGAAAGAGTTCACCACCGGCACCACGATCAGCGTGCCACGCAGGGCAGAGAGTTGCGGCGCGCGCAGCAAGCGACGGGTGATCTCAACGCCGATGACCTCATCCCCATGCACGGCGGCAGAGACGAACATCGTCGGCCCCGGGCGTTTTCCGTGGTAGATCTCAAGCGACAGATGCACCGGCGTGTGATCCGGCAGAATCGAGACGGGCAGGTCGACCGCAAGGCTGCTGCCGGGGGCAACGGAATGCCCCGCAATCTGAAAGGGGGCACGGTTCGGCATGGTCAGTTGTTCCCTTTACCGCCAAAGCGCGCGGCATCGGCTGCAGCCCGGCGGATCGCGCCGGATTTATGGACGGTTTCCATGAACTCGGCCTCTGGATCGCTGTCGTAAACGACACCGCCGCCAGCTTGGATGTAGAGCGTCTCGTCCTTCACCACCGCCGTGCGCAGGGCAATGCACATGTCCATGTCGCCGCCCGCGCTGAAGTAGCCCACGCCGCCGCCATAGACGCCACGCTTCTCGGGTTCCAATTCGTCGATAATCTCCATCGCGCGGACCTTGGGCGCGCCCGAGACGGTGCCAGCGGGCATCCCGGCAAAGAATGCGTCGAGCGCATCTTTGCCCTCCTTCAACTCTCCGACCACGTTGGAGACGATGTGCATGACATGGCTGTAGCGTTCGACGATGAACTCTTCCGTCGGGCGCACGGTGCCGATCTTGGCGACCCGGCCCACATCGTTGCGGCCCAAATCGAGCAGCATCAGGTGTTCGGCCAGCTCTTTGGGATCGCTCAGCAGATCGGCCTCTAGCGCGCGGTCTTCCTCCGGCGTGGCGCCGCGTTTGCGGGTGCCAGCGATGGGGCGAATGGTGACTTCGTTGCCAAAGACCCGCACGAGGATTTCGGGGCTTGCGCCGACCACATGGAAGCCGCCGAAGTTGAAATAGAACATGAAGGGCGAGGGGTTGGTGCGCCGCAGGCTGCGGTACAGCGCGAAGGGCGGCTGTGTGAACCCTTGCGCCCAACGCTGGCTTGGCACCACCTGAAAGATATCGCCCGCCTTGATATAGTCGCGCGCCTTTTCGACGGCGGCTTTATATCCGTCGTGGGTGAAATTGCTCACCGACTCCGGCGCGTCTTCGGCCTCTCCCAAATCGCGGGAGGTCTGCGGCATGGCGCGTTCCAGATCGCGCACCGCATCCATCACCCGCTCGGCGGCTTGGGCATAGGCGGCGCGGGCGGTCTGCCCCTCGGACACCCACGCGGGGGAGACGATGGTGACTTCGCCCTTCACCCCATCCAGCACGGCCACGACCGAGGGGCGCATCATCACCGCATCAGGCAGGCCCAGAGGGTCAGGATTCACATGGGGCAGATGTTCGACCAGCCGGATCATGTCATAGCCGAGATAGCCAAAGAGACCGGCGGCGGCTTGGGGCAGATCATCGGGCAGGGTGATGCGCGATTCCGCGATGACATCGCGCAGACGGTCCAGCGGATCGCCGGGCATGTCCTCAAAGGCATCCGCATCGTAGCGTGCGGCGCGATTGAGGGCGGCGGTCTCCCCCCGGCAACGCCAGATCAGGTCGGGCTTCATGCCAATGATGGAATAGCGCCCGCGCACGTCACCGCCGGTGACGGATTCCAGCACAAAGGCGTTCTCTGCCGCGCCGGTGAGTTTCAGCATCAAGGACACAGGCGTGTCGAGGTCGGCAGCAAGGCGGGTGTAGACGATCTGGTTTTCGCCCGCTTCATAAGCGCGGGCGAAAGTGTCGAAATCCGGGGTCAGGGCCATCAAATTTGCCTATCAGGGAAAGTTCACATGCACGGCACTGACCGCGCGCTGGTCGATCTGAGGATCGGCATCGCGCATCACTGCATTGCTGTAGATATCGAAAAGACCTTGGGCCAGCGCCTGATCCAGCTGCTGTGACAGACGGTCCATCAAAGCTTGGGTCTGATCGTCTTCGCCCGCGGGGGTCACGGCATCAAGGCGCAGAACCACAACGCTGTCCCCTGCGGGCAGGACCGCGACGCCACCCTCGTCGAGGTCAAAGACCTGATCCATGAAGTTGTCGGGCGTGCCGTCGACATAGGAGCTGCGGGTCATGCCTTCGCCAAGCTGCGGCGTGAGACCGGCGGCCTCAAAACCGTCCGCTTCGGCCAATGTGCCGGTCAGGCTCTCGGCCTTGGCGGTCAGAGCTTCCACGATCTGGGCATTGCGCCACGCGGTCTCAACTGCATCGCGGGCCTGCTCAAAAGGTTCGGGGCGCTCTGGCTTGGTCTCATCGAGGCGCATGGCGAAAACGCCGCCGTCTTCCAACTGGTCGATCTGCGGGAAGGCATCGGCGCTCAAGCCTGCCGCCGCCTCACGGAAGGCGCCATAGGCGGCGATGCCTTCGCTGCTCTCTTGGGTCCAGTCGATGGTACCGAGGTTCATTTTGGTTTCCTCGGCCAGATCTTCGAGCGTGGCCCCCCCGGCGAGACGGTCGTCGATTTCCTGTGCGCGGGCTTCGACCGCGCGGGTCGCGCGGGAAATGGCGAGGGTCTCTTCCAGCACCTCACGGGCCTCTTCGAAAGGTACGTTCTGTGCAGGCAGAACCGCGTTCACGCGGAAGAGGGCCGGCCCCAGCGAAGTGGGCAGAGGGCCGACGATGTCCCCGCTCTGCGCCCCAAACACCGCGTCACCTGCGGCGTCGAGGTCGGATTTGGCCACATCGCCCATGTCCACATCTGCCAGTGCCAACCCGCGCTCTGCGACCAGCGCTTCAAAGGTGGTGCCGTCAACTTCGAGCGCTGCTGTGGCCTGCGTGGCGGCCTCTTCGTTGGCAAAGACCAGACGTTCAACCAAGCGACGCTCGGGCTGGTCGTATTCATCGCTGCGGGCATCATATTCGGCGCGCACCTCTTCTTCGGGCACTTCAACTTCGTCCAGCAGGTCTTCGGGGCGGAGCCATGCGTAGGTGATGCTTTTGCTGGCGGGCAGCATGAAGTCATCGGTGTTGGCGTCGTAATAGGCCTGAAGCTCTTCATCTGTCGGCTCAGCGGCGGGCGTGTCGAGGTCATCCGCGCTCAGCCGGGCCCAAGTGAAGCTGCGCTCTTCGGCAACGTAGTCAACCAGCGTGCGGGCATAGGTGTCAGGCATTGAGACGCCGCCCAAGATCGCGCGCTGCAGCAGACCACGGGCGGCCTCTTCGCGGATTGATTTCTCGAATTCTGCTTCGCTCATCCCGCTTTGCTGGAGGGCAAAACGATAGCCTTCGCGGTCAAAGTTGCCGTCGATGCCCTGAAAAGCCGAGATTGCGACGATCTCATCGCGCAGGGTGGCATCGCCGATGGAGATGCCCATTTCGTCGGCTTCATGATCCAGCGCGCGGTTGCGCACGATGCGCTGCAGCACCGCGCGGTCGAGGCCCATCTCTTGCGCGCGGGCGAAGGGCAGGCTCTCGCCCGTCTGCGCTTCAATGGCGCGGATTTCCTGCTGCAACTGGCGGGCGTATTGATCGACCGAAATGGACTTGTCACCCACGCTGCCAATGCTGCGCAGATTGCCACTGAGATTGATCGCGCCAAAGCCGCCAAGACCCAAGATCAGAAGGCCCATCAAGGCCCAAACGGCGGTTTTCGAAAAGCTGAAGCCTTTTTTGGCCATGACACGGTCCCTCGTTAATTTCGGACCTGTCTATGCGTTGCGTGGCAGGGCTGCAAGCCTGTCGAAAAGCGCCCCAAGACCGGCGGTGTCGAGGTTGGCAAAGGCGATGCGCAACTGGCTTTCGCCGCGCGCGTCGCCCTCGGGCTGGAACATCGTGCCGGGCAGGCAGAGCACGCCTGCGTCGCGTACGAGTTTCGGGGCAAGGTCGGCTGACGACATGTCGAAAGGGTGGCGCATATAGGCGAAATAGCCGCCGAGGCCGAGAAGTTCCCAACCCAGCGGTTCGAGCTTGGGCATCAGGTCGGCAATCGCGGCCCGGCGGGCGAGGATTTCTTCGCGTTCGCCCGCGAGCCACGCGCTCAGGTTCTGCATCCCCCAGAGCGCGCCGTGCTGACCGATCTGCGCAGGACAAATGGCGACGGTGTCGAGAAACTTTTCCACTTCCGCCAACCGCGCTTTGCTGGCGATCAGCGCGCCAACGCGGTGGCCGGTGAGGCGGTAGGCCTTGGAGAAGGAATAGAGGTGAATGAGCGTGTCGTGCCAATCGGGGTCGCTGAACAGCGCATGCGGCGCGCCGGGGCGGCTGTGAAAATCGCGGTAGGTTTCGTCGAGGATCAGCGCGATGCCGTGACGGCGGGCCAGATCAAAGAAGTCCTGCACAAGGGCGGCTGGATACTCAACGCCGCCGGGGTTGTTGGGGGTGACCAGCGCGATGGCGCGGGTGCGGGGTGTGATCGAGGCCTCGGCGCGGGCCGGGTCGGGCAGCATGTCCGTTTCGACGGGCAGGGGAACGGCGGTCACGCCGCTCATGTCGAGCCACATCTTGTGGTTAAAGTACCATGGCGTCGGGATAATCACCTCATCACCTTCACCGCAAAGCGTGGCGATGGCGGCGGCGAAGGCTTGGTTGCAGCCCGAAGTGATGCAGACCTGTTCGTCGCTCACCACGCCTGCATATTTCTCAGCCGTTTGCTGTGCCAATTCTGCACGCAGTTCCGGCAGGCCCAGTACGGGGCCGTAGAGATGCGCCTCATCATTGTTCAGCGTGACCTCGGCCATCGCCCGGCGCAGCCCCTCTGGGGGCGGATCGACAGGGGCGGCTTGGCTTACGTTGATCAGCGGACGGTCATCGGTGAATGTCACGCCATCCAGCCAGCGCCGCGCCTCCATCACCGGAGGGAAGAAAGTGGTGGCGGTGCGCGAAAGCGTCATGGGTGTATCCGGTCAGGTAAGGGGCAGGGAGGGTGGCCTAGGGCCCCTTAGTCCTTGCCGCGGTAGGGTTCGACGTATTGCAGGGCCATGTCCCATGGGAAGAAGATCCACGTGTCTTGGCTGACGCCGGTGATGAAAGTATCAACCTGCGGTTCGCCCTCGGGCTTGGCATAGACGGTGGCGAAATGGGCGTTGGGGTAAAGCTCGCGGACCAGTTCGATGGTCTTGCCGCTGTCGACCAAATCATCAACGATCAGGATGCCGGTGCCGTCACCCATCATCTCTGCATCCGGAGATTTCAGCACCTTCGCCTCACGCCGTTGGTCAGCGGCCCCGCCGCCCGAATGGTAAGACATGACTGAGATCGTATCGACCGTGCGGATGTCCAACTCACGCGCGACGATCATCGCCGGGGCCATGCCACCGCGCGTAATCGCCACCACGGCACGCCACGCGCCATTGTCGGGGCCAAGCCCATCCAGCCGCCATGCCAGTGCACGGCTGTCGCGGTGGATTTGATCCCAAGAAATGTGAAAGCCCTTTTCGTGGGGCAGGCGCGAGGCGTCCTTTTGGGTGCTCATGGTGTTCCTTTGCAGCGGCTGGCGCGGGAACCCGCGCGAGAAGAGATTTGGGGCGCGTTATTCCTTGGACATGTCCGGCGCGTCAACCGCCTTCATGCCGACAACGTGATAGCCCGCGTCGACATGCAGGTTTTCACCCGTAGTGCCACTGCCCAGATCCGACAGCAGGAAGAGGGCGGCCTTGCCCACGTCTTCGGTGGTGACATTGCGGCGCAGGGGGGAGTTGTACTCGTTCCATTTCATAATGTAGCGGAAGTCGCCGATGCCGGAGGCCGCCAGCGTCTTGATCGGCCCCGCCGAGATCGCGTTGACGCGGATGCCGTCCTTGCCCAGATCTTCGGCAAGGTATTTGACGCTCGCCTCAAGTGCGGCTTTGGCCACACCCATCACATTATAATGCGGCATCACCTTTTCGGCGCCGTAATAGGTCAACGTCAGGGCGCTGGCACCGGGCGACATCATCTTTTCCGCGCGCTGCATCACTGCAGTGAAGGAATAGACTGAGATATCCATCGACATGGTGAAGTTACCACGGCTGGTGTCGACATAGCGGCCCCGCAGTTCACCCTTGTCGGAAAAGCCGATGGCGTGAACGATGAAATCAAGCCCGTCCCAGCGTTCTTTCAGCCCGTCAAACAGCGCATCGATCGAGGCTTCGTCGCCCACATCACAGGGCAGAACAATGTCGCTGCCAAGCTGCTCTGCCAAAGGGCCAACGCGTTTCTTAAGCGCATCGCCTTGGTAGGAAAAAGCAAGTTCCGCCCCCGCATCTGCCAGCGCTTTGGCCACGCCCCATGCGATGGATTTGTCATTCGCAAGACCCATGATGAGCCCACGCTTGCCCCGCATCAATTCGTTTCCCATTCCGCCGCCTTGTCTATGTTCCGTTTTGGTTGCCTTGGTCTAGGCGATTGCGCCGTTGCCATCAAGACTACACAGGCGGGCAGTCGCCAAGGTTTTGCCATAAGATCGGCGGCTAACTGTCGGAAATCCAGTGCGGTTGTCCTTTGAGTTGCCCATCCTTAACAAATGACATAGCGAATGGAATTGAACCCGGCGCAGACCGGATGCAGGCTTAAATACTCTCAAAGGGGATGCCGAATGGAGACGCGGACAGGTATCTTTGCAGGGGATGACCCCTTTGCAATTGCGCAGCGCTGGTTGAGCGAAGCGGAAGCAAGTGAGCCGAATGATCCAAATGCCATCGCCCTCAGCACCGTCGATTCGCAAGGCTTGCCCAATGCTCGGATGGTCCTGCTGAAAGAGATCGAGCCGGAAGCTTTTGTCTTTTATACCAACTATGAAAGCCAAAAGGCCCATGAGCTTGATGCCGCAGGCAAAGCGGCATTCGTCATGCACTGGAAATCCCTGCGTCGTCAGGTCCGGGTGCGCGGATTGATTAGCCGCGAAGATGGGCCTCAAGCCGACGAATATTACGCCTCCAGATCTCTCAAAAGCCGTCTGGGCGCTTGGGCGTCGCGCCAATCACAGCCGTTGTCGGGGCGTGGTGCGCTGATGGCCGAGGTGGCGAAGGTAACGGCACAGCAGGGGGTGAACCCAAAACGTCCGCCGTTCTGGGGGGGATACCGTATCACACCGCTTGAGATTGAGTTCTGGGCGGATGGAGAGTTTCGTTTGCATGACCGCTTTCAGTGGCGCCGGGCCGACATAGCGTCGCCTTGGGCTGTCACCCGGCTCAATCCTTAAAGGGGCACCGCCGAGACCGATGAAAGACGTGTTTGGGAATGAAACAGAACCGGGAACTTACGACGCTCCGCATGAGGGTGTGGTAAAGTGGTTCGATCCGCTCAAAGGCTTTGGCTTTGTGGTCGCCGAAAGTGGCGGGCCCGACATCTTGTTGCATGTTAATGTGCTGCGCAGTTTTGGGCAAAGCTCGGTCGCGGATGGTGCGCGGGTCAAAATACGTGTTCAGCAAACAGATCGCGGTGCGCAGGCCGTCGAAGTGCTTACCATTGAGCCGCCCGATGAACTGCCCCCAGCGGTTGTCGACTTTGTGGGCTTTGATCCCGAGCAACTTGCCGCTGCTGAGTTTGAGCCTGCGCGGGTCAAATGGTTCGACAAGGCCAAGGGATTCGGATTTGCAAATGTCTTTGGCTGCGCCGAAGATGTGTTTCTGCACATGGATGTCCTGCGGCAATCGGGCCTTTGTGATTTGCAACCGGGCGAAGCTGTTGCCATGCGTGTGATTGTTGGCGATCGGGGCCAGTTGGCAGCGGAGGTAAGAGCATGGGAAGCAGTGATAGACGGTTGACCGTTATCAAGCGGTTAACGGGCGCGGCGGTTGCTGGCCTTCTGATGACGGGGGCGGCGGCGGCGAATGTCTGCCGCGATGATTCAGTGACGCTACGCGGAGATTGGGGCAAGGCGCGTTTCTCAATCGAAGTGGCCGATGATACTGCCGAACGGTCCCAAGGTTTGATGCACCGGCGGTCAATGCCGCTAAGCTCGGGCATGTTGTTTATCTATGAGACCCCGCAGCCGCTAAGCTTTTGGATGCGCAACACGCTGATCCCGTTGGATTTGCTCTTTATCGATTCGCAGGGCGTGGTCCAAAAAATCCACCACTCCGCCAAACCCTTGGACGAGACACCGATTCCGGGCGGGGATAATCTGCTTTCCGTTTTGGAAATTAACGGAGGTCTTTCCAAGCGTCTTGGCATCACCGAAGGCAGCGAAATCCGCCATCCAGCCTTTGCGCAGAACGAACCTGCGTGGCCTTGTTAAATTCTCTGCCAAATTCCTGAACTTTCGGTCATTCGGGGCTTTTCAATCCCCAGGGTTATAGCTAAAGAAGCGTCAGTCGGAGCGTGGCGCAGCCTGGTAGCGCACCTGTTTTGGGTACAGGGGGTCGGAGGTTCGAATCCTCTCGCTCCGACCACTTTATTCCAGTCGTAATATTGATATGGCCTAAGTATATGCTTGGGCCGTCAATGTTGCGTCTTTCCCATTTTGCACAAGATTTAGTATCGACCGCTGCGTTTGTGGTGGGTCTTTGCCGTTTGTGCTGTGAACCGTGGCGATTCTGTCGCGCTTGGGCCGAAGAGGGCGCGCGCGATGTCATCGCGGCTCATCTCATCGGCTCAGTTTGGACTTGCCGCTACGTTCCGGTCCACTGGCACCTGTTGCTGTGGATGAATTAAACCAATCTCTCAATCCGGCCCGTTAACCCTGCCACGGGAAAAGGTAATTTCACCTTCGCCCGCGGCACGCGGCCTGCGGGTATCTCTGGGGATATCCTGAGTTTGAATCGGTTTGGCTGCTGAAAGGTAAATCCGCTCTATTTGGTCAACCTGCTGCGTCAAAATAAATCGTAAAAAAATCGTTGACCCTGTAGTCATATCTACGTCAATTTGTGCGGGTTACCAAAAGCGCCACAAGATATAGTGGTTAACACCTTTAGGCGCTAAGGCAGCAGGACAGGGCAGAACAACCATTGTTAGTAAAATCGAGTTGCTTGCTATTAGGCGGGCACAGCGAAGCCGGACTGTTTCCTGCCGACGAAAGAAATGGGGTGAGGCGGTCTGCTGAGGGGCGATCGGCTTGGGATTTGAAATGCTGGATATGAGGCAGCGACAATGAAAATTGAACGTAATTTCACTAAAGCCGGGCAGGACGCCTATGCGGATTTGGACTTTGTCACCACGGTGTCGGAAATCCGTAACCCTGACGGTTCGGTGGTGTTCAAGCTTGATAATGTCGAAGTGCCCAAAGCCTGGAGCCAAGTCGCCAGCGATGTGATCGCGCAGAAGTATTTCCGCAAAGCAGGCGTGCCAAGTGCTACGCGCCGCGTCAAAGAGAAGGGCGTGCCGGAGTTCCTGTGGCGCTCGGTCCCGACAGATGACGCGACCATGGGCGGCGAGACGTCTTCGAAGCAGGTGTTCGACCGTTTGGCGGGTGCTTGGGCCTACTGGGGCTGGAAGGGTGGTTACTTCACCACCGAAGAAGACGCTCATGCCTACTACGACGAGATGCGCCATATGCTCGCCAGCCAGCGTGCGGCACCGAACTCGCCGCAGTGGTTCAACACCGGCCTGCATTGGGCATACGGCATCGATGGCCCGGCACAGGGGCACTACTATGTCGACTACAAGACCGGCAAGCTGACCCGGTCCAAGTCCTCCTACGAACACCCTCAGCCGCATGCCTGCTTTATCCAATCGGTCGCCGACGATCTGGTGGGCGATGGCGGCATCATGGACCTTTGGGTCCGCGAGGCGCGGCTGTTTAAATACGGTTCAGGCACAGGCACCAACTTTTCATCGCTCCGCGGAGAGGGCGAGAAGCTGTCGGGCGGCGGCAAGTCGTCGGGTTTGATGGGGTTCCTCAAGATCGGGGACCGCGCCGCTGGCGCCATCAAATCCGGCGGCACCACCCGCCGGGCCGCCAAGATGGTGATCGTCGACGCCGACCACCCCGACATTCAAGATTTCATCAATTGGAAGGTGCTCGAAGAGCAGAAGGTCGCGAGCATCGTGGCTGGCTCCAAGATGCACGAGCAAAAGCTGAACCTGCTGTTCAACGCGATCAAAGCATGGGACGGCGTGGCCGAAGATGCCTATGACCCGGCCAAGAACGACCAGTTGAAGCAAGCGATCCGCGAGGCCAAAAAGGTCGCGATCCCCGAGACTTACGTCAAGCGTGTGCTGGATTACGCCAAGCAGGGCCACACCAGCATCGAATTCCCGACCTATGACACCGATTGGGATTCGGAAGCCTATAATTCGGTCTCCGGCCAGAACTCGAACAACTCGATCCGGGTCACCAACGCCTTCCTCAAGGCAGTGGAAAAGGACGCCGATTGGGAATTGATCAGCCGCACCGAAAACCGTGTGGTGAAAACCATCCGGGCCCGCGACCTTTGGGATCAGGTCGGCCATGCCGCATGGGCCTGCGCCGATCCGGGGATCCAGTACCACGACACGGTGAACGACTGGCACACCTGCCCAGAGGATGGCGCGATCCGTGGCTCGAACCCCTGTTCGGAATACATGTTCCTCGACGATACGGCCTGCAACTTGGCCTCGATGAACCTGCTGACCTTCCTCAAGGATGGCGAGTTTCAGGTCGAGGACTACATGCACGCCAGCCGCCTTTGGACCGTGACACTGGAAATCAGTGTAATGATGGCACAGTTCCCCTCCAAGGAAATCGCGCAGCGGTCTTATGACTTCCGCACACTGGGGCTTGGCTATGCGAACATCGGCGGGCTGCTGATGAACATGGGCTATTCCTACGACAGCGACGAGGGCCGCGCGCTTGGCGGTGCCTTGACCGCGATTATGACCGGTGTGGCCTATGCAACGTCGGCCGAGATGGCAGGCGAATTGGGCACCTTCCCGGGCTATGCCAAGAATGCCGAGCATATGCTGCGCGTCATCCGCAACCACCGCAACGCGGCCCATGGCAAGGCGGACGGCTATGAGCGGCTTTCGGTCAAACCGGTGCCGCTGGATCATGCCAACTGCCCGCAGGCGGGGCTGGTCGACATTGCCAAATCCTGCTGGGACGAGGCGCTGAAACTGGGCGAAGCCCACGGTTACCGCAACGCGCAGACCTCTGTCATCGCGCCCACGGGCACCATCGGTCTGGTAATGGACTGCGACACCACGGGGATTGAGCCTGACTTTGCGCTGGTGAAGTTCAAAAAACTCGCGGGTGGTGGCTATTTCAAGATCATCAACCAGTCCGTGCCTGCCGCGCTGGAGAAACTCGGCTATGGGTCGGCGCAGATCGAAGAGATCGTCAGTTATGCGGTGGGCCACGGCACCATCGGCAACGCGCCTGCGATCAATCACACTACGCTGGCAGGTCACGGGTTCGGCGCCAATGAGTTGGCCAAGATTGACGCGGCGCTCAAGCAGGCCTTCGACATCCGCTTTGTGTTCAACCAGTGGACGCTGGGAGAGGCCTTCTGCACGCAGGTGCTGGGCATCCCAACCGAGAAACTGAATGATCCGACCTTTGACCTGCTGCGCTCGCTCGGCTTTAGCAAGGCGGACATCGAAGCGGCCAATGACCACGTTTGCGGCACCATGACGCTGGAAGGCGCGCCGCATCTGAAAGAAGAACATTACGGCATCTTCGACTGCGCCAACCCCTGCGGCAAGAAGGGCAAACGCTATCTCTCGGTCAACAGCCACATCTATATGATGGCCGCCGCGCAAAGCTTTATCTCGGGGGCGATCTCCAAGACGATCAACATGCCGAATGACGCGACCATCGAAGATTGCCAGAAAGCTTATGAGCTGAGCTGGTCCTTGGGCATCAAGGCGAATGCGCTCTACCGTGACGGCTCAAAGCTGAGCCAGCCACTGGCCGCGGCGCTGGTCGAAGACGATGAGGACGCCGCCGAGACACTGGAAAGCGGCACGCCACATGAGAAGGCCGCCGTGCTGGCCGAAAAGATCGTCGAGAAGGTGATCGTTAAGGAGATCATCAAATCCCACCGCGAAAAGATGCCGCAGCGCCGGAAGGGGTATACGCAAAAGGCGAATGTGGGTGGTCATAAGGTCTATCTGCGCACGGGCGAATACGAAGACGGCAAGCTGGGTGAAATCTTCATCGACATGCACAAGGAAGGTGCCGGTTTCCGGGCGATGATGAACAATTTCGCCATCGCGGTTTCCGTGGGCCTGCAATACGGCGTGCCGCTGGAAGAGTTCGTCGATGCCTTTACCTTCACCAAATTCGAGCCCGCGGGCATGGTGCAGGGCAATGACAGCATCAAACAGGCGACCTCAATCCTTGACTACGTGTTCCGCGAACTGGCGGTGTCCTACCTCGACCGGACCGATCTGGCGCATGTGAAGCCTGAAGGCGCGACCTTTGATGATCTGGGTCGGGGAGAGGAAGAGAACCTCGGTAACGTCAGCGAACTGAGCGAGAAGGCAGCGAATAAGTCGCTGGATGTACTGAAACAAATCAGTTCCTCAGGCTATCTGCGCAATCGTTTGCCCCAAGAGCTTGTGGTGCTTCAGGGCGGTCAGGCCGTGGATACCAGCGCAGCGCTTGAGACCCTTTTGCCTCAGGTCGGCGGCGGTGGCGACATGGCCGTTGCGGTGAAATCTTCCACCGCCGCAAGCTCTGGCGCGGTAAGCTTCGATGCGCGGGCAAAGGCCAAGATGCAGGGCTACGAAGGCGAAGCCTGTGGCGAGTGCGGCAATTATACATTGGTCCGCAACGGCACCTGCATGAAGTGCAACACCTGCGGCGGGACAAGCGGCTGTAGCTAAGCGGACACGCCCCGATGTCCCTCTGAGCATAGTTTGTCCCGTCTGGGGCAAAGGTTGTCTGGTTTTGGGGCAAAGGTTCTCCGGAGGGGGGCGGAGATAAACGGTTCTGCCCTCAGGCGGCGGGCTCTGAATGGACACTACGACACACAGGGCAGGCGGACTTGCCCTGTGCTCTGAACAGGACGCTGGCAGAAAATAAACTGAGTGATGAGCTACCTGATCTCCTATTCCAGACAATTTTATTGGCACCCTTGCGGCGCCCGTTTTCAGCAAGCCGTGACATCGCAGTCGCGGCGGAATAGAAATAGTAGCTAAGTTGAAGAGATTTGCTTTACTGTCGTAGCGATCTGGAACAGTAGCAGTCAAAACTGAAGCTGGTGTAAATGGATCCATAATAGTCACAAAAAGACAGTTCTTGATGTAAAAAGTGATGCATCGGATTCACTAGGCATTATTATTCAAAATTAATTCGAGTGCTAATTGGGCAATAGTCCAATTGCCTTCGCCCATCATTTTTCCAAGTAGGGCGGGAAGCGGTGGTTCGCTGCGCTTCGTCTGAGTGTCTGATTTTTATGGTTGCTTCATGGAAAATCGCACGGCAGTGAGTAAGTCACGAATTCTGTTTCGTCAAAAGTGATAAAAGTGGAAAGGCTAGTGGATTGATCCAGAGATTTCTTCGACCCGCATTTCTGCTGACTGGTTGTCTTCTCGCGCAGGCCGTCATTGCGAAGGATATGACCTTCGAGATGGTTTACATGAACCACACCAACATGATCGTAGCCGAAGGAGACATCGCGGGCGATACACCTGATGCTTTCCAAGCTTTCCTCAATACCGATTCATTCGACGGATTCCGCTTCGTAATGGCGCTCGATAGTGATGGCGGAAGCCTTATTGGTGGCCTGCGGCTCGGACAGATTATCCGCGAAGCCGGTCTCGATACCACGGTGCAGCGACACCCACTCGATCCGACAACGGGCAAACCCGGGTATGATACGGCTGGCGGTGGATGTTTTTCTGCCTGCGCGATCGCCTTTCTGGGCGGCGTGCGTCGGACGGTGCCGGAGGAAAGTCGGCTCGGCTTCCACCAGTTTTCTTCCGCTGGCGCTTCATTTGCCAGGGAGGACAGCGTCTACATGACCGAGAGCACGGCACAGCTAATCGGGGCCACGGTGCTTGGTTATATCATGACAATGGGGACGGAGCCCGACCTTTTCGCGCGATTGAGCGAGGCGCTGCCGCACGAGATGTGGGAGCCGGATCGGGATCAGCTAACCGCCCTCAAGATCGTGACGCCTGACCGCTTTCGGGATTTTGCCTTTGAGCCATTCGGGGCGGGTGTGATCGCTTGGTCGGCATTACCGGAAAATGTTTCTGGCCGTTCTGTCGTGGGGCAGCTCACCGCCTACTGCAAGGGGCGGGTGCCCTACGTCCTGCTCTCGTCGGTAAATCTGGAGCATGGCGTCGATGCGCGGACACGCAAGATGATCGCTGAGGCGCAGTCTGGCTGGCGGATCGACAATGAGACTACTGGCCAGTCGGCCTCATATGGTCGCGATGCGGTCTCTATACGAATAAATGACGGCCTTCCACTTGCGGAGCTGCAACTTGATGCGCGAGGCGTAGAGCTGCTGAAGGGTGGGCCTTCGCTGATCGCGGTGGATTTTCCAGCAGTGATAGGCGCGATGTTTTATCTTCGCACCGCCCCGACCGAAGCTGACCGTGCCGCACTCGACGCGGCGTTCCGGCTCTGCATCCGGTAGAAGTCAGGCATCGCCATTCGAAATCTCAGGTTTTTTGTCGCGCGTTGTCCCACGAAAATGGGCGGCTTCCGGTCATTCGCTGCAGTTACAGAAATCTTAATCTCCCCATCGGAAAGCGGACATCTCGCTACGCCCTACGCTGAGGAATATTTGTTCAGTTCACTCAGATATTTGCGTTCGCTGTCGTCCTTGAACGTCGATTTGCTATCTGCGAGAGCATCCAGTTTCTCGTAGATGTTCGAATAAACAATCTTATGAACTTCGTTCTGCAAATCGTGTTCAGTTGGAGAGTCCATTTCCACCTCCTTCTCCAAGAAAAGGTTGAGTAAATTTAGGAGGTCGTTTTTGTCAATCTTGTCGATCGCCGACCATGTTCCTTCCGCTTCTGTGCGGAAATAACCACATCCCTTATCAATTTTTAAGATTTTCATATGTCTTACCCCTATGTTCATAAGCCTCAACACCTGCTTCTAAGTTGCCCAGCAGAACGTCTCTAGTTGGCAAAGCCAAGCCATCCGTTGAGGTCAACTGCTTACTTGTCGGATACCCTGAATATATTCGCCAACTCACATTTCTTCCGGATATTTCTTTTCTCGTGCAAATCAGATAGTCAGGCCGAATTGACACGCCCACAGTATTGTTGTGAGTAACTATGACTACCGGCATCTTTTGCGACATCGCCTTGATAAGCTCATTTACGTCAGCTTTTAGAAAGTGGTTGTCGAACGATGATTCAGGCTCGTCAATTAGAAGAATTTCCGCTCCCTCTGCCTCTTGAATTTTCTCGAGTAGAAAGAATTCAGAGCGCTCCCCACCAGAAGCCTCAAAGCCATGCCGGTTCAAAATCTTGTATTCTACCTTCACTAGGAATTCGCTATAAGCGGCTGCTTTGATAGGATCACCGATTTTTCGAAGCTCATCTAGAAATTCATAAGGCGTATCATACTTGGCAAACGCCGCTCTGAAACCTTTGTTTGACCGAGAAACGTCCTTGAGTTCCCCTGCACCAGAAAACGGTCTAACTTTCGCAACAATCTCAAAACCTCGCTTAGCTTCACGTAGCGGGGTTTTCGGTTGGCGAGCAAGCTTTACGATCTGCTCGAACCTCGCCACCTTTTTCTGATTAAGAACTACGTTTAGAAGATCCACATCTGGCACATTCGGAGCAGACGACTTAGTTTGAAGCTTGGTTTTGATGTCTTGAACTAGTGCATTGACCCACGATCTTTTGGCGTTGATTGCATGTTGCTGACAATAAGTCGTCATAAGTTCAATGTAGAGAGCGCGAATGTCGGAAACGTCGATATGTTTGTCTATAATTTCGCGATACTCTTTGTTACTCAAAAGGTGATCGGTGGACTCAATTAGCTCGATGAGGCCGTTGAGTTTCTTGTTGGTGAAAGGGTATTCTCTGTAAATCTTGGCCTTAGAGAAACTATCATGCATGGTGGTTTCTTGAGCGTATTTCAGCAAGCTCGTTACGTAAGTTTCAACCGACTGCAAGTCAGATTTGAGATCAACTTCTAGGATATCCTCCACAACCCTTTGGAGGTCCGATAAATAATTTTTCGTGAAGATACTGGAGCCTTGGCTTAATAAATCCTTGAAATTCCGTTCGTCCTCGGCTTCGTCTCTAGCAACCAAATCAAACTGGCGGATGTATTTTACATTGTCCTCCCCGAACCAGTCGCAAATTCTCTGAAGAGTGTGGGATTTCCCTGATGACCTGTCCCCAAGAATGACGTTGAGGCCGGTAGATAAGTATTGGCCATCGGAAAAAATCTGAAACAGTCGATTTCCCTCATCTTCAGTGAGGGCTACCTTCCTTTTGTCTCGGAAAACTTCTCGGAGAGTTCCAAAGCTAACACCGTCACAATCGATGTAGGTCTGGCGTGTCGGAAGGGGATCAAGATTAGCGTCTACTCGACAGTCGCTAAAAAAAAGTGGCACAAGCTTTTCCGCGTCGTCTACGCATGAAACGAACCGCTTTGGGTTACTAACTTCGCCTGATGTTATGTGACCTCCAAATTTTTCAAGCACCTCTGGGCTAATTTTGGGGTTCTTCTCATAATGCGGAATCAAAATATATTGGCTTAGGTCGCCCAAAACTCTAATGAAGTCCTCAAACGACAATGACTTGCCGGAAGAGGTCCACATGGACTGTATCTCAGCGCATTTAGCGTCAAATTCTACAAGATCGTTTCCATCGGCAATCACTAGTAAGTGACATTTTTCGACGTCAACCTCGATGCCGGGTAAAACAACGATCTCTGATGTAGCCCTGATGTGTTCGAACTGCTTCTTATCAAACAAGTTATGGTTTGTAATAGCGATACAGTTAAGGCCTGCTTCTTTAATATATTGCTGGAGCTTTTCTTCACTAAAGAAAAAGTCTCGATCTTGGCTGCTGCTCACGGTGTGAATGTGAAGATCTATTTTTTGCATGAACAAGCCGTCCTTGAATACGGAGCTAACGTTAACTGTGAAGTGGATAAAGAAAAGCGGAATTCCAAGTAAAGTAAAGGTATTCCTGCCAGATCCCCTGACCGGCGTTTAGCCCTTTCAAGGTGCTACAACATGCATGAATGACCGCCTTGACAGGCTGCACCGCAGCATCACATAAGTGCGACGAACGGCAGGAGTGGGCCGCAAGCCCCCTTAGCTAATCTCCCTTGCCATTGCCTCGGCCTGTTGAACAACGTGCTTGATCGCTTCGGCCTGCAGATCCGGCGGGAACCCATGCTTCTTCAGGATACGCTTTACGGCGATCCGCATTTTCGTTCGGACATTGTCTTTGCGCCACCAATCCACAGAGGCGCTGGCGCGGACGGTGTTTACAAGTTCGGCTGCAATCACACGCAAGTCTTCGTTACCCATCAAAGCCATCGCGCTTTCGCTGCGGGCTAGGGCGTCATAAAAGGCGGCTTCCTCCTGGGACAGGCCGTCTTCTGGCTCATCACGTAGATCACGTGCCAACTTGAGTAGCTCCTGGATAACTTGCAGCGCATCGATACTCCGGTTGTGGTAGCGGGAAATGGCCTCTGTTAATTGTTGGGAAAACGCGTCTTTCTTCGCAAGGTTTGTCCGCGTCCGAGAGGATATCTCGCCATTCAACAGCCTGCGCAAAGCTTCGACCGCAAGGTTCTTTTGGTCCATTCCTTGAATGCCAAGCAAAAAGGCCTCATCCAGGACACCGATATCGGGGCGATCGACGCCGCATTCTTTGAGAATATCGATGACTTCGGTTGAGCCGACAGCCTGATTGATCAGCTGTGAAATCGCAAATTCTGTATTTTCGACAGCGCGCCCGGATGAAGATGATGCATCGAGCTTCCGGATAGCGGCTTGCACGGCGGCAAAGAAGCTGACTTCTTCTTTGGCATCCTCCGCCTCTGGGCTACCTGATGCGATCCGGAATGCGGTGATCAACCGCGTCGCTGCTTTCATGTAGCGTTTCTTGCTGAGCTTCCGATCACCGCCATCAACCTGTTTATCGTCTTTGTCGTAAACAGGCAGCGTCAAAGCATGTTCGATCGCTTTGGGAAGGATGTGGATACGATCTTTGGGCGTTCCTCGCAAAGCGTCCAGATAGGCGATGCCATAGAACATGTCGCGCATGACATCTAGGGCAGTCATTAAAGCATCAACCGCCTCACGCTTATCAACGCCGGTGCGTTGTTGATCTGAAGCCGAATAATGCGCCAGTGCTTTTTTCAGATCCGCGGCGAGGCCAATGTAGTCGACCACTAGCCCTGAAGGCTTGTCTCCGAAAACGCGGTTCACCCGTGCGATGGCTTGCATCAACCCGTGCCCCTTCATGGGCTTGTCCACGTAAAGGGTATGCATACAAGGCGCGTCAAAGCCAGTCAGCCACATATCACGCACGATCACTAGCTTCAGCTCATCCGCTGAATTGCGATAGCGATTGCGCAGTGCCTCTTGTCTGGACTTCGAGCGGATGTGGGGCTGGAATGCCGCCGGATCCTGTGCTGACCCGGTCATAATTACTTTGACCGCACCTTCTGTATCCTCATCCGAATGCCAGTCCGGCCGCGCCTGGACAATACGCTCATAGACCTCGGCACAGATCCGACGCGACATGCAAACAATCATGCCTTTGCCGCCGTCCATGGCGTCAAGACGCGCATCAAAGTGTTTTAAGATGTCAGCGACCACGGTATTTAATCGGTTATCAGCCCCGACCAATGCCTCAACACGGCTGTAGCGACTTTTCAGGGCAGCGACGGACTGTTCGTCCAGCCCATCTCCATCGACCTGAGCATCATCAACAATGCCGTCAAAATCAGTATCGATCTGATCCATGATCTCCTGATCGGTCGTGATCTTTGCAACACGGCCTTCGTAATAGATCGGCACGGTCGCGCCGTCCTCCACGGCACGGGTCACGTCATATATGTCGATGTAATCGCCGAACACTCCCTGCGTATCCGCACCGACCAGTGACACAGGTGTGCCGGTGAAACCAACATGCACGGCGTTTGGCAATGCTACGCGCAAGTGGTGGGCAAAGCCATAGCGCGTCTCGCCGGTCTCGGCGTCAATCTTGGCCTCAAACCCATATTGCGAGCGGTGCGCCTCATCAGCAAAAACGATGACATTATCCCTATCGGTAAGCAGGCCGAAATCATCCTGACCCTTGGCTGGGCGGAATTTCTGGATGGTGGCGAAGATCACGCCTCCCACCTTGCGCTCCAATAGGCGTTTAAGATCGTCGATGCCGTCGGCCTGTTCCGGCTTTTCGCCGAATAGTGCCGCACAACGCGAGAAGGTCGCAAATAGCTGGTTGTCCAGATCATTACGGTCAGTGATGATCACCAGCGTTGGGTTTTCTAACGCCGGATCGCGCATCAACCGTCCGCCAAGAAACGCCATCAGCAGCGACTTACCAGAGCCCTGCGTGTGCCACATGACACCGCCACGGCCGTCACGACCACGCGCCGAGAACACGGCGTCTACGCCTTTGCGCACGGCGTGGAACTGGTGGTAGCCTGCGATCTTTTTGATCGGGCCCTTTCCCTCATCCTCAAAAACGGTGAACCAGCGGATCATTTGCAACAGATTGGCTGGAGCCAGCAGTCCCTGTGTCAGCACTTGCAAGGCCAGCGCCGATGTATCCTCGATCACCGTGTTGCCATCAATGGTGCGCCACCGCATAAAACGGTCGAAGTCGGCTGAAAGCGGGCCATAGCGCGCCGTCACCCCCTCGGAAATAACGGAAAACGCATTAGTGCGGAACAGGTCAGCGATCTGCGCCTTATAGGTGTCGATTTGGTTGAAGGCACCTTTGAGGCTGCCGTTTTCGGTGCCTTTTAGCTCAATCACCACAACAGGGAGGCCGTTGAGGAATAGCACGATATCGGGGCGGCGCAGGGTTTTGCCTGCAACCTCGAACTGACTTACGGCGAGCCAATCGTTTTGTGTGTTGCCCCAATCGATCAAGCGGGCCAGATCGCTGCGCTCTTCGCCTTTCTCAAACCATGTGACCTTCACACCGCCGACCAATGCCTCGTGGATACGGCGGTTTTCGGAAATCAAATCGCCGGCAAAAACGGTGTCGCGTATGGCGTTGACGGCGGTTTGAACAGCGCTATCGGGCAGATGTTCGTTGAGACGGCGGATGGCATCCTCAAGGCACGGCAGGAGCAGCGTGTCACGATAACTTTGCCGTAAGGCAGGCGTGGCGTCGGGATCGGTCGCGGCGCCCGCGAGATGGGTAAAGCCGAGGGCTTGGAGTTCCCCCAATGCCCAGAGTTCAAGGTCCGCTTCGGATGCATAGGCCATCAGAGGTTCTCCTCATTCGGGCTACGGTTTTGAGGGTTGAACCGTGCGAGGGGTTCTCGAAACGCGGCTTCAAATTTCCGGATATGGGTCGATAACCATGAGATCATCTGCGGCCAGTTCGCACGATCATATCCGTCGAAAGGCTTTGCAAAGATGATCTTGCTGGCCTTCTTGTCATCCATGCGCCGCCAATCAAGTTGGGCACCACAGGCAGCCTCGATCGCGTCTTTTTCAGAATGTAGCCGATCGTAAAGCCACTTGTTCTCTTCGACATCCGCACGGCGCATCTCGAGCTCAACACGTGCTTCGTCCCGCGAGAATATCAGGTTGAAGGGGCAGGACCGCACGCCGGAGCCAGCACTCAGCCAGTGATCTTTGCTGGGACTGATGTTCTGGTAAAGGGCAACATTGTCAGCCCGCAATTGCTCCAACGCTTCCTCCCAGAAGGCCAGCCGCAGCTTGTGCCGGTGCTTCTGCGTGTCATGAGTAGCCTTTTCTTCGCCGTCCTTATTGGACATGCTGATCATGAAGTCGGCGGCTTCTGGCGTTGGAATGATCTGCTGGATGTCGATGATCAACTCTTCGCCAAGCATAAATGGCGTGACCTTAAAACACTGGGTCTGGATGCCACGACTTAGCAGCCACAGCACTGTCGCGGTCACTTCGCGCCGGAAGTTGGCGGCGATAAAGACGATCCGTTGGTCTGTGCCGGGGTTAAGGACGATCTCGCCCAGGTCCTCAACGCCCATAAATTCGCACAACCGCGTCACGGCATTGCCTCCACCACAGAACCGGTCGAGGTATTGCTGATAGATGTCGACGATCTGCGTCTTCGTCAGGCTGGAGACATAGGCCGTGTATTTCAACGCCTGCCACGTCACGTCGCGCCCGGAATCGTCCAGCTTGTTTTCGATAACAACAAGGTTGCCGTCCTTATCGAGGGCCAACAGGTCCAACCGCTCGCGGGTTTCGTCGAAACCGTCGAACTCCTTCTGGATGATAAGCAGTTCCTCACCCAGAGCATCTGGCTGATTGGCCAGCCATTCCTGCAGGTGGTCACGCTCCCGCAAGTGAAGGTCTGCGAACCGTTTTTGCACAAGGGGGGATAGGCGGTTTTGGGTCAAATCAACGCGGAACATAAATCAGCCTCGGAAATCAGTAAAATCAAAGTGGGCTACACCCTGCAAACGATGCTCGACCAGATATGCGTTCAAGGCGACTTCACCCTCACGCATGATGCCGAGCCATTCTGGTCTCGGCGTCTCGGCTATGAATTCCTGTTCGCCAGCCATTTCGGCCATTGCGCGTTGGCTGACGCAACTACGATCCCAACCGAAGAACCTATGCCACGGCAGCATCCCAGGTATGTGCGTCGACAATTTGTTCCCAGCGGCATTTTTGACAAATCGGGCTGTTGCTACAGCGCAGCCCCAATCGCCAGGCCTTACCGTAAATATATGGTGCGGAGATCCAAAAAGGGCGCGATCTGAAACCCACGAGTGGTTGTAGAAAACATAAATTGGGTTGTATCCCGATTTGGTAGCATCGCGGATCAGGTCGTCGGTTTGCAGTCGGTCGTCATGAAGCCCCTCATATTTCCCAACTGAGAGAGCCCCTCGAACTGGCGTCAAACCAGACGACAGAACCTTTGCCTGAACACGAAATCCGACCTGACAATGCTTCGTTTCTATAAACCATTCCCAGTCGGCGCCGTTTCCGACCTTTCCGGTTTTGGTGCTTCCTCCTTCTTCAATCCGGTTGAACATCTTGACGTTTAGGCCCAGATGTTCGCATTCTTGTGCCAACCGGAGCAGCAACATCTCAGTGATGGTTTCCTCTTGAAGTTTCAGGCCATGATGCCGAGCATCATTTTGCTCTTCCCAAACCCACGACGCAACGCGGCGTAAGTAGCGTTCAAGTTGGCTCGCCGAACGAATAATCACGCGACGTCCTCTATCTGTGCGCGGGCCGCGCCCACGCGCAGTTCGCCCGACATCAGACGGGGCAGGAGCGCGTCACGCAGGGCGGCGAGGGTTTTGATTTCTTTGTTGAACTGGTGAATGCGGTCAATCTGGGGCACTGATGCAATTCCGAACTCGGATATGACTTCTGGATTTGGGATCGCGATGGGCATTTCTGAAATGCGCATTGCATCGGCACGCTGCCTTCCGGACGACCCTGTCATGGTTGCTATTGCTTCGTCTCTAAATGCGGGATCTCGAGCGACACAGTATGGAAGGGACACTGGCACATCGGGCCTTGCGCGCATCACTATAAATTCTGTCGAACCCCAAGCGATCTCCTGATCCCCCAACTCAGGCACCATCGCGGTCTTACCATTTTCCAGACAAGGTGTGATGCGAGCAAGAAGTGTATCCATTGCACGAAATTTTGTGCCTGCGGAAAATTCTCGCTGTATCGGAGCGTTAGTATTCAGGCCGGACGTGGGAAGCGCCCTCATGTCAAAAAATGGGGCTATCGTGCCTTTTGTGATCCGTTCACGAGGGTTGAATTCAATCAAGTCGGCCAATGTGCCGAAGCTCCAGCCGAGGGGCAGCCCGTTATCACCGAAACTGTCGGGGAAGAGGGCGGCGGTCTCTGGGGGCATGTGGGCGGGGGCGCGGCCTTGGGCGCGTGCGTGGACGGGGTCGAAATCGACAAACCAAGACCGATACAGCGCCCGCGCCATCTCCTCCAATGTCGCACTCGCCTTGCGGTTCACCTCGATCTTGTCATCCAACGCCCCCAGGATCGCTGCGATCTCGCGTTGTTCGGGGAGGGGTGGAAGCAGAACAGGCACAGCACCGGCCAGTCCAGTGTTCAGGTGCGGCATAGTCGCGCCAACAGCATTCGTTTCCAGCCACTCGCAGACATCACGGTGGGATAGATAGTATGCCAAAAATTCAGGGACGACTTTTTCGGCATTTGCCCTGATACGCAGACAGCCAGTGCCGCAAAGCCAGCCTTCTTCGCGTTCTCCGACCAATGCGCGCTTGGAAATATCACCACGGCGCGGATAAACAATGTCATCCCGCCGTAATTGGAACCGATGCAGTCGTTGATGGTCTGCATCCGAGATGCGCGCTATCGCGGCAGTTTCTATTCGCCCATTCCGTATATCCTGCGGCATGACACATGGGATCCCGACTTCGACATAATCTGACGCGTGAAGTTGGGCACCAAACGGACCTGTTTGGATGCTACCGCCATTGCCGGAGCAGAGTTCTGCCATAGTGACCACGGGCCAATCAGCAACAGCTACAATGACCTCATTCATTCCAAAGCCCCCAGCCGCGCCTCGATCTCGGCCTCCAACCGCCGGCCTTCGGAAAAATGCCCGCGCAATTCGCCCATCAGGCGGGTGAACTTCTCCTCAAAAACCTCTCCGTCATCCTCAACCGCGCCCGCGCCGACATAGCGGCCCGGGGTCAGGACAAACCCGTGTTTCGCGATGTCGTCCACCGTGACAGAGGCGCAAAAACCTGCTTCGTCGGTGTAGGCATCCTCGCCCAGCTCACCGCGCCAACCGTGGTAGGTATCGGCGATCTTGGCGATTTCTTCTGAAGAGAACTCTTTTTGCTTGCGCGATCCGGGCAC
Source organism: Sulfitobacter sp. SH24 (assembly GCF_965641895.1). Lineage (NCBI taxonomy): Bacteria > Pseudomonadati > Pseudomonadota > Alphaproteobacteria > Rhodobacterales > Roseobacteraceae > Sulfitobacter > Sulfitobacter sp. SH24. The sequence continues at coordinate 1,571,264 of NZ_OZ282575.1, forward strand.
CAGCGCGCCCATCTTGCGCGCATCAATGAACAGCACCTCTTCGCGGCGATCGCGCAAGGTGCGCCCCGCCGCATGGCCGTTGGATTTATCCTTGGCCAAGATCCACAGGCAGGCTGGAATTTGCGTGCCGAAGAACAACTGCGTCGGCAGGGCGACCATGGCATCGACCGCGTCATTCTCGATCATCGCGCGGCGAATGTCGCCTTCGCCCGATTGCATCGACGACATGGAGCCATTGGCCAGCACCACACCCGCGATCCCGTTGGCCGACAGGTGGTGGTAGATATGCGAGAGCCATGCAAAGTTGGCATTGCCCACAGGCGGCGCGCCGAACTGCCAACGGTTATCCTCGCGCAGGCGCTCACCCTCCCAATCCGAGACGTTGAAGGGCGGGTTGGCAAGGATGAACTCGAACCGCTCATCCGGGAAAGCATCGCGCACCAGCGTTCCCTCGTGGTTCCACGCAATGTTGCCAAAGATGCGGCGCATGGCAAGGTTGATGCGGGCAAGCTTATAGGTCGTCGGGTTGGATTCCTGACCGTAGACGGCGATGTCATCGACGCGGCCCTGATGGGCATGGATGAACTTTTCCGACTGAACAAAGAACCCGCCGGTGCCGCAGCAGGGGTCATAGACGCGACCCGATGTGGGCTCCAGCATTTCAACCAGTGTCGAGACAATGGATTTCGGGGTGTAGAATTCACCGCCGCGCTTGCCCTCGTTGGAGGCGAATTCACCGATGAAATATTCATAGACGCGCCCGATGAGGTCGAAGTCGGATGCGCTGCCCGATAGGGTAAGATCGTTGGTGAACAGCTCGATCAGCCCCGCAACGATATCACGGGAAAGTTCGGCGCGCCCGTAAACCTTGGGCAACGCGTCCTTGAGCGTCTCATTGACCTTCTCGATCTCACGCATGGCGTTATCGACCTGAACGCCGATGTCAGCCGCTTTGGCATTGGCCGCAAGATGGTCCCAACGGGCGGTATCCGGCACCCAGAACACATTCTCGGCGGCGTATTCCTCGGGATCGTCTGCATCGGCCAGATCGTCGGCGAGGAATTCCTTGTGCTTGGCATCAAAGGCTGCGGATACATAGCGCAGGAACAGCAGGCCAAGGGCGACGTATTTGTATTCGCCGGGATCCATTTTGCCGCGCATTTTGTCGGCAGCCGCAAAAAGGGTCTTTTCAATTTCTTTTGTCATACCGGCCTCGCGGTTAATTACCTGATAAAGCCGAATAAACGCGGTCACTTATCTTATGGTTGTATCTTAAGCAGGCAAATTGCGACTGACAACGGAAGAGGTGCGTTATTCTGTGGATTGTCAGTGGAGTTGAAAGGGAAACCTGACCCTAAACATGGGCGGGTTTGTAGACTGAATTTTCGCCCAGTGCTCGTGAGGAAGCGCTTGGAGGCCAAGACGTCATACAAACAGTGATTAGCAGATGCAAAGAGTAGCTCAGATTAAGCCAGACCCTGTCCAACCAAGAGGGAGTAGCTAAGTAGATCATCAGGAAGGCCGCTATCACGCACCATGTCGGATAAAACGTCTTACGCGTATCCGAAATGGTCCCTCTAACGTTGCGCCCCCAACAGCTGCAGGGTTTGTGCGTTCAGCCGCCGATGTGCAAGCACCAGCTCGCGACTCTGCCCGATCTGCGCCAGGTTGATGCGTTTGACCGAGGCCAACTCAGTCAATCCTCCCCAGGCCGGAATGATACTATAGCCGATTCCATGCCCAACTGCGATGGCGATGGCCTCCACCGCGTCCAACTCGCAGAGCACTCGCTCGTGCGGAATATGCTCCTTGATCCAGGCCGTCGCTAACCGTCCACCCCAACTACCTGGATCGTAGATCAACGCCTTATCTTGGGCGATTATCTTCTCGGGCGAGCGGGTATCTGCGGCCTGAGTGATCATTACGATAGGCTGCGTCTCCACCCCCACGCAGGTAATCGATTTCGGCGTCTTGAACGGCGGCCGGACAAGAAAAGCCGCGTCTAACTCCTCATCCAAAAGACTTGCATAAAGTTCTTTTGAGGTTCCTGGCGTCACGTTGAGCGTCGCCGCAGGCGCTTGGGACGCAAAATGTGACAGAACTTGCGGAACACGGTCGCTGAGCGCAGTGGAGATCGCCCCCAATCGGATCGGCCCACTAACTCCATTTTGGTCGAAATCTGCTGCAATATGGGCTACATCATGGGCGATTTTCTTCAATCTCGGCAGGATCGAAAGACAATTTTGCGTTGGCGCGACCTGCTGGCCTGACCGCACAATCAGAGGCTTGCCCAACGCCGCTTCGAGACTACGAATGCGTTGCGCAACGGCAGCGGGTGTCAGGTTTTCGCGCCGCGCTGCGGAAGCAAAAGAGCCAGCATCCACGACCGAAAGCAGTGTGAGAAGAAAACGGGTATCCATAATAATCGTTTATTCCGAAGCAACGAAAACATATTATATGTTTTCTCCGGGGTTTGCTAGCCTACTGGCAGAAAATGGGATGCAATAGCCGCGTCCGCCGCTAAGTCGGATTGAGAAGGCCCTGTATGAAACCGATTGTCCCCTTCGTTCACAACCTAACCGGACCCCTCGTGGCGGAGTGGACGCAGGCCTTGCAGCGCGCCGCACCGACGCTCGACATCCGCGCCTTTGGCGCTCTCAGCGAGGCAGAACGAGAGACGGTCAAAGTCGCGATTGTCGCCAATCCCGATCCCGCGAACCTTTTAGAGTTCCCTAATTTGGCTTGGGTGCAAAGTCTCTGGGCTGGGGTGGATCGCTTGATTCATGAAATGCCCGGAGAAAATGTCCGGATCGCTCGTTTGGTTGATCCGCAACTAGCCGATACCATGGCCGAAGCGGTCCTTGCTTGGAGCCTCTTCTTGCATCGCGGCATGCCGCGCTACGCAGCCCAACAGGCGGAGAAACAATGGCGACAGCATCGTCTACCTACCCCCTCTGAGCGCTGTATCGGTGTGCTCGGTCTAGGTCACTTGGGGCAGAAATCTCTACGACGCCTCCAACAGAATGATTTCAATGTCATCGGCTGGAGCCGTTCACCCAAAAGTATATCCGAGGTCACAACCTTTCACGGAACCGAAGGTCTAAAAAAGTTAACGGCGTTGGTGGATATTCTTGTGGTGCTCCTCCCGTTGACACCGCAAACCCGCGGTCTGCTGGATGAAGATCTTTTTTCCAGCTTAAAAAAAGGTGCAGCTCTCATTAATTTTGCGCGCGGCGACATTATAGATGGAAGCGCGCTTTTGGGTGCGCTCGATACGGGGAAGGTGGATCACGCTGTGCTCGACGTTTTTCCTGTAGAGCCATTGCCAGGCGATGATCTGTTCTGGACCCATCCGAAAGTCACGGTCCTACCGCATATCTCTGCGCCAACGAACATGACTACCGCTTCCAGTATTGTAGCGGAGAATCTAGGCACCTTTTTTTCCACCGGCCAGATGCCGGAGACAGTTTCGCGCAAGGCTGGCTATTAATCTGCTGTGCCCCCATTCAACGGAGTCCACTATGAACGCACTCGAAAAAAAATTTGCCGCGTTAGCTGCCGATGCCGCACCAGGTCAGGAGGTCCGACAGGATCTATCTGGAGTCCAAGCCGAAATGATGGGTGGGTTATTGAGCGGCACGCCGGTGGATTTCTCGCATGGAGATGTCGACGCCCATCCGCCAACACCAGGCTCCGCCGAAGTTTGGCAGAACGGCTTTAAGGCCGGCGGACAGCAGGCCTATACCGAATACCGCGGTGCGAAGGAAATTCGGGAAAAAGTTGCCTTGCGGCTAACTAACTTCACAGGCCGCGAGGTCAACGCCAAAAGCGAATTGATCATCACCCCAGGCACGCAGGGGGCTCTGTTTTTGGCCCTGGGATCTTGCGTGACTAGTGGCACCAAGGTTGCCGTCCTCGAGCCTGATTATTTTGCGAACCGCAAGCTCGTGGTTTTCTTCGGCGGTGAAGTCGTGCCCGTCGCGCTAAAGTTTTCGGGGCAGGGGGATGAGAATGGCCCTAATCTAGCGCAACTCGAGGCTGCTTTCCAATCCGGCACGGAGGTGTTGGTCTTCTCTACCCCAAACAATCCCACTGGCGTAGTTTATTCCGCCGCCGATATCGCCGAGATTGCGCGTCTTTCTTCCGAATACGGCGTCACAGTCATTGTCGACCAACTCTACTCGCGGCTACTCTATAGCAATGAGACATATACCCATCTACGCTCTGACCCGTCTGCGCCGAAAAATCTAATCACCATCATGGGGCCCTCAAAAACTGAATCTCTCAGCGGGTTCCGCCTCGGGGTTGCTTTTGGGACTGCGTCCCTAATCGAGCGGATGGAACGTCTGCAGGCCATCGTCTCCCTGCGCGCCGCGGGATATAATCAGGCTGCATTAGAAACGTGGTTCAATGAACCCGAAGGCTGGATGGATACTCGTATCGCTGCGCACCAGGCGATCCGTGATGATTTGGTTGATCTGTTTCGCGGAGCAAAAATCGAGGTCACTGTGCCGCAAGCCGGGAGCTATGTTTTCCCGAAGCTACCGCCACTCTCAGTTTCATCTGAAGAATTCGTTAAACTGCTACGCATTCAAGCAGCCGTTACCGTCACACCGGGTTCAGAGTTCGCCCCTGGGACAGGCGACAGCATCCGATTAAATTTTTCCCAGGATCATGAAGCCGCGGTCGCGGCTACAAAACGCATTATTCAGATGATCGAAAGATATAAAGCATGAACGCGAACCCCCGCCCGGACCAGTGCCGCAGGGTCGCTATCTTCCAGGAATTCGTTACGGCCATACCAACTATGCCTATTGTTTTTACTCCTCGCCGCAATGGGGTCTTACTGCACACGGGTAAGGTGCGCCATGATCGCCCGATCGATGCATAGCGCGGGCCGGTCGAACTCTGCGTGCTGAAAGCGATCTGTGCGGTGCAGGCCTGTCTACGCTAAAACGAGCGCTCGGCGCTGATCCTACAACTCAATGTTTTCGTAATCGCCTATCCCGATTTCCGTGCCCACAGCGGCCCTGCCGATTTTGCCTCCGAAGCACTTCGCGCGGCTTCTGGCAAGGCAGGTCTCGAGAGCTACGCTGCACCCGGCGTAGCAACGCTTCCATCGAATGCGCCAGTCGAGATTGGTCTCAACGCTGTCGCCGGTGGAGAAATAGCGCAGTAACTATGCTTTAAGCTGGCGGCAAAGACGGATAGTCTGTGCTAGTAAAAGTTATCCGTCATGGGGCCTAAGCGATGCAACGGCGTTTCCCTTCACTAAATGCCCTACGCACTTTTGAAGCGGCGGCGCGTCATCTGAGCTTTTCAATGGCGGCTGAGGAATTGAACGTCACTCAGGCGGCGGTATCGCGGCAAATCAAGTTGCTTGAGGATGATTTTGGCACAGCGCTGTTCAACCGTCTGACCCGAGCGGTGGAACTCACCGATGCTGGACGACGGCTGTTTCCTCAGGTCAGTGACGCGTTTTACCAGCTCGAATTGGCCTCGAGTCAGGTATGGGGGAACAAAGGGAGCGGCGTGCTCACTGTTTCGGTTCTACCTACTTTTTCTGTGAAATGGTTGATGCCTCGTCTTTTGGATTTCTCTGAGCTTCATCCAGATATCGAAGTGCATTTAGTCAATACAATAGCGCCTGTGAATTTCGAACGCGCAGAGGTGGATCTAGCAATCCGCGTCGGCTCCACGGAATCGCAAGATAGCAACCTTTCGCAGGTTGAGATTGACCTCCTGATGGTGCGTGGTGGTGAGGCTTTAATCTACCAAGAGCTTTTGCCGGATGAGATGATCGCTGTGGCTTCCCCAGACTATCTTGCGCGACACGGGCCGATCACGAACGTCTACGACCTACAACATGTGGATTTGATCCATATGGCGACCCGGCAGAATGCTTGGGCGGACTATTTGTTTGCGCTCGGATTAAAAGCGCCGCCCACGCAGGACGGCCCATCATACGGGCATTTTTTCTTATCACTGCAGGCCGCTATAGAGGGACGAGGTGTCGCTCTTGTGCCTGAGATATTAGGTAAAGCGGACCTGCGTTCGGGTCTTTTGGTTCAAGCGCTGCCGCAGAAGGTCCAGAGTGCGGGAGCCTATTACCTGATCGGACGCAAAAGCGGTTGGAAGCAAAAGAAAATTAGGATTTTTCGCGAATGGATACTTGATAAAGCTCACCGCATTTGAGCGACGGTTAATGAGGCTTTAGGTAAAGAAAGGTTCTTGCCTGCTCCGCACAACCCCAAATTGCTTAACATCAACAGACTGCCGGTGTTCAATGAGGAACTTCCTGCGGTTCTCGCATAGTTTTTGATGGCAGCGCGTATAGGTGATTTGAGCAGCATACGTATAACATTTTGTTATCTCAGCGAGCGTTAATGTCGTTTGTGGATGTCGTCGCATTAGCCCTACCATTTTTAGCAAGTTGAATGCGCCACGATGGCGCATTTTAAATTTGATCTAATTCAGCTGGAGCTCTGCTGCAGAGCTGGGATGTGAAGTGATTTCTGGTCCAGTTCACCTCCAAGACAGCGAAAAGTATCCTATGAGGAGTGGACATGCTTGAGCATGAAGGTAAGGCATCGTCAAAGTCGTCGGTCACCCGCGTTGCAATCGCCAGCCTTGGGGCGGTCGGACTGAAGTTAGCTCAGGTTCTCGACGCTGGGTTTGATGGGTATCGGTTGACCGCCGTTTCGGCTCGCAATCGCGACGCTGCGGCTACGCGAGTCGCTGGCTTTAAGAACCCGCCACAAGTATTGCCTATCGAAGACCTAGAAGCCTGTGCGGATCTGGTGATCGAGTGCGCCCCTGCCGAATTCTTCGCAGATATTGCTGAGCCATTTCTGCGGGCAGGCAAAACCGTAGTCGCGCTCTCGGCTGGTGCGGTGATCCGCAATGAAAATTTGCTGCAAATCGCGGCCGACCATGGCGGCCGCATTATGGTGCCCTCAGGTGCGTTGCTGGGGCTCGATGCGGTCGCGGCTGCGGCGCAAGGTAATATCGAGTCGGTGCGCATGATTACACGCAAGCCGGTGCGTGGTCTCCTTGGGGCGCCGCACCTCGTAACCCACGGGATCGATATCACTGGTATTACAGCGCCAATGAAAATCTTCGACGGAACGGCCCGTGAAGCCGCTGTTGGTTTCCCCGCCAATCTGAATGTAGCTGTGGCTCTCTCCTTGGCCGGTATTGGACCCGACCACACCCAGCTTGAAATTTGGGCTGACCCTGCGCTTCAGCGCAATATGCACCAGATTAAAGTCGTCTCGGATAGCGCACATTTCAGCATGGAAATTGAGAATATTCCATCGGAAAACCCAAAAACGGGACGGATCACCGCGCAATCTGTGCTCGCTTTATTGTGTAAACTGAACAGTCCATTGCAAGTGGGAACATAGGCTGATTGGTGAGCGGCTATTCAAATATTAGAACGACAAAACTAAAAATGACAAAACCAGGGAGAACTAAAAATGTATTCACTCAGAACTTCGGCACTCGCTCTCGCTTGCTGCACCCTACCTGCCGCAGGGTATGCTGCAGTGGACTTGGAGTGCTCAACGGCTCGTGTGCTGGTCGGATTTCCGCCCGGCGGCGGCACCGATTTCCAAGCCCGCGTAGTTGTCGATGCGATCAATGAAATCTCCGAGGACATCCATCTGCAGGTGGTGAATCTTAGCGGTCAGAGCGGCAACCGAGCCGCACGTGAAGTGATCGACGCTGAGCCTGATGGTTGCACCCTTTTCTTTCACCACGCAGCACTGCTCAGCAGCTATTTAACCGGCCGCGCTGAAACTTCGTGGGACGCTTTCGCGCCTGTGTCGATGGTCAGCTTCGAACCTGCAATTTACGCTGCGAGTCGCAACGACAATTTTAGCTCGCTCTCGGAAATGGTGGAGTATGCCTCGGCCAATCCCGGGGAGATTACCGCCGCGGTTAGTGTCGGTTCGGACTCGCACTTCTTCGCGCTGCAATTGCAGGATCTGTTGGGTGTCGAGCTGAACCTCGTCGGCTATAATGGCGAGGCCGAACGCGTCACCGCCATGCTCTCGAATGTTATCCAATTTGCGCAAGTCACCGAACAGACTGCATCGCAATATCTGGGCAACGAGCTTGTGCCGTTGACCTACGCTTATGACGAGCGCTCGGAAAGTCTGCCGAATGTGCCAACCGCGCGGGAAGCGGGATATGACTTCGTGGCTGGAACCACACGTGGGTTCTTGATGCCTGAAGGGACGCCTTCCGAAGTCGTCGAACACTACGCGCAACTCATCGAACAGTCGATGCAAAGCGAAAGCGTGCGGGAGGCTTTCGATCGGAGCGGGACCATTGTCGACTACCGCGGACCTGCCGAGTATACCGCCTGGTGGCAAGAGACGGCGAAGGCTTGGGAAGAATTAGCGATCAAGCTAGGCATTTTTCAGCCTCGTGACTGACCTAGGCATAAACCAATAGAGAGGGAGGCCGTTTTGAAGCGAGAGGTGTTCTTAGGCGCGGCAACAGTTATTCTGTGTGCGGTGCTATACTATCAAACGACTCTAATCGCTGATTACGGCTTCGCTCAGGTTGGAGCCGATGTCTGGCCTAAGATAATCTTAGGCGCCATAGCGGCTCTTGCCCTAATTCAAATGGCGTTGGGAATATACCGGTCGGGATTAAGTCCGGATTCCCGTCCAGCCACGCGCCAGGCGAACTGGCGCAAATCTGCAGTTGTGCCATTCACCGTATTTGGCGCGACCATCGGTTTCGCGTTGCTAGTTCCCTATGCCGGTTTCACGGCCTCTGGGTTGCTGATGGTCTTCGTGCTGCTTAGCGCAATCGGACCTAAATCGCCGCGGGCAATCGTTATGCATGCCGCGATTGCAGCAATCTCAGTCCTGACAGTTGCGTTCTTCTTTTCCTATGTCATGGGCGTTTTGCTGCCCAGTTGGGCTCTGTGACCCGCCCAAACCAATGAGGATGCCCTAGATGGAAATATTGTTTTCTGCCTTTTTGGAGATCATGCAGCCGGTGACCTTTGCCTTGATGGCCTTGGGCGTCTTTGGCGGTTTGGTAGTCGGTGCGATCCCCGGTTTCTCTGCCACCATGGCAATCGTGATTATTCTCCCACTGACCTTCACCCTCAGCGCAATGCAAGGACTTGCAGTGATGATAGGCGTGGCAATTGGAGGCATGTCCGGCGGGCTGGTCTCCGCAATGCTGATTGGCATCCCCGGCACGCCGGGGTCTGTTGCCACCACGTTTGACGGTCTGCCGTTGGCGCGTAAGGGCGAGCAGGGCAAAGCGCTTGGATTGGGAATTTGGTCGTCTTGTATTGGCGGCGTGCTCAGTGGTTTGGCACTAATTGTTTTGGCTCCTTACTTGGGCCGGATTGGCCTTGAGATCGGACCTTGGGGCTATTTTGCGATGGTGGTTTTCGCGCTGACGATCACGGCCAGCCTATCCGAGGGAATGCTGCTTAAGGGGTTGATTGCGGCTGCCGCGGGACTTCTGGTCGCCAGCGTTGGCGAGGAGGAGATGAACGGCGTTACCCGTTTAACCTTCGGCAATAATTCCATCGACGCGGGGTTCGATTTTCTACCGATTATGATCGGTGTATTTGCTTTCAGCCAGTTACTCAGCGACATGCCTGACGCGGTCACTGCGCGCCATACGCTAGCGGGGAACTTGCCAAAAGAGACACAGCGGATTCAGCACTTGTGGGCGCTTCGTGAGCTTTTAGCTCGTTGGGTAACAGTTGTTCGGTCCACAGCCATCGGGCTGATTGTTGGCGTGATCCCAGCAACTGGTGCTTCAATTAGCAATATTGTGGCTTATGATCAGGCGAAGCGAAACTCCAAAGAGGCAGACCAGTTCGGCAGCGGGGCCTACGATGGGATCATCGCGCCCGAAGCGGCCAATAACGCAACTCAGGGTGGTGCATTGCTAATGCTTATGGCACTCGGAATTCCTGGGGACGCGGTAGCGGCGGTGTTGTTGGCGGCGTTGGTAATCCACAATGTGATCCCGGGGCCAAGCTTTATCACCGATGAGCCTTCTTTAGCTTATGGCATCTTTGTTGCTTTCATTCTGGCGCACCTTTTGATGGTCGTGTTCCAAATGCTGTCGTTGAAATTATTCCTGCGGGTTGTGCGACTGCCAATTTACGTCATGGCAGCTTCGGTGCTCTTCTATTGCGCGCTTGGTGCCTATACTGTCAATAACAGCATGTATGATGTCTGGGTGATGATCGCTTTTGGGGGCCTCGGTTTCTTGATGACACGTTTCGGCTATCCAATTGCGCCCTTCGTTTTAGGCGTCGTGCTAGGCGGGATTGCTGAGGTCAATCTGATCCGCGCGCTGTCAGTATCTTCAGATTATATGCAGTTTTTTACACGCCCTTGGTCGCTTTTGTTCATTGGCCTTACATTGATGTCAATGCTGTTAGCGATTATTGCACGGCATCGAGTTTCTCCGCGCGCATTTGTGTTCTTGCAACTGCCAATCCTTTTAATGATCTGCGCGGCTCTTGCTCAGATGCCCGGCGTCGTGCGCCCGATATTGGCGGCGGTTATCTTAGCGCTTTCTCTATGGAAAACTTATCAAGCCCTCTTTGAAAAAGATCAAGCTACGGCAAAAATTCATTAAATAGTGTCGAGCAAACCGTCGCGATTATGTTTTCGGCCATTGCTAAAATGAAGGGGATCCCAAAGTCCTCTTACTGCAACATCGAATTCTGCGGTTAAACCCGAACTAATGTGGCCATCCGAACCAAGTCAGACCCCTATTTTCGAATGTAAGCGGCACTCTCGGCGGCGATCTTGGCCACTAGGTTCTTTACCATCATTGAATATACGGATTCGCGCTGATGCACTGGCGTAAATTTAGGAACCTTCGGCGGCTCCGGAGGGCCGATAAAGGCCCTCTGTTCATCGCGCAGATCATCAAGAGTTGGACCCATAGAGTTATGCATTATAAACCTTTTCTCTCTTGTCGGGTAGGCACAATACGGAGGACATCCTTGCCCTGTTTCAGGTCTACAGGAAAGCCCAGCTGCTCGAGCCTAGCATTCGCTTTCTCGCGGATCTGGCCGGAGATTATCGGATCAACCACCCCAGCAACCTCAATGAACGCAAAGCCCGTTTCCCCGTAATGAGCTTGCCCAACAAAATGTAAATTGATTTCCGGGTGGGCTGCCTTCAGTTCGCTCTCTACCTGGCCCAATGCGTCAGGGAGAGCGCGGCGACTATGGATACGGCTATCTTGCATCTTGTTCATGAACCTGTGTCAGTGTGAAACGTTAGGAACCGACGACCACTATTGAGGCAACGGACGCGATCTTCGACGATCACATCTATCGCTCATTACAAAACAGACCCTGATTACGGATACCAGCTTTTCGGCATAGAGCATATCCATCGCTCTTTCTAAAACCTGCTGACCCCATGCCTTCAGTGCGATACTTATGCAGGTCAGCATATTGCCCTGTTGCCACTAAACGAACAGGAGATCATGCTCCGTTACAACCGTAAAGGTATTGCTCTGACCGCCGGAGCCTAGATTGCCACTGCACCACGCATCGAGATAGCGGCGCACAGTCATGAGGCCATCCAGCCCGTCATCCAATACGCAACGCATGGGCGATCTGCTTACGAAAATAGGGCCCTCATGAGGGCCTTCAAACCAAAGCTTCGCTTGAGCTACATCCTCAAACAATGTGCTCAGAGAACTGTAAATGCCAAGCATAGCTGAAATCCTTAGGAGTGTATCAAGAGACAGCATCAGTGGCTGATGATTGTATGCTTTTCTGATCCACCTGTAGTAAGTGGAGCGGGCAGGGTGCCCCAAGATAGCAATGCGCTCATTTCCGTTTAGGCCTAAACGATCCGCAATCTTAACAAAGACGCGCAAGCCGGGGGCGCTCGTCCGTGCCCTGTCGCTCTCAGAAATGGTATGAACCCTGAAAGAACCAGCGGAAGCCGAAGTCAGTGGGAACTCAACAACTTGCATTTCGAACCTCATGATCCGTCTAGAAACCTATAACCGTGTGCTATGTAAGTCTAGGGTGTCGAACCTGACACGCTTCTCGAATGGTCATACTCAATCATAGATCGTGTGGGCGGAAACCAGATATTATCTGCAAATTGCACAGCGGTCAGCTTTGCCGAAAGCATGCTCAGCAGCCCCGACACCAGCTACAGCGGCGACGTGCCGCCACTCTCAGACCTGGAAACACCTTAAGATAATTGCCAATGCCGCAAGCGGATAGAGGGGCGACTGTCATCAGGCGGTGGCCCCGTGGTCGGCAAGAAATTCCTTATGTTCGCGCAGCACCTCAAGAATGCGTCAATCAGCCACCCGATCTACACTACAGGCCCGATCATGCGCTGCAATTCAAGGCGGAGGACTTCCAGCCGCACAAGCCGCGCTTCGACGTCGCGAAGTTGCCTTTGGGCGATGGCGTCGTCCTGCGCACAGGACCGGTTAGGCGTGTCTGAAAGGTCCAATAATACCCGGATCGCCTCCAGCGAAAAGCCAAGCTGGCGGGAATGGCGGATGAAGGAAAGACGGTCCAACTCGGCATCGCCATAGCGCCGCTGGCCGCCTTCGGTCCGATCGGGCTCAGGCTACGTCACATAACTGACCATGGAGAAATCAATTGCAAGTAAGGATGTATGCGCTGATGGTCGGGTTGAATTTAGTAATCAGGTAACCTTTGTCAAAAGCAGTTGTCATCTCATCACGCACTCTTTGTCTTTCAGAAATTGCCAGATCAAGATCATTCAAAAGAAGATCGTCGACGTTCTGTGGGATTTTAAGGTGAAGTGAATCCGTCGGGTCCTCATTCTCGCCGCCAATTTCTTTGGCGAGCCGTTTTACTCGTGTCTCCTCTAATGACCACTCCGCCACGATACGGTCCGAGGTCACGCCAGCGTTGATGCCCTCCATCTTGCCGTAGTAGTCGGGCAGGTAGACTTTGGCCGTAGCACCAAGTCGCGCGATGTTGAGATTGGCATTGATGCGGCGCAGAGGGTCGAAGGTCCAACGGACGGAAGTAATCCCGTGCGCCAGACACCAATCGCGTTGATACCATTTCAGCCGTGCGCCCAGCCCCATCCCCCGGCTGTCGGGGTGGACGGCGAGGCGGTGTGAATGCTGAACCTGCGGATCCTTGGTGGGAAACCCAAAGAGAAACCCGAGCATCCGCCCTTCGACAAAGGCACCGGCGACCAATCCGCCTTCGTGCTGGATCGCAAGCATGAGGTCGGAATTGTCCGCTGGATCATCCGCGCCCCAAACGGTGCGCTGGAAATCCTCAGCGTGTTTGAGTTCCGCCACGCCGTTGAGTTCACGCAGCTCAACCTCGGTATTCACGGCAGTCATGGGCGGATCATCTCATAATGGCTGGTGACGGTTTTCATGTAGTCCCGATCAAGAGTGACCCCGATCCCCGCGCCATTGTTGGGCACCGGCATTTCACCATTGGCGGCCTCAAGTGGCTCGTTTACGATATCGCGTTTGAAATAGCGGCTGGCGCTGGATGTATCCCCCGGTTTGGTGAAATTCGCGAGTGTGGCGAGGTGGATGTTATGTGCCCGGCCAATCCCAGCTTCCAGCATCCCGCCACACCAGACCGGCGCGCCGAAGGCGGCGCTGACGTCATGGATCGCACGGGCAGCGGCAAAACCGCCGACGCGGCCAACCTTGATATTGATGACCCGCGCCGCCCGCATCTCTAGCGCCTTGCGCGTATCTCCAGCGTTGCGGATGCTCTCATCAAGGCAGACCGCTGTTTTCAGCGTCGCTTGCACCTGTGCGTGGTCGTGGATGTCGTCGAAGGCGAGCGGCTGTTCGATATAGTCGAGGTCGAATTCGTCGAACCGCCGCAGCAAGGCGAGGTCTTCCAGCCCGTAATCGGTATTGGCGTCGACCGTCAGCTTGATGTCGGGGTAGCGCGCACGCACGGCGTCGAGCACTGCCACGTCATGGCCCTTTGCGATCTTCAATTTGGTGCGTTTATAGCCCGCTGCCTGCGCCTCGGCGACCCGTTCGAGTGTGACCTCAACGCTGCCGATGCCAATGCTCACGCCCACATCCACCGCATCGCGCACCCCGCCGAGTGCCGCCTTGAGCGGAAGGCCGAGGCTCTTTGACCAGAGATCCCAAAACGCCATTTCCACCACCGCTTTGGCCATCCGGTTGCCGCGCCAAGGGGCAAGGATCGGCTCCAACTCATAGGGCGAGGTGAAGCGTTTTCCGACGATCCGTGGCAGCAAGACATCGCGTAGGAAAGCCATTGCGGCGGGGATCGTTTCTTCGAGGTAATCAGGAGTTTCGTCCATCACCGCTTCGGCGATGCCCTCGATCCCCGCGCCTTTAAGCACCAGCAACGGGAAGGTCTTGTCGGTCAATGTCTGGTTGGAGATCACGAAAGGGGTGATCAGCGGCAGGCTGACGATATGCAGCTCGGCCGCTTCGATCAGTATGCCGCCGCCGGCAAATGCGGGATTTGTATTGTGCTGTGACATGGAAACTCGCTGGATCAAATGGGCAGGGCGTTACTTCACATTCGCGATGAAACGCTGAAAGACTTCGGTTTGCGGATTGGTGAACATCTGCTCAGGGGTGCCGCGTTCGGCGATGCGGCCCTCGTGCAAGAACACCACGTCGGAGGAGACATCGCGGGCGAATGCCATCTCATGGGTGACGACGATCATCGTGCGCCCCTCGGCGGCGAGCGACTGCATGACCTTTAGCACCTCGCCCACCAATTCGGGGTCAAGCGCGCTGGTCGGCTCATCGAACAAGATCGCATCCGGCTCCATCGCCAGCGCCCGCGCAATGGCCACGCGCTGCTGCTGGCCACCGGACAGCTGGGAAGGATACATGTCCATCCGGTCCTGTAGTCCGACCCGCTCCAAGAGTGCCTGGGCAGCGGTGCGGGCGATCGCTTTGGGCGTGCCCTTCACTTGCACCGGGCCTTCCATCACGTTGTCCAAGGCGGTGCGGTGGCTCCACAGGTTGAACTGTTGAAACACCATGCCCAAGCGGCTGCGCACCGTTTCGATATGACGGGCGTTCAGGGGCTTGCCATCGCGCACCTGAATTTCTTCCCCATGCACGGTGACCGTGCCAGAAGTCGGGGTCTCGAGGAAATTCAGACAGCGCAGAAAGGTGCTTTTGCCAGAGCCGGATGAGCCGAGGATCGAGATCACATCGCCCTCCCGCGCTTCGAGTGAGATGCCCTTGAGCACCTCCACAGCGCCGAAGGATTTGCAGATATCTTCGGCTTTCAGGATAATGTCGGCCTCGCTCATGGCTTTGGTCCTTCCGGAGGGGAGAGAATAGAGCGGCCCGTGTTGCGCGGACCGATGTGACGGCTCAGACGTGTCTCGCCCTGTCTCCAGAGCAGCACAAAGATCGCGGTGATGCAGAGGTAAATCAGCGCGGCCCAGAGATAGATCGAGAAGTCGAATGTGCGCGAGAAGATCTGCCGCGTGCGGCCCATGATGTCGAAGACGGTGACAACGCTGGCCAGTGCGCTGGCCTTCATGAGCAGGATGATCTCATTGCCAAGCGCCGGCCATGCAATGCGGTATGCATGGGGGAAAGTCACCCGGCGCAGGATTTGCAGGCGGGTCATGCCGATAGCCTTGGCGGCCTCAATTTCTCCGCGTGCGACGCCCATAATGCCGCCGCGCAGGATCTCTGTCTGATAGGCTGTCGAGTTCAGTGCAAAGGCCAAGAGCGCGCAATTGAAAGGATCACGGAAAAACCCCCAGAGGCCCCAGTCCTGCAAGAATGGGCGGAACTGGCCGGAGCCGTAGTAGATCAAAAACAATTGCCCCAAGATTGGCGTGCCGCGCATGAAGGAGATATAGAGCCGCAGGGGAGCCTGCGCGATAGGGCTCGTATTGGCGCGGATCAGGGCAAGGCCGGGGGAGAAGAGGGCCGCAATGAAGGCGCCCAGAAAGGTCAGCTTGAGGGTCATCAAGGTGCCATCAAGCAGGCGCGGCCAATAGTCGACCACGATGTCAAACGGGTTCATCTCAGACCCTCCGAATGCCGCGGTTGGCGCGGCGTTCCATATGGGCCAAGACCACTTCCGACAGAACGCAGAGCGCCCAGTAGATCAGGCAAGCCAATAGATAGAAGGTGAAGGGCTGTTTGGTCACGCCGACGGCGACTTTGGTCATGCGCATCAGGTCGTCCAGCGCGATGATTGACACCAGTGCCGTGTCTTTCAGCATGTTGATCCACAGATTCCCAAGGCCGGGCAGGGCAAATCGCCAGACCTGCGGCAGGCGGATACGAAAGAAGATTTTGCGCGGCGACATGCCGATCGCTCGGCCCGCTTCCATCTGACCCTCGTCGAGCGATTGGAAAGCTCCACGTAGCACTTCGCCCGCAAAGGCGCCAAAAACCATAGCAAGTGCGGTTACCCCGGCGGCAAAGGGGCTGAATTCGATATTTGTGCCGCCCGGATTCCACCAGACAGCCAGTTTGTTCAGCAAAAGCCCGACACCGTTGTAAACCACAAAGAGTGTCAGGATCTCGGGCAGGCCGCGCATGATCGTGGTGTAGCCAAAGCCAATAGCCCGCAGCCCCGCATGGCGGGACATGGAGGCAAAGGCCGCGACAAAACCAATCAGCAGGCCCACGGGCAGCGTCACGATGGCAAGCTGCATCGTGATCGCCAAACCCGCGAGGATTTCATCCCCCCAGCCGGCATCGCCGTAAGAGAGCAACTCAAACATAAAAGGCTTCCAACTGGGGGGACGCTGTCATCATTTCATCGTGTAAACGTCGATGTCGAAATACTTGTCGTTGATGGCTTTATAAGTCCCATCAGCGCGCATTTCGGCCAGAGCGGCGTTGAGCTTTTCACGCAGCTCGTCGTCTTCCTGACGCAGCGCGATGCCGACGCCCTCACCGACAAAGGCCGGGTCGGTGATCGGCTCGCCGGCCAACTCGCAGCAAGCGCCGTCTTCGGTCTTGGTCGTCCAGTCCAGCATCGGCAGCATGTCACCCACCTGCATGTCGATCCGGCCACTGGCCATATCGAGGTTGACCTCATCCTGCGTTGGATAAAGCCGAACATCCGCATCGGGGTAAGTCGCTTCGATATAGTCTGCCTGTGTGGTGCCGGACTGCGCGCCAATGACCTTATCGGCAAGCGCTTCATTGGTGAATTCGGTGATGTCAGAGCCCTTTGGCACGACATTCGTCATCGCGGCGAGGTAGTAAGGATCGGTGAAATCCACCTGCTTCTTGCGCTCTTCGGTGATGAACATCGACGCGATGATGAAGTCGTATTTGTTCGCCAGCAGCCCTGGGATGATCCCATCCCAATCTTGCGCCACGACCTCACATTCTTCGCCGATCCGCTTGCAAAGCTCCTGACCGATCTCAACGTCGAAACCGGCGATCTTGCCGTCCGCTTCGATGTAGTTGAACGGAGGGTAGGCGCCTTCTGTGCCTAAGCGCAATGTCTCGGCAAAAGCGCCGGTAGAAAGGCTGGCGGCGACGGCCAGCGTCGAAAGCGCCGTGGCCAGTTTGAGTTTAGGTGTCATCGTGTTCACTCCTGTTGGGTTTTTCGGTGTCGTTTTTTCGTTTGGCCCCCTGATGTGCAGGGCGGTCGACATGGCCGGTAAAGCGTCCATAGAGATCGGCAATCCGGTTGAGCCTACCCTCCACTTCGGACCCAAGCTGTAGAAATACGCTGTGGATCAGCAGGTTGGACAGGCTTGCCATTTGGGCTGTCGAATCCCAGAATTGGTTGAACTGCGTGGGCACCGCGAACACCTGATCCGCCGCGTCATGGCCCCAGTCGCAAAAAACATCCGTGATCAGTGTCACCGTCACCCCCGCCGCGCGGGCCTCTTCGGCGAGGCTCTTGGCCAAAACCGAATAGCGCCGCGCTTCAACGATCACGAGATGGGCTGGACGGTCGGTTAAAAGAACCTCTGCGAAGTTCCCGCTCGCAAGGTCCAGCAGCGTGACGCCGTCGCGCACATATTGCATTTGGTTGGCGAAATACTGGGCAAGGCCACGTTCCGTCTGAAAACCGGCAACGAAAACATGTGCAGTCTGCGCCAAACGCTCTGCTTCCTGCTGCCATTCGGCACTGCTGGCCATTTCATAGATGCCGACAAGCGCTGCGATTTCGAGCTGCAACCCTTGATTGAGTTGCGCGCTGTCGACACCGCCGTCATTGCGCATCTCTTGCAAACGGTCGGACATCAGCCATGGGTCATCACCCATATCGTGCTTCAAATGGTCCTTTAGACCCCGAAAGCTATTGTAACCAAGCGACCGGCAGAATCGCCCGACCGTTGCTTCGCTGACCTTTACCGAGCGTGCGATGCTCGCGGCGGTCTCGAAGGGCAGGCCTGTCCAAGAATCCAACATGTAGCGCGCCAAAATGCGGTCTGCTTTGGAACCGTTTTCCAAAGCATCTTCTAGTTGTGCTCTGATCGAGTGTTGCAAAGGGTAGCTCCACAATAACGCTAAGAGCGAAATTGAAATATAAGTTTCATACTGTCAATCATGAAAGATTTGCATCATTTTTCGGCGCGTGTGGGGGGCCATTTTCTAGGGGGGACTGCTGGTTTTGCCGATTGGGTATAAGGAGAGGTCGTCCCAAAAACTGTCTCCGGTTGCCAGACAGAACGAAGGGCATTTGCCTTGCTGCGTGGGGCGCAGTCTTAACGTGTCGCGGTCCATCCCAAAGCCCGTGACAGACGTTCTGCCGATAAGGTTGCAAGGCGGATCATGTGCTCAACTTCTGAATGATGGATGCGAAACGCGTAGAAACTACGTATATTGGGCCAAAGTCGGGCAGTGCTCAGAAAATCTGGAATACAGCGGGTGCCTTCGCCAGACGTTCGCATCCACTCGCAGTTCTCGAGGTGTTTCAGCTTTAGCGATACAGAGTGCTTCCACCCGCTCGATACCATGTAGCTAAACTTACTCGTTCACTTGCTAAACAAAGCCCTTCAGCACATGGCCCTATAATATGCGGAACTATCCCGTCTCTCATGCGTATCTATCCGAGGGAGGGCGAATTATGCCGAATTTTTCCCGCCGAGGATTTTTCAAAGCAAGCGGTAGTGCCGCCGTTGTAAGTGTAATTCCTTTGCATCAAGCCCTTGCGGGGCTTCAGACTGAGCGTCAGCATCAGCCGCCCGGGTGGCGCGAAAATGGTCGGGTCCGATTTCGACAGGACGGCATCCCGAAGGTGACTGGCGACAAAGTCTTTGCGATCGACATACGAGCGGTAGATATGCCTGACTGGCCTGATGAACAGGCTCACGCGTTTCTTATAAGATTGCCGCGAACTGACAAAATATTTGAAGGCATTACAGTTGAGGCGCTTGAGCCTGAATTGCAGCCCGATAAGCTGGTTACTGCTGAGACCCTTAACGCTGACCAAATAAAAATGGTTGAGGAGGATTTCTATGGCGCCTTCTTTGCAGAGCGAGGGCAAGCACCGACTTATCTCGGACAGCCTGCTGCACTCTTAGTTTATCACGATTACACCCGCTTTCGAGCTGCCAAGGCTAGGCTGAAGTTCAATGAAGATGCACTTATATGGGGCAAGGCTGTTGAGGCGTCAGAGCGCACGCCATTCGGGGCGACCCGATATGTGCGGATTGGCGGTGAAACGCGAGATGCCGAGGATGAGTTCTCGCCTCTGAAGAACGGCACGCTCTTCGCGACCTTCGAAGATAACAAGGCGAGTTGGCCCGCTGAAGGACAAGGAGATTGGGGCGGTAAGGCTATGGACCTATCCGCGGAGCTTAGAGCCGAGCTTGATAGCCCTCCCGCAGAATGGGAAGTCTATCGGCGACATTACAGTTCACAGTATGTCGATCCTGCCGCACTTGAGCCCGACAACGGCAATGCGTGGTATGACATTGAGAGTGGTCGTCTGCATGTGGTGACAGGCACACAATCTCCCTGGACAAATGTAGATCATATCGAAAAAATGGTTCTTTCGAGCCGCTTTGAGTTGTCCGAATTGCGCTTTCACCCTGGCTATACTGTTGGATACGGGCAGAAGGAGCACCACGTCTTTCCCTACTACGTAGCATTAGCCGCCCTTTACGGCGATGGCCGCCCAGTGCGGCTGGCAATGGACAGATGGGAGCACTTTCAAGGCGCACTGAAACGCCACCCGTTCGAGACCGATATCACTCTCGCGGTTGATCGCAAAACAGGCGAGTTTCGCAGTTTGGCGTCAGATCAACGGGCTGATGGCGGCGGCGTGAAGAATTTTAGCCCCTCTGTAGGACAAGTTTCAGCTACCGCGCTGCAATCCATTTATTACCTCCCGAAAAGCGACCTCGCGGTTCAGGTTGACGCATCCCGTGCGCCTACGGCGGGGTCGATGCGCGGGTATGGCACCTTGCAAAGCATGGTCGCTATGGAGCTTTTGGTTGACGCGGTGGCTGAAG
This sequence comes from Sulfitobacter sp. SH24, assembly GCF_965641895.1. Lineage (NCBI taxonomy): Bacteria > Pseudomonadati > Pseudomonadota > Alphaproteobacteria > Rhodobacterales > Roseobacteraceae > Sulfitobacter > Sulfitobacter sp. SH24. The sequence continues at coordinate 1,591,708 of NZ_OZ282575.1, forward strand.
ATTTGAAGCGCGATCCTATTGAACTCCGGCGCACCAACGTCTTCAGGGCTGGCGACAAGAATACCCAAGGGGCAATTCCTGGTGGTCATTTGCGTGCAGTTGAAATGCTCGACGCGGCGGCGGATGACCCAATATGGACTGAACGTGCCGCACGTAAGGCAGAATACGAAAAAGCTCATCCTGGTTATCGCTACGGCGTGGGTTTTTCTTGTGTTCAGAAAGACTACGGCACCGGTGCCGAGGCTGCTTTGGTGCAACTGGAGCTGACGCCGGAAGGTGATCTACACATGCGTCATGTGGCTTCCGAGATTGGCTGTGGTGCCACTACTTCGCAGATGCTTGTGACAGAACGTCTTCTTGGAAAGCCCGCTGACAGCGTAGATTTTGCAGTAGTGGATTGGCCTAGCTTGCCGCTTGAAGCCGATAATACACCTTACACAATGACGCAGGAGAAGCAGGACGAGTTGGCTGCAGACCCACATTGGGTGCCACGCATCACCTCACCACGCAGCGCGTCGAATTCTGCCTATTACTTTACCCACGCAACAACAGAGGCTGCACGGTTGTTATTTGAGTTGGGGTTATGGAAAGCTGCCGTCAGTTTTTGGGGGGAAGGAATTGGCGGGGGCCAAGCGGGGCCTTTGCACGTGCGTCGTGAAGAGGCTGAGTGGCGCGATGGCTATCTTGTGGCAGGGGGGCTAACTCCGCTTTTGTTGACTGATCTGTCCCGCCGCGCTCATGAGCGGGGATATATAACGGGTGTTACCGTGCATACTTTCAACCGCTGGGCCTGGGCGACGGCGGAGTTTGAGGTCGAGGGCGCCCGCTTCGAAGCGCCGATCGATGCACTTTCGGTTCGATGGGGCGAAGGCGCCAGCTCTGACAAAAAGTCGCAAATGACCGATGCCGGCTATGCGTTCCAGCCTAGGTTAAGTGTCCGATATCCGCCTGTGCAGCGCAACAATGCCGCTGTCACGTATTACGCACCCTGCGCCACTCTGGTGGAGTTAGCAGTGAATACAGGCTCTGGAGAGGTGGAAGTTTTGAACCATCGATCCTGGTTGGAGTGCGGTCGCCAGATCGTTCCTGAATTGGTCTCTGGTCAATTGCAGGGGGGGATCGCCATGGGAATTGGTCACGCGCTTTACGAAGAGATGCCTCTCTACGAGGATGGACCGGGCAATGGCACATGGAACTTCAACCGCTACCGTTTGCCCCGTGCAGAAGACGTAGCTGTCTGGGCGCAGAGCGCGACAGTGCTGGAGCCATTGTCGGCCACAGATCCACCAAAGGGTATCGCAGAAGTCGTGATGATCCCCGTGGTTGCAGCAATTGGCAATGCTGTGCATCACGCGATCGGACATCGGTTTGATCGGACGCCTATCACGTCAGAAAGGATCAAGGAGGTGCTTCGATGAGCCGGACCACGACCGTGTCGATGATAATAAACGGCGTGCAAACCGATCCTGTTGAGGTGCCCGAAGACCTCATGCTACTGGAGTTTTTGCACGAATACCTTAATCTCACGGGGACCCGATACGGGTGTGGACAAGGCGTCTGTAGGGCATGTTCAGTTATTTATGACGGCGGCGAGACCGGGGCAGAAGTGCTGCCGGCCTGTATCACAGGCGTCGCTTGGGCCAATGGCAGAAGGTTTCGCACAGTTGAAGGTCATGCGAAACGCGGACCTGAGGGCGAGATCGCGACGATCACTCCAGTTCAGCAGGCTTTTTTAGACCATTTTTCGTTCCAGTGTTCCTACTGCACCCCCGGTTTTGTTGCTGCTGCGCAGGCGTTGGTTGAACGATTGGAAGCAGAACCGGTTGCAATCAACAGGGTCGAAGACGTCGTGCTAGAAGCGCTGAATGAGAATATTTGCCGTTGCACTGGCTACGTCAGGTATCTGGAAGCGACACGCGACGTGATCCTCGCTACGCCGGGCCTCACGCGCACCCCTGAGGCGGGGGAAAGCTGATGGTAGGGTTGCTGCGTTTGCTCCTAGGCCTTGCTCTTGTCGGTATGATCGCTGCTCTAGTGATCTATTTCGGTTTCAGCGGAGCCGGCCCGGTCCCGCCTCCTAATCGCGATCTCACCGAGCTTGATGTGACAGAAAAGCAGGAGTTGGCTGCGCTCGGGGAATATGTCGCAAAGGCTGGTGATTGTGCAGCTTGCCACGAAAGCGAAGATGGACTGGCGCTAGCTGGTGGAACGCCGATGGAAACGCCTATGGGCACCATTTATGGGACCAATATCACCCCCCACGAAACTTTTGGAATCGCAAGCTACACGCCGGATGATCTATATCGCGTAATGGTCTACGGCGTCGCACCCGGCGGTCGAAGACTTTACCCCGCAATGCCATACACCTCTTACCACGCGATTTCTCGTGCGGACGTGGATGCCCTATATTTCTATTTAATGGCGCAAAAACCGGTGGCTAAGCCGAACCGCGACAATGATCTGATGTTTCCCTTCAACTTGCGGCCACTTATGGCCTTTTGGAATGTTATTTTTCGCCCCGATCCGCCAGAGCAGCCCGGGCTCGGGCTTGCAGGTGGAGATGCCCTCTCAGTTGAGGCTAGAGGAGACTATCTCGTGAATACTCTTGGGCATTGCGGTGAATGCCATACGCCTCGAAATATCGCCTACGCTAAGACTGACGCCCACCTGGCTGGCAACGTGATCGAGGACGCACTGGCCCCCGACATCACCCCTGAGGGGTTGTCCGAGCGTGGCTGGACGCGCAACGATTTAGCGCAGTTCCTCTCGACCGGGTTATCTCCGCAGGGTGTCATGACGTTTCGAATGTTCCCAGTGCTAAGCCACTCAACTAAATACTTGCCTGAGCGTGATATTACGGCTGTGGCGGACTATCTCACCGCGGGTATGTCTAAGGCTAAGCCACCGGAGAACAACCTGCAGGCAATCGAACAATATCCCCTAGGACACCAGCTCTACGTAGGTCTATGCGCAGGTTGTCACGGCTCCGAAGGGCAGGGCCAGCCTGCAGGTTCCGTGCCGATGATAGGGAACACCACACTGATGCTCGATCAGTCGATTAACCTGCACCGGGTTGTCAATGAGGGTATTCCTGCGCGCCAACTGTCCGGTTATTTGCGAATGCAGGAAATGCCGGCCTTCGAGCACCGTCTCTCCTCAGATGAACTAGAGGCTCTTAGCGATTATTTGCGCACAAGATGGGGCGGTTTCACAGAGTGACTGAAACGAAGCTTGGAATGCAGGTCACTGCTTCATAAACCTAGTCACCGTTAAAAGGAGAATGAAATGCCAAACGAGCCAGAAGACGCCAAAGAAAAACGCCCGCCACATCGTAAGCGCCATAACGCGCAGGATGACCATGAAGGGTCGGCCCATCGGCCTGAGGAATTTGATTCAAAGAACCCGAAGAAGGTAGTCGAAAAGGAAGAGTGAACGGCAAAGCAGCTCGAAAATTTCGCCCTGCTTGTTTGGGCGCCGGCAATGTATGGGCGATGCCTGCTGGCGCAGAAGCAACTTCAGGGTGCCTCGGCCGGAGTGGCGGCTATATCTGGACCGCCTACAAAAAAACCGCCTGTCACGAGAGAAGCAACCAGATGTTCTAGTGCCCACGCTGGGAGGCAGGCTCCTAGGTGAGATAAGGATCCGGCGCGCGTTCGGAGCTCGGCTAGGAGTTTTCGTAGTCCAGTCTTCTACCTGCGCATTGCTGCGATTGGACCTAACCCCAGCATTCGTCATTGTCAGATCTAAGCCAACGTTGGATACAGCGCAACATCTGCCAATATTCAACCATTTGTTCCATCGGCAATATCGACCGTTTAGTGGACGTGATGATTTCTGCGGCGTAGCTCTTCTGTTCTGGTGAAGCTTGCGCTCGGCAAAGGACAAGCCTGCTTAAGTTGAGGAAACTCTGCAGTTGTAATGTTAACATGCTAAATAGAACGGGAAAGGCAGGGTGCGTTTGCGCACTTAAGAAGGCCCCCGGAAGCTCATGCTCAAACATAGGTTGCGCGCTGCATACGCTGAACTAAGCGGCAAAAAAGTTGAGATGGATACTGGCCAATGCGGGAGTATCACGATCGAGCAGGCTACCCCAGCACGTCCTATGCGTCAGCGATCAGGTGATGCGGGAGCTGACGATTCAGTTCATTTATCGGAATAGGATAGTATCGCCAGTGGTTTAGTCTGTTATTGGCTGGGCTTTGCATGATGTCTTGACACGGTGTGCATGAAAAGACGCTGTTTTGCCCAATTTTATGCCAGCTTTATAACAGTCGCGCCTTCGTGCGCGGTGTTCTGTTAGTGAGCTAATCGGGGTTGGAACCCCCCGTTGTGCCTACATTAGGCTGGAGAAGACACGTCGCATTCGAACGCTAGATGGCTTAATCGAGCACGGGGGGCACGAACGCGCGACAAGTCCAATCGGCCTCAACACTAGTTTATGGCGGGCTGCGCTAGCCGAGCCAGACGAAAGGATACCTGAGTTGGAAACGATGTCGCCTCTCATGCTTGGATTCTTTGGCAGTCTCGCTGCTGGAGCCATGACCGCCGTGGGGGCCATTCCGGTGCTGTTTGGAAGCACACCCTCACGCGCTATGCGCGACCTGTCGCTCGGTTTTGCCGCGGGGGTGATGCTCGCCGCTTCTTTCTTTTCGCTGATCATTCCGGCGCTGGATGCGGCGGAGGCGCAGTTTGAAAACGGCGCTGCACCTGCTGCAATTGTTTGTCTGGCGATCCTATTGGGCATGGGTGGCGTGGCGTTGATGAACACGCTCCTGCCGCATGAACACTTCAGAACAGGGCGTGAGGGGCCAGCAGCGGCGTCCCTCCGCCGGGTTTGGCTTTTCGTCATTGCGATCACGATTCACAATTTTCCCGAGGGATTGGCAGTGGGCGTCGGATTTGGCGCACATGGTTTGGAGGGAGGTCTGCCACTGGCGCTTGGCATCGGCCTACAAAACGCGCCCGAAGGACTGGCCGTCGCAGTCGCGCTTTTGGGTGAAGGCTATGCGAAGGGCCGCGCATGGGGAATTGCCGCACTTACGGGACTGGTCGAGCCGGTCGGCGGGTTGCTTGGCGCGGGCGTTGTTGCACTGTCAGAGCCGTTGCTGCCTTGGGGGCTGGCATTTGCCGCCGGTGCCATGCTGTTCGTCATCAGCCACGAGATTATTCCGGAGACCCATCGTAATGGACATCAGAACAAAGCGACATTGGGCTTAGCGGTCGGGCTGGTCATCATGTTATATTTGGATGTTTGGCTGGGATAAGGAAAACTTCAAAACGCACTTGGAGCTACGGTAGCTGTAGGTCTTATGTGCTTGTTTGCCGGAAAAGCAGAATGGGGGCGGAGATGGCAGACAGCAGTAGGGCACAGCAAGAGTAGAGCGTCACAGGCACGGATTGCGCTGCCTGCGCCGCCGAGGTGCGCGGCGCAGTGGAGCGCTTGCCGGGGCGCGCGGATATTGAGGTGGCACTGATGTCCGAACTGCGGCTCACGCTGGATGAGGGCGAAACGTCGCATAAGCGCATTGGGAAAGCCGTGCGCGGTATCAGTCTTTGCATTTCCCCGAAGGGGGCGAAGGCAGAGAGGCCGAAGGATGGTATCACCATGCCGCAGGATGCGGTGAGGGACTGTCCTGAATTTTGTGCTCTGGCGTGGTAACTGCTCTATAAGGAGACCCACGTATGAGCATCGACAAAAAGCTATTAGACGAACTGATGGAAGGCCGGTCCTCTGGCGACCTATTCGGCAAGGAGGGCATTCTTGCCGAGTTGACCAAAGAATTGGCAGAACGCGCTTTAACAGCTGAGATGGAGGAACATCTTGGGGCAGAGCGCGAAGAAGGTGTCGCGGAGGGCCAGAACCATCCGCCCAATCGTCGTAATGGCAGCAGCCAGAAGACTGTGACCACCGACAGTGGGAAGGTCATCCTGGACATTCCGCGCGACCGCAACGGCACCTTTGATCCGCTGTTGATAGCCAAGTATCAGCGTCGTTTTCCCGAGTTCGACCGCAAGATCGTCAGCATGTATGCACGCGGAATGACGACCCGTGAGATTCAAGGGCACATTGAGGAGATTTACGGCTTTGAGGCATCACCCAGCTTGATATCGGTGATCACTGAGGCTGTGATGGACGAGGTCACCGCCTGGCAGAGCCGACCACTGGAACCCTGCTATCCCGTGGTGTTTATGGACGCGATCCGCGTCAACATCCGCAGTGATGGAGCGGTCTCGAACAAGGCGGTCTTCGTAGCCTTGGCGATCCGTCCAGACGGCACCCGGGACGTTCTGGGGCTGTGGTTCCAGGCCAACGAGGGTGCCAAATTTTGGGCAAAGGTTCTGAATGATCTACGTCACAGGGGCGTTCAGGACATTCTGATTGCCGTGGTCGACGGTCTCAAAGGCTTCCCTCAGGCCATTGGGGCAGCTTTCCCGGAAGCCCAGGTTCAGACGTGCATCGTTCATTTGCTGCGCCACTCTATGAGCTTCGCCAGCTACAAGGACCGCAAGGCCGTGGCGACAGCCCTGAAGGCAGTCTACACCGCCTTGGACGTCGAAGCAGCGGAGGCTGCGCTGGCCGAGTTCGAGGAGAGCGATCTGGCCAAGCGCTATCCGGCCATTGCACCGAGCTGGCGCCGAGCCTGGAACGAGGTGATCCCGTTTCTCGACTACCCGCCCGAAGTGCGCCGATTGATTTACACAACGAATGCCATAGAAGCCTTGAACTCAAAAATCCGGCGTGCCGTGCGAACCCGAGGCCACTTCCCGAGCGATGAGGCGGCAGCAAAGTTGATCTACTTGGCGCTCAATGCTACTTCCGTCGAGTGGAAGCGATCTGTGCGTGAATGGCACCGCGTTAAAAGCCAACTCGCCATCATGTTCGAAGAACGCTTTCCCATGGTGTAACTAAAGGCGTCAGGGCACAAAATTACGCACACTCCCTGCGGTGATCGGTGGGACAATGACCGCACCTCAGCTCATCTCCCGATCTGTCAGCGGAAGTTCCCACGACCTCGGACAGCAGGTTACCCGACCCATCTTCCCAACCAGTTGCCATGGACCCAGCCTTTGCGGCGGGGATTGCCATAATACACGCCCCACCAATTGCCGTTTCGAACACATGGGCGAACACCGTCGCCGTTATGCAGTTCGTCGATCTTACGGTAATTTGTCCCTGGACCTGTGCGAACAGCCAGAAAGCCATCTCCGTTCGGATCAAGACCTTCCACTCTGGCGCCGAGGCATCCCGCGGCCTGTTCATCTTCCTCAATTAGGAAGTCCATATCCAATTGTTCCGCTGAAAGTGGAGTGTAAGACAGAAAAATTATTATGGCGGCAGCATACTTCATCATCTTAATATCCTCCTATGGAGATTGGGAGTATACTACAGTTCCAATCCGTTCCCTACAGCAACGCTGGCAGCGGGGGGCTTGGTGGGGGGGGAGGTCGCCCGCCCATTCCAAATGGGGGGCAGAGAGGGCGATAAGGGAGCAATAGTAATGAGAAAGGTCATATGGCTGGCTGTAGGTATCGTTGGATTGGGCGGCGCAATGGCCTCCTGCTCCAATAGCGAACGCCTCCTTTGCCTTAACCCGACCGGTTATTGCGGGGGCAGCAGCACGCCAGACCCCGATCGCATCGGGGGACCTGCTTGGTTCCTCTGGCAATCCACCGCCGAAGAAAGATTGGCCTATTACCGTAAGGAATGCGCGACCAGCAGTCTGCCAATGCCCTCCAATGATGTGATGACATGCGCCCTTGAGCAGATTGAATCCCAAGCCCATTCAAATTGTGTTCAGTATTACCTCCCACCGACCAGACCTAAGGATGCAGCTGAGGAAGCACGGCGAGACAGGCAATTTGAAAGCTGTAAGCGGGATGTTTTGGGACAGCATGGGTTATAGAAAGCGATTGCGAACCTCCACGATGGCGATCCGTCCGATGGGTTTCCAAAAATGGCGCTTTGCTTGCACGATTTGGGATAGGCTACCACAAAAGCCGACTGGTTTAGCTCTTTCTTCGGCATTTTTAACTAACGATTAGATAGACGGGCATCTTAACCGAATATAAGGCTGAGGACGAGCTGAGGGGTATTCCGGCTTCACTCTCGTCTTATACGCCAATGTAGCCCTGCAATCTGCTGTTTTTGGTATGCAGATGGCACTTGGCAGCTCAAGGGAGGCAAGATGATTGAAAGTGGTCCGGTGGCAAGTTTCCTCGAACGTCATCGGTTGTTCCGAAAGGACCTGATTGATGATTTGGAGAAGCGATACTCGGTGTAAAGGCGCTTATGTATTTGAGGGAGGGGAGGGCGTGTCGATAAGGGTTGCGAGCGGGCCCTCCCTAAATGTCCACCTTCTTGTCTGGCTCTTTCCGCTGAGGGCGTTAGGTGGTCCTGTTTGAGAAGTAGGCGTCTTGCCCATTCGTGGTTGAGCTAGCAGTCATTTGGCTGCTTGAGTTCGCAATCCCGGTTGTAGCCCATTCTATGGCTGCTGGGTGAGAAAAAAGCTGGTAAAAAAGTTGGTTTGGTAGTCCAGTATGAATCTGTCTGGCTACTATAACGAGAATTTCATGCAAGTTAGTGTTCGCGATAACAACGTCGATCAGGCCCTTCGTGTTCTGAAGAAGAAGCTTCAGGGTGAAGGTGTATTCCGGGAAATGAAACTTAAGCAACATTTTGAAAAGCCTTCCGAAAAGAAGGTGCGTCGTCAGGCTGAAGCAATACGACGTGCTCGTAAAGTTGCACGCAAAAAGCTGGAGCGTGACGGCACGCTTTAAGCTGATCTATCTCTCGAGATAGGCAGTCCGTCGGCTTTCAGCCGGCGGACGTATCGTCTTAGTTTCCATGTGATAAGCTTTGACTGAGACTTTTCGCACTTCCCTAGCAAAACGGCTGCATTTTACGTCATGCGGTTATAAAATCGCGTTTTTGTTAAGGTTTTGGGGTATTCGCAAACCGTGTTGGTCCGCTCTGCGGGACCTTACTGCCCTTCGCCGCGATAGTTGAACAGTCTGCTTTGGCCAACGCCTAATATCATGTTTCAAGTGCGCAGGCCGCGACTTTTGACGTCGCCGCAGCGCGCCGTTCTTGAAATTGTTTCTAACATACCAACCGTATGGTATGCGTATAATATGCCAAGACCTACCAAAAAATCTCCCGAGCGCGGCGATGCGCGCACACGTTTTCTGGAAGCCGCGCGCAACGTGATCCGCCGCAAGGGGTTCGCCGCAACCTCGGTCGAAGATCTCTGCCAGTCGGCCGGTGTCACGAAGGGCGCTTTCTTCCATCACTTCAAGTCGAAGGACGCGCTTGGCGTGGCGGCAGCAAATTTCTGGGCCGCGACAACCAGCGCACTTTTTGCCAGCGCCCCTTACCATCAGCCAGACGATCCACTTGACCGGGTTCTGGCCTATCTCGATTTCCGCAAAGGGATCATCGGCGGCGAGACGTTTGAATACACCTGCCTCGTCGGCACCATGACACAGGAGGTGCATGATAGCGCGCCCGCGATCCGGGATGCCTGCGCCGCCAGCATCTTCGGCCATGCCGCCACGCTGGAGGCCGACATCAAAGCTGCGCGCAAGCAGCGTAACATCGCCGCTGACTGGACTGTCGAGAGCCTTGCTCGCCACACTCAGGCGGTCCTTCAGGGTGGGTTCATCCTCGCTAAGGCCACCGGAGACCCTGACCTCGCCCGTGAAAGCGTTGATCACCTCATTCGCTATGTGCGCGGCCTGTTCGAGGTGGAACCAGATACATCTGAAGCCAGCTACAAAGAGAGATCAACATGACCAACCAGCAAATCACCGTGGAAACGACAGTTGCCGCCTCCGTTGAAGAGGTGTGGAGCGCCTACACCACCCCGGACGACATAATGCAGTGGAATTTCGCAAACGATGATTGGTGCTGCCCGCGTGCCGAAGTGGATCTGCGCCCCGATGGCAAGCAGGTCGCCCGTATGGAGGCGAAGGACGGAAGCATGGGTTTCGACTTCGAGGGCACTTACGAAGAGATCGAGCCGCACAAGTCACTCGTGCTGGTTCTTGACGACGGCCGTAAGTCCCGCACGACATTTACCGGAAGCGGCGGAAAGACCCATGTCGTGACCACCTTCGACGCCGAGGCGCAGAACCCGATCGAGATGCAGCGCGACGGGTGGCAGGCGATCTTGAACAATTTCAATACCTACGTCGAAAGCAAGCGCGGCTGAATAATGATGGGCCCGGCCTGAAAGCTGAGCCGCCAACCACGAAAACAATGGAGGAATTTTGGATGGAACATGCCTCGAAAGTGCGGACCTGCTTTTGGTTTGAGAAAGGCGGACATGATGCCGCGCAGGAATACGTGATGTTGATGCCAGGCAGCAGGATTGAGGCCGTGCGCGAAAACGGCCAACCGGACGACCCGATGATTGTCGAGTTCTCGCTGGCAGGTGCGCCCATGATGATCTTGACCGCCGGGCCGTATCACAAGCCGACGCCCGCCGCATCGATCTCTGTCCTGACGGAGGATCAGGATGAGACGGACCGGCTCTGGGCCGCGCTGACCCCGAAAGGCGGTGAGGCAGGACGGTGTGGCTGGATTGTGGACCGCTTCGGCATGTCTTGGCAGATCGTGCCGAAGCGAATGCCGGACCTGCTGGCCCGCGAAGACCCGGGCGTGGTGAGCCGCGTGAGCGAGGCGCTGATGCAGATGGAGAAGATCGACATTGCCGCCTTTGAAGCGGCTGCCGCGAAAGTGCCAAGGCATGTGTGAGGCAACACAGATCGGTTGTGCCTGTGGCCAGACCCGCCTTGAAGTTGAGGGGATACCTATTGCAAGCGTCGAATGCTGCTGCAACTCCTGCCGCGAGGCGGCAGGGAGGATGCAGTGTCTTGAGGGCGCACCCCGGACGTTGACCGATCACGGCACGACGCCCTTCGTCATGTATCGCAAGGATCGCGTGCGTTTTCTTGCGGGGGCCGCCAACTTGGCCGGGTTCCGCCTGTCGCCCGAGGCCCCCAGCACGCGGGTGATCGCCACTTGTTGCAACACGCCTGTCTATCTGGAGTTCAAAGGCGGACACTGGCTGAGTCTCTACAGTGGACTCTGGCCGCCTGGCACAAAGCCTGAGCCCACGATGCGCACCATGGCCTCCGATCTCCCGAAGGATGCCACGCTGCCAGACGACATTCCCAACGCAAAGAAGCAGAGCCTCGGCTTCTTCGCCAAGCTCTTCGGGGCTTGGGTCGCCATGGGTTTCCGCAACCCAAAGACGCCAAACACAGGAGAGATCGATGTCTGACGCCGACGAGAAAATCGCGATTGAGATTATCACGTTCTAAGTCCTTAACAGTAAATTGAAAAATGTTCTGCGCAAGCTTTTCCTTTATTGAGCAGACTCTTAGTTTTTGCACGTGGGTGTCTGAATCTTAAGTGATCGAAATTAAACGAATTTTCGAATCTTAGAATCAGGGTTTATTGGGAGCTTAAGAAGCCTTCTCCTGTTTTTCCCTCTTGTGCTTTCTCTCCCTGTTAGATTGCGGCCGGTGCGTGCTGCGATCACCGCAACTATGTCGGACGGAGAGCGGAAGTTCGCAGCGCTCGAGACGAACGCCAGTTCGGCGAACAAAGCAAACACGTTCTTGCATGCCGTGACTCATCCTTTCCTGTCGGATGATGTCAGAAATCAACTGCGCGAAGACATCCGTAACATGTATCTCCCGAATGCCGAAGCATGGGTGCTGGAAGATGGCGGGATCACTGTCGGTTTTATTGCAACGATCGACAGAGAAATTGGCGGGCTGTTTGCTGCACCTTCTCGATAAGGCAAGGGCTTGGGCCGCCAGATGGTCGATCATGTCGTGTCGTGTCGTTGAAAGGACCACCCACGGTTGAAGTGTTTAAGGACAACAAAATCGATCTGCCGTTCTATAAACAGTATGGATTTGAGATAACCGGTGAAGGCACATTTGACGTCACCGGCGATGAAACATTCAAGATGGCTATGCCAGCCTCAAAACAATCATGTGGAAGGCACCCTAAGTCGGTGCCTTCCAAACTCGGCCTCTGCCTTTTGGAGACTTTCACATTGCTTGGGCGAGCGGCAGCAAAGTCCGTTCTGCTGACCTACACCCCGCCGAAAATGCAACGTGAGGCACCAACGATTACTTCGATGGGCTGCAACGCAGCATTGGAACATCGACTGAATGACCGGTCTGGGCCGTTCGCTTCGATCGACACCATGGGCGGAGATCGGACCTTCGCTGCGCGGGGAATAGATGTCCGCTTATCGAAGTTTCCAGAGCCTCTCTAATCCTCCACCGATGAACAGCTCAGGTGAATGGAACACTGATTATGGATGGGCGTTTTCTTGTCGTTGACCAAAAGGGGGGCAAATCCCGGCCACATTCGGGCGACCAGATCGAACAGCAGAAATAATCGGAAAAGGAGACCGACCATGCCGACAACCGTTGGAACCGAAGGCAACGCTGCCGACGTCGTGAGGAACCTGCTCATTCTGGAGCACGACGCCATCGCGGCCTATGACACGACCATTGAGTGACTCGACAACGCGGACTATCGCGAGCAGATCGAAAGCTTCTGCCGCGACCATGAGGCCCACGCCCAAGACCGTAGCCGCATTGCCGACAGCTTGGGTGTCGAGAAGCCCATGGAGGGCGACATGAAGCAGTGGCTGAAAGCCGGAAAGGTGGCGCTGGCGGATATCGCCGGGAACAGTGCAATTCTCAAGGCGATGAAGACAAATGAGGACGATACCGTCGCCGCCTACCAGCAGGCTCTCGACAATGCCGTCACCAATGCCGAGCTGCGCCCCGTGATCGAGAAGGGTCTGGCCGACGAACGACGTCACCATTCCTGGATGGAAGCTGCGGGAAGCTGAAACGCCTGCATGACGCGGCGGCGCAACTCCTGCGCCACCGCTCCTCCATTATGTCGGTAAAGAGCACGAGCGCACAGGATGGATAGTGACAGCCTGCGGCTCGGGGAACGGTGAACCACTTTGCAGCAGCTATACGTGACGATGGCGATATCTACGCTTACGGTAGTGATGCTGGGCCTCACTTCGGAGCCCTTGCAGAAGCTACCGTTGTCCCGGCGCACCAAGTGGTGCGCGACCAAGCGAACTTAACTGTCGTCCGATCTTGCAACTTGACGATTTGGCATCCATATACCATCCATAAGGATGGAGATTGAGCAATGAGCAATATTCGGCAACTGCGTGAGAAGACCCCAGACAGCGAGAAGATCACGATCAACCTTGGCTATGTGGATTTGGGACGGATCGACCTGCTGGTGCAGGAAGGTTTCTATTCGAACCGGAGCGACCTGATCCGCACAGCGATCCGCAACCAGCTTGAGAGCCATGTGGAGGTGGTGAGCAAATCGCTTGAGCGCCACACGATGGAATTGGGTCTGCGCGATTATACGGTGGCTGATCTGGAAGCGCTGAAAGCGGCCGGAGAGGTGCTGCACGTCAAAGTGGTCGGGCTGGCGCGGATTGCTTCAGATGTGACACCGGAACTGGCACGCGACACCATCGGGTCCATCACCGTGTTGGGCGCCCTACAGGCCAGCGCAGATATCAAAAAGGCACTTGCCGACCGCATCAAGTAAGATGCGCTCCCCCTGATAAGGACAAATAAGATGAAACTCTTTAACGCCGGTGCCAAGCGCCGGGCGACCCCTGACGCACGCCTGATCGCCGCCAATGATCTGGTGCAGCGCACCTTGGCACAGCATGGGCTTGCCGTGCAGGCCGGGCCCATGGATGCAGCAGACCTGCCTGCCATGGCCTCGATCAGCGATCTCTTTGCAAAGTTGGGGGCCGCCACCCCATCACCCGCGGCCTCGACACCCGAAATCCCCGCAGGCGCCAGCTTTCTCAGCGATACATTCACCTGCGCGGCAGGCAGTCGAAGTTTCCGCAGCTATATCCCAGCATCCGCGACCGAGGGCGCAAGTGGCGTCGTGGTCATGCTGCACGGCTGCACACAAACGCCCGAGGACTTTGCCGCGGGCACCGGCATGAACCAACTGGCCGAAAAACACCGCTTTATCGTGGTCTACCCGGCCCAGTCGCGGCGCAACAACACGCAGTCCTGCTGGAACTGGTTCAGCCGGGGGGATCAACGCCGCGACGCGGGTGAGCCTGCGATCCTTGCGGGGATCGCCCGCCACGTCTGTGCAGCCTACGGCATCGCGCCGGATCGCACCTTTGTCGCGGGGCTGTCGGCGGGGGCGGCGATGGCCGTGATCTTGGGAGAGACCTACCCAGACGTCTTTGCCGCCGTCGGGGTGCATTCGGGTCTGGCCTATGGGTCGGCAAAGGACGTAGCCTCTGCCTTTACGGCTATGGCAGGGCCGAGGGCGGCGCCTGTGCAGAAGACATCACATATTCCGACAATTGTCTTTCATGGCACCTCGGATGCGACCGTGCATCCATCAAATGGCGAGGCGGTGGTGCGGCAGGTTCAAGACATCGGGCCGGGTCAGACGCTTGAGACTGTCACGCAGGGCACCCATGGCGGGCGGTCCTGTTCCATCCTGCGCGCTGCGGCCGAAACGGGCACCTCAACGGTTGAGTATTGGACGGTCACCGGGCTTGGCCACGCATGGTCCGGCGGTCAGGCCGAGGGGTCTTACACGGACCCCCAAGGCCCGGACGCCAGCGCGGAAATGATCCGCTTTTTCTTTCAGCAACCCATAAAGGGCGCATGATATGACCCAGATGACACTGACTTTTGACGCCGTTGCCGAGGCCACCCCTGGCCCCAAATGGGCGGCGCGCTGGCAGCGGTCTTGGCCTGCCTATGAGGCATGGTTCACAGCCCGCGGAGGCGACCACGGCCCGTCCAGGGAAGATTGCCGGGCGGCCATGGAAAGCCATATGCCAGAACTGGTCCCGATCTACGATCGCCTGGTCTTGATTGCCGGTGGTTCGGACCGTGCCGCGCGGTTCCTGTCCACTTGGTGCCCGCCGACCTATTTGGGCGGCTGTTCGCTCGCGGCCACCTCCGATGCCGATGACGTCCGGCTGCTGCGCAACTATGACCTGTCGCCAGAGCTGAACGAGGGGCTGCTGTTGCAGACGGAATGGTCTGGCCGCGCAGTGATGGGGATGGTTGAGTTTCTCTGGGGTCTGTCTGACGGGATCAACGACGCGGGGCTCACCGTGGCGCTGGCCTATGGCGGACGGTCTGAAACCGGAGTGGGCTTTGGCGTGACTACGATTCTGCGCTACATCTTGGAAACCTGCGACAGCGTGCCAGAGGCGCTGGAGGTCTTGCAGCGCGTGCCCTCGCATATGGCGTATAATCTTGTGCTCGCGGATGCTTCGGGGCGCACGGCAAGCGTCGAACTGTCTCCCGGCGGGGGCATTCGACTGTTGCCAAAGGCCATTGCCACCAACCATCAATCCGCGCCGACCCAAGCTGACCGGCCGGGCTTTACCCGCAGCCTTGAACGCCGCGCCCATCTGGACCGGCTGCGCGTTGCACCGCGCAGGCTCAACCGCGAGTTCCTTCGCCCGCCGCTCTTGCAGGACCGCTACGCGGAGGGGTTTGGCACTTTGTTCACCGCGGAATACAACCCGCTGACCCGGAGCTTGGGGCTGACCCTGAAAGGGGAGAGATGGGACCAACATCTTGACGCTTTTGCGGAGGGGCAGCGGATCGTGGATTATGGCCCATCCACTACACGAGGCGCTGTCGCCAGCGCCATGCCAGACCAATATGCCGGGGTAGACTGGGCCCAAGCTGCGAGGATCAACTGGACCCAAGTGGTGCAGGACTACGCGGCGGGCAGGGGCCGAGAGATCGCTGCATATCTGCCCACAAGTTGACGGGGAACCGAGGGCCTGTGACGATCTACCCCTAACGACCTTGATAAACAAAATGAGAATGTTGCGTATCGGGACCGGACCTTGACTGAGACCCCGGTTAAGGTCCGGTATGGGCGGGGAGCGTTTCGGCAGGCTGCCGAGACTGTTGATGGGAGCTTGAACTGAGTTGTCCCTTAAAAACTGACGCTTCGAGTATCCGTGGCGTGTCGATGATCAGCCCCAACCAAAATTCCAGATCCTCAAGTTGTTGTCGCTTCCCGGATGGGCATCTGGAAGGTAAAGACAGTGCGGTTGTCTTCTGATGACACGTCCAGGGTGCCACCGTGCCCTTTCGCGATTTCGGAGGCGATAAAAAGTCCCAGCCCCAACCCTTCTCGGCTCGGGCGGTCTTTGCGGCGCTCGAATGGTAGGAAAAGACTGGGCAACATGTCATCGGAAATCTTCTTTCCCGAATTGGTGACCGAGAGCGAAAAGAGCTCTGCTGTCGCGGTGGACTCCACTTGGATGGGCGCACCCGAAGCCCCGTGGGTCACCGCATTCGCCAGAAGGTTCGAAAACATTTGAGATATACGAGGCACGTCACAAGCGATTGGTTCAAGGAGATCAATGTTGGTTTCGATCTTCTGGTCCGGTGCCGCTGCTTGAAGTTCTGTCACAATCTGGTGCAGAGCCGGCTTCAGGGTTGAGCTCAAGGTTTTCTCAATAACGATGCCCTCGCCTTGGCGACGGCGGGCCTGATCGAGAAGGTTTTCAATCAGACGCTCCATCCGATTGGCTGAGCCACGCATCAGGTCGACCAGCTCAATCGTCTTATCATCGATATTACGCCGCGCTATCAGACGGAGGCCAGCTTTGAGCGCGTTGACGGGATTGCGCAAATCATGGGCCAGGATGGCAATAAAACGCTCTTGTATACGGGCCAGCTCTTGTTCGTGTGCCACGGCCTCTCGGCTGGCGGTCAGTTCCTCGTCGGCATCCAGAATCTCGCCGATAATCTGCGCAAAAAGTCTGAACATCGACAGTACGCGGTCATTCTTCAGCTTACGAGGCTGCGGATCGATGGCACATAGAGTGCCGAAGAAGAATCCGTCCTGAAGATAGATTGGGACAGAGATATAGCCACGAAACCCATAGCGAGCAGGACAGTGGTGGTCGACATAGGTTTCATCGTCATGGACATCGTCGATAACGATCTCTTGATTGTATTCCCGCACTTCGTGGCAAAGGGTGCTTTCGACATCCAACTCGTCCCCGGGCATCAGTCCGAATGAAATGTGATCGATAGCACGACAAGTTACCCACCGAGATTCAGTAACTCGTGCGACTGCTGCAAATCCCATCCCGGTGGCCAACGCGACGGTTTCTAAAAGGGTAAGAATTGCGTTGCTGCGACCGACAGCGTCGATGTCGGCCCGGAAGTCATGTTGTTCTAACAAGTGCTACCTCTACTGACTTAAGTTAGGCTCGAGCCGATGTTGAACCTTAGCGCGTCGCCAACCCAAAGTCAGCCAGATTAGCGGGCGTCTTTAGAGCGCCGCAGGGGACTAAATCCGCGACGGCAAGGTTTTTCTTACCATGGTGGCGACCAGTAGGATGTATTGCCACCTGACTTCCAGACTAAACTGTTGGAATTAGATGGCGCGGGTATCGTCAGGTTGTCTTTGAAATCCTGGAAAGCCCAGCCTGCTCTTGCGACAACCGGGCTGCACGCAGCCGAGCAGTCTTTTGCAATCGTTGGCTGGTTTCTTTGCCGATGATTTCGGTTGCGGCAGCACTGGTCCGCTCGGCGATAGTCTCTCGTTTTGAGGGTTCTTGAGGGGATTTGCGAACTGTCATCCGTGTCTCTCTTTTCTCGCGCTGAAAGCATAATGGGCTGCTGTGACCTTGAGCTACGCCTTCATGATGACTTAGCCCGCGGGGGCCGAAAGGAAACGAACCGAAATGACAAGCCAAGATTGGCCGTTATAGGTCCGCACAGGCCTTGGTTCGGAATGGGGGCTGTGCGCGGGTGACTTGAGGGAGCTGAGCAGACTTTGATATCCTACGCTAAGTCGTTGGCGATTATCCATTGCACTTGCGAAAGGTCCACTTGCGAGGTCGCGGGCTAAGTGGCAGATCATCATGGATGACGACGCAAGATTTGCTATTGCTACGAATGGCGGCTTGGTTCGCCGCAGCTGCAGTATTTCGGAACCGAACCGAGCGTCAGCTCCGGGCCGAAGGCTGAAGTCGACGGGTATAGGTCCTGCAGGGTTTCTGCAGGACCAGTGACTAATCAATCCCAAACTGGTGCGAGCGTTTCCGGGCTGACTAAGCGCCCTTCGGCTGAACCAAGAGCATCAATGCTGGCGATCTCTTCTGCGCTCAACATGATATCCGCTGCACCAAGGTTGTCGGCAAGCCGGTTCTTGTTACCGGTCCTGGGCAACGCGATGCTCATCGGGCGCGTCAGGACCCAGGCCAATGCAATCTGGGCCGGGCTTGCATTATGCACGGCGGCAATCTCGCGCAACGTGGCGTTCTCCATGACCTTCCCTTGCGCCAGTGGCGAGTAAGCCTCAACGGGAATGCCCTTGCTGGCGAGGTGAGCGATCGTCCGTGTTT
The DNA here is from genome assembly GCF_965641895.1 of Sulfitobacter sp. SH24. Lineage (NCBI taxonomy): Bacteria > Pseudomonadati > Pseudomonadota > Alphaproteobacteria > Rhodobacterales > Roseobacteraceae > Sulfitobacter > Sulfitobacter sp. SH24. The sequence continues at coordinate 1,610,157 of NZ_OZ282575.1, forward strand.
GGTCGATCAGCGGATGCAGCTCGATCTGGTTGGCGGCCAATGGCGTGTTCAACGCAGCCTGTGCTTGATCGACCATGTCCATGGTAAAATTCGACACGCCCCCATGGCGGACTTTCCCCGCAGAAATCAGAGCATTCAATGCGCCTATGGTGTCGGCAATCGGGACTTCCTTTGAGGGCCAGTGCAGGAGCAGCAAGTCGACATAGTCCGTCCCCAGTCGATTCAACGACGCATCGGCGGCAGCGGTGAAGGCTTCTGGCGAGAAATGCTCGGGCAGGATTTTGGTGGTGAGGAACACTTCATCGCGGCGGACATCGGCGCGGCGCAAACCTTCGCCGACTTGTTCTTCGTTTTCATAGGCCTGCGCCGTATCAATATGGCGGAACCCTTCGGAAAGAGCCGCGGCCACCATGTCGGCCACGGTATCTTGCTCAAGTTGAAAGGTGCCGAACCCCAAGGACGGAATTTGGGCGGGGCCGTTAAGGGTGATACTCATAGTGTTGTTTCCTTATTATTTTGCTCGGTGAACTCAGGGATGACGTGCTCGGCCAACTCGGCCAGAACGTCTTCGATTTCGCGCTGTGACTGGCGCAGGTTAAAGGCGATGTGGGCGACCCCTGCAGCGTGCAGGGAACGAACGTGAGTGGTTAGAGCATTGCGACCCATACGGCCCCCGAACTGGATCGGCCGGAAGGGCGCATCGGGATCAGGGTCAAGATCCAAGTGCATGGCGGTCAGGACTGGCGCGGGGCGTAGGCCAGCATCAGTGCGCGCCTGACGCCACATCGACAGGCGGCGCTCGGCCTGATCGGGAGGGCCCGGATAGGTGAACCAGCCGTCCAATGTGCGGGCGATCCATTGCAGGCTTTGCTGTCCCATCCCGGCCATGACCATCGGGATACCTTCTGGAACATAGGGGCGCACGGTGACGGGGCCTTGTGGTCCTTGCAGCGCGTCACCTGACCAGAGGGTGCGCATCTGGTCGACGCGATCGCGCAAGGTGGCTCCGCGGTCCTCATAGTCGAGCCCCATCAGAGGGTATTCCACCGGACGGTCCCCGGACGCAATGCCAAGGATAAACCGCCCGCCCGACAGATGGTGCAGGCTGGCCGTCATCTTGGCCAGGATGATCGGATCCCGCAGCGGCAGGACGATACCCGCAGTGCCAAGTGCAATGCGCCGCGTGTGGCCTGCAAGAAAGCCGAGATAGGGGAACGGATCGAAGACCTGTCCCGCATCCCCGAAGCTGGGATCGTGAACCGGCACGTCCCGCAGCCAGATCGCATCGAAACCAAGGCTTTCGGCCAGCTCTACTTCCGTGGCAGGGTTTGAGATGTCTGGCACGCCAAAGGGGCGCCCCTCGATACGGGCACGGCGTTGCCCGGCTTCAGACCAATCGCGGTCCAGCGGCAATTCAATGCCAAAAGTCATGCGGTCTTTGTAAATCAGATTGAGGGCAGACATGATACGAACCTCCAGTTCAATGATTTGCCCCGCCGCCATAAAGATACGGCAGGGCAAGTGAGGTTATTCAGCAGCAACTGCTTGGGATATTGTTGTGTTTAGGCGGCCGGACAGGCGCACCAAAACGATCCCGACCACCACCACACCAGCGGCGATGTAAGGCGCAGCGGCAAGGCCGACGCCTTCCACCACAAGTCCACCAGCCCATGCGCCGCCTGCGATACCAAGGTTGAACGCACCGATGTTCAAACCGGACGCCACATCCACCCCACCGGGGGATACTTCGCGCGCAATTTGCACGACATAGGATTGCAGAGGCGGCACGTTGGCGAAGGCAAAGCCGCCCCAGAAGGCCGCAACCGCGATGGCTGCAATTGGGTGTGTAAGGAAGGCACCAAGTGCGATCAGTGATATCGCAAGGCCAGCAAAGATCACCGTCAGGGACGGCACTGCACCAATACGGTCAGCCAGTTTACCGCCGGCGATGTTCCCTACGGCGACAGATGCACCATAGAGCAGCAGCACAAGGCTAACCGCGCCGGCAGACAGACCCGTGACTTCGTTCAGCATCGGCGCGAGGAAGGTAAAGGCGATGAAGTTGCCGCCATACCCCACAGCCGTGATCAGATAGACCAGCAGAAGGCGCGGCGAAGTCAGCACCTGCAATTGCGCCTTGATTCCTGCCGAGGCAGCTTTGGTCAGATTGGCGGGCACCAAGATGGCAGAAGCGATGAACCCAATCACGCCAAGCGCGACAACGCCAAGGAAGGTCGACTGCCAGCCGAAGTTCTGGCCGATGAAGGTCCCCAAGGGCACACCCGTCACCAGTGCGACCGTCAAACCAAGGAACACCAGTGCGATGGCCGAGCTTTCCTTTTCAGGCTCCACCAGATCGGTGGCGATCGTCGAGGCGATGGCAAAGAAAACACCGTGGGCAAGACCGGTGATAAAGCGCGCAGCGACGAGGCTGCCGTAATCCGGCGCAAAGGCGGCATAAGCATTGCCGAGCGTGAACAACGCCAGCAAGAGCAGCAACAACGTCTTGCGCGGCACTCGGTCTGCCATGGCGGTCAGCACTGGCGCGCCGATGGTCACGCCAAGCGCATAGAGGCTAACCAACAGGCCAGCAGAAGGAATCGAAACGCCAAGATCGGCGGCGATGGTGGGAAGCAAGCCAACGATAACGAACTCGGTCGTTCCGACGGCGAAAGCGCTGATGGTCAGCGCCCAAAGGGCAAGGGGCATCGCTTTTCTCCAATAAATTTGATGTCGACGCCACATATGCCAGTCGCTATCTGTTGCGATAACAGACAAGTTTGGAATAGATCATTGCAGAAACTGCACGAATTGCTGCGCATGGGGGACTTGGCTGCTTTTGTCGGGATCGTCGATGATGGGGGCTTTGCTGAATCCGCGCGGCGCAGAGGGGTGTCTGCCTCAACACTCAGCCGGTCAGTGACGCGGCTGGAAGAGCAGTTGAAAGTCACACTCCTGCGCCGGACTACGCGGTCCATCGAGATCACCCCCGAAGGCGCTGCCGTTCTGGCCGAGGCGCGCGAGATTTTGGATCGCAGCGAAGCCCTGCAAGAGATCGCAACAAGTGGACAGGCCCCCGCCGGACCACTGCGTGTGAATGCGCCTGTGCCTTACGTCCTGCATGTCCTCGCCCCGCGGCTGGCCGAGTTTCGTGCGGAATACCCCGGCATCCAGCTTTCGATCGACATGACTGATGCGCTGGTGGACCTGATCGGCAGTCACGCGGATGTTGCCATTCGATTGGGGCAGCTACCTGATAGCGACATGCTGCACCGCCCCCTGGGGCGCACGGCTTGGAAATTGGTGGCTGCGCCGGAATATCTTGATCGCAAAGGCTGGCCAAAAATACCAACCGACATCGCAAAGCTGGAGCAAGTGCGCTTCGCGGCACCAGATCACATCAACACGCTGCGCTTTACTGGTCTGCCCACCCCCGTGACGGTGCCACCCGCGGTGACCGCAGGCAATGGAGAGGCCGTGCGCCAGATGGTATTAGGCGGTCTGGGCATCGCGCGTTTTTCCGATTTCATGATCGCAAATGACATCGATGCGGGCCGATTGGTTGAGCTGTTTCCGGGCCAGCTTGACGCCGCCCCGTTGGATATCTCAGCCCTCTACCTTACCCGCGTCTCGGGGTTGCGAAGGTTGGGTGTTTTTCTGGATTGGTTGGCGACCATTAGCGAAGGCTGAGTTATTCCCACGTGCTTTCAGTATGCATAACGATGACGAGCAAAGCCTGGCCGCAAAGAGTTATTTTCAGTCAGTCTTATATCGGCATGTTTTTGGATGTCCGCTTCTTGGACGCTGCACTGCAGCGGCGCGATGCCAAACGAACGGCTGGAAAGGGCCGTTCGCGGCGGTGGTGTGACCCTCGACAACAGCTGCGAAGCTAACCTATGACAACATCAAAGGGTCACCTTGATGTGCAACGCAATTTCTGCATTTCACAATGCTAGTTCTTGTCGCCGAATCGTCACGGACCTGAAACGGCGTTCAGAGCGCAAGAGATGTTTGTTTTATCGGATAATTTGAAGCTCAAGCGCGTCAATTTCTTAAGCACCATAAATTTCCAACAAAATTTTTTGCCTTTGATTATAGGCGAAAAACTCGGAATCGAAAATTAATGTCGATTCTTTCACGTTAGATTCGACTCTTTCGCCTGATAATCTTATGATTGAGATAGTCATCGGAGAAGGCACAACTTCAGGAAACCAGGACGCTTTTAGAGCCTGGCGGGTATAGGACATCATCTGAGTTACTTAAAGTGAGGGGGCGGAAACGGGACCCTCAAACCCTAAAGCCAGACTGTGCGGTCATACGGCAATAGGTCCATCGATCAAACAATCGTCGGGCTATTGCGCGTGTCATACTTTTATTTCCATATGCGTTTTTACGCGGACTATCTGTTCGTAGTGAGCTTTATGATCGGTAGCATCCGGAACGAGTCGCTTGCGGTATCGAGTGAGCTCGATTGCACTGTTGAATTTTCCGGTTCTTATGAGGCTGGAAACCTGTTGAGATCAGAGGTCATCCAGCAGACCGCTGGAAAAAAGATAACCTACCAAAAAATCACAAAACTGAGCAAAATCAATTTGTTGACTCGAATCGGCGAGTCTGCACATTCGAATAGCGAGCAAAAGAATAGTGGCGAGCCGAAGTCGTCATTTCCGCCTAGTTAAAGCAAGCACCGCCAAGAAAAGAGGAGCAAATGATGCTGTAGATGAAACCTAAACTACAAAAGCCCAGACCTTGCAGGGTCTGAGCCTTGTATATCCTCGACGACTGTGTCGCCTTCACTAACAGGTGCTATTTAGCCCGAAGTCAGCAGTCCAGTCAAACAGAAATACTCGGTGGTTTCGTCACCGAGAGCGAAAACTCGGACTATCGGAATGATTACACAAATGAAACTGAAAGGAGCTGCTCGGTCGGTCAGTGTTTGCTTCAAATGTCGCCTCATTGGTGCTCTCCAATTTTCATGGGGAGGCAGCACAAATGATTGTAGTTGAACACCATTGCTACCAGCCGCCAAAGCCTAGTCGAGCAATGAGGCCCTTTGCTAGAAAAACCCCAAACCACTTCGTTGGTGAACTGACTTTTGGTGAGGAAAAAGGGCAGGGCCAGACCCTGGGGTTTGGCAGCAAGCTAGAGCATGATATTGCCTTGATCTCCATTTATCGACCCGGAGTGATTGATGTCTGCGAACAAGTGGAGGTCTCTTTCATTAAACCCGACGGTAAAGTGGCACGTCACTACATTGACTACATCGTGACAGAAGAAGGTCAGTTTAGAACCGCTGTCCTTGTTAAGAAAAAGTATGTTGCTGACGGCGCCAAGTTTCAGGACATCGCTGCTCGAGTTGCACTCGCCGCCATCCCGTCAGTTGCAGATAAGGTCGTTATTGCGACAGAGGACATTCTGGAGCTCAATCTGCTCATGCGTGTGGAGCAATTTCATTCTTGTAGATTTGCTCAACCCTTCTTTGATCAGCGCCTCTCAGCTGCATTGGATCAGATTGAAGGTGAAACCACTATTCGAGAATTTTTGGGCAAGTCTGGAATTGGTTATGAAGGGTTTCATGGCGTTATCCGGCTGATACGCTTTGGAAAAATCAAAGCGCTTTCACCCGGACTTCTAACGCTCTCATCGCCTATCGAACTGGGTTCAATATGAAACAGTTTGATAGCAGCACGCCGTTTCAATTGGCCGAGGGCACGCAAATCCTTTTTAAAGGTAGGGTTGGTGAAGTGTATCGCACGAACGCTGCGGGCTGCGAACTGGTTTGGGAGGAATATATTGATCTCGACACGGGCGAGATTGTATCAGCAATCTCCGATCGTCTGACCACGCAGCAAATCAGCAGGGCATTGGCGCGTGGTCAAATGAAGCTCTTGTCGTTGCCTTCTCATCTCTGTCTCCAGCCGCCTGAGCTTTCATCTGCAACTGGGCCACGTCCAGCAGAACTTGCTCGTGCGAATTGGCGAGATTGCTACATCTCAGCAGCCGAGGAGTTCATTGATGACGGGTCCCTTAAACCGTTTAGGGCAGATTTTGCCAGGAACTATGATAAGATCGCCGACCGCGGGCTTGCGATTGAGGTCGAACGACTGCGACTTACAGCCAATTCGGAGCGAGCGGGGCAGCCAGCATCTGTGAAATTCCCTCCAAAATGCGGAGAAACGATCTTCCGGTGGTGGCGGAAGGCAAAGGAAACCGTGCAGGTCCGGGGCTTCGATGCATATCGCGATTGCGGCCGGCGCGACGGCCGCTTTCCCACCGAGGTCGTCGAAATAATGGAACAGGTAGTTGGTCTTAGACTTAACGAGGAGCGTCCCTCAATTGCGGGAATCTGTAGGTCGGTCCAAGCACGGGTTCGAACCGAAAACCGGAAGCTCGCTTCAAAAGGCTCAAGCGCCGATGATCTTCCTGTGCCGGGGTATGGGTCAGTCTGGAACATGATCGCGCGTCTTGCGCCGATTGACCACAAGACCCGGACCCGGGGAATGACGGTAGCTTATCGCGATCTTCATACGTTGGGACAGGGTCTCAGGGTTGACAGAGTTCTGCAACGTGTAGAGCTTGATGAATATACTGTCGACTTGATGGTGTTCTTGCGCCTGCTCAAGTTGGACACGCTTCTGACCTCAGGAGAAAAGATTGCACTCGGACTAACTGGCGCTGCGCAAAGGTTGATCCTTTCGGCTGCAATTGATGTCTACAGCGGTGCGATCGTGGCGCTTCAAATAGCTGTGGCGGGATCGATGAATCTCACGGTCAAGACGATCGAGATGATTTACCTAGACAAACAGCCGATTGCGGACGCTGCAGGGGCTGTAAATGCATGGCCAATGCATGGGCATCCTCAGACGCTGGCCTTGGATCGCGCTGCTGTGAATTTGAGCAATGAAATGTATCTACGTCTTGCGGCAGCCGGGATTACTAATCTTGCGGTTCCAGCCGGCAAGCCGTTTCTAAAACCCTGGATCGAGAGGTTCTTTGCAACCCTTGGCGCAAAGTTTCTCCAACAGTTCACTGGCAGAACATTCTCGAATGTTGTGCTGAAGGGAGAGAACGATCCGGAAAAGCGCGCGACTCTTACGCTTGATGAATTCCTGCAATGGCTGGTTCGATGGATCGTCGATGTCCATCATACGACGAAGCCGGAAACAATTGGGCGCAGCGCACCATTGTATACATGGGAGCGAGCGGTGGCTGAGATACCACCCCTTGTCCTTAATGATGAATCACGACTACGGAAGGCGTTTGGTGATCGGCACGAGCGTATAGTGAGCCGGAAAGGCGTTACTATGTATGGCCTTCAATACATAGCTCCAGAAATCTCTGACTGGTTCCTTAACGAAGCAGAACGAAAGCTGGAGGTATGGTGGTGGCATAAACGGATAGGGAGGGTAGAAGTTCTGTTGCCGAACGGTCAATGGGTCACAGCTCATTGCAAAGATGAGCAATGGGCTGACCGTTCCTATGATGAACTAGCTATCTTTATCGCCCGGGTGGACGCTGAACATACCCGTGGAGAAGAGGAACGCGACCGTTACATTGTTGAAGCGGATGCTCGAACTGCCGAACTTTCTGGCCTCCGCGGGCTCATGCCAGTTCCCCCCTCGGGCGCTGAACGTGCAGCGCGATCGAAAGAATTCAGTCGCCACACGTTCCCGGTGAACAGTGATCTGAACCAAGCTAAGGACCTTTTCGATGATATCGTGACACCTAGTGATGGAATGGCTGCTTCGCCAACCGACAAGGCAAGCAATTCTTCAAAACCCCCGCAGAAACCCGATGCAGGAGATATCATGGAATGACCCAACAATCACATAAAGGTCAGCCTGTTGAAGCTCATTCAAAGCTTAATTTCAATGTCGATTTGAATGATCCATCCGCTTGTGTTGCATGGCTGCGCGAACGCTATATGAAAAACCAGCGGGACCAGCTCTTGGAAGAAGCCCTCCTAGCAATCCTCGATACGGACAAGCAGGGAATGTTAACTGCGAAGCCCCAACGCTTTGGGCTGGTCAAAGAGACGCGGGGGGTGCTGGTTACCGGGAACACCGGCGACGGAAAGACGGCGCTCATCCGGCGAAATTTGACGCGACAGCCGGGCATAGGCCTCACAGACGGTATCGAGCCCGGTCAGGCGCTTTACATTCGCGTTCCCGCTGAAGCTACTTTGAAAGGGGTCGCCACCGATATCCTGACGCAGACCGGTTATCACAATGTCAACTCAAAGTGGAGGACTTCAGAAGTCTGGAACATGGCTGTAAACCGTCTTGCGACGTTGGGGATCACTGTCCTCTGGATTGATGAGGCTCACCACATGCTTGAGATCAAGAAAGAAGTTGCTCCGGTCCTGCGGCGGCTCAAATCTTTGATGCAAGGGGATAGGGGCCTCGCATTGATTGTCTCTGGCATTCAGGTCCTGGATGATAAGGTCAGGACCGATGGCGAAACCGACGGACGCTTTGAACGGGTATGCCTGGGGCCAATCCGAACAGATCAGGATCGTCGGGATATAAGGCAGTTCATTGATCTTTGTTGTTCATTTGTAAAACTCGTTCCTCCATCTGATCTACACTTGGTCGAACGGCTGGAATTCGCAACCCGTGGAAGCATGGGGCGGTCGATTGAGTTTAGCCATGCAGCAATGGGCAGGGCACTCCGGCGCGGCGATGGTCAGCTGAGGTTGGATGATTTCCGACGTAGTTATGATTTGAAACGCGGATTCAGTGATGATGGTCCGTTTGACCCCGAGGCGTGGCCGGAACTGAAAGACATCCTTGAAAAGAAGGGATGGTCGGTATGAACAAACAGCTGCATCCACACCTTGCCTACGACGATGACGAAACGGCTGATTCCTACATCCGGAGGCTTGCCCAATTCCATACCGGTCGTGATGGCCCCAGTCTGCTTGCAGACCTGGGTATCACGCAAGGCGACTTTTCAACTGGTGCAGACGGCGCTTTGTCGAAGCTGTCAGAAACCACAGGGATCTCCCCTCTTAGGTTAAAAGCTGGTTGGATTCGAAGGGTCGCGAGATACCGCGAACTTCGTGGGGATCCCTGCAGTATCGATTTCATTCGACCAGAGGGTGCTTTTGTTTGTCCGGAATGCTTACAAGAAGATGCAATGGAAGGGCGTATTTGGTTGGTCAAAGGACAGCTCTCGTGGAGATTGCGCCCGGTGCAGTGCTGCGCACGCCACCATTCTCGACTGGTAGAACCATCGTTCCTACACAACGATGGGGAACCGGCATCTGTATTCACGTCGCTTTCCCGGATCGCCCAATTAAAGGCGGAGCCACAAGTGCCGACAGCTCTAGAATTGAGCGTCGTAGCTCGGCTTTCTGGTAGGCCATCTGACGCTGGAGAATGGTTGGATAGTCAGACTTTAGAGCAGGGTGTGAAAGCGTGTGAAATGATTGGCGCGACGCTTTTGCATGGGTTGACCTTTTCTCACAGAGCTTTGTCTTCGGAGGACTGGAGGGAGGCGGGTGCCTATGGGTTTGGAATTGCCCGCGAAGGCGTTAAAGCCGTGATGGAAGCGTTGTCAAGGATCGCGGATATGTCGACGACAACAGCGGGGCAGGCAGGTCCTAAAGCCGTCTATGGCCGTCTTTATGAATGGCTAGCGTATACCTCCCCCGTGCCGGAATTCGGTCCCATAAGGGGACTGTTGCGCGAGAATATCTTGAACACAATCGTCATCGAGCCCGATGCTGTGCTACTAGGTGAACGGGTTGAAAGCCGCCGGTTGCATTCGGTTTATAGCCTCTCGATCAAAACTGGCCTTCATTTGCAGCGTTTGCGGAAGATTCTAGTGCGGTCTGGTCTCGCCGATGAGGACAGTTGGGAATTGGCTGCACATCGGCTTGTATTTCCTGTGGAAGAGGCGGAACAGCTCTGCCGTGATATCATCGACAGTGTGTCGCTACACCAGTTGCCGGAAGCAATCGGCTGCTCGAGAACGCAAGCCGGAAGTCTGTATAGGGAAAAGGTTATAAGCCCTATGATTGAAGCTGATGCATCATTAGGCATCGGAATGCTGGCATTTTCTCGCAGAGATTTGGAATCCTTCTTAGACCAGATTGATAGATTGCCGTTTCTGCATACCAGTAACCCGGACCAGGTCGACCTTACCAAGGCGGCAAAAATGACTGGAAGGAGCACCGGCTATATTATTTCTCGCATACTTTCCGGGAACCTCAAAGCCTATCGAGTAGGAAGCGTTGCCGCTGTTAATGGCATCAGATTTGTTGCGTCAAATTTAGATCATATTCGCTCGCGAAAGCCACCTGTGATCGCCGGCCAGCAGTAAGGAGCTCATAGATTCTATCTTGTAAAATTATCCGCTTCGGCGGATTATTTTTTTGCCAGATGCCTAAAGTAGTATTTCGGACAACCTTTGCCCCGAAAGTGGATAATCTTTGATAGCAGGATGTCATAATGGCATTGATAGTAAAGGATTATTTAAAGCTTATAGGAGGAACTATGGCAAGATGGACACCCGAAAAGGGTGGGCAGGGGCAGGGCCGCAAGGCCCGCCCCGACGACTGGGCCTACGATCTATCGATGACGTGAACTGAAAAACCTATGGCAGGTCTTTGGGCCTGTTCTCTCTGTCTCACGGGCGGATTTAAGGTTGCGGAAGACCGCAAAGGTTAACTTTCGAAGATCAGCCATTCATCCGTTAACTAAAATTAAACCAGATTCTCCCTATCAAGAGTGGGAAAGGGAGAATTTGATGAAACGTCTTGCTTTAATAGGATTTCTCGCCGGTTCGTTGGCGGCATGTGTGGAGCCTCCGGCCTCGCCAATGGAGGCGGCGGCGCGCAGAGCGGCGGCGGCAGAGTTGACCGCCAAGCAATGTGCCGGATTTGCGGGCGGCTATGAAAGCGTGCAGAAGCTGCGCCATGATGCGAACAAGAATATCGCGACGGCACGCCGGCTGGGAGCGACCGATACGACAATCGCCAAGGCGCGTGCGGATGTGCGCATGGCCTTTGATATGCAGGTTGCCTTTTCCACGCCCCAGCAGGCCTGCAACATGATGGTGGGCGAACTTGCGTGGGCCACGGGGTAAGCGGCGTTAGCGGTGTGCTACGTCGAGCCAGATCGGCAGGTGGTCTGACGCTCGGCGGGTCTGCGAGGTCTCGACCACGCCGCCTTGGCGCACGTAAAGATGCTGATCCAAAGCCATCCGGTCAAGAAAGGCTACGGGCATCCGTGCATGGTAGCTTTTGCCCGGCGCGTGAATGGTGAAACGCTTCGCCAAACGGCCAAGCCCGACCTTTTGCGACCATTCATTGAGGTCTCCGGCGATCAGGGTCGGGCAGGCGGCGCAGGCGTCGAGATGGGCAATCATGGCGCTTAACTGTTCTTTGCGCGAGGGGCGCAAAAGGCCAAGGTGCGAGGCGATGACCCGCAGTTGACGCGAGCCGATGTTTAGGTCCGCGACCATTGCCCCGCGCGGCTCTACCCCGGGCAGTGTCAGATGCGCCACACGGTCAATTTTGGCCGAGGGGCGAACCAGCACCGCGTTGCCATGCCAGCCAATACTCACGTCACTGGGGGTCGGCACGGGGCGCATCCCAGTGGCCTTTTCCACGCGGTCCAGCGGCAGGGCAGATGGGCGCGGGGCACGGCGACGGTCAGCTTCTTGTAAGACCACCACATCGGCATGCAGGCTGCGGATGATACGCATAATCCGCTCAGGATCACGGCGGCGGTCTGTGCCCATGGCTTTGCGGATATTATAGCTGACGATGCGCAGCGATTGCGGGGCTACGGCGGGGATCATAGTATTGGCGCTCCGAGGCGGAAAACCCCTTCGGCGACCTTTCGGATCATCCCAGTGGGCGGCTTTTCCATGGCGCAATGTTCTGACAGATGGGCAAACCAATCGTGCAACTTTGCGACCGTGGCCGCGTCATAGACAAAAAGCGTCACTTCGAAGTTTAGCAACATGCTGCGCACGTCGAAATTCGCCGTGCCGACCAGCCCCATATCGTCAATGATCCCGGCCTTGGCGTGGATCATCCCCGGTTGATAATAAAGCACATGGCCCCCGGCCTCATGCAGATCGCGCAGATAGGCACCGCGGGCAAAATCCGCGAGCCGCTGATTGGAGCGTTCGGGGACCAGTATGCGCACATCCACTCCGCGTCGCGCCGCCGTTGTGAGCGCTGCACCAAGTGCCTCGGTCGGGACGAAATAGGGGGTGACCAACCAGATCCGTGCCTCTGCCAAATGCAGCGCGCGGATCAGACCGTCATGCAGGGGATCTTCGGTAATGTCAGGGCCAGACGGGACCAATTGAACGGTTGCCCCGCCGCCCGTGTCAGCAGCGACCGATGGCGCAGGCTCCAGCGTTTCGCCGCTGGCCACTTCCCAATCGGACCGAAAGACATCCCCAAAGCTCTGCACTGCACGCCCTTCAAGCAAATAGGCCAAATCGGTCCAACCATCCGCGCGTGCAGTGGGGCCGAGGTAATGCGCGCCAATGTTCATGCCCCCTGAAAAAACGCGGGCATCATCGGCGATGATCATCTTGCGGTGATTGCGCAGGTTAAGGTGCCCTGAACCGGGGAATTGTAGCAAAGGAGAGTAAAACCGCACATCGCCGCCCGCCGCACGTAGGCGACGCAAGGCAGCAGCGGGGCCGCGCAGGGTGCCCAAGCGGTCCATCAGCAGGCGTATTTTCACACCAGCTTTGGCCCGTTCGGTCAGCGCATCCACAAAAATCCGCCCCGTCTCGTCATTGGCGACAATATAAAACAGCACATCTAGCTGTTTCTCGGCCCCTTGTATCAGCGCCATTACCGCTTCATGCGCCGCGGTTGGATCGCCCAACAGCCGCAGGTCTTGCCCCTGCGCGGCAGCAGGCAAGCCGAAATACTGCATTGTGGCATCCAGCGTATGCACCGGGTGCGGCGGCGGGCCGCCGGTGTCACCTTTAAGAAAATGCACAGGGGAATAGCGGGAGGATTGTTTGCGAAAGCCAAGGCCCAGAAACAGCGGCACCGCGACCCACGGCAGGGCGATGATAAACAACAGCCACGCCGCGGTCGATTGCGGCGTGCGCCGCTGCTGCAAAATAACGATGGCCGCCAGCAGCGTCAGGACCACGATGATGACAATTTCTAAGTGTGTGGTGATCCAAGACATCGGGTGCGGCTTGCTCCATTTTGCTAACAAGACAAGCAGATAACCCTTTCGATCTTAACAGCAAGCTTTGCCGTAATGGCGCTACATCAATTCCTTCACCGATGTATCTGCCGCCATGTCCATCTCTGCCCGCAACCGCGTGCGGGCGCGGGCCAGCCGCGACATGACGGTGCCAAGGGGCAAACCGGTTTGGTTGGCCAAGGCCTGCGGGCTGCTTTCACCGTCTTGTACCAGTTGCATCAGCGCCAATTGCTCGGGCGGCAGCCGCGCAATCGCGTCCCGAAGATCAGCGCAGGCAAGCCGGGCAGGGGCGGCAGGGGGCGTAAGGGCCATATCGTCGGCTAATTCTTCTGTCTCTCGCTTTTGCCGCCAACGTTGTCGGGCGATGTTGTGTAAAGTGATCATCGCATAGCGGTCGGGCGTCTCTATCACGGTGCCATCGCGCAGGGTCTGTATCAACTTCATCGCGGTTTCTTGCAACAGGTCGTCTGCTTCTTCTGCCGTGTTCGACAGTCGGCGGGCGCGGGCGCTTAGCCGAGGCCACAGGGGGGTGAGCGGGTCTTTTGTATCTGATGTCATCTCTGCCTCTCGTTATTTTGCGTTTGGGGCAGGATGCTGATTTCTGAGCGCACAACCAGTACGCGAAATCCGCCGACGCGGGGCAAGGGGGCTTTTTGGGCGAGGGGCCGCTTAACCATAGGGCTGCAATCGGCAGACCCCCGCGCGGGTCTTGGGGTGGTCGGACGCAAACAGCGATGGGCGCGTCTAACACTATGAAGGCGCCCGAAGCCTTCGCCTCAAAAACCTAACGGAGTATCAAAATGACACGACTGACCAAAACCGCCGCCCTCGTAGCAGCCACATTCGCGGTGCCATCCTTCGTCCTAGCCGACACGGTAGAAGTAGACGCAAATGGCGACGGTCTGCTGAGCGTGGCGGAATTGCAGGCGGTCTACCCTGAGATCACCGGCGAGCAGTTCTCGGTCATGGATTTGAACGCTGATGGTGGTTTGGATGCAGCAGAGATTCAGGGCGCGGGCGAGTCCGGCATGCTGCCGACAGCGCCAGTAGAGGAATGATCTAACACAGAAGGCTTTTGCCTCTCCCCCCAAAAGCTTCGGAAGGGTTCGGATCGAAAGGTCCGGACCCTTTTTGCGGTTCAGGATGTTTAATAGGAAGAGTGGTCTCTCGCTTAAAAGCCGAGGCGGGGCAAAATTAAGCGCCCAAGCTCGACCTCAAATGGCCATTGCGACGACAACCTTCTGATAATACCAAGTAATCTACATTTTCCGCCGGACTATTCTTGCATTTGATACATAACTTGAGCGGTGCTTGGCCTACCAATTGTTGCAAATGTGCGACAATCAGCGCATCGCAATTCTGTGAAGTGAAAAACATGAAACCGAATACTAGATGGGGCGTTGCGTGAGTGACCCTGCGGCGAGGATCGCAGGTCACCTGAATTTAAGGAGCAGAACATGAAACGCACGACAACAATCGCGAGCATCGCCCTCATCGCAACAGGCGCACTGGCCGGCGCAGCCGCAGCAGGCTCGCTCGAAGACACCACAGTCGAAGCACCGGTTTTCACACCAGCGCCGACCCCCGTGGCCGTTGATGGCAACTGGACAGGTTTCTACACCGGTCTTCAGGTTGGCCAAACAGACATCGACAGCGACAGCGGTGCGCTTGACGGTGACGACACATCTTACGGTTTCCACGCAGGTTACGACTATGACTTCGGGAAGTTCGTACTGGGTGGTGAGCTCGACTATGACAAAACCGACATCGATCTGGGCAACAGCGGCGCAGCCGCCGACTCCGTTGCCCGTGCCAAGCTGAAAGCCGGTTACGACTTTGGCAACACGCTGGTCTATGCGACAGCTGGTGCAGCCCGTGCCGACACCGACGTTGGTGATGAAACCGGCCCCTTCGCCGGTGTGGGTGTCACATATAAAGTGACCGATCGCTACACAGTCGGTGGTGAAGTTCTGCAGCACAAATTTGATGACGTAGGCGGCACAGGCGACGATCTTGACGCAACCACGATCTCCCTGCGCGGTTCCATGCGCTTCTGATCTGTCTTGGCGAGGGAACTCGCCCAGATGAACGGGCCGGCTTCCGAAAGGGGGCCGGCCTTTTCATGGGCCTATGCCGCGCGGCTGGCGCGCCCTTCGGCAAAGCTGCACAGGCTTCGTAGTGCTGTTTCAAATGCACTGTCTTCGATGGTCATGGCGACGCGAACATGGCCCGCCGCCGCCGCGCCAAAACTCTCGCCGGGCATGACCGCGATGTGGAGGCTTTCCAGCATTGCGTCGGCAAAATCGCTGCCACTCAGCCCCGTGGCCCGGATATCCAACATCAAATACATCGCCCCTTGCGAAGGCACCAAACGCACCACATTCTGCGCCGCCAGTACCTGATGGGCCAGCGTCCGACGACGTTCAAACGGTGCCCCGATCTCCCGCTCAAGTGCATCACCTTGAGCGAGAGCATAATTGCTCGCGTCCTGAATGAACCCCGGCACGCCGTAGTTGGTATGGGTGGCGAGGTCGATGATATCGGCGATGATGTCCTCAGGGCCGATGATCCAGCCACAGCGGCTGCCTGTCATGGCGTGGGATTTCGACATGGAGCCGATGACCAGCGTGCGATCTGCCATGTCGGGCAGGGCGCGTGGACTGAGGTGTTCGCCCTCCCAAATTTGGGTGTCATATACCTCATCCGAGACCAGCCACAGATCACGGTCTTGGCAGACCTTGGCGATCTCGGTCAAAGTCTCACGGCCATAGATCACGCCGGTTGGGTTGTTGGGTGTGTTTATCAACAGGGCCTTCGCGCCCGTCGCAGCGGCCGCCAGATCCGACCCGCGGGGCAGGAACCCGTGTTCGGCCCGCGCCGCGACCGCGACGGGCCGCGCCCCGGCTGCACGCAGGGTGCCGGGGTAGGTGGCATAATAGGGGTCAATGTAGAGCGCCGCATCGCCGGGATCGCAAGCCGTCATGAAAGCCGCGAAAAGCCCCGCTTGCCCGCCCGGCGTCACCACCACATTGTCGCGCGTCGTGCGCACGCCGGTCCGCTCCTCGGCCCGCTTTGCGATCCGGTCGCGCAGGGCATCTTTGCCCGGAACGGCGGCATAGCCGGTATGACCCGCGAGCGCGCTGCGATGCATCTCTTGCAGGATCGGGGCGGCGGTGCGGATGTCATGCTCGCCAATGGTAAGCTCGGTGACGGGCACCCCCGCCGCAATCATCGCACGCGACTTGTGAAACACCTCCCAACCGTCGGACCCTCCGGCCAGAACCCCTTTGATGCGCGATGATCTATCCATGATGCCTCCGAAAATTTCCGCACAAGGGGGCAGAGCCTTGAGGCTTTGTCAATCCGCGCGGGGAAGGCGGGGGGGGAGCGGTTGTGTAAAACTTAACCGGACAAGGGGCTTGGCGCAGGGCGGCGCGCTTGCTACAACCCGGTCATGAACACCGCAACGCTCATTATTTGCTGCATTACCCGCTGAGACATCCTCGCGGGCCGCTGTTCACGTCATTCCCATTCTGACAAAACTATGCCAAGCCCGCGTCACACCCGCGCAAGGACGCCTGCCCATGACCCGTGACCTGACGATCAAGCTGCACAACACCGCCACCCGGAAGAAAGAGGATTTCACGCCGATCGATGCGCAGAATGTGCGGATGTACGTCTGCGGTCCCACGGTCTATGACCGCGCGCATCTGGGCAACGCGCGGCCCGTGATCGTGTTTGATGTGCTCTTCCGGCTGCTGCGGCACGTCTATGGCCCCGAACACGTTACTTACGTGCGCAATTTCACCGATGTGGATGACAAGATCAACGCCCGCGCCGCCGACAGCGGGCGCAGCATTGGCGATATCACAGCCGAGACGACCCAGTGGTATCTCGACGACATGGCCGCCGTCGGTGCGCTGGAGCCCGATTACATGCCGCGGGCCACGCAGTACATTCCGCAGATGATCGCGATGATCCGCGGCTTGATCGATGAGGGCTACGCCTATGAGGCCGAAGGCCATGTGCTGTTCCGGGTGCGCAAATATGCCGAATATGGCGCGCTTTCGGGCCGGTCGGTTGACGACATGATCGCGGGCGCGCGGGTTGAAGTCGCGCCTTACAAAGAAGACCCGATGGATTTCGTACTCTGGAAACCTTCGGATGAGGGCACTCCGGGGTGGGAGTCGCCTTGGGGGCAGGGCCGTCCGGGCTGGCATATCGAATGCTCCGCCATGGCGCATGACCTGCTGGGGGAGCGTTTCGACATCCACGGCGGTGGCATCGACCTGCAGTTCCCGCATCATGAGAATGAGATCGCCCAGTCGAAATGCGCGGGCCACGGGTTCGCCAACTACTGGCTGCACAATGAGATGTTGCAGGTCGAGGGCAAGAAGATGTCCAAATCCTTAGGCAATTTCTTTACCGTGCGCGATCTGCTGGACCAAGGCGTGCAGGGCGAGGTGATCCGTTTCGTGATGCTTTCGACCCATTACCGCAAGCCGATGGACTGGACCGAGAAGAAGCGCGAGGAGGCCGAGAAGACCCTCCGCAAATGGTATCTTCAGGCGGCGGAGGCCGAGGCCGCGACGCCCGGGCCCGAACTGGTGGCACTTTTGGCCGATGATCTCAACACCCACGGTGCGCTGACCGAATGCCACCGTCTGTCGAATGCGGGCGATACGGCAGGTCTCCGCGGGGCGTTGAAGCTTTTGGGGCTGCTGGATGATCTGATCCCCGAATGGGCCGCGGTGCAGGCGCTGGATCTCAGCGATGTCGAGGCTTTTCTGAGTGATGCCCGTGCCACCGCGATGGAGACCAAAGATTTCGCGCGGGTCGACCGGATCAAAACCGCGCTCACCTCTGTCGGGATCGAAGTCCAGATGAGCAAGGACGGCGTGAAACTGACCCCACCGCCCGGCTTTGATCGGGCGCAGTTGGAGGGGTTGTTGTGACGCGCGAACGTCTCTGGCTTTATGACACCACGCTGCGCGATGGGCAGCAGACCCAAGGCGTTCAATTCTCCACCAACGAGAAACGCCAGATCGCCGAAGCACTCGACGCCGTTGGCGTGGATTACATCGAAGGCGGTTGGCCCGGTGCGAACCCGACCGACAGCGCGTTCTTCGACGCGGCACCGCCCACCTCGGCACGGCTCACCGCTTTTGGCATGACCAAACGCGCGGGCATGTCAGCGGAAAATGACGACGTTTTGGCCGCCGTATTGAACGCCGGAACGCAGTCGGTCTGTATCGTCGGCAAGACCCATGACTTCCATGTGGAAACCGCGCTTGGGATTACGCTGGAGGAAAACACCGACAACATCGCCAAATCCATCGCCCATCTGGTCGCCCAAGAGCGCGAGGCGCTGTTTGATGCCGAACATTTCTTTGACGGCTATAAGGCCAACCCGGACTACGCTCTTGAGACGATCCGCGCGGCCTATGAGGCGGGCGCGCGTTGGATCGTCCTTTGCGACACCAATGGCGGCACGCTGCCCGATGAGGTTGGCCGCATAACCCGCGCCGTGATCGCGGCGGGCATTCCGGGAGATCATCTGGGCATTCACACCCATGACGACACCGAAAACGCCGTGGCCTGCACGCTGGCCGCCGTTGACGCGGGCGCGCGGCAGATCCAAGGCACGCTCAACGGGCTGGGGGAGCGCTGTGGCAACGCCAACCTCACCACCCTGATCCCGATCCTGCTGCTGAAAGAGCCCTATGCCAGCCGCTATGAGATCGGGGTGAGCCCCGAGGCGCTGCGCGGGCTCACGCGCACCAGCCGCATGTTGGATGAGATCCTCAACCGCGTGCCGATGAAACAGGCGGGCTTTGTGGGATCGTCGGCCTTTGCGCATAAGGCCGGGCTCCATGCCAGCGCCATCGCCAAAGACCCCAGCACCTATGAACATATCGACCCCGCTCTGGTCGGCAATACCCGCATCATCCCGATGTCGAACCAAGCCGGACAGTCCAACCTGCGCAAACGGCTGAGTGATGCTGGTCTGGCCGTGGCCAAGGGGGATCCGGCGCTTGGCCGGATCTTGGAAGTGGTCAAGGACCGCGAGGCGCAGGGCTATGCCTATGACACCGCTCAGGCGAGTTTCGAGCTTCTCGCCCGCGACGTGATGGACCAGTTGCCGCATCTTTTCGAGGTGGAGCGTTACCGCGTTACGGTCGAACGCCGCCGTAATGCCGAAGGCCGGATGGTTAGCCTTTCCGAAGCGGTCGTGGTGGTCGATGTCGACGGAGAAAAACGGCTCTCGGTCTCGGAATCTCTGGACGAGGACGGCGCAGACCGCGGTCCGGTCAACGCCCTGTCAAAAGCGCTGGTCAAAGACTTAGGGAAATATAGCAGCCTACTGGACGACATGCGTCTGATTGACTTCAAAGTGCGTATCACCCAAGGCGGCACCGAAGCCACCACCCGCGTCATCATCGACAGCGAAGACGGGCAGGGGCGGCGCTGGTCCACGGTGGGCGTCAGCGCCAACATACTCGACGCCTCCTTCGAGGCCCTGCTAGATGCGATACGTTGGAAATTGATCCGGGACCGCGCCCAATGACAGACGATATGACCGCCTTTTTCACCCTGCACCGCGACCTGCCACGCGAAGGGCCGGGGGAGCCTTCGGACGTGAACTGGGCCGTGGAACAGGTCGACCTGCCCGCGCGGGCCGAGATCGCGGATGTGGCCTGCGGCCCCGGCAGTGACATCGGTGCCCTGCGCGCAGCGATCCCGCAGGGGCATGTCACCGCACTCGATAAAACCGCGCATTTCGTCGACACCGCCCGAGGGCGTTTTGTTGCGGATAGCAATGTCACCCTGCTGCGCGCGGATATGGCCGCCATCGCCAATGAATACGACCTGATCTGGTGCGCCGGTGCGGTCTACTTCCTTGGCGTGACAGAGGCGCTGAGCCGCTGGCGCAAATCCCTCCGCGCGGGTGGCGTGGTGGCCTTCTCCGAACCTTGCTGGTTGACCGATGCCCCCTCGGACGAAGCCCGTGCGCAATGCGCCGACTATCCAGCGATGAGCGACGCGGACGGCATCTCCGACCGGGTCCGCGCGGCGGGGTATGAGGTCGTGGCGACCCGTGTTCTGTCGGAGGAGGCTTGGGAAAATTACTACACCCCTTTAGAGGCCCGCATCGAAAAGCTGCGCCCCGGTGCGGATGACGAATTGAAGAGGATGCTTGATGCCACTGAGGCGGAAATCGCCTGCTGGCGCGCGCACCGGGACGAATTTGGCTATCTGTTGACGGTGGCGCGCCCCGTATGACTTTCGACGCCAACCTGAACGCCTGCGCCGCCATGGTAGAGCGCGCCGACCCGTGGCGCTTTCGCGCCGCCATGGCCGCCCCAGTCGAGACGCGCAAGCTGCTCTTCCCGCTCTATGCCTTCAACGTCGAAGTGGCCCGCGCGCCATGGGTCACCCAAGAGGCGATGATCGCCGAGATGCGCCTGCAATGGTGGCGCGACGCGCTGGAGGAGATTGCCAAGGGCGGTCCCGTCAGGCGTCACGAAGTCACCACGCCGCTGTCCCGTGCGATTGCGCCGGAGGATGCGGAACTGCTGGATGAACTTGTCGCCGCGCGGCGGTGGGACATCTACAAAGACCCCTTCGAGGATGCTGCGCATTTCGAGCGCTACATCGACCAGACCGCAGGCCATCTGATGTGGGTCGCCGCACGCCGCCTTGGCGCGACGGAGGAAGCGGTTGTGCGCGATGTGGCCTATGCCACCGGCATCGCCGCTTGGCTCTGTGCGATTCCGAATTTGGAAGAGGCGGGCCGTGTGCCGCTACTGGATGGCACGGCGGAAGGGGTTTCGGCCCTTGCCAAGGGAGCACTGGACCGCCTGAAGGCAGCGCGGGCCAAACGGGAGCAGATTCCAAAGGAGGCGAGGGCCGCATTGTTGCCTGCCGCCCATGCCGGACCTGTTTTGCACGCGGCTGTAGCAGACCCGCAAAAGGTCTCCGAAGCAGGCTTGCCTGACCCGCGCCGCCATTTCGCGCTGCGGGCCATGGCGTCGCGCTGGTAGGCGCTTAGCTGAGCTGCGTCTCCTTGCGGCTGCGCAGCACCAGCCAGATCAGCGAGCCACCGGCCAGCACCAAGAACGGCACCATGGCGAGATTCACCGCCGCCCAGCCTTCCTGCGCCGTGCCGCCCGAACAGTTCATCAAACCGCCTGAAGCGAGCGAGGCGACGGTCACGCCGCCGAACACCAGCAGATCGTTCAGGCCCTGCATCCGTCCGCGCTCATGCGGCTCATGCGCGCCCGCGAGCATGGTGGTGGCTCCGATGAAGCCAAAGTTCCAGCCCAGCCCCAAAAGGATCAGCGCGACAAAGAAGTTGCCTAACTCCACCCCCTGAAGCGCCACCAGGCCAGCGGCGGCAAGGATCGCAATGCCAAGGCCCATGATCCGCTCAACGCCGAAACGGTTGATAAGATGACCGGTAAAGAAGGACGGCGCGAACATCGCCAACACATGGCCGGTGACCACATAGCCCGCGTTGTCTTGGCTAAATCCGCAGCCAACGACGGCCAGCGGGGTTGAGGTCATCACGAGGTTCATCAGCGCGTAGGATACCATGGCACAAATCACAGCCACCGCGATGCGCGGCGTGGTCAAAAGCTCCCAAAGGCTGCGGCCCTTGGGCGCGTCATGGGCCGGGACTGGCGGCTTGGGGATGTCGATGAAAAGAAACAGCAGCGCACCGATAAGGTTTACCGCCACCACCGCCAGATAGGTGCCAAGAAAGGGCACCACGAGGCTGCCCGAGGTCGCCGTGGCAAGCTGCGGCCCGATGATCGCAGAGACCAGCCCCCCGGCCATAACGTAAGAGATCGCCTTGGGTCGGAAGTCATCCGACGCGGTATCGGCGGCGGCGAAACGGTAAAACCCTTGGGCAGACATATAGACGCCGGTGAGTAGGGAGCCGACCAGAAAGACTGGGAAAGATGCCAGATAAAGCCCGTAGGCCGCGACCGCGCCGCCCAAGGCACCGCCCGCCGCGCCCAGAAAGAACCCCGCGCGGCGGCCATAGCGCTGCATAATGGCCGAGACCGGCGTGGCCGAAAGCATGGAGCCCAGCACGATCATCGAAATCGGCAGTGTCGCAAGACAGACATTGGTCGCCAGTGACTGCCCGGCCAACCCGCCGACGAGGAAAATCATCGGCATCTGCGCCCCGAGAAAGGCCTGTGCTGCCACCAGCACCGCTACGTTGCGCCGGGCGCGTCTGTCGTCGATCATGTCTGAATTCCTCACTTCCCGCCAAGGCGTAGCCCTGCCGATGCGTAAGGGCAAGCCCGGCCCCGGTTTTTGCGCCTCCGATCCCGCTTGCGCCCGGCGGCAAGCTCACCGATGATTGCCCCGATGACCGCCCCGAACCGTCCCTCGCTGAACCTTCTTCTGCTCGCTGGCACTGCCGAGGCGCGGCAGCTTGGCGTCGCCTTAGCTGAGGCCGGGCACAGGGTCACCGCGTGGCTGACGGAACCGCCGCGCGGGAGTAATCCGATGCCGATGGCGTTTGAAATGCGCGATGCCACGGATGCAGCGGCCCTGCGGCGCGATATGGCGGGCTTTGATGCGGTGCTCGATCTCAGCCATGGGTTCGATGCGGGGCTAAGCCACGCAGGTTTCGCCGTCGCCACGGCCATTGGCAAACCCTTCGTCAGCTTTTCGCGGCCTGTCTGGCCTTTGGACAACCCGCTGCTGCAATCGGCGCCCGATGTGACGACAGCCGCCCGTGCGGTGCCGCCCGGGGCCCGCGTCTTTGCCGCCACCGGCTGGGCGAGCCTGCCCGCGTTCCTGCCCTATGAGGGTACGCGCCTCATGCTGCGCCAGACCAGCCGCCATGACCGGCCCGCACCCTATGACTTTGTCGACCTGATCTTTGGCGATCCGCCATTCACCGTGGAGAGCGAAACGGCATTGTTCCGTGACCTCGGCGTCGACCTGCTGATCTGCCGCAACCTCGGCGGGCAGGCCAGCCGGCCCAAGGTCGACGCCGCCCTGTCGCTCGGCTTGCCAGTAATCCTGATTGACAGACCGCCACTGCCAGAGGACGCGCCTTGCCTGACCGATCTCGACGCGATTTTGGATTGGGTGGCAAGCCTGTGAACCTCGCGCCTCCAATCACCTGCGACGCCGATGTGGCCGAGGGCGCGGCATGGCTGGCCGAGCGAGAGCCGCGTTTCGCCATGGCGCTGGCCCAGACCGGCCCGCTGCCTCTGCGCCTGCGCCCGCCCGGTTTCGCCGGGCTGCTCGACATTATCGTGGGGCAGCAGGTGAGCGTAGCCTCGGCCCGGGCGATCTATGCGCGGCTGGTCACGGCGGGGTTGGACCGCCCTGAAAACGTCCTGCACGCGGGCGACGAAGGTCTGCGCGCTGCAGGGCTGAGCCGCCCCAAAGCGCGCTATGTGTTGGCTTTGGCGGAACGTGATTTCGATTTTGACGCGCTACATTGCCTGTCCGATGACGACGCCACCGCAGCACTGATCGCCATGCCGGGCATCGGCCCGTGGACCGCGCAGGTCTATGTGATGTTCTGCCTTGGTCGGCGCGATGTCTTCCCAAGCGGCGATCTGGCGTTGCAAGAAGCCGCGCGGGGGCTGTTCGATCTGCCCGCCCGGCCAACGCCGAAAGACCTCTCCGTCATGGCCGTCGCTTGGTCACCTTGGCGGTCGGTTGCGGCGCGGCAGCTCTTTGCCTACTACCGGGTGTTGAAACAAAAGGAAGGATTGTCATGACACGGGTTTTGAACGCCGAGCGCCGCGAGCCGGTCTCTGGCACCACACGGTCGGTTGTGGTGTTCCTGCATGGCTACGGCGCCAATGGCGCTGACCTGCTGGGGCTGGCCGATCCGATGAGCGAGCACTTGCCAGACACGCTGTTCATCGCCCCCGACGCGCCCGAAGCCTGCGCCGGTGCACCGATGGGCTTCCAATGGTTCCCGATCCCATGGATCGACGGATCGTCCGAAGAGGAATCGATGCGCGGAATGATGAGCGCGGTCGAAGACCTTGACGCATTCCTCGACGCGCTGATGGTGGACGAAGACGTGCTGCCCGAACAGGTCGTACTTTTCGGCTTTTCCCAAGGCACGATGATGTCGCTGCACGTGGCACCTCGGCGTGAAGATGCGGTAGCGGGGATCGTGGCTTTCTCGGGCCGCCTGCTGAACCCCGAAGCGCTGGCCGAGGAGGCGCGGGTGAAGCCACCGGTGCTGCTGGTGCATGGCGATGCCGATGACGTGGTGCCGCCGCAATCCCTGCCGCAAGCCGCCGAAGCGCTGCAAGAGGCTGGCTGGCAGGACGTGTACGCCCATGTGATGAAGGGCACCGGCCACGGCATCGCGCCGGATGGCTTGAGCGTGGCGCTGGCCTTTATGCGCGATAAATTGGGACTTTAACCCTTCATCTCATCCCAGAGCCAAGGTTCGGCGAATTCAACCGAATTGCCAGCCGGGTCGCGCACATACAGTGAGCGCGCCCCGTTGGGCCAGTCAAAGCTGGTGTCTTTCTCGATCCCGGCGGCCTGCAGCCGCGTCTCCATCGCGGCGATCTCATCCCGTTCCATTGCAAAGCAGACATGCCCCGGCCCCCGCGCCCCATGGGGCGGCACCGGCATCTGCGGGTTGCCGGGCGGCTGCGCCGTCGCTGTGGGGTTGAAGATCAGCAGCACCGATGGCCCAAGCGCAAAGAACATATGCCGTCCCGATACCTCTTGGAACAATTGTAAGCCCAAGTGATCGCGGTAGAACTGTCGCGCGCCATCCAGATCATCGACATACAGCGCGGCTTCAAGCAGCGCTTGTGGGGCGGGGGCATCGGGCAGGGACTTATCTGTCATGCAATAAGGTTAACAGACTCTGCCTATCTGTCACGCATCTGTCGTACTTGGCTGGCAAAACCGGCGACATCTAGTGGTTCACCTTTGTCTTGCCAGAGCGAAACCGCGAGATATAGTGAAGAGAAACGGGCAGAGGACGCGACCAGATGGACGGCGATTTCAGGACCGAATTTACCCGCCAACCGGCGGCTTTGAAACACCGCCCTGCGCTGGTGCTTAACGCGGATTACCGACCTTTATCCTATTACCCGCTGTCGCTTTGGCCTTGGCAAGAAGCCGTCAAAGCCAAATGGCTCGACCGGGTTGAGATCGTCGCCGAATATGACGAAGTGGTGCGCAGCCCCTCGACAGTGATTAGGATACCCTCGGTTGTCGTTCTAAAAGACTATGTCAAACCTCAAAAGCGCGTGGCCTTCACGCGCTTTAATTTATTTCTGAGGGATGAATTTCGCTGCCAATACTGCGGCGCGAAGGGGGATCTGACCTTTGACCATGTGGTGCCCCGCGCCGCCGGTGGGGTGACAAGCTGGCAAAACGTGGTCGCCGCCTGTAGCCCGTGCAACCTCCGCAAAGGCTCGCGGCCCCTGCACCGCACGGGCCTTGCCCTGCGCAAGCCGCCGCGCCAGCCTGCCGCTGAAGAACTGCGCAACATGGGGCGCAAATTTCCGCCCGGGCATCTGCACGAAAGCTGGATGGATTTCCTTTATTGGGATGCCGAGCTGGAAGCCTGACGCTTAGATTTCCAACTCGACCCAGATCGGCACATGGTCCGACGGCTTATCGCGCCCGCGCACGTCACGGTCGATCTGGCAAGCGCGCAGCCGGTCCGCCACGGTCGGTGACAGCAGAAAATGGTCTATGCGAATGCCGTTGTTTCGGTTCCACGCACCTGCCTGATAATCCCAGAACGAATAATGCCCCGGCCCCTGGGTCCGCGCGCGGAAGGCATCGGTAAGGCCCAGGTTCACAAGCCGACGCCATGCGGCGCGGGACTCGGGACGGAACAGGGCATCTTCGCGCCAGTTGTCGGGTTTGGCGGCGTCTTCGGCCTGCGGGATGATGTTGTAATCGCCCGCCATGAGGAAGGGCGTTTCTTCAGCCAGCAGCGCCTCGGCGCGGGCCTGAAGCCGCGTCATCCACGCGAGTTTGTATTCATACTTTGGCCCCGGCACCGGGTTGCCGTTGGGCAGGTAGAGCCCGCAGACCCGAAGCGCCAAATCGTCGCCCACGACCGTGGCCTCAATCCAGCGGGCCTGATCGTCTTCGTCGTCGCCCGGCAGGCCACGGGTTACATCCTCCAGCGGCAGCTTCGACAGGATCGCCACGCCGTTGAAAGATTTCTGTCCGTGGGTTTCGACGTTATAGCCGCGCTCTTCTAGCATTTCGCGGGGGAAAGCCTCGTCGACCGACTTGATCTCTTGCAGCACGACAACGTCCGGCTGCGCCTCGTCAAGCCAGTCGGGAAGGGCCGCCACGCGGGCCTTGATACCGTTGATGTTGAAACTCGCGATCTTCATATCCGGCCCCCTTAAGATGTCCGACTGCTATCGCGCAAATGGCATCGCGGAGCAAGGGGGAGGCTTGCGCGTTTAGGGTGATTCTACGGGGATTGTTTCCACTAATAAGGGAATTACGGGAACATGTAATCCCTCTTTGTCATGAGACAGCTCTGTGGATCGAACTTTTTTTGCCCAGCATCAATGAAGGAAAAGCGATCCAAGCGGAGGTAATGCGCAGTGTACCTAATGTGGATAAATCTTTCAGGACAAAGACTTAGACGGAAATCAGTTGGCGAAACAATCTTAAAGTGCATCAGTGTATGAACTGCACGTTTAAATGGTAATTTGCTCGAAAGGACTTCGATATGACTACGACTACCGCAACAGTTTTCACCCCACTACCGGCACCTATGGACGACGACAACCTGATGACACTTGGCGCGGGAATTGGGCTTTTCACCACGGGTCTTAATCGAGTGGGCAGCGACATGCTCATGGGTGACGGGGTGGAGCTGTTCACCACTGGGTTACAACAAAACACCGGAACCATCGCGCAGGGGGCGGGGGTGGGCCTCTTCACCACTGGGCTTTCCGTCTCTGAGGCGCAGGTGCTGCCATTTGGCGCCTGAAACCTGATAAAGCGGGCGGATTTCACCGCCCGCTGTCCCTTGTTGGAGGCCATCTAATGACCAACGTTGTTCTGCTCAAGCCCGAAGTAAATTCCGACATGGCAACCCGAAGAACGCGACTGATCCGCGCCTTTGCCAGCGAACGCCGTCAGCAGGGGGATGTCTTTTGGTTAAAGGAAAACGCCGAATTACTGGGGGTGCTGGCAAGTACAGGGGTCGGATTGGATGCCGAGGCGCTCAAGCCGCTTATCACCTTCCATTCAAAGGGCCGCAACATGCTCCGCGATTTCCCGCAGTACTACCGTTTTATCCTGTCGCTCTGCCTCGACCTCGAAGAGCTTGGCTTGCCGGAACTTCACGGGGCGGCCCTCTGCGATGAGGTTGCCCGCGCGGGCCTAGAGGGCGCAGAACTTTCCGATCTACAACGTGCTGAAGCACGCCGGCTGTTGCGTCGCCGCGCTGTCGGGCCGCGAGTCGGTGAGGGTGCGCTTGGCGAGCGGTTGCATAACTTTATTACCCGCAGCGCCACCTTCGCCATGCCCAACCGAAAGGCCGCGTATGAGCTCACACATATTGTCTACTATCTCTCGGACTATGGCCGCCGGGATCCGAACTTGTCAGAAAAGGCTCTGCTGAGTTTGCAGTTCACCGGGCTGCTCGCTTTTCTTGACCAAGATATAGATCTGCTCGCCGAAGTCTGCGCCGCGCTGCGATTTGCCGGGGTGGCTCCAGCGAGGTCGTGGGAGAACTTCGTGGCGGATTGCCACCGTGCCTTTCGCATTCAGGTGGATATGAATGCCCCTGTGCAAGACGATTACCATCAATGGCTCGTCACGGGTTGGGCCATGCAAATCGCGGGCCGCCCCCCGCACCCGCAGCACATGTCCGATGGGGCGCTGCGGTTTAAATGCCGTTCCCCGGGGCAGGGGGCGCTGCGGCCCTTGGTAGCATGTCTGAGCGATATGGGGGCGCAGCGCAGCGCAGATTGGGGGCATATGCGCCCGCACGTTCTGTCTTATCTTGGGCCAGAAAGCCACGCTGTCTTACTCGCGGCTGAGCAATCTGGTCCGCATTTCGAAGAATTCTTTGAGGGGTTTGCACGGGCGCGCGGTTAGACGCGTCCGGAAAGCTTACATCGAGAAAGATGTGCCGCAGCCGCAGGCCGCCGTCGCATTGGGGTTCTCAATCGTGAACCGCGCGCCGATCAACTCTTCGGTGAAGTCGATCACCGCATCGGCCAAAAACGGTAGGGACACGCTATCGACCACCACTTTTTGACCACTGCCTTCCAGAACGAGGTCATCCTCGGCAGGTTCGTCCAGTGCGATGTCATACTGAAACCCCGAGCAGCCGCCGCCTTCGACAGCGATGCGCAGGGCTTTGCCTTCGTCGGCGGCCCCGATCTCGGCGAGGCGTTCAAAGGCGCGGGGGGTGACTTTGGGGGGCAGGTTCATCTGCGGGCTCCGATGCATCGGTTTTCTTTCGCGTTCCCCTAACATATAGAAACCACAAGGACAGGTCACAAGGACCGCGAGAGAGGACCAGCCGCAATGCGCGCAGAATTTGCCTCGGATCCGGACACCGCCAGGGGACGGTTGGTGCCGGAGGAGGAAAGCACGTTTCGCTCCTGCTATCAGCGGGACCGGGACCGGATCATTCACGCCTCCGCCTTTCGGCGGCTTAAACATAAGACGCAGGTCTTTGTCGAACATGAGGGCGATTATTTCCGCACCCGTCTGACACATTCGATCGAAGTGGCCCAAGTGGCGCGCACCATCGCAGGGGCGTTGCGCCTGAACGGCGAGCTAACCGAGGCCGTGGCGCTGGCGCATGATCTGGGCCACACGCCCTTTGGCCACACCGGAGAGGACGCGCTGCATAAGTTGATGGCGCCCTACGGTGGGTTTGACCACAACGCGCAGGCGATCAAGATCGTCACCACGCTGGAACGGCACTATGCCGAATTTGACGGGCTGAACCTGACGTGGGACACGCTGGAAGGGATTGCCAAGCACAATGGGCCCGTCACGGGCGACGTGCCTCATGCGCTGGCTGACTATAACGCGCGTCATGATTTAGAACTGCACACCCATGCCAGCGCCGAGGCACAGGTGGCCGCGCTTTCGGATGATATCGCCTATAACAACCACGATCTGCACGACGGGCTGCGGGCGGGTCTGTTCACCGAAGAAGAGATCGCAGAGCTGCCCATGGTCGGTGCGGCCTATGCGGAAGTGGACCGGCTTTACCCCGACACCGACAGCTATCGCCGTCGCCATGAGGCGCTGCGGCGGGTTTTTGGGGTGATGGTCGGTGATGTGATCGAAACATCGTCCAAATTGCTGAAAGAGGCGGAGGCCAAATCCCCCGATGCCATTCGTCATCTGGGTCGCCCGGTGATCCGCTTTTCGGATCCCGTCTGGCAGGATCTGCGCGAGATTCGAAAGTTCCTGTTTACCCGCATGTACCGCGCCCCGTCGGTGATGGAGAATCGCGAGAAGGTGACAAAGGTCGTCGAAGACCTCTTTCCGCTGTTTCTGTCTCAACCCAACCTGTTGCCCCGCCATTGGGCGGCGGCGATCGAGGCGGCAGAGGATGAAACCACGCTGGCGCGGATGGTCTCGGATTACATTGCAGGCATGACGGACCGTTTTGCGCTGCAAGAACACGCCCGCATCTTTGGCAGTGATTTGCGCAGCTTCCGCTAATCTTTGCGGCATGGTAGCCTGTCTTTTGTGATCCATAGGTGACGTGACATGATACAAACCCCCGTTCTCCCGGAAAGTCTGGCCGGTGACGCGACCTTCGCGATCCTCTCGGCAGGGCAAGCGCCGGGCCCAACGGTCGCCAAACGCGCGGCTGGTCTGGGGGCAGAAGTCGTGGCGATGGACCGCGACCCCGCCGTCCTGGCACGGCTGATGAGCCAGTCGCCCGCACGGGTCGAAGGGCTGGCGCTTGCCGGGGATCTGGTCAGCCGGTTCGAGCCGCTTTACCGCAACTGGGGCGGCACGCCGCTCCATTTGGTGCTGAACCTGATGCCGCTTGATCCCGATGATTGCGCCCAAGGCATTGACGCGCAGATCCGGGGGCTTTCTGCGCTGGTGCGGGCTTTGGGCCGGGGTTTGGTGGCCGGGCAGGGGTCCGTTGTAACCGTTCTGCCGCGGCCAAGCCAGCCGCTTGCACTTGCCGGATATGGGATGATCGGAGCCTTTGAGGCTGCCAATGCCGCGCTCGATAAGGTATTTGGCGCGCGGGGGCTGCATTTTCATCTGATAACCGTGCCCGAGGGGCAGGCCGAATTGGCCGCAGACACCGCGCTGTACCTTGGGTCCGAAGCTGGCCGACGGCTCCGAAGTGGGCGTTTGGACCTCGGCTGACAACGCCGCTTCAAACGCCACTCCCTCACATGGGCCATCGCGGCCCGCCGCTTCATTGACTGCACCTCCGCACATGATAAACGGGCGGGGAACAAGGATACCCGACATGAACCTATTTGCCGAAATTCGCCATCTCATCATTGCGACACTGGAACAGATGGTCGCGCAGGATGCTCTGCCTGCGACCCTGAACTTTGACCCGATCACCGCCGAGCCGCCGCGTGACCCCGCGCATGGCGATATGGCGACCAACGCCGCGATGGTGCTGGCCAAGCCCGCGGGCATGAAGCCGCGCGATATTGCCGAAGCATTGGCCGCGCAGTTGCAGAACGATCCGCGCATCACCTCTGCCGAAGTGGCCGGCCCGGGCTTTATCAACCTGCAGCTTGCGCCTTCGGTCTGGCAAAACGTGGCACAGCAGGTCTTGAGCCAAGGCACCGACTTTGGCCGCGCGATCCTTGGCGCCGGTCAACGGGTGAACGTCGAATATGTCTCCGCCAACCCAACCGGCCCGCTGCACGTGGGCCACACCCGTGGCGCGGTCTTTGGCGACGCGCTGGCCAGCCTGCTGGATTTTGCAGGCTACGACGTGACACGAGAATACTATATCAACGACGGTGGCGCGCAGGTCGATGTTCTGGCGCGCTCGGTCTACCTCCGTTACCTCGAAGCCAATGGCAAAGAGGTGGCCTTCCCCGATGGCACATACCCCGGCGACTACCTGATCCCGCTGGGCGAGGCGCTGGCCAAGATGTATGGCGACAAGCTGGTCGACCAACCTGAGAGCGAATGGCTCGATCATATCCGCGACTTTGCGACCGACGCGATGATGAACCTGATCCGTGAGGATTTGGCTGCCCTCGGCGTTGAGATGGATGTCTTCTACAGCGAGAAATCTCTCTACGGCACCGGCCAGATCGAAGCGGCGATTGCCTCACTCGAAGCCAAAGGGCTGATCTACGAAGGCGTGCTGGAGCCGCCAAAAGGCAAGAAGCCCGAAGATTGGGAGCCGCGCGAACAGACGCTGTTCAAATCCACCGAACACGGCGATGACGTGGACCGCCCAGTCAAGAAATCCGACGGCTCGTGGACCTATTTCGCCCCTGACATCGCCTATCACTATGACAAGGTCAGCCGCGACTTTGACATGCTGATCGACGTCTTTGGCGCGGATCACGGCGGCTACGTCAAACGGATGAAGGCGGCGGTGTCGGCATTGAGCGATGGTCATGTGCCGCTCGACATCAAGCTGACGCAACTGGTGAAACTCTATAAAAACGGCGAGCCGTTTAAGATGTCTAAGCGGGCAGGGACGTTCGTGACCCTGCGCGATGTGGTCGATCAGGTTGGGCCGGACGTTACGCGCTTTGTCATGCTGACGCGCAAAAACGACGCGATGCTCGATTTCGACTTCGATAAGGTGCTGGAGCAAAGCCGCGAGAATCCGGTGTTCTATGTGCAATACGCCCATGCTCGGGTGGCTTCAATCCTTCGCAAAGCGCAAGAGGCCGGGGTCGAGGTTGCCGATGCCACGCTGATGGATGCGGATCTGACCAAGCTGGATCATGATGCAGAACTTGGCCTGCTGCGCAAATTGGCTGAATGGCCGCGTCTGGTCGAAACCGCCGCGCGCAGCAACGAGCCGCACCGGGTGGCCTTCTACCTCTACGAATTGGCGTCCGATTTCCACAGCCTTTACCACTTGGGCCGCTCCGAAGACGGGCTGCGTGCGTTGCAAGAAGGGGACGCTGCCACATCGCAGGCAAAAATCGCCCTGTCGCGTGCCGTTGCGATTGTAATCGCGGCGGGTCTTGGTATTCTTGGCGTCACACCGGCACAAGAGATGCGATAACCGCACCAGCGCGCCGAAAACAGGCAACCCCAAGATAGACCCGCGTGGCGATGTATCACGTCGGGCAAAGAGGCAGAGATGGCAGATTTCACGTCTTCCCCGACGACGGCGGGCTATGCGCCCGATTCCGCGCATGGATACGCAGTGGGCACCGCGCCCAAGACACTGACAACGCTCACCAATATCGCTGGCGCCGTGGTTTCACTGGCGCTGGTCGCAGGGATCGGCGTTTGGGGCTACAAACTGTTGGTGCGTGATGTGACGGGCATTCCCGTGGTCCGCGCCGTCCAAGGTGAAATGCGTGTGCGCCCCGAAGAACCCGGCGGAGAATTGGCCCGGCATCAGGGGTTGTCGGTCAACGTAGTGGCCGCCGAAGGCAACGCCGGACGCCCGGCCGATCAGCTGCGGCTCGCGCCCCGCCAGATCGAATTGCAGGACGAAGACCAGCCCGTTCAAGTGGCGATGGTTGCCGGAAAGCCACAAGGCGAGGCGACCAAAGCCGTGGCTCAAGGTGACGACGGTAATCTGATCGACGCCTCTGCCGCGATCCGCTCAGGCAACGTCCAAGACCTTGTTGCTCAGCTGACCAATGGTGTGGCCCCATTGAGCGGTGAGGCGGCGGCCGACCCGGTCGATACTGCCGTCGCCATGGCGCTGGCCGATACATCGGCGCAGCCTAAGGTGGTCAAAGCCGTGCTGAACGCACCCGGCGTACGCAATTCGCTGCGCCCCCGCCGTCGCCCCGCAGGTGGTGCCGTGGTGACGCCTGCATCGGTCCAAAGCAATCCGGTCAAAGCCGCCACGCAAGAGGTCGATCCCGCGGCCCTTCCCGCAGGCACCCGCATGGCGCAGCTTGGTGCATTCGACAGCCCAGAGGTTGCCCGCGAACAGTGGGATCGTCTTCAGGGCCGCTTCGGCGCCTACCTTGAAGGTAAAAACCGCGTTGTTCAAAAGGCGACCAGCGGTGGCCGGGTGTTCTACCGCCTGCGCGCCATGGGTTTTGACGATATCGCCGATGCACGGCGCTTCTGTTCGGCTCTCGTGGCTGAAAACGCGGATTGTATCCCGGTGGTGATGCGCTGATGCGCCCCTTCGGGGCCACGATCCTCGACGCCACGGGCCATCGGCTCAGTGTCGAGGAAAAGGCGTTCTTTCGGGACGTGCGGCCCTTTGGTTTTATTCTTTTTTCTCGCAACATCGACAGCCCCGACCAAGTTCGCGCACTTTGCGAGGAGATGCGCGAGGCGGCGGGCCACGAGGCGGTAATCACCATCGACCAAGAGGGCGGCCGCGTGCAGCGCATGCGTGCCCCGGAGTGGCGCGATTGGATGCCGCCGATGGACCTTGCCGCCCGCGCGGGGGATCATGCGCGTCGAGCGTTCTACCTTATGTACCGGATCATAGCCCATGAGCTGCACAGCGTCGGCATCGACAGCAACTGCGCGCCGCTGATCGATGTGGCGGTGCCCAAGACGCATCAGTTTTTGCGCAACCGCTGCTACGGCGAGACGCCGGGGCAGGTGGCCGAGATTGGCCGGATCGTGGCCGATGCACTGCTGGCGGGGGGCGTCTTGCCGGTGATGAAACATATGCCCGGTCATGGCCGCGCCACGCTCGACAGCCACCACAATTTGCCGCATGTCGATGCCCGTCGGATTGATCTGGAGGCGGTCGATTTTGCGCCGTTCCGCAGCCTGCGTGATCTGCCCATGGGGATGACAGCCCATCTGGTCTATGACGCGTTGGATGATAGCCCGGCGACCCTGTCCGCTAAGGTCATGCGCATCATCCGTGAGGATATTGGCTTCGATAACCTTGTGATGACAGACGACATCTCGATGAAAGCGCTGCAAATGACCCCGGCGGAGAGCACCCGCGCCGCCATCGCGGCGGGTTGTGACGTGGCCCTTTTCTGCAATGGCTTGCTGGAAGAGCGCCGCGCTGTGGCAGAGGCCGCTGGCGAGATGACACCCGCCGCCCAGACCCGCGCCCTGCGCGCAATGGATGCGCGGCACCCCCCCGATGACGTTGACATCGATGCTCTTTGCGCCAAGCTTGAGGCGCTTCAGGGCGGGACATTGCATGGCTGAAACGGCATTTGAAGAATACAGGGACGGAGCAGGCGGCTCCGTGGCCGACCGGCTGGCTGCTGAGGCCTTCATCATTGATGTCGAAGGCTATGAAGGTCCGCTTGATCTGCTGCTGTCGTTAAGCCGGACCCAGAAGGTTGACCTGCGCAAGATCTCGGTGCTGCAACTGGCCAGGCAGTATCTGGCTTTTGTTGAGCGGGCCAAGGAGTTGCGGCTGGAATTGGCGGCAGACTACCTTGTGATGGCAGCATGGCTGGCGTTCCTCAAGTCGCGCCTGCTGTTGCCTCCGGACCCTACCGAAGAAGGCCCGTCAGGCGAAGAGATGGCCGCGCATCTGGCGTTCCAATTGGAACGTCTCCAAGCCATGCGCGATGCTGCCGCAAGGCTCATGGCGCGGGACCAACTCGGCCGGGACTTCTTTGCGCGGGGCCAAACCCATGAGATCACCCGCGTCAAAAAGGTGACCTATACCGCCACCTTGCTGGACCTCATGCAAGGCTACGCGCGCACTCGCACCCGCGATGATTTCCGCCCCTTCGTGATGGACCGCGACAAGGTTTTCACCATGGAAGAAGCGCTGGAACGGATGCGCGGGCTGATTGGCTATGCGGGCGATTGGGGCGATCTGAACAGCTATCTGCCCGAAGGTTGGGAGAGCGATCCTGAGCGACGACGCTCTGCCACGGCGGCGACCTTTGCGGCCTCCCTGCAACTGGTCAAAGAGGGACATATGGAGATCCGGCAAAAAGAGAATTTCGCCCCCATCCAACTGCGCAAGAAGGATTGATGCGTGTCGGAAGACGTTGAAACAAAAGAAAAGAAGCTGTTCGACGCGCCCTCGCTGGCCGAACAGGAACGTATGATCGAAGCCGTGCTTTTCGCCAGTTCCGAGCCGATCACCTTACGTGAACTCGAAGCGCGCCTACCGCGCGGTTCGGACGTGGGCGAGGCGATGGCTTTCCTGCGCCACCGCTATCAAGGGCGCGGCGTGCAGGTGATGAAGGTGGGCGATGCCTATGCCTTTCGCACCGCGCCGGACCTTGGCTTTTTGATGCATCGGGAAACGGTCGAGACCCGAAAACTCAGCCGCGCCGCGATCGAGACCCTGGCGATCATTGCCTATCACCAGCCCGTTACCCGCGCAGAAATCGAAGAGATTCGTGGCGTCGCGGTCTCTCGTGGGACGGTCGATCAACTGCTAGAGATGGAGTGGATCCGCTTTGGCCGCCGTAAGATGACACCGGGCCGTCCGGTGACCTTTGTGGTGACGCAAGAGTTTCTCGATCACTTCGGTCTGGAAAGCGCGCGAGATCTGCCGGGGCTGAAAGAGCTGCGCTCTGCCGGGCTGTTGGAGAACCGCCCGCCTGCCGGTCTGCTGCCCACCGTAGGCGATGGCGAGGACGAGCCGGAGACCACCGAAGGCCAAAGCGAGCTGTTCGAAGATTGATGGGCGGGGGGCTGGATTCCGGCCCCGCGCACCTACATCAAACGGGCTGATCCGAAGGAGAGGGCCGATGAAACCGATCGGTAACATGGTCATACGTCACCTCATGCGCCGCCTGCTGTCGCGCGGGGTAGGTGCTGGTGCGCGACGTACCGGCAAACGCGGAGCCCGCAAGAAGGGTGGCGCATTAAACGCAGGCGCTGCGCAGCAGGGCATTCGGATGCTGCGGCGTTTCTTACGATCAAGGTAAGCGTCCGCGCCATCAGGCGGCGCGGAAGTGCTTCGACAGTTTCAGACCCTGACCTTGGTAATTCGATGCGATGTCAGCCCCGTAAAGCTGGCTGGGGATCTGGGCCATATGTTCATAGACCAAGCGACCCACAACCTGACCATGCTCCAGCACGAAAGGTGCCTCATGGCAGCGCACTTCCAGCACCCCGCGTGAACCTGCACCGCCCGCCTCGGCATGGCCAAAGCCGGGATCGAAGAAGCCCGCGTAATGCACACGGAATTCACCTACCATTGCTAAATAGGGCGCCATTTCAGCGGCATAGGCGGGAGGGATTGTCACGGCCTCGCGGCTGACGAGGATGTAGAAAGCACCGGGATCAAGGATGATCTGGCCATTGGTGCTGTGCACCTCTTCCCAGTAATCCGCCGGTGCGTAATGGCCGATTTTTTCCAGATCAATCACCCCGGTATGCGGCTTGGCGCGATAACCGACAAGGCTGGTGCCGGGCAGGCGCAGATCGACGGAAAAGCCCAAGCCTTCGTCGATCACGGCTGTGCCATCTACCAAGGGGGTTTTATCATGCAGCGTGCGCAAGGCGTCATCATCCAGCGTCGCGTCGCCGCTGCCGAAGCGGATCTGGTTCAACCGCATGCCGGGGCGCACAAGCACGGAAAAGGAGCGGGGACAGATCTCGGCATAGAGCGGGCCGGTATAGCCCGGCGCGATCCGGTCAAACTCGGTCCCGCCGTCTGTGATGGTGCGTGTTAAAAGATCGAGCCGTCCGGTGGAGCTTTTAGCATTAGCGACCGCAGAGACATCTTCAGACAGCGCGAGTGTTTCCATCAAAGGCACGACATAGACACAGCCTTTTTCCAACACGGCCCCATCGCTAAGGTCCACGCGGTGCATCTCGAACTCTGCCAGACGATCCGCAACCTTGGCCCCTTGCCCGGCAAGGAAGGATGCCCGTACGCGATAGGCGACGTTGCCGAGGCGCAGATCAAGGCTGGCAGGCTGGATCTGGGCAGCGGTGACCGCCGGATCAGCGGCAATGGCACCGCTTTCGATCATCGCTGAAATCTGCTGGTTGGGGAGCACCCCGTTCATCGCATTGGGCATCAAGCGGGGCCTTTCAAATGACAAACGCCCGCGCGTTACCGGCGCGGGCGTTTTGTTGTAGTCGGTTGGTCGGGCTAGCAGGACTCGAACCTGCGACCTTCCGTCCCCCAGACGGACGCGCTACCAGGCTGCGCCATAGCCCGACTACGTGGGCTTCATACCCGATCTCGCAGGGGGTGCAAGAGGGAATTGCCGATCTTTTCATTGCGATCAGTAATTACTTTCAAAGCCGGGTTCAGCGGCCATCCGCGCGCGCAACTCTGCCAGATCCAGCAGCAGACCGGCCACGAGCGGCTGCACATCGCGGGGCAGGTAATGCACACGGCTCGCCACACTCAACAGACCCGGACGGGCTGGAAATTCAGCCTCGGGAGTGAAGTCCGGCAGGTCGATGATCGCGGGTCTGGGCGTATCGTCAAACTCTTCGATTCCCGGCTCAGTGGGCGCTTCATCTGCAGGGGATACAGGTTCCACATCGGTCGGCGCTTCGGGTTCAGACGCGAGGGGGCGTTTTAGGAAGTCGGGCAGGCTGGCATTTGCCGCGGCCTGCGTCTCGGGATCGGCTGGGGTCTCTTCGACTTCGGGGCCGACGGTTGGATCCAGCTGCGGCGCGTCGGGTGTGGTGCTGTCCGACGGTGCCAACGGATCAGGCGTCGCGCGCGGGTGATCATCGGCAGGTGGCACAGGAGAGGGGGGCGTGGGCTCTGCGGGGGTGACCTGCGGCGCGCTTTGTGGTGTGGGAACGGGCGAAGCAGCGGGCGTATTGTCAGCCGATTTCGCTTCTGCAGTTTGCTTATCCGAACCAGCAGCGTCCGGCGCTTCAGCCTTCGTGCTGCCAAAGCTCAAAACCACACCGGTTTCCGGGCGGATTATGTCCGGTTTGGGGGCGGACCGAGGCTCCAGAAAGTCCAACTCATCCAGCGGTGCGGAGAGGGAGGACACATGAGTCATCCCTTCTTCGCGCAGGATCTTTTGGACACCTTTGATGGTCAGCCCATCATCATGGAGAAGCTTTTTGATCCCCCCCAACAGCAGCATATCCGCCGGACGGTAGTAACGCCGTCCGCCAGCCCGTTTGATGGGCTTTACCTGCGTGAACTTGCTCTCCCAGAACCGCAGAACGTGGGCCTGGATGCCGAGCCAGTCAGCGACTTCGGAGATGGTGCGAAAAGCGTCCGGCGATTTGACCATGGGTCAGGACTTGTTGCCTTCGGCAACGCGGTCTTTCATCAGATGCGAAGGGCGGAAGGTCAGCACACGGCGCGGGTTGATCGGAACCTCTTCGCCAGTCTTCGGATTGCGCCCCACGCGGGCGGTCTTGTCGCGCACCGAGAATGTGCCGAAGGAAGAGATTTTAACCTGTTCCCCGTCGACCAAAGCGTCGGACATATGCTCAAGCACTGCTTCGACCAGTTGAGCGCTCTCATTACGAGAAAGACCGACTTCACGAAATACAGCTTCACTTAAATCCATGCGCGTCAATGTCTTGTTCGGCATTATATCCCCCATGCTTTTCAATAGCATATGCTGCTGCGATTTTTAGAGTCAACATCAATGCCCGGATCGCGGGCATTTGAGCGGAGATTTTCTGCGTTAGCTCAGTAGCTTACCAGCGCAGGACGACAGAACCCCACGCCAGACCACCGCCAATAGCTTCGGTAACGATCAGGTCGCCTTGTTTGATTTGGCCCCGCTCACGCCCCACGGACAGCGCCAACGGGATCGAAGCCGCCGAGGTGTTGCCGTGGTCTTGAACGGTAACAACCACGCGCTCCATCGGCAGGTTCAGCTTTTTCGCTGTGCCCTGAATGATGCGGATATTGGCCTGATGCGGCACGATCCAGTCAACATTTTCGGCAACGACACCGGCCCGCTCCATCGAAGTATTCGCCGTCGCCGCCAGTTTTTCAACCGCGTGGCGGAAGACCTGATTGCCTTGCATGCGCAGATAGCCGGTGGTGCCTGTGGATACTCCGCCATCGACATAGAGCAGGTCGCGGTAACGGCCATCTGAGTTTAGATCGGTCGCAAGAATGCCGCGATCCTCAGGGCTGTCGGTGCCATCCTGTGCTTCGAGCAGCAGCGCACCTGCGCCATCACCGAAAAGCACGCAGGTCGAACGATCTGTCCAATCCATGATGCGGCTAAAGGTTTCTGCTCCGATTACCAACACGCGACGGGCTTGGCCCGACACGATCAGTGCGTTGGCATTGGCAAGCGCATAGACGAACCCCGCGCAAACCGCTTGCACGTCAAAGGCAAAGCCACTGGTCATACCCAATTCGGCCTGCACCATCGTTGCGGCAGAGGGGAAGGTAAGATCAGGCGTTGAGGTGGCGACGACAATCGCATCCACGTCGGATGCCTCGCGGCCCGCATCCTCAAGCGCCTTGCGTGCGGCTGCGCTGGCCATGGAGGATGTATTCTCGCCCTCAGCGGCGAAATGGCGGCGTTCGATGCCAGAGCGCGAGCGGATCCACTCGTCATTCGTGTCGAGGGTCGCTTCAAATTCGGCATTTTCCACGACACGGGCGGGCAGGTAGTGGCCACAGCCAGTGACAACGGCGCGCAGGCTCATTTGACGGACTCCTCGGCAGGCAGCGTCGCGGCGACGCGGGCGGCCAGCTTGTCATTGAATTTATTCTGCGACAACTGGGCCGCAAGTTTGATCGCCGCAGAGATGCCTGTGGCATCCGCTGAGCCGTGGGATTTCACAACCGTACCGTTCAGACCCAGAAAGACGCCCCCGTTTACACGGCGGGGATCAATCTTTTTGCTGAGGCGGCGCAGCGAGGTATAGGCCAGAAGCGACGCAAGCCGTGACATAGGCGAATATTTGAACGCTTCGCGCAGGCGGTTGCCGATCATGCTGGCGGTGCCTTCGCCGGTTTTGATCGCCACGTTTCCGGTGAACCCGTCGGTCACGATCACATCCGCGCGGTTACCCGAAATGTCGCCACCCTCAACAAAGCCTACAAATTCAAAGCCCGTGGCATCGCCTTGGGCGCGAATCAGATCATAGGCTTCTTTAAGCTCAGTGCGGCCTTTATGTTCTTCTGTACCGACATTCAGCAACCCAACACGCGGGCGCTCTAGGTCCATACCGTTGCGGGCATAGGAGGTGCCCATCAAAGCAAAGCGCAACAAATCATCGGCGTCGGCGCGCACATCGGCGCCTACGTCGAGCATCACGTTAAAGCCCTGAGGATTGGAAGACGGGTAGAGCACGGCAATCGCGGGGCGATTCACGCCCGGCAATTTCCGCAGCCGTATCATCGACATCGCCATCAGCGCGCCGGTGTTCCCGCATGAGACAGCCACGGCGGCTTCTCCGCTGCGCACGGACTCGATAGCGGACCACATGGAACTGGCCTTGCCGGTGCGTACAACTTGGCTGGGTTTGTCGTCCATCGTGACGACATCCGTTGCGTGGCGAACCTCACAACGACCAGCCAAATCGCTGCGCTTGGCGATCAGCGGCTCAAGCTGGTCACGGGGACCATGCAAGATAAAGCCGATGTCTGGATTGGCCCCCGCAGAAAGCGCACACCCGGCAACAACTGCTGCCGGGCCTTCGTCACCCCCCATCGCGTCAACCGAGATCAGGGTGTGTCCGGCTTTCGCGTTGGGGTGATCGGGCTGTGCCGTCATCGGTGCGAATGCCTCACTGCCATTGAAAAAACCTTAGGAACAACGCGAGCTTAGGCTGCGTCGTCTTCCAGGTCTACTTCTTCGGTCAGGGCGACAACTTCGGTGTCGTCATAGTGGCCGCATGCGGCGCAGATGTGGTGTGGGCGCTTCAGCTCACCACAGTTCGAACATTCGTTCGGGTTCGCTGCTGTGAGCGAATCGTGTGCGCGGCGGTTGTTGCGGCGCGATTTGGATACTTTATTCTGTTGGACAGCCATGTCTGGTGCCTTTGCCTTCGGGGTTGCTGACCTGCATGAGGCATGCCGCAACCGTGTTTCAATTCGGACCCCGTTTCGGGCGTGACGACGCTTTAGGGCCGCAGCCGCGCAATGTCCAACCTTAATTGGGGTGAGGGCGGCAAAATAACGCGAATGCGCGGCGATGCAACCCGTAATTTTCGCGGTATTCCGCCTGTTTTATTAGGTTTCGCCTTTCTTTAACGCGTCGCGCAGGGCTCCGAGTCCGGCAAAGGGGCGTGCATCTTCGTCGGTCATTGGCTTCTGGCCCGGTTCCGCATGGACCATCTGGCCCAGTTCAACATCGCCCTTGC
Organism: Sulfitobacter sp. SH24; assembly: GCF_965641895.1. Taxonomy (NCBI): domain Bacteria; kingdom Pseudomonadati; phylum Pseudomonadota; class Alphaproteobacteria; order Rhodobacterales; family Roseobacteraceae; genus Sulfitobacter; species Sulfitobacter sp. SH24. Next base: position 1,651,697 of record NZ_OZ282575.1, read on the forward strand.
GAGGGTATTCAGGCACTTCCAGTGCCAGCGCTTCGATCATGATCTGCGCGGGGTCGATCCATTGTCCTAGCGGCTCGGTCGTGTCATCTTCGGGCATTTCGACCTCTTCCTCATCGGGAAGTTCGAAATCATGGACAAAACGGCGGATGATATTGACGTCGATACGTGTGGTTACTGGCTGCAGCGTCACAACGCAGGGCTGAACCACTGTGGCGCCCAAGGTGCCCTCGAGTTGCCAGTCTTGCTTGCCCAGAGGTTTGATGCTGCCCGAGAAGCTGAGTTTGCGCAGAGCGGATAGCTCCAATTCCTCAGCGATTTGCGATAATGCCTCCGCATCGGGGCGCAGCGCAAAGCCGTTTGGCTCCGTCTGAGACAGGTCAGCGACCCGTAGAGCGGTTGGCGTAGGTGATTTGCGCGACATGAGATATGACTTTCGTTTCTTGTACACTTGGGGTGCCTTAGTGTATGCGAAATAAAAGCCATAATCCGTCAGGGCAAGAGGGCAGACCAAATGCGCAATACGAAACAGACCGGCAAGACACGCCTCCGGATCGCAGGTATGGGCCTTGCGCTGCTTCTGACAGCCTGCAGCCCGCAGTATCAGAACCACGGTTATGTTCCGCCACAAGATCAGCTTGAGCAGATCGTCGTCGGCAGCGACACCAAAGAAACCGTCGCTCAAAAGATCGGTGTGCCCACCGCTTCGGGTGTTTTGAGCGATGATAGTTACTACTACGTTAAGATGCGCCAGCGCGCTTTGGGTTTCATGGCCCCGAAAGAGATCGACCGCGAAGTGGTCACCGTGAGCTTCAACGAAGCGGGCGTCGTGGCAAATGTCGAACGCTTCGGGCTAGAGCGCGGGCAAGTGGTGCCTTTGTCGCGCCGAGTGACGACATCGCCAGTGGCTGACAATACGTTCCTGCGTCAGCTTTTGGGCAACCTTGGCCGTTTTAGCCCGACGGCATTCGGCAGCTAAATCCATCCTTGAAAGCCCCGGCGGTCAACCGGCGGGGCAGGGCTGTAGGTAACCGAAGGCGACATCGCAGATGACCCAAGCGTCACCGGGCCGATATCTGACGCGCGAAGCCTTATCGTCAGTCGATATAACCCGCGCGCAGATGCTGCGCGCCCGGTGCTTCCAGAGAGGCACCCAGCCCGACATCGATGCTTTCGATGCAAGCGCGCGACATTTTCTGGTAGAGGATCGTGCCAGCGGCACTTTGGTCTGTTGCTTTCGCCTGACCCTATTTCGCGGCGCGACACTGGCGCGAAGCTATGCCGCGCAGTTTTATGACCTTTCCAACTTAGAAAAGGTCGACGGCGCGCTGCTTGAACTGGGCCGCTTTTGCGTGCACCCCGACTGGCAAGATCCCGACATTCAGCGCCTCGCTTGGGGGCGGCTGGCACATGAGGTCGACCGCAACAATGTGACGGTTCTGTTTGGCTGCTCTTCCTTCACAGGAACCGACCCGACGGTGTACCGGGATGCCTTTGCCCGTTTGAAAGAACAGCATCTGGCCCCGGCAGAGTGGCGGCCCGGACTCAAAGCCGATCAGTACTACCCTTTTGCCCGCGACACGCAAACTGCCGATTCCCGACGCGCGCGCCAGCAGACCCCGCCGCTGCTGCGCAGCTATCTTTCCATGGGCGGCTGGGTCAGCGATCACGCGGTGATCGACCGGGAGATGAACACGCTGCATGTCTTTACCGGGCTCGAGATCGCGGCGATCCCGCCGAACCGCGCGCGGCTCCTGCGCGCCTTGGCCTAAAGCGCGCGAAAGCACGGCGCCCAACCTCAAGGGACATTGACCTTACCCGCGCCGAGAGATAGCTGGCGGGCATGGCACGCGCACCCCTTTTACAACTCACCGACATTTCGCTGACCTTTGGCGGCGATCCTGTTTTCGAAGACCTTTCACTGGTGGTTCAGACCGGCGACCGGCTGGCCTTGGTTGGCCGCAATGGCTCGGGCAAATCCACGCTGATGAAGGTGATGGCCGGACTTGTTGAGCCCGACAGCGGGGCGGTTATTGCCGGTCCCGGCGTGTCGGTTGGCTATATGGAGCAGGAGCCGGATCTGTCGGGCTTCGAGACGCTTGGCGATTTCGCGGCGCATGGCCTTGATCCGGGCGAGATGTACAAGGTCGAACGCGCGGGCGAGGGGCTGAAGTTCGATCCCGCACGCCCCGTCGCCACCGCTTCGGGCGGTGAACGCCGCCGCGCGGCGCTGGCGCGGCTGATGGCCGAAGAGCCCGAGCTGATGCTGCTGGATGAGCCGACCAACCACCTTGATATCGAAGCCATCGCTTGGCTTGAAGCTGAACTCAAAAGCACCCGCACCGCCTTTGTCATCATCAGCCACGACCGCGCCTTCCTGCGCAATCTGACCCGCGCCACCCTCTGGATCGACCGCGGCGCCGTGCGCCGTCAAGAGATCGGTTTTGAGGGGTTTGAAGCATGGCGCGATCAGATCTGGGAAGAAGAGGACATGCAGCGCCACAAGCTTAACCGCAAGATCAAGGCCGAAGCGCGTTGGGCGGTTGAGGGCATCTCGGCCCGGCGCAAGCGCAACCAAGGCCGCGTGCGCGCCTTGCAAGACCTGAGGGCCGAACGCTCAGCCCAGATCACCCGTCAAGGGACCGCCGCGATGGCGCTGGAAGCCGGGCCAAAGTCAGGGCGCAAAGTGATCGAAGCGACAGGCGTGGCTAAGAAGTTCGGCGACAAACAGATCCTGCGCGACTTTTCGATCACTGTGCAACGCGGCGACCGCATTGCGCTGGTGGGACCGAATGGGGTGGGCAAGACCACGCTGCTTAACATGATGATCGGGAAAGAGCAGCCCGACACCGGCGAGATCAAGCTCGGCACCAATCTGGAACTCGCGCTTTTCGATCAGGCACGTGCGCAGCTTGATGGCAATATGACGCTTTGGGAAAGCCTGACCGGCGATCCTGACATGCGCGTCTCGGGCAAGGCCGATCAGGTGCTGGTGCGCGGACAGCCGAAACATGTGGTGGGCTACCTAAAAGAGTTTCTCTTTGACGAAGCACAGGCCCGCGCGCCGGTCCGCTCGCTCTCGGGCGGGGAAAAGGCCCGGCTGTTGCTGGCCAAGATTATGGCGCGATCCTCGAACCTTTTGGTGCTCGACGAGCCGACCAACGATCTGGATGTCGAAACCCTCGACCTCATGCAGGAGCTTCTCAGCACCTATGACGGCACCGTGCTGCTGGTCAGCCACGACCGCGACTTCCTCGACCGGGTGGCCGCCACCACCATCGCCATGGAGGGCGACGGGCGTGCCACGGTCTATGCGGGCGGTTGGAGCGATTATCTGGCGCAGCGCGGGCAGGACGATTTTTCGGACAGCGTGGTAAAGTCCAAACCCGGCAAGGCCGAGCCGAAGGCGGAGAAAAAACAATCCGCCTCGGGTCTGAGCTTTACCGAAAAGCACCGGCTTGAAGCGCTGCCGGGTGAGATCGAGCGCCTTGAGGCGGAAATCGGCAAGCTCGAAGAACTGCTCAGCGACGCGGAATTGTTCACCCGCGAGCCGGTGAAGTTCCAAAAAGCCACCGATGCGCTGGTTCAGAGGCACGAAAAGCTCCAGAACGCTGAAGAAGAGTGGATGGCGCTTGAAGAGAAGGCGCAGGGTTAATCGACTGAGTCCTTCAGGGCGATCTGCGGCCGGTATCCGGCGCGAAAAGCCGCAACGCTACTGGGCGGGGTAAGCAAGGTGACATGTCCGCAAGGGCGCGGTTTTGCCGAACCGTAGCCTGAAGGGGCATAGGGGTAAAAGGCGTCACCAAAAAGCACCCCGCAGCGCCCCTCATGATCTAAGATGAAGCTCCCTGTCGGCAGGTCACGCGCCTCCACCTCTGCATGGCGGCGCTGCTGAAACACGCGCGGTACGGCGCGTTCGGCGTGCAGCTGACGGTCTAGGGCGGCAGCAGGCCCTGGCACATCGCAGCAGGCCCGAAACAGCCGATAATCAGCACTCCGGCATTCGGCGCAGGGTCGGTGCCCGGCGGCAAAGGCCACGGCCTCATCGAAAAAGAAAAGCTCGGTATAGTGGCGTGGGGCCATGAGGCGACGCTGACGCCCCTTGAAGCTCAGCACACAACACACCCAGTTCTGATGCGCCCATCGGCGTTTCGGGTGCAGGCCGCCTTCATCGTGCAGGATACCGCGGTTGCCCATGAAGCCACCTCGCGCGGGGTGGGCGATGATCTCTCCATCCGGCTGAACGCGGTTCTGCAGCGGCATCACCGCATCCTGAGCGCCCCGTCGAGGCGGATCACTTCGCCGTTGAGATAGCCCATCTCTACGATGAACCCGGCCAATCGCCCGTATTCCGACGGATCGCCGAGGCGGGCAGGGTTGGGCACATCCTTAGCCAATTCAGCCTGAACCTCTTCCGGCAGACCAGCCAACATCGGCGTTTTGAAAATGCCCGGCGCGATGGTCATGACGCGGATACCGTCTTTGGCTAAATCCCGCGCCATGGGCAGGGTCATGCCAACGATCCCGGCTTTGGACGCGGCATAGGCGGCTTGGCCCTTTTGCCCATCGAAAGCGGCGATGGAGGCAGTGTTGATGATCACCCCGCGCGCGCCGTCGTCTTCGGGGCTGTTCTTGGCCATGGCGACCGCCGCGAGCCGTGCCACGTTGAAACTGCCGACAAGGTTGATGTCGACCGTGCGCTGAAAGGCATCCAATGGATGCGGGCCGTCGCGGCCTGTGGTCTTGATGCCAAGGGCGATCCCGGCGCAGTTCACCGCTGCTGTGATCCAGCCCATTTTATCGGCGGCGTAGTCTACCGCCGCCTGAACTGAGCTTTCATCCGTCACATCGGTCAGAATGAAATGGCCACCGATTTCCTTGGCCACAGATTCGCCCCGGGCGGCGTCACGATCCAGCAGGGTGACCTGCGCCCCCTGCGACGCAAAATAGCGCGCCGTGGCTTCGCCAAGCCCCGATGCGCCTCCGGTGATGATGGCGGCTGTGCTGTCTAGTTTCATGATGGCTCCCCCCGATATGAACGCTTGTTCAGTTCAACACGAAGTTCCGCCCCATGCAAGCCATGCTTGCCCGGACCGAGATGGAGAAGGAGCAGGCCGGGGGCCGTAAGGCAGCCCCCGTTGAGACTTTAGCCGATCTGCACCAGCGCGTGGCGTTTCTTGCCCGCGCTCAGCTTGATCGGAGAGGACAGCGCACCAGCATCAAGCATCATGCCCGCATCTGTCAGCGGCTGATCATCAATCCGCGCACCATTCTCGGCAATCAGGCGCTTGGCCTCTTTGCCGGACCCAGCAAGGCCCGATTTCACCAGCAGTTGCACGATAGAGACGCCGTCGCCCACATCCGCCGCCGAGAGGGTCAGGGTAGGCAGATCGTCGCCAACGCCGCCTTTTTCAAAGACTTCGCGCGCCGTGGCTTCGGCGTTGCGCGCTGCTTCTTCGCCGTGCAGCAGGCCGGTGACCTCGTTGGCCAGACGCACCTTTGCCTCGTTGATCTCGGACCCGGCGAGCGCGCCCAGACGGTCGCATTCATCGACCGGCAGCTCGGTGTAGAGCTTGAGGAAACGGCCCACATCGGCATCGGTGCAATTGCGCCAGAACTGCCAGAACTCATAAGGCGAAAGCATATCGCCGTTCAGCCAGACCGCGCCGCCTGCCGATTTGCCCATCTTCTTGCCGTCGCTGGTGGTCAGCAGCGGTGAGGTCAGGCCGTAGACTTCGCCGTCGATCACGCGGCGCGTCAGGTCGATCCCATTGACGATGTTGCCCCATTGGTCGCTGCCGCCCATCTGCAGGATACAACCGTAGCGACGGTGAAGCTCCATAAAGTCATAGGCTTGGAGAATCATGTAGTTGAACTCGAGGAACGACAGCGATTGCTCCCGGTCCAACCGTGATTTCACGCTTTCAAAGCTTAGCATCCGATTGATCGAGAAATGCCGCCCGATGTCGCGCAGGAAATCGAGGTAGTTCAACTCATCCAGCCACTCGGCGTTGTTCAGCATCAGGGCACCTGTCTCGCCCTCGCCGTAATCGAGGTATTGGGCAAAGACCTGACGGATGCCTTCGACATTGTCGTCAATCGCTTCGGGCGTCAGCAGGGGGCGTTCATCCGACCGGAACGATGGATCGCCCACCTTTGTCGTGCCGCCGCCCATCAGGGTAATCGGCTTGCCGCCGCATTTCTGCAACCAACGCAGCATCATGATATTGACCAGATGCCCCACGTGCAGCGATTTGGCTGTGGCGTCATAGCCCACATAGGCAGGAGCGGCACCTTTCATCAGGGCGTCGTCCAATCCCTGATAATCGGTGCAATCGGCCAGAAAGCCGCGCTGCATCATCGTGTGGATGAACTCCGATTTGGGATGGTATGTCATGGTGACTTGCCTCAAAACTGTATTGCGGGGCAATCTATATGCGCACGAGCGGCAAAGGAAAAGGCCATGAATAGGGCCATGCACAGGCAACATGTCGGAACCGGTGTGGTGACGGCTCTGGGAATGATGTCGGGCACCTCTTTGGATGGGGTGGACGCCGCGATTTTGCGTACCGATGGGCATGACATCACCAGCTTTGGCCGCAGCGCCTATCGCAGCTATTCGGCAGAAGAGCGTCGGGTGATCGCCGCCGGATTCGGGAAATGGCACGGGGCCGAGGTCGAGGCGGCAGCCCAAGCGGTCGAGGCCGCGCATCTGGCGCTGTTGGATGATCTGTTAAAAGATGAACCCGGGGTCGAGCTCGTCGGCTTCCACGGCCAGACCCTTGCCCATGCGCCGCGGATGCAGGGCACGCTGCAAGTGGGCGACGGGGCGCTGTTAGCGCGCACCATCAACTTGCCCGTTGTCTGGGATTTTCGCAGCGCCGATGTGGAACTGGGCGGAGAGGGCGCGCCTTTGGCCCCGTTCTTTCACCATGCCTGCGCCCGTTTTGCAGGGCGGGAGGGCCCGGTGGCTTTCTTGAACCTTGGCGGCGTGGGCAACCTCACTTGGGTCGATCCGCGAGTCGCACGGCCAGAGGAAGAAGGCGCGCTGCTGGCTTTCGATACCGGTCCGGCAAATGCGCCGATCAACGACCTGATGCAAGCCCGCCTTGGCCAAGACTTTGACGAAGGTGGCAAGCTGGCCGCGCGGGGCAGGGTGGAGCATGGCGCGTTGGAGCTATTCCTTGCCGAGCCATACTTCGCACGCATGCCGCCAAAATCACTCGACCGGAATGATTTTGCTGAAATGGTGGCACTGGTGGGCGAACTGTCCGACGCCGATGCCTGTGCCACCTTAACCGCCATGTGCGCCGCTGGCGTGGCCGAGGCGATGCAGCACTGCCCAGCCCCGCCCGAGCGGGTCTATGTGACCGGGGGCGGGCGCCATAATCCGGTGCTGATGCGGATGCTGGATGTTAGCCTTGATTGCCCTGTCGCTCCGGTGGAAGAGATCGGGTTGGATGGCGACATGCTGGAGGCGCAGGCTTTTGCCTATCTCGCCGTGCGCGTGGCGCGTGGCCTGCCGACTTCATGCCCCGGCACCACTGGCGTGCGTGCAGCAGTGGGTGGCGGTACTGTCAGCCGGGTATAGCCGCGTTCAGACAGATCCGGCGCTTGCCGGTATGTCGGTCAGCGGCAACTCATAAAAGCAGATCGCGTCGCGTGTGAACTCAGGCATCGGTTGGTAGGCACCGCGCTCAATGAATCCCAATGATGTATAAAGCGCGCGGGCAGGGGCAAAGGCGATGGAGGTGTCGAGATAGACCTTCGCAAACCCGTCCTCCCGCGCCTGGTCGATCAGCCTTTGGCAGATCGCGCGGCCCGCGCCGGTCCCACGGGCAGCATCCGTCACAAAGACGCGCTTGATCTCACTCTCGGTATTGCTCAGCGCATGGGACATGCCGCAGCCCAAAGGAATGCCGTCACGCTCGGCCAGCAGAATGATCCCACGCGGACGGGCGTGTTCCTCGGCCAGACGGTCCATCAGGGCGCTGTATTTGTCGTGGGGGTAGAATGTCTCAACAATCCGCCGCTCGGTCGGGGCGAAGTTGTACAGAAAGTCGCGGTAGGCCCAGCAAAGATCAACCACCGCCGCGAGGTCCGCAGCGGTGGTGACAGGGCGAATGGCGATTTCAGACATCAGCCGCGCAGGATCGAGCGGCCCGCGTATTGTGCGGTCTCGCCCAGCATTTCCTCAATACGGATCAGCTGGTTGTACTTCGCCAGTCTGTCGGAACGCGCCAGCGAGCCGGTTTTGATCTGACCGCAGTTGGTCGCCACGGCGAGGTCTGCGATGGTGGCATCCTCAGTCTCACCCGAGCGGTGCGACATGACGTTGGTGTACCCCGCGCGATGCGCGATATCGACAGCCTTGAGCGTCTCGGTCAGCGTGCCGATCTGGTTGACCTTCACCAGCATGGAGTTGGCGCAGCCGCGCTTGATGCCGTCGGACAGACGCGCGGGATTGGTGACGAAGAGATCATCGCCAACCAGTTGCACCTTGCCGCCCAAGACATCTGTCAGTGCCTTCCAGCCGTCCCAGTCATCCTCGGCCATGCCGTCTTCGATGGAGATGATGGGATAGTCGTTCACGAGGGCAGCCAGATAGTCGGCGTTCTCTTCGCTCGACAGGGTCTTGCCCTCACCGGAGAGGACATATTTGCCGTCTTTGTAGTATTCCGTCGCCGCGCAATCGAGGGCGAGGTACATGTCTTCGCCGGGCTTGTAGCCCGCTTTTTCGATGGACTTCAGGATGAAATCAAGCGCGTCGCGCGACGAGCTGATGTTGGGGGCAAAGCCACCTTCGTCGCCGATCCCGGTCGACAGGCCCGCGGCGGAAAGCTCTTTCTTGAGCGTGTGGAACACCTCGGCCCCCATGCGCACGGCTTCGCGGATGTTTTCCGCGGCGACCGGCATGATCATGAATTCCTGTATGTCGATCGGGTTGTCGGCATGTTCGCCGCCGTTGATGATGTTCATCATCGGTACGGGCAGAACGCGGGCGGTGGTGCCGCCGATATAGCGGTAAAGCGGCTGTGTGCAGTAATCCGCAGCGGCTTTGGCAGCGGCCATCGACACACTCAGAATGGCGTTCGCGCCCAAGCGAGATTTGTTCTCGGTGCCGTCGAGTTCGATCATCATCTCGTCGATTTCGACCTGCTCGGTCGCATCAATGCCCACCAGCGCTTCCGCGATCTCGCCATTCACGGCGGCACAGGCTTCCAACACACCTTTGCCCATGTAGCGAGACTTGTCGCCATCGCGGCGCTCATTCGCTTCATAGGCGCCAGTGGATGCGCCGGAAGGAACCGCCGCACGGCCCATTGTGCCGTCTTCGAGGATTACGTCGACTTCGACGGTCGGGTTGCCCCGGCTGTCGAGGATTTCGCGGGCGTGGATGTCGATGATCGTGCTCATGGGCTTTGTCCTCATGTTCGGGTTTGCAGCGGTTTACCCCGGCAGGCCCGGCTTGGAAAGACCGCGGCGGGGCCGGGGGGTGATTTTGCGTTCGCGCAGCAGGGTATAGACCCCCGAGGCGATGATGATTGCGGCCCCAACCAGCGTCAGTGTGTCGGGAGTTTCTTTAAAGACCAAGATCCCGGCAACCAGCGCGAATAGCATCCGCATGTAGCGAAACGGCGTGACGAAGCTGACTTCGCCCACGCGCATGGCGGCCACGATGGCGTAATAGGCCATCACACCGATCACCATCGCCGCGGTAAGATAAATCACCTCGGCACCGCCCGGCATCACGGCGGGGGTGCCAGCGGCGGCCATCAGGATCAACCCTGCCGGGACCAGCACGATAAAGGCAAGAAAGCTAAGCTGCATGGAACTGATGCTTTTGGGAACCTTGCGCGTCGCAAGATCACGCAGGGCAAGACCGATGACTCCAGCGACAGCAAAGAGCGACAGCGCGTTGAACCCTTCCAACCCTGGGCGCACGATCAGCAGCACGCCAAGAAAGCCTACAACAATCGCGCTCCAACGGCGCCAGCCGACGGGTTCACCCAGAAACAGTGCGGCCCCAAGGGTCACGGCCAGCGGCGTGGCCTGAAGGATGGCAGAGGCCGAGGAGAGCGGCGTCAAAACAATGGCGGTCACGAAACACAGGGTGCCAAGCACCTCACCCACGGCGCGCAGCAGGATCGGCCCGGTGAGCATATCCGCAGAGAACAACCGCCGCCCCTGAATGCGCAGGATCACGGCAAAGATCGCCCCGCCGCCCGCGCCCAACAGCGCGATGATCTGCCCCACGGGGAGGGCGTCGCTCGTCAGTTTGACGAACATGTCTTCGATGGCGAAACCGGCCATGGCCAGAACCATCAGCATCGCGCCGCGCAGATTGTCCATGATCACGTCCCTCCATCCGTGGAATTGCCAGTCGCCCATGAACCTTTTGCGACGAAAGGGCAAGGGTGCGCGATGCGCGCCATGCGTGTGACACTGGCGCCCGCTCTACCGGGGTGCTAGCCCTACCGCATGAGATGGCCGATCCCTTCGCTCGCCCCGCGCGATACTGTGCTGACCCTTGCGACCGGGGGCTTTGGCGCGCTGCTGTTCTGGTGGCTCAATGCGCCTGTCTATATGCTGCTGGGGCCGGTGATCGCGGTGAGTGGTCTGGGGCTGGCCGGTCTGCGCACGGCAGTCGACCCGCGGCTGCGGGATGCTTGTTTCGTGGTTTTGGGCATCGCTGTTGGCGCGGGTTTTAACCAAGATGCGGTCAACGCCATGGTGCGCTGGCCGCTGGCCTTTGTCTTTATGACCCTGGTGATCTGGGGCATCATGGCCGTCTGCCGCTGGATGCTGGCGCGATATTTCGGGTTTGACGCGCGCTCAGCGCTTTTGGCTTCGGCACCGGGGCATCTTAGTTTTGTGATGGCGATTGCCAGCGACAGCGGCTCTGACGTGCCGCGGATTTCGATCACCCAGTCGGTTCGCCTTTTGGCACTGACGATCGTCGTGCCTTTTGCCGCTTTGCTGATGGGCGTCGACATGACCGGCAATATTGCCCCGGCGGGCGCGGGGATGGGGGTGCTTTCAATCTTTGTGATGATCTTTGCGGCCGTGCTTGTGGGGCTGATCTTTGCCCGGCTTTCGGTGCCCGCGCCGCTTTTGATGGGGGCGATGGTGGTCTCTGCCATCGCGCATCTGACCAAGTTGGAGACCGGGGTACTGCCGGGTTGGCTGACCCTTATCGCCTATCTGGTGCTGGGCTGTCTGATCGGCACGCGGTTTTCGGGCATCACGCCCGCGCGGTTTGTCAGCGGCCTTGGCGCGGGGCTTGCGATTACCGGCGTGGCCGTCGGGCTGGCGGGGTTGGGCGCGGTGCCGGTGGCTTGGGCGCTTGGCATGCCGCTGGGCCATGTGTTGGTGGCCTTCGCGCCCGGTGGGCTTGAGACGATGATCGCGCTTGGCGCGGTGCTGGCGGTGGTGCCGGGGTTTGTCGCTGCCTGTCACATCATGCGGCTGGTGGTGCTGAGCGTTCTATTGCCCGCCATGCTGTCGCGGGTGGCGAAGCAAAAACAGCGCGCCGCCGAGTGATTCCGTCCTAGCTTTTCAAGCGGACCATGAGCCGGTTGCCATCTTTGCGCGTCTCCAAGGCTTTGAGGTCAGCTGCCAAGGCGCTCAGCTTGCCATGGCCATATGTCCGGCTGTCGAAATCCGGATGCGCTGCCTGAATCGTCTGGCCAATCTGGCCGAGATTGTACCAATCGTCTTCGGTGTCAATCTTGTCCATCGCCGATTTGAACAGGGGCAGGGCGTCGGCCACCTTGGCGCTGGCGCGTGACGTGGTGTCCGGCTCGGCTCCGTCGAGGTTTTCGATCAGGATGAAACGGTTGTAGACGTTGCGCAGCGAATCGTGAGTCTTCTTCTCGCCGATGCCGATCACCGTCACCCCATCTTCGCGCAGGCGGTTCACCAGCGCGGTGAAGTCACTGTCGGAGGAGACGATCACGATGATATCGAAGCGGCGGCTGTGCAGGATGTCCATCGCCTGAATGACCAGACCAATGTCGCTGGCGTTCTTGCCCTTGGTGTTCGCGGTTTCCTGATGGGCCACCAAGCCCAACTCACGGATCGGCGCCTTCCAACCCTTGAGGTGGTCATTCGACCAATCGCCATAGACGCGGCGCAGGGCGGGCTCTCCGATGGTTGTGACCTCCCGCATGATGGCTGCGGCATGTTTGGCCGGGACATTGTCGGCGTCGATCAACACGGCCAGAAGCGGGCGGTCTCGGTCGGTCATGGGTCATCCTTTTTAATAGGCACACCGTAAAGTTCCATCCGGTGCCCCTGCAGTTTGTACCCCAATTTACGCGCGATACGTTCCTGAAGCTCTTCGATTTCGGCGTCGACGAATTCGATCACCTCACCTGAGTTCACATCGATTAGATGGTCGTGATGTTCGCGCTGCGCATCTTCATAGCGCGCCCGGCCATCGCCGAACTCCAACTTGTCGAGGATGCCTGCCTCTTCGAACAGTTTCACCGTGCGGTAGACCGTGGCGATAGAGATGCCGCTGTCGATCTCAGTGGCGCGGGCCAGCAATTCCTCGGCATCGGGATGATCGTCGCTGTCGTGGATCACCTGCGCGATGACCCGGCGTTGACCTGTCATGCGCAGGCCCATGGCCTCGCACCGTTTGATAATCGGGTTGCGCATCGTTTCGCCCTTCGTCCGTCGGACCACGTACCTAGCATTCTAGCGCGGCCAGACGCCACCGCAATTGAACCCTGCCGGTTGACTTTTGCCCGCGCGCGGCCCATGTGGGGGTCAAGCGAAGCCTTCTGCCGCGTGAGCAGTATCAGCGCCAAGTCCCATAAGGGGCCTCTGGGACGCTGACGACAAGGCCCGCCGATGTTCCCAAAATCACGCGTGGGGCCAAGCGCGACAGACGGGTGTGAGGCATGTGGCCTGCGCCCGCGATCTGGCTTGCGCGACCCCGTGGCGCCTGAAATGGGCGCGGCGACTAAGGATGGCGCGCGCTCTGCGTGCCGGAAAGTGAACGAATGAGCGATTTTGACATGATGGGCCTGCCAAAGAACTTGGTGGCCCGCTTGAATGAAATGGGTCTGAAAGATCCAACCCCGATCCAACGCCAAGCAATCCCCCAAGCCATGAATGGCCGCGACGTGATGGGCCTTGCCCAGACCGGCACCGGCAAGACAGCGGCCTTTGGTGTGCCGCTTATCGCACAGATGATGGAGCTTGAAGGCCGTCCCGCGCCACGCTCCGTGCGCGGCCTTGTCTTGGCCCCAACACGCGAGCTGGCCCAACAGATCGCCGTGAACCTGCGCGGCTATGCCGAAGGCACGCCGATCAAAGTGGCGATGGTTGTCGGAGGCCAGTCGATCAATACGCAGATCAAGCGTCTGGAACGCGGTGTTGATCTGTTAATTGCCACGCCGGGCCGTCTGCTCGACCTGCTCGACCGCCGCGCGGTCAAGCTCGACACGACGACCTTCCTCGTGCTCGACGAAGCCGACCAGATGCTCGACATGGGCTTCATCCATGACCTGCGCAAAATCTCGAACCTGATCCCAAAAGAGCGTCAGACGATGCTGTTCTCGGCGACCATGCCCAAGCTGATGAACGAGATCGCCAACAGCTATCTCAACAGCCCGATCCGCATCGAGGTCTCACCTCCGGGCAAGGCGGCGGACAAGGTGACGCAAGAGGTTCACTTCATCGCGAAGGCCGAGAAGACAGAGTTGCTGAAGGAACTGCTGGCCAAGCACAAGGGCGAGCGGGCGTTGGTCTTTGGCCGCACGAAACACGGCTCGGAAAAGCTGATGAAGACGCTGGTGAAGGCCGGGTTTGACGCCGCTTCGATCCATGGCAACAAAAGCCAAGGCCAGCGTGACCGGGCGATTGCGGGCTTTAAAGGTGGCGAGATCACTGTGCTGGTGGCCACCGATGTGGCGGCGCGGGGTTTGGACATTCCGGATGTGAAACACGTCTACAACTTCGACCTGCCGAACGTGCCCGACAACTATGTGCACCGCATTGGCCGGACCGCGCGCGCGGGCAAAGACGGCGCTGCCGTGGCCTTCTGCGCACCGGATGAGATGGGCGAATTGAAGGCCATTCAGAAGACTATGGGGATTTCGATCCCGGTGGCCTCGGGCCGTCCTTGGGAAGTGATCGATGAGCCGTCCAAACCCAAGGGCCGTGGCCGTGGGCGTGGTGGCCGACCCGGTGGCGGCGGTGGTCGTCCCGGTGGTGGTGGCGGCGGGGGCGAAGGCGCTGGAAAACCAAGTGGCGGTCGCCGTCGGCGGCGCGGCGGTGGCGGCGGCAAGCCGGGCGGCCAGCAGGCAGCCTAAGCCGACACTTAGCAATTAAACGATCCAATGGCGCGCTGTGAAAACCACGGCGCGCCATTGACTTATCCGGGCCGGATGGCGCTTCTGGCGGAATGGAACGCAAATTGCACATCGATGGTTTTGGCGCTGTGGCCTTGGTGCTCTTTGCGCTAAATTTGGGCTTTAACCAAGTTGTAATCAAAGTAAGCACCGGTGGGTTCAATCCTGTCTTTCTGGCCGGATTGCGGTCTCTCGGTGCTGTGTTTTTACTGCTGATCTGGATGCGGCTTCGGGACGTGAGCCTATCGCTTCCGCGCTCTGCGCTGATGGGCGGGCTGGCAGCTGGGGCTTTCTTCACGCTTGAGTTTGTCTGCCTCTTCCTTGCGCTCGATCTGACCACGGTCAGCCGTGCGTCGATCTTGCTCTATTCCATGCCTGTCTGGCTTGGGATAGCGGCCCATCTGTGGCTGCCCGGCGAGCGCCTGAGCAGGGCGCGCCTGTTGGGCATGGGGCTGGCCATGGGCGGCGTGGCACTAGCGCTGAGCGATGGCGGGGCCGAGGGGGCGAGCTGGCTTGGCGATCTACTGGCCCTGCTTGCGGCGCTTTGCTGGGCTGGCATTGCGCTTTGCGTTCGGATCACACCGCTGTCAAAAGTACCGCCCGCGCAGCAGCTGATGATGCAACTGATCATCTCGGCCCCGGTGCTTTTGCTGCTTGCGCCGCTCTTTGGCCCCTTGCTGCGCGAGGTCGAGCCGGTGCATCTGGCAAGTCTCGCCTATCAGATCATCGCGGTGGCGAGCTTTGGGTTTCTAGCGTGGTTTTGGCTGCTAACCGTCTATCCTGCAGCCTCGGTGGCGTCCTTCAGCTTCCTCTCGCCCGTCTTTGCGGTGCTCTTGGGTTGGCTGATCCTGTCGGAGAAGATCGGGCTTACCGTTTGGCTCGCCCTGCTGCTGGTCGCGGCAGGGATTTACCTGATCAACCGCAAACCCCGAGCGCGCTAGGGGTCAGGTACCGCAAAAGGTCGCGGGCACAATCTCATCTTCGGTCGGCGGGCGCTGCAACTCTGGGTTGGTCTCTTCAAAGGGCGAAGATAGCGCCTTCATTAACCGCTCAAACGGGGCCATGTCGCCTGCGACGGCGGCTTCGATCATCTGCTCAATCCGGTGGTTTCGCGGGATCACGGCAGGGTTTGCCGATTGCATGACCGCCTGCGGGTCTGGCTCATCCTCAATCCGGGCGCGCCAGCTTTCCGCCCATATATCAAAGGCGTCACGGTTGGTGAACTGATCACGTGCTTGATCGGTGCCCAGAGCGCGGAATGTGTTGGTGAAATCCGCGCCGTCCGTTTGCATCAGGCTCAGCAGTTCATTGATCAGATCAACATCTTCGGGGCGGGGGGTGGAAATTCCGACCTTGGCCGCGAAACGGCGCAGCCATGCGGCTTCGATCAACTCGGGCATGTCATGAACGATTTCGGTGGCGTCTTCGACGGCGGTCTCTTTGTCGTCCATCTGTTGCAAAAGCGAGGTCGCCAGTTGCGCCATGTTCCACACAACGATCTGCGGCTGATTGCCGTAGGCATAGCGGCCCTGCCGGTCGATAGAACTGAACACACGGCCCTGATGAAACGCATCC
The DNA here is from genome assembly GCF_965641895.1 of Sulfitobacter sp. SH24. Taxonomy (NCBI): domain Bacteria; kingdom Pseudomonadati; phylum Pseudomonadota; class Alphaproteobacteria; order Rhodobacterales; family Roseobacteraceae; genus Sulfitobacter; species Sulfitobacter sp. SH24. The sequence continues at coordinate 1,667,635 of NZ_OZ282575.1, forward strand.
ATAAAGGCGCATGGGCCATAGTCGATCGTCTCGCCCGAAATGCTGCAATTGTCGGTGTTCATCACCCCGTGAATAAAGCCGAAGGACATCCACTGCGCCACCAGTTCCGCCTGCGCAGCACAGACCGCGCGCAGAAGGCCAAGCGGACCCTTTGCATCGGGATAATGCCGCGCGATGGCATAGTCGGTGAGGGCTTTGAGCGCCTCCGTCTCACCGCGATGGGCAAAGACCTGAAAGGTGCCGACGCGCAGATGGCTTGCGGCGACGCGGGTGACGATGGCGCCGGGCAGGGGGCCGCTTTCGCGCAGGATCGGCTCCCCGGTGGCAACGGCGGCGAGGGCACGGGTGGTCGGCACGCCGAGCGCATGCATCGCCTCGCTGATCAGGTATTCGCGCAGCACCGGCCCAACCCATGCGCGGCCATCGCCCATACGCGAATAGGGCGTAGGGCCGGAACCTTTGAGCTGAATGTCACGGCGCTTGCCGACGCTGTCGATGACCTCACCCAGCAGGATCGCACGGCCATCGCCAAGCTGCGGGTTGAAATTGCCGAACTGATGCCCGGCGTAAAGCTGCGCCAAGGGTGCCGCCCCTTCGGGCACCGCATTGCCGCCGAAAACCTGCTCGCGGGTCTCTGCATCGCCCCCTTCGATCCCCAGCAATGCCGCCAGATCAGCGTTCCAAGCCAAGAGCTTGGGCTCTTTTACCGGCGTCGGGTCGAGCCGGGTAAAGAACCCCTCAGGCAGGATGGCATAGCTGTTATCGAAGGGAATACGCATCACAGTTTCCGAGACATAAGCATATAATCCTCGCGGGGGCGGAAGCCCGCGCGGGTGTAGACTTTGAGCGCCGCCTTATTGGTGCGGTCAACTTCGAGATGTATGGCCTTCAACCCGCCCGCAGCCAGCGCGCGCGGCAGAGCGATCAGCGTCTCTGAAGCGATCCCGCGTCCCCGCACGCCGGGACGGACGTAGATTTCATCAATGATGGCGTCCAGCCCGCCGAATTCAACAGACCAGCCGAAACAAATCACCACATAGCCAATCGGCGCACGGGGTGGGCCGATCAGATAGGCGGCGCCATGGGGGATCCCCTCCAGCAGCGGCGCAAGCCCGTTGCGGCGCTGCTCATCAGTCATCTCAATGCCCGCTTCGGCGTGAAAGGCAGTGACCAGCCCGACCAATTTATCAAGATGCTCAGGCGCGCCGAGGGTGAGATGTGCGCTCATAGACGTGCCAGCCTTTCGGTGAGCAGCGCAAAGAACCCGTCGGCGTCAAGGTCGCCTACAAAAACTGCGTTGGGCGCGCGGTCGGTCACGCCCCACCAGTCGGCCACGGTCATGCCCATGGTCAGTTCTGACTGGGTTTCGATCTCGACGTTGATGTGGCGACCTTTGAACAGGTCTGGATTTATCAGATAGGCGGTGACGCAAGGGTCATGCAACGGCGCGCCTTCGGAGCCGTATTTCTCTTTATCGAACCGCTCGAAGAAATCGGTCATCTCGGCCACGGCGACGCCTACCGGCGTGCCAAGCGCGCGGAAGGCGTCATTGCGCGGTTTGGTGACCAGCGCCTTGTGCGTCACATCGAGCGGCATCACGACGATGGGGATGCCGGATTTAAAAACGATATCAGCGGCATGCGGGTCGACATAAATGTTGAACTCCGCCGTGGGGGTGATGTTGCCCCCCTCGAAATAGCCGCCGCCCATCAGCACGATCTCTTGCACCTTCTCGGCGATATCGGGCGCCTTTTGCAGGGCGGTTGCGATATTGGTGAGCGGGCCTAAGGGGCAGAGGGTCACGCTGCCTGCGGGATGGGCACGGACCTGTTCGATGATGAAATCGACGCCATGGCCCTCGGTCAGCGGCATGGTGGGGTCGGGCAGGTCGGGACCATCAAGGCCGGTCTTGCCGTGCACATGTTCTGCCGTCACCAAGTCACGGCCCAACGGGCGGTCGCAACCGGCAAAGACCTTTATATCCCGGTGCCCCGCCAATTCGCAGACGATGCGGGCGTTTTTCGAGGTGAGATCCAGCGGCACGTTGCCCGCGACACAGGTGATGCCCAGCACATCGATCTCTTCGGGGCTGGCCAGCGCAAGGAGGATCGCGACGGCGTCGTCCTGTCCGGGGTCGGTGTCGATAATGATTTTGCGCGGGGTCATGGGCTTACTTTCGTCAAATTGCTTGGGGCAGAGCCTTGCCGGAGGCTCATGTCTTTGTCCAGCCGCAGGCCCGGCGATTAGCCGCGTTCCGCCAGTTTCACTGCATCCCAAAGCGCATCCATCTCGGCCAGATCACTGTCTTGCGGGGTTTTGCCCATTGCCGCGAGCCGGGCCTCAATGCCCTCGAAACGCCGGGTGAATTTGGCATTGGAGGCGCGCAGAGCGGCTTCGGGGTCGAGCCCAAGGTGGCGGCCCAGATTGGCCATGACGAAGAGAAGATCGCCGTATTCCTCCTCAACCTCCGCTTGGCTTAGCGTGTCCCTCGCCTCGACCAGTTCCGCGGCCTCTTCGGTGATCTTATCCAGCACCTGTGTCGTCTCGGGCCAGTCGAACCCCACCCGCGCCGCGCGTTTCTGCAGTTTCATCGCGCGCAAAAGCGCTGGCAGGCCGATTGCCACCCCGTCCAAGGTGCCTCCCTGTGCCTTGCCAGCGCGCTCTGCGGCTTTAATCTTTTCCCAATCGGCGGTCTGCTGTTCGGCGTTTTTGTCGCGGGATTCGTCGCCAAAGACATGCGGGTGCCGCGCCACCATCTTATCGCTAATGTTGCGCACCACGGATTGAAAGGTGAAGTGCCCAGCCTCTTCGCCCATGGCCGTGTGATAGACCGATTGCAGCAGCAGATCGCCCAACTCGCCCTCAAGTTCCGCCCAATCGCGGCGGGCAATGGCATCAGCAACTTCATAAGCCTCTTCAATGGTGTAGGGGGCGATACTGTCGAAATCCTGTTCGATATCCCAGGGGCAGCCGGTGTCGGGATCACGCAGGCGGCGCATGATTTCAAGCAGCCGTTCAATGCCCGCATCGGAATCGTGAATGAGATCGGCTTTTGTGTCGTCCGGCATTGCAGGCCCCGTATGTCTGGTGTCAGATGCACCCTGACCAAACCAACCCCAAGGAGTCCAGCCCATGCCCGTGGTAAACCGCATCAACGCCTTTGCGGAGGATATGACAGCGTGGCGGCGCCATTTGCATACGATCCCCGAGTTGGGGTTGGAATGCCATGAGACGGCGGCTTTCGTGGCCGAGCGGCTGCGCGCGTTCGGCGTGGATGAACTGCACGAGGGCATCGCGACGACGGGCATCGTGGCGATCATCGAGGGGCAGGGCGAAGGCCCGACCATTGGCCTGCGCGCCGATATGGATGCGCTGCCGATCCATGAGGCGACGGGCAAGGACTATGCCAGCACGCGGGAGGGCAAAATGCACGCCTGCGGGCATGACGGGCATACGACGATGCTGCTGGGGGCCGCGCGCTATCTGGCGGAGACCCGCAATTTCGCGGGCCGGGTGGCGCTGATCTTTCAACCTGCTGAAGAAACGGGCGGCGGCGCGGGCGTTATGGTCGAAGAGGGCATTATGGAGCGGTTCGACATCGCCCAAGTCTACGGCATCCACAACGCGCCGGGCTTTGACGAAGGCGCGTTTTACACCACTCCGGGGCCGATCATGGCGGCGGTGGATGAATTCCATATCCATATCAAAGGCAAAGGCGGCCATGGCGCGATGCCCCATGATACCCGCGATCCGGTTGTGGCGGCCTGTGGCATCGCCACGGCGATCCAGACCATCGTCAGCCGCAATCATGTCGCCACGCAGGACTTGGTGGTCTCAGTCACACAGATCCACACCGGCTCTGCCGATAACGTGATCCCTGAGACCGCCTATATCAACGGCACCGTGCGGACCTTTGACCGCGAGGTTCAGGCCATGGTCATGCGTCGGATGCAGCAGATCGTGGACGGGCAGGCGGCAAGCTATGACGTCTCAGCGGAACTGGACTATGAAGTCGGCTATCCGGCCACGATCAACGACCCGGCCAAGACCGAAACCGCCATCGCGGCGGCGAGCGAAGTGGTGGGCGCGGCCCAAGTGCACGGCGATTATGGGCGCGAGATGGGCGCGGAAGATTTCAGCTATATGCTCGAAAAACGCCCCGGTGCATATCTGTTCCTCGGTGCCGGTGAAGGCGCAGGGCTGCACCATCCAGAATACGACTTCAACGACGAGATCGCGCCGCTCGGCGCATCCTTTTTCGCCCGTATCGTTGAGCGGGCACAGCCAGCAGGAGGCAAGTAATGGCACTGGAAGACGCGGCCAAACAGATGGATATGGCCTTTACCCGCGAGGACCTCAAAGGGCCGAGCTATGAGTTGACCTTTGGCGGGGCGACCTCTTTCCTGCGACGTAAATACACCAAGGATCTGACCGGCGTGGACATCGCGGTAACCGGCGTGCCGTTTGATCAGGCCGTCACCAACCGCCCCGGTACGCGCCTTGGCCCCCGCGCCATCCGCGAGGCGAGCGCCTTGCAAGCCCCCGACGCGCCCTATGGCTGGGACTTTGACGTACTGAGCGAATTTGCAATCGCGGATTATGGTGATCTGGCCTTCGACTATGGCCATGTCAGCCAGTTCCCCGCCGCACTCACGTCGCATATCAAGACCATCCTTGATGCTGGCGCGGCCTCGGTTGTCTTGGGCGGGGATCACTATATCTCTTTCCCGATCCTCAAGGCCTATGCTGAGAAATACGGTCCGATCAGCCTGTTACAGTTCGATGCACACACGGACACATGGCAAGACGACGACATGGACCGGATCGACCACGGCACCATGTTCTACAAGGCGGTCAAGTCCGGCATCGTTGACCCTTCCACCAGCGTGCAGGTTGGCATACGCACAACCAACGAAGACACGATGGGCGTCAACATTATCGATGCCCGTGAGGTACATGAGAAGGGGCCGCAGGCCACCGTGGCTAAGATCAAAGAAATCCTCGGCGATCGGCCCTGTTACCTGACCTTCGACATCGACGCACTGGATCCGGCCTTTGCCCCCGGTACCGGCACGCCGGTTTGGGGCGGGCTGACCTCGGCGCAAACCTCGATCATGCTGCGCGATTTGGCCGGGATCAACATCATGGGCGGCGACGTGGTTGAGGTCTCTCCGCCTTTCGACACCACAGGGGCGACAGCGATCGCGGGCGCGCATGTCGCGACCGAGATTCTGTCGCTGCTGGGCCACCGCATGAGAACCGCGTGAGCGAAGACCACAACTTTATCGGGCAGCCCTCAGGCTTGGGGGCCGCCCACCTCACCGCGACCACCTGCGTCGCCTCAAATCGCCGACCTTTGAAAGGTGCTTAAAATGCTGTTCTGGATCATCGTGATCGCCCTCGTCGCCTTGGTGGCCTATGTCCGCCTTGCGCCCATCGACACCGCACGTTGGCATATGCAGGCCGAAGGGCAGAAGATGGGCAAGTCCCAAGGCACCAACAGCTATATCTGGCGCGCACCCGTTGACGGCGACGGGCAAGAGACCTTGGCGCAGCTTGACCGTGCCATCATGCAGACCCCGCGTACAGAGGTCGTCGCCGGATCACTGGCCGAGGGGCAGGTCACCTATGTTACCCGCACCAAATTGATGGGCTACCCCGATTTTACCACCATCGGCGTCTACGGTGACAACCCGAGCTATGTCGAAGTCTATGGCCGCTCGCGCTTTGGGCGGTCAGATATGGGCGTCAACGCCAAGCGGGTCAATGCTTGGCTCGCTCAGATCGAGGCGCGATGACAGGCAGCCCTGCTGCACTTCGCGCCACATCGGCACATTGAGCGACATCTGACACTGGGCCATGAACATGCGGCCGCCGACCTGTAGACAGATGGTTTCACCCAGTTCCACACGGTCGCCGGTGCTGTTGGTGCAATAGCAATCAATCGTCTTCCCGCCCGGCGCTTTGACATCCGCAAGGGCAGGGTGCAGGGCCGTCAGGGCCAAGAGGCAGGACAGCGGCAAGATGCGTTTCATAACCTATGATAGCATAAGCCGCCTCTTGACCAAAGCATTTGCATAAGCGACAGGAACCCCATGATCCCGATGCACCGCCTCGCGCAAATCTCGCAACGCTTCCAGTTTTTGGAGGCCAGCATGTCTGCGGGCTCCGATGGGGCCGATTTTGCAGCCCTCGCCAAGGAATACAGCGATCTCAAGCCCGTGGTGGATCAGATCGACCTTTACCAACAGCTTCAGCGTGACCTCGAAGAAGCCGAGTTGATGCTAAAAGACCCCGAAATGGCTGAGCTTGCGCGGGAGGAGTTGCCGCGTCTCCGGGCACGTCTGCCAGAGGTGGAGCAGGGGCTGCAACTGGCGCTTCTGCCGCGCGATTCTGCCGATGCAAAACCCGCGATGCTGGAGATCCGGCCCGGCACGGGCGGAGATGAGGCGGCGCTGTTCGCGGGCGACCTGCTGCGCATGTACCAACGCTACGCCGAAGCGCGGGGCTGGGGTTTCGACCTTATTGAAAGCCAGATGACCGAGTTGGGCGGCGTCAAGGAAGTTGTGGCCCATATCACCGGGCAGAACGTTTTTGCCCGGCTGAAGTTCGAGAGCGGCGTGCACCGTGTCCAGCGCGTGCCCTCGACAGAAAGCGGTGGGCGCATTCATACCTCGGCGGCCACTGTGGCGGTCCTGCCCGAGGCCGAAGACGTGGACATCGAGATCAACGCGAATGACCTGCGGATCGACACGATGCGCTCTTCGGGCGCTGGTGGGCAGCACGTCAACACAACTGATTCCGCTGTGCGCATCACCCATATTCCGACCGGGATTGTGGTGACATCTTCGGAAAAATCCCAGCACCGCAACCGCGACAAGGCGATGCAGGTGCTCAAAGCGCGGCTTTATGACATAGAGCGCAGCCGGATCGACAGCGCACGGTCCGCCGACCGCGCGGCGCAGGTCGGAACCGGCGACCGGTCCGAGCGCATCCGGACCTACAACTTCCCACAAGGGCGGATGACCGACCACCGGATCAACCTGACGCTCTACCGTCTTGAGGCCGTGATGCAGGGCGATCTGGATGAGATCGTCGATGCCCTGACCGCCGACGCCCAAGCACGTCAATTGTCGGAGATGGAGGGGTGAGCCCCCAGACCGCCGCCCAAGCCATGGCCGCTGCTGCCGGCCGGCTGCGTGCCGCGGGCGTGCCCGATCCGGCACGAGACGCGCGGCTTTTGTTGGCCCATGCCGCAGCCGTGGATGCCGTCCGCGTGACACTGATCGCGCCCGAAGAAATTGCCCCCGACGTGGCCGAACGCTTTGATCAACTCATCGCCCTGCGCGCCGTGCGTGTACCGGTCTCACAACTGATCGGGAAGCGCGCGTTCTATGGCCGCGATTTCAGCATCAGCCGCGATGTGCTGGACCCGCGGCCAGAGACGGAAACGTTGATTGATCTGGCCTTAACCACCGATTTTACCCGCATCCTGGACCTTGGCACCGGATCGGGCTGTATCCTTGTCACGCTGCTCGCCGAACGCCCACAGGCCACGGGGCTGGGCGTAGACCTCTCGGAAGCCGCTTGCCTTCAGGCCAGTGCCAATGCGGTACAGCACGGCGTGGCCGAGCGTGCCGACATCCGCCAGTCAGATTGGTTCAGCGCGGTCGAGGGGCGGTTTGACCTGATCCTGTCGAACCCGCCCTATCTTGCCGCCGAAGAGATGGCCGATGTCTCGCCCGAATTGCGCCGGCACGAGCCGGAAATGGCGCTGACCGATGGTCAGGACGGGCTGAGCATTTACCGCATCATCGCCACTGAGGCGCAGGGCTATCTGACATCCGAAGGCCGCGTCATGGTGGAAATCGGCTGGCAACAGGGTGAGGCGGTACAAGATATCTTTACCGCTGCGGGCTGGGGCCGGGTGACGTTGGCGCATGATCTGGATGGCCGCTCTAGGGTGGTTTGTGCAGATAAACCGGCATGAAATCGCGAAAATTCGGGTCTTTAGCAGGTTGGATCGCAATTTCTTCTTGCTCAAGGCTTTCTGGCATGGTTAGTCAGAGGTGTTGCAGCGGTGGATGCCATAGGCGGTCCCGCGCGGCACTATGCCCAACATATCGCTTAGGCCGGGACGATGACGTGCTTTGCACCCCCGGTAAACGACACACAGCACACAAGGCTGACATCATTCCATGAACTCTCCCAGATCACGCTCCCGGTCGAAGAACAATCGTAAACGCTCCCCACATGGTGGTGGCGGCGGCAATGTCGTCAATCGGGTGTTCGACAGCTCCGGTCCTGAGGGTAAGGTGCGCGGCACGCCGCAGCAGGTTATCGAGAAATACAACCAGCTGGCCCGCGACGCGCAGCTTAGCAATGACCGTGTGGCGGCTGAGAATTTTCAACAGCACGCTGAACATTACCTACGCCTGCTGAGCGAAGCACAGCGCGAGATTGACCAGCGCCGCGAAGAGCAAGAACGCCAGAACCGTGAGCGTCAAGCCGAGCGGGATCGCGAGCGTGCTGAACGTCAGGAGCGCGAAGCACAGCAAGGTGGCCAGCAACAGGGCGATCAGCCGCAAGCGGAACAGCAGCCTGCGCAGGACAGCGCGCCCGAGCAACAGCAGCCACAGCAGCAGGCTGAGGCCGAAACCAACGGCGAAGAGAGCACGCTGGTTGAAACGCCCGAGAGCAAGCCCAAACCAAAACGTGCTCCGCGCCGCAAGCCCAAGCCGAAAGTGGCAGAGGCACAGCCGCAGGATGCTGGCGGTGACGGTAGCAACGATCCGGCCAAGGCCGCAGAATAAAGAAAAGCCCCGCAATTTGCGGGGCTTTTTCGTATCGGTCCAGGGCAGGGTGGCCTACCCTTCCATTCCCGCTTGCACGTATCTGATCCGCCCATTGCGGCGCAGAACCTCTTCACGCGGCTCCCAATCATAGCGCGGATCGTTTGTGACCGGCGACCAGAACAGCACGCCCCCCTTGCGCCACGGATCAAGGACAATCCCCGCTTGCATCGGCGCGCCTGCCGCCGAGATGATGGCGGTGGAGTGGTCTATCAGCAGCCGGGTGTCACCGTTGGCAATGGCCCGGTGCATGTCGAGCGTGGCGAAACCTTCGGCCTTCAAACGTTTCTCCAGATCCTCAGCCCAATGCCAGCACAGCCCGCGCGGCCGGCGGCCGCTGTTGACCTTGGCATTGTGAATAAGCGGCGCATCGGTGATCTGATAGGCAATCGCCAGTTCATGCGTGTGGCGATAGGCAATCTGCGCTGCGCGCGCGGCCTCTGCCGGGTCAATGGCGGGCGAAAGCCGTTCGATGGCCCGCGTCAATTCCGAAATCTCGGCGTCTGTGCCGACGGGCGGCGGGCCGTTGCGGGGCATGGCGCAGGCAGACAGGCTTAGAATTAGCGCGCAAAGCAGCAGTAGACGATGGAACATGATCACCCCTTGGCGATTTCGCGGGCAAGGGCGCAGAAACCCTCCAGCGGGATCTGCTCGGCTCGGTCGGTGGGTTTCAGCCCAGCGGCCTGCAGGCGATCCTCAATGTCGGGTGCCGCCCCTTTAAGCGCCGAACGCAGCATCTTGCGGCGTTGATTAAAGGCCATGGCGACCACACGGCTAAGCACGGCGGGGTCGGCAGGATAGCGCGGCTCAGTCAGCGCGGTCAGATGCACCACGCTTGAAGATACCTTAGGCGGCGGTGTGAAAGCTCCGGGCGGCAATTGCATGACGATCCGCGCATCGCTGCGCCACTGTGCCAGCACGGCCAGCCGCCCATAGGCTTTGGAGCCGGGCGTCGCGACGATCCGCTCGGCCACTTCGCGTTGGAACATCAGCGTCAGGCTCTGCCAGAAGGGGGGCCATTGCGGCGGGGTAAGCCAACGCACCAGCAATTCGGTCCCGACGTTATAGGGCAGGTTGGCGGCCACGCGGATCGGCGGGGTCAGGTGGCTCAGCGGGTCGATCTCCAGCGCGTCGCCTTCGATGACCGTCAGGCGACCGGGGTAGTGTTCCGCCACTTCAGCCAGCGCGGGCAGGCAGCGGCGGTCCTTCTCGATCGCCAAGACATGACGCGCGCCTTCGGCCAGCAGTCCACGGGTGAGGCCACCGGGGCCGGGGCCGATTTCAAGCACGTCGCAATCGGCCATATCCCCGGCCTGTCGCGCGATCTTGGCCGTGAGGTTCAGGTCCAGCAGAAAGTTCTGGCCCAGCGATTTCCGCGCGGCCAGTTCGTGTGTGTTGATCACCTCGCGCAGCGGCGGAAGGTTGTCGATTGCACTCATGTTTTCTGGCCCATCTGCCATGCCAGTTTGATCGCTTCGATCATGCTGGTCGGATTGGCGCGCCCTTGTCCCGCGATGTCAAAAGCTGTTCCGTGATCGGGGGAGGTACGCACGAAGGGCAAGCCCAACGTCACGTTCACGCCTCGGTCAAAATCCAGCGTCTTGATCGGGATCAGCGCTTGGTCGTGATACATCGCTACCGCCGCGTCATAGCCTGCGCGGGCGCGGGCGTGGAACATCGTATCGGCGGGCAGCGGCCCGGTCAGTGCGTAGCCTTCGCCCTGCATCTCGACAATCAGCGGCGCGATCCAGTCGATCTCTTGCCGGCCCATACTGCCGCCTTCGCCCGCGTGCGGGTTCAGCCCGGCGACGGCAATGCGGGGGCGGGCGATGCCAAAGCGGTTTTGCAATTCCTGCGCGGTGATCTCAATCGTGCGGCGCAGGCCGATAGGGGTGAGCGCCTGCGGCACCTGATCGAGTGCGATATGGATGGTAGCGGGCACGACGCGCAACTGGTCGGAGGACAGCATCATCACCACATCCTCAACCCCTGCCAGTGCAGCGAGGTATTCAGTATGGCCGGGATAGGCGAAATTCGCGCCATCCTGCAGGGCTTTCTTATGGATCGGTGCGGTGCAGATGGCGCAAGCGGCCCCGGTCTGCACCAGATCGACCGCGCGGGCGATCACGTCAATCACCCCCTGCGCATGGCCGGGCTGCGGCACACCAGCGAGGGCGGTGCTTTCGAAAACATGAGACAGCACAGGCAGCGCATCGGTGCTCGGTTCGCCTACATCTTCGGGGCTATCGATCAAACGGTGCGGCACATCTTCAGGCAGGTGGCGCGGGTCGCCAATCCAGAACATCGGGATGTCAGACGAAATCGCCGCCCAAGCATGGGCGGCGATTTCAGGGCCAATCCCGGCGGGTTCACCGCAGGTGATGGCCACAGGCCGAGACGGGCGGCTCATTGGCGGGTGATGCGGGCTTCGGCGCGGGCCTGTTCCAACAGTTGCGTGGCATAGCCCTCAAGCTTGCGCTGCCGGATCGAGCTGATGACCGCGTCGCGGTTCACCTCCGCATTGGCCGCCGTGGTGCGGTTGCAGAGCATCAGGAAGACCAGCGTTTGCCCATCGGCACGGGTCAGCGTGGTCGAGACTTCGCCGGGATCGAGCTTCGCCAGTTCAATGGCCACATCCTGTGGGATCTCACCCGGAGCCTTGGTGCCACGGTCGAGCACATTCGCGGGCTGGCCCTTGGCCACGCCATAGAGGTCATCGCACTGATCCACCTGACCGCGCAATTGTGCGGCGCGCGACAGGGCGGCCTCGGAACGGCCACCGGGGATGTAATAGGCCGCATAGTCAATCTCGGAGTATTCGACGCTTGGCTTGCCGGTCTCTTCGATGCCGCGCAGTTGGAACAGGGCCACGGCATTCGGGATCGGCAGCGGCGCTGTCACCTCACCCGGCGCGAGGGCCAGGAGGATCGGCCGCAGGCTGGCGGGAAGGTTTTCGAGCGGCGTCCAAGGCATTTTACCGCCGCGGCCCCGAGAAGCAGTGGCGGAATACTGGCTCGCATAAGAGGAAAACTCAGCCTCGGAACTGCTTTGCGCAATCCGTTCGGCCAGCGCGTTCACTTGATCGGCATTTTGCGGCGGGGCGGGAATGATGATCTCTGACAAAAGCACGCGCAGGCCGTTGTTGCCCCGGCTGCTGCCAAGTGCGCGCTCTACCTCTTCGTCGGTGATGTTGACCCGGCCATTATAGCGCGCGCGGATCAGATCGCGCCATGCAGCGCTGATGACGATGAAATCCCGGAATGTCTCTTCTGAGATCTGCGCTTGGCCGAGCACCTCAAGGAATTCTTCGGTCGACAGATCAGCACGGCTTGCGAATTCGGCCATGCCGGACTGTATCCCGTCTGGGCTGACTTGCAGCCCAGCTTGGTCAAGGATTTGCCCCCGCAGCCGGTCGTTGATCAGACTGTCGATGACGTTTTCGGTGTCCGCCCCCGGCGCACCGATCAACTGCATAAAGCGCTGACGCTGCTGCACCTCATAGCCTGTGATGGCCTCGTCGTTAACACGAGCGACGGGCGCAAAGAGGTTTTGTGCTGCCGCGGATTGCCCCACGACCAAAGCGAGGGCGAGGACCGCGGTGCCACGGATCCCGGCACGGACTGTCTGTTTCGTTACTTCCCACATGAGCGTACGTATCTTTCTGTTCCGGTGTTGGCGGCAAAGCCCCTGAGGCCGATGTTAAAACCGAAATCCGTTGAGGGCTCAACACTTGTTGAGGATGAATAGCTCCGGCTGACGGAAAGGTCGACCTGTACACATTCATTGTTATAGCTCAGGCCAAGACCCGCCGTCGCTGCGCGTTCGTCGGCCAAGTCAAAACGCCAGTCAGCAGAGGCCTGCCATTGGCTGTTGATCGAAAAGCTGCCGTCAAAGGTGATCTCCGACACGTTTTCATCGCGGTCTTCGGCGGCATCTTCTTGAAGCCAGACATAGCTGCTCGCGATTTGGCCGCGTTTGAAATTCCAAACGCCGCGCAACTCGGCCTTGGCGACCTCGAAGTCATCATCGACCAGCCCGCGCCCGATGAGCGCGAGACCATTGTCGCTGCGCAATTGCCCAGCCAGCAGAAAGTCAGAGTAAGTCCCCTGCAAGCCCGAGCTAAAGCTGAAATCGTCATCCGCATCAGCCCGGATCACCTGACCGAAGGAAAAACTTGCGTCGAGCCCGTTAGGGTCTATCCGTGCCCAATTCACGCCGAAGGCCGCAACCGCGCCGCGCTCGCGGCGGTCGGGTCGAGGGAAACGGCTGAGCGACAGTAGGTTGCCTTCGTCATACTCAACCAGTGTGCTTTCTTCATTGGGAATGTCCAGCCGATCGCCGCCGGTCCAGCCGAATTGTACAAGCGGTTCAATCTGTTGTACCGCGCCGCCCGTCTCGCGACGTTGCATGGGATAGCGCAGCGCGACGGCAACTTCGGGCACTAGATCACCATGGCGCGGTTCAAATCCAGCATCCTGCGCAATATTAAAGAGGCCAAAATTCGCACCAGCATGAAGGTCGCTGACCAACCCGTTAGAGAATGTCAGGCGTCTTAACCATGTCGCTTCACCGTTCAACCGCGAGACATCGCGGCCAAGCCCGCCCGCACTCACGTCGGAGCCGCGGCGGTGGGTGTGCGCTTCGAGCGATAGGCGCAGCTCTCCGCCCAGACGGGTTGGGAAATAGCGTCGCTGATGTTCGCCGTCCAATACCAGTGTCGGCAGTTCGGCGTTTACATCATCATCACGCAGGGAACGGTAATTGAGCAAACTGGCGCGGGTGTAATCGTCGCGCCGGGCGCGGCTCACGGTCAACTCATTCGTCAGGCGATCTTTGTCGGAATAGCCATAGTCATTGAGGTAGGAGCGGTCGCTGGTGGTCTCAATGTCGAAATAAAGCTTGTAGTCGCGCCGTAAATTAAAGGTGCCGTTTCCAAACAGATAGCCGCGCGTTTCGCCCGGTTCTTCATCATCGCGGGTAATCGCACCGTCAAAGTCAATCCGCCCCGAAACGAAGGCTTGACGGTAGCGGAACTCAAGCGTGCGGGTTTCGGCGGAAAGATAGGGCGTCAGCGTAAGGTCGCGGTGATCGCCCAGCTTGATGAAATAGGGCAGTTTCAGCCCCACACCCAGTTGCGAAGTGGACCGGATGGAAGGCGCTAGAAAGCCGGTGGCACGGTCCAACGTCGGGTCAGGCAGGCGCAGGCGGGGCAAATAGAAGATCGGCACATTCTTGATGCGAAACTGCGCTTCGTCGAAATAAAGCTGCTGGGCCAGTTGGTCATGCACCACTCGTTTCGCGCGGATTTGCCAAAGCGGGGCTTCACCATCTTCGCATACTTTACATGAGGTTACAGCCGCTTTGTAAAGCTGGCTATATCGCCCTTCGACCTGATTGATCTGCACAGCGGCAAGCTGCAACTGCTGCTCAAGGATCATGCGCGCGCCGCGCAACAACCCTGATTGTAACCCCGCATCGAGAGAGGCGGCATCAGCAAGAATTGTGGTATTCTCGCCCTCTGATAGCACAATCGGACCTTCAATGCTCAAGGCACCGGTGGCTTGATCATAGCGGATCGCGGTGGCGCGCAGCCGTGTCTCGCCCCTAAAGGCTTCGACATTCCCCTGCGCGACCAAGACCTTATCGCGGGTAATGAACACCTGATCGGCCACCAGAACGGCGGGTCGGTCGGTGGCCGGGGCGGTTTGCGCGCTGACCGTCAGGGGCGCAAAAGTAAGGGCAAGTCCAACCAGAGCCGCGCGCATGTCAGCCGTCCTCCGCATGCAAGAGCAGACCAAGTGCCAAAAAGATGGCGGCCACGGGTGGTGCCCAAGCGGCAAGGGTCACTGGGATTTGGCCATTCTCGCCAAGGATTTGCGCGAAACTGCGAATAAAATACAAACCGAACCCCAGCAAAATCGAGGCCAGCACAGCAACGCCGGTCCCCCCAAAACGGGTATGGCGCATGGTGAATGCGCTCGCAACCAGAACCATGGCCACCAGAAAGAAGGGTCGGGCTAATTCGGCCTGCAACCAAACCTCATGTTGTCGCGTGCTAAAGCCCGCCTGCTCCAACTGACGAATGAATTCAGGCAGCTCATAGATCGAGACGGCGGCGACACGGCCAATGCTTTCCCGAATACGCTCAACCGTGAGCGACGCGGGAATCGACAACGTCTCATGTACCTCGGCTTCGCCTTCGGCATTCACCCCGGCCGCAAGCGGCCAAATCTTGGCCCCGGTCAACTGCCAATCGCCACCGCTAAGCTGCGCGCTTTCGGCCTCGATCCGGCGGATCGGGCCTTTTTCGGCGTCATAGCTGATGATTGTCACATTATATAGGACAGAGGCATCACTGTTGGTACGCCATGCACGGATGACCGATTGGCCTTCCTCTGTGCCTTGGCGCAGCCAGAGCCCTTCGTCGCTCACAGAAAGGGCCGAGCTTCCGTTTGAGCGGTATTTCTGGGTCAGGTACTCCGCCCGTTCGCTGGTTGCCGCTACGATGGGGTTAAGCATGGCCACGGCCAGCGTGCCGATGATCAGCGCCACCACCATCGGTGCGATCAAGGCGCGCAAAGCAGAGCGGCCTGCCGCGCGGGTCACGACCAACTCAGAAGACCGCGCCAGACCGATGAATAACGCAACGGTGGCAAGAATCATGATCAGTGGAAGGATCATATTGATCGTCTGCGGCATGTGCAGCAGCGTCATCCCCAAGACCTGATCCCAGCCCACATCATCATCGGCAAAGCGCCGGGCCTGATCCACACCATCGACCAGCATCACCAAGGCGGCCAGCACCCCGGTGATGACGAGAAAGCTCATGAAAAAGCGGCGGGCGAAGTAGAGATGGAGGATCATGCGGCCGCCCCTTTGCCACGTAGCCGCCGCCTTATCCAGCGCGGATGCGCCGATTGCCAAAGCATCGCAAGTGTCAGTGCCGCCCCGATAAGCGACGGTAGATAGGCAAGCGGCCAAGCGGCGGCAGTCTCGCGAATTTGCACCACCAAGGTACCCCGCAGCCCGTCAATGGCGATCAACAGGCCAAAGGCGATCACTGCTTCGCGCCAGACACCAAAACGCGAGAAACCACCAAGGATCAAAGTGGCAAAACCAATCATTGCGGCGACGATACAGAACAAGGGCTGCGCAAGGCGGCCATGTAATTCTTCGGCAACGATGCCTTGTGTTGTGTCAGCCTGCGCGGCAACCCCGGCCCAGTCCCATAACAACGCAGGCGTCACCATTGAAGACACCGACTGGCCAATAGCCTCGTCACTGCCGACCAAGGGGGAGATATCGAAGGAAAAATCACGAAATTTGGCGGTGGCCAGCCGGTTCTGGACCGTATCAAGGCGCTGCGCCATGCCGTTGAGCATGATTAAGGTCGTATTCTCACCATTGCGGGCCAAGTAGGCTTCGGCGGCAGTATAGATCACCCCCTCATCGGCCTTGCGGCGATCCGACAGAAACACATCGCGCAAGACGCCATCGTTATCGATCGCGCGGGTATAGAAGGTCACCTCATCCGACGGATGCAAAAACGTCCCTTCCGTCAACAGCCGCGCGGTGAGATTACGCGAGATCTCGGCCTCACGCTGCTTAAGTTGACCCTGCGCCATGGGCACAAGAAAATTGCTCAGCACTGTCATCATCAGCGCCACGCAAAGGCCAAAGACAAAGACAGGCCGCGCCAGACGCCAAGGACCGGACCCCGCGGCCTGAAGGACAGACAGTTCAGATTCGCTCGACATGCGGTTGGTCACATAGACCGACGCGGCAAAGGTTGCGATTGGCAGGACGGTGACAATCAACTTGGGCAGGCCAAGGGCCGTAAACTCCAGAAACACCAATGCAGATTGGCCATCTCCGATCAAACGGTCGAATAAAACCACCGCGCGGTTGATCCAAAACAGCGCCACCAGCACCAGCGCGAAAAAGCCGAACATAACCAGAAGTTGCGACAGCATGTAGCGGTCAATTCGTGCCACTCTGATCCCCCGAGATGCTCTGACGGCGTTTAACAGGATCTTAAAGCAAATCTTGGGGCGGGAAAACTGCTATCTGGCCATGGGCGGCGCGGCGCGCTAGGTCTGGGCCAAATCAAACACGAGGCATACCATGACCGATCTGACCCCCATCACCTTTGCTGAGACCGACATTGACCGTATCGCAGGGCATTCAGGGCGGGTCGCGGTCTTTCTTGAACCTGAGGGTCGGCTTGATGCCGGGGCGCGGCGGGTGAACCGGCTGACCAAGGGCGCATTACAACGGCTGGTGGAGAGCGATCGTTTTACCAGCCTCAACCCCGGTGATGTGCTTAGCATGGGCTTTCCCGCCGGAATGGCAGCAGAGGCGGTGGATGTAATCCACATGCCGCGCCGCGCCGATGTCAAAACCGCGCGCAAGGCCGGGGCCGCGCTCGCCAAGCGCCGGGGCGACAGTGACCTTCTGATGCTCGCCGCAGGCACGCGCCGGGTGACGGATGTGGCCTTTGGTTTGGCAATGCGGGACTATGGGTTTGAGGATCATAAATCATCCCCCAAACCCCGTAAGGGCAGTGTTGAGGTGATGTGTTCCAAGCCTGAGGATGCACGCGAAGCTGCAGCGCCATTGATGGCCGTGGCGGAGGGCGCATTCATGACCCGCGATCTGACCAATGCCCCGGCCAACATCCTGACGACGACCAACTTTGCCGAACGTCTGGCCGAGATGGAGAACTTAGGCCTTAAAGTTGAAGTACTAGATGAAGAAGAGCTTGTAACGCTCGGAATGAGAACGCTTTTGTCGGTCGGGCAGGGCTCTGATAGCCCCTCTAAGGTCGTGGTCATGCGGTGGGAAGGTGGCGCTGAAGGCGCGGCCCCGCTGGCGTTAGTCGGCAAGGGTGTCGTCTTTGACACAGGCGGCATCAGCCTCAAACCCGGCGCGGGCATGGAAGACATGACCATGGACATGGGCGGCGCAGGCGTGGTGTCGGGCGTGATGCGCACGCTGGCGCTGCGCAAGGCCAAGGCGAATGTCGTCGGGCTGGTTGGGATTGTGGAAAACATGCCATCGGGCAATGCGACCCGTCCGGGCGACGTGATTACCACTATGAAGGGCGACACGGTGGAGGTCATCAACACCGACGCCGAGGGTCGCTTGGTCCTCTGCGATGTCATGTGGTACGCGCAGGACCGCTTCAAACCTGCGGCGATGATCGATCTGGCCACGCTGACCGGTGCGGTCATTATCGGGCTGGGTCATGAAAACGCTGGCGTCTTCTCGAACGACGACGGGCTGTGCAACGATTTCCTGAAAGCCGCCGAGAGTGAAGGCGAGGGCGCATGGCGTCTGCCGCTGGGGCAAGGCTATGACGATCAGTTGAAAAGCCGGATTGCCGATATGAAAAACATCGGCGGGCGTCCGGCGGGGTCTATCACTGCAGCGCAATTCCTCAAGCGTTTCGTCAAGGATGAAACGCCTTGGATCCACCTCGACATCGCCGGGGTTGCCTCGCTGAAGTCCGAGAGCACGCTGGCCCCCGCAGGCGCGACCGGCTGGGGCGTGGCGGCGCTGAACCGTCTGGTCGCCGACCGCTTCGAGAAGGGCTGAACCGGAAATGGGAGCGGCTTACTTCTACCACCTGACCCAGCGACCTCTGGTCGAGACGCTGACGATGCTGCTGGAAAAGTCGCTCGCCAATGGGTGGCGCGTGGCCCTGCGCGGGACGGATCGCGAGGGGCTAGAAGCGCTGGATCGGGCGCTTTGGACATTTTCCGAAGACAGCTTCCTGCCACATGGCATGGTTGGTGGTCCACAAGATGCAGATCAGCCGGTGCTGTTGACGATGGAAGACAGCACTCCCAACCGGGCGGATTGCCTGATGGCGGTACATGGTGCCAATGTCACGGCGCAAGAAACCGCAGCGTTGCAACGGGTTTGCGTGTTGTTTGACGGACATGACCCCATGGCACTGGATCACGCGCGAGGTCTATGGAAGCGGCTGAAGTCCGACGGTGCATCGGCACAATATTGGTCAGAAGAGAGTGGCCGCTGGGAAAAGAAGGCTGAGACCTGAAAAAGGGGCAGGTGGCAAATGCCTCCCGCCCCTCGAATGCGTAATCTCGGATCAGGCCGCTTTGTCGACTGCGGATTTTGCAGCGGATGCAGCGTTGTTGGCCGTGCCGTCTTGCGATTGCGGCTCGACCTTGGTGACGTAGGATTTCGCGGCCTTAACAGCGCTGTTATTCACCGGCGCAATTGTATCGAGCAGAGCGCGGGTGCGAACACTCTCAACGTTACGCTGTGCCGCAGCGCGGGCGAAAGCTTCGCTGTCAGCGTCTGACGCCTTCGGGGCTGTTTCCACCGATTTTGTCTGCGCGACAGCCTGCACCGCTTGGGTCTTTGCGGGCGCTTGCACGGATTGAGATTTGGTCGCTTCCTGTGCGGCGGCGCTATTTTGCGTCGCCTGTGGTTCGCTGGCTGGTTTTGCCTCAGCCTTGGGGGCGCTATTTTGGTTCTTTTCCGATTTCTCGGTCTTTTCGGCCTTCTCGGCTTTGGGGGGCTTGTTACTCTGTTGGTAGGAGGAAGACCCCCATAAAATGTTCGATAGCATGACAGCAAGTTCTCCAAATTCGGGTACAGTTGTGCCTTGCAGATATTCGCGCAAAACGGCGGTAACCTGTCCAATTTGCGGCGAATGCGGCGTCATTTTGCGGCGAATTTGATTGTTCAATGCCGGGAGGATAGGAAATTAGGTGCAGGATCAGCGACTTAGACGTAACTCGCCACCGCTAATCTCAATCCATCCCCAGCGTTGTAGATAGCCCATACCCAAAAGTGACTGTGACATTGCGCCTTCATTCACCACAGCAGAGACATTGTGATCTACCGCGTTGCCCACGACGATTTCGTCAAGCTTTACGAAAGCGGTGCGGGTTTCACCATTCGCTGTAGCGGCACGCCCGAGGTAGTTAAGTTCTTCGGGGTCGATGCCAATCCGCCCGGCATCGGCCTTGCTCAACACAATATCTGACGCGCCCGTGTCGACGACAAAACGCACCGGGGCTCCGTTGACTTCAGCAGTCAGGTAATAATGACCATCGCGCCCGCGCGGCAGGATAATCTCGCCTGCTTCGCTGATGCTGAGTTGCTGGCGCGCGGTGTCGCGGGTGATGTCTTGCCACAGGCCAACACCAGCGGCAGCACCGACAAAGATCAGGCCCCAGACTGCGGCCTGTTGCAGCGTCTTGTTCATGCTGGGACGATTTTGGAGGAAAAACCAGCCCGCCAACATGGTGAGCAGGACAATTAGGTAGATCAGATGTGCAGTGTCGATTTCGGCCATAAGTTCGCCTCCTTAATCCAGATATAGGAACGCAGAGGGCAAATGTCAGCCGGGTGTCGGGCCGGGGCCGAAACCAAAGGCCGCAAGGCCATCGAGCACGAATTGAACCGAAAGGGCCGCCAGCAGCATGCCCAGCAAACGGGTGATGATATTGATGCCGGTCTTGCCCATCGCGCGCTCAAGTGCGCCGCTTACTTGCATGGTCAGCGCCATAACCACCAACGTAAGTGCGGTGATCACGATAATGGTCAGCAACCCTTCGCCGCCCGGTTTCTCACCCGTCAGCAGGATGACAGAGGCGATAGAGCCGGGACCCGCGATCAGTGGGATCGCCATGGGAAAGACCGATGGATCGTCGTGGTCATCCTCATCCGCGCGGTCCTCGCGCCGTTTGGTCCGACGGTCAAAAAGCATGTCGAGAGCGGTTATGAATAGCAAAATGCCCCCCGCGACACGAAAAGCGGGCATTGAAATCCCGATGAAACCAAGCACCGCTTCGCCGAAGGCCGCGAAGATCAGCAAAATCAACCCGGCTACGCCCACCGCGCGCCAAGCGATTTTGCGCCTCTGCGCATTGCTCATCCCACGGGTCAGCGCCAGAAAGACAGGCGCAATGGCGATGGGGTCGATCACAACAAACATCGTGACGAGGGCGGTAATCATATAGGCGGTATCGAAGGTCATCGGTATTCCTTGGCGCGGTGCAGCCTTGTCAGAATGCACGAGGGCCGCCCTTTAGGCGACCCCCGCGTTGTATTGATATGAGAGTTTCAAGATCAGGCGGTGGCCTTCTCCAGCTTTTCCTGCGCCCCCATCCAAAGAGTTTCGGCGCGGTGGAGCGCCTCCATCACTTCGGCGTATTTCTTGTTCCAGACCTCAAGCTCGCCGGTCTTGGCGTCTTCGTAAAGCGCCGGATCGGCCAGTTTCTTGGCCAGTTTGTCGCGCATCTCATTGATCTTTTCCATGCGTGCTTCGGCCTTGCGAACCTCGCTGCGCAGGGCCAGCACCTCATCGCGGCTGGCGCGTTTGACTTTGGGTGCTTCTTTGGGCTGTTTCGAGGGGTTCTTGCTGACCGGTTTTTCGGGTGTCAGCAGCATCTTGCGATATGCTTCGAGGTCTTCCTCATAGGGTTTGACCGTGCCGTTGGATACGAGCCAAAGCCGGTCGGCCACCAGCGACAATAGGTGCATGTCGTGGCTGACAAGGATCACCGCGCCCGAGTAGCGCGTCAGCGCCTCAACCAGCGCCTCGCGGCTTTCGATATCAAGGTGGTTGGTCGGCTCATCGAGGATCAGCAGATGCGGGGCGTGCAGCGTGGCCAACAGCAGCGAAAGCCGCGCCTTCTGCCCGCCTGACAGGCGGCCCACTTCGGTTTCGGCCTGCTCCGGGCCAAGACCGAAGCCCGCCAATTGCGCGCGCAGTTTCGATTGCATCACACCGGGGCGGGCGGCGATCATATGTTGCAGCGGCGTCTCTTCGACGATCAACTCATCCACTTGGTGCTGGGCAAAGAAGCCCACCCGCAGCTTGGAGGAGTTGACCTGCCGTCCGGCCATCAGCGGCAAACGGTCCGACAAAAGCTTGGCCAGCGTCGATTTGCCCTGACCGTTCTTGCCCAAGAGCGCGATACGGTCGTCTTGGTCGATGCGCAGGTTCAGACGGGTCAGCACCGGGTTGTCGTCGGTATAGCCGACGGAGCCGTTCTCGATGTTGATAATCGGCGGCGAGAGTTCCTCGGGCTCAGGGAAGGTGAAGACCTTGCGCGCCACATCCTCGGGCGCGGTGATCATATCCATCTTCTCGATCATCTTCAGACGGGATTGCGCCTGTTTCGCCTTGGAGGCCTTGGCCTTGAAGCGATCCACGAAGCTTTGCATGTGATCGCGGCGGGCCTGTTGTTTCTTGGCCATCGCCGCCTGAAGCGCGCGTTTCTCGGCGCGCTGGCGGGCGAATTGGTCGTAGGGGCCCTGATAATACGTCAGCTTGCGGTCTTCGAGGTGCAGGATACCGCCGACGGCGCGGTTCAAAAGGCCGCGGTCGTGGCTGATGATCAGCACCGTATGCGGGTATTTCGCCAGATAGCTTTCCAGCCACAACGCGCCTTCAAGGTCGAGGTAGTTGGTCGGCTCGTCGAGCAGCAGCAGGTCGGGCTGGGCAAAAAGCACGGCGGCCAGCGCCACACGCATCCGCCAACCGCCGGAGAAGGCGGAGCAGGGCATCTGCTGCTCTTCGTCGTCAAAGCCCAGACCCTTGAGGATCGACGCCGCGCGCCCTTCGGCGGACCATGCGTCGATATCGGCCAAACGGGTCTGAATGTCAGCGATGCGAGAGGGATCCTCGGCGGTCTCGCTCTCTTTCATCAACCGCGCGCGTTCGATGTCGGCTTCCAGCACCGTATCGATCAACGAGGTCTCGGAGGACGGCACTTCCTGCGCCACGCCGCCAATCTTGGCGCGGGACGGCAGGGACAACTCGCCGCTGTCCAGCGTGAGTTCACCACGGATGAGTTTGAACAGCGTGGTCTTGCCCGCGCCATTGCGCCCGACGATGCCCACTTTGTGGCCCTCGGGGATCACGGCGGAGGCTTCCTCGAACAGAGGGCGGCCTTCGACGGAGTAGTTGATTTCTGAAATGCGTAACATGCACGCCGTTTGGAGCAAGCCGGGCCGAAGGTCAATCACGGCTTTTCATGTGTCAGACCCCATGCTAGGGAGCGCGCAAATCAACACCCGCTATGGAGTACAGCCAATGGCCCTCGAACGCACTTTCTCGATCATCAAGCCCGACGCAACCCGCCGCAACCTGACCGGCGCCATCGTCAAGAAATTCGAAGACGCTGGCCTGCGCGTTGTCGCACAAAAGCGCATCCACCTGACCAAAGCGCAGGCGGGCGAGTTCTACAAGGTGCACGCCGAGCGTCCCTTCTATGACGAACTGTGCGAATTCATGGCCTCCGCGCCGATCGTTGCTCAGGTTCTCGAAGGTGAAAACGCCATCGCAAAAAACCGCGAAGTCATGGGCGCAACCAACCCTGCTGACGCGGCAGAGGGCACCATTCGCGCAGAATTCGCTGAAAGCGTTGGCGAAAACTCCGTTCACGGTTCCGACGCGCCGGAAACCGCAGCGGTTGAAATCGCGTACTTCTTCTCCGGTCTGGAACTGGTCGGCTAAGCCACGGTTCTTCGGACACAGAATGAAAGGGTCGCCCTCGGGCGGCCCTTTTGCGTTTGGGATCAATTGTTAAGGGTCGGATGATGAGAGGACATGCGCCCTTCGATGTCTCCCATAGGCGGTGCCTTGGCGGCTTGGTCTGTAAGGTGACGTTCGAGCAGATCCACGTTGCGCAGCTTCGATTTCCAGCCGATGTCGAACAGATCACCGACCAGAGGCACCGAACCGATGACATAGTCGATCCCGGTGTTGACCAGCATTTTGGCCAACACGCCCTTTGGCGCGCCCATTCGGTGCGATTCTTTCAGAATATAGGCCGAGGGGAGCAGCGCGAGGGTATCGCCCACCACCGGCACCAGGCCCAGAATCGAATCCCATCCCATCCGCACGCCGACGATCGGCAGCTTATAGGCGCTGTCCATGCTGACGGCCAAACGGCGCAGACGGGCGAGGTCAGCCTCGTGAGAGGGGGGATGGGGTTTCATATCTTTCCTTGCGTGTTGCTCTAGGCGGCAAACGCATGGTCCGGCCCCAAAGTTCCCCCCATCCACCGGCCCCATCCGGTGCGCGGGGAGCGCCGTTCAAAGACTGGCGTAGTCGGTGATCAGCGGCGTGGGGCGCTGCGGTGGTTGGGCCGAGGTGCCGTTCGGCTTCGGCGCGGGCTTCGGTTTTTGCGGTTGCGGCGTTCTGTCAAGTCGGGCCATCGGGTAGCTCCTTTGCTGCTCGCTGGGGTTTGATGTCTCTCACCCCCGCAACCAGCTTGGGCGCGGTTCGGGTCCATAAAGGGGCCAGATTGCGCCCAGAATGGGGCATTTGTTGCGATTTTGCGACGGAAAGGCCCGCATTCCCCTATGAGTTGAGAGTGAAATGCGCCTCTGCCTGCAAGGCGCCCTCTGGGGCCACGCGCCCCCGGCCGGTCAGATCGACCAGATGCGCCAGCACGTTTCGGGTGGCCGCGCCTAAGAGCGCGGCAGGCGTTTCGGTATAGATGGCGCGAGCGAGGTCCTCCGCCGTCGCGGGTCCGGCAGCCAGTGCGTCGAGGATCGACACCTCTCGCGCGCGACGATGCGCGACCAACCAGTCGAGTCGCGCGTTGGGTTCGCTCACCGGGGCGCCGTGACCGGGGTAGAACACCCGCCATTGCCGCGCGCCCAGCTTCTCGCAGGAGGACATGAAATCGGTCAAATCCCCATCAGGGGGCGAGACGAGCGAGGTCGCCCAGCCCATGACGTGATCCGCTGTCAGACAGGCATCCCCCCAAGCGAGGCTGACGTGATTGCCGATATGGCCCGGCGTGTGCAGCACCTCCAGCGCCCAGCCGTCCCCCTTCAGTACATCCCCATCGGCCAGTGTGTGATCGGGGCGAAACCCGTGGTCCACGCCTTCACCGCCGCCCATCAACCCCGCCTCGGCCAGCCCCTGCATCACCGCCGAACGGCCCGCCGTGGCCTCACCAAAGGCCCAGACCTCGGCCCCCGTGCGCGCGGCCAGCGGTCGGGCGAGCGGCGAGTGATCCAGATGCGTATGGGTCACGATGATATGGCTGATGCGCTGCCCGGGCTGGATCGCAGCGAGGATCGCTTCAAGATGTGCGGGGCTGTCGGGGCCGGGGTCGATCACTGCCACATCGGTCTCGCCCAACAAATAGGTATTCGTGCCGCGATAGGTCATCGGCGAAGGGTTGGGCGCCACGATACGGCGCAGCCCGGGCTCCAAGGTTTCGGCAAGGCCAATCTCGGGGTCGAAGTTGTCGGGCGGCAGCATGGTTTCACCTTTCGCTGGGGCAGGGGGCTGGCTAAGGTCTAGCCATGAATTTTGCCTGGCTCAAACGATATGTGCCGCGCGGCATCTACGGACGCGCCGCGTTGATCCTGCTGTTACCAGTGGTGTTTTTGCAATTGGTCGTCGTGGTGATTTTTGCTCAGCGGCATTTCGAAGGCGTCACCGGCCAGATGACCGACACGGTCCTGCGGGAGTTGGAACTGGTGATGCTCGCCGTTGGTACCGCGCCCGATGCGCAGTCGGTCCCAATGGCAGTAGAGGCACGCGCGGGCCCGCTAGATTTTGTGGTGACCCCCGCTAATCGCCCGCTGCCCGAAACGGATAGCCTGCTGTGGTACGATTATTCAGGCCGGGTGCTGATGCCGCGTATGAGAAACCGCATGGAGGGGATCAAGGCATTCGACCTCAGCGATGATGATTTTGTCGTGCTCTATGTCGAAAGCGTGCATGGTCCCCTGCGCATTCAGTTTGAACGGCGGCGGATCTCGGCCTCGAATCCGCATCAGCTTTTCGTCTATACGGTGTTCTTTGGGGTGCTCTTAAGCCTCATCGCCTCGATCTACCTGCGCAACCAACTGCGCCCGATCAAGCGCTTGGCCCGTGCGGCGGAGGCTTTTGGCCGGGGGCGGCATGAACCCTACACGCCTACCGGTGCCGTCGAAGTCCGCGCGGCGGGCAACGCCTTTGTCGATATGCGCGCCCGGATTGAGCGGCAGATTGAGCAACGAACCTTGATGCTCTCGGGGGTGAGCCACGATCTGCGCACGCCGCTGACCCGGATGCGACTTGGTCTGTCGATGATTGACGAAGAGGATGCCGCGCCGCTTTTGGCCGATGTGGATGACATGCAGCGGATGCTGGATGAGTTCCTAAACTTCGCCAAAGGGGCCGCCGAGGGCGAGCCGGAGAAGGTGGAGCCGCATGGATTTGTCCGGACAATCGTCGAAGACGCGCAGCGCGGGGGGCGCAGGGTGACGCTGCTGCCGCCCGAAGGCAGAGGCGATGGCGTGGTGAAACTGCGTAAAATGGCGATGCGTCGGGCGGTCGATAACCTGATTTCCAACGCCGTACGCTATGGCACGCAGGCCGAAGTCTCGGTCATGCTCAGCGACCGCACCCTGCGCATCCGCGTCGAAGACGATGGCCCCGGCATTCCCGAAGAACGCCGCGACGAGGCGACGCGCCCATTCTCACGGCTTGATCCTGCACGCAATCAGGACAAGGGCGGCGGCGTGGGCCTTGGTCTTGCTATCGCCACTGACATCGCCCGCGCCCATGGCGGGGTGCTTCGGCTTGGAGAATCAGAGCGGTTGGGCGGGCTGCGCGCGGATATCGTCATTGCACGGTGACCCGGCGGCATGATTGTGCCATGCGCGCGCCTTTGCCAGAGTGAACCAACATCAAAGCGGAGCGCAGCCATGACCCCCTATGACATGATCAAAGCCCATCTCGATTCGGCAGTGCCCTTCGCGGCCCATGTTGGAGTGAAATTACTCAAGATCGGCGATGGCACCGCCAGCGCCGAACTGGTGCAGCGGCATGAAACCTCGAACCATATCGGCACGCAGCACGCAGGGGCGATGTTCACGCTAGGAGAGGCGGCCTCGGGTGCCGCCATGGCCGGGGCGATTGCGCCGGTGATTATGGACATGCGCCCCGTGGCGGCCATGGGGCAGATCACATTCAAAAAGATCGCCGAAGGCATGCTGACGGCCCACGCTGAAACCTCGCGCCCCGGGGCCGAGCTGCTGACCGCGCTGCAAGAGGACGGAAAAGTCGCCTTTGACGTGGCGGTCGACATCCAGAATGAGGCGGGCGAGACGGTCGTTGAGATGCAGGTGAACTGGCATGTCAGCGCCAAACGCTGAGGTCTGCGCGAAAGGCGGGGGCGGTATGGTAGGCCCGGCAGGACTTGAACCCGCAACCAAAGCGTTATGAGCGCTCTGCTCTAACCAATTGAGCTACAGGCCCGCCATGGGCGTTTGGGTATGACGCCACAGGCCGAGCGTCAAGACATTAGCTGCACCAAATGATTGCAGTGGGCGGCGCAATACTCTAACTCCGCGCGCAAGGGAAAATGCGCGCCGGGGGCCATGACCATGACAAAATCTGACAACGGAATCACCTATGCCGAAGCAGGCGTGGATATTGACGCAGGCAATGCGCTTGTAGAGCGGATCAAACCGGCGGCGAAATCCACCGCGCGGCCCGGCGTTATGTCCGGCCTTGGCGGCTTTGGCGCGCTGTTCGATCTGAAGGGCGCAGGTTTCACCGATCCGGTGCTGGTTGCCGCGACTGACGGTGTGGGCACCAAGCTGCGCATCGCCATCGACACCGGCAATGTGGACAGCATCGGCATTGATCTGGTCGCCATGTGCGTCAACGATCTGGTCT
This sequence comes from Sulfitobacter sp. SH24, assembly GCF_965641895.1. Lineage (NCBI taxonomy): Bacteria > Pseudomonadati > Pseudomonadota > Alphaproteobacteria > Rhodobacterales > Roseobacteraceae > Sulfitobacter > Sulfitobacter sp. SH24. The sequence continues at coordinate 1,695,166 of NZ_OZ282575.1, forward strand.
GTCAGGGGGCCGAGCCGCTCTTCTTCCTCGACTACTTCGCCACCGGAAAGCTTGAGCTCGACAGTGCCGCGCGGATCATCGAAGGCATCGCCCAGGGCTGCGCCGATTCCGGTTGCGCCTTGATTGGCGGCGAGACCGCTGAAATGCCGGGCATCTATCACGCGGGCGATTTTGACCTCGCCGGTTTCTCGGTCGGCGCAATGGAGCGGGGGACGGAACTGCCGCGCGATGTGAAGGAGGGCGATGTGCTCTTGGGGCTGCCGAGTGACGGGGTGCACTCCAACGGCTACAGCCTCGTGCGCAAGATTGTCGAGCGTAGCGGTCTGGGCTGGGGCGACGATTGCCCATGGGGCGAAGGTGATTTAGGCAGTGCACTGCTGACACCCACGAAGCTCTACGTCAAAGGCGCCGTGGCGGCCCTGCGCGCCGATGCCGTGTCGGCGCTGGCGCATATCACCGGCGGCGGCCTGACCGAGAACCTGCCGCGCGTGTTGCCCGTTGGGTTGGCGGCCGAGATTGACCTCAACGCATGGGACTTGCCGTCGGTCTTCAAATGGCTGGCCGCCGAAGGGGGCATGGCCGAGGCCGAGATGCTCAAGACCTTTAACGCTGGGATTGGCATGGTTGCCGTCGTCTCTGCCGATAAGGTCGAGGCTGCGAAGGCCGCCTTTGCCGAGGATGGCCACGCCGCCATCGAAATCGGGCGTATCACGACAGGCAATGGCGTCACCTATTCCGGCGCTCTGCTTTGACCAAGCGGGTTGCGATTTTCGTCTCGGGCGGTGGCTCCAACATGCGGGCGCTGGTCGAGGATATGACCGGCGACCATGCAGGCCGTCCCTGTCTGGTGCTGTCCAACAACGCGGATGCGGGCGGAATCGCTTGGGCGCAGGAGCAGGGGATCGCGACCGAAGTGGTCGATCACCGCCCCTTCGGCAAGGATCGTCCGGCGTTTGAGGCGGCGCTCACTGCCGCGCTCGAAGCCCATGCGCCCGACATCATCTGCCTTGCCGGTTTTATGCGCAAATTGACCGAAGGGTTTACCGATGCTTGGGCCGGGCGGATGATCAACATCCACCCCTCGCTACTGCCAAAATACCGCGGGCTGCACACCCATGCCCGCGCGCTGGAGGCTGGCGATACCGAACACGGCTGCACCGTGCATGAGGTGACCGCCGCTTTGGACGATGGCCCCATCCTTGGGCAAGCGCGCATTCCGGTTCTGCCGGGCGACACGGCGGAGACTTTGGCCGAGCGCGTGCTGGTGCAGGAACACCGCCTTTACCCCGCCGTGCTGCGCCGCTTTGCCGCTGGTGAGCGGCAGCCAGTCATGCTCACGGGCTGACGCTGGTCAAACCTTCGTACGTGATGTACCTCTTGGCACAAAGCCCGATGACCGGGCATGCAACTTGTCAAAGAGCATTTATGAAAACCATCACCACGACAGCCGATCTCGCGCAATTCTGTGAAGAGGCGGCCCGCCATGATTATGTGACCGTCGACACCGAATTTCTGCGCGAACGCACCTACTATTCCAAGCTCTGCCTCGTTCAACTGGCCATGCCCGGCACCGACGACAGCAACGCGGTACTGGTCGATCCGCTGGCCGAAGGCATTTCGCTTGAACCGCTCTACACGCTCTTTCGCGACACGTCGGTGGTGAAGGTTTTCCACGCCGCGCGGCAAGACCTTGAGATTTTCTTTGTCGATGCCGAAGTTTTCCCTGAGCCGCTGTTCGACACCCAAGTGGCCGCGATGGTCTGCGGCTTTGGTGAACAGGTGGGCTATGAGACACTGGTCCGCAAGATCGCCCATCAGGCGCTGGATAAGACATCGCGCTTTACCGATTGGTCGCGCCGCCCGCTGACCGAAGCACAGAAAACTTATGCGCTGGCCGACGTCACTCACCTGCGCCAGATTTACGAGTTTCTGGCCGGTAAGCTTGAGCAGACAGGCCGCGCACGTTGGGTTGCTGAAGAGCTCGAAACATTGCTCAGCCCCGATACCTATGTGACCCAACCGCAGGATGCGTGGAAACGTGTCAAAACCCGGACCAATTCGCCGAAGTTCTTGGCGATCGTACGGGAACTGGCTGCATTCCGTGAGGACTATGCCCGCACCCGCAATATCCCGCGCAACCGGGTGTTTAAGGATGACGCGCTGGTCGAATTGGCCAGCCTCAAGCCTTCGAACGGAGAAGAGTTGAACCGCGCCCGTCTGCTGCTCCGCGAGGCCCGCAAGGGTGAAATCGCCGAGGGCATCTTGAAAGCCGTGGCCGCAGGCGTCGCTTGCAAAGCCGCCGACATGCCTCAGCCTGACCGAAAGCGCGAGAAGCTGCAGGTGAACCCGGCGCTGGCCGATCTTTTGCGTGTGCTGCTTAAAGCCAAGACCGAAAGCGCGGGCGTCGCGGCCAAGCTGATCGCTTCGGCCAGTGATTTAGACATGCTTTCGGCCGGGGAGCGCGATGTGCAAGCGCTGCGCGGCTGGCGGCACGAAGTCTTTGGCGCCGATGCATTGCTGCTTTGCGAGGGCAAAATCGCCTTGGCGGCAGACGGCAATGACGTGAAAACCGTAAAGGTCTGAAACGCAAAGAGCCGCCCGATCAGGGGCGGCTCAACTCGGCAAGGCGCGGTGGAATCTCAGCGGCGCGACACCAATGTGTTCAGCTGCCCTTGAACGCGAATTTCACGCACACCGATCAGATCTTCGTCAGTCAGACGCCGCCCGGCGATAACTTCGCGAGTGGGTTGGCTGCCTTGGCGTGTCGCTTTGTCGGGGCGGATCCCTTCCAATCGATAAGTCAAAACACCGTCGACGGGCAATTCATCAACCGTTGCGGGGGTCAGACGTACCGCATAGATACCCTGCCGCGTGGCCAGCCCCGTGGCGCGCAGAATCGCACCACCCGGCACAGGCTCAATCGTCAGGTCGGTGATCTGCTCAAAGGGACGCCCCTCATAAGTCTCGGCCTCAACTGCGCGTCTGGCAAAAAGACCACGGCGTTGCGGGATCAGTGGGTTCGTGCTCTCCGCCGGTGCAGCCTCAACCGAGCGGGCGGGCCCGAACCAATTCATCGGGTTGATACGGCTGTCACGCACCGTGCCGCAGGCGGATACCAAGAGGGTCGAGGCCAAAAGAGCGAGGGTTGTCTTGCGCATAAGATCCGCCGTTAAGTTAACTTGTCTTGTGCTAACCCATCACGCAGGTCTTGGGAAGGGGGTGGACCTTTGCGCATCGGCATCCTACCTGTCAAACAGTGAAATTCACCCAAAGAGAGTGCACAGATGGCCACGCCCGCCTTTGAAGAACTGGTCGAAGATTTCGAGTTTTTGGAAGACTGGGAAGATCGTTATCGTCATGTGATCGACCTTGGCAAAGCGATGGACCCGCTGCCCGAACCACTGCGCGTGCCCGCGACCAAGGTCGATGGCTGCGCCTCTCAGGTCTGGCTCCATGCGCAGTTCGAGGGCGGTAAGTTGCATTTTGACGGTGCGAGCGACGCGATGATCGTGTCCGGGCTGATCGCGGTATTGCGTATACTGTTCAACGGCTTGGCGCCTGCTGAAGTTGGCAAAGTCGACGCAAAAGCGGAGTTGGGGCGGCTGGGGTTGAACGACCACCTTTCGGCGCAACGCTCCAACGGGCTGCGGGCGATGATTGAGCGCATCCGCGAAACGGCTGCACAAGAAGCGTGAAGGTTTACAGGTCGCGCAGAGCGGTCTGTAGATCTCCATAGCCCGTAAATCGCCGCTCGAACGTAAGGCCGAGCCGCGCGGCGCAATCTCGCGCCTTTTGGGTCAGCGCCGGGTCATCGGTCTGCGCCTGATAGACGAGTTTTTCGTAATTACCGAAATACATATCGCGTAACTCTGGATGCCGGTCGAGGCCCATGGGCTTGACGATGAACGCCTCAAACTGCCGCACCAGAAAATCGGTGAGGTAGAAGGTGGTGATCTCATCTTCCGAGGTTTTGGCGAAGCTCTCGTTGCCTTGAAAAAAGCTGTAGCAATGCGGCCCGGCCACCATCTGCACGCCCATCTCTTCACAAGCCCGCTCCAGCCCGCCGCCCGTGCCGCAATCTGCGTAGACGACAAAGAAATCGTCATAGTCCGCACGGTGTTTGGCGACCGTGTCGCACACCGCTTGGGTGATCTTTTCCGGGTAGAGGTGATATTTCGCGGGCAGGCAGGTGAGATCCAGATGGCTCCAGCCGTTCGCAGCCTTCAGATCCAAAATCTCACGGGCCAGCGCGCCACAGGCGATAAGCAGAATGCGGCCCGCGCGGGTGGGCGCGAGCCCCTCTTGGGTGAGGGTCCGATCATCTGGCAGATTGCTGTCGCTCATAGCGTCATCATCGCATGTCATCGACACCAACGCAAAGCAGGGACGGCCGCTCAGGCGTTGGCGGAGTTGTGTTTCCGGCCCATCCAGTCTTTGGCCGTTTCCACTGCCACGGCAGCATCGCGGCAATAGGCGTCAGCCCCGATGGCCTTGCCGAACTCTTCGTTCAGCGGCGCGCCACCGACCAGCACGATATAGTCATCGCGCTTGCCCTGTTCGATCAATGTGTCGATCACGACCTTCATATAGGGCATGGTCGTGGTGAGCAGGGCAGACATGCCAAGGATGTCGGCTTTTTCCGCTTCCAATGCTTCGAGATAGGCTTCGACCGCGTTGTTGATCCCAAGGTCTACGACCTCGAAACCCGCGCCTTCCATCATCATCCCGACGAGGTTTTTGCCGATGTCGTGAATGTCGCCTTTGACGGTGCCGATCACCATCTTGCCCACACGCGGCGCGCCGGTTTCAGCAAGCAGCGGCTTGAGGATCGCCATGCCGCCCTTCATCGCATTGGCGGCCAGCAAGACTTCGGGCACAAAAAGGATACCATCGCGGAAATCCGCGCCCACGATGGTCATCCCGCCGACCAGCGCTTTGGTCAGAACCTCATAGGGTTCCCAACCGCGATCGAGCAAGATTTGCACCCCTTCCTCGATCTCTTCCTTGAGACCGTCATAGAGGTCATCGAACATCTGCTGGACCAGTTCTTCGTCGTCCAACTCGGCCAGGATGATATCGTCTTCTTCCGACATGGTGTTTCCTTCTGCTGGGCGTGCAGGTGCATGACACTTGGGCCCTTGTCTCACGGAATGTTAGCGCCGGGGTCGCGGTTTGCGACATCGGCCGCGCCTTGCGCGACGCCTTGGGGACAAACTACTGCTTTTTGCGGTGTAAGGACAAGGGTTTGCACAAGGTTACTTGTCGATGTTCGCGCAATGTTCTAACCTTCTTTCATGGATAGGGAAGACCAGCGATTCCGCGTGCTTGGCCGCGCGGCAGCCAGCAATGACGCGGGCCGGTTTGAGCGTCATACCCGCGTGGCCGAAGATGATGATTGGGCACGCGAAGAGGTGCTTCCGGTGCTGCGAACCAGCACAAGCATCGAAGTGCCGCGCCGGGTGATTACCTACAACCGCTCGCCGGATTTGCCTTTTGATCGGTCGATCAACCCTTATCGCGGCTGCGAACATGGCTGCGTTTACTGTTTCGCGCGGCCCAGCCATGCCTACCTCGGCCTGTCTCCGGGCTTGGATTTCGAGACCCAGCTGATCGCCCGGCCCGAAGCGCCGCAGGTACTGGCGCGGGAGCTGCGGGCGAAACGTTATCAGGTCGCGCCCATCGCCATCGGCACTAACACCGATCCGTACCAGCCCATCGAAAAAACCCATGGCATCATGCGGGACTGTCTTGAGGTGCTGTCTGAATTCAATCACCCGGTGGCGATTGTCACTAAGGGCAGTCTGATCGAACGCGACATCGACATTCTGGGCGATATGGCCGAGCGCGGATTGGCGACGGTTGGCATTTCGGTGACCACGCTGGACGCAAAGCTCAGCCGTTTGATGGAGCCCCGCGCGCCCGCACCGCAGCGGCGGTTGCAGGTGATCCGAAAGCTGTCGGAGGCGGGGATCCCGGTGCGGATCATGGCGTCCCCAATGGTTCCGGCGCTGACCGATCCGGAGTTAGAGGCGATCCTGACCGCAGGGCGCGATGCCGGGGCGCGGCATGCCAGTTGGATCATGCTGCGCCTGCCGCGTGAGGTATCGCCGCTGGTGCAAGAATGGCTCGCCACCCATTATCCCGACCGGGCCGAGCGGATCATGGCGCGGCTGCGCGATATGCATGGGGGCAAGGAATACGACGCGGGCTGGCATAAACGCATGCGGGGCGAGGGGCCCTATGCGCAGATGGTGGCGCAGCGCTTTGATCTGGCAGTCAAACGTCTGGGGCTGACCCGCGCGGGCGTGCCACTGCGCTGCGATCTGTTTCGACCGCCCTCCGAAAAGGGCGATCAATTGAGCTTGTTCTGAGGCTTAGCCCCGACGGCGGCCGCGGCGCGGTGCGCGCACCGGGCCTTGCCCGTCGGTGCCGTCGCTTTCGGACGAGAAATCACCGATCTCTTCGCGGATCTGCTCAAGCGTCGGGGCCGGGCCTTTTTCCGTGCTGTCGAGCGCTTCGCGCATCGCAACCAGATGTTCGGGAAGGGTGCCGCAGCAGCCGCCGATGATGCTGGCACCGGCGTCGCGCGCCATGGTCGCATAACGTGCCATCAACTCAGGCGTGCCGTCGTAATGGATGTGGCCTTCGACGTATTTTGGGATGCCCGCATTGCCCTTGGAGATAATCGGCAGCGTGCCGTTCTTTGCGGCGAAGCCGAGCACAGTGCGTAGCAAGTCAGACGCACCTGTGCCGCAGTTGGCACCATAGGCCAGCGGCGTGTTGTCCAGCCCATGCACCATATCGACCATCCCTTCGGAGGTCAGGCCCATCATTGTGCGGCCCGCGGTGTCGAAGCTCATCGTGCCGCACCACGGCAGGCCCGCCAGCGCGAAGCCTTCGGCAGCGGCGCGGTATTCTTCGGGGGCGCTGATCGTTTCCAGCCAGCCGATGTCGGCACCGCCAGCCTTGAGACCATCGGCGGTCTCATGGAACATCTCAACGGCGAGGGAGTGGGTCAGGGTGCCCACCGGCTCCATAATCTCACCCGTAGGGCCGACAGAGCCCGCGACGATGACTTTCCGCTCAGCGGTATCGGCCACCTCACGCGCCAGTTCGGCAGAAACACGGCTCAACTCATGCACCCGCTTTTCAGCACCGTGCAGTTTAAGCCGTGAGGCATTGGCCCCAAAAGAGTTTGTCAGGAACAGATCGCTGCCCGAATCCACTGCAAACCGGTAAAGCTTGATGATCTTCTTCGGCTCGTCAGTGTTCCACATCTCAGGCGCGTCGCCCGACATCAGCCCCATGTTGAACAGATTGGTGCCCGTGGCCCCATCCGCGAGCAATGTGCCCTTTTCAGCGAGAAGATCGGTGAATGCGTTGCTCATGGGGGCTCCTGTAGGGTCTGGGAATTTCGCCTGATGTCATGATGGGTTCATGGGGGCAATCTCATAATATTCATCTTCATTATGAGGGCAGGCGGGTAGAGTGCACCCCGGCGCGTGGCCGGGGTGAGAGGGAGTTAGCTGGATTCGCTCAGAAGCTGCGCTTTGGCCTCGGCCATGAGGGTCTGCATCTTGGCGCGGATCGTCGTTTCATCAGCGCGGTCGCCCAAGTCGCCAGAGACTTTGCGGTAAACATCTTCGTCGCCCGCCTCTTCGAAGTCGGATTTGACGACTTCTTTGGCATAGTCGTCAGCGTCGCTACCCGATTTGCCTAAAAGTTCAGCAGCCCAGAGGCCCAACAGTTTGTTTCGGCGCGCCTCGGCGCGGAATTGCATCTCTGCATCGTGGGCGAACTTGCTTTCAAAGGCATTTGCACGGTCGTCGAACTTGCTCATAGCGGGTCTCCGATTGCTGGTGTTACCCTATTCATATGCGGTCGCCCCCGCCTTCCCACAAGTGGCGCGTCAAAGGTGACGGGCCATGCTTGCAGCAGCGGGGTGGTTGCACTAAGAGAAGCGCAAGCGGCGGGGATGTTCCCGGCCCCCTGTTGGAAAGGATGTTCATGGCCCGGCGCAACAAGATCTACGAAGGCAAGGCAAAGATCCTCTATGAAGGTCCTGAGCCCGGCACCATCGTGCAATATTTCAAAGACGATGCGACGGCCTTTAACGCCGAGAAGAAAGCCACGATCGAGGGCAAGGGCGTGTTGAACAACCGCCTGTCCGAGTTCTTTATGACCGGGCTGAACAACATCGGCGTGCCGACGCATTTCATCAAACGCCTGAACATGCGCGAGCAGCTCGTGCGGCAGGTTGAGATCATCCCGCTGGAAGTGATCGTGCGCAACTATGCTGCAGGCTCCATGTCCAAGCGTCTTGGCATCGAAGAAGGCACGCAACTGCCGCGCCCGATTGTCGAGTATTGCTATAAAGACGACGCGCTTGGTGATCCGCTGGTCACCGAAGAGCATATCGCCGCCTTTGGCTGGGCCACCCAGCAAGACATGGACGATATCCTGAGCCTCGCGCTGCGGGTCAATGACTTCATGTCGGGCGTGATGATGGCCGTCGGCATCAAGCTGGTGGACTTCAAAATCGAGATTGGCCGCGTTTACGATGGTGACTTCCAGCGTCTGATCGTCGCCGATGAGATCAGCCCCGACAGCTGCCGCCTGTGGGACATCGAGACGGGCCAGAAGCTCGATAAAGACGTGTTCCGCCGGGATCTGGGCTCGCTCACCGATGCCTATACCGAAGTGGCCAAACGTCTCGGCGTCATGCCCAAGAACAATGCGCCGGTGTCCAAGCCGACGTTGATCAACTAACGCGGCTTCGCCGTTCAATTTGCAGATGTTACAAAGGGGTGTCGCGCCATGAAAGCACGGGTGCATGTGATGCTGAAGAACGGGGTTCTCGACCCTCAGGGCGAAGCTGTCCGCCACGCGCTCGGAGCCTTGGGCTTTGACGGGGTGAACGGCGTGCGTCAGGGCAAGGTGATCGAGCTTGACCTCGCCGAGGGCACGACCGAGGCCGATGTGACCGCCATGTGCGAAAAGCTCTTGGCCAATACGGTGATCGAATCCTATTCGGTGGAGCTGGCCTGATGCACGCAGCGGTAGTTGTCTTTCCCGGGTCCAATTGCGACCGCGACCTTGCCGTGGCTTTCGAAGCAGCAGGCGCCAAGGTTTCCATGGTCTGGCACAAGGACAGCGAACTGCCGCAAGGCGTTGATATCGTGGGTATCCCCGGCGGGTTCTCCTATGGGGACTACCTGCGCTGCGGGGCCATTGCCGCGAATTCGCCGATCTGCCGCTCTGTGGCGGCTCATGCCAATCGCGGCGGTTATGTGCTGGGCATCTGCAACGGCTTTCAGGTGCTGACCGAAACCGGTCTGCTGCCGGGTGCACTGCTGCGCAATGCGGGGCTGAAGTACATCTGCAAGACTGTCGGCCTCAAGGTTGAGACCACGGCGAGCGATTACACCTCTGGCTACGACGCCGGTCAGGTCATCAACATTCCGATCGCGCACCATGACGGCAACTACTTTGCCGATGATGAGACGATTGGGAAACTGCGCGGCGAAGATCGTGTGGCGTTCAGCTATGCCGAGAACCCGAATGGTGCACGCGATGATATTGCCGGAATCCTGTCGGAAAACCGCCGTGTGCTGGGCATGATGCCGCATCCTGAGCGGGCGGCGGAAGCAGCCCATGGAAATACGGATGGGGCGGCGCTCTTCCGCGCATTGACTGGCGCATTGCAGACTGCTTGACTTGAGTGCATCGCGCGTAAGGCGTAAGTTGCCATGATGAGCGATGCATCCCGTCCTGAGCGCAGCAGTATAGCCGTATCCTGGCGGGTGCGGTTTGCTATTGCAGCGTTGCTGGTTTTGGCCGTGGTGACGATTTCGATCACCAACAAGCTGCTGACTGATCGCTTTACCGAGAGCACCCGCAACCGCGCGGAACTGCGTATCGCGCTCTACAGTGGCAACTTACTGGCCGAACTGCGCCAGAACGCGATTGTACCACAGCTTCTGGCGCGCGATCCCACGTTAATCGGCGCGCTGCAAACGGCAGATTATTCGCTTTCCACGCAGCGGCTTATCTCTTTTGTTGAGGAAATCGGCGCGGCGTCTTTGATGTTGTATGACATTGACGGGCGTACGGTGGCCGCGACCGACCGCAACCGGCTTGGATCAGCGCATAAGTCAGAGCCCTATTTCGTTGATGCCATCCGTTCCAACGCGACGATCTTCTCGACCATCGCGCGTGAGCAAGGCGGGTATCGGTTTCTTTATTCGCGCCGGATGCAATCGGGCGGCGAAACGCTGGGCGTGATAGCGGTTGAGGTTGATCTGCAAAAGTTCGAGCGTGCTTGGGCCGGGATTTCCGATGCGGTGATCGTCATGGACAGCACTGGCCAGATCATCCTCGCCACTGAACCGCGCTGGCGCGGGCTGACCGAACCCGAAGCGCTGGCCAACCACACGCCGCAAAGCGCGATTGAGCGTGCCATCCAGGCCACGACGGATTGGACAGCATTACCCCCCGATGCCTATCTGCAAGGCGAAGCGGTGATGCGGCTGGAAAACCGGATTCCCTTTCGCGGTTGGCGGATGAGCAGTTACACCACCTATGCGTCTGTCCGCGAAAAGGTGAATGGCGTCTTGGCGCTAGAGGTCATGGGTTTTGCGATACTTCTGGCCTTAGCATTCTATTTCCTTAGTCGCCGGACGGCGGGCCGTTTGGCGATCTTTCAGCGGGAATCGGCCAAGCTTCGGGCGCTGAACTTGGCGTTACAGCGTGAAATCGCCGAGCGGAAGCGCGTGCAACAGACCCTCGCCGTGGCTGAGCAAACGCTTGAGCAGTCGTCAAAACTGGCCGCCTTGGGCGAAATGTCGGCTGCCGTGAGCCATGAGTTGAACCAACCCCTAGCCGCGATGAAGACCTATCTGGCAGGCGCACGTCTGCTGCTTAATCGGAACCGGCAGGAAGAGGCGCTGTCTTCGTTCGGCCGCATTGATGACCTGATCGAGCGGATGGGCGCGATCACCCGGCAGCTGAAATCCTATGCCCGCAAGGGGCAGGAGGCGTTCTCTCCTGTCGATATGGGGGCGGCGCTGGCATCATCGTTGTCGATGATGGAGCCACAGCTGCGCCAGCGGCAGGTCCAGATCAGCCGTATTCTTCCCGATAACCCGGTACTTGTAATGGGAGACCGTATGCGGATCGAGCAAGTTATGGTAAACTTGCTAAGAAACGCATTAGACGCAACAAAATCGGAACGAAACCCGCAGGTAGACATTATACTATCAGCGGGGGAGACGGCGACATTGACCGTGCGCGATAATGGCCCGGGGATTGAGGACCTAGACGCGCTGTTCGAACCTTTCTACACGACCAAGCAGCCCGGCGATGGTGTTGGGCTGGGTCTTGCTATTTCCTCGGGGATCGTAAACGACCTCGGAGGACGGCTGACAGCGCGCAACGGACAGAACGGCGGTGCTGTATTTGAAATGCAACTGCCTATATTGGCAGACGAAACGAAGATAGAAGCGGCGGAGTGAACGCATGGCTCAGGCAATGAAAATCGCGATTGTAGATGACGAACAGGACATGCGGCAGTCCATTAGCCAGTGGTTGGCCTTATCGGGCTATGACACTGAAACCTTCGGCAGCGCCGAAGATGCGCTAAAGACGCTCGGCCCGGATTATCCGGGCATCGTCATCTCCGACATCAAAATGCCGGGCATGGATGGGATGCAGTTCCTGAAAAAACTGATGGGCAGCGACTCGGCCCTGCCGGTTATCATGATTACTGGCCACGGCGATGTGCCGATGGCGGTTGAGGCGATGCGCGTGGGTGCGTTCGACTTCCTTGAAAAACCCTTCAACCCCGACCGGATGAGCGAACTGGCCAAGAAGGCCACGAATGCGCGCCGTCTGGTGATGGACAACCGCGCCCTGCGGCGCGAGCTGTCGGACGGCGGCCAACTGATGAAGAAGTTGATCGGCCAGTCCCCCGTGATGGAACGGCTGCGCGAGGATATCCTCGATCTGGGGCAGGCCGACGGGCATGTGCTGATCGATGGTGAAACCGGCACGGGGAAGACGCTTGTGGCACACGCGCTTCACGCTGTTGGCAGCCGCGCAGGTAAGAAATTTGTGCTTGTCTCCTGTGGTGCGCTGGAAGAAGACGCGCTGGCAAAGCGCCTTTTCGGCCCGATGCAGCCTGAAGACGCGCAATTGCCCGCCATTGAAGAGGCGCGTGGTGGGACGTTGGTGTTGGAAGACATCGAGGCACTCACAGAAAGCCTTCAGGCCCGGCTGTTGAGCGCGATCAATGAACAGGGCACTCCAGCAGAGACGCGGATCGTCGCGATCTCGAACCTACAAGAAGCGGGCCGGACATCAGAGGACGCGTTGCGCTCTGATTTGTTCTACCGGTTGGCCGCGTTGCGCATCACGGTGCCACCGCTGCGCCAGCGGGGCGAAGACATCCTGACGCTTTTCACTCGTCTAAGCGACCAATTCGCCGATGAATACGGCTGCGACGCACCGCAGGTTTCGGCGCAAGAGGCTGCACAGCTGTTGCAAGCTCCGTGGCCCGGAAATGTGCGTCAGTTGATCAATGTGGCTGAACGCGCGGTGCTGCAATCTCGCCGCGGATCGGGCACCATCGCGTCCTTGTTGATGAGCGATCATGATGAGATGCAGCCGGTGATGACCACCGAGGGCAAACCGCTAAAGGAATACGTTGAAGCCTTTGAACGCATGTTGATCGACAATACGATGCGCCGTCACAAAGGCTCTATCGCCAGCGTGATGGACGAACTTTGCCTGCCGCGCCGGACATTGAATGAGAAGATGGCAAAATACGGATTGCAGCGGTCAGACTACCTCTGACCGCGATTGGGACAGCGCGGCTTAACCGCTGCGCTGCTCTGCAATCTCGATGGCTTTGCCGCTTGGATCGGTGATGCACGACCAGCTTGCGCCACCGGGCACATTCACCACATAGCGGTAAAGTTCGACCACAGGACGCGTGGTGTTGATTGCCACGCCCGCCGCGCCCGTTTGCTGGCCTACTGCTGCCAGACAGCTTTTCTGACCGCGCAGGTCGGCCAACGCCGCCGGATCATCGGCCACGGCGATTTCGTCACAGGCGGCGAGGCCAAAAAGCGTAAGGCAAATTGCCGGGCTGAGTATTTTTTGCATAGAATGCGGTCCTTCAAGGCTGGGTGCCGCAGCCTGTGACCGGGCAATACTTTTGCGTCGCGCAGGGTAACCGTGCCGACAGTCTGAATGTTTCCAAGCGCATGCGGCTTGTCAACCGAGCGGAGATAAACCGCATTTGACTGTTGCTCATTCGATTGCCCATTGTCTTTCACCCCTTAAAGCTCTTAACTAGTCCGATAAGTCCCGTAACGCCCGACAGGCGTATGAAGACTTTTGACAGTTTCGCTGCTGCGTCACTCCGAGACCGGGGGGCAGGCAGACCGATTGGGCCGGAAACGGCCGAAGAACCGCTGATATTCGCGAGGGTTAGCCCAGACGAAGCACAGCTAATTAATGGATGGGAGAGGCGCAAAGGCCCTCGCATCGGAGAAGAACCGCGATGACGCGCGCAGATGCTCAGAGCAGACAGACCGGGGCCATTCGTGGCCCTGCTGTTGCCGCGTCCTCCATCGCCCTGACAAGTCACACCTCCCAGCCCGATGCCCCGCCAGGGGCCTTCCGTGCGCGGGTGCTGTGCATAATGGATCTATGTCTAAGAAAATGCTTATCGATGCCACCCACGCCGAGGAAACTCGCGTTGTGGTCGTGGACGGAAACAAGGTCGAAGAATTCGATTTTGAATCAGAGAACAAACGCCAGCTTGCCGGCAATATTTATCTAGCCAAAGTTACACGGGTCGAACCGTCGCTTCAGGCGGCCTTTGTAGATTATGGCGGCAACCGTCATGGCTTCCTCGCTTTCTCGGAAATTCACCCCGATTATTACCAGATTCCCGTGGCCGACCGTCAGGCGCTGCTGGAAGAAGAACGCGCCTATGCCGAAGCGCAGGCGGCCAAGGACGACGAGGACGAAAAGCCCAAGCGGACCCGCTCGCGGTCGCGCAGCCGGTCGAAAAGCCAAGCCGCAGAAACCACCAGCGACGACGCCGTCGCTACGGTCGAGGTTTCTGACGACAGCAGCGACCAGATCGCTGGGATGGAGACGGTCGACCTCGACAGCGAAGAGGGCAGCTCGCCCATGGAGCGGGTCGCCGAGACACCGGTAGAAGGGCCGGAGGCTAACGGCGACGAACGCGATACATCGCTGGCAACGGAGTCTGCGGAAAGTGACGCGGACGACTCTCATGCTGACGAAGCCAATGGCGACGACGACAAGGGCAGCGATGCCACGGCGAAGGACGATTCCATCGAATCCGTCGCCGACGAGGACGACAGCGAAGACATCCGCCCAGTCCGCAAACCGCGCCCGCGTCGGTACAAAATCCAAGAAGTGATCAAGGTTCGCCAGATCCTTCTGGTGCAGGTGGTTAAAGAAGAGCGTGGCAACAAAGGTGCGGCGCTGACCACATACCTCAGCCTTGCGGGCCGTTACTGCGTCTTGATGCCCAACACCGCCCGTGGTGGTGGCATCTCCCGCAAGATCACCAATGTTGCAGACCGCAAGAAGTTGAAGGAAATCGCGACCGAGATCGAGGTGCCGAAAGGTGCCGGCCTCATCGTGCGCACCGCAGGCGCGAAACGCACCAAGGCCGAGATCAAGCGCGATTACGAATACCTCCAGCGCCTCTGGGAGCAGATCCGCGAGCTGACGCTGAAGTCCATCGCGCCCGCCAAGATCTACGAGGAAGGCGACCTAATCAAACGTTCGATCCGCGACCTCTATAACCGCGAGATTGACGAGATTCACGTTGAGGGCGAGCGCGGCTACCGCATTGCCAAGGACTTCATGAAAATGATCATGCCGTCCCACGCCAAAAACGTGAAGCTCTACAACGAAAGCCTGCCGCTCTTTGCGCGCTATCAGGTGGAAAGCTACCTGTCGGGCATGTTCAACCCCACGGTGCAACTGCCCTCGGGTGGCTATATCGTGATCGGCGTGACAGAAGCGCTGGTGGCCATCGACGTGAACTCGGGCCGGGCGACCAAAGAAGGCTCGATCGAGCAGACGGCGACCAAGACCAACCTTGAGGCCGCCGCCGAAGTGGCACGTCAGTTGCGTTTACGTGACCTTGCGGGCCTCATCGTGATCGATTTCATCGACATGGACGAGCGCAAGAACAACGCCGCCGTCGAAAAGATGATGAAAGACAAGCTCAAGACCGACCGTGCGCGCATTCAGGTGGGCCGCATCTCGGGCTTTGGCCTGATGGAAATGTCGCGCCAACGTCTGCGTCCGGGCATGATCGAGGCGACGACCCAGCCGTGCCACGCCTGCCACGGCACCGGTCTGGTGCGCTCTGACGACAACCTCGCCCTGTCGATTATCCGCCAGATCGAAGAAGAGGGCACTCGCCGCCGTTCGCGCGAAGTGCTGGTGCGTGCGCCCGTGGGCATCGCCAACTTCCTGATGAACCAAAAGCGTGAGCATATCGCCAATATCGAAATGCGCTACGGCATGTCGGTGCGGATCGAAGGCGACCCGTCCTTGGTGAGCCCCGATTTCCACATCGAGAAGTTCAAGACCGCCACCCGCACCGTGCCGCCCGTGTCAGATCACGTTGTGTCGGTCGATACATCGCTGATGGATCAGATTGACGAAGACGAGAGCACCGCAGAGGCCGAAGTGGAAGAGGCACCTGCCGCACAGGAGGCTGCCCAGTCCGAGAACGGAAACGGGAATGGCAACGGCAATGGTGAAGAGGGCGAGGGCAAATCCAAACGCCGCCGCCGCCGTCGTCGCAGCCGGGGTGGCCGGGGCCGCAATGGCAATGGCGATCATCAAAATGGTGCCGACGATCAGAACGGCGGTCAGCAGCAGGAAGAGGCGAAGCCGGACGAAGGCGACAAGGCCCAGCCGGTAGAAGCTCAGGCGTCGCAGACCGAAAGCGATGATGCGCCTGCCGCCGAGGAAAAGCCCAAGCCGAAGACGCGCAGCCGGTCGCGCAAGCCGAAAGCTGAAGTGGCCCCCGAAGCGGAACCAGCACCTGAGGCGCTTGCCGCAGCCGAAGGCGAAGAGCCAAAGGTCACTGCAGAGGCCGAGGTTGAAGACACACCGAAGCCCAAGGCCAAACGCAGCCGTGGCAGTCGCGCCAAGAAGCCCAAGGCTGAGGTCGAGGCCGCGGAAGGCACCGTAACGGCAGACGCTGTGGCGACAGAGGAAGAGGCCGCACCGGCGCCGAAACCCAAGCGCCGCAGCCGTGCCAAGGCGAAACTGGTCGAACCGGTAGCCGAAGCCACGCCTGATGCATTGGCTGAAGCTTTGCCAAGTGACGCGCCAATCACGACACCGTCGCCGGAAACGGCAACGCCTGTCGCTGAAGAACCGCAGTCTGCACCTCAACCCGAGCCAGCACCGCAGCCCGTAGCTGCTGAGGTTCCGGCAGCGGAGGCCGCGCCTGAACCTGTTGCGGAACAGGTCGAGGAACAACCTGCCGAAAGAACCAAGCCGAAACGTAAGGGCTGGTGGTCGCTGGGCAGCTAAACCACGGCACTTGAACAGAAACGGCGGGCCTCAGGGCCCGCCGTTTTCGTTTTGATCATGTGAAAGGTAACGACAGCGCCTGCGCGGTCTCAGCCGCCTTTGGTAATGACGTAAAGCTCCGCCGCACCTTCCGTCCGGGTTTCGGTCAACTCATGCCCGGCCTCAATGCAAAAATGCGGCACGTCGATCACAGCGGCCGGATCATCGGCATGCATATGGAGTTGATCGCCCGGCGCCAAAGCGGCCAGTCGCTTGCGTGCTTTCAACACGGGCAGGGGGCAGAGCAGCCCCGTGGCATCTAGTTTTTCGATCTTCATAGGATCAGTTAATCCAAGAGTTTCTCAAGGTCCACGATCTTGTGACAATATGACAGGTGACGCCGGAGCGCTCTCGGTCTAGGAGTCAGTCATGTTTGAAATCAGCCTCCTCGACGCCGGGCTTTTGCCCGCCATGACAATCGCCCTGATCGCCGGGATTTTCAGTTTCCTGTCACCCTGCGTTTTGCCCATTGTGCCGCCCTATCTGGCCTATATGGGGGGCGTGTCGATCAACGACATGTCCAGCCAATCCAGCGCCAGGCGGCGCGCGGTCGTGGCGGCGTTGTTCTTTGTGCTGGGGCTGAGCACGGTGTTCATCCTTCTGGGCTTCACCGCCTCGGCGTTCGGGATGTTCTTTCTACAGAATCAGGCGCTCTTTGCCAAAATCTCAGGCGTGGTCATCATCGTCTTTGGCCTGCATTTTGTGGGTCTGTTCCGCATCCCGTTCCTCGATCAAGAGGCGCGTTTGGACGCGGGCGACAAGGGTGGCTCCAGTTTCGGTGCCTATGTTCTGGGGCTGGCCTTCGCCTTTGGCTGGACGCCCTGTATTGGCCCGCAGCTCGGCGCGATCCTGTCGCTGGCGGCGAGCGAGGCTTCCGTATCACGCGGCACGCTTTTGTTGGGCGTCTATGCGGCGGGGCTGGGCATTCCTTTCCTGCTGGCGGCTATGTTCATCACCCGCGCCATGACGCTGATGAACCGGATTAAACCGCATATGAAGCTCATTGAACGGATCATGGGCGGGCTGCTGGTTCTGGTGGGTCTGGCGCTGGTGACCGGGGCGTTCACGACCTTTTCTTTCTGGCTGCTAGAGACCTTCCCGATCCTCGCCACCGTGGGATAAAGCCTTATTCTTGCCCCGAATTGCGGCTAGACTGTGCCGGACAAGGGGTTGAACATGAGCGACAGCAAAGCAGGGCAGGTCAAGACACGCCGGGTGTTCTACATTCCCGGCTACGATCCGATTCACCCGCGCCGCTACCGTGAGCTTTACCGCAAGGAGAGCGCGGCGCAGGCCGCGATTTCGGGCTATGAGATTGCGCTGGAACCAAAAGCGGGCAAGGGCAATTACGGCTGGCGCGTTAACGCTGGGATCGACGGTCATCAGGTGACCTCTCAGGTCGAAGTGCTGGTCTGGTCCGACATCGTGCGCGAAAGCATGAGCAATTCGATCCCCGCGACCTATTGGCAATTGCTGCGCACCGCTTGGGTCTACATCGGCTCGGGCGCGCTTTGGCGGTTGATGCGGCTGCGCAAGGGGCCAGTGATTGCGGCGCTTTATCCGGTGGGAATGCTAATCTTGCAGGCGTTGCTGGCGCTGGCGATTGGCCTGCTGACATATCGCCTTCTCGGAGTGATAAGCGACCATTGGGCGGCGCGGCTGGCTTTTGCGGCTATCGGCGTGGGTTTGGGCATCGCTTTGCTTCGCTGGTTCAAGAAGAAAGACGGCAAATTCTTCGCCTATTACCTCATGCATGACTATGCCTATTCCGCCGCCACGCGGGGTGCGAACCCGCCGGAGTTGGAAGCCCGCATGGAGATGTTTGGCCACGACATCGCCGCCGCCTTGGCCGAGGACGTTGACGAGGTGCTGGTTGTCGGACATTCCTCTGGCGCACATCTGGGGGTTTCGGTACTGGCAGACCTGATCCGCGCGGGCAGGGTGCCCGGGCAGGGACCTGCTTTGGGGTTTCTCTCGCTAGGGCAGGTGGTGCCGATGGTGTCCTTTCTGCCGCGCGCCGACCGGTTGCGCGCCGACTTGCGCTATCTCTCAACCCGCGATGAACTTACGTGGGTCGATGTCACCGCGCCCGGCGATGGCTGCGCCTTTGCGCTCTGCGATCCGGTGTCGGTTTCTGGCGTCGCCCCCGACGGGAAACGCTGGCCACTGGTCTTTTCCGCCGCCTTCACCCAAACGCTAAGCCCCGCGCTCTGGAAGGCGTTGCGCTGGCGGTTCTTCCGGCTGCATTTCCAGTATCTCTGTGCCTTCGACCGGCCGCGCGACTATGACTATTTCCAAATCACTGCAGGGCCGCAGACCTTGGCCGCGCGATATGATGGGCGCCCGGCCTCCAAATCTCGTATTGACCACGCGGTCAGCAAATACACTTCTGTCGCCGCATGAACCTGCCCCCGAAGCCTCCCGCGCGCCCTGATCGTGTGTCACTCTGGCGCTATGCCAAGCTGTTTCGCGCCGACATCCTCTCGGCCCAGCCCGCCCGGCTTTACCGGGCGTGGATGGCGGAGTTTAAAACGCCGTTTTTCCGCAGCTACTTGATGAACCAGCCCGAACTGGTGAAAACGGTACTGAAGGACCGGCCCGATGATTTCCCCAAGTCCGACCGGATCGGTGAAGGGCTGCGCCCGCTTTTGGGCAACTCCGTCTTCCTGACCAATGGCGAGACATGGAAACGCCAACGCCGCATCATCGATCCGGCGTTCGAAGGGGGCCGCCTGCGCGAAACCTTTCCTGCCATGTGGGACGCGGCAGAAGCCGCCGCCGTGCGGCTCGACGGACAAGTGGGGCAGGTGGTCGAGATCGAGGCCGAAACCAGCCATGCCGCCGCCGATGTAATCTTTCGCACGCTGTTTTCGCTGCCAATTGAACACGAAGTCGCCCGCGCGGTCTTTGACGAGTTTCGCAACTACCAACGCAGTCAGCCGATCCTGAACCTTGGTGCGCTCTTGCCGCTGCCACGTTGGATGCCGCGCCTGTTTCGCAAAGACACCCGCGCCAGCGCCGCGCGGATCAGGGCGTTGATTACCGAGTTGACCCAAGAACGGATGCAGCAAATCAAGGCGGGCACCGCGCCTGACGATCTTGCCACCAAAATCATGACACAGGCAGACCCCGAAACGAGGGCGCGGTTTGACACCGAGGAGATGGTCGATCAGGTCGCGATCTTCTTCCTCGCGGGCCATGAGACAAGCGCCTCTGCATTGGCTTGGGCGCTTTATCTGATGGCCACGCACCCCGAATGGCAAGAGCGGCTGGCCGAGGAGGCACAGGCGCTGGAGACCTGCGATTTCTCGGTGATGTCCAAGCTCAAACTCAGCCGCGATGTCTTTCGCGAGACGCTGCGCCTATACCCGCCTGTGCCGATGATGGTGCGCGAGAACAGCTGCCCTGAACGCTTTCGGGATCGGGATGTGAAGAAGGGGGCGCAACTGGTGCTCAGCCCGTGGCATCTGCATCGGCACGAACGGCTCTGGGACAATCCCGACGGTTTTGACCCGACCCGCTGGCAGACCGAGAACGGCAAGCAATGCCAGCGCGAGGCCTTCATTCCATTCTCAGCCGGGCCGCGGGTCTGTACAGGGGCCGGGTTCGCGATGGTCGAAGGGCCACTGATCTTGTCGCGCATCCTGCGCGACTTCCGCGTAACGGCGCAGCCCGACCGTGTGCCCGTGCCTGTCGCACATTTGACCGTCCGTTCAGATAAGGGTATTTGGTTAGCGCTATCAAAGCGCTAGCCTTCTATCATCGGCTTTGCGTTTCGATTAGAAACGCTGCAAACGGAATCAACAATAGGACGTGGGTGACATGGGCTACGACAAGGCGCAACTTGAGCAAATGAACAGCGGCAAGGGCTTCATCGCGGCGCTCGATCAATCGGGTGGCTCTACCCCCAAGGCGCTAAGCCTCTATGGCGTGGAACCGTCGGATTACAACGGCGACGAAGAAATGTTCAAAGCCGTCCACGACATGCGCGCGCGGATCATTCTGGCCGAGGATTTCACCTCTGACAAAGTGATTGGCGCGATCCTTTTTGAGCGCACGATGGATGACACGATCAACGGCAAACCCGTCGCGCAGTTGCTCTGGGAAGACCGGGGCGTGGTGCCTTTCCTGAAGATCGACAAGGGGTTAGAGGAAACCAACAACGGCGTGCAGATGATGAAGCCGATTATGGAGATCGACGACCTGCTGGCCCGCGCGGTGAAACATGGCATCTTCGGCACCAAGGAACGCTCGGTCATTCACGAGGCCAATGAAAACGGCATCGCCGCCGTGGTTGCACAGCAGTTCGAACTGGCGAAACAGGTCTGTGCGGCGGGCTTGGTACCGATCATCGAGCCTGAGGTGAACATCAAGTCCGACAGCAAAGCCGAGGCTGAAGAGATCCTCCGCGACGAGATCGAGAAGCGCCTAAACGCGCTCCCTGAGGGCGAGATGGTGATGCTGAAACTGACAATCCCCGAGAGAGCCGGCCTTTACGACGAGCTGGCGGGTCACGCTAACGTTCTGCGCGTTGTGGCGCTGTCGGGTGGGTATTCCACGGCAGAGGCCTGCGAACGGTTGGGCAAGAACCGCACCATGATCGCCAGCTTCTCGCGCGCTTTGACTGAAGGGTTGAACGTCAAGATGACAGATGCAGAGTTCAACGAGGCGCTTGGGCAGAACATCGAGAAGATTTACCAAGCGTCAATCTGCTGAAACGGAATTTTTTGAAAATTCCGAGGCCGTTTTCTTTAAAAGAAAACGGCTACGCAATCCGCCGGATGGGTTCTCTATTGCAAAATATGATGACCTGTCCGGCGTTCTCAACCGCTTGGAAACCCCGACGTTTCAATTCGTTTTCAAATTCTTGGCGTCCGACAAACTTCTCAATATCCCGCGCTTTACGTCTAATAACCTGTCCGCGGATTGCCGCCTTAGAGGCGAATATATCATCCAGCCAAGCGGCGGGTGAGAGAGGGGATGCGAGGGCCATGGCCCGACGCTAATCTGCCTTTGGTAAACGTTCTTTTAACGCGCGCAACACGAACAACCGGATTGCCCCGGCAAGCCCGATGTCCAGCCCGCGCGCCGCGTCGATTTCAGTCACCAGCGCATTGATCGGCAGCCCCCGCGCGGCCGCAATGGCGCGGAACTCATACCAGAATTCATCTTCGAGAGAAATCGATGTCCGGTGACCCCGAAGGGTCACCGAATGTTTGCGGGGCCGCGCGTTCATGTCTCGCGCTTATGCGCTTCCAGATTGCGGGCGATCTGTTCGGCGCGGGCCTTCAGCGCTTCTTTTTGCGCTTTGGTCTGGCCAAAACCCACGGCGTTTTCATTCGCGCGGGCCTTGCGGGACGACCGATCCCGCTCTTTCTTCACCTTGTTAAGGTTGATGGGCGCACTCATTTTGGTCCGATCATGTTCTCGGGCCGCACGACCCGTTCAAAGGTTTCGGCGTCCACAAAGCCCAGTGCGATGGCTTCTTCTTTCAATGTGGTGCCGTTCTTATGCGCGGTCTTGGCGACCTTGGTGGCATTGTCATAGCCGATCTCGGGGGCCAGCGCGGTTACCAGCATCAGCGACTCGCGCATCAGCTTTTCGATCCGGTCCGCATCGGCCTTGAGGTCGACCACCAGATTGTCGGTGAAGGCCGAGGCCGCGTCACCCAAAAGCTGCATAGATTGCAGAACGTTATAGGCCATCATTGGCTTGTAGACGTTCAATTCGAAATGCCCTTGGCTGCCTGCGAAACCCACAGCGGCATCATTGCCCATCACGTGGATGCAGACCTGCGTAAGCGCTTCGCATTGGGTCGGGTTTACCTTGCCCGGCATGATAGATGAACCCGGCTCGTTTTCCGGCAGGATCAACTCGCCCAACCCGCAACGCGGGCCGGAACCCAGAAGGCGGATGTCATTGGCGATTTTGAACAGCGAGGCAGACACGGTTTTCAGCGCGCCAGAGATTTCCACCATCGCGTCATGGGCAGCCAACGCTTCAAATTTGTTAGGCGCGGTGACGAAGGGCAGGCCGGTGATCTCGGCCATGTTATGCGCCACGGTCTCGGCCCAGCCCTGTTTGGTGTTCAGCCCGGTGCCAACGGCGGTGCCGCCTTGCGCCAACTCATAAATGCGGCCCAGAGCGTCACGCACGCGAGCGATGCTCATAGCGACCTGATGGGTATAGCCCGAGAACTCTTGGCTCAGCGTCAGCGGCGTCGCGTCCTGCGTGTGGGTCCGGCCAATCTTGATAATGCCGTCGAATTCCTCGACCTTCTTCTGCAATGCGCCGTGCAGCTTCTCCAGCCCCGGCAGCAGCACGTCACGCGCGGTCATCGCGGTGGCGATATGCATGGCGGTGGGGAAAGTGTCGTTTGACGACTGGCCCATATTGCAATGATCGTTCGGGTGCACCGGGTCTTTGGACCCGATGGTGCCGCCCATAAGCTCAATCGCGCGATTGGCAATGACCTCATTGGCGTTCATGTTCGACTGGGTGCCAGAGCCGGTCTGCCAGACCACCAGCGGGAAGTTGTCGTCGAACTTGCCTTCAAAGACTTCACCAGCGGCCTGAACGATTGCTTTGCCGCGTTCTTCGTCCAGCGAGCCTTGGGCCACATTCGCCTGCGCGCAGGCCTTCTTGATCACGCCAAGCGCGCGCACGATGGCGATGGGTTGCTTTTCCCAGCCAATCGGGAAGTTGATGATCGAGCGCTGCGTCTGCGCGCCCCAGTATTTATCGGAGGGGACTTCGAGCGGACCAAAGCTGTCGGTTTCGGTGCGAGTATCGGCCATTCTGCGGCTCCTGCTGTGACTTATCGTTGTCCAGCGGTGTACCTGTGCCTTGCGGTCTGCGCAATGCAGGGATGGCGCTAACGGTGCTGTTGCGCTTACTTCCTGAACGAATCCAGCGACACGATCTCGGCGTCTTTGGACGGCTCTTCCGCGACTTCCAACTCATCTTCGTCGGTCTGGTCGAGCGCATTCTCATCGGTCTCGTCGTCTTCTTCGGTTTCTTGCTGTTCAAACCGCAGACCGAATTCAACAGACGGGTCCACAAATGTGCGGATGGCATCGTAAGGGATATACAGCGGCTCTGGCGCATCGCCAAAGTTCAGCGTGATAGCAAAACCATCTGGCGTCACGTCCAGCCCATCATACCAATGCTGCATGACCACCGTCATCTCATCGGGGTAGCGGTCAGACAGCCAATCGGCCAGCTCCGCATCCGGATGGGAGGTATCGAAGGTGATAAAGAAATGGTGATTCCCCGGCAGGCCATTGTCAGAAATATCCTGCAAAACCTTGCGGATAAGACCCCGCATGGCTTCGTGCATTAGGTTGCCGTAATCAATGCTGCGGCTCATTCTTCTCTCCGGTCCGGGCGATGGGCAGGGGTCAGCATACCCCATTCACGGGCGAGTAAAAGGGGTCGCGGCGCTAAATCGCGCTTAACAGCAAGGCAAGGGCCGCGAGCAGGACCATAGAGGTGACGAAACCGCGCCTGAGCCCCAGCATCAAAACAGCGGCGAAGAATGTCAGCACTGCGGCCATTAGGTTAAAGCTCCCCCAGACCGGGGTGGGCAGGGCGAGGAGGGTCGCCGGATCGACACGATCAAACAACTCATGCAAGGAAAACCAGACAGAAAGATTGGCAATCACGCCGACCACCGCTGCGGTAATCGCCCGCAGCGCACCCGCGATACGCGGCTGCGCCGAAAGCGCTTCGAGGTAGGGACCGGCAAGGAAGATCCACAAAAAACACGGCGTAAATGTCACCCAAAGCGCCAGCATCCCGGCGGCAAGCGCGCCCCACGGCCCACTTTGCGCAAAACCCGCCAGCATTCCCACAAACTGCGTCACAAGGATCAGCGGTCCGGGGGTGGTTTCTGCCAGACCGAGCGCATCGATCATCTGATCCGTGTCGATCCAGCCGAAATCCTGCACAACCGTCTGCGTCATATAGGCCAGAACTGCATAAGCGCCGCCAAAGGTGACGACTGCGAGCTTCGAAAAGAACAGCCCTAATTGCAGCAGGAATTCATTCCCCAAAAGCGCCAATATAACGAGGGGCGCCGCCCAGAGAGTGCCCCCAATTAGCATGGTTCGAACGCTGTGGGCACGGGGCAGCTGCACATTTTCAGGCGCGGCAGCGGGTTCTTTTGCGATCATTCCAACGGCAGCGGCCCCCAAAATGATCAGAGGGAAAGGTAGCCCGAAAACAAAAAGCGCGATGAAAGACCCAAGCGCCAAGGCCCAGCCCAATCTGCCCTGAAGCGCTTTTGAAGAAACCTTGATAAGCGCTTGGAATACGACGACAATAACAGCCGCCTTTATTCCCAGAAATGCGGTTTGAACCAGCAGCAATTGCCCGTACCACGCATAAAGCAGCGCTAGAACGGCAATAAAAATCGCACCGGGTATAACGAAAAGCGTACCGCCCAAAAGCCCCCCGGCCACGCCGCGCAGTCGCCACCCGGCGTAGGTGGCAAGTTGCATCGCCTCCGGCCCGGGCAACAACATGCAGAGCGATAGGGCGCGCAGGAAGGTCTGGTCGCTCAGCCAAGGGCGATCTTCGACCAATTCACGGTGCATCACTGCAATTTGGGCCGCCGGGCCACCGAATGACATCAGGCCGACGCGCCCGAACACGCGAAACATCTCAGGCCAATTGGGCGGGGTCATCGGCGTGTCCTGCTATCTGAGAGGCCTTAACGGCGTTTTCTCATAACGGATAGGCAGGTCAAAGAGCGCGGTCAAGATCGCCACGTAAGCTGACATAAACAAACAGATATCGGGAATAAAAGTGCAGGTTTCTGTTGCCAGGTACCTGCGAACCCCGCCTTAAGCTGCAAAGCCTAAGGACTTAGATTTCAGTCGCTGAAACCGCTTACGCGGCCATCGCAACTGGAGCACGATTGTCATTTGCAATTGTACAGTTTGTACCGATAACGGTGGTAACTCACCGAGACAAAGCAACCCCTTTAGACGTTCGTCGATCCTATTTCGGCCCCATGATCCCCAAATGAAGGATGTTTGGTGGAGCCGCCGGGTACCGCCCCCGGGTCCGAACCGCTTATTACGAGCGCGTTTATGTCTATAGTCCCGAAGGACATGACTAAGGTAGGGCTGGGGGGGATGAATTGCAAGGGGTGCAGTTCCGGGAAAATTTTGGGCGAGCCTTAGCTGGCAACGCATTGAAAAGTATATCTTTCGTCAGACATCAACTTTCCAATCTAGCCTTCGCATCAAGCCGTGCAGCGCGGGCGGCGAAGACACTTTGCGCTAATTCTTGGGTCTCAACCTCAAGTGCGCTCAAACCTGCGGTAACCGCTGCACCGTCATGCGCCTCTGCCGCATCGGCGATTTCTTGGTGCAGTGCGACGATACGGGCACGATCCCGCGCAGTGAAGGTAATCATATTCATCAACGGCTGCATGGCCTCGACGGCGCCGGCAAGTTGATAGCTCAGAACAGGGTTGCCCGCCCCATCAACCAACGCCCGGTGAAAGGCGACATCCGAGGCGCAAAATGATTCATCGGTCAGCCCCGGCTGCGCCTGACGATGTATTTCTGCGCGCATGGTGGCAAGATGATCGGCCGTGCGCCGCTCCGCCGAGAGAGGCGCACAGGCCCGCTCAAGGGCATAGCGCGCTTCACAGGCGGTCTCAAAACTCACGGCGTTCATCGACAAAAGCAGCGTAGAGGTGGTGATCTGTTGGTCGTAAGCCTCTGGAAAACTGAGCCGATTAACAAATGCACCGCCCGTCGCCCCGCGTTGGGTCCGGATCAACGACTGCGCGGCGAGACGCTTCAACGCCTCCCGCACCGTGGGGCGAGAGACCTCAAATTGCTCGGCCAATTCGGCCTCAGACGGTAGCCGCTGGTCGACGATCAACCGCCCGCCCACAATGGCATCACGGATGGCAGAAGCGATCTGTGCCGACAGGTCAGCAGGATTTCTTGGATCGATTTTCATATGTCTTACAATTATTGTTTGCGGGGACTTTAATTGTCTGACATTAAATTCACAAGAGCATCCACGGGGAGGGGGGCGCGATGTCTGCAATGGTACGGTCTACAATGTGGCTGGGGTTCTTCGCCCTGATATTGGCCGCTTGGTGGATGATGTATGCCATGGCGATGCAGATGGACGTCGACCTGCTGGGACGCCCCGGTGAAATGGGCGAACGGATGCGGCAGATGGACCCGGGCATGGATATGTATATGCCCATGGCGCGGTTCTTTCCGCTGTTTGTGATGTGGGGCGCGATGATGGCGGCGATGATGGTGCCGACCATGGTGCCCACGCTGCGCGCTTACGAAGACCTCATGACCTCGGCCAATGGCAGCCGCATCGGTTGGGTCGCCGTGCTCGCGGGCTACTTTGCCGTCTGGCTCGCCTTTGCGGCAGGGATCGCGGGGCTGCAACTGTTGCTTTTACATGGCGGGGTCATCGACATGCTGGGAATCGCTAAATCCCGCTGGACAGCAGCGGCGCTTCTGGTTGCCGTGGGCCTGTTTCAATTCACCCGCGCCAAGGAGGTCTGCCACGGCGTGTGCCACTCTCCAATGATGTATTTCATGGGACATTGGCGGCCCGGTGCCGCGGGCGGCTTTCGGATGGGACTGGGCCTTGGCGCCTTTTGCGCAGGCTGCTGCTGGGGCTTTATGGTGCTGGGCTTCGCAGGCGGGGTGATGAACCTTGCTTGGATGGGATTAGCCACGTTTTTCATGGTCATCGAAAAGCTACCTCAAATCGGACATTACGTAACAAAACCAATGGGTTTCGCCCTGATCCTCGGCGCAGGCGTCGTGGCGGGTTGGCCCATGATAACAGGAGGATAATATGCCAAACAGAGAGATGACACCTGCCGATTGGGCCGTAAAAGGAGAGCTTTTCCTCAACTGCTCCTGCGACGTTTTCTGCCCCTGCGTGGTCAGCCTTGGCGCGCATTTGCCGACCGAAGGCCACTGCCATGCATGGATGGGCATTGTGATAGACGAAGGGCATTTCGAAGGCGAAGATTTAGCGGGGCTGAACGTTGGCTTGCTGGTCGATATCCCGGGCCGTATGGGCGAGGGCAACTGGAAAGTGGCTGCCTATGTCGATGATCGCGCGAGCGAGGCGGCATATGACGGATTGTTGAAAATCTTCAGCGGGGCAGCGGGCGGTACCACGGGGCTGTTTACCATGCTGGTGAGCGAGATCATCGGTGCCGAGCGTGCCCCGGTCGAGATTATCCGCGACGGCAATCGCCGTGTCATTAACATTGGCCGCAAGATCAATGGTGAGATTGAACTCCTCGCAGGGGCCGAACCCGATCAGCCGGTAACGATCACCAATTCAAAATACTGGATGGGACCCAATATCGTTGCCGCGCGTGGGGTGAAATCCAAAGTGCGCGATTATGGACGCGTTTGGGATTTCGGCGGAAAATCGGCTGAGGTCTGCGCGATCGATTGGCAGGGTGCTGCGTGATCACCCCCGGTTACGCTCAGGAAATGGCGCGATATAACGCCTGGCAAAACAGTCAGTTGGCAAGCGTTATTGAGGTGATGGACGAGGATGTGTTAACGCAAGACCGCAAGGCGTTTTTCGGCTCGATCTTGGGCACCCTCAACCATCTTCTTTGGAGTGATCAAATCTGGTTGTCCCGTTTTGATCCCGCCTTGCCCAAGCCGGAGGGGCCGGACACCGAACTTTGCCCCACCGGCATGGCTTGGTGCGCCGCGCGGCGCGAGTGCGACGGGGCGATTAAGGATTGGGCCCATGGCCTTCGACAGGAGGCTTTGGACGCCGACTTATCTTGGTATTCCGGCATCATGCAGCGCGCGGTTACCACTCCCTTGGCGCAAACCGTCGTGCATTTCTTTAACCACCAGACCCATCATCGGGGGCAGGTGCATGCCATGCTGACCAGCGCCGGGTACGATGCGCCCGTGACCGATCTTATCTTAATGCCGGAGGACGTGTGATGGCTGAACTCTCCCCCTCACGCCGGATACGGCGCACGCCCTTTTCTGCCAGGGTAGAGGTGGCAGGCGTGAAGGCCTACACCGTCTATAACCGGATGCTGCTGCCCACCGTTTTTGAAAGCACTGAAGCCGATTACCATCACTTGAAGAAAGCCGTGCAAGTCTGGGATGTGGCTTGCGAAAGACAAGTTGAGTTACGGGGGCCGGATGCGTCGCGGTTGATGCAAATGCTGACGCCGCGCGATCTGCGCGATGTGGCGCCGGGGCGCTGCGTCTACGTGCCGATCGTCGATGAGACGGGCGGTATGCTCAATGATCCGGTCGCGGTGAAACTGGCCGAGGATCGCTGGTGGATTTCCATTGCTGATAGCGATTTATTGTTGTGGGCCAAGGGGATATGCAACGGATATCATTTGGATGTGCTGGTGGATGAGCCGGATGTGAACCTACTCGCGGTGCAGGGACCAAAAGCCGAAGACCTGATGGAACGCCTGTTTGGTGCGGCAGTGCGGGAGGTAAAGTTTTTCCGTTTCGGTGAATTCCACTTCCAGGGGCGCGCCATGAATATCGCGCGGTCTGGTTACTCCAAACAGGGCGGCTTTGAGATCTACGCAGAGGGTGCGGATATCGCCATGCCGCTGTGGGATGCTCTGTTCGAGGCGGGGCGGGATTTGGATGTGCGCGCGGGCTGTCCAAATCTAATAGAGCGGATCGAAGGGGGATTGTTGAGTTATGGCAATGACATGACCGATAATAATACCCCGCATGAATGCGGCCTTGGCAAGCTTTGCGACACCCATGCCGCGATGGGCTGTATCGGCAGAGATGCGCTGCTACGGGTGGCCAAGGAGGGCCCAGTGCAACAGATACGACCCCTAGAGATTGCGGGCGATCCGGTGCCGCTTTGTGACCGAGCATGGCCGCTGATGGCAGGTGACAAGCGCGTGGGGCAGGTGACTTCGACCATTTGGTCGCCCGATTTTGGGGTGAATGTCGCCATCGGAATGGTGCGGATGACCCATTGGGATCCAGGCACGCGGTTGCAGGTTGAGACACCCGAGGGCCTGCGGGATGTTACCGTGCGTGAGAGTTTCTGGGCCTGAGGCTCGGCAAATTGAAACCTGAAAAGGAGATGAAATATGAGCTTTAATGCATTGATTGTGAACAAAGATGACGAAGGCAAGACCCATGCCGAGGTGACCCAGATCACCGAAGATCAACTGCCCGAGGCCGAGGTGACGGTCGCGGTGGAATATTCGACTGTGAACTATAAAGACGGGCTCTGCATTGGGCCTGGCGGTGGTCTGGTTCGCAACTATCCGCATGTGCCGGGGATCGATTTTGCCGGTACCGTAGAAAGCTCTGATGATGACCGCTACAAGCCCGGTGACAAGGTCGTGTTGACCGGCTGGCGCGTGGGCGAGGCGCATTGGGGCGGCTATTCGCAAAAGGCGCGGGTCAAGGCCGATTGGCTGGTACCGCTTCCCGAAGGGCTGGACACACGCAAAGCGATGGCAGTGGGCACGGCGGGCTTTACCGCAATGCTGGCTGTGATGGCGCTTGAAGACCACGGCATCAAAAAGGGGCCGGTGCTGGTGACAGGCGCGGCTGGCGGCGTGGGGTCGGTCGCCACGGCGATCCTTGCCAATCTCGGCTATGACGTCGCCGCAGTGACCGGACGGCCCGAGACCGAGGACTACCTCAAAAGCCTCGGGGCCACCAAGATCGTTGCCCGGGATGAGATCAATGAGACGGTGAAACGCCCGCTGGAAGGCGAAACTTGGGGCGGCTGCGTTGATGCCGTGGGCGGCGCGATGCTGGCCCGTGTGCTGGGGCAGATGGAATATGGCGCGAGCGTCGCAGCCGTGGGCCTTGCCGGTGGTGCGGCGTTGCCTGCCACAGTGATCCCATTCCTGCTGCGTGGCGTGAACCTTTTGGGCATCGACAGCGTAATGCAGCCCTATGACAACCGTCTGCGTGCATGGGAGCGGGTTGCCAAAGACTTGCCGATGGAGAAGCTTGACGCGATGATCCACCCCGCGACCCTCTGCGATCTGCCCAAACTCGGCGCGGACATCCTGAAAGGTCAGGTCAAAGGACGTGTGGTCGTTGACGTAAACGCCTGATATTGCCTAGGCGCGGGGCGGTGTGGTTAATGAACTGCGCTGCCCCGGCTGCCAAAAGGAGAGCATGATGGCTGACTATGAAGACGATAATATCTTTGCCAAAATCCTGCGCAAAGAAATCCCCAGCTTTAAGGTCTATGAAGACGACAAGACCTATTGTTTCATGGACATCATGCCGCGCGCTGAAGGTCATTGTTTGGTGATCCCCAAATCACCTTGCCGCAACATGCTAGACGCGAGTCCTGCGCAGTTGGCCGATTGTCTGGCAACTGTGCAAAAAGTCAGCCGTGCCTGTTTGCGAGCCTTTGGTGCTGATGGCATCACCGTGCAGCAATTTAACGAAGCGGCGGGCGGGCAGGAGGTGTTCCACCTGCATTACCATATTCTGCCGCGCCACGAGGGTGACAAGCTGCGCCAGCCGGGCGTCCAAGGAGACATGGATCGGATCCGCGAACAGGCCGATGCCATTGCAGCCGCGCTCGGGGCAGGTTAACCCCCTCAAACTTACGTCGCAGCAGGCCACGATTAGGTCGTTTTAGCTAAGTTCCTAAGGGGACTTGGCCTCAAGAGCTTGCCCAATGGTCGCAAGCCTCTATCCTGTTGCGCACGGATGGAAAAAAACAGAGGCCATGTTTTCGCATGGTGATCTGTCATCAAAGAGGGAACAGATAATGAGCGATACGAGTTCGCACGGCATCCCCGAGCCTGAGGGCAAGGCGGATGTGATCGATACCGATTATGAGATCGGTCAAGACAATATTGAACGGCAGATCGGGCCGTTCGGATTGGACATTCACAACCCGGTTTTTCTAATTTCGGGGATCGCTGTCGTGATCTTCGTCTTCTACACGATTGCTTTGCCAGAGCAGGCCGCCGGCGTTTTCTCGGCGATGTTCAACTTCACCACCAAGAACTTTGACTGGTTCTTGATCGGCGCGGCCGATTTGGTGGTGATCTTTGCGCTGCTGCTGATTGTGACGCCCTTTGGCAATGTTCGCCTTGGCGGCAACGAAGCGGTGGCTGATTACACCTATCTGGGCTGGTTCGCGATGCTGTTTGCCGCGGGCATGGGCATCGGGCTGATGTTCTACGGTGTGTCGGAGCCGCTGACCCATTTCTCAACATCCATGGGCGAGACCACGATTGAAAACGGCCTTCGCACCGACTGGGCGCCTTTGGGAGCCGCAACAGGAGACGAGGCCGGGTCGCTGCGCCTTGGCATGGCTGCGACGATCTATCACTGGGGTCTGCACCCTTGGGCGATCTACGCTATCGTCGCGCTGGCGCTGGCGCTTTTCACCTATAACAAAGGCCTGCCGCTAACGATCCGTTCGGCCTTTTATCCGGTGTTGGGCGAGCGTGTCTGGGGCTGGCCCGGACATATCATCGACATCATTGCGGTCTTTGCCACGCTCTTTGGTCTGGCCACCTCGCTGGGTCTGGGTGCGACACAGGCGAACGCGGGCTTGAACGAGCTGTTCGGGATCCCGATTGGCACCACCTCTGAGATCGTGCTGATTTCGCTGATCACCGCCGTGGCGCTGATTTCGGTGCTGCGCGGTCTTGATGGCGGCGTCAAAGTGCTGAGTGAGATCAACATGGGGCTGGCGGCATTGCTGGCGCTCTTCACGCTGATCGTTGGTCCGACTGTCTTCCTGCTGACGTTCTTCTGGGACTCGCTGGTGGCCTACATTGAGTATCTGCCTGCGCTGGCCAATCCTTTTGGCCGTGAAGACGTGAACTTCTCCCAAGGCTGGACAGCGTTCTATTGGGCGTGGTGGATCAGCTGGTCCCCCTTCGTCGGCATGTTCATCGCTCGCGTCAGCCGGGGCCGCACCGTGCGCGAATTCATCGTTTGCGTGCTGTTGATCCCCTCGCTGGTCTGCGTGCTGTGGATGTCGATCTTTGGCGGCACCGCGATCCATCAGGTGCTGAACGACGGCTACACCGCTGCTCAAGATGCGGGGCTGCCGTTGCAGCTCTTCAAGATGCTGGACGCGTTGCCCTTGGCCTCGATCACTTCGTTCATCGGCATCGTGCTCGTCGTGGTGTTCTTTGTCACGTCGTCTGATTCCGGCTCGCTGGTGATCGATACGATCACTGCTGGCGGCAAGGTCGATGCGCCGGTGCCACAGCGGGTGTTCTGGTGCATCTTTGAAGGTGCCGTTGCGATCGCGCTGCTGATCGGTGGCGGACTTGCGGCCCTGCAATCCATGGTGATCTCCACTGGATTGCTGTTCACGCTGCTGTTGCTGTTCATGTGCTACTGCATCTTCCGCGGTCTGCAAGATGAGCGCAAAATTCGCTAACCGTTAGCGACTCGACGAAAAATTTGAACGGCGGCCTTTCGGGGTCGCCGTTTTTTCTTTGAGCGCTTGACCTTAGCCGCGCTCCGGTGGACCTTCGCGCCATGCATATTGATTCCGAATGGGTCCGCGCCCAATTTCCCGCCTTCGCCGAGCCGAGCCTTCAGGGTCAGGCTTTTTTCGAGAACGCCGGAGGGTCATACACCTGCCAGCAGGTCATCGACCGTCTGCACCGTTTCTACACCCAGCGGAAGGTTCAGCCCTACGGCGCCTATGCCGCCAGCCGCATGGGCGGTGAAGAGATGGACGAAGCCCGTAGCCGCATGGCAGCGATCCTTGGGGTTATGCCGGAGGAGCTGAGCTTTGGCCCCTCGACCACGCAGAATGCCTACGTCTTGGCGCAGGCTTTTGGTCAGATGATGCAGCCCGGTGAGGCGATCATCGTGACCAATCAAGACCACGAAGCCAACACCGGCCCATGGCGGCGCTTGGCCGAACGGGGCATCGAAATTCGTGAGTGGCAGGTTGATCCAGAGACTGGGCATCTTGATCCGGCAGCGCTCGAAAAATTGCTTGATGAAAAGGTGCGGCTGGTCTGCTTCCCGCATTGCTCCAACGTTGTGGGAGAAATCAATCCGGTGACGGAGATCACAGCACTTGCCCATGCGGCAGGGGCGTTCGTTTGCGTCGATGGTGTGTCTTATGCCCCGCACGGGTTTGCCAATGTCGGTGACCTGGGGCCAGATATCTATCTCTTCTCGGCCTATAAAACCTATGGGCCACATCAAGGTATCATGGTCATCCGCCGCGCGCTGGCGCAATTGCTGCCGAACCAAGCGCATCACTTCAACGGCGATGTTCTATACAAGCGCTTTACCCCCGCAGGGCCCGATCATGCGCAGATCGCAGCGAGCGCGGGGATGGCGGATTATATCGATGCATTTCATGCGCATCATATCGGCGGTGCGGCGGAGGCCACGGCGCGCGGGATCGCCGTACATGACGCCATGCGCGCCCATGAGACAGCGCTGTTGCAACCGCTGCTTGACGCGATGTCGGCGCGTAACTCGGTACGGGTAATCGGCCCCACAAACGCGGATGAACGCGCCCCGACGGTGGCACTGGCACTTGACCGAAGCGGTGTCGAGATGGCCCAAGCATTGGCAGAACGCGGCATCATGGCAGGGGGCGGCACGTTTTATGCAGGCCGGGCGCTTTCGGCGATGGGTGTGGATCAGGAACAAGGCGTTCTGCGCCTTAGCTTTACCCATTACACCACCAAGGCAGAGATGGATAAACTGCTGAATGCGCTGGATGATCTGCTCTGAGCCTTGACCCCGCCGCGGGGGCGCTATGTTTCGAGGTCAACCGAGGAGCAAGACCCCAAACGTGAGTGAGAATACCCCGATTATCATGTGGTTCCGCCGCGATCTACGGCTGAGCAACCATTCTGCATTGGCGGCGGCCTGCAAGACGAGCCGCCCGGTGATCCCGCTTTTCATTCACGATGATCAGTCGGAAGCCTTGGGTGCCGCGCCCAAATTCAGGTTGGGGTTGGCCTTGGGCAGCCTTGATGAAACGCTGAAGGAAAAGGGCAGCCGCCTGATCCTCCGTCGCGGCGATGCACTGGAGGTGCTGCGCGACGTGATCAAAGACACCGGGGCAGGCGCGGTTAATTGGAGCCGCCTTTACGATCCAGATGCCATAGACCGCGACAGCCGCATCAAGGAGACATTGAAAGACGATGGCATCGACGCCCAAAGCTTTGCCGGACACCTGATGTTTGAACCTTGGACGGTCGAAACCAAGACCGGCGGCTTTTACAAGGTGTTCACCCCCTATTGGAAATCCGTCCGAGGCCGCGATGTGGCGACGCCCGTGTCGACCCCGAGCGATATTGCGGTGCCCGAAAACTGGCCCGAGAGTGACGCCTTGGACGATTGGCAGATGGATGCCCCGATGCAGCGCGGGCGTGATATCGTGCGCCCCTTTGTCCGTCTGGGCGAGGCCGCAGCGCAGGCGCGGCTGGGGGCCTTCATTGCGCATATCGTCGAAGGCTATGATGAAAGCCGCGACATGCCGGGCGAAGATGGGACCTCTGCGCTGTCGGAAAACCTTTCTTTAGGCGAAATCAGCCCGGCGCAATGTTGGCATGCCGGTCAGCGGGCGATGCAAGAAGGCAAGCGTGGGGCGGAGACCTTCCTGAAAGAACTCGCATGGCGCGAGTTTGCTTACCATCTGATGTACCACACGCCACGCATCCTCGACCAAAACTGGCGCGAGGAATGGCAGGCCTTCCCGTGGAACGAGGATGAGCGCCGCGCGGAGGTGCTGGCGTGGGAACAGGGGCGCACCGGCGTGCCATTCGTCGATGCCGCCATGCGCGAGTTGCAGGTCACCGGGAGGATGCACAACCGGGGCCGCATGATCGTGGCGAGCTATCTGACCAAACACCTCATGTGTCACTGGCGGATCGGGCAAAAGTGGTTCGAAGAGCACCTAATCGATTGGGATCCGGCCAATAACGCGATGGGCTGGCAATGGGCCGCAGGCTCTGGCCCCGATGCGACGCCGTTCTTCCGTATTTTCAATCCTGGAACCCAGCTTGATCGGTTTGACAAGGGCCGCGACTATACCCGCCGATGGATCGCCGAAGGCCGGGCGAGCCCGAGCAAGGATGCGCTGGCCTATTTCGATGCAATTCCGCGCCGCTGGGGCCGTAGCCCCAATGATGACTACCCTGAACCGATCGTCGATCTTTCGGAAGGGCGCGAACGGGCACTGGACGCCTACCGCAATCGTGATTTTTAAATTTTTGCGAAACAGCAGCCTGCGGTTACAGTAGGCAAGAACAAGAACGGAACCGAGGTATGAAGCTGACGACAACAGAGGGGCAGAAAGGTCTGCCGCGCTATTTCCCACAGGTCTTTGCCATGGCGCAGGCGATGCAGCATGGGCGGGTGGATTTCGTTTTGCCCGATGGCCGCGCGTTCCGGGCCGAAGGGGCCAAACCCGGCCCGGTGGCAGAAGTGCATATCCACAACGATGACCTTTTTGCCCGGTTGATCCGCGAGGGCGATCTGGGTTTTTGCGACGCCTATTTGGACGAATGGTGGTCGACGCCGGATCTGCAAGCCTTCATGGATCTGGTTCATGCGGGGAATGAGACGGTTTACGACGGCTTCCCCGGCCAAGGGCTGCTGCGCCAGTTTGAGAAGTTCCGCTTTTGGCTGCAACGCAACAACCGCAAGCAAGCCAAACGCAACATCAGCAAGCACTATGATCTGGGCAATGAGTTCTACGGGCTTTGGCTGGATGAGACGATGACCTATTCCTCGGCCATGTTCGAGGACGGCGCGCAGATGTCGCTAGAGGCTGCGCAGACCGCCAAATACAAATCCATGGTTGACCAGATGGGTGTCCAACCGGGCGACCACGTGCTGGAGATCGGCTGCGGCTGGGGCGGTTTCGCCGAATATGCCGCTGCCGAACGGGGCTTGCACGTCACCGCGCTGACGATCAGCTCCGAGCAATATAAGTACGCTGTGGACCGGATCAAAAAAGCCGGGCTGTCAGACCGTGTGACCTTTAAGTTGCAGGACTACCGCGATGAGCGCGGGCTCTATGACGGGATCGCCAGTATCGAAATGTTCGAGGCAGTGGGCGAGCAATATTGGCCGATCTATTTCGAGACCGTCCGCCAGCGGCTGAAGCCCGGACGCGCAGCCACGCTACAGATCATCACCGTCGATCATGCCCGCTGGGACGTTTACAAGCGCGGCGTGGATTTCATTCAGAAATACATCTTTCCGGGCGGCATGTTGCCCAGCCCCAAGGTGCTGCGCGAGCAAGTGGAACGCGCCGGTCTGGTGGTCGACCGCTCGGTCGAGTTCGGCAAAAGCTATGACATCACGCTGCGCCGCTGGCACGAGACCTTTAACGCGAAATGGGATCAGATCACCGCGCTTGGCTTTGACGAACGCTTTCGCCGAATGTGGAATTTTTACCTCACTTCCTGCGCTGCGACATTTGACAGTGGAAATTGCGACGTGACGCAGATTACGGTACGGCGACCTGTGTGACCGCCCCTGCGGTCCGACCCCGCTAGGAGCCGAAAATGCCGACTGGTGCACGACTTATGGCCGCGATCTCACTCGCGGTGCTGGCCTTTATCCTGTCTGGAATGGTCGTGCCCTTGATGCCGGAAAGCACGGATTTCGGGTACTTCCTGCCGCTCAACATGGTGCTGGGCCTTGTGGTCGGCTGGCGTGTGATGGGCAGGCGGGCCGGGCGGGGAACTACGGCGGCAATCAACAACGGTCTGGCCGGAGTCTTTGTGCTGATGCTCTGGGCAATTTTCTTGCAGGCTGCGAATGAGATGGTCCGTCTCGCCTTGCGCAATCGCTATGATGATCCCTTTGAGGCCATCGTCGCCATTTTCCAGATTGGGGCTGAGTTCGGCGTGATGATTGCCACTGTACCCATGGGCGTGGCGCTTGTAGTGGGTGCCGTGATCTCTGGTCTGTTGACCGAATTTGCCTATAATCGGTGGTCCTAACCCCCATGCGACATTTGTTTATCTACGGAACTTTGCGGCATCTGCCGCTGCTGGAGCTTGTACTGGGCCGCCCCGCCGGGGCGATTGATCTCAGCGAGGCGAGTTTGCCCGGCTACCGCGTCTCTGCCGCAGCGGAGGGGCCGTTCCCCACGATAGAAGTTTGCGAAGGGGCGCAGGCCGAAGGCTTGCTGGTGCAGGGGCTCAGCGCGGATGATTTCGCGCGGCTCGATTTCTATGAAGGCGCGTTCGATTATGATCTGGTGCCGGTGACGCTGGCAGAGGGGCAGGCGGCCGAGGTCTATCTGCCGCAGCCGGGGCGCTGGACGGCGCAGGGGCCGTGGTCGCTCGCACAGTGGGAGGCCGATTGGGCCGCGCTCTCGTGCCACGCCGCGCGCGAAGTGATGAGCTATATGGGCAAGCGCCCCCGCGCCGAAGTCGACGCGATGTTCCCGATGATCCGCCGCCGCGCCCATCAGCAGGTGCTGGCAGAGCAGGGTGCCCATGATCCGCTGACCCTTAACGGCAAGATTAAGGTGACTGATCGCAGCCGCGTTTACGCAAAATTCTTCGCCCTTGATGAAATCTCGCTGCGCCATGAGACCTTTGACGGCGGCATATCCCCGCAGATTGACCGCGCGGTTTTCATCGGCGCGGATGCGGCGCTGGTGCTGCCTTATGATCCGCTGCGCGACCGCGTGCTGCTGGTTGAGCAAATCCGCATGGGGCCACTGGCCCGAGGCGATCACACCTGCTGGCAGTTAGAGCCCATTGCGGGCCATGTCGATCCCGGCGAAACACCGCAGGCCGCCGCGCGGCGTGAGGCGCAGGAAGAGGCCGGAATCACGCTGAGCGTCTTGGAATCGGTGGGCAACGTCTATGCCTCGCCCGGCAATGCGACGGAATTTTTTCACATTTTCGTGGGATTGGCGGATTTACCGGATCATATCATCGGCACGGGCGGTTTGGCCGCCGAGGGCGAGGATATCCGTTCGCATCTGATGTCCTTTGACGATCTTATGGCTTTGGCTGATGCGCAGGCGCTGGCCAATGCGCCATTGGTGGCAAGCGCCTATTGGCTGGCCCGTCACCGCGAACGCTTGAGGTCCGAAGGCACGACAGCTAAACCGGACGGAACATGAACTGGGGGCAAACATGCAGGTTGCAAAAGATCTGGCCGAGGCCATTGGAAACACACCGCTGATCCGGCTGCGCGGCGCGAGCGAAGAGACCGGCTGCGAAATTCTGGGCAAAGCGGAATTCATGAACCCCGGTCAGTCGGTCAAAGACCGCGCGGCGCTGTTTATCATTCGCGACGCCATCGCACGGGGCGAGTTGAAGCCCGGCGGCACCATTGTCGAGGGCACCGCGGGCAATACCGGCATTGGGCTTGCGCTCGTGGGCGCGTCGATGGGGTTCAAAACCGTTATCGTTATTCCTGAGACACAGTCGCAGGAAAAGAAAGACATGCTGCGGCTTGCCGGTGCAGAATTGGTGCAGGTGCCCGCAGCCCCTTATAAAAACCCCAACAACTTTGTCCGCTATTCCGAGCGTTTGGCCAAGGAACTGGCCAAGACCACGCCCGAAGGGGTGATCTGGGCCAACCAGTTCGACAATACCGCCAACCGTCAGGCGCATATTGAGACGACAGGCCCCGAGATCTGGGAACAGACAGGCGGCAAAGTGGATGGTTTCTGCTGCGCCGTAGGCTCTGGCGGCACGCTGGTTGGCGTTGCCATGGCACTTCAGCCTAAGGGCGTGAAGATCGCGCTGGCCGATCCCGATGGCGCGGCGCTGCACAACTACTACACCGAAGGCGAGTTGAAAGCCGAGGGCAGTTCCATTGCCGAAGGCATCGGGCAGGGGAGGATCACCGCGAACCTCGAAGGATTCAAACCGGACTACTCCTACAACATCTCTGACGAAGAAGCCCTGCCGGTGGTCTTTGATCTGCTGGAGAACGAAGGGCTCTGCCTTGGCGCTTCTTCTGGCGTGAACGTCGCAGGCGCCATGCGCATGGCGAAGGACATGGGGCCGGGGCATACAATTGTCACCGTCCTTTGTGATTTTGGCACGCGCTATCAGTCCAAGCTCTTTAATCCAGAGTTCCTGCGCGAGAAGGGGCTGCCGACGCCCAGCTGGCTTGATGCCGCGCCGCAATCCATCCCAGGTGTTTTCGAGGATACATGACCCAAATGCTCCGCTTCGCCCTTGGCCTTACCGCGTTGCTGGTCTGGCTGACCGGCGCTGCAGTCGCGCAAGAACCGGCTTTGCCGGATTTCAACGAATGGGAGACCGTCGCGTCAACCGCTGAAGAAGCGATTGACGTGACGGATACCACCGAAGCCATGCTAGAGGTGCAGCGCGCCCGGCTGGTTGAGTATCGCACGGAATTTGACGCGGCGCGCAACTTGAACGCGGCGCGGATCAATGCGCTGCGGGAACAATTGGCCGCGCTTGGCACCCCGCCGGAGGGCGAGGGGGCCGAGCCGGAATCCCCCGAAGTCGCCGCCAACCGGGAGGAATTGAACCGACAGCTCAATACCCTACTGACCCCGGTTCAACGGGCCGAAGCGGCGTATCTGCGCGCCGACGCCCTGATTGGCCAGATCGACGTGGCGCTGCGCGAGCGCCAGACCGAGCAGTTGATGGAGGTTGTCCCAACCCCGTTGAATCCGATGCATTGGCAAACGGCAATCAATGATCTGGCCGTCGCGGCGGGCGGGATCGCGGCCGAAGCCCCCGACGAGGCGGAAACCGCACGCCGTAGCATTCGGTCATCGCTGCCCGCCGTGCTGGCCCTTACCGTTCTGGGTTTGGTGCTGATTTTCCGTGGCCATCATTGGTCGACAGCGATTGTCGGACGTTTGCAGCGCTTTGGTGCGCGTGGCTTTGGAATTTGGCGCTTTGTCGTTTCGCTTCTGCGGATTATCCTGCCCACGGTGGGTATGGTCTTGCTGGTCATGGGTATACTGACGACTGGTTTGCTTGGGCCGCGTGGGTCGGCCCTGCTGCAACTGCTCCCCGTGATTGGCGGCGCGATGTTGGGCGTACGCTGGGTGGCCGAACGTGTGTTTTCCCGCGACGAAGATGAGGCGCTCATCCTGCTGCCGCGGCCCGAGCGTAAGGCCGTTCGCTTTTACGTCAGTATCATCACCGTCACTGTACTTTTCGGCGCCCTCTTAGATGCTATTTTTGATGGGGTTCAACCGGCAGAAACAACCGAGGCCGTGCTGCGCCTGCCTCTCTTGCTGATCAGTGCCTTTGCGCTGTTCCGCATTGGCCGAATTCTGCATGGTCACAGCGACCCGACGCCCGACGAAGCGCCAGACTCTGAGGAACCTCGCGTTTCAACGCTTAGCCGCGTGGTGCGCGGATTGGGCTTGGGGGCGATGATTGTGGCCATCGTTTCGCCGCTGTTGTTGATCAGCGGCTACTACAACGCTGCCGTGTCGCTATTGCCGCCCTATGTCATCACGTTGGTTCTGCTGGGATTGGTGATGACCCTGCAACGGTTCTTGGCGGATGTATACGGCGCGATGACCGGGCAGGGGGTGCAGGCACGCGATGCGCTGATGCCGGTTTTCTTCGGCCTGATCCTGCTGCTGCTGTCCTTGCCCTTCATGGCGCTGGCTTGGGGCGCACGGGTTACCGACCTGACCGAGCTTTGGGCGCTTTTCAGCCGCGGGTTTGCCTTTGGCGAAACCCGCGTCCGCCCGACTGATTTCCTGTCTTTCGCGGTGATTTTCGCCATCGGCTATGGCGCGACCCGGTTGATCCAAGGCGCGTTGCGCAGCAACGTTCTACCCAAAACCCGGATGGATATTGGCGGACAGAATGCTATCGTTTCGGGCATCGGCTATGTCGGTATTTTCCTTGCTGCGCTGCTGGCGATCACTGGCGCAGGGATCGACCTTTCGGCGCTTGCCTACGTAGCTGGTGCATTGTCAGTTGGTATCGGTTTCGGTCTGCAAAACGTAGTGTCGAACTTTGTTTCCGGCATCATTTTGTTGATCGAACGCCCGATCTCCGAAGGCGATTGGATCGAGGTTGGTGGCCAGATGGGCTATGTGCGCGACATCTCTGTGCGCTCAACACGGATCGAAACCTTTGACCGCACCGATGTGATTGTTCCAAATGCGGACCTAATCAGCGGCACGGTCACCAACTACACGCGGGGCAACACCGTGGGTCGCCTGATCGTCCCTGTGGGCGTCGCCTACGGCACCGACACCAAGCGTATCGAAAGCATCCTAGAGGAAATCGCGAGGTCCCAGCCCATCGTGCTGACCAATCCTCCGCCTGCGGTGCTTTTCCTGAACTTCGGTGCCGATGCTCTGGAGTTCGAGGTGCGTTGCTACCTGCGTGACGTCAACTGGATGATGAAAGTCAAGAACGACATCAATCACGCCATCGCCGCCCGATTCAAAAAAGAAGGAATCGAAATTCCCTTTGCGCAACGTGATCTTTGGCTGCGCAACCCCGAGGCGTTCAGACCCGAGGCTGCTGAGAATCCGCAAGCGGATGGGAGCAACGAGAAACCGGAGCCTCTGAAATGACCGGTGAGCTGTTCCGCGAGGATGCTTATCTGCGCGATGCGCCAGCCCGTGTAGCTGCCCATACACCGGAAGGAGGAGTCATTCTGGATAAATCCCTCTTCTATCCTACAGGGGGCGGTCAGCCTGGCGACAGCGGCTGGCTGACATGGGACAAGCAGGTACTTTCAATCGCGACCACCGTGCGCGACCGCGACAGCGGCGGCATCGCGTTGGTCCCCGCGGAACCCCGCGCGCTGCCCCCGGTGGGGGCCTATGTCACGCAAGAACTCGACTGGGACCGCAGGCACAAACACATGCGCGTCCATACAGCACTGCATCTACTGTCCGTGGTGATCCCGCATGCAGTGACAGGTGGGCAGATTTCGGCCAGTCATGGGCGATTAGATTTTAACATGCCCGACGCACCGCAAGACCGTGATGAATTGGAAGGGGCGTTGAACCACTTCGTTTCACTCGATGCTCGGGTCAGTGAAGACTGGATGACCGAAGACGAACTTGATGCGTCACCGGAACTGGTCAAAACAATGTCCGTCGCGCCGCCCCGGGGGCGCGGGGATATTCGACTGGTCCGTATAGGTGAGCCGCAAGAGCCCATTGATTTGCAGCCCTGTGGCGGCACCCATGTCGCGCGGACCGGCGAAATCGGTGCGCTTCGCCTTGGAAAGATTGAGAAAAAGGGCCGTTTAAACCGCCGCGTCTACCTTCATCTTGGTGGCTGATTAAATTTATCGGCTTCGGGGGGATTTCGCTCTTGCAACTCACTGTCCCCCCAAGCTAAACCGCGCATCAACGGAGCGGTGGCCGAGTGGTCGAAGGCGCACGCCTGGAAAGTGTGTAGGCGGGAGACCGTCTCCAGGGTTCGAATCCCTGTCGCTCCGCCATTTACCTTTTTAAGGTGAGATACGACGCTGCCCAGTTCGGCGAGCCGTCGAGATCATGAAAAAGCCCGGTACCTTTCGGTCCGGGCTTTTCCTGTATTACGCCAAACTATCAGCGCGAGTCGTTGCCGGGGCCGTAGCCGCCATAGGCAAAGCCTTCGCCCAGGCTGCTCTGAGGGCCGCTGGTTGAGAACGTGGCGATCGGGTGGTTGTCGTTACCAAAGGTGTCGAGCCGCAGGTCAGCGGCGCGGTTATTGGGGCGGGTGTCGCCTGCGCCTTCGGCATAGATGACATCCGCTGTCACAGAGGTATCCAGCCGCAGATCTTCGTAGCGCGTTGACTGGCCAGCAAAGCTTGCTGTGGCGATCAATGTGGCGGCGGCTGTTGCAATAAAGAGTTTCATTTTTGGGTCCTTTCAAGGTTGTGGAAAGGGGCATCGGCTTTCGCGCTCTGGGAGGAAGCGGGGAGGTCGGGAGGCCCGTTCGATACAATGATATTAAAGCGTTGCGATGGCCGGTTACAAAGCAACTCAGATCACCGGTCTGTGTCGCAGCGAGACGGGGCGCGATTGGATCGTAACAGAGCGGGGAGATATGTTAGTAGATTGATATTACTAGAATTAACCAAGATCCGCGCGCCGACAGAACTTCTCAAAATCCCGTCGAACCAGCGCGCCAACCTTTGTTACAACTCTGTCTCAGCATCGTGACCCAACTGGCCGCACACACCGCTCTTCTCGGCGTGTAAATTGTTTCAACCTGAGCCTATGATCTCGGCCGAAAAAAGCCCGCGACGGATAATCTCCATCCCGGGCTTCGGTTTTCACCTGATGCTCCGTCAGGCCAGTGGTTCGTAAAGCACCACGCGTGTATTCATCGGCACGCGGTCATAAAGCTCCGCCATTTGATCGTTTACCAAACGCGCACAGCCGTTCGAAACGCGCTTGCCTAGCGTGCTGGGGTCGTTGGTGCCGTGGATGCGCAGGAACGTATCCCCGCGTTCTTCCGTAAAGAGATACAACCCGCGCGAGCCAAGCGGGTTGTTCACGCCGCCTTCCATTCCATCGGAATACTTCGCGTATTTGTCGGGCTCGCGGTCAATCATGTCTGGGGTTGGTGTCCAGCTTGGCCATTCCTTTTTGGCCCCCACGTAAAATTCACCGGACTCGTACAGACCCGGACGGCCAATACCCACGGTATAGCGCCACGCCATATTATCAGGAAGCGTCCAGTA
The DNA here is from genome assembly GCF_965641895.1 of Sulfitobacter sp. SH24. Taxonomy (NCBI): domain Bacteria; kingdom Pseudomonadati; phylum Pseudomonadota; class Alphaproteobacteria; order Rhodobacterales; family Roseobacteraceae; genus Sulfitobacter; species Sulfitobacter sp. SH24. The sequence goes on from NZ_OZ282575.1 coordinate 1,739,448, forward strand.
GAGGGCGAAACTGTCAGGATCGACGTGGATTTCATAGGGCGGCGCGCCCGCGGCAATCGGCACCATGCGCGGCATCATGTCTGGCGGCACATCATAGGTCGGCATTTTTTGGGGCGGCTGCGCAAGCGCCGGTGTCGCAAGGCCTGCGCCAAGCGCTGCGCTGCTTGCGGCCACGCTGGTAATGAAATGTCGTCTTCTCATTGTATCGTTCCCCTATTCTTCAATTTCGTGTTGAGAAACAAACCCCCTTCGGGCGGCGTCGTTCCAAGAAGAGCGAAGGATCACGAACTGTTGTAACTTTTCTGCCGCCAATCAGCGCGTCATTCCATTATCCGTTGAACGACGCCCTCGGCCCACCGATCAGCGGATTGGCCAAAGCAATCGTGAAGCGAATCCACCGCCGTTACACTCCCAAGCGCCAAGCGCCCGAGCAAGCACAGGCCGGGAACGGGGCTTCCGTTCTGGTCGCACACAGTGCCGTCAGCCCCGATCGCCGCAGCCAGATAGTCAGAAATCGGAGCGACCAAACCCTTCGCCATGAGATCGGGCAGGGGTGGCACGTTGATGCTGTGCAGATCTGGCGAAGGCAGCACCGCGTCTATGATCACAGAAACCTCACTGTCCTCGTCCTCCGCTTTCAAGGTCCAGCCCCGCGCTGTTTCGGCAATCTCTGGGTTTGCGGCAAAAGACAGGTCCACCCGGCCCGCGTCGATCAGGGCCAAGAGTTCACGGGCCGAAGACAGGGGCGGGCCGTAGGAATACCGTTTTAGCCCCTCGTCGAACGCAACCAGAACCCTGGCCGTCTCGGGTGCTACTTGCCGTGGGTTGAACCCGGAGCGCCATTCGTCCTGCCACTTACGCCAGACTTGGCCTAGCGCATAACCGATGGTTGGCACGGTTTGACCAGAGGCCAGTTCAATCCCGTGGCGGAGAGCCTCCATCGGGGTTTGACGGTCCTGAGAGCCAGGGGCCGACCATTCGGTTGCGAGCCATTTCAAAACCTCAGCTTTGGTCACATCTTGGGCCTCAAGGATTCGTGTCACCACGGGTGCCAAGGCGGCGGAGATGAGAGACGATGCTGTCTCCGGGGTAGCCGTGACCGCTGCGGAGACAGCTTGCGCAAAATCTTCGGTCTCGCTCCCCAGTGGCTCAAAAAGCGCGTCGAGTGTTTCATCTTTCGGTTTGGGAAAGGGGGGCTGGCCGTTTAACGAGAAGGGCAGAATGCAGGCAGGCTCCCGGGCCGATGCATGATACCCCACCGTGTCGAAGTGACCGCCTTGCGCAACGGTGAGGCCGCGCAAAACGTCAAAGGTCGATAGCCCCAGCCCGCGAATGGCCACCCGTTTGCCCGACCACTCTGCTGCGTGCGTATACAGCTCTGCCGCAGGATAGGCCTGCGCGAGTTCGCCCTCCGTCTGTGCGGCATGACGTTGCCACCTCGCCCATTGGTCATCCGGCTCTACCGAAGGTTGGCCGAGGGTAAGAAGCACCTCATCGTACAGCGCAGGCGCGCAGTTCTCTAAATGAAGGCGCCAGCCGCGTTCCTCTTGCGTCAGCCGCTTAACATGGGCGCGGACCAACGTGAGTTTTGCATCGGTTTTTGTGAAACCTTGCCCAAAAAGATCAACACGCCGCGCTTCCAGATAGCGGCCCATATCGGCCCGGGACGGAAATTCGTTGGGGTTGACCGGGTGCCCTTGCCAGTCAGCAAAACTGCCAACAAGCGATCCCTGCGGCGGTCGAATGGCGATGTCGCGGTAGGGTATGTTGAGCAGGCAATACTCTGGCTCGGACGGCGCGAAATTTGGTCCTGCGCCGGGGAAGGGGCTGGGCTCATAAATATCGATCTGGATGCGGTGAGTGGTTCCCTCTAACCGCTGAGAGAGTGCCTCCAACGCACCAAGTCCGCGTGGGCCGAAGCCTATTATGGCAATCCTTGCAGTCGCATCTGCACGCATATCTGTTTCCACTCTATTCCCGCGCGACCGTAAACGCAGGCCAGTGGCGGGGAAAGGCCACAGGAGCAACAAAAAAGGCACCCGAAGGCGCCCTAATTAAATCAGTCGTCTGGCAGCCGGTGCTGCGATCAGCCGCCCCAGCTCCGGACCGCGCCACAATCCATATGGGTAAAGTTGGAACCGGAGTAGCGCCCAACACCGCCACCGCTGCAGGCAATCGCGGCACGAGCAACCTGATGCACAGAACGCGATGCAAGACGCAGATCAGCGGCCTGACCTTTGAGGTGCAGCGAATTCTTGGCCACACCGCTTGAGCGGGAGCGCAGCATAGCGTTCGTTTTGGGGCTGCGGTAACCGGACAAAAGCATATAGGGCTCGTTCACGTCCAACAGGTTATGCGACGCGGCCATGATGTCCACGGTGCGCAGGTCCATGTTCATGACGTCATCTGTCCGCCAATCGCGCATGAAGTGGTTGATCTCGGCAAAAGCGTCTTTGATATAGTGACCTTCGATCCAATAGATCATGTCCAGTCGCTCACCCGTCCGGCCAGAATACATACGGATGCGTCGGATATCGCCGGCGCCACGCAAAAAACCTGCCGCGTTGGAGAAGGTGGGGGCTGCTGCAACAGTGGTTGCTGCGAATGCACCCAAGAGGGCGCGTCGGGTCATCCCCGAGGAGCTTTTGCCTGTCATGTGTCTCTGTCCCGTTGTCTGCCTAAGTTACCCAAGATGTTACATGGGCCATTCATCTCATCCCCAGATGCAACATTGTTATTGCATAGCGGGAAAATCTGACCAAGGCCTGAATCGGAAAGGTTCCCGAGCGCATCAAATTTAGGCAACTTTTTGCGCAAAGCGATTAAAATCCCCAAGGTTCTCAGGGAAAAGCGATGCGCGATACGCACATTCGGGAACCTGATTTTCCGATGAACGGAAATTTGAATGGACTTGCGCGCGTTAATATTGGCAGACCAAACTGAGATTAAAGTCGCTCGGCGGCAGCGGTATACTAACGGGGAACAACATGGCATTCAGCGCGACCTTTTCACGGCAATTGCCCAATCTAATTGCGGGGCTGGCCCTAATGATCGCGGCGCTGGTTTTGGCGGCACCCGTGGGGGCGCAGGTCACTGCATTTAAACAAGCGGTCGCCGAAGCCGCAGCCCAAGACGATGACATCGCAGCCTTTTACCGTGAGAATGATTATACCGCGATCTGGACAGGTTCGGCCGACGAACATCGCGCCCGGCGTTCCGAATTGCTGCGCGCGATCTCTCTCGCAGATAACCACGGGCTGCCCGTCACCCGCTATAACCCCGACGCCATCTTGGAAATGCTGCGCAATGCACAATCCCCGCGCGACCGTGGTTTCGCCGAGGTAGAGCTGAGCCGTGTGTTTCTGCGCTATGCCCGGGACGTGCAAACCGGCGTATTGATCCCCAAGCGCATTATCAGCCAGATCGTGCGCGAAATCCCCTATCGTGACCGCAAGACCTATCTGCAAGATCTGCCGAAAGCTTCTCCTGCCGCTTTCTTCCGCGCGCTGCCCCCCCGCAGTCTTGAGTATAACGCGTTGCTCAAAGAAAAAATTGTGATGGAAAAACTGTTGTCGCAGGGCGGTTGGGGGCCAGCCGTGCCCGCAGGAAAGCTTGAGCCGGGCGATACAGGCAACGATGTCATTGCACTGCGCAATCGTTTGATCGCGATGGGCTACCTGAAACGTTCCAATGCCGTGGGCTATGACGCCAGCCTCACCGATGCCGTCCGCCAATTCCAAGAAGCGCATGGGCTGAACACCGATGGTGTGGCCGGTGCTACGACGATGAAGCAGATCAACATCGGCGTAGAACAACGGCTCCAGTCGGTCATGGTCGCGCTGGAACGGGAGCGTTGGTTCAACACCGATCGGGGCAAACGTCACGTCCTTGTCAACATCCCTGACTTTTCGGCAAAGATCATCGACGATGGGAAAACCACGTTCCAAACCCGCTCTGTCGTCGGCGCCGCACGCGAGGACCGACCGACGCCCGAATTCTCAGACGTGATGGAGCATATGGTCGTGAACCCAAGTTGGTATGTGCCGCGCTCAATCATTGTTGGGGAATACCTGCCACAGCTCAAGCGCAACCCCTACGCAGTGGGCCATATCGAAATCACAGACAGCCGGGGCCGCAAAGTAAACCGAGGCGCGGTCAACTTTAACAGATACACCGCGCGGACCTTCCCCTTTGCCATGCGCCAGCCGCCCAGCAATACCAACGCTTTGGGTCTGGTGAAATTTATGTTCCCGAATAAGTACAACATCTACCTGCATGACACCCCAGCCAAGAGCCTGTTTGACCGCGACGTTCGCGCCTTCAGCCATGGCTGTGTCCGTTTGGCCGAACCGTTTGAATTTGCCTATGCGTTGATGGCTCCGCAGTCTGCGGATCCCGAAGGCGAGTTCCAAGCCATTCTGCGCAGTGGCCGCGAGACCCGCATCGTGCTGGATGAGCAGGTTCCCGTGCATCTGATCTACCGCACCGCTGTGACCAACGCCCGCGGCCACACCGAATACCGCGATGACGTTTATGGCCGGGATGCGCTGATCTGGAAGGCACTTGCCAAGGCGGGGGTGGCCTTGCGCGGCGTTCAGGGGTAACTCTCGGGCGCGCAACAAGTAAGGGCCGCCCGAAATGACCTATAGTGTTCAGCAAATCGCCAAGGCCGTCGGCGCCAGCGCCGAGGGCGACATCGCACTCAAGGTCCGCGGCGTTGCCGAACCGGCCAGCGCCCAACGCGGCGAGATGGCGCTGGCGATGGACCCGCGCTATGCCAGCAGCCTCTCCGATGGGGCCGCCGAAGTGGCAATGCTTTGGGAGGGGGCTGATTGGCGGGCACTGGGGCTGAAGGCCGCGATCCTGCCCAACCGTCCGCGCTATGCGCTCTCTGGCGTGACGCGGTTGCTCGACAAGGGGCAGGGGTTCAAACCGGGCATCCATCCTACAGCCGTGATCGATCCCGATGCCACTTTGGGTGATGGCGTCTCGGTCGGCCCGCTGGCGGTGATCTCTGCCGGGGCGATGATAGGGGCAGGAAGCGTGATCGGACCGCTGTGCTTTGTCGGCGTTGATGCATCACTGGGCGAGGGCTCTTTCCTTCGTGAACACGTCAGCATCGGCGCGCGCGTCACCATCGGGCCACGCTTCATTGCGCAGTCCGGCGTGCGCTTGGGCGGCGACGGTTTCTCTTTCGTGACGGCTGAGCTTTCTACCGTGGAAAGCGCGCGGCAAACCTTGGGCGATCAGGGCGACGCGGCACCGCAACCTTGGACCCGTATTCATTCGCTCGGCGCCGTGACCATCGGCGCAGATGTGGAAATGGGCATGGGCTCTACCATCGACAACGGCACCATTCGGGACACGCAGGTCGGCGACGGCACGAAAATCGACAATCTCGTGCATATCGGCCACAACGCGGTGATTGGCAAAAACTGCCTGCTCTGCGGGCAGGCAGGCGTTGGCGGCTCCACCCGCGTGGGCGACAATGTGGTTCTCGGCGGGCAGGTCGGTCTGGCCGACAATATCACCATTGGCGACCGGGTAATCGCGGGCGGCGGGACCATTGTTCTGTCTAACGTGCCCGAGGGCCGAACCATGCTGGGCTACCCCGCCACGCAGATGAGCAAGCAAACCGAAATCTACAAATCGCTGCGCCGCTTGCCCAAGCTGCTGCGTGATGTCGCGGCTTTGCAAAAGGTGGTTTCCAAAACCGACAAGGCTGACTAAACCTGCCGCGGACATTGTTGAGGGACGCAGCCATGAGCACTCAAGATCAGGTCATTACCATCCTCGCCGAACAGGCCATGATTGAACCGGAGGATGTCACGCTCGACAACACGCTGGAGGATCTGGGCATCGACAGCATGGGGGTTGTCGAATGCATCTTCGCCATAGAAGAGACATTCGACATCAACGTGCCCTTCAATGCCAACAGCCCCAGCGAAAGCGATTTCGACATCTCGACAGTACGCAGCATTGTCGCCGGGGTGGAACGGCTAAAGGCCGAACAGAGCTAAGCACATGAAGAGAGTTGTCATCACCGGCGCCGGCACGATCAACGCTCTGGGCCTGTCGGTGCCAGAGACGCTCGCCGCGATGCGCGAGGGTAAATGCGGCATCGGCCCGCTTGAGTTCCGCGATGTGGAGCGGCTGGCTATTCGCATTGGCGGGCAGGTGCGCGGGTTTGAGGCCGAAGGGCGCTACAACCGCCAGCAGATCGCGCTTTACGACCGTTTCACCCAATTCACCCTCGCCGCCGCACGCGAAGCGATTGAGCAATCGGGGCTGACCTTTACCGATGAGTTGGCCGCCCGCGCCGGGGTGGTGCTGGGCACGGCGGGCGGTGGTGTGTCTACGTGGGACGACAACTACCGCGCGGTCTATGAAGAGGGCAAAAACCGGGTGCATCCCTTCGTGGTGCCCAAACTGATGAACAACGCCGCCGCCAGCCATGTCAGCATGGAATGGAACCTACGCGGCCCGTCCTTCACCGTCTCTACCGCCTGCGCATCGTCCAATCACGCCATGGCGCAGGCCTTCGCCATGGTCCGCTCTGGCATGAGCCCGGTTATGGTGACGGGCGGATCGGAGTCGATGCTATGCTTCGGCGGCGTGAAAGCGTGGGAAGGGCTGCGCGTGATGAGCCGCGATGCTTGCAGGCCTTTCTCGGCCAACCGCAACGGGATGGTGCAGGGCGAGGGCGCGGGGGTCTTTGTCTTTGAAGACTATGACCACGCGCGGGCACGGGGGGCCGAAATCCTTTGCGAGGTTGCAGGTTTCGCCATGACTTCGGATGCCAGCGACATCGTCATGCCTTCTAAGGCCGGGGCCGCACGGGCCATGCAGGGGGCGCTGGCCGATGCGGGGATCAATCGCGAAGAGGTCGGCTATATCAACGCTCATGGCACCGGGACGGCGGCGAACGACAAGACCGAATGTGCGGCGGTCGCGGATGTGTTTGGCACTCACGCGGATCAGTTAATGATCTCATCGACCAAATCGATGCACGGCCATGTGATCGGCGGCACCGGTGCGGTTGAGCTTTTGGCCTGCATCATGGCGCTGCGGGACGGGGTGATCGCGCCCACCATCGGCTATGAAGAACCCGATCCGGAGTGCGCCCTCGACGTGGTGCCGAATGAGGCACGGGATGCGCGGGTCGATGTGGCGCTGAGCAATGCCTTTGCCTTTGGTGGGATGAACGCCGTTCTGGCCCTGCGCCGCACCTGATCCATCCTAACGCCGGACGAAAAATGCCGCCCCCGTCAGGGAGCGGCATCAAAATTCGTAAGTTTAAGCAGGTCTTACTGCTCGATCACCGACACTTCGTCGTAGCCAGCGGTGAAACCGTCGAGCGAGAGTGTCAACTTGACCTCTTGATCGGGGGCCAATGCGGGCACGATGGTCAAGACCGCTTCTTTGCCGCGCTTGAAGGCGCCGATATCGGCATCTGTCAGACCCATCCGCACATAGCAGCCCACCGGGTTGCAGAAAGCATAGGGATAGCGGCGGGCTTTGCCACCGTCGACCGACAGGGTCAGCTGTGCGGGCAGGGCGGTCTCAAGCGGGACAACAACCGTGGCACCGGCTTTGGCTTGACCACCATCGGGCAGACGGAAAAGCGAGACTTCGGCAACTGGCGCGCCTTCACCATCGGCAAGCAGTTGGTACATCTGACAAGGGTCGACCTCTTCTTCGGTCTTGATGCAGCGCATCTCCCAGGAGCCAATCTCTTTCTTGGTGTAGGGCTTGCCCAATTCGGGGTCTTTGTCCGCGTCTTCACCAAGGCTCAGCTGCTCTTCGATCTGAGAGGCATTGCCGCTGGTGCCGGCCTGCGGTGCCTGCTCTTCGCTCGGTGCGCTGTTTTCTTCCGCGGCCGTGTCCGGCGTTGCGGTCTGGGCGAAAGCGGTCATTGGGGCCGTCAGTGCAAGCGCTGCACATAGCGGCAGGGCGGTCATAAACTTGCTCATGTCATATCCACATTAGTTGCGTTACCGCCCCTTACCATGCCGCCCCGCGATTGTCAGTGGTCATAGCCGCATTTCAATCATGGATCGGGCAATTTCATGCCGACCCAATGTCCCGCGAATTTTCCGCAATGTCAGAGACTTAGCCGCTGTAAACGCAAAAGGGGACGCAACGCGCCCCCTTCCGTGTACTTTCTCCCCGTCGGACTGGGCCGACTTATTAATGCCACGTTAGGCAAGCGCGTGATGCCGGTCAACAGTAAAAATGCGACAATCTGTCATGGAGGAAGCAACAGCCTATGGTAGAAAAAGGGCCGCACCCGAGGGCGCGGCCAAGTCTAACAGGGAGGAAGTACACCCACCCGAAAGAAGGACATGCGGGCGGGGTGCCTTCACTATGGCGCGCAAAGGTTAAGTTTGTATGCTCTAGTGGAACGGACGAATGGCTAAAATTGACAGAAAGGCCCCAGCGTGAGCAGTGACATCTTTATCGGCGGCGGCGGTCCCGACTATGCGACCAAGCAATTTCTCGACCTCGGCTATGCAAACCGCCACGGACTGATTGCCGGGGCCACCGGGACGGGCAAGACGGTAACGCTGCAAATCCTTGCTGAAGGGTTCGCGAATGCAGGCGTGCCGGTGTTCCTATCGGATGTGAAAGGTGACCTCTCGGGCCTTGCCATGGCGGGCAGTGACGCTGCGAAACTGCACGTACCCTTCACCGAACGCGCCGCCAAGATCGGCTTTGACGATTATATCTACCAGTCGTTTCCAGTGACCTTTTGGGATCTCTTCGGAGAGCAGGGCCACCCAGTCCGCACCACCGTTTCCGAGATGGGACCGCTGCTGATCGCGCAGCTTCTAAGCCTCAGCGAGGCGCAGGAGGGTATTTTGAACATCGCCTTCCGCGTCGCAGATGAAGAGGGCATGCCGCTTTTGGACCTCAAAGACCTGCAAGCGCTGCTGGTGTGGGTTGGGGAGAATGCGAAAGACTTGGCGCTGCGCTATGGCAATGTCTCAACCGCTTCGGTCGGCACGATCCAGCGACGCTTGCTGGTCTTGGAAAATCAAGGCGGCGCACAGTTGTTCGGCGAACCGGCATTGGCGCTGTCTGATTTGATGCGCTGCGATGCGGATGGGCGCGGACGGATCAACATCCTAGCCGCAGACAAGCTCATGGCCTCGCCGAAGCTCTACGCGACGTTCCTGCTATGGCTGATGTCCGAACTTTTTGAGGAACTGCCCGAATTGGGCGACCCCGACAAACCCAAGCTGGTATTCTTCTTTGACGAGGCCCATCTGCTGTTTGATGATGCGCCCAAGGCGTTGGTGGATAAGGTGGAACAGGTGGCGCGGCTGATCCGCTCCAAGGGGGTCGGCGTCTACTTCGTGACCCAGAACCCCGCAGACGTGCCTGATGATATTCTGGGCCAGCTTGGCAACCGTATCCAACACGCGCTGCGCGCCTTTACCGCACGGGACCGCAAGGAGCTTCGCCAAGCCGCCGAGACCTACCGCGAGAACCCGCGTTTCGACACCGAAGAGGCGATCCGCGAGGTTGGCGTGGGCGAAGCGATAACCTCGATGCTGCAACGCAAAGGCGTGCCCGGTGTGGTCGAACAAACGCTGATCCGCCCGCCGTCATCGCAACTTGGCCCTATTTCTGTGGGTCAGCGTGCGGCGGTCATGGCGGGCTCTGATCTTGCCGGGAAATACGAAACTTTGAAAGACCGCGAGTCGGCCTATGAGATGCTCAAAACCCGTGCCGAGGCGGCCGCCAAGGAAGCGGAAAAGATTGAGGCCGCCGCAGAAGCCGAGGACGAAGCTGCGCGGGAATTCCAGAAGGCTCGGCGCTATGGCGGCGCGCGTAGCAGCAGCAGGTCGGCTCGAAAATCATCGGATGGTTTCGGGGATGCCATCGCCAGCGCCGTAATCAAGGAGTTAAAAGGCACCACAGGCCGCCGGATTGTGCGCGGCATTTTGGGCGGGCTGTTCAAAGGTCGCTAAGGCAAGGGAAGACAAAATAAAAGGGGCGCGGTATTGCGACCGCGCCCCTTTTTTGTGGCTTGGAAAAACCACCGCGTTTACCGCTCGGGGATCAACCCACGCGGGCTGAAGCGCAGCACCAACAGCAGCACAATTCCCATCGTCAGTAGACGCATATGAGCAGCACTCTCAATCAGATGGGCCTTTAGAGCAGAACCTTCGGACATGCCAGCCGTGATGAGGTTCATCAGCCAAAGGCCCATCGGTTCAACCTGCACCCAAAGGAACCAAATCAGGAATCCGCCCAAAATCGCGCCGAAGTTGTTGCCCGACCCGCCGACGATCACCATGACCCAGATCAGGAAGGTAAAGCGCAGCGGCTGGTAGGTGCCGGGCGTGAGCTGGCTGTCCATCGTTGTCATCATCGCACCAGCAATACCGCAGATGGCAGAGCCAAGGATGAAGACCTGCAAATGCCGCGCGGTGACATCTTTGCCCATCGCTTCGGCGGCGACTTCGTTATCACGGATCGCGCGGAGCATGCGCCCCCAAGGCGAATGGAGCGCACGTTGGCTCATCCACAGGAGAATTAGCAAAACCACGGCAAAAAGAGCGATATAGAGCAGTTTCACCCAAAGCGTCGACGCCTCTACCGGGTCGAACCCGAAACCGGCAGCGCGCTCGACAAACGAGGCGCTGTTTTGGAGGTCGATCTCATAGGGCACCGGGCGCGGCAGGCCAATGACGTTCTTGACGCCCCGGCTCATCCAATCTTCATTTTTCAGTACCGCGATGATGATCTCGGCAATGCCCAATGTGGCAATCGCCAGATAATCCGAGCGCAAGCCCAGAGCTGTCTTGCCGATAAGCCATGCGGCGCCAGCGGCAAAGAGACCACCCACGGGCCAAGAAATCAGGACCGGCAGTCCCAAACCACCGAGGTAGCCGCTTTGCGCAGGGTTGATTGCCTCGACTGCTTCGACCGCGGGGTCAAGCAGTGCCCGGAAAACGAAAAAACCGACAACAAGCACCGCGATAACCGCGAGGGTACGGGCGATACCCGGTGCCATACGCTTCATCAGCATGACCGCAGCAACGACCGTGCCCGCTCCTAACAAAAGCGCACCGATTATAGCAAAGCCGCCCGTGGTCCATGCGCCCTCGGTCGGGGGCATTGAAACCAGCACCGCCGCCAGACCGCCGAGCGCCACAAAGCCCATGATGCCGACGTTAAAGAGCCCCGCGAAGCCCCATTGGAGGTTCACCCCAAGCGCCATGATCGACGAGATCAGACCCATAGCGACGATCAAGAGCGCCGAGTTCCAGCTTTGTGCAAAGCCCGTGTAGATGATCATCAGAGCGATGATCGCGAAAAGGATGGTGTTTTTCACAGTCTGGGTCATACCGATTTCCCCTTGAACAGGCCGGTGGGCTTGATCAGCAGAACGATCAGAAGAATGACGAAGCTGACCGCAAATTTATAATCCGTGCTCATAAGCTGGACCAAGCCGTCAGGCTCCAGCCCTTCGGGCATGACGTAGCCCAGCACCTTTTTCCACGCGTAGGTGATCGTCACCTCGCTAAAGGCGATGACGAATCCACCCGCAATGGCCCCCACCGGGCTGCCAAGGCCGCCCACGATCGCCGCAGCAAAGATCGGCAGCAAAAGCTGGAAGTACGTGAATGGTTTGAAAGACTTATCTAGCCCGTAAAGCGTGCCTGCGATGGTCGCGAGCGCGGCGACGATCATCCAAGTGATCATCACCACACGCTCAGGATTGATACCCGACAGCAGCGCCAGATCTTCGTTGTCCGAATAGGCACGCATGGATTTGCCCGCGCGGGTCTTGTTGAGGAACCAAAACAGCAACGCGACAACGATGATCGCGGTGACGATGGTGATGCCTTGGGTGGTTTTGAAGGCCAGACCTTCTTTCAAACCCGTCAGCGCCTTAAAGTCCCGCGCCGACATGATGAACCGCTCCCCATCAAGGAAGTTCTGATCGTCCGCGCCAATAATGAACCGCGTGATGCCGTTATAGATAAACGTCACCCCGAGGGAGACGATCACCAAAATCACCGGCTTGGCCTTTTGCTCGCGGTAGAATTTATAGACGACCCTATCGGTCCCCAACAGTAGCAGAATGGCAAAGCCGATGCCGAAGGGCAGGGCGAGCAGTGCTGTGGGCAAGAAGCCAAGGCTCAGCCCCATTGACTGGAACAGCCATGTGACAAGGATCGTCGCCATCGTCCCCATGGCCATGGTGTCGCCATGTGCGAAGTTTGAGAAACGCAGGATGCCGTAGACCAAAGTCACGCCAAGCGCGCCGAGTGCGAGCTGCGAGCCATAAGCAATGCCCGGAATGAGGACATAGTTCGAAAGTGCAATAAATGCGTTGAGCAGATCCATGTTCAGCCCCCCAGAAACGATTTGCGGACTTCAGGATCGGCCAGAAGCTCTTTGCCGGTGCCGGTAAAGGCGTTTGCCCCCTGCACAAGCACATAGCCTTTGTCCGCGATCTCAAGCGCCTGACGGGCGTTTTGTTCGACCATCAGGATCGGGATGCCGGTGCGGGCAACCTCGATAATCCGGTCGAACAATTCGTCCATGACGATCGGGCTCACGCCCGCGGTCGGCTCGTCGAGCATCAGGACTTTAGGCTGGGTCATCAGCGCCCGGCCCACGGCGACCTGCTGACGTTGACCGCCCGACAACTCGCCCGCCGCCTGATTGCGCTTTTCCTTGAGGATCGGAAACAGGTCATAGACCTGCGCCATCGTATCGCGGAAATCATCGCGGCGGATGAAGGCGCCCATCTCAAGGTTCTCTTCGACCGTCATGGAGGTGAAGATGTTGCTGGTCTGGGGCACAAAGCCCATGCCCTTGGCCACCCGGTCTTGCGGGCTGAGGCCGGTGATATCCTCACCATCTAGCCGGACATGGCCCTTGCGCATGTCGAGCATGCCAAAGACCGCCTTCATGCCCGTGGATTTGCCTGCGCCGTTGGGGCCGACGATCACGGCGATCTCGCCGCGGTCCACCGCGATGGTGCAGTCGTGCAAAATGTCGGGGCCATTGCCATAGCCCGCAGTCATGCTGTCGCCGATCAGAAAGGGGCCGCCGGGGGCGGGGTGGGTTTTGCCGCTGGCCTTGGGCATGATGCTGCCTTGGCCCTTTGCGTTGCCGACCGACCAGTCTTTGTTGCCGCGGTCGCCGTAGGGTTCATTGCTCATGCGCCTACCTTGTCCTTGTTCTTCAGGCCGGTGCCGAGATAGGCCTCGATCACCTGCTCGTTCGCCTTGATCTCATCGAGCGTGCCTTCGGCCAGCACGTGGCCCTCGGCCATGCAGATCACCGGGTCGCAAAGGCGGCCGATGAAATCCATGTCATGCTCGATGACGACGAATGTGTAATTGCGTTCTTTGTTCAGCCGGATGATCGCGTCACCGATGGTATTGAGCAGCGTGCGGTTCACGCCCGCGCCGACCTCATCAAGAAAGACGATCTTAGCATCCACCATCATGGTGCGGCCCAGTTCCAGCAGCTTTTTCTGACCGCCCGAAATCTGACCGGCCTTTTGCTCGGCCAGATGTTCGATGGTGAGGAATTCCAGCACCTCATCGGCCTTGGCCTTGAGCGCGCGTTCCTCATTGGCGATGCGCTTGGTGCCGAACCATGTGTTCCACAGCGTCTCACCCGATTGATCGCCGGGGACCATCATCAGGTTCTCGCGGCAGGACATCGATGAAAACTCATGCGCGATCTGGAAGGTGCGCAGCAACCCCTTGTGAAACAGCTCATGCGGCGGCAGGCCGGTGATGTCTTCACCGTCCATGGTCACCCGGCCCGACGTGGGCTGAAGCACGCCAGCAATGACGTTGAACAGCGTGGTCTTACCCGCGCCATTGGGGCCGATCAAACCGGTGATCGATCCCTTCTCAATAGACAGGCTGGCCCCGTCCACGGCGTGAAAGCCGCCGAAATGTTTGTGTAAGTCGTCTACGACGATCATATGTCCATCCCCGTGTCCGCCACCTTTGTGGCTGGTTTTTATTGGTCGTAACGCGGCTGGCCGCCCCAAAAAGACGGGCCACCTTACTTGTTTACAGTCTGCTGCGATTCTTGAAAGGGACCGGTGCGGCCATTTTACGAAGAAAGCGGCCCTGTGCCTCAATAAAGGCAGCTTGTGCGCCGCTGCCGAATTTAGCCTCGGCATCTCCCATGCGCGAAGCCCTGACCGGCACGGCCATCAAATGCTTATTCATCCTGTCCTCCCAGTCGGAACATGTTTCCCACGTTCTCGCTATTGGATTTGTAGAGGCTGCCTTCGCGGAAGAAAAGGCGATTTACTATGCAAAAGGCCCGATCGCGATGCGACCGGGCCCCTTTGGACGTTTCAAACAAGAGGTAAATCAGCGGTAGCCAATTGTAACCATCTTGCCGTCTTTCATCTCGATCTCGCGGTAGCTGCCCGCGCTTTCGCCCGGTCCGATCAGCTCAACAGCAGAGGCACCGACATAGTCGACATCACCGCCGTCTTTGATGATCTGCAAAGCTTTGCCAAGCTCACCCGGCAGAATTTTCTCACCTGGTGCGTTGGCGACTTCCATCACCTTTTCTTTGTAGGCAGCAGGATCGTTGGAGCCCGCGGCCTGCATCGCCAGCAGCATCAAAGCCGCAGCGTCATAGGATTCAGGAGAGAAGGCGTTTGTTGGCTCGAAACCGGCCTCTTCGCCCATCTTTTTGTAGTTGTCCGGGCCTTCGCCAGCGGCACTTGGGTTCTGGCCAAAGGAGCCATCCGCGCTTTCGGCGAATTTCTCTTCCAGCGTGTCGGAAACCATGCCGTCGGGGAACATGAATGTGTCGAACGCGCCTGCGTCAAGCGCACCGTTCACGATACCCGCGCCGCCTTGGTCGACGTAGCCCGCAACGATCAGCACTTCACCACCGGCAGAGGCCAGCGCGCCGACTTCGGCGGAATAATCCGCTTTGCCGTCTTCATGCGAGGTGTTGATTGTGACCGTACCGCCGGATTCTTTGAAAGCGGATTCAAAGCTGTCGGCCAAACCTTTACCATAGTCGTTGTTGGTATAGGTCACGGCGACTTCGGTGATGCCACGGTCGTTCAGGATGTCGGCCATGACTTGACCCTGACGGGCGTCAGATGGCGAGGTGCGGAAGAACAGGCCGTTGTCTTCGACAGTCGACAGGGCCGGAGATGTCGCGGAAGGCGAGATCATCACGATGCCGTTCGGAATGGCAACGTTTTGCAGCGAAGCGGTGGTCTCGCCCGAGCACATGCCGCCAACGATGCCGCTGACGCGGTCAGAGGTGATCAGACGCTCTGCGGATGCCACGGCAAGGCCCGCGTCGATGCAGCCGGTGTCGCCACGCTCGGACGATACGGTCGCGCCATCGAGGAACATGCCGCTCTCGTTGACTTCGGCAATCGCCAGTTCAGCACCGGCTGCCATGTCATTGGCCAGCGATTCCAGCGGGCCGGTGAAGCCCAGCAGAATGCCGATTTTTGTGTCTTCTGCCTGCGCGCCTGTGGCGAGCAAAGCAACAGCCGTTGTGGCCATCAATATTTTTTTCATTTGGTACTCTCCCTTAGTTGAACTCTCGTTCTGATCGAACGTTAGGTCGTGATTTCGAAAAAGAAAAGGCGATTTATCAAGTGGTCTGCGCGGGCGGCTTTTCGCGTGTGCCGAGTGGAATGCTGGAAATGGGCCGCTTGCTGGCTATGTCTTGATCCAAGCCCCCATGCCCAAAGGAGCCTGCCCATGACATCCGCCAAACAATTCGCGACCGCCACTTTCATCGGCCTTAGCAGCCTCTGCGCCGCAGGCGCGGTGAGCGCCCAGAGCAGCCTGACGATCACCCCTATGGCCGAAGGTCTAGAGGCGCCTTGGGGCATCGCCCCCATGCCCGGCGGCGGGCTGTTGGTCACCGAGAAAGCCGGGCGGCTGATCTACCAAAAAGACGGCGCACGGCATGAGGTATCGGGCCTGCCCGAGGTGGCCGTGGTCGGGCAGGGCGGTCTGTTGGATATCACCCTGGCCGAGGATTTCGCGCAGAGCCGCCTGTTGTTCTTGACCTATGCCAAACCCCAAGAAGGCGGCGGCGCGGGCACCGCTTTGGCCAGCGCGCGCCTGTCGGAAGATGCCCGCAGTCTGGAGACCCTGACCGAGCTTTTTGCCATGAAACCCGGCAGCAACGGCGGGCAGCATTTCGGCTCGCGCGTGGTTGAGGCACCGGATGGCACGCTTCTGGTGACCATTGGCGAACGCGGCGACCGACCCGCCGCACAAGACCGCAGCACCCATAACGGCAGCATCATCCGGGTAAACCGCGACGGCTCGATCCCCGACGACAACCCATTTCTGGACATGCCCGATGTGCTGCCCGAAATCTGGTCCTACGGCCACCGCAACCCGCAAGGCGCGGGGCTTGATCTGGAAGGGCGGCTTTGGGTGTCTGAACACGGGGCCAAGGGCGGTGACGAAGTGAACCGCATCACCAAAGGCGCGAACTATGGCTGGCCGGTGATTTCCTACGGGGAGCATTACTCAGGCGCGAAGATCGGTGAAGGGTCTGAAAAAGAGGGCATGGAGCAGCCCGAATTCTACTGGGATCCCTCCATCGCGCCCGCGGGTCTTATGGTCTACTACGGCGCGCAATTCCCAGAATGGAAAGGTGATATCTTCGTAGGCTCGCTCAAGTTCGACTATATCGCCCGGCTGAGTGGTGACCCGCTGGAAGAGGTGCAGCAGATCAAAACCGAGGAAACCGCCCGCGTGCGCGACGTGGTTGAAGGCCCAGAGGGGGGCATCTGGTTCATCTCTGAAACCAAAGGCACCGTTTACCGGATCACGCCCTAGGCTTTACGCCGGCTGCCGCGACGATTGGCTGCCCCGTTCCCGGTAAGGGGTGGTCTGGTAATGCGCACGGTAGCATTTGGAAAAATGTGAGGGCGAGGCGAAACCACAGGCCAGCGCCACATTGATCACGCTCATATCCGTCTGCATCAACAAGTTGCGGGCCTTTTGCAGCCGCAGTTCCATGTAATATCGTTTCGGACTGCGGTTGAGATAGCGCCGGAACAACCGCTCTAACTGGCGGGTCGACATGCCCACGTCACGCGCAAGGATCGACGGGCTGATCGGCTCTTCGATGTTACGCTCCATCTGTTGAATGACTTGGCTGAGTTTGGGATGGCGCACACCGATTCGGGTGGGCACCGACAGGCGCTGCGTGTCTTGGTCGGTGCGGATCGAGGAATAAATCAGTTGATCCGCCACGGCGTTGGCTGTTTCTTCGCCGTGATCATCGGCGATGAGTTTCAGCATCAAGTCCAGCGAAGAGGTGCCGCCCGCTGTGGTCAGCCGGTTGCCGTCCACCACAAAGACCGATTTCGTCAGCACAACCTCTTCGAACTCCTCGCCAAAGCTGTCTTGGTTTTCCCAGTGGATCGTGGCGCGCTTGCCGTCCAGCAGCCCGGCCTTGGCCAGCGTATGCGCCGCCGTACATAGCCCGCCAACAACCAGCCCTTTGCGGGCCTCACGGCGCAACCACGCTAACAGCTTCTTCGTGGTCGCCGCCTGCACATCGAGGCCACCACAAATAACAATCGTGTCGTCGCGGCCTAATTCCTCTAGCCCGCCATCGAGCGCAAAGACCGCACCAGAAGAACTCACGCATGTTTCACCCGTCTCGCCCACAACCTGCCATTCATAGGCCTTTTGGTCGAGCATACGGTTCGCGATGCGCAGACATTCCACAGCCGAGGCGAAGCTCAGCAACGTAAAATTCTCCAAAAGCACAAAGACGAAACGCCGCGGCTTGTCGGTTTGGGGGGGCATGCGGGTGGCCGGGCGCGATTGGGACATCTCGGCGTCTTTCTACTCAGGTCGTCTCGGGCGGTATGTGCCATGGCCGCCAGAACTTGCCGAAAACATTGCCCACGGCCCTGTCGCAACGTCAATAGGGCGCATTTCGGTTCTGGTCACTTTCCCCGCACCTTTGTATAGAGAAAGATCACGAAGCGCCGACACTCGGCGCTGTGGAGCGGAGTAGAAAGATGACAGACTGGAGCACCTCAAGCTGGCGCAGCAAACCGCGCGTCCAGATGCCCGATTACCCTGACCAAGCCGCGTTGCAGGCGGTTGAGGCACAGCTGGCACGCTATCCGGTCCTCGTTTTTGCGGGCGAAGCACGCCGGCTGAAGAAACATCTGGCCGCCGCTGGCCGTGGCGAAGCCTTCCTCTTGCAGGGCGGCGACTGTGCCGAGAGCTTTGAGCAGTTCAGCTCGGACGCCATTCGCGACACATTCAAAGTGATGTTGCAGATGGCCATCGTGTTGACCCATGGCGCCAAAGTGCCGGTGATCAAGCTGGGCCGTATGGCGGGGCAATTCGCCAAACCGCGTTCGGCCCCGACCGAGACGGTTGATGGCGTGGAACTGCCCAGCTACCGCGGTGATATTATCAACGATCTGGCCTTCACCGCCGAGTCGCGCATTCCCGACCCGCAAAAGATGCTGCGCGCCTACACACAGGCCGCCGCCACGCTGAACCTGTTGCGTGCCTTCTCAACCGGGGGCTATGCCGATGTGCATCAAGTCCACGGCTGGACGCTGGGCTTCACCGATGACGAAAAGGCCGAGAAATACCGCGAGATCGCGAACCGCATCTCTGACACGCTGGATTTCATGGCCGCCGCTGGCGTGACCGCCGAAACCGCGCATACGCTGCAATCGGTGGAATTCTACACCAGCCACGAATCCCTGCTGCTGGAGTATGAAGAAGCGCTTTGCCGTCGGGACAGCCAGACCGGCAAATGGCTGGCGGGCTCGGGCCATATGATCTGGATCGGTGACCGCACGCGGCAGCCGGACGGCGCGCATGTGGAATTCGCCAGCGGTGTGCAAAACCCCATCGGCCTGAAATGCGGCCCCTCCATGACCAGCGATGACCTCAAGCAATTGATGGCCAAGCTGAATCCCGACAACGAAGAGGGCCGTTTGACCCTGATCTCGCGCTTTGGTGCGGGGCAGGTGGGCGATCACCTGCCGCGTCTCATCAAAACCGTGCAGGAAGAGGGCGCGAATGTCGTTTGGACCTGTGACGCGATGCACGGCAATACGATCAAATCCTCGACCGGCTACAAGACCCGGCCCTTTGATTCCGTACTGCGCGAAGTGCATGAGTTCTTTGCCGTGCATAACGCCGAAGGCTCTGTCCCCGGTGGTGTGCATTTCGAGATGACCGGCCAAGACGTGACCGAATGCACCGGCGGTGTGCGGGCGGTCAGCGACGAAGACCTGTCAGACCGTTATCACACGGCCTGCGATCCGCGCCTGAACGCCAGCCAATCGCTGGAACTGGCGTTTTTGGTGGCCGAAGAACTGTCGAACCGCCGCTCGGCGCAGGCGACACGCGCGGCTGGATAACAGGCGCGGTCTTAGCCTGACTATATCATGGTAAACGCCGCCCCGCTTGATGTTGGGCGGCGTTTTTACGCCCGAACGACTGTCGCGCTATTCCTGCTTGGACTTCACCAATCGCAGATAGGCCGGAATATGTCCCGTCGTGGCAGGGGTGAAATTAGCTTTCCCCTCAGCAAATCCAGTCTCTCTTGGCAAAGACGGCTGTTGAAATGGGGCGGCGTATCGCAAAGGTCGGGTCGCTCCGCCCAAGACGCTGTGCCGCTTCTCTTGAGCCAAATCAAACCGGCGTGGCGTTTGGCCGATATCACCTTGCACCACCAAACAGCCAAGCACGCGGCTTACATCACCCAGATCGCTTTCCAAAGGCAGCAGCAAAATCCGCCCGGCCAAGGCGGGGCGGCCATGGGCAGCAGGGGCGATTAGATGCAGGTTTGTCTGACCGGGCATCTGAAAGACTTCCTCTAACACCTCGGAGACCCGGGGGCGCGATTGCGTGGCAAAGAAGGCGGTGATTGGCATGCCGCGCACCTCCATCCCCATAAGGTCGCGTAGATGCCCCCCCGCAATGCGCAATCGCGCCACGCCAACCGCAACGCGTTCGAGGATAAAGGCATACTCCAACGCGGATTCGATCCCTCGCGGATCAATATCAGACCGTCGCGGCATCAATCTGCTGCCACGCAAGGATTCCCAATAGGCTTCGACCTGCGCCAGCGGGCCATAGCCAACATGCGTCCGATGATCTGACATGGCGACAACATTCTGCGCGGTGTGGTCTGTATGGCCCATAAAACTCTACCTAAAGGACTTGGCCAGTACAGCTGCCGCTTTCTTGAAACGACAGCGCATCATGTAGCCAGAGACATTACCAAATCATTAATACTGCAGGCAGAAAGGAAGCGCGTCAGGCTTTCGCTGGAATGGTTAACGGCGCGGGAGGCAGATCGGGCGCAGATCGGGCATCGTGTCGGTCCGGGGGCTTGCCCCGCGCGGGGGTTTCACCGTAAGGCAGGACATGACCGCCCTTGCAAGGAACGCACCGATGATCAGGTCCATGACAGGTTTCGCCTCTGCCTCCGGCGCTTTGGAGGGCTGGAGTTGGTCTTGGGAGCTGCGCGGGGTTAATGGTAAAGGGCTCGACCTACGCCTGCGCGTTCCTGATTGGGTGGAGGGGCTGGAAGTCGCCCTGCGCAAGCAGGTGACGGCAGAGGTGGCGCGGGGCAATATCACCTGTAACCTGCGCATAGCTTCAGCCGAGAATGACGGTACGCTACAGGTCAACACTGCACAGGTCGACACGTTGCTCGCGGCGCTGCAAGAAATCGAAACCCGCGCGATGGATGCCGGTGTCTCGCTCGCACCCTCGCGGGCCAGTGACATTTTGACCATGCGCGGCGCGTTGGAGCAGTCCGATCAGGCGCAGGACATTGATGCGCTGCGCGAGGTCTTGTTGGCAGAATTCCCTGCGGTCTTGGAAGACTTCAACGCCATGCGCCGCCAAGAAGGTGCTGCCTTGGCGGACGTGATGCAGGACCAGTTGAACGAAGTAGAGACCCTTGCCGCCAAAGCCGCAGCATTGGCCGATGCGCGAAAAGAAGACGCCGCCGCCAACCTCCGCCGCAACCTCGCGCGGGTGATGGACAACAGCGAAGGCGCGGATGCCGACCGGGTGGCCCAAGAGCTGGCCTTGATCGCGGTCAAAGCCGATGTCACCGAAGAGATCGACCGCCTTGCTGCCCATATCGCCGCCGCGCGCGCGTTGATCGGGCAGGGCGGGCCGGTGGGGCGCAAGCTGGATTTCCTGATGCAGGAGTTCAACCGCGAAGCCAACACGCTCTGTGCGAAGGCGCAGAGCACGGAACTAACGACTGTCGGTCTGGCCTTGAAGGCGGTGATCGACCAAATGCGCGAACAAGTGCAAAATGTGGAGTAAGACGTGACAAAGCCAAGCCGACGCGGCCTTCTGATCATCCTCAGTTCCCCCTCCGGGGCGGGCAAATCGACCATGGCCCGCGCCCTGCGCGCATGGGATCCGACGATCAATTTCTCGGTCTCCGCCACCACCCGCGCGCCCCGCCCGGGCGAGGAGGACGGCAAGGATTACCGTTTCGTCGGCGAAGAGGATTTCCGTCAGGCCGTGGCTGAGGGCGAAATGCTGGAACATGCACATGTCTTCGGCAACTTCTATGGCTCCCCCAAAGCGCCGGTGCAGGCGGCGATTGATCAGGGGCAGGACATCCTTTTCGACATCGACTGGCAGGGCGCCCAGCAGATCCGTAACTCTGACCTGAACACGCACACGCTGTCGATTTTCCTTCTGCCGCCCTCGATCACCGAGTTGAAGCGCCGTTTGGAAAGCCGGGGGCAGGACGATGCCGAGACCATTGCCAAGCGCATGGGCAAAAGCTGGGATGAGATCAGCCACTGGGATGGCTATGACTTCGTGCTGGTCAACGACGATCTCGACCAGACCGAGGCGCGGCTGAAATCCATCATCACCGCCGCGCGGCTGCGGCTGAGCCAACAGCCCGCCATCAAGGATCACGTCCGCCGTCTGCAATCTGAATTTGAGGATTTGAAATGACCCTTTACGCCCTTGCCGACGCCCGCCCCGATGTCTCTCCCGATGCATGGGTCGCGCCTGACGCCAATGTCATCGGCAAGGTGACGCTCGGCCCCGAAGCCTCTGTCTGGTTCGGCAGCACCCTGCGTGGCGACAATGAGATGATCACCGTGGGGCGCGGCAGCAATGTGCAGGAGAACTGCGTCTTTCACACCGATATGGGCTATCCACTGACCGTGGGCGAAGATTGCACCATCGGTCATAAGGTCATGCTGCACGGGTGCACCATTGGCGACAACTCCTTGATCGGCATGGGTGCCACGGTGCTCAATGGGGCCAAGATCGGCAAGAACTGCCTGATTGGGGCAGGGGCGTTGATTACCGAAAACAAGGTGATCCCCGATGGGTCGCTCGTTATGGGTGTGCCGGGTAAGGTGGTACGGGAGCTCGATGCGCAGGCGATCCAGCGGCTAACCGCGAGCGCCAAACACTACGCCGAAAACGCCGCGCGCTTTCGCCGCGATCTTGAACCGCTCTGACATGGCGACCACTGCCGTTACCTTGACAGATGTCGTGGCGGCCTTGCCGCTGCCAAGCGTCGCAATCAACGCCGAGGAGCGGATTACCGTTCTGAATGTCCCTGCCGAAGACCTGCTGGGCAAAGGGCTTGTTGGCCGCCATTTCGTGACCGCGCTGCGTCAACCGGGGCTGGTTGAAGCGGTGGAGCGGTGCCTTGCCGGAGACGGCCCGAGCCAAGCGCGTTTCACCAGCGTCGGCGGCGAACATGGCACCACCTATGACGTCAGCCTGCGCCCGGTGGGCGATCACGGGATTGTTCTGCTAAGCTTCAATGACGTGACGGAGATGGCGCAGGCAGGCCAGATGCGCCGCGATTTCGTGGCGAATGTGAGCCATGAGTTGCGCACCCCGCTAACCGCACTGATCGGGTTTATTGAGACGCTACAAGGCCCGGCACGCGACGACACGGCGGCGCGCGAGCGGTTCTTAGGAATCATGGCGCAGGAAGCGGAGCGGATGAACCGATTGGTGGGAGAGTTGCTGTCCCTCAGCCGGGTCGAGGCTGAAGAGCGCGTGCGCCCCGAGGCGCCGATTGACCTGCGTGATGTGCTCCGCGGCACCCTGCGCAACCTCGCGCCTTTGGCAGACGATAGCAACGTGACATTGGCGCCGACATTGGGCGATGCCCCGGCGCTTGTGCTGGGGGATGCGGACCAATTGGTACAGGTCTTTACCAATCTTATCGAGAACGCGATCAAATACGGCGGGCGCGACAACAGGGTCGAGATTTCGGTTAAAAGCACGGCCCATGACCCGGCGATGCGCGGCCCGGCGGTACATATCAGCGTCAGGGACCACGGCCCCGGCATTGACGCGATCCACCTGCCGCGTCTCACCGAACGGTTCTACCGTGTCGATAGCCATCGCAGCCGCGCACTTGGCGGCACAGGGCTGGGTCTGGCCATCGTAAAGCACATCATGAATCGCCACCGCGGGCGGCTCAAAGTTACCAGCACCCCCGGTCAGGGCGCTGAATTCCGCGTGATATTGCCGATAAAAACGAATTCCGCCTGATTTTTTTAGAAATTTGGTGATTCAGGCCGACTGTCATGAAACTGTAACGTTGCTGTCACAAAAGCACAGCATCGCCTTCATAAACGGGGCGCAGATCACCATGGGGTGGTCACCAATTCGCATCTGACAGGAGATATCATGTCACTCGCAAAACTCACCACTTCCGCCTTGGCGATTGCCGCCGTATCCGCAACTGCTGCTGCCGCGCGTGACCAAGTGCAGGTTGCCGGTTCTTCGACCGTGCTGCCCTATGCCTCCATCGTCGCCGAAGCCTTTGGCGAAAACTTTGACTTCCCGACACCGGTCGTGGAATCGGGCGGTTCCTCGGCTGGCCTCAAACGTTTCTGCGAAGGCGTGGGCGAGAACACCATCGATGTGGCCAACGCCTCGCGCCAGATCAAAGACGCCGAAGTGGCGGCCTGTGCCGAGAACGGCGTGACCGACATCATCGAAGTGCGCATCGGCTATGACGGCATCGTTTTCGCCTCCGACATCAACGGCGAGACTTTCGCCTTCACCCCGACCGATTGGTACAAGGCTCTGAGCGCCAAAGTTGTCGTCGACGGCGAAGTGACCGAGAACCCCTATACCACATGGGATCAGGTCAGCCCCGACTTCCCCGCGCAGCCGATCCAAGCCTTCATCCCCGGCACCAAACACGGCACGCGCGAAGTGTTCGAGGAAAAAGTGATCCTCGCGGGCTGTGAAGAAACCGGCGATCTTGAAGTTTTCGCCGAAGCTGCGGGCGGCGACGAGAAGGCGGCTGAGAAAGAGTGCATCAGCCTGCGCACCGACGGCAAGTCGGTCGACATCGACGGCGACTACACCGAGACGCTGGCGCGCATCGAAAGCAACAAAGACGGCATCGGCGTCTTCGGTCTGGCCTTCTATGAAAACAACACAGACAAGCTTCAGGTTGCCACCATGGGCGACGTCGAGCCGACCACCGAAAGCATTGCATCCGGTGACTACCCCGTGTCGCGCCCGCTGTTCTTCTACGTCAAGAAAGCCCATATCGGCGTGATCCCCGGCCTGAAGGAATACGCTGAGTTCTTCGTCGCGGACGAAGTTGCTGGCCCCGATGGCCCACTGGCCGAGTACGGTCTGGTCTCCGATCCTGAGCTGGCCGAGACTCAAGCCGTAGTGTCCGATGAGACCGTGATGGGCGGCGGTTCCTGAACCCAAATCTGACGACACCGGGGGCGGGCTGCTGCCCCCGGTTTTTTTGCCTTTTGATCCACCGGGGGACATGTGGGACAAATTCTAACAACAGGCGCGGTACTGCCGCTGGTGGTGCTGATCGCAGCGCTGGCCTTGGGTGGCTATTTCCTTGCCCGCAAGCGCGCATTGGCATCGGCCAAAGGTGACAGCCGCAATCTGCATTCGCTGCCCAGCTATTACGGTTATAACGCGCTGATGAGCGTGGCCGTGCCTGCGCTTTTGGTTCTGGGCATTTGGCTGCTGGTGCAGCCGATGCTGGTGCAATCTTCGGTGGTCGACATGATCCCCGCCAGCGCGGTGCCAGAAGGGTCTTCTGTTAACCTGATCATGAGTGATGTGCGCCGTCTGGCCGATGGGCTGGATGCGGCGGTTTCTACCGGGGTGATCAGCGCGGATGACGCTACGGGCCTATCCGCTGCGGACGACCTACGCGCTTGGCTTGCTGAACGCGGGGTCGCCCTCGGCGCAGACGTGAGCCCCGAAGTGCTTGAGGCCGCCCAGGCTTACCGTGAGATGACAGCGACGGGCAATTTCTGGCGCAATATCCTTGTGGCCTTGATCGCGCTAGTTGCGCTGATGTTGGTGCTTCGCGAAACCAATAAAGACTTCCGCGCCCGCAACCGGGTCGAGGGTGGCATCAAAGCACTGCTGATCCTTGCGGCCTCCCTCGCGATCCTCACCACCGTAGGCATCGTGCTGTCGATGCTGTTTGAGACGATCAACTTCTTCAACCTGCATCCATGGACCGACTTCTTCTTCGGCTCCTCTTGGGCGCCGAACTTTCGCGGTGACAGTGACCTGTCGATCCTGCCGCTGCTCTGGGGGACGCTCTATATCTCTTTCATCGCGCTGCTGGTCGCCGTGCCTATCGGGCTTTTCGCGGCGATTTACCTGAGTGAATATGCAGGCCCCAAGGTACGCGCCACGGCCAAGCCGCTTTTGGAAATCCTGGCCGGTATCCCCACCATCGTCTATGGTCTGTTCGCGTTGCTGACCGTAGGGCCGTTCCTTGTGAACGTCTTCGGTCGCGGCGACGCTGGGCTTCTTGGCGTCGACTGGATGTCGGGGGCGACGTCGGTTTTGACCGCAGGCCTGGTGATGGGGATCATGCTAATCCCCTTCGTCTCCTCCTTGTCGGACGACATCATCAACGCGGTGCCACAGTCGCTGCGCGACGGCTCCTTCGGCTTGGGTGCCACACAGTCCGAGACAATCCGTCAAGTTGTGATACCCGCCGCTTTGCCGGGTATCGTCGGAGCCGTTTTGCTGGCCGCGAGCCGCGCCA
The DNA here is from genome assembly GCF_965641895.1 of Sulfitobacter sp. SH24. Lineage (NCBI taxonomy): Bacteria > Pseudomonadati > Pseudomonadota > Alphaproteobacteria > Rhodobacterales > Roseobacteraceae > Sulfitobacter > Sulfitobacter sp. SH24. The sequence goes on from NZ_OZ282575.1 coordinate 1,765,515, forward strand.
TCGGTGAGACGATGATCGTCGTGCTGGGGGCAGGGGCCATCGCCCGCATCTCGGGCAATCCATTGGAAGCCATGACCACCATCACCACCCGCATCGTCAGCCAGTTGACCGGGGACAGCGATTTCGCCAGCCCAGAAACGCTGGTGGCCTTTGCGCTTGGCCTGACCCTCTTCGTCCTGACCTTGGGCCTGAACGTGCTGGCCCTCTACATCGTGCGCAAATACCGGGAGCAGTACGAATGAGCGATATCCCCAACCCCGCAGCCCCTTTTGCAGACCCGCGCGGTGCATCCTTGCTGAAGCAAGACGGGCGCACCAAACGCCGCAACGCCGCTGAGGGACGTTTCAAACTCTATGGTATCGTGGCCATCACCATCGGCTTGCTGATGCTGCTGACGCTGCTCTTTACCATCATCTCGCGCGGCACTGGCGCGTTCCAACAGACCTATGTGACGCTTTCAGTGCCACTTCTGGAGGACAAGCTCGACAAGAACGGTAACCGTGATCTGGAAGACATCAAAAAGGTCTCAACCTTTGGCTATTCGCCCCTGTTGAAAGCCGCCTTTGAAAACAAAGTCGAAGCGGCGGGGATTGAGATCCAGCTAAAGTCTAAGGACATGGCCGACATCCTGTCGAAAGATGCCGCCGCACAGCTTCGCGATCATGTTTTGGCGAACCCTGAACTGATCGGTGGCGATGCTGAGTTTGAGTTCCTGACCAACAGCCGCGTCGATGGCTACCTCAAGGGCCGCGTGACCCGTGAAAGCATCGCGAATGATAAGAGCATTAACGCAGAACAGCTTGATTTTGTAGATATTTTGGTAGCTGATGGAAGCATTGAGAAACGCTTTAACCTCGACTTCATCACTGGCGCCGACGCCTCTGACGCGCGGCCCGAAGCTGCAGGTATGGGCGTCGCGATGATCGGCTCTTTCGCAATGATGCTGGTGGTGCTTGTGCTGGCACTGCCCATCGGAGTCGCGGCCTCGATCTATCTTGAGGAGTTCGCCCCGAAAAATTGGATCACCGACATTATTGAGGTGAACATCAGCAACCTCGCAGCGGTCCCGTCGATCGTCTTTGGCATCTTGGGCCTTGCGGTATTTATCAACTACATGCACCTGCCAAACTCCGCACCCTTGGTCGGGGGTCTGGTGCTGACGCTAATGACGCTGCCAACCATCATCATCTCGACCCGCGCTTCGCTAAAATCCGTGCCGCCGTCGATCCGTGATGCGGCGCTCGGGGTAGGGGCCTCGAAAATGCAGTCGGTCTTCCACCATGTGCTGCCCCTCGCCGCGCCCGGCATTCTGACCGGGACCATCATCGGGTTGGCCCAAGCGCTTGGGGAAACGGCACCCTTGCTGCTGATCGGCATGGTCGGCTTCATCGCCTCCAACCCGCCGGAAAGCATCGCCGAAGGGCTGATGTCGCCGAACTCAGCCATGCCGGCCCAAATTTACGAATGGGCCAAACGCGCCGACCCAGCCTTCTATGAACGTGCCTGGGGCGGTATCATCATCCTACTGGTGTTCCTGATCTCTATGAACGCCATCGCCGTACTGCTCCGCCGCCGCTTTGAGCGACGCTGGTAAACAAGGGACGGGACCATGAAAGACAACAGATATTCGGAGAGTGACGTGACAATCCAACCCGTCAAGATCGCGGCCCGCAATGTGCAGGTCTACTACGGTGACAGCCACGCCATTCGTGACGTGGACATCGATATCGCCGACAAAACCGTGACGGCCTTTATCGGCCCATCAGGCTGCGGCAAGTCGACTTTTCTTCGCTGTATCAATAGAATGAACGACACTATTGATGCGGCCCGTGTGACCGGAGATATCCGTATCGACGGCGAAGACATCTATGACAAACGTGTCGATCCGGTGCAGCTCCGCGCCAAGGTCGGCATGGTGTTTCAAAAGCCAAACCCATTCCCCAAGTCGATCTATGACAACGTGGCTTACGGCCCGCGCATTCACGGGCTGGCCCGCAACAAGGCCGATCTTGACGACATCGTTGAACAGGCGCTGCGCCGTGGGGCGATCTGGAACGAGGTGAAGGACCGTCTGCACGCGCCGGGTACTGGCCTGTCTGGGGGACAACAGCAGCGTCTGTGCATTGCCCGCGCCGTGGCGACGGAGCCGGAAGTGCTGTTGATGGACGAACCATGCTCGGCTCTTGATCCGATCGCCACCGCGCAAGTCGAGGAATTGATAGACGAATTGCGCCAAAACTACTCCGTCGTGATCGTCACACACTCCATGCAACAAGCCGCGCGGGTGAGCCAAAAGACTGCCTTCTTCCACCTCGGCAACCTTGTGGAATTTGGCGACACCGACGACATCTTCACGCGCCCCCAAGACCCGCGCACCGAAAGCTACATCACCGGCCGTATTGGATAATATCATGTCAGATCAACACATTGCATCAGCATTCGACCGCGATCTGGAAGCCGTTCAGGCACAGATCCTCAAAATGGGCGGGCTGGTCGAAGACGCCATTCGCCGCGGCGCGCAATCGCTTGAAACCCGCGACGAAGAGCTCGCCAATGAGGTGCGGGCAGGGGACAAGGCCATCGACGGGCTGGAAGAACAGATCAACGAAAGCGCCGCTCGCGTCATCGCTTTGCGCGCGCCAACGGCGATTGACCTGCGTCTGACACTAAGCGTCATCAAGATTAGCGCCAACCTCGAACGTATTGGTGACTATGCGAAAAACATGGCCAAGCGCACTAGCGTTCTGAACCAAATGGAACCCGTCAGCGACAGCACCGGCGCAATCCGCCGCATGGCTGGCGCAGTTGAGGCGATGCTGAAAGACGCGCTTGATGCTTATATCCAGCGCGACGCTGAACTCGCGCGCGATGTGATCACCCGCGACGAAGATGTCGACCAGATGTACAACGCGCTGTTCCGCGAATTCCTTACCTTCATGATGGAAGACCCGCGCAGCATCACCGCCTGTATGCACTTGCATTTCATCGCCAAGAACGTTGAGCGTATGGGCGATCATGTGACCTCCATTGCCGAACAGGTCGTCTATCTGGTGACCGGTGAAACGCCCGAGGAAGATCGCCCCAAAGCCGACCGCACCTCGATCACCACGAAGGACTGAGAAGATGGACGTAACACGGCCACAGGTTTTGCTGGTAGAAGACGAGCCCGCGCAACGTGAAGTTTTGGCCTATAACCTCGAAGCCGAAGGCTTTGAGGTGCGCCGAGCCGAAGATGGCGAAGAAGCGATGCTTCTGGTGTCAGAAGCCGCGCCCGATCTGGTGATCCTCGATTGGATGATGCCCTTGATGAGCGGCATCGAAGTCTGCCGCCAGTTGAAGTCGCGGGAAAGCACGCGGCATATCCCGGTCATCATGCTCTCGGCGCGATCCGAAGAAGTGGACACCGTTCGAGGCCTCGAAACCGGTGCGGACGATTATGTGATCAAGCCATACAATCTGCGTGAACTCATGGCGCGTGTACGGACGCAACTACGCCGAACCCGGCCAGCGGCCGCAGGCGCGCTTCTCAGCTTTGATGACATACAGCTCGATCCAGAACGTCACCGTGTGAGCCGTGCGGGCAGCGAGTTAAAGTTGGGACCGACTGAGTACCGATTGCTGACAACGTTGCTGGAAAAACCCGGCCGGGTGTTCAGCCGTGATCAATTGCTCGATCATGTTTGGGGCCGCGATATCTATGTTGATACGCGCACGGTCGATGTCCATATCGCACGGCTACGCAAAGCATTGACCCGCGAAGGCGGTGGCGATCCGATCAGAACCGTACGTGGCGCGGGATACGCCTTAGGTTAAGCGATTTGGCGTATTTGCCTATGGGAAATATTTACATAATACTGATTATAAGTATCGTCCCATATTTTATATGGCCCCGTGTTGCGATCTTCTCGCCACAGTAGCACCTCATTGCTAGCTGACGCTGGACAGCGCCAGTTTCGCTCCGTTAACACTGTTTAGACGGTATTTAGCGAGTGATTATGGCCTCTGTACTTATTTTGAACGGCCCAAACCTGAACCTTTTAGGCACAAGGCAGCCCGAGGTATACGGGAAAACGACTTTGGCGGAAGTCGAAGCCCTTTGTGCAGCGGAAGCTGCGCGGCTTGGTTTGGATATGCAATTTGCGCAATCCAATCATGAAGGTGCGCTGATCGATCTGATCCATCAGGCGCGCGGTAAGCATGATGGCATTGTCCTAAACGCTGGCGCGTATACCCATACGTCAATCGCCCTGATGGACGCCATCGCCTCGGTCGAGCTGCCGGTGGTAGAAGTGCATCTGAGCAATATTCACGCCCGCGAAAGCTATCGCCATACGTCTTACATCGCAGCTGTTGCCTTGGGACAAATCTGCGGCTTTGGCGCGCATGGCTATGTTCTGGCCCTTCAAGCCCTTCAACAACGCGTTGTAAGCTGATGAATTTGCGCGACTATCTTCACCAGGTCGCGCATAGCCCGACGATCGAGGAACTCTGGGATGCCCATTCGCGGCAGATGGCTGACTACGGGTTTGATCGGCTTATCTACGGCTTTACGCGCTACCGAACCCCGACGTCGCTGGGCGATCCGGCGGATTTTGTAATCCTCAGCAATCATAGCTCCAAGTATCTTAACGGCTACCTGCACAGCGGGCTCTATCTGCATGCCCCGATGGTGCGTTGGGCGCTTAACAACGAAGGTGCCTGTAGCTGGGATTCATTGACCACTTCGGTCCGAGATGGCCGGACGGACGCAGAAAACCGCGTGATCGAATTCAACCGCAATATGGATGTCATCGCGGGCTATACAATCAGTTTTCGATCTATCTCGGCTCGGTCTAAGGGGGCCATTGCCCTTACGGCCAAAAGTGGGATGACCCAGCGGGATGTTGACGCGATCTGGTCGGAACATGGTGCGGATATTCAACTGATGAACGAGATCGCACATCTGAAAATCCTGTCCCTGCCCTATAGCAGCCCAAATCGAAGCCTCACACGACGTCAGTTGGAAGTGCTTGAGTGGGTCGGCGACGGCAAGACAACGCAGGACATCGCCCTTTTAATGGGTCTCACCTCAGCCACAGTGGAAAAGCACCTTCGCCTCGCGCGGGAAGCGCTTTCCGTGGAGACAACAGCACAGGCGGTTTTGAAGGCTGCATTCGCGAACCAGATGTTTGTCATGGATCCCTAATATATTAGGGTATGGAATACCTTACTGGAACCCAGAGTCGTAGATCGCCATGGTCCGCCAGTATCGCGGGTGTTCGCACCTGAGGTATGACGGGCCGTTAACCCTTGTAATACCAAGGCTCTTTTCGGGCCGCCGGTCTCAGTCAGGTATATTTCACCTGGCTGGCCGGGTTCTTTACTCTTTCCTCGTGAACGCTCAACGCGCCGCGATATAGCGTGCTAGTTCGGCTGGTGTTGTTTCATTGGTCGCAAAACGAAAAAGGCGGCGCATCGAAATGCGCCGCCTTTTTATCATTATAGCAGAAAGGCTTAGCCTTTTGCTGCTTTGGCCACCTCGGCGGCGAAGTCTTCTTTGACAACTTCGATGCCTTCGCCAACTTCAAGACGCACAAAACCAGTGATGGTTGCACCAACTTCTTCTGCGGCCTTGCCTACGGAGAGGTCAGGATTCACGACGAAGGATTGGTTCAGCAATGTCACTTCGGACATGTACTTCTGCATCCGGCCCACGATCATCTTTTCGATCACGGCTTCGGGCTTGCCGCTTTCACGGGCGATGTCGATCTGAACTTGCTTTTCTTTCTCGACAACGGCCGGGTCAAGGTCAGCTTCGGACAGCGACGCCGGGTTCACAGCGGCGATGTGCATCGCGACCTGCTTGCCGAACTCTTCGTTGCCACCGTTCATGGCGACCAGAACGCCGATCTTGCCCATGCCGGGCGCAGCTGCGTTGTGCACGTAGGAGACAACAGTCTCGCCATCAATGCTCTGCATACGGCGCAGGGACATGTTCTCACCGATTTTGGCGATCGCGTCGGTCAGCGTGGTTTCAACGGTCTTGCCATTGATCTCAGCCGCTTTCAGCGCTTCAACATCATCAACTTTCAGCGCTGCATCGGCGATGTTGCTGACCATGGACTGGAACTCGGCGTTTTTACCGACGAAATCGGTTTCGGAGTTCACTTCAACCGCGACACCGTGACCGCCTTCAACTTTAACGGCCACAAGACCTTCGGCTGCTGTACGGCCGGATTTTTTGGCCGCTTTGGCGAGACCTTTGGTGCGCAGCCAGTCAACGGCGGCTTCCATGTCGCCATTGCTTTCGGTCAACGCCTTCTTGGCGTCCATCATGCCTGCGCCGGTGCTGTCGCGCAGTTCCTTGACCATGGATGCTGTGATTGCCATCTCTTGGTTCTCCTTTGGAAATCGGGGGCAGGCCCAAGGCCCGCATCTGGTGGAAATCGGGGCAGGTTACCCTGCCCCGTGTTTCAGGTCCGTGACGCTTAGCCTTCGGCTTTTGCGACGGTCTCTTTCTTGGATTCGATGTCCAGCGGCGCGTCTTTGCCCATGGCATCGTCATGCAGAGTTTCTTCCGAAGCGTTGCCGATTTCGACGCCGGTGCTTTCGCCTGCGGTCATGGCTTCTTCTTCGGGTGCTTCTTCCATGGCGCCAAGGTCAACGCCTGCCGCACCCAGCTGAGCGGACATGCCGTCAAGTGCCGCACGGGCTGCTAGATCGCAGTAAAGCGAGATGGCGCGGGCCGCGTCGTCGTTGCCGGGAATGATGTAGTCGATGCCGTCGGGCGAGCAGTTGGTGTCAACCACGGCCACAACTGGGATGCCCAGTTTGTTGGCTTCGGCAATCGCCAATGCTTCTTTTTTCACGTCGATGACGAACAGAAGGTCAGGACGACCGCCCATTTCGCGGATACCGCCCAGCGATGCTTCCAGTTTGAACTGGTCGCGTTCCATGCCAAGACGCTCTTTCTTGGTCAGGCCTTCAAAGCCACGCTCGGACTGCTCGTCGATGCTCTTCAGACGGTTGATCGACTGCGAAACGGTCTGCCAGTTGGTCAGCGTACCGCCGAGCCAACGGTGGTTCATGTAATACTGTGCGCATTTCTCTGCGGCTTCGGCGATCGGCTGGGCAGCCTGACGCTTGGTGCCGACGAAGAGAACGCTGCCGCCTTTGGCGACGGTGTCACGGATCACTTTCAGCGCATCGTCCAGCATGGGAACGGTTTGCGTGAGGTCCATGATGTGGATGCCGTTGCGTGCGCCGTAGATGTACGGGCCCATGCGGGGGTTCCAGCGCTGTGTCTGGTGACCAAAGTGTACGCCTGCTTCAAGCAATTGGCGCATGGAGAACTCAGGAAGAGCCATGTCTTTATACCTTTCCGGTTTAGCCTCATCGGGGGTATGACAGCGACATGCTGCCAACCGGCGGACGTTCTGGGATTTCTCCCCAAAAGGCCCAACCCCGACTGCGGGTTCAAGTGGGGCGCGTATATGCCAGCATGCGTCGCAGCGCAAGGGGCTTATTGCGGGCCCGACCGGGGGTCTGCGTGCCCTGCCCGCACGATCGCTTCGCAGCGCTGCGCGAGCACCTTGCGTCCGGTGAAATCCGCCACGGGCAGCGGCGAATGATACACCACTTCGACCGCACCCTGCTGCCGCGCGGCCAGCGTCGTCAGCAAATGCACCCCGAAGGACATATCCCCCCACCATCCATAGAACCGCGCATCTTCGCCCTGTGGCGCGTGGTAGACAACGCTCACCGGCTGGACCGCAATCTCGTTCCGCAGTTCGGTATCGAAGAAGGCTTCAAAGAGCGTTGTCTTGAAGGGCAGCACTTGCAGACCATCGGTGCTGGTACCCTCGGGGAAGAACAACAGCTTATGCCCTGCCAACAAGCGCGTCCGGAAGACCTCTGTCTGGCTGCGCGCCTCGGCCCGGTCGCGACGGATGAAGACTGTCCCAGTTGCCCGCGCCAACCAGCCGATGCCGGGCCAGCCTGCGACCTCGGATTTGGAGACGAAATAGATCCGCTTGGCCGCGTTCAGCGCAAAGATATCCAGCCAAGACGTATGATTGGCCACCACCGCACCGCGCCGCTCCATCGGCGTGCCTTGCCTGATAAACCGCAGACCCAATATCCAGAACGCCGCGCGGCACACGGTCTGGGTTATATAAGGCGTAATGGGCCGGTGCAGCCCAAAGATTGGCCGCTCGATCAGTCGAAACGTCAGTAGAACAACCAAACCGCCAAAGACCAGTAGCGCCAAGGTTGTCCCGCGCAGAGCCACACACAGCATCCCTGTGAGGGTCAGGCGCAACTTTGGCGGCGGCTGATCGCTGTCCCACGTCGTGGTCATACAGCGCCGCCGTTATAAATCCGAGACTGGCGCGCATTCATCTGGTTCGTATCAAGGATCAGGCAGACATCCGTGGTGTTAAATGCGCGGTCGATATAAGCGCCCTGCCCCACACAACCGCCAAGACGTAGGTAGGCTTTGATCAGGCTCGGCACCGCGAGCATGGCTTTGCGACGGTCGAGATCGGCCTCTGAGATCAAATCCATCGGCGCAAATTCTCGGGCGCAGACGCGCAACTCCGAAGGTGCGAGATGCCGATGATGCAAGAGTGAGAGAGGCTCTGCCAAAGCTGCCGTATCCGTGCCATGAAAGCTCGCAACACCGAACAGGACCTCAATCTCATGCTCTGCCACATAGCGTGCCAAGGCCCCCCAGAGATGATGCATCGCAGCACCACCGCGGTAAGCCGGGTCAAGACAGGACCGCCCCAATTCCAACAGCTTACGCCCCGATTGTTTCAGCGGTGACAGGTCGTATTCCGCCTCCGAATAGAACCCGCCTGCCCGCTCGGCCATATCGCCACGCATCACGCGGTAGACCCCAGCTAGCTTGCCGTTTCGCAGATCCGTCAACAGTAGATGATCAAAGAACGGATCAAACCGGTCCCGCTCAAGCCGTGCCGCGTGGTCGACCATCGCGCCACCGCCGCTCAGCTCTTGGACAAAGACCTCATAGCGCAGCCGTTGCGCGGCCTGCACATCGGCGTCCGTTTGCGCCAGTCTGACCTGAAATTCTGCTGCAACGCCCCGCGGCATCGGCCAATCCTGTGCCTGAAAACAAGTTCTCCGCCTGATAGGCAATCAGCCCCAAAGGCGCAACACTTGCCAGATCAACCATCAGCCGTTACTCTATTTTAAGTTGCAAGATGCAATATTTTTTCCACTCTTAAGGATTTGGAAAGGGTCATCACTCATCAAAGACTGGCATTAGTTCTAAGCGAGAGCTGTCTATGACCACCTTACCTTGGTCGCGAAAGTTGACCGTTACCTTGCCCCCGATGTTGCTTTGCACTTGGCCTATACCCCAGTCGGGGTGTTGCGGATGCATGACCAACATGCCCGGGCTAAGCAGCGCATTCAGATCATCCATGATGTTTCCAATCTTTCAGGGAGGCCATGATGGGCCAGTATAACCTCGACCTGCCTGCGCTTATCGGCAGCCGTATTTGCCACGACTTGATATCGCCAATTGGCGCTATCAACAACGGACTTGAATTGTTAAATATGGCGGGCACCGGGGCCGCCTCGGGGCCAGAGCTAGAGTTGATCGGCCAAAGCGTCGAAAGCGCCTCTGCGCGGATACGATTTTTCCGCATCGCCTTTGGGGCCGCTGGTGATCAGACCATGGGTCAGGGTGAGGTGACGTCGATCCTACGTGACCTATACACTGCCACACGTATCGAGGTTGATTGGCAAATTACAGTATCTCAGTCACGCAACGATGTGCGAATGGCATTCCTTGCACTGCTGTGTATTGAGACGGCTTTGCACCATGGCGGGCGCATCACCGTCACCCAGCGGGAGGGCGAATGGCGGCTGCAGGCCGAGGCTGACAAGATCGCACTTGAGGATGATCTTTGGTCACTTCTATCGCAAGCAGATCAAGACAAGCAGCTTCAGCCCGCGCAGGTACAGTTTGCGTTACTGCCGATCCTCGCTCAGGCGCAGGGAAAAGAGGTCCGCCTACACAGCGCGAATACCGTTTTGACCCTGTCTTTCTAGGTTTCAGCTGCGGACCGTACCGTCACCACGCACAAGATACTTAAAGCTGGTCAACTGCGCCGCGCCAACCGGGCCACGGGCATGCAACTTACCTGTCGCGATGCCGATCTCTGCACCCATGCCAAACTCTCCGCCATCGGCGAACTGGGTAGAGGCATTGTGCATCAAGATCGCGGAATCCAATCCATTAAAGAACTCCGCAGCGGTTTTAGCATTCTCGGTCAAAATACAATCGGTATGTCCCGACCCATATCGGCGAATATGTTCCATGGCAGCCTGTGCGTCTGGCACCGTCCGCGCGGCGACGATCATATCAAGATATTCTTGGCCCCAGTCCGCATCGGTCGCCGGAACAGTGCCAGCAATACTCTGTAGCCCAGCATCTGCGCGCACTTCGACACCTGCGTCGATCAGGGCGCGGATCACACCATTGCCAATAGATTTTGCAATATCTTGATGGATCAGCAGGCATTCCGCCGCGCCACAGATCCCAGTGCGCCGCGTCTTGGCGTTCAACACAACCTTAAGCGCTTTTTCCGGATCGGCCTCAGCGTCGATGTAGATGTGCACAATCCCCTCGAGATGCGCAAAGACCGGCACCCGCGCTTCGCGCTGCACCAAGCCGACCAGCCCCTTGCCGCCACGCGGCACGATCACATCAATGGTTTCGGTCATGGTGAGCATCTCACGCACAGCGGCACGGTCGCGCGTCGGCACCAGTTGCACCGCATCTTCCGGCATCCCCGCATCCCGCAGCCCCTGCTGCAAACAGCGATGGATGGCACGGGAGGAATGAAAACTCTCGGATCCGCCGCGCAAGATCACCGCGTTCCCGGCCTTGAGGCAAAGTGCGCCCGCATCGGCCGTCACATTCGGACGCGATTCATAGATAACACCGATCACCCCCAAGGGCGTGCGGACGCGCTGAATGTTCAACCCAGTCGGCTGGTCCCATTCCGCGATCACCTCGCCCACCGGGTCAGTTTGCTCTGCGACTGAACGCAGCCCATCGACCATGCCGCGGATGCGGCCTTCGTCCAGCATCAAACGGTCCATCATCGCATCGGTCAGACCCTTCTCGCGCCCGAAGTCGAGATCTTTTGCATTGGCAGCGATAATTTCAGCGCGCTCTTTCCAAACGGCTTCGGCGGCACCGATCAATGCTGCGTGCTTGCGCTCCGCACTGGCGGTCGCCAGTTGCGCCGCAGCCGCCCGGGCACGCGCTCCGATATCGGCCATCAATTCAGGAATATTATCTATCTTTTTCATGGCCTTATGCCCCTGTCTTGATCTTATTCGCGCCTATAGCGCCATATCATCCCTGTGGATTAGTGCCGCGCGTCCCGGATAGCCCAAAACCGCTTCTATATCCGCGCTCTTATGGCCTTTGATCTGTTCAATCTCTGCTGCGGAATATCGGCTCAGACCACAGCCAACCGCATGCCCCGCAAGGTCATACATTGTAATACTGTCACCGCGCTCAAAGCGCCCTTTGACTGCCGTCACCCCTGCGGGCAACAACGACGTCCCCCGCGCCAAGGCAGCAACCGCACCGGCGTCGAGCGTTACACCGCCGCGAGGTTTCATCGCAGCAATCCAGCGCTTGCGTGCGGCCTGCGGATCGCTTTGGGCAGTGAACCACGTGGCATTCCCGCCCGTTTCCAATGCGGTAAGCGGGCGGAGGACAAAACCATCGGTGATCGCCATCGCACAACCTGCCGCAGTTGCGGTCCGGGCTGCCATCACCTTGGTCTTCATGCCCCCTTTAGACAGGCCCGACCCGGCATCTCCTGCCATCGCCTCAATCTCAGGCGTGATGCTGTCGATGACGTCATAGCGTTTCGCGCTTGGATCTTGCGTTGGATTCGCGCTGTAAAAACCGTCTACATCAGACAGAAGGATCAACTGATCCGCCCCCACCGTCACAGCGATCTGAGCGGCGAGCCGGTCGTTGTCACCAAAGCGAATTTCGTCGGTCGCGACTGTGTCGTTCTCGTTCACGATCGGCACCACCCCAAACGAAAGCAACTGCTCCAGTGTTGCGCGGCTGTTTAGATAGCGGCGGCGGTTAGCGCTGTCTTCCAAGGTGACCAAGACCTGCGCAGTCGTAATCTCATGCGGGGCCAGCACCTCTTCGTACGCGCGGGCAAGTCGAATTTGTCCAACTGCAGCGGCTGCTTGAGCCTGTTCCAATGCCAAGACGGTCGACGGTAACCCCAGAACGCCACGGCCAAGCGCGATAGAGCCTGACGACACCAGCACAACATCGCAGCCCAAGCCCTTGAGCCACAATACATCTTGCGCCAGCCCGACAAGCCAATCGCGACGCAATGCGCCGCTGTCGCGGTCCACCAAAAGGGCGGAACCGATCTTGATGACGGCACGGCGGGCGGTGCTTAGGGTTGCCAAGTCTCTTCTTCCTCAGAGGTGCGGAAACGCAGGCGGTCATTGTCGATATTCTGGCGCAGGGTGCGTAGCACCTCGATGACGCCCTCACCGGCCACGCCTGACATCATCATGACGTCGCCACCGCAGGATTTTTGCAATTCTTTTAAACGGGTTGCACGCTCTTCTTCATCCAATGCATCAACCTTGTTGAGCACTGTGACCCGCGGTTTCTCGGCCAGATCGCCGCCATAGGCCTCCAGCTCGCCGATGATCGTGTGATAATCTTCGGCCACAGTCTCGGATGTGCCGTCGATCAGGTGCAACAACACCGCGCAACGCTCTACATGGCCTAGGAAAAGATCGCCCAGCCCACGCCCTTCGGAGGCCCCTTCGATAAGGCCGGGAATATCCGCAACGACGAATTCAGTGTTATCGACGCCAACCACCCCAAGGTTCGGGTGCAGCGTGGTGAATGGGTAATCTGCGATTTTGGGCCGCGCGTTGGACGTGGCTGCCAAAAAGGTTGATTTCCCGGCATTCGGCAGGCCCAGAAGACCCACGTCAGCGATCAATTTCAACCGCAGCCAAAGCGTGCGTTCAACACCCTCTTGGCCGGGGTTTGCCCGACGGGGCGCTTGGTTCGTGGCGGATTTAAAGTGCAGGTTGCCCCAGCCGCCATTGCCGCCGCGCGCAAGCTGAACGCGCTGGCCCAGCTCTGTCAGATCGGCGATGACCGTCTCTTGATCCTCGTCGAGGATCTCGGTGCCCACGGGCACGCGCAGGATGATGTCGTCGCCATCCTTGCCGGTTCGCTGTTTGCCCATACCGGGTTGACCGTTTTTGGCAAAGAAGTGTTGCTGATAGCGAAAGTCGATCAGCGTGTTCAGCCCATCCACCGCCTCAGCCCAGACCGAGCCGCCCGTGCCGCCGTCGCCGCCGTCAGGCCCACCATATTCGATGTATTTCTCGCGCCGGAACGACACGCAGCCGCCCCCACCGCCACCGGATCGGATGTAGACTTTGCACAGGTCGAGAAACTTCATGGTCTTGCCTTTCAGGCACGGGAAACGGTCCTACAGCTTGCGGCTATAGGTCCATGTGGGTACGGCAGCATCGCGGGCCAAGCAATAGGTTTCCGCGTCGCCGAGATAGACAAACCCTGCATTGGTCAGCACCTTGGCCGAGGCCGGGTTGTCGTGAAAAACAGAGGCAAAGAGTGCGTCATTGCCCAATGGGTTGGCATCCACCAAAGCCTGCACCGCGTCAGAGGCCAGATGGGTGTTCCAGAAAGCAGGCGCGACCCAATAGCCGACTTCGGACTGGTTGCGGTCCAACCGGGTCAGGGAGATCACGCCCATCACTTCGGAACTCTCTGCGCGGGTGCCGTCCATGACCCAGACGTCCTCTTCACGGTCAGCAGACATGGCACGGGTGATATAGGCCTCAACACTGCCGGGCGGCAGCGGATGCGGGATCGAGGATGTCGCCTTGGCCACCCGCGGGTCGCTGGCGTACATCTCAATCATGCCCATATCCGACCGGCGCACCGGGCGCAGGTCAAAACGCTCTGTCTCAATAACCGGTTGGTTCACAATCGCTTCCAACTGCATTGTCATGCTCCTCCTCCGAACAGACTGAATTGGGGGCCTCTGGCCAGATTGGCCGCCCCTGCCCCGATCAGGCGCAAACGCCGCCCCGAGGCTTTGATACATTCGACATATTCCTCCCTGCCGAATGTAACGACTTTATCAAATTTAGACCCACGCCCTGAAAGGGCGGAAAAGCGGCCTTCCGGGTTTAAGCACCCTAAATCTGAAAACAAACACATGGGACTTATCCCGAAATAAGAAAAGGGACCGGCGGTATCGCCGATCCCTGATTTTTTCAAACCCTGTGGGGTACGGCTTATTCAGCGGCCTCCGCGCGTGGCAGAACCGAAATAAACGTGCGGTTTTTCAGACCCTTGTGGAAGGTCACAGCACCGTCGACGGTTGCGAAGATCGTGTGATCTTTGCCCATGCCAACGCCGTTGGCAGGCCAAAACTTGGTGCCGCGCTGACGCACGATAATGTTGCCAGGGATAACGGCTTCGCCGCCATATTTCTTAACGCCAAGGCGACGACCAGCTGAGTCGCGCCCGTTACGGGATGAACCGCCTGCTTTTTTATGTGCCATCTCGGTCTCTCCTTAGCCTTTGGTCTTTTCTTTGGCCTGATCGACCCAGCCTTCACGCTGGATACGGCCTTTGAAAGACAGTTTCTCGTCAACTTCAGCGATATCCGCTTCGGTCCATGCTGCGATCTGCGCGAAAGATGTGATCCCCGCTTCGTGCAGCTTCTTCTCAAGTGCCGGGCCAACGCCGCTCAGCTCTTTCAGGTCGTCGGAACCCGCGTCGGCTTTCTTCGCCTTGGGTGCGGCTTTTTCGGCCTTCGCTTTGGGCGCGGCGGCCTTCTTGCTTTTGGCTGGCTTTACAGCGTCATCGGATTTGCCGGTGATCGCAGCAACAGCGGCAGCGCTTACGGAGCCGGTACCGATGGCAGCAGCAACGCCCGACTTCTCTGCGCCGGAGGCGAGGATGTCGGTGATCTTGATCAGGGTCAGTTTCTGACGGTGACCTTTGGTACGCTTGGAAGAGTGCTTCCGGCGACGCTTGACGAAGTTGATAACCTTCTCGCCTTTGATCTGGTCAACGACTTCGGCCTGAACGCCTGCATCTTTAACCATAGGCGCGCCGAGCACGGGGCTGTCGCCGCCGAGCATCAGAACTTCGTTGAACTGGACCGTTTCGCCAGCATTGGCCGCAATACGTTCAACCCGTAGCATATCGCCGGATTGCACTTTGTATTGCTTGCCGCCTGTCTTGATGACCGCAAACATGCGTCTTCCTTTTCTGTCATCCGCGTTCTGTGGCCCCCGCTTGGGAGTTGTGGAATGGCTTTCCGGCCAATCCGCCTCGAACAGCGCGCCCATGGGGCGTCATTAAAAATAAATCCCTAAGACGGATTAACCGCCGGGATGCGGGCTTATCTTCGGAATGGGTGGGTAAGTCAAGCAGGTTTTCGAGCGCTGGATCAGCAAAGCTGTCAGAGGTTCTCAGCCACCATGTTCAATGCCACAGCACGGCCCAATGCGTAAGAGATGTCCTCATATGCGTGGCCAAAACCGTCGAAAAGTGCGCGATTCAGGGCACCCCCTGCATCGGTTTCGGAAAATGCGGCATAGCGTTCAATCTCGGCGTCGCTCAAGGGGTGATAGGCCAGCAGCATGTAGGCATGTGCCCAAACAGAGGTGTCCTCGGTCACCGCATCAAGGTCACCGCCAATTTCAGAGAGCAGGTCTTCATCGCTGTCTTCGAGCGCGCCGCCGTCGCGCATACCGCGTAGAAACTGAAAATTGCTATTAAGCGCCGTGCTAACGTTGCGGTCGACCATATCGGCAGATGTAATCAAGCGGCGGATCAAAGCAAGCCGTGGGTCATTATCCCCAGCCAGTACCCCATAGTTTGCCCGCGCGATCTGCTCGACTTCACGCTCGGCAATGGCGGCGCGGGCGGCATTTTCCAACGCGACGATCCGACCGCCCAGATCTGTAGTGTAAAAGTCGATTGCTTCCTCTACCGCGGAAGGGCTCATCGTTTCTTCGAGCGCGCGGCGCACGGCTTCTACCATCCGCTCGGGGTCATGGATGCGCTCGACCTGCAACGTCCAACCCGGACCGCCCTGCCCGCCTAGCATGTCTTGGTTCAACGTTTCTGCATGGGCCTGCCCCTCATCGCTTAGGATCGCTGCCGCTTCGCGCAGCTCCAACAGATCGACGAGAACGGTCATCCGCGCGTCGGCCCAAGCGGGCAGAGCCACAAGCCATAGAAGCGGGGCAAAAATCCATGCGCGCATCAGATATCCTGACTGGGTTGCATCGCCGCAAGGCGAGCGGCTACGGCCTCGAAACGGTTAGCCATGATCTCATATTGAACTGCGTTCATCAGGGTATAAACTTGCTGCATCTTCGGATGCTCCAGCGCATCGGCATAGGCCGCAAGGTCGTCGTCCGAGAAGGATTGATAGGTATAGGCGGCGTTGGCCAGCGCATTCGCGGCAATCTGAGCGCCTAAGTCATCCGCCTGTGCGCGCATCACCTCGCGCAAGTCAGGTTCTTCCATCTGCAATTCGATCACCCCGGCACCGGCAGCGGCGAGTAGGAACCGTATCTGCACCTCCTGAATGGCCCGAACGGATATTTCTTCGACATCGCTGGCAACATTTAACCGCCGCAAGGTCTCTAACCGGGGTGAATCTATCTGCTCTAGCCCCGCAATGATGGCTGCGCCGCTTTCGGCCTTCAGCCCGTCATCCTCTGTCATATGCGCTTTATTTTCTACGTTGACCAAACGCGTACCCAGATCGCTCGCGTAAAAGCTGGCGGCGTGATCCAACAGATCGTCGCTCAGCGTTTCGGCCAATATGTCCAACGCCATGTCATGCATCAACTCGGTGTCGAACACATCCCCAACCAGCCGTGACCATTCCGATCCAAAATCCTCGGTCTGAAGTCCCAGCATCTCGGGTGCAGAATCGGCAGAAAGCCGGATACTATCCAACGCGACGTCAAAGCCGGTCACTTCCAAAAACCGCTCCAGCGCACCGCGATCAGCTGCGCGCAATGGGTTGGCAAACGCGATCAACGCAATGAATGCCATAACGAAGGGGGCGATAATCAGACGATTTTGACGGAACACGGGCTGTCCTTTCGGAGAATTCTAACCTTAAACTTAGGCCTTCCCAGCCCCGGCGCAACGAAAATTCAATAACTTTTGGTTGATGCGCAAAACCCCTCTTGCCACTGCCAGAAAAGGCGACTAAACGGGCCACCCAGACCCCCGCGGAGAGGTGCCGGAGTGGTCGAACGGGGCGGTCTCGAAAACCGTTGAGCCTTCACGGGTTCCCAGGGTTCGAATCCCTGTCTCTCCGCCACTATTACCCTGACAAAGCTTATATCAATGCGGAATTCAGGGCGTAGTGCGCCCGCTTCTCGCGCAGCTTCGAATGGTGAAAAGCGTAATACTATGGCACCATTTTCACTTTCTGGCTGCGCCGATTATCCCCCCTATGGTCGTCGACTGTGTCCACTATCCTATAGTAAGAGCGTTTGACCGCGCCGAGGCGTAGAGCCGCGCTTTACGGCCCCAGCCCCCAGCGGCGCCGGCACCACGTCACTTCTGGAGGAGCACAGGGTGTCGCCACAAGATCAAAAGAACGTCGCCGCCGGGTCAGCCCCTATGGATATGCCGCCGTTCAGGTCGCCCATTATCAGCGGCACGGCAAAGGCATAATGCCAGATCGGAAATCGTACAGCTCACCCCTTGGAGAACTGTTGTTGAAAGGTACGAATGCGTGCTGCATTGACGCCTTGGTCACTGCGCCCCACCCGTGAAACGCCGCGCATGTCCACGCGGCTCCCGTTCTCGGCAGGGGTAACTGAAACGACAATATCGTCGGCGAAATAGAAGACAGATGTGCGCGCCGTGGCCTCGAACCGATGGCGGCTTGGGTCGGTCGCAACGATTTCCCACCTCATTTCGTCTGCCACCTGCAATGCCCGCTCAAAGGCTGCGTCCGTGCTCAGGCCGGTCTCAAGGGGCGCAATATCGGGATAGGCTGTCCCTTGTTGGTCCGCCACTTCCGCACCGCCGTATTCGAGCGTGTTGCGCGCACCCGCGCGGGTGTCATCCAGCACCTCGAAGGCCGGGGGATTGGCGGTATCAGTCGTGATGTCATGGATTGGCGCCGCGCGCGGTTGGGGGTTCACAGTGCTTGAAATCAGGGGAAACAGGACCCCCAGTCCAAGCAGCGCGACCACGCCGCCGATCGCAGCCCAACCCTTTTCGCCCCGGCCAAGATGGATGGCCAAAGCGATCAGCCCCGCGCTGAAGATGCCCACCCCGATTGCGTTGAAGTAGCTCCGGTAAAGCCCGAACCCTATGATCGGTTCCCAAAGCCCCAAGCGCGCTCCGAACAAGATCAGTGTAACGCAAATTAACCCAGCAACGGCGATCAGGGCGGCAATTTTTCCAGTATGTCTCACGTGTTCGGCCTTTCACGACCAGCGTTAATATGTGCTCAATTACTCGGCTGACCAGTCACGGCCGCCCCTGCCCCCGTCGCGATCTTCAACGTGGCCCAAGCCTGCGCCGCTTCATTCGTGGCCGAGGCCGCAGAGATCCTTGCGGCATTGGTGTTTCGGTCGGTTTCCAGCAGGTTCAACAGCGTGATGGCACCGTTTCGATAATTCTCCTGTGCCAATGTCAGCGCCCGGCTATAGTCACTGGCAGCAGTTCTCAACAGCTGCGCCCTCTGCCGCGCCCGCGACAGGTTGGACTGTGCCACCTGAACATCCTCGACCGCTTCGTTGATCGAGGCCCGCCATGCGATCTCGGCCTGTCGGGCGCCAGAGAGTTGCGCGTCACGGCTGGCTTTCAAGAGGCCCTGATTGAATACTGGAAGGGACAATTGCGGCCCGAAACTCCACGCATCTGTGGCGTCCGTACGGCCCACCGTTCCGGACAAGGACAAGGCCGGGTAAATCGCGGCCTCGGCGACGCCCACGTTGGCCACGGCAGCGGCCAAATCGGCTTCGGCGCTGCGCACATCGGGGCGATTGCGAAGCAGGTCCGCCGGTACGCCGGTGCGCGCATCCCCGGGGCTGGAGAGTTGAGGCGCGCCTTTTTGCATTTGTGCCTTGATCGGTCCCGCGGGTTCGTTCAGCAGTGTCGCGATGGCATAGACATTTGCGTCAAACAAGGCGGCGAATTGCGGCAAATCGGCACGCGCCGTCGAAAGCAAGGCCTGCGCTTCGGCCACTTCATATTCGGTGGCCGCGCCCGCATTGAACTGGCTTCGGGTGATGCTCACCGTCTCTTCGCGCGTAGCGATGGCGGTGCGCGTCAAGGCCATCGCCTCTTGGTAATAGCGCGCGTCGGAATAGGCAGCGATAAGTTCGGCCAGCCATGCAAGACGAACAGTCTCTTCCTCCGCCCGGGCGGCAGTAAGCGAGGCAACAGCGGCCTCGCGCTCGCGCCGGATACCACCGAAGAGATCAATCACCAGCGAGGCACCCAAAGACCCGCTTTCGGCAGTGCTCGTACCGCTGGTGCCGTCGCCGCCGGATGTGGTCACTGATCCGGTCAGCGATCCGTCCGCCGCAGCGTTTACCCCGGTTGTGCGCAACTCAGCTTGCGCTTGGCGTATGCGCTCACCCGCGGCAATCACATCAAGGTTCTGGGCAAGGCCACGCATAACAAGACTTGTTAGGTTCGAATCTTTGTAGTTCAGCCACCATTGCTGAGTGGCTACCGCGCCGATCTGCTCTGCATTGCCACCGACAAACCGGGTTTCCATGGCCACTTCGGGGCGCTGGTAATCAGTGCCGACAGCACAGCCCGCAACGAGCAGACCCAGCACGAGATAGTAAGGTTTCACTGAGTTTTCTCCACTCGCTTACGGAAAATTTCTGTTGTTCGGATTACGGCGACGTAGAAGACCGGCACCATCACGATCCCGATGACCGCCGAAAAGATGATCCCGCCGAGCATCCCCGTCCCGACTGATTTTTGCGCATTGGCCCCTGCCCCGGAGGCGAGCACCAGCGGCATGATGCCAAAACCAAAGGCAAGGGAGGTCATTAGGATGGGGCGCAGACGCTGGCGCGCTGCCATGACGGTGGCTTCCAGCAATACTTTGCCTTCCGCCCGAAGGGATTCCGCGAATTCAACGATCAGAATGGCATTTCGCGCCGCAAGGCCGATCGTGGTAAGCAGACCTACCTTGAAATAGACGTCGTTCGACTGTCCGAAATACCACGTTGTCACCAGCGCCCCCAGAATGCCCACGGGCACCGAAAGCATCACCGCAAAGGGCACGGCCCAGCTTTCGTAGAGGGCGGCGAGACAGAGAAAGACGACCAGCGCCGAGATCGTATAGAGAATGGCTTCCTGATCGCCGGACAACCGTTCTTGATAGCTCAGCCCCGTCCAAGCCGAGGCATAAGATCCGTCCAGATCAGCGGTAAGCTGTTCCATCACCTCCATCGCATCGCCCGAACTGATGCCCGCTGCCGCTTCGCCGGAAAGCTCCAGTGCGCGGGTGCCGCCATAGCGCGACAGCTTGGGCGTGATGGTTTCCCATTCGCGGCTGACAAAGGCCGACAGTGGTACCATCTCCGAACTGTCGTTACGCACATACCAATGGTCGATGTCATCAGGCTGCATGCGCCAGTCTGCACCGCCCTGTACAATGACCTCACGCAGGTTGTTGCCCAGAGGGAAGTCGTTGACATAGGTGCCAGAAAACACGGTCGCGAGCATGGTGTTCACGCTCGACAATGACACGCCCAGAGCCTCGGCCTTCTGTTGGTCGATACGCAGCTTCAACGATGGCTCCGTGGCCGCGTCGTTGCCGCGCAGGTTGGTCACGCGACCGTCCGCAAGCCCTGCCGCGACCAGTTTATCTGCGGCATCACTCAATGCTTCCTGACCCGCGCCTGACTGGTCGACGAGGTACATTGCAAAACCTGAAGAGGTACCCAGCCCCGGAATGGCAGGCGGTTGAAGCACAAAGATGCTGCCCAGTCGGGACTGGAAGAACTTGCCATTGGCCCGCATCATCAGATCAGCCGCATCAAGCCCGGGACGCTCTTCGTAGTCCTTGAGCCTGATGAACATCATCCCGTAGTTCTGACCAGAACCCCCAAAGCTGAACCCGACATTGGCAAAGACGCCATCAACCATTTCGGTCTCTTCGGTCAGCAAATACTGCTCGATCTGTTCAATCGTGTTGGCCGTTTGCTGGACTGTCGATCCCTGAGGCAGTTCGATCATGGTCATAAGCACGCCCTGATCTTCGGTCGGCAGGAACGACGACGGCAGACGGTCGTAGACCCAATAGGCTCCAAATCCGACGAGGGCCAATACCACCACCATACGGAAAGGCCGCATGGACAACCGCCCGACAAGCGAAGCATAGCCACCCGTCAGACGGTCAAGCCCGCCATTGAACCAGCGCAGCGGAAGCAGAGGCTTCTTGTCATGGTTCGGTTTGAGAAGCTGCGCACACATCGCAGGCGTAAGGATCAGGGCGACGAAAAGCGACAGCACCATCGCCGAAATGATCGTGACCGAGAACTGTTTGTAGATGACCCCCGTCGACCCATCCATGAAGGCCATCGGCAGGAACACAGCAGAAAGCACCATCACGATCCCGATGAGCGCCGAGGAAATCTCTCCCATACTCTTTTCCGTAGCGGCGACGGCGTCCAACCCCTCTTCTTCCATCACCCGTTCGACGTTCTCGACAACAACAATCGCGTCATCGACCAACAGACCAATGGCCAAGACCAATGCGAACATGGAAAGGGTGTTGATTGACATGCCGAAGGCGGACAAAACGCCAAAGGTTCCCAACAACACCACCGGCACGGCGATGGTCGGGATGATCGTCGCCCGCCAGCTTTGCAAGAAAAGGAAGATGACAAGAAAGACGAGGACAATCGCCTCGATCAACGTTTCATAGACTTGGTCGATGGATTCCTCGACGAAGGGCGAGGTGTCATAGGGATATTCGACCACTACGCCCTCGGGCAACGCGGAAGAAAGATTGCCCACCACGTCCCGCACCGCTTCGGCGGTATCCACCGCATTGGCACCGGTGGAAAGGTTCACCGCAAAGCCCGCCGCCGGATGACCATTAAAGCGGCTTACACTGCCGTAGTCCTCTTCGGCGAGTTCGATTGTGGCAACATCGGCAAGGTAAATGGCCGACCCGTCCGAGTTGGTCTTCAGCAGGATGTTCCGAAAGTCCTCAACCGTTCCAAGCTGGGACTGCGCCGAAAGAGAGACCGTGAACTGCTGGCCTTTCACCACCGGCTGCTCACCCAGACTGCCGACCGTCACGTTTGTGTTCTGCTCGGATACGGCTGAGGTTACGTCAGCGGAGGTCAGTTGATATTGGAACAGCTTTTCGGGATTCAACCAAATGCGCATTGCGTATTCGGTGCCGAAAACATTGATCGACCCCACCCCCGCCGTGCGCTGCACTGCGTCTTCAATCGTGCTGCTCAGCAGGTCGCCCAGTTCAAGCGAGGTATAGCTGCCGTCTTCACTGACCAGCGCTCCGACCATCAGGATCGAGCTGGTCGAGCGGGTCACCGAAACACCCCGGCTTGTCACGGCGTCAGGCAGTTGGGATTCGACCAGTTGCAGTTTATTCTGGACCTGCACCTGCGCCATGTCAGGATCAATACTGTCATCAAAGGTCAGCGATACACTCGCCGCACCTTCGCTGGAGGATGAGGTCATATAGGTGAGCCCGTCCAACCCCGTCAGCCCGTCCTCAATGACAGTGGTGACCGAATTCTCCACCGTTGCGGCTGAGGCCCCGGTATAGGTGGCGGAAATTCGAACGGTGGTGGGCGCGATATCAGGATACTGCGAGATCGGCAGACCCGTCATACTGAAAGCGCCCAGCAACATGGTGGCAATCGCCAGAACCCAAGCAAAAACAGGACGGTGGATGAAGAAACGCGCCATCAATCAATCCTCCGCCGCGGGGGCAGCGATATCCCGAGAAACGCCATCCTCGTCGATCGCCACGGCCACGGGGCTGACTTCTTGCCCTGCGCGGACGGATGAAAGGCCGTCCACGACGAGCCGATCGCCATCGTTCAGCCCCTCACGCACGATCCATGCGTTCTGATAGGTACCGTCATCTTCGAGCGTCACCTGTTCGGCCTTGCCGTCTTCACCGATAACATAAGCAGTCAGTTTACCTGAGTTGCCACGCGTCGCTGCACGCTGCGGAACAAGGTAGGCTTGCATCGTGCCAAGCACGATTTCCCCCCGCACGAACATGCCCGGAAGGATGATGTGATCAGGGTTGTCAAAGGTGAAACGGATGGTCACGGTCCCGGTGGAGGTCGAGACATTGTTGCCCGGTGTGACCAACTGCCCGGTACCGCGGTAGATGTCGCCGTTCTCTAACGTCAATGTCGCTTGAAGGGTGTCGTTTCGTTGCAGATCACCTTCGGCAATGGCGCTGCGCACCGACAGGATACGCGCGCTTGCCTCCATCATATCCACATAGATCGGATCTGAAGTGACGATGCTCGTCAAAGCGTCGGCCTGCCCAGCTGTAGCCAAATCACCCACCGAAACGGTTGATACATCTGCACGTCCGGCGATCGGGCTGGTCATGGTCGTCCACGACAGCTCGGTCTCGGCATATTCAACCGCCGCTTTGTTTGCATCAAGCGTGGCTTTTGCTTCGGCCAGACTGGCACGCGCCGCTTCGACCTCCGCCTCGGTGTAGCCGCGTCCGGCGAGTTGTTCGGCGCGGTCATAGGCCGCCTGCTTCACAGGCAGGTTGGCTTCGGCAGTGGCCAGATTGGCACGGGCTGTCGCGACAGCCGCGAGATAGGAGGCATCGTCGATCCGGAAAAGCGGATCCCCGACTTCAAGCAATTGTCCGGGCGAGTAGAGGATCTCTTCGATCACACCGCCGACACGCGGGCGCACTTCGACGTCTTGAAACGCAACGGCCCGGCCCGGCGTGGTCACAACGCGTGGGATTTCCTGCATCTGCAGGTCGATCACACCTACTTCAAGCGGCCCCGCGGTGGGCATGCCACCGGGAGGGCCGCCCTGCGCGCTCGCCATCGTGGCAGCCCCCGCAAACGCAAGCGCTGCGCCAAACATCTTCCAAACGCCGACTCTCATGTGCTTCTCGATCCTTGACTATCCAGCAGATTTTATGCCTTCTAGGCAGAAGTTGCACAGTACGCAAGGAATTCAGACATGACAGTTTCGTTACGAGAGCGAAGACGACAGCAGACGGCGCGTGAGATTCAGCTGGCGACGCTGGATCTGGCCGTTCAAAAAGGGTTAGAGAATGTGACGACCGAGGAGATCGCCGCTGCAACTGGCATCAGTACGCGGACTTTCTTTAACTATTATACCAACAAGGAAACGGCTGCGGTTGGGGCCCCGCCCCCCTTTTCGGAGGCTGCAAAAGAAGCGTTACGCAGCGGAAGCGGACCGCTTGCGGACGATCTCAAGTTATTTTTGGATCAACACTTCGCGGCGTTGACCAATGATGAACCAATCCTCCAGATGATCGGAACGGTTCTGCGCTCAAACGAAAAAGCGAGAGGTATTCTGCAAGGGTTCCTCATGATGGAGCGCAGAGAGCTTACAGAATGCCTGAGCCAACGCGTTAAGAACCCTCAAGCCGCCGCAGCACTTGCAAATTACACGACCGACGCCGTGGGCAGGGCAATCTTCCTCTGGGAACACGGAGAAGGACTGTCACTGGGTGCCGCGTTGGACATAGTTTGGGAAGGAACAATCGCCGCGGCGGCCCTGTTGACGCCGCCGTCCTGATTTTTCCGAGCATTGCCTCGGGCACTTCGGGCAAAGGATTCACTTCTGCGCCAACCCTAGTCCGAGTGCAGAGTGCCGAACGATCAGGCGAAGGTTTCCGCCACTATTTCTTTCGCGAACCCAGCGTCCAACACCCCGCGGTTCAGCAAGCGATACCAGAACGCGCCATGTATCAAGGCCGACAGTGTCTCCACGTTCCGCCCCGCCGAAAGCTCTCCACGGTCCTGCGCCCGGCGGAGCAAAGCGGTAATCATCTCCTCCCGAGGCAAAACGAAATTAGCATGAAACGACTTGTGAAACTTTGCATCCTGCTGAGAGGCCGCGATTAACGCGCGTAGGGTGTCCCCGTCGATGCGCAAGTGTTCGAAAATACGGATCAGGAAACCTTCGAGCAAGGTCCGACAATCCTCTGCCCCGTCCCAAGAAGGTTCGGCGGCATAGGTGTTGGTCTGCTCAAAAACGGCTTCGAGGACAAGATCAGCCTTCGTACTCCAGCGGTTGTAGAGCGTTTGGCGCGCCACGCCAGCCTGCTCAATGATTGCCGAAACCGAGACTTTCTCATAGCCCAGTTCCCGAACCAGACGTAGAGCCACAGCCTTCAATGCCGTGCTGGCGTCTTGATTTGCGGGCCGCCCGCTTGGCCTTTTTCCCGACATGCACAGTTCCTGTTCATAGATGCAGAATAGTCCGTGATTGATTGTTAGACGGCCGTCCACTAATTGCAAATAGACCGAAGTCTAATAATATCGCCGGAGCCAAGATGTCACAGATTTCCCTTACCCCGAAACGGGCCTTTGCCGTTACCGCCACCTTGGGCCTTTTGTCCCTCTTCCCCCCGTTGGCCACCGATATGTACCTCGCCGCACTCGGTGAGCTCGCGGCCTCGATGAACGCCACCCATACGGCGGCTGAACTTTCGCTTTCGATTTTCTTTCTCGGCCTCTGTTTCGGGCAGATCCTCATTGGCCCATTAACCGATACCTACGGGCGCAAGCGCCCGCTTCTTGTAGGGACCGTTCTGTTCACCGTCACCTCGATCGCACTGCCGCTGATGAATGACATTGCATGGTTCAATGCCCTACGGTTCCTACAGGCAATCGGCGCGAGTGCGGGAATGGTCGTCGGCCGCGCCATGGTGAAAGATCTTTATCAGGGGCAAAAGGCCGCGAAGGTTATGACCGTGCTGGTCATGTTGCTGACACTCGGGCCCATCGCGTCACCGACGATGGGCAGCCTGCTTCTCGAAGCCTTTGGCTGGCGGTCGATCTTTGCAACGATGGCGCTAATCAGCCTTGTGGCCTTGACCCTCTCCGTGGTCAGCCTGCCCGAAACCCTACCCGCTCAGGATCGACAGCCCGCGCCCATTCACGATGGCTTAAAAGCCGCGAAACGCCTCCTTTCGCAACGCGGGTTTGTCACGATGGCCTTGGTGGCGGGCCTTATCCAAAGCGGTATGTTTGCCTTTATCACAGGCTCATCGGGGGTATTCCAAGGGATTTTTGGGCTAAGCTCCATTGGCTTTGGCATCATGTTCGCGGTCATCGCGACCGCGTTAATTATCTTTGGCCGGATCAATGGGATATTGCTCAATCGTTTCAGCCCAGAACAAATTCTCAAAACCGTGTTGCCGCTCTTTGCCGCATCTACCATCCTGCTCACCCTGCTGTCTCAGACAGACTCCCTGTTGGTATTTGTCGTGCCCCTGTGGGTTTCGATCGGCTTGGTGGGCCTGCTTTCGGCAAATGCGATGTCCCTTGCAATGGAATTGACCAAGGCCGCGGCAGGGATGGGATCGGCGCTTCTGGGTGCCATCCAGTTTGCCCTCGCCTTCGCCGTTTCCAGCTTCGTGGCCGTAGGCGGAGCATCCACCGCCTTGCCAATGGCTCTTGGGCTCGCAATTCCAGCCTGCGCGGCGTCCCTGCTATATTTCGTTGCGAGACGCTCCAGTGGGTCTGAGAATTCAATTGTGGAGCTATAGAGGCTTTGCTCATTAAGAAAAGCCGCTTGGAGACATCCTGCACAGTAAACTTAACTCCCGTTTCAGCGGCGCACAGGGAGGTGCCAGATTTGGGAGGAACGGCAGAGAAAAACTGTTGAGGTCGGATTGCCCCGTCCTAGAGCAGACCTTGGCCCCGACCGAAGGTCCGTTCACCGCCCGTGTCGTAGGGCAAGATCGGCTGCTTTACTATTCGTGGTTCAAGCCAAATGCTGCTTCACCCCACCGTTAGATGTCGGGTCATCCATGCCTTCAAGAAGAGGGCTCCAGCTATTCGCCGCCCCTCTTGCTTCGCAGAGATCAGCGTCGAGGGCGGCGAATAGTCAGTGCAGCCGTTGGTATGGCTACATTCCCCGCATAAAGTCGCTACGTCTCAACAAAGGCGCGCGGCTTAGAAGGCGAAACGTAGGCTTCCGATTTGCTATGCGGCTCTAGAACTGATCGAACGTTTGGTAAGTGATCTAAACGACGTGCTGGTTGTTTAGACCTTTGCTAGCTAGATTGCCTTGTCAGTAAGCTTGTAGCGCTCTTTCGTAGCGTGACGCGACGCGCTATCCAGCGCGCTTTACGTGAACGAAACCCCCAGTTTCATTTTCCAATACCCCATGTTCGGCAGAAGTTGGCTTCGTCATGGCCTCCAAAAGAACCGGCACAGAGGTCCAATAGGGAATGTACCATTCCTGATCCACTTCAAGGATCAGCACCCGGTCCTTGGCAGCGTTATAGGCACCGATCAATGAGACATGCGGCCCATCCCAATCACCGGTAACCACACCCTGATTAAAGTATATTAGAAGTACATCCTCTGCCGTACTTTCGTTGGCGGCCAATATCGCACGCAGTTTTTCGAGGGTCGCTTCGTCAGCAGTCGTGGGCTTAAAGGTTTCTACTTGGTAGTCAGCCATATCAAGAGCAGCGAGCGTCTTGTCAGTGTATTCCACCAATTGGCTAAAGGTGACCCCGTCCCCGCCCTCCGCCGAAAGCCCGGCCCAAGTGGAATCCTCAAGTGTTTCAAGCAGTGTCGTTTGGGTCAGCACCGTATCTTCGGCCAGCTTCGGGAGGCCTCGTAACCCGTTGACAGCAGCGGTAACGGCCGCGATCGAACAGGCAGAGCTTGAAAACTGTGGCTTCACAAATGGCGAGTAGGCCCAGTAATCCGGAGCTGAGCTCTGCCGCAAATAGTCGGTCTCTTCCGGAAGTGAAGTTGCATTGGGGCCAAGTTTGGGCGCGTTTTCGTCGGCCATGGCTGAAGAAAGAACGCCGCAGAAGGCGGCACCACTAAGAAGGGCCACCCGAGCAAGGGAAACTAAAGTCATAAGTAAATTTTCCTGGATATACGGATGAAGAAACCGTACCACCGCCCTCTTACCTGTCAACGCAAATAAAATGTGGTCAAGCTAAGCTCTCCGCTGAGCCCGCGATTGGAAAAATCCTTTAGCCACCAATTTCTTAGGCGTTCTGTCCTAAGTTCTTTTCGAAGGTCAGACCTTTGGTGATTCAAGTTGGGATTGCGGTGCGCTGCCAGCCATTGGGTGAAGAGCATCGTATAGCCGCGAGTTACACTGAGCTAAAGCCTATTCTCGTGTTGCGCCGAGATGGATTGATCTGCCCTTTCAGAGGTTCGATTGGACTGGCGACAAGTAGTTTGGCGCGTTGCTGGGCCTTAAGCGCCGCGCTGCATGCCTCGAACTAGGATCTGGCGGCTCGGAATTGAACAGAGATACCGAGCCTCACTGGACCAAACGTTCAGATCAGCGGCAATCGATTGCCCGATCATCGCTGCCTCGACGTTTGACGTACTTCATCCGAAATAACTCCAAATGACATGGGTCAAGTTGTTGTTTCTCGACCTCTCCGCATAGAGCTCCTTCTTTGGCAGCCGTCAGTCCTACTTAAGCACGGCAGAGACTGTAAACGCAGGCAACGTCCTGCGCCGACCCAGCAGTGCCCAGCCGTGAATATACTGTAGCGCAGACGAAACACTGAGGCTCTTACAAAAAACCTCACTTGCTCTGAGGCCGCTGCCTCCCTAAGTCGCAATCAGCATGAAGCGAATGGCCTCATGCAATGGAGATTTTATGCAAGAGCCCCGGGCCCGCGCCCGTTCCTGAACCTTCCCAGCCGGTAGGCCTCAGGAGCAACTGACACATCAAGAACACTCACGCGCTTTGCTGAGTGATCCTGTTTCTGTGCTCTCATAAAATCGAGACAATCCATTGAATATATCAAAGCACGAACAGCGTGTTTTGCACGAACTCGCCCTTGGTGGAGCTATCCACTATGAACGGTGCGACAAGGGCAAGATCCGCGAAATCACCTGTTTTACACGCGAGGGACACGTCCTGACGGACTGCCCGCTCGACCTGTTCCAACGGCTGAGACGACGCCGCTTCATCCGCTCGCAAAACGGACGCCCCTACCGCGTGACGCGGCTGGGGATCACCTCTGTGCGTGCGCAACTTAACCAACGCTAAAAGGATCAAAGACAATGAATGATACAACTGAAACCATCCGCCTCTACCTCGCCGAGGACGTTGAGGCGGTAATCGACATCTGGCAGCGGGCGAACGCCTTGGCCCATCCGTTTCTTTCCAAAGACTTCGTCGCCGAGGTGCATCAGGCGATGCGGGACGTCTACCTGCCCAACGCCGAATCCTATGTTCTGGAAAAGGGTGGGAACGTTGCCGGCTTCATTGCACTTATCGGCAATGAGATCGGCGGCCTGTTTCTCGATCCAGCGTTGCATGGGCAAGGCCATGGCCGGGCATTGGTGGACCACGCGGTCTCACTCAAGGGCCCACTGTCCGTAGAGGTTTTCCGCGAAAATAAAATCGGGCGGCCCTTCTATGAGCGCTACGGGTTCGATTTCGTCGCCGACGAGTTGCACGCGCCGTCCGGTCAGGTTAGCCGCAAAATGGCGATGCCGGGCGCGTAATCTCACGAATATACTGCCCGCCCCCGTGAGTGGGGGGCGGGCAAACCAACCTTCGTCGTGCGATCCCAAGCGGTTCCGTTCGTGACGATAGTGCTGTGTGAACTGTGCCTTATGGAGCGTAATGCGCCCGACACCCATGCAAACTTTCGGCGGATGATGTTGAGTTGAAATGCAATCCGCATTCTTACTCTGCGGGCCATGAATATCTGCTCAACGCCCGTCTTTCGCAGCCGAATTCGCTGCGATTGCGAAATGCTCGACCAGTTTGCTTGTTAGGTTGGGCTCTAAACTCTCCTATGGCGGTAAAGCAATATAAGAACCACTTAGTTTCCGGCAATGCGGTCTTGCCTGCCGTTCGACTGGTGGATTAGACCCCCTCCGTGATAACTTCCCAGAATGAATATCTTAGTTTCTCTTTCCGGGCTTCCTGGGGTCGGCAAAACGACCTTGGCAAAGAAACTGGCGGCGCTTACTCCGGCTATCCATCTTCGTGTAGATTCCGTTGAAACGGCTCTGAAACGAAGCATTCTAAGTATTCATCCCGCAGAGGATGCAGGCTACTTGGCACTCGCAGCTATTGCGAAAGACAACCTTTTGCTTGGCTTCGACGTTATTACCGATACGGTCAATCCCATCGAAATTTCACGACAACTATGGACGAAGACCGCTTCCGATGGCGCGGCTCACCTGTTGAACGTCGAAGTAATCTGTTCGGATAAAGCGCTTCATCGAAAACGAGTCGAGACGCGTATCAGCGATATCAAAGGGCTTGTCGTTCCCAACTGGCACGAGGTCTTTAAACGGACCTTTGAGCCGTGGAAGTGCGATCGCTTAATCGTGGATACCGCCCTTAACTCAGTTGACGAATGCGCAATTATGATCGCAAAGGAAATGGACCGTTTGAGGGATGCGCCTCAGTAAGTTTAGTTCCCATGCCGACCTACGCTGCGGGCAAAAGTGTCTCAAGCTGTCGACGATCACCGCGCCGAATGCCGCCTCAAGACCTTTGCGGCCCAGACGGTACATTGGGTACTCTACGTCGCCATTCTCATACTGCCCCTTTCGGGCTGGGTAATGCATTCGGCCGAAGTGAGCTTTGCGGGGATCGTGTTGGCAGCCATGGTCGCGGCACATATCGGTGGCACTTTCGAACTATCTGTCGCTCTCCAGTCATCGGTTGAGAATCTCCGACATCCGCTCTCGTGCACGGGTAGGCAGCGCAGACGGCAGGGGCGCTGCGTCATCGACCTCCCCCACGTCGACGATCATTACCATCCCCATAGCGTAATGCGGCGAGCACTTGATGCCGTAGCGTCCCTCGATCTCGAAACTGACCGATTCTTCTTCGTCGATTTCTCCAATGAAACGCTCGGCCCCTTCGGGCAACATCTCGGAAATAGACGCGGCGTTGTGGCCGTGCTGTGCTGGCAGGAAACGGACCGTGTCGCCGGGAGCGATTTGCAGATGGGCGGGCTCGTAGACCATCGCGCCGGTGTCTCCGCGCGTCAGCATTTTCACATCATGGGTTTCGGCGTATCCGAGGGACGGCAGAAGGGTGATCAGTGCGGTCAGAAGTCGCATGGGTGATCCTTTACAGAGCATGAGAAAAGTGGAGGCGTGACGAGCCATCCGGAACCGCATGGCGCATGGCCGACACGCCGAAAACTTCGGCAAGCAGCGGCTCGCTCAAAACCTCGGTCGGAGAACCAATGGCGAAAAGCCGACCTCCGCTGAGCACCCCGATCCGGTCGCAGGCCATAGCCTGGTTGAGATCGTGCAGCGCGACGACGCGGGTTATCGGTAGGCTCCCGACAAGTTCCATGAGTGAAAGCTGATGGCGGATGTCGAGGTGGTTGGTGGGCTCGTCGAGCAGCAGGAGATCGGGTGTCTGCGCAAGCGCGCGGGCGATGTGGACGCGCTGGCGTTCACCGCCCGAGAGGGTATGCCAGAGGCGATCAGTGAATGCGGTCATCTCCACCGCTCCAAGGGCGTCCGACACCGCAGCATCATCGACCCCGCGCCACCCGCGCAGAGGCGAGAGGTAGGGCGTCCGCCCCAGTTCAACTGCTTCGAGGACGGTCAGGCGATCCGTCGTATCGGCTTGCTGCTCAACGAAGGCGATGCGCTGCGCGCGCGTCCGGGCCGGAATTCTTACAAGGTCCGCACCTTCGGCCAGGACGCGCCCGATGGAAGCCCGGTGCAGCCCGGCCAGACAGCGCATCAGCGTCGATTTGCCCGAACCATTTGGGCCGATCAAGCCGAACAACTCTCCAGGCTCGATCCGGAGCGTGATGTCCTGAAGGAGCGGCGTGCGATGCACGCGCGCCGACAGGGCCTCTACCTCTATCCTCATCGGCGCGCACCTCGAACGAGGATCAGCGCAAAGGCAGGGGCACCGACGAGCGCGGTCACCACTCCGATGGGGAGGACCTGACCCGGGACTATGACGCGGCTGATCACATCGGCCGCGACAAGGAACACTGCCCCGGCAAGAGCAGATGCCGGCACCAGGCGATCGTGGCGCGTGCCTACGAGAAACCGCATGGCATGGGGGACGACCAGCCCCACAAAGCCGATTGCCCCCACCTTCGAGACGAGAACGCCGACCATGATCGCGGTCGCGGTGATCAGGCTACCGCGCAGGGCTGGCACGTTGATCCCGAGCGACGCCGCCCCGTCCGCCCCGAAGGTGAAGGCATCAAGCCCGCGCCGGTGCCAAATGCAAAGGCCCACCCCAGCAAGGGAGACCAGCGTACAGGCCATAACATCTTCCCATCGAATACCAGAGAGGTTGCCCATCAGCCAGAACATGATGCCGCGCGCCTGCTCGGCATTGGCCGAGCGGGCAATGGTGAAGGCCGTCAGTGCATTGAACATCTGCGATCCGGCAATGCCCGCAAGGATAATCGCGGCCGCAGCCTGTGTGGCACGGCCGCCACCCGCCCCTCCGCTCACGGCATGGGCCAAGACCACGACGCAGCCGAATGCAAGAAGCGCACCGGTCAGTGCCCCGAACGACATGGAAATCACGCCGCCGCCGACGCCCGCGACCGTTACCAGAACCGCCCCGGTCGAGGCACCCGCCGAAAGGCCCATAAGGTAGGGATCGGCCAGCGGATTACGCAGGAGCGCCTGAAGCACGACGCCTGTCAGCGCTAGCCCCCCACCGCAACAGGCGGCGACAATGGCCCGAGGGAGGCGATAGCTCCAAATGATCCCCGCCTCGATCCCGTCCACGGGATAGCTCGCGCCCCAAAGGTGGTTCGCCAACGTTTGAAGGACGGTGGCGAAGGGCAGCCGTGTCTCGCCGATTGCCGTCCCGGCGAGAATGGTGAGACCGAGGATCAGTGGCGCCGCCCACAGGCGCCGCACCGGCGCGACCCGTGGCTGCGCGGCCACCATCGTCATTCGAACGACATCTCCGAGAGCGCCTCAGACAGCGTCTCCAGCCCGTAAATTGAGCGCATCGTCGCGCTCATCGCATGGGCGTCCATCTGCACGATCCGCCCCTTTTGCACGGCCGTCATTTGGCTTGCCACGGGATCGTTGCGCAAGAACTCCAGCTTCTTCTCGACATTATCGGCCGGAAAACGGCGGCGGTCCATGTAGGCGATGACGATGACGTCCGGATCAGCGCGGGCGATGCTCTCCCAGCCGACCGTCGGCCACTCCTCGTCCGAAGCGATGACGTTCTCGATACCGAGAGCGCCCATCATGTAGCCCGGCGCGCCGAGCTGCCCGGCGACATAGGGGTCAATCTCCAGATCGGCGGATGAAAACCAAAACACTGCCGACAGATCGTCCGGCAGTTTGAGCCCAGAGGCCCTGGCGATGGCATCTTCCTCCGTGGTTTGTAGCTCGGCGACCAATTCCTCGCCCGCGTCTTGCACGTCGAAGATCGTCGCGAGTTCGCTGATGCCTTTGTAGACCGACGCGGTCTTGAAGGCGCCGGTTCGGGTGCCATCGCCACCGGTGGAATTGTCTTTGGTGTCGCAATCGGCAGGCATGATGTAGGTGGGGATGCCGATGTCGTGGAACATCTCGCGCGTGCCCACTATCCCGCTTTCTCCGACGTGCCATTCATATTGTACGGCGACCAGACCGGGCTTCTTCGCGACCACGCTCTCGAAGCTCGGGTCGTTATCGGCAATCCGCTCGATCCCGTCGTTCACCGCGGTGAATTCAGGCAGGACCGGGTTGAACCAGACCGAAGTGCCCGAGACCTTTGGCGCAAGACCAAGAGAATAGAGGATCTCTGTCGCAGACTGGCCAATGGTCACGGCACTGTCCGGAGCGGCGTCGAAGGATATTTCGACACCACAATTCGTGAGATTGAGGGGGTAGTTTGTTTCCTGCGCTTGCAGGGGAAGTGCGGCGCTGGCCACCAAAGTGGCCGCAATCAAGGTCTGTCTCATCCGATCCGTCCCGTCAGATAGGACCGTCAGGGGCAAGACGCGAAACGAAATATGGCCAGGGCGGCCATGTCGAGTTTCCCGCCCCGGTACACCCCGTCCGGTCGTGGTTTCATATCCGTCGGCAGGTCTCCTGACTGGCGGGTTACAGCACCTCTCGCCTTCCCGGGGTAATCCCAGTGGCATTTTGAGAGGCGCTCGCCGCCTACAGTTGCGGGGGCAGTTCCGTTTCCCGGCTGTGACCGGAACGGATTCCCTTTCAATTCCCGAAGGAAACCGACGCCGAAATCAGTGACAGGTTTTTCAACCGGTGGCAATCACTGGTTGCGCATGGGATTCTCAAATCATCCGGCGGACCAGCGCCGAAGAACAACCACTAGCGAACTTCGCTGCCCCTCACCCTAAGTAGATCTGCCCTGAGGGATATTTCACCTTAGGAACGCTGCGTGTGGCGAGGAAAAAGCCGATTGCCAAGGGCCCGACCCGCCCGACGAACATGATCAACATGAGGATAAAGCGCCCGATGCCATCTAACTCCGCCGTAATACCGCGCGACAGGCCGACCGTTCCGAAAGCGGATGTAACCTCAAAGGCAATATCGGTGAACTGGCCGTCGTGGTTAATTGTCATGACGAAAACCCCCGTCAGGACCAGCAGCATGGAGATCGTGGTGAGAGCCAAGACTTTCATCACCTCGTCCAGCCCCAAGGACCGGCCAAAGGCGTGTAGCGTCGTCTGACGTCGAAAGAATGCGATCGTGGCAAGCAGCAAAACAAAGAGCGTGGTCACCTTGATCCCGCCCGCCGTCGAAGTGCTGCCGCCCCCCACCAGCATCAGCGTCATTGTCAGCAAAGAGGTGCTGTCATGCATGCCGCCGGTGTTGATCGTGTTGAAACCGGCGGTCCGCGGCGTGGTGCCTTGAAACCAACTTGCCCATAGTTTCTCAATGACACTCAAGGGGCCGAGGGTCTCAGGATTGCCCCATTCCAGCAGGCCAAACATGACACTTCCCCAAGTGATCAGCAGTGCCGTGCCAACCAGCATCAGCTTGGAATGCAGGGTCAGTTTACGCCAATTCCGGCTGCGATACACATCGCCCACCACAATAAACCCAAGTCCGCCAAGGATGAAAAGCGCAGGGATCACCAGATTGATGATCGGGTTTCCCACCCATTGCGACAGGCTATCGGGATGCAGGGCAAACCCGGCATTGTTGAAGGCTGAGATCGAGTGAAAGACCGCCTCCCACAGCCCGGCCCAGCCGAACTCAGGCACAAAGACCAAGGCCAGAAGCGCTGCACCCACCGCTTCGCAAGAAACCGCGATGATCAGGATCATACGGGCGATATAGGACAGGTTTGACAGGGATGTCTGGTTCAGGTCCTCGCGCAGGATCAGCCGTTGCGGCATGCCGATAGGAATACCAAGCGCGCCCAGCAACAGCACCGCAAAGGTCATCAGGCCAAGACCGCCAAGCTGGATCAACGCTGCGATCACCGCTTGACCAAAGCCCGTGAATGTCGCCCCGGTATCGGCGAGCACCAGCCCCGTGACCGTTACTGCGGAGGTCGAGGTGAAAAGCGCCTCGCCCAGACCGATATCACCGTGATGCGAAATCGGCAGCCAGAGCAGAATGGCCCCCAGAATGATGAATGCCATATAATAGAGCGACAAAAGCGCAGGCGGCGGCATCCGCAGGGTCTTTTTCCGCCGCAAAAGGGACCGAAACGACAGGGGCATTGTCAGAGGCTAGCCGCAAAGCTGTGCAGGTCTTTGCGCTGGCCCAACAGCAAGAGCAGATCATCACACTGCAACTGACATTCGTCTCCATCCTGCCCGATGAACTCGCTCCCCCGCATGACGCCGATGCAGCGCAGATTATAGGTTTTCCCATGCGGCAGTTCGGTCAGACGTCTGCCCTCAAGGCTTTCTGGGATGCGAAAGTTCACGACATGGTATCCATTGCCGAGGCTGACATAGTCCCGCAAAAGTGGGTTGTGCAGGATCTGCGCGATATGCTGGCCAATCTCGACCTCTGGATGCACGATCCTGTCCACGCCGAGCTTCTTCAATATGCGGTGGTGAGTTCGGGTCGTGGCCTTGGCCCAGACGACCTGAACGCCCACGAGTTTGAGGTTCATCGCCGATAGAATGCTCGCCTCTAGGTCCGACCCCATGGCCACCACGGCGGTATCACAGTCCCCAAAACCGGCATCACGGAGCGCTGCATCATCGCGGGCGTCCACAATCATGGCCTGCGACAGGGTATCGGCGAGGTTGGCAACGCGAGCCTCTGAGATGTCGATGCCGATGACGTGGTTGCCGAAACGTTGCAATTCCTTCGCAACGGAGCTTCCGAAATTGCCCAAACCAACGACACCAAATGTGCGTCTTTTGATTTTCGTCACGTTACTGTCCATTCAAACTGACCGTCGCGGAACATTGCCGCAACGCAGAATGATGTCAATGAAGGGGAGCGCTTTTGGGTTTCACATTTATGCGCGGTGAAGGCGCTTTAGTTTTACCGACCGACCACGCTTAGGTCTCCTCCGACCGATCCGTCGCGGGCGTCGGTTTCGGGCTTAGTTGCGAAATTTCGGCGTAGCTATCCTCGGACAAGTCCAAGCCCATCGCATCCAGCGAAGGCTGCAACTGGTCAACATTTCGGCCAGAGATAAGCGCTGACGTCACCGCCGGGTGCCGGGCAACCCACGCCACGGCAAGGGTGGTGGCCGCAATACCCAGACGCTGCGATAGCGTGGCCAAATCGCGCGCAACCTCGTGCATCCATGGCTGCCCATAGCGTGCGGCATAGGTCTTGTCGTCTTGCAAACGCCCCTCGGCACCTTTGGCGTATTTTCCGGTCAACAAGCCCCCACCCAAGGGCGAAAAAGGACTAACGGCAATGTCTTGGTCCGCGCAGGCCGGAAGAATTTCGACCTCTACCTGTCGTTTCACAAGGTTATACATCGGTTGGCAGACATCAATCTGGGTGCCGATCGCCTTACACACCGCTTGCGCCTTCATGATCTGCCAAGCCGCAAAGTTCGACACGCCGATATAGCGTATCAGCCCTTGAGACTGCATCTTGGCCAAGGTGGAAAATGTCTCTTCAAGAGGTGTTTCAGCGTCAAAACGGTGTAGGTAATAGATATCCACCCCATCCACGCCCAGCCGTTTGCGGCTTTCATCCAAGGCGGCGTATAAGTTGCCCGAAGTGGCGGGCCGATCATTGGGGGCTTTCGTACCGATGATCAGATCATCGACATTTGATCCCAAGATCTGCCCCAACATGCTTTCAGACGCGCCGCCATTATAGCTATAGGCCGTATCGAAGTGATTGATCCCCGCCACGACGCAGGTCTCAAACATCTCTTTGGCGTTGCCCACATCCGCCGTACGGCCAAATTGCATGGCGCCAAATCCCAATCGCGAGATGGGGGTTCCGTTCTTGGTTTGAATGCGGGTCATGGTGGAGCTTTCGGTTTGAGAAGGGAGCCTCGGGGGCCTAGATCAAGCGGAGGACAGCTTTGGACCAAGGTCCAACCGCACGATGTGATCCGCCTTGTCACGTGGAAAGGATGACATGACCAAGGGATCATGTCCGGGCACAATCAATTCCGGTCGGCTGGCGAGCCGCTCGATCGTTGTAAAACCCTCCAACATGTCCTGCATATCGACCACGATTGGAAAGGGTTTGCGGCTTTGGAAGTTCTCATAAAAATGCGCAGCGTCAGAGGCCAGCACGAGCCAGCCCGCCGATGTGAGCACCCGCACCGCTTGCAGCCCCCGGCTATGCCCCCCGATACGGTGGACCGTGACCCCCTCTGCGACCTCGGCATCCCCATCATGGAAGATCACCTTGCCGGAGTAGAGACGTTTGACCGCCTCACAGATATGTCCTGAAGAAAAGGGCATCCGCAGCGTATCATGGCACATGCAAGGCCCCGTGGCATAGGCCATCTCAGCCGCTTGGATATGCAATTGCGCATTGGGGAAAAGATGCAGGCCGCCTGCGTGGTCGTAATGAAGGTGCGTCACGATCACGGTCTCGACTGCTTCGGGTGTGATGCCCAAGGGCGCCAAGGCACTGCGCGGATCAAGCTGGATCGGGCGGCCGCGCGCGTCAGCTTCAGCCGCATCATAGCCCGTATCAACGAGGATCACCCGCTCTCCTTGGCGTAAAACCCAGATGAAATAATCCATCGGGTGGGCCACGTCGTGCCGGTCATCAAAAACAAAGCTGTCGCCTCTCACCCGCGCGTTGCGATCTGCGTATTTGACCGCATGAACCTCCCATTCACTCATGATGCTACAGTGCTCCAGCTCGTTACGTCTTTGCTTACCACCATATCAGCCGTGGCCGCGCTAAATGCTTTGAAATGGGCGCTGTCACAGTGTGCGTCAAAGGCCGCGCTGTCCGTGTAAAGTTCATAGAGAAACACCTCATCAGGCCTATCCGCGTCGGTAAGCACGTCGAAGCGGTGGCAGCCCGGTTCACGCTTTTTAGAGGTATCGGCGTTATCGAGCATCAGAGGCATGAAATCCTCCATCTGTCCTGTTGCGATACGAAAGGTCACGCAGATGGCAAACATTATCTATTCCTCAATTTTGCGAATGTCCGGCGGACCACGGGCAACTGCCCGGCAATCAGCGCCACGTTCAGCGCCAGCAGAACCGCCGCGGTTGGACGCGTGAAAAAGCCTGACAGGTCGCCATCGCTCAGCAGCAAGGAGCGGCGGAAGGTTTCATCGAATAGTCCGCCCAGAATAACGCCAATGACCAGCGGTGCGATCGGATATCGCATCAGGTTCATAAAGTAAGCCAGCGCACCCACGCCCAGCATGAGGTAGAGATCATTGATCCCGCCTCCCACGCTAAAACTGCCAATGGTGGTCAAGATCAGCACGACGGGCAGAAAAACAGTCTGCGGCAGGCGCAGGATCTGAATGAAAACCCGCGCAGTGAACAGGCCCATGATGAACATGGTCAGCGACGCCAGCACCATGATCGCGCAGACCCGCAGAATGATTGAGGGATCAATCGTCGGCCCGGGGATGATGTTGTTGATCTTAAACGCCCCCATCAACGCGGCCGCGGGAGGAGAACCGGGAATACCCAAGACCAGCAACGGGATCAGCGCACCGCCGATGCAGGCATTATTTGCCGTCTCAGACGACAGTAGCCCTTCGATTGATCCCTTGCCGAAGTTCTTGCCATCTTGGCTGGCCGATTTACCAACACCGTAGCTGACCCAACCGGCCACGTCCTCGCCCACGCCCGGCAGCGCACCCACTCCCGTGCCGATCACGCCAGAGCGGGCAATGGTGGGCATATGCCGCCGGATGGCTGCGAGGTTGGGCAGGATACGTCCCTTGAGCGCGATGACTTTGCCCGCATCAATCTGACGCAGCCCATCAATAATCTGCGGGATCGCAAAGGCCCCCATCAGCACCGGCACGACCTGAAATCCCGACAACAGATAAGACCAACCAAAGGTATAGCGCGGCTCGCTCAGCAACGGATCAAGCCCGACCATCGCCATCGCCAGTCCCGCAAGCCCTGCGATCCAGCCTTTAACCACAAGGTCTTCGGACATCAGTGTACCGGACAGCAAGATCCCAAAGAGCGCCAACAGCGCCTTTTCAGGGCTGGCGATGGATTGCGAAATCAACAAAAGCGCCCAGACAAAGACCAACAGGGCAGCCGTCCCGATGAGTGTGCCGATGAAGCTGCCCGTGGTGGTCAGCCCCAAGGCCTCGGCCCCCCGTCCCTGTTTCGCGAGTGGGTGGCCGTCCATCGCCGTGGCCGCGCTGGCTGCCGTGCCGGGAATGTTCAGCAATATCGAAGGGTAAGACCCGCCGTAGATTGCGCCCACATAGGCGCCCAACAGGGCAATCAGCGCATAATCAAGCGGAATTTTATTACCAAAAAAGCCGGTAAGGATCGTGACCGCCAAGGTCGCCGTCAGCCCCGGCAACGCGCCAAAGACAATGCCCAGAAAAACCGAAATGATGATATAGGGATAGGTGATCGGATCCGTGACGAGGGCAGCAAAAGCCCCACCGAAACCTTGCAACTGGGAAAGGAAAAATTCCATCAGTTTCTCCAAAGCGGACGAAGAGTGACGTAGTAGTGATACTCAATTTTTGAAAACAGCAGCCCGCCCCGGTTTGGCACGTTTTGCCGAAATCCAAAGGCCATGGCGGTCACAAGTATCAGCGGGGTCAGCACCGCAACCCAAGGTGTCGCCCGCGCAATACGGCTGCGATCATGTGCAAACATCCAGAGGGTCAGCAGCACCCATGCGGCCATCACCAGCCAGTCGTCATCATGAGGTTTGTTCCACTCTGCCTGCGGAAAGTGCATAAAGAGTGCGTAAATCCCGGGCAAAATCACGGCAACTGCCGACTGCAGCATCCGCTCGACCCGACCCGCGTGAAATCCGTAAATCAGCGCAGTAATCACAAGACCACTGGCAAGGATGAAATCCACACGCGGAACGAGAGCAAAAATGAACATGCCCATGATGACCGCGATTGAACCGATGCGGATAGCCTCTTGGCGGTCCCAGCCAAGACCCACGGCGGAAAATGCCCGTTTTGCGCCCCCTGCCTTGATCGCGATGCGCAGCAACACCAATCCCAGTAGGAGCATTGCAAACCAGATGCCAAAAGGAACGATGGCAGCGGAGTTATACCACTCTGCCCCACTCACCCCGGCGCGGTTCTCTCCCAGAAAGGGAATGAAACTTGTGCGCCAGAGAAAGAAAACCGCGCAGCAGATCAGCGCGAGAGCGCCCCAGAAATCGCGGGCACGCAGCATCTCTAGATCTTTGTCCAGTTCTGCCTGCAGTTTTTCGATACCCATTTTGCTCCCCCTCAATCGGCAAAGCGGGGCGCAGATGCGCGCCCCGATCCATCTTGTTTTCAGTGATTGTTAAGGCTTTTCAATGCCAAGGCTTTCCGGGTCGACAGTGGTCGAACCGAGTTCTTTCAGCGTATAGGCAAAGGTGCTTTCCAGCTTAGAGAAAATTGCCTGTGCTTCATCGCCGGACTGGCCACCGATATCGTAGTAGTTCGCCGCTGCCCACTCAGCCACTGTATCTGACGCCATCGCCTTATCGAATGCGTCGGTCAGCGTGGCCTTCACGTCGTCGGATGCAGAGTTCGCAACGCCGAAACCGATAGATTGCTTGAGCGGAAGATAGGCTTCTAGCCCGTCATACATGTCAAATGCAGATGGGATTGTGGTCTCGCCCAACTTGCCTTCTTCGGGTGTCAGCATTGCCAGCGGACGCAGCTTGCCACCTTCGATCAAGGGCGCCTGCTCGGCCAGGGAAGTCACGACCAGTTCCACTTCACCCGCCATCGCGGCTTCTTGGCCCGCAGCGGAGCCCTCATAGGGAATAAACTTGAACGACACTTCCGCGCCTTTTTCGATGGCCAGCAGGTTCAAATGGTGGATCGACCCTGCGCCCGAAGCGGCGGCGGGAATAGAACCCGGCTCTGCCATCGCGGCATCCATAAGCTCTTGTAGCGTGCTATAAGGGCTGTCTGCGGGGACCGAGATCAGATCGGGCGAGCCACCGATGATGAAGGGATACCAAAAATCAAACTTCTGATCCCAGCCGCCCTGAACGGCGGCTGTCACATTGGATTCAGAGATGCCCGCCAGTGTATAGCCGTCGTCGGGTTGGTTCTGGACAAAGACCATACCGTTGGATCCAGCCACGCCACCTGTCTGGTTGGTCACGTTGATCGAAACCGGCAGATGTTTCTCCATCTCGGCCATGATCATCCGGTTGATGCTGTCGGTGCCGCCACCCGCGCCCCAAACAACAACGTCAGTAATATCGCGGAATGGGTATTCTTGCGCCTGCGCTGACGCGGTCAGCCCGGTGCTTAGAGCCGCGGCAAGCGCGACCAGTGCAAATTTGGTTTTCATCTCATCCTCCCAATGGATACGGTGCCTATTGCATTTATCTGCGTATGCATTAACAAATGTGTTGTCAACTCACACGTCAGACTAAAGGGGCGTTTCTACACTTTTGCCCAGCCCGGACTTGGTCGCGAGACGCACCTGAAATCTGCGGTGCTAACAAGATTGGGCGTGACCGACGCAATGGGTTAAGCACCCCCCAAAGGCCGCGCTGAGAAAGAAAAGGGAAGAATGACATGACTTTACGGATCGCTTGTCTGGGGGCTGGCTATTTCAGCCAGTTCCACATCAGCGGATGGCAACGCATGGAGGGCGTGACCCTCGTTGGGGTCGCGGATCGTTCGCCCGAAAAAGCAGAAGCCTTTGGCCTCCCAGCCTTTGACAATATCGACGCCCTTTTGGCAACAAACCCCGATATCGTCGACATCATCCTCCCCCCCGCGGGGCACGCAGAAGCCATTCGCAAGGCGCTCGCCCGAAGCCCGCAAGCGATCATTTGTCAAAAACCCTTCTGCACATCATTGCAAGAAGCCCGCGAGATCACCCAACTGGCCGAAGATGCAGGCGTGCCACTTGTCGTGCATGAGAACTTCCGCTTCCAGCCGTGGTACCGCAAGATCAAGGCTGCTCTTCAGGCAGGACGGATCGGCACCACGCTGCAGGCCAGCTTTCGGTTACGCCCGGGTGATGGCCAAGGCCCAGACGCCTACCTTGCCCGCCAGCCGTATTTCCAAAAGATGGAGCGCTTCTTGATCCATGAGACAGGCGTTCATTGGGTCGATACTTTCCGGTATCTCTTTGGTGAACCAAGTCATGTCTACGCTGATCTGCGCCGTGTGAACCCGGTGATTGCAGGCGAGGATGCGGGTTACGTTACTTTTGACCATCCCGGTGGTGTAAGAGCCCTCTTTGACGCCAACCGCAGTCTGGATCACGCTGCCGACAACACCCGCCGCACCATGGGCGAGGCGCTGATTGAAGGGACCGAAGGAACGCTTACGCTCTATGGTGACGGGTCGATCTGGGTCCGCCCCTTCGGCGCGCTAAAGGCTGAAGAAATTTCGCCCCCCGACCAGCATGAAGGCTTCGGTGGGGATTGCACAAAAGCCCTGCAAGAACATGTTGTATCGGCGCTGCTGAATGGCACCGCACTAGAAAATGAGGCCCGCGATTATCTGCGTGTGATCGAGATTGAGCATGCAATCTATCGCTCTGCCGACGAAGGCCGCAAATTGGAGGTCTAGGCTTGCCGAATCTCAGGCGATACGCCTGCCCGGCGTATCGCTTTGCTCAAAACCGCGAAAGGTTGTTCTGTTCTAGCAATGAGATCAACAATGCTTTCGCCTTCACCCGATGCTCATGGTGCAGGTCACGGGCGCGCTCTGGCTCCGCGTTGCGGATCGCATCATAAAGCGCGCGGTGGTTTTCGTTCGAGGCGTGGGGCAGCGGGCGCATGTAGAGGGTCAGCAACCGCACGCGATGCACCTGCGTGCTGTACATCGCAATCACCTCCTCCAGACGCCGACTCCCCGACAGGGACACCAGCCCCTGATGGAACCGATCATCCGCCGCCGCCCATTCTTTGCGGTCTTCTTGCAGCAGAGCGCTTTCCATTTGCGTTAGGCTCTCATCCAACCCACGCAACTCCTTTTCTGGATAGGCCATCTCAGCGGCCTTAAAGGCGGCCAACGGCTCAAGCTCAATCAGGATGTCATAGATTTCCACCATGTCAGCGATGGTCAAAGGCAGAACGCGGATACCATGCCGAGGCCGGATTTCGACCAAGCCACGGGAGGCGAGAATTACCGCAGCTTCGCGGATCGGGGTGCGCGAAACGCTCAGCATCTCCCCAAGTTCGGCTTCTAGGTAGTTGGAGCCGGGCGGCAGTTCGTTGTTCGTGATCATCCCCTGAAGAATGGCCGCAACACGAGCAGCCTGCGAGACCGGTTTCTCGGCCTCTGCCGACTTGACCTTGCTCGAATTCATTCCAACCGCTCCCTCTCGTTCAGCGCCACTACAAGATAACCCGAAACCCATTGACTATCAATGCATCAACGCATACGCAGATAAATACGTGGCGAAGTGATGCCGTGCGAATTGCAGACTGAGTGGGAGCATTACAACGTGTTTTGTCGAACCAGAGCGGCACAACAAAAGTGCACGGTTTGTCCCTCAGCTGTGACGTTCGTCAGAGGTGCACGCACGTTCGTGTGGGCCGCCTTCGACCAAAGTGAAATTTTAAGTCCAAGGAAAACGACATGGCTTCTGGTTTGAAAATCGCCCTTATCCGTGGGGATGGGATCGGTATTGATGTCGCAGATGCGACC
Organism: Sulfitobacter sp. SH24; assembly: GCF_965641895.1. Lineage (NCBI taxonomy): Bacteria > Pseudomonadati > Pseudomonadota > Alphaproteobacteria > Rhodobacterales > Roseobacteraceae > Sulfitobacter > Sulfitobacter sp. SH24. The sequence goes on from NZ_OZ282575.1 coordinate 1,810,000, forward strand.
ATCGAAGTCGTCAATGCAGCCTGTGAAATAGGCGGCGCCCCTGCTCTTTCCTATGACGAGATCAACGCCGGCGCGGGCTACTACGCTGAAACCGGCCATGACATCGAGCCCGGTGGCGAAGAACGCGCAGGGGAGGCAGATGCCATCTTCCTAGGTGCGATCGGCCTGCCCTCGATCCGCCATGATGATGGCACAGAAATCTCACCTCACCTGCGCCTGCGCGACCGCTTTAGCCTTTACGCTGGCATTCGTCCCATCAAGGCCTACCCCAACGCGCCCCAACGGCTGGCCGATCCTCGTGCGGCGCAGATCGATATGGTGATCCTGCGCGAGTCCACCGAAGGCCTGTTCTATTCCGCCGCTGCCCATAAACGCAGCGAAGTGATCGGCGATACAGAGGTGCGCGACACCCTGCGCATCACCCGCGCAACAACAGAAAAGCTTCACAACTTCGCGTTTAAACTGGCCCAGAAACGCAAAGAGCGCGGCAAGCCCGGTCGCGTGACTTGTGTCGATAAGGCCAATGTCTTCACGTCGATGGCTTTCTTCCGCAAGATCTTTGACGAGATCAAACCGAACTACCCCGACATCGAGGCCAATTATAACTACGTCGACGCCCAGGCGCTTGATCTGGTGCGGCGTCCTTGGGATTTCGATATCATGGTAATGGAGAATATGTTCGGCGACATTCTGTCTGACTTGGGCGGTGGCTTGGTCGGCGGCATGGGCATGGCGGCCTGCGCCGAGATTGGCGATGATAACGGTCTTTTCCAGCCAGCCCACGGCAGCGCCCCCGACATCATGGGTCAGGACAAGGCCAACCCCCTTGCCGCGATCCTCAGCGGCGCTTTGATGCTGGACTACCTTGGCGAACGCTCTGGAGACAGCCGCTATAATGACGCGGCAGCCCTGATTGACGCGTCAGTCGACAAAGGGTTTGCCGCCAATGCGCTGCGCCCGATGGAGTTCGGCGGCGACATGGGCACCCTCGCAACAACACGCGAAGTCGTGGGCGGCCTCAAAGGGTAATCCGACGCGGCCCACACTGCGGATGTGCGGGCCACAAGCGAATTACCCTGCGATTGTCACGATCGGCCGCGCTTGCCCAGGTCTGCTTATCGCGGCTTGCGCGCCGCGCTACTGATTTGAAAGGATATTGAAATGCCCATCGTTCTTGGCGCCATTGCCGATGATTTCACCGGTGCCACCGACCTTGCCAACACGTTGGTCAGTGAAGGTATGCGGGTGGTCCAGATCATCGGGGTGCCCGGCCCTGAAGAGACCTATGGCGATGCCGACGCGGTTGTCGTGGCGTTGAAATCACGGACAGCACCGGTGGAGGAAGCAATCGCAGACTCCTTGGCCGCGTTAAATTGGCTCCAGTCCGAAGGCGCCGAGCAAATCTTGTTCAAATATTGCTCTACCTTCGATTCGACAGCCCAAGGGAACATCGGCCCTGTCGCCGATGCGCTACGCGAAGCGATGGGTTGCGAACTCGCGCTGATCTGCCCCGCTTTTCCCAAGAATGGCCGCACGGTCTACAATGGCGTCCTCTTTGTCGGAGAGTTGCCCCTAGCGGAAAGCCCGATGAAGGATCACCCGCTAACACCAATGCGCGATTCCAACCTGATGCGTCTGATGGATGCGCAGTCCTCTGGGCAAGTTGGGCTGATCCCCGCGCCGATCGTTCAGCAAGGCGCCGAAGCGATCCGTGCAAAAATAGCCGCGCTGATCACCGAAGGCATCTCTTACGCAGTCATCGACGCGCTGGATGAAAGCGACCTTCGGACCATTGGCAAAGCAGCGGAGGATCACAGCTTGATCACCGGTGGCTCGGGCATCGCACTGGGCCTGCCGGACAATTTTCGGGCGCGGGGCAAAATCACCTCGGGGCGGCAAACCACCTTCGCTGCAACCGAAGGGCGCACCTTGATTCTGGCAGGCAGCTGCTCAACCGCGACCCGCGCACAGCTTGCGCAAGCCAAAGAAAAATGGCCCCATGCCAAAGTCGAAATTGATAAAGTCGCGGCGGGAGATGATGTGGTCATCGAATTGACGGATTGGGCCAAGGCCCAGCCTGCTGACAGCCCGGTGATTATTTACGGCTCGGCCGATCCAGTAGAGGTGGACGCCATCCAAAAACGTTACGGCGTTGCCGCCTCTGGGCAGATGATGGAAGACACGCTAAGCGCCCTCGCCCTGCGCCTTGCCGATGCAGGCTTTCACCGGCTGGTGGTCGCCGGAGGGGAAACCTCTGGCGCGGTCGTCTCAGCCCTGGACATTAAAATGCTAGAGATCGGCCCCGAGATTGCACCCGGCGTACCATGGACCCAAGCCTTGGGCCCCCGCCCCTTAACACTGGCGCTGAAATCTGGGAACTTCGGGCAGCCCAGCTTTTTCGAAGATGCCCTGAAGGTGCTCCCATGAGTGACGCGAAAATCCGGGAAGACATCGTGCGGCGCGCCGCGTCGCTTTATAATCGGGGGCTGAGTTTCGGCTCATCTGGTAATATCAGCGTGCGCGTCGACGACGGCTGGTTGATGACCCCAACCGGTTCCTCCATGGGAGACCTCGACCCGGCGCGCCTGTCTCTGCTTGACCCCGAAGGCCGCCACATCTCAGGCGATGCCCCCACCAAAGAAGCGTTTTTGCATATGGCCATGTATGCCAAACGGTCCGGCGCGTCGGCCATCGTGCATCTGCACTCCACCCATTCCGTCGCCGTAAGCTGCCTGAAATGCATTGATCAAAAGGACGTTTTACCACCCTTGACGGCCTATTACGTCATGCGGGTCGGCAAGCTGCCCCTCGTGCCCTACTTCGCGCCGGGGGATCTCGAATTAGCCAAGGCAGTCGGTGAAATGGCCTCGGACCACCATGCGGTTCTGCTAGCGAACCACGGGCCGGTCGTTTCAGCTAGATCGTTGTCGGATGCTGTTTATGCCACCGAGGAGTTGGAGGAGACCGCGAAGCTGTTTCTCGCCCTACAAGCAATGGAGACGCGGCCCCTCACTGCCGATCAGGTCGCGGATCTGCAGCGCCGATTCCCGTCCTGACGCTAGCTGGCTTACAGCAGAATGCGGCGATACTGGGTCGTCTCGATTAGACCAATTTCGGGATACCAACTTCAAAGACCGTCAGACGCGGCCGTATAGGTCGAAGACTTTGAGACTAGCCCCGCGATGGTTCCTTTGAGGACTTGACCCACGCGCAGCGGGTCAAGTCGTTCTGCAATCAGCGCGCTAGGCGAGATTTTACCAAGAGGTAATAACAGTGCCCTGATAGCTCTCATCGATGAAAGTTTTGATTTCATCGGAATGATAGGCTTTAAGCAGCGTTTCAACCCATGCGGCTTCCTCGTCGCCTTTACGCACAGCGATGACGTTTACATAAGGGTTCTCGGCGCTTTCCATTGCGATCGAATCTTCCTTCGGGTTCAGACCAGAGGCAATCGCATAGTTGGTGTTGATCAGAGCAGCCGACAGGTCGGCCAACGAACGCGGCAGTTGGGCGGCGTCGAGTTCTTTGAAAGACAGATCTTTCGGATTCTCGGTGATGTCGAGCACAGTTGGCACCAGACCAGCGGCCTCATCAACCTTGATCATGCCCAGTTCTTGCAGAACCAAAAGTGCGCGACCGCCGTTAGTTGGGTCATTTGGGATGCCGAATGTGGCCCCCTCTTCCAGATCGGCGATATCGGTGATCTTGTCGGAATAGACACCCATCGGGGTAGTGATGGTATTGCCCACAACGCTGAGCTCAAACCCGCGGTCTTTCATCTGCGCCTCAAGATAGGGCACGTGTTGGAAGGAGTTGGCCTGAATGTCGCCATCGGCGAGCGCTTGGTTCGGCACGACGTAGTCAGAGAATTCGATCACGTCGATGTCCAGCCCCATCGGCTCAGCGATGCGGGCAACCTCTTCCATGATCTCGGCGTGTTCACCGGGGGAAACGCCGACCTTAATCTCTTCGGCAGCAAGGCCCGTGGCCATGAGCGCCAGAACGGAAGTAAGCGTGGTAAGACGAAGCATAGTAGTCTCCTTAGATTGAGAGATCAGATGTTTAAGGTAAGGATTATTGCCCACCGCTTTTAGTGGCGCGTTTATCCACGGCGGTCGCGATACGCTCCCCGATGGACTGCACAAGCTGCACCAAGACGATGAGAATGATAACAACGATGGCCATGACGTCAGGCATAAACCGCTGATAACCATAGCGAATACCCAGATCACCAAGGCCTTCACCGCCAACAGCACCGACCATCGCGGAATACCCGATCAAGCTGACGATGGCGAGCGTCAGGCCCAGTGTGATGCCGGGCAGTGCCTCGGGGAGCAGCACTTTGCGGATAATCTGCACCGGTGTCGCGCCCATCGCGCGGGCGGCTTCAATCAGGCCGGAATCGACTTCGCGAATGGCGTTTTCAACCAGCCGCGCGATGAAGGGCACCGTTGCGATGGTCAAGGGTACAACGGCGGCGGTGGTCCCGATCGAGGTGCCCGCGACCATGCGGGTGAAAGGGATGATCGCCACGACAAGGATAATAAACGGCACCGAACGCGTGGCGTTCACCACCAATCCGAGGATTTTGTTCACCCAAGGTGCCGACAGCAGTTCACCGCGCTGCGACGTCGCCAGAAACAGCCCCAGCGGCAGGCCGAACACCGTGCCAAGTATCGCTGAGATGGCAACCATATAAAGCGTCTGCCCGGTCGCTTCGATCAACAAGTTAATAAGGTTAGCCGACATAGCCCAGCACCTCCGTCAGAAGCCCGTGTTGTTTCAAAAATGCGCGCGCTTGGGCGGCCTGCGGCATTGGCATCGACACCAAAAGGTTGCCAAAGGGGCGTGTGCCGATTTCTTCAACAGCGCCAGCCAAAATATTGACGGGTGTGCCCATTTCCTTGGTCAATCGCGCCAGCATAGGATCCGTCGCATGCGCACCTGCAAAGGTCACGCGGATTACCTCTTCGCCGCCTGAGGCGGGTGCGGTCTGCGTCAAGCGGTCTCTGACAAAGGCGGGCAGCGTGACCCCGGTCACCCCCGACAGGAACGACCGCGTCGTCTCATGTTGCGGTGCGGTGAAAATATCGTAGGTCGCCCCGTGTTCAACGATGCGGCCAGCCTCAATCACTGCCACATGGCTGGCGATGTCACGCACCACGGCCATTTCATGGGTGATCAGCAGAACCGTCAGCCCCAAATCGCGATTGATGTCTTTCAGCAGCGACAGAACCGTCTGTGTTGTTTCAGGGTCGAGCGCCGAAGTCGCCTCGTCCGAGAGCAGCACTTTCGGCCCAGTGGCCAAAGCGCGGGCGATGCCGATACGTTGCTTTTGCCCACCCGAAAGCTCTGCCGGATAGCGGCCCGCCTGCGCGCTTAGGCCAACCCGTTCGATCAGGTCCGCCACGCGCGGCTTGATCTGTGCCGATGGTACCCCCGCAACTTCGAGCGGCAGCGCGATATTGCCTGCCACAGTGCGCGAAGACAGCAGGTTAAAGTGCTGAAAAATCATGCCCACGTCACGGCGGATCGCACGAAGTTTGCCGCCTTTGGCGGTGCCCACGTCCTCGCCTCCGACCAATACTTTGCCCGATGTGGGCCGCTCTAACCCATTGACCATGCGCAGCAAGGTAGACTTGCCCGCGCCCGACCGCCCGATGATCCCGGTGATCGAACCGGGCGCAACATCAAGAGAAATCCCCTCAAGCGCATTGACGGTCGCCCCGCCCGCTTTGGTATAGGCCTTGCCGACCTTGTCAAAGGCGATCGAGGCGCCTTGGATCATGTTATCAGTCATTGTCCGTCCGGATTGGCTTGGGTTTCGGGTAGCGCCCCGTAGACAGAAACACGGGCCGCGATGCAAGGCACGATCATGCATATCTGCTTTGCTTTTCGGCCTTAACGTAGGGCGGCGCATTCCGCTCTTGTGCCCTGAGGGTCAGAAGATGATTATATTCACGAATCGGAATGGATACTGGGAGGGGATAAGATGAAGCTCAATAGACGAATGGTGATTGCCGGGATGGCCGGTGCAGCCTTTGCCCATGGTCCGCTGCGCGCCTTTGCCACAACCTCGGCCCAGACCGGCGACTACGCATTTTTAAGCGTGAGCGATGGCAATCTGGTCCTGCCGCGCAGTTTTTTCTTCGACGGCTTGCCGCAGGAAGAATTGGCGCAGGCCCTAGCGCCGTTCAACCTGCCCCACGATCAGTTGGAGCCGCCCTGCAACTTGGCCCTTCTGCGCAATAAGGAACGTTTAGTGCTTTTCGATGCGGGCTCGGGCCCCGCATTCATGCCCTCGGCCGGAACGCTGTTGGACAGACTTGAGGCTCTAGGCGTTACGCCCGATCAGGTGACGGATGTCATTTTTACCCATGGGCACCCCGATCACCTTTGGGGCGTGCTGGACGACTTCGATGATCTGGTATTCCAAGAGGCACGTTATCACATGGGACAGGTCGAATGGGAGTATTGGCGCGATCCAAAGACCGTTGAGACGATTGGCGCGGCACGCACGGCCTTCGCCGTGGGCGCGGCACGTCGGCTTGACGCGATCGAAGATCGGATGAACCATTTTGTTGATGGCGCAGAAGTTCTGCCCGGCATTATGGCTCACGCAAGTTTTGGCCATACGCCGGGGCATATGTCTTTTGAGGTGGGCGGCGACAGTGATGCGCTGATGATCGGCGGCGATGCCATCGGCAACCACCACCTTGCCTTCGCCCGGCCCGGTTGGGCCAGCGGATCAGATCAAGACCCGGAACTTGGTGCACAGACCCGCCAGCGGTTGCTCGACAAGCTTGCCCATGAACAGACGCTACTGATGGGTTTCCACCTGCCGAACGGCGGCTTGGGCCGGGTCGCACGGGATGGGAACACATATCGTTTTGTAGAGGCGGATCAATGATGCGCTATTTGCTAAGCACCGCCCTGCTGATCGCCACCAATGCCACAGCCAGCGAGGATATCGCCGATAAATATCCCGCCTCTCTGCTTTATGACAAACCGTACGAGGTGATTCCCGGTGTCTTTTCCGCCATCGGTGCGACAGCCCCGCCGACTTACGAAAACGCGGGCCATAACAACAACCTGAGCTTTATCGTCACCGGCGAAGGCGTCGTCGTCATTAACGGTGGCGCGGCCTATGGGCTGGCAGAGGCGCTGCATGAAGAGATCAAGGCCGTGACCGATCAGCCGGTAAAGCTGGTGTTCAACGAAAACGGTCAAGGCCATGCGGTTCTGGGCAACAGCTATTGGGCTGAGCAAGGCGTGCCCATTGTCGCCCATGTGGACGCGGCGCATGAGGTCGAAAGCTTTGGCGGCAGCATTCTGGAAGGGATGCAGCGCTATAACCGTGACCGTGCCGAGGGCACGGAGGTTCAGCTCCCGACGGAGACATTCGCGGACGAATATATCGTCGAGATGGGCGATTTCCGGATCGAAGCACGCCACCTTGGCCCGGCCCATAGCCCCGGCGATATCGTGATCTGGTTGCCAAAGCAGCGCCTCGTCATTTCGGGCGATATGGCCTTTCACGAACGCATGTTGCCGATCTTTCCCGACACGATGACCGCTGAATGGATCGAGACATGGGAAACCGCCTTTGAGCCGCTAGAGGCGACCTATGTGATCCCCGGCCATGGCCATCCGACCAATATGGATCAGGTACGGCGCTACACTCATGACTACCTCGTTTATCTGCGCGAACAGATCGGCGCGCATTTAGATGCAGGTGGTGGGCTGGCCGAGGCCTATTACGTCGATCAAACACCCTACAACGGATTGGACACCTTCGAGGAATTAGCCACCAAGAACGCAGGCCGGGTCTTTGAGCAGATGGAGTTCGAGTAAGCTAACGGTTACTTCCCGGCGAGGCTAAAGGGCTGGTTGGCCGCCCCATCGCGGTACCAGCGCATGATCTTTCGGCGCTCTTCTTCTTCCATGAAGGACACATTTGCAGGCGGCATGGCGTTGGTCACCCCCGCCTGCAAATAGATCTGCCGCGCGGCGCGCGCGATGTCAGCAGGTGTTTCCAGCAGCAATCCCTTGGGTGCGCGGTGAATACCGTCATAGAACGGTTCGCGCGCATGGCACATAGCGCAGCGGCCCGGCACGATATTTGTCACATCCTCAAACCCTTGAGCGTTGGCAAACATCTGTTCAGTTTCGGTCAGGGGTCGCGCTTCGGCCGCTTCGACATCCTCCTGCATGAGCGGCGCGGTCGACAGCCACATAATCGCCACGAACAGCAGTGCGGTCACGCCCCACGTCCAATGCGGCCCCTTCCCCGTGGCGTGCATCGTGTTGAAATAATGCCGGATTGTCACGCCCATCAGAAACACCAACGCCGCGATCAGCCAGTTGTATTCGGTCGCAAACGCCAGCGGGTAATGATTGCTCAGCATCAAGAAGATCACCGGCAGCGTCAGGTAGTTGTTGTGGGTTGAACGCAGTTTGGCGATCTTGCCGTATTTAGCGTCCGGTGTGCGGCCCTCTTGAAGGTCTTTCACCACGATGCGCTGGTTCGGCATGATGATGAAAAACACATTCGCCGTCATGATCGTAGCGGTGAAGGCCCCCAGATGCAGCAGCGCGGCACGGCCCGTGAACACTTGGTTATACCCCCAAGCCATCGCCACCAGCAGCACAAACAACAGCAACATCAACGCCGTGGGCCGGTTTCCAAGCTGCGATTTGCACAGAAAGTCATAGATCAGCCATCCCAGCATCAGCGAGCCCGCCGAGATCAGGATGCCTTGGAAGATCGAAAGGTCGGCCTTGGCGGGATCAATCAAGTAAAGCTCTGCCCCGGCCCAATAGACCACCATCAACAGCGCCGCCCCCGACAGCCATGTCGAATAGCTTTGCCATTTATGCCAGATCAGATGCTCGGGCATGTTCTCCGGGGCCACCAGATACTTCTGAATGTGGTAGAACCCGCCGCCATGAACCTGCCATTCCTCGCCAAAAGCGCCAGCGGGCAGATGCGGCACTTTGCGCAGACCCAGATCAAGCGCGATAAAATAGAATGACGCGCCAATCCACGCCATGGCGGTGATAACATGCACCCAGCGGACGGCAAAACCGATCCAATCCCACATGATGGCGATGTCGTGCATGGTGTTCTCTCCGGATGATTCACCGGCCAGACTATTCAATCGCGGATTTTACCGCTAGATTTGTCATTCCCTAAACTCTATCAAAAGTTCCCGATAAATGTCCTATTTCGACAACATTCGCACCTTTGTGCGCGTCTATGAACTTGGCAGCATGTCGGCAGCAGCCCGCGATCAGCGCGTTTCGCCTGCTGTTGCCTCGGCGCGGATCACCCAGTTGGAGGGGCATTTGGGCGTACGGCTGTTCCAGCGCACCACGCGCAGCCTATCGGCGACGGAACAGGGGCGGATTTTCTATGATGGCGCTTGCAAGATCCTTGCCTCCGTGGCCGAGGCCGAGGCGGGGATCGATGACGTTACCGACAACCCACGCGGCACGCTGCATGTCGCGGCCCCGCTGGGTGTCGGTCGTCGGCTGATCGCGCCACATGTGCCTGAGTTTGCGGCAGACTACCCTCTGGTCGATGTGCGTCTGCGGTTAAGTGATAGGAAACTCGACCTCACTGCCGAAGGACTTGATGTGGCATTTTTCCTTGGCCGACCCGAAGATTCCACGTTGCGCATTCGTAAGGTCGCCGATTGCGAGCGCGTGCTCTGCGCCAGCCCGGCGTATCTTGCTGTGCATGGCCACCCCCGCACGGGGGGCGAGATTGATCGGGGCCAGCACAATTGCCTGAACCTGCGCTTTCCCGGCGCGACCGAGTTTCAATGGCAACTACAAGGACCGGAAGGCGCAATAAAATATGACGTACGGGGCCGGTTTGAAAGCGACGATGGCGATGTGCTTACCGATTGGGCACTGGCAGGTGCCGGCATTGCGATGAAACCACTGTTTGAAATCGCCGATCACCTGCGCAGTGGCGCACTGGTGCGGGTAGTCGAAGACACACCGCCCCTGCCCGTGCAGATGGCCTGTCTCTATACTCACCGCCGCCACCAAGATCCGAAAACCCGGCTGTTCATGGAATTCATGATCGCCCGTATGGAAGACGCGCTGAAGGCGGGAGAGGCTTAGCTGCCGCGGTAGGTCGAGTAGCCAAAGGGCGAAAGCAGCAGCGGGACATGGTAATGCGCGGCATCCGACATGCCAAAACGCAGCGGCACCACATCCAGAAAACGCGGTTCCTCAGCGGGTGTGCCATTCGCGTCAAGGTAGTCGCCACAGTGAAACAACAGCTCATAGGTGCCGATCTTGAATTCCTCAGCGGGCAAAATCTGCTCATCGGTGCGGCCGTCCGCATTGGTGGTCACGCTCCGCAGATGGGTCCGGGCCTCGCCCTCCAAACGGAACAACTCGATCTTCAGTCCCGCCGCGGGGCAGCCACGTGCCGTGTCCAAAACATGTGTTGTTAGATAGCCTGCCATCATACCCTCCGTGCTTAACCCTTGATCGCCCGGCGTGTGCCCGAACGAAAGGGTCCTTTTCACGATAGTCTTTCAGGAATTAATTGAAAGCAATGCAAGACCTTCCGGTTTAGACAGAGAACGACAGAAGGAGAATAACATGACTCGCTACCCCCGCGACATGCAGGGTTACGGCCCCACCCCCCCCGATGCGCAGTGGCCCGGCGGCGCCAAAATCGCAGTGCAATTGGTGCTGAACTACGAAGAAGGCGGGGAAAATAACATCCTGCACGGCGATGCCGCATCCGAAGCCTTCTTGTCAGAGATCGTCGGCGCCGCGCAATGGCCGGGGCAGCGACATGCCAATATGGAATCGATTTATGAATACGGTGCACGCGCCGGGTTCTGGCGTTTGCATCGGCTATTAAAAGACCTGCCCATCACCGTCTACGGCGTCGCCACAGCGTTGGCCCGTTCGCCGGTGCAGACCGCCGCGATGATCGACGCAGGCTGGGAAATGGCGACCCACGGGCTGAAGTGGATCGAACACAAAGACATGCCAGAGGATGAGGAACGCGCCGCCATTGCCGAGGCGATCCGCCTGCATGCTGAGGTAACGGGCGCTGCCCCGCGCGGTTTCTATTGCGGGCGCTCATCCGAGAATACAATCCGGCTTGCCGCCGAAACCGGGCAGTTCGCCTATGTCGCCGACGCCTATGCCGATGACCTGCCCTATTGGGTTGAGTTCGATGGCCACGATCAGTTGATCGTACCCTACACACTCGATGCCAACGACATGCGCTTTGCCACGCCGCAGGGCTTCAATTCTGGTGCGCAGTTCTTTGACTATCTGAAAGCGAGCTTTGACGCGCTTTACCGCGAAGGGGCCGAGGGTGCGGCGAAGATGATGTCGATTGGCCTGCATTGCCGCTTGATTGGCCGTCCCGGTCGGGTAGAGGCGCTGCGCCAGTTCATCGAATACGCTCAAAGCCACGAAGGCGTCTGGTTCGCCACCCGTGAACAAATCGCAGACCATTGGGCCGCAACGCACCCGCACCAGCGCCGCGAGCGCCCCAGCCAGATGGAGCGCGAAACCTTCGTTGCCAAATACGGTAGCATTTTTGAGCATTCGCCTTGGATCGCCGAGGGCGCCCATGCGCTGGAGCTTGGCGCGGGTCATGACAGTGCCGTGGGGCTGCACAACGCGCTGGCCCGGATTTTCCGATCGGCCTCAGACGCGCAACGCCTCGGCGTTTTGCAAGCGCACCCCGATCTGGCAGGCAAGCTGGCACAGGCCAAACGCCTGACCTCTGAAAGCACGTCCGAGCAGGCAGCAGCCGGATTGGACGCGCTGACGGATCAAGAGCGCGAGACCTTTACCCGGCTTAACAAAAGCTATGTCGAGAAACACGGCTTTCCCTTCATCATCGCCGTCCGCGACCATGATAAGACAGGTATCCTCGCGGCTTTTGAGCGTCGCATCGATAATGACCGCGACACCGAATTTAAAGAGGCCTGCCGACAGGTCGAACGCATCGCACAGCTGCGGCTGAAAGACATGCTGCCATGAGCCGCCAACTTGTCCTCCAGCCCCTCACAGCCAAGGCGTTCGCCCCGTTTGGCGAGGTGCTGGAGGTGCGCGGCGCGCCCGATAAGATCATCAATCAGGGCATGTGTGGGCGGCATCATGATTTGGCTGATTTGGATTTCGGCCAAGGCCGGGCGGGCATCAGCGTGTTTGACGCCACACCCCGCGCCCTGCCCTTTACCCTTGATATGGTAGAGCGGCATCCGCTTGGCGCGCAGGCTTTTTTGCCGATGCATCAAAACCCCTATCTGGTCGTCGTCGCCCCCGATAACGCTGGCCAACCCGGCCCCTTGCAGGCGTTTCTCGCAGGCCCCGGTCAGGGCGTGAACTATCGCCGTAACACTTGGCACGCGGTCTGCTGCCCGCTGAGCGCCCCCGGTCTTTTCGCCGTGGTCGACCGGATCGGCGAAGGCGACAATTTGGAAGAACATTGGTTCGATCAGCCGTGGGAGGTGGTCGCAGCCAAGGAATAACCGTCATGCCCTCATCAGAAGCGGCAGGCGCAATCGGTCACAAGGGAGAACGACATGACTGACGCTTCACTGGGCACGCCGGCGCAACTGCGCGACCCGAATTATACCCCCGCGCTGTCCAAGGCGATACCCTTGGGCATCCAGCACGTGCTGGCAATGTTCGTCTCCAACGTAACGCCAGCCATCATCGTGGCGGGGGCTGCGGGGTTCGGGTTTGGCTCCGACGCCGGGGCGCAGGGTTTTCCAGACATGACCTATCTGATCCAGATGTCGATGCTGTTTGCAGGCATCGCCACGCTGTTTCAGACCATCGGCTTCGGGCCCGTAGGCGCGCGCCTGCCGATTGTGCAGGGCACGAGTTTTGCCTTTCTGCCGATCATGATCCCGCTCGTCGCGGGCAAAGGGGTCGAGGCGTTGCCAGCGCTCTTTGGCGGCGTTCTGGTTGGCGGGCTTTTTCATATGGTCTTAGGCACCTTCATCGGACGCATCCGCTTTGCCTTGCCCCCGCTCGTGACCGGGTTGGTGGTGACGATGATCGGCCTCGCGCTGGTCAAAGTGGGCATCCAATATGCCGCTGGCGGCGTCCCCGCCATTGATCAACCCGAGTACGGCAGCCTGCTCAATTGGTCGGCGGCTTTGGTGGTAATTGTCGCCACGCTGGGGTTGAAGTTCTTCACCCGTGGGATGCTGTCGGTTTCAGCCGTCGTGATCGGTATCGCGCTCGGCTATATCTATGCGCTGGCGGTGGGCATGATCACCTTTGAGGGCATCGTCACCAGTTGGGATCGTGCCGCCACGGTGGCGCTGCCAATACCCTTTGCATATGGGTTCGAGTTCAGCTTTGCCGCCGTTGTTGGTTTCTGCCTCATGGCATTTGTCTCGGCTGTCGAAACCGTCGGAGATGTTTCTGGCATCACCAAAGGCGGCGCAGGGCGTGAGGCGACCGACGCCGAGATTACCGGTGCCACCTATGCCGACGGTCTGGGCAGCGCGATTGCCGGGGTTTTCGGCGGCTTTCCCAATACCTCGTTCAGCCAGAATGTCGGGCTGATCGCCATGACCGGCGTGATGAGCCGCCATGTGGTGACCATCGGCGCGCTATTTCTGATCCTCTGCGGCTTGGTCCCCAAGGTCGGCGCAGTGATCCGCACCATCCCTATCGAGGTACTGGGCGGCGGGGTGATCGTGATGTTCGGCATGGTCGTCGCTGCCGGTGTTTCGATGCTGTCGGACGTGAACTGGAACCGACGCAATATGGTTATTTTCGCTATTTCCCTGTCGATCGGTCTTGGGCTGCAACTGGACCCCAAGGCAGTGCAATATCTGCCCGATACACTGCGGGTGTTGATGACAAGCGGGCTGCTGCCAGCGGCGTTGATTGCCATCGTGCTGAACCTTCTGCTGCCAGAACAACTGTCGGATGACGCAACTGAAGAGGTTTCAGGCGGGCTCTCGGGCCACGGCAAAGGGTCACTGGAAAAACGAGGCTGATTCATCCGAAAGGGCGCCGATTGGGCGCCCTTTTATACTTCCGACGTCCTCTCGGCCATCCAGCCCCGAACCAAGGGCTGCCCTCCCAAGGCAGGCTCAGCGCAGCTTCATATGGCGGTTCACATCTTTATACAGCAGATACCGGAACGGCCCCGGCCCGCCTGCATAGCAAGCCTGCGGGCAGAAGGCGCGCAGCCACATGAAATCACCCGCTTCAACCTCGACCCAATCTTGGTTAAGCCGGTAAACCGCCTTACCCTCCAACACATAAAGACCATGTTCCATCACATGGGTTTCACAGAACGGGATCACCCCGCCGGGTTGCAGTGTGACGATGGTCACATGCATGTCATGACGCAGGTCATTGGGGTCAACAAAACGCGTGGTCGCCCAAACCCCATTGGTGTCAGGCATCACATTTGGCGCGATGTCCTGCTCATTCAGAACCAACGGATCGGGATGCTCCAGCCCTTCGACCGCCTCATAGGCTTTGCGGATCCAGTGAAACCGCGTGACCGTGTCGCTGTCGTTTTTAAGCGCCCACGTCGCGCCGGCAGGAATATAGGCATAGCTGCCTTCGCGCATCGCATGGCTTTCCCCTTCGATGGTTAGGGTGAAACCACCCTCGACCACGAACAGTACACCTTGCGCCTCTTTATCCAGTTCAGGCCTTTCCGAGCCGCCACCGGGCTGCACTTCCATGATGTATTGCGAGAATGTCTCGGCAAAGCCGCTTAAGGGGCGGGCGATCACCCATAGCCGCGTACGTTCCCAGAACGGTAGGAAAGAAGTCACGATATCGCGCATCGTGCCGCGCGGCAAAACGGCATAGGCCTCGGTAAAAACGGCGCGGTCCGACAACAAGGTCCTTTGATCTGGATGGCCGCCGGTGGGCGCGAAATAGCTGGGGGGGGTCATTTTCTCTCTCCGTCGGGGGTATCCTTAGAATTGCCGCTCCCCGCGCGAAGGCCAAGGTCTTTATCGCTGAAGGATTATCTGGCTAAATTTGATAGTCTTCGGAAACGGTTTTATCCCAATCGGGGCAAATTTCCCGCTCTTGCCTCCGAAGGCCCCAAAGAACGCCCTATTGGCTCTTTAGCCCTTAAATTACTTGAACATATCCGGCAAATGGCCGCTAAGGAAACAGATTTGCTTCATAAAACCGCCTCTCAGGATGAAAGCGGCCATCGCAAACTGTTTGAGATCCTGTGTCATGCGGAACGCGCGGCACAGACCAGCGCGCGGCTTGCCCAAAGCGCCAATCAGCCATTGGATAAACCCACGGCGCAGCGGCTTCGGCAGGAAGCGATACGCTCTCTTCATCAAAATCATACTCCCAACGCAGACCGTCCGAAATTATGGGACGGCCTGCTCAAACTGCTACAGGGTGATCAGAAGAATGCGGCAGCTTCCAACTCGACTGTAATCACGCCGATGATCGCACCGTTCGACGGTTCGGTGATAGGCATCGACACGCGGCTTTGATGGGCTTTGGTACTATCGTCGAAGGCGACTTGTTCAACCAAAAACGCCCCAGACGGCGGCGAAAACTGATTGCTGATCTTTGGCTGACCACCTTTAAAATAGACGGATGCCGTTCCACTGCTGACCACGGTTAGCCCGTAGGCATTCAGCACCGTAACGCCTGCAATCTGACCTGCCGAACTGGCGACCTGCTGCTCAAGAAATGACTCAACTGGTTTGGCGATCGATACCTGTGTCAGCGAGGGTTGAGCGGAGTTCGCCATCGCTGCCCCTCTCGCTGCAACGGGTGCTGCGACTGCTAGACTATTCATCTGTAGGTGGCGCAGGTTTTGCTCTGCAATCGCATCCACAATGCGGGCATCATTCACCCACGTCAGCAAATCCCGATCAATATAGTCGTTCAGGGCCCAAGGCACCTCTGACGCGGCGACCCTGAGCCCAGAACATAGAACGAAGATAAGCGATACAATTGGCAGATGTCTTAGCATCAAGGAGCCCTCAAAATATAGGCGGCCCAAGGACCGCGGGAGGACTGCACCCTAGATGCAGATTGGTTTACGTTACGTGAACGACAGTGCTTGCTTAGACCTCTTCGCCCTTAAACCCCGTCGCGACAACGAACTTTTCCGAAGAATCCGCGCGGCTGGCTGGCGGTTTGATATTCGCGACCTTGGTAAAGCGGCGCTTCAACAGTTTTTGCAACTCACCCTCCGCGCCACCGGCCAGAACCTTCGCGACAAAAGTGCCGCCATCTTCCAACACGTCAAAGGCGAAATAGGCAGCCGCTTCGCAGAGCGCGATGATCCGCAAGTGGTCGGTCTGCTTATGCCCCGAGGCCGAAGCGGCCATGTCGGACATTACGACATCGGCCTTCCCGCCAAGCCATTCCTTAACCTTTAGATCTGCGTCATCTTCCATAAAATCAAGCTGATGGAGTTCGCAGCCTGCGATTGGCTCCATCTCTTGCAGGTCGACGCCTAGAATAGTGCCCACCTGTTTGCCCGATCTCTCGCCCAGCACATTGCAGCGTTTGACGGCCACCTGACACCAACCGCCCGGTGCCGCGCCCAGATCGACGATCCGCGCACCTGGTACGAGGAACCGATATTTATCATCCAATTCCATGATCTTATAGGCCGCACGCCCGCGATAGCCTTCGGCCTGCGCGCGTTTGACGTAAGGATCGTTCAATTGCCGCTGCAACCAGCGGGTTGAGCTAAGCTTGCGCCCGCGTGCGGATTTCACCTTAACCTTCAGCTCACGCTGTCCGCGCCCTGATGTGTTCTTTCCGTCCGGTGTCTTGGCCATCAAAAGACCCCTTCTTCTAATACGCCATCGGCGCTCATCTGTGCATATAGCAGGCCTTCGCGCAGACCGCGATCCGCAACTGACAGCCTGTCGGTCGGCCAGCAGCGCATCAAGGCCTGTAAGATCGCAGCGCCCGACATAATTAACGCCGCCCGGTCTTGCCCGATCCGGGGATCTGCGCGTCGTCCGCCCGGCCCCATGGCAATATAGGAGTGGATCACCTTGTCGATCTGCGCGCTGCTCATGCTAAGCCCGTCGACCTTGGTCCGGTCATAGCGTTTCAGGTTCAGGTGGCTCGCCGCGACGGTGGTCACGGTGCCCGAGGTGCCGACGATCTGGAACCGCTTTTGCGACTGGATCGTCTGGTAGGGCGTGAAATCGGTGAGGTTTTCCTCAAAAAACCAGCTCATCAGAGCAAAGCGCGCGGCGTCATCCTCTACGTCTGAGAATTGGTCGCGCAGGGTCGCCACGCCCAAGGGCACGCTGATCCAATCCACCACCCGCGCCGACGGCACATCGGATTTAGCCTGATTGAACCCACCCTGCAGGCGCATGATCGAACGCGCGCGATCAGCCCGCGGCACTTTGGAGATGTCGATCCAGACCAGTTCGGTTGAGCCGCCACCGATATCGACAACCAGCAGATTTTCCGTCTTGCGACTGACCAGCGGCGCGCAGGAGATCACAGCAAGCTGGGCTTCTTCCTCGGGCCGGATAATGTCGAGCTTGAGGCCGGTTTCGCGCTGGATACGGCGCATGAACTCCGCGCCGTTATGTGCGCGGCGGCAAGCTTCTGTCGCCACAAGACGCATGTTCTGCACCTTGTTACGCCGCAGTTTCTGCTGGCAAATACGCAATGCCTGAATGGTGCGCGCCATCGATCCGCGCGACAACCGCCCGGTTTTTTCTAAACCGGCACCCAATTGGACCGATTTTGAGAAACTGTCCACCACATGGAAACCGCTGCCACGAGGCTGGGCGATCAACATGCGGCAGCTATTTGTACCCAGATCTAGGGCCGCATATAGCTCATTAGATCTGGGCGGAACTGGCGCGGGGCTCAGAGCCGGAATGTCCTTATCGAGCGCACCCGCACCTTTGGGACGCTGTGGCGCCATGGTTACGCGCCTTTCATATCGAGTTATCCCCACGGTATTCTCTGCGCAGTGCCGGTGCAAGAGGTCGCGGCGGCTTGGGCCATTTTCCGCGGCGTATTCTTTGGCCCCGGCTCACAATCATCTTGAGAATAATGGGGGCGCAGAGCCCTCGTGATGGCCCGCCCGATGCGCTATCACCACCCCAAGTCGCGGATGGGTCGTGTTTCGTCGAAAAACGGCCCTGTCCTGACCGCGACGCTCGTTAGACAGGCTTAAACCGGACCGGAGGAATCGTCCCATGCCCGCAGTCACCATCGTTTACTGGCGCGATATTCCCGCTCAGGTGATCGTCGGCAAAGGCCGCCGTGGGTCGAAACGCCCCCTGCCCGAACGCTTTGAACAGGCGATCGACCGCGCGGCTATGAAGATTGGCGCCGAGGATATCGACGCTTATCTGGCGGAATGGCGCAAGGCGGAACCCTTTGAGGTTGAGGGCGATCCCGATGCCATCGCCGACGCCGAAGCCGCCCGGATCGACGCGGAATACGACCGCGACCGGATCAAGCAACTGATTAACAACGACGGCTGGGCATAGCCTGCCAGCCCTATGATCAAGGACACGCTCATGGCACTTTTGAACTTCCGCAAGAAAGAAACGGCCGCCCCGCAGGCGCCGGTGGCCGAAGTCGAGGCGCTGTTGAAAGATTATTCAATCGAGGTGATGCCCCGCACCGCCGAGAAGGTCGAGGATTTTCGCGCCCTGCTGCCAGAGGGCACCCGTGTCTATATCGCCCATATCGACGGCACCCCGATCGAGGATATGGTCACCACCGCCGCGCGGCTAAACGCCGACGGCTTCAAGGTCATGCCGCATTTCCCCGCCCGCATCATCAAGGACCGCGCCACGCTGGCCGACTGGATCGCCCGCTATCAGGGCGAAGCCGATGTGCGCCAAGCGCTGCTGCTCGCAGGCGGTGTCACCGCGCCCGTGGGCGACTTTACCGACAGCATGCAGCTGTTGGAGACGGGGCTTTTCGACGAGGCCGGTTTCACCCGGTTGCATGTCGCCGGCCACCCCGAGGGCAATCGCGACATCGACGCCGACGGAGGCCGCCTAAACGTCGATGCGGCGCTGAAATGGAAGAACGATTTCCAGACCCGCACCGATGCAGAAATGGCCATCGCCACGCAGTTCGCCTTTGAAGCGCAGCCGATCATCGAATGGGCCGACAGCCTCAAGGCCGCAGGCATCACCCTGCCCATTCACATCGGCATCGCGGGCCCTGCGAAACTGCAAACCCTTATTAAATTCGCCATCGCCTGCGGCGTCGGCCCCTCGCTCAAGGTGCTGCAAAAGCGGGCGATGGATGTCACCAAGCTGCTGTTGCCCTATGAGCCCGCAGATGTGATCAGCGACTTGGCCGCCTACAAGGCAGCACACCCGGACTTCAACATCACCCATGTGCATCTTTTCCCGCTGGGCGGGATCAAAACGAGCGCCACATGGGTCCAAGAGAATGGCGGCGCCTCTGGGGTGCCCGCCGACGCAGCCTAAAGGAAGTTACATGACCAGAACCGTCATCGAATCCAAGACCAAGACCGCCGTCATCGGCTTTGACGAGCCGTTTTGCGTGATCGGAGAGCGGATCAACCCCACGGGCCGCAAGATCCTTAGCCAAGAGCTGGAGCAAGGCGATTTTTCGCGGGTCGAGGCGGATGCCATCGCGCAGGTCGCCGCAGGTGCCACGGTGCTGGATGTGAACTCGGGCGCGGTCTTCTCCAACAAAATGGCCGAAGACCCCCGCTATGCCGACAACAACTTTGTCGAGCCGATGCTGATGCCGGAACTGATCAAAGTGGTGCAAAACGCCGTTGATGCGCCGATTTGTATCGACAGTTCGGTTCCCGGCGCGCTGGAAGCGGGCCTTGAGGCCTGCGAGGGCCGCCCGCTGCTGAACTCCGTCACTGGCGAGGAAGAGCGGCTTGAACTCGTGCTGCCGCTGGTCAAGAAATACAATGTGCCGGTGGTGGCGATCTCAAACGATGACACCGGCATTTCTGAAGACCCGGATGTGCGTTTCGCCGTGGCGAAAAAGATCGTCGAACGTGCCGCCGATTTCGGCATTCCCGCCCATGACATCGTCGTCGATCCGCTGGTCATGCCGATTGGCGCCATGGCAACGGCAGGCCATCAGGTTTTTACCCTTGTGCGCCGCCTGCGTGAGGAGCTGGGCGTGAACACAACCTGCGGTGCGTCGAACATTTCTTTTGGTCTGCCCAACCGCCACGGGATCAACAACGCCTTCCTGCCGATGGCCATGGGCGCGGGCATGACCAGCGCGATCATGAACCCGGTGGCCGTGCCGCTCAACGCCGTCAAGATTGCCGAAAAACGCGCCGAGATGGCCGCCGCCGGTATCATCTTGCCCGAAGAGATGGACGATGAAACGTTCCTCACCCTCTTTAACCTCGGCTCGACCAAGCCACGCCCGGGCAAAGAAATGGAGGCTATCCGCGCCGCCAATTTCCTTTTTGACCGAGATCCGCACGGCAGCGCGTGGATCGAGTTCAACAAGGTAGCCCCCAAAGCAGGACAAGAAGGCCGGGGCCGCGCGGGCCGCACTGGAGGGCGTCGCCGTCGGTAAGGGAACCGCGCCCTAATGCACGTCAAAAATTGCCCCGCCAGCACCGCTGCGCGGGGTTTTTTTTACGATTTTGCGATAGCATTTCCCGACTTACGGGAATCTCGACCCCAATTCGGCCTTATTTTAAGACACTGTTCTTCTTAGGTAATCTCTGTCATTTACCGTCGATGTGGATCACCCGAATCCCGACCAAACACCGAGCCTGATGAAAGACAGCGGCATGACCGATGAAGAAGAGCGTATTGCAAGCAAACAGCAAAACGCCCGCGGCACGCCTCCGAATACCATGCCTCTGCCTTCAGCGCCGCTTGATGATCCGCCGAACGAGAGCTCAAAAGACGCTGAACGCACGCGCAGGCGGACGGCCATTCGACTTGAAACGCTGACGGGTCAACTGCCAAAAAGCGACAACCTAGCCTCTGGCTGGTGGATCGGCGTCGGCTTGATCTTTGCCATCGCCTTTTGGGGTTGGGTATTCTCTAAAGTTTGGAGCTATTTCGCCGGGACAAGTTAATGCCCCGAAAGCAGCTAGCCAATAGGGGTCTCTGCGACAAGCGCGCGGATTGCCGCCATAACTTCTTTGACATGAGGCATATCACGCGCAGCACTATGAGGCTGCCCGAAACCACCCATATCATTATCAAGATACGCGCCAGATGCATCGGCAAACTCGTCTAACAGGGCCGCGCGGCAGAGAATGTCCGCCCCGATGCTCAGGTCATTTCCAGCCACGCCAAACCCCTCCTTTACCATTTTCGATGCCAGCAGGGATCCCGGGTTCACAGCAATGAATACCGGGCCATCTTGATGCAAGCGGGCCATTTCCTGCGTCCAGATGGTGATCGCAAGTTTGCTTTGCGCATAGGCTGCCATATCTTCCAATGCCCCGTCCCCCCGCAGCGCAGCCACATCTATCGAAGCCTGCGCCGCCGAAGAGAGGTTTACCACCCTGCCCTCCTTCGGAAGCATTGGCAGCAACCGTTGTACCAGCAGATAGGGCGCCAATGTGTTCACCACAAAACGTGCGTCCAACCCTGCTTCGGTCCGCGGGTTCGGAAGTTTGAATACACCGGCGTTATTGATCACCACATCGATTTGGGCATGATCGTCGCGAAGCGCTTTAGCCAAACCTTCGACCTCCTCCAACCGAGACAGATCAGCACGGTAAGTCTTTGGGCTGCTCCCAACCTCCCCCGCAGCGCTGGCCAATTTCTCGGCGCTGCGACCATGAAGCAAGACAGTATGCCCCTGCTCGGCCAACTGCTTTGCGGTCAACAGGCCGATACCGTCGGTGGCGCCGGTGATGAGGATAGTCTTGGTCATGGGTCTCTCCTTACTGGAATATCTGCGCTGCTAAGTTTGAAGGGAGAATGTGGTGAGGATGACATCTCTATCACCAGCCGCCCAAAACCTGCTTGCCAATCACACGCCCGCTTTCCTGACGCAGATGTGCGGCGCGAAGGTTCTCTACTGTGATCGTCCCGGCGTGTTCGGTGACGGTGGACTGCAACGTACCCGCATCGATCATCTGCGATACACGGTTCAACAGATCGCGCTGCGCGGTCATATCAGCGGTCTGGAACATCGCCCTGCTGAACATAAACTCCCAATGAATGCTCAGCGCTTTGGGCTTTGCAGTCTTAATGTCTAACACATCGGGGTCATCAATCAGCGCGATCTGACCGCGCGGCGCGATGAGGTCAACAATAGCGGGCCAATGCATGTCAGTCGCGGTCAGTGCTGCCACATAGGTCGGCGTGAGTTCCAGCTCCGCCAGCTGCGCCACCAAATCGCCTCGGTGATCTACCACATGGTCTGCACCCATTTTTCGCACCCACTCTTGGGTCTCAGGCCGCGAGGCCGTGGCCACAACGGTCAATCCAGTCAGGGCCTTGGCGAGTTGGATGAGGATCGAGCCCACACCGCCGGCCCCGCCGATCACCAAGATCGATTGCCCCTTCCCAGTACCTTCGGTCAGGCGGAAGGCGCCGAACAACATTTCCCAAGCAGTGATTGCAGTGAGAGGCACACCAGCGGCTTGGACAAAATCGAGCGTCTCTGGCTTATGTCCCACGATCCGTTCATCAACAGCATGGAACGCTGCATTGGTGCCCGCACGGGTCACATCGCCCGCGTAAAAGACTTCATCGCCAACTTCAAAATCTGTGACTTCGCTGCCCACTTCGACCACGACCCCGGCCGCGTCAAAGCCCAAGACTTTCGCCCCCCCTTCCGGCGCAGCGAGTGCGCGCAGCTTTACGTCTACCGGATTGACTGAAATACCCTTTACCTCAACCAAAAGGTCACGCGACCCGAATGCGGGGCGATCGATCTCGAGTTCTTCCAAAACCTCTGCCGCGCCTGTAATGTTGTAGCCAATGGCCTTCATCTTTTTCGTCCTAGTGCATGATTTTCCTTGATGCGCACTAGGTATACGATTGCAGAGATATATAAATGCACCTAAATCGGGATTAAGTTTATAGGAGCCGCATATAATCGTGACTGGGTTATTGGCGGTTAACTTGGCATCCATTACGTTCCATTTTTTCAGAAATGCATCTCACGAACGCCTGATGGTGATCTGATCCCCCCGCAATCACAAAGCGCGGTACACTATGGAGGGGTAATTGATCCCATCTTTCCTAAGGGACGCCGACATGAAGCATTTCCATAAACTGTGTTGCCCCAGAACCTCCCGTTTTCAGCTTTCATGACAACCATCACGACGCGCCTTGTTTAACAGTCGAATGCGAGCCTTGCGTTCTAAATGCCCATTTCGAAAACGTCTCGTCTGAGATGACGCGAAGGAGCCCTGCAATTGCAGCTGTCGCAACAACCGCGAAAACGACCCGCCCCCCAAGCACAGCACCAAGGTCCGCGCCGATGGCGACCACAATCAGGGTATCCTCGATGACGCTATGTGCAAAACCCATGAACACACATGAGATGAAAATCTGACGCGGCGAGACCACGCCTGACCGTGCTTCCCGAATAAGGAGACCTCCACCATAGGAGATCCCCAGAAAGAGGCCGACCGCCGTCAAATGTCCTGCCTCGCCGCGTATCCCGGCCAACTGCAAAAGAGGCGCGAGCGCTTTCATAACGAGCTTTAGAATGCCCGTGACCCTGAGAATCTCAAGGCCCCAAGTTAGCGCGAGGAGGATGAAGAACATGGCAACCATCGCCTCAAGAAGGCCAATGAAAAACCCGGTCCAATCGGGCGCCGCGTTCATCGGAATCCACGCAGGGTTCACCGGGTCAGAAAGCCACCCCGTGACAACCAGAAAATTGTGCAGCAAGAAGGCATAAAGCAGCCCGCCAAAGATGCGCAGAGCCGTGGTTGTAAGCATTCGTGGCCCCGCCTGCTCAATGATTTTCTGCTCGATCGGCAAAGCGTGCGCAAAAAGAAGCAGAGCCGAGAAAACCGTCACGTCTGCCACGCTCAAACTGTCCATCGGGACAAGAACAAAGAGCAGAGGGACAGCCCCCCAAATGCCGACCAACATCCCGCTCAGCCATGCCAAGCCAAGCTCGGGCGGCAGCCCGACTAGGCTCATCACTGGCGCGAATGCAGGGGCGATCGCCTCAATCACCCCCATGCGGGACAGCAGCTCCGTGATGAGTGTGATCGGAACCATGACCCGTAGCAGCACCCAGTATATTTTCAGTGCTTCCAGAGTCTTAACGTAGGCGGCGCGGAGGATTGGCATCGAAGAAGTCCTATAACATTATCCCGGCCCTTCTACTGCGTCCCCTACCGCCTGTGTGGTCAAATATTGCATTATTGTGCAATTTTATTGCAAACTTGGGCTAAGCAAGAGGTGGACGCATGGATCAACTCGACAGAAAGATTTTGAACCTTTTGCAGCGTGATGCTTCACGGTCGAACGTAAGCGTGGCAGAAAAGGTCGGATTATCTCCCTCTAGCTGTCTCCGGCGGGTCCGACGGCTGCACAAGAACGGGATCATCGACCGCACTGTCGCGATTCTGAACCCCGCGAAAACGGGACGAGGCCTGAAGGCGCTGGTCACTGTCGAACTCAAACTTCATGGCGAGCAGCACATGCGCCGCTTTCTGGACCTCGCAGTGACCGAGGACGCCGTATCTCAAGCCTATGCTGCCACTGGCGAAACCGAAGTCGTTTTGATGCTAAACCTGACTGACATGGAAGAATTTGACGCGCTTTGCGATAGGTTATTCCGCGATCAGACCAATGTTGCCAGATTTTTCACGATGATGGTGATCCGCACTGCGAAAGAAGAAACAGCCGTTCGGATTTGACTGGGCTTCCGATTGATTGACGCCTCCCCACATCATTCACCAAAATCGATCAATCCCACTCAAACATACAGTTTTTATAATATCAGCGGAAAACCTAAAGATACCCCCGAATTAATCGCGAGGGGATTTCAGATGACATATTTCGGCATCCAGGAAGGTGGCGTTGAGCTGAGGCCGCAGCAAAGGACGAAAGCGCCCAGTGTGTCCCCTGGCCTTTTCCTCGCAGCGCTGATCGCAGCACTTGTATTTGGCCTGCGCCACTTGCCCGGCATTGGTACGCTCAGCCCGCTCATTTTGGCCATACTGATCGGCATGGCGTTTCACAACCTGATCGGAACCCCCGCAATTGCAAAGGCTGGTGTGTCGTTTAGCCTCAAACGCATCTTACGCGCCGGAATCGTGTTGCTTGGCCTGCAACTTACGGTTCAGCAAGTCATCGCCGTGGGCGGCGTCGGTGTGGCGCTTATTGTTGCGACGCTGCTGGCCACATTCGCCTTTACCACTTGGCTAGGGCAGGTGTTGAAAGTGAATGCAAAACTGACGCAGTTGATCGCCTCCGGCAGTTCGATTTGCGGTGCCTCTGCTGTGATTGCCACCAATACCGTGACCCGTGGCAGTGATGAGGACGTGGCATATGCCGTTGCCTGCGTGACGATCTTTGGTTCCCTCTCGATGATGCTGATGCCCGTGATTGCAGGTCTGTTTGACATGGGCCCGCAGGCCTACGGCTTGTGGACCGGAGCGTCGATCCACGAGGTAGCACAGGTTGTCGCCGCCGCTTATGTGCGCGGGCAGGAAGCCGGAGAATTCGGCACTATTGCCAAGCTGACACGTGTTATGATGCTGGCCCCTGTCGTGCTGGGCCTTGGCTTTTTTGCCGCCCGCAAACTACGTCAAACTGGTGGCGTAGCGAACCGCGCGGCAGCCCCCTTGCCGTGGTTCGTATTCGGGTTCGTCGCCATGGTCGGACTGGCCAGCACGGGCTGGGTTCCTGAGGTCACAACGCCCTACACCACCGGCATCACGCAATTTCTGCTCGCCATGGCCCTCGCGGCGATGGGGCTAGAGACCGACATGCGCAAACTGGTGGCCGCAGGCATCAGGCCCGCGCTGTTGGGGGCCGGGGCTTGGATTTTCATTTCCTTTTTCAGCCTTGGTCTGGTTCTTCTACTGACATGACGCTTGAACAACTTAGAATCTTTATCGCTGTGGCCGAACGTGAGCATGTCACTCAAGCGGCGGCGTATCTTAACCTGACCCAGAGTGCGACCAGCGCCGCAGTTGCCGCGTTGGAGGAACGCCACGCCGTTCGCTTGTTTGATCGGGTTGGAAGGCGTGTTGTGCTCACAGACTCAGGAAGGTTGTTTCTAAGCGAGGCACGGGCCGTCGTGGCACGCGCTGAACAGGCAAAACGTCTGCTAGGTGATCTGGCTGGGATGAAACGCGGCACGCTGCGCTTGGGCGCCAGCCAGACAATTGCAAACTACTGGTTACCGCCTCTGATGCAGCGTTTTCGAGAGCATCATCCGGGCATCTCACTTGAACTCGCCGTCGGCAACTCCACCCTCGTGGCGCAGATGGTCCATGACGCTACCGTCGACCTCGGATTCGTCGAGGGAGAGATCACCGATGCGGCGCTGACCAGCCAAAGCTTGCCCGGTGATCAACTGGCGCTCGTTGTGGCCCCGGGGCATGATTGGCAGTGCCGCCCGCCTTCTGCGCCTGAAGACCTTAAGGCCAGTCCATGGGTGATGCGAGAGGCAGGTTCCGGCACCCGGTCGGCCTGCGAGAAGGCCCTTCTCGACCAAGGCCTATGCACCGATGACATAGAGATTGCGTTTGAGCTGCCATCGAACGAGGCTCTTTGTGTCGCGGTAGAAGCGGGTGCAGGCGCTGCGATCTTGTCGACCCTCGTCGTCGGGCGTGCAATCAAAGCAAACCGGCTGGTTTCAGTGAATTTCAGGCTACCGCAGCGCCAGTTTCATGTATTGCGCCACAAGGAACGGCATCTCTCATTGGCAGAACAGAAGTTCCTTGAACTAATCTGAGACCCTGCAATTCATGACGAATATTACGGCTAACAACGTGATAAGCTGACGTTACCAACGTTTCGATCCGCTGGAATACCCGCTAACCCATTCGCTTTACCCTCGTTTCAACAGGTCCGTTCGAATACGCGCGGAACGCCGTATGGCGGTCAGTGCAGCACCAATGGCTGCGATCCACAGCGCCCAAGTCAGGACCGTACCTGCCGCTGCGAACAGTGGTTCGAATACTGCCAATATCGCGGCGCCCGTCACCAATGCCATGCGCTGCGGTTTCGCCATTGGTCCCCGAAAGTCAGGTGCAAGGCCAGTTCCGGTACCCAACTCGCGGGTATAAGCCGTCAACACTGACATCGCGCCTGCCGCCAGCCCTAGCGAAAGATTTCCGACGCCCAAACCTACCCCTGCGAAGATCAGCAAGTCTGACACGCGGTCAGGAAATTCGTTCCAAAGCGGCCCGTCAGGCGCGCTTTTCCCCGCTTCGACCGCGACCATTCCATCAAACAGGTTACACAGCAGCCGTAACTGGCAGAAAAACGCACCAAGGATCAAGAATGCGCCGACACCGTAAACACTGCCCACATGACCACTGGCTGCGAACGCGACACCTGCCACAAGTGCAGTCCCCATGCTGGCTTGGGAGATAGCGTTGGGCGTCACCCCCTTGTTGGCAAGCCAAGCGGCACAGCCTGCGGCCCATTTCGTATCACGGCTGCTTAGGGGGCGGCGGTTTTTAAGGTTAATCATGGACATCTTTCTTGCTAATCTTTGAGCTTTACCGGTGCTGGCGCAGGATGTTGTAGGTAAAGATATAGCTTAATGACACGCCAAGCGGCACGGCGATTGTCATCGCTATTTCCGGCGTACCGCTTAACCAATGGGTCACAACCAGCAGAAGGGCCGAACCGCAAATCGCGACTAAGGGTGGCACCCAGTATCCAATTCCGCGCGAGAGGCGCGGACGCATCCAGTCGACAGAGTATTTCAGTCCGAATGTCAGGGCGGCCGAAATCAGACCCTGAACAAGCCCCGCGACAAGCATGGCGCGTGTACCGTGCTCTGCGTTGGCAAAAACGGCCCAACCGCCCATCGCCAAGAAACCGACCGCCACATGCAGCGGTGTCGAGGAGATCAGGCGCTGAATATTCAATGCAGATCCCAGTAAAACCGAACAATATGGAAGAAGATTGGCGCGGAAAAAATCACCGAATCCAACCGATCGATGAAGCCGCCATGCCCGGCGATAAGGTGGCCCCAATCCTTAACCCCACGGTCACGCTTGATCGCGGACATGACCAGCCCGCCGAAGAAACCCATCAATGTTATGACCAGCGACAGCGCAAATGCCTGCAGAACGGAAAACGGTGTGATCCAAAACAGAGCGGCACCCATTAGGCTAGCGCTGATGACACCGCCAACCAGCCCTTCTAAAGTCTTGGAAGGCGACAGGGTTGGCGCGATCTTGCGGCGGCCCATCAGTTTACCCCAGACATATTGCAAAACGTCTGAAGACTGCACGACGACGATCAAGAAGAAAATCAAAAACAGGTTTTTTCCCTCATAGCCGGGAATATTCAAGCTTAGCAGCGCGGGCACATGGCTGACGCAGAAGACCGCGATCATCAGGGCCCATTGGGCTTCGGATACCCGGATCAGGAAGTTCTCAGACTGCCCGCGTAACGTCGATAAAATTGGCATCAACAAGAATGCGTAAACTGGAATGAAGATCGAATAGAACCCATACCAGCCCATGCCAACAGATAGATATTGCAACGGAAGCACGATGAAAACGGCGGCGGCCAGCGCCCAATGATCCGCCGCGGCGGTGTTGGTCAACGTGAGAAATTCCCGTAGTGCTGCGAACGAGCAGATGGCAAACAGGATAACTACCCCCGCCGTGCCAGCGAGGAATGCAATCGCCATAATGGCAACCATTACCCACCACGCGTTGATCCGAGCCGTGAGGTTCTGGATTGTTAGGTTATCCGCTCCAGCGCGGCGCTTCAGGAGTTGAGCTGCCCCCGTCGCTATCAGAAGGACGGTCAGCACAAGGCCGAGCAGAATGATGAAATGTCCGTTCATGTCAGCTATTTCCTTCAGGATTTAATGCGACGAGGGCGCTTTCAGCGCGCGCGAGGAAACTCGCCTTATCCTCACCAGCTTCCAGCCGCATAGCTGCGCCAAAGGTGACGGTGCAAATCAACGGAATTGGTACCAAAGCCCCCTTGGGCATGACACGGTTTAGGTTTTCGATCCAAACCGGAACCATGTCGATCTCGGGGTTTTCCGTGGCAAGGTGAAATAAACCGGATTTAAACGGCAGCAGCGGAGACTGCCCGGTGTTGCGCGTACCTTCAGGAAATAGGATCAGACTATCACCGCTTTTGAGCGCGGCGCTCATCTGTGTCATTGGGTCGTCGGTGCGCGTCTCTGGATTACGGTCGATTAGGACGGCATTGAAAACATCCTTGCCGATGAATGACTTCAGCTTTGATGTCAACCAGTAATCTGCCCCCGCCACAGGACGGGCACGAAGGCGCAGATCAGGTGGAAGGACGGTCCAAACCAACACAAAATCTCCATGACTGTTGTGATTGGCAAAATAGATACGCTGGCCCTGCACCGGCTCGATACCGTCCCAAACTCCGCGGACGGCCGTCACGGCACGGGCAAAGCCAACGATGAGCGCAGCGGTCAAACGGGATGCTAGCCTCATAAGGTGTCTCCAAGCTGACGGCAGTTGCGCAAGGCCTACAAGACCCACACAGCGCTATTGCGAATTACGCCTACTGGACAAAACAAGAAGTATCTGACCGGCACAGTCACGTTAACGGGCTTGGGACCAAATTCCCAGTGCCCCAGTTCCCGCGAAACCAACCTAAATATGATCGTGAATAGTGGCGGACCCTAGAGGATTCGAACCTCTGGCCTCTGCCTTCGGAGGGCAGCGCTCTATCCAGCTGAGCTAAGGGTCCACTGAGGGGCGGTATAGCCAGACCGGCCCGCCCCTGCAATGGGAAATCAGGGTTCAGGTGAAGCGAAAATCAGGTCAGGCGAAAAGATCATGCGCCAGTTCAAGCGCTTCGACCAGTGTGTCCACTTCGGCGCGGGTGTTGTACATGCCAAACGACGCGCGACAGGTGGCCGAGACGCCGAGATGTGTCATTAAAGGTGCCGCGCAATGGTGCCCTGCGCGCACGGCCACACCCTTCTTGTCCAACACGGTCGAAATGTCATGGGCATGGGCCGCCCCGTCGAGTGTGAAGCTAAAGATCGCAGCTTTATCCGGCGTGGTGCCCTGCAAGTTAAGCCAATTCAAACCGCCAAGACGCGAGACCGCATAGTCGCGCAAACTATCCTCATGGGCGGCGATATTCTCCATCCCGTGATCCATCATGAAATCAAGCGCCACACCCAAACCAATGGTTGCAACGATGCCGGGCGTGCCTGCTTCGAACATCATTGGCGGATCATTATAGCTGATCGTGTCCTTGGTAACTTCGCGGATCATGTCACCGCCGCCGATAAAGGGGCGCATTTCAGCCATACGCTCGGATTTGATGTAAATCGCGCCGGAGCCGGAAGGGCCATAAAGCTTATGGCCAGTCACCGCGTAGAAATCACAACCTAGGTCTTGGACATCGACCGGCATGTGAACGGCCGCTTGCGAGCCGTCAACCAGCACCGGAACACCCTTTTCATGCGCTCCTGCGGTGATTGCCTTTACATTAACTTTAGTGCCCAAAACATTGGAAAGATGAGAGATTGCAACCAGTTTTGTCTTTGGCCCGATGGCATCGATCACCGCTTGCGGGTCCAATGCACCGGTGGCGTCCACATCAACCCACTTGAGCACGACGCCTTGTCGCTCACGCAGGAAATGCCACGGAACGATATTGGCGTGGTGCTCCATCACCGACAGAACGATCTCATCGCCAGCCTGCATGCGGGGCATGGCCCATCCATAGGCAACGGTGTTAATCCCCATCGTAGCGCCGGTGTTAAGTACAATCTCATCCTCAGACCCGGCATTAAGGAAACGTGCAACCGTACCGCGCACCCCCTCATACTTGTCTGTGGCTAGGTTAGAAAGATAGTGTAAACCACGGTGAACATTAGAGTATTCTTGCGCATAGGCCTGCGTGATCGCGTCGATCACCACCTGCGGTTTCTGCGCGGATGCCCCATTATCCAGATAGACCAGCGGCTTGCCATTCACCTGACGTGAAAGGATCGGAAACTGCGCCCGGACGGCTTCAACGTCGAACATGACTTATACTCCTTGGGCGGTCAGCCCGATCAAAGACAGCAAGAGGCCAAGGCCCAACAGAACCCCAAGCGCGGCACCTGCCAGTACAGCGGCCGCATGAAAAAGCCCCGGCAGATGCAACAGTTCGGCGACGAAATTCAGCAGGATCCAAAGGCCCCAGAATGTGACCACAAAAGAGGCCAGCATAGCCAATGGCGGCAGTGCGACCGTTAGCAGCAAGATCCCCAACTGCGCACAAAGCCGCAGCGCCTGTAGCCAAACCACCGCGGCCAAGAGGGGTTCAATCATACCCTGCCCGCCCATCGCGCGCCCAACCCACGACAGCGCATGGACATAGAGCACCATCAGCCCTCCCAACAGCGCGAAGAGGACAAGTGGTGATTGAAAGTAACTGGGCAGAGCCATGGCAGGCGGCGCAATGGCGAACATGGCCGAGATCACCAGCGCATTGAGCGCCGCAACCAAGGCCAAGGCTGTCCAGACGACCTCTCGGCTAAGTTGGAGGGCCGCGATCAGACCCGCCGCTGCGCGTGGGTTGCGCAGGGTGGTTTGCACAAGTGGGATCAAGGCTGCACTGTTCATCCTAGCCCCGCTGTGCCGCAAACAGGCCCGAGACCCAGAACCAGAAGAACACAGCCAACCAAACCGCGCCCACGATCTGCGCTTGGACCCCCGGCCCGATGAAACCAAGCGCAAGGCCCAGCAGCAACAGGATCGGCGCAGAGGCCAGCAGGGACCAGACCAAGGTCAGCCGTACCGCGTAACCTGTGAGCTTTTGACCCGCGACACGGCTGATCACCCATACCATTGCCGCAAATGCATAAAGCAACAGCGGCATCAAAAAGATCCAGAAAAACGCGCTCCAATACTGCCGAACCGAAAGCGGCCCTTCAGGATCAAGATGCGCCGCCCGCGCTTGATAAGGCGACAGTGCCACGAAGATCAGCAGCCCCGCCATCAGCGCGAACATCAACACGCGCACTTCGTTACGGCCCTGCGCAAGCAGCCCCGACATCACTGTGCCGGGGCCGCGATAGGTCGCAACGATATCGCTGGTAACAGCCATCAGCTGCTACGACGCTCCAACCAAGAGCTGAGACGCCCATTGATCTCTTCGCGCAGGCCTTCGGATTCGATTTCCTCAACCGCCTCGGCAAGGAAAGCGAGCGTCAAAAGATCGGTCGCTTCGGCATGAGACACACCGCGCGCGCGGAGGTAAAACAACGCCTCTTCGTCGATCGCGCCAGAGGTCGAGCCGTGCGAACAGGCAACATCATCGGCGTAGATTTCAAGCTCAGGCTTGGCAAGAAACTGGCTGTCTCCATCCAGCAGCAGCGATTGGCTGATCTGATAACCATCCGTTTTCTGCGCGCCTTCTTTAACAAGGATCTTGCCCTGAAACACGCCCGTCGCCCCGTTCCGCAGCACCTTTTTATAGACCTGACGGCTTTCGCAATTCACTGCATCATGGGTGATGAAGACCGTATCGTCATGGTGAAAATCGCCATCGCCAACACAGGCGCCTGCCACATGCGCCGACGCATCATCGCCCGTCAATTCGATCACGCATTCATTGCGCGTCATCGCGCCGTTTACGGTCACGGTAAAGCTCTTGAACAAAGACTCGGTGCCGAGACGGGTGAAGAGATGCGTCGCGGCGCGCCGTTCATGGTCACGCCCTTGCGCGCGCACATGGTGGAAGCGCGCGGTATCGGCTACTTCGACTTCCAAAACGGTGTTGAAACGTGCCGCTGCGGGTCCGTTCTCCAACAGGGTCACTTCGGCCCCTTTGTCGAGCTTTACCACATGGTGTAACATCGCATCAGAAGTTTCTGATTTATGGTGGTAAACTAGGTTGATCGGCTTGCTTGGCGTGCCTGTCACATGGATCAAAACACCATCACTGGCGTAGGCCGTGTTCAGTGCCGCAAGTGGGCGTGCGACTGGGGTCTGGCCGTTCTTTTCCAATTTCCCATAGAGGTCACGCGCCCAATGCAGATCACTGTTCGCCGTCGCGAGTCGGTCAATGCTGACACCTTCGAGCGACAGATCATCGGAGGCTTCGGCGTCGAAGACCCCATCCACAAACACAATACGCAAACGCTCGGTATCATCGAACAGCGGCGCATCACCGTGATCAAAGATCGCAGCCGGAACAGGTTCGGCTTGTGTGAGCGTATCGGGGCGTGTGAACTTCCAATACTCATCACGGCGTTGCGGCAAGCCCATTGTGCGCACACGCGCCAGCGCGTCTTCACGCGCCGCCTGCGCCCAGCCACCCTGCGGCATATCGAGGGATGCGATCATCGCCTCGGTCGGGGTTTCTTGGAGTTTTGCTTCGGCCATTACGCCACCTCGGCGAGGATGTCGGCGTAACCGTTGTTTTCGACTTCAAGCGCCAGCTCAGGGCCACCGGTCTTGATGATGCGGCCATCTGACATGATGTGCACGACATCGGGTTTGATGTGGTCCAGAAGCCGCTGGTAGTGCGTGATCACAAGGAAACCACGGCCTTCGGTACGCAATGCGTTGACGCCTTCGGCGACCAGCTTCATCGCGTCAACGTCAAGACCGGAGTCGGTTTCGTCCAAGATGCACATCTTCGGCTCAAGCATCGCCATCTGAAGAATTTCATTGCGCTTTTTCTCGCCGCCCGAGAAGCCCATGTTCACGGGGCGTTTCAGCATATCGGCATCGATTTTCAAATCCTTTGCCTTGGCGCGGATTTCCTTAAGGAAGTCAGCCGCCGACATTTCCTCTTCGCCACGCGCCTTACGCTGCGCGTTTACGGCGGTCCGTAGGAAGGTCATGTTGCCGACACCGGGAATTTCGACCGGGTATTGAAAGGCCAAAAACAGGCCAGCTGCGGCACGCTCTTCAGGCTCCAGATCAAGCAGATCGTTGCCTTCCAGTGTTGCGGAACCGTCGGTCACCTCATAGCCGTCTTTGCCGGAAAGCACATAGCTCAGTGTCGATTTGCCCGAGCCGTTCGGCCCCATGATGGCATGCACCTTACCGGCCTCGACTTCCAGGTCGACGCCTTTGAGGATTTGCTTGTCCTCTTCTTCCAGTTTCACGTGCAGGTTTTTAATGCTCAGCATTTCGGTCTCCTTCTGGCGCGCGCTCGCGCCGCAATATCAATATTCTGTTTTCCATCAGGGGCTTCCCCCTGCGTATTAAAGTTATCACTACCATCGGCCGACGCGCTGCGCTGCGGGACACTAGCCCTCAATGCTGCGCAACACGCCATGCCCGATCAGCCGACAGAGCCTTCCAGCGAGATTGCCACAAGCGCTTGGGCTTCCATCGCGAATTCCATCGGCAAGGCCTGCAGAACGTCCTTGCAGAAACCGTTCACCACCAGCGCCACGGCCTCTTCTTCGTCCATCCCACGCGAGCGGCAGTAGAACATCTGATCGTCGTCCACCTTGGACGTTGTCGCCTCGTGCTCCACGCGGCTCGAGTTATTCTTCACCTCGATATAAGGCACCGTATGCGCCCCGCATTCCGAGCCGATTAACAGGCTGTCGCACTGGGTGTAGTTGCGCGATTCCTTGGCCTTGGGGTGCATCGACACCAGACCACGGTAGGTGTTTTGCGCCTTACCGGCAGAGATCCCCTTGGACACGATGCGCGACTTGGTGCGCTTGCCGAGGTGCACCATCTTCGTGCCGGTATCGGCCTGCTGCATGTTGTTGGCAATGGCGATGGAATAGAACTCGCCTTGGCTATCGTCACCGCGCAGGATGCAGGACGGGTATTTCCACGTCACGGCGGAGCCGGTTTCGACCTGCGTCCACATTACCTTGGCCCGGTCACCCCGGCAGTCGGCACGCTTGGTCACGAAGTTATAGATGCCGCCCTTGCCGTTTTCATCGCCGGGATACCAGTTCTGAACGGTGGAGTATTTCACCTCAGCGTCTTCTTCGATGATGATCTCGACCACGGCGGCGTGCAACTGGCTCTCATCGCGCTGCGGCGCGGTGCAGCCTTCGAGATAGCTGACGTAAGAGCCCTTGTCGGCGATGATCAACGTGCGCTCGAACTGACCGGTGTTTTCGGCGTTGATGCGGAAATAGGTCGACAGTTCCATTGGGCAGCGCACGCCCGGCGGAACGTAGACGAAGGAGCCATCGGAGAAGACGGCGGAGTTCAGCGTGGCATAGAAGTTATCCGACACCGGCACGACCGAGCCGAGGTACTTGCGCACCAGTTCAGGATGCTCGCGGATTGCCTCAGAGATCGAGCAAAAGATAACACCCGCCTTCTTCAGTTCCTCTTGAAACGTCGTGCCGACAGAGACGGAGTCAAACACGGCGTCCACAGCCACCTTGCGGCCTTCTGCTGGCGCATCCTCAGCGCCTTCGACACCGGCCAAGATCATCTGCTCTTTCAGCGGGATGCCCAGCTTTTTGTAAGTATCCAAAAGCTTTGGGTCGACGTCATCCAAAGACTTGGGTTTTTCCGCCATGCTTTTGGGGCGCGCATAGTAATACTGGTCCTGAAAATCGATTTCAGGGTAGTCGACCATCGCCCAATCGGGTTCTTTCTTGGTCAACCAACGATCATAAGCTGCGAGACGCCATTCGGTCATCCACTCCGGCTCTTCGTTCTTTTCCGAGATCAGCCGCACGATGTCTGGCGTCAGCCCTTTTGGGGCGTATTCCATTTCGATGTCGGTGGACCAACCATATTTGTATTTGCCGCCGACTTCGCGCACGGCATCCACGGTTTCCTGGTCAACGCCTTCTTTGACGCCGTCATTCTCTTTGAGGGTCATATTATCCAAGGTTTCGGTTCCTTTCCGTGGCGGCGCTCAGGCGGCCCGCGTTTCGTGCTTTTTCATTTTTGCGGTCCAGCTTGTCGCGAACCGCAAGACATCTTCCCGGGTGGTTTGCAGGCCCAGCGACACCCGGATCGCGCTGGCGGCCTGTGTTTCATCAAAGCCCATGGCGCGCAATACGGCACTGGCGCGTACCTTGCCGCTGGAACAGGCCGATCCTGCGGAGATGGCAAAACCTGCAAGATCCATCTGCATGACCTGCGTCTCACCTTTCCAGCCGGGCGAGATGATGCAGGAGGTGTTGGGCAGACGCGGTGCGTCTTTTCCTACAGAAATAGTCAACTTTGAGGCGTCCGCAAGGGTCACTTCCAGCAAATCACGAAGCTGTGCCACCTCTTCCCAACGGCCCGCAGCCACATCTGCCGCAGCCGCTTCTGCTGCCGCGCCAAAGCCTGCTATTCCGGGGATATTCTCGGTGCCCGAACGGCGGCCCATCTCTTGCCCACCGCCCCGCAACTGCGCAGCCACGTCGATGCCCCGCTTGACGATCAGCGCACCTATGCCTTTCGGCCCGCCCAGCTTATGGGCAGAGACGAGGATGAAATCAGCGCCAGAAGTGGCCATTTTGAACGAAGTTTTCCCCACCGCCTGCACCGCATCAACCAGCACATAAGGCGTGCTTTCCATCGCCCAACATTGTTGCGCCAGCGTCATGGTCTGCTGCAGCACACCCGTCTCGCTATTGGCCGCCTGAAGGGCCACCACATCGGCCCCCTCGGCAATGCTCAGATCACCGTCCCAGATGCCCTTAGCATCGACCCCCAGTCGATCCGCCTGCCCCCACGACAGGACCGCGTCATGCTCTACCGCCGATGTGACCACCCGCGTGCCCAAAGAGACGGCAAGTGCAGCCGCTTCGGTGGCGCCAGAGGTAAAGATCACATCAACCGGATCGCAGCCCACCAACCCGGCCACCTGCGTGCGCGCACGCTCGACCATGGCTTTGGCCGCGCGGCCTTCGGCATGGACCGAAGACGGGTTGCCGGGCAGGTCCATCGCCGCGAGCATTGCTGCACGTGCTTCTGCCCGCAGCGGCGTGGTTGCGTTATGGTCGAGATAGGCTCTCACGTCTCATCCACCACGGCAAAGAGGGTTGGCACCGCAGGGCATGGGGTCAATTCATTCTCAACCACATCTGACAAACGCGTTTGATGCAGGAAAACATAGACATGCGCGCTTAACCCTTGCCAGAGACGGTTGGTCAGCGATTGCGCACGGCTTCCCGACAAGCCGCCAGAGGCGCCTGCCCCTTTGTGCATCGCGTCCACTGTCTCATCCACAGCGGCCAAAACATCGACCACCCGAATATCGACTGGCGAGCGCGCCAAACGGTATCCTCCGCCGGGGCCGCGTACAGAGGTCACAAGCTCGGCGCGCCGCAGTTTGACGAACAATTGTTCCAGATAGGGCAAAGACACCGACTGCCGTTCGGCAATGTCACCCAGCGACACAAGCGACCCTTCGGGCTGCAACGCAATATCGGCCAAAGCGACCATGGCATAACGCCCTTTGGTAGATAGCTTCATCGTCTTACCCTCACTCGCCGTGCCATTTGATTGACGTGGGCGGCTTAAATGCCTAAGTCCAAAGACTGATCCACGCGACACTGCGCGGAACCAGATTTAGAACCGTTCTAAGGTGGCATAGCGAATTCGTCAACTATTCGCAGCGATCTTTGAACCCCCAGACAGGGACACCCATGCCCGAGGTTATTTTTCCCGGACCCGAAGGCCGCCTTGAAGGCCGCTACCACCCCCAAAAAGAACGTGACGCCCCGATTGCCATCGTGCTGCATCCGCACCCGCAGTTTGGCGGGACGATGAATCACAAGGTTGTCTATAACCTGCACTATGCGTTCTACAACATGGGTTTCACCGTGTTGCGCTTTAACTTCCGTGGCGTAGGCCGCAGCCAAGGCGAATATGACCAAGGCATTGGCGAGCTGTCCGACGCGGCCTCTGCGCTTGATTACCTGCAGTCGATGAACAACAACTCCAAGCATTGCTGGGTTGCTGGTTTTTCCTTCGGCGCATGGATCGGCATGCAACTGCTGATGCGCCGGCCCGAGATCACCGGCTTCATCTCGGTCTCGCCGCCCGCAAATATGTACGACTTTTCGTTCCTCGCGCCCTGCCCGGCCTCTGGTCTGGTCATCAATGGCACTGCCGACCGCGTGGCGCCGCCTGCGGACACGACTAATCTGGTCAGCAAGCTGCATGAGCAAAAGGGCATCACGATCACCCATCAGGAGGTCGAAGGCGCAGGACACTTCTTTGAAGAGCCGCATATGGACACGTTGATCAGCTCGACCAGCGACTATGTGAAACGCCGCCTGACGGAATCCACGCGCTGATGGCGGATGCGGTCGTTATCGAACTGGCCAATAAGCTTGCCGAGGAATGTCTCGCTGTGCAGGCCGAGACCGGTGAGGAGCGGCTTTTTATGGAAGTCGGCGAGGTGCTTGGCGCCTCGTCGCAAACGCTCGAAGAAGCCTTTTTGACGGCCATCCGTACGCGGATGGCCAACGACAAGGCCCGCGGCTTTCTCGCCCGCAAACTCCGCGAACATCGTGGCAAGGCAGGGGCATGACCGAGCGGCTCAACCAGCAGATCGCCTTTCTGAACGAGGCCGACAAGCTCAAGACCATCCTGCGCGGCACCACTCTGTGCGATGCTAGCCGGGCCGAAAATTCTGCCGAACACTCATGGCACCTAACTCTCTACGCACTGGTGCTGGCCGATCAGGCCGGGCCTGAGGTGGACATCAACCGCGTCATCAAAATGCTGATCCTGCACGACCTTGTCGAGATCGATGCGGGCGACAATCCGATTTTTGGCGACTACGATGCCGCCGATATGGAAGCGCAGGAACAAATCGCCGCCGACCGCATCTTTGGCTTGCTACCCCCCGATCTGCGCGATGACCTGCGCGGGATTTGGGAGGAGTTTGAAGCCGCCGAAAGCCCCTCGGCCCGCTTTGCCAAATCGCTCGATCGGTTCCAGCCGCCGATGCAGAACCTCGCCTCAGGCGGTGGCAGTTGGACCGACTACAACGTCTCAGAGGCGCAAATCGAAGAGAAGGTCGGTCGCAAGATCGCCATCGGCGCCCCTGCCCTTTGGGCCTACGCCCGCGCCCGCATAAGCAGCTTTTTTGCCGGGGCCGACGCCTAAGCGCGAGCTTCGGCATACCATGGTATACGATCTTCCTCTTTGGCCCCGGATAGGCTAAAGCACGGACAAATGCATCCCCAACCAAAGGAATTCGTCATGTCGAAGATTAAGGTAGAAAACCCCATCGTCGAACTCGACGGCGATGAGATGACCCGGATCATCTGGGATTTCATCAAGAAAAAGCTGATCACGCCCTATCTTGACGTTGACCTGAAGTATTACGACCTCGGCATGGAAGTCCGGGATGAGACCGACGATCAGATCACCGTCGACGCGGCCCATGCGATCCGCGAGCATGGCGTCGGCGTGAAATGCGCGACCATCACGCCCGATGAAGCGCGGGTTGAGGAATTTGGCCTCAAGCGCATGTACCGCAGCCCTAACGGCACCATCCGCAATATTCTGGGCGGCGTGATCTTCCGCGAGCCGATCATTTGCCGCAATGTGCCGCGCCTCGTGCCGGGCTGGACCCAGCCAATCGTCGTAGGCCGTCATGCCTTTGGCGACCAATACCGCGCCACCGATTTCCGCTTCCCCGGCAAGGGTAAGCTGACCATCAAGTTCGTTGGCGACAATGGCGAGACCATCGAAAAAGAGGTCTTCGACGCGCCTTCCGCTGGCGTCACCATGGCCATGTACAACCTCGACGATTCGATCCGTGATTTCGCGCGCGCGTCTTTTAACTACGGTCTGAACCGCGGCTGGCCTGTGTATCTTTCGACCAAGAATACAATTCTAAAAGCCTATGACGGGCGCTTCAAAGACCTGTTCCAAGAGATCTTTGACGCTGAATTTGCCGAGGATTTTAAAAAGAAGAGCATCTGGTACGAACACCGTCTGATCGACGACATGGTCGCCTCGGCTATGAAATGGTCGGGAGGCTATGTCTGGGCCTGCAAGAACTACGACGGCGACGTGCAGTCCGACACCGTGGCGCAGGGCTTTGGCTCGCTCGGTCTGATGACCAGCCAGCTGATGACCCCCGATGGCAAGATCGTGGAGGCCGAGGCCGCGCACGGCACAGTGACGCGCCACTACCGCCAGCACCAGAAGGGCGAGGAAACCTCGACCAATTCCATTGCGTCGATCTACGCTTGGACCGGCGGGCTGAAGCACCGCGGCAAGCTGGACGATAATACGGCGCTGATCAACTTCGCCGAGACGCTGGAGAAGGTCGTTGTGGACACGGTCGAGGCGGGCTTCATGACCAAAGACCTCGCGCTGTTGGTTGGCCCCGATCAGGGCTGGCTAACGACCATGGGGTTCTTGGAGAAGGTGGATGAGAACCTCAACAAGGCGCTGGCGGGCTGAACTGGCATGATGCAAGATGACAGGGGGTCGCAGCGATGCGGCCCCTTTTTTCGTAGGCCCGTTGGGATCAAGCTACAAGCGCCTTCTGATCGCCGACCCGCGGGCAGCCGCTGGCCCTCAATCCCCTACTGCCCCCGGTTATGCGTTCGCGCGTAAAGCTTGGCGATGATCCCGCTGGCGGTCTTCTCGAACAGGCAGGGGATAAGCGCATGCATCAGTGCCGCACCCGCCGCTGCAAAAAGCAGGCCCGAGAACTTCAGCGCGAAGGCCATATGTTCAAAGAATGTCTCATCCACCTTGGCGGGATGGTCGAGGAAGATGCGTGCGATCATGGAAAACTCCTGTAACTGACTTTGCATCAAAATAGACCAAAAGCCCTGTGACGTTTTCTCAAATCTGTGCAGATATATACTTGCCTATGGGAAAACTTCCCGCCAGATTTCCTAGATGACAACACTTGATGAAATTGACCGGCGCTTATTGGTCGAACTGCAACGTGATGCGGCCCAATCGCTCGAAGCGCTTGGCGCGGCGGTGAACCTATCGCGTAACGCCTGCTGGCGGCGCATTCGTACGTTGGAAAAGGCCGGCATTATTAAAGGCCGCGTGACCCTCTTGAACGCCGCAAAACTTGGCCTTGGCCTTAGTGTCTTTATCCAAGTGCGCACCAACGCCCATGCGCCCGACTGGCTTGAGAAGTTCTCCAAAGCCACGCAATCCATGCCCGAAATCCTTGGCGTCTACCGCATGACCGGGGATCTGGACTATTTGATCCGGGCGCGGGTTGCGGATATGGCGGGTTACGATCAATTGTATCAAGATCTCATTCGCCGGGTGCCGCTTTCGGATGTCTCGGCCAGTTTCGTGATGGAAGAGATCAAGGAAACCACGCAACTCCCCCTTTGATAAAGGCGCGCCCCCATGCATTACTTGTGGCTGTTCATCGCGATCATCGCGGAAACCATCGGCACGACCGCGTTGCAAGCCTCGCAGCAGTTTACCCGGCTTTGGCCCTCGGTGGCGGTGGTCGTGTTCTATCTCGTGTCGTTTTATTTCATGGCGCTGGCGCTAAAGGTCATGCCGGTTGGGATCGTCTATGCCATTTGGTCGGGCCTTGGCATCGTCTGCATCGCAGCGATTGGCTACTTACTTTTTGACCAGCGGCTTGATGGTCCGGCCCTGCTCGGGCTGAGTTTCATCATCACAGGCATTCTGATAATTCATCTCTTTTCCGGCACCACCACCCATTAAAGTGGCAGGCGCGCAGCGATGGACCGCGCAAGCGGCATCCATCGGGCATTAGGGCTAGCAATTGCAGCCGGGGCGCGGTATGGGCGGCGCAATTATTCGCGCAGCTTCAGGCTGGCGCGCCACTCCCCTATCCAAAGGCTGACTTAATGGACCTGCGCAACATCGCAATTATCGCTCACGTCGACCACGGCAAAACGACGCTGGTGGACGAGCTTCTGAAACAATCCGGCACCTATCGTGAAAACCAGGCGACCACTGAACGCGCCATGGACAGCAACGATCTGGAACGCGAGCGCGGCATCACCATCTTCGCCAAGCCGACCTCGGTCGTCTGGAACAACACCCGCATCAACATCGTCGACACCCCCGGCCACGCCGACTTTGGTGGCGAAGTTGAGCGTATCCTGTCGATGGTCGACGGTGTGGTCCTGCTGGTGGATGCCGCCGAAGGCCCCATGCCGCAGACCAAATTTGTGACCTCCAAGGCGCTGAAACTGGGCCTGCGTCCGATCGTCGTACTGAACAAGGTCGATAAGCCAGATGCCGAGCCTGACCGCGCGCTCGACGAATGCTTTGACCTTTTCGCCAGCTTGGATGCCACAGACGAGCAGCTTGAATTCCCGCACATGTACGCCTCTGGCCGTTCCGGCTGGGCCGATGCCGAGCTTGATGGCCCCCGCAAAGACCTGAACGCGCTGTTTGATCTGATCCTCACGCACGTCCCTGCCCCCAAGCAGATCGAGAACGCTGACAAGCCCTTCACCATGCTGGCCACCACCCTTGGCGGTGATCCATTCTTGGGCCGCCTGCTGACCGGTCGTGTGGAAACCGGCACATTGAAAGCCGGCCAGACCATCAAAGCAATGTCGCGCGATGGCACATTGATCGAAAACTTCCGCTGCACCAAAATCCTTGCCTTCCGCGGGTTGGAGCAGACTGCCATCGAACTTGCCGAAGCGGGTGACATCGTGTCGATCGCGGGCATGACCAAAGCGACAGTGGCCGACACATTGGCCGATGCATCGGTTAGCGAAGCCATCCCGGCACAGCCGATCGATCCGCCCACCATCACTGTGACCTTTGGCATCAACGACAGCCCGCTGGCGGGCCGTGACGGCAAGAAAGTCCAGTCCCGCGTGATCCGCGAGCGCCTGATGAAAGAAGCCGAATCCAACGTCGCGATCAAAATCTCCGACACACCGGGCGGCGACGCTTTCGAAGTGGCCGGTCGTGGCGAATTGCAGATGGGCGTTCTGATCGAAAACATGCGCCGCGAAGGGTTTGAGCTTTCGATCTCCCGCCCGCAGGTTCTGTTTCAAGAGATCGACGGCGTCCGCCACGAGCCCATCGAAGAAGCCACCATCGACGTGGATGACGAATACTCCGGCGCGGTTATCGAGAAAATTACCGGCGCCCGTAAAGGCGAGTTGGTTGAGATGAAGCCAGCCGGTGCGGGCAAAACCCGCATCATCGCGCATGTCCCATCGCGCGGTTTGATCGGTTACCACGGTGAATTCCTGACCGACACGCGCGGCACCGGCGTCATCAACCGGGTCTTCCACTCATGGGCCCCGCACAAGGGCCCGATTCCGGGCCGCCGCGCTGGCGTTCTGATCTCCATGGAAAACGGCACCTCGGTCGCCTTCGCTCTGTGGAACCTCGAAGAGCGTGGCAAGATGATGATCGGCGCACAAGCTGACGTTTACACCGGCATGATCATCGGTGAACATTCCCGCGAGAATGACCTCGAAGTGAACCCGCTGAAGGGCAAAAAGCTGACCAACGTGCGCGCTTCGGGCACTGACGAAGCGGTGCGCCTGACCACGCCAATGTCGCTGAGCCTCGAAGAAGCCATTGCTTATATTGATGATGATGAGCTGGTCGAAGTGACGCCAAACGCCGTTCGCCTGCGCAAGCGCTACCTGGACCCGCATGAGCGTAAGCGGATGGCCAAAGCCGGCTAAGCCATTGCCATAATTTGGAAGGGGCAGCGCATCTTAGTGATGCGCTGCCCCTTTTTGTTTTCAAGCCGTGGATCGGAACCTGAGCTATGCGTCGCTCGCTTCCTGTTCGATATGCCCCCGCTTTGCCAAACTCCGCGCGATAAGCAGGCACAGCACCGCCCAAGCCCCGCCCGCGAGCCAGCCGGCCGCCACATCCGTCGGCCAATGCACCCCCATATAAATCCGGCTCATCCCGACCAGAAGCGTCAATAAAACGGCGACGGACAAAGTATAGACCTTAAGCGCCCATCGCTTTTGCGCCCGCGCCACCATCGCCCCGAGGGTCAGATACGCCACCGCCGCCATCATCGAATGGCCCGAAGGAAAACTCGCTGTATGCACCAAAGATTCATGCGGAACGAGATCAGGTCGAGGGCGGTCGAAGAATTCTTTGGCGATACTGCTTAGCACGATTCCACCGCCCACGGTGGCAAGGATATAGACCATCGTCGACCAACGCCGATGTAACAAAAAGAACAGCGACACCACGACTGTAGTCAGCACAAGGACGGCCACCCCGCCCAACGCCGTCAGGTCGCGGCCGATCTCTTCGACCCACCACGGACCAATGGGATCCGAGAGGTCTCCGGGTGTGCGCAGGAACAATAGAATGTCGCGGTCGAGGTTGCTGGTACTGCCCTCGACAACTTCCTCGGTAAGCTCCGCTAAAATCCAAACCGCCCCGATGGAAAGGCTCATCAACGCCAGCGTTGTCACTTCCACGTGGCGGCGACACCAGCGGGCTAAGGCGGATATTCGGGTGAGGTTCATGTGGATCAACCTCAGTTCCGATGGAAGGTTCCCCAATCGGCGGCAAAGCGCCCCGCCTTTCACCAAGGCGGAGCTGCTTTAGATCACTCGTCAGTTTCGACGATCATCAGCTCCCGCTCAGATGCACCGCGTGCATAGCTCAACGCCGTTTGATAAGCATCTGAATGGTAACATTTTTCCGCCGTATCGACATCGGGGAAACGGGCCACGACGTTGCGAGGCCGCTCTTTGCCTTCAAGCTGCACAAAACGTCCGCCGCGTGCGATAAACTTACCGCCGTGGGCAGCAATCGCTTCGGTCGCACCGACCGCGTATTTCTTATACGCCTCTTCGTCAGAGACAGTGACATGTGCAATCCAAAGTGCGCCCATGAGTCTTATCCTT
The DNA here is from genome assembly GCF_965641895.1 of Sulfitobacter sp. SH24. NCBI lineage: Bacteria > Pseudomonadati > Pseudomonadota > Alphaproteobacteria > Rhodobacterales > Roseobacteraceae > Sulfitobacter > Sulfitobacter sp. SH24. Next base: position 1,854,880 of record NZ_OZ282575.1, read on the forward strand.
TCAAGATGTTTTCAGCGGCAGCGATCGCGGCCTCTGCATTCTCTGCCGAAGCACCGCCGCCCTGTGCCATATCAGGACGGCCGCCGCCGCCTTTGCCGCCCAGTTCAGCCACCGCGGCCTTCACCATGTCGACCGCCGAAAGGTGATCTGTCAAATCTTTGGTAACGCCGCCTGCAACCGCTGCTTTGCCGCCAGTATCGGCAATCAACAGCACCGCGCCTGAACCAAGTTTGGCCTTATGTTCGTCCACCAGACCCGGCAAGTCTTTGCCCGTCACGCCGCTCAACACTTGGCCGACGAACCTCACACCATTCACTTCGCGTGCTTCGGGTGCTGCCGCGCCGCCACCAGACATCGCCAATTCGCGGCGCAACTGGGCCACTTCGTTGGAAAGGCTGCGGCGTTCGTCAAGAAGCGCGCGGACACGATCAGGCACATCGCTTGTCGAGGTTTTCAATTCCGCCGCGACGCGGCTCAAGGCGGCCTCTTGCTCACGCAGCCAAGCCAATGCTTCTGTACCAGTCAGCGCTTCAATCCGGCGGACGCCCGCACTGCTGGCACTATCGCCCAGTAGAACAAAAGCGCCGATATCGCCCGTTTGCCGCACATGGGTGCCGCCGCAAAGCTCAAGCGAATAGGTTGATTTGTCGCTGCCCTTACCCGAGCCTTCAAGCTGCCCCATTGAGACAACCCGCACTTCATCGCCGTATTTCTCACCGAAAAGCGCCTGTGCGCCCATGCCACGGGCATCATCTGGGGTCATGATCCGAGTCTCAACCGGCGTGTTTTGGCGGATATAATCATTCACCTCGCGCTCGACCTGGCTCAGCTCTTCCTGCGTTAAGCCCTTGGCATGCGAAAAATCGAACCGCAGCCGGTCGTGCGCATTCAACGATCCACGCTGCGAAACATGGTCGCCAAGTGCGTTGCGCAACGCCTCATGCAACAGGTGCGTGGCCGAGTGATTGGCACGGATCGCGGTACGCCGCGCCGGGTCGACATTAAGAACCGCCGTCTGGCCGGGTTTCACTTCGCCTTCGACGACATGGCCGAAATGCACGAAAACGCCCGCAGATTTACGCGTGTCCGTTACATTGACGATGCCGCTTTGGGTGCGGATCACGCCAGTATCGCCAACCTGCCCGCCGCTTTCAGCGTAGAAAGGTGTCTGGTTCAGCGCGACTTGCACGTCACTGCCAACGGCTGCAGAGTCGACTTTGTCACTGCCCTGTACCAAGGCAACGATCTGACCTTCCGCGCTTTCAGTGTCATAGCCCAAGAATTCAGTGGTGCCGCTCTTGTCAGCCACGTCAAACCAGACAGTCGCATCCGCCGCTTCGCCCGACCCGGCCCAAGCGGCGCGGGCTTTGGCCTTTTGTGCCTGCATCGCAGTGTCGAACCCATCGGTGTCAACCGCACGTCCCTTTTCCCGCAACGCGTCCTGCGTAAGGTCAAGTGGGAACCCGTAGGTATCATAAAGCTTAAACGCGGCCTCCCCCGGCAGGGTCGCCCCCTCTGGGAGTGAGCTCAACTCATCGTCCAACAGCTTCAAACCCCGGTCGAGCGTTTGGCGGAAACGGGTTTCCTCCAGCAACAACGTCTCACGAATGAGCGATTGGGCCTGACCCAATTCAGGGTAAGCCGCACCCATCTGCTGCACCAGCGACGGTACCAGTTGATGCATTAACGGGTCCTTAACGCCCAGCAAATGCGCGTGCCGCATGGCGCGACGCATGATCCGGCGCAATACATAGCCGCGGCCCTCGTTCGAGGGCATAACCCCGTCGGCAATAAGGAAGGAGGTTGAACGCAGGTGGTCCGCAATCACCCGGTGGTGGGTCTTGCCCGGCCCGTCGGGATCGGTCGAAGACGCATGCGCACTGGCCTCAATCAGGCTGCGCATCAGATCGGTGGCGTAGTTGTCATTCGTGCCCTGCAGCAACGCCGCGACCCGCTCGATCCCCATGCCGGTGTCAATCGACTGGTTCGGCAACGGCTGGCGCGTGCCGTCCTCGAACTGCTCGTATTGCATGAAAACAAGGTTCCAGATCTCGACAAAACGGTCACCATCTTCCTCCGGTGATCCGGGGGGGCCACCCCAAATATGGTCGCCGTGGTCGTAGAAGATTTCAGTACAGGGTCCACAGGGGCCGGTTGGGCCAGCCGACCAGAAATTATCGTCCGTGGCGATGCGGATAATGCGGTCGTCCGGCAGGCCGGTGTGGGCTTTCCAGATTTTCACCGCTTCTTCATCCGTATGGTAAACCGTGACCAGCAGGCGGTTCGGGTCAATGCCGAATTCCTTGGTCAGCAGGTCCCAGGCAAAGGGGATCGCTTCGGATTTAAAGTAATCCCCGAAACTGAAGTTGCCCAACATCTCGAAGAACGTGTGGTGCCGTGCAGTATAACCCACATTGTCGAGATCGTTATGTTTGCCGCCCGCGCGCACACATTTCTGGGCCGACGTGGCGCGGCTGTAATCGCGGGTTTCGACCCCGGTAAAGAGATTCTTGAACTGCACCATACCGGCAGCCGTGAACATCAACGTCGGGTCATTGCGCGGCACCAATGGGCTGGAGGGCACGATCTGATGCCCCTGCGCATCGAAATAATTCAGAAAAGTTGAGCGAATTTCATTCAGCGTCTTCATGGGCGAGGCCTTCCGGGGCAGATTGGGTCGGTCCCAAATACCCCTCAGCCCCGGCGCTGTCTACCGTTCCTGCCCATGAAAAAGGGGGCGCAGCCCATGGCCACGCCCCCTTCGAAATATCAGGTCCGACCCGAAGGCTTTACGCTTCAAGGATATCCGCGTCGTCACCACCGGATCCATCAAAATCCAACCCATGTGCCGCGCGGATCTTGTCTTCGATCTCGGAGGCCATGGCGGTATTTTCTTTCAGGAAGTTCTTAGCGTTCTCACGCCCCTGCCCGATCCGCTCATCACCGTAGCTGAACCATGATCCTGACTTATCGACCACGCCGGCCTTGACCCCCAGATCAAGCAATTCGCCCATTTTCGAAATACCTTCGCCATACATGATGTCGAACTCGACCTGCTTGAAGGGCGGCGCAACCTTGTTCTTGACGACCTTAACCTTCGTCGCATTGCCGACAACTTCATCGCGGTCCTTCAATGCGCCGATGCGGCGAATGTCGAGCCGGACAGACGAATAGAATTTCAACGCATTACCGCCGGTCGTCGTCTCGGGCGAGCCGAACATGACGCCGATCTTCATCCTGATCTGGTTGATGAAGATCACCATACAATTGGAGCGGCTGATCGAACCGGTGAGCTTCCGCATGGCTTGGCTCATCAGTCGTGCCTGCACGCCGACGCTGCTGTCACCCATTTCGCCTTCGAGTTCGGATTTTGGTGTCAAAGCCGCCACCGAGTCGACGATAACCATATTCACCGCACCAGAGCGCACAAGCGTATCAGTAATCTCCAACGCCTGTTCGCCTGTGTCAGGCTGCGAAATCAGCAGTTCATCAATATCCACGCCAAGCTTTTTCGCATATTGTGGGTCAAGCGCGTGCTCCGCATCGACGAAGGCGCAAACGCCGCCAGCTTTCTGCTGTTCCGCCACGCAGTGCAGGGTCAGCGTGGTTTTACCCGAAGATTCCGGGCCGTAAATCTCGATGATACGCCCCATCGGCAAACCGCCAATGCCAAGCGCGATATCGAGGCCAAGCGAGCCTGTTGAGCTGGCCTTGATGTCTTGGATCGCCCCTTCGGCGCCCAATTTCATGATCGAGCCTTTGCCGAACTGACGTTCGATCTGGGCCAGCGCGCTGTCGAGCGCCTTTTGCTTTTCCGCGGTTTTCTTGCTGTCCATTGTCAAAAGATCTGCCATTGCCATTAGGTTCTTCCCTTAGTGTCACAGTGGCGCCCCGGCGGCAATCGCCCGCGCGCTGCGCTGCACATGTTCTTCTAATGTTCCATATGAGGGCAAACGGAGAACATTTCAATCACTTTGTTTGCGCTTTAAGTTTTATCTGGAATGGTAAAGAAATGGTTTACCCCGCAAATATGGGGTCATTCGCAGCAAGGAGTTAAGGCACGCGTGATTGTTTTTTTTAAAGAGCGGTTGGCTTTTCTGTCCGTGCCGAAAACCGGAACCACTGCCTATGAGAAAGCCCTCGCGCCGCGTGCGGACATGTTGATTTCTGAGCCGCCCATGCTGAAGCACGCTCCGGTTTACCGCTACAACCGCTTCATCCGGCCGATGTTCCTTAATGTCTGTGATGCAGAGCTTGAGCTTATGGCGGTGATGCGTGAGCCCATATCATGGTTGGGCAGTTGGTATCGCTATCGCCAGCGTCCCTTCATGGAGGGCAAACCCAACAACACATTCGGTATCACATTCGATGAATTTGTGCTCGCCTATATGAAGGGAAACAAGCCGGGTTTCGCAGATGTGGGAAGTCAGTCAAAGTTCATGGAGACCCAGCCAAACGGCACCGGCATCACCCACCACTTTCGCTATGAAGATCAGCAGCGGCTACGCAGCTTCTTGGAGGAACGACTAGAAATGAGCCTGTCACTTGGCCGAGAGAATGTCTCGCCTAAGATGGCGATCGAACTTTCGCCAACCGTCGAGAAGCGCTTTCGTCGAAAATTTGCGGCAGAATTTGAGCTTTACGAGTCGATTCCCTAACTGGAACTTATTTAAATGTTTGGGGCATAGTGTTTAGTGCAATTGGTTATGTACCGTGTTGGTCAGATCAGTCAGTGAAAAAGGCTTAGGCAGAAAGACCGAGTTTGGAATTTTTGACTGCTCTTCGCCAAAGTTATCCTCCGCATAGCCCGAAACGAAGACGACACGTACATCGGGTCGCTGTTTAAGTGCCTGACGCACCCAGCTTGGGCCGTCCATTCCGGGCATCACGACGTCTGTCACAAAAACGTCGATAACAAGTTCTTTGTCTTCGAGAGTTTTCAATGCAGCTTCCGCTGATTCCGCCTCCAGGACAGTATATCCGCGCAGGCGCAAAGCGCGGCTGGCAAAGGCCCGCACTGGCGCTTCATCTTCTACCAACAAGATCACACCATCCGAACGCTGCGGCAGTCCCTCTTCCGGTTGAGACACAGAGGCCCGAGAAACCGTCGTGGGCTGCCCTTCGAGCACAGGGAAATACAAGATGAAAGATGTACCCCGCCCCACCTCGCTGTCGACAAAGATAAACCCGCCCGTTTGTTTGACGATGCCATAGGCGGTTGAGAGACCTAGGCCCGTGCCTTCACCCGTCCGTTTGGTGGTGAAAAACGGCTCAAATACCTTTTGCAGTCTATCCCGCGGGATCCCGGTGCCATCATCATTCACTTGGACAGTTACATAGCGTCCGGCGGGCACGCTGACCCGGTCCCGCTCAAGCGGCTGCTCAAGAGTGCTCACCTCCGTCACGATGCGGATCTCCCCTCCGGCCGGCATTGCGTCCCGCGCATTTACAACGAGGTTCATCAACACCTGCTCCAATTGACGCTTGTCAGCGCGAATGGGGGCCAACACCGGATCATGGCTTAGCGTAAGTGTTACCTTTTCTCCGACCAAACGGTTGAGCAGATGGGTTAGATCGGCCAGCGTATCGCGCATGTTAAGCGTTTCAGGGCGCAAAGTTTGCTTGCGAGAGAAGGCTAGCAACTGACCGACGAGGGCAGCGGCCCGATTGGCGTTCTGGTTGATCTGAACCAGATCGCTGAAATCGGGATCGCCTTGATCATGGCGCAGCAAGAGCAGATCGCAATGGCCCGAAATAGCGGTGAGAAGATTGTTAAAATCATGCGCCACGCCCCCCGCCAACTGGCCGATGGCCTGCATTTTCTGGCTCTGCACAAATTGCGCCTCAAGGGATTTCAATTCAGTCGCGTCTTGCAGTACTGCGATCAAAGCCGGTTCTTCTCCGTCCGATATCCGGTTGAGCGAGACCTGCACAAAGATTTCTTGATCCGTACGGGTTAGCCTAAGAAATTCGGATTTCTGCACCAGTCGCCCCGCCAGACTGTCATCCAACCAATCCGAGATAGAGCGGCCCAAGCCTTCCATTAACTGCGAAAGATGTGCTTTCCGTCGCAGCGATACGCCAAGCAGCTTAGCCGCCATACGGTTGAAAGCCAGGACAGTCCCATCAGGGCCAAGCTTAATCAGGGGTACGGGGAGGTCTTGGAAAGATTCCCAGCCCAAGTCAGTCGCGGGGTTAGCCCCTTCGGGCGGCGGCAAGAGATAGATTGCGCGGCGATTGGCACCTGCCTCAATCTCGCCTACCAGAACCTGCCGATTGCCTGCGGCAGTTGTGATTTCAGTAACCGTCCCGGGCGTTATGGGGAGCGAGATAAATAACCGGTCCAAGGATTTCACCCGGTCCCCAACAACGGTGCGTGCTGCGTCATTCATAAAAAGGATAGCCCCGCTACGACCGACCATCACCATCGGTAGTGCCATGCTTTCCTGAGCGCTGCGCACGCCATCGCGGGCGGGAACGGGATCAATCCGCCACAAGAAACGCTCAACAGAAAGCTGGTGGGCAGATATCCGAACCGGGCCCTTGCGGGTAATCACTTCCTCTCGCGCAGTGCCACTAACGGCCGCCCGCGATTGAAGGCGATAGAGAAGACCAACAGGATTGGAAAAATGGGTCTGCAGGACCCCCGCAAGGGTTTCTTCCTGCTGACCGCCAAACTGCACTTCAGCCGCCTGATTGCGATACAGAATCTGCCTGTCCGTCGCTACTATGAAGCTGGGAGTGGCGTCGTCAGCGATGAAATCTGTCACCCCGGCAGAGCGCGCCTGATCCCGGGCTTTGGTGCGTAGGTCCAGACCTAAATAGCCTAACAATATCAAACCAAACGTAATAGCGGATACTGTAAAGCCGATTGCTATCGCAACCTCTGTGCTGCGCAGCGCAAGACCGGCTGCGGCCGTAGACAGTAGCCCAAGCAACCATAGCCGCCCCTGACCTGCGTGGCCCCCAACCGCTGAATGACGAACGTCCTGCCGCACGCAATTCCCCCAACAACCGAATCATATGACTATTACGTGCGACAGAGGTTAAGCAGGCTTTAACTCTGACCGCTTTGCACGCATTGGTTGATTATGGAGGTATTTAATCGCGCGTCAACTGTGCTACGAAGAAGCCGTCGCCCTCGGAAGTGATGTCAAAGCGGTCCATTCGCGTCGCTTTCCACTCCGGATGGCGGGTCAGAAAAGCGTCTACCCGTGCTTCGTTTTCTTCTCGGAACAAAGAGCATGTCGCATAGGCCAATACGCCCTGTGCCGTTGTAAGTGTCGCTGCAGCATCAAGAATTTGATCCTGAATGCCGGTCAATTCGGTCAGGCGATCGGGGGTAAGGGTCCATTTTCCTTCCGCCGCGCGCCGCCATGCGCCAGAGCCCGAACAAGGCGCATCGCACAGGACAAGATCATAGGGGCCGTCAGCCACGACCTGTTCGCGGTCTGCAATCGAAATCTCCACGCCAGCGCGTTCAGCGCGGAGCGGCAGATCGCTCATCCGGCGCGGGTCGATGTCATGGGCGGTGATTTGCCGTGAGGGGTCCATCGCCAAAGCCAGCGCCTTGCCTCCGCCCCCGGCGCAATAATCGAGCACCCGCCCACCCAAAGGCAAACCAGCGACAACGGCTTGGCTGGCTGCATCCTGCAATTCGACATAACCATCAATAAACGCCCGTGAATTTCGTATCCGGCGCGGGCCTTCGGTGACTGTCAGTGCAGCAGCGGTCAAAGGGTTGGCTCGGGTTTGAACGCCATCTTCGGCCAGTAGCTCTTGCGCGGCGGCCACTTCGATCCGCGCTGTGTTGACGCGCAGGCAAATCGGCCCACGTTCCTGCAGCGCTAAGGCGGCGGCATCTGCTTTCTCACCAAGTGCGGTATCAAACAGAGGTAGCAACCAGTCGGGCAAGTTAAGGTTCGTCGCGCGGTCTTCGGGTGTTTGCGGGAACCGGCGCTCCTCCTCGCTCAACGGCATAGGCGCGTGCCCTTCGCCTGTGAACAACGCGTCAAGATCAGCCTTCTGCCCGTGCAGCATACCAATCATTAACGCCCGGCCCGCCTCACTGCCCCCATAATGGGCCGCAGTTCGTTTTTGGCGTAGCACATCAAATACATGATCCCGCACAGCAGCCCGATCTTTGGAACCGGCAAAACGGCTTTGCCGCGCCCAACGGGTTAGCGCCTGTTCAGCGGCCAGCCCCCCGGCGATCGCGTCCAAAACTTCTATCGCAGCTGATACGCGCGCGCCCGGGGTCATGGCATCTTCCTTTTCACGAAGGGCCCGCAGGCCGTTCTCTTTGCTTTTAACCGATACGGTAGTTCGGGCTCTCACGGGTGATCTGCACGTCATGCATGTGATTATCATATAGCCGAAGCTTATTGAATTTCTTAATATTTTTCACCTTACTGCATCAGTCAGCATCAGTAGATCACCCTCTGAACAGAGGTATACACTCCCAAATGGCTGGACGGAAGGCGATCATTTTCGCTTCAGGAAATCTCGCAACTTCGAGCTTTGAGCCCACTTTCAATCGCTTTTTCAGAGGACGAACGATGCTCGATAGCCGCCATTTTATGCATTTTGAAGTATCTCGACAGCTGGCAAGCGAGAATACCTTCACAGATGCGCCGGTTGAAGCGCGTGAGTTACTTGAAAAGCTGCCAGCCGTTCAGATTGCAACTCATGCCAATCATCCGCCCTATTGGGCGGTTGTAGGGTTCACCCGTAAACTCTCAATTTGAGGCGTTTTGCACTTTGCTGCGCAAGGCAGGTCTAATTCTCAATAGCCAAATAAAACCAAGGGTCAGAAGTAATAGAACGGCACTGCCTGGGCTACGTAGGAAAATGGTTGGATCTCCCTCAGATACGATAAGTGACCGGCGCAAAAACTCTTCCAGGTAGGGGCCGAGGATTACCCCCATTAGTGCTGGCACTACAGGATAGGAAAAAATGCGTAGGAGAAAAGCTAACACACCAATCGCGAGAGCCATCCACATTTGGAAAAAAGAGAAGGATGAGGCATAGACCCCGACCATCGAAATCATGCCGATAAATGCGTAGAGTAGACCTCGATTTATCTGCGACAGACGTAAGTAAATCGGGCCGAATGCAATGACTGATAGGAACACAAAGATCGCCGCAGCAAAGAGTGCGGCGAACATGGGGGCGATGATTGCAAAATTCTCACCCAAAAGCGCAGGTCCAGGAACAAGGCCGTGGATGAGCAGCACGCCGAAGATGATGGCGGTTACCGCGTCGCCTGGAATCCCCATCGTGAGCAAAGGAATAATCGCACCGCCGCACATGCCGTTGTTGGCAGATTCAGAGGCCGCCAACCCCTCGTAAGACCCTTTGCCGAACTTCTCGGGATGACGAGAAGAACGTTTTGCTTCGGCGTAGGCAATGAATGAGGCCATTGATGCGCCACCGCCTGGCAACATACCAATCAAGACGCCAATAATTGCGCTTTTAATATAGGTGAAAAATCCGACCTCGCGGATCAATGTCCAATTAGGGAGAAAATCTCTCCGTTTTGGACGTAGTATCTTGGCCACGGCTTCAGGCTTTCCAACCTTGGTGGGCATAGATGCTTGTGCGATCAGCTCGCAGGTGGCGAAAAGACCGATGACTGCGGGTAAAAGGTTAATGCCCTCAATCAGATGATAGCTGCCGAAATCAAAACGGCCGACTGGGACCATCGGATCGATTCCGACGGTGGAGATCATTAAGCCGATTGCCATGGCCAACATCGCCTTAAGTAACGACCCCGACGCAACAATCGTGACGGTGACCACCGCGAGCAGAACCAAAGAGAACTTATCCGGCGTCTGGAACAGCAAGGCCAACGCACTGATTGGCTGAGCGAGCGCGATCAGGACAACCACCCCTATGAGCCCACCGATGGAGGACGAAAAAGCACTGAGGCCAAGGGCCTGCGTGCCTTTGCCGGCTTTCATCAGTGCGTGGCCGTCGAGTGTTGTGATGGCGCCTGACGGAGCGCCGGGAATATTTAAGGTGATGCCGGTGATCGATCCCGCGTATATCCCCGCCATATAGATAGAAGCTACCATGACCAGCGCGTCTTTAACTTCCATACCAAAGGTAAACGGCAATAAAAGCGCTATGGCGAGCGTCGCAGTAAGGCCAGGAATTGCGCCAAACGCCAACCCCAAAAGAAAACCACCGACAAGATGAAGGAACGTGCCGGGGTTGGCGAGTGCGAGGAAACCATCAGCAACTTGACCGATCATCTTAGAACTCCCACAATGGCAAATAGAGGCCAAATAATTTAACGAAGAAGAGCCAACCGGTAACCGTGATGAACAGCGCGATGATTGCCGATGAAAGGGCCGAAGCCCCCCACTTCCCGTTGCGCTCAAAGTTAAAATAAATCGCAATCAGGAAAGTGTATCCGGCGGTCGCCGTCATGTAGCCCGCATAAACGAAAGCCAAGATATAGAGTGCCGTAAGCCCTACCGCAATGACAGGACCGAGTATGACAATGCGAGGAATGTTATCCGATGTTTCGGCTGCTGCAATTATATCCTGCTGGGCCTTAAATTCTTTCAGGATGATAAGAAAGGTCGCCACATAAACAAATCCACATAGGATGATTGGCAAGAACGAAGGCCCCGGCTCGCCATTCACGAAAGGCCTGTCCATTCCCAGCAACTGGCTTGCATAAACGGTATTTAGCACCGTCAATGCAAAGGCGAAGAGAATTTGGCCTCGGAGTAATTTTGTCATGTGTCGCCCCTCGTCTCGAAGCTATTTAGTCACGCCGCGATAGGGCTGGAGCGTTGACTCCAGCCCTTGTGGGTCAATTCTTGTCCAGCACGCCGTCGGCCACCAGCTTATCCATCAGCGCAAAGGCTTTCGTCTGCGAGGAGGAGATATAGGCTTCAGTTTCTTCACCATCCATCCAAACGGCCCCCATGCCGGTTTCCTCGGCTTTCGCGAGGAAGGCTTCGTCTTGAAACACCTTCTCAAAAGCGGCTTCTAAAGTGGCCTGCTGTTCAGCATCTACAGCAGCCTGCGTGGCGATTAGCCGAAAGCCGCCCCATACGACGTCGTATCCCGCTTCCTTGAAGGTCGGCACATCAGGGAAATTTGGGTCGCGTTCATCGGCCATAACGGCCAAAACGCGGGCTTGTCCTGATTCCACTGCAGAATAGGCCGCCGAGATGCTGGTCGAAGCAGCATCGGTTTCGCCGGACAGTAAAGCTTCACGTTGGGGGCCAGAGCCTTTAGGGTAAGGGACGTGAAGAAATTCCACATCAGCCTGTTGCTCGAAGTCAAGCGCAGGCAAGTGCCACACACCGCCGGTACCCACGTTAGATATCTTGATAGTCCCCGGCGCTTTACGAGCAGCTTCGACCATCTCACCGAGCGTTGTCCAAGGCGCATCAGCACGCACGACCAGTGCAGTCGGATGCACTGTAACCGACCCAAGATAGGCCAGCTCTTCGGTGTCGTAGCCCGGTACCAGTTCGTAATAGGGAACAGTGATGACGCTATCCCATGTAAGCGACCCAATTGTGTAGCCGTCCGGGCGAGACTTCATCAAACGCAACGTGCCCACGCCACTCTGAGCGCCTGTCACGTTTTGCGTATTCACACCCACGCCCAAAGGCTTTTCGGCAAAGCTCATGAAGGTGCGCATGACGGTATCCGTGCCGCCTCCCGCGCTCCATGGCATGATATGCATAATGTCTTTTTGTGGATAGTCCTGTGCCAGTGCGGCTGACCCGAGCCCCATGACGATAGTAGCAGAGGCCGCAGCGGATTTGACCAAGGTGAATATTTGCATTTATTTCTCTCCTGTTGATTGACCGGTTCTAATGGCGATGGGACGTCGGTTTTAGTAGAAATACGGCAGCTTCCTTTCGCGGGCGACGTCGACCCACGGAGGAACAAAGGGGATAATCTTATCTTGGGAAGGGACCATCATCTCAATAAAGTTCGCGCCCGGGTTGTTTATCGCTTCAGCCAAGGTCGCTTCGATTTGATCTTCTGATGTGATCCGTGCCGTCTCGAATCCGAACCCTTCTGCGATCTTGATATAATCAACAGCGCCGAAATCAGTGGTCCAAGGGGCATCAACATCATCCAGCAAGATGGCTTCAGCCCGGATCCAGCCGTAGTTATCATTTCTGGTCAAGATGACGGTGATATTCTTATTACTGCGCTTGATTGTCTCAAAGTCTCCCAGCACAAATGCGATAGAACCATCACCCGTGAAGGAGATTACTGGGCCGTCATTTGCATATGCCGCACCGATCCCGGCAGGCACGGAATAGCCCAAGGCGCCCATAGAGTAATTTGTAATATAGCGCCGACCGGCCTCCCGCACGGAAAGCAGCGCCGAAGGGTAGATTGCACTTACTCCTGGTTCCGCCGTGACGATCGCATCGGTCGGAAGTAGTTTGTCCAGCGCTTGCGTGAGCTTAACTGGAGAAACGGTTCCCGCAGGCATTTCAATGTTAGAGTTAAATACTGCATCCAGCGCAGTGCGTTTCAGCTCGGTAAGATCAACTCTGTTTCGTGCAAGCGTAGGGCGTTCGTCACGGATTACAGCTGTCATGTATTCAAGGCTTGCGCGCGCATCCCCGACCATACCAACCTTCAGCGGGTAATTGTTTCCGACATGCGCTTCAGCAATATCAAGGTGCATGAAGGTGGTATGTTCCGGATCACCGTACAGCTTCCAATGATTGGTCCCGCTCGAGTCTGTGTTTGAACCAATGAAGAAAACGCAATCCGCTTCCTTTGCATAGGCATTGGAATATTCCATTCCGCCACGCGCGCCCACAACTCTGAGCGCAAGAGGATGAGTTTCGGGAATAATTCCCTTGCCCGGAGTAGTAGTGCCCACCGGAATTTGCAGCAGCTCCGCCAGTTCAAGAACCGCATCCGTAGCTTTGGAGATCAATGCCCCCTGACCACAAATGATCACCGGCTTTTCGGCGGAGAGCAACGCATCAACTGCTTTGCGTATTTTCTTGTGATCGGCCACTGGCCGATGAGATGGATAGAATTGGTAATCTTCTTCCGCATAGAGATCGGTGATCTCAGCTTCATCGTGGAACACATTGATTGGCACACGAATATGAACCGGTGCCGGGCGTCCCGACGTCGCGACCCGGAAAGCCCGGCGCAGCAGTAGCGGAATGTCCTTCACATTAGTTAGATAGAATGACTCCTTGCAAATACTTGCGTACATCGCAGTTTGGTCGACCCCGGTAAGCCCATGCTTTTTGTCTTGGTTCATGGGTACATCAGAGCTGAAATAGATGACAGGAACAGAAGAAAGAAACGCTTCGGTTATCCCCGGCGTGCAATGGGTCACGCCGGGGCTCGGCGCTTCCAGTACCGCTGGTCTGCCGGTTATCTTCGCGTAGGCCTCAGCGGCATAAGAGGCCGTGCGCTCGTCTCGAGTAAGGACATACTCGATGGTCGAAGATTTCTGCCATTCTTTATACCAGCCGATAGTGGTCTCACCTGGAAGGCCAAAAACATGACTAACGCCATGCAACTCAAGCATTCTCAGAATAACTTCTGCCCCGTTCATGTTCATTGCTTGCCTTCCCATACGAACTGTAGATACTTCTGTATACAGAGCGAAACACAGGTCTGAACGCAAATCAATTGATTTCTTTTGATCCTCTTTCTACTATCGGCTTTGACATAGTTTTGAGCGGATTTCGGAATCAGATGCAGACAGCCCCAGCCACCGTCGAGCGCACCTATCTCCAACTGAAAGAGATGGCGGTGAACTATGATTTTAAGCCTGATTCCCGGTTGAACGAGACTGAACTGGCTAAGAAATTAGCGACCAGTCGAACGCCACTTCGGGAGGCTCTCAACCGCTTGGTCGCCGAAGGGTTCTTTACTTTCCGCAGTGGCAAAGGGTTTTTCTGTAGGTCGCTTAACCCTATAGGCATCATGCATCTTTACGAAGCGCGTGCGGCAATTGAATGCGAGGCTGCAAGCTTGGCCGCTCACCGAGCTGATCCAACCAAGCTCAAAGAGCTTGAGCAGTACTTGGATGAATCAAAAGCCAACTACACCCCGGGTACATCCCCTACCGAACTGCTGCGGATGGACGAGGCCTTTCACGTTGGGCTGACCTCATTGACCGACAACAAAGAGATGATCCGCCTTCTTGAGAATGTGAACGACCGGATACGCTTTATTCGGCTCATCGACCTCAGAACACTCGCAGAAAGAAGCGGTGGCGAAGTCGTGACTATTCGTCCTCACGCCGAGATTTTGCAGGCGGTCAAACAGGGTGATAGCGAAGCTGCGCGGCAAGCGATGGTTCAACACCTTACAAAAAGGCTTGAGGCGGTCACCGAGAACGTTCGCAATGCGTTTGCAGAGCTCTACACGCCAGGCGACTGACCGGATCGGTCTTTGATATGCAAGGTTACTTGCGCGAATACCCACTGGAGATCTTTTAAAATGTTCCACCCCGTTACCGGCATTGATCACTGCGTCGCTCTGACCCAGGACCTTGACAGCACAGCTGAAAAGTATCGCGCAATGGGCTTTAGGCTCTCCCCCAGAGGTACGCATTCTAAGGCAAAGGGTTCAGCAAACTACACCATCATGTTCCCACAAGATTACTTTGAAATACTTGGATTTATTGCTGAGACTGAGGTCAATGCCCCACGGCGTGAGATGTTGGCCACGATGGGGGAGGGATTGCATGCGATTTCCTGCAGGATCGAAAATGCAAATGCTGCTGCAAATGGTTTGGCTGACCTTGGCTTAAAAACGCAGGAGCTCAACAGTTTTTCACGCCCCGTTCCACGCCCAGATGGTTCGGAGGAAGTTGCTTCATTCTCTACGTTGACCTTTTCTCCAAGCGAGGTGCCCTTCGGATCGGTTTTTATGTGCGAACATAAGACACCTGATGTGGTTTGGATGCCCGAACTCCTTGATCATCCGAATGGCGCCTGTGGCCTCGATGCGGTGCTCGCCATATCAGATACCCCGGAACAGGATGCGCTAAAATTTGCCCGACTTTGGGCCCACGGCAGCGTCTCAGAGAGCGAGGGTTGCTATAATGTAGCAACGGGCCCGAACTCAGCAGCGCTTTTGCTATTTACTAAAGAAAAACTTGCAAAACTTTTTCCTGACGCAGATTTTGACTCGACCGCGCGAGGTGCCTTTGCTGGAATAAGAATTAAAACAAGCGATACCGAACGACTTAAAGCATTCTTAACTGAGTCTCAGATCCCCTACTCTGTCAGTTTAGGGAGTGTTTATCTCTGCCCTCAAAACTCCTCAGGGATTCTATTGGAGTTCGTTTGAACTCAAGGGAAACCGACAATCAGACAAAGACACCCGCTAACAGGGGTAGGTTTGTTGCGCGAGCGAATGGTTAATCAAGCTCTCCAACCTCTCCGGTCCTTTCGTCCGTCTCTGGATCAAAATCTCGCAAACCTACAAGGCTGGCCATTCCGGCCAATAACAAATTTAGCCGGCCGCAAGAGAGCGCCCACTGCAGGGAATTCAAGGCTCCCGTCTTTCCGCTCGTAACGGCGGAAAGACCAGATGCGATTAACACGTAAAAAGCATGCTTAGTTCTTGATTGCCAGGCAAGGCGTGTGCCTATGGTACGAAATGGCTCACCTCGCCTGGCCCCCTTCCCTTTTCGTCAATAAATAATTTCATCAGTGGCGTTCAGCCCAGAGTTGGACGGGCTCCCCGCCCGCACACACACAAGTTAGCCCCTACGTTGACAGCTATCCCTCATCCGCCCGGTCCAGCTCCTTCTTCGCGAGATCAGCGGCAGCCTGCAGGTGGGTGGTCATTGCCAGCGCCGCCCAGTCGGGCGCGCGCGCAACAATCGCGTCGGCGATTTCGAGGTGATGGCGGGCTGAGCGCCGCATGTCCTCTTCCCGGTACATGCGGAAGGTGCGCGCCACAAGTGCGAGGTGCACCACTACCGAGAGCATCGCCTTGAGCCGTGACGACCGCGCAGCCTCGAGCACGAGGTTGTGGAAAGCCTCGTTGGCCTCCGACATGATGCGGAAGTCTTCGTCGGAGCGCGGCGGTACGTGGCGCGCCATCAGCTCGGCGAGCCGGTGCAGCTCGGCGGCTTCCTCCGGAAGCGCGTGGGTGGCGGCCCGACGTGCGGCGTAACCTTCAAGCATCATGCGGATCTCGAATATTTGCATGATCTCGTCATCGGCCAGCGCCACCACCCGCAGTCCCGGCCCGGCATCACGAGTCAGCAGGCCTTCGAGCAGCAGCCGCTTCACCGCCTCTCGCACAGGTGTCCGCGACATGTTCAGGCTCTCTGCGAGATCCACCTCCGTCACCCGGTCGTCCTCGCTCAGGCCCCCCGAGAAGATCCGGTCTCGGATCGTCTCGTAGGCCTGTTCTGCTGCCGGACCTTTCGGTGCGGCAGGTTGCGCGAGCTGCGTATCGGGCGCTGCAGGCGCGGGTGGGACGGAGGAACGGGTCATACAGCTGATATAGGTTGCTGGCTGGCAGACGGAAAGGTTCCGGCCTTCATTACCATACCCGGCACATCGTGGCCAAGCTCCGCCTCAAGCCAAAGGGCAGCCTCGGTGGCGCGCTCGATGTTCCAGCCTGTCCCGTACCCAGCCCGCTCCAGCATGTAGGCCAGATCCTCGGTTGAGATGTTGCCGGTGGCTCGCGGCGCGAAGGGGCAGCCGCCTACCCCGCCCAGCGAAGCATCGAACGATCGCACACCCGCCTGCAGCCCGGCCCAAGCGTTGGCAAAGCCGGTGTTGCGAGTGTTGTGCAGGTGCAAGCGGATCGGCAGGTCCGGCCAGCGCGCCTTCACCGCATCCACACGCTCGAGGATGTCCGAAGGCGCCGCAACACCGATGGTGTCGGCCAGTGTCAGCTCGGCGGGCATTATCTTCAACGCCTTCTCCAACACCGCCATCATGCGCTCGACAGACATCTCGCCCTCGAACGGGCAACCGAAGGCCGCCGCGAGTGTCAGCCCGGCGCAGATCTGCCCTTCGGCCACGCGAGCAACGTCATGCCAGAGCGCAATACCATCCTCTGTCGACATGCCTTGGTTTCGGCGACTGAAGGTCTCGCTCAGCACCACGGCGAAGTTCACCTCGTCAAGCTTCGCCGCGACCGCCCGGTCGAAGCCGCGCCGGTTCAGCGCGAGTCCGATGTAGCGCGCCTGCCCGCGCGGCAGCATGGCGGCCAGATCCTCGGCGTCGGCCATCTGCGGAACCTTCTTCGGGTTCACGAAGCTGGTGACCTCGATCCTGCGTGCACCCGCAGCAATCGCATGCTGAACCAAAAGTAATTTTGCATCCAATTTTAAAATGTGCTTTTCGTTCTGGATACCATCTCTCGGTGAAACTTCAACAATTTCAACTTTTTCTACGCTCATAATCAACCTCACACACCAGCACGCGAATTTCTCTGTTTACATTTCATCTCATAATGTATCCATTGCTGGCAAGAGCAGTCTTCCGGCAAGTGGTGGCCGGACTGCGGAACGACAGACGGGAGGGCAGCGGATGCAACAGGCAGACGCGACGCGGCAAGGACCGCTTTCTAACATTCGTGTACTTGAGATGGGACAACTCTTGGCAGGCCCCTTCTGCGGGCAGCTTCTGGCAGATTTCGGCGCGGAAGTAATCAAGTGTGAGCAGCCCGGCCTCGGCGATCCGATGCGGGTCTGGGGCCAAGAGAAGCCGCACGGCAAGTCGCTCTGGTGGCCCGTGGTGGCCCGCAACAAGAAGTCGCTAACCATCAACCTGCGCACGCCCGAGGGCCAGGAGCTGGTCAAGGAGCTGATCAAAAGCACCGACATTCTGGTTGAGAACTTTCGCCCCGGCACGATGGAGCGCTGGAACCTCGGCTACGAGGAGCTCAAGGCGATCAACCCGCGCCTGATCATGGTGCGGGTCAGCGGCTACGGCCAGACCGGCCCCTACTCAACGCGCGCCGGCTACGGCTCCATCGGCGAGGCGATGGGCGGGCTGCGCTACGTCGTGGGCGATCCCAGCACCGCGCCGAGCCGCGTAGGCATCTCTATCGGTGACGAGCTGGCAGCGACCTACGCCTGCATGGGCGCGCTAATGGCGCTGCATCACCGCAACGAGACCGGTGAGGGACAGGTGGTCGACAGTGCCATCTACGAATCTGTGCTGGCGATGATGGAAAGCCTTGTCAGTGAATACGACGTGGGCGGCTACACCCGCGAACGGACCGGTGCGACGCTGCCGAACATCTCGCCTTCGAACGTCTTCGAGACCCGCGACGGCAAAATGCTTTTGATCGCCGCCAACCAGGACACAGTGTTTCGTCGCCTCGCCGCCGCCATGGGTCGGCCCGAGATGGCCACCGACGACCGCTACGCTACGCACACCGCACGCGGCGCCAACATGACTGAACTTGACGGCATGATCGCCGATTGGACCAAGACTATCGACCTGGAGCCGCTCCAGGACCTGCTGGAAAGAAACGGCGTGCCCTGCGGGTTAATCTACACTGCCGCCGACATGCTTGAGGATCCGCATTTCAAGGCACGTGAGGCCATCGTAGAGCTGCCGCACAAGGACTTCGGCTCGATCCGGATGCAGAACGTAGCCCCGCGCCTGTCGCGGACCCCGGGTGCCGTGCGCCACGCCGGCCCTGATCTTGGTGAGCACACGGATCACGTGCTGCGTGACATCCTGTCCGCCACCGAAGATCGTATCGAGGAGTTACGCGCCGCAGGAATCGTCTGAGCGCTACGAACCGCAAAATAGCTGCGCGCGGGACGGGTCTGGAGGAGATCCGCCGGCCGCCAAACCGCCCAGACCGGGCAAACCGTCGAGGCATAAGCCCGCGGGCATCAAGGGAGGAAATACGCATGAAACCCCAGAAGAGCACCCTGTTCACCGGCTTGCTGCTGGCCAGCACTGCGCTTATCGCAACGTCCGGCACAGCGATGGCCGAGCGCACGCTGCGCGCTACGGTGCAGGTAGCCACCAACCACCCGATCGGCGCCAACGTCGTGACCTTCAAGGACGCGCTTGAAAAGATCTCGGGTGGCGAGATGAACGTCGAGATCTACGACAGCGCCCAGCTCTACAAGGGCAGCCAAGTGCCCAAGGCCGTCGCGAGCGGCGCCATCGACATGGGCGTGGTGCTGGCCGACGAGTACTCGGGTACCATCCCCGCCGCCGGCATCTTCTCGGTGCCGTTCCTGTTCCCGAGCTACGAGGTGTTGGCCAAGGCTGCCGATCCCGAGGGCGAGTTCCGCCAGACCTTCGACGCCATGATCGGCGAGACCGGCACCAGGGTGCTGTGGTGGCAGGATTATGGCCCGGTGCAACTGCTGTCCAAGGACGAGCCCCTGACGGAGCCATCACAGATGAACGGCCTGTTGGTGCGCGCCATGGGGAAGCCCTCGGGCGACTTCATCGACGCCGTGGGCGGTACCCCGGTGGTCATCGGCGGCTCCGAGCAGTTCATGGCCTACCAGCGCGGTACAGTCGACGTCGGCATGAGCGGCACCACCGCTGTGCAATCGCGCAGCCTGTACGAGGTGATGGACAACGTTACCATGACCAACCACTCGCTGGCCGAGTTCATCGTAGTGATCAACAACGATCTCTTCGAGGACCTCTCGGACCAGGAAAAGGAATGGGTCACCGAGGCCGCGATGACCGCCGAGCAGGACCTGCGCGAGAAAACCGAGGACAACAACGTCGCCTCGCAGGAATGGCTTGCAGACGGCAAGGCTACCGTGACCGAGCTCACGCCCGAGCAGCTTGCGGCGTGGCAGGAAGCGGCAGCCCCTGCGGTGGGCGTCTTTATCGAGGACGGCGGCGAGACCGCGCAGAACCTGGTAGATGCCGTCCAGGCCCTCCATTGAGCCCCGGCCAGGTTTCATGATGCATGACACCACAAACGATGAGGGCCGGTACAGCGCCGGCCCCGCCCCGGCGCAGGCGAAGCACCGCACGTTGCCGAAGCCTCTGAGGGTCCTGAAGGTTGCCGACCTGATCTCGGTAACGGCGGCACGCATTGGGGCCGTGATGATCGTGGTGATCGCGGTGATCCTCGCTTACGAGGTGACGGCCCGCTACATCTTCCGTGCACCGACGCGGTGGACCTCCGACGTGGGCACCACGCTGATGATGTGGCTGACCTTCATCGCGATGGCCGAAACCCTGCGCACCAACGCCATGATCCGCATCACCGCGCTGGTCGGCAATGCCCGCCCCGCCATGCGCAAACTGAGCCAGGCCTTCACCCTGCTGGTGGTGGGCGGCTTCGCGGTCCTGGCCGTTTGGCTGTGCATCGGCGAGTTCATCGAGAGCGTCGCCACGGGCCGCCGCCAGCCCACCATGCTGCAGATGCCTGAATGGCTCGCCGAGGCGCCGATCATCGCGGGCTATGCCTGCCTCGCGCTGCAGGCGTTTGCCGATCTCGTCCGCCTGCCTTTCCGGCCGGCTCCCAGCTTCATATCGCACGAAGAGGCCGAGGTACACGGTCTGGCCGAGGAGGGCAAATGATCCCCGTCTACATCGTTTCCGTCCTGGTGCTACTGATGCTCACCGGCCTGCCCGTGGCTTTCTCGTTGGCGGCGCTCGGGACTGGCCTGATCGTACTCAAAGGCCTGCCCCTTGCGCTGATCCCCACCAACCTCTTTGGCTCACTGAACGACTTCGTGCTGCTCGCGGTGCCACTGTTTTTGCTGATGTCGAACATCCTGCTGCGCGGCGGCGTGGGCCGTGACCTGTTCCGCGCGGTTCAGAGCTGGGTCGGCCACTGGCCGGGCGGCATCGGCGTTTCGGCGTTGCTGTCTTGCGGCATTTTCTCGGCAATCTCCGGAAGCTCGGTCACCACGGCGGCCACCGTCGGCACCGTGGCCGTGCCTGAGATGACCAGCCGCGGCTACAAGCCCTCATTCACGCTGGGCCTTCTCGCAGCGGGTGGTACGCTTGGCATCCTCATCCCGCCTTCGATCCCGCTGATCGTCTACGGCGTGATCGCGGAAGAAAGCATCGGCAAGCTGTTCTTGGCAGGTGTCGGCCCGGGCATCCTGCTGATCACCGTCTTCGCGATCTACACCATTCTGGTTTCGGCCTTCGGAAGCCAGGCAGAAGCAAGCCCCAAGTCGAGCTGGTCTGAGCGCATGGCCGCCACCTCGCGCGCCTTCCCCACCATCCTGCTGGCCGTGGTCATGCTGGGCGGTATCTACGCAGGCGCATTCACCCCGACCGAGGCCTCGGCCATCGGCGCCACCATGGCGCTGCTGATCACCGTCGTGCAGCGCAGCCTGAGCTGGCAGGATTTCCTCCACGCGGTGAAGGACAGCGTCAAAACGACATCGGTGATCTTCCTGATTGTCGTGGGCGCCAAGATCTTCGGCAAAGCCATCACGCTCTACCAGCTGCCCGCGCAAATCGCGCAGGTGTTCGAGACTCACGTCCCCAGCCAGCTCGGATTCATCATTATCGTGTCGCTGATCCTGCTGTTCATTGGCCTCTTCCTCGAAAGCATGTCGATGCTGCTGATCATGGTGCCGGTGCTGCTACCGACAGTGCTGGGGCTCGGCCTCGACCCGATCTGGTTCGGCGTCTACTTCGTGCTGCTGATCGAGATCGCGCTGATCACACCGCCGGTGGGGCTCAACCTGTTCGTCATCCAGGCGATTGCAGGAACGCCCCTCTCGACCGTGGTCAAGGGCGTGCTGCCCTTCGTGCTGATGATGCTTGGCGTCGCAGTGCTGCTGGCGCTGTTCCCGCAGATCGCGCTTTGGCTGCCCGGAAAGCTTTGACGCACAGGCGACGAGACAACGGAAAAACCGGCCGGGAGCTTCGAGATATTCCAAATTGTAGGACACGGGCGACAGGAGACTGTTGCCCGTTTTTCGCTTCAGATCTTCATCAACCTTGAAGTTTGGCGCTCATAAAGATGGGTAGCAGCGCGACCCCCAAGAAAACCGCGCAATGCTGGCGGAAACTTGGGACTTAGGTCAATTTAGCTACGGAGTAGCTTCCCATAATGACCGCGGTGCCGCCGCAAAACATGGGAGTCCATGACCGGTAAGGCCAGTTCGGGGCGCCGACCGCGAATCTCCAATTAAGAATATTTGTATTTGAAACCAGTAGGAGCTCGAAGCGGAAATCGCGCTTCGAGTCCTTGGCACAGCTTACCTGCACCCCGAAGTGGAATAGGCGGTCGTAGGAGTGGCTTGATTCCTATTTCCCGGGTGTGCCGTCCCGCGGGTCAGGCACGAACCCATCGGCGTTGGGCATCACGACCTTAGGCATGGTTTCGGCATCGAGCACCGAATCCGGTTCATTAGAGGTGATACCCGCGCGCCCCAAGATAAAGGCGCTCACAGCATAAACCTCGTCGGCCGTCAGGGACCCGGGTGCGTGTAACGGCATCGCGCGATGCACATAGTCGAAGAGCGTCGAGCTATGAGGCCAATAGCTCTCTATCGTTTTAATGGGCTTGTCGCTCGCCAGACTGTCACGCCCCCCGATCAATTTCGGAGCACCGAGCTCTGAGATACCTTCCAAGTTTTCCCCATGACACGAAGAGCATTCGTACTCATAGATCTCCGCGCCCTCCGCGTAGGTTCCACTGCCTTCGGGAAACCCTCTCCCGTCTGGCATTGCGTCGATATCGATCGCAGCGACCTCCTCTTTGGATGCGGGTCTTCCAATACCAAACCGGTTTTTTTCAGGAGCCAGCCCGATGTTGCTTTCCGAACTTGAAACCGGGACGGGCTGAGGCGCGCGTTCACCGGTCTCTTCAATGATGTCGGGCAGTGCGGCGGACGTCCGGGTTTCAGAATTACTCTGGGCAAGAGCAATAGAGCCGGCCAAAGTCAGTCCCCCGATGAGCAGCAGTTTATGCGTGAACATTGGTCACCTCCCCGTCCTTTGCAATGTGCCAGCTTTGAATGGAATTCAGGTGGTAGACGGACTTGGTGCCGCGCACCTCAACCAACTCCTGAAGGGTTGGCTGGACCGAACCGGTGTCGTCGACAGCTCGGCTTTGAATGACAGCCTCTTCACCAGTCCAGGTCCAGGGCAGTCTGAACCGCGTGTGGCACTTGGGAAGGACCGGTCCTTCGAGCTTGGCTTCTTGCCAGGTCTTGCCGCCATTGACGGAGATCTCGACGCGCTTGATGGCGCCTCGGCCGGACCACGCCAATCCAGTGATCTCGTAGAAACCGGCCCGCGGCAGCTTCATCGCGCCAGAGGGAAAGGTGATAACTGATTTCGTGTCCATCTCCATACTGAATTGGCGCGCCGTGCCATCAGGCATGAGATCAGTGTATTTCGAGGTCTCTTCGCGGGTCATGAAGGGCTTGTCGCTTACTTCCAGGCGCCGCAACCACTTGATGTGCGTATTACCCTCGTAGCCCGGCAGCAAAAGCCGGAGCGGGTAGCCCTGCTCCGGCCGCAGCGCCTCGCCATTTTGCGCATAGGCAAGGATGGCGTCGTCCATGGCTTTGTCGATCGGCACCGAACGCGTCATGACTGCAGCATCTGCGCCCTCTGCGAGGATCCAGGTGGCATTGCCCTTGATGCCAGCCATCTCAAGCACCGTCGACAGGCGCACGCCGGTCCATTCGGAGGTCGATGTCAGGCCATGGGTCCCCTGCACTGTTTTCAGCGTTGGCTTGACCCATTCGGTAAGGCCGTTTCCCGAGCACTCGATGAAATGGATGCGGCTTACCGCGGGCAGTCGCTTGAGATCATCCATAGTGAAGCGCATGGGCTCATCGACCATACCGTGAAGGATCAACGAATGGGTTTCCGGGTCGATCGTGGGGATGCCACCGTGGTGGCGCTCGAAGTGTAGCCCTGAAGGCGTGATGATGCCGTGGCTTGACCCCAAGGGTGTCATCGACCAGCTGGAGTCCAAACTCGCTGTCGGGTAGCGCCAGCGCACTTCGTTCTCAAATTGCGAGCGGGAACCATAGCCACCATCTTCGAGAATGGTCCTGCCCTGCTCTTTTGTTGGATCGGGCTGAACGAAATAGTCATACGCACCGGGAGGGACCTCTGCCGCAGCGCGGCTGCCCACAAACGCGGCGCCGCCCATGGCCAGCCCGCCAGACAAGAGGCCGCGCCGGGACAACCCGTTGAACATGCCCTCCTTGCAGTCGCAATCTTCATCTTGGTCGGGGTTGAGTAGCTGGCTCTCTAATTCGACCAGGCTTTCGGCCATATGTCGTTCTGCCGGGCCATATCTGGAAGCCGGGAACCGGTCGTCATGCGTCATATCATCCCTCCCTGAAATAACATGTTCTCGAAGCGAAAAACGCTCCGTTTGGAAACATAATGCGAAGACTTAATTGCTATGGCAACTTATTTTCCCTCTTAGGGAGAAATTCCAGCACAGCACCCGCCCTCCCCAAACGCTGCAGAACGGCCCCCAGCACCAGGAGTTCATTCCAGGAAAAAGCGTGCCGATTTCTCTACAGACATGGGGCTCCTTCGCAGTAACCAGCGGTTTTTGCTGGACTGTTTTCGCTGGCTCCCCCAAGATGCAGCGGAATGCACACCGCGCCGGTTAGGCGCAGCCTCGCCGCAGCTATGATCCGATCGGAGAAAGGCGACTTTGAGCAGTCCAGAAACAACTATGAGGAAACCAGCAAGCGATTGGATAAGAACGCTCGGTCGCATGAAGCCTGGCTGAAGCAAAAGCATGTTCAGAAATCCAGAACCTCAAAGACGGGTTGGAGACGCACCTACGCCAGAGTTCCGTTTGGAAGAACGCAGGCAGGGCGACCAGTCCTTGGCACTTCATCATGCATTCTGCGTTGAAATATATTGTCGCTGTGGTGGCATTTCGTGTCGAAACCCCTGACCAAATTTTCGAAAGCCGCACATACAGCTTGGACAAGTATCAACTCTAATTTCGAGTTAATCTACGCCGATTGCGCGTTCAATAGGGTCCCCCGAGCTTCCAGGTGTCGGAGACAAGGTCGACGCCTACTGAAGGGCCCATCTCAGCCTTACCAAATACTTGATGCCGCCCATCGAATGCCCGCGATAGAGGCTTTCAAGCCTTCTACCGACAACAACTTTGCCCGATCGATAACTCTCTTCGGCTCAGACCATGGCGGTAGCGACCGCCTTACTCTGGTGAGCCATCCCCGCGCAGTGCAATTCGCATCGCCGCGGCGGCCGCGGCCAGTACATGTGCTGAAATCACATTAGCCGCCCATTCAGGCGATCTTGCCGCTATCGCAACGATGATTTCGCGGTGATGCTCCGCGCTGCGCAAAAGATTCACTTCCCCGTGAGGTAATAAGTCCGCGCTACAACACCGATGTCCACCGCAACAGAAATCACCGTCATCAGCCGCGGCGAACAGACCGCTTCATAGATCGTGCGGTGAAAGGCTTCATTGGCCACGGAAATGATCCGGTAGTCATCTGGGGACTTAGACGGGGTATACGCCAGCATCCGCTCGGCCAGCGTCTGAAGCTCGGCAATCTGCTCGGGCGAGGCCGGTTTGGCCGCGCGCCCCGCAGCATAGCTTTCCAGCCTACGCCGGATTTGAAAAAATCTCCTCCAGCTCGTCTTCGGGAAACTTCGCCACCCGGGTGCTGTAGCCCTTCCCCCGCTCCACCAAGCCTTCATGGATCAAACGGTGATTTGCATCCCGCACCGGCGCTGTGCTAAACCCCAACTCCAGCGCCACGGCCTGTCCCGTTAGGCGTTGGCCTTGCACAGATCGCCTTTCAGAATTCTGCTGCGGATGGCTTTATAGGCAAGCACTGCCGCCCCAGGCTTTACTGCGTCATCCGGCATTAAGCATTGTCCGCCTAATCCAACTCCACCTCATCTCCCTTTGCCACCCGGGAAGGCCCTACGTTGTACACATAATGCGCAGTACCTGTATCGATCCGAGACCGCCCCTTTTAGACCCTCTCGTGCAAAAGGATACGGAACCTACAAGGCGCAACATAGTATTCAGGTAGTGTTTTAAGCCAACTCACGCCCGCCGCGTCTGTCACAGTTTTGTATTCATTCCACTCCCGAAAAAGAAACTTCTTTATATAAAAACCCGTTTCTTTGAAAAAAGGTATACCAAACTGTACGACCTTCTGGTTTGATGCTCCTCGGGAGATGGGGGGAGTCGGGACGTCTTTCCGATGCAGGAGAGGCGTCCAAGATCCTTTAAAAATACGTGTTTCGATCGCCAAGCGCGGTTGGATCTGGGGAGGAAGTCAGTGACAAAAGTCAAAACCCGGCAGGTGGCTGCATGATCGAGCCCACCCTCGTCGTGATTGTTCTGCTTGCGCTCATCGGAGCAGGGGCGCCTATCTTTCTCGCCTTGGGTACCAGCGGGCTTTTGGGGCTTTGGATGGCGCGCGGCCCTATCGCATTTTTCTTTGCACCCACCTCATTCTTCGGGCAGCTCAATTCCTTTGAGTTGATCGCTTTGCCGCTCTTCATTCTTATGGGCAATCTCTTGGGCGCCACCCCGGTGGGGGCTAATCTCTTCAAAGCCGCCGCGTTATGGCTGCAATGGCTCAAAGGGGGCTTGGCCATATCCACCGTGGGGGCCTCTGCCGTTTTTGGCGCAGTCTCCGGCGTCTCTGTCGCCGGCGTGGCGGCCGTGGGCTCGATTGCGGTGCCGCAAATGCTCGCGCGGGGCTATTCAGAGCGTCTGGCCGCCGGATCGGTCGCCTCCTCTGGCGCCCTGGCCATGCTCATCCCGCCTTCGGTGCCTTTCATTATCTACGGGGCCGTCTCAGGCGTCTCCGTGGGCGCGCTTTTTGTGGGCGGCATTGTGCCCGGCATCGCCTTGGCGCTGGCCTTGTCCCTCTACATCTATACCCGGGTCACACTGAACCCCGAAGAAGCGCCGCGCGACACCGGCCCCAAACCTGCCCTGTCGGTCCGGTTTAAGGCTTTGGGCGGCATCTGGCACGCGCTTTTGCTGATCTTCATTGTGCTGGGGGCGATCTATTCTGGCTTTGCCACCCCGTCAGAAGCCGCCGCCTTTGGTGCGGCGGGGGCCTTTTTAATCGCCGCCGGTATCTTTCGGGTTTTGACGCTCAAGTCCACGATGCGGATTCTGGAAAACTCGGTCAAAGTCTCCGGCACCATCCTGCTGATCATTGGCTGTGCGCGCATTTTTGGCGATTATCTGAACCTGGTGCGGGTGCCTGAGCTTATCACCGAAGCCTTGGTCTCCACACCTTTACCGGATTGGACGATCCTGGTGATCTTGATGCTCGCGCTGATCATCTTGGGGATGCTGGTGGATGCGGTCTCGCTGATCGTTGTGACCACTCCGATCCTACTGCCGCTGATCGTGACCATGGGCTATGACCCGCTGTGGTTTGGCATCATATTGGTGATGAACCTTGAGATCGCGGTGGTCACCCCACCTGTGGGGCTGAACCTATATGCGCTGCGCGGGGTCTGCCCCATGCTGCGCATTGAGACAATCATTCGCTCGGTCTTGCCCTTTGTCGCCGTGCAATTCGTCGTTTTGATGATCTTTGTTCTGTTCCCGCAACTGAGCCTTTGGCTGCCCAGTCTGCTCTAACCAAAAACGCAAGCTCAACACTGGAGGAAAGACCCATGACCATTGACCGTAGAGAGTTTCTGCAATCGAGCGCCGCCCTATTTGGCGCAAGCCTGGCATTTGGCCTGAGCGCAGGGGCCGCCCTTGCAGAGACGAAGTTGACTGGCGTGTCCTACCTGCCGCCGAGCTACAAAGCTTTGTCTTATGGCTCTGCTGGCTTTGTGGAGCGGCTGAATGCCTCAGACGCGGTAACGGTCGACTATTACGACAGCGGCAAGCTGCTGAAAGCCGATGAACAGCTGCCCGCGCTGCGCGCGGGCTCCATCGATTTTATGTTCCACACTACAAGCTATGTGACCCGCTCGATCCCCATTCTGGGCATCACCGGTCTGCCGGGCGTGGTCGACGCACTTTATGAAAACCCCGATCGCCTCAAAAAGGGCAGCCCGCTGTTTAACTTTATCAACGAGCAACTGGCCGAAGAAGACCTCTATATGGTCTCGATGATGGGCAATATCCTTGAGCCAGAATACATCTGGTCGACCGAAGCGGCCCCGGTACGTTCACTGGACGATCTGGACGGCAAAAAACTGCGGGTTGTGAGCTTTGAAGCCACCAAAGTTGTCGAAGGCTTTGGCGCGGCGGCGGTGCGCATCCCCTCCTCGGAGCTCTATCTGGCCCTTCAGCGCAACACGGTGGATGCGGCCGTTGCCAATATCTCCACCGTGGTCGGCCGGTCGCTGCAAGAGCAGATCGACCATGTCTATAAACTGCCCATGACCTCCTTTGGCATCGGTCTTTTTGTCACCACCGACAAATGGGCCAGCATGGGGGAAGCTGAGAAAGCCGCCTTTGAAGAGGCCGCCATGTGGTTTGACGAACATGGGGCTGAGCACTCCAACAATTCCATCTACCCCGATGAATATTGGCCCATGATGGAAGAAGAAGGCATCGAGGTCATCGAGCCCAGCGAAGACGACATTGCCAAGCTCAATCAGTCCGCAGAAGACGTGCGTCAGGCGTGGATTGAAGAAGTGGGCAAAGACGTCGGCGAGCGCGCCATCGCGCTGGCCCTCGGCGAGGCGTCCTAACCCATGGTCGGCGCCGTCACGCGAGGGTTCTCCGGCATTGTCCGTGCGGCGCAGATCGGCGGGCAGATCGTGTTGGCCTTTATGGTCATCACGATCTGCTATGACGCGATCATGCGCTATGTCTTCACGGCGCCGACCTCCTGGTCTTTGGAGATCAACACCTTTTTAATTGTCTATGTCGCCTTGATGACCGCAGCCGATGTGCAGCGGACCAAGGACCATATCGCGATTTCATTTTTTTCAGACGCGATGGGCCCGCGCGTCCAGCGGGCTGGCCAGGCCCTGATTGGCCTGGCCGGCATGGGCTTTTGCGGCGTCATGGCCTGGCGCGGCGTGCTGATCACCGCACAATCATGGGAATATGGTGAACGGGTCTCCTCCAGCTTTGGCACCTATATGGTGTTTCCCTATGCGCTGTTGCCTTTGGGCTTTACCATGCTGGGGTTGCAGTTTTTCGCAGACCTTATGAATGCGATAACAGGCGCGGCGGGCAAGCAAGCGCGGGACTGACCCCCGCTCCACCTAACCCGCGCTGTGGCCCGAGCGAGCGGCGCGGTGCCTCTCGGGGCAGATCAGCGGTCTGCCTTTTGTTACACGGCCAGGCTGCGGCAGTCCTCCTCAGCATGCACGCGATTGTCTTTAGTCATAAGATTTAGCAATATCAATTACTTAAAAACCTTCATGCATCAGCCTGCATCAACTTTGAAGCTTCATGTCGAAGGTCTACACTTGTGAATGGCTGGATGGAAGGCCACCACTCTGCATCGAGAACGGCCGCAACTTCAAGGACCGGCCCCAACTTTCGGCGTTTGTAGAGGTCGGTGGTAGGGCTTCCGGCCTCAAAAAGTTGCCGCCTGGTCCGAGATGATATCTCAAAATGCCCCATAACTGCGCTGATCGCTGCATCGCTCACCCTCTCGTCGAGCCAGTCGGCGAATGTGCGTCTAATCGAATACCAATTTACGTTCCCTTGTTCGGTTGGTTCCAGCACTTTCCGCTTGATTTGATCCGACGTTCTGCCCGAATGCGCTCGCGCCACCAATCTCTGAATAATTTGCGTAAAATTACGAGCCCCTGCTGAGATCGGCCCGCCGCTTTCATGAATAAGAAAACCGTCTCCATGTGCTGCAATCAGTCTGCTCAAGATACGCTCCATAGGACCAGTAACCGGAATAATGGGGGTGCTCTTTCGCCTATTCGTCTCGACAAAACCTTCCCCCAGAAGATCAATAACACCAAGGTCAATGCGAACCTTCGTCCCCGTCATGTCCGCCACCGCACCGATCCGACCACCGCAACCAATGTCGAGAAGGAGAAGATCAAGAATGTGTGGCCGCCTACATGTATCGATCAGCAGGCCCAGTTCCTCGAAGGTGATGTATCGGCCTTTAGGATTACGATCTTCCGGCGCTGTGACCCCTGCGATGAAAGGGATCTTCGGCGGCTGATGAATCGTTAGATTGTCGCTTTGCGCAAGTTTGCAGGCCTCTACCGCGCTGCCGATAATGTCAGCGATAGTATTGGGGTGCAGCCGGGGCTTGCCCTCCGGCGTCAGGGTCTTTAGCTTCGACTTGGCATTCTTGGGACGGACCCGCCCCTCTTCCATACCCTTCACCAGCGCCCGAAGAGCACGTCCCATCTTGGACATCCTGACGTTCCAAAGATGCGGCTTGAAGTATAGCTCTCTACGGTTTTCCAAAAGACGAAAGCGTTCGGCCGCAAGCTGCTTCCGCTTGTCCTGCTCAAAGCCGAGCCAAATTTCACTGAACGTTGGATCATCGCCGCTGTCAGGTCGAATGGTCTCAGTGCGATCCAAGACGACCTTCATGCGCTCCCTTGCAAGCTTTCTTGCCTGTTCGAGAGTTGCCGCATGAAGGTGCTCCGCTCTAATTTTTTTCGCGTCAGGATCCCACCACCTCAAGTAGAGTGCGCACCGGTTCTCAGCTATGGTGAACCGACCGATTTTCTCAATTGTCTTCATGCATCAGTTACCCCGTGACTTTCTCACTGGATAACAACAACATCACCCAAAGAGCAAGTCGACCACGTCATGGTCGCGCGTCATAGCTGTTCGATACTTCGATTTCTGCGGCGGCGGCGGGGATGTCGTCACCGGTGTGCGACGAGCTTCAAGGTAAGCCTGCAAGTCCGGCAGCAAGTAACGGATACCCCCGTCTCGGATGTAAGCAATCTGGCCATCACGTCGGCGACGCTGCAGCGTTTTCGTGCTCAACCTCAGGTATTGGGCGGCTTCGGGTTCTGTCATGACTTCATTCATGAACAGGAGGTCAGAGCGAAGCGAAAAAGTCAGTATCGGTTTGATTGCAACTGCGGGTCTGACCGGCTCCTGTCGAAGGCCGCGTTTATAGGTATGCTCTGTTCAGCGTTTGGTGTTCGCCCGGCCGTTGGTGATACTCCCGCAGGTAAGTCCGTCGAGGCATGTGCGCGGGCAGTGATAGTTGTAGTAGTCGTGCCCTGTTACAATCACTTGGCGGGCATGGTGCAGGGGTGGGAACCGGTGCTCGTTCTGGCATTCGCCACGGAGCGCCCGTCAAAGCTCTCCACAAAGGCATTCTGCACAGGCTCACGGTTCACCTCCGCACCATCATCCAGGACTTGTGCGGTATCTGCGCTGCGGCAGGGCGCAGCACATTGGCCAGAGTATTCTCGATCATGCGTGGGCTCGATGGCGCCACCAGCCCTTCGGCGGGTAACAGCCTGAACTCCAACCCCTTGTGCTCCAAGTATGAGGAGTCGGAGATTACCAGCTTCCGGCGAATTGGGAGCAGTGATCAAGCTTGCAGGTTGTGAACGAACCCAATTAAGGTCCGTCGTATATTAGTGCGACTGCGTGCATTTTATTAGGAGGTGCACCCGCGCAACTAATTACGTCGCGGGAGTGACCGCAACGGCACATTGCATCAGTGTTATCGCGGGGTTGAGGAATGTCCGCGCTGTGCTGGGGTCTTTGGCTTAAACTGGCGCGGAACGCAGCGAGGCCACAGATCTCAGGGAGATCTCACGCTTGGCGTAGCCCTCTGCGCCCAACCTGCGCAAGTGCCGCATTCTGGGGGGCTTCCTGATGAACTTCTGCAAAGCGATGCAGCCCGGTGGCTGTCTTTGGAGTATCGAACATGATGTTCTCCATTCGGTGCCCGCGGCAGGATGCCCTGGGTTGCAAGATCGCAGAACACTCCTTTTCGAAATGCTCCATACAAAGCCCTCAGGCTTTCAATTCGGTTGAAATCGGGGCGGGCTTGGCTTTCTGCTGCCCTCACGAAAAGGGCGGCGGGAGACCCAGCCTGCATCAGGCTTTCCCAGATAGAACACTTCCCCCTATCCAGGACCATCTTCGCGCCCTCGGGCCCACCCAACGTGTTGTTTCTCTCTCGGCTTCTTGCAAACTCATCGCAATTCTCAGCTCGCTTGCCTTCCGCTGCTGATTCCGTTCCGGCCGCGCATTCTTCCTCGTGTTGTTCTTGATCCAGATCCAGGGCTGAAGTTTCAGGCCCAATATTCTGCTCTGCCTCAGCCTCACGGACCTGGCTACGCCCCTGTAGCGGACACGGACCTGTCCACGAACACCGCGGTTCTATTTCATCGAGCGATTTAGAGCTTTTCAGCGCGTAATACTTGCTTCTGCTAATACCGAGGGCACGCCAAGGCTCAGTTCGTGTAGCGTTGTTCCTAACAAGATATTCCTCCCTGGAAACTGCACCTATTTTTGCGCGTCTCTGCCTTTCGCGTGCGGCATTGCGGTGCTTCTTTTCTTCTTCAGGCATGATCTGCTTGAGATCGAGGTCACGAGCCATTTCTGCTGAAACATCGAGCTTCTCTGCAATCGTCGCACCTGAGTAGTAGTATCTTCCTTCGTTTCCAGGAGCACCTGTGGAAGCTGGATGTTTAGTTTTCTCGAGGGCATCATTTGCAATTGCAGTGGATTCACAAGGCTCAAGCCCGGGGGTGGCAATGGCCGCCATCGTCTTCACCTCCCTCTCAATGTCACCGACGTCATGCAGGTGAGTCAGGCAGGTGGCGTAGAGGTGCAGCCATGTATTGCGAAGACCTTCTTGGATGCGGCCACCATGAGCGCTCCTTATCGTCTCGAGGTCCGACAAGATGAGCTTGAAGCGCCGAGATTGCGTCAACCCCTCTGGCACCTTCTGCGGCGTAGTTTTCGGACCCCTTCTGGTTTTCTTCCTCTCATCAAACAGATACCGGCGCGGCCTCCCAACAGAATCGAAGAACTGATCCGCAAGGCAATCAAAACTGTGGCGGACGCCGGTCCCGCCGCTTACACGGACCTCCTTTCCCACCTTTTCATTGATGGTTCCAGGGATGCGGAACACACGCGAACTATCTTTGCAGTTTTTGTCCACGCCGAACGACGCGGAGATTTCGATAAGTGCATTCATGGCAGCTTGCCATCGTGGCCGCACTGCGGCTGGTATTTCTCGGATTAGCCAAATAGCCGCGAGACCACGACCTGATTGAGAAATAATCGAAGGCTGCGGAACATTTAAGCTCAGAAGCTTTGCAGCATATGCCGCCTGCACTTCATCTGGAGTTTTCCCCCGCCATTGCGGCGTGCTGAAGTAATCCAGATCGACGTAGAGAGCATTGAAGGCAGCGAGGGACTTGCCTCGGCGACCAAACCAGAATCTGTTGAGCGTCAAGTAACTGGTTTGATCAAGGAACGAAGGCATCTGGTTCAGCAGCGTATTCCGATCAAGCGAACGGGTCTCGACACAGCCGTTGGGCGATTTAATGAAAACTGCTGCACGGCCTCGACAGCCTCTTGGATGTAGCCGATTGAAGTAATCCTCAGCAGTGAGGTCTGAAATGTGGCTGGGCTGGGCGAATTCGCCGGGGGATACATGCTGCATCCCGGGGAATTATGTCCGTCAGGCAGTTCACAGAAAAAAATGCAGCGACAAATCTTAGCGGGTTACGGCCGGACATGCTTCAATACTCTTATGTGCCTTCACATATGGACGGACATAGAGCGGCGACATCAGCCGAGACGTAGTTCCTTTTAAGAAAAAATTCGCCGAACATGATACGCGTCGTCACAGGTTCCCACCGCAGCAACACATAAGGAAGGCTCTTCAAGACAAAGCGGTTCATGTTGCTGAAAGCATCTGTGAAACACGAACGCATTTGCTTCATCCAGCTCTGCCAGACTGCGAACGGCCGCGCCCAGCTCAATTACAGAAGGTTGATGACCACCAGATACTCCCCTCTTCATCTATTTTCGCCACAATAGCTGCGGTTTGATGGGAAGGCAGTTCATCTCATTAGCTTGCATTTTAATATCGAACCAAGGACCTTTTGATCCGCAATCGAGCAGTCCAAAACTGGAGCAAATCTAACGCCCGTTAACCTCAGAACGATTATTGTGGTAGAGTAGGTTAAGCGGAAGGAGAACGCGTTGATGATAGACACAAAACCAGATGGATCAGACTCAGTGTGGATAGAATGGTTCTCCAAGAAGATGGATGAGGCCACCCCAGAGGAAGAGGCGTTCTGGAAAAGACGGCGACTGCTCGGGCTTGGGGTTGGTCTCGACGAAAACGGCAACATCGTCTCTGCAAAAGATGTGCTGCGAGCTGAAATCTATCGATCTGTCTCGATGGTGAATCAGGATGAAGCTTGTGTCTTGTTGGGCCTCTCAGGCATGGATCCTGCTGCCACCCTGACACGTCACGAGGACGATGGGCAGATCCTACGCTTCGACAATGAGGGACAGGCGGCCTACCCTCTATTCCAGTTCGACGTGATCAGGCAGCGGTTTTTTCCTGTACTTATTGAGTTAATGAAGATGCGCTTAAACGACTGGGACAGTCAGATGGCGCTTATACATTGGCTCACCCGGCCTAACTGCAGCCTTGGTGGTGCGCGGCCCTGCGATAAATTAGCGGAAGATGCGAACGCCATACTGGCCAGCTTTCGAGCTGAAATATCTGAACATTTGCACAGATAAGAAGCGAGCAGCGTTCGAGAGGCTACCGGCTTATGGTTTGCTACTGATAAGCAGATAAATAACGACCTGGTCCGGCGTGAGCCGCAGCGAGCAGTCGCTTTCGCAGGTCATCTAAGCGACAGCTCAGGGCCGCATTTACGAATGGATCCTGCCCGTTGGCATCTGCCGCGATTGAGAGATGTGGAACACCGAAAGGCAATAATTGCCCATTCCGATCTACGAGTTTGCCATTGGAGAAATTCGATTTCTGATCAAGACCACATTTAGTCAGATGCATCTGCAGCCGTCTTGAGCGCGAGTGAACAGCGTCGACGACCTTCTCTCGGGGTATCCGGATCCGAGAAGTCGGCTGCAATGGCGTCGAACTCCGGATCTTCTTCTCCATGTGCCGTGAACACATGGGCTCCTTCCGCCCGCAGTCGCCTGTCCCATCCCGGACCGTCCTCCGGCTACAAGTGCCGTCTCGCCCGCAAGGCGTTTTGGTCGACCGTCCAAACCCATCTGCATCATTGCCAGTTCACCTGTGCAGGTTCTTCCAACCAAAGATAATGCAGCACCGGATTTGGGGCGATTTTTCGAGATGACCTAAAGTTGGGTGATCATCACGGTTTGTCTAATTGCTAATTAGCCTCAGTATTTCTTCGAAAAGCCCCGCCATTTCTAACTGCCCCTTCTTTCCGGTCCTGCCAAACTCTTGAATTCCTCGACCGTCAATCACAGCGTGCTGAAAAGCTACTCGGTACCCAATTTTTGAAGCAGCAATAGGTACCTCTGCGTGTGCGCTGCTACAATATGCTTCTACATCTGCAACCTGATTTCCGCGCGCCGACGTTTGCGATAGCAAAAATAGCTTTCTACAGTCTTTGTTATTGAGAAGGCTTACCGTGCTTGCGACAGCACGCACATCAAAGAGCGACGGACGCAGCGGCAGTAGGATGAGATCGGATTTTCGGGCAACGAGATCAAACAGCGCCCAATCATCCCTACCGGGCGTATCAATTATGACGTAGTCGAAACAATCTTGCTGTGCTTGGTCTAAGGTTTGAACCAATGTCGTCAGTGTGGCGGAAACTACAACAGGATTTTCATCTCCCCGCATCCGAGACCATTCCATCACCGATCCTTGCGGATCGGTGTCGATGATTGCTACCTGACATCCTTCGCGAGACAAAAGCGCCTCCATGGCGAGATGAACTGCAATTGTTGACTTGCCGCTGCCCCCTTTTTGCCCAACTAAGCTTATGATCTTAGTCATAGCGCGCTCCGATCGCCTGTTTGGTCGCTGCTCATTGCCTCCGCGACCAGCACGTCAAAACGCTTCATGATCATGGCCTTCAGAGTGGCATGTTCGATCTGAATAGCCTTTTGAAGGAGGGCGTTCACGTATGAATCACCCTCATATTCTAACCTGCAAAGATCACGCGTGTTGAAAGTCGCGCTTGCGAGTGCGGTTCTTGCCTTTTCATACGACTTTTCAGGCGGCCTATAAGCCGTTACGGAAAGAGGATCGTCTGCGGCCTCCCTGATCGCTATCATAGCCAGTAAAATAGGATCATTAGAACTACGGTATATTCGATCAATAACCTTCCCGCAGACTTTACTCTGTGAGTTATGCGGCAACTCTTGTAGTGCTTTGACCAGCCTCTCCCATTTGGGACGACCTGCCCTTGACGAAAGAAGCGCCCTGGGAAACTCTTCAGTCTTTGCGAGGTCTTTTAGCTTCCCGTATATCCCAAGCAGCTTTGAAATATCGGTTGTCGAGAGGTTCATCATCTTGGCGATGCGAATTTGCTTGTAAGACAATTTCTTTAGTTCAATCATGATGCCGATTTTATCGCCGACTGTGTAGTCGGTTCTGGCAAGATTTTCCTGCAATTGAGCTGCCAATCTCGCATCCCCTTCGATTGGTCGCACAATCGCCTTAAGCGGAATCCCCAAGAGGGATGCGATACGAAGCCGAGTGCGCCCGGCAATGATTGGATATTTGCCCGTATGCGGATCGGATGGGCCAACGAGGATAGGTTGTTGTTGGCCGTGCTCCTCTATGCTTGCCTTCAGGGCATCAAAACCCTCTGGCAAAAGTGAGAACCGATCCCTGAGACCGGCGCTCCGATCAATGTCATCTGGCGAAATTTCTATCACTGTTTCGGACATGTTGGCAGCTGCCAACTTTTGGCTCGGCGCGCACTCTGCTGCGGCGATGGCACGAAGGCTCGCGTTCTTCCGATACGTCATGTGATGTTCTCCTTAATGCTGTCTTTGTGCTGAAAATGCACAAATGTTCTGGGCCTAATCCCTTTCACGAAGGGGATATCTGTTCATTTTCAGAACTCGGAAGTAGGTTTGGTTAAAAATTTGAAATCGCTTTAGCGCGCGAATTAGGGCTCTTTCCAAGTGATGTCTCGGTTTTGAGGAAAGGCTTGCTGACATGCGCTGCTGCACATCAAAAATCGGCCGAGGGGTTCCCCTCGACCAAACCAATTAAACACTTAGTAAACTGGACAACTTCTCGGCATTCTTCACGTTAAGTACTGTCGAAATTCGATCAGCCAGTCTGGCTACTGCCTTCTGCATCCGAAGGAGCGCATACCCGCGCTCGGTCATGTGTATCTCCTCCCACGAGCCCGAAGTGCAGCATTCATCGAAGTGGAGCGAGGTACGCGTTTCGGAGGAAATGGCTGGTTCAATGCTTTCCGCGAGTTCCTGCAGGTTGTGAACCACCTTTTCCGTAAAGCTGTCCGCAACCAAATCGCCGCGTAGCACGCTTGCTATCGGGTCAAGATTACCCTTGACGAGTTCCCCCATCGCTTCGAATTGGGACCAAGCTTCCGCGACCTCGCGGGCGGTCTCAACAGCCTCGAAAATAGCGCGCGAAAGCGCCTCCTGATGCACGTATTGATCAAGCATAGGGGTTCTCCTTTACAACAGCCTTCCGGTTCCCACTGGTCCGAAACTGATATTGGCTCAAAGCCTCCTCGAACGCTTCCGCCAGCAGGTCGATTTCTACCGAATACGCATCGATAGCATTCGGTCTGATGCGCCCTGCCGCATTTTTGCTTTTGCACTCGCAAACAGATGGTTCTGCGATCAGCGCTTGAAGCATGTAGGCGTCTTGAAGCATCCGGCGGGTGATCGGTCCTCCACGGCACAGGTCGTCCAGAAAGATCTGCGCTTTGCGCAAAGATTGCTTCCCGCCGAGTAGGAACGCGGCGTGTTGGACCGCCTGGTGATACCTTTCTGCAAAGTGGTGACGTGGGGTGGTTGGTTGTGGAACTTCGAACATCTCGTTCTCCATTCAATGCCCTCGGCAGGATGCCTCGGGTGACAAGATCGGCCACTATTCATCTTCCTATGTCGAGGAGCGCAGCCTAAGTGGCTTGATCCGTTCAGGGATTGTTTTGGTCTCCCGGTGCCTTCGCAAAGGGGGCACTGGGAGACCAAAACGATCCTGGATCGACCGATGATGTCCCTTCATGTGGCAAAGCATCTTCACGGCAACTTCGACTTCAGAAAGGAACCGACGGCTTTCTTGCCCCCTCAGCGCTTTGGTCCCTGCCCCGTATTGATGCCTCCGGCAGTTGCACGCTGCTTCCAGTGCACTTCCAGCTCGCATCCCAGGTACCTGCACACAGGTTGGCTCTGACCTGGCACTAAATTGGCCACGCCAATGTTGTCCCTATTGCATCCTCACAGTTTCGATAAAGACGATGGTTCGAAATGTGATGGTGCGAACTACCAAGCAGAATTTTCGGCATTCTGCGATCCATGAGGTTGCTTCTGCGCAGCTTGATGCCGAACACATAAATTCGGCCAACTGAAGGTGGAAACTTCGTACTTGGCCGAATGGCTTGATGAGTTCGAAACTCGGGCCGAAGCTAAAGACACGCCCTTGGTCATCGAGAACGTGGCCCTCGAACTCGCACGCGTTTTACCTCGAGAACCGGTTTCGGGTGCGACGCCGCTGGCGGCGGCTCGTAGGTTTCCAAATCGACCTCTGAAGAAAACTCGTCTGGCTTTTGGGAAGCAGGCTCGTCAGTTTTTTGAGAGGCCCAAGAAAGCGCCTGGAAAAGCGCCGAGCCCGTCTTGATGCTGTCGAACTGGGTCGCCTGCGAGATGGCCGCTTCCGCGTCCTCCGCTGATCGAGCTGTCTGAAGACGGTGCCGTTCAGCATCCGCTTCTTTTTTGCGTGCAGCTTCGCGCTCCTGCGCGATCACCGCAGCGGAATCCCTTGATTTTTCCCGCTCCAACGCACGTAACAGCATCCATGCCTGCCATGCGGTATTGTTGTGGGTTTGGGTCGCCTGACGCCGCCTCCCTGCAATGCTGGTGTCTTCGCCCTCTTCGCGCAATCGTCGCGACCGCGCCGCCCGACGGGGCCCAAGATGATCCTGAGCAATCAAGCCGTCGGGCGCATTTCCATCGGCTGCCATGGTTCTGTAGGATCGCAAATCTATACGTGCCTGTGAACCGATGCGCTTCAATGCGGCATTGGTTCTGCTTTCCCATTCCTGCCTCAGTCGCAGGATTTCCTCAGGCCCCGTTTTTCGATCGTCGAGAATCCGCGTCTTCCCACCGAAGGCGCCGGTGAGTGGGCATACCTCTCGAGTCGTCATCAGGATGTGCGCATGGAAGTTCCGGTTTGTGCGGCTGGGATCAAAAAGAGATTCGAGATAGTCTTCTTGCGCCATGGCAATCTTGCCGGCCTGATGGCGATTTTCCTTAGCGCCATCCAGGAACCTCGGTGCATGGATGTCTGCCTGCATGGCGACGCCGTAGTTATCTCTGAGCCAGAGGCAGAATCCACGAACGAGCCTCACCTGCTCGGCCAGCGGTAGCTCGGCCGGCAGGCTGGGGCGCAGTTCCCGGACGACGCGCGCATTGCCACGTGTCTCGGCCATCTCCGCATTGTTCCAAAGCATCGCAGCTGTCCCTTCCCAGTTGATTAGCTCGTGAGACAGAAGCCCACCTTTCCTGGCAGACCGAAAGTACCTACCCGTGCGCCCATCACGCCATGAGGAGCGGGCACAATAAGCGCCGGATTTGACGGCGTTTCGTCCGTCAGCTCTGGAATGGATTACGACCTCAAGTCTACTGGCAGGATGTATCATGTCTAAGATGTTGTGCTCGAGCACAATATCCGCTCCTTCAGCCCCGCCGGCGAGGCGCGCAGCAAACTTCAGTTTGCGTAACTGCGCGCTTGCCTCCGGCTCGCGGGCAGAATGCCTTCGCCAATTTTTTTTGCGAGATTCTGATGAGGCGCCTACTTCCTTCTCAGGGGGAAGGAGTTGATCTATGAAACCAAGCGAGAAGAACCATGACCTGGAAACGCGCATTGAGGAAGCACAGGCCAAGTTGAAAGACTTAAAGGCGGTGGCCCGGAAGCAAGCGCGCCGGGATGAGACTCGACGCAAAATTCTCTATGGCGCGGCGGTCTTGGATATCATTGCAAAGTGGCGCGATGAAACAGGCAAAACCGAAGGACGGCAAATTGAGGATGCGAGCAGAGCCGACCGCATGATGTTGGCGTTGCACGACCGAGTTTCTCGGAAAAGTGACCGCATTTTTCTTGGCCTGGAAGAGCGAACGGAAACGCTATAGACAACATGGCTTTCATATAGGGGCGCCTCGCAGCCCCACAGCAACCTGTAGCACAGGCATGGCGACTTGTCATATCGCTGGTACTGCCGTCTTGATCTAAGCGAACGGTTTCCGGACCACTCATCCTTCTCCAGGAACTGCCATCTCCGGTTCCGTAACAGCGAACTGCCGGCCACTATCATTCCCACAATCAGAAGTCGCCGGGCTGTTGATTGTCACTGAGAGCTGACCCGGTGGGGGTGCGGACGAAAAGTTGGACTATCTTGGAGATAGTTCATGTACAGCTACGAAGAACGACTGCGCGCGGTTAAGCTTTATATCAAGCTCGGCAAGCGCGCTCAGGCCACCATCCGTGAGTTGGGGTATCCAACGAAGAACGCCCTTAAAGGGTGGTATCGAGAATACCAACGTCTGCAGGACTTGCCGATACGATCGGCGCCACGCCCGCCTAAATTCTCGCTGGCGCAAAAGCAGGTGGCGTTAGAACATTATGCAACCCATGGCCGCTGCATCTCATGGACGCTGAGTGCTTTAGGCTATCCAGGCCGAGCCACAATGACGGCTTGGGTACGCGAGGCCTTTCCTGACATGAAGCCGGCCTCCAACGCGGCATATGGCCCTGGCAACCACTCTGACGCCGTGAAGCAGGCTGCTGTGGCCGGGCTATATAGCCGTCAAGAAAGTGCCCAGGCCCTGGCCGAAAAGTTCGGAGTTAGTCGGCCGACGCTCTATGCTTGGAAAACACAGATCCTTGGCCCGGAGGCTCCTGCCATGATGAAACGCAAGAAGAGTGTCCTTCCCCCAGAGCTTGAAGCGTTGGAGCGTCAGCGTGAAGCACTGCTGCGTGACATTCGCGAGCTCCAGATTGAGCATGATCTGCTCAAGACTGCGAGTGAAATGATAAAAAAGGAACTCGGCGGCGATCTGCAGAGCCTGAGCAATCGGGAAAAAACCATGCTGATCGTCGCCCTAAAAAAACGGTATAAGACACCAGCGCTGTTGGCTCGGCTGGGTCTCGCGCGCAGCTCGTACTTTTACCACCGCGCTCGCATGAAACAGGGAGATAAGTATCTTCCCATTCGACAGGCCATGAAGGAGGCTTTCGAAAGCAACCATCGCTGTTACGGCTACCGTCGCCTCAAAGCATATATGACGCGGGACTCCATCTCGATCTCCGAAAAAGTGGTGCGGCGCCTGATGAAGCAGGAAGCTTTGATCGTCCCTAAGCCGAAGCGCCGACGTTACAGCTCATATCTGGGTGAGATTAGTCCTGCGCCGGAGAATATCATCAACCGAAAATTCCAGACGGCAGCGCCAAACGAGAAGTGGCTGACCGATATCACCGAGTTCCACATCCGAGCGGGAAAAGTCTATCTTTCCCCAATCATCGATTGCTTCGACGGCCTCGTCTTAAGTTGGACCATAGGGACCAGACCGGATGCCGATCTCGTAAACTCAATGCTTGATGCAGCGGTAGAGACCATCGCTGACAGCGAAGTGCGGCCCATCGTCCACAGCGATCGCGGAGGCCACTATCGCTGGCCTGGCTGGCTGGAACGTATCGATGCAGCAAAGCTCGTTCGTTCGATGTCACGAAAGGCGAGTTCGCAGGACAATGCCGCATGTGAAGGCTTCTTCGGACGCCTGAAGACTGAGTTCTTCTATCCTCGCCATTGGCGAGCCTTCACCGTGGCCCAGTTTATTGACGAGGTTGACGCCTACATCCGTTGGTATAACGAAACACGCATCAAGATGTCCCTTGGTGGCAGAAGCCCAATTGAGTACCGTAAAAGCCTCGGCCTTATGCCGTGAAAACAGTCCAAGTTTTTGTCCGCACCCCCGGTATTTTCACCGAGATTTGACCCACCCTCAGTTATGCGTCGTGGTTTATGACGCGGTCAATGTTTTGGCTCCTTTCGTGTTTTCTTTGCAGCCTCAGCGCTGGCCTTGAAGCGGTAGCTGTCGTTTCCGGTTTCGAGGATGTGGCAGCGGTGGGTCAGCCTATCGAGGAGTGCGGTTGTCATCTTTGCATCCCCGAAGACCTGTGCCCATTCTGAGAAGCTGAGGTTTGTGGTTATGATGACGCTGGTGCGCTCGTAGAGCTTGCTGAGCAGATGGAAGAGCAGCGCCCCGCCCGTTGAACTGAACGGCAGGTAGCCGAGTTCGTCCAAGATGACCAAGTCGACCTTCGTCAGCATCTCGGCCAGCTTCCCTGCTTTACCAAGTGCCTTCTCCTGTTCCAGCGCGTTGACCAATTCCACGGTCGAGAAGAAGCGCACCTTACGCCGGTGATGTTCGATGGCTTGGACGCCGATTGCCGTGGCTGTATGGCTCTTGCCCGTTCCGGGACCGCCGATCAAAACAACATTCTCGGCCGCTTCGATAAACTCGCATCGGTGTAGCTGCCGCACTGTCGCTTCGTTGATCTCACTCGATGCAAAGTCGAAGCCCGTCAGATCCTTGTATGCGGGGAAGCGGGCAACCTTCGTGTGGTAGGCGATGGACCGCACCTCGCGTTCGGCGATCTCGGCCTTGAGCAGCTGTGACAGCATTGGTGTGGCAGCTTCGAACGCTGGCGCGCCCTGGGCGACCAAGTCTTCAATCGCATTTGCCATGCCGTATAGCTTGAGACTGCGCAGCATGATGACGATAGAGGCTCCTGCTGGGTCATGACGCATGGCGCTTCTCCTCAGTCTTTCGCAACCCGTCATAGCGAGCGACGTTGGCCTCTGGAGTTGTCTGCAATGCCAGTGCGTCCGGCGGATCGACCTCTGGGTGATCTGTCGGTCTGCGGTCGATCAATCGATGCAACAGGTTCAGGATGTGCGTCTTGGTGGGGACGCCCGCTTCAAGTGCCAGTTCCACTGCACGCAAAACGTCCTCTTCGTTGTGCTGAAGAACCAAAGACAGAATGTCCACCATCTCTCGGTCACCGCCTTCTTTACGCAGCATGTGATCCTGCAATTGACGGAAGGCATCCGGCATCTCCGTGAACGGCGCGCCATTCCGAAGTGCGCCCGGTTTGCGTTGGATAACAGCGAGATAGTGGCGCCAATCATAGATGACCTTGCCGGGCTTGCGATGAGATCGCTCGATGATCCGCGCATGCTTGCAAACCGCTTGCCCTTCAGCGACCACGACCAGCCGTTCGGGATAGACATGCAAACTGACACGGCGGTTCGCAAAGCTGGCAGGAACGCTGTAGCGATTGCGTTCGAACGTGATCAGGCAAGTGGGTGACACACGCTTACTGTGTTCGATAAAGCCATCGAATGCCGGCGGCAGTGCCATCAGCGTTGGCTTCTCG
This sequence comes from Sulfitobacter sp. SH24, assembly GCF_965641895.1. NCBI lineage: Bacteria > Pseudomonadati > Pseudomonadota > Alphaproteobacteria > Rhodobacterales > Roseobacteraceae > Sulfitobacter > Sulfitobacter sp. SH24. The sequence goes on from NZ_OZ282575.1 coordinate 1,898,384, forward strand.
GCCTCCCACACGTCAGCGATGGACCCCGGCAATGCCTTGTGCGGTGTCTCTGTCCAAAGGGCGATACAGCGGTCTTCAAGCCATTGGTTCAGCTCTGCCAGATCGGCGCAGACCGGCATGACCTGCCACATGCGGTTGCGCGCATCCTGCACGTTCTTCTCAACCTGGCCTTTCTCCCAACGGGCTGCCGGATTGCAGAACTCGGGCTCAAATACGTAGTGGCTGGCCATAGCCTTGAAGCGTGCATTGACATCCCGCTGCTTGCCTTTGCCCACACGATCAACGGCGGTCTTCATATTGTCATAGATCCCGCGACCAGGCACACCGCCGAACACGCGGAATGCATGCCAGTGGGCGTCAAACAGCATCTCGTGCGTTTGCAGCGGGTAGGCCCGCACCAAGAAGGCGCGGCTGTGTGACAGTTTGATATGCGCAACCTGAAGTTTGACGCGCTCACCGCCGATGTTGGCCCAGTCCTCGCTCCAATCGAATTGGAAGGCTTCGCCGGGCGCGAACACCAAAGGCACGTAGGTGCCGCGCCCCGTCGTCTGCTCCGCTTGATGCCGATCTTCACGCCAAGCCCGAGCAAAAGCGGCAACGCGTTCATAGGAACCATCGTAGCCTAACTTCACAAGATCAGCGTGCATTTGCTTGATCGTACGCCGCTCCTTGCGCGACTTCCGCGTCTGGATCAAAAGCCAGGCTGATAGCCGATCCGCGTAGGGATCCAGCCTGCTTGGACGCTTGGGCGTCTTGAACTGTGGCTCTACCGCGCCTTCGCGCAGATACTTCCTGATCGTATTTCGAGACAAACCCGTCCGCCGGGCGATCTCGCGTATCGGCATTTTGTCACGCAATGCCCAGCGTCTGATGACACTCAAAAATCCCATGTCGATCACTCCAAATCCCCCCAACCAAAACCGTCGGGGCAGTGTGTTCACATGGGTCAATTCTCAGTGACAATTTATGGGGCTACCGGGTCAGCTCTCAGTGACAATCAACATTATCTAATCCCAAGAAGCTCCAACATTCGCTACTGTGCCGGTAAGGTATGAGAGTATAAATTCTTCAATTCGAAAAAGTCCGTCACTGAGAACGGGAAGCAATCCATCTATTTTCGCCCGAGTATTTCAGGAAAATGGAAATTGCCTTTTAATTTGGCTTTGTAGCAACGGATACTCCTTGGCGAAACATGACAATTCATGACCTACTATAAAAGTGCTGTGAAGAATTAAACTTGGTGTCTTCTTGCCCGCTGTCTCAAAAAGTTAGATAGAGGGCGGATCCCGGACTCAGGGACGACGAGCGCTTTTTTCCGTTACGACCGCTGTAAGCTCATGTAAATGGATCTAATAACGTCTAACCAAGACAAAAGGACTTTTCGCCTGGCAAGAGGGATTCATTTCATGGAGCGGCTTGTAGAATAGCAGTCATCGGTTTTGCATTGGCTCCCTCAAACGACATCAAGGCGCCAATCTCTACTAAAAACGGAGAGAGAAAGAAGCAGCCTCTCACTGTGAGCCCTCGAGAAGGCCGATGAAGTCAACATCAAACAAGTATTTCCAAAGAGGTCTAATTGGCTTCTTACCTTCTGGAGAGCGATGGTAGCAGATTGACGAACCTCCCAGAGGTCTTCTGCTTTGCCATTCTCAGAAAAATGAAGCGGAGCATGAACATATTGTATAGACAGCTGTTCGAAACTTTGCAGCGCAAACTGGGTAGAGCGATAGAAACCAAAAAAGTCTGGATATTTCCGAGCGTCAACTATCGCAACTGGATTCGAATCTTCCAAGATCTCACGAAATTCTAATTTGTTCAGATCGCTCATTGCAATCAAAACCATCCTGTTCCGCTCATCCTCTGGAAAGAGAGATAGCTGCCTGGGCGAAGCTTCAGGATACGTGCTTGCACGCTTCTGAAAATAAACTCTGTTCGTGTTATCTACGAGGGTGAGTTTTGGCTTAACCATTTTCTGCCTCTAACCCCAGTTCCCGCTCAAGTTCGACATAGGAAACTTTGTAGCTGTCGTGCGGTCCACCCCAAGCGGGGCGCCCAGTCACACGTTCGCCGGTGATCTTATCTTTGTAGTCTCGATCTTTCAAGAACACTCTTCTATACATGCGCGGCGCTACGCCCACGAAAGGTCTGAACAAGACTTTAAGTTGGCTCGGTTCGCCTGTCTCTTCTGCTTCAGCACCTCGGAGAGGCCCATCGTTAACAGTTCGCACTGCCGAAGGAGGCTCCCAGTTCCTGACTTGCGTTGTGATCGCGTCGTCGTGCAGCTCTGTTGCCTTGCTTTTTGGATAAGGCTCGATGAATTGAACTTCATCGATGCCTGCTGCAACAATATGGCGCGCGCAATAGTGACATGGATAGGTCGTTACATAAAGTCGACACCCTTTCGGTGAGACGCCGACTACAGATGCGGAAAGTATTGCGTCCATTTCTGCATGCACAGCGCGACTAAATTCAAGAAGCCCGCCCAATCTCGTCTTTCTTATTTTACGAAGTGCTTCATCGACACCACCTTCTCCCACAAGACCCGGGAACTGACCTATTAGTTCTCTGATTATTTCATTCTGCTCGTGGTTACTGCTGCAAAAGGGTTTACCTCGAAATGCACATCGATGATCGTGTGAATGCTCTTGGTCAAAGCCCTCCCCGTAAACTCCCCCACCTGCTTTCGGAACCTCATTAGTCCCAGTCGCCACGATATTTCCATTACGATCAACTAATGCAGCTCCGACTTGACGCGAAAGACATGCGCTTCGCATTTGTGCGGAGCGCGCATGATGCATGGCTGTCTCTGATATACTTGGACGCACTATACTCTTCTGAGAGATAAGAGAGACAAATCGTTTGAGATGGTCGTTCATTCCTGTGATAGTTAGCGTTTCATTCCCATCCTGCGAGTTGTCCACAAAGAAGTCTGCTTCATGGAACGTATCAGAAACGTGCTGCCCAAACTTTTCAGGGGCGTCCTCGTCTCGCTCAAGAAAAGACTTCACAAGCTGTTTGCTCATATCACTTCCCCGCTCGGCTCGGTCGAAGAAGTTCTCGCGGATTCGCTTTTCGCGGACATGCGGATCACACACAACTCCAATTAAAGCAAAGGAATCCTGATATACTTGCCTTAGCAAATTCGCCTCCGCAGGGTGTCGAAGTGAGTCGATAATATAGACACGCTTCTGACCATCAGGTGCTACGTCACCCGCACTACTGGCGTCTCTCCCCTGCATTCTCGCCCGTTCTGTCGATACCCTTCGTAAGAGGAAGCGAGCTATTGCAGCATGGTCCTCTTTTCCGCCGGGATAATTTCCACGTCGGAGATCATCACCTCTGTTCTGCATGGTTGTAATGCTTTCGACGCTTTTCCGGCCATCTATCGGAGGAACTGCGAGCTCGAAAGCGAGTGATACTTCCCTAATTATTTCGCTGGCCTTAATAACTACGGCGCTATATCCATCATCCTCAAAGAACGCTTGAAGCAGCTTGGCTGCGGTTCCCGCGCCTGAGCCTGCGGGCCCAACGATGGCAATGAACAATTCTTTGCTGTGGTGTTTCTCAAGGATTGATTGTCCCGTTCCAGTGATTTCTGGAAATTTCCTTGGAGCTTCAGCAGCCTTTACGTTCATTTTGTTGTCCTTTGTAAATGAGAGCTAAAATTAGTTAAGCGATAGTATACCTTTGATCGCCTGCCAATGGCTTGTGCCTCTTTGCGCCTGTCTTGGTTATTGAGTATTATCTCGTATCTGTAATCGTTGTTTTCTGTTCGATGTCGGGAATTTTACCTGCGGCAAAGAAGCTTTGATCCATGACTGCAGCCGTTTCCAAGGCATGTGGTGCGGATGCTATAGCAACATGTAAAGCTTTGCTGGGCCGACGGCGCAGAGGAAATTATGACGCAGACAAATCCTAAGTCCCGGGTCATTCGTGTAAGTCCAACTTCGGCAAGCCGTTTACAACCTCCATCGTCTTGAGGCTCACCGTGATTACGCGCTGGAATAGCTCGAGCGGATAGGCCGGGTTGTTCATGGTCTCGTTGGCGTAGTCGTTTGCGTCATTGACGATGCCGCTGGCCCTGTCTGTTTTGACCACCTGGCGCTCCATCACCCATTCCAGCGCCGGCTTGCTGTTGACGACGTAGTCGTAGGCCTCCAAGGGCACGTCGGTCATGGTGATGTTGGCGTTGTAGATCACCGTGGTCTTGTCCTTGTCCCGGGCCTTGCCGCCGAACTTCATCTTGGTGACGCGGTAGAAGGCCTTGGGGTCGTCGACCTTCCACAGCGCAGGCGCGCCTTGCTTGTAGGTGACGGAGTATGGCTCCACCGTTTCGTAGTTCACATGCAGGTCGGCGAGGCGTCGCCCGGCGTCGGCGAAGGAGCGGAAGTCGGCGTAGGTTTTGACGCAGGGAATGCGGGGCAGTTCCTTAGTCAGATTGTCGGCATAGCGGTCGCGGTAGTCGGGCGAATGCAGTAGGCCGTAGACGTAGTAGAAGATGTCCTCCTTGGTGATTGCCTCGCCCGGATAAGCCTCCTGGAAATGCGCCAGCCCGGCACCAGTGATCGCGTCACGGCGCTGGAGGCCGGAGGACTGGCCTTCGAAGAGACCACCGGGGTCCACGTCTTGCTGGTCGTAGAGGTAGAGGGGGAAACATTGGCCTTTCTCAATTGCATCGAAGCTGGGCGGCACAGAAGTCATGACAAGAGAGAAGTCTTTGCTCCCATGTCCGGTGACCATCATCGCGCGATTTGGCTGACCGGAAATAGGGAACACGTATTTCAGTGACGTGGAAAGGTCAGTGATCTCGAGATTGGTATGCAGCCATTGGGCGCAGTAAGGGCGATAAAGACTTCGCGTATCTGTCCCTTCACGAGCGATAAGCCGTTTACCTCGTAAGAGTCTCTGGCGAGCCATTCTGTTCCAACTGATTTTTTTCGGATCAGTGTCTATGAACTCTTCTGCGGAGGTGGGATCTGCTGTTGCACCGAACCTATCGACTTCATGATTGTAGAAGGAAACCATACCCTCCCACGTGCTTCTTCCTTTTGACTGGGAGAAATTGTAGCACCAAGCGTCTCTACCCGTTTTGACGCCGCTGTAATATCCTGAGAAAATGGAAGCTGCGGCGTTGCTTTTCTTGTCTCCAATCTTGATGAAGGCATCAAAGCTTGCATCGCGCTGGTTCAGCCAGTCGTTCTGATCGTCCGGTGTAATCCGCTCCCAGCCTTCCGATTCACCTATCGCGTTTACTGCGCCAAAGTCTCGAATGATTGCCAGCTTCTGCTTTTGGTCGAGGTAGTCGCCGATATCATGAAAGAAAATACGACCATGCTCCGCCGCGTTCGGGTTTTTAACAAAGACGCTGATGGCGATCGGTGCTCGGCTGCCAGAGCCGAAGATCTTGCCGCCTTCCATGCGGGATCGCTCTCCGCTCGTGCGCTGGTTGCCACGGAGATGGAAGACGTAAAGGTCGGTGAATTCCTCTGCCAAGCAGGCCCGCATCCCGTCCGCAGCGTTGCCGTCAACCCAGCCTGCGTTTGTTACAAAGGCCACGATGCCGGCATCCCCAATCCGATCAGAGGCCCAGCGGATCGCCCGAATATAGCTGTCATAAAGCGAGTTCTTGAGGGTAGCAGTTGATCGCGCCGCATAAGTCTCGCTGATGCGCCCATCCAATCCCGGGTAGCCCACGTTGGCATTGTTGTCATTGGCGTTGTTCTGACCTGCAGAATACGGCGGGTTGCCCACGATCACACGGATATCCAGCTCCCTTTGCCGTGTCCGTCGTTCGGAGTTGTCGGGCATATAGAGCGCCAGCTCGTCCTTGCCCTCATACATCTGGAAGGTGTCGGTAAGGCAGATCCCCTCAAAGGGCACGTAGTCGTTTTTTTTGGCCTCGCCCTGATAGACCGCTTCGATGTTGATTGCGGCGATGTAGTAGGCGAGCAGGACGATCTCGTTGGCGTGGATCTCATAACGATACTTGTGCTCCAGCTCCTCCGGCGCGATTAGGCCCGATTGCAGCAGCCGGGTGATGAAGGTGCCAGTTCCGGTAAAAGGATCCATGATGTGGACGCCGCGCGAGCCGAGGGTTTGGCCGAAATGATCCTGCAACATCTCGTTGACCGAGTGCAGGATGAAATCGACGATCTCGACCGGTGTGTAGACAATGCCCAGCTTCTCGGTCGTGCGGGGAAAGGCGTTGCGGAAGAACTTGTCGTAAAGCTCGACGATCAAGCGCTGCTTGGCCTGGGGATCGCTGATCCCTTGGGCGCGGTTGCGAACGCTGTCGTAGAACTTCTCAAGGTCCTTTGTTTCTTTGTCGATGCGGTTCTCGTCCAGCACATCCAGCACTTGCTGCATAGCACAGCTGACAGGGTTTTGATCGGTGAACTGGTGCCCAGCAAAGAGCGCCTTGAAGACGGGACGCGTGATAAGGTGCTGGGCCAACATCTCGATCGCGTCCTGTTCTGTGATAGAGTCATTTAGGTCATCGCGCAGCTCAGCCAGGAAACCGTCAAAGGCCTTACGGGCCTTGGTGTCTGGCTCCGCCAGAATGCCAGTGATACGCGAAATGTGGCGTTGCGCGATCTCGGCGATGTTGGTGGCCCAGTCCTCCCAGTAATCCCGGGTGCCGCATTTCTTGACGATCTTGGCCATGATAGCCTTAGAGAACTCATCGATGAAAAGCTCGTATTGCTCTGCGCTGGGGCTCTCGATGATAATGTCGCTATCGTCGCCCCCTGTGCCCAGACCGGCCTGAGGTTGCGCCTTGCGGCTGGGTAGTTCGGCCACTTCATGAGTAATTGACTTGAGCTCTTCGGACTCCTTAGTCACGCCCACGATCTCGATTCGATCGGACACGTCTTGCCCGAGTGAGGCCTGGTTGATTGTTCCGTCGAAGCGTTCGTCATGCGCACGGAGCGCGTTCAGGATCTGCCAGACGACGCGGTAGCGCTCGTTGTCCTTTAGCGCGACCTCAGGCTCCACGCCAGCCGGCACGCCGACCGGAAGGATGACGTAGCCCATTTTCTTACCTTCAGCTCGGCGCATGACACGACCTACAGATTGCACCACGTCGATCAACGACTTGCGCGGGTGTAAAAACATGATCGCATCCAAAGACGGCACGTCGACGCCTTCGGATAGGCAGCGGGCGTTGGTAAGAATGCGCGCAGCGTTGCCCTGCGAGCCAACCTTCAGCCAATCGAGCAGCTGATTACGCGACTTGGCATTGAAGGTGCCATCAACGTGTTCGATCTCGATATCGAGTCGGTCCGGCGATGATGGCGCTTCGTCGTCGATCATCGCATCGTCGCCGGTATATTCGGCCACCACATTGGAGAACTCATCCCGGATAAGTTTGGAGGCTGCGATACTCTTGCAAAAGGCAAGCGCGCGTTTCATCGCCTGCGGATCGAAGGACAGATCCTGCCTCAAGTCTTGTTTCGTCAGGGCTTTGTAGCAGCCGATGATCTTTGTCGCGTCATCCAGCTCGAGTTCGGAGTTCTCATCGGCCAAGCGCTTCTGGACGCTGGCGCTGACGAGGCCCTCGTCCATGGCGAGAACGATCACCTTATAGTCGGTCAGCAAGCCTTTCTGGACGGCCCAGCCAAACCCCTTGTGAAGCAACGTTTTGCCGTAGAGTTTCTCGTCGTCCATCGATGTAAGGACGGCGGATTCCTCGTCCGCGCGGGTCTTAACGGCATCGCCGAAGATACGAGGGGTCGCAGTCATGTAGAGGCGTTTGCGGCCCGCCACATAGGCATCGTCGTGGATGCGGACAAAATTCGAGTCTTCCTCTCCGGCAAGAGTCGCACCAGTGGTTCGGTGAGCCTCGTCGCAGACAATTAGGTCAAATGCTGGCAAACCTGACTTTTGTGCGGCATCGAGAACGCCAATCGATTGGTAAGTCGAGAAAACCACCGTCATCCGCTCAGGGTCTTCCTGTGCAGCCTTCTCGACAAGCCGCTCGGGCTTAGTTGTGGCCGGAAAAGCAAGGTCGTGGGCCTCAATTTCAGCCGCATCGTCATTTGAAACCCGGCGCTTGCCTACCTGCGCGTCAGAGCAGACTGCGAAAGATCGGAGAGGAGTATCTGTGTCATTTGTCCACTCACGCACGGTCTGAGACATGAGGGCCAAGGAGGGAACCATGAAGAGAACACGCCCCCCTTTGCCGACCAGATCCTCTGCAATTTTGAGCGAAGTAAAAGTCTTTCCGGTTCCGCAGGCCATGATGAGTTTGCCTCGGTCAGCCTCAGAAAGCCCAGTCCGCACAGCTTCCAAAGCTTCGACCTGATGAGGCCGCAACGCTTTTTTGTCTGAGAGGACCGCCTCGCCTTTGATCCCGAAGTGCGTCCAATCGATAGGGCTCTCGCGCAAATGCGTGAGGGATAGCCGAACTACAGGAATAGCTTGGCCGACAATCGTGGCCTCTGCGTTTACACCCCATTCAACCTCGGTTGTATCCATCACGATGCGGCGGACGAAAGGTGGCTTCCCGGAGGCCGCAATGAAACTATTGATGTCGGCCTTCTGAATCCGGTGTGCTGCCGAGTAGAATTTGCATTGAATCGCCGCGAAACCGTCCTCATTGCGCAGCTTAGCGACGAGGTCGATTCCAATGTCCTGAGCGTTGCGCCCAGTTTCAATTGCCCAGTCAGACCATGTCCAAACCTGAGAATATTCCTCAGCTTGCACCGGATCGGCCGTCAGATAGGCGCACGCGAGCCTTTCGAAATACGTGCCTTTTTCGCGTTCGGTGACTGCGGCGTCTCTGTAAGATTGAAGAAGGGTATCAAGCGAGGACATATTCAGACTGCTTTTTCATCGAGTTGAGGGTCGCTCCGGCGATTGCGCCCTTCGACCATTACAAATTGCATTTACCTGGGAAGCCTTAGCCTAAGGCTACAACTATTACTTTCACGTAGTTCGGGCTCAATTTTGGAGGTGGCGCATTCATTCGGCCGCAGTCGCACGAGCAGCATTTTCAAGTCTCGAGACATACGCCTTTGTCGCGTCCACTGAAGTGAAACAACGGAATCCCGCCTCATTTGCGATGGCGAGCAGTTCGGGGCCTTCACCCAGCAACACAGCGACAGGTTCGGAGAGCTCGGCTTGGAGGCCGTCTGGCCAAACCAAATCGAGAACGGCCTTCTGCTCACCAGTTTCTTGGTTCACAAATTCCCAAGCAATTTCGCCCTTCGAATAACCTTGGCTTTCCACCCAAGCATTCAACTCTTCGAGCTCTCGGGCCTCATCCTCGTTGGCGATACCACCGAGAAGAACGCTATCATTCACTTTAGCGGATGCGGATGCTTCCAGCATGCCAGCATCGTCGTGTAGCAATGACTTCAGACAGGTGTTTGAGGCTTCAGCAAGTAACTCTTTCCTGGCTTCCAAGAAATCCCGGAATTTGTTTAGCTTCCAAAGCTGCGGGTCTTCTGGCACCCATTGTGAGCGTAGTGCGCCTGGATGTGCCGCTTCGATCTCCTCGAAATACTCCTCCGGGCGTCTGTCACTGATAACCAGGTTTGTGTCCTTAGTCAGAAAGCAAAAGTTCCCCAATGCATTGACCTCGGATCGGCTGTAGCCCGCCTTATAAAGCTGCGCCCGCGGGAAGATGTGATGGACTTCTAAAGAGCTCATCTTGCCAAGTAATTCTCTCTTGAGCGGGAGGCCCGTTCCCCAATCGCGTGCCTCTGTCATCCTGGTTAGCATGTAGAGCACGGGGTAAAACCGAGATCCTACACTCCAGCTGTGGAAATGTCCCGGTTCCACCCGAAGCCCCCCTTGCGACAGGCGCAGTTCGTCGAGCAGCCTATCCAGATCGCCTCCACTCTGCTCCAGAATCCCGAGATCCTTATCAATCACGCTTTCGGTAGAGGCTGAGAACCTTCCCCACATTCCGCTTTGCACATACCAGAACAGCAACTTGTCTCGGGTGCGTTCATCGAGGCGCCCCCCACGCATTTCGAGAAATCGAACCATAACCGGGACGGCAAACCGGGCAAACAGCACACGGTTGTGATCGAGACCAAGCCTGCCCGCCATCATGTTCAGAGCTGTATCAGTATGCCGAACCGCACGCGTCAGGGCGTCGGCGATTTCTTCGGCTGAGCGATCGTGGAGATAGAGGAATTTAGCTTCGCCAGTCAGCACCGTATTAACAGACCGGAGCAACCAGTCGAGGGTAAAATCGTAACCCGCTTCTTTCCAGCGAGCGAGACTCGTTTTCATGGTGTCCCGGGCTTCTGGCCAGTCAGCACAGATTTTTGCAAGGGCAAGATCGCCCTTGGAAAGCTTGGTGCCGCCACTGTTCACGCGGTTGAATATGTCGACAACTACATCAAGTGTTTTGTCCGAACCCGTCACCTCCTCGATGTGAAAATTCTTGTCGCGGATGCTGAGCAACTGGTTCAGGCGGCCAACATACTCGCCCAACCGAACCGTATGCTCTGGATTGCTGTTAAGTTCGTTGATGAAGCTCCCAACGCCTGCGTTGCCACTTTTCATGAGCTCGGTGACATCGATCCAAAGAGGATCGTCGCGCATTTTGATCGGTTGGTAAAACTCGAATTCTTCTGTTGCGAGATTGAACCTAAGCTCGGTAAAGGACTTCGCATTCCCATCGAAGAACTTCGGCGGCTCACCCCGTATCACGCCATAGAGGGAGGTGATCCGCTGCTGGCCATCGAGCAGTAACTTTACCACGCCTGGAGCAAGTTCCCCATCGCCTCTGTGGGCTGCAGTTGAAGCGCTGGTCGCCCAGACCAGAAGGCTTCCGACAGGGTGCCCGCGATAGAGGGAATGGAATAAGCCCCGGACCTGCTCTCGTCCCCAGACATATCCGCGCTGGAATTCGGGGAGTGCCATATGCCCATTGTCAATGTAATCGAGGATCGAAGTAATATTCATTGTAAAATACCGTAGAAAAATTCGGTTTGAACTACTCTGCCGTATGAGGCCCATTGCGTGCAACCTCTGATAGTCTCCAAGGCGAAGCGGGGAAGCCATGGCTCGGAGCATTTGTCCTCGCGATGAACGTCACGCCGAGATATACTTATTTTAATCAGTTAGTTAGAAATTATTTCGATTTCCCCCTTCGGATCCAGCAAATTTGGCCAATGTCTATTTTGCCAACGCCGCAATGTAGGGATCAACGGGCCAGTTCTCCTGTTGATCCAAGGAGCCGGTAGGCAGTCGAAACGCTTCTTGCTGTTACGGAAGCTGCGGCTCTTGTCACCCGAGGCAGTCTGCCGAGGGCACTGCCTGGGAGAACATCATGTTCGATATCCCCACCGCGCCCACGCGCGTTCACTACCTATTTCAAGAAAACATGGAAGCGCTCCAGAATGCCGCGCTTCTTCTCGGCGGGCGGCCGTGGCTCAAACGCGTCCAAAGCTTATTCGAGACTCTCTGGACCGAGAATTCCCTTCACGGCCGTGTCGGCCGTGAAATCAATGCGCTTCATCGCCTGCTTACTCTTGCGGATGTGCACGATCCGTCCCGCCCCGAAGCTGCATACTTCGCAGCTCTCGATCCCTCATCGCCGCATGTCGAGGAAATCAGCCTGCTGGCCGACGAGCTTCGTCAGGCGTTCGAAGAGACCTATGCCGATCAACAGCCCTCCAACGATGACAAGGAGAACATAAATGGATAAGTCCCGGATGCTGGATGATAAACTGACCTCTCGAATTGAAGCTGCTCTCGATGTCTCGAACAAGACGCTGGAAGCTATCGCCCGGGCCTAAGAGGTCGAGGCGCTCGATGGGGGGCTGCTCGAAGATGTGCTGGCACTGAAAGACAGGATTGAGGGCCTCACCATCTTCGCGACAAATGAACATTTCGCTTTGAAAGAGATGGCTGACCGCCTCGAGCCAGTCATCCTGGCTGCAACGAATGTTTATTACATCCCAGCCGAGCAGTGGGATATCAACCCGCCAAGCGAAGAGAAAGTCGTGGATCGCTATGGTCTCGCGGCAATCGACCTTCGTAGCCGTCTGAAGGATCTCGCCTCACGGTTGGCCGCAATACAGAACATGCTGGAAGCGGAACGGATCGCGACGAACCTTCGCGACGAACAGAACTGATCTGCGCACCTGCGTCGCCAGATCAGGCGACGCAGCAATTCTCGGCACGTCCAGAAAGACGTTCGATAACATACAACCCAAACCTGTCACAAAACACTTGCTGAAGTTGTCACATGCGTGACGCTTTCAGCGTCACACGCGGAGTCAGACCGCGGTCGAAGGCGTTTTTTCGTTTACATCCTGAAGGTTGAGGCCAGTTTCTTGGACCCCTGCCGTCGGAGCCTTTCCTGCTTGGTTTTCTTGCTACAGATAGCGTTTGTGCATAGGCTATGCGAAGCTCGATGCGAGTGAAGGCGCTCCGTCCCTTCATCTTAGCGTAGCTCACAGCCTCGCTGACGTCTCCATCAGTGGTAGACTTCCGCCTGGGCAGCAGGCTCACCGCAGACCGTGGTCGACAACTACAGACGAGAAAGTTCAGCGCTGTTGACGGACACCCAGCTCTTGAGCTTGCGTCTGATGCGCAAACTCAATGCAATGATCTTGCGATGAGTCCACCCTGCGATGGTAAGCTCAGTTTTCGATATCGCCGAAAGCGAACGGCGCTATCCCCCATTCATGATCGCAATATCTTGTGTGTCGTCCCAGAGGCTTCAGCCTTGAGACGACGCAACCACACCTTAGTAGTAGTCGAACCAGCGAAGAACGGTCTGGATCAGGTGATCGTAATCACTGGAGGTGGCCTCCTTCCTAAATTTTTCGAGTTCGGACCGATCCAAACCCGCACGCCGGCCTGCACAGGCGCAACGTGCAAGAATTGCGAAGGCATTTCCGTCCTCCCCTACCATTGGCACTTCGATGTGAGGGTATTTTGTGTTCATTTGTCTTGTCTCCTTGCGATTTGATGCAGCAAATATCCGCCTCACAAGGGACTTGGGTTCTCAAGGCGTTCAGAGAAAAGACGGTTTGGTTTGGAATACAGCATTCGAGAACGACGGCGTAAGCGGCATTGTGACGGGGCGCGCGGTGGATCGCGGGACGGCTGTTGAGAGCGATAGGGATGCACGACGCAAATTGGGCTTTCCGACCCAACCGACAGAGATCTCGTTGAGGGATGGTCGCCTGATCCATCTTTAGCCGAGCGGCACTAACCGTGCTGTCAATTTGGGGTAGCAGCTTATCGGTTGGGCTCTTTGTCCCAACCGTGCCAGGAAGATCTATCTACTCAAACTCATTGTCGGTGGCAGGATCGATGATCCCGCCACCTCCACTTACTGCTCTCTCGATCCGACAACTATGCATCAGCTATCGCCTAACCCTATCCCAATTTGCATCAGTTGTTTCACTGATGCAATGTCCAGTTCTGGGTATGTCCGGTCCTGTTCACGCATGGTTCTCGACACAAATCAATCCATCAAATTCCACAAAAACCCAATTTAACAAAGCACTTACCCAATTCGGTAATTAGGAGACTCCCGCGTGATCTGCACGTCATGCACGTGGCTTTCTTTCAGTCCCGCACCCGTGATCTTCACAAAACTACAGTTGCTGCGCATATCGTCGACGGTCGCGCAACCGGTATAGCCCATCGCGGCGCGTAGCCCGCCGACCAGTTGGTGCAAGACGTTGTTCGCACTGCCTTTATAGGGCACCTGACCTTCGATCCCTTCAGGCACCAGCTTGTCTGAGGCGGCGTCTTTCTGGAAATAGCGATCCGCCGAGCCGCGCGCCATGGCGCCCATGCTGCCCATGCCACGGTAGCTTTTGAAGCTACGGCCTTGATAAAGAACGACTTCGCCGGGGCTTTCGTCGGTGCCTGCAATCATGCTGCCTACCATTGCGCAGGAGGCCCCTGCCGCAATCGCCTTGGCGAAATCGCCCGAAAACTTGATGCCACCGTCAGCGATGATCGGCACGTCACCGGCGGCGGCCACGCAATCCATGATCGCGGTCAACTGCGGCACGCCGACGCCCGCGACCATCCGCGTAGTGCAGATGGAGCCGGGACCGATGCCAACCTTGACCGCATCGGCGCCTGCGTCGATCAGCGCGCGGGTGGCAGCGCCGGTGGCGACGTTGCCCGCGACAACTTGAACGTCGCCGAAATGCTTTTTGGCCCGTGTCACCGCAAGGGCCACGCCTTCAGAATGGCCATGCGCTGTGTCAATTACGATCATATCGACGCCCGCGTCGACCAAAGCTTCGGAGCGTTCAAAGCCCGCGTCCCCCACCGTGGTGGCAGCAGCGACGCGCAGACGGCCCAGATCATCCTTGCAGGCGGTTGGGTTCAACACGGCCTGTTCGGTGTCGCGCAGGGTCAGAAGCCCGGTCAGCTTGCCCTTGGCATCGGTGACCAGCAGTTTTTCGATCCGGCGGGATTTCATCAGGCTGATCGCCTCGTCCCGGTCGGCAGGCTCTTGCAGGATCGCCAGCCGGTCAGAGGTCATCATCACCGACACCGGGGTACGATCGTCAGAGGCAAAGCGCATGTCACGGTTTGTCACGATGCCCAGCACACGACCGCTTTCATCCACCACCGGGAAACCCGTCACGCGGTAGCGTTCTTGCAAAGCTTTGGCATCTGCCAATGTCTGCTCAGGCCGCAGGGTAATCGGGTTGTAAACGATGCCGGATTCAAACCGCTTGACCCGGCGCACTTCGCGGGCCTGCTCTTCTACCGTCAGGTTGCGGTGCACAACACCCATCCCACCGGCCTGCGCCAGTGCAATCGCCATGCGGCTTTCGGTCACCGTATCCATGGCCGAGCTTAGCAGCGGGATATTGAGCGCAATGCTCTGCGTGACGCGGGTTCTTGTATCTGCGGTAGACGGCAACACAGAGGACGCCGCGGGAACCAGCAGTACGTCATCAAAGGTCAGGGCCTCACGAATCTCCATTTAACACCTCGGTCTGGATGGGTTCATTTGGCGGTTTCCTATTTCACGGATGGCCCGGATTGGAAAGACCTATTCCCCAGCGTAAGTCCCAAGGCTGGAATGACGTGCGCGCCACACGAATTGACGCGCAGTGCCTTTCCCCTGCCGCGCGGAACGCTATGGTGGCGCAAAGAAGCAAAGGACGGCCCCGATGAGCAGTGATCCCCTCGTGATTTTCACGCCCTCCGGCAAGAGAGGGCGCTTTCCCAAAGGCACACCGGTGCTCACCGCCGCACGGCAGTTGGGCGTCGACTTGGACTCGGTCTGTGGCGGGCGCGGCATCTGTTCGAAATGTCAGGTCTCGCCGGGCTATGGGCAGTTTTCCAAACATGGCGTAACCGTCGCGTCCGATGCGCTGAGCGAATGGAACGCGGTTGAGGAGCGCTATGACGAGAAACGCGGCCTGAAAGAAGGCCGCCGTCTGGGCTGCCAGGCCACGGTGCAGGGCGACGTGGTGATTGACGTACCACCAGAGAGCCAAGTGCATAAACAGGTCGTGCGCAAACGCGCCGAGGCGCGGGAGATCGTGCTGAACCCGTCGGTCAAACTGTTCTACGTCGAGGTGACAGAGCCCGACATGCATGAACCCTCTGGGGATCTGGAGCGGCTGCGCACCGCGCTGGCCGAGCAATGGGAGCTGGAGAAGGTCACCGCCGATCTGCACATACTGCAAATGATGCAGCCGGTCCTGCGCAAGGGCGCTTGGAAGGTAACCGTCGCCGTGCATCTGGGCGATCAAGAGAACGCGGCCCGGATCATGAACATCTGGCCGGGATACTACGAAGGAACGGTCTACGGGCTGGCGGTCGATCTTGGCTCTACCACCATCGCGGCGCATCTGTGCGACCTGCAAACTGGCGAGGTTGTGGCCTCTTCTGGCGTGATGAACCCGCAGATCCGCTTTGGCGAAGACCTGATGAGCCGTGTTAGCTATTCGATGATGAACCCCGAGGGCTCCCGAGAGATGACCCGCGCGGTCCGCGAGGGGATGAACGCGCTATTTACCCAGATCGCCGAAGAAGGCGCTATAGAGCCAAACCTGATCGTTGATGCGGTCTTTGTCTGCAACCCGGTGATGCACCACCTGCTGCTGGGCATTGACCCGTTTGAGCTGGGCCAAGCGCCGTTCGCGCTCGCAACCTCGGGTGCGCTGCGTTTACGGGCCGAGGATCTGGACCTCAATATCCACCCCTCTGCGCGGGTCTATCTGCTGCCTTGTATTGCGGGTCATGTAGGGGCCGACGCCGCCGCCGTTGCCCTATCAGAGGCACCGGAGAAATCGGATGATCTGATGCTGGTGGTGGATGTGGGCACCAATGCGGAGATCCTGCTGGGCAACAAGGAAAAGGTGCTGGCCTGTTCCTCTCCCACCGGCCCTGCGTTTGAAGGTGCGCAGATCAGCTCGGGACAGCGCGCGGCCCCCGGCGCGATTGAGCGGGTCGAGATTGACCCCGAAACCAAAGTGGCGCGGTTCAAAGTGATCGGCTGTGACCTCTGGTCCGATGAGGAAGACTTTGAGGAGGCCGTGGCCAGCACCGGGATCACCGGCATCTGCGGCTCTGGCATCATTGAGATGGTCGCAGAAATGCGCATTCACGGCATCGTCGACGCGCCCGGCTTGATCGGCAGCGCAGAGCAGACCGGCTCACCCTCGGTATTCGCCGATGGCCGCACCAACAGCTATCTGGTCTATGACGGCACGGAAAAAGGCGGACCAAAGATCACGGTGACCAACCGCGACATCCGTGAAATCCAAATGGCCAAGGCCGCGCTCTATTCCGGCGCGCGTCTGCTGATGGACAAATTCGGCGTCGATAAAGTGGACCGTGTGGTGCTCGCTGGTGCCTTCGGCGCGCATATCAGCCCGCGTCACGCGATGGTGCTGGGCATGATCCCCGACGCGCCGCTCGACAAAGTGACCAGCGCGGGTAATGCGGCAGGCACGGGGGCGCGGATTGCCCTGCTCAACACCGACGCCCGGGCAGAGATTGAGGCCACGGTGCGCGCCATCCACAAGATCGAAACCGCTGTCGAACCGCGCTTTCAAGAGCATTTCGTCAATGCCTCTGCCATTCCCAACGCGGTCGAGCCCTTCCCGATCCTCAACAGCCTCGTGGCCCTGCCGGATGTTACTTTCAACACGGGCGGCGGTGGTGCTGGCGGCGCAGAGGGCGCGCGCGGCGGACGGCGCAGAAGACGGAAGACATCGTAATGAGCGATCAAGGCAACAGCGATCAGATCGACTTCTGGAGCAGTGCTGCGGGCCATAAATGGGTCGCGCGACAGGCAGAGTTAGATACCCTCATGCAGCCGGTGCTCGACGGTGTGCTGACACGGGCAGACCTGCGCGCCGGCTTACGCGTGCTGGACATCGGTTGCGGCGCGGGCGCGGGCTGCCTTGCTGCCGCACAAGCGTTGGGTGACAGGGGCGCGGTGCTGGGCGTTGACGTTTCGGAGCCGCTGCTTGATCTGGCGCGGCAGCGGGCGGCCGCCCTGCCCCAAATCACCTTTCACCACGGCGACGCCACCGCACTGCGCCTCGATCCGCCCTATGATCGCCTGATCTCACGCTTTGGGGTGATGTTCTTTTCCGACCCAGTTCTCAGTTTTACCCGCATGGCCGCGCAGCTTCGCTCCGGCGCGCGGATCAGCTTTGCCGCTTGGGGTCAAATCCCTGAAAACCCCTTTTTCACCCTACCGGCCCGTGCTGCCCGTGCGATCATCGGTGCCATGCCCAAAACCGACCCCGACGCCCCCGGCCCCTTCGCCTGTCGCGATCCCCAACGGGTGGACGCGACCCTCACGCAGGCTGGCTTTGCGGACATCAAATGTGAGGTGATGAAGCTTGATCTAACGCCCGCAGGCTCGGTCGAAGATTTGGCCCAACAGATGTGTGATATCGGTCCTGCAAACGGTGCGATTACTCACTTTAAGGCATCCCCAGCACAGGTGGCCGAATTGCGCCAAACAATCGCCGATGCCCTGCGGCCCTACGCGCAAAACGGCCCTCTGCGCCTGCCCGCCGAGATCAATTTCGTCACCGCCATAAAACCCTGACTTGACCTTCCCCGGCGTGCCGATTATCCCACACTCAGCGCGCGGGTATGGTGAAAAGGTATCACGGCAGCTTCCCAAGCTTTAGTTACGAGTTCGATTCTCGTTACCCGCTCCACGCTGATTACCGCGGCCCTAGTGAGGCGCGGCGTCTGCCCTCTCGAAACCCGCTGGTTTCTCGCAGATCAATCACTTGAATAGCTTGAAGATGCCCGAATTTTGCCATGATTTCTATCAATGGTAGCGGCCAGCAGGATGTAAACTACGCGCAGATGGCCCAACGATGTCAAATGCGCCCGGAGGCAAAGGATAAAACGTGGGCAACACGTTTCGGGACTACGCGACATCCAAGGCGTATATCATCGTCAATTTCATCGTGCTGTGCTGCGTGGCTGGCATCAGCTATTCGATCGTCAAACTGGATTATGAGCAGCATATCGCCAGCATGCGTCAGGACGCGCGCCAAGCGCTGCACGAACTCAGCAATCAGGTGCAGCACCAGTTTCAGGAAACGATCTTAGTCACCAAAAACATCGAGAATATTCTGCTCTCGGGTGAGTCGTTTAAAGACAAAAAGATTGAATTGTTGGTTAAGGAATTGAGGGAGCGGAACCCCGGCATAAGGGCCTTTGCCCTCGCCCCTGATCTGACCATCACCCAAAGCTATCCCAAACAGCCGAATGGGCCGACCATCGGCATGGCGTACAAAAACATTCCCGCACAGTTATCAGGCGTTGCAAACGCCTATCGCCGCCAAAGCCCAACCATCGAAGGTCCGCTGACGCTTGTACAGGGCGGTAGGGGCTACATCATGCATTATCCGGTCTTTGAACGGCCCACCGGCCTTGGTGCACCGCGCTTTTGGGGCGTGATATCGATCGTTTTCCAGCCTGACCGTCTGTTTGAACCGCATCAGAATCCCCATCAAGCCGCCGATTATACCTATAGCCTACGCGCTTTCCCAACAGGCGCGATCCCGCCAGAAATAGAGCCCTCGGCGCTGGACGATGGTGATCCGGTGCGCACCCGGTTTGAGCTATTGGGCAAGACATGGGAAGCCACGGCACGCCCGGTTAACGGTCTGCCGCCCTATGCCCCGCAAAGCCCCTACCTTGTGGCCTTCGCGCTGTTTGCGACCATCGCATTGATGGCCGGGCTCTGGGCGTTCCGCCGAGTTACGTTGAAAAAGCAAGAGGCCCACGCCCTTTTGGCAGAGGGCATCGGCTCGATCCAAGAAGGCTTTATCGCTTTTGATGAAAAGGAACGGTTGGTCACCGTAAACAGCAAATTTCTCGAGTATCACCCTGAGATTGTCGATCTTCTGGTCCCCGGCAAGACTATCGAAGAATTACTACGCCATTGGGTGGCCCGCAATCAGCATCCCGAGAATGTCGAAGAGCGCGAGGCATGGATCGCGAAGCGCCTCGCCCGTTTTCGCAACCCAAGCGGCGCCTTTAACCTCGAAGTCTCGGACAATTTCTGGCTCAAGGTCACGGAATCGCGCACGCCGCACGGATACACCGTGGGAATCTGGACCGACGTGACCACCGAAAAGCGCGCGCTAGACGCGGCCAAGGCTGCAGACCGGGAAAAGACCGAGTTCCTCAACAACGTCAGCCATGAGTTGCGTACCCCACTCACCGTAATCTCTGGCCGGGCGACCTTTTTGCAGCACGCCGAGAAACTGCCACAGGCACGCCGTTTGCACACCGCACTGACCAATAGCCCCAACGCCACGCCCGAAATCCGCAACAGCGTGGATGAGTTCCAGAATTTTGTCTCTAACCAAGCGGGCGGCATTGCAGGATCGTCCAAACATATGCTGCGCCTTGTCGAAGACCTGTTGGATTGGACCAAGGTCGCCCGTGGCAAGATGGAACTTGACCTGCAAGAGATTGAGACCAGCGATATCGCCCGCTCGGTCGCCGATGACCTGCGTCCGGACGCCGAGGCCAAGGGGCTCACCCTTACCTATGAAGACAACGGCACTGCCACAGCCAACGCCGATCCGGTGCGCTTGCGGCAGATCCTCTACAATCTGATTTCAAATGCTGTCAAATTCACGCGCAGCGGGAATATTCACCTCCAAGTGCATCAAACTGCCGGAGATATCAGCTTCTCAGTGACAGATACCGGCTGTGGCATCTCCGAAGAAAACCTTGAACGGGTTTTTCTGCGTTTCCAACAGGTGGATGGGTCCATGTCGCGGGAGAACGGCGGCTTGGGACTGGGGCTTGCGATTGCCGAACAGCTCGCCACGCTGCACGGCGGTGGGCTTGCTCTGGAAAGCACCATCGATGTGGGAAGCACCTTCAGGCTTACCCTGCCGCGTCCGCTGACCGACAGTGACCAGCGCCGCTCGGCCTGAACGGCAGTTTAGAGTGCGAAGGCCCCGGCCCTAGCTGGACCGGGGCGCTTTTTTCTTAGCTCTCGCCTTGCATCAGTACGTCGCCAAAACGCTCACGCAGATCACGTTTTAGAACTTTACCTGTCGCATTACGCGGCAGTTCCTCGGCAAAGACCACGCGGTCGGGCACCTGCCATTTCGCAACTTGATCTTCAAAGACCTTAAGAATATCCGCCTCTGACGGATCGGCCCCTTCGGCCTTTACCGCGATCAGAACCGGGCGTTCATCCCATTTTGGATGCGTCGCGCCAATCACGGCGGCGTCGGCCAGATCGGGATGGGCGATGGCGATATTCTCCAACTCGACCGAACTGATCCATTCCCCGCCCGATTTGATGATGTCTTTGGCACGGTCACGGATAGTGATGTAGCCGTCTTTGTCCATCGTCGCGATATCGCCGGTGTCGAACCAACCGTCTCGCAGGGTGCTGTCGCGGTCGGACCGGTAATAAGCGTCCAAGATCCAGTGCCCGCGCGTGACCAGCGCGCCTTGGGTCTCTCCGTCATGCGGCAGCGGCTTGCCTGCGTCGTCCCAGATCTCAAGCTCGACGCCAAAAACCGGGCGGCCTTGGTTCTCGCGCAGCTTATGCTGTGCGTCTTCAGGCAATTCACCATGTTTCGCCAAGGGTTTATTGACGCTGCCCACGGGCGACATCTCGGTCATGCCCCAAGCGTGGATGGTCTCCACCCCATAGTCTTCGCGGAACGTCGCAATCATAGACGGAGGACAGGCCGAGCCGCCGACCACCGTGCGCTCAAGGCTGGTGAGTTCACTGCCCGACTTTTTGGCCGCCGCCAAGAGCCCCTGCCAGATCGTCGGCACGCCAAGTGCAAGTGACACGTTGTACCTGTCAATCAGCCCAACCAACGATGCCCCATCAAGGTTCGGCCCCGGCAGCACCATCCGCGCGCCGGTCATGGCGCTGGCATAGGGGCTGCCCCAAGCATTGACGTGGAACATCGGCACCACGGCCATAACGATATCCCGCGCGGAGATCGCGATGCTGTCAGCCATGTTGATGCCAAAGGAATGCAGCACGGTCGAGCGGTGGGAATAAAGCACGCCCTTGGGATTGCCCGTGGTGCCCGAGGTGTAGCACAGGCTCGACGCCGTGTTCTCATCCAAATCGGGCCAGTCGAAACCGGCGTCGCCTGAGGCGACCAGTTCATCGTAGAAGACCAGCCCCGGCAGGGCCTCGGTGGCCTCGGCATCAGGGCCAGACATCAGCACGAGATGCTTGAGATGCTCTAGTTTGTCGCGGATCGCGGCGATCAGCGGAACGAAGGTCTTGTCGATGAACAGTACCTCATCCGCCGCGTGATTAAGGATATAGATCAGTTGATCGGCAAAGAGCCGGGGGTTGATCGTATGGCAGACAAAGCCCGCGCCGGAGGTGCCGAAGTAAATCTCCAGATGCCGACGGTTGTTCCACGCGATGGTCCCGCAGCGCGCCTGCGGTGACAGCCCCAGACCGTTCAGCGCCGAGCCCAAGCGCCGCGCGCTCTCGGCCACCTTGCCCCAGTTGGTTTGCTCGACCCCGCCTGTGGTTAAAACCGAGATAATCTCGCCTTCGGGGTGATAGCGTTCGGCATGGGAAATCAGACTTGAGATCAGCAGCGGCTGCTTCATCATCTGGCCAAGCATAATGGGGATCCTCCAATCATTTGCGTTGAGACTGTCCAAAGGTCAGGGCAGTTGCAAGCCTTCCCCTCCGGCAAGTCAGAATCGGCAACGATAGGCAGCAGAATGGCCCGCGCAGGCGGGGTTCGCCTGCGCGCGTCGGTCCATCAATTTTGGATGTAGTCCCTAGCCGCGATGCTGGTGGATATAGCCGATCAACCCGGCGGTGGAGCCATCCTTGCCTTCGGCAGAAACCTCTCCTTCGACCAGCGGCTGAAGGGACTTGGCCAGCTCTTTGCCAAGTTCCACGCCCCATTGATCGAACGAGTTGATGCCGAGGATCACCCCTTCGACAAAGACGCGGTGTTCATAAAGCGCGATGATCTGGCCGAGCGTGAAAGGATCAAGTGTTTCATAAGCCAGCGTAGTTGAGGGCCGGTTGCCGGGGAAAACGCGGTGACGCGCTTGGCGCTCAAGCTCATCGCCCGACAGCCCGGCATCGCGCATGATCGCCCGCGCTTCGTCCAAAGACCGCCCGCGCATCAGCGCTTCGGACTGTGCGAGGCAATTGGCGATCAGCAAGTCGTGGTGATGCTGCAATTCCGGCTCATGCCCCTTGGCCGCGACCAGAAACTCGCACGGGATCACACGGGTGCCTTGGTGGATCAACTGATAAAAAGCGTGTTGGCCATTGGTGCCCGCCGCCCCCCAGACCACCGGACCGGTGTGGCGCGGGCTGTCAGAGCCGTCCATCTGCACGCCCTTGCCATTCGATTCCATCTCAAGCTGTTGCAGGTAATCCGGAAGTTTTTCTAACCGTTGGTCATAGGGCAGCACCGCACGCGTGGCATGGCCGCAGATTTGGTTGTGCCAGATGCCCACCAGCGCCAGAAGGATCGGCATGTTCTCCGCCGGATCGGCGGCGCAGAAATGGCGGTCCATCTCCTGCGCGCCGCGCAGGAAGCTGTCAAATGCCTTGGGGCCGATGGCAATCATCAGCGAGAGGCCAATGGGCCCCCAGATGGAATAACGCCCGCCGACCCAATCCTCGAACCCGAAGACCTGCGCGGAATCGATGCCAAACTCAGCGGTCTTATCCTCGGCGGTGCTGAGGGCCGCGAATTGCGTGGCCGGATCGCCGCCATGATCTTGCATCCACGCCCGCGCCGTACGCGCATTGGTCATGGTCTCGATGGTGGTAAAGGTCTTGGAGGCGACGATCACCAAAGTCGTCTTGGCATCCAGCCCGCGCAGCGTATCGGCAATATGCGCGCCATCGACGTTGGAGACGAAATGGCAGCGCGGCCCATCATGATAGGGCGTCAGCGCGCGGGTTGCCATGGCCGGGCCAAGGTCCGAGCCGCCGATGCCGATATTAACCACATCGGTAATCGCACCCGACCGCATTTGGTCGGCAAAATCACGCATCCGCGCCAGCGTGTCGCGGATCTGCGGCATGACATCCGCGCCCTCGACCTCAACCGGCCCGCCATCAAGATTGCGCAGGGCGGTATGGAGCACCGCACGGCCTTCGGTTTCATTAATCGGCTCGCCTGCAAACATCGCATCACGGCGGTGGGTCACCTTAGCGGCGTCGATCAACCGCAGCAGGGCCGCACGCGCCTCTGCGTCAATATTCGTCTTGGCGTAATCGAACAGCATGTGCTGCGTCCGCAAAGAAAATTCTTTGGCCCGTTTGGGATCCTCAAACAGCGATGTGATCTTGCGATCGGCCGTTGCACGTTGCTGTTCTTGCAAGTCTTGCCAAATGTTCATCATGCTGCCCAGTAGACTTCTATTTCATCGAGTACCGCCGCGATGGGCGCCTCTTCGGGTGAGAGTTTCTCCGCGCGTTCAAGTGCTGCGCGTTTTTCGTCGCCGAAAATCACCAAATGTTTGTTTAGCGCCCCATCCAGCACATGCGCCGGAAGTGTCACCCGCGCCGTTGGCTGGCCCTCGGGGTAAACCGGACACAAGAGCGGCGCGTCAGACGCGAGCGCATTGTTCAAGCTGGGGTCTCCGGGAAAGAGCGAGGCGGTATGCATGTCGTCGCCCATGCCCAACAGCAGCACCGAAATCGGCATATGGCGCGCCAAACTGGGTGCTACAGTCTCTGCCCCCTCGCCCGGCGACAATCCTGCGCGGAAAAATGGGATGAACTGCGCATTGGCAGCGCGGTCGTTCAGAAGGTGCTCTCGTACCAGCCGTGCGTTGGACAGGGGATCGTTTTCATCCACCCATCGCTCATCGGTCAGCATGACATCTACGCGGTCCCAATCCAGATCGGTCGCGCTGAGCATTTCGAAAATCGGCCCGGGGGTAGACCCACCCGGCACGGCAAATGACACGCGGTCATTGCCCGATAGCGCCGATTTCAATTTGCCCGCCAGTTTGTTGGCGACATTCATGACCACCATTTCGCGGTCTGCATATTCGATGAAGTTCATGGGGATACCTTTCGCCATTCACGGCCATCGCGCCGCATCATTTCACCTGCATCTGTGGGCCCGGTAGAGCCGCTGTCATAGGGTTTTGGCACATCATTGCGCGCCTCCCAGCCTTGGATGATCGGATCGGTCCAAGCCCAAGCGGCCTCGACCTCATCGTCGCGCATGAACAATGTTTGGTTGCCCCGGATCACGTCCATAATCAGCCGCTCATAGGCATCAACCTGATCCCCCCCATCGGGGCCAAGCGCCTCGGCGAATGTCATATCAAGCGGCACATCGACAAGACGCATGCCCCCCGGGCCCGGTTCCTTGATCGTCACGCCAAGGGTGATGCCTTCGTTCGGTTGCAGGCGGATCGACAGCACGTTGCGGTGGCGGCCTGCGTCTTCGGCAAAGATCGAATGGGGCGTGTCCTTGAAAACCACAGTGATTTCGCTCGATCGCGCCACCATGCGTTTGCCGGTGCGCAGGTAGAACGGTGTGCCATGCCAGCGCCAATTACTGATATGCGCCTTCAACGCCACGAAACTCTCGGTCCGCGAGCGTGGATTGTCGACGGCATCTCGATAGCTGGGCGCCTCTTCCTCATTGCCCTCTTCGGCCTCATACTGGCCACGTACCAGGTGATGTGGCAACACCGGGTCAAGCGCACGGATCACCTTAAGTTTTTCATCACGCACCGCATCGGGGTCGAAACGCGCGGGCGGCTCCATCGCGATCAGGCACAAGAGCTGCATCAGGTGGTTTTGCACCATGTCCCGCATGGCACCGGATTTGTCGTAGTATTCCCCACGCCCGCCGACACCCACCGTTTCGGCCACGGTAATCTGGATGTGATCGACATACTGCCGGTTCCACAGCGGCTCGAACAGCATATTGCCAAAGCGGACGGCCATGAGGTTTTGCACCGTCTCTTTGCCAAGGTAGTGGTCGATCCGGTAGATCTGCTGTTCTTTGAAATAGGTCGCCAGCGTGGCGTTCAACGCCCGCGCGCTTGCCAGATCACGGCCAAACGGCTTCTCTACGACGATACGGCTGTCTTCGCCCGCCATGCCCCATTGTTGCAAACGTTCTGCCAAATCACCGAACAACCCCGGCGCGACAGAGAAGTAGTAAACCTCGATCCGATCCTTGCCTGCCATCATCTGCTGCAATTCGGCCCAGCCGGTTTCGCCCCGCGCGTCGATCGCTACGTAATCAAGCATGGCAAGAAATGCGTCAAGGTTATCGCATGCATCCTTGCCGCCGAACTCACTGATCGCCTCTGACACCATTTCGCGGTAGCCCGCGCTGTCCATCTCGGTCCGCGCGGCGCCGATAATCCGCGCTTCTTCGGGCATCTGGCCTGCGCAATACCGCCGGTAAAGGCCGGGCAGTATCTTGCGCCGGGCCAGATCGCCGGTGCCGCCAAAAATAACCAAATCGAAAGGGTCGACAGGGATAACGCGCGAAACCATTATTTATTCCTTGTCCGGGTAGATTGGCAGAGTTAGCGCAAACATACCTATTTTTACCTACTTCACAAGACTGTGCACCCCGCACCTTGGACTTTTAGGCAGGGCCGCAATAGCTTACCACAACAGGACAGGAACAAATGGGATCACGCAAGGACCAATCATGAAAGATATCGCGCAAGCAAACGAGGGCAAGTTCCAGAACCCGGCGGTAACCGCCAAGGGGGAACCACGCGCCACCGTCGCTCTGCGCGGCGCGGAGACGCTGTGGTTCAACACTGGCACCCTGTGCAATATCGAATGCGTGAACTGCTATATTGCCTCAAGCCCTAAGAATGACGCGTTGGTCTATATCACCGCTGATGAAGTGCGCGATTACCTTGATCAAATCGTCGAGCGTGACTGGCCGGTACGCGAGATCGCCTTTACCGGCGGCGAGCCCTTTATGAACCCGCAGATGGTCGAGATCACCGAAGCCTCGCTGGAGCGTGGCTATGAAGTATTGATCCTGACAAATGCCATGCGTCCGATGATGCGCAAATCTGTGCAAACCGGGCTGCTGCGGCTGCGCGACACCTATCCGGGCAAGATGACTTTCCGCATCTCGGTCGACCACTACCGTCGCGATCTACATGACGCAGAGCGGGGTGCAGGTGCCTTTGATAAGACCCTTATCGGTATGGAATGGCTGCGGGATAATGATTTTCGCATGGCGGTCGCGGGACGGTCGATCTTTGCCGACAGTGATGCCGACAGCCGCGCGGGCTATGCTGCGTTCTATGCCGAACACGGGTTTGACATCGACGCAAACGATCCCGGTATGACGGTGCTTTTCCCCGAGATGGACGAAGCGGTCGAAGTGCCTGAGATCACCACCGCCTGTTGGAGCATTCTGGATGTATCGCCTGACGCGGTGATGTGCTCCTCCTCTCGCATGGTGGTCAAACGCAAGGGGGCCGAGAAACCCGCCGTGCTGGCTTGTACCCTACTGCCCTACGACCCCGAGTTCGAGCTTGGTACAACCTTGGCCGAGGCAGAGCGTGACGTGTCGTTGAACCATCCGCATTGCGCTAAGTTCTGCGTGCTGGGCGGGGCGAGTTGCTCGGCCTGACGCCCCTGCCCTTTTGCCTTAATGCAGCGTGAACTCGCCCACTTGGTTCTGCCACTCACCGGGACCGATTAGTTTCCGATGCGTGAAACGGACCGAATGCAGCGGCCCATCCAGTTCCGCGCGCCAGAATTCGACGAATTCGAACAGGCGCGGATGGTCTGGCGCGATGTCGTAATCCTGCCAGATATAGCTGTTCAGCACATGACTGTAGTCGGGCATACGATAAAAGAACTCAGCCGTGGTCAGCCCGTAACCTTTCAGCATCATTTCGGTTTCACTGCGGGGCATGTTGCGCCTCCTTTGCTGCCTCTGTATGACAAGTTTGCGCGGTGAGAATTACTTTTCAATGAAAACAGCATGTTGGCACTTGAGCCAGAGTGCTGCCAGTGCGTTTCGGCCACAGCCATTGCACCTGATATGCCCCGTCTGCTATAGAAAACCCCAAGATATAGAACCATAAAATGGTGGGCAAAATACGTGACCGATACGCCGGAAACCCCTGAGAACGCAGACAAAAAGCCTATTTTCCACGGGCCGTCGGTGACAATCGAACACGAGATGCGCACGTCCTATCTGGACTACGCGATGTCGGTGATCGTCAGCCGGGCGATCCCCGACCTGCGCGATGGGCTCAAACCGGTGCACCGCCGCATCCTTTTTGCCATGCATGAGACCGGAAACACCCACGACAAATCCTACCGCAAATCCGCCCGCCCCGTGGGCGACGTGATGGGCCAGTACCACCCGCATGGTGACTCTGCGATCTATGACGCTTTGGTGCGTATGGCGCAGGATTTTTCGATGTCGCTGCCGCTGCTTGATGGTCAGGGCAACTTCGGCTCAATGGACGGCGATAACCCTGCGGCGATGCGCTATACCGAGGTGCGGATGGACAAGCCAGCGGCCTATCTGCTGGCAGACATCGACAAAGACACTGTCGATTATCAAGACAACTATGACGGCAAACAGAAAGAACCTACGGTTCTGCCTGCGCGCTTCCCCAATATGCTGGTCAACGGCGCAGGCGGCATTGCCGTCGGCATGGCCACCAACATTCCGCCGCATAACCTTGGCGAGGTTGTCGACGCATGCCTCGCGCTGATCGACGACCCTGACCTGACTTCTGAGCAACTGATCGATTATGTCCCCGGCCCCGATTTCCCAACGGGCGGGATCATGCTTGGCCGTTCCGGCGCGCGCAAAGCGTACCTTGAGGGGCGCGGCAGTGTCGTGATCCGTGCCAAGACGCGGGTCGAAGAGATCCGCAAAGATCGCTGGGCCATTGTCATTGATGAAATCCCCTATCAGGTTAACAAAGCCTCGATGATCGAGAAGATCGCCGAACAAGTCCGCGATAAAAAGATCGAAGGCATTTCCCACGTTCAGGACGAAAGCGACCGTAACGGCGTGCGCGTGGTGGTCGAACTCAAACGCGATGCGACCGCCGAAGTCGTGATGAACCAACTGTACCGCTTCACGCCCATGCAAACCTATTTCGGCTGCAACATGCTGGCGCTGAACGGCGGCCGGCCTGAACAGCTGACTTTGCGCAAGTTCCTCAGTTACTTCATCGATTTCCGCGAAGATGTTGTCGCCCGCCGCACCGCCTATCTGCTGCGCAAGGCGCGTGAGCGGAGCCATATCCTGTGTGGTCTGGCGGTTGCCGTCACCAACATCGACGAAGTCGTCGCCACCATCCGCTCCTCCGCCGATGCCTCTCAGGCACGCGAAAAGCTGATGACGCGCCGCTGGCCCGCAGAAGACATCCTGCCCTATATTGCGCTGATCGACGATCCGACCCATACCGCGAATGAAGATGGCACTTACAACCTGTCAGAGGCTCAGGCCCGTGCAATTTTGGAACTGCGTCTGCAGCGTCTGACCCAGATCGGCGTCAAAGAAGTCACCGATGAGCTGGAGGAACTGGCCAGCAAGATCAAGGAATACCTTGAAATTCTCGGTTCACGCGAACGCATCCTTGGCATCATCTCGGACGAGCTGCGCGAAGTGCGTGAACTCTTTGCTGTGCCGCGCCGCACCGAGATTGTCGACTGGTCCGGCGACATGGACGACGAAGACCTGATCGCCCGCGAAGACATGGTCGTGACCGTGACATCTGGCGGTTACATCAAACGTACCCCCCTCGCCGATTTCCGTGCGCAGCGCCGGGGCGGCAAGGGCGTCTCGGGCATGCAGACGAAAGAAGAGGATGTCGTGACCAACCTCTTCGTCGCCAATACCCATACGCAGCTTTTGTTCTTCACCACTGATGGGATGGTCTACAAACTTAAGACTTGGCGCCTGCCACAGGGTGCGCGCACTGCCAAAGGCAAGGCCATCGTCAACATCCTACCTATTCCCACCGGCGTTTCCATTGCAGCGATTATGCCGGTCGATCGGGATGAAAAGGACTGGGATGATCTACAGGTGGTCTTTGCCACTTCTGCCGGCACCGTGCGTCGCAACAAGCTGTCGGATTTCACCAATGTAAAAGCCAACGGCAAGATCGCCATGAAGTTCGAAGGCGAACATGAAGGCACCACACTCATCAACGCACGCATCGCGTCGCATGATGATGACGTGATGCTGGTGACCGACGCTGGCCGCGCGATCCGCTTCCCGGCGACCGATGTGCGGGTGTTCAATTCGCGCAACTCTGTCGGTGTGCGGGGCATTCGTTTGGGCGAAAAAGACACCGTCGTATCGATGTCCGTGATCCGCCACTTTGAGGCTGCCTCGGAAGAGCGTGTCGCCTATCTCAAGCAACGCCGCCTCATGGCCGGGCTGACCGATGATGACAGCAACGATGACGAAGAAGAGCAAGTGCAAGCCGGGCAACTCAGCACCGAGCGCTATGCAGAGATGTCTGCGGCAGAGGATTTGATTTTGACGATCACGGCCAAGGGCGCGGGCAAAGTGTCTTCGGCACATGACTATCCGGTGCGTGGCCGTGGTGGCATGGGTGTGACGGCTTGGACCAAGACAATGGCACATGGTCCCATCGTTGCCTGCTTCCCGGTCGAGATGTCGGACCAAGTCATGTTGGCGACATCCAAAGGGCAATCGATCCGCGTTCCCGTAGAAGGGATTTCTTTCCGGTCGCGCAGTGCGGGTGGTGTAAAGGTCTTTAGCACGGGCAAGAACGAAGAGGTCGTCAGCGTGGCTTGGATCGCCGATCAGGGCAACGACGAGGATGAAGCTGTCGAAGATGACAGCACCACAGAATAACTTACACTGTACCCCGCCCCGTAGTGAAAGCTTCGGGACGGTTGGTTTATCAGCAAAATATCAAACAACAAAAAATCCCCCGCGCCATCGGCACGGGGGATTTTCTAATCTTAAGCTTCTGTAAAGAAGTTATTGAGTAGTAGTTGTGGTAGTAGAGGACGAAGAGCCCGCTGCAATCGCCACAAGAACCAGAGCCGCGCCTGCCGCTGCTGCGCCGCCACCAAGGCCAGCACCAGCTGCGAAGAGGCCAGCATCATCAGCGCGTACGCAAACGCGGGCTGTGTCGCCATCAACTGTAACCGGATCCGGCTTGCAATTGTAGATCACGCCATTCGCGCCTTGAACCTGAAGCGAATAAACGGAGTCGTCAGACGCCCCAAGAACCGCTGCCTGTGTTGTTGTTTGGGCAAATGCAGCACCCGTAAGGGCGATTGTCGCCGCAACCGTTGCAAGAATTTTCATTGTCTCGGTACTCCTATATCTCGTCAAAAATCAAAACTCACCGGACCATCGCATATTATCATGCTCAGCGCAAAGACGAATTGTTAAAGCTCAGTTAAGAATTCACGTGGTGCCTGTTGTCTGAGCAACACCGCCAAATGGCCTATTGTTCCCAGTTTTTTATATTTAAATCCCATATAGATCTTTGAATTTGTTTTCTAGGTAGTTCAGCAATGGCTCCTCGGTCGGCGGCTTTCCGCAAGCGCGTGTTATGACCTCTCGTGGTTCAAAAAGCCCACCGTGTTGTTGGACGTTTTCACGCAGCCAACCTGTTGCAGCACTTGTATCGCCCCGCCCAAGAGATTCGTCCAAATCAGGCACCGCCGCGCGCATCGCATCATTGAGGCAGCCAGCATAGACATTCCCAAGGCTGTAGGTCGGAAAATACCCCAGCAGACCAACCGACCAGTGTACGTCCTGCAAGACACCGTTCGAGGGGCGGTCAACCGGATACCCGAAATCAGCCTCAAACCGATCATTCCATGCGGTCTCTAGCTCATTAACCTGCAAGTCCCCTGACATCAGTGCACGTTCCAAATCAAAGCGCAGCAGGACGTGGAGGTTATATTGCAGTTCGTCAGCCTCAGTACGGATAAAGCCGTCCGACACACGATTGACGATTTTGTAGAATGTCTCGGCATCCGGCACACCGAAGTCACCATAAGCAGCCGTCATTTCACCGAACAACCAGCCGGTGAAGGGGCGGCTGCGGCCAATCTGATTTTCATAGATACGGCTCTGGCTTTCATGCACACCCATCGACACGCCGCGCCCCAACGGAGTCAGCAGATAAGCGTTGTCGATCCCTTGCTCATAGGCAGCGTGGCCGACTTCATGCACCGTGGAATAGAAGCAATTGAAAGGATCAAGCGCGTTGGTGCGCGTGGTAATTCTAACATCCAAGCCCGAGCCGGATGAGAAAGGATGCACTGCCTTATCGATCCGTCCGGTGGAGAGGTCATACCCAAAATGCCGGGCAAGTTTAGCTGTCAGTTCCATCTGAGAGGCTTCATCGAACACGCCTTCCAAAACTGGCGGTGCTTCGGCATCGCGCACGGCAGCGCGTAGTTCTGTTAGCTTAGGGCGCAGCGCCCCGAACATTGCCTCTAGGTCTGCCGCTGTAGTGCCGGGCTCATAGTCCTCCAGCATCGCATCGTAGATATCAATATCGCGCCCCTCGGCCAAGGCAGCCCCCTCTTCACGTTTGAGAGCAATCACCTCTTTCAAGGTCGGGGCAAAGGCGGCGAAATCATCGGCGGCGCGGGCCTCGGCCCA
This sequence comes from Sulfitobacter sp. SH24, assembly GCF_965641895.1. NCBI lineage: Bacteria > Pseudomonadati > Pseudomonadota > Alphaproteobacteria > Rhodobacterales > Roseobacteraceae > Sulfitobacter > Sulfitobacter sp. SH24. The sequence goes on from NZ_OZ282575.1 coordinate 1,930,453, forward strand.
CGTACCCTGCGCGGCGGAGGTGACACGGGCGATCTGTGCCGCCAGATCGGCGGGAACACGGGTGGCACGGTCAAAATCGCGTTTGATGTGGCGCAGGTTGGCCTGCCCCACCGCGTCCAGACCCGCCGTTTCGATACGGCCCAGCCAATCGGCGATACGCGGATCGATGCGGCGGGCGTGCAGCACGCTTTCCATCGCGGCCATTTCTTCGCCCCGTTGCGGCGCGGCGCCGCGGGGCATGACCGTTTCTTGGTCCCAGCCGAGCCGCCCCGCGACCTGTGCCAGCGCTTCGGTCTCGCGCTGAAAGGCCATCAAATCGTCGTATGCAGTCATGTCTCAGCCTCTCAGCGATGTGGCGACGGGATAGGCCGCAAGAAAACGCGCCCGCAGGATCAACACCCAGAGCAGAACGGCCAACGCCTGGTGCGCCAGCGCCAGATGCACCGGGGCGGCATAGAGCACCGTGGTGATGCCCAGAACCACCTGAAAGGCCAGCGCCGCCATCACCGCATTAAACGCAAAGCGCGTCCGCGCATGGGCCGAGCGGCGGCCGCGCAGCCAGACGACTACGCCGAAAGCAAACAGCAGATAGCCCGCCACCCGGTGCATGAATTGCACCAGCCCGGGATTTTCAAAGAAGTTGCGCCATGTGGGCGTGATGCTAAACGCGTCGGGTGGGAAGAACTGCCCCTGCATCAGCGGCCAGTCGACGAAGTAGCGGCCTGCGTCAATCCCAGCGACCAGCGCGCCCAGCAGGATCTGCAACGCTGCGAAATGCAACAAGCCGGTGGCCATGCCGAACTGCTTGGCCTCCTTGGCGCGGCGGGCCTGAATCAGGTCGCGTTCGCTGCGGCCCAGCAAGAGCACATACCATGTGATAAAACCGAGGATGACAAAGGCGAGGCCGAGATGGGTCGCCAAACGGTAAGAGGCCACATCCGTCACCCCCTGCCCGCTGGTCACGCCTGAGGCGACCATCCACCAGCCAATCGCGCCCTGCGCGCCGCCAAGTGCGCCGATAAAGAGCAGACGTTTGTTCCAGCCCACTGGAATTTGACGTCGAACGAGAAAGTAAAGAAAGCCCAAAGCCCAGACGAGGCCAATCACTCGACCAAGTTGCCGGTGGCCCCATTCCCACCAGTAGATGCTTTTAAAATCAGAAAGTTCCATCCAAGCGTTCTGGACCTGAAACTCGTCGATCTGCTTGTATTTGTCGAATTCCGCCTGCCAATCGGCCTCACTCATTGGCGGCAAGGCCCCGGTAACGGGACGCCATTCCGTGATGCTAAGCCCGCTGTCAGTCAGACGTGTCAGTCCGCCGACGGCGATCATAACAAAGACCAGCGCAAAGAGGATCATCAGCCAAATACGGATCGCGCCACGCGCGCCGCCACGGCCCTTGTCGATGCCCCCGGTTTGCACCGGGGCACGGCTGGGTTGGTCGGTCCCGACCTCTTCGAAAAGTTTGCGTTTTTCCGCCATGGCGCGCCTCATTTTCCGTTTGGATAGAGTGGTATGCCATGGGCGGGGAAAGGTCTAGCGGGGTGAGTTATGTTGCCGCATGTGCCGAGGGCCAACGGCTTGATTCCGGGCGGTGGCTTCCCTCAGCCCTTCTCTTTCCAACGGACCATTTGCCGCAGGATCCCATGCAGCATCTGCACATCCGCCCGTGTCATCGGCATCCGCGACCACATGTTGCGCAGGTTCAGCTTCATAGAGGTCGTTTTATGTTCGGGATAGAAGAACCCCGCCTCTTCCAACCGTTCCTCGTAATGCCGCGCCAGATGGTCGACCTCGGCCCCCTTTGCCCAATCGGTGCCGGCCATCTCGGTCACCTCATGGGTCACATCACCCTGCGCCCGCATCCATTCGTAGGACATCAAGAGCACGCATTGCGCGAGGTTGAGCGAGGCGAACTTGGGGTTCACCGGAACCGAGACAATCGCATTGGCCTGCGCGATATCTTCGTTCTCCAGCCCTGCCCGTTCAGGTCCGAAAAGCACCGCAACCCGTTGTCCTGCCGATATTTTCTCAGCCGCCAGCTTCATCGCAGCTTCGGGGCTATAGACCGGTTTGGTCAGGTCGCGGCCCCGCGCCGTGGTGGCAAAGGTGAAATCGCAATCGGCCAGAGCGCTCGGCAGATCGGCGCAATGCTGCGCCTCATCCAACAACCGCCCCGCGCCCGAGGCCATGGCCACGGCAGACTGACTCGGCCAGCCGTCACGCGGCGCGACGACCCGCATATGATCAAGGCCAAAGTTCCACATCGCACGCGCCGCCGCGCCAATGTTCTCGCCCATTTGCGGACGCACAAGCACAATCGCCGGGATTGGCGCGGGAAGGACGGGGGAAGATGATGTCTGGGTCATAGGCGCCTCATAGCTTCTGCGCGTTCGCACCGCAAGAAAGCCCGCGCAGCACACGCATATCCGTTTTCTTTTGCAACGCCTTGCGCTACTCAGACCCCCAGACCCGAGCAAGGACAGTGACCATGGACGCGCCAGAACAACCGCAGATTTACCTTATCACCCCACCCGAAGTTGAGCTGAGCCAATTCCCCGCGCAACTGGCCGCCGTGCTGGACGCGCATCCGATTGCCTGTGTGCGGATGGCTCTGTCGACACGCGACGAAGACCGCCTGTCTCGCGCCGGTGACGCGCTGCGCGAGGTTACCCATGCGCGCGATGTGGCCTTGGTGATCTCGGATCACCTGTTGATGGTCGAACGCCTTGGCCTAGACGGCGTACATCTGAGCGACGCGGCCCGCACCGTGCGCCATGCCCGCAAGGAATTGGGTGAGGACGCGATTGTCGGCAGCTATTGCGGCACCTCGCGGCACGAAGGCATGGCAGCAGGCGAAGCGGGGGCGGATTATGTCAGCTTTGGCCCCACGCAGGCCAGCGCGCTTGGCGATGGCAGCTTTGCCGAAGCCGATCTGTTCCAGTGGTGGTCCGAGGTGATCGAAGTGCCCGTCGTCGCCGAAGGTGCGCTCGACATCGACATGATCCGCAAACTGGCCCCACGCACAGATTTCTTCGGCATCGGAGCCGAGATTTGGGACAAGGACGATCCGGTGGCCGAACTTGCCACCCTGATCGCCGCCATGCTGGGCTGATCGGCCCTTTGGGCAGCCCGGTTAAGGGCTGCCCACTCGCTTACAGAAACACCCGCTCAATGAACCAATAGGCCCCAACCGCCGCGATCACGCAGGAGGCGGGCACCGCGATGGCGCGGCGATACCAATCTCGCGTCATCGCCCAGCCAACCAGCACAAATGCAATCGCGATCACCGCAAGCTGGCCCAGTTCCACCCCGATATTAAAGCCGATCAGCGCGGGCACAAACTGCCCCGCAGGCAGCCCAAAGTCGCCCAGCACCGAGGCAAACCCAAGCCCGTGCAAGAGGCCAAAGCCAAAGATCACCAACGGTCGCCAGCGGTTCAAACCAGAGTGGAAGATATTCTCGACCGCGACATAGGTAATGGACGCGGCGATCAGCGGCTCGACAATCGCACCGGGCACGTTAACCCAGCCCATCGCACCAAGCGCCAATGTCACCGTATGCGCCAAGGTAAAGGCCGAAACTTGCCAGATCAGCGGCCGCAGCCGGGTCGACAGGAAGAAAAGCCCCAAAACAAAGAGGATATGATCCAACCCCTTGGGCAGAATGTGGTCGAACCCAACCGGGATATAGCTGACAAACGCCTGCAACCCACTTTGCGCATCACCGCCCGCAAGGTCGATCTCGGGGCTAACCTCACCACCAGACAGATAGCCGGTGTAAGGCACCTCGACGCCCTGTTGCCGCAGTACCAACGCGCCTGCGCCTTCGGGCCAAGTGACTTGGATACGCTCTGCACCGCCGGGCACGGGCGCCTGTAATCGCCACAGGCTGTCGCGCGGCAGTTCAGGATCAACCCCATCAGGCACGTCGACCGCCACGCTCTCAAGCGCGATCGCCTCACCGTCCACGCTGAGCAGCGGCAGGCTGTTCCAAGTTGGCAAAAGATCTGGCGCAAGGGCCGCGATATCCGCCGCAGGCTGGCTGCGCAGGGCGTCATAATCCCCGGCGTTTTCAGCATTATCTGTGTCCTCGACACTGTCCAGATCGATCTCTGCCAGCAGTGCCTCTAGGTTAATCTGAAACTCCAGCACGGCGCGGCCCTCGGCGACCGTCAAATCTGCAATCGTGGGTTTGACCTCATGGGCCTGCACCGCAGCACCCGCTGAGAAAAGGATCGCGCTTGACAAAACCCATAGCAACGCCAGCTTGGATCTTAGCCAAATGAAAGTTCTCTGCATGAAAATGTCCCTGTCGTCTGTCATTATTTTCAGTATCTTATCGGCAACGCCGATCTTTGCACATGAATACTGGCTGTCGCCGCTGAACTATCAAGTGGAAAGCGGCGAAAACATCGCGGCGCATTTTCGCAACGGCGAAGAGTTTGTTGGCTCAACCTTTCCTTATCTGCCCAACCGCCTCACACGCTTTGAGCTTTTGGTAGAGGGGCAGCACTATGACCTCTCCCCCCGTGCAGGTGACAACCCGGCCTTGCAGCTTCCCGCGCCGGATCGCGATGCGCTGGTGGTCGCGGTGGCCGAAACCACCCCCTCCAGAGTGACCTACACCGAATGGGAGAAGTTCCTTTCCTTTGCCGAGCATAAGGATTTCCCCCAAGCCGAAGCAGATCACATCGCCAACGGCTGGTCGCAGGACAAAATCATCGAGAGTTACACGCGCCACGTCAAAACCCTGATCGCCACAGGGTCGGGCAACGGACAAGACGCCGCTACCGGCATGGCCACCGAATTTGTTGCCCTGACGAATCCCTATGAGGTTGATTTTGACAATCAGATGAAAGTCGCGCTGCTCTATCAAGATGCGCCGCGCGCCAATGCCCAGATCGAAGTTTTTGACCGCGCCCCGGATGACAGTGTCACCATTTCAAGGCACCGTACCGATGAAGACGGCAAAGCAGTGATTCCGGTAACGCCAGGCCATGAGTATCTCTTTGATGCAGTGGTTCTGCGCCCGGCAGAGAATGCCAAAACAGGCGAAGGCTATGACCTCGACCAACCCGCTTGGGAAACACTCTGGGCCGCGCTGACATTTGCGGTGCCACAATAAGGCCGCTTGCGCGCGGTAACGCTTGGCGGCTAGAAGCGCCGCATGACCAGAACACCTGATATCCTGTGCATTGGCTCCGTCCTTTGGGACGTGATCGGCCGCTCTGAAAACGCCATGCGCCAAGGCTCTGACATGCCGGGGCGCATCACGCGTTTGCCGGGCGGCGTGGCGCTGAACATCGGCATGGCATTGGCGCGCTTTGGGCTGACGCCCGCGCTGTTGTCCGCCGTTGGTCGCGACGCGGAGGGGGATGAATTAATCGCCGCCTGTACGTTGCGCGGTCTGATCACCGATCACGTTTACCGCTCCGACGATCTGCCGACGGACCGCTATATGGCCGTCGAAGGCTCGAACGGGTTGATTGCCGCGATTGCCGATGCCCATTCGCTGGAGGCTGCGGGGGATAAAATTCTGCGCCCGCTGGAGGATGGCAGCCTGCCTGCGCCCTATAAAGGCGCCGTGGCGCTAGATGGCAATCTCACTGTCGAATTGCTCGCTAGCATGGCGCAGAGCCCGCTACTGGCTGAGGCCGATCTGCGCGTCGCCCCCGCCTCGCCCGGCAAAGCGCTGCGGCTGACGCCCTTCCTGAAGGCCGGGCGCGGCACGCTTTACGTGAACCTCGAAGAGGCCGGGCTGCTGTGTCAGGCCAGCTTTGACGATTCCCCCACCGCCGCCCGCGCCCTGCTGGCCCGTGGCGCGCGCCGTGCTGTAGTGACAGATGGCGGCAACCCCGCCACCGTGGGGCAAGGGAATGATATCATCACCCTCACCCCGCCCTCGGTCCATGTGGCCCGTGTCACGGGCGCAGGCGACACATTCATGGCCGCCCATGTGGCTGCCGAACTTGGCGGGGCCGTCGCGCAACCCGCCCTCAAGGCCGCACTCGACGCTGCTGCCCTTTACGTTTCCGGAGAGACCAAGATATGACAACCGCCCCTTCCGCCCTGCCCCTCACCTTCAGCGCCGAAGTGGCCAAGGCCCGCGAAAGCGGTGCCGCGATCGTGGCGCTGGAAAGCACCATCATCACCCATGGCATGCCCTATCCGCAAAACCTCGAAGTGGCGCGGCAGGTTGAGCAGGACATCCGCGATGCCGGGGCCGTGCCCGCCACCATCGCCGTGATCCGTGGCGCGTTGCACATCGGTTTGGACGACGACCAGCTTAGCGATCTGGCGCAGGCCAAAGATGTGGCGAAACTTTCGCGCGCCGATATGGCCGTCTGCATCGCGTCGGGCGGCACAGGGGCCACCACCGTCGCCGCCACCATGATCGCCGCTAATCTTGCAGGCATCGAAGTCTTCGCCACCGGCGGCATCGGCGGCGTACACAAAGGCGCGGAGGAAAGCTTTGACATCTCCGCCGACCTGATGGAACTGGCACAGACCCCCGTCACCGTCATTGCCGCTGGCGCCAAGGCGATCCTCGACGTGCCGAAAACGCTGGAAGTGTTGGAAACCCAAGGCGTGCCGGTCATCACCGTGGGCCAAGACAGCTTTCCCGCCTTCTGGAGCGCGGGATCCGAATTGCAGTCGCCGCTGCGTCTCGATGACGCGGGCGCGATTGCCAAAGCCCACCGCACCCGCGCTGCCATGGGTCTCCCCGGCGGTCAACTCGTGGCCAATCCGATCCCGGCGGATGAAGAAATCCCCGCCGCCGAACTGGCCCCGATCATCGCCCAAGCACAATCTGAGGCTGACGCCCAAGGCGTGCACGGCAAGGGCGTGACCCCGTTCCTGCTCCAGCGCATCTTTGAACTGACCGAGGGCCGTTCGCTCACCGCCAATATCGCATTGGTGCGCAACAATGCCCGGCTAGGGGCCAAGATCGCCGCAAACCTCGTCAACCTGCCGCGTTAAAGGCGAAAAACACCGTCGAGCCATTGCCGGGCCGGGGCAGACGCCTTAGCTATGTTGCGATTAACTCTTCGGAAAACGGCGCAGATGAACACACCTTTCGATCCCGACCCGACGCAGGTCCGGCGCAGCCTTGTTGCAAGGCTGCGGGCGTCCTTCTTGACCGGGTTGGTTGTGATTGCGCCTGTCGGACTAACCATTTGGCTGATCTGGAGTGTGATCGGCTGGATCGACGGTTTTGTGCTGCCGCTGGTGCCCAAAGCCTATCACCCTGACCGCCTGCTCCAAGATTTCCTCGGCCTTGACCCATCGTTGCAGTTTAACGTGCGCGGCCTTGGCGTGGTGATCTTCTTGATCTTTACGATCATGGTTGGTTGGGCCGCGAAGGGTCTTATTGGCCGCTCGATGATCCGCTTTGCCGAAAGTCTTGTGGAGCGTACCCCCGTGGTGCGCACGATCTATTCCGGCATCAAGCAGATTTCCGAGACGATCTTTGCCCAATCCGAGCGGAGTTTCGAGACCGCCTGCCTGATCGAATACCCCCGGCGCGGGATCTGGGCGCTCGGGTTTATCTCCACCGAGGCGAAAGGCGAAGTGCTCAAACGCACCGGTGCCAATGGAGAAATGCTTTCTGTCTTTCTGCCGACCACCCCCAACCCCACCTCGGGGTTCTTGTTGTTCGTCCCCCGTACCGATGTCATCGAACTCGACATGAGCGTCGAGGACGCGGCGAAACTGGTGATCTCTGCCGGGCTGGTCTATCCACCACGCCCCGGTACTGATCTGCCCGGGGCGCTGGCCCTGTCGGACCCCGAAGACTCAGCCGAACATCGCGGGTAGATCGACGCTGCTGCGCTGGTTCAGGTCGTCAAAGTGATCCGCTAGGAATTGATCCGCCGCCGCGACACCCGCTTCATGCAGCGCTCGTATCACCGCCGGATTGGGCAACATCTTGGTTGCCACAGACAGCTGCGCCATGAGCGCGTCATCGGCGATCATATGCATGTGGACCCGCTTCATCCGCCCCTCTGGCAGGGTGCCATCCGCAATCAGGCGCTGCACGAAATCAATCGCGCGCATCTCCCGCAAGAGGCTGGAGTTAAAGCTGATCTCATTGATCCGGTTCTGGATCTGCTGGGGCGTCGTCGGCAGATCTTCACGCTCTAGCGGGTTGATGTTCACCACCACGATGTCCTCCGGCAAGTCGTCGCGAAACAGCGGAAACAGCGCCGGATTGCCGGTATAGCCACCGTCCCAAAAGGCTTCGCGCTGGCCGGTTTGGGCGTCGTCAATCTCAACCGCCTTAAAAATCGTCGGCAGACAGGCCGAGGCCAGCAAAGCATCGGGGCCGATCTCGTCCCCCTCAAACACCCTGATCTTGCCGTTGCGCACCCGCGTGGCGCAGACAAAGAAGAACGGCGGTTTCTGCGCCCCCACTTTGCCATAGTCGAACCGCACCACGACATCTTCGAGTGGATTGCGATAGAACGGCCCATAGGCATAGGGCGACACGACCCGCGTCAGCGAGTCTGAGATCGCCATGGGCAGGGAATATTCCATCGCCTGACTGAGCTTATCCAACCCAAAGGGCGCGAGCCAATGCGATAGCCGCAGGTCAGAAATGCCCGACACCTGCCCCCAGAGCCAATCAAGGTTCTCTCGCGCCCCCTCGCGCCCGCCTGAGATCATGCCCGATTTCAGCGCCGCACCATTCAGCGCCCCGGCTGAGGTGCCGGAGATGCCGCAGATTTCCAGATCGTCCTGCTGCAACAGCCGATCCAACACCCCCCAAGTGAAAGCGCCGTGCGCGCCGCCCCCTTGGAGGGCGAGGTTAATGCGTTTTTTGACCGCCACGGCGCTTACAACGCTGTCCAGCCGCCATCAACGCTGATGGTCGTGCCGGTGATCTGGGCCGCCGCGTCAGAGCACAGGAACGTCGCGGTGCCGCCCATCTGCTCGACAGTGGCAAATTCACGCGAAGGCTGGCGCGTGAGCATGACCTGTTCGATTACCTCTTCGCGGCTCATGTCGTATTCTTTCATCGTGTCGGGGATCTGCTTTTCGACGATGGGGGTCAGCACATAGCCCGGGCAAATCGCGTTGCAGGTGATTGGCTCCTTCGCCGTTTCCAGTGCGGTCGTCTTGCTGAGGCCCACAATCCCATGTTTCGCGGCGATATAGGCGGATTTATAGGGCGAAGCCGTCAGGCCATGCGCCGAGGCGATGTTGATCACCCGCCCCCAGCCCGCTTTGCGCATCATCGGCAGCGCTTCGGCAGTGGTGTGGAAGGCCGACGACAGGTTAATCGCGATGATCGCATCCCATTTCTCAGTCGGAAACTCAGGGATCGGAGCCACATGCTGGATGCCTGCGTTGTTCACCAGAATGTCACAAGACCCGGCTTCGGCGATCAAACGCCGACACTCCGCTCCCTTTGACATATCGGCCTTGATGTACCGGGCGGTTACGTTGCATTCGTCGGCCATCTTCTGCGCCAACGCATGATCCGCCTCGTCATCGGTAAAAGAGTTCAACACGATATCGGCCCCGGCCCGCGCCAGTTCCCAGGCGATGCCCAGTCCGATTCCAGAATTCGATCCGGTGATCACCGCAGTCTTGCCGGACAGGTCGATTGTGAAAGCCATGGCGCTTCTCCTTGTTCATGCTGCGACTGCATCATGTACTGCGAAGCGGGCAAAGGGAAAGGGTTTGCGCGCGAAACCGCCAAGGGAGGAAACTGGCGAGCGATAGGCCAAAAAAAAACGCCCGCACGAGGCGGGCGTAAGTTATTGAGGCAGGTTTCATACAGGCAAGAAACCTATCGAGCAGTGACCTCTGTATACGCCTTCTATGGTCACAATCCAAGCTAAAAGTTTGATAAGGCGGGAATCCGCGGGTATGGATTAACTCCAACAAAATAAGGGCAGATCGTGATTGTTTCAAAAATGAGCTGGGATTTTTTCTCGACAGGACGGGGCGTTGCGGCGCTTTCTTCACTGATTCTGCTCTCTGGCACGGCCTGGGCTGCCCCTCAGCATGGAATCGCCATGTACGGTGAGCCTGAACTGTCTGCCGATTTCACCGCTCTTCCTTACGTAAATCCCGAGGCTCCAAAGGGCGGAGAGATCGTTCTGGGCAATACCGGGGGATTCGACAGCCTTAACCCCTTCGTCCGTAAAGGCACCGCGCCTTGGCAGTTGCCGCATTTCACCCATGAGACCTTGATGGGCCGCTCATGGGACGAACCTTTCGCGCTTTATGGCTTGCTGGCTGAAAGCATTGAGGTGCCAGACGACCGTTCATGGGTAGAGTTCACCCTGCGTGAGGAAGCACGGTTTTCCGATGGCAGCCCGGTCACCGTCGAAGATGTGATCTTCTCGTTCGACCTGCTGGGCACTGAGGGCCACCCCCGCTACCACGGGCTGCGCCAGCAGATCGAAAGCATCGAACAAACCGGCCCGCGCAGCCTGCGGATGACCTTTGACAGCGACAACCGTGAGCTTGCCCTGCTCGCCGGGATGCGCCCCATTCTCAGCAAAGCGCAATGGGAAAGTCAGGACTTCGCCAATGCCCCCTTGACCGAAATACCACTAGGAACTGGCCCTTACGTCATCAGCGACTATCAAGCGGGCCGCCATGTCACGCTGACGCGCAATCCTGACTACTGGGGGGTCGAGGTGCCTTTCCGCCGCGGCACGCATAATTACGATGAAGTCAAAATCGACTTCTACGGCGATGCCAATGTGTTGTTCGAGGCATTTAAGGCCGGCCAAATCTCAGCCGTGCGCGAATTCAATGCCGAGACTTGGGCCACGCAATATGACTTCCCGGCGATCAACCGGGGCGAGGTGGTGAAATCCAGTTTTCCGCATAGCAAACCCTCGGGCATGACCGGCTTTGTCATGAATTCCCGCCGCGCGCCCTTTGACGATTGGCGGGTGCGCGACGCGCTGATCTCCGCCTTCAACTTCGAGTATATCAACGAAACGCTGACCGGCGGCGCCCTGCCCCGGATCACCTCATATTTCTCCAACTCCGACCTTGCCATGCGCGATGGACCTGCGACAGGCCGCGTCTTCGATTTGCTGGCTGACTACGCCGACACCCTGCCGCCGGGCACGGTGGACGGCTATACGCTGCCCGTGGCCGACGGCTCTGCCCGCAACCGATCAGGCATTCGCGCGGCGATGCAGCAACTCAGCGCTGCGGGTTATGAAGCTGAGGGCGGCGTCATGCGCCGCGCGGATGGCACGCCGCTGACATTCACCATCCTTCTGTCCAAAGGCAGCCGTGAAAACCTAGCTATTGCTGAGCTTTACACGCAGGCGCTAAAGCGGCTTGGGATCACGGCGCAGATTGAAACGGTTGATGACGCGCAATTCGTGGCGCGGCAGAACGAATATGACTTCGACATGACCTTCTTCCGCCGCGCCCTATCGCTCAGCCCCGGCACGGAGCAGCGGTTTTATTGGGGGTCAGAGGCCGCCGATCTGCCCGGCACGCGCAACCTCATGGGCGTGCGCTCTCCCGCCGTCGATGCGATGATCGATCAGATGCTGCAAGCGCGTGAGACGGCGGATTTCGTCGCCGCCACCCGCGCGCTGGACCGTATCCTCACCGCTGGGCGCTATGTCATTCCCTTCTGGCAGTTCGACGAGGGGCTGATCGCCCATGACGCGCGCATGGCATACCCTGACACGATCCCGCTTTACGGCGACGGGCCGAACTTCATGCCCGAGGTTTGGTGGTGGCAACCGGCCGAAGGCTCAGACCAGTGAGGTTACCCAAAGGATCGTCGCATCCTCATCGCTGAGCGAGACGACATTGTGCCCCATGGTGGCGTCGTAATAGGCGCTATCGCCCCGGCGCATGTCGACAGGCTCGTAGAACTCGGTAAAAAGCCGCACCATGCCGGTCAGCACATAGAGGAATTCCTCGCCGTCATGGCGCACCCAGCCGTCGAACTCCTCCATCCGCCGCGCGCGGATGCGGGCGCGGTAGGGCAGCATCTGTTTCTTGCGCAGGGCGTCGGCCAGCAGAACATGCTCGTAGGTGCCTGTGGCCTTGGCCGCGCCCTCTTCGGCGCGGGTCACTGCCATGCGCCCGGTGATCTTCTCCCCCGCAGGCGGCGTAAACAGTTGCGGCACCGTAATCTCCAACCCCACGGCGAGCTTTTTCAGCGCGTCATAGGTGGGCGACATCAGCCCGTTCTCGATCTTGCTAAGCGTGGAGCGCGCCAATCCGGCCTGCCGGGCCGCCTGCTCCAACGTCCAATTGCGCGCCTTGCGCAACTCGCGCACCCGCGCGCCAAGGTCGACCGGCGGGGCGGTCTCGCTTGCGCCGCTTTCGCGGGCGATCTGGATCATGGAACGGTGCGGCGTCTCTGTCATGGACCTGCTATAGCCGCGCCCAAAGGCGCTTGCAACGCTGCCCGCTTGCGATACCCGCCGCACCCCGCTATGCCCATTGCGCAGCAATAGATGGGGCGCACCATGGCCGAAGCGATCAAACTCGATATCATGTCAGACCCGATCTGCCCGTGGTGCTATATCGGTAAGGCGCATCTGGACCGCGCGTTGCAGGACCATCCCAATCATCCTTTCGCAATTGAATGGCACCCGTTCCAGCTGAACCCCGAGATGCCGCGCGAAGGGATGGACCGCCGTGCGTATCTCGAAGGCAAATTCGGCGGCAAAGAAGGCGCGGTGAAAGCCTATGCGCCAGTCGTGGAACACGCTGAAAAAGCCGGGCTGAACATCAACTTTGAGGCGATGAAGCGCACGCCGAACACGTTGGATGCCCACCGCCTGATCCATTGGGCCGGGATTGAGGGCCGCCAGACCGCCGCTGTCTCCGCCCTTTTTAAAGCCTATTTTGTCGATGCCCGTGACATTGGAGACGCCGAAGTGCTCGCTGATATCGCCGACAGTATCGAAATGGACGCCGCCGTGGTCGCTCGCCTGCTGAAATCCGATGTCGACGCGCAGGACATCCGCGACCGCGATGCCCATAGCCGTAAAATGGGGGTGAACTCGGTCCCCACTTTCATCATCGCCAATGCCCATGCCGTGCCGGGCGCGCAGCCGCCTGAGCTATGGGCGCAGGTCATTGCCGATTTGACCAAGCAACAGAGCTAAACGGGGCGGCAATCATTGCCAAGTTAAGCGTTCTCGATTATCGATAGCGCAACCACAAGTTATTCCCTGAAGCCTGCCCAAACGGATCCGCCGTTCGGGACAATCGCCGGAGCGCGCGCCCGTGACCACTCAAAACCCAGAATTCTCTATGGGGCGGATCGAATTCGTCGGCCTCATCGCGATGATGACCGCTACCATCGCCTTTTCCATCGATGCAATGCTGCCCGCCCTGCCTGAGATTGCAGCAGAACTCTCGCCCGAACTCGCCCACCGCGCCCCGCTGATCCTCACGGCCTTCGTGCTGGGCATGGGGCTGGGCACGTTCTTTAGCGGGCCGTTGTCGGATGCTTTCGGTCGCCGCAACGTGGTCTTTGGCGGCGCGGCACTCTATTCGCTGTCGGCCTTCGTGGCATGGATGAGCAACTCTCTGGAAGTCATGCTCGTGGCCCGTATTTTTCAAGGGCTCGGCGCCTCCGGCCCCCGCGTGGTGGCCGTGGCAATCATTCGTGACCTCTATCAAGGGCGCGAGATGGCACGGATCATGTCGGTGGTGATGATGGTATTCGCACTGGTGCCAGCAATGGCCCCGATGCTGGGCGCGGGAATCATCCTCACGGCAGGCTGGCGCGCGATTTTCATCGCCTTCATGGCCTTCTCGATCATCTCGGTGGTCTGGATGGGCCTGCGCCTGCCCGAAACACTGCCGCCAGAAAACCGCCGCCCCCTGCGGGCGCGTCTGATCATCGGCGCCGTGCGCGAGTTGATCGGACACCGCACGGTGCGCCTGTCGATCCTTGTGCAATCGCTGGCCTTGGCGATGCTATTTTCAATGATCATGCTGGTGCAGCCGATCTATGACACCGTCTATGGTAGGGGAGAGAGCTTCCCGCTGTGGTTCGGGGGCATCGCCGTTGTGGCGGCCAGCGCCAGCCTGATCAATGCGCTGCTGGTGGTGCGCTATGGCATGCGCCGATTGGTGAGCATCGCCTTTGGCTTTCAAATTCTGCTGTCAGGGGCCATGTATTTCCTGAACCTCGGCGCCCTGCCCGACCCTTACGGCTTTGCCGCCTTCGTCTTCTTCCAGACCTGCCTGTTCTTCCAAGCGGGGCTGACGTTGGGCAATCTCAACGCCATTGCGATGGAGCCGATGGGCCATATCGCGGGCATGGCGGCCTCTGTCGTAGGCGCGATCTCAACAGTGCTGGCCGCGCTGATTGCCTCCCCCGTGGGGCTGATGTTTGATGGCACGACCAAACCGCTGGCGCTGGCGATGCTTGTTATGGCGATCGCGGCCTATGGGATGATGCTCTACATGGGACGGGTTGAGAACCGGCAACCGGCGGCGGCGGAATAACCGCCGCCTTACAGGGGCTTAGCCCTTTGCCTTTGCCTTTGCCTTCTTTGCGGTTTTCTCTTTGGCGATCACATGTTCAGCAAGGTCACGTGCAATGGCAAAGGCACCCTTGATCTTATCGGCATCCGACTTCCAATCGCGGCGCACAACGATCTTGTTGTCCTTGACCTTGGCCAGACCGCGCTGATCCTGAATGAACTGCACCAGCCCCTCGGGCGAGGCGAACTTGTCGTTGTGGAACTGGATCGTCGCGCCCTTCGGCCCGCCATCGAGCTTGGCGATCCCGGCGCGTTTGCACATGGCCTTGATCCGCACGACCAGCATCAGCGTGTTGACCTCTTTCGGCAGCTTGCCGAAACGGTCGATCAACTCGGCGGCAAAACCTTCAAGTTCCACCTTGGTCGACAGCTCGCTGAGACGGCGGTAAAGGCCCAAGCGCACATCCAGATCAGGCACATAATCTTCGGGGATCAGCACCGGCACGCCAAGGTTGATCTGCGGCGCCCATTGCTCGTCGGCCTCGCTGAGACCCTCCATCTCGCCGGCTTTGATCTTGGCAATCGCCTCTTCCAGCATCGACTGGTAAAGCTCAAAGCCTACATCGCGCATCTGGCCGCTTTGCTCTTCGCCCAGCAGGTTGCCCGCCCCGCGAATATCAAGGTCTTGCGACGCCAGCGTAAAGCCCGCGCCGAGCGTGTCGAGACTGCCCAACACCCGCAAACGTTTTTGGGCGGTATCCGTCAGCTTGGCGCGCGGTTTGGTCGTGAGGTACGCATAAGCGCGGGTTTTCGAGCGGCCCACACGGCCCCTGATCTGGTAGAGCTGCGCCAGCCCGAACATGTCGGCCCGGTGCACGATCATCGTGTTGGCGGTGGGAATATCGAGGCCGGATTCAACGATTGTCGTGGCCAGCAGAATGTCGAACTTGCCGTCGTAAAAGGCGTTCATCCGGTCATCCAACTCGCCCGCCGCCAATTGCCCATGGGCAATAACGTAGGTTAATTCAGGCAGTTGCGCCTTGAGGAACTCCTCAATCTCGCGCAAGTCCGACACACGCGGCACCACGTAGAAACTCTGCCCGCCGCGATAATGCTCCCGCAGCAGCGCCTCTCGGATCGTCACCGCGTCGAATTCGCTCACATAGGTGCGGATCGACAGACGGTCGACGGGCGGCGTGCCGATCACCGACAAATCGCGCACCCCGGTCAGCGACAGTTGCAGCGTGCGCGGGATCGGCGTCGCGGTGAGGGTCAACACGTGAATGTCCGTGCGCAGCGCCTTGAGCCGCTCCTTGTGACCCACGCCAAAATGCTGCTCTTCGTCGATCACCAGCAATCCAAGGTCTTTGAACCGGATGCCCTTCGCGAGCAGCGCATGGGTCCCGATGACGATATCGACGGTGCCTTTAGCCATCCCGTCCCGCGTCGCCGTCGCCTCTTTAGCCGAGACGAAACGGCTCAACTGGCGCACTTCAATCGGAAAGCCGCGGAAGCGTTCGGCAAAGCTCTTGTAGTGCTGCCGCGCCAGCAGAGTCGTCGGCGCGATTACGGCGACCTGCACACCGGACATGGCTGCAACAAAGGCCGCACGCATGGCGACCTCGGTCTTGCCAAAGCCCACGTCGCCACAGACCAGACGGTCCATCGGGTTGCCGCTGGTCAGGTCGTCGATCACATCGCCAATTGCGCGCAGCTGGTCATCGGTCTCGCTATAGGGGAAGCGCGCCGAGAAGGCATCCCACATGCCCGGCGGCGGGTCGAGAACGGGGGCCTTGCGCAGCGCCCGCTCTGCCGCGATGCGGATGAGCTTGTCCGCCATCTCGCGGATACGTTCCTTAAGCTTGGCCTTCTTCGACTGCCACGCCCCACCGCCGAGCTTGTCCAGCAGCCCTTCTTCATGGCCATAGCGCGACAGCAGTTCGATGTTCTCAACAGGCAGATAAAGCTTTGATTGCTCAGCATATTCCAGCACGAGACATTCATGCGCCGCGCCCGCTGCCGTCACCACTTCCATGCCGTGATAGCGCCCGATACCGTGGTCCACATGAACCACCAGATCGCCGGGGCTGAGGCTTTGCGCTTCGGTCAGGAAATTCTCGGCCCGGCGCTTGCGTTTCGGGGCGCGGATGAGGCGGTCGCCCAGCACGTCTTGCTCGGAAATCACCGTCATCCCCGGCGCTTCGAACCCGTGCTCCAACGCCCAAACGGCCAGATGCAGCCCGCGTTTACCGATGCGTGTGGCATCTGTCACCGGGATCGCTTCGGCCAACCCTTCGTCTTCTATCAGCCCCGTCAGGCGTTCGCGTGCGCCTTCGGAATAGCTGGCGACCAGCACCGGCCCCACTTCAAGCTTTGCTTTAATATGCGCAGCCAAAGCACCGAAAAGGCTGACAGATTCCTGCTGACGTTCGGGCGAAAAATTGCGCCCGATCCGCGCACCTGCGTCCATCACGCCCGGCCCAGTGGGCTGCGGCAATGGGTTGAACTGGATTACCCGTTTCCCAATCAACGCCTCGTTCCAAGCGTCGTCGGTCAGATATAGCCCTTCGGGCGGCGCGGGTTTATAAACGCTGTCCATTTTGGAGCGCGTTTTCATCGCCAGTTGACGCGTCTCATATTGGTCGGCAATCGTGTCCCACCGCGCGAGGCGCATGGGCGTCAGTTGATCGTCCAGCGTTATCGTGGCTTTCGGCAGATAGTCAAAGAGCGTTTCGAGATTGTCGTGGAAAAACGACAACCAATGTTCCGCGCCTTGATGTTTGCGGCCCGCGCTGATTGCCTCATAAAGTGGATCATCGGTGCCCGCCGCGCCGAACTCAATGCGATAGTTCTGCCGGAAACGGGTGATCGCCGCCTCGTCTAGGATTACCTCGCTGACCGGGGCCAGCTCCACCAGATCAAGCTTTTCCGTGGTGCGCTGCGTCGCCGGGTCAAAGCGGCGTGCGCCGTCCAGCACATCTCCAAAGAGATCGAGCCGCACCGGGCCAAGATCGCCGGGCGGGTAGATGTCGATGATCCCGCCCCGCACCGCATAGTCGCCCGGCTCCATCACCGTGGGGCTTTGCACGAATCCCATACGCACCAAAAATTCGCGCAACGCTTTTTCGTCAATCCGGCTGCCGACACGTGCCGCGAAGGCGGCATCGCGCAGGGTGTCCCGCGCGGGGATGCGTTGGCTGGCTGCGTTCAGCGTGGTCAGCAGAACAAACTGATCCGGCATCCCATGCACCAGTGCCGCCAAGGTCGCCATGCGCTGCGCAGAGATATCCGCATTGGGCGACACACGGTCATAGGGCAGGCAATCCCAGCTTGGGAAGGTGAACACCGGCATATCAGGCGCATAAAAGCGCAGCGCGGCCTGCATCGCGGCCATACGCTTGTCATCGCGCGCCACATGGGCCACCGGCTGGCCGCCTTTGGCGATTTCATCAAGGATGGCGCGGGCATCAAAGCCTTCGGGAACGCCGGAGAGGGTGATATTGCGCGGATCGTTCATCGGGTCTCAATTGGGCCTGCGGCGTGGCCTGTCAACCCGCGAGCGGGCCAAGGTTTAGATTTTGATACATTCCCCAAAGCGCGGTCACAAAGATCGCGACCATGCCGATGACCTGGGTATAGAGGCGGTGACGCATCAGACGTCGCTGCAACACGTCGCCACTGGACCCTTCCATGCGTATCAGCCGCGCGGTCGACAAGCTCAGCAGCCCAACCAAAGACATGGGAAAACCCAGCAGAAGCAGGGCTTGGGCAAATTCGATGCCATAGGCAAACCCTAAAAGCACCAAAGAGGTCAGCACGAAGAACCCAAGCCCCAAGAGCCAGAGGCCCGAGACGTGCGAGATATAGAGCAGACGGTTCACATTGATGCGCACGATGTCTTCGAGATCAACCTGCGCCTCACCGCCATGACGCCGGGCGCGCAGCACCATGTCAAAGGGCACGCCCAGCACCCAATGACTTGCGGTGGACCACATCACAGCCAGCGCGATCCAGAACCAAAGGTTCGAGAAAGAGCGCATGTCAATCATTTCGAAAAGGGTCTGATACCAGTCCAAGGCGTGCTCGTCCGAAAATTGAGTTCGCATCTCTTAGCTGTCCGACGCGACAATTCATAGGGTTGAGGCGTTCAAAAATACATGGCAAGCCCGTGCCAAGCCATTCTGAGGTAATTTTGATGCAACCCGTCCACGCCCCCTTCCCCGCCACACGCCTGCGGCGCACCCGCGCCAACGCCGGTATCCGCGCGTTGGTGCGCGAGAATGACCTGCAACTGGGCGATCTGATCTGGCCGGTTTTCGTGCGCGAAGGCGACGGCGTGGAAGAGCCGATCCCCTCCATGCCCGGGGTCATGCGCCGCTCGGTCGACACGCTGGTCGCGGCGGTGCGCGAGGCGGCGGAACTGGGCATCGGCACGGTCTGCGTCTTTCCCTATACCGGCCCCGAGGACCGGACCGAGGATTGCGCCCGCGCCTGGGATCCGCAAAACGCCACCAACCGCGCCATCGCGGCAATCAAAGAGGCCATGCCGCAGATGGTGGTGATGACCGATGTCGCGTTGGACACCTATAACATCAACGGCCACGACGGTTTTGTCGAAGACGGCATCATCGTGAATGACCGCACGGTTGAGGCGCTGGTCAAGATGGCGCTGGCCCAAGCCGATGCGGGGGCGGACATCATCGGGCCGTCGGACATGATGGACGGTCGCATCGGCGCGATCCGCGACGCTCTTGAGCAGGCCGGGCATCATGACGTGATGATTCTGAGCTATGCCGCCAAATATGCCAGTGCATTCTACGGCCCGTTCCGCGATGCGGTGGGGGCCTCTTCGGCCCTGACCGGCGACAAAAAGACCTATCAGATGGATCCCGCCAACAGCGACGAAGCCCTGCGGCTGGTGGCGCGCGACCTGTCGGAAGGCGCGGATATGGTCATGGTCAAACCCGGCATGCCTTATCTGGACATATGCCGCCGTGTGAAAGACGCCTTTGGCGCGCCGACCTTCGCCTATCAGGTCTCCGGCGAATACAGCATGATCCGGGGCGCGGCAGACCAAGGGTGGATCGACGGCGAACGCGCGATGATGGAGAGCCTTTTGGCCTTTAAGCGCGCAGGTTGTGATGGGGTGCTCACCTACTTTGCCCCCGATGTTGCCCGGCTTTTGGCCAAAAGCGCGTGACCTGAGGGCGTAAATCTGCGCAAAGGGTCCAACCGACATGACAAAGCGCGTGATTATGCGTAATCTCGCGCATAAGTCGGGAAAACCGGCAGCAGGCAACCGATCTTGAACATACAGGCAGATAACATGAGCAATCGAACATACAATCGGCGCATTGTGACCTTGGGCGCCCTTTCGGCGCTTGGCGTGACGGCGGCATGCGGCAACGGCGTGGGCGGGCGTGGCAGCGCCATGATCGACGCGCGCGTCGACGCAACACTGGCCGAAATGTACCGCGGCTATCCCAACACACGGCAGCTGGCCGAAAAGGCCAATGGCATGTTGGTCATGCCGCTGGTCACCGAAGCGGGCCTAGGCTTTGGCGGTGCATACGGGCGCGGCGCGCTGCGCGTCAACGACGTAACGGTGGACTACTATTCAGTAACCAAAGCTTCGGGCGGCTTGCAGATCGGCGCGCAGCAATATGCGCATGTGCTGTTCTTTATGACCGAGCCTGCTTTGCGCGAATTCCGCAGCTCGCCGGGTTGGGCCGCTGGCGCCGGTTTGGAATATGTGATTTCCGATAAGGGCGACAGCGTAAGCGCCGATACCACAACCGTCATGGCCCCAGTGCTGGCGGCGGTCTTTGGCCGCGCGGGCCTGCGCCTTGGCGCCACGCTGGAAGGTACGAAATACACGCGGATCATTCCCTAACGCAGGGTCGACCGATGGTCTTTGAAGGGCAGCGCCAGTTTCACCCGGCGCTGCCCTTTTTCATGCGCAAACGCCTTAGCCCATGGCGCGCAGGCGTTTGATCAGGCTTGACGTATCCCAACGCCCGCCGCCTTGCTTTTGCACGTCTTTATAGAACTGATCGACGAGTGCCGTGACCGGCAGGCTCGCCCCTGTCTCATCCGCTGTGTCCAGACAGATACCCAAATCCTTGCGCATCCAATCCACTGCGAAACCGTGGTTGAACTCATCGTCCAGCATGGTCTCATAGCGGTTCGCCATCTGCCATGACCCGGCGGCACCTTGGCTGATCACCTCAACCACCGCGCGGCCATCAAGCCCGGCTTTTTCGGCGAAATGCAGCGCCTCAGAGAGGCCCTGCACCAGCCCGGCGATAGCGATTTGATTACACATCTTGGTCATTTGGCCCGCCCCGCTGTCGCCAATGCGGCGGCAAATCTTGGAATAGACCTCCATGATCGGGAGCGCCCGGTCAAAGGCGCCCTCATCTCCGCCACACATGATCGACAATTGGCCGTTTTCCGCTCCTGCCTGACCGCCCGAAATCGGCGCGTCGACAAAGCTCACCTGCGCGTCATCGGCGGCGGCATAAAGTTCGCGCGTAACCGCCGCCGAAACGGTGGTGTGATCGACAAAGATCGCCCCCGCCGTCATGCCGCCAAAGGCCCCGTCCTCTCCCAGACAGACCGAGCGCAGGTCATCGTCATTGCCAACGCAGGCAATCACGAAATCCGCATCCTTTGCCGCCGCGTGCGGGGTCTTGGCCATGGCGCCGCCATAGGTTTTCACCCAGTCTTCGGCCTTGGCTTCGGTGCGGTTATAGACGGTCACTTCGTGGCCGGCTTTTTGCAGATGCCCCGCCATCGGAGCCCCCATGACCCCCAGTCCCAAAAACGCGAGCTTTGCCATGTGCTTTTCCTTATCATTCAGTTGCGTTATTCCCTGTCACAACACCTACCACCCTGCGCGCTCCGGTCAATCTGCGCGCCAGCCGAGGAACCCCCGATGGCATTGATGTTTCGCTGGCTTATCCGATCGGCGGTGTTTCTCGTCACGCTGAGTGTCGTGGTTTTGCTGCTGGTCTATTGGTTCGCCGCGCGATCCCTACCCGACTATGACGATACGGTTGAGGTGCGCGGCGTCACTGCCCCTGTGGAGGTCGTGCGCGACAATGCCAATGTGCCGCATATTTTTGGTGAGACGGACGCGGATGTGTTTTTCGGCCTCGGTTTTGCCCACGCCCAAGACCGCCTCTGGCAGTTGATCACCCTGCGTCGCACCGCGCAGGGGCGGCTGTCTGAGGTTTTCGGCACCGCCACCGTGACCACCGACAAACTGATGCGCCGCTATGATATCTATCGGCTCGCCGTGGCCTCTGCGGATAAGCTTGACCCCGAAACTAAATCAGCGCTTGAAGCCTATTCAGCCGGGATCAACGCCCGCCTAGATCAGATCAACACCGAAGCCTTGGGCCGTGGCGCGCCCGAGATGTGGCTGTTCAATGCGCCCATGGCCCCGTGGCGGCCTGCGGATTCACTGGCGATCACCAAATTGATGGGCCTGCAAATGTCGGGCCATCTGGAGGCCGAAGTGCTGCGCGCGCGGGTGTCGTTGGAGTTAAGCGACCAAGATCGCCTGCGCGATATCCTGCCCGAAGCGCCGGGCAGCGGGGTCGCCGCCCTGCCTGAATATGCCGCCCTCTTCCCCGAGGTGACAACGCGCCACGCCGCAGCGGCCCCGATGGACAGTCACCCGCTGTCGCCATTCAAGCGGCAGGCCTTCGCTGGCGCTTCCAACGCTTGGGCCGCCGCGCCCACGCGCTCTGCTGCGGGCGGCACGCTTTTGGCCAATGATCCGCACTTGGGGTTCACCGCCCCGGCGATCTGGTATCTGGCCCGGCTGGAGCTTGAGACCGGCGGCGTGATCGGCGGCACCATTCCGGGCATGCCCGTGGTGCTCACCGGCCGCAGCGCCGATCTGGGCTGGGGCCTGACCACCGCCTATGTCGACGACCAAGACGTCTATATCGAAGAGCTGAACCCCGATAATACCGAGGAGTACCGCACCCCCGACGGGTTCAAGAAGTTCCGTAAACGCTCGTCAATTATCAATATCGCTGACGCCGATCCGATCACCGTCACCCTGCGGTGGACCGACAATGGCCCGGTGCTGCCCGGCAGCCATTACAACCTTGGCAGCATCACGCCGCCGGGGCACGTGGCCTCTGTCGCCTCGACGCTCTTTACCGAAGAAGACCCCTCGCTTGCCGCCGCGATGAAGGTGATGCGCGCGAAATCGGTGCAGCAGGCGATCAATGCCGCGACCGATTATGTAGCCCCGGCGCAGAACCTCACACTGGTGGACCGCGACACCATCGCGATGAAGACCATCGGCGCCATGCCGCGCCGCGATGCCAATCACCAAAGCGAAGGGCGCATGCCCAGCCCCGGCTGGATCGCCGCCAACCGCTGGGACGGCAAGTTGCCCTATACCGCGAACCCTGAATTCATCGCCCCCGCGGGCGGCATCCTCGGCAATACCAACAACAAGACGGTTGACCGCCCCTTCCCCAACCACGTTTCCTTCGTCTGGGGCGATACACAGCGGGTGCAACGCTGGCAGCGGCTGATGCAAAACCGCGAGGTACATACCCGCGACAGTTTCATCGAAGCGCAGCTTGATACGGTCAGCCCCACGGCCCGCGCGCTCCTGCCGCTGATCGGAGCGGAGCTTTGGTTCACCGGAGAGGCCGCCCCCGATGGCACGCCGGAGCGCCAGCGCCAGCGCGCGCTCGACCTGCTCGCGGGCTGGTCGGGTGAGATGAACGAACACCTGCCCGAGCCGCTGATCTATGCCGCATGGATCCGCGCACTACAGGACCGTCTGATCCGCGATGAACTGGGGCCACTTGCCGAAGAGTTCACCCACGTCCAACCGCTGTTTATCGAACGCGCCTTCCGCGATGTGCAGGGAGCCGCGGAATGGTGTGACGTGCGCCAATCCGCGCCGGTAGAGACCTGCCACGACATGGCGCGGTTGGCGCTGGACGACGCACTGCTCTGGATCAAGGAGACTTGGGGCACGCAGCTTGAGTCCCTCCGCTGGGGCGACGCGCATCAGGCCACCCATGACCACCCTGTCTTGGGCGAGGTGCCGCTCCTGCGCTATTTTGTGAACATCAGGCAATCGACCTCGGGCGGAGATAACACCCTGCAACGCGGGCTGACCCGCGGCACCGGGAAAGACCCGTTCTATAACGTCCATGGCGCAGGCTACCGCGGGGTTTACGACTTTGCCGATCCCGACAGTTCGGTTTTCGTGACCTCCACCGGGCAATCAGGGCATTTCCTGTCGCGCCATTATGACGACATGGCGCAACTCTGGCGGCGCGGTGAATATATCCCAATGTCGCTGGATGCCGAACTGGCCCGCGCCGCCGCCGTGGGCGTGACCCGTCTGGAGCCTGCACAATGACCGCCCGTGTCATCCTGCTGAACAAACCCTACGGCGTGCTGTCGCAATTCACCGATAAGGGCACCGAGGGCAGCAGCCGCCCAACCCTCTCGGCCTATGTCGATGAAAAGGGGTTTTATCCCGCCGGGCGGCTGGACCGTGACAGCGAAGGCTTATTGGTGCTGACCGATCACGGCCCGCTACAGGCCCGCATCGCGCATCCCAAGTACAAGCGACCCAAGACTTATCTCGTGCAGGTCGAAGGCACACCGGACGCCGCCGCCTTAGAGGCGTTGCGCAAAGGTGTGGAGCTTAAAGACGGCCTTACGAAACCTGCGGAGGTAGATCAGATCGACACGCCCGAGACCCTCTGGCCGCGCGACCCGCCGGTACGTTTTCGCAAGACGGTGCCCGACGCTTGGCTGCGCATCACCATCCGCGAGGGGCGCAACCGGCAAGTGCGGCGCATGACGGCGCATGTGGGGCTGCCCACCCTGCGGCTGATCCGCGCCAGCGTGGGCGATTGGGAACTGGCCGGTCTGCAACCGGGCGCTTGGCGCTGGTCGACCGAGAATGGCCGCTAGGTCAACGCGCGGGTGATCGCCACACCTGCGGTCGCCGCCGTGCCGGTCAGAACCGACCCCCAAGCGAAGTCCCGCGCCACCATGGCCCATGTCCAATCCTTGAGTGTCGCCAGATTGGTGAACTCATAGGTGCCATAGCCCATCGCGCCGATCAGCAATGCATTGCCAAAGACCCAGAGCAGCGAATGATCCCCTGTCATCGCAGGCCAGGACACGAACCACAGCACCACCGCCACGAAGAAGGCGTAGAAGATCAGCGCCGGGGCGACGCGGAATTCGTCCAGCAGCCAGTCTCCGATATCACGCTCAAACACAGGTTTGATCAGATAGGTCAGCCCAAGGTAATCCAGCCCGAGGAAGATAACGGCGGTTGTGATATAAAGGATGATCAGGGTCATGTGGCGCGCTCCGCAAAAGGTCGTTTCACCATATGCGACGCAGCGAGCCGATTTCGATGCTTGCCGGGGCAAAAATTGCCCCAGCCTGCGCCGTAGCTTTTAAATCTGCTGAAACTCAGCCTCATGGCGCGCGGACCAGCGCACGGTGATCTCAAACCCGTCTTCGGTCTGACGCTCACCTTCGACCACGTCCTGCGCAAACAGCCACGCGCGTTTCTTGCCTTCGGCAAAGCCGAGGGTCAATTCGGCCTTGCGCACCGCACCTTGCAGCGCTTCGGCAATGGTCTCTTGCAGCGTCTCAAGCCCCTCACCGGTGATGGCCGAGATCGCCAGCACGTCGTCGTTGCGCGCAGCACGGGCGCGCATGGCGTCGGCCCGGTCTTCGGGCAGCAGGTCCAGCTTGTTCCAGACCTCGAAACTGCGGGTCTCTTTCGGCACGCCGAGTGAGGCGAGAATATCGCGCACGTTCTGCGCCTGCTCTTCAGTCTCGGCGTGGGAAACATCGCGCACATGGCAGATGATATCGGCGGCCAAAACCTCTTCCAGCGTGGCGCGGAAGGCGGCGACGAGTTCCGTGGGCAAATCGCTGATGAAACCCACCGTGTCACTGAGGATGATCTCAGGTCCATCGGGCAGCACGAGGCTGCGCATGGTTGGGTCGAGCGTGGCAAAAAGCATGTCTTTCGCCATGACCTCGGCCCCGGTCAAACGGTTGAAAAGCGTGGACTTCCCGGCGTTGGTATAACCGACGAGCGCGACAATCGGGAACGGCACTTTGGCACGGGCGGCGCGGTGCAAGGCGCGGGTTTTTACGACCTTTTCCAACTGGCGGCGCAGGCGCACCAACTGGTCGTCGATGGCGCGGCGGTCCGCCTCGATCTGAGTCTCACCCGGACCACCAACAAAGCCCAAACCGCCCCGCTGCCGCTCAAGGTGGGTCCACGCGCGCACAAGCCGCGTGCGCTGGTAGTTTAGCGCGGCCATCTCGACCTGAAGCACCCCTTCACGGGTCGCCGCGCGGTCGCTAAAGATCTCCAAAATCAAACCGGTGCGGTCGAGCAGCTTGACGCCCCAAGCCTTCTCAAGGTTGCGCTGCTGAACCGGGGTCACCGGACCGTCGACCAGCACAAGCTCAACCTCGGCTTCCTTCATGCGCTGATCGAGTTCCTCGATCTTGCCTTTGCCAAACAGCATCCCGGCATGAACGGTACGCAGGGGCACGACTTCGGCCCCCACCACTTCAAGCTCTGGCAGCGCTTCTGCCAATGCAACGGCTTCGGCCAGCGCGGGCTCAGGCGCGCGCCGGTCGTTGTCGGATTTGATATCAGGATGCAGCACCCAAGCGCGTGTTACGCGGGGCCCGTCACTGTTATCGATCTGAAATGCTGGACGGCTCAAGAAGCGTCTTCGCCCTCGTAAAGGCTGATCGGCTGGCTCGGCATGATGGTCGAAATCGCGTGTTTGTAGACCAGTTGCGATTGACCGTCACGGCGCAGCAGAACGCAAAAGTTGTCAAACCAAGTAATCACGCCCTGCAATTTGACGCCATTAATCAGGAAAATTGTCACCGGTACTTTGGTCTTGCGAACGTGGTTGAGGAACGCATCCTGAAGGTTTTGTCTGTCTGACGCCATGGTAGTCTCGCCTTTTGTTCTTGCTGGCGTCCGCGTACCGGACCCCCCCATTGCCTCAAGTATGGAGTGCGAAAGCGTGAGTTTCCAGCCCCAATATCAGCGGACTAGGCCGGTTCTAGCGCTAAACGTGTCAAGCGCGCCACAAATTTGGGGTCATCAGCGCAATAATCGCCAAGGTTTCCAACCGACCCAGTACCATTGCACCGCTGAGAATGATTTTCGCGGCCAATCCCAGCTCAATCAAGCGAATGGGTGTATCGGCGGCATGTTCGATTAGCGGCCCGGTGGTGGATAGTGTCGCAACCGACATGACCACGGCAGCATCGAATGACGTACCGGTTAGGGTCAGCAATAAGGTGACCCCGGCCAGCGACATCGCAAAGAGCATAAAGAAGATCCACGCGATGAACGCGCCGTTACTTTGCAGCCGCCGCCCCGCCGCACCGGCCCCGCTGACGGAGTTGGGATAGACCAGCCGGTCCATCTCGCGCACCCCGTTTTGATAAAGCGCGAAGACTCGCAGCAGTTTCACCCCGCCCGCCGTGGTGGCCACCCCGCCACCGATCAGGGCAAGCCCCATGAGAACCAGGCCCGGCGTGCGCAGGCCCGACCAGTTCTGCGCATCCGACCAATGCTCTGAAACAAAACCGGTGGTCGTCAGGAAGGAGAGCACGGTAAACAGCCCACCCCAAAGCGCCTGAAGCGCGCGGGCGCCATCGACCTCAACCTCAACCTCGAACGCACCAATCCAATGGCGGGCGAAAAGCAGCAAAGGCACGCCAATCACCACAAGAAGGCCAATGCGGAACTCAGGGTCGGTCATCAGCCCACCTTGGGTCGCCGTGATTGTGTCTTTGGAAAAGGTGAGACGTGAAAGCGCGAACAGCATGAAAAGCATCATCACCGCTTCGCCAGAAACCCCAATCTGCGCGTTATCCACCCCGCCAACGGGGGAAATGCCCGATGTCGCCAAGACCGACATCGCATGACAAAGGGCAACCATTGCCGTCTCTCCACCGATTACGAGCAGGAGCCACAGCAGCAGTGTCAGCCCGGTGTATATCGGCAGCAAAGCCTGTGTTGTGCGCAGCAAACGTTGGCGCGGGGTGATCCTGCCCATCCGGGTGCCGATACGGTCGTCGGGCCGCCCGGGTTCGGCCTGAGCGGTCACTTCAAATCCCCCCAAGTGCAGCGGCGCCAGAATTGCCGACGCCGTGACCCACATAAGCAAACCGCCCATCCAGCCGACCTGCGCACGCCACAGATGCAGCGTATTGCTCAACCGGGCGGGGTTTTCGAACATCGTGGCCCCGGTGGTGGTCAAGGCGCTGACCATCTCGAAATAGACATTCACAAAACGCGTGGTCGGCAGCGCCTCAAGAAAGGGAATCGCGAAAAACACCGGTAGAAAGACAAAAGCCGAGAGCAGGGACAACAGCGGCCCCAATGCGCCGTCCAAAGGCTTGCGCCCTGCATGGGCGATGGCAATCAAGGTGAAAGCCACAAGACCCAGCACCCCGGCATAGAGGAACGCACGGCTGGCCTGATGATCATTCACCACCAGCCCGTAGATCGACGGCAAGAGCATGGATACAGCAGAAACGCCGAACAATTGCAGGAACAGCGGCAACTGCACGATCTCTCGGCGGATGCCGGTCGGCCCTATGCTGGTCGGTTGCGTCACGCGGCGCTCCTGCGCTTAGAAAAAGTCGATCGAGACCTGCAAAAGCTGCTCAACCCGCGGCACATCCTCGGCCAGCGCGAAGAGGGCGACAACATCGCCCTCGTCGATCCTAGTGTTGCCCAAGGGGCGGATCACCTTGCCCTCTTTGCGCAGCATGCCGATCAACACGCCTTCGGGGAAGTCGATTTCCGAGACTTTCTTGCCCGCGAGGGGCGAGGTCGACAGCACTTCGGCCTCGATCACCTCGGCCTCGGCATCGCCGATGGAATAGACCGCCCGCACCCGGCCATGCCGGATGTGGCGCAGGATCGAACTCACGGTCGTTGCGCGCGGATTGATATAGGCGTCGATGCCAAGGTGGGTCATCAGCGGCACCAGCGTCGGGTCATTGATCAGGGCGATCACATAGGGGCAGCCCTCGGCCTTGGCGCGCACACAAGACAGCATGTTGGTCTTGTCGTCATCCGTCACCGCCAGCATCGCATCGGCACGGCTGATGCCCGCCTCGGCCAACAGAGCTGCATCAAGCCCGTCGCCATTCAACACGATCGTCCGCTCAAGCCCTTCGGCGGCGCGTTCGGCGCTTTTGCGGTTTTTCTCGATCATCTTGGTGCGCACGCGCAGCGGTCCGGCCTCAAGGTGCTGCGCCACGGTCAACCCTACATTGCCGCCGCCCACCAGCACGACGCGCTCTTGCTTGGTGGTCTGTTTGCCGAAAATCTCCATCGTGCGGGCGATGTCGTCGTGATGCGAAAAGACATAGCAGTCGTCGCCGACGAAAAGCTGATCCTTCGCCTCGGGCGCGAACAGCGTGCCATCGCGGCGCACCCCCACGACCACGGCGCGCAGGGTCGAAAAGAGATCAGTCAACTGCCGCAACGGCGTGTTCACCACCGGGCAATCGCTGTCGATGGTAATGCCCAAAAGCTGCGCCTGCCCGTCCATGAAAATCTCGGTGTCGAAAGCCGCAGGTGCGCTAAGACGCTGGAGCGCTGCTGTGGCAACTTCTTTCTCAGGGGAAATCACCACGTCGATCGGCATGTGATCGCGGCGGTAGAGGTCAGAATAAATCGCGTCGAGATAGGACTGGCTGCGCAGTCGGGCGATCTTGCGGTTGATGCCAAAGACCGAATGCGCCACCTGACAGGTCACCATATTGACCTCGTCCGAGTGGGTCGCGGCGATGATCATCTCGGCGTCCCGCGCGCCTGCACGGTCCAGCACATCAGGGTAGCTGGCGAATCCGGCGATGCCCTGCACATCCAACGTGTCGGTGGCGCGGCGGATCAATTCGGCATTGCTGTCGACCACGGTCACATCGTTGCGCTCTCCGCTGAGGTGACGGGCAATCTGCCAACCCACCTGCCCTGCGCCGCAAATGATGATTTTCATGAAGGCTTCCTTACCCTGAGCAAAGATCGTGTGAGGGTTGTCTTGGGTCGGTTAGAGGGCATGACAGATGGGTTGGCAAGGGTCAAATCAATTGTCATTCCCCCGCAACAGCGGCATGATGGCGCTATGAAACCGATATCGCTTCGCCCCTCTCGCGCCGCCTTTGCCCTAACGCTTATCGCCTTGGGGGCTGCTGCCTGCGCGCCGCTGAATACCTATTACAAACCGGGCGCGAGTGTCGCGCAGGTGAACCGCGCGACCACCGCCTGCGAAGTGCAGGCGCTGCGTGATGTGCCGATCTCCACCCAAGTCCGCCGCGCCCCGCCGCGCTATGTGCCCGAGCGACGCCACTGTAATGCCGACAATAAATGTAGGTACACTGGGGGCTTTTACGTGCCGGGTGAACTGGTGACATTTGATCCTAATGAGGATCTGCGCAATCGGGTCGAGGGGCAATGTATGGCCGATCAGGGCTTTGCCCCTGTATCGATCCCCGCTTGCCCAAACAACGTCGCCCGCGCCGCCCCCCCGCGCGCGACCACGACCCTGCCGGCCCTGAACTCCAATTCCTGCGTGATCCGCAACAAGAACGGGTCTTTCCAGATCGTTACGCGCGGCTAACTGGGATCGCGAGGGGTGCGGCCCCTCGCGCCTGAGCCTTGCGGCTTAGCCCGTCGCCTCCACTTCTTCGTCCACATGCGCGATGCGCACACCTGCCTTGGCCGAGGTCACGACACCAAGCGATTTCAACTTGCGGTGCAGGGCGCTGCGTTCCATGCCGACGAAATTCGCGGTGCGGCTGATGTTGCCGCCAAAACGGTTGATCTGAGTCAGCAGGTATTCCCGCTCAAAGGCCTCGCGCGCTTCGCGCAGCGGCAGCGTTGCCAATGCGCCCGAAAGCACCACACGCCCATCATCGCCGCCTGCTTCTTCCTCGCCGGGCAACTCGCGGGCCTCAATCGGGCCGGTGCCATCGCCAAGGATCAGAACCCGCTCGACAAGGTTTTTGAGTTGCCGCACATTGCCGGGCCAGACCATCGTCTGCATCAAGGCCACGGCGTCGTCTGTCAACGCGCGCTCGGGCAGACCTTGCGAGGCTTTGAATTCGGCGATGAAATGCTCGGCCAAAAGCGGAATGTCCTCTCGCCGTTCTTCGAGCGAGGGCACGGCAATCGGCACGACGTTAAGGCGGTGGTAAAGCTCTTGGCGGAATGTATCGGCCATGATCGCTTGATCAAGATCGCGATTGGTCGACGAAATCACCCGCAGATCAACCCGCACCTTGTCGGTCCCGCCGACGCGGGTAAACTGCTGATCCACCAGCACCCGCAGGATCTTGGACTGGGTGCCAAGCGGCATGTCCGCGACCTCATCAAAGTAGATCACCCCGCCGTGGGCTTGCTCCAGCAACCCCGGCTCAACCCCGCGGTCCGGCGTCTCGCGGCCAAAAAGCACCTCTTCCATCCGGTCCGGGGCCACCCCGGCGCAGTTGACGGTGATAAAGGGCGCAGAGGCACGGGCGGAATGGGCATGGATATAGCGCGCGGCCACTTCCTTGCCCGATCCGGCGGGGCCAGTCAACATCACACGGCCATTGGATTTGGTCACCTTGTCGAGTTGGCTCAACAGTGCACGATAGGGCGCGGAGGTGCCGATCATCTCAGACGTGGCAACATCGCGGCGCTTGAGGTTCTGGTTCTCCCGGCGCAGGCGCGAGGTTTCCATCGCGCGGCGGATCACCACCAACAATTGGTCAATGTTGAAGGGCTTCTCGATAAAATCATAGGCCCCTTGCTTGATTGCCGCGACGGCAATTTCGATATTGCCGTGGCCTGAGATAATCACCACCGGCACATCCGGGTTATCGCGCTTAACGGTCTTGAGAATGTCGATCCCATCCATCCGGCTGTCTTTGAGCCAGATGTCGAGGATGATCAGCGCCGGTGCCTCGGTGTTGATTTCTGCCATCGTCTCGTCTGAGTTGCTGGCCAATCGCGTGGCAAAGCCTTCGTCCTGAAGGATATCCGAGATCAACTCACGGATGTCGCGTTCGTCATCTACAATTAGGATGTCACTCATCTGCCTTGTCCCCTTGGTCTGTCGTTGTGTCGATGGCCAGCGGCAGCGTAATAACCGCCATGGCCCCGTGATGGTCTTGCCCGTCAAATGCGGGCGCGGTTTCGAGCGTCAGGCTGCCGCCATGTTCCTCGATAATCTTTTTGACGATCGGCAGGCCCAGCCCGGTGCCTTCGCTGCGCGTGGTCACATAGGGCTCGAACAGCCGCGCGCGGTCTTCGGGCAGGCCG
Source organism: Sulfitobacter sp. SH24 (assembly GCF_965641895.1). NCBI lineage: Bacteria > Pseudomonadati > Pseudomonadota > Alphaproteobacteria > Rhodobacterales > Roseobacteraceae > Sulfitobacter > Sulfitobacter sp. SH24. Next base: position 1,962,285 of record NZ_OZ282575.1, read on the forward strand.
ATGCCATTGTCGGCAATGGTCAGCCGCAAGAGCCGATTTTCGGGCGTCAGGACCACGCGAATTTGCGGCTCATGCCCCTCGGGCGCGCCGTCTTTCTTCAGGCTTTCAATGGCTTCGCCCGCGTTCTTGATCAGGTTGGTCAGCGCCTGCGAGATCATCGTCCCGTCAATATTGGCCATGATCGGCTGCGCTGGCAGGTCAAGTTTGATTGCCACGTCTTCCTGTCTGCTCTGCTGGAGAAGCACGGCATCGCGCAGCAATTGCCGGATGTCCTGACGGCTGGTTTCCGGCTCTGGCATCCGCGCGAATTTCGAGAATTCGTCGACGATGCGCCGCAGGTCGCCGGTTTGCCGGATGATCACGCCGGTCATCTGCTCCAGCGCGTCGTCATCTCCCTCGGCCATCTTGGGGCCGAACTTCCGGCGAATGCGTTCGGCGCTCAACTGGATGGGCGTCAGCGGATTCTTGATCTCATGGGCGATGCGCCGCGCCACGTCGCCCCATGCGGCCATGCGCTGCGCGCTGACCAGATCGGTCACATCGTCAAAGGCCACCACATAGCCCTCAAGATCGCCATCCTTGGACCGGCGGGTCGCCATGCGGACCAAAAGGTTCTCCATCGCCCCTTGGCGCGAGACCTTAACCTCGGCCTGCGCCACCTCATCCGACGCAGCCTTCACCGTCTCAAACAGCGGTCCGAATTCCGGCACGGCAAGGGTCAGAGGCAGGCTTTGCTGATCTTCCGACCAATCCAGCAGCCGCATGGCAGAGCGGTTCACGAAGGTGACGCGCCCCTCCGGGTCCAGCCCCACCACGCCAGAGGTCACCGAGCTCAGCACGGAATCGAACAGGCGGCGGCGGCGCTCGATCTGGTCGGTATTTTCCAGCAACGTCTCGCGTTGGCCTTTCAACTGCCGCGTCATTTGGTTGAAGTAGCGGCCCAGCATAGCGATTTCATCGTCGCCCTCTTCTTCGCGGACCTGCACGTTCAGGTCCCCCGCGCCCACCTGCTGCGCGGCCCCAGTCAACCGACCGACCGGGCCAGAGAGCCGTTCGGCAAACCACAAGCCCAGCCAGACAGCAGCCAGAATAAGAATTACCGCAAAGCCCAAATAAACAAGCGCGAATTCAAACAGCAGTCGCCCGCGCTCGGATTCAAGTTGTTGATACAGACGCACCGTCTCTTTGGTTTCATCCAGCAGGGCCAGAATCTCACCATCCACGGCGCGGGAGACATAGAGGAAGCGATCCACATAGGCGTCCATCGGCACCAGTGCGCGAAATTCGTTGTTCGGCCAATCTTCGATGACCAGAAGGCCTTCTTCGCTGGCGGCTTCAAGCTGCGCCTCGGTGGGGGCCTCGAAATCAAACAGATAGGACCGATCACCGCGGGCGCGGATTTGCGCGGTACTGTCGATCAGGAAGGCTTCGCGCAAGCCGCGCTGGATTTGCCGCTGGCCCTCGCCCAAAAGCTCACTGTCGCTGAGGTTAATGCCCTGCGCACGAGCGCTATCGATGCTGCGGGCAAGGGTTTGCGCATCTAAGATCAGGCCTTCGCGCTGCTCGGCCTCATAGGCCTCTGCCGCCGCGAGCGACGAGCCGACCACGCCGCTGACCCGGTCAGAGAACCAGCCTTCGAGGCCCACATTCACTGTCAGCCCGGCAAAAATCGCCACTGTCACCGTGGGGATCAACGCCATCAGCGCAAAGACACCCGTCAATCGCAGGTGCAGCCGGGAGCCCGCCGATTTGGCGCGGCGCGCTGAAATCAGCCGCCCGACCTGAATTAGGACCAGCGCCGCCACCAGCAGCACATAGACAAGATCGGACAGCAGGATAAGCCGCAGGTTGAGCGTATCCGCCCCCTGCCCCAAGGGCCCGAGCGCCAGATAGGTCGCAAGCGCCAAGACCGGCCCCAGCACCACCAGTCCAAAGGTGGACCAATTGCGCAGCCGTTTGACCCGCCTGAGACGCCCCAACCGCTCGAGCTTGAACCTGCGTGACCGGGTTGCCACCCCCATACCTCACCGATGTTGTGATGCATCGCTGCATCAACCGCCATATTATGTGGTCCTGACCGGGGTAGTACCCGATGGCCACTGTTATGTGGCTCTTTTACATCATCTTGCGGCCCCGTGTCACCTCAATATCGAGGTCTGTGATCTTCTTGCGCAAAGTATTTCTGTTTATCCCCAACAAAGCGGCACATTTTGCTTGGTTACCTGCGGTTGCAGCCAGTGCGATTTCAATCATCGGCAGCTCAACTTCACGCAATATCCGCGCGTACAGCCCCGGAGGCGGCAACATAGAGCCGTGCAGATCAAAGTAGCGTTGCAAATGCCGCTCGACCGACGCGCCCAGACGTTCGGTATCGGCCTCAGTCTGCATCGGCGCCGGGCCGGTCTGCGCCCCAAGCAAGAGTTCGGCCTCACTCGCTGTGATTTCTGCCGCCTGACTGGCCAGCGCCAACTGGCGCATCGCATGCTCCAACTGGCGGACATTTCCGGGCCATGGGAATTTAAGCAGAATTTGCGACGCTTTATCAGAGAGTTTGCGCGGTGACGCTGGGCCGGGATTGGCACGGGCCAAGAAATGATCGGCCAACAGCGGGATATCTTCGACACGGTCGCGCAGGGCGGGCACTTCGAGGGTCGCCCCCGACAGGCGATAATAGAGATCGCGCCGCAGCCTGCCGTCTTGCATTGCGGCATCCAGATCGCTCTGGCTGGTCGCCATAAAGCGCGGCGCGTCATCGCCCGGCGCGTCCATCATCCGCACCAAACGGGCCTGAATATCTTGGGGGAAATCCGCGATCTCGTCGATCATCAAGGTGCCACCACCCACCCGCGCGAGCACCCGTGCCGGGCCCTCGATGTCCGCAAGATCAGCATCGGTAACTGTCACGAAAGGCAGGCTGCGTCGGTCGGAAAAATCATGGATCGCGCGTGCAATGAGTGACTTGCCCGAACCACTTTCGCCCCAAATTAGCACCGGCAGGTCGGTGTTCATCACCCGCGCCACGGTGCGGTAGAGCGCCTGCATCACCGGGGTGCGGCCGATCATCGGCAGATCGTCACGCTCCGCGTCGATCTCGGCACTGTCGTCGGGGGCGGCTTTGCGGCTGAGCGTCGTGCGCTGCTCCAACGCGCGTGCGGTGCGTTTCATCAGGTCCGGCAGGTCGAAGGGTTTGGGCAGATAGTCAAAGGCTTCGGCCTCCGCCGCCTTGATCGCCGTCATAATTGTGTTCTGCGCCGAGATCACGATCACCGGCAGGCCGGGTCGGTCCTGCGCGATTTTCGGGAGCATTTCCAACCCGTTGCCATCGGGCATGACCACGTCAGAGATCACCGCGTCGCCCTTGCCCTCGCTGACCCATCGCATCAGGGTGGTCAGGCTTGAGGTCGCATGAACCTTGCAGCCCGCGCGGGTCAGCGCTTGGGTCAGAACGGTGCGGATCGTACGGTCGTCATCGGCGACGAGGATGGTGCCATCCATGTCAATTCTCCTTAAGGGCTGCGGCGCCTGCACGCGGCAACGAGATGCGAAATGCGGTTCGACCGGGGGCGGAACTGACGGAAATCCAGCCCCCATGGTCTGAGATAATCTTGCTCACTAAGGCGAGGCCTAGTCCGGTGCCATTCTCACGGCCCGACACGAATGGGTCGAAAACATCGGCGCGGATATGTTCCGGCAGGCCGGGGCCATCGTCAATCACCTCAATCTGCAGGGGCAGGAGCTGGCCATTGCCATCAGCACGGCGCAACTGGAACCCGTGTTCATAAAAACTGCGCAACCGGATCGTGCCACCGGCGTCGCCCGCGGCCTCAGCCGCGTTGCGGATCAGGTTCAGCAAAACCTGCAAAAGCTGATCCTTGTCGCCGAGCGCGGGCGGCAGCGAGGGATCGTAGTCCTCGATAATCTTCATCTTCGAGCCGAAGCCCAGCATCGCCGAACGGCGCGCGCGGTCCAGCACATCATGCAGGTTCACCGGTTTGCGCTCGGGCGCCATGAGGTTGCCAAATTGCTCGACCTGTTCCAGCAGTTTCACAATGCGCCGGCTTTCGGCAACGATGAGATCGGTCAGTTCCAGATCACTTTTGGACAGGTTCATCGACAAAAGCTGTGCCGCGCCGGTGATCCCGGCCAACGGGTTCTTGATCTCATGGGCCAGCATCTCGGCCATGCCGATGGCGGATTTGGCGGCGGATTTCACGCTGTGATCTTGGGTGATGCGCCCGGCCAATTCGCGCGGAGTGATCATCAGAACCATCTCCCCCGCCCCGCCCACCAGTGGCGCAATCTGCAAGCCGCATTGCAAAGGCGCGCGCTGCATCGCGCCGACGTCCACGTCATTCACGAACAGCGGTGTGCCCTGCAGCCGCGCACGGGCAAACGCGGCCTCAAGCGGGTGATCCACCGCGATCAACTTCCAGATCGATTGGCCAATCGTGGCGCGGGCAGAGGCATTGAGGAACCCTTCGGCAGAGGGGTTCAAATCCGCGACCCGGTCGTCGGCGCCGACGATAAAGGCAGGCACTGGCAAAGAGGTCCAAACCTGCCGCTCAGGTATCTCGGCCCTCATGCCGCGACCGGAGTTTGAGCCGCTGCGGCGCTGTACTGCATGGCCTCTGCGATTAGATCAAAGGTGGTCTTCACCTCCGGCGCCGTCAGCAAGGCGCGGCGCAGATCGGCGGGGGTGGCGCAATGGTCCATATACCAGCCCAAATGCTTGCGGGCGACCTTGGCCCCCAGCTCGACCCCGTAAAAACGCAGCATCTCGTCGTAATGTTCGGCCACCATCTGGGCCATTGCGGCCCCTTTGGGGACCATCGGTTTGGCGCGTCCGTGCAGGTCATGCGCGATTTGCGCCAGCAGCCAAGGCCTGCCTTGCGCGCCGCGCCCGACCATCACACCATCCGCGCCCGACAGCCGCAGGGCTTGGCGTGCCTCATCGCTGCCAGTGATATCGCCATTGGCGATGACGGGGACGCGCACCGTTTCTTTCACCGCCCGTATCGCGGCCCAATCGGCGCGGCCCTTGTAGAACTGACAGCGGGTGCGCCCGTGGATGGTGATCATCTGCACGCCCGCGTCCTCGGCCCGTTTGGCGATCGGTGCGGCGTTGAGCATATTGTCATCCCAGCCCAGCCGGGTTTTCAGCGTCACCGGCACCTTGACCGCGCCCACAACCGCCTCAATCAGCCGCAGCGCGTGATCGGGCGTTTTCATCAGCGCCGAGCCCGAGGCGCCCTGCGTCACTTTCTTGGCCGGGCAGCCCATATTGATGTCAATGATCCGCGCGCCCATCGCCTCGACCATCCGCGCGGCTTCGGCCATCGGTTCGGCCTCGCGCCCCGCGAGCTGTACGGAGGTGCCAATGACGTCCAACCCTAGCTCCGCCTTCTCTCGGGTACCGGGACGGCGGCTGAGCAATTCTTGGCTGGCGACCATCTCGGACACGACCAATCCGGCCCCGAATCGCGCCACAAGGCTGCGATAGGGCAGATCGGTGATCCCCGCCATCGGGGCGAGGAATACCGGAGGGTCGAATGTCAGGGGGTCGGCGATCACATGCTTAATCCTTGTGCGGTCCCTTGCTGTGTAGCTCTGCCACGGGGTGACCTCAATGAAACTAGCCTGAAAAGCAGCTATGCGCCAAACAACTGCTTATTTTTTAGGCAGCTACCCCAGATTGCACCCCGCCGCCGCATTGCCTAGACAGGGCCATGTTCACCACGTTTTCCAGATTGCCCGCATGAGTATCGCAGCTTTGATCGTCGCCGCAGGGCGCGGCAGCCGCGCGGGCGGTCCGCAGCCGAAACAATGGCAGGCGCTGGCGGGCGCGCGTGTGATCGACCACACCCTTGCCGCCTTTCGCGCCCTACCCCAGATCACCGAAATCGTGCTGGTGCTGCACGAAGACGACATGGATCAGGCCGAGGCGTTTGCGGCCCAAGGCGTTACCGTCACCACCGGCGGGGCGGAGCGTGCGGCCTCGGTCCAACGCGGGCTTGCGGCCATTCGGCAAGCAGAGAAGGTGTTGATCCATGACGCCGCGCGGCCCTGCGTTTCGGCCCAGATCATTGCTGGCGTGATTGATGCGCTCGACCAATATCAAGCCGCCGCCCCCGGACTACCGGTCACCGATGCGCTTTGGCAGGGCAACGAAGGCCACGTCACCGGCACCCAGGACCGCAGCGCCCTTTTCGCCGCGCAGACGCCTCAGGGCTTTGACCTTGTCGCGATCCGCGCGGCCCATGCCGCCTATGACGGCCAAGCGGCGGATGATGTCGAAGTCGCCCGCGCCGCTGGCCTGACCGTTGCCATCACCCAAGGCAGCGCCGATAACCTGAAAATCACCCGGCCCGAGGATTTCGCCCGCGCCGCCCGCATATTGGAGACCCGCATGGACATTCGCACCGGCAACGGATTTGACGTGCACGCTTTCGGCCCCGGAGATCATGTGACCCTCTGTGGCATCGACATCCCGCATACCCATGGGCTGGTCGGCCATTCCGACGCCGATGTCGCGCTGCACACGGTGACCGACGCGATCTATGGCGCGTTGGCGCGCGGCGATATCGGCCAGCATTTCCCGCCGAGTGATCCGCAGTGGAAAGGCGCGCGCAGCGATATTTTCCTGGGCCATGCGGCACAGCTCGCCCGCGATATGGGGTTCACCTTGACCCATGTCGATTGCACGCTGATCTGCGAGACGCCGAAGATCGGCCCTTATGTCGAGCCGATGCGCGCCGCGATGGCCGAGATGCTGGGGATTGAGATCGACCGCGTATCCGTCAAAGCGACCACGAGCGAGCGCCTCGGCTTTACCGGACGCGGCGAAGGCATTGCCTGTATGGCCACAGCAACATTGGTGAAAACATGACCCCTGCTCATCTGATCGCGACGCTTCTCGGCGTCGGCCATATCCGCCCCGCCCCGGGCACTTGGGGGTCACTCATCGCCCTGCCCTACGCGTGGCTTTTGCATGTGATGGGGGGCTTTCCGCTGCTTGCGGTTGGGATCCTCGTGTCGATCCCTTTGGGCTGGTGGGCAACCGCGCGCTATACGGCAGGCGGGCCGGATCATGATCCCGGTGAGGTGGTCATCGACGAATTGGTCGGCCAATGGATCGCGCTCTTGCCGCTGTCCTATGCCGCATGGTCGATGCAGATCCCAATCCTTGCCATGTGGCCCGGCTGGATCGCCGCTTTTGCGCTGTTCCGGCTGTTTGATATTACCAAACCGTTGATCATCGGCTGGGCCGACCGTCAGGGCGGGCCATGGGGCGTGATGCTAGACGATATCTTTGCCGGGATTTTCGCAGCACTTGGCGTCATGGCGCTGGCCGCGCTTTATCACGGGGTGCTGTAAATGACCCTTGCCGCGCAACTGTTGGAAAAAGCGCATGAAACCGGTGCGATGGTCGCCTGTGCAGAGAGTTGCACGGGCGGGATGCTGGCCGCGGCACTGACCGATTTGCCGGGGTCTTCGGCCCTACTGGATCGCGGCTTTGTCACCTATACCAATGCAGCGAAAATGGCGATGTTGGGCGTGTCGGAGGCGACGCTGGCGCAGTGGGGCGCGGTGTCTGAACAGGTGGCCGAAGAGATGGCGGCGGGTGCATTGGAGCGTTCTGAGGCGCAGATCGCGGTGTCGATCACCGGCATCGCAGGCCCCGGCGGATCAGAGCATAAGCCCGAAGGCCGGGTCTGTTTCGGCCTTGCAACGTCGGCGGGGGTCCAGACGGAAACGATTGAGTTCGGCGCGAAGGGCCGCGACGCGGTACGTCTGGCGGCCCGTGACCATGCGCTTGGCCTGTTGCTGCGAGGCTTCGCGGCGCTTTAACCTTGGGGGCCGTAAAGCTCTTTCGCACGGTTCTCGAAGGCCCGTACGATCCGCTGCATCGCTTCGTTGAAAACCACGCCGATGACCTTTTGTAGGATCGCGTTGCGGAATTCAAAATCGACAAAGAAATGCACCTGACAGCCTTCGAGGTTATCCTCAAAATGCCAGTTTGATTTCATATACTTGAACGGCCCATCCAAATATTCGGTGTCGATCTTCTTGGCCTCGGGCCAAAGCACCACACGGCTGGTGAAGCGCTCCCGAAACACTTTGAAAGAGATCACCAGATCGGCCTCCATTACCCGGTGATCGCCACGGTCTTCGTCGCTGCGAATACGCGCGGCAGCGGTCCATGGCAGAAATTCAGGATAGCGGGCCACATCGGCAACCAGATCATACATCTGTTGCGCGCTATAGGGCAATTGGCGGGTCTCAGAATGGGTGGGCATTGCGTTCCGTTGCGTTGCGAGTTACCTCCTATCTCACTGTTCGACCCCGCAAATTCAAGGGCAAAACCATGGCACAACGGCCTTACGTCATCGATGAAATGATCTCGGCCAAGGCCATCGCGGCCCGGATCGAGACTCTCTGCCGCGAAATTCACGACGAGTTTGACGGCACTGACAAACTGGTCGTGGTCGGCCTGTTGCGCGGCTCCTTCGTGTTCATCGCCGATCTGGTGCGCGAGTTGGACCTGCCGATCGAAGTCGATTTCCTCGAAGCCTCCAGCTATGGTGACGGCATGGAGAGCAGCCGAGAAGTACGCATTCTCAAAGACTTGCGCGGTGCCATCGAAGGGCGCGACGTGCTGGTCGTCGAAGATATTGTCGACACGGGCCACACGCTGCACCATGTCACCAACCTGCTACGCTCGCGCGAACCAGCCCGGTTGAAGTCCATCGCCCTGCTCGACAAACCCACCCGGCGCGAAGTGGATTTGAAAGCGGATTGGACCGGTTTTGAAATCCCGGACGAATTCGTCGTGGGCTACGGCATCGACTTTGCCCAACGCAACCGCAACCTGCCTTTCATCGGGAAAGTTCGCTTTACGTGATGGACCCACGGTGGCTGATGCGCATGTCCCAATGGGCGCGCAATCCACCGTCCACAAAACGGGTGATCGTGGTCTTCGCGATCATCGCAGTGGCCTTGGCCATCGGCTTGATCGAATGGCTGGGCTATTGGCCCGATTGGGCCACGGCAGAGCGAATCCCCCGCCGATTCTAAGCCGAGACGCGCCGGTTATCCCGCTGATCACGTTTTTGTTTTTTGTTGCAAGCCGCGCCCATGTTACGCTGCGACAAGAAAAAGGAGATGACCATGCATTTGACCAAAAGCATTACCGCCATCGGCATCGGCGCCGCGATGATCGCGACCGCTGGATTCGCCGCCAGCCACAGTGAAAAAGCCGCCAGCGACGCCGTCAACGCGCGCCACGCGCAGATGCAACTGATCGCCTATCACACCGGGATCTTAGGCGGGATGGCCAAGGGCGAGACGGAATACAACGCCGACATGGCCACCGCTGCCGCGACCAACCTTCATGCCGCTGCAGGGTTTGCGCCAGACACACTATGGCTTGAAGGGACAGAGCAAGGGGCTGTCGAAGGATCCCGTGCTAAGGCTGAAATCTGGAGTGATTCTGAAGGGTTCAGCGACGCCTTCATGGCGCTGGAAACCGCCAGTGCGGATATGATCGAAGCCGCAGGCACCGATCTGGACGCGCTAAAGGCCGGCATGGGTGCTGTGGGCAAAGCCTGTGGTGCCTGTCATGATGATTACCGCGGCCCAAAGAACTGATCCTTGCGCCGTGTAATTCCTGTACTGCTGGGCTGTGCCGCTCTTGGCGCGGCCCTCGGCTGGGTCGCAACCCGGCCCGATCCGCTTGAGCCGTCCTACGGCGCGGGGCTGACGCCTGAACCCGATGCGGGCGCGCTCGTCTTTGCCGCCGGGGGCTGCGTGTCATGTCATGCCGCGCCTGAGAGTGAGGGGGACGAGATGCTGGTTTTGGCCGGTGGCCTGCCCTTCCCCAGCGATTTCGGCACCTTTCACGCGCCCAACATATCACCAGACCCGACCCACGGCATCGGTGAGTGGACCCTGCCGGAATTCGCCCGCGCCGTGACGCGCGGCGTCTCGCCCGAAGGCCAGCATTACTACCCCGCCTTTCCCTATACCGCCTACCAGCATCTCGCCCCGCAGGACGTGGTTAATCTCTTTGCGTATATGCAAACCCTGCCCGCCGCAGAGGTGCCGAGCCTGCCGCATGAGGTGAGCTTTCCCTTCAATGTGCGGCGCGGCCTCGGCGCGTGGAAAATGCTGTTTTCTGACGAAGATTTCGTGCTGGCAGATGCGTCAGATGCACAGGTCGCGCGGGGGCGCTACCTTGTCGAAGGGCTGGCCCATTGTGGGGAATGTCATACGCCGCGCAACGCTCTGGGCGCGTTGGAGCGCGAGGCTTGGCTAACCGGCGCACCGAACCCCTCGGGAAAGGGCCGCATCCCCGCAATCACCCCGGCAAAGCTTGAATGGTCGGAGGCCGATCTGGTGGAATATTTCACCTCTGGCTTTACCCCGGAATATGACAGCGCGGGCGGAGAAATGGCCGAGGTGGTCAGCAATCTTGCACAACTGCCTGAGAGCGACCGCGAAGCGATTGCTGCCTACCTTAAGGCCCTGCCCGGCGGGTAACGCCAGGCACTTCTTTTTCGATCAGGCAATACCCAGTTTGCGGTTCCGCGCCTCACGCAAACGCGCGAAATCATCACCTGCGTGATAGCTGGACCGGGTCAGCGGCGTGGCCGAGACCATAAGGAAGCCCTTGCCGTAGGCCGCCTTTTCGTAGGAAGAAAACTCCTCCGGCGTGACAAAACGGTCCAGCGCGTGGTGTTTCGGCGTCGGCTGCAGGTATTGGCCAATGGTCAGGAAGTCGATGTCAGCGGCGCGCATGTCTTCCATCACCTGAATGACCGATTGCCGATCCTCACCCAGGCCCACCATGATGCCCGATTTGGTGAACATCGACGGGTCCAGTTCCTTCACCCGCTGAAGCAGGCGCAGAGAATGGAAGTAACGCGCGCCGGGGCGCACTTCGGGGTAAAGGCCGGGGACGGTTTCAAGGTTGTGGTTAAATACATCGGGCCGCGCTTCGACAACCTTTTCAAGGGCTTCGGGGCCGCAGCGGATGAAATCCGGCGTCAGGATTTCGATCGTCGTATCGGGGCTGCGGTGGCGCACGGCGCGGATGGTTTGGGCAAAATGCTCGGCTCCGCCATCTTTGATATCGTCGCGGTCGACCGAAGTGATGACAACGTGGTTCAACCCCAGTTTGGCAACCGCATCGGCCACACGGCCCGGCTCGAACACATCGAGATCCTCTGGAGGCTTACCCGTAGCGATGTTGCAGAAGGTGCAGGCGCGTGTACAAACCTCGCCCATGATCATCATTGTGGCATGACCCTGAGACCAGCATTCGCCAACATTCGGGCAGCCCGCCTCTTCGCAGACCGTGGTCAGCTTGTTGTCGCGCATAATGCGCGCGGTCTCGGCATAGCCCTTGCCGCCGGGCGCTTTGACCCTGATCCAACTCGGCTTTTTCGGCTGGGCGTTGTCAGGCTTGCGCGCCTTTTCGGGGTGGCGCTGTTCGGGTATCTTCAGATCGCGCATCGGGGGCCTCTGATCATTGTGTCGCACCCTGTTTATCATAGTCCATGGCCCGATGACCACCTACAGGATGCGCCCTCAGAACAAAGCAGCCATGCGCCAGCGACATCACCCTATTCCTCTGATTTAGCGCGTTGTTTTCTAACCGGAAAGTTACAATGCAGCTGCAGCATTGCGAGAGTTGATCAGGCACCCTATATGGGCTACCAAGCCTCAAAGAATCCAATCCGAGAAAGAGAGACGCGATGAAACCCGGTATCAATGTCCCCAATGTCACCTTCAAAACGCGCGTGCGCGACGACAGCATCGAAGGCTCCAACCCCTTCCGCTGGGAAGACAAGACCAGCGATGATTTCTTCAAGGGCAAGCGCGTTGTCCTGTTCTCCCTCCCCGGTGCCTTCACGCCGACATGCAGCACCTACCAGCTGCCCGGTTTTGAGAACAATTTTGCCGCCTTCCAAGAGCATGGCATCGACGGCATCTACTGCCTGTCGGTCAATGACAGCTTTGTCATGAACAAGTGGAAAGAGATGCAGGGCGTCCAGAACATCGACGTGATCCCAGATGGCTCGGGCGAATTTACCCGCCGCATGGGCATGTTGGTCGCCAAAGACAACCTTGGCTTCGGCGCACGCAGCTGGCGCTATGCCGCGATCGTCAACGACGGTCAGATCGAAGCTTGGTTCGAAGAGCCCGGCATCAGCGACAACCACGGCGATGACCCCTACGGCGTGTCCAGCCCTGAGAACCTGCTGGAATACCTCGAAAACCAGAAACAGACCGAAGCGGCCTAAGCCCTTTCTCTGTGATCAGATCGGGCCGCTTGGCCCGATCCCCCGCTGACCCGCCTGCGCCTAGTATCTCGCGCGCAGCTGCCCGGTCAGTCCTTCTCCTACCTCTGTCAGTGTCTCGGCCAGTTGCGCGGCCCAACCTCCGCCGGGCGTGCCCGCCCGACGTACGAGCCCGATCTGCCGTGAAGGCTCCGGCGCGCCGAAACGATGCAACCGCAAGCCCGGCGCGGCATCAAGCTCGGTCTTGGCAGCGATTTCGGGCATCAGGGTCAAGCCAAACCCCGCCTCGACCAGCCTTGATAGGGTGGCAAGGGACGAGGCCCCGGTATGGATGCCCGCCTGCGTCCGGTCGCGCTGACAGACCTCCAGCGCCTGATCGGTTAAGCAGTGGCCGTCCTCCAGCAGCATCAGCGGCGTGCGCGCTAAGTCGGTCGGGTGGGCGACCATGGTTCCGGCCATCCGCTCCGCCGATCCGGCGAGCAGGAAACGATCCTCAAATAGCGCCACTTCGGCCAGACCGCTTTCCCCCACGGGCAGCGCCATGACGGCGGCATCCAGCGAACCTGCACGCAGATCGGCCAAAAGCTGATCGGTCTGCGCCTCGCGTACTTCCACCCGCAGAGAAATATCCTGCGCGCGCAGGGCGGCCAGCACACCGGGCAGCAGGTAGGGTGCCACGGTGGGGATCAGTCCAAGGTTCAACGTGCCTGCCAGCCCAACCTGCTCGCGCGCGGTGGCCTCCAGCAATCTGGCGCGGCGCAGGATATCCTCGGCACGTGTCAGCACCTCGCGGCCCAAAGGCGTCAACACCGAGGCCCGGCTTCGACGCTCAATAAGCCGCCCGCCAAGCGTTTCTTCCAACCCCCGGACCTGCACCGAAAGAGCGGGTTGCGAGATGTTACACGCCTCCGCCGCGCGGCCAAAGTTGCCCAAAGTCGCCAGCGCACGGAAGTATTCGAGTTGTTTCAACGTAAAGTTCATAACTTTTTCCTATCGCAAATTTACAAAACTGCAATTGGAAATTATGGCCAGCATAGGTCATGTTCCTCCCAGACAATAACCGAGGGGAACCCAAGATGAGCAAGCGTCTCACGACCACCGCCGGCGCACCGATGCCGACCAATGAGACCAGCAAGACCGCGGGCAGCCGTGGCCCTGTGCTGCTGGATGACTACCAACTGATCGAGAAACTGGCTCATCAGAACCGCGAGCGGATCCCTGAGCGTGCCGTTCACGCCAAGGGCTGGGGCGCCGAAGGCACCTTCACCGTCACCCATGACATCAGCCAATATAGCTGCGCCGCGATCTTCTCCGAAGTCGGCAAAACCTGCGAAATCCTGTCGCGTTGGTCCACCGTGGCGGGCGAATTGGGCGCGGCCGATAGTGAGCGTGACGTGCGCGGATTCTCGGTGAAATTCTACACCGAAGAAGGCAACTGGGACGTTGTTGGCAACAACACCCCGATCTTCTTTGTCCGCGATGCCTATAAATTCCCGGACTTCATCCGCACCCAGAAACGCCACCCGCGCACCAACCTGCGCTCGCCCGAGGCGATGTTCGACTTCTGGGCGGCGCAGCCTGAATGCGTGCACCAGGTGACTATCCTAATGTCGGATCGCGGCATCCCGGTGAACCCGATGCATATGCACGGCTACGGCAGCCACACCTATTCGATGTGGAATGCCAAGGGTGAGCGTCACTGGGTGAAGTTCCACTTCCGCTGCCAGCAGGAAATCCGCAACCGCTCCAATGAGGACGCGGAAAAGCTGATCGGCTCGACCCGCGAGAACTTCCAAGAAGACCTCTTCAACGCGATCGAAGGCGGTGATTACCCGAAATGGGAGCTGAACATCCAAGTCATGCCCGAAGCGGAGGCTGAGACCTGTGGCTTCAACCCCTTCGACTTGACTAAAGTCTGGCCGCACGCGGATTACCCGCTGATCCCGGTCGGCATGTTGGAGTTCAACCGCAACCCCGACAACTACTTCCAGAGCATCGAGAACGCCGCCTATTCGCCGTCGAACAAAATCCCCGGCATCGGATTCTCACCGGATAAGATGTTGCAGGCGCGGGTGTTCTCCTATGCGGATGCGCACCGCTACCGTCTTGGCACGCATTACGAGGCCCTGCCCGTGAACGCGCCCAAGGCCGCGCCGATGCATCACTACCACAAGGACGGCGCGATGCGGTTCTTCCCGCAGCAGACCGGCCACCCGGACGCCTATTACGAGCCGAACCAATACGAAGGCTCGGCCCGTCCCGATCCATCGGTGCAGGAACCACCGCTGCGTATCTCGGGCGATGCGGACCGCTATGTGCAGGAAGAGGCGGATGCCGATTACATCCAGCCGCGCAAGCTTTATACCGAGGTGTTCGATCAGGCGCAGCGTGACCGTCTGCACGAGAACATGGCCGGTGCCATGGCCCCCTGTTCGGAATCGGTGAAAGAGCGCTGGTATGCGGTGCTTGAGAAAGTGCACCCCGACTATGCCGCCGGTGTGCGTGCCGCTTGTGAGAAAGACGAAGTGGCGATTTCGGTGACCGATGAGACGCCGACCAAAGTCGCTGACTAAGACGATTGGGGCGGCAGGGCATTTACCCTGCCGCCCCTTTTTATCCGATCATCGGGCCACCCGGCCCTACGGTTTCGTCGTAGTGTCGCTTGAGCCGCATGAGCGCGATCCGCAGCACGATCTTGCCGGAGCGTGCCGACCATCCGAGCCGCTTTTCCGTGGTTTCCAACCCTTCCAGATAGCAACAACAGCGCAGCACCACGTCAGACAGACCGGGGCCAAGGTCGGCCATGGCATCGGCCACCCGCTTGCGTGCCTCAGCTGCTGCCATGACGCCCGAATTATCGCCGCGCGCGGTTGGTTTTGCACCGGGGGTTAGAAAATTATCCCAGTTTTGCGTGATACTGCCGCCCATCTGCGCCAATTCAAAATCCTCACGCAGCCGTTCGCCTGCGAGCACCATTCCCTGCTCCAAGAAAAGCGTACCAGATTTGTCGCGGCGCCGCGCAAGCGCGGAAAGCGGGCTTTCCGATAGGCAATAGCGGCTGCGGCGCGGCTGCGCACCGGCTTTACCCTTCTCACCTGATTGATCGCAGGGCATCCCTGACAACGTGGCGCGATCCTCGGAAAAGCCGCCTGCCGATGTGTCACCCTGTTCGGCCATCATACGGCGCAATGCGCCTCGGCCCGCGCTGGTGATATGATAGCGGGTCACCCGCCCTGTGCTGCCCGGCGCAATCCAATCCTTCAGCGCCATCGCCTGCGCCACGGCACTATCGACGACGGCAGTCCGCGCGCCGGGGCCAGTTTCTGTCTCGCGCACCACGACGGCCTTTTCCATGCCCTCAGCCACGGCCAAGACGGCGCCGGTCTCATGCAAGCGACGTAGGACGCGCAGCGCCTCGGCGGCGAACGTCATTTCATCGGGGAGTTGTGCCGAGCGCTTGTTCATTGTCACTGTCTTTCCTGCTGGGGGGCCAGCAGTACAATCCAAGCCACGCCGCACCGCGCCGAGCCTGCGCAGGGCTGCATCCACCAGCGGATCGTCGCGCCGGGTCTCGATACGGCGAATTTGTCGCATGATCGTTGAGGCATGACAGCCAGCTTGGCGTGCCAAAGCCCGGATCGGTGCGCCGGTCTCCGTATGTGCGAGGTAATGCAGGGCCCCATGCGGCACCCATCCCGGCATGACTGTCTGTTGGGTTTGGTGATGCGCCTTCAATTGACTGCCACTTCCATTTTGGCGGGTCCCCAAGCCGAGGAGTTATCCCCAGAGATGTTCACAACCTATGGATGTTTTGGTTACCCGTTCGTTAAAATCATCGCGTTTGGAGATCATTGTTTCCAAATGGTAAACAGCAAGGGAACGCGCCGCACGGCGAGAACACGCAACACGCAACACCCGGAAAGGTTGTGAAACACTTCGCTTATCGGGGTGATTCACCGCCCCTCAACCGGAGAGAGTGTAATGCAAGATCTACTGACCATGCTGACAAGACTTCATCGCCCGCGCTTGCTGATGCGCGCCGCCCGCATCGGGGCCGAAGACTATCAACGCGGCACCCATTTGCCCCGCATATTGGGGTTCGGGATCCTGCCGCGTCACGGTACCGCTTTGCTAAAGTTGATCGAGATTGAGGCCGATTTGAATACCCAGCGCAAAGCCGCAGATGCGAGTTATAGCCTGATCCGCCATGTTGATGTGTTGATCGCAATGGTGGGCGAAGCGCGTTTTCTCAAAACCACCCAAACCCCCAGCGCATGACCCGATCGCGGGGGGATTACCCCCGCCGGATTATCTTACGTAAAGCTATCGGGTTCTGCGGCTTTGCGCTCAACCACAAAGGCATCAAGGGCTTCGCGAATGCCCGGGTCCAACGCTGGTTGCTGGTAATCGGCCAGCAACTTTTCCACCCGTGCGGTGGCAAGCGCTTGTGTATCGCGCGCGCCTTCGTCTGACCATGTCTCAAAGGGTTTATAGTCCAGCAAATCCGATTTCCAAAACGCCTCGCGAAAGTTGCTCTGCGTATGGGCGCAGCCAAGGTAATGCCCCCCCGGCCCGACTTCGCGGATCGCGTCCATGGCCTGCGCGTTCTCGTCCATCTCTACCCCGCGGGCTAGGTGATGCAGTGTGCCCAGTTGATCGGCATCCATGACGAATTTCTCGAAAGAAGACACAAGCCCCCCTTCCAGCCAGCCACAGGCGTGCAGCATGAAGTTCACCCCAGACAGCAGCCCCATGTTCAGACTGTTGGAGGTCTCATAGGCCGCCTGCGCATCGGGCAGTTTCGAGCCGTTGAAAGACCCAGCGCTCCGGTACGGCAGGTTCATGCGCCGCGCCAATTGCCCAGCGCCATAGGTGATATGCGCAGCCTCCGGCGTTCCAAAGGTCGGCGCGCCGCTGTTCATGTCGATGGAGGTCACAAAAGCCCCCATAATCACAGGCGCACCGGGGCGGACCAACTGGCTATAGGCAATGCCGGCCAGTGTCTCGGCCAAGACCTGTGTCAATGTCCCGGCCACACTCACCGGTGCCATCGCCCCCCCGACGATGAAGGGCGAGATGATGCAAGCCTGATTGTTCTCGGCATAGACCTTGAGCGCGCCCATCATCACATCGTCGAATGTCATCGGCGAGTTGATGTTGATGAGCGAGGTCATCACCGTATTGTCTTGGACAAACTGCTCGCCAAAGAGCACCCCACACATATCGACACTATCCTGCGCCCGTGAGGGCTCGGTCACCGATCCCATGAAGGGTTTGTCGCTCAGCGTCATATGGGCATGCAGCATATCGAGATGGCGTTTGTTCACCGGAATGTCGGTCGGCTCGCAGACCGTCCCCCCCGAATGGTGCAGCCATTTGGACATATAGCCCAGCTTCACGAATTTTTCGAAATCCGCCATCGTTGCATAACGGCGTCCCCCGGCGGCATCACGCACGAAAGGCGGGCCATAGACCGGGGCGAGGACGAGGCTCTTGCCCCCTATGACGACATCACGCTCCCGGTTACGCGCCACTTGGGTCACCGTGGAAGGTGCCGTGGCACAAAGCTTGCGCGCCAACCCCCGGGGAATGCGGACCCGCTCCCCCTGCACATCGGCCCCGGCCTCACGCCAAAGCGCCAGCGCATCGGGGTTGTCGGGGAAGTTTACACCGATCTCTTCGAGCACCGTGTCGGCGTTATGCTCGATGATCTCGAGCGCTTCTTCGGTCAGCACTTCGAAGTTCGGGATATTGCGCTCGATATAGCGCGCCGTCTCGAAGGACACCGCCGAGCGCGCCGCCCGTCGTGCCGCTCCACCACCGCCCCGTGCCCGCCGTGCTGATTCCACCATGCTCTATTCCTTCCCGCAACTCTTGACCTGTCACTAGCCCATTCCCAGCGCCCCCTTCGCGCGGATAACGTCCCCTAGCGGCAAAAAGCGACATCGCGTGCCGCCCGCGCGCCTCCTGCGCGGATTAAACGCCGCAGGTGCCTGTCTTCAGCCCGCTTGAGACTTGCCACAGCGGCCTCTCGGGCCTAATCACACCCCCATGACAGATATCACCCATGACCGCCTTCTCATCATCGACTTCGGCAGCCAGGTTACGCAGCTTATCGCGCGTCGCCTGCGGGAGCTGAATGTCTTTTGCGAAATTCACCCGTTCAACACGGTGGACGATGCTTTCCTCAAGGAATTCGCGCCCAAGGCGGTGATCCTATCGGGTGGCCCGTCCTCTGTGTTTGCCGAAGGCGCGCCGATGCCGCCGCAGGCTGTGTTTGAACTGGGCGTGCCGATCCTTGGCATCTGCTATGGCCAGCAGGTCATGATGCACTGCCTTGGCGGTCATGTGGAGCGTGGCCACGGCACCGCCGAGTTTGGACGGGCTTTCGTAACCCCCACCGGGCAACAGCTTGAACTGCTCGAAGGCTGGTTCGCCACCGACCGTGAACAGGTCTGGATGAGCCACGGCGATCACGTGAGCAAGATCGCCCCGGGGTTCGAGGTCTACGGCACCTCCCCCAACGCGCCTTTCGCCATTACCGGCGACGTGTCGCGCAACTTCTACGCCGTGCAGTTCCACCCCGAGGTGCACCATACCCCCAACGGCCCGCGCCTTTATGAGAACTTCGTGCGTCTGGCAGGGTTCAAAGGCGACTGGACCATGAGCGCCTACCGTGAGGAAGCCATCGCCGCGATCCGCGAGCAGGTGGGCGACCAGAAGGTTATCTGCGGCCTGTCGGGTGGCGTCGACTCCTCCGTGGCCGCCGTTCTGATCCATGAGGCGATCGGCGACCAGCTGACCTGCGTCTTCGTTGACCATGGTCTGCTGCGCAAGGGTGAGGCCGAAGAGGTCGTCACCATGTTCCGCGACCATTACAACATGCCGCTGATCCACGCGGATGAGCAGGAACTGTTCTTGGGCGAGCTCGACGGTGTCTCGGACCCCGAGACCAAACGCAAGATCATCGGCAAACTCTTTATCGACGTGTTCCAGAAACACGCGAAAGACGTGGGCGATGCGACTTTCTTGGCCCAAGGCACGCTCTATCCGGATGTCATCGAAAGCGTCAGTTTCTCTGGCGGCCCCTCGGTCACAATCAAGAGCCACCACAATGTTGGGGGCCTGCCCGAAAAGATGGGCCTGAAACTTGTCGAACCGCTGCGCGAGTTGTTCAAAGACGAAGTGCGCGAGCTGGGCCGTGAACTCGGTCTGCCGCCTTCGTTCATTGGTCGCCACCCCTTCCCCGGTCCGGGCCTTGCGATCCGCTGCCCCGGTGAGATCACCCGCGAGAAGCTGGCGATCCTGCGCGAAGCCGATGCGGTCTATATCGACCAAATCCGCCGCCACGGCCTCTATGACGATATCTGGCAAGCCTTCGTAGCGATCCTGCCGGTGCGTACCGTGGGTGTGATGGGCGATGGCCGTACCTATGACTTCGCCTGCGCCCTGCGTGCGGTGACCTCTGTGGATGGGATGACGGCGGATTACTATCCCTTCTCGCATGACTTCCTTGGCGAGACCGCCACGCGGATCATCAACGAGGTGCCGGGCATCAACCGTGTCACCTATGACATCACCTCGAAACCTCCGGGCACCATCGAGTGGGAATAAACTTGAGGGTGGCCCTGACCGGCCACCTTCGCTGCGCCACCCCGGCCGAAGCGGACCGGGTGCGCGCGGGGCTTGACGCGCATCTGCGCCTCACCCGTGCCGAGCCGGGATGTTTGCGGTTCGACGTGACCCCCACCGATGATCCGCTTGTCTGGCAAGTCTCAGAGCTTTTCACCGACCGTGCCGCCTTTGACGCCCACCAAACCCGCGCTGCGGCTTCTGACTGGGCCACACTTACTGCCGGGATCACACGCGACTATCAGATCACGAGCCCTGCATGACCCCCACCTTCCGCGCCGCCCTTTGGATGATCGGGTCTATCGGCTCCTTCTCGACCATGGCCGTGGCGGGGCGCGAGCTTTCGGCGCGGTTCGATACGTTTGAGGTGATGCTCTACCGCAGTGTGATCGGCGTGATCGTCGTCGTAGCACTTGCCGGGGCCACCGGCGCATGGCGGCGGATCAACACCCGTAACTTCGGTCTACAACTTCTGCGCAACCTCGCGCATTTTACCGGGCAGAACCTATGGTTCCTGGCGGTGTCGCTAATCCCGCTGGCGCAGGTCTTCGCGCTTGAGTTCACCTCCCCGCTCTGGGTCATCGTCCTGTCGATCTTTTTGCTGGGAGAGCGGTTGACCGCGACAAGGGCGCTGGCCGGGATTATGGGGTTCATCGGCATTCTGATCGTCGCACGGCCCGATATCGGTAACTTAAACACCGGCATTCTGGCAGCGGCGGGCTGTGCCGTTTTCTTTGCGCTGACCAATGTCCTAACAAAACGGTTAACGCGCACCCAAGGGATCACTACGATCCTGTTCTACCTCACCACACTGCAACTGGTTTTCGGCCTCATCGCCGCCGGATATGACGGAGATGTCGCGCTGCCCACGGTGGAAACAGCGCCCTTCCTGCTGCTGGTCGGCGCTTGCGGCCTGCTGGCTCATTACTGCTTGACCAACGCGCTTAGCATTGCCCCTGCGACCGTGGTAGTGCCGATTGATTTTGTCCGCCTTCCGGCCATCGCGGTGGTGGGGATGTTGCTCTATGGTGAAGCGCTGGATGTCTGGGTGTTCATCGGTGCCGGGATCATCTTTGCAGGCAACTATCTCAACATCTGGTTCGAGACCCGCAAACCACACATTCAGTAATTTTGTCACAGAAATGCGCCTGACCTTAGGTCAGGAATTGACGCAAACGGCAGCAATCCGCTTAGATCATTCCAACCTGCGCCGAGGAGGATCGCCGCAGAACCTTGGGAGAGAAACATGAAATCACATTTCTTGGCACTTCCGGCGCTTCTGGCGTCGACCGCCGCCGTTCATGCGGGCGGCATTGATCGCTCTGGTCAGTCCATCAACGCCCTGTTCGAAAGCGGGCGTTATGCAGAGTTTAGCTTCGGGCATATCTCGCCCGACACATCGGGTACTTCGGTGGCTGGGCTTGGTAGCCGCGATTCTGGCAATGCGACAGAAAACTACTTGCAGTTCGGCGCAGCATACAAAGCCGATATCAACGATAAATGGTCTTATGCGATCATTTACGATCAACCGTTTGGCGCAGATGTCGATTACCCCGCCGGCACGGGCTACTACGCGGCTGGGTCACAGGCCGATCTTGACAGCCATGCGCTAACCGGGCTCATGCGCTACCGCGTGAACGACAACTTCAGCGTTCACGGCGGCCTGCGTGTGCAGTCTATCGAAGCCACAGCGGCTGTCCCCTTCGTCTCGAACTATAGCGTGACCGGTGATCGTGATATCGGTGTTGGCTATTCTGCTGGCGTTGCCTATGAGCGCCCCGACATCGCCATGCGCGTGTCCTTGACCTATAACTCCAAGATCAAGCACGACCTCGACACCAGCGAAAGCTCTGTTGCGATCGGGAGCACGTCCACAAGTACAGAGATCGAAACCCCGCAGTCGTTGAATCTAGAGTTCCAGACAGGGATCGCAGCCGATACACTTCTCTTTGGGGGCGTCCGCTGGGTCGATTGGTCTGAGTTCGACATTACTCCAAGGGATTATCGCACGCTGACTAGTGGCAACTCCCTCGTCAGCTATGACGACGATGTGTTCACCTACTCGCTGGGTGTGGGCCGCCGCCTAAATGACAACTGGTCAGTCTCGGCCTCCGTCGGTTACGAGAAATCCAACGGCGGCTTTGCTTCGAACCTCGGCCCGACCGATGGCAACAAGAGCCTTGCGCTGGCTGCCGTCTATACCCGCGACAATATGAAAATCACCACCGGCGTGCGCTACGTCAACATCGGCGACGCGCAGACCGCGATTCCGGGCTTTGCACCGGCTGCGGACTTTGAAGACAACGATGCCGTGGCCTTTGGTGTGAAAGTGGGCTTCACCTTCTGATCCACACCAGAACTGTTGAGATTACGCCGCCCGAGCCTCTCGGGCGGCGTTTTTTATGCATGCGCAACTTTCGGGTCGTGCCGATCCGTGGAACGCCCTAAACCCAAGCCATGATCTCACAGAAAACCATCCCCCCGCGCGCTTGGATCGAAATGGGCTTTCTCGCTCTGCTCTGGGGCGCATCCTTTGTCGCCGTGCGGGTGGCGCTGGATGAAATCGGGCCGCTGACCTCAGTCGCGCATCGCGTGTTCTGGGCGATGCTGGTGCTTTGGGCCGCCGTTACCGTCATGCGCTTGCCCATGCCGCGCGACCCGCGCATCTGGGCGGCCTTCCTGCTGATGGGGCTTTTGAACAACGTGATCCCATTCTCGCTGATGGCATGGGGACAGTTGCACATCCCCTCTGGCCTGACCTCGATCCTCAACGCCGCCACGGCGATCTTTGGCGTCTTGGCCGCCGCGATCTTTCTGGCGGATGAGCGGATCACCCCGCGCAAAGCGATTGGCGTCTGCCTTGGCTTTGCCGGGGTCAGCACCGCCATCGGTTTGGAAAACCTCACGAATTTCGATCTCGGCAGCCTTGCACAACTCGCCGTGCTGGGCGGGGCGATGTCTTATGCCATGGCCGGGGTCTGCGCGCGCAAATTGCTGCCGGGCCAGCCGCCGCAACTGGCCGCCGCCGGGATGCTGACAGGGGCCACGCTGATCATGCTGCCGTTGGCATGGGTGGTCGAAGGGCCGCTGACGCTCGACCTCGCTCCGGCCACGCTCATGGCCATCGCCTATTATGCGCTGGCCGCCACCGCGCTGGCCTATCTGCTCTACTACCGCGTGCTCGGCATGGCGGGCAGCAGCAACCTAATGCTGGTCACGCTGCTGGTCGCACCCGTCGCGATCCTGTTGGGCGCATGGCTGCGCGATGAGACCCTCCGCCCCGCCGCCTATAGCGGTTTCGCCCTTCTCGCACTTGGGCTTCTGGTGCTGGATGGCCGCATCTGGCGTCTGGTCAAACACTGGGGTACTCAGGGGAAACGAAGCACTTAACCTTGGTGATACATGCTCTACCCCACGGCTGACGATTGGCGCGCGGCCCCGCGCCGCAAAGTTCTGATCTTTGGCATGTCGGGTCTGGGCAAGACCCATCTGTCCAGCTTGCTGCGCGCCAGCGGCGATTGGTTTCACTACTCGATCGACTACCGCATCGGCACCCGCTATCTGGGTGAGCTGATTGCCGACAACGCCAAGGCCGAGGCGATGAAAGTGCCGTTTCTGCGCGATCTGCTGCTCAGCGACAGTATATACATCGGGTCGAACATCACCTTCGACAACCTCTCGCCCGTGGCGACATGGCTGGGCAAACCGGGCGATCCGTTGCGTGGCGGGCTGCCGATGGCGGAGTATGCCCAACGCCAAGAAGCCTTCCGCCGGGCCGAGATCAGCGCCCTTCAAGACACCGCCTATTTCGCCACCCGCGCCGAAGCGCTCTATGGCTATCCGCATTTCATCTGCGACACTGGTGGGTCGATCTGCGAATGGGTCGACCCCGAAGACCCAAACGACCCGCTGTTGCAGCAATTGGCCGACGAATGTCTGCTGGTCTGGATCAAAGGCGATAAGGCCCATACCGAGGAACTCATCCGCCGCTTTGACAAAGCGCCCAAGCCGATGGCCTATCAGCCCGAATTCCTCGCCCGTGCATGGGCCGACTATCTGACCGAAAAGAACATAACCGAAGACGCGGTGAACCCCGACGATTTCATCCGCTGGACCTATGCCGCCGCCCTGTCGCACCGCCAACCGCGCTATGAGGCGATGTCGAAATGGGGCGTCACGATCACCCCCGCCGACATCGACGCACTGAACGCTCCCGAAGACTTTACCGATCTCATCGCCCGCCACCTGCCCGCGGGCGGTTGAACCCGCCCTGTCCAAGATTATCTGACTGCTCTGGCTACCCCTGAAAGACCTGTCTCATGCCCATCAAGATCCCCTCCCGCCTGCCCGCCTTCGACGTTCTGCGCAACGAAGGGGTCATGGTGCTGGACGAGGAACTGGCATCGCGGCAAGACATCCGCCCCCTGCGCATCGCCCTGCTGAACCTGATGCCCAAGAAAATCCAGACAGAGAACCAGTTCGCCCGGCTGATCGGTGCCACCCCCTTGCAGATCGAACTGAGCCTCATCCGCATGTCCGATCACCAAGCCCGCAATACGGCAGCAGAGCATATGGAGAGCTTCTATCGCCCCTTCGAGGAAATGAAGGCCGAGAAATTCGACGGGCTCA
Organism: Sulfitobacter sp. SH24; assembly: GCF_965641895.1. Lineage (NCBI taxonomy): Bacteria > Pseudomonadati > Pseudomonadota > Alphaproteobacteria > Rhodobacterales > Roseobacteraceae > Sulfitobacter > Sulfitobacter sp. SH24. The sequence goes on from NZ_OZ282575.1 coordinate 1,986,848, forward strand.
TCATCACCGGCGCACCGATTGAACATCTGGAGTTCGACGAAGTGACCTATTGGGACGAGCTGCGCGAGGTGATGGAATGGACCCAGACCAACATCCACTCCACCTTTGGCGTCTGTTGGGGCGGCATGGCGATGATCAACCATTTTCATGGGGTCAAGAAACACATCCTGCCCGAGAAAGCCTTCGGCTGTTTCCGGCACCGAAACCTCGCGCCCGCCTCGCCCTATCTGCGCGGGTTTTCGGATGATTGCACCGTGCCCGTCTCCCGCTGGACCGAGATGCGGCAGGACGAAGTGAACAGGCACGCGGGCCTCACCACGCTTCTGGGCAGTGATGAGGTCGGCCCCTGCCTGATCGAAGACCCCGCGCACCGGGCGCTCTATGTCTTTAACCATTTCGAATACGACCGCGACACGCTCAAGCAAGAGTATGACCGTGATGTCGAGAATGGCGTGCCGATCAACGTGCCTTGCAACTACTACCCCGAGGATGACCCCTCGCGCACCCCGGTGAACCGCTGGCGCAGCCACGCGCATCTACTTTATGGCAATTGGATCAACGAGATATACCAAACCACCCCCTTTGATATGAATGAGATTGGCCATTAAACTGCTGCTTGCCCTCCTCCTTGGGCTGGCGCTGCTCACCGCGCTTGTCCAATGGCGTGCCGCGCGGCATGAGGCGCGGGCCGAGGCCAGCCATCCGCCCGAGGGTGAGATCATGGAGGTGGATGGCCTGCCGGTCCATGCCAAGGTCATCGGCAACGGGCCTGATCTGGTGCTGATCCACGGGGCCAGCGGCAACCTGCGTGATTTCACCATGGGGTTCGCGGAACGGCTAAGCGACCGCTACCGCGTCATTATGTTCGACCGGCCCGGCATGGGCTATACCGCCCGCCTGCCCGGCGCACGCGGCGCGTGGAACCCGCTGGGGGAATCGCCCCAAGAACAGGCCGCGCTGCTGCAAAAGGCCGCTGATCAACTGGGCGTCGAAAACCCCATCGTGCTGGGCCATTCCTTTGGCGGAGCCGTGGCGCTGGCTTGGGGGCTTCAGCGCCCCAAGGACACTGCCGCGCTGGTGCTTGTCTCTGCCGTGTCCGAGCCCTGGCCGGGCGGGCTGGGCTGGCTTTACAACGTCAGCGCCTCACGGCTTGGCGGTGCGCTCTTTATCCCTGCCGTCACCGCCTTTGTCCCCGAAAGCGTGGTGCAAAGCAGTATTGAGGCGATCTTTGCCCCGCAGCCCGCGCCCGAAGGCTATGCCGATCACATCGGCACCGGTCTGACCCTGCGCCGCAGCGCCAGCCGCGCCAACGCCCAGCAGGTCCACCAGCTTCGCCCCCATGTGGTTGAAATGGCCGCACAATATGACAGCCTGACCATGCCGGTTGAGATCATCCACGGCGATGCCGATACCATTGTACCGATGCATATCCACGCCGAGGAACTGATCAAAGACATCCCCAATGGCGTGCTGACCCGCCTGCCCGGCATGGGCCATATGCCCCATCACGCCGACGCGCAGGCGGTGGTCGACACAATCAACCGCGCCGCCACCCGTGCGGGTTTGCGTTAAGCGCCTTAACATCCCATATTGAAACAAGAACAACCCGCAAGGAGCGCCCATGGACCTGCCCTTTGACGGCGCGATCAGCGCCTTTTTTGAGAATGACGCCCCCGAGGACATTCGCCAAGCGATCCAGCGGGCCGACAAGGACGATATCCTTTCGCCCTCCTACCCGCATGACGAGCGCCTGTCGCGCAAGACCTATGAGCGCGACTACGAACGGCTCCAGATCGAAATGGTCAAACTGCAATCTTGGGTGCGCGAGACAGGCCAGCGCGTCGTCATGGTTTTTGAGGGCCGCGACGCCGCCGGGAAAGGCGGCACCATCCGCCGTATGCGCGAGAACCTCAGCCCCCGTTCTGCCCGTGTCGTCGCCCTGTCAAAACCGACTGAGACGGAACAGGGTGAGTGGTATTTCCAACGCTACATCAAACACTTGCCCACGGCGGGCGAGATGGTCTTCTATGACCGCTCTTGGTACAATCGCGGCGTGGTGGAAAAGGTTTTTGACTTCTGCACCCCCGCGCAACGTGCGCATTTCTTTGAACAAGTCACCCCGTTTGAGCAGATGCTCGTCGAAGACGGCATTCACCTGATCAAGTTCTGGCTCAACGTGGGCCGGGCCGAGCAGTTGCGCCGCATGTTGTCGCGCGAATCCGATCCGTTGAAGCAATGGAAGCTCAGCCCGATCGACGTCAAAGGTCTTGCCAAATGGGAAGAATATTCGAGCGCCATCGCCGAGACCCTGCTGCGCAGCCATACAGATGAGACCCCATGGACGGTGATCCGATCCGACGACAAGCGCCGCGCTCGTCTCGCGGCCATGCGCCACCTGCTGAACCGCTTCGACTATCCCCAGAAAGACGCCAAAGCGATTGGCAAAATCGACGATGAAATCTGCGGCGGGCCGGACATCTGGGATGCCTAAACGCGGTTATCATCACGGCAACCTGCGCCAAGCCTTGATCGACGCAGCACTTGAGTTGATTGAGCAGCGTGGCCCCACGGGCTTTACCCTCTCCGAGGCCGCCAAACGCGCGGGCGTCACCCCGGCGGCAGTCTATCGCCACTTCGAAGGCCGCGAAGACTTAATCGCCGAGGCCGCGCATCAAGGCTATGATATCTTTGCCGAATTGATGGAATTCGCCTATGAATCCGGCCAGCCCTCAGCCCTGAAAGCGTTCGAGGCCACGGGCCGCGCCTATCTGGCATTCGCACGCAAATACCCCGGCCATTACATCGCCATGTTCGAATCCGGCATCTCGGTCAACCGCACGCCGGAGCTGGCCCATGCCGCCAACCGCGCCAACGGCGTGCTGGAGCGCGCGGCATCCGACCTTAGCCAGCATATTCCGGCAGACAAACGCCCGCCAGCTTCGATGTTCTCGGCCCATATCTGGGCAATGAGCCACGGCGTGGTCGAACTTTTCGCCCGCAATTCCCCCGGTCGCGCCTCGCCCTTTCCAGCAGACGATCTGCTGGAAACCGGGATCGGGATTTACCTGCGCGGGCTGGGGTTGGTCAGCCCTGACGAGTGAGGGCGGCGGCGGCCCTTAGGCCGCCACCTTCAAGTCTTGCATCACATCCGCCGCAATCTCAAACGAGCGCAGCCGCGCCGCGTGATCGTGGATCTGCCCGGTCAAGATCAGCTCATCCGGCTGGTGCTGCGCGATCAACGCCTCTAGCTGACGTTTCACGGTCTCAGGGCTGCCCACGGCGGACACGCGCAGCGCATGATCCACCCCCTGCCGCATCCCCGCGCCAATCTCGGCGTCGATGTCACGCACCGGGGCCGGCAGCTTGCCGGGGCGGCCTGTGCGCAGACGGGCGAAGGCTTGCTGCATGGTGGTGCGCAGATAGGCACCCTCTTCATCCGTGTCGGCGGCGAATACGTTGACCGCCAGCATGAAGCGCGGCGCGGGGCAGGCCTCCGACGGTTTGAAATCACGACGGTAGATCGCCGTGGCCTCCTCCAACGCATCGGGCGCAAAATGAGAGGCAAAGGCGTAGGGCAGACCGAAATGGGCCGCCAGTTGCGCACCATAAAGCGAGGAGCCAAGGATCCAGATCGGTACATGCGTCCCCTCACCCGGATGCGCACGGACGGGCGAGCGCGGATCGGCGTCGCCCAGATAGGCCATCAACTCGGCCACATCATCGGGGAAGTGATCGCCGCCACCCATGCCGCGGCGCATGGCACGCATCACCGCCTGATCCCCACCCGGCGCACGGCCAAGGCCCAGATCAATCCGGTCGCCATGGATCGCAGCCAGCGTGCCGAACTGTTCGGCAATCGCCAAAGGCGCATGGTTGGGCAGCATGACCCCGCCTGCACCGATGCGAATATTCTGCGTATGATCCGCCACATGCCCCAGCAAAACCGATGTCGCCGCCGAAGCGATGCCCGGCATGTTGTGATGCTCTGCCATCCAGAACCGGTGATAGCCCTTGGCTTCGGCCAGTTGCGCCAAGGCGACAGAGTTGCGGATCGCCGTCGGGGTGTCGGACCCTTCCGGCACCGGGGCAAGATCAAGAACCGAATATTGCATGAATGTCTCCTGTGTTGTGCCCCATATAGGCAGCCGCCCCTAAACGCGGAACCGCGCGGGGCAGAAAAACCAACGGCTTGCCTAAAATTTCCGTCGTTCACAATGTTATGTTCTAACGTATAGCAGCTATGCACAAACGGCCCTTGCAGAGCATATGTGCCGGGCATAAGCGATGGGGACCAACAACCAGACCGCGCCAGTCAACGACAAGCCAAGGTCCAAAACTAGGCATAAGCCATGACATTCAAAACACTTCTCGGGTTCGGTCTTACCGCTGGGCTGCTCTCCACTGCCGCCTATGCGCAAGACAACATCACCACAGGGTTCGACCCGGTTATCGACGACCGCCCTACCGTCTCCGCAATCGGCTGGACGGCAGGCGTCTCTGCTGCGACCCGTTTCAACACATCCGATGATTTCGACCATTTGGAAAACGAAATCGAAGGCTTTGTTGAGTTGACCTACGGTGGTTTTCACACCGGCCTGAGCGCGACTTCCCTGTACCAAGACCCCACAGATGATGTCGAATTCGAAGCCGATCTGGGTTATGGTGCGGACTTTGGCCAAGGCATGAGCTGGGATCTGAGCTATTCCTACATTTGGCTGAACGATTCCAAAGATCACGAAGAAGAAATCACCGCGACATTGGGCTTCCCTATTGGGCGCGCCATCTCCGGCGCATTCGCTGTGATCATCAACCCCGACAACGGCGAAAGCGATCAGGAAGTGGCGTTCGAAGCGCCCCTGTCCGAGCGTTGGACCGCCGTTGGCCTGATCGGTAACAGCGACCGTGACGACAATCTCTACGCCGAAGCCGGTGCCGTCTATGACTTCGGCGATGGCGTCAGCTTTGAAGCGCTGTACGAAGACACCAACGATGGTGACGGCGTACTAGGCTTTACTGTGAGCTATGAAATCGGCGGCTAATCCCGCAAGAGATTATCGCTGATCCTGACCAAGGGCCGTTGCGGGAAACCGCAGCGGCCTTTTTCACGTGCCGCTGCCAAGTCACACTGCCCACCCCGCAAACGAAAAAGGGCCACCCCGGAGGGCAGCCCTTTCGCAAAGTTGATCGGTAAGCTTAACGCTTGGAGAACTGGAAGCTCCGACGCGCTTTGGCCTTACCGTATTTCTTCCGCTCAACGACGCGGCTGTCACGGGTCAGGAAGCCTGCCGCTTTCAGCGCACCGCGCAGGGAGGGATCGTAAAGCTGCAGCGCTTTGGAGATGCCGTGCTTAACCGCACCCGCTTGGCCGGACAGACCGCCGCCTTTGACAGTTGCGAACACGTCGAACTGGCCTTCGGTGTTGGTGATGCCGAACGGCTGCGCAAGGATCAACTGCTGCACGGGGCGCGCGAAATACTCGTTCTGCGGCTTGCCGTTCACGATAACCTTGCCGGAGCCGGGCTTGATCCAGACACGGGCGACCGCGTCTTTACGTTTGCCGGTGGCATAGGCGCGGCCCAGTTCGTCACGAACCGGCTCACGCGGGGTCATTTCGGTTTCGGTGCCCTGGACGCCGCCGATGTTCTCGGTCACAGCAGCTTCGAGACCTTCAAGTGTTTTGATTTCGTCAGCCATGCTCATGCACTCCGCGTGTTTTTCTTGTTCATGGACTTAACGTCCAGAACTTCGGGGCTCTGGGCCTCATGGGGGTGATCGCTACCTGCATAGACGCGCAGGTTGGTCATGATCTGGCGGCTCAGGCGGTTGCCGGGCAGCATGCGCTTGACCGCTTGGGTCACAACACGCTCAGGATGCGCGCCTTCAAGGATTTGCTCCTTAGTGCGCGATTTGATCCCGCCGGGGTGGCCGGTGTGCCAGTAGAAGTGCTCTTCGCGCTTCTTGCCGGTCATCTGCACCTTCTCGGCGTTGATGACGATCACGTTGTCGCCGCAATCCATATGCGGCGTGAAGGACGGCTTGTGTTTGCCGCGCAGGCGCATGGCGATGATCGAGGCGAGACGGCCCAGCACGACGCCTTCGGCGTCGATGATGATCCATTTCTTGTCGATATCTGCCGGTGTCGCAGAAAAGGTTTTCATGGATGAATTCCCGTTTGAGGTTGGTCGGAACGAGGAATCCCCGCCCGGTGTCTGATGGAGGGGTTATAACCACCTGCATCGCCGGGTCAAGCGCAGCAATCACGGATTGTGATAGCAAAAACAACACTTTACGATTTAGGTATAATAATACCCCATATTTCTACACGCTGATCTGCTCTGGCGGATTGTCCAAGAGACAGCGCAGCCGCTGCATCGCCGCCTCGAAGGATCGCAGAGAGACATGGGCGTTCACCGCGATGCGCACCGCATGGGGCGCGCGGCCATCGCGCAGGGCGAATTCATCGGCAGAGCGGATCTGCACCCCCTGCGCCTCTGCCGCGCGACAGAACCCCGCCGCACGCCAGCCGGGCGGCAGTTGCAGCCATAGAAAGGGCACATCGCGCGACCATTGCAGCTCATGCCCGCCCAGATGGTTGACGGCAACCTCTACATATTCGGCCAGTCTTTCGCGGATGTCGGCACAGATACCCTTTAGCCGCGGATCGGTCAGCAAAATGCGCGTCGCCTCGGCCAAGGGGCGCGCTAGGCCGAAATATCCGTATTCCGCCACCCGCCGCAGGTCCGCCGACCGCCCTGCCGGGGCCAGCGCAAAGCCGACTCGCAGTGCGGGCGTCAACTCTTTCGAGATCGAAGAAACATGCCAAACATGCTCAGGCCAGAGCGAGCGATAGCTCGGTGCGCGGGCAGAGCCCATGCGGTAGCAATCATCCTCCAAAATCTCCAAGCCGTGCCGCTTGGCGACCTCCAGCAGCGCGCGCCGCCGTTCAAGACTGGTGTGGCTGCCCGTAGGGTTATGCACTTCCGGCGTGGTGCAAAAGACCTGCGCCCCGCTGTCCCGCGCCGCTTTATCCAGCGCCTCGGGCAGCACGCCGTCTTTGTCCATCGCCACGCCCACCACTTCGGCGCGCAGCACCTCCGCCGCCCGGCGGAATCCGGCATAGGAGAGGTCTTCGACCAGCATCACCGGTTTCGGCCCCGACAGTATGGCTTGCAGTACCAATACAATGCCACTTTGCCCGCCATGCGACAGCACGACGTCGCGCTCGCTCAGCGGGCCAAGGGACAGATGCGACAGCCAGTCGACCACCGCTTGGCGCACCGGGGCATAGGCATCGCGGGTGGGATAGTTCATCAATTCTTCGCCCGGCACATCCGCCACCTGCCGCAGGGCGCTGCGGATCAGAGCCACTTGCCCCATGTCTGGCAAGCGTGGGCTAAAAAGGCTGACCGCATCGGTATCTGAAATCTCTAACTCTTTGATCCAGCTATCTTGTTCGCGATTCCAGACATCTTCGCGGATGGCTGCCTGCGGCGGGGCGACAAAAGTACCCCGGCCGACCTCGGCCTCCAGCAAACCTTCGTCCGTAAGAATGGTATAGGCCCGCGCCACAGTGCCGGGGGTGATCCCCAATTGCCACGCCAATTCCCGCACCGGGGGCAGCTTATCGCCAACCGCCAGCGCGCCGGAATTGATCCCCTCGCGGATGGTCAGAGCCACGAGTTTGTACTTCGGTCCCTGCCCTTCGGCGAGGGTTGGCTGCCAAATTGTACCCATTACAATATTCCTGTGGTCAAATTGTATCGCGCTTTGTACCCTTGTACCTGTAGGCTTTCTACACTTTGTGTCAATACAATTTCGCCAATACAAATTCAAGGAGTTCTCCCATGACACAGGCTCGCCCTCTTAGCGCTGATGCAATGACATTGATGACATACCGCGCCCTGCCGGTCCCTGCGGTGATCGCGCTGCGCTTTGCGGCGGTCGTGACCACATGGGCGGCCCGCCGACGCACCCGGATCGCGCTTGCCGCGCTTGAGCCGTGGGAGCTTGATGATGCGGGACTTACACCGGAACAGGCCTCAGCCGAGGCTTCCCGTGTGTTCTGGCAGGCGTAACTTCCCTGTGGCGTTCGCCAGACCTCTTCCTAGGCCGGGTTATTCCCGGCCCTTTTTTTGTGTAAGCCACCAGGTCCGGAATCAAGCCGTAGGCGCCGGGCCATCGCCTGCCCGTCCCGGCGGGCTGGCGATTTGGTTGGGCTTTTTGCTCCTTCGAGAAAGCGCACCACAGCCGCACCATAAAGTGGCGCGGATCACCGTCACAATCGCCACCCCACGGTCAGGTGCTGTCCCGAAGCTCTGCCCCTCACCCCATCGACGCAGGCGGAATCGCATAGGTCAGGCTCGCCCGCGCCACCGGCTTATCCGAGCCCTCCGAGTAAATCAGCACATCCGTCACCGACAATTGCCGCCCCAGTTTGAGCAGCTTGGCATGGGCAATCAAAGGCACATCCGCCAGCGGCTTGCGCATGAAATCAATCGAGCAATTCGTCGTCACCGCCAGCGCCTTGGGCCCGATCATCGCAAGCGTAACCAGATAGGCCGCCACATCCGCCAGCGCGAACATCGACGGGCCCGATACTGTCCCGCCGGGCCGCAGATGGCGGCGGCTGGTCAGCAAACGCATGGTGATCTCATTCTCGGCGACGTGATCCACGGCGAAATCATCCGCCACCTGATCGAAAACCTCCCGCATGAAGGCCTCCAACGCCTCTGCATCCATCACCACGGCCATACTTGTTCTCCCTGCTGTCCTCGGCGTAACGTTGGCGCGACCAGCTTGGGAGGGCAAGGTGACAATTCTTGACGTTACGGCACAAGGCCCGGTGACCCATCTGCGCATGAACGCACCCGAGCGGTTGAACGCCCTGTCGGACGAAATGCTGGCCGCCCTGCACAGCAAACTCGACGAACTGGCCGAAGACCGCCAAACACGGGTGATTATCCTGTCGGGCGCAGGCAAAGCCTTTTGCGCGGGCCACGACCTGCGCCAGATGACCGCCATGCGCCAAGCTGAGGACGGCGGAGCCGCCGCCTTCAAAGACCTCTTCGACCGCTGCGCTGCCCTCATGGCCCGCATCCAAAGCTTGCCGCAGCCCGTCATCGCCCAAGTCCATGGCGTCGCCACCGCCGCAGGCTGCCAGCTTGTCGCCACCTGCGACCTCGCCATCGCAGCTGAGGACACCCGCTTTGGCGTCAACGGCGTGAACATCGGCCTCTTCTGCTCGACCCCCATGGTCGCCCTGTCCCGAAGCGTCCCGCGCAAACAGGCGTTTGAGATGCTCACCACCGGCGATTTCATCTCCGCCTCCCGCGCCGCCGAACTGGGCTTGATCAACCGCGCGGTACCAGCCGATCAACTTCCCAACGAGGCCACGACCTTAGCCGAAAAGATCGCAGCCAAACTCGGCACCGCCGTCGCCCATGGCAAAGGCGCCTTCTACCAACAGATGCAACTGCCCACCGATCAAGCCTACGCCTTCACCGGCGACGTGATGGTCCGCAACATGCTTGAGGCTGACACCCGCGAGGGGATCGACGCCTTTTTGGAAAAACGTGCGCCCGACTGGCAGCAGTGATTGTTTCCAAATCCGCGCAACTGTGTTGCTGCGCGGGGGCTGGAAAATCTGGCAAAATCGGGGCACTGTTATATCAGGGTACAGATACCCTGATGATTTTGGGTCGCCGACGGCGGAAGGTCCCTCCGGGTCAGCCTCTCACTGACCGACCATTCCCGCAGCGGCGACCCCAAAACCATTCTCCCCCAGCACCCTCGCAACCTCTTGCCCATTGCGCGCGCTGCTGCCCTGTCCTACATCGCCTCCATGACAGATACATTGCACATCATCGGCGGCGGCATGGCCGGATCAGAAGCGGCTTGGCAAGCGGCGAACGCGGGCATCTCGGTGGTCATCCACGAAATGCGCCCCAAGGTCGAAACCTTTGCCCACCAGACCGGGCTGTTGGGCGAGATGGTCTGCTCCAACTCCTTCCGCTCGGATGATGACGAGCAAAACGCCGTAGGCCTCCTGCATTGGGAAATGCGCGCGGCCAACGGGCTGATCATGGCCTGCGCTGACAAAAACCGCCTGCCTGCGGGCGGCGCACTGGCCGTGGACCGTGACCCTTTCGCGCAGACTGTCACCGACACGCTGCTCGCGCACCCCAATATCACCGTCGAATACGGCGAGATCACCGAACTGCCAAAAGACGGCAAATGGATCATCGCCACCGGCCCGCTGACCTCTGGCGCGCTGGCCGAGGCTATCGCAGCCGAAACCGGGGCCGAAGCGCTTGCCTTTTTCGACGCCATCGCGCCTATCGTCTATTTCGACAGTATCGACATGTCGAAAGCATGGATGCAGTCGCGCTATGACAAGGGCGAAACCGAGGAAGAGCGCACCGCCTACCTCAACTGCCCCATGGACAAGCAGCAATACGACGATTTCATCGACGCGCTGCTAGAGGCTGACAAAACCGAATTCCGCGAAGGCGAGACGGCAGGCTATTTCGATGGCTGCTTGCCCATTGAAGTGATGGCCGAACGGGGCCGCGAGACCCTCCGCCATGGCCCGATGAAGCCGGTTGGCCTGACCAACCCACACCAGCCCGACGTCAAAGCCCATGCCGTGGTGCAACTGCGCCGCGACAACAAGCTTGGCACGCTTTACAACATCGTCGGCTTTCAAACTAAAATGAAATACGGCGCGCAAACAGATGTTTTCAAACGCATTCCTGGCCTGGAGAACGCACGTTTCGCCCGTCTTGGCGGCATCCACCGCAACTCTTTCATCAACTCGCCGACGTTGCTCGACGACCAGATGCGCCTACGCAGCCAGCCCAACATCCGCTTTGCAGGGCAGATCACCGGCGTCGAAGGCTATGTCGAAAGCGCCGCGATGGGGATGCTCGCGGGCCGTATGGCTGCGGCTGAGATCAACGGCAGCAATCTGCCCACCCCGCCTGACAGCACCGCCATGGGTGCGCTGATCACCCACATCACTGGCGGCGCAGATGCCAAAACCTTCCAGCCGATGAACGTGAATTTCGGCCTCTTCCCGCCCGTTGAAGGGCTCAAGTCTGGCCGTCGCGGGCGCAAAGACCGCTACAAAGCCTATACTGACCGCGCAAAAGCAGAATGGCAGAATTGGCTTAATCAAGGTTAACTCTGGTCGGGTTAAGACTGGACCCTTCGTGCCATCCCCCATACTCTAGGGGGATGACACAACATTATTTCGACAAGGCATATGCGGCACGCGACACGAAAGTCATCCGCAGCCTCTACGACGAATGGGCAAGCAGCTACGACGACGACATTACAGCTCAGGGCTATGCCACCCCCGAACGCGCCGCTGTCACGCTTGCAGAGTTTCTCGATGACAAAGACCTGCCGATTTTCGACATCGGATGTGGCACCGGGCTGTCTGGTGTAGCCCTGAAACACGTCGGCTTTACCACGATTGACGGGGGCGATGTCTCGGCTGCGATGCTGGTCGAGGCCCGGAAAAAAGGCATTTACCGGAACCTCTTAGAGCTTGAAGTTGACGCACCCTTACCTTTCGCGCCCGGTGCATATGATGCCATTAGCGCGATCGGGGTAATCGGCCCTGGTGCCGCGCCAATATCCTTGTTTGACACGCTGATGCATGGATTAGGAAGGGGTGGTAAACTCCTGTTTTCGCTAAATGAAAAAGCGCTGGAGGATCGCGGCGCTTTGGGCATGATCCATGAATGGACCGACTGTGGCGCAGCGATTTTGCTCCATGCTGAAGAAGGCGCGCATTTGCCCGGAATAAACATGAAGTCTACTGTATATCTGATTGAAAAGAATTGAAATTTACGAACAGATTCGCCCCATCCCCGACTGGCCCACTACATCTTGGCCACGCCTATTCGGCGCTTTTGGCGCATGATCTGGCCCAAGCGGCGGGCGGTAGCTTTCTTTTACGGATCGAAGATATCGACCAATCCCGCGCCCGCCCGGAATGGGAAGCGCAAATTTACCAAGACCTCGACTGGCTTGGCATAGGATGGGCACGCCCGGTAATGCGGCAATCAGACCGGATGGAGAGCTACCGCGCCGCGCTTGATGATCTCTGGGCGCGCGGCTTGCTTTACGCCTGCACCTGTAACCGCCGTGACATCGCCGCAGCCACCAGCGCCCCACAAGAAGGCGCAGCGCCGATCATCGGCCCTGATGGCATCATCTACCCCGGCACCTGCCGCGCCGCAGGCCACCCCCGTGAGACTGGCGCGCTAAGGCTAGATATGGCCAAGGCATTGGAAACGCTCAGCAGCACGCCGCTGACCTTCTTAGAGAATGGCCAAGGCCCCAATGGCGAAACCGGCCAGCAAACGATTTCCCCCGATCAGCTCATTACAACTGTTGGTGACGTGGTATTGGCCCGGCGCGACATGGGCACATCCTACCATCTATCTGTTGTTCTGGATGACGCGGCACAGAAGGTTACGCTGGTCCCACGGGGGGCCGATCTGTTTGAGGCCACCCAAATCCACGTTGTACTGCAGGCTTTGCTGGGCCTGCCAAAGCCGTGCTACCACCACCACCGTTTAATTCGCGATGAAGCTGGCAAGAGGCTAGCCAAACGCGACGACGCCCGCGCCATCGCGCTCTATCGCGAGAGCGGCACCACACCGCAGGAAATTCGTGATATGGTAGGCCTTTAGAGACCAGTCTTAATCCATCGGCTTCATCAGTTCGGCCTCTTGGCCATCCTGAATACCGGTGTAGAAACAACTGCGCCGCCCGGTGTGACAGGCGGGCCCGCTTTGGTTTACCATGACCAGCAAGCAATCACGGTCGCAATCCAGCCGCATCTCAACGAGTTCCTGAACGTTCCCGCTGGTTTCTCCCTTCACCCAAAACGCCTGCCGTGAGCGGCTCCAGTAAGTGACCTTGCCGGTTTCCAACGTGCGCGCGATGCTTTCCGCATTCATCCATGCCAGCATCAGCACCTCATGGGTCTGAGCGTCCTGAGCAATCGCCGGGATCAGGCCCGCATTGTTGAATTGAAGGCTTGCAGGATCAAAAGTCATCGGGCACCTCGTGGAAATATTTGCATCTGCGTCAGCGGCGCTTATGTAGGGTTTCAGCACGAAAAGGAACAGCCATGTCGGATGAGACGGACCTCATCAAGCTCTACTCCGCGCGTATCTTGGCGCTTGCAGCAGAGATCCCCCATCTGGGCCGCATGGACGACCCTCAGGCCAGCGTCAAACGCCGCTCGCCGCTCTGCGGCTCGACCGTGACGGTTGATGTGCGCGTGCAGGATGGGCATTTAGCCGAAATGAAGCAGGATGTGAAAGCCTGCGCTTTGGGGCAAGCTGCCGCCGCCGTTGTCGGCGCTGCGGCACCCGGAAGTTCATTTACGCAGATCACGACAGCCCGCGATCAGTTGCGCGCCATGCTGAAGGGCGAAGGCCCTGTGCCAGACGCGCCCTTTGACGGTTTCGAAGTGCTTACCCCTGCCACGGCCTATAAAAACCGCCACGCGTCGATTATGCTCAGCATCGAAGCATTAACCGAGGCAATGCAACAGGCCGTAGCCCCCGTTGAAGCGGGCGAGCATTAAGTAGAGCGCCACTCAGACGCGAACCTACCCTCGCAGTCTCTAAGCGGCCTCCCTCGTCCCCTAAAGCCGAAAAAAACGCCGCACATCCGAAAAAGGATGGCGGCGTCAGTAGGCGTAACTCATGTGGGACCCACTTTGCCAAAGGCCGATGCGGACAGGCAAATCGGTGCATCAAATTGGGACGGATGCAGGCAAAGCGGCATGAGAGCCTTAGGCAGAACTCAGATAAAAGCAGGCAGATGCAGACCAACGACCAGCATCACGATCAAAGCGGCGGCCCCTGCTGCATCCTGCAACAACGTGGCCTGTGACCTAAGAGCGATAGATTTCAGCGTGGTGTAAGTCATCATCGGTACCTCCTTATCTTTGTTGCTCCTTTGTTCTCATTTCTAGCCCGACCTGTAAAGAACTTTTTAAGAACATTAGCGAACAAAACGCGCGAAAAGGTACTAACCTACTGATATTAGACGGATCGCCTCATCCTGCCGCATCAGCCATAGCAGCAGCCTGACCGCCTTGCCGCGCGGCCCTTCAAGGGTTGGGACATCCGTCAAGAGCTTGCGGGCATCCGATTGCGCCACCGCCATTAACGCGGCCTGACGTTCCAGATCCGCCACCCGAAAGCGCGGCACACCCGATTGCGCAGTGCCGATCAAATCTCCAGTGCCGCGCATCTTTAGGTCCGTCTCTGCGATGACAAACCCATCTTCCGACTCGCGCAGCACTTCCAACCGCTGACGGCCCGTCTCACTTAAAGGCGCCTGATACATCAACAGACAGGTCGAGGCCCCCTCGCCGCGCCCGACACGCCCCCGCAGCTGGTGCAACTGAGCGAGGCCGAAAATCTCGGCGCGTTCTACCACCATAATCGTCGCATTGGGCACGTCGACGCCCACTTCGATCACCGTGGTGGCGACCAACACCTTGGTTTCGCCTGCCTGAAAGGCCCGCATCGCCGCATCCTTGTCGGCTGGTGGCATTTGCCCGTGCACCAGACCGACCACCCCCTCGCCCAAGGCTGCCCGGAGCCGTTTAAACCGGTCTTCTGCCGCCGTCAGATCACTGACCTCGCTTTCCTCCACCAGCGGGCAAACCCAGTAACACTGCCGTCCCTCTTCGATGGCGTGACGCATACGGTCGATGACTTCATCCATGCGCCCGGTCGAAACAAGCGCGGTGCGAATGGGCTGTCGTCCCGGTGGTTTCTCGTCGAGAACCGAGACATCCATATCGCCATATTGCGCCAGTGCCAGACTGCGCGGGATCGGCGTGGCGGTCATGACCAGCACATCCGCCAGCCGCCCCTTGCGCCCCAATTCCAGCCGTTGGCGTACGCCGAAACGGTGCTGTTCATCGACCACCGCAAGTCGCAGATCGCCAAAGCTTACGTCAGCTTGAAAAACAGCGTGGGTGCCAACGAGGATCTGAATATCGCCCCGCTCCAACGCGGCGAGTTTGGCCCGCCGCTCCGCGCCCTTGTCCCGGCCAGTTAGAATTTCCAGCACCACGCCTGCCTGTTCCGCGAGCGGTTGCAACCCCATAAGATGCTGACGTGCAAGGATTTCTGTCGGAGCCATCAATACCGCCTGGCCGCCTGCCTCTACCGCGCGAAGCAGTGCCATGAAGGCAACCAATGTCTTGCCCGCGCCCACATCGCCTTGCAAAAGCCGGTTCATCCGCGTGTCGAGCGCCATGTCGGCGGTGATTTCTTCAATGGCACGGCGCTGCGCCCCAGTGGGGCTGTAGGGCAGTGATTTCAGCACCCGTTGCTGCAAGCGCCCGCCGCCAAGACTTGCCCGCCCCTTTTTGCGCCGCTCATTCTGCCGGGCGAGGGCCAAGGTCACTTGATGGGCGAGCAATTCGTCATAGGCCAACCGCTCCCGCGCGGGCGCAGTTGCGGTGAGGTCTTCGGCGTTCTGAGGATCATGCGCGGCCTCGGCGGCGGCGGCGAAATCGGGCCAACCGGCCTGCGCCACTTGCCCCGGATCGGCCCATTCGGCCACCGCTGGCAGGCGAGCCAGCGCGCCGCGGGTGGCCTTGTACATCAGCTTTTGCGTCAAGCCGGAGGTTAGCGGATACACCGGCTCGAAATCCGGAATACTGCTGGCCTCTTCCTCCGGCACGGCAAAATCGGGATGGACCATCTGCGCCATCCCGTCAAAAAACTCGACCCGGCCCGAGACAATGCGGCGGCTGCCTTCGGGCAGTTGCCGCTGCCAATAATCCCCCCGCGCGTGAAAATAGACCAATTGAAAGCTGGTCTGCGCATCCTCCACCATGATGCGATACGCGCCGCCTTTGGTACGTGCCGGACGATGCGCCCCTATGGTGACGGCCACGGTGAGCGTCGCGGGCAGATGCGCGTCCTTCACACTGTCGCGCAGACGGCGGTCGATGCCGGAATGCGGCAGGGTAAAGATCAGATCACGCGGCGCTTGAATGCCCAATTGGTTCAACAATTGCGCGGTTTTCGGCCCCACCCCTTCGAGGGTTTCCAGCCCGGCAAAAAGCGGGAAAAGCTGCTCCGGCCTGCCGCTCATTTGCCTTCGATCAAGGCGAGCCAGCCGTCCTCGTCCAAAGTCTCAATCCCCAAATCGGCAGCTTTCTTGGCTTTGGAACCTGCCCCCGGACCGGCCACGAGAATGTCAGTCTTGGCACTGACCGATCCTGAGACCTTGGCCCCCAAACGCTCCGCCCGTGCCTTGGCCTCGGCGCGGCTCATCTTCTCCAGGGTGCCGGTGAAAACGACCGTTTTGCCCGCCACCGGGCTGCCTTCGGTATCGGGTCGTTCCGCTGGAACCACGGTCAGATGCGCGACCAGCCGGTCGATGGAGGCGCGCTCGGCCTCCTGCGCGAAGGCCGAAACCAGCGAGCCTGCCATGACACTGCCAACGCCATCGACACCGATCAGGTCATCCCACGCGGGGCCATCCAGCCCGCGCGCTTCGGCCATGGCGGCCTCAAAACTGTCCCAGTCGCCGTAATGCAATGCGATGAGGTTCGACGCCGCCTCGCCCACATGGCGGATGCCGAGGGCAAAGATCAGCCGCGCCATAGGGATTTCGCGCTTATCCTCAATGGCTTGGAATAGGTTGTCCGCGGATTTCGGCCCCCATCCTTCGCGGTTCTTCAACTGCTGCACGCCGCTACCATAGCGCTCTTTCAAGGTGAAAATATCCGCAGGCTCCGCGATCCAACCGTCGTGGTAGAATTGCTCAACCTGTTTGGCCCCGAGCCCTTCGATGTCAAAGGCCCCGCGGGCGACGAAATGTTTCAGCTTTTCAACAGCCTGCGCCGGGCAGATCAGCCCGCCTGTGCAGCGCCGCACCGCATCGCCCGGCTCACGGATCGCATCCGAGCCGCATTCCGGGCAGGTGGTGGGAAAGACGAAGGGCGCCGCATCCTCGGGGCGTTTGGATAGGTCAACATCCGCCACTTTGGGAATCACATCGCCCGCGCGGTAGATTTGCACCCAATCTCCAACGCGCACGTCTTTACCACCACGGATCTCAGCACCCTTACTGTCGAGCCCCTTGATGTAATCCTCATTGTGCAGCGTCGCGTTGGAGACGACGACCCCGCCGACTGTGACCGGCTGCAACCGCGCCACGGGGGACAGCGCCCCGGTGCGGCCAACCTGAATGTCGATGCCTTCCAGCCGTGTCCAAGCCAGTTCAGCCGCGAATTTATGCGCGATCGCCCAGCGGGGCGTTGTCGAGCGAAAGCCAAGGCGTTCCTGTAGGGCGAGGTCATCGACCTTGTAGACCACACCATCGATATCATAGCCAAGCGTGGCGCGCTGCGCTTCGATCTGCTCATAATGAGCCACCATGTCGTTGGGACCATCACAAAGCGCAGTCAGCGGGTTGGTGGAAAACCCCAGATCCGCCAACCGGTCGATCGCGCCCTTTTGCGTTTCGGCCAGCGGGGTCGCGAGCGCGCCCCAAGCATAGGCAAAGAACCGAAGCGGACGCGCACGGGTGATTTCCGCATCAAGCTGCCGCAACGATCCGGCGGCGGCGTTGCGCGGATTGGCAAAGGTCTTGCCCCCCGTTTCGGCCTGCCGCGCGTTCAGCGCCGCGAAATCGGCATGGCTCATGTAGACTTCGCCGCGCACCTCCAGCAGGTCAGGCGCGTTCTTTAGCTCATGCGGAATGTCGGCAATGGTGCGCGCATTGGCGGTGACATTCTCACCCACCGAACCATCGCCGCGGGTGGCGGCCTGCTTGAGCACCCCGTTCTCATAGCGCAGAGAGAGCGACAGACCATCGATCTTAGGCTCAGCAGTATAAGCCAGCGGCGCATTGCCCCCAAGCCCCAAGTACTTGCGAATCCGCGCATCGAACTCTGTCACATCCTCTGCGTCAAAGGCATTGGCCAGCGACAGCATCGACACCGCATGGCGCACCTTGCCAAAGCCGTCGGCTACCGGTGCACCGACTTGCTCCGAGGGGCTATCGCTTCGTTTTAGTTCGGGGAAACGCTGTTCGATCGCTGCGTTGCGCCGCTTCAGCGCATCATATTCCGCATCCGAGATTTCGGGCGCATCTTCCGTATGATAGGCCGTGTTGGCCGCACTCAGCAACTCTGCCAACCGCGCCAGTTCCGTTTCTGCTTGCGCCTTGTCCAGCGCTGCCACCTCGATCTGGGATGTCACGATCTGCCCCCGATATTGTCACCTGGCGCTTAGATAGGTGGCGATCCGGGGCAGGTCTAGCGATTTTCGGGTTAGCCGTCAGCCTCTCAGGCGCTGGCAGCCAAATCCATCGTCACAGGTTCTGGGTCGCGCAGCACATAACCACGGCCCCAGACGGTTTCGATGTAATTCTCCCCGCCGGTGGCTTGGCTCAGTTTTTTGCGTAGTTTGCAGATAAAGACGTCGATAATCTTTAGTTCCGGTTCATCCATCCCACCGTAGAGGTGGTTCAGGAACATTTCCTTGGTCAAGGTCGTGCCTTTGCGCAGGCTGAGCAGTTCCAACATCTGGTATTCTTTGCCCGTCAGATGCACGGGGCTGTCATTCACACTGACCGTTTTGGCATCAAGGTTCACGGCCACCTGCCCGGTTTCGATCACCGATTGCGCATGACCTTTTGAACGGCGAATGATCGCATGAATACGGGCCACCAATTCTTCGCGATGAAACGGTTTGGTGAGATAGTCATCAGCACCAAATCCAAAGCCTTTGATCTTATTCTCCGTATCATCCGCGCCAGAAAGGATCAGGATCGGCGTTTCAATGCGGGCCAATCGCAATTGTCGCAGCACCTCATGGCCGTTCATATCCGGCAGATCGAGGTCAAGTAGGATCAAATCATAGTCATAAAGCTTGGCCAGATCGATTCCCTCTTCGCCAAGGTCGGTGGCGTAGACGTTGAGATTCGCATGGGTCAGCATCAGTTCAATGCTGCGAGAGGTCGTAGGATCATCTTCAACTAACAATACACGCATTAGGTTTCTCCGGCTCATCTTGGGCGATAGCTTAACCCTGAACAAAAAAGGTTAACTACCCGTTACCGTTACTTGGACGGCACACTAACAACTTAAAGTTGTCTATATTTAGGCAGAGCAGTAGCTTTTAACGCGGCCTCACCATGCTCCGTAACTGCGTGTAACCATTCCATGAATTCATCATCGCTAATGCCATACCGCTCCAAAGCCTCAGAATGGGTGATCAGCCCATAGACCACCCCGCGCACCACCGCCGCCTTGCGTGACGCGACCCATCTTTGTGTATCTGGGCTGGGCAGGTCGGCACGAGACATCACGCTGCCGTCAGCAAGGGTAACAGACCGTGGTCCATCGACTTTTTTCAGGTACATCGCATCATCCGCCATTGTTCTGGCGTCCAATAACCCCCATCTGCCTTAACGCGGAGTGAAGCCTGCCCTTGTGACTAGGTAGGATTTTCCTATATTCGCGCACAAACTCCGGAGATACCCATGGCCCTTGATCAGACCCCGCCGCTCAATTCGCTTGGCTTTGCCAAGGCACCTGCCGACACGCGGGTCGTCGTGGCGATGTCGGGTGGTGTGGACAGTTCCGTTGTGGCGGCCATGCTCGCCGACGAAGGTTATGACGTCGTAGGCGTGACGCTTCAGCTTTATGATCACGGCGCGGCGCTGGCCAAGAAAGGTGCATGCTGCGCGGGCGTCGACATTCAGGATGCCCGCCGCGTAGCCGAAGAGATGGGCTTCCCGCATTACGTTCTGGACTATGAAAACGTCTTCAAAGACGCGGTGATCGACGAGTTTGCCGACAGCTACCTCGGCGGTGCGACACCCGTGCCCTGCATCCGCTGCAACGAGCGGGTGAAGTTCAAAGACCTGCTGGAAACCGCCAAGGATCTTGAGGCCGATTGCATGGCCACAGGTCACTATATCCAACGCAAGATGGGCGAGAACGGGCCAGAGCTACACGCCGCCGCCGATGGCAACCGCGACCAGAGCTATTTCCTTTTTTCCACCACCGAAGAGCAGCTTTCCTACCTGCGCTTCCCGCTGGGTCACCTGCCGAGCAAGGATGACACCCGTGCGCTTGCCGCGAAATACGGGCTGGTGGTGGCTGACAAACCCGACAGTCAGGACATCTGCTTTGTTCCCAATGGCGACTACGCCGCGGTGATCCGCAAACTACGCCCCGAGGCCGCCGATCCGGGCAATATCGTCGATACCGAAGGCAATGTGCTGGCGAAACATGAGGGCGTGATCCACTACACCATCGGCCAGCGCCGGGGCTTGGGCATCGGCGGTCTGGCGGATCCGCTTTATGTGGTGAAGTTGGATGCTGAGCGCAAAGAGGTCGTCGTTGGCCCGAAATCCATGCTCGCCACCCGCAAGATCCCGGTGCGTGAGATCAACTGGCTGGGTGACGAGCCCCTGATTTCGCGCCCGGAGTGGAACATCGCCGTGCGCGTGCGCTCCACTCGTCCGCCGCGCGATGCGATACTGCGCCCGATCAGCGCGACCGAGGCCGAGGTTGAACTGCTGACCGCCGAGGAAGGTGTATCGCCGGGTCAGGCTTGTGTGTTCTATGACCCTGAAAGCACGCGCATCTTTGGCGGCGGCTGGATCCACCGAGGCTAAGCCTCCCTACAGCCGCGCCAAAACCGCGCGCGCGGCCCGCAGGCCCGGCGCCTCACCACCCCGCCCCAAGCGCTGCATGGTCAGCGCCATCGCGTCCTTTTGCGCGCCGGGCGCCCGTAACACCTGCAAAACACCTTCGGCAATCGGCCCGGGGCGGCAATTGGCACCGATGAATTCCGGCACCACGCGGGTTTCGGAGACGAGGTTGACCAATGTCACCGTATCCACCCGCAGCATCCGCCCGATAATTTGACGGCTGATCCAGTTCATGTCGTAGGCAATGACCATCGGCGTGTTCACCGCAGCAAGTTCCAGCGACACGGTGCCCGAGGCCGCCAGTGCCACATCCGCCGCGCGAAAAGCGGCGCGTTTGGTGGCGGTGAACTCTTCAGAGGCCAGATCACGCGGGTCCAGCACCAGCGGGTTGCCCGCCCAATTGCGCGTCACCTGTTTGACCAATGCCGCCACGGGGGCCGCCGCTGGCACCACGACGCGCAAGGCCGGCTCTGCCTCGACCAGCCGCGCGACGACCTGCTGGAACACCGGGGCCAGCCGCGTGACCTCCCCTCGGCGCGAACCGGGCAAGGCCAAGAGCAAGGGCGCGTCGGCGAGGCGATGTTCGGCGCGGAAAGCCGCAGCGGCAGCATCATCGGCGATTGGCTCGGCCACCACCGGGTGCCCGACGAAATCGCAGGCCATGCCCGCCGCTTCCATATAGGGCGGCTCGAAGGGGAACAGCGCCAGCACATGATCGACAGATCGGGCCATCTTCTCGGCCCGACCGGGACGCCATGCCCAGACGGTCGGCGCCACGTAATGAACTGTTCTGATGTTAGATTTCTCTTTCACCTTACGCGCCACGCGCAGCGAAAAATCCGGGCTGTCGATGCTAATGAGCACATCCGGTTTCGTCTCGACCACCGCCTCTGCCGTCTCGTTGATCCGGGCCATCAGCGCGCGGTATTTGGGCAGGATCTCCGCCAGCCCCATGACGCTGAGCTCGTCCATGTCAAAGCGGCTTTCCAGCCCCTGAGCCATCATCATCGGCCCGCCGATGCCGTCGAAGGTCACCTCGGGGCAAAGCTCTTTCAGCCCCGCCATCAGCGCGCCGCCCAACCGATCGCCCGAAGGCTCGCCTGCCAGAATGAACACCCTCATGCCGTGTCTTCCTCTCGGACCCAGAGCACCAGCCCCAGCTCATCGGCCAGCGCTACACAGGCGTCACGTTCCAGCAGCATCACGCCGCCCGCCTTGACCACCACGCCCGCCAGCCCTGCCGCATGGGCGGCGCGCAGCGTATCAGGGCCGATGGTGGGCAGATCAATCTCGCGGATTTGGCCGGTTTTCGGACCTTTGCAGAGCACCGCTCGTGCATCACGCACGGCTTCCGGCAAGGTCGTCAGCAAGTGATCCGTGCCGCCGATAGCTTCAACCCCGTACAACTGCTCACGCCCAATCACGCAGGCCTGTCCGATGTCGAGCGTAGCCAAGCCATCCAGCACGGCAGCACCACGCGCGGCATCCCGGCGCATTTGTTCGTCGGGCAGTTCACGCGACAGCACACCGCTGTCGGCGAGCAGGTCGGGCACCAATTCGTCGGCCCCGACCACCCGCAGGCCGTGATCCTCGAAAATCGTCTTGATCACCTCAAGCGCGCCATTGTCGCCCGCTGCCAGTGCCTGTTTGAACTGCGGCACCAAGGGCGCTGTGCGCATATCCAACTTCGCCGGATCAAGCGTCGGCCGGTCGATTGCGCCGCAAAGACAAACCTCGCGGATGCCCACGCCCAAAAGATGCGCCAGAAGGCTGCCCAGCGTTTCCAGCCGGAACGTCAGGTCTGCCTTTAACCCATCCGGCGCGCAGCCCTCATAGGCGCAGACCAAGGGCGGCTCGGCCTGCGCTGCCGCCACCCGTGCGGGCAAGCCGCCGCGTCCGGCGATCAGCGCAAGGCTCATTTCGGCGTCAGGAAATGGCGGCCCGTGTCGGCCATGACGAAATCAACGATCTGGCGGACATAATCGCTTTGGGTTTCATCCCCCAAACGCCGCGCCCGGTCCGAGAATGTCCCCTCGCCCTGCGCCAACATCTGGAACGCGGCCCGCAGCGCCGTGATGTCGCTCCGTGCCACACCGGCGCGTTTCAGCCCGACGAGGTTCAACCCGTCCAGATCCCCGCGCGGCGCTTGCACAAGGCCGTAGGGGATCACGTCGTTCGTCACCATGGTCACAGCACCGATGATCGCACCCTGCCCGATGCGCACCCATTGGTGGATGCCCGACAGCCCGCCGATGATGACGTCATCCTCAAGCACACAGTGGCCCGCGACAGCGGCAGAGTTCACCACAATGACCCGGTCGCCCACAATCGCGTCATGCGCGATGTGACAGCCCGCCATGAACAGCCCGTCGTCGCCCACACGCGTCACGCCGCCACCGCCTTCGGTGCCGCAGTTCATGGTGACATGCTCGCG
Source organism: Sulfitobacter sp. SH24 (assembly GCF_965641895.1). Classification (NCBI taxonomy): domain Bacteria; kingdom Pseudomonadati; phylum Pseudomonadota; class Alphaproteobacteria; order Rhodobacterales; family Roseobacteraceae; genus Sulfitobacter; species Sulfitobacter sp. SH24. Next base: position 2,010,012 of record NZ_OZ282575.1, read on the forward strand.
GATGCGGTTGCGTTCGCCAATCACCAGACGGCTCGCTTCGCCCTTGAACTTCAAGTCCTGTGGAATTTCACCGATCACGGCGAAGGGGAAGATCACCGTGCCTGCGCCCACCTCGGTCTGGCCGGTGACGATCACATGGGATTTAAGCTCCACATCCGCCTTCAGCACAACCTGTGGCCCAACCACGCAGAAGGGGCCGATCTTGACCGAAGGGTCGATCTGTGCGCCCTCTTCGATCACGGCACTGGGGTGAATATTGCTCATGCTGCGTCCTGCGGGAGGTCCAACATCGCCATGAACTCGGCCTCGGCGGCCATTTCACCATCGACGGTGGCCACACCGCCGAATTTCCAGATCTTCGCACCCGGCTTGCCGCGCAGGGTTTTCAGGTCCATCCGCAGCACATCGCCGGGGCCGACCTTGCGGCGGAACTTACATTTGTCGATCGACATGAAATAGATCAGCATGTCGCGGTCCTGCATGCCAAGAGCGGTGCCCACCATCACGCCTGCCGTCTGGGCCATCGCCTCAACAATGGTGACGCCCGGCATGATCGGCGTGCCGGGGAAGTGGCCCTGAAAATGTGGCTCGTTCATAGTGACGTTCTTGTAGCCGACAGCACTTTCAGTGCCGTTGATCTCTTCCACCTTGTCGACCAGCAAAAACGGGTAGCGGTGCGGCAGGATGCGCTGGATCAATTGGATATCGGCGCGCAGCAGCTCTTCGGTCATGGACTGTCCTTTGTCTCAGAAGGTTGCTGAATGGCTACCAATTCGGACGGCTGGGGGCAAGCATCCCCCGGCGCCCTGCCGCTCAGTCGGCCTCGGTCAGGCCATCGCCAATGGTCTCATCCAGCAGCGCAATCGCCTGATCCGTCACCTCAATCGCCGAGGACGAGACAAAGACGCGCCGGCGTTCAAGGATGACAGCCGCGTCGGAATTGCGCATCAACTGTTCCATTACGGGGGCTGCGGCAGCAAGGAAACGGTCCCGCTCTAGGTCGAGCGCTTCGCTCAGCGCTCGGTTCTTTGAGGCCTGCTCTGCTCGGGTGCGCTGCACCTTTTCATCGAAGGCATCTGCCAAAACGCGGAACGCCGCTGGCGTCATCTGGGTGCGTTTTTCGGTAAGCTCACGCTCTTCGGCTTCCAGCTCGGCCTCGATCTCTCGATTTTCGGTGGCCAATTGCTCGCTTTGGGCTTCGATCTCACGGGAAACCCGGCTGCCGAAAGCGCTATCGCGGAAAAGGCGTTCTGAATCAATGGTCAGAACCGGGCTGATCACGCCCTGCGCGGTGCCGCTCTGCTGTGTCTCTGCCGTAGGGGCCTGTTGCGCCTGGCCGGGGGTGACCCCGGCCAGCATCATCACAAAGGGGATGAACGCGCGGTACATGGTCTTAGAACGTGGTCCGCAATGTGATCTCAAAGCTTTGCTCTTTGTCAAAGCTCTCTTTCTTCAGCGCGTCTGAGACGTTGAACTGAAGCGGGCCAAGTGGTGTATCCCAGTAGACCGAAAAACCGACCACATGGCGGTAAGAGCCTCCTTCGCCGACGATCGAACCGCCCGTGGTGTCCACATCACTTAGGTCCCACAGGTTGCCCACGTCATAAAAGACGCCGCCGCTGATGCCATATTCTTCGGGCAGCCCCAGTGGGAACTCTGCCTCGAAACGGGCCACGGCGAAGAAGTTACCGCCAAGTGCATCGTCCACGCCGTTGCTCTGGTCACGCGGGCCAATCCCGCCCGGCTCAAAGCCGCGCATGATGGAAGGGCCAAGGATGAAACGGTCAACCGCACGGTTGGTGCCGCTGTTCCAAGCCAGCGCCCCACCTTCGAGCGTGGCACGAAGAGTTACTTCTTCGTTAAAGATACGCTTCTCGGCGCCAAACTTGGCCGAAGTCTTGATGAACTTATTGTCACCACCCAGACCTGCGAAATCCTGACCGAACTCGAACAAGATACCCTGCGTTGGGTCCAGTCCAGTGCGGCGGGTGTCATAGGTATAGGTATAGCCCACCGAGGAGGAGAACAGCGCGCCTGCGTCGATCTCGTTGGCGATGGTGGCGCTGTTATCTTCGTCGTCACGTTCCAGCATCTCGATGCCTTCATACGTGTAGCGCGCGGACAGACGGCCATTCTCGCTCACCGGGAAGGTCAGGCTGGGCTGGAACAACAAACGCTCGGTGTCGTAGCTGGTGTAGGACGAATTGGTCTCAGCATAGTCAAGCTTGAGGCCAAGCGCCACATCACGGCCAAGGAAACGCGGCTCGACAAATGTCACACCATAGCGTGTAGCATCTTCGGCGGTGGAGATCGACAGGCTCAGCTTTTGGCCACGTCCAAGAAAGTTATCCTCCTGAAAGCTGACCGCGACACCAAAACCGTCGTTGTTCGAGAAGGAGCCGCCGAAGTTCAGCGAGCCGGTGGGTTTTTCTTCCACGTCCACGTCGATCACGACCTGCTCAGGGCTGGACCCCTGGCGGGCATTAACCTCTGCTGTCTCAAAGTATTGCAGCGCACGGATGCGTTCCGCCGATTGGCGAATCTCACGCGGGTTGAACGGGTCACCCTCCACGCTGTCGAATTCACGCCGGATCACGCGGTCAAGCGTGGTGGTGTTGCCTTCGATGTCGATCCGCTCAACAAAGATGCGCTCGCCACGGGACAGCTTGTAGGTCACGTTCAGCGACAGATCGCGGTCATTGCGGTCGATCACCGGTTCAACACGCAGGAAATCCACACCATCGCGGATCGCTTGGCGTTCGATCCGGGCGATGTCATTCTCGATCAATGTCGGGGAATAGATCACACCCGGGCGGATTTTCAGAAGGTCACGATAGACCGCAGCATTCAGCCCCGGCACTTCGGATTCAAGCGACACAGTACCAAAGCGGAACTGCTGCCCCTCGGTGATGTTATAGGCGACAAAGACGCCATCACGCTCTTCGGTCAGTTCGGCATTGACCGCTTCGGTGCGCATATCGACATAGCCACGCGACAGATAGAAATCGCGCAACATCTGCTTGTCGGCTTCAACCCGGCCTTCGACATAGGTGTCACGCTTGACCAAGCGGCGGAACAGACCCGCCTGTTTCGTGCCCAACACGCGGCGCAGACGGCGATCGGAATAGATACGGTTGCCGACAAAGCTCAGGCGCTCGATCTCGACGTTGTCGCCCTCGAAAATTTCAAAGACCAGATCGACGCGGTTTTGATCGCGGCGGATGATGCGTGGCTGCACACGGGCCGACAGGCGGCCTTCGTTGCTATAGGCCTCAGCGATCGCGGCGGCGTCTTGCTCGGCTTGACCGGGGTTGAACACCCGACGCTCGGTCGAGCCGATAAGTTCGGCCAGCATCTCATCCTTGATGCGGCGGTTGCCCTCAAAGCTTACCCGGTTCAGCGTCGGCAGTTCCACCACCGTGATGACCAGCGTGTTGCCCTGCGGCTCAAGAGAGACGGATTCGAACAGGCCCGAGTTTTGCAGGTTCTGGTAGGCGTCGTTCAACTGCCCGCCCGAAACGGCCTGCCCCCGCCCGATGCCAGCCCGGCGCAGAATGGCGCTATCGCCGATCCGCTCGTTGCCTTCAATCACGACCGTATTGAACTGATATTGCTGCGCCTGCACTTCGCTGCCCGGCACAAGCCACGCGACGGACAACATGACACAAAGCGATGCGCCCCGAAGGGTCCTGCCAACATTGCTGCGCTGCGCCCATTCGATGGGCATTCTGCCCTCGTTCCTCAGTCCCATTACACCGACCCGTTTTTTTGCGACATTAATTGTCAACCTGACTACGCAGGTTAACGGGGTTTGTCAAAAGCAACGGCGGTAAAAATATACCATATCATGCGGCAACATGGGCAGGAATGACATCATAGGCGGGCAAAGGGCAGGATTGCCCGATTTGCCGCGATCGGACGGTCACAAAGAGGCGACAAATGCACCGGCAGAGAGGGCGGCGGCGATCGCCGCACCAAAAAACGCACGGTCCCAGTTCAGGTCCAGCAAAAGGCCTAGGCCGCGGGTTGATCCTTGAATCAAGTGCATCTTCGGTTCCTTCTAGATGAAGGATAATTTTACCAGGGCATTGCGGCAGGAGTGTGTTCAAATATGGCCATTTGAAGGCAAGTCGCAGATTTGCCCGTCGGCGTTAATATGAGCCCTGCCCCGTTGGGGCGAAATAAACGCTGCCCCGCTGGGGCAAGGCTCTCGCAACCACCGCTTAAGGGCAGAACAGATCGTTCCCAAGCGCAAAGAGCATCAAGGTCAGGACCAGCGTAATGCCAAGGGTCATCAAAAACCGCAGCGCGCCATCGCTGGGCGGTTTGCCTGTGACGGCCTCATAAGCATAAAAGACCAGATGCCCCCCGTCCAAAGCCGGGATCGGGAACAGGTTCAGCAACCCGACCGCCGTGCTCAGCACAGCGATGAAATAGATAAATGACTGCGCCCCTTGGCTGGCCATCGCGCCCGAAGTTTGGGCGATGCCCACCGGGCCGCTCAGGTTACAGGTGCTGATATTGCCGACAATCATCTCACGTAGCCCCGAGATGGACCCTTTGATGATCTGCCACGTATTGCCTACCCCAGTGCTCAGCGCCTCGCCCACGCCGGGCGTATCGGTCGCAGGCACAAAGGCCATGCCGCCGACGATGCCAATGCGCAGGTTCTGCTTAAAGCTGCCGTCAGGCTGCGGCTCATCCGTGGCTTTGGGAACAAGGGTGAACTCCAGCGTCTCGCCATCCCGCCAAACCGTAAGCTGCTGCGCTGCACCTTCCGATGCCTCAACAACCTCTTTCAACTCACCAAAGGCTACGATTTCTTGGCCGTTCACGGCTGTAATTACATCACCACCACGGAGCCCCGCTTCTTGGGCCGCCGATTGCGGCGCCACGTTGCTGACCAACGGCGGCATCAAGTAAGGGCCGGGCACCGTCAGCTCCGCATCGTCGCGGGTGATGTCATAGCTCAGCACCGACTGCTGCGGCAGGTTGGTTAGAAAATCACTATAGCCTTCGCCTGCAGCCAATGATGGCAGCGGCGTGCCTTCGACCGCCCGCAGCACATCGCCCGGTTCCAACTCATATGCCGCATTCGGCAGATCGCGCAGCTCGCCCACGGTGAGCGGATCACGGGCGGTGCCTGCAGTCATCGCCACGGCGAAAAAGATAAGGATCGAAAGGGCGAAGTTGAACACCGGCCCCGCCGCCACGGTCAGCGCACGGGCATAAAGCGGCGCGCCGTGCATCGTGTGGCGCAGCGCCTCGGGGTCTTCGGCCAGCGCCTGCATCGCGGTTTCGTCCTTGCCGGAAGCCGCATTGGAATCGCCCGCGAATTTCACATAGCCGCCAAAGGGCAGCAGCGCGAACTGCCAGCGCGTGCCGCGTTTATCCATGCGGGAAAACAGCACCGGACCGAACCCGAGGCTGAAGACATCCGCCTTGATCCCGGTCCAGCGGCCAACGATGTAATGGCCGTATTCGTGGATCGCCACGATCACCGAAAGCGCCACGACAAAAGCCAATATTGTCCAGATCAGCCCGCCGAACTCCGGCAATAATCCCATGATGTCCAACCTGCTACCCTGCCCTTTTTTGAATTGCGGCCTCAGCAGCCTTACGTGCGAGATGGTCGGCTTGGCCCACCAAATCAAGTGTCATATCGTCGCTGCCCCGACCCAAAGATGCGTCAGAAGCACGTGCGTCCAGCACCTCTTCGACGATTTCGGCCATTTCTGTAAAGCGCAACTTCCCGGCGATGAAGCCATCCAGCGCCACTTCCTTGGCCGCGTTAAAGACCGCGCCCATGAGCCCCCCTGCCGCCATCACCTCCCGCGCGAGGCGCAGTGCGGGCCAGCGGGCGTCGTCGGGCGCGGTGAAATCGAACCGCCCGATTTTGGTGAGATCCAGCCGCTCCACCGGCAAAGGTGCCCGCTGCGGATGGTGCAGCGCATAGCCGATCGCGTGACGCATGTCAGGCGGGCCTACATGGGCCATCAACCCACCGTCGCAAAAACCCACCAGCGCATGGATCATCGACTGCGGATGCACCAGCACTTCGATAGCCTCAGGCGAGACACCGAAAAACTCCCGCGTCTCAATGACTTCCATCGCCTTGTTAAACATCGACGCTGAGTCGATGGTGATGCGCTGACCCATGTCCCAGTTGGGATGGTTTGAGGCTTGGTCAAGCGTCGCATTGGCGAGGTCTTCCAGCGGCCAATCGCGAAATGCGCCGCCGCTGGCGGTGATGATGACGCGCTCAACGGCGGCCATGTCTTCCCCCACCAGCGCTTGAAAAACGGCGGAATGTTCGCTGTCGACCGGCAGGATCGTCGCGCCATGGCGCTTGGCCTCACCCATGATCAGCGCTCCGGCGCAAACGAGCGATTCCTTATTGGCCAGTGCCAGCGTCCCGCCTTGGCGCAGGGCGGCCAGACCGGGCGCGAGTCCTGCCGCGCCGATGATCGCCGACATGGTCCAATCCGCGGGCCGGGATGCCGCCTCGGTAATCGCCTCGGACCCCGCCGCTGCCTCGATCCCACTGCCGCTGAGCGCATCGCGCAGATCGTCCAACAGGTCTTCGCGGGCAGTGACCGCAATCTCGGCCTTCAGCGCTTTCGCGTCCTCGGCCAGCTGGGCGATATTGCCCGCGCCGGTCAGCGCTACGACGTCATAGGCGTGAGCTTCCCGGCGGATCAGATCAATCGTGTTCTGACCGATGGACCCGGTCGCCCCTAGTATCGAAATTTTGCGTGGCATGGCGGGTTAATTCAGGCCCGGAGGGAAGCCGATCAGCGGCCCAACAATCAGCAAGAACACCGCAGCGCCCAGCATCCCGTCAAAGCGGTCCAACAGGCCACCATGACCGGGGATCAGCGCTGAGCTGTCCTTGACGCCCATCTTCCGCTTCATCCCCGATTCCGCCATATCGCCCATTTGCGAAGCCATCGACAGCGCGACCGAGATGCCGACGAGTTGCAGGCCAAAGCCTGTGTTGAAGGAAAAGATCAGCCCAACAACAGCCGCCCCGACCCAGCCCGAGGCGGTGCCGGACCATGTTTTCTTGGGGCTGACCTTGGGCCAGAACTTTGGCCCGCCGATGGCACGACCGGCGAAATAGCCCACCACATCGGTGACCACGACCACCAACACCAGCCACATCAGCCAGCCAAAGCCCATGTCATCGCGCAGTTGGATCAAACCAAAGCCCGCCAGCAGGATCAGCGCGGTGAAACTCATGTAGAGCGTGCGGTTCGCGGTCAGCAGGGCAAAACCCAGAAGCGCGGGTGCCAGCAGCAGCGGCAGGCCAAAGCCCACCGGCAGATAGACCGACGCCAGCACAGCCGCGCCCGTCACCAGCCCAAGCTGCCAAGAGGCCGCCTGACCGGGGCCACGCAGCATGCCGACAAGTTCCCAAACCATCAGACCGCAGACCAGCGCCACTAAAAGGTGAAAGGCAACGCCACCCAACCAGATGCCCAGCAGACCGATCAGGATCATCGCACTGGCGGACAGCATCCGCGCGCGGAGGTCGGACCATTGTTCAGGTGATTTCATCGCAGCTCTCCTCAGGTCTTGACCGCACCGAACCGCCTGTCGCGCCCGCCATAGGCGGCGCAGAGCCGGGCGAATTCCTCGCGGGTGAAATCCGGCCACAGCGTGTCGATGAACTCATATTCCGCATAGGCCGACTGCCACAGCAGAAAGTTCGAAATCCGCGCCTCGCCGCTGGTGCGGATCACCAGATCGGGGTCGGGCAGCACATGGGTATCGAGGTAGCGCGGCAGGGTCTCTTCGTCCACGCTGTTGGGGTCAAGTTTGCCGCTGGCGACATCTTGGGCCAAACGGTGCGTGGCGCGGGCCACCTCATCGCGGCCCCCGTAATTGAGCGCAATCGTCAGATTGATACGGGTGTTATGCGCGGTGTGATCCTCAAGCTCTCCCATCAGCTTGATGAGCTTGTCATCCAGCCGGTCGCGATCCCCGATGAAACGGACCCGCGCGCCATATTCGCTGAGGCTGCGCATTTCTTTGGAGATATAGCGCCGAAACAGCGACATAAGCCCCGCCACTTCGACCTGCGTGCGTTTCCAATTCTCGGTCGAGAAGGCAAAGATCGTCAGATATTCCACCCCCACATCGGGGCAGCATTCAACGATCTCGCGCACCCTCTTGGCACCGGCGTGGTGGCCAAAAAGCCGGGGCCGCCCGCGTTGGGTGGCCCAACGGCCATTGCCGTCCATGATAATCGCCACATGGCGTGGCCCGCCGGGTATCGTTTGGGGCTGGGTTTCGGCGGTGCTCATGTCTCGACCTTTTCTTTCAAGTTCTATGTCCCTGCGCGAAAGCGCGGGTCAAACTTGCATGATTTCGGCCTGTTTCGTCTCAAGCTGGTCGTCGATGAGGGTGATGAAGCGGTTGGTCAGGTCTTGCACTTCGCCTTCCCAGATTTTCTGATCGTCCTCAGACATCGCGCCGTCGTTCTTGGCCTTCTTGATCTGGTCCATCCCGTCGCGGCGGATGTTGCGGATCGAAACGCGGGCGTGTTCGGCGTACTGGCCCGCAACCTTGGTTAACTGGGTGCGGCGCTCTTCGTTGAGCTCAGGGATCGGCAGCATGATAATGGTGCCATTGAGCTGCGGGTTGATCCCCAGACCGCTTTCACGGATGGCTTTTTCAACCTTACCGACAAGACCTTTGTCCCAAACGTTGATCGTCACCATGCGCGGCTCGGGCACGTTGACGGTGCCGACTTGGTTTACCGGGGTCATCTGGCCGTAGGCCTCAACCATCACCGGCTCCAGCATAGAGGCCGAGCCACGCCCTGTGCGCAGCGATGCGAACTCGGTCCGAAGCGACGCAATCGCGCCATTCATCCGCCGTTCAAGATCATCGGTATCGAGCATAAATTCGTCTGACATGGCGAGGCCTGCTTGTTGTTTCCTTGCGTTACGGCTTTCTAACGGTGGCGCGGCGCTTTCACAACTGCCCATTATATCGCCACCATCTGACAACCGCGCCCCCTTGCGAGAGGCGCGGCGACCTCGGGCCAATCGTCCCGCCGTAGGACGATACCCGCGCTGTGGTGCGCGTCTTAACCGACGCGGGTGTAGGTACCCTGCCCCGCCAAAATGCCTTGAAAGCCGCCCGGCTCGTCCAGCGAGAAGACGATGATCGGTAGGTTGTTGTCCCGCGCCAGCGCGATGGCAGAGGCATCCATCACGCCAAGCCGCTTTTGCAGCACGTCGTCATAGCTTACCATGTCATAGCGTTTCGCGTCGTCGAACTTGGCCGGATCCTTGTCATAGACGCCATCGACCTTGGTGCCCTTAAAGATCGCCTCGCAGGACATCTCATTGGCGCGCAGGGTCGCGGCGGTGTCTGTGGTGAAATAGGGGTTGCCGGTGCCCGCGGCGAAGATGCAGACCCGCTTCTTCTCAAGGTGGCGCACGGCGCGGCGGCGAATATAGGGCTCGGCCACTTCGTTCATGGTGATCGCGCTGATCACCCGCGTGTGAATGCCCAGACCTTCGAGTGCGGATTGCATCGCCAGCGCGTTCATCACGGTGGCGAGCATCCCCATGTAGTCCGCCGTGGTCCGCTCCATCCCCTGCGCCGAGCCTTGCAGCCCGCGAAAAATGTTGCCGCCGCCGATCACCATGCAAATCTCGACGCCCAGACTGTGCACCGATTGCACCTCACGGGCGATGCGTTCGACGGTTGGCGGGTGCAGGCCATAGCCGAGGTCACCCATCAGCGCCTCCCCGGAAATCTTTAGCATCACGCGGTTAAAGGAGACTTGGGGGGTGTCTTGGGACATCGGGCACACCTTATTATTTCACCAACCGGGGGAGATTTGAGCCTTGCGGCGGTGAAGGGTTTTCATTTCGCGCCAAAATGTCGCAAATACGCCCAAGGTTCAATGCGGGACGTAAGGAAGACGCAAAGAAATGCCGGATATTCCCAAAGCCCAGTTTGACGCGCTGCTGCAAGACCTGCCGCCCGAGCGCCCGGTGCTCATCGCCGGGCCGACCGCCAGCGGCAAATCCGCCCTGGCACTCGCCATTGCCGAGGCGCAGGGCGGTGTGATCGTCAACGCAGATGCCAGTCAGGTCTACGCCCCGCTGCGCATCATCAGCGCCCGGCCCTCAGCCGAAGAAGAGGCCCGTGCGCCGCATCTGCTCTATGGTCATCTGGCCGAGGATGCACCCTATTCCACCGGCCATTGGCTGCGCGAGGTGGCCCCGCTGCTGGGCGGCGATCAACGGGTGATTATCACCGGTGGCACCGGGCTTTACTTCGCGGCTCTGACCCAAGGATTAGCTGAGATACCGGAAACCCCGCCAGAGGTCCGCGCCCGAGGCGATGACATGACGCTCGACGACTTGCTGGCGCAGCTTGATGCTGAGACCGCGGCGGGCATCGACCAGCGCAACCGCGCACGGGTGCAGCGCGCTTGGGAAGTGTTGCAGGCCACCGGGCGCGGCCTGTCGGACTGGCAGCGCAATACCGGCGCGCCGTTCTTGCCGCTGGCAGACTGTCTGCCGATTGTCTTCGACGTGGAGCGGGATTGGCTGAACGCCCGCATCGAAAAGCGCTTTGACCAGATGCTAGAGCAAGGCGCCTTGGAAGAGGTGGCCGCCCTCCGCCCGCGCTATGACCCCACGCTGCCCGCCCATCGCGCCATCGGCGTGCCGGAACTGATCCGCCACCTTGAGGGCGATTGGCCGCTGCACCGCGCCCGCGAAGCCGCCGTGGTCGCCACCCGCCGCTTCGCCAAACGGCAGCGCACTTGGATGCGTAGCAAAATGGCAGATTGGCAGCGGGTGACGCCGCAATAGGATTAGACCTGCTCCAAACCCTTGCATAATAGCGATCATCGGATAGCGTATCGTTGAAGTTTGGCCCCAAGGGGTTTTCAATTCTCAACGAAAGGCCCCTGTGCAACAGCCGCAGATACAGCTTCTCACTTTGGCGCAGCTTTCCGCTGGGCAAGAGTGGCGGCTGTCCCTTGCCCATGACCGCGACCACCATTTATTGATCTGGATCACCCGTGGTCAGGGGCGGCTTTTACTTGACGGGCAGCGCCGGGGCTTGGGCGCCTATAACGCGCTCTGGATACCAGCGCGGTCACTCTTTGCGATGGAACTGGGCTTTCAATGTGTGGGCCATGCTGTCGTTATTCCCGAAAACACCAAACTGCGACTGCCGGATATCCCGCGTCAGCTGCGCATCCGCGAGGTGCAGGCACAAGCCGAACTTTCCGCACTGATCGAACTTGCCCAACGTGAATTGCACCAAGGCCGTCCCCTGCAACAAGACGCGCTTGAAGCGCAGGCAGCTTTGATGTCAGTCTGGCTGCACCGCCAGATCATGTCAGAGGAGCATATCACCGCCCGCCCAAACGCGGGCGCAAGGCTCAGCGCGCGGTTCTGCGCTTTGCTGGCCCAGCGCCATCCCAAAGGCGGTAGCATGGCCGATCACGCCGCCGAATTGGGTGTGACCCCTACCCATCTGACCCGAGCAGTAAAAGCCGCCACCGGAAAATCTGCCGCCGATCTGCTCAGCGAGCGCAGTTGTCACGCCGCCCGGCGCCTGTTGGGTGAAACCGATCAGACCGCCGCAGAGATCGCCGCATATCTGGGCTTTGGTTCCGCCGCTTACTTCACCCGATTCATGCAACAACACAGCGGTCTGCCGCCCAGCAAACTGCGCTAAACCCGCCGAAGAGCGCGGCAAATGTCGCTTTCAGACCAAAGTTATGTCGCAAAAACTGCATCCAGCAAAACTACGAAATGTTGACGCGCGACCAATTTCCATGCCTCATGGTCGAACCGTTCTGCAAAGGGTTGGATAGTCGGCCAAGCGAATGAGGATAAAAATGCCTTGTCTTAGGGCCATGCTGCCATAGCTCAACAAGGCGGCAAAAACTGCCGCCTCCAGTACCGGCGCTGTCATGGCGCCGCACGAATTAAAAAGGCCAAAAAGGCCGCATTGTCGGGCCAAGTCACCGCCCGACCCTGCTACAGGGGACCACATGGGACTATTTATTTTGCGCCGGCTGGGTGTGATGTTGCTGACGGCGCTGTGCCTGACGTTCATCGTATTCTGGCTGACCAATCTCTATCCGAACCTTGAAAAACTCGCCAAAACCCAAGGCAATTTCCGCATGTCAGACGAGGCCGTGGCCAGCTACCTTGAAAGCCGCGGCTATCTGCAACCCACGGTCGATAAATTCGGCGAATGGCTGGGTGTGCTGCCCGGTTGGGTGACGGAAGGTGAAACGCCCGACGAAACACTCGGGCGCTGTTTCGCCGCTGGTACCCCGGTAGAGGATCGCCCCACCCGCTGCGGCATCCTGCAGGGCGACTGGGGGTTTTCCACCGTCTTCAAAGAGCCCGTGGGCGAGACTGTCCTCACCCGTCTTGCACTCACCGGCAAGTTGATGTTCTGGGTGCTGATGCTGATGGTCCCCTCGGCGCTGATCGTAGGCGTTTTGGCGGGGATGCGCGAAGGTTCCAAGCTTGACCGCTCGCTCTCGACCTTCTCCATCGCCACCACCGCGACGCCGGAGTATGTCTCGGGCGTGATCTTCATCGCCGTATTGGCTTCCTCGCGCTTCGGCCTCTCGCCGCTTCTTTCCGAATGGGGCTGGATCGACAGTAAAACCCTGTTTCTCGGTTCCGCCACTTCCGCCATGAAAGACGCAAATTTTTGGAACTTCTTCCTGCCGGTGCTGACCATCTCGCTCTACGGCATGGGCTATATCGCGCGGATGACGCGGGCCTCGATGACCGAGGTGATGACCGCGCAATATATCCGCACAGCGCGGCTTAAGGGCGTGAAGTTCTCTGAGATCGTGCTGAAACACGCCCTGCGCAACGCGCTGATCGCGCCCTTCACCGTCATCATGCTGCAAATCCCATGGTTGTTGAACGGTGTGGTGATCGTGGAGACCCTGTTCAACTACAAGGGCTTCGGCTGGCTGCTCGTTCAAGCGGCGGCCAATAACGACATCGAACTGCTGCTCGCCGTTTCGGTCGTGTCGGTCATTGTTGTCCTCGTGACGCAGCTGATCTCCGACATCGGCTACGTCTTCCTCAACCCGCGCATTCGCATTTCTTAAGGGAGCATGGACATGGAACAACTGACATGGACCGGGTCTCTTACGGGGCTCAACATCATCTTCCTTGGCCTTTGCGTGATGCTGGCCTTGGCCGTCGCGATGCAGATCGTCGTTTCTTTCCTCCCTGCCAGTGACGCGCAGGAGATCAACCCCGATGGCACCGTCGCCCGGCGGGGCGGGCTGGCAGGCGGGTTGAACCGCGCTGTCATCCTGCTGTTTGCGCTGCTGATCCTCGTGCTGCTGATCTATATCGTCGCCGGTGCCTTCATGGGGCCGCAGGCGGGCATCTTTGGTGGCATGTCGCAACAGATGCTGCCGGTCTGGATCGCGCTGATCCTGACCTTCGCCGTCTCCATCCACTTCAAACGCCGCCTTGGCCTCTACGGCAAGCTATTCGACAGCACCGTGGGGATGATCGGCTTTGCCATCGTCATGTTCTGGGTCTTCACCGGAGTCTTCGGCGGGTTGTTCGACCTGCTGGTGACGCATGACAGCCTCAGCCAAACGTCGGGCATGAAGAACAAGCTACCCGGCACCCCGCTGCGCAGCCCCGAGGAAGGCGAATACCCTTGGTTCCTGCTTGGCGGCGACAACCTTGCCCGCGATGTCTTCTCGCGGCTGATCAAGGGCTCATGGGTCGTTGTGCAGATCGCCCCCTTGGCGACGCTCTTTGCCTTTATGGTGGGGATCACGCTGGGCTTGCCAGCGGGCTACTACGGCGGTCGGCTGGATACGATCCTCAGCTTTTTGGCAAACCTGATCCTCGCTTTCCCGGTAATCCTGCTGTTCTACCTGCTGGTGACGCCCGAAATCGTGCTGACCGGCATCCCAAACTATATGGCCGTGTTCCTGTTCATCTTCCCGCTGATCTTCCTCGCGGTGCTGTTGAACTCACGCTATTACACGCAGCCCTCCTTCCGCACGCCGCTGTTGATCGTAGTGCTGGGCATTGTCGGCTGGCTCTATCTGTCGCTGGTGTCCACCGACGGCGCGATCGTGGCGACGGACACCTACCGCATCCCCGGATTGCCGAGCACGATTGACCTCTTCGATATCGACCCCGGCGTGCTGGTGGTCTTCGTCTCGGTCGTCTTCGTGAATTCGCCCACCGTGTTCCGCATCGTGCGTGGCCTCGCGCTGGACATCAAAACGCGCGACTATGTGGCCGCCGCCCAAACCCGCGGCGAAGGCCCGTGGTACATCATGCTGTGGGAGATCCTGCCCAATGCCCGTGGCCCGCTGATCGTCGATTTCTGCCTGCGCATCGGTTATACCACGATCCTTCTGGGCACTTTGGGCTTCTTCGGTCTTGGGCTGGAAAGCGAAAGTCCGGATTGGGGCAGCACGATCAACGCGGGCCGCCGCCTGCTGTCGCTGTATCCACACGCGGCCATCGCGCCCGCGCTTGCACTTCTGAGCCTCGTGCTGGGTCTGAACCTACTGGCCGACGGCCTGCGCGAAGAATCCTTGCGCGACTAAGAAACATCCTCCGGGGGGCGCGCCCTCCCGGACCCTTTTGATCCCCCGACTGGGAGAGACAAATGCCAAAAACAGATTACGACGGCCCCATTCTTGAGATCAACAACCTGTCGATCTCGTTCTTTACCCGCCTGCGCGAGATCCCCGCCGTGATGGATTTCTCCGTCAGCGTCCAACCGGGCGAAGCCGTGGGCCTGGTGGGCGAGAGCGGCTGCGGCAAGTCCACGGTGGCGCTGGGCGTGATGCAGGATCTGGGCCGCAATGGCCGGATCGTCGGCGGCTCCATCAAATTCAAGGGCCGCGACCTCAGCGAGATGAGCCCCGAAGAGCTACGCGACATCCGCGGCAGCGAGATCGCGATGATCTATCAAGAGCCGATGGCCAGCCTCAACCCCGCCATGCGGATCGGCAAACAGTTGATGGAAGTGCCAATGATCCACGCGGGCATGTCCGAAAAAGAAGCCTATGCGCGGGCGCTTCAGGTGGTCACGGATGTGAAACTCCCCGACCCAGAGCGCATCTTGAAAGCCTACCCGCACCAACTCTCGGGCGGGCAACAGCAGCGCATCGTGATTGCCATGGCGCTGATGTCCGAACCCTCGCTTCTGATCCTTGATGAGCCGACGACCGCGCTCGACGTGACCGTCGAAGCGGCGGTGGTGGAACTGGTCAAGGATCTGGGCAAGAAATACGGCACCTCGATGTTGTTCATCTCCCACAACCTAGGGCTGGTGCTGGAAACCTGCGACCGTATCTGCGTGATGTATTCGGGCGAGGCGGTGGAGAAAGGCTCCATCCACGATGTCTTTGACGAGATGCAGCACCCCTACACGCAGGCACTCTTCCGTTCGATCCCACTGCCCGGCGCTGACAAGAACGCGCGTCCCCTCGTTGCCATTCCCGGCAACTTCCCCCTGCCCCATGAACGCCCGCCCGGCTGCAACTTCGGCCCCCGCTGCGACTATTTCGTGTCCGGCCGCTGCGACGCCGCGCCGATCCCGATGGAGACGGTCCCCGGCAATGACCGGCATGAAACCCGCTGCATCCGTTTTCAAGAAATCGACTGGCAAGCGCCGCTGGAACTGGCCGACGTTAAGGAAAAGGGCGATGTGGGCGAAGTGGTCCTCAAAATGGACCACCTCAAGAAATACTATCAGGTCGCGGCCAATGCCATGTTCGGCGGCGGCAACAAGAAAGTGGTGAAAGCCAACGAAAGTCTGAGTTTTGAGGCCCATGAAAGCGAAACACTCGCCATCGTCGGGGAATCCGGCTGCGGCAAATCCACCTTCGCCAAGGTGCTCATGGGGTTGGAGACAGCGACCGAGGGGCATATCTATCTCGACGGGAAAGATATCGGCGATGTGACCATCGAGAACCGGACGACCAAGAATGTCGCTGATGTGCAGATGGTGTTTCAGAACCCCTTCGACACGCTCAACCCCTCAATGACTGTCGGGCGGCAGATCATCCGCGCGCTGGAAATCTTCCGCATCGGCAAGAATGAGAAAGAGCGCAAGCAGCGCATGCTGGAACTGCTCGATCTGGTGAAGTTGCCGCGCGAATTCGCCACCCGTATGCCACGCCAACTGTCGGGCGGGCAAAAGCAGCGCGTCGGCATCGCCCGTGCCTTTGCAGGCGACGCGCGGATTGTGGTGGCGGATGAGCCGGTCTCGGCGCTTGATGTCTCGGTGCAGGCGGCGGTGACGGATCTGTTGATGGAGATTCAGCGCGAACAGAAAACCACGCTCCTGTTCATCAGCCACGACCTGTCGATCGTGCGCTACCTGTCGGACCGGGTCATGGTCATGTATCTAGGCCATGTGGTTGAGCTTGGAACCACCGATCAGGTCTTCTCGCCCCCCTATCACCCCTATACCGAAGCGCTGCTGAGCGCTGTGCCGATCGCCGATACCAAAGTAAAGAAAAAGCATATCGTGCTGGAAGGCGACGTGCCTTCGGCGATGAACCCGCCCCCCGGTTGCCCCTTCCAAACGCGCTGCCGCTGGAAATCTCAGGTCCCGGGCGATCTTTGCGAGCGCGAAGTGCCACCAATGGTCACTATGGCGGACGGGCATCAGGTCAAATGTCACCTCTCCAACCAGCAGTTCGCCGTGATGGAGCCAGTGATCGAAGTGGGCACCGCTGCCGAGTAACAGCACATGAAAATGGCGCGGATCCGGGGAAGATCCGCGCCTTGATCCTCAGGCTGGGGTACAGGGGAACGCCTGAGGAATCCTGTAATAGACCTTATGGGTCGATTGGTTCGCCAGCTGTGTTCACATTTGCCAGACCTTCGGCCACGACATCCGCGAATGTCGACACCATCGCGACGTAGAACTCAGTCTCGGACGGCTGCACGTTGACATAGCCTTCGGGCGCAATTTCGTCACCGGCATAGGCAGAGATCATAACCGGAAAGCTAAGACCAGCGTTGTCGCCATTGGGGCTGGTGATATCAACAACGCCTTCCAACTGGTTGAATTCTTTGCTGTCTGGCAGCATGGTCGAACCGTTCAGCGCGATCTTGCGGATATCAATCTTAATCTGCGGGTCAGCGGCGTCGCTGCTCATCGGCACGCGCTCGGCCACTTCGGCACGCAGGTCTTCTTCAAGATCAGGATAGAAATCCATCGCGTTGGCCTCGGTCGAAGCCGACACAGACGATTCTACGTCAATTGCGGATACCATGATCTTTTCATCAGCAAAGGCGGAACTGCTAAGAGCAATGGCACTAACACCGGCAGCGAGGGCGATATTTTTCATATTCGTGAACATGTTGTTCTCCTTCGATCTTTTCTTCTCTGCGGCGGGCCAATCCTGCTGCAAGAGGTTCTGATCAGAGAACACCACGAACGCCTCGGTGGTTCCCACGCACGCCGACAATGATTGAGGGACATAGGAAGAACCCCGCCCAAACCGAGCAGAGATATCAGCCATTCGCAATAAATTTCAGCAGCTTAACTACCAGAGATCACTTTGACGTAATTGCGTGTTTCTTTATAGGGCGGCACGCCGCCGTATTTCTTCACCGCGCCCGGACCAGCGTTATAGGCGGCCAAAGCAAGCTCCCACGTGCCAAATGCACGGTACTGCATCTTGAGGTAGCGCGCCCCACCTTCAAGGTTTTGCGCGGGATCGGTCGGATCCACCCGCAAGGCCTGCGCCGTTTGGGGCATCAGTTGCGCTAACCCCATCGCGCCCTTGTGAGACAGCGCCTTTGGGTTCCAACCACTTTCTTGCTGAACAAGACGCAGAAACAGATCAACCGGAATGCCATGCCGGGTCGCGGCATCGCGCGCAGTGCTCAGGTAAACACCTTTGTAAGAGCCATTATATTTCGGAACATCCCATTTGGTGGGGGTGACAACCGTGGGCGGTTGCAGCCTGACAGACGCGGAATATTGCTTGGACGCACGGTTATCGAGAATGCTTTTTTGCGATGAAAACAATCCCGCACGGTTTTTGGTCGCGAACACATCAGCAGCCGCCGAAGCTGCTCCGATTGCGATCAGCCCTGCCGCAGTGACCCCTACTGCAGCCAGACTGGCCACAAATCCCGTCTTTTGCATCAACCTGCCCCCTGTCGTTGCATCGCGCGCAGTATACCCAAAACCTCGCCGCGTGCCAGCCCCGGTTCCACCCCCGCGCGGATGGTCGCGCGGGGCGGAAAGCCGGTGTCATCCGGCGAACAACCACGGTATAAACGGCCGAATTGGGCGCGGTCGGATTCGCGCCCTGAGCAATGACACAGCAATGACAAACGAGGGGGCAAGATGGCCGGCTCAGTGAACAAAGTGATCCTAATCGGCAACCTCGGGCGCGACCCCGAGGTGCGGTCGTTCCAAAACGGCGGCAAAGTGTGCAACCTGCGCATCGCCACCTCGGAAACATGGAAAGACCGCAACACCGGTGAGCGCCGCGAGAAGACCGAATGGCATTCGGTGGCGATCTTTCAAGAAGGGCTCGTCCGCGTGGCCGAGCAATACCTCAAGAAGGGCTCCAAAGTGTATATCGAGGGCCAATTGCAGACCCGCAAATGGCAAGACCAATCCGGCGCAGACCGCTATAGCACCGAAGTCGTGCTGCAAGGCTTCGGCGGCACGTTGACCATGCTCGACGGTCCCGGCGGCGGCTCCGGCGGCGGCGGTGGTGGCGGCGGCTACGGTGGTGGCGGCAATGACTACGGCAGTGGCGGCGGTGGCAATGACTACGGTGGCGGCTATGACAGCGGCCCGTCCTCCTCGGGCGGTGGGGCCGGCGGCGGCGGAAGCCGTGACCTTGACGACGAAATCCCGTTCTAAGCTAAGCGCGATTTTCGGCGGGGCGCTGTTGCGCCCTGCCCACCCCCTGCGGCCGCTGACGTGACGCGCGCTTAACCTTGCCGCAATAGAACCCTCCCCATCGCGATACCCGCCGGGCAGGTGAATTGTTCGGCAACAGGATCAGAGGCTCCAGCTCGGGGCCATGTCGAGACGTTCAGACATGCAGGGTGACGCCTGTCTCAGACATCCGATTTGGCGGCGCCGCCCTTTTTAAACGGCCCCGAAACTGCACAGATCAGAGGATATGAACCGCCGGGCCCTGCCCGTTGCGGATCACTGTCGCGCGCTTAACGCATCGCGCAGTAAGGTCAGTACGTCGGCGTTGTCGACTTCGGCCCCGGCAAAGGCCTGCCCGATGCCCCGCGCCAGAACAAAGCGCAAGCGCCCGTCGACGACCTTCTTGTCCTGCCCCATGAGGCGCAGCAACTCATCGGCGTCCGGCAAAACACCGGGAATATCGCGCAGGTCGGTCTTCATCCCCATCTGCACCAGATGCGCCCGCAACCGGCTAGGGTCTTCTTGCGGGCACAGCCCCAAACGCGCCGAGAGTTCTAAGGCCAGCGCACAGCCGATCGCCACACCTTCGCCATGCAGCAGACGATCAGAGTAGCCCGTCGCGGCCTCCAGTGCATGACCGAAGGTATGGCCGAGGTTCAACAGCGCACGGTCCCCCTGTTCTGTCTCGTCGCGCTGGACGATATCGGCCTTCATTTGCACTGAATGGCGCACCGCTTCGACCCGCGCGGCCATATCGCCTGCGGCAAGGGCTGGCCCCTGCGCCTCTAGCCAGTCAAAGAAACCTGCGTCACCCAGCAGCCCGTATTTGACCACTTCGCCATAGCCCGCCAGAAAATCCCGCTCAGGCATGGTGCTCAATACTTCGGTATCGGCCAACACGAGGCTCGGCTGATGAAAGGCGCCGATCAGATTCTTGCCCTGTCGCGCGTTGATCCCGGTCTTGCCGCCCACAGAACTGTCGACCTGCGCCAGCAGCGACGTGGGGATCTGCACAAACCGCACCCCGCGGCGCAGGACGGCGGCGGCAAACCCCACCAGATCGCCGATCACCCCGCCGCCAAAAGCTACGACGATATCGCCCCGCTCGACCTGTTCGTCCAGCAGCCAGTCAACGCAGCGCTGAAGATTGGCCCAGTCTTTAGTGCCTTCGCCCGGCGCAAGTTCCAGCGCCGACATCGTGATGCCTTCGGCGGCCAGCCCCTCGCGCAGGGTCTGCAAATGCAGCGCGGCGACACGGCTTTCAGTGATGACGGCCACGCGCTTGCGACGCAACAAAGGAGAAATCAGCGCACCCGCCTCGGCCAGCAACCCCGGCCCGATGACCACATCATATTCGCGCCCCGGCAGGGTCACGGAAACCGTCTCACGCATCCAATTTCTCCAAAACATCGGGCCGGGTCAGCAGCTTTTCGATGACCCGGTTGGCCATTGCGTCAATCGACAGGCGCGGGTCGCAATACACCGACAGGTCCGCCAGCCGGTACAGCGGCACCCGGTCGCGATAGAGCGCCCCCAGCGTCGCCTTGGGATCGGCGGTGCGCAACAGCGGCCGGCTGTCTTTATAACGCACTCGATTCCACAAAAGATCCAGATCCGCATTCAGCCAAAGCGCCACACCATAAGCCGCGATATTGTCGCGATTCACCTCAGCCAGAAACGCGCCGCCGCCTGTGGAGAGGATGCACCGTTCTTCTGCCAACAGCCGGGCGATCACCTCGGTCTCGCGCTTGCGAAAGAACGGCTCTCCGTCGCGGGTAAAGATCTCCGGCACGCTGAGATTGGCCGCCGCTTCAATCTCGGCATCGCTGTCCAGAAAGGGCGCACCAAGTTTGGCCGAGACCGAGCGCCCCACCGCCGTCTTGCCCGCTCCCATCATGCCAACCAGCGCCACCGTCTTGTTCAGACGGTAACGGGGCGGCGTTTCTTCGCCATCGGTCATGCTGTGCTTAATTCCGCTCATTTTTCTCTGAATGACGTGATCTTGCCGAAAAGGCCATATATAGTTTGGCAAAATAGCAGAATTTCGGGCAGGCATGGTTCATGGGTAAAATTTTTAAGCTTTTGATATTTCTATTGATTGTCGGCTTTATCGGATTGGTGGGCTATGCCTATGTCGGTCCTTTCTTCGGCGTGGATTTTTCACCCGAACAAATCGAGACTCGCCAGCCCGTCACGCTGACAGCGGATTGAACAGGGTGGCAACCGCCATGTCAAATCGCGGCTGGGCCGTCTGTGCTGCATTGATTTGCTCGGTCAGCGCCAGCGCCTTGCTGGCCGAATCTGCCGAGGACCGCAATCTGGGCCGCACCCCTCGCCAAGCGTCAGAGGCAGAGCAGTCGCCCCCCGCCCCGGGCGGCCAACCGCTGTCGGTGATCGACTGGCTCGGCGCGCAGTCTCCGCCCCAGAACCGCCCCAAACGCCCGCCCAATCCCGGCCGGGCAGACGAGCCTCCGGTCGCCGATAACGCCTTGGCCCCTGAGGTGCAGGTCACCCCGTTGGGCGATGGCGCACCGCGCCGGATTGGGCTGGTGCCCAGCAGCGTCACTGGACTGCGCGGCGATATTTGGATGGGCAGCGACACCGACGCCCTGATTGACCGCATCCGCGACCTGCCTGATCTTCATCTGCCCGCCGCCCAAGCGCTACTTTACACTGTGCTTCTGGCCGAAGCGCAGGCCCCGCAGGGCGAGGCGCGCAATGGTGATCTCTTGGCACTGGCGCGGGGCGAAAAGCTGATGGAGCTGGGTGCGCTCGACCCGGCGCTTTCGTTGATTGAACAGGCCGGGGTGACCACCTCGACCGCGCATTTCGACCTGTGGATGCAGCTTTCCCTGCTGACCGGGACCGAACACCGCGTCTGCGAACGCCTCATGAAAGCACCGCATCTGACCCGTGATTATGGCACGCGTATCTTTTGCAACGCCCGCGCGGGAAATTGGGAAAACGCGGCGCTGACCTTTGGCTCGGCACAGGCGCTTGGCCTGTTGCCGGAAGAGCAGCTTGAACTCTTTGATCGGTTCCTCAACCCCGATTTCTACGAAGGGGCCGAGCCGCTGCGCGTGCCGCGTCAGATGGATCCGATGACCTTCCGTCTGTTTGAAACGATTGGCGAGCCGCTGCCCTCGCGCATTCTGCCCCGCGCCTATGCGGTGGCCGATCTGCGGGACATCGCCGGCTGGAAATCCCAGCTAGAGGCCGCCGAGCGCCTGACCCGCGCAGGTGCCCTGCCCGACAACCTGCTGCTGGGCCTTTATACCGACAGGCAGCCTGCCGCATCGGGCGGCGTCTGGGACCGGGTCGCGGCGCTGCAACGTTTCGAGACGGCCCTGCGCACCAGCAGCCCCGAAGCGGTGGCCAAAACCTTGCCCCCCGCTTGGGAAGCGATGCGCGAGGCCTCCCTCGAAGTGGCCTTTGCCACGCTCTTTGCCGAACCCTTGTCGACCATTCCGCTGGCGGGCCATGCGGCCATTTTGGCGCGGGATGTGGCGCTGCTCTCTCCGGCTTATGAAGCCGCCGCTGCGCGGGTCATTGGCAGATCGCCCGAAGACGAATTGCTGCGCGCCGTGGCCCGCGGCGATACCCCCGCAGGCCCCGCCCCCGATGCGCCTTTGGCCGCCGCGGTGCATGATGCATTTACCAATTCTGCCCCGCGTGCCGATCTGATGGCACTGGCGCGGGACAAAGAACTAGGGATGGCGGTTTTGCGCCTGCTCTCGCTCTTGCATGATGGCGCCAGTGGTGACACATCGGCGCTCCGCGACGCCCTAGCCACCCTGCGCGCCCTTGGGCTGGAAGACACCGCCCGCCGCGCCGCCTTGCAGATTGTATTGCTTCAGCAATGATGATGTCCCAGACCCCGACCTTCCACTGGATCTCTAGCTTTCTAGAGGCCGCTGCCGCCGAACAGGGCGCTGCCACGAACACGCAGCTTGCCTATGGCCGCGACCTCAAGGATTTTGACGCCTTTTTGGCGCGGCAGAACCATGACTTCCTCACCGCGAGCCGGGGCAAGGTTGAGGATTACCTTGTCTATTGCGATGCCCAAGGCCTTGCCAAATCGACCCGCGCACGGCGTCTGTCGGCGATCAAGCAGCTTTACCGTTTCGCTTTCGAGGAAGGGCTGCGCGAAGACAATCCCGCAGTGCAGATCGCCGGACCGGGCCAAGACAAACGCCTGCCCAAGATCCTCTCCGAGGAAGAGGTCGACCGCCTTCTGGATGCCGCGCGCAACTCTGGCCGCGCATTGGCCGATCAACTGCGCAACACTTGCCTGATGGAGCTGCTTTACGCCACTGGCATGAGGGTCAGCGAATTGGTCAGCCTGCCGGTCAGCGCCGCGCGGGGCGATCCGCGCCTGCTGCTGATTTCGGGCAAAGGCGGGCGCGAGCGGTTGGTGCCCCTGTCGGAACCCGCACGTGATGCACTGGCGGCATGGCTGGTGGTGCGCGACAAGGCCGATGATGCTGCCCAAGCCAAGGGCAAACCGCCCGCGCGGCACCTCTTCCCCTCCCGCGGGGCGACGGGCCATTTGACGCGGCATCGGTTTTATCTGCTGATCAAGGAATTCGCTGTGACTGGCGGTGTCCCCCCTGTAAAGGTCACGCCGCACACGCTGCGCCATGCCTTTGCGACACATCTTCTGGCCAATGGTGCAGACCTGCGCGCGATCCAGACCATGCTCGGCCACGCCGATGTCGCCACGACCGAGATCTACACCCATGTCTTGGAAGAGCGTCTGTCCGACCTTGTGCTAGAGCGTCACCCTCTGGCCAAAGACGGAACCCGCAAACCGGGCGGCAGCACGTCCTCCGAAGGCCAGTAACCGCTTTGCAGCGCGTCCGCATAGGCGCGCGGCAGACCGGCCTTGGCCATATCTGCCACGGCACCTGCGACGTCATAGCTTAACCGATGAAACGTCACCTCGCCCCCATCCAGCACAGCCACCCGCGTCTGCTGGGCACCGTCGTGGGGCGGCATGCCGATGACGCCCGCATTGATCCAACGGCCGCGCGGCGTCTCTCGTATAAACGGCAGGCCGGAATGCCCGGCGATGATGTGATCCACCGGGCCAACGACCTCCTCTAGCGCCTGCCACTCCTCCTCAAACACCGCCTCGGCACTCTCAGACCAGATGAATCGCGCCACGTCGCGCACCCCGCCGTGGAGCACGCCATAGCGCTGGCCTTGATGCTGGAACACCGCCACATCCGGCAGTGCCCCCATCCACGCCTTCGCCTCTGCGGCCAACGCCTGCGCGGCATGGGTGTACCACGCGCCCGACAGCATGTCGCAGCTGCTGCCCGGTGCAAATCCGCAGCCGCAATCCTCGGCCCCGCTGGCCAGCTGCAACTCGCAATTCCCGGCCACCACGGCACAGCCAAGCGCCCGGATCGCCGCCA
Source organism: Sulfitobacter sp. SH24 (assembly GCF_965641895.1). Lineage (NCBI taxonomy): Bacteria > Pseudomonadati > Pseudomonadota > Alphaproteobacteria > Rhodobacterales > Roseobacteraceae > Sulfitobacter > Sulfitobacter sp. SH24. Next base: position 2,034,359 of record NZ_OZ282575.1, read on the forward strand.
CACTTTCGCGCGGTGCCCCGCAGTAGGCGACGATATCCCCGGTGCAGATCATCTGCCCCCCAGGGACGTCCCGCGCCGCGGCGAACGCCGCCAGGGCCTCTACCGCCTGAAGGTTGGAATAGGGCCCGCCGAACAACAGCAGCGGTCCGTCCAGAACCCCAAGGTCTGCCCAGTTGATTTTCGCCTGCATCGCACCACCCTGCACTATCGCAACCCTTGAATGACGCAGCCCCTGCGCCCATAACAATCACACACATAATGGATGGATTTAGACCTCATGGAAACGGGCCCCGCCCTTTTTGACACCGCTTTCTGGATCAGTACCGGAATTATCCTTTTTCTCCTTGTCCTGTCAGGCTTCTTTTCGGGGTCCGAAACGGCGCTGACCGCCGCCTCGCGCGGCAAACTGCGTGCGCAGGCCGACAAAGGGTCAAGCGGGGCGATACGGGCGCTCAAGATCACCGAGGATAATGAGCGGCTGATCGGTTCGGTCCTTCTGGGCAACAACTTGGTCAACATCCTTGCAGCCTCCATGGCGACGGCGCTGTTTACGCGGCTTTTCGGTGAGAGCGGTGTGGCGCTGGCAACATTGGTGATGACGCTTCTGGTGCTCGTCTTCTCCGAGGTTCTGCCCAAGACCTATGCCATCACCAATGCCGAGACTGCCGCCGCGCTGGTTTCGCGGCCCATTAGCCTTGTGGTGTTTATGTTCTCTCCGGTCGTGACGGCAGTGCGGTATTTCGTACGCGGTGTGCTGCGGCTGTTTGGGGTGCAGATTGACCCCGACAGCAACATCCTCGCCGTGCGCGAAGAGATCGCCGGGGCGTTGCAACTGGGCCATTCCGAGGGTGTCGTCGAAAAAGAGGACCGCGACCGCATCTTGGGCGCGCTCGACCTGCGCGAACGCGCGGTCGAAGAGGTCATGCTGCACCGTTCGGGGATCGAGATGATCGACGCGGCATCCGACCCGACCGACATCATGGAAAAATGCCTGCAATCGAACCACACACGCCTGCCCGTTTTCCGCGATGACCCTGAAAACATCATCGGCGTGATCCACGCCAAAGACCTGTTGCGCGCCATGTACAAGCTGATCGGCGGCCCCAATGGCAATGCGGCGGCGCTCAAAGGGTTCAACGTGGCCGATGTGGTGATGAAACCCTATTTCGTGCCCGAAACCTCAACCCTCGATGAACAGATGCGCCAGTTCCTGCGCCGCCGCACGCATTTTGCGCTGGTGGTGGATGAATATGGCTCGCTTCAAGGTCTAATCACGCTTGAGGATATTCTGGAAGAAATCGTGGGCGAGATCACCGATGAATTCGACCCCGATGCGGATCACCCGTTAAAGCAATCCGAAGACGGGCATTTGATGGTCGAAGGTGCGATGACGATCCGCGACCTCAACCGCGCAACGGATTGGTCGCTGCCCGATGATGAGGCCAATACCATCGCTGGTCTGGTCATCCATGAGGCGCAGATGATCCCCACCGTGGGGCAGGTTTTCTCGTTCCACGGTTTCCGGTTCGAGGTGATTGAGCGGGACGGCAACCGCATTACCCAGCTGAAGATCCGTCCGCTCTAAGCGCGGGTTATTCCGGCGACTGCACCGCCGCGCGCACATCTTCCTGCGCGGCGGACCAAATGCGCGCCCGGTCTGGGCCAAAGGGCACTTCCTCAAAGGCGCGGCGCAGATGGTTCTCTGCCGCTTCTCGGGCTGCGGCGGCAAGGCCCGCATCAGGATGATGCATCAATCCGGCAAGCACCTGTTGCAAAGCCATCTGCACCTCAACCACAGACGCACCGTCGCGGGCCAATGCGCCGAAACCATCCTCGATCAGCGCCTCTGCCTCAATGGGCGCGATATGCAGGTTGGGCAGTTCCACTTCCTCTGTGGGTTCCGCTTCGTCCGAGTAATAGGACAGAATGCGCCCGATACGGGTGATCACATCAATCGCCGTGCCGCCATCGTTGATCCCCGGCGACAACGCTTTTGAGGCGACCTCTCCCAGCACACGCAACCCAAAACGCGGGTCTTGGTCAAAGGTGCGCAGATCGCCCAGCCGAACGGTGCTGATTACTTTCTCCTCAAGGCTTTCCCAATCATGTTCGGCATCCTGCGGGCTACCACGGCGGGCGGCCCTCACCAGCGGCTCTCCCACAAAGACGAAATCCCCAATCCGCCGGGTAAGATAGACCTCAACCCCATGATCGCGGGCCTGCTGATCGAGGGCTTCGGGGTAGATATGTTTCAGATAACCGCTTTCGCGGGCAAGGATTGGACGGGCATCTGCGGGGGCCGGACCCGTCAAAGGGTGGCCGCCCATACAAGGGGTTTTCAGCCGTTCCTTAAACAGCGAGGTGGTCACGCTTTCGATCTGGCGCGTGGTGTCGATCAGACTGCCAAAGCCTTGCAGATGCAGCACCCAGCGGATCAGAAAGACCACGATAATCGCCAGCACCATGACCGTTGTCAGAAACAGCACGAAGGAGCGTTCGTCGACATAGATACCCAGTTCGCGCATGATGATTGCCACCAACGCATAGACATAGGCACCGATGAACACTGCAAGCGTGTTCTGGGTGGTCCGATCTTGGATAATCAACCGATGCGCACGCGGCGTAAACTGCGCCGAGGTAGAGCGGTAGACCGTGACCATAATCGTGATCGAAAAGATCGTTACAGCCAACATCGCATCCGCAATGATTTGTAACAGCCGATCCGCGGCGTCGCCTGTTAAGCGCGTTGCGACTTCCTTGGGCACCAAGGGTTCAAACAGTTGCGTCATCCCAAGGGCGACAAAGGCCAACAGCCCCATGAAAACCACCCGCACCCAAAGCTTGCGGGAATATTCGCGGGCCTTGCGAAACAGGGTATGCGGGATCAGATCTTTAATGTTCATGGGGCAAGGGTAGCACGAAAAAGCGCCCTGCCAACGGTGCCTTAGCGGGAATCTTCGGCCTGAAGGGACTGTTGGGGTATCGCCTACGCGGCCCTAGCCCCGAAGGGTCTTATCCCCGCGCCATTCCCCCGCTATTCTGGCGGCATGACACATACCCCTCTCCCCGTGATCCTCCTTGCCGCTGGTGCCTCGACCCGGATGCGCGGGCGTGACAAATTGATGGAAGACATCGGCGGCCAGCCCTTGCTGCGCCGTCAGGCCCAACTCGCGCTATGCCTTGGCCCCGTCACAGTTGCCCTGCCGCCAGCGCCGCACCCGCGCTATACCGCGCTCAGCGGGCTTGAGGTCACCGCCCTGCCCATCTCTGATGCGGCCGAGGGCATGGGGGCGAGCCTTCGGGGTGCCTTTGCCGTCCTCCCGCCCAAGACCCCAGCGGCGATGGTGATGCTGGCCGATATGCCAGAGGTGCAGGCGGCAGACCTTACCCGCCTCGCGGCGGCGGTTGATCTGAACAGCGAGACATTGATCTGGCGGGCGGCGACTGAAGACGGCACGCCCGGACATCCGATCATCTTTGCAGCGGCGCTGTTCGATCAGCTTAGGCAGCTTAGCGGCGATGATGGCGGGCGCGCGGTGGTTCGCGGTGCCGCAGGCCGTGTGCAACTGGTCCCCCTGCCCGGTCAGCGCGCAAGGCTAGATCTCGACACCCCTGAAGACTGGGCCGCATGGCGGATCCAGCAGCGGGAGAAATAGCCCCCGCACAAAAGAAAACGGGGCGGTCACCCGCCCCGTTTCTAAGCTGCATCGCTTCCCGCCCCCGCGGGTTTATTTTACCAGCAAGCTGGCTTCGTGCTTTTTCAGCGAACGCCGCGCGGCGGTATATCCTTCGATACCCTCTTGCGTCGCAAGCTCTGGGAAGAGCTCAAGGATCTCGTTGCGTTGCTCTTCGCCGATACCGGCCAGCGACATATCACCAGGCTGGAAGCTTTCGGTCCATGTGCCGTCCGACAGGATCACCTCATGGCGGTCAAACATCACGTGGATGTAAGTGGTGCCAGAGACTTCGACCACGTCGATGCCGTCCATACCGGTCAGATGTTTCGCCGCGACCAAGACTTCACGCTCTTCAAAATACAGCGCTGTCTTCTCGTTGGCGACCAGCACGCGGTGGTTGGGGCTGACCATCATGTCACGCTCGGGCAGTGCATTGCCAAGCGCGCCCTTGCGGATCAGCACCGGCTTGAGATGTGCGGCCATTTCGAACTCGGCCCCTGTCATCTCACGGGCACCGACCCAACGGATCGTCTGAATGCCGTTGTCGCGGGTGATGACCCGGTCACCGACCTGAAGCTCCTCAACACGGACCTCGCCTTTTGGCGTGGCGATTTTGGTGCCGGGTGTGAAACAGGGGATCACATTCTCGATCTCGACAAAGTTCAGACGCCCGGCCTCGCTGCCGTCTTCGTTGAAGTAGTCAACAAAACCGTCTTCGCGGTCGTCCGACGTATAGGTGACCTCCAAACGGCCCCCCTCTGGCGCCGAGCCGCGCAGGTCGAGCGTGTCAAAGTCCACGCCGGCGCTGCCACCGTCGACATCATCGCCCGCATTCACGTTAACAAAGCTGTCCTGATCGGCCCCGCCGGTCATCACGTCAACACCCGCACCACCGTCTAGCAGATCATCGCCCTGACCGCCCATCAGCGTGTCATCGCCCTCGCCGCCCATCAGCGTGTCATTCTCGCCGCCACCGTCGAGCAGATCGTTGCCCTCGCCGCCTTCGAGATAGTCGTCGTCACGGTTGCCGCGCAGCGTGTCATCGCCAGTACCGCCATAGAGCATGTCATTGCCCTGACCGCCGGAGATGCTGTCGTCGCCCTGACCCCCAAGCAGCGTGTCGTTGCCGGTGTTGCCTTCGATGATGTCATCGTCGATCTGGCCGTCGATATAGTCGTCACCCGAGCCGCCGCGCAGCAGGTCTGCGTCATCGGCGCCATAGATCACGTCATCGCCTGCCCCACCGTCGACCGTATCCATCCCGTTGGTCGGGTTGCGGTCTGGGGTGAAGGGGTTGGACGCGTCTTCTTCGTCGGGGATGTCGAGCACGTCGAGACCCAGATCGGGGTCGTTGCCAGCATAGATCGTGTCATTGCCAGCACCGCCGAGCAGACTGTCGTTGCCTTCGCCGCCAACGATACGGTCATCGCCGTCGCCACCGTCGACAAAGTCATCGTCGATGCCTGCGTTGATGACATCATCGCCGGTGCCGCCATAGATGGTGTCACGGTCGTCGCCGGTGCTGATCGTGTCATTGCCCGCACCGCCGTCGACATAGTCGCGGTCGTTCTCGGGATCGGTGTCGGGGTCAAAGCTCAGGCTGTCGCTGTCGCTTTCTGGATAGCCCAGATCAGGTGCGATATCGCCGTTGCCGGTGGTGATCATATCGTCACCGTCGCCACCATAGACTTCGTCGGATCCTGCGCCGCCTTCGACGATGTCATCGCCGTCGCCCGCAAGAATGGTGTCGTCGCCGTCGCCTGCGCGGACGTAGTCGTCATCGCCTTCGGCACCGGGCAGCAGCGCGTCGTCGTTGTCGATCATGTCGCCATCGGGATCGCCGGTATAGGCGGTGTCGATCAGGTCTGCGCCCGCCGTGCCGTCAACATAGCCGTCGCGGGTCGCGCCGCCGTCACCCACGGTGACCGTCACGGTGCCCTCATCGGTCAGACCGTCGGGATCGGACACGGTGTAGGTGATTGTCGCGTCGCCGGTGAAACCGTCGTCGGCTTCAAAGGTGATGGTGCCGTCGTCGTTAATGGTCACGGTGCCATCGTCGCTGGAGGCATCCGCCACGCTCAGCACGTCGCCGTCAACGTCGGTGTCGTTTTCCAGAACCGGGATCACAACCGCATCGGTGCCGGTGGTGCTGGCCGTGTCGTCGTTTGCGACGGGCGCGTCGTTCACCGGGTTTACGGTGACATTAACAGTGCCGGTATCGGTGCCGCCGTTGCCGTCATCCACGGTGTAGGTAATTGTGGTGTCACCGTTGAAATCTGCGTTCGGCGTGAAAGTCAGCGTGCCATCATCGTTGATGACAACATCACCGACGGGGCAGCTTGCCATGGTGATGGTCAGCGTGTCGCCATTGGCGTCTGTGTCATTACCCAACACGTCAACGGTGCCAGAGGTGTCTTCGTCGATCTCCAGCATGTCATCTTCGGCCACCGGGGCATCGTTGCCGCCACCTTGGGGCTGGCCATCATCAAAGGTCACGTTATCAATCGCACCTGAGCCTTCAAAACGGACCTCCATACGGGACACGTCCTGCACGTTAAGCAGCACAGTCCGCTCTCCCCCGTCCCCTGTTGGGTCAACGAATTGGTTGTCGATGACATTGCCATTCGCATCGTAGAAAATCATCCGCGTGCCTTCGCCGCCGGTTTCTTCGATGTCTTTGAAAGTCAGGCTCTTCATCTGGACGCCATCTTCGAAGTCGAAGAACAGGCTGCCGCCGCCCGCGTTGTCGTCAGGGTCGCTCTGGTCGCCGTCTTCCGAGACGATCAACAGACCTTCAAGCGTGTCGGATCCCAGATCGCTATCACCGCCTGTTGGATTGCTGCTGTCAAAGACCATCGCCTGACCGGAGCCGCCGCTGGCCGAAACCGTGACGCCCAGATCTGCGTATTCATCATCGACGACGGTGCCTGCGCTGAACGCGTTGAAATCAAGTGTTCTAATCATTGTGAATTCTCCTGAGCGGTGTTGCACGCGGCGCGCAACGCGGCCGTCTTGGAAGTGAATGCAGTTTCAATCTGACGAATAGGGCGCCGAACGGAAGAGCGGCTGAATTGGGCATTTCTTGCCCCGCAGAAGGCCGATGGACTGGCCAGTCGCTTTCGTATCATCTTGTCTCTCCCTCCGTTCATACGCGCCCCGCTGGCTAAAGCTCCAGGTCTGACGGCACGCACCTTTTGCAACAACGTGGGGAACAAGCCGGCATAGGGCCTTAACCGAGATGAATTTCCCGGTGGCTTTGTGAATACGGTCGCAAACTATACGGCGTACCCACATTTCCCGCATACTCGATGCGCTCAATGCGGCCGCCCCCGTGACCTACAGACTTCTTATGCCCCCCAGTTGGGCACCTATATGAATAGACAACCTATTCTCATGGACAAAGCGAAAAATGTTTGAAACTTGCCGGAACCAAGTGAAGTTTTGCCACAATTCAGGTGGTTTAGCAGGTCAGATTGCGGCGATTGTTTCCTCGGCTCAGGGTGCCAAATTAGCAGATCGTCATAAAATTAAGGAAAAAGAACGAAACGCGACCGCCGGATACGCGCGACCGCCGAGGAAACTGTTTCATATATTGCTACAATTGCGCCACAAAATGACCTTAAGCGCGACGCCATGTTCTTGTCATATTTCCTGAATGCTTGTTCACGGCATGGAACCAATGCGGCCAAAACCTGTGAAACTGGTGACGCGACGCCCCTGCGCGCGCCTTATTTACGTCGAATCACCTTGACCGGAGAAGCGAGGCTGAAACCGGAACCCCAGCCCTGAAAGAACGCCAGCTGAGCGCGATAAAGCTGATATGGCGACTAAACCACCCCCGACATGAACAAGCGGCGGCGCGAACAAAACCGCTAAATCAGATGACCGCTACCAAGCACAGTATTGTCCTCTATCCCCCCTGCCCAAAACCACCTCGAACCGGCGCTCAAAACGACCTTTCATGCGCCCCAAACGACACGGTGCAGACACGGCGGCGACACAGGCGATAATCCAACCATACTGTGCGATGCGGCCTCTGCATGTGGCAGGTTGTCACACCCCCATTCCACCCTATTGCAAAGGCCGCTCGGGTGAACCAAATGCGCCCTATGTTGATGTATGCAGTTCATATGAGGCGCCCGCGCAGACCGGGCACATTGCTGAACCGCCGGTAGCCCCGGTCGGACAGGCCGATCCGCCTGTTCGTGCCATGGGGGTTCCAACTGACTTTCCGGATCACACTCGGGATGAGACCCACACGACCGACCCGGCCCGGCCTTTTTGCACAGACCGTCATCTTTCGCGGATCCATCCACCTCTGACACTAAATAGATATGGAGCATGCTATGCATTTCCGCCTGCTGAAAAACACCAACCAAATCGCCGGAATGCCCGGAAACGCCTTTGCCGGAAGCGCAATGCCCCATGCCGGTGCGCCAGACGGCCTGGCACTTGTCGCCATGCTGCGCCGTGTGCTGCGCGACACGGCCCGCCGTTGGGAACGTAACCGCACCCTGTCGACCCTGAACGCCATGGACGACCGTCTGCTGCAAGATATCGGCATCAACCGCAAAGACATTCCGCAGCATATTCGCGACATGGAAAGTTTTTCCCGCCGCTGATGGCTTGGGCGCGCGCGTCTGCCGAATGACGCGCGAACGGCCCTATCTATATGGCGCCTCGCATCGGGCTGCCACCTTCCAATCCTCCGCGCCGACACCGGCGCGGGGCCTGATCTTGCGTGTATCGTCACGCAATCGTGTTGCACTTAGCCGACCGACCTGTTTTCTTATCTCCAGCAAACCCGGCCATCCAAAGCTGCCGCGCCAATCCGCGCGACTGGCTTCTTACTCATGCAACGGGTCACTAAATCAGCGGACCGCGCCTGCGCGGAACTGCGGATACAATAGAGGAGATATCACTATGAAACGCTATTTACTTGGCACGGTTTTCGCCGTCGCGACCCCCATGGCTGCTGCCGCTCAGGATTGCGGCGAAGTCTCGATCGCGGAAATGAACTGGGCTTCGGCGCAGATCGTCACCGCCGTGACCGAATTCCTGCTGGTCCAAGGCTATTCCTGCGACGTGACCGTTGTCCCGTCCGACACCACGCCTGCCGTGACATCGCTGTCGGAAAACAACGAGCCGGACATCGTGCCCGAACTGTGGCCGAACTCCGCCGGTGACGCCTACAAAAAGCTGAAAGCGGACGGTAAGATCGTCGAGCTGACCTCCGTCCTCGATCCCGGCGGCGTCGAAGGCTGGTGGATCCCCACCTATCTGGCCGAAGAACACCCCGAGCTTAAGACCATCGAAGGCATTCTGGAAAATCCCGAACTGGTCGGCGGCATGTTCAACAACTGCCCCGATGGCTGGGGCTGCCGCGTGGTGAGCGACAACCTCGCACGCGCCTATGACCTCGAAGGCAACGGCATCGAAGTCTTCAACCACGGCTCAGGCGAGACGATGGTGACCTCGATGGCGTCGGCCTACGAGAGCCAAGAGCCTTGGTTCGGCTACTACTGGGCGCCGACCACCCCGCTTGGCAAATACGACATGACCAGCGTCGATCTGGGCGAATATGACGAAGCTGCGCATAGCGCCAACCAAAACGCCGACACGCCGGAGCCCAAGGCATCGGCATTCCCAACGGCGCCGGTGCTGACTGTCATGACCAAAGATTTCCACGACGCGAACCCCGAGATCGCGGAATTCATCGGCAATGTGACCTTCAAAACAGACTCGATGAGCCAACTGCTGGCTTGGCAGGGTGAGAACAACGCCTCCAACGAAGAAGCGGCTGTTTACTTCTTGCAGAACAACAAGGACGTCTGGGCCGATTGGCTGAGCGAAGACGCCCGTGGCAACCTGTCCAAGCTGCTTGAGCAGTAAGACAGTATGACAGATTATCGGGCGGGGACCTTTTCAGGTTCCCGCCCGATTGTTTCAGAACTGGCGGCAAAACTTACGTCTTTTCACACCCACTGCGCGCGGGCTTTGGCCGCGCTGCGCAGTTTCTTTGCAAGGACATAGGTGTAGATTTGCCGCCCCTCTTTGGGGCAAGTTGTTCCGTGCGACGCGCATGTTGAACCGCCTCTCAAAAAGCAAACGGTGTGTTCCAGACCGGGAAAGCGACAGATGGCAACTTACGACAATTTCTTTGACACGCTCGGCCTGCGCGGCTGGTGTGGCGACGACCAAGGCGGTGGGCTTAGCTCCATGGCCGACCTCATGGGCCAAGCGGGCGGTGATACCGACACGACGCTCTGGGACATGCCCTTCCCCTCGCTCGATGCGCTGCACGATAGCTGCGATGCGATCCCGCAGTCGCGCGACCTGACCCAAGGGCTGGAACAAGGGTTTCTTTCGATCAAGGACAGCCTGAAGGTGGTCGTCGACCCGCTGACCCAACCGCTGAGCTGGGCATTGGAGAACGCGTTGTGGATCATGCAGGCGGTGCCGTGGTTCATTATGATCCCGCTGTTGATGGTCATCACCTATACCGTTGGCCGCTCGTTGAAATTGGTCGGTCTGGTCGCGCTGGTCTTTGGCTTTCTCGCCTTCATCGACTTTTACGACCACACCATGCAGACGCTGGCGATCATCTTTGTCTGTGCATTCATATGCGTGCTTTTGGGTGTGCCCATTGGCATCGCCATGTCGCGCAGTGACCGGGTGCAGCGCACGATGATCCCGATCTTGGACATGCTGCAAACCCTGCCGCCCTTTGTCTATCTGATCCCGCTGATCTTCCTGTTCTCGGTGACCGAGCCGAAGCTCTACGGCATCGCCATCATCCTTTACGCCATCGTGCCAGTGGTGCGCCTGACCGACCTTGGCATTCGCCTTGTCGATCAGGACGTGATCGAGGCCGCAGATGCCTTTGGCATGACCAACCGTCAAAAGCTCTACAAGGTGCAGATCCCGCTGGCGCTGCCTAACATCATGGCCGGTGTGAACCAGACCATCATGATGAGCCTTGCAATGGTCGTCATCGCCTCGCTCGTTTCGGCCCCCGGTCTGGGTGTGCTGGTACTGCGCGGCATCCGAAGCCTTGAGTTGGGTGTCGGTCTTCTGTCGGGTCTGGGGATCGTCCTTTTGGCGATCATCCTTGACCGGGTCACCAAAGCCGCGCTTGCGCGGATCAATGCATCGCAGAAGTGAGACCAGCCATGACAGACGATATCAAAATCTGCGTTCGCAACCTGTATAAAATCTTTGGCGATGACCCACAGGGCGCGCTGGAGAAGGTGCGCGGCGGCATGAGCAAGGCCGACCTTCAGGCCGAGACCGGCCATGTGCTGGGCCTCAACAACATCAACGTGGACATGCCTGCGGGCAAGACCACGGTGATCATGGGGCTTTCCGGCTCGGGCAAGTCCACGCTGATCCGGCACCTTAACCGGCTCATTGACCCCACCTCGGGCGAGGTGATCATGAACGGCGAGAACATCCTCGACTATAACGAGCGGCGGCTGCGTGAGATGCGCAAGCACGAGATGTCGATGGTGTTTCAGAAGTTCGCGCTGCTGCCGCATCGCACCGTGTTGGAGAACGCCGGGATCTCTTGGGAGATCGAAGGCAAGACCCGCAAGAAATACGCGGCTGAGGCGACGAAATGGCTCGACCGTGTGGGTCTACAGGGTCAGGGCGACCAGTATCCGGCACAGCTTTCGGGCGGGATGCAGCAACGTGTGGGCATCGCGCGGGCGCTGACGTCGAACTCTGACGTGATGCTGATGGATGAGGCGTTTTCGGCCCTCGATCCGCTGATCCGGACCGACATGCAGGATCTGCTGATCGAGTTGCAGGCCGAGTTGCATAAGACGGTGATCTTCATCACCCACGATCTGGACGAGGCGCTGAAACTGGCGGACCATCTGGTGATCCTGAAAGACGGGTTCATCGTGCAACAAGGCGAGCCGCAGCATATTCTGCTGAACCCCAACGACCCGTATATCGAAGCCTTCGTCAGCGACATTAACCGCGCGCGGGTGCTGCGCGTCCGCTCGGTCATGGAGAAGACTGACGTACCGCCCAGCGACGTGGCGGGCGAGGTTGACCACGACGACACACTGGAATCGATCATCGCGGTTTCCGGAGGTGACACGACCAACAACTACCGCGTCATGCGCGAAGGCCGTCAGGTCGGCGTGCTGCATATGCGCGATCTGGTACGCGCGCTGGTGCCGCGCCACCCCGGCGAAGCAGCAGAGTAACGCCACGGCAACCTAACCGCGACAAGACAGGGGCAGCGCCCGGCCAAAGCGTCGGCGCTGCCCTTTCTGCCCCCTCTGCTCCGCCGCCACCGCGAGAGACCGCTTAAAAACAGCAGCTTAAGTCGCCTTTCATTCTGCAGAACGGCGCATTGCCGCCGATCAAAATCTATGCATCCTATTGACACTTTGCCCCACGATTGGCCTATGGGGGATGAAATAAACACTGGGGTTCAAGATGCCGCAATCTGCTACGGCCAATATTCTGACTGTTCTCGACACCGATTTCAAAGGCATCATCGAGGAGTGGCTGGGAACGCAGGTCAAAGAAGGCGTAAAGCGTTCTGACCTGTTCTCTGATGCGGAGAGCCGGAACCAGAACCGCGAATTGCTCAAAGCATTCTCCAAAGGTGTGCGCGATGGCGTCACCGGCGAAGATTTCGACTTTGACGACAACCAATGGGACGACCTGCGCGCCGTTCTGGCCGATGTGAGCCGCGAGCGGGTCAACCGTGGCGTGACTCCGACCGAAATGGCGACCTTTGTTCTGGCGTTGAAGACCCCGCTGTTTAAGCGGCTCGAAGCGATGCTGGACAGCGACCACGGCGTCTTGATCCGCGACGTGATGCTGGTCACCCGTTTGGTCGACGCCTTTGCCATTTACACCAACGAAATTTTCATTCTTGAGCGTGAGCAGATCATTGATCGGCAACGCCAAGAGATGCTGGAACTGTCGACCCCGGTCGTCGAGCTTTGGGACCGCGTTTTGACCCTGCCACTGATCGGCACGCTGGATTCCGCCCGCGCCCAAGAGGTGATGGAGAACCTGCTTCAGACCATTCTGGAGCGTCAGGCCGAAGTGGTCATCATGGACATCACCGGCGTCGGCACCGTCGACACGCAGGTGGCGCAGCACTTGCTGCGCGCGGCCGCTGCCGTGCGCCTGATGGGGGCCGAGTGCATCATCAGCGGCATCAGCCCGATGATCGCGCAGACAATGGTGCAGCTTGGCATTGATGTCGGCACCGTTTCCACCCGGTCGAGCATCCGCACCGCCCTGTCGGACGCGCTGTTGACCGTCGGCTATGTGATCAAGAAAACCGAGGGCCAATAAGGTGGCCGGTGTCACGTCGATAAATCTGGTCGAACATGCGCTCCTCGTTTCGATACAGGATGACATCACGGACACCGAGATCTTGGAGCTTCAAGACCGGTTGTCGACCAAAATATCCGAGAACCGCGTCGATGGGGTGATCCTTGATATCTCAGCGCTTGAGATCGTGGATACCTTCGTGGGCCGTGTGATCGCCCAGTTGGCGGGGATCTCCCGCCTGCTGGCGGCGGATACCTATGTTGTCGGCATGCGCCCCACGGTGGCGGTCACGCTGGTCGAGCTTGGCATGTACCTGCCAGAAATCCGCACCGCGTTAAGCCTGACACATGCCCTTGCCCAGCTACGCCGCGTTTGACGAAAAGGACCTTGGGGCGCAGGTCCTTCTCTCTCAGTACAAGTTGAGGACCAGCGGCGACGCGGTAACGGTGCGCCAAGCTGTAGCGCGCTATATGAAAGAACACGGCGCCACGGCGCTGAGTGTGACACGCTTTGCCACCGCCGTCAGTGAAATCGCGCGCAATGCGATTGTTCACGCTGGCGGGGGCGAATTTTCCATCTATGTCGATCCAAGGGCCAAGCAGCTAACCGTGGTCTGTTGGGACAAGGGGCCAGGGATTGAAGATGTGGAACTGGCCCTGACCGACGGCTATACTTCAGGCGGCGGACTTGGCCGGGGCTTGGGAGGCGCAAAACGGCTTGCCAAGATATTTGAAATCCGCACCGCCATTGGCGGGGGCACCAGCGTGTTGATGAGTGTAAACCTATGAAACAATGGGTCGAAGTACAGGACCAAAGCGCCATCGCCGTAGTCCGCCGCGCGGCGCGCAGTCTGGCCACACGGCATGATTGGCCCAAGCTGCGGATTGATGAACTGGCGATCGTCGCCACCGAGGCCACGACCAATATCCTGCGCTATGCAGAACAGGGTCGTGTTTTGATCAACGCCCCTGCCGAGGGCAAGGGCGACGAGATCATAATGATCTTTACCGACCGTGGTCCCGGCATCAGCGACATGGATCAAATGTTCCAAGATGGCATGAGCAGCGGCGATTCCGCCGGGCTGGGCCTTGGCGCGATCCGACGCCTGTCGAACGGCTTCGACATTTTCAGCGGCCCTGAGGTTGGTACCACCATCGTTTGCAGCTTTGCAAAAGAGGCCCCCCGCCCGACCTATGGCGTCGAAGCTGTGGGGCTTCGGGTTTGCCATCCAAATGAGGATGAGTGCGGCGACGCCTATCTGCTGCGCCAAACGCCCAAGGCCACGGATATTCTGCTGTGTGACGGGTTGGGCCACGGAACCGACGCAGCGGCGGCATCGCTAGAGGTGACCGAGGCCGTGTTGCGCTCGCGCAGCTTTAACAGCGAACCCGGTGCCGTGATGCATGAGGTGACCGAGCAGTTGATCGGGAAGCGCGGCGCGGTGGCGGCCCTTGTGCATATCGCACAGCCACAGATGGTGCTGCGCTATGCGGCCTTGGGCAACATCGCCACGCTGCGGGTGCGCGACGGCGATATCAAACGCCTGCCCGTCCGCGATGGGCGGATCGGCGCACGCGCCACCCGTGGCTATGAAGAAACCTTTGACCTCGAACCGGGGGATCTGCTGATATTGCACAGCGATGGGTTGAAAACCCTGCGCGACGGCTATCTCCCTCAGGGTCTATTGTGGAAATCTCCGCTTTTGATCGCGGGCTACCTGCTTGACCGGGCATTTCGCGGGCGCGATGACGCCTCGATCGTGGTCATACGCATTGCACGGAGCGCGGACTGATGAAAGCGACCAACCTCGCCTCGGTGAACCTTGAAAAAGGCGGTGATATCGCGGCCCTGCGCCAGATCGCGATGACCTTGACAGAAGCCATGCGCTTTACCTCTTTCGAGCGGACGCGCACCGTGACCGCCGCCGTGGAACTGGGCCGCAATGCGATTGAACATGGGCAGAAAGGCCGGGCGCGGTTCTCGCTGACTGATTTGAACGGCAAGCCCGCCCTTGGGCTGACGGTGATCGATCAAGGCCGCGGTATCGAAGAAGAAAAGCTTGATCCGTCGCGCGATATCGTTTCGGCAACCGGCATGGGGCTGGGCCTGCGCGGGGTGCAGCGGATCGCGGCGCGGTTTGATGTGGACACCGGCCAAGAAGGCACGCGCGTTCATGCGGAGTTTCTGTTGCCAGAACCGCAAGGAGCGGTAGAGCAGATCAAAGCCGACGCCATGGCAGCGCTGGAAGCCTATAACGCCAAAGACCCGACCGCCGCGCTGACCGAACAGAACCGCGAGTTGAGCGAAGGCATCGCCGACCGTGACCTCTTGATGCAGGAATTGCACCACCGCACGGGCAACAACCTCGCCCTGATCGTGGCGCTGATCCGGATGAGCAAGACCCAAGCCAAAGAGGACGAGACCCGCCAAGTGCTGCGCGAGTTGGAAACCCGCGTAGGCTCGCTCTCCAAGGCTCATGAGTTGATGCAACGCTCAACCGACAGCACCGATCTTGATCTGGCGGATATGCTGGATGAAGTCGCGAAAAACGCCGAACGCGCCTTTACCGGGGATCGTCAGAGCATCGCGATCAAGCTGATTTGCCCCAGCCTTAAGATGGACAACAAGCTAGCCGTCGATATCGGGCTGATTGTCGGCGAATTGATTACCAACGCCTATAAACACGCTTTCAAAGGGCGCGACAAAGGGGTGATCACCATTGAGGTCACCCCAGAGGACGACGAAGGTCTGACGCTCAAGGTCTATGACGACGGGGTTGGCCTGCCTGAGGACGCCAAACGGCCCGAGCGGTCGGATTCACTCGGCTGGCGAATGATCCGCACGCTGACGTTCCAGCATGAAGCGACGCTGAAGGTCGAAGGCCAAGACGGGCTTTGCGTTGAGATCCGTTTCCCGGCGCAGGATTAATCTTGCCCCGCCCCCCGTGGTTTTCCGCCGCTGCGCCAGTCTTTTTGATCAAAAATCACCTCTGAACTTTTCCGCCCCGTAAAATTGTCCTAGGCATATCGGGAGCCGGCGATTCCCGGACGCATCTCAGCGGCAGTCAAGACGCCCGCTTTGCCAATAACGGAGACAGAGCATGATCGAAAAACGTGATTTTTATATCGACGGTAAATGGGTCGCCCCGCTTGAGGGCCGCGAACATCAGGTCATTAACCCTTCGACCGAAGAACCCTGCACCGTGATCTCGCTCGGCGGGCCGAAGGATGTGGATGCCGCCGTGGCAGCGGCCAAGGCCGCCCTGCCCGGTTGGATGGCCACCGCCCCCGAAGAGCGTATCGCGCTGATGGAGAAACTGGCCGAGGTCTATAAGTCCCGGACCGAGGACATGGCCCAAGCGATCAGCACCGAGATGGGCGCGCCCATCGAAATGGCGCGCAGCTCGCAATGGGGGGCGGGTTATAGCCACCTGAAGAACTTCATCAAAGCGGCGAAAGACTTCAAATTCGTGAAGCCCTTGGGCGATCACGCGCCGAACGACCGGATCATCCATGAGGCGGTTGGCGTCGTGGCGATGATCACGCCGTGGAACTGGCCGATGAACCAAGTGATGCTGAAAGTGGGCGCCGCGGTCGCCGCTGGCTGCACCATGGTCCTGAAACCGTCTGAGGAAAGCCCGCTGAGCGCAGTGATCTTTGCCGAGATGATGGATGAGGCAGGCTTCCCCGCCGGTGTCTTCAACCTTGTGAACGGCGATGGTATGACCGTGGGCACCGCCCTGACCGGCCATGAAGACGTGGATATGGTCAGCTTCACCGGCTCCACCCGCGCCGGTATCGCGATTTCCAAGAACGCGGCGGATACGCTGAAAAAGGTCCATCTGGAGCTTGGCGGCAAAGGCGCGAACCTTGTTTTCGCCGATGCCGACGACAAGGCCGTGAAACGCGGCGTGCTGCATATGATGAACAACACCGGCCAAAGCTGTAACGCACCAAGCCGGATGATCGTCGAAGCCAGCGCCTATGACCAAGCGGTCGAGACCGCCGCCGAAGTCGCCAACAAGGTCGAAGTCGGCCCCGCCAGCGAAGAGGGTCGCCACATCGGCCCTGTCGTGAACGAGGCGCAATGGGGCAAGATCCAAGACCTGATCCAGAAAGGCATCGACGAAGGCGCACGGCTGGTTGCCGGTGGCACCGGACGGCCAGAGCATCTGAACCGCGGTTTCTACGTCAAACCCACGGTTTTTGCTGATGTGACGTCCGACATGACCATCGCCCGCGAGGAAATCTTTGGCCCCGTCTTAGCGATCATGAAGTTCGAGGACGAAGATCAAGCCGTCGAGATGGCCAATGACACGGTCTACGGCCTCACCAACTACGTCCAGTCCAGCGATGGCGCGCGGCGCAACCGTCTGGCGGCCAAGCTGCGGTCGGGCATGGTTGAGATGAACGGCGAAAGCCGCGGCGCCGGCGCGCCCTTTGGCGGCATGAAACGCTCGGGCAACGGGCGCGAAGGCGGCGTCTGGGGGATCGAGGACTTCTGCGAAGTCAAAGCCGTTTCGGGCTGGTCCAACGACTGATCGCTTTTTAGCGTAGCATAATACGGCAGGGCCAAGATTGGCCCTGCCGTTTGAGTTTTGGCGGTCAGATCGCCTTTTGATTCACCCGTTTGGAAAGCTCCGCAGCGCTTTCTTTTCGCTCGCTATATCGGTCGAGCAGATAGTCCTTGTTGTCGCGGGTCAGCAGGGTGAACTTCACCAGTTCCTCCATCACGTCGACCACCCGGTCATAGAAGGGTGAGGGTTTCATCCGGTCATCCTCGTCAAACTCCAAAAAGGCTTTGGGGGTTGAGGATTGGTTGGGAATGGTTAGCAGCCGCATCCAACGGCCCAAGATGCGCAACTGGTTCACTGCGTTGAAACTCTGCGAGCCGCCGCTGACCTGCATCACGGCCAGCGTCTTGCCTTGGGTCGGGCGCACCCCGCCGAGCGATAGAGGGATCCAGTCGATTTGGGTTTTCATGACGCCCGTCATCGCCCCGTGACGTTCGGGTGAACACCAGACCATGCCTTCGGACCATTGCACCAGATCGCGCAGTTCCTGCACCTTGGGGTGTTCGGGCCCCGCATCGTCGGGTAGCGGCAGCCCCGTAGGGTTAAATGTCCGCGTCTCGGCCCCGAGACGGGTGAGGATGCGGGCGGCTTCCTCGGTCATCAGGCGGCTGAAGGACCGCGGGCGGAGCGAGCCGTAGAGCAGCAGAATGCGCGGGCCGTGGGTGGCGCGCTTGGGCAAAAGCAGGCGGGTATCGTCGATGGGGTTGAAGTGGTCTTCTTCGATGTTGGGCGTATCGGTCACGGGAATTTCCTTAGGCGGCAGTGGGTTATCGGATGAGCTTCACTTGGAGATGGGAAACCAATGCTGCGTGCGGTTGGCAAAGGCCACGAGCGACAGCATAACCGGCACTTCGACCAAGACGCCCACAACGGTGGCCAAGGCAGCACCCGACCCCAGCCCAAAAAGGCTGATCGCCACGGCAACGGCCAGTTCAAAGAAGTTCGACGTGCCGATCAGCGCGCAGGGTGCGGCGACATTATAGGGAATGCCCCAAGCCCGCGCGGCGCCATAGGCGATGAAGAAGATGCCGTAGGATTGCAACAGCAGCGGCACGGCGATCAGCGCGATGACGAGCGGACGGTCAAGGATCACCTCGCCCTGAAAGCCAAAGAGCAGCACCACGGTGAGTAAAAGCCCCATGATCGCAAAGGGTTGCACGCGGGCCTTAAAGGCGTCGACCGCCGCCTCTCCGCCTTTGGCCACCAACCGCTCACGGGTGAGATAGCCCGCCAGCAGCGGCAGCATGACGTAAAGCCCGACCGAGATCAGCAGCGTGTCCCAAGGCACGGTGATGTCGGTCACGCCCAAGAGGAAAGCCACGATCGGCGCAAAGGCAAAGACCATGATCACGTCATTCACGCTGACCTGCACCAGCGTATAGGTGGCATCGCCGCGCGTGAGGTTGGACCAGACAAAAACCATCGCGGTGCAGGGCGCAGCCCCCAACAAGATCACCCCCGCCAGATAGGCCTGCGCATCATCCGGTGGGATCAACCCGGCGAAGACGTAGTTGAAGAACAGCACCCCAAGGGCGGCCATGGTGAAGGGCTTGATCAGCCAATTTACCACCAGCGTCACCACCAGCCCTTTGGGCTTCTCCCCCACCTGCCGCAGCGCACCGAAATCAACGCCAACCATCATCGGAAAGACCATGGCCCAGATCAGCACCGCCACCGGCAGGTTGACCGAGGCGACCTCAAGCGCGGCCAGTGCGCCAAAGAGGTCGGGAAAGAGATTGCCTAGCAAAAGCCCCGCGCCGATGGCCAGTGCCACCCAAAGCGAGAGCCAGCGTTCAAAGGTTCCAAGGCCAGCGGCGGCAGGTTGTGCAGGATCGGTCATGGCAGTCTTTCGTTCGTGGTTTTCGGGGGTTAGCAGCAGGTCAGTTCGTCCAGCAGGGGTTGGCAAAGCTCTGGCTGCCCGCCGCAGCAGTCCTCCAAAAGGAACCCCAGCAGCGCGCGCAGCCCGTTCATATCGGCGAAATAGCGGATGCTGCGCCCTTCTCGGTTGCTGCGGATCAAGCCCGCGCGGGCAAGCACCGAAAGATTGGCAGACATTGTGTTTTGCCGCACGTTCAGCGCGGTGCCGATCTCTCCGGCGGACATCCCCTCGCCCCCCGCTTTGATCAGCAGGCGAAAGACATCCAGTCGGGTCGGTTGGCCCAAGGCCGCGAAGGCTAGGAGAGCGTTTTCATTATCCATATCGTGAATTATTGATATAATGGCGGCAGGTCAAGCCCCTTGTGTCAATCTGAATGCAACAATGCGCTGGCCTACGCGTTAATTTCGCGACTGCGCTAGGAAAGACAGAGGAGGCAGAAGATGCTGGAGTGGATTGCAGAGAATTCCGCGACATTGCAGGTCGCGGTCAGCCTTTTTACGGCAGTGGTCTGGCTGGCCTATCTGCATATCCTATGGCTAAATTTTCGGCGGCAGAGACAGGCGGTGATCCTGATCAACCGCTCTATCGCGCGAGATGAAAACGCGCATTGCTTCGTGACCAATATGGGCGCTGAACCGATCTATTTGTTAGAAGTGATGGCGCGGGTCGTAACCGATGAAAAAACCTATCACGTCAAGGTCACCGAACGCGAAGAAGTCGCGTTGAATGAGGTTGAAAACCCGCTGACCCGCACCAACCAAGGGCCGATAAAAAGCGGCGATTTCATCGACATCGGCAGCTTTCTCGATCTTTTGCGTCGGGCCGAATCGCGTATCGGTACCGAGGGTCTGTTCGACAAGGTGCGCCAGATGGATTTGACCGTCGCCGCAGCAGATGGCCACTCCACCAAATTGATCGCCGCGCGGCATAAGTTCCGGGCGGAGTGGAAAGACGGCAAGCCTTATTTCGTGCCGGAACGGATCATGCCGCATCAGATCCGAAATATTTTTCAACGGCGCAAGATCACTGCCATGTTGGAAGAGCAGATCGAATAGCGGCGGCTGTGGTTACAGCCGGTCCAGCCCTTCCGCGATTTCACGGGCGATGGCATGGGCGTCGATCCCCTCCCGCTCGGCCGAGACGCGCAGGCCGAGCAGATCGCTTTGATAGCGCCGCGCCAGTGATTTCGGATCATGCGACGCGGCAATCTCTCCGTCCTGCTGCATCTGTGAGAAAAGGGCCGCAAATTGTTCTTCCATCCCCATGAGATGCGCGCTGGCACGTTTCGCCAACGGGTGCCCATGCGCCTGTAGTTCTAACAAAGTCTTGGACAGCATGCAGGCTTTTGCCGGGGCCTCCTCGCGGCAGATCGCCAGTTCGGGATAACGTTTCAGCGCCGCCATCGGGCCATGTGCCTCGACCAATTCGGCCAAACGTCCGGCCCCGTCTTCGGCGTATTTGTCCATCGCGATCTCGAACAGCGCCTCTTTTGATCCGAAGGCTGCATAGAAACTACCGGGCTTCATTTTCAACACCGCTTCGAGGTCTTTAAGCGACGTGCCCGCCCAGCCTTGTCGCCAAAACAGATCACGCGCCCGGGCGATGAGTTCATTCCGGTCATGGTTGGGTTTGCGGGGCATGGGATCACCAAATGTTGAACGATCACTCAAATATAAACTTGAGTGATCGCTCAAGAAACCCTAATTAACAATCATCAATGAATTACAAAGGCGAAAAACATGAACTTCCCTTCCCACGACCAAGATAGCGCGCCCGAAGCTTCCAAACCGCTGCTGGCGGAATCGCAAAAAGCCTTTGGCCGCCTGCCCGGCCTTCACAAGGTGCTGGCAGAAAGCCCACAGGCCTATGAAGGCTATCAGGTGCTGCACAAGCTTTTCACCGAGACCGATTTCGACGCCGAAGAGCTGACCGTGGTTTGGCAGTCGATCAACGTTGAGAACGAGTGCCACTACTGCGTGCCCGCCCACACCGGCATCGCAAAGATGATGAAAGTCTCGGACGAGATCAGCGACGCGCTGCGCAATGAAACCGCACTGCCCACGCCGAAACTGGAAGCGTTGCGGACCTTTACCGTTCAGATGGTGCGCAACCGGGGTTTTGTCTCTGACGAGCAGATGAAGACGTTCTTTGACGCAGGTTACAGCCACCGCGCGGTGCTGGACGTGATCCTTGGCATGGCGCAGAAAACCATTTCGAACTACGTCAACCACGTGGCCGAAACCCCCGTGGACGAAGTTTTCCAACCGCTGGCATGGAGCCGCGGCGACAACAAACTCGACGTATAAAGTTAAAGGCGCGCCCGATTGCGGCGCGCCTTTTTTCGCCTTCGCGCGGACGTAGCGCGCCCATTCTCCCCTCCATGGCCGACAGATATCTGCCCCAACGCCTGATTGGCTGCTGGTGGTCCAAATGTGCTGTCCTTCTTCAAGAGAACCGCCCCCATGCCCCTCACTCAGACCCTTCGCACCCTCGCACTGGCAGGGCTTGCCGGTGAAATCGCCTTTGAGCTTTATGCTTGGCTGTTGTCCCCCCTCCTTTTTGGCGTCGCACTCGCCCCGGCGAACCTTGTCGTAGCACTTGCTAAGCTTATCGGGGTTACCCTGCCCTATTGGCTTGGGTTTGCGCTGCATATCGCCATTGGCATCGCAGGCTTTTCCGCCACGGTCTGGCTCGCGCATCGCTTGACGCGGCTGGGGCTGGTGTTGTCAGGGGCGCTGTCGGGTCTTGTGCTTTGGTTTGTCGCACAGGGGCTTCTGGCACCACTGATCGGGCGTAGCTTTATGATGGGATTTGGCGCTTACACGCAGTCATCCTTTGTCGGACATGTCGGGATGGCCATGGTGATCGGCTATGTCATCGCGGCGTTGCAACGTAAGCAAACGACGTAAATCAAGCGCGGCAGGTGAATTGCTCCCTGCCGCGCCCGCAGTATGAATCAGGCGGCGCTTTTCCATCGATCAAGCGTTAGTGTGACCAACGCCTCTTCCAGATTGACCGTCACTTCGCCGTCTTGGATCATCACCTGAAGCTTCATCGCGCGGTTTGCCAGATCGGCCAGCGCCTTTGTGTCGGCCTCGGGCAGGTTGACCACTTCGAGATTGTCAAAACGGGTTGTGCTGTTCTTGATCTTGTCCCACCAAACCTCAGCCGTTCGGCCGCCATAGGGATAGACCACCACCTTGGCCGCTTTGTTGCAGGACTGGCGCAAGACCTTCTCGCTTGGCAGACCGAGCGTGATCCAAACATCCAACTCCCCGCTTAGGCTTTTCTGCCAGATGTCTGGCTCATCGTCGGTCGACAGGCCTTTTGTCATTTCCAAATGCTCATGGGCGTTCAGAGCAAAGGCCGCAAGACGCAGCATCAGCCGCTCATCCGTTTCCGAAGGGTGTTTGGCGATGGTCAGCTTGTGGGTCTCGTAATAGTGGCGGTCCATGTCAGAGACCGACAGTTCGACTTTGTAGATGGTGGCATTCTGCGCCATGATATGTCTCAATTTTTCTGGGTTACGGGCTGCCTACGCGCTTGGGGCTGCCGAGGAAAGGCGATAGCGATGGCCAGCGTCACGCATTTGACCAAGGACCCTATGTTTCTGCTTGGGCAGTGACTTTATCGTTGGGCTGACCTTACCTCATGGCTTGCGGCCAGCCGGGGGGTATTTATGAGCTTGATGTCGATGCGAAACTGTCGCCCCTGCCGCTGTATTGCATCTGGCGGCGCAGTTCCGATGTGGCGACCTACGAAACCAGTGCCGATCTGGCCCGGCCTGCGCAGAACCTCATCAGCGCCAGACCTAGCGCGGCCTGAAACGGGGCTGATCGGAACATACTAACACCCCCCTGAATAATCCCGTTTGTCGTTGGACCCCATCTCGGCAAGGGGGCCCCAACAACAATCGACAGAGATTGACCGCATATCGACCGCGCCCCGCCACGTGACTGGAGAACATTGCCCGAGGATCAGGATACAGAATGCAGCAATATCCGTACGACCGATCAGGCCCAGCTTCTGGTCTGGAGCGATATAGACCCCGATCATGAGGCTGATTTCAATCGGTGGTATGAACGGGAGCATATGGAAGAGCGCGTTCGCATTCCGGGCTTCGCCGGCGCGCGGCGCTATCGGGCTCGGCGCGGCGCCCTATTCCGACCATTACGCTCTGCACGGGCGGTCTGGCGATCATATTTTCGGGGCTCTGGTTCTGCTTTTCGTCAAGCCATGAGTTTGAGGAGAGACGTCTGCGTCAAGGGCGAAAGGGCAAGAAAATGCCAAACTGCCGCAAAGGCCTCAGACGACTTCGGAGGGATAAATGGTCTCTCGCTCGCCTTGTTCCACTGCGAGTTCGAAAATATCTGCCGGGATGGCTTCAGGGCCGACACGCCCCTCAAAATAACTCTACCTTGTGCTTGAGAAAGACGAACAGCTTGCGCTGCTCGCCTCCCTCATTCCTCAAGCGGCCTTATTCAGGATCGCGGATCGTGATCGCCGGGTTCATCGGGAAGAAGTTGTGCGGCATGATATGCACGGTCTTCCATTCGGTCGACATGACAGGCCAGTCTTCGGTGCGGGGCACATGGTGGAAGCCCGCGGTGAACCACGTAACGATGTCCTGATCCTGTAGCGGCGCGTCTTCCTTGACCCATTGCGCCAGCGTGTCGGAGCCGTCGCTTTGCAAAGCGAACTTGCCGCCAGCATAACGTTCCTCAGGATCATGCACCGTGTTCCATACCGAATTCTCGATATAGGCGTTGCGGATCATCGGGGGGTCGTTCTCAAAGTCGAAAGGCCCATAGGCGACGCTGCCGTGGTGGATCATGTAGCCCGGCTTGTGCCCCAACGGGCCTTTGCGGTCGGGGTTTTGCAGCATGAAGTAGCGCGGCTTGAACGAAGACACCTGATAGGTCGCCTCGGCCTCGGATTTGGGCATGTTATGCTCGACCTTCCATAGGGACCGGCGCGGACTGTCTTCGGCCACTTCGGCAGGCACGATGTCCATCGTCATGAAGCGGTTGCTGGGCTGGTCGATGTCGAAATCAAGCCGGAAGTTGAAGTAGTGGTCATGGTTCGCCGCCACTAGATTGGGCGCGATGAGCGTGCCGTACTCTGTCTCACGCGCCGCCGAAGGATCATCCATCGAAGTCGCATCAGCGCCTTTCACACCGTCGAGACCTGTGGCACCGATCTTAATCTCCATCTGACCGTTCTGCTTGAAACGGTAGTCGATCAGATAGTCATAGTTGCCCACTTCGGACGCTGTGCGCACCACCAACTCTGTCTCGGGCCGACCCTCGGCGGGGGTGTATTGATCGGGGCCTTGAGCGAAGACCTCGAAATGTCGCCACGCCGGATCACCGATGTTGCGCTCAAAGATGCAGACCGCGTCGGGGATTTCCAGCGGCTGGCCATCGTCACCCGCGATCATTGCTGGCAGGAAGGTTGCGTAAGTCGGGCAGTCGATCCCGGCCACCAGTGGGGTCAGGAACAGCCCGAAACCATATTCGCCACTGTCCATATAGGTCCGCCAATAGAGCCCGGCGCTCGGGTCCATATAGGGCACGAAGACCTCAGACAGATGCGCTTGATAGAGCAGCGTGCGCCACTCCTCGCCATCCTTCACGTCAATGTTCGACAGCACTGGACCGGGGCGTTTGTCGACCCGCAGACGCATGCGCCACATGTCCCATTCCAGCGCGCCATCGGCATAGGTGAAATTCGGCCCGCCCTCTTGGGTCAGCACGGCGGGATTCGTCGCGGCGCGTTGTGGGGTCCGGGCCTCGATCTCCTCGCCCGTGTAGCCCCAGCCGTCCTCGGGGATCGCTACGTTGCCTTCGTCGATCACCCGCAGCGCTTTGCCGCTTTGCAGATCGACCACGGCATAGATGTTCTCGATCGGTTTGGCATAGAAATTCGACCCTTCGGGCGACACGTAGCAAGGCACTTTCATCAAGCGCGTGCCGTCGTCTTCGTCCGAGAAGAAGTTACCCGCAGTGAGCGGCAGGCAGAACACCTGATCCGGCGTCAGCCCGCGTTTCTCTAGCCCCGCGATCATGTCGGGATGCTCTAGCGCGGCGGTCATAGCGTTGGCGAACTCATTGAAGAGGATCATCGGCTGACCCTCGGTGGGCGCGCTGCTCTCGATCTCTCCGGTCGTCAGGTTCACGATGGTCTCGACAAAGCCGCTGTTGTCGGCGTTGGACATATGCACCATCGCGCGGCGGTCGAGCGTGTCGCCCTCGCTCCACGCCAGCACATCGGCCTTGGGCGGCTCGATCAATTCGATCAGCGGATAGAGCGTGTCATCCCCCGCCAGATCGCCTGCGCGCAGGATTTCGTTGATCTTTTGGTATTCCTCACCGGAAAAACCATCGAGCGGATGCGCGAATGACGCCCCGCCAGTCAAGGCAAGGGCCGCGGCCCCGCCGAGTAAAGTTTTACGTAACATGCTGTCTCCCTTCATGTTTTTCTTGAAGGTGCCCGCCATGGCGGACACCGAATGATCGTCCTCCCCTCCCAGCGTCAGGCGAAAATCACCTGAATGTCGGTGTATTCCTTCAGCCCCTCTTCGCCGAACTCGACGCCGAAGCCTGACTTCTTGACGCCCCCGAAGGGCGCGTTGGGTTGGATCATGCCATGGCTGTTGATCCAGACCGAGCCGCATTCCATCCGTTTTGCCACCTCCTTGGCCGCCGCCCTATCAGACGACCAGACAGAGCCACCAAGGCCCACGTCCAGCGCATTGGCCTGCGCCAGCGCATCGTCCAGATCACTATAGCGGATGATCGGCAGCGCGGGGCCGAATTGCTCTTCGTAGACGAGCGGGTCATCTGCGGTCATCCCGGCGATGATCGTCGGCGGGTAGAACAGCCCCTCGCCCGGTTCACCGCCCAGCAGAACCTGCCCGCTTTCCTTGGCCTGCGCCACCAGCTTCGCCACCTTGTCGAATTGCATCTGGTTCTGCACGGGGCCAAGGACGCTGTCCTCCTGCGTGCCTTCGCCCACTTTGATGTTGCGTGCATAGGCGACCAGTGCGTCACAGACCGCGTCGTGGATGTCGTCGTGCACATAAAGCCGTTTCATCGCGGCGCAGGTTTGGCCGTTGTTGATGAAGGCGCCCCAGAACAGCCCTTCGGCAATCGCCTGTGGATCGGCATCGGGCAACACGATGCCCGCGTCATTGCCGCCCATCTCAAGGGTCAGACGCTTCATCGTCTCAGCGCTGGATTGCATGACCTTCTGGCCGGTCCCGCAAGAGCCGGTAAAGACGATCTTGGCGATGTCCGGATGCGCCGACATGGCCGCGCCCATGTTGAAGGCGCCATCGGCGGCGCTCACTGAATTGACCACGCCTGCTGGCAGTACTTCGTTCATCAACTCAATCATGCGCAGGGACGCGAGCGGGGTCATCGGGGATGGTTTGCTGACCACAGTATTGCCGCTACGCAGCGCGGGCAGAATGTGCCAGACCGCGATCAGCACGGGGAAGTTCCACGGGGTGATCGACCCCACCACCCCGAGCGGCTTGCGGTACATCTCGACCCGGCCCTCAGGCGTGTCTTGCAGCACTTCCATCGGCAGCGAGAGCCCCGCGGTATAGCGCGCCCAAGCGACAGCGCCGCCCAGTTCCCATTGCGATCCGATGCCGCCCAACGGCTTGCCTTGCTCGGCGGTGACAAGCTGGGCCAACTCCTCCGCATGGGCTTCGATCTTATCGGCCACGGCTGTGCAAGCGGCGGCGCGTTCTTCGTCGGATGTGGCTGACCACGCGGGGAAAGCCGCCTTTGCCGCGGCGACTGCGCGGTCCAATTCTGCCTGTCCGACATCCGGCGCCGTGCCTGCTTGGCCCCCCGTGCCGGGATTGGCCACGGGGAAACGCGCGCCCGTCTCAACCCGTGTACCGGCCGCGATCAGGCCGATGCTATCGATGGTGTCTTTCATGATGTCCTCCGTCATCCCATTCCGGCACCGCGCCGAAACGCCTCCTCTGGTCAGAGGTTAGGCGCGGATTCGACGGGCATCTTGGGATAACGCGACAGCCCTATTGGACGATCGCGCCACCGTCGCGGACTTCTGCGACAACGGCGCCGGGCGTCATTCCATAGCGCTGCCGGAAGGCGCGGTAGAAATGCGAAAGATCGTTAAAGCCGCAGCGATAGGCGCAGTCGGTGACAGAGACCTCTTTGCCCCCGCGGCGAGAGAGTTCTGCATGCGCTTGGGTCAAACGCAGTTGCAGCAGACGTTGACCCGGCGTTTCGCCCAAGGGTTCGAAATAGCGTTGCAGGCTGCGCAGAGATACGCCCAAATGCAGCGCCAAAGCGCTCGGTCCAAACTCAGGGTCGCGGTAGTGGCGGGTCATGAGTTGTAGAGCCCGCTCCATGAGCTGCCCACGTGCATCCAAGGTCTGGCTGCGCCGCTCGTGGAAATAGGCCCCCATCAGCCCATAAAACGCTTCGCTCAACTGCAAGCCGGTTTCGGGCGGGCAGTGCATCATCTTGTAAAGCACCGCGCGCAGCGCCAGCCACAGGGGATCATTGCGGTCAATCGCCACACCGCCGTCACAGATAGCGCCAAACCTGCCAATCATCTCATCCCGGGGGAGGTGCACTGAAATCTGATGCGCCAATTGCCCGTCATAGACAAATTTCGAGGGGCGGGTCGCGTCGACGATGAACATATCGCCGGGCCGCAAGAGGGTCGATGCACCGCTTTGATGCACCACGCATTCGCCGACATCCTGCACCAGCATAAAGAAATATTCGCCCGGATCGCGCCGGATGCAAGTCTGCGTGCGGGCCGCTTCTTGGGCATCGAGCGACACCAGTGCGGCTTCGAACCCACCCATCCCTTGTTTCCGGGCCCGACCATGAGACGGCCCCCCGTGGCGCGCTGGTTCCACCTCAAAAGCGCCGCAGATTTGTAGAATGTCGTTGCGTAGGACTTCGATAGGCGTGGAATTCGTCGAGATTCGGCTCAGTGCTTTCATGATCCCGCAACCCCTCAGAAACCCGCGCTGTGGCGCCCCTTAGAAAAGGTTATCGCATTCATTTGCATGCATCAAGCGCGGTCGAACGAAGGCCGATTGACGGTTTGCAACATCTAAAGAGGTGCTTTCGCTCCTTCCACCGTCCGGCCGCACCGAAGTATAGATTGCGGCACAAAGCTGCATCGAAACCTAAAACGCCGCAGGCTGACGGGCTCAGATGAGAGCTAAACGCCAAGCTCACATCAACCTTCAAGCTGAATGAAACTCACGCGCGATTTCGGCGACACCCTCCGCATTCAATCGGTAATGCGCATAAAGTGCTGCGGGTGGACCGACTTCGACGTATTTGTCTGGAACGCCGTGCTTGCGAAACCTGCACCTTGGCAGGTCAATTAGCACCTCAGTCACCGCTGATCCGAGACCGCCGGTGATGTTGTGCTCTTCTACGGTCAAGATCGCACCAGTTTCCGCGGCAGCGGCCTTGATCTCATCGCGATCCATCTCGCTGATCGTGAACATGTCGACAACGCGAACAGAGATCCCCTCGCCCGCCAAAACCTCTGCCGCGTCGAGGCTGGCGCGGACCTGCGAGCCGCAGGTGATGATGGTCAAGTCGGTCCCTTCGCGCAGCCGTGCCGCCTTACCGAAAGTAATCTGCGGCACGGACGGATACACCTCCGGATCGCGTCCCCGACCAAGCCGGATATACATCGCCTTGGGATGGTCAACCGAGGCGCGCAGGATCGCGCGCAGGTGATTGGCATCTGTGGCACAAACCACCGTCAGATCGGCCATACAGCGCAACATCCCGAGGTCTTCCAACGCATGATGCGAGCTTCCGTAGAACCCCATCGACATGCCAGAGTGGCTGCCGAGCACTCGGACCTTCATGCGCGGATAGGCGCAGTCTGTGCGGATCGCCTCAGCCCCGAGGATCGCCGCAAAGCTGGCGAAGGTCGCGACATAGGGCACCAAGCCGGTCGAAGCCATGCCCGCCGCCGCCGTGATCATGTTCTTCTCCGCGATGGAGAAATTCACGAAACGCTCAGGGTGCCGGTCGCGAAAATCATTGGTGCGGTTGGCCGAAGCCAGATCCGCCGTCGCCACAGCAATGCGCGGATCGCTGTCGGCCAGATCGGCAAGCTCCTCTCCCAATACAAAGGCCGGCATCCCGGCCTTGGGCGTGCCGCGTACCGAACGGGCATCGCGCAGCCGGGTGCTGCCGGTGGTGGTGCCGCGAAAAATCTCGCTCTCGTCCTGCATATCCTTGGTCATGCCATGCTCTCCGGCTCATAGGGTTTCAGGCCTGCTTCCAACTCGGCCATCACGGCGTCGTAGTCTTCGCCCACAAGGTTGCCGACGTGCCAATCGAGCGACATCTCCATATGCGCCACGCCGCGCCCTTTTACGGTGTCGGCGATGATCACCTGCGGTCGCCCGTCGCGGCCCGAAGGCAGGCGCGCGAATGCCTCTCGGACGGCGTTAAGGTCATGGCCCTCAATGCGCTGCACCTCCCAACCGAAGGCTGCAAAGCGGTCCTCCATTGGCTCAACGGTCATGATGTCTTCGGTATGCCCGTCGATCGAGAGACCGTTGCGGTCCACAATGGCCACGAGGTTCTGCAGTCCGAAATGCCCAGCCGAATTCGCAGCCTCCCAAATCTGTCCCTCGCTCAACTCGCCATCGCCAAGCATCACGTAGGTCCGGTAGTCGCGCTGCGTCATTCGGGCTGCCAGCGCCATGCCAACGCCGATAGAAAGCCCATGCCCCAGCGAGCCGGAGGAAAAGTCGATCCCTTTAACCTTCTTCATATCCGGATGGTCACCGTAGCTTGACCCCAGCCGGGTATAGGTGTCGAGCTCAGAGGGGTCGAAAAACCCCAGATCTGCCAGCACGGGGTAGAGCCCGATGGCGGCATGCCCCTTGGACATGACAAAGCGATCCCGCTCGGGCCACTCTGGCTGACCGGGCTCCAAGCGCATCTGATCGTAGTAGAGGGTCGCGAGCAGTTCGGCACAGGAGAATGTCGATGAGTAATGCCCCGCCCCGGCAATGCGGGACAGGCGCACGGTCTCGGTTCGGATGAACTTCGCCTTTTCTTCCAGAACCGACAGACTGACGTTGTTGCGCTCGGGTTTCATGCGGCGTCTCCTTGATCTTTGGGGCGGTTGCGCGCCAAGGCCGCGAACGCATCCTCTGTGGCCTCCAGCGCGCAGTCGATTTCAGCGTCCGTATGTGCTGTACTCAGGAACATATTGTGGCGATGGTGCAGATAGACCCCGCGGCGCAGCGCCTCTCCGCAGAACGCCTCGCCAAGCGAGGCTTTGGGGTCGTCGCCTGCGAACTGCACAAGCGGCATTGCCACTGGCCCGCTTTGGTTGAGGGCAAAGCCATGGCGCGCGGCCTGTTCGTCCAATCCGTTTCGCAGCCGGTGTCCGGCGCGGGCCATCAGCGCGGGGCCATCGATCCGCACCAATTCATCCAGCGTCGCGACCCCCGCAGCCATCTGCGCCCCGGCGTACCAGAATGAGCCGGTTACAAAGACGCTGTTGGCCGCGTCGCGCAGCCATTCGCTGCCGGTGACGGCTGAAAGCGCGTGACCATTGGCAATAGCCTTGGAAAAGGCGGTCAGGTCTGGGCGCACGCCTGTCCCCTCCCACGATCCGGCCATATTAAGCCGAAATCCCGCCCGCACATCATCAAGCACCATGACCGCGCCACTGTCGTCGCAGTGTTTGCGCACCGCATGGGCAAAGGCTTCGGTCGGCAACTCCTGCGGGATACCAAGGTCATGACGAAACGCCGAAACCACGATCGCGGCCAGGTCGTCCCCCGCGTCGGCGACCGCCGCGACAAGACTGTCGACATCGTTAAAGGTGAAATGCAGCAGATGCGCGCGGTCTTCGCTGGTTACACCCACCAGCGAAGGCGAGCACCAAGGAACCGCCCCGTGGTAGGCCCCTTTCGCGATAAGAATTTTGCGCCGTCCTGTTGCCGCACGGGCGGTGGTAATGCAGGTGGTCATCGCGTCCGATCCGTTTTTCTGCAAAAGCGCCCAGTCCGCATGGGCCACGGTATCTACCAGACGCTCCGCAAGGATCACGGCATGTTCGGTCGGCCCGTTGAGGCAGTTCCCCGCACTCGCCTGTGCCGCCGCAGCCGCTTCGACGCCCTCGTGCTGATGCCCCAGAATGATCGGCCCCCAAGCGCACATAAAGTCGATGTATTCGCGTCCGTCGACATCGGTCACCCGTGCGCCTTTGCCACTAGCGAAGAACTGCGGATAGCCCTTCGGCAGTGCTTCGGCACGCTGATGCCCCCACATGCCGCCGGGAATGACGCGTGCGGCGCGCGCGCGTAGGCGGCTGTCCTGAGACTCGTTGGTCTGAAGCATAGGCGAATTCATCTATCCGCTCCGTTATGAGAATTTGCAATTGTGGGTGCCATGCCGTCCAGCGCCGGATCGGGGCCGGGAAAATGGCAGGCGACGGCATGGTCACACGCGCCCGGCGTCAGGGCGGGGCTGACTTCGGCACAAAGCGGTTGCGCGCGGGGACAACGGGTTCGGAAACGACAGCCCGAAGGCGGGTTCAGCGGGCTGGGCAAATCGCCCTTCAGCATGGTCCGTTTGCGGCTGCGCTCGGCGCGGGGGTCGGCCAGCGGGATCGCCGAAAGCAACGCCTGAGTGTAGGGGTGCTGCGGAGCTGAAAACAGCGCATCTGCCGGACCGACTTCAACGATCTGGCCAAGGTACATCACCGCGATCCGGTGCGAAATATAGCGCACCACGCTAAGGTCATGGGCGATGAACAAAAAGGCGATCCCTAGCCGGTCCTGCAAATCACGCAGCAGGTTCAACACCCCCGCCTGAATGGACACATCCAGCGCCGAGACAGGCTCATCCAGCACCACCACCTTGGGGTCGACCGAAATGGCGCGGGCGATGCCGATGCGCTGCCGTTGTCCGCCCGAAAGCTCGTGCGGATATCGGTCTGCCACGTCTTGTGGCAACTGCACCAGCTCCAACAGGTCACGAATGCGCGTCTCGGTCGCTTTGGCGTCGAGCTTTAACAGGCGCATCCCTTCGGCCAGAATGCGCCGGATGGTTATGCCGGGATGCAGCGAGGACATCGGATCCTGAAACACGATTTGCAGATCCCGCCGGACAGGCCGCATATCCGCTGCATCAAGCCGGGTGATGTTGGCCCCGGCCAACACGATCTCGCCATCGGTGGGTTCAATCAATCGCAGGATGCAGCGGCCCAGCGTCGTCTTACCGCAGCCGCTTTCCCCCACCAGCCCAAAGGTCTGGCCCGGTGCGACGTCAAAGCTCACGTCGCTGACCGCCCGCAAAAGCTGCGCTGGCTTGGTGCCCAGAAGGTTGGAACCGACGGGGTAATCCTTGGAGAGGTTACGCACCGACAGAACTGGCTGGGAGGGAGGTGTTTGGATCATAATGCCCCCTTCTCAAATTCTGCGCGCACTGCACCTTGCGTGCCTGCAACGATTTCTTCGGCACGCAGGCAGGCCACGGATGTGCGGTGTACTGGGCGCAGGGACGGGTCGGTCGCGCGGCAATCAGGGAGTGCCAGCTTGCAGCGCGGCGCGAAGCTACACCCTGCGGGGCGGTCAAAGATTGACGGCGGTGTGCCTTCGATGGACACGAGTTTTTCGGTGATCTTCTCAAGCCGGGGCATCGCGGCGATCAGTCCGCACGTGTAGGGATGGCAGGTGTCGTAGAAGATGTCGTCCGCCGTACCAGTCTCGACCACCCGGCCACCGTACATAACCGCGATGTCCCGCGCCATGCCCGCCACAACGCCTAAGTCATGGGTGATAAGCACCATGCCAATCCCGCGCTCCGCAGCCAATTGCCGCAACAGATCAAGGATTTGCGCCTGCACCGTCACATCAAGCGCGGTTGTCGGCTCATCAGCGATCAGCAGGCTGGGATTATTGGCAAGCGCCATGGCGATCATCGCCCGCTGGCGCATCCCGCCGGAGAATTCATGGGGATACTGATCCGCGCGGCGGTCTGGCTGTGGGATCGAGACTGACGCTAAAAGGTCCAGCACCCGGCGTTTTGCGTCTTGCGTGCTGATCTTGCGGTCATGCAGACGGATCGCTTCAAGGATCTGGTCGCCGATGGTCAACACCGGGTTGAAGGCGCTCAGCGGGTCTTGAAAGATACAGCCGATCTCTTGGCCCAGAATCTGACGGATTTCCCCACGCGGCATGCCAACCAACTCGCGCCCCTTGAACCGGGCCGAGCCGCTAATGATGGCACTTGGTGGCAGCAGTTGTAGCAGGGCCATCATCGCCACAGACTTGCCCGACCCGCTCTCGCCCACGACCCCCAGCACCTCGCCTGCGTCAAGCATAAGGTCAATGCCGCGCACCGCCTCGACCGGACCATGCGGGCCGGGAAAGGCGGCGCGCAGATCACGGATTTCCAAGAGGGGTGCGGCGCTCATTTTGGCCCCCTGCGGTCAAGCACGTCACGCAGACCGTCGCCTAAGAATGCAGTTGCCAGCACCACAGAAAGGATCGCCATGCCAGGGCCAAAAGCGATCCACCAGCTGTAGAATTTCGCCGCCCCTTCCGAGATCATGCTGCCCCATTCCGGGCTTGGCGGCACAGCCCCCAGACCGATAAAGCTGAGCGAGGCGGCCAGCAGCGCCACCTGCCCGAAGTCCATTGTCGCGTTGATCAGCGTGGGCGTCCAGCACAGCGGCAGGATATGCACCACCAGCACGCGCCCGCGCCCGGCTCCGCCTGCGATGGCCGCTTCGACATGTTCGCGGGTGCGGACCTCAAGCACCTGTGCGCGCATCAGCCGCGCATAGATCGGCCACCAGACGATCACCATCGCGAGGCCTGCGTTCGGCAATCCCGGCCCCAAGGTCGCAGCGACGGTCATCGCCAGTAGGATCGGCGGGAACGACAGGGTCACATCGGCGGCCCGCATGATAACAGCATCCGTCCAGCCGCCAAGGTAGCCCGCCGCAGCCCCTAAGGCCGAGCCGATGACAACGGCAGAGACCACTACCATAAGAGCCACGGGGATCGTGTAAGTTGACCCATGTAAGGTCCGCGACAGCACGTCACGACCAAGCGCATCGGTCCCCAGCCAATGGTCAGCGGAGGGCGGCTGCAACCGCCGCCCGGCCATCATCAGCGGATCGACAAGCGGCCAGAACTGAACGGTCAGCAAGGTCACGGCCCAAAACAAAAGGATCAAGATGCCGATCTGTCCGGTCAGGGGCAAGCGGCGCACAAAGGTCCACGCACGGCGAGGCCGGCTGGGGCTTGCGGGGCGAAGGGTCTCGACCGCGCTCATCCCGACACCTTGATGCGCGGGTTGGCCCAAGCATAGGCGATGTCGGTGACCAGATTTGCCAAAAGGAAGGCCGTCGCGCCGACGATGGTGACGCCGCCAATGGCGGGATAGTCCAGCGAACGCGCGGCCGACACGGCATAGGAGCCGATGCCCGGCCAGCTAAAGATCGCCTCGGTCAGGACTGCGCCCGTGATGAGGTAGGCAAAGGTAAAGCCCAACACCGTGAGCACCGGGATAAGCGCGTTGCGCAGCGCGTGGTTAATCAGCACGACCCGCTCGGATGCGCCCTTGGCCCGTGCTGTACGCACATAGTCCTGCCCAAGCGCATCAAGCAGCGATGAGCGGACCAGTCGGGCGACAATGCCGATAACTGACCAGCCCAAAACCAGCGCAGGCAGCGCAAGATGGCTTAGCGTCTCGATGAAAAGTCCGCCGTTCCCGGCCAGTAGCGCATCGACGGTATAAAACCCGGTGACCCCTTCTGGCGCTTGGGTTCGGGCATCAAGCCGTCCCGTGCCGGGCGTCCATTTAAGCTGTACCGAGAAGATATAAAGCATGATCAGACCCGACCAGAAGATCGGCAGCGAGGACCCAAGCAGGGCAAACCCGCGGGCAGCATTGTCGAAGATCGAGTGACGGAACCGTGCCGACAGCAAGCCAATTGCCATACCAAGCGTGGTGCCGACGATCATCGCGGCGACCACCAGTTCCAAGGTCGCGGGCAAACGCTCGGCAATATCGCGGGCGACGGGGCGGCGGGTGTTAAAGGAGGTGCCCATGTCGCCCTGCACCAGATTTTTCATGTAGACGACGTAGCGCACCGGCAAAGGCTTATCCAAACCCCACTGCGCCTCTACGGCCTGCACGATTTCGGGGTTGTTCATCATCCGCTCGGGTACGAGGGCGGAAAGCGGATCGCCCTTCGTGCTTTGCGACAGGATGAAGGCCACACTGGCCACGCCGAGCAGGAGAAACGGCACTCCCAGCACCCGGCGTATGATATAGCGCAGCATGGCCTTGCCCCTTTACTTGCGCGAGATTTCGGCGAGCGGCAGGTTACAGCAGGCGCTGTAGCGAACCCCGTCGATGTCAGCGCGGTGGGCGAGCACAAGGTTGGGGCTGACCAGCGGAATGATGACGTTATCTGCCATCAACTCTCGGCCCAGCTCCTCATACTTCGCGGCGGCCTCTTCACCCGACGCGGCCAGCGCCTGCGCGTAGATTTCGCCCTCTTTCTCGTTCAGCACCGTCTCAGGCGATTGGTAGCCCGCTCGGCTGACCCAAGTGGAGCCTTCGGTCATCCCGAAATATGCTGCATATTGGCCCGAACCGTAGTAGTCGGGTGCGTAGTAAACCGCTGTAAGGTCCGCCGTACCGGCGGCCATCTCTTCGCGCCAGACCGGATAGGTCACCGGTTTGAGCGTGACCTCAACCCCCACCTGCGCGAAGTCCTGTTGCAGCTTTTGCATCATCACGTTGAGGTCAACGCCGTAGACGTTGTCGTTAGGATAAACGGCAACCATCTCAAGCCCGCTGTCCATGCCCGCCTCTGCCAGCATCGACTTCGCTTTTTCCACATCTTGCGCCCGCGGCTCAAGGTTCTGGGTGCCCGGAAAGCCGTTGGGAATGGGTGCTGCGATCTTGTTACCGTTGCCGCCGACCGTGAATTCGATCATCCCGTCATAATCGACTGCGTAGGTCAGCGCCTCCCGCACCTGAGGGGTCAGCTTGTCCTTCATCGCGGTAGAGCCCGGCATGAAAGCGAAGTAGACGAAGTTGAAGGAAGGGATAATCTCAGTCACCACGTCCGGGGTATCGAGGGATTTGGCCGTGTCTGCGTCGATCTGCATGGCAATATCGACTGAGCCCGTTTCCAGCGCCTGCGCCTGACTGACGGAATCCTGCATCTGGGTGATCACCACCTCGGAAAAGGCGGGGGCGGTGCCATAGTAGCTGTCATTGCGCGACAGACGCAGCTCGTCTTCGGGGGCGTAGTTGGCCAGAACGAATGGCCCACTGCCGACCGAATTCTCCAAGAACCAACCTTCGGCTCCATCGGCAGTCGCCGCAGTTTCATCCGCCAGCGCCCCGCCCGCCATCGCGGCTTCGGCGTTCAGGATACCTGTGTAGGGGGCGGAAACCTTATTGAGAAATTCGGAGTTGGGCGCGTCTACCGTTACTTTCACGGTATGGGCATCAACCGCTTCAATGGACTGCGTGCCATCCATCAAGAAGGAGGGCGACCCTTTAAGGTTGCGCAGCCGCTCGAAAGTCCAGACCACGTCGGAAGCTTCAACTGGGCTGCCATCGGAAAAGACGGCCTCGGGGTTTAGGTTGAAGGTGAACTCAGTGAAATTCTCGTTGTGCTCCCAACTTGCCGCAAGTTTTGGCTCCAGTGTCTTATTGTCTGCCCCGAGTGTGATCAGCGGTTCATAGACGGCCGTGAGATATATTTGGCAGGTGTCACAGAAGGCCCGCGACGGATCGAGCGAATTGACGTCCATGGAGCGGCCCACGACGAGCGTATCCTGCGCTGCCACCGCAGAGCCGAACATCAACGCGCTGGTCGTGCCAAAAAGCAGGGCCGTGCCCCGCCGCCGTGCCGTGGTCTTGAAAGATGAAGTCGTATTCATACCATAGTCCCCTTTGCTTGTTTCCCCGCCCCAGCATTCTGTGAGGTCGATGGTTCGGGCAGGACTGATTTGCCATGCCCTTTCGGGCAGGTGACCGCCAATTTGCCCGTCGGCCGTCTGGAAAATGACTGTGATCGGTGCGATTTATTAGCTGGCCCGCTGTGCCATAGAGATCAGGTTAGCGAGGGAATTTTTGGCTGCATAGAGGGTATTGATGGTCAGCAAATCGCCTATAGCTCGTTGTTCTAGAACAGCTCAAATAAAGCTGAATCATCGTGCACAGTGGCCCCAAAGGGTATAAAATCATAGTGCGGAGTAAACCGCTCAGCGTTTAACCATCGCGAAACACATAGAAAGTTAGTGGTAGAAAGTTTTGTTATTTCTCGATTAGCTCGCGCATTGGCAGAATCTCTGGCAAGAAGCAGCGCAAGTAACAGGTCGATGCACGAATGCTTTCGGTCAGATAGCTTTTGGTGATGCAGCGATGCTGTGACCACGAGATAGCCCAGATGCCATCCATGATCCCGATCGACAGCCCGATGCGGTGCTCAAGATCTGGCACGGCAGAGAAGTCGAACCACCGCCTGAACTCTGCCGTGCGGATCGCTGAAAGGGAGGCATTGCCTTGCAAATCCAAAGTGCGCACTTCGGCACTTACTCCCGCCCCCATGAAAAGCCGCAACGCGGCAGGATGGCGATTGAGGTACGCGGCCCCGTCCATCTGTCGGCGGCGGATGATCTCCTGCCAAGAGCCGGGGGGCGGGTCCAACGGCTTTTGTGCGAGTGCGGAAAGCGCCTGATGATAGCGCTGCGCCAAAGCAACAAGGATCGCGTCTTTGTTGGGGAAGAAGTGATAGATCGAGGGCAAAGGGACGCCCGCCGCCTCTGCCACGACGGCAAGGCTTATGTCGCTGTCGGGCGCTTCGGTCAAAATAACCTCTGTGGCGTCAAGGAGTTGCTGAAACCGCGCGATACCTCGCTGCCGCTGTGGCTCTCGGATCCCTGCTCGGCGTGCCACGTGCATTTCTTGGTCCATTGCGTGTCGCTTTTTGTTTATCGAATACCCACTGCTTGAAAGGCTAAGGCGTTAAACCAAAACGTACTACATTATTCACAAGAGTTTTTGCCCCCTTACTTCAGATTACCTCTTGCTCCCAATCTCAAAGCCCAGCGTCTCAGTTTTTAGCTGCCGCTGAGTTTGTTGATTTTTCTGCCCTAAAGAAATGATCGAACCCAATTTCTGATCTCCGATTGCGGTCACAGACAAAGACGGCCGCCGCAATACTCGATATGCCCACGTCTGGGATTACAAAAACACACAAGCGTTAAGTCGGCTGAAGCCAGATGCTCTGATACTGAGCCCCGTTCTATCACTGGTCAGTACCTTGAAGTGATAGCAAAACACCGCAAGAATGCACATCGTAATGAGATGTCGCGCAAGGCGCAGATGCGGCAGTCGGTGTGATATATGTGGGCGTCCCGTGTAGGAGGCACCCCCAAATCTCTTCAGTACTGACATCGAAAATTTCGCGGAAAACCTCGTGAATACAAGGTGGTACCCAAGGTCGAACTCGAACCGGCATGCCTCGCGGCGGGGGATTTTGAATTCAGTCGAAACCTTTATATTTCAGTCTCTTAAATACATGTAGCTCACATCAAAATGGGTAAAATTTCGAACATTGTATGAGTACGGTTTGTGGCACTGGCCATAAGCCCTCTCATCGCGACGATCATAAGTCATCCGTTTCAGAGGTAAGCTTGGTCCGGCAGGAAAAACCTGCCGAACCGCCTGCCTCAGCTCCAATGTGCGACGGACCGTCGCTCGAAGCTCTCGCGGAACTGCTGTGTCGATTTGGGCATCACCTCGCCGCTGCCCCAGTCAAGGATCACCGCGTATTGCCGCACCGCGTCCATCTCGTTGATCTCGCCATTGCGGTACAGGCGCGAAACCTCTTCGGGGTCCATCCGCGCCCAAGCCTTGCGGTTTTCGCGGATATGCGCCCGGGCCTTCCCGGTTGCCTCGACGTCGATTTCATAGTCCAGCATATCGGCGTCATTTACCTTGATGACCACGCCATAGTCGATCTTTGCCCGCTCGACCGAGACATATTCGTCAATCACATCATGACGCACCCGCTCTGGGTCGCGCTCCATCGGATCGCCGTATCCACCACCGCCTGCCGTGGGTCGGGTAAACCTGTCACCGCTCTTGATCTTGTAGTTGGAGAAGACGGATCCCAGCCAGTTCTGTTCGCCGGTCTCTGCGTGTTCAACCATCAGACCGTGGGGCATGGACGGCAGGCCGCCTTCAACGCCCCAAACAACGGCCCGTTCCCGGTCGCAGATATAGGACATCACGGTGTTGTCTGCCTCCAGCAGCGTCGAGGCCTTGATAACGCCCGCACCGCCGCGCCATTTGCCGGGGCCGGGGCTGTCCTGCTTGATCTGGAATTCATCCGCCCGCGTCGGGTTTACCCGCTCGTTGCCCTCGGAAGGCTGCGACATCAAACCAGTGCCGAAACAAGCGGTGGTGACATCGCTGCCGTCCTTGCCGTTGCGCCCGCCCCAGCCGCCGGGGAGCCATTCGTAGAACATGTAGATCGGCTTTTCAGGCTTGCGCAGGTCGTTGCCCCCGGCAAGTAGGTATTCAAGGTTAAAGGCACAGGCGATCGCGCGTTCTGGCATGATCTGGGACCACATCTCGAAAATCGCGTTCATGATCTTCTCAAACGGCATCAGGAAGCCGGTGACGGCAACGGGCCATTCGGCGCTTACCACGCTGTTCTTGGGCGCTTTGATCTCGACCATGCGATAGAAGCCGCTGTTAAGCGGCAGGTCGGGGAAAAAGGTCTTCATCCCCGCCACCACGGCCGAGAATGTCGCCCCATGCGCGGAGTTGTAGATCGACGAGATCGTGGGGTGACTACCCTCGAAATCATAAATGATTTCATCGCCTTTGATCGTCATCTTGATGTGGATCGGGATCATCCCCTCGCCTGCTCCGGGGTCGCGATCGATGTAATCCACGGCCTCCCATGTGCCGTCGGGCAGGTCCGAGATGCGCTGGCGCACGGCGCGCTCGACATAGTCCTGAACCTCTTCCATGCCTTGGATCACCTGATCGCGCCCGTATTTTCCAACAAGGCGTTGAAGTTCGCGTTCAGCGACCTGCGTGGCCTGCGCCTGCGAGTGGATGTCACCGATGATAGAGGCTGGATCGCGCGTGTTGGCCGCAATCATATTGGCTACGTCGGCGCAGAACTTACCCTTGCGGAACAGCCGGATCGGCGTGATCCGCACGGCCTCGCCAAACATCTCATGGGCCGTGACGTTGAACGATCCGGGCACCGAGCCGCCAAGGTCAGACCAATGCCCGTTGGACTGCGAGAAGCCGATCAGGGTTTCTTCGTCAAAGATCGGGCGGATCAGGCGCACATCGCTAAAGTGCGTGCCCCCCGCGTAGGGATCGTTGATCGCATAGACATCGCCGGGGTACATATCGCCCTCAAAGGCGCGGATCACATCCTTGCAGGTGTAATGCAGCGTGCCCACATGCACCGCGATATCCGAGTTGCCCTGCGCCACGCAGTTGCCTTGAGCATCATGCAACCCGTTCGAGAAGTCACGGTTGTAGATTACAAAGGAATAACAGGTGCGCAGCATTTGCTCTGCCATCTGGTCGACAGAGGTGATGAAAGAGTTTTTCAGAACTTCGAAGGTGACCGGATCAAGGTCGGGTCTGGATAGGGTGTTCATGGTTCAATCCTTCACGCGAATAAGAATGTTCATGTATTGATCGACCGACGCCTTTGCCTTGGGCGGTATGACCACAGTGGAATCGACTTGCTCAACGATGGCGGGGCCGCTGAACTCGGCCCCAGCCTTCATTTTCGACCGGTCATAAACGGCAGCCTCGCAGGCCTCGCCTTTGAACCAGACGGCGCGGTGCCCATCAGGTTCGGGCGTGTGTTTGACCACGTCGAAGGACGGCAATTCGGCCTTTTGCACCACGCCGGTGGCCTTGACCCCGACGCGGAAAATGCTGACGGGGGAATCTTCGCGCCGGAAATTGTATTCCCGCTCATGTTCGGCGTGAAATCCGTTCACGAGGTCTTCGGTGCTGGTGATCTTTGACGGTGCCGACACCGCCAGCGAGCGCCACTGACCTTGGTACATCATCTCGACCGTACGCTGCAAAACCGTGTTGTCCGGCGATACGCCCTCGTGGCGCAACCGCTCGACCGCCTCTTTCTCGATCCGGGCAAAGGCGGCTTCGAGGTCTTCGGGCGTCGTGCTGGCGGCATCGGCCATGAAACTGTCCGAGAAGTCATGCTGGATATCGACCAGCAGGCAGCCCATTGCGGAGGTGACACCGGGGTTGGGCGGCACGATGACAATCGGGATCGACAACTCGCGGGCGACCGCCGCACCGTGCAGCGCACCGGCCCCCCCGAAGGCGACCAAGGCGAAATCGCGGGGGTCATGTCCACGGCTGATCGACAGCAGGCGCACGGCGTTGGCCATATTGGCATTGGCCACGTCGATGATGGCCTCAGCCGCCGCGTGCAACTCCATCCCAAAGGGCTCCGCCACCGTTTCGCGCACCGCCTTTTCCGCGAGGTCGGGGTCGAGCGTGATGTCCCCCCCCGCGAGGCTGTGGCCTAGGCGGCCAAGGACGACATTGGCGTCGCTGTTCGTCGCGACCTCATTGCCGTTGGAATAACAGGCCGGTCCGGGATGCGCCCCGGCAGATTGGGGGCCGTT
Organism: Sulfitobacter sp. SH24; assembly: GCF_965641895.1. NCBI lineage: Bacteria > Pseudomonadati > Pseudomonadota > Alphaproteobacteria > Rhodobacterales > Roseobacteraceae > Sulfitobacter > Sulfitobacter sp. SH24. The sequence continues at coordinate 2,076,532 of NZ_OZ282575.1, forward strand.
GCGCAACGATCCGCCCTCGTCTTTCCACGCCAGCGATCCGCCGCCCGCGCCGATGGTCAGCACCTCGATGCTCGGAAAGCGGATCGGGTAGCCGTATTCGATATACCAATCCTTGGTGACCGTGGATTCCCCCCGGTACGTCAGCGATACATCGGTGCTGGTGCCGCCCATGTCGAACCCGATGGAGTTCTCATAGCCGCAAAGGTTGCCGATAAAGCGGCTGGCGATGGCCCCCGCCGCGATGCCAGACCCGGCCAAGCGGGCGGCAAAATCCTTCACGCTCGCCGGGGTCATCACGCCACCCCCGGTGTGCAGCAGCAACAAATCACGTTTGTAGCCGCCCTCCTCCAGCTTGTCGCTGAGACGTGACACGTAGTCGACCACCACGGGCGAGACGACAGCGTTGACCATTGTGGTCGAGAACCGCTCGTGTTCGAAAATCTCAGGCATCACCTCGGATGAGATCGAGATATGCACGTCCGGCATCACCTCGCGAAGGATTTCGCGCATGCGAACCTCGTTCTCGCCATTGACGTAGGAGTTGATGAAGCAGACCGCGATTGCTTTGACGTCGCGCTTCTTGAGCACGGCAGCGACGCGGCGGGCGTCCTCTTCGTCCAACTCTCGGATTATCTTGCCGCTTGCGTCGATGCGCTCTTTGACGGTCAACCGGTCGCGGCGGGGGATGTAGGGTTTGGCCACGTCCTTGTAGGTGTCCCAAAGGTCTTCTTTGTTCGAGCGCCGGATTTCCACAACGTCGCGGAAGCCTTCGGTGCACACCATTGCGGCGCGTGGGAGTTTGCGGGTAATCAGCGCATTGGTGGCCACCGTTGTGCCATGCGAAAACATGGTGACATCCGAAAGGTCGACCTGAGCATCCGACACGCCTGTCATGATCGCGCGCATCGGGTCATCAGGTGTCGAGGGGGTCTTTTCGATGCGAATTTGACCGCTTTCCTCGTCCATGATGCATACATCGGTAAAGGTCCCTCCGACGTCTACCGCCACTCTCGTCTTGGTCATTTGCTGTTCCTAACTTGTTGCACGCCTGTCGGATGGCCGACCGGCATTGTTCTGCACCGCGAGGGCTCAGTCATTTGGTTTCGTTGAATGGGTGTTGCTTGGTCAGTCGGGGCGGTGCTCCGCCTCCGTCCGGGCTTTTTTGCGGGTTGCTGTTGGCGTGCAGCCAAAACGGCTGCGGTAGTGTTTGCAGAACTGCGCGTGGTCGTAAAAACCCCATTTGTGGGCAATCTGTGCCATCGTCGAACTGTCATGGCCCATCGTGAGCGTCTCGTGACAGCGGGTCAGCCGCTTGTCGCGGATATAGCCCGCGACCGAACAGTCGTTCTCGGCAAACAGACCTTGCAGGTAGCGTCGCGAAATCCCGCAGGATTCCGCCACCAGCATCGGGGTCAGCTTTGGGTTTGCGAGGTTGTCGCGGATGAATTGCTCTGCGCGTTGCAAATGTGCAGCGCGGATGGTGGAAACGGAACTGTCCAGAATACGATCATCGCTGCGCATCGACAGGCAAAGAAGGTCAAGCAGGTGCTGGCCTGCCAATTCGCGCGCGGCGTCGTTGATGACTTCGATACTGTCGATGGTGTTACGCACCGCCCCCACGAAAAATGACCCGACACCCGATGTCGCGTCAAAGGTCAGCGCGCTGAGGCGCTCAGTCGGCCCCAATCGGGACTGCACGCTGGCGGTCGGGACTTTGAGCACCCAAAGCTTGTTGCGCCGCGCATGGGAGAATTCATAAGGCATGTCCCCCTGCTCCACCAAGAAGCTGCCAGGGGCGCAGCGGGTCTCGCGCGATGACTGCTCAAAGAGCACATCCCCTGCTTGAGGGATCGTGATGAGCAGGCTGCTGTCCTTTTCTTCGGCAAAGTGGCTTTTGTGACGGCGGTACATGACGGCGTCGCAGTGCATCTCTGACAGCCCCAGAATGCCCAGCCCCCACGACCTGAGCGACCCGTTGAACGCCTGCGGATCGTGGCACTGTACCGACAGCGGAAAATAGGTCTCAGAGATTGTCCGGGACCATATCGCGCTCTTGTCGGTCGCTCCGCTATTATCGGTTGAAACTAACATTCCTTACTCCCGTACAACGCTTTGCGTGAAACCGCGGACCTCAAACCCTTCGGTAAACTCTATCCAGAACCAACGCGCGAAATAGGTGATTTGCGCACAAAAATTTGGATCAGTTTTGGCGGGCGGCATGTTCGAGGAACTCAACCTCAATAAAGGCAAACTCCCCGTCGTTCCCGTTCAGCACATCATGCTCAACACCGCGCTTGCGGAAATAGGGCACCCCGACCTTCAGTTCCGATCGGCTGAGGACCCCCTTCGCATCGCGGATTTCCAGCACCCCGTCCTGGATGGGCACAACCAGATAATCGTATTCGTGGCGGTGCCAGCCGGTATTGTCGCCGCGCCCCGAAAAACTCCAGCGGGTGACGCGGGTGCGCGGGTTCTCGATTAAAACGGCCGAAACCGCGGTGCCTCGATCACCGGCGTTGCACATCCTTCACCCCCTCCTCATCCTAGATCGGCGCAGCATGCTGCACCCCTATCAAGGGCAATGCTAGCCATTCTCAGGCCATCCGTCGAATGATTTGGCGCAGCGCGGTGAATTCGCCGCCAAAGGGTCAGCCGACGAGCGATATCACCAAGGGCAGTGAAATCGCGGAAAAGGCGGTGCCGTAAAGAACGGTGCGTGCGGAAAGCGGCACGCTAATCCCCTCTGCACGCGCCATCACATAGACATTCGCCGCCGGGGGCAAAGCGCCCATGATGATCGCGGTTGCGACCCAGATCGGATCGAACCCAGAGAAGACCATGAAGGCCGAGGCCACCGCCAGAGGATGCAAGATAAGCTTCACCCCAAGGCAGGCGCCAAGCCGCGCGCCCATGGCGCCCCCGCGATTGCGGGCCAATGTGAGGCCCAGCGAAAACAGCGCTGCGGGGGCGGCGGCGTCTTGAAATCCGGTGAGAGGCGTGTCGAGGAAAGTCGGCAGCACCCAGCCCGTGCGCGCAAAGACGAGTGCGGCCAGCGTGGCAAGGATGAACGGATGGGTCACAACTTTGCGCAGGGATTGAGTCAAACGGGCAAAGCCGCGCCGCCCTTCGCCGATCATAGCGGGCCAAATGGTAAAGATCAGCAAGACATCGGCGCAGAACACGAAAGCCGCGGGCGCCCCCGCCGCGGGGCCAAGCACGGCGACCGTCAGTGCAGGCCCCATGTAGCCAATGTTGGAATAGCTCGCCGCAAGGCCGAAGACTGCCGCATGGTCCCCGGTCTTGTTGCCGCGCCCGATCAGCCAGCCGATCAGAAACATCAGCCCGGTCATCGCGGTGGTCACGGCCAGAAAGCCCAAGAGACTGGCCGCGCCCGGCGGCACCACCCGCACCGATTGAAATAGCAGCGCTGGCAGCGCGAGGTAGAAGATGAAAGCATCCAGCCAGCGCTGCTGTTCCGCCCCGTGCCGCAGCAAAAGCTGGGCCACAACACCTGCGAGAATGTAGATAAAGAAGGGTGCAATCAGGCCCAGACCAGCGATCACAACAGGTCGCTCGTCAGCTTTGACACGATACTCTCACATGCGTTGGTTCGGGAATTCATGGCGCAACTCTATGGATAAATTCCGAGGGCGCTACAAGACTGTCGCGCCTAAAATTGCAACTTGGGAGATAGGAAGGCAGAGGTGAAATACGACTTCAGCGCTTGTTTGGCGGGCGTCAACGGTATGGACCGATTGACGGCCAGGCCGACATCCATCGTGGGAATTTCCACATCTGTCACCACCGTTTCGATCCGTCGCCCTTCCAGTGACCAAGGCCGATAGACCATATCCGACAGGATCGTGACCCCCTGCCCGTTCGCCACCAGCGAACGCACCGCCTCCACCGAAGACGTGCGCAACTTGATGCTCGGGTGCGCGTTGTTGCTGTTCCAGTATTTCATTGAGGAATGCGCGGCTTCGTCCACGGTCAGCATGACGTATGGCTCTTTGGCAATGCTATGCAGCGACACTGCCCCGCCGTCGCAAAACCGATGCCCCGCCGGGACCCACAACCGCCTTGGGGATTTCAGCAAAGTCAGCGTCTCGATCCCGTCGCGGTGGATGTTCGAGGTCAGGGCGACGGCCATGTCGATCTGGCCGCGCAGCAGTTGTTCCTCAATGCTCTGGCGGTTCAATTCGACGATGCGAATGTCGATACCGGGGTAAAGCTGCGCTAATCGCCCCAGATGGAACGGCAGGAAATACCCGAGGACTGTATAGGTCGCGGCGATGGTCAAGCTGCCGGTGATGTCAGAGGTGCCACGGTGGATTTGATGGGCCGCATCGACCTTTTCCAGAATGTCCCGCGCCACCGGCAGGAACTCCCGCCCCGCATCCGTCAACTCCATACCCTGAGCGCGGCGTTGAAACAGGGTAACGGCCAAAAGCGCCTCAAGATCGCGGACCGACCCCGTAACCGCAGATTGAGAAATCGAAAGCAATTTTGCCGCGCGGCTGACCTGTCCGGTTTCGGCTGTCGCCACAAAATACTTCAAGTGCTTAAAATTCAACCTCTACCCCCCTGATCCGTGGCACCAAGCATTATCTAAAAATCCAATAATGAAACAATGAAAAAAAGAAATATCAATTTTGCATCAAGCTGCCATCATAGGTCCAGACCAGTGGAGGTGTGATAATGAAAGAGGCCGTCGATCTAAATTGTGACATGGGCGAAGGATTTGGCCAGTGGGTGCTGGGCGATGCGCCAGACGAAGAGATCATGCAGATCATCAGTTCCGCCAATATCGCAGCGGGTTTCCATGCGGGCGACCCCAACTCAATGGACCGTGTCGTCAAATTGGCCCAGGCGCATGGCGTTGGGCTGGGCGCGCACCCGGGCTATGCGGATCTTCAGGGCTTCGGGCGGCGCTACATAAAGACCGATGCGGCAGAGTTGATCAATGACATCGTCTATCAGATTGGCGCGATCCGCGAATTCGGCCGCCGCCATGGCGCACCCTTGCAGCACATAAAGCTTCACGGTGCGCTTTATATGGAAGCTGCTGTGAACGAAGAACTATCGCAGATGCTGGTTGATACACTACAGGCCACCAGCCCCGACGCGCTGCTGTTTTGCATGAGCGTCTCCAAGACCTATGCCGCCGCCAAACGGGCGGGCTACCCCGTCATCCGCGAGTTCTATGCAGATCGGGACTACGGCAATTCCGGTTCAATCGTCTTTACCCGGCAGGTCGGGCGGCCCGATCCACAACAGATTGCTGAGAAATGCGTTAAGGCATGCAAGACCGGCATGGTCACCACCGTCGAGGGCGATGAGATTGAAATCCCGTTCGACTCGATCTGTTTTCATTCCGACACACCCGGTGCGCTGGCTATGGGCCAAGCCATCCGTGCGGGCCTGCTTGACGCAGGCATACGCATCGCCAGCGCCGCTGAAGTCGCGAAAACCCTTTAAGTACATCACTCTAGCAGGAGACCAACATGACACAGGTTCTTTCCCCCGTTCCCGGCACATTCTACACCCAATCTGCACCGGGTGAGCCGCTTTACAAGCAACCCGGCGACGCGGTCGCGGCAGGCGATACCGTCGGTCTGATCGAAGTCATGAAGACCTTCATCGACGTGAAGGCAGAGACCTCGGGAACCTTCAAAAGCTACCTGATCGACGATGGGGCGGCGATTGGCGCGGGCGCACCGTTGGCAGAAATCGAGGACTGATACATGGCTATCAAACGCTTGCTGATTGCCAACCGAGGTGAAATCGCCGTGCGGATCATCCGCGCTGCCAAGTCGATGGGCATTCACACCATTCAGGCCCATTCCGAAGCCGATGCGCACATGTTAGCCGTCCGGCAGGCGGATGAGGCCGTCTGCATCGGCCCCGCACAGGCCGCGCAATCCTATCTGAACGTAGAGGCCGTGGTCGCGGCGGCCAAGGCAACCCAAGCGGATGCGGTTCACCCCGGATATGGTTTCATGGCCGAAAATGCGGCCTTTGTCCGCGCGCTGGAGGAGGCCGACATTACGTTTGTCGGCCCTTCGGCGGACACGATTGATCGTATGGGCGACAAGGTGGCGGCAAGGCAGGCTGCCGAGGCGGCGGGCGTACCTGTCGTGCCCGGCTCGAAAGGGCGTCTTGAGACGGTAGATGACGCCGTGTCAGTTGCTGCGGGTTTGGGGTATCCGGTGATGATCAAGGCCGCCGCCGGGGGCGGTGGCAAGGGAATCCGCATTGCCGACAACGAGGCCGATCTGCGCAAGATGGCCCCGCAGGCGCAGGCCGAAGCGAAAGCGGCCTTTGGCGATGGTGGGCTTTACCTTGAACGGGCGATCCAGTTACCGCGCCATATCGAAGTGCAAATCATGGGCGACGGCACCGATGCGGTTCATTATTTTGAGCGCGAATGCTCAATGCAGCGCCGCCGCCAGAAAGTCTGGGAAGAAGCCGGGGCCGCTTGTCTGGACGAGGCCACCCGCCAGCACCTATGCGATACCGCCGTGTCATTGGCCAAGGCCGTCGGCTACGTTGGTGCGGGGACATTGGAGTATCTTTACGACAGCGCAACCAAAGAATTCTTCTTTATCGAGATGAACACCCGCATTCAGGTGGAACATCCGGTAACGGAAATGCTGACGGGCACGGATCTGGTGCAAGAAATGATCCATGTCGCCGGCGGTGGGAAACTGCGTCAGTCTCAAGAAGACATCACCCGCAGCGGCCATGCGATCGAGGTGCGGCTCAATGCCGAAGACCCGATGATGCAGTTCCTCCCCTTCCCCGGTCAGGTCAGCAGCCTGAAGCTGCCCGAAGGTGACGGCATCCGCTTTGATCACTTCCTCTACGAAGGCTATCAGGTGCCGCCGTTTTACGACTCCCTTTTGGGCAAGCTGATCGTCCATGGCAAAGATCGTGACGCCGCAATCGCGCTGATGATCACCGCGCTTGAGGGGCTAGAGATTGGCGGGCTGAAAACCACGAAACCGCTGCATCTTGCACTGGCGCATGACCCTGCGGTGCGGGCGGACGATTTCCATACGCAATGGCTCGAGCCTTGGCTGGCGGCGGGCAATCTCAAACCAACCCCCTAACCACAGGAGGCAACTCGTGAAAACACGCTATACCTACGGCGGCGACGAACATATCTACGTCGAGATGGACGATGAAATGTCGCTTGACGCGTTCTTTAAGTCCCTCTCGATGAGCAACGCGGTGCGCGAGGCCAAGATCGAGGGCGTCACGGAGATTTGCCCGGCGAACGCCTCCTTTCAGGTCCGCTTCGACCCTGATGTGATCGCGCCCGAGGCAATGATGAAAAAGGTGCAGGAGCTTGAGCATAAGGCCGAGGATGCCGAACAGCGGTTGAAGACGCGGATCATCGAGATCCCGGTCTATTACCAAGATCCTTGGACCCATGAGACCCTGATGCGGTTCCGTGAACGCCACCAAGACCCGTCGGGCACCGATCTCGACTATGCCGCGCGGATCAACGGGTTCGACAGCGCCGAAGCCTTTATCGAGGCGCATCACGCGCAGCCGTGGTTTGTGTCGATGGTGGGCTTCGTTGCTGGGCTGCCGTTCCTCTATCAACTTGTTGAGCGTGACAAACAGTTGCAGGTGCCCAAATACCTGCGCCCGCGCACCGATACGCCCAAGCAGACCGTGGGCTATGGCGGCTGTTTCTCTTGCGTCTATTCGGTGCGGGGGGCTGGCGGTTACCAGATGTTTGGGGTAACGCCGATGCCGATCTTCGATCCCGAGCAAAAGCAAAGCTACCTGCGCGACTTCATGGTGTTTTTCAAACCGGGCGACATCGTGAAATGGAAGCCGATCGACCGAGAGGAATATGACCGCATTCTCGCCGAGGTGGAGGCCGATACCTATGTGCCGCGCATCGCTGAGGTCGATTTCGATCTGGAAGCCTTTAACGCGGATATGCCCGGCACCAACGCCAAACTGATGGAGGCGCTCAATGTCGCTTAAAGTCATTCAACCGGGCCTCTCAACCTCAATTCAGGATTTGGGCCGTCCGGGCTATTTCCACCTTGGCATTCCGATTGGTGGCGCAATGGACCGTTTCGCGCTGCGCGTGGCCAACATGCTGGTCGGCAACCCCGAAGGGGCTGCGGGGCTCGAAGTGGTGTTCATGGGGCCCGAGATCGTCTTTGAAAAGGACGCGCTCGTTGCCGTGACCGGGGCGGATTTGCCTGCCAAGGTCGATGGCAAACCGCAGGAGGGCTGGACCGCCTTTGAGGTCAAAGCCGGTCAGACGCTGAAGTTCGATTTCCTCAAATCCGGGGCGCGGGCCTATATCGCAATCAGCGGCGGGATCGATACCCCCCCTGCCCTTGGTAGCCGCTCCACCTACCCAATCGGCGCACTCGGCGGTATCGAAGGTCGCAATGTACAGGCCGGAGACGTGATCCCGTTGGGCGAAGCGGAGATGATCGAACCGGGTCTGAATGTTCCTAAGGAGTTGCGCCGCCTGCCGGACAACCCCGCCGAACTGCGGGTGCTGCCCGGCCTTTATTGGCACCGCCTGACCCCTGCCGCGCAAGAGGGGTTCTTTGACGATGACTGGACTGTCGCACTTGAGGCGGACCGGATGGGATACCGTTTCAAGGGAGGCAAACCGCTTGAGTTTGTCGGTCGTGAACAGCCTTTCGGGGCCGGGGCCGATCCGTCCAACATTGTCGACGGCTGTTATTCCTACGGCTCCATTCAGGTGCCAGGTGGGTTGGAGCCGATCGTTCTGCACCGAGATGCGGTGTCGGGGGGCGGCTATTTCACTTTGGGCGCGATCATCTCGGCCGACATGGACCTGATCGGACAGTTGCAACCGCATACACCGGTTAAGTTCCGCAAGGTGGGCATGGACGAGGCGCTGAAAGCGCGCAGCGACCGCAAGAAGATGCTCGCAGCGGTGCGTGCACACCTCGGCTAGCCCAGGCGTGCACACCTCGGCTAGCCCAGTGTAAGTGAATGGCCTCGGCGCCCTGATCGTTTCAGGCTGCCGGGGCGACACTTCGATATGCTCTCTTGAATGCAAATCGCGTTTAAGCTCTGATGTTGCGGGCAAACATCCATGTCGGGGCGCGAACTTCACGGTTAGAAGGGAAAGCCCCCCAAACGCCCGTTGGTCAGGCCCATATGCACAGACTTGCCTCTCCCCCAAACCACAAACGACGGGTGCTGCGGGTGCGTGGCACCGATGTCACCCTGCTGGAGGAAGTGCGCAAAATGGCCGTGGCGGACCTCGGCATCGACATCGAGCACGAGTCTCTGGATTTCCTGACCTGCCAGCACCTCGCAGCAGTAGACCCGACGGGCTACGACGTCTACGAGCAATGCTTTCACAACCTCGATATCGTCTGGTACTGGGGCGCGTTGCAACCGATCCAGACCGACCGGATCAATCAATGGGATCACATTGGCGACCTTGCCAAGGACGGCGGGATTAGCAAATACACTTGGCAGGGCCATGGCGACGCCCCGGTACGCAAGCTGTACGTGCAGCCCGACGGGACTTTGGGTCAACAGCCGATGCCGACCATCAGCATGTTGCCTACAGCCCATAACGTCGACAGCTTCGGATTTGACCGCCGTCTGTTCGGCGATGAGGGGCCGGAGGGATCAAGCTGGGCGTGGCTGCTTGACCGGCGCGCCCGGGGCCGGATTGCATTGGTGGACGAGCCGGCGATCGGCATCTTTGATGCGGCCCTTGCCGCTGAAGCCAATGGTGATCTTACCTTTCAGGACATCGGGAATATGACTGTCGATGAGATCGACAGCCTGATGGCGCTGCTTGAGACCTTGCGCCAACAGGGCTTTTTCGCGGGCAGTTGGGTTACACCCGACGAGGCGGAGGCGTTCATTCAGACGGACCGCGTGTCAGTGCAGAGCATGTGGTCGCCTTCCTATGGCAACTTGGGCGAGATGGCCGGTATTTTCCGCGAAAGCGTGCCGCGCGAAGGCTACCGGGCGTGGCATGGCGGGGCCTCGCTTGCACGACACCTCGAAGGTGCAAAACTGGACATGGCCTATGACTATCTGAATTGGTGGCTTACCGGCCCCGCGGGCGCGCTCATGGCACGGCAGGGGCATTACATGACGAATTCAAAGGGAGTCCGGGAGTATCTCAGCCCCGAAGAATGGGGCTATTGGTATGACGGAGACCCTGCCCGATGCGACCTTAAGGGGCCGGACGGCAAGATTGTCGTGCGCACGGGCCAGCGTCGCCCCGGCGGTGCCTATCGTGAACGGGTCAGTCGGATCGCGCTTTGGAACACTGTCATGGACGAGTACAACTACGCCGCCCGCTCTTGGAAGCGCTTTATCCGGACTTTGGGAAGCTCGACCACATGAGTGCACGGCCGACCACCCCCGGGCAAGACCCGCTTTATGAAACCATCAGTCGCGTTCTGCGGCACAATATCCGTTCGGGGCGCTTGCCGGAGGGATTTGTTCTGATTGAGGGTCCGATTGCCAAGTTGATGCAAACCAGTCGCGCGCCCGTCCAGGCCTCTTTGCGGATCCTCAACGCTGAAGGGTTGATCCATCGGTTTCGCGGGCGCGGTTATCTGGTCGGGGATGGAGCGACGAGCCTTACGCCGATCCGCAAATCGCTGGAGGAGTTCGGGTTTGAAATCCCGGATGTCTCACGCTCAGCCCTCGCGGTCCGTGGGACGTGGCAGCGGGTCTATGACAAGGTAGAGGCCGAGATTGCCGCCTGCCAGATTTTCGGAGAGTTTAGGGTCATTGAAACGGAACTGGCCAATCATCTGGGCGTGAGCCGCACCGTGGCACGCGACGTGCTCAGCCGCCTTAACGAACGCGGGTTGATCCGCAAAGGCGCCACCTCGCACTGGCTAGCCGGGCCGCTGACGGCCCGAACCCTCCGCGAGAAATTCGAGCTGCGCAGCATCATGGAACCTGCCGCTTTAATGCAGGCCTCAGATTACATCGACCACGCGCAGATCATGCAGGTGAGCGCACATATCGAAAGCGGCAAGGCAAAGAACTCAGCTCAACTTGAAGATGAGCTGATGCGACTCTGTCTGGGGCGGACGCCGAACAGTGCGCTGGTGGAAATCATTAGCAACAACCGCCTGCTGCTTTCGGCAATGGACAAGGCTCTGAGCGACCTTGGATTGCCCGTAGATCCCGTCGCGCTGGATCAGTACCAGACCCTGTTCGAGCTAATCGGTTCACGCCAAATCGATGCAGCCACAGCGTACCTTAGGGAACATTTGCGCGTCTTGTCGTTCAAGAGCGTTGCCCGGCTTAAAATCGTTGCGCTGATTCCTGAAAGCGAGTCGCTGCCGCCCTATTTGACCCCGGTTATATAAAAATGGATTTCGGACCCTAAGTTCATTTTCATACTGAGTAAAATTACATCTTTTCGATCATTTTTCCACCTAAGGTAGCTTTTCCGGCTCTAAATTTCGAAAAGATGGCTATTGCTATGTAGTCAAATTAGCCATTTCATACTTTATACATTTTGCGGAAAGGTGCCGAAAGAGCGACCTTTTGCTCCCCCGATACCGTTCGAGGGGACATCCGCGAAAGAGAGAGGGCTCTATGACGCAAAGCGAACCAATTTTTCGGATGGAAGGTGTGACGCACAGGTACGGCGATCTGACCGCACTTGATGACATCGATTTTGTCGCCGAAGACAACAGCTATATCGCCCTACTCGGGCCTTCGGGATCCGGCAAAACCTGCCTCCTGCGGGTAATCGCGGGCTTCGAGAAGCCGGACAAGGGGCGCATCTGGTTTCAGGGGCGCGACATCACCGAGCTACCCGCCCACGAGCGCGGCATCGGTTTTGTGTTTCAGAACTTCGCCCTCTTCCCACATCTGACCATCTTCGAGAACGTGGCCTTTGGTCTACGCAATGGCGCGGTCAAAGTGTCGGAGACCGACATCGCCGATCGGGTGACGGACGCGATCGACATGGTGGGCCTCACAGGATTGGAAGACCGCAGCCCGGATCAGATTTCTGGCGGGCAGAAACAACGTGTCGCCTTGGCGCGGTCGCTCGTATTGCAGCCCAAACTGGTGCTTTTGGATGAACCTCTAGGTGCGCTTGACGCGAACCTGCGCGAACGGATGCAGATCGAACTGCGGGCCATTCGCGAACGGCTTGACGTGACCTTCCTGCATGTCACGGGCAGCGAAACCGAAGCGCTCGCGATGGGCGATAAAGTGGCGGTGCTGGATCAGGGACAAATCGTACAGTACGGAACGCCCGACGCGATTTACGACAGCCCGGCAATTTCGGATGTGGCGCTGTTTCTCAACAGGTTCAACCTATTCAATGGCGAACTTCAGGGAGATACCTTTGTTGGCCCCTTTGGCACCGTGCCGGTGACCGCCGCGCAACCGAACAAATCCGACGTCTATGCCATCCGCTATGACCGTACTCGGATCTTTAGCGCAGACGCCGTTGACCTGCCCGGCCCGGCCTTGCCCGTGCGCTACCTCGCCAGCGAATATCTCGGCTCGTCGATCGTTTTCCTGTTCGAGACCAAGGACCGCAAGACCGTCGAAGTCGACCACCACCTCAGCCTTGGTGAGCCCCGCGATCTGACGGTCGGAGAGAACTACACACTGTCATGGGATCCCGCGCAGGCGATCGTATTCGGAAAGGAAACCGCAAGATGAGCGCTGCAACTTCGAACCGGGACAAGTCAAACACTTTCCGACTACTCGTCCCCGGCGTGGTCTGGATGATTCTGTTCCTCGTCGCCCCGATCATGATGATCCTTTATGTTTCGTTCTGGACGCAGACGACCTTCTCGATCAACTCGACACTGACTCTCGACAGCTGGAAAAACTTCTTTGCATCAGAGGCTTATGTCGGTGCCTTGTGGACGACAATCCGTTTGTGGCTCATCGTTCTCACGCTGACGCTTCTGATCGGTTATCCGGCAGCGCTTTTCGTAGGGCTGCTCGTCAAGAGCAAGACGCTCTCGACGATCCTGCTGGTCCTTTGCGTTATCCCCTTCTGGACCTCCTTCCTAATCCGCGTTCTGGCCTGGCGCCCCATGCTAGGCAAGGAAGGCGCGATCAATATTATCCTTCAGAAACTGGGCCTTATCGACAGCCCGATTGAGGTGCTGCTGTTCTCGGAACTGTCGGTCGTCATCGGCATGACCCAGATTTACGTGGTCTTCATGGTTGGCCCCATCGCCTTCATGCTGGGCCGCATCGACCGCAACATTATCGAAGCTGCCCGTGACCTTGGCGCAGGCTTTGGGCGCATCTTCTGGAAAATCGTCCTGCCGCTCAGCCTGCCCGGTGTCGTGGTAGGTGCCATCTTTGTCAGCGTCATGGTGCTGGGGGAGTTCGCCACATCCGGTGCCCTGTCGGGCCGCAAGGTGAACCTTCTAGGCAATATCATCGTGACGCAGGTTGGGTCATTAAAATGGGCGATGGCCTCGGTTGTCGGGGTGATCCTGACGATCCTGCTGGGCATCGTGGTTGCAGGCTTCCTGCGCATCGTCGACCTCAAGCGGGAGATTTAAGAGATGGAATCCAAAGTCCTCAAGCCAATCCTCGCGGTCTATGTCGGCCTGTTCATCCTGTTCCTTTATGGTCCTTTCATCGTGCTGGGCATCCTGTCCTTTCAGCAAGGCCCGGAGGGCGGCCCACAGTTCCCGATTATCTCTTGGTCAACCTATTGGTATCAACACCTCTTCGGCCTGACGCCCCCCTCCCGGATTGCGCCCCTGCCCGTTGGCGAAGCGCTGATCCGCTCCTTGGTGCTGGCCTTTATGACAATGGTCACTGCGACGGTTCTGGGTGTCATGGCAGCACAGGCGTTCCGCAAGCGGTTCCGCGGCGCGGGCATCGTGTTCTACCTGATCGTGCTGGGCATGATGGTGCCGGGGGTTCTGACTGGGCTGGGCACCTCGCTTTTGGCCAACAATGTGGTCGGGATCGAGCGGCACTGGTGGAGCACGGCGTTTCTGGCGCATGTGGTCTATACCTTCCCCTTTGCCTTTTTGGTGATGCTGGCGATCCTCAACCGCTTTGACGGATCGGTCGAAGAAGCCTCCTGGTCGCTAGGCGTGTCGCCGATCACGACCTTCCGCAAGGTGACCTTCCCGCTGATCTTTCCCGGCGTGCTGTCGGCCATGCTCTTTGCATTCACGCTGAGTTTCGACGAATTCCCGCGTACGCTCTTTGCATCCGGACGTGACCAGACCCTGCCTCTTGCGATCTACGGCACCTTCTCGGTCGAAATTCACCCGAACATCTTTGCCTTCGGCGTCATGACCACCCTGTTCTCATTTGCGCTGCTGTCGGTCTACGGCATCCTGATGGCGCTGAGCGTGCGGCGCGCCAAGAAGATGGCCATGCAGGAAGACATCGCATGAGCACCGTGATCATCACAGGCGCAGGATCGGGGATCGGGCTGGCTGTCGCCACAAAACTCGCGGCACTGGAGTATAATGTCGTCGTGAACGACTACGACGCCGATGCCGCAGAGCGTGCGGCTAAGGAAGTCGGCGGCATTGGGATGCAGGGTGATGTGTCGAATGAGGCAGATGTGGCCCGCATGGTGGCGCGCTGTACCGAAGCCTTCGGCGCACCGACGCATTTGGTCAATAACGCGGGTCATGTTCACCAGTCGCGGTTTGTCGATCTGGCGCCTGAGGACTTTGACCGCATGATCGCGGTTCACCTGCGCGGCACCTATCTGTGTACCCGTTCTGTCCTGCCGCAGATGCTGAAAAACAAAGCCGGTTGCGTGGTCAACATGGCGTCGCAGCTTGGCCAGATCGGCGGGATCGAACTAGTCCATTACTCCGCCGCAAAGGCCGGGATCATCGGCATGACCAAGGCGCTGGCTCGCGAGGTGTCGACCCAGGGCGTGCGCGTCAATGCCGTGGCGCCAGGCCCGATCAACACACCACTGGTGCGTGCCCTGTCGGACGACTGGCGCGCGGCCAAGGCTGCCGAGCTTCCGCTGGGCCACTTTGGCGAGCCGGAGGATGTGGCCGAAACTGTCGCTTTCCTATGTTCAGAAGCCGCACGGATTTACGTGGGCCAGACCCTGTCACCCAACTCCGGAGACGTAATGCTATGACCTCAATCGCGTTGATCACGGGCGCCGGCATCGGCATCGGTCAGGCCACGGCCAAGGCGCTGGCCGCACGCGGCGACCATGTTGTCGTCACCGACGTACTCGAAGATGAGGGCCGCAATGTCGTGCAGGAAATCCGCAAGGCGGGCGGCAAGGCCGAATTTCAGCATCTCGACGTTACCGACACCAAACGCGCTGACACCGTGGTCAAGGATATCGAAACCCGCTTTGGCAAGATCGACACGATCGTGGCGAATGCGGGGATTGCCCACCGCGTCCCGCTGGAGCAACTGACAGACGAGAAATGGGATCAGACATTCGATATTGATCTTAAGGGCATGCTGCGTGTGATCCGCCCGGCCGCCGCCGGGATGAAAGCCCGCGGCAGTGGCGCGATTGTCTGCCTGTCGTCGATCATGGGCGTCGCCTATGGCTGGGACGAACATGTTCATTATTCCGCCGCGAAATCTGGTGTCGTGGGGCTCGTCCGGGGCTTGGCGGTTGAGTTGGGTAGCCATGGGGTGCGCGTGAACGGCGTGGCGCCGGGCTACATCCGCACTGCCCAGCTTTTGTCAGAGAAACATTCACTTGGTCCCGAAGGCGCCAAAACAGTGGGCGAGATTGTCCCTCTGGGCCGCATCGGACAGCCCGATGACATCGCTGATGTCGTGGGTTTCCTCGCGTCGGATGCGGCGCGGTATCTGACAGGACAGGTCATTACAGTGGACGGTGGGCTGATGGTCGGGCGCTACTGAACACGCAAGGAAGGTCTGCCTTCCCAACAAAAACTAAAATTAAACGACCGCAACAAGGAGTATAAAAGTGACACACTCAAATTTCTCTAGGCGCAACTTTCTAAAGACCACGGCAGGCAGCGCAGCGCTTGCTGCTGGGGGGATGCCGTTCCTTGGCGCTCAGCAGGCATTCGCTGCCGAACTGAGTAACCAGGAATTGCGGACTGTCGGCCTGTCGGTCACGGTTCAGGAACGCATCCTGAACGATTTCAAAGAGCAATCCGGAGTCGGGTCGGTCAGCGGCAAGGCAGACATTTTCCCCAACACCCAAACAGAGATCCTCTCCGGGTCGGATGCCTATGATTGCTGGGAAATCATCGGTGAACGTCTTGCTGCGATGGTCGCCACCGACAAGCTGGCGCCGATCCCTGCCGAGAATCTTAAGAACTGGGCCGGTATCCGCGAGACCTTTACCAAATCGTCCGACCGTTGGGACCTCAACCGCCAGATCGTCGGCCAGATTTGGGAAGACGAGAGCCAGACCCGCCTGAACATGGTGCCGACGGTCTACAACTACGACTCCATCGGCTACCGTCCGGACCTAGTGGAAGCAGAGGAAGCCGCGAAGTGGTCCTCCCTGTTCGATCCTAAGTTCAAGGGCAAGACCGGCCTGAACGTCGACCCGCTCATTGCATTTGGACAGGCAGTCCTGGCCATGAACGAGCTGGGCCTGTTGGAAGTCGCCAACCCGGGCAACCCGGATGCTGAAGCCATCGAGGAGGCCGCCAAGTTCCTGATTGCCAAGAAGAAAGAAGGCCAATTCCGCGCCCTTTGGGGTGACTTCGGCGAGTTGGTGAACCTGCTGGCATCTGGCGAGATGGTCATCGCCGACGCGTGGCAACCGGCTGTTATGGCGGTCAAGGCACAGGGGGTCGAATGCTCCTATGCCACGATGGACAGCGGCTACCGTGGCTGGGCGATTGGGGTGGCCCCCCTCAAGACCTCGTCGAACCTCGAAGCGGTCGCGGCCTATGCCGATTACTGGCTCTCCGGCCCGCCCGCCATCGCGGTGTCCGAGCAGGGTTATTACTCGCCCACAACCAACGTCAAGAACGTCATGGACCCCGACAAATATGCCTTCTGGTACGAGGGAAAGCCATGGGTCGGCGCAACCGAGCGCGGCATCAAAGAAGGTGATCTGCGCGACGGCGGCTCTCTCGAAGAACGCGCCGCGAATGTCGCCTACTGGCACCAGTGGCCGGATGAGTACGACTTGCTCATTCAAAAGTGGGACGAATTCCTCTCCGCTTAATGCACCAATGGTTCAGCCAGGCAACCGGCTGAACCTCCCCCCCTTCCCTTTTCCCCCGAACAGGACGTTTTCCCTTGGCCTACGATCTACAGCTTACAAATGTCTACAAGACCTACGACAATGGAACTCCGGCCGTTATTGACTTCAATCTGGATGTCGAGAAAGGGGAATTCATCGCATTCCTTGGCCCGTCGGGCTGTGGCAAATCCACGACCCTGCGGATGATCTCGGGGTTTGAGACGGTGACCTCCGGCGATCTGATGATCCGCGGCAAACGCGTGAACGATCAGCTTCCCGAAAAGCGCCCCACCTCGATGATCTTTCAAAACTACGCGCTCTTTCCGCATATGAACGTGCGCCAGAACGTGCTTTTCGGTCTTGAAGTCAAAAAGATGCCGCGCGACGAGGCGAACCGCAAGGTCGACCAGATACTCGAAAAGCTTGGCCTGAGCAGCATCGCCGACATGCCGACCTCCCGCCTGTCTGGCGGTCAGCGCCAGCGGATCGCACTGGCCCGCTCGCTTGTGGTTGAGCCAGACATTCTGCTACTGGACGAACCGCTCGGCGCGCTGGACGCGAACCTGCGCAAGAGCATCCAGAACGAGCTGAAGCTGCTTCAGCGCGACCTTGGCATCACCTTTGTGTTCGTGACCCACGCGCAGTCCGAAGCGCTCGCCCTGTCCGACCGGATCGTGGTGATGAACGCGGGCCGCGTGGAACAGGTCAGCCCCCCACGTGAGCTTTACACCCGCCCCAGCAGCCAGTTCGTGGCCCGTTTCATCGGTTCAAACGCTATCCTCCCCGGCACGGTCAGGGAAGAACAAAATGGCATCGTGATGCTCGACACCGCCTTTGGCACCTTTGGCGGGGCGAACCGCGCAGGTATCGACGCGCATAAGGGGCGAGAGATGAGCATCATCCTGCCCGCCGAAGCGGTGGACCTGGTGCCTGCCGATGTGCCCCAAGATGAGATACGTGCCAGCTTTGGCTCCAACGCGATCCCCTGCACCATCGACAGCCTCCAGATCGTTGGGCACATCATGCATATGATCGTGCGTTTTGCCGACGGCAAGCTGATCAACGTCGAGGGCCATGTAGATAAGTATCGCAACAGGCTGAAGGCCGGGGGAAGCGCGTTTATCGCGTGGAAATCCACCAATGCCAGCGTCATTGACCACTGAGGACGCTCGTATGGGCCATTTGACGGCAAGCGACATTTCTCAAGGGCTGCGGGCGGGCAAGCTCGATGCGGTCACTGTGACAGAGCAGGTGTTTGATCGCATCGCAGAGCATGGTGACGATGCGATCTATATCGACATCCTGCGCGACCGCGCGATGGTGGAAGCAAAGGCTGCGCGCCTGCGGTATCGTGCGGGCCTGCCCGCCAGCCCGCTTGACGGCGTGCCTGTTGCTTGGAAGGATCTGTTTGACCTCAAGGGCCGCGTCACCACCGTCGGAGCCGTGGTGACAAAGGCCGATCCCCCGGCTCAGGCAGATGCACCGGTCATCGCAGCCGCGCACCGTGCCGGCATCATCAGCACCGGCACCGTGAACATGACCGAGTTTGCCTATTCCGGCATCGGGCTGAACCCGCATTACGGCACACCGCGCAATGTCCACGCCCCTGCCGGGCAAACCCGCAGCCCCGGCGGGTCGTCCTCGGCCTCCGGCGTTGTGGTCTCGGCGGGGATCGTACCGATTTCGATGGGCTCGGACACCGGCGGGTCGGTGCGCATTCCTGCGTCGTTCAATGGGGTTGTCGGGTATAAGACCTCGTCGGGCCGCCACCCGATGGCGGGGGTCTATCCGCTGGCCAAATCGCTCGACACGATCGGCCCGTTGGCCCACACCGTGGCCGACTGCGCGCTTTTCGATGCGGTCTTGCGTGGCAAAAACGCGCCCGAGGCGCAGGCGGCAGACCCTGGCACGCTGAATTTTGTCATTCCCGATGACATCCTGCTCAATGACCTCTCTCCCGCCGTCGCGGAGAACTTTGACGCTACCGTCGCGCGGCTTGAAGCGGCAGGCGGGCGGGTGCGCCGCATATCATTGCCCGAACTGACCGAGTTGACCGATCTGATCGCACGCCTCGGTGTCTTGGCCGGAGCCGAAGCGCTGGTGCTGCATCAGGAGCGGATTTACGGCGCCGCAGCCGACCAGATGGACGCCCGCGTGGTGCGCCGCATCAAGCTGGCCGAAAGCATGAGCGCTGTTGATCTGCTGGTGCTGCAACAGGCCCGCGCCCGCACCATGGCCTCAACCGCCGAAGCCCTCGGCAACGCCATCGTTCTTTGCCCCACCACTGCCGTAACCGCGATGGAGACCACCCCCCTTGAGGCGGATCAGGACGCCTTTTTCCGCGCCAATGGCCTCACGTTGCGCAACACATCGCTGGGGAATTTTCTGGACTGGTGCGGCGTGTCTATTCCCAACGGCACCGATGCTGACGGCATGCCCACGGGGTTCCTGCTCTCGGCGTCTTCGGGACAGGACACGGCCCTGCTGGCCGCGGCCTTGGGCTGCGAGGAGATCATCCGCGGCTGAGGCCGCCCTGACAACGACTGAAAAATCAGAGGAGACTGAGAAATGAGTAAGAAGATCTATTGTGCCTTTGGCACCGATATCGACTCCGTCGCGGGCCAGATCGGGTCCTATGGCGGCGGCGATTCCCCCAATGACATCCAGCGTGGTATCTTTGCCACCGAAGTCGGCGTGCCGCGCCTGCTGCGCCTGTTCAAGAAGTACGAGATGCGGACATCGTTCTTCATCCCCGGCCATTCGCTCGAGACCTTCCCCAAGGAAATGGACATGATCGTCGAAGCCGGTCACGAGATCGGTGCGCACGGCTATCTGCACGAAAACCCCGTCGCGATGACGCCATCGCAAGAGGAAGACGTGTTGGTCAAATCGATCGAGTTGATCAAAGGGCTGACCGGCGAGGCACCCAAAGGCTATGTCGCCCCTTGGTGGGAAATGTCCAACGTGACCGCAGCCCTGCTGGGCAAATACGGTTTTTCCTACGACCACAGCCAGAGCTATCGTGACTTCCAGCCGTTCTATGCCCGCGTCGGCGACGAGTGGAACGTGATCGATTACTCCAAGACCGCTGGCGAGTGGATGCATCCGCTCAAGCACGGTAAGGAGATTGACCTCGTCGACATCGGCGCGAACTGGTATGTCGACGACCTGCCCCCGATGATGTTCATCAAGAACGCGCCTAACAGCCACGGCTTCGTCAGCCCTCGCGACATCGAACAGATGTGGAAAGACCAGTTCGACTGGGTCTACCGCGAGATGGAATATGGTGTGTTCCCGATCACCATCCACCCCGACGTTGCGGGCCGTCCGCAGGTTCTGTTGATGCTGGAGCGCCTAATCGAGTACATCAACGGTCATTCCGGCGTCGAATGGGTGGACTTCAACACCATCGCTGACGACTTCCGCAAACGCTTCCCCTTCGACAGCGACAAGCGCCCAGAAGTGATCTAAGCCATCAAGGGGCAGCGCGAGCCGCGCTGCCCTGTCCCTACGCAACGAGGTCTTAAGATGTGCAACGCCTGTGGTTTTCCGACACGCCCCGGCCATTGGACCGATGCAGGCGCGGACAACGCCGGCGACCGCCTGCGGCTGCAGATGCGTCGCGCGCAGATCCTGAACCGGTTGCTCAGCAGCTATGGGTTCACCGCTCGACCGCCCGGTCATGGTCCGGGTTTCGCGCTCTCGTCCTTCACAGGCCGGACCGCCCTACTCCCCGACCTCGAATCCGTCTGGGAGGACGCCGCGCGACAGATCGGCGCTCCGATTGACCCGCTCGCCCCCCGCTTTACCAAAACCCCTTCTGCCCCATGACACCGGACGCGGACGACAGCCGCCTGCGCCTGACGATCCTTGGCGGCTATCTGGGCTCTGGCAAAACCACATGGCTGCGCCATCAGTTGTTCGCGGGCACGTTTCCCGGTGCGCATATCCTTGTGAACGAAGCGGCCTTAACGCCAGTAGACGATACCTTGCTCGCCGCGCAGGCCGCCAGCATGACCATGCTCGCAGGTGGATGCGCCTGCTGCACGGGCAAGGCGGACCTGATCGCCGCCCTGCGGGCGCTTTGTGACACCCGCAGCCGCCAAAGCGCCGAGATGCGCGGCACCAATCAGATCGTGCTGGAAACCAGCGGCCTTGCCGATCCTGCTGCCATTCTTGCGGCGATCCGGGATGACGGGGTTCTTGTGCATCATATCCGTGTGGCCGAGATCGTCGTACTGGTGGACGCCCTCCACGCCGTGCAGCAGTTGCAAAGCGAACACCTGAGCCGCGCTCAGATTGAGGCCGCCGACCGCATTATCCTGACCAAAGTCGACGCCGTTACGGACCATACGCTCGCGGCTGTTATGGCGACTGTGAAACAGCTTAACCCAGCGGCAGAGATTGAGGCCGCGGCAAAGGGTCTGCCCCACGCTCTGTCGAACCTGCCGGACGTCCCCGCCTATGCGCTGCCGTTGCTATCAGACGGCATGGCTCCCATCCTCCCCACCAAGATCGACATTCCCGAGGATGTGGACTGGGCCGCCTTCTCGGTCTGGCTCTCGGCGCTTCTCTATGCGCGGGGTGACGACTTGGTGCGCGTCAAAGGTGTGTTTGAAACGCCCGCCGGGCCGCTTTTGCTACAAGCCGTCCGAAAATCTGTCCAGCCGCCCGAACTGCTCCCCGCTCCCGCGCAAGACCGCCGAAATCAGATTGTCTTCATCGGGCGAGGGTACGAAAGCGAAGACCTGCGCCGCTCGCTCGCCTATTTCACCCGCAACTGAATAAAGCCGCGACAACGTGCACTCGCAGAGTGTGCCGTTGGCGTTACAGACATCAAGCTACGGGGCTTTCGGGACTGAAGCTGACCGCAAGAATATCCAAGCAAAAGGGTGGGCTCAATGCGTTACAGCTATACAATCGGCATGTGGCTCTGCTCCCTCTGGGGGCCAGAGGGGATCAGCCAAGCCTTGGTAATAGACGAATGGCAATAGGAGACGAGCACCATAGCTGCATATACTTCAAAAGATAACGATCCCATTCATTGATAGTTTTGTTGCAAATCGAATGCCTAATTTTGCTCCCGGTTAGATTACCAATGTCAAAGCTCGACCATAAGGTGATGGCCAGCCATGTTAATCCGATGGCACGGCGCAGTAAATGCTATCAACGGAGCGGCATCAAACCGCGACAGGTCCAAAACGGGATCCAGTCACTTAGATCAAGGCGGCAGAACCAGCGATATGCGCGGTTGATATGCACCTCGTCGCACAACCGCCGCTCTGACCGGATGCCGAAGCAATAGCCGACCAACAGCATGCGGATCAGCAGTTCGCTATCGACCGAGGGACGGCCAGTGTGGCTGTAAAAGCCTGCAAGATGGGCACGGATACTGCTCAGGTCGACAAACCGGTCGATGGATCGAAGCAGGTGATCTTGCGGAACGTGATCCTCCAGCGAGGACTGATAGAATAGTGCTGGTTGAGCTTCCTGTCACGGTCCCATCATCGCCGATCCTCCTCTGAATTACACGAATTGAATCAGCAGTTCAGGGCGCGATCAAACAATCGTTTTTCAACAAAGTACGCCGCTGTCGCAAATCAGGTTCCACCACCCGCCTATGATCCCTGCTCATCATCGCTTTCTCCAGAATGCAATAATTTATCGGGGGGCCAGATACTCTTCTCTTAAAAGCCTTTTGTGCAGTTTTCCCGTCTCTGTCCGAGGTAAACTTCCACGGAACTCGATACTCCGTGGACATTTGATTGAAGACAGCTTCGTTCGGCAAAATTCAAACAAGATCTCACGGAGTCCATCTGAAGCTTCGATATTAGGGACCAACTGCACGACCGCATGAACCGCTTCGCCAAAATCCTCATGTGGGATACCTATGACCGCCGCGTCGAGCACAGCCGGATGGTTTAGCAGCGTATCTTCAGTTTCTTGCGGATAAACGTTCACTCCGCCGGAAATGATCATGAATGATTTCCGGTCCGTCAGGTAAAGGTACCCTTCCGGGTCTACCCGGCCAATGTCCCCGAGGGTCGTCCAGCCTTTTTCATTGGTGGCGCGCCGGGTCTTTTCAGGATCTTTGTGATAAGCGAACTGATGGCCATTCTCGAAAAAGATTTCCCCTTCCTGTCCGACTGGTAGCTCTTCGCCTGTCTCGCCGCAGATATGGATGACCCCCAGTTTGGCCCGGCCCACTGAGCCGGGGTGAACGCGCCACTCACGGCTTGTTATAGCGGTAAAGCCATTATTCTCAGTGCCAGCATAATACTCGTGGATGATATCCCCCCACCACGCCAGCATCTCGTGCTTGACCTCAAGCGGACAGGGTGCCGCGGCATGTACAGCCATCTGCATAGACGAAAGGTCGTATTTCTCACGTACCGCCTGAGGTAGTTTTAACAAGCGCACGAACATGGTTGGTACCCATTGGCTGTGGGTGATCCGATGCTCTTCAATAAGTCTTAGCGCCTCTTCGGCGTCAAATCGGCCCATGATGACCGCAGTACCACCCGATTTGATCGTGACCATTGAGTGGCGCAAGGGGGCTGCATGATATAGCGGCGCAGTAGACAGGTATAGCGTATCCGGTCCGTAGCCGAAAAGACCAGTCAGCAAATCGACCAGCATTGTGCGTGTTCCAAGTGGCGCAGGCTCCAACGGCCACTTGATACCTTTTGGCCGCCCTGTTGTGCCTGAGGAATAGAGCATATCAAGCCCTTGGGACTCGTCTGGGATTGGCGTGGTTGGTTGATCCGCGAGGGCTTGATCCCAGCTTGGGAGACCGTTCAAGCCCGCGCCCACGACACGCACAGCACAGATTTCGGCGAAATCTGCCCGTAGTTTCGGGATTAACCCCGCAAACCGCGCGCTTGTAATTAGCAACTGAGCATCGCAATCGCCGAGGATATATGCGATCTCTTCTGGTCCCAGATGAGTACTGATGGTCGTATAATACACTCCGGCACGATCCGCAGCAAAGCAGACCTCCAGCATTTCGCGACGGTTCTCCATCAGAATGGCAATATGCGCCCCGGCCTCGATGCCCGTAGCGCGCAGCAAATGTGCGCCTTGATTGGCCCGGGCTTCGAGCGCACCGAAGCTGACACTTTCGCCGGTGGCGGCCATGACGAATGCTGCCTTGTCCGCCGGGTGATGGCGAGGCTGCCAAGAAGTATCAATGTCGGACATGTCAGAACTCGATTAGGGTTTTGCCAAAGTGGCCACCGGCGCGTAGATGCGTTAGCGCCTCTTTCAGCTGCTCGAATTTGAAGGTCTCGCCCAGAACGGGACGCATTTCATGCTGGGCCATGGCACGCAGCATCGCTTCAAACCCGTCTCGGTGGCCCACGGTAACGCCTTGGAGACGGACCTGCCGGGCAACAATCGGACCCAGCGAGGCTTCGATGTTCAGACCCGACAGCACACCGATCATGGACAATGTGCCGCCCGGCCGCACGGCCCGCAGAGACAGAGGCAGCGTTTTCGCTCCGCCCAATTCGATAATGTTGTCATAGCCACCGCGGTCGGCGGTGATAGAACGGCTGGCGCGCGCCCAATCTTCTTCGCTGTGGTAATTGATCGTCGCGTCTGCGCCCATTTCAGAGACTTTGGCGAGTTTTTCGTCACTGGAGGAAATCACAGTGACTTGCGCCCCCTGCATCTTGGCGAAGGCCAAGGCGAAGAGCGCGACACTGCCGGTGCCTTGAACCAGCAACTTGTCCCCGGCACGGGTTTGGCCGTGGGTGACAACCGCACTCCATGCCGTGAGCGCAGCACAGGGCAGCGTCGCCGCTTCAGCGTCGCTCAGGTAGTCGGGAACCCTGACCACCCCTTCCGCAGAAAGGCAGATGCGGTCGGCCATAACCCCGTCAAGCGGCCCCCCCAAGGCTGACGCAAAACGTTCGGGGCTTGGCGCACCCGCCGTCCAGTTCTGGAAATAGGTCGGGCAGACACGGTCTCCCACGGCAACCCGGGTCACACCCGACCCCACTTCGATAATTTCACCCACCCCGTCGGACACAGGGATCAAGGGCAGTTCACCCGTAGCTCGGCCATAGCCCCGTTCGGGCACGATCAGATCGCGCGAATTGAGCGACGCCACCCGCATCTCGACGATGACCTGCCCGGGTCCGCAGCTTGGCTCATCGCGCTCAGTCAGCGTGAGATTGTCGAACCCCCAATCGCCTTCAATTTGGAATACACGCATGGTTCAGGTCTCCTTTCGGGCGGTCAAACGTGCCACCCTGTCTTTGAGAATATTTGTGGCCCCATCGGTGAAGCCCGCGATCTGCGCGGCGGCGATGTGGCGGGTAAAGGGGTGCTCCGGACGCAAACCTTCCGCCCCCATTAGTTGCAAAAGCCTTGGCAGATGGGTCTGCGCACAGGTGACTGATCCAATCTTAGCTTCGGCGGCAGCAAGCTGTGCATCTGCGCCTTGCGACACTTGGGCGACGGCATGTCGGGTCACGTCACGCGCTTGGGTCAAGGCCCTTTCAGCCGCATCAAACTCTGCATGCCAACGCGGTATCTGGTTAAGCGGCTTACCGAAACTGAGGCGCTGTGCGCCATAGGCGGCTGCACTGTCGAGCGCGGCTTGCAGCATACCGTCGCACATTGCCGCGACATAGGTCCGCGCGGCATTTATTTCTTGCAGGATCGCCTTGAATGCCGTGCCGGGCGCGGAGATCATCGCCTCCTGTGGCAGTTTGACCCCATCAAGGTGAAACCCTCCAGTCCCAAGACTGGTCTGCGCGAAAGCGCTGTCGATTGCATAGCGCGTGACCCCGGGAACAGTCAGGTCAACGACGAAGGCGCCGATACCACTGCTGTCGCCGATCTCAGCGCATTGGGCATAGACCACGGCCAATCCCGCCTGCCGCCCGTTGATGATCCAGGACTTCTCGCCGTCCAGTAGCCAGCCCCCGTCGACCTGCCGCGCCGTGGTACGGATTGCGGCAAAATCGCTTCCGGTGCCGGGTTCGGTCAATGCAGTGCAGGCGTGCATCTGCCCCGAGAGCAGCGCCGCCAAAGGTTGCTCGACGGCCGCCACCTGCCCCTCTTCACAAAGGCGCAGCGCGATATTGTGAGTATTGACGAGTGACATGGCAAAGCCGAAGTCCGCCCCTGCCATGATCTCGCAGGCCGCGACACGGGTTGCAAAGTCGACCCCCTGCCCTCCGCGCGCTTTAGGCAATTCCATACCAAGAAGTCCTAGAGCGGCGGCCTCTTGGTAAAGCGCAGGCTCCGGCGCGGCCCCGATGGACCATGCAGCGGCCTCCGGGGCGACACGGCCCTTGGCGAAGTGCGTGACCTTATCCAGAAAGGCTCGGCTCATGTCCGACCCCGCCGTTTCTCCATCAGGTCGCGGGCGATACCGGCGATCCCGCGCGGCATGAAGATCGTCGCCAGAACCAGCACCAGACCGTAAAGGATCAGCCGGAAACTGTCGGCAAAGCGCAGATATTCGGGCAGGAAGACCACGAAGAACGCGCCGATAAGTGGCCCCGCAATGGTGCCCGACCCGCCGATAATTACCGCAAGGATCGCATCAAGCGACTGCGCAATGCCAAAGATCTCCGGATTGATGAAGCTTTGGTAATGGGCGTAGATCGCACCAGCGAGGCCCGCAAACATTGCCGAGGTCACGAAGGCAAAGAGCTTGTACTTCCAAGCCGCAATCCCAACCGCGCCGACGAGGTCTTCGTTCTGGCGGATTGCGACGAGGATTTGCCCTATCCTCGAGCGCACGATCAATGCCGCAAGCCCCGTCATCAGCGCCGCGATGATCAATACAAAGTAATAATACGTCTCCCGGTCGCGCCAATTGAATAGTGCGTCCTTGCCACCGGGCTTCGGGATGCCGGTGATGCCAGCCTCACCTTGGGTAAGGTCGTGGAAATTCATCAGGACGATGAAGATCACCATGTTGAAAGCCAGTGTAACGATGGCAAAGTAGTGCCCCTTGACCCGAAGGCTGGGGTAACCTGTCAGCAGCGCGAAGAAGGCAGTCACAAAGGGCGCGAGGATGATCGTCAGCCAGACTGGCAGATCAAAGTGCATGCCCATCAGAGCCGTCGAATAGGCGCCGATTCCCATGAACCCAGCCTGCACGATCGAGACATAGCCGGTGTACCCTTGGATCAAGTTCTGGCCTTGCGCCGCGATGACCCAGATCAGGGCCAGAACGCATAGGTGGATGTAGTATTTCACGGAAATCAGCTGCGGCAACAACACGAAGCCAACCAGTGCCAAACCGTAAAGGATGAAGGTACGATTACGAGCCATTATGCTTTCCCCATCAGGCCCTGAGGCCGGAACAACAGAACGCTGATCATTACGACGAATGCGATCACGTCCTTATAAGCGGATGAAATGAAACCGGCGGCGAGTGCCTCGGTGATGCCGAGCACGAGCCCCCCCACAACGGCGCCCGGGATCGACCCCAGACCGCCCAAGATGAGCACGGCAAAGCCCTTAACCACCAAGCCTTCGCCGATGCCCGGTGCAATCGCAAAAAGCGATCCGACCATGACCCCCGCGCAGACCCCTAGCGCTGTCGAGATTGCAAAGACCACCAGCGGGATCGTCTTGACGTTAACACCCATAAGGATCGCGGCGTCGCGGTTCTCGGCCACAGCGCGGATCGCTTGGCCCGTTTTGGTGCGTTCGACAAATACCGTCATCGCGGCGATCAAAAGCGCGGCGGCAAGGATCACATAGAGCCGCAGCTCGGGAATGGTGACACCGCCGATGTTGAAGACGCGGGAGAAGTCGGTCGGGATGACGACTTGCTCATGTCCAAAGAGTTCGAGGTTGATCCCCTCGACCATCATGGTCAGGCCAAGCGCCACGATAAAGGCGTTGATATGATTGGCATCTCGTACCGGGCGATAGGCCAAGAGTTCAATCAACACCCCCAGCACAAGCCCCACCAGCAGCGCGATCAGGATCGCCAACAGCAAGGGAATGCCCCAACTGGTGACAAAAAAGAATGTCAGATAGCCACCGAACATGGAGACTGATCCATGAGCAAAATGCGCGATGCCGAGGATACCGAAAACCGTGGTCAGCCCCAGTGCAATCAGCACATAGACACCCCCGATGGCGATGCCGTTAATAATTTGTTGAAGTACCTCAACCATGCCGCACCCTGCGAATTAAAGGAGATAGAAGAATGGGGCGCAGGAAACCTGCCCGCGCCCCGCCCGGGGAGGGATCAGTCGTCCAGCGTGCTCAGGAAAGCTGAGTACGCGGCGGCGTCAGACGGCAGGTCTTGCACAAAGACCCAGTTGCCGCCCTGCCACTGGAAAGCGCCATTGGAGGTATAGGCCTGCCCGTTTTCATCGAACATTTTGTCATCGACAGGCAGGTATTGCATGACGACCTCATCAGGCACCGCAATCTCGCGCAGCGCTTCGGCCACGGCTTCGGTGTCCTCTACGGTTCCAGCAGCCTCAATGGCATCCTTCAGCGCGTAGGTCTGATCATAGGAATAAGGTGAGCTTGGCGACGGCGCGATGCCGTACTCTTCGGTATAGTTTGCGTGGTAGGCCTTCCCGTTTTCGGATGCCGAGAGCAGTGTCAGCTCGGTCGGGCGCAGGTCCCAAACGCCTTCCATCTGCTCCGAAGTGGCCACACGGGTAAACTGCTCTTCGCTACCGGAGGTGAAACCATAGCGCGGCACGTCGATGCCCAGCTCGACTGCCTGTCGGTAGATAAACGCTGCTGGCTCCACATAGCCGACGACAAGGATCGCGTCAGGCTCTTGGCCTCGGATTTTGGTCAACTGTGGAGACATGTCGCGGTCTTTCAGACCAAATGCCTCCCGGCTCACGATTTCTCCACCCGCTTCCTCCAACTCCTTTTCAAAGGCGTCGACGTAGCTGGCGTAGAACCCCACATCCAGCGCGCCCAAGACGGCAACCCGCTTGTGGCCCTTTTCGGCGACAAAGGTACCAGCCGCCGCACCAGTATAATCTGCTGGCGGACGCGTGCGCGTGAGGTTCGGGATTTCGCGGGTCGTGATCGACCGCTCAGCGGCATTGCCCACAAGCATCACCGCATCTTCATATTCGATGAAAGATGCCACAGCCCCGGTCGCACCCGAGCAGCAGAAACCAAGAATATACTTAACGCCGTCTCGGTCGATCAGCTTGCGCACGGCGTTGGAGGCCTCGGTCGGGTTGGCCTTGTCGTCATAGGCGATGACGTTGAGCATGTAGGTGTCTTCGCCCACCTTGATCCCGCCACTGGCGTTGATCTCTTTCGCGGCCAGTTTGACCGCATTGGTCTGCGGCAACCCATAGACGGCCCCGCCCCCGGTCAGCGCATCGCTGACCCCTATGTCGAGTGTCTTTTCCTCGGCCCAAGCGGCACCCGCCGTCATGACCATTGCAGCTGTCAATGCTGTCAGTCTCATGTTCTGTCTCCTCCCAGAAACGTTGGTATCAGTGGCCCAGATACGCCTTTGCCACATCTGGATGTGATTGCAGCTCTGCGCCCGTACCGCTCAGCACGATCTCTCCGGCTTCGAAAAGATAGGCCCGGTCGGCAAGCCGCAGCGCCATGGCCGAGTTTTGCTCGACCAGCAGGATGGTTTTCCCCATCTCTTTGACCCTCGCGATGGTCTCCCCCACCTCCGCGACGATTTTAGGGGCGAGCCCCAATGACGGTTCGTCAAAGATGCAGAGCTTGGGCCGCGCCATAAGCGCCCGGCCAATCGCCAACATCTCCTGCTCCCCACCCGACAGTGTGCCCGCAGCTTGATGTGCGCGGTCGCGCAGGATGGGAAACATGTCCATCATCTCTTCAACATCCGCTGCCTGCTCCGCATCCTTGCGCGGATAGGCCCCCATCTTGAGGTTCTGCAGCGTTGTCATTTGCGGAAAGACCTGACGCCCCTCGGGGCACATGGTGATCCCCGCTTTGACGATGGAGTGGCCGCTTTGGTTAGTGATATCTTGGCCCTCGAACTCAATGGTTCCTGCCGTGGCCGGAACCAGCCCGCAGATCGCCTTAAGTGTGGAAGACTTACCCGCGCCATTTGCGCCAATCAGCGCGACGCACTCGCCCTGATTAACTTGCAAGTCGATGCCGTGGATGACTTCGATCGCGCCATAGCTGACGCGGAGGTTGGATACGTTCAACATGTCAGGCCGCCTCGCCGAGATATGCGTCGATGACGACGGGATTGTTGCGGATTTCCTCGGGTGTGCCTTCTGCGATCTTTTGGCCAAAGTTCAGCACCACGATCCGGTCGCAAACCTCCATGATCAGCGCCATGTGGTGTTCAATCACCAGCACCGAAGTGCCCAGGTCGCGGATTTTCTTGATCAGGTCGCTCAGGGTTTTGCGCTCATGCGAGACAAGCCCGGCAGCGGGTTCATCCAGCAAGATAACCTTGGGATTTGACGCCAGCGCCGTTGCGATCATGAGGAAGCGTTGCTGGGCCGAGCTGATGGTGCCCACGCGTTGGTCCTGTACCGGTGTGAGGTCGGTAATGTCGAGAATCCGGTCGACACGCGCGGCCAAATCCTCTTCCTCGCTGGATTTCCGCCCGATGCCGAATACTGACGATAGTGGATGCGAAGTGCGTGTTACGTTGCAACCTAGCACGACATGGTCGCGCACCGTGAATTCCGTGAATGTGCTGGCCGTTTGAAAGGTACGCGACAGGCCCTTCGCCACGCGGTCATATTCCGGCAGATTATCGATTTTGGCACCGGCCAAGGTAATCGCGCCAGATGTGATCGGAAACAACCCCGCCAGACTGTTCACCGTGGTCGATTTTCCGGAACCATTCGGTCCAATCAGGCCGAGGATTTGCGCCTCGTTCACATCAAAGGACAGGTCTCGGATCGCATGCACGCCGCCAAACGACTTGCACAAAGATTCGACCCTCAAAACAGGTGTCGCCATAGTAAATTCCCCTCCCCGCTCCTCCTGCGGTTTGAGGAGCGTGCGACGGCCCACGGCTCAAATCAAATTCAAAGATTCCACTTGGCTATCTAATTTTTAGATGATTAGGTGTGGTGAAGCTGAACACGATCAAGGGAGTTTACCCCTGTGAGGCCGATCAGAAATATCAAGTCTATGCAAATATTTAGCCTGACTGCGGAGACTCGGAATGTCACCCGTGCGGCGCAGCTTTTGAACATCAGTCAAAGCTCAGTGAGTTATCACATTAAAAAATTAGAATCGGATCTTGGCTACCGCCTCTTCCACCGCACCAAGCAAGGGCTGACACTCACTGAGGAAGGTGTCGAGCTTGCGCGGCATGTTGGGCGGGGGCTGGAGATAATCCAAACTGGGCTCGACCAGTTATCGATACGGGCGGGCGCGATCCGTATCGCGCTTTTGCCGATGTTCTCCAGCCGATGGTTGTCATCAGAGCTGGGCAACTTGATCGAACAATATCCTGACATGCGCCTATCAATGCACAACCACAACAATAACTATGCATATATGCCCGAGCCTGGGCGTTTTGCGGATATTGGCATTCAATGGGGAAAAGGTGACTGGAACGGCTTTGAGGTTCATCCACTTTGGCCCGAGAGAATGGCATTAGTCTGCAGTCCCGAGTATCTCGAGAGCCATCCCATAACTGAGCCGAAGGATGTGACAGACTGCACTCTGTTGCATGTAGACGATACCGGCATGTGGGAGGAATGGTTCACTTTGAACGAAATGAAGATGGTAAATAACCAGCCGCAAATGATGCTTGAAGACCGCCATTTTCAGCTCAGCTCGACCATCAATGGTTTGGGATTGTCTCTCTTTGCCTCTTGGCTGGTGCAGGAGGAATTGGAAAGCGGGGCGCTGGTTAGTCCTTTCTGCCAAAATTTTAAAACCTCATATGCTTATCACCTAATTCTGCCGCGATTGAAGGTTTCATCCTCTACAGTGCTGCAGTTCCGCGATTGGCTTCTTAAAAATCGGTCCCAAGCAAATCGGCCACTTTTTTCGCCATCAGAAATTTAATGGCGAGGTAGGACAAGGCAGCATTGGCGGACCGCGCAAGTGCAACTCCGGCTGACAGCTTGAGCGGTGCTCTTTACCGCTCTGAAGGGATGGAGTTCACCGCTGCTCGAACAATTGACTGCGCGACTGAGTTCTGCGGTGCAGCTTTATCAGACCGGCCATTCATCCACCTTGCAGCATTTTCGGCGAGTAAAAGTCAGCAAAGCGGACTTGTCGGTCGCTACGGCCGCGAAGTGACCGCAGTTTGTAATTGGCCCGTTTGCAATTGAAGCGACAGGTAGTTGCAGGCCGAACACATGACGTCCGCACGATGAAAATGTTAATGCGAATGGAAGCAGGCGAAGGCCAAGCGTTCGAGTGAGCCTATGAATCCTTCTAACGTCTGGTGCAAGATGGAGAGCCGTAAACTGCCTCAGGATGACGGTGGTTGACGACAAGGCCGACAAGAAGCGAGAAGTCTATTGCCCGCGATCACTCTCAGCTGCACTGGCCACCTTTGAGAGAAGTGGTGAACATGTCCTGTCTAAGAACCTGCGCGAACCCCTAGGATATGACTCGGTCGAGAAAACTTTCCGCGCATGGCGCGGGACGCTCGGAAAACGGGCATCCCCTTACGTGCTCCTTGGTCTACGAAAACTCGCTATCGTCGAACTTGCTGAGGCCGGAGCGATGCTGAGATTCAGGCGGTCACAGGTCAAAGTGCTGAAAGGGTCGCGTACTACAGGAAGGACGCCAGCAGGGAAAAGCTCAGCCGTGCTGCTCAGGAGAAACGTGGATTAATAACCCAGCTACAGCCAAGCGCGAGCCATCTGTGTGAGACACACGATTAGAACCTCAGAACAAATGCCCTCAAAAACCAAAATACCTGATCTTCCATAAGAAGATCAGGTATTTGAATGCTGGTACCCAAGGCCGGACTCGAACCGGCACGCCTCGCGGCGGGGGATTTTGAATTTAGTCAACTGTCTTAGGTTTCAGCAAGTTAAGGCGCATTTGCCCCCCAGACATATAGAGAACGGAGAAGGAATGGGGGGCATAGTGTCTCTCAGCGTGTTTTTCATCAGAAAAATACTGCCTGATAGGCACGAAAACTTCCAAAATCGAGGCAAAGGTACTCCGGCTGAACTTTTGCAGTTTGGTGAAGAAAGTAACTAACTTCTTGCAGAGATTAGCTTTAGAGGCCTATCGAATACCGAGCACCTAATTCGCCATGCCATTTAGAAACCTCTTCATAGAATTCTCTCCATCTCAGTCGTTCAAACGCCCAGTGGTCTGGGCGAAAGCACTCTTCAGGGAGCAACACCGAGACGTCGCCAAAAATTAGACCTAAATCAACCGAAGATAATTCAATACTCAAGAGATCAATTTCTTTGAGAGCTAAGCCACTCGTAATATTTTTCCCATCGAAAATCGCGGTACCGTGCTTAATATCACTGAGATTTGCCATCGAAACATCTAGCGAACGCGCTTTGATGCCGAAAAAATGGCAGCTAGATATATTCGAAAATCTAGCTTGGGCTTGTATGAACCAGCAAGCTTCAAGAATTGAAGAATCAATCGTTGCGAAGTCCAGATTTGCCCCAGTGAAAATCGCTCCTAGCAACATGGCCTCGCTGAAACGTGACGCTGTCAGTTCCGCATTAACGAACCTAGCTCCTTCCAGTTGACAGTGGGCATGAAACTGGGCCCCTGCAAGGTCTGCATGCGAAAAGGTTACGCCATTCAAACTTGCACTGGTAAAGCTTGCCCCTCTGAGCTGAGCTCCCTTGAAAGAGGCCCCGTCTAATTTAGCGCCCTCAAGCAAAAGGCCCGAAAAAGATGCATCCGATCTGTCGATGCGTTTTGCAGAGAAGTCACCACCCTGCAAATTGGCACCACGTAGGTCCAAACGGTATCCTGAATAAGCTTCTAACGATTGCACCCAACCTTCGATGTGCTGCTGGATTGCCATCGTCTCTTTAGAAAGCAGCCCCTCAACATTTAAAGAATCTTGAAGTTTAGGAAGGCTTTCTGCCACTCTAGGTATAAATCGCTTACCTAGCTTGTCCGGCCAAACGGCTTCAACCATCCGCTGCTCTTCAGTGCGTCTTCCTATCACATTTAGAGCGAGCTGCAGGTCAATACGAAGGGATGGCAATGCACCGGCCCAGTCATAAGCTTTACCAAATAGTTTATACTCCTGGGTCCTCTCATCCAATTGTGACTTATGGAGCAACTGTGTCACTTCGTCAGCGCCATCCCCTAACGGCTCCCAATCAGGCAAAGGGAATTTCTTGTATTCATGAGAGTTTTCTCGGATGTAAGCGCAGAGGATTTCCATGATGCGAACATGATCGCGCCCACCATCATAGGTGGTAGAATCTTGAGCGATGCGCTCAAGCGATAATATGCCACCAATTCTCACTTCGATATTTGGGCAGGTTACTTCTCCGAAAACCGGTTCAGCTTTATCATCACACGCATAATCGTGCTTAGTGAAAATCAGTTTCTCAGAGCGGCTAAGGAGGCGCTTTACAGTTTTCTCAGCTCCAAGTTGTTCGGTTGCTTTATTAATTCTGTCCGTAATATGCCCTTCTTTTTGAAAAGACACTGTTCGGTGCTTTAGTACTGTTCCCCATAACAAAAAGGGTGAACCCAAAATTGCAGCCATTAAAGCGCCCGAGCCAAGCGTAGCCGTCCCATCATTGAAAACCATGTTTAGAAGCAGGCTAACGGTAGAGAATAACGCCAATGCGAAAACTATAATGAATAATACGGCAATCACTGGCCCAAGCGCTCGAGCTTTGCTCCAATTCGGATATCTTTCGAGTCCTAGCCAATCGAAAATATCATCTTCATTACTGTGCTTCTTCAACTAAAGCTCCTTTAGAAGTTATCGAACGAGACGAACAACAAGAATGCATGCGCCGGAAAACTCTCTACTTTAGAGAGAACCACACGTCGGTTATAAAATCTACGGTTTCAGCCAGCGGATCGCCTAAGCCGGTTTGAGGTTTTCCTGCACTGACTAGCGCACCGCTGCACATCGAGCGCTGAGCTACCTTGAGCTACCTATAGTATAGATTTTCAGCTCATCCTTGGTAAGGGAGAGGTCGAGAGTTCAATTCTCTCCAGCAGCACCACTAATCCCCTAATATTACTCACGTTTCACCGCCCCAGGGATTGACCTTTCTCGCCAGCTTTGCAGAACATTGCAGGAAAATACGCCGCAGAACGCGCCGCCAATGTACAAATCCTGTACATGTTTGCGCGCGTGTTCTCGATCTGTGCAGCTGCAACTGGCCCGAATCGGCGCGATCGATCAGCCCCCTTGCCCATCACATTGTCATAGGGGCTTTCTTGGGAAATTTGGTAACATATGGCCAGCCTGTACCACATTGACAGATAGCGCGCTTTTCAAACTCATGGTCTGTAATGCCATTCGGCAGATCATCTGGCTTGAGCGTAACGCTGTGACCGCAGGCCCAGCACCTTACCTCGATATGCGTAGTTCCTAGCTGAAACAGTTGATCGTTCAATGTTCGCGCTTAGCTTTCTGTAAATCACCGCCGGGTTCTATGTAGCGCCCTTACTGAAAAGGCCCGTCCCTGCGTGGGGGCGCAGAAGACGGGCGGCTTCGGGACAGAAGCGCGTGCTCCTTAAGTCGCGGCTTGGGGCTTGTACAGGTGATTTCAATTGACCTGACTTGCTCGCTTATATCACGAGGTTAATTGTATGTCATAATGGCAACACGCATACGGGTGTGACGGTCGTTTAAGCACTTGCGAATACCTCCCTAGGCGGAAGGGAAACACCATCTAGCTTTCGTCTGTGGCAATTATATTGGACGATCTTCTGCGTTAGTAGAGGAACAACCGCAACGCACCGTTCGAAACCGCCGCGAAGATTGCAATCCAGAGAACTTCTCTCGCTTTCTCAGTCATCAAACACCTCGATCTGCTGGCACTCCGTCAAAGCGCTATTCGCATACTAATGTTTCATTTGTGTGGCAGGATGCCCTCACGTGCAACCCGCATCATGGCCAAGCACCACCGCAGCACCCGCCCTGCCTACGGCATCAGGTGTCTGGGGATCGGGCAGAGCGTCCGCCAGCCGCTCGATCGCGCCCGTGAAATCCGGCCCGCAAAACGCCGCGTCATTTGTCCCGATTGCGCAACTGGTCACGCCAATCAGGGGCAGCATCAACATCCTTGATCGCATCCGATATATCCTTTGACCGCTGCAATTTGGTTTCCCGGTCATCGCGTGCCTGATCTGCACCGCCCTGGCGGTAGATCGCGAAGGCAATGGCGCAAAGGATCACCAACGCGGCGATGTACCTCACCACAGCCACCCCCAGAGGGCCGCGCCCACCAGCGCAGCCCCTACACTACCAGAAAGAAACAGGCCCATTCCGATGTAGAGGATCGGATCGGCCTGGGCGTGGTCACGGATCGCCGCGATCTGGCCGATCATTCCGCCAGCCGTGCCAGGCGCTTGCGGAAAAGATAAACCAGGGCCGCAGCCGTTAGCCCAAGCCCACCCATGGCAATGTATTGCGCGACCGGATCGAGATTGCCCAGGCTGCTAAATACACCGCCAGAAACAGCCGCAGTACCGCCCAACCCCGCAAGGATACCTTTCGCCTGGCCATCACCCGCCACGGTTTCAGCCTCGCGCGGTGTCTCGGCTGCAAAGCTCGGCGTTGCATGACGCTTGGGAAACGGCTTGCCCCAATTCGCCCGCGTGGCCCGCGCATCGACATGCACAAAATTCTGTTTGGGATAGGTGCCGATCCCCTTAAACCCGGCCGCAAGGGCCGCGCTGATATAAGTGTCGGGATCGTGGTTATCCATCCGCACATCAAAGGCGATCGCCTCCATATGCTTGCTGCCCTTTGCCCCGCCAACATTCCGGTTATGCTCTGGGCTGCGATAGGCGCTGTTCACAATCATAGGCGCGCCCAGCTTGTTTCGCAGGGCTTGCAGCTTGTCCATCGCCTCTGGCACGATCATCAAGCGCCCGGTGCCACGGCAGGCCATTTCCTGGGGCGAGAAAGAAGGCCAGCGCCATTCGGCCATCGGATAATCGCGCCAGTGTTTGTAAATCTTCGACATGGTGTTTCTCCAAAGCAAAAAACCCCGCAAGCGGGGCATAGGTTGATCGATCGAGTTTGATAGCTAGTTGGCGATCCTAAAAAACGCGGGCGGCTGTGTATACTTGAACAGCAGGCCGCCAGGGCATGTGTAAGTCAGATCGACCCGCAACTGATATTCACCGGAAGGCATAAAAGGGAGCGTGGGATATCGATAATCGAGATATGGATCATCCGCCGATCCGCCTGCCCATTCCGCATCTGGCAGATCATAAACAACGCCATCCTGACTGATTGCGGTGCGCTCTGAAACCACCGGGCAATCACCGCGCGCCTTTTCCCGCCAGATGCGAACCGGCAGCGCGTCACCCGCGCGTATGGGGCTCTTTAATGTCTCTACCTTACCGAAACCGCTGATAGGTTGCGTTCGATCAACCCGCTCATACCTAAAGGCGGTGAAGGCCACGAAGATGGAAAGCACCACGCAAACCGCGGCCAAAGCTCCGAACACGCGCATCATTTGAAGATCACCGATCGGTAGGTCCAAAGAACGCCGAACAAGGTCACAACAATACCGCCGAGCGTGGTTATTCCAACGATCAGAAGTTGGCGCTCTTTGGCAGCCTCCGCCTCTTTCATTTGGGCGATTTCTTCGTGCAGAGAACGGTTGTCCGCCCGCCACTCGGCAGCCATCACGGTATTGGCCTCCCGAAGCTCTGCGACAGACTTTTCAAGCTGCTCGATTTTGTATCCAGACAAGGTGGATTGTTGTGCGTCACCAGCCACTCATCACCTACCTATGTTGAGAATGTTGGAAACGCGGGCAAGCCAGGGTCACGCGACCGGAAATGCCTTCACCGGCTGCGGTGTCTGATCGACTACCGCCCGGGCCGCCGCTCGCTCGGCATCATCGCGCTCGATCTCTGGGTTCGGGATCATTTCGGTGCCGGTTTGCTCGCCGGTTTCTTCATCCACTACCGGCACCTCAATCTCGGTAGGTAGCGGCTCGATCTCGGGCTGCACCAGCACGCTTTCGGTGATCGGCTCGCCTGTTTCCGCGTCATATTCCCCGGTTGGCTGATCCTCATAAACCGCCGCCTGCCCCACGGCCAAGCGATACCGCGCAAGCCGAGCCAGCGCCACGCGATAGGCCGCAAGCTGGTGGTTAAACTCGTTGGTTTTAAGTGTTTCAATCAGATCAGCGCGAAACGTGGTCAGCGCGGCAATGGCGTTCTGAGCCTTTGGCGCGGCGGGGTCAGACATGAGAAGCATCGTCACATCGTCACGGTCCTCTTGCGGCCACCCTCGCGCCTTCATTACCGCTTCACGGCTTCGCCAAATCACCCGCTCTGGTATTGGTGCATCGCCATACTTGATAGGAACAATGGTCATGCGTCTACCCCTGCCCAAATGCTGAATTCTGTATCATGCCCCGGCGCAACCAACGGCTTGATGAACGTCTGTCCGTCACGGGTAATTTCGGTGTATTCAGACGGGTGCAGGATCAGGCCATCGCGCACGATCATGCCCGTCTTACCCACGCTGTAACCGTACTTCAGGCGCAGCCACGGAGCATCATCGGCGGGGTCGGCTTCCCAGACCGAGAAGTTATCGATGGATGCAGTACCCCCGTTTCCCTGCCTGAAACCGAAATTGGACACTCCACTATTACCGCTAGAGAAATTTTCGCTTAATGTCCCCGTGGTGCTGCCGTTATTGTTGAACCCCGGTGCGCGGTTTACCCCATTCACGTAGAAACTAGGGTTCCACCCTGTACCCGAAATGGCCGTTATTCCCACAGACGCTTTCAACCAAATATTGCCAGGAATTTTGACAGGTTGTTGAATGTTATGCAGGGAGCCAGTGGCGTGGTGTGCCTGCCCTCCACTGATCGTCCAGCCAGCTTCTTTCACCCAAACCGCGTCAGCATCAAACCCGCCGTTCTCAATCAAGTTGGTGAAATCAAACCGAACCAACGGCTCTTTCACGCGGCGTTCCAGCCCCATGACCCGCGCGGCAATCTCGCGCAGGTGCAGGGCATTTTTTACTGCTCTAAAAGTCATTGTGTCACCTCGTAGCCCGCGCCGCAGGCGATTAGCGTTGATGGTTCAGGGTCATGGCTAACCCGCAGCAGCCCGTCGAAGCGGCTTAGACCGCCACCAGCGCCGCTTGTGACAACCCGTTTAAGCCCGTCAATGTCGCAGCCGTCCAAGTCTGCCACCGCGTCACTGTCGCCCCACAGGGTGCAAGCGGCCCCCGGCTGGAATAGTGGTTTTTCGTCGCGGTAAATCTTGGCGATTTGCTCAGGGGTTGGGCAAGTGTGACCGTATCTGAGCAAAGCTAAGCGACCGCCCCAAGCCCCGCCTGTGATAGTTCCTTGGCGACCCACGTTCACCAGTGTTGCCGCCGATAGGTCTTCGGTAGAGATAAGGCCCGTACTTGTGTGGGTCTCCCCATTCACGCCCCCATACCAAGCACCATCCTTGCGACCTACATAGAAAAAGAACCATGACCCCAGAGGCGTTGGTTTAGTGCCGAAGTTCTTTTGGTTATTGCTGCCCCCGCGTCCCGTGAATACCGCGAATGGTGACGTGTTGTAGTGCGAAGCAATCACCAACCCGCTACCAACCAGATTGGGGTCTTCTAGCGCCAGCGGGCAATCAAGGGTGTTCGTATTGATTCCCCAACCCATAAGGCAAAAATCCCCAAGCCCCGGCGGCGTCACTTCCCGCTGCATCTTCCCAATGTGGAAGTTGCCATACCCCATAAGTTCGGAACCGGTTGCAACGGGTGTGCGCGTTATGGTGTTTTGAACTACCAAGCCCTTGCCGTTCACGCTGCGGTCGGGGTCAACGGCATCCAAATATATTCCGTTGATCGTCACAGTGCTGTTAGGATTTTGTGGCCAACCCGAGCATGCGAAAGAAGTCGCGTTTGCGACAAACTCGAAAGATTTTACTGCTGATGACACATTGGCAGTCTGACCTAAGCCTGCATTGCTGTTCTCAATCACCCATGTCCCCGGCTCCATGTCAATTGTAATTCTATAACGCTTGCCTATCGTAAGCCCGGTAAACACACGCCGTGGCCTTCCTTCCACGCTACCTGAACCGCGTGAAACCTGAAGTGTGC
Source organism: Sulfitobacter sp. SH24 (assembly GCF_965641895.1). NCBI lineage: Bacteria > Pseudomonadati > Pseudomonadota > Alphaproteobacteria > Rhodobacterales > Roseobacteraceae > Sulfitobacter > Sulfitobacter sp. SH24. The sequence continues at coordinate 2,116,908 of NZ_OZ282575.1, forward strand.
CTGAGACTATATCCCATGAGGTATTTGTGGCGCTCGACACACCAAACGTTTCCCAATTTGCGGCCACGGCGTCGGCCTTGTTGGTATAGGTGGAGAAGGATTCATTGATAGGACTGCCACCAACCAAGTCGCTCGCATCGGTCGACGCCAGCCAGCAGCCTTTCGGGTCCAGCATCCAGCCTGTTGCGTAGTCGTGGGCGGTGTAGGCGACCATACCGTTTGCGGGGGTTTGTAGGTTTTCAGCAATGCGGACTAGTCCTGACAAACTGTAAGACACAACGTCTGATCCACAGACGCCCACCTTGTTACCATCAGGGGCATGGATCGCCGGGACCGAGTCCGCCTTGTATGTTCGATGTGCAGGGAACGAGTTTTCCGCGTCGCGAATGTTGTCTGTGACATACACCCGGTCATAGACAGAAGCACCATATACCAAACTGTCGCCAAGGAATGCGACACTGTTGGAGGCAAGGGCGAAGCCGCTATCCACCACAGTACCATCATCCCGAATAACCGAAACGCCACCGTCAGTCGCCACGGCAATCGTCGGTCGTGGCATACCCGTTTCGGGGTCAATCGGTGCGCCGGGAAGCGTTGTGATGGCAACATCGTAGCCCTTTTTAGAAGCCACGGGAGGGACGATACCAGTGTTTAGGGTTAGTGGGGTGTTTCGCGCGTAAGCAATACCGTTAATAAAGCCGCAAAAGTTTGACGTGCCTGAGTGTTTGACGCCACGGTCTTTTACGAAATCAACAACCGACAATGCCCCATCGGAACTGTAATCGCCGTCCTTAGAAATGGCGTAAATACCGTTCAATGCAGCAACCCCTGTATTGCCGTTGATCCCTCCACGGAATAGACCCGTATTCACGCCGGTTCCGGTATCCGCTAAAACGTCCCACATAGGCAGGCTTGGGTCGTCACCATCCCAGATAACCGCGCGGCCAGCTTCGGCAGTGATAATCGCGTTGGCGGGGTGGTCTTTGCGGGAACCACGATAAACCTGCTCAATATCTGAACCGGAGATAAGTTTATAGAAATTGCCGTTTCCAGCCAGATAATAGTCACCGACTTCGCCCCCTGCCGCCACAGCAGCAGCGTAAGAGGACTGCGCCCCTAACCATCGCCCAGTTGCCGCACCTTCTTCGTCAAACCAGCTTTTACCCTGACACTGATAGCGCCACAGACCGCCCATGAAATCGCGGGTCGTGTCATATACGAAAGCATCAACAATGTTCAGGTTGTAGGACGCCATGACGCCCGCAAGGTTCTGATAGACGATTGCAGATGCTACGTCCTGCGCGTTGGCATAGGCGGCGTTCTTGTAGCCCTCAGTGGCGTCACGGGCGGCGATGGTCGTGTCACGCGCTCCGGTCGCAATGTCGCGGGCTGTTTCGGCGGTCGACACCCGAGCATCCATCTGCGCGATCTTGGCGGCAAACTCAGCTTCGGTGAGGCTCATCCAATAGGATGTCGTCGCTGGCGGCAAATTGGCCTGCAGTAAATCAGCCAAGGAATATGGCCCATCGGTGCCGACGCTGATCTGGCCATAGTGCTCCAGGCGGTTTTTCTTTTCATCCAGCAACAGAACCGTGTAGCGCGTACCCTTAAGGCCTGCAGTATTTGGCCAAAGTTCTGGCGCGATACTGCCATCGCTCTCGATCTGCGCGTCGATCTTTTCCGCCGCAGCGATCACGCCATTTTCTGTGGCATCGAACGCGCTCAGAATGAACCGAACATAGCCCGATCCGATCGGCTGACCGTCCGCCTGCGACAACCGCCCGGCGACTACTTGTGTTTGGATTGCCATTTTAGTTTCCTTTAAAAATCAGGCTGATTTCTGCAAGCGACAGGTCATGTTCCGCGATCGCCGCGACGACAGCGGGATGATCCGGCGTCACTGTGACGCTGGCTTTAACCTGGTTAATTTGGCTGTTTGCTTTTGCTTCGGTGATCCGGCCCAGGCGGACCATCCAGGCCATGAAATCTGAATGTTTCATGGCTTATCCGATCTGCCAGATGATCATTTTGCCCTTGCCGCCAGAACCGGACGTGCCGCTGGTGCTGGTAGAGCCGCCGCCGCCGCCGGGAACTAAGCCCGAACCTGCCGCGCCTGTATTCTCACCAGCACCACCATTGCCGCCGTATAGAGACACCCCAGCTGTTGTTGATTGAGGCCCACCACCATCTGCGCCGCCGTGGTCAGGGCTCCTAACCTCCTGAACCTCAATTCCCGTTTCCGCCACAGTCCCGATACCGTTCCAGCCACCGCCTCGCGCGACAACATGTGACCCCAATGTAGTGTTGCCCCCGGCGTTCCTAATACCCGTGGGACTTGCTGCGCCACCGTCACCAATCGTAACCGTTTCAGGGTCAGACAAGTCATCAGCCATTAACACTTTCAAAATATAGCCGCCGCCCTTGCCTCCTCGCGCGTTGTTAGCTTGCGCGCCGCCTTCACCACCGCCCCAAGCCTCCACAACAATGATCTTTGCCCAATCCTCTTTTTCAAAAGTGGTAGAAGCATCAATGACTGTCTCGGTCACTCTGATCTGGCCAAGAGCAGCGATTGCCTGCGCGACCCGCAAGGGGGTCATGGATTTGTCAGCCCCCGTGCCTTCCTGTGCCTCTGTCTCGCTGGCGTAGGTCAGGCCTAGGTTCGCGCGCATTGTCGGCGCATGGCCTTCCGAAAGGTTATTGGCGACAAGAAATGCACCATTGGCATTGACCGCAGCTGCGCCCCACACCCCACCGCTTCGCAATTTCAGGCCGGGGCTGACACCCAATTCGGTGTACAGCATCCCATCCGCCAGCGGATCGCCGTTCTTATCAACCAATGGCGCGCCGTTATATGCCCCAAGGTAAGTCGCGCCGAACTGCTCTGAAAGCGGGACAACAATATCGCGCGCATCTTCGGCATCATCTTTCGCCTGCAGGGCGAAGCCTGCATCCTCCGCCGCGCTCGATGCCGCTTGACCCGCATCATAAGCATCCTGTTCCACCGCCTGGCCCACGCCCTCCGCCCAGGCTCCCCAGATGTTTAGTTCTTCCTGAAATGCCAGCTGTTCATCGACCCAGCGATCGGCGTTTTGGTCAAACTCTGCGTCCGGTTGGCCGTTCTGGGGAACGTCTTCTGACAGCGCGTCAATAATTGGTCTGGTCACGAAATAACGCTCCTTACTTCCAACTCGCCTTTGGAGACTTTTGGCCCCTCAATTGGCGGTTCTAGGTTTTGAAATGTGCCGAAGATGGTGGTGCCAAAGCGATCGAGATCGGCCCCGGCCATAAACAGCATCTTGGTGGCGGTTAACTGTTCGAACTGGTCGAGCGTGTATCCGATCCGCCCGGTCAGATGGGTAAAGACAAAGTTGACGGTTCGACCGGCGCGCCGCCGCAACGTCCTAGACGTGCCATGTTCATCAACTTCATCGATCGAATAATTGTTGATCCGCGCTTCCGTGCCATAGCTAGTAGTGCCGATCTGCCAGACCCGCCCGACCAGGATTTCGCCGACCTTCGCGGTGTCGTTTGGCTTATTAATCGTGATGTCGATGGTCGCGTTTGCGGCATCCTTATACCGTGGCAGATTGGCAAAGACGATTTCGCGCTGATAGACGCGCGGCCCAAACAACCATTTTGACCAAGACCCTCTATTTTCCGATCGCAGAGTCTTTTTAGTCATATGATAGGCCGGTGTTACTTCGCCCGGCACATTGATCGTCACGGTCACTTCTGTTGCGTCCAGGGCGATAAACCCCACGGTATCAACCCGCGATCCTGGCTGTATCGTAAAAGTGATGCTGTCTACCCGTTCGGCCTGCAGCGCGTTGCTGTGATCAAAGGGGCGATAGTCATTGACCGGCGCAGTCTTTAGCCAGGCGGTGGCATCGGTCAGCGCTTTGTCATTGGATGGGATCAGGCTTTGATAGACCCATTTTTCGAACTGTACTTCGGCCCCTAGGCCATAGCTGCCCGAAGCCCAAACCGGCAGCGGGCTGTCGGCGATATTTGTCGCGATGACCTTGGCGGGATCGATCGACAATGGCGGCAAAACCCACATCAGACAGCCCCCACCTGATAAGTCTCGACACCGTTGTCGCGGAACCGTTCCTGAATGTGCAAAATCGCTTTCGCCTTTTCCAACGCCGCGGCGTTGCCTGACTTCACCTCTCTGGTCAGCTGGGCGATTTCGTCGCGCACAGCCTGCAGCCCTCCCTGCCCTGCAGGTTGTAGACCTGATGTCGGAACATAGGCTGGCTTGGGCTGCATCATCCGGCGCAATTGGCTGGCGGAATAGATGCGCGATGGCCCGGTCGCCTCTAGCTCCGGCCCATTCTCGCCCACGATCCGCAGCCCGCCGCCGTGATTACCTCCCAATGCAAACCCCGGCGTCGCGCCCAGGGCGGATGACAGTCCAGCGATCGCGTCTTTCACATCAACGGTCGCGGCGATATTGGTCCGCATTTCAGCGCGCAGCTTTTCGAACTGGTAAAGCTCACGATCCAGGCTGGCTTCGTTTGCCGACATCAGCGCCAAAATGTCTTCGCGTCGGGCTGCAAATTCGCGAAGGCCCGCCAAGGCATCATCCATGCTGGCATAAACGTCTTCTGCGTCATCCATTGCCGCCAGTTGGCTGGCGTGAAACTCCCGATCTTCCTCTGCCGCCAGTTGCGCCTGGGTAATCCGCCGATCAGCTGCTGCCAGCTGCGCTTCGGCGACTGACACCTGGCCCATGGCCTGGCCCTCTAGCTCTGCCAGAACGCTGGTCGTTTTGGCGCGATCCAGAACCATTTCCTGCAAGGTTGCAAAGAACCCGCCCGTGTCGACAGAAACACCTTCCAGCGCCGCCTGCAGTTCGTCTGGCGTATAGGCCTTGCCGTCTGCAAATGACTGCAGCGCTGCTTGTGCGTTGCGATAGCTGGCGACCTCCTGATCCGCGCCCACAGGGCCACGCGATGCAATGGCATCGCGGATGCCGTCAAGATTGTCGCGCAGCCCGTCCAGAACATCGCTAACCGCAGATTTAGCCCGCTCCAACCGGCTCAACGTCTGATCCAGGCGCCGATCAATGTCGACATTGATCTGGTCAAGCCGCGCGGAATTGAAATCCTCGATCGCTTTCTGCGCAGTTGCGATCTGACCATCGATCGCGGCCAACTGGGCTTCCAGCGCCGCATTGCTGTAGCGATCTTGAAGCGCCACGATCTGCGCAGCCGTTGCGGCATCAAAGGCATGCAGTTCGTCGGTCAGGTCGGTGACATTCCAGATCATTTGCTGCAGCGCGCGGTTGGTCGGGTCGAGCGCTTCCAGTTCGCGCCGCCGCAGCTCTGCGGTTTCCCCTGTTAGCCGCAGCAGTTCGGTTTCTAGCCCCAGACGCTCATTCAAGACCGCTTCGGCTTGGCGCGCCAATTCCGCTGACGCATTTTGGACCGCATCCGCCGCGCCCTGGGCGGTGCCATTGACCTGGACAAAAGCCCCTGCGACATCCAACAGCGCCGCATGTGTTTCGCGGCCAGCTTGGGTTGTCAGGTCTTGGGCATCCAGTAGCGCCATGAACTGGGCATGGGTGGACGGGATGGCGAACTGCAAATCGCCAAAAGTGTCGGTCAGCTGATCCAGCGCCATTTCGGTCAGCCGCGCATCCTGCGCCGCGCCGGTCAGCATGTTTTCGAAGACATATTGGGTCTTGGTGGCGAAGGCCTCCAAGCCGCCCGACAATGCAACCAGGTTGCTGGCCATGGCCGCACCCGCGACACTGGCCTCTAATGCCGCGCGATCAAACAGATATAGCGCATCATTAACGGTCTGCAGTTCGGTGACAATCCGCTGCAGGGTGGTGGCCGCGCCCTCGCCTTCCAGCTGCAGGTCCGCCAATCCCGGCACCATGCCCGCGAATTCGTCTGACAGCCCTTGCAGCGCCTCGATGATGGCCGCTTGCGCCTCATCTTCCGACAGCCCCTTGGTGCTGATCTTCATCTGATAGGCGAAATCATCAAAGGCATCCGTGCCGACATTCAGGGCTTCGGCAGTCTGCAGAATACCTGTTTGCAGATCATGGATGACCTTTTCGAGCGGGTCAGCATCTTCCGCCGCAAGCTCGGTATAGTAAGTTTTCTTTTTCTTGCTCAGACCCCAGAACCGGCTTTCTTCAACGTAGCGGAACGATTCCAGCAGACTGTCCATGCCGGTGACAGTGACCCGCAAGCCGCTGTCCAGTTCCTTGGTCTTCTTGGTAAAGAAACTAAACGCCGCTGCAGCCAGGCCAAGCACTGGAACAGCCGCACCAACGGTCGCCAAAAGCCCACCACCAGCCGCAGCAGCGTTCGCGCCGATGCTGAATATATTGCCGATGCCGCCTGAAATTGCATTTCCTAGACCGCCCAGAAGGCCCGTGCCGCCGCCAAACCCTCCCATGCCAAGGATGGAACCAGCATTGCCGAAGCCCCCCAGCAAACCACCACCCGCACCGCCGCCAAGGCCCATCAGATTGCCTAACATGCCCCCGCCGCTCGGTGCTGCCTGCCCCGCCGCGCCAGCAACTCCCCCGCCTGCAGTGATCCCCATGTCAAACATAATCCGCTGCTTTGCCGCCAGGCTGACCATTTGGCTGATCATCCCGGTAAAGTTCGACAGGATCGACTTCGTGAAACCTTTAAAATCCTTAAAGCCACGCGCGACCCAATCACCCCAGGCGTCCGACACCCCATCGATCCCGCTGATCAGCGTGTTTGCCTTTTCGGTGCCAAGTTCTTCGGCTGTGAAGGCCGCATCCTTTAGGGCGTTGGCATAGCCTTCGGCCTCGGACTTAGCGCGCTCGATCGCCTCTGCCGCCCTGCCTGCGCCCTTTGCGGCCTTACCGCCTGATGTTTCGGTGTCATCCAGGGTGTCGTTTAGGTCTTCAGTGGTTTCCGTGGTTTCTACAGTGACATCGGTTAGCTTATCCAGTGCATCCCATGCCGGGGAAAAAGCATCGCGAATAGTGCCAGCAGCAGTGCTAAAAGCCCCATCGGCTGCAGCCTTCGCCTCATAACCAGCGCGCGCCAGCGATCCAGAAGCGGCATCGGCCCCCTCAGCCAATCTCATCAGACTTGCGCTCATTCCCTCAAACGCTGGCACGCCCGAAAGCCCATCCGCGATATTCCAGATGAAATCGAAAAATCCGGTTGCCATATCAGAGAGGGCCAACAAAAAGCCCGATTTCATCAACTGCCAAACACCGTTCAGCGCTGGCGGGATCGCTGCCGCCGATGCCACAATGCCCTGCCAAACCTTGCCGGCCACCTCGCCCAGAAGTGTCAGCGCCTTACCGAAACCTCCCGCTGCGCCCATCAGATCGAGAAACTTTCCAACCAAGACCCCCGCCCCGACAATCAGCGCACCGATCCCGGTGCGGATCAGCGCTTTCTTCATCAGGTTCAGCGCGCCTACAAATTTCAGCGTCGCCAACCGTGCCGCGACCATCGCCCCGACATAGCGGGTGCCAAAGGCGGTGGTCGCCACGATCGCAATGCCAGCCAGTTCATTCAGATTTCCGACAAAGCCGTCGATCATGGCGCGCAGCGCGCCGCCCGCCTTTAGGCTTTCGGTCATCGCTTGGGCCATGGCCCCCAAAGCTGGCACCAACTCCAGCGCCAACTGCTGGCCAGCGTACTGTGTGATCAGCCCCAGACGTCCGATGCGGTCGTTTGCTTGCTCGATCCGGCTGGCATCAACCGAAGAAATCGCCAGACCGTAAGCACTAATATCCTCGCGCGCTGCGCGGATCGCGTCACCGCCCTGCAGCATCAGCAAAGACATTTCCCGGTTACGGACGCCCAGGTCGCGCAAGATCGCGGTTGTTTCGCCAGAACTGAGCCCCAAGGCTTTGACGCGATCGGCAATGGCCGCCAGTTTTTCGTCAGCATCCAAGCCGCTCAAGTCCGCCAGAGACAGGCCCAAGGCATCCAGCGCGCGCGCTGCATTGCCACTGGTGCCGATACTCGACAGTTCGCGGTTCATGGTCTGGATGTCATTGGTCAAGCTGGAGAGGTTCACGCCCGCTTCACTTGCCGCCAACTGCAGCGCGCGGAACCCTCCGATCGAACTGTCTAGACGCCGCGCGGCCTTGGCCGCTTCATCGATCTGCTTGGCCCCTGCCAGGGCTGCGGTGGTGATCGCGGCCCCCATAGCTGCGACCACCCCTGTGACAGCTGCAAATTGCTTGCGCATGTTGGCCAGCGATTTTTGCGCCTGACTTGCGCCTTTGGAGAACTTGGCGCTGTCCAGGCCAAGATCGACCCGCAAACTGCCGATCACTGCACTCATGCTTCGTTCCTCATTGCCATAGCCATGAAAAAGCCTCGGACCCGTTCGTCATCGACCGGGCTGGACACTTCTTTTTTCTTTGTGGTGGTGGTGTTGCCAGGCGGTTCTGGCATGTTTTTCGGGTCGTGGTAGGCAAAGGAAATCAACACTGCCAAATCATGGAACTGCACTTGCTGCAGCTTGTGATCCCGCTCGATCCGCGCATTTTGCCCGTCGATGATCGCGATGATTTCTTTCGGCACTAGTCGCCAGAAAAGGTCGTAATCTAGACCCATGGAAAGCCACGGGTCTAGAAGTTGGTCAATCAGGCCGCTGGGGTCGACGGTTTCGCGGCCTGCGTCTTCGCCGTCTTCGACTTTCCCGACGCTTTATCCTGGCTGGGGAATGCCGCAGCCACCGCTTCCGTCAGCAGCTCAAAGGCTTTGGCAAAGGTCAGCGTGTCAATTAGCTCGCCCGCTTCATCCTCGGAATAGTCGCCCTGCAGCGCCGCCCAGAAGATGCGGCGCAGCCGCACCACATCATTGGGATTTGTCTGCAGCGCCGCCATGCCATCGATTAAGGTTTCGCCGCCTTTGTCCTGGTAACGGCACATTGCATTGGTGGTCAGGGCAAGTTCATGCCCGTCGCCATCCGCTTCAAAAGAAATCCGCCCGCGCTTGGTGTTGCTCATGCTTGGGCCGTCCCTTTGGTCCAAGTGATGTTGCCGGTGGTGCGCAGATCGATCGACATCCCAACCGGCGCTCCCAGATCACCACCTTCGACCTTGGGCGTCGGAAAAGCAGCAAATTCGAATGCATCGCCCGTGGCTTGGCCTGGCGCTTTCTTCAAAGTGGTGCGGTAGCTGACCGGCTGACCGGTCGCCTGATCTGCCAGCGCCTGTTCATAGCCTGCGGATGTATAGCCGCAAGGAACTGACAGAACCCCCGCATCTTTCAGCCCGGCGATGTACTCGCGGAACCCGCCTTCACTGTCCAGGCTGGTGACTTCCTGGTAATCGGTTTCGACCACAGGAATGGCGACACCCTTACACTCTGGGATTTTTTCCCAGGTGGTGCCGCCATCCAGCGACCGTTCCACCAACGCCCCATAGGCGATGATCTGTTTGCTGCTCATCTGTGAGCCTCCTTAAGTTGTGTAGGTTACGGTAAAATCGAGAGACACGCGGAACGGGTGTTCCGCCTCGTTTGTGCCTCCCTCGCGGCTGTCACGCGATGACGCATGAAAGACACCCAGGATCGCCCCGCCCGCGTGTCCGCTTAGGACTCTGCGCACGGCGCGCGATAGCAATTTCGACCCGCCATAGCTGTCGGCGTAGCAATCAACCTGGACGCGGCCCTGGCTGGTCCCGTCAGGCCCGTCGATATTCATCCCCTCGACATCGCCAATCGTATTCAAGACCAGGCCAGGGAATGGATCGCCCTGCGGATGGGTGCCATAGTTCACCCGATTGCCGACAAAGGACGCCACTGCGGCATCAGCCAACAGCAGCGCGCGGATCAGTTCTTCCATCGGTTACCCCTTGGCTGCTTTGCGGTTCGCCCGCGCGATGCTCTTTTCAAGTTCGGACCACAGCGCCTGGCTTAACCGCTCCAGCATGGCCTGGCGGTCCTGGTCCCAAGCAGGGCGCAGTGCGGGCTGTGGCCCGTGGTTGGCGTTGCCAAATTCCTGCTGGATGCCAGCGGGATCATTGGTGCCGACAAAGCCTTCAACCGCCGCGCGGTCATTGCGGAACATTTTTCGGTATTTGCCCGACTGCCTCTTATTGAGTTTGGTCGCATAGATGAACGATTGCGCATAGTCGCCCGTTGCACCTTTTGGCGCTGCGGCATTTGCCATCGCCGCCATCGGCTCCGCAGCCTTTTTCAGGGATCTGCGCAATACCCCCTTGCCCGCCGCTTTGGTCAGCTTTTCCAACTCTCGTTCCAGGTCGGAAAAGCCCGACAGCTTAACCGTTGTCACGATCGACCCTGGCCCCTGCGGTGATTTCCAGTCGCCAACGGGTGCCGATTTCTTTGATGCCGTAAATGGCATATTCGACCCCTTCAAAGACCAGCTGGTCTTTGGGCGTAAGCCCTCGCGTCAATTCCATCGACGGCACCACAAAGCGGCGCGTGATTGTGGCCGAGACTTCGCCCGCGCGCATCTTTTCGCCGTCGCTGACATCGACCTTTCCAGCCCAAAGCTCTGGCCCATGATCTTCAAAAACATAGACCTTGCTGAACCCGTCATCATTCTCGCGCGATCTGCGAAGCTGGATGCGGCGATCGAGCTTCATAACCCCCGCCATCAGCCTGTGACCTGCGGCCTGCGGTAGCGCACCTGATCAATCAATCTCTGGATGCTCCAAGACAGCTTGGGCGGTTCTACCCCTTCCAGCGCGATCCCTGCGTCGCGCCACTCTTTCACCAGCATGATCACCGCCTGGCGCTGCTGGACCAGGGGCGCGCCGCCGACATTGGCCGTGACCCGTGCCGCGCGCGCATCCTGCAACGCCGCTGCCAGATCGGCAGGGATTACCAGTCGGGGTTCATCATGATTTCGCAGCACATAAGCACCCGCTGCATCGCCCCCCTGCCAGACGTTTTCCCCGTCCAACCATTCCACCTTTTTCAACGTGGTGACCGGGCGCACCGGAAACCACCAGGTTTCCCAGGTGCCAAGGGGCAAATCGAATTCATAGTCCGTCGCCGCCATCGGATGGGCCGTGCCGGTTTCGACCACGGCAGTTGCTGTCGCAATTAGATCAGTAATCAGCACATCATCATCGGTTTCGACCTCCAGCATGTGGATTGATCGTTTGAACTCAGATGCGGTGACCGGCCCTGCAGCCGCCGTGGTCAAGTTTTTCATGCCGCTGGCCTTACTTCTTGGCCGCGTCAGTGCCGCCCTGGGCAGGTGGTTCGCCCTTGCCAGATGCTTTTCCTTTGGCCGGGGTTGTTTCGTCTACGCCGCCATTGGCATTCAGAGCAGCTTCGCGCGCCGCCAAAGCCGCTTCGCGCTCCTGCAAGTCTGCCTCTTTGGCTGCAAAATCTGCACCGGCCTGGGCGATCATGTCACGCGCCTCTACTGTGCCGATCCGCTCCATCTGTTTCGCCTGTTCGGCTTCGGCCTTTTCGTCATAGGGCCGCGCGACCGATTTCAGCTTGGCCGCTTTTTCAGGCTCAAAGCCCGCAATATCGCCCGCCACATAGACACCATGGCCTTTAAAAAACTTCATCACGACTTTCGACATCGGGTCATCCTTTTCAGATTGTGTTGATTGAACGCAAAAGGGGGCGCACTGCCCCCCTTTTGCTCGCCTTGCGCCGATCTGGCGCGGGTTAGAGTGACCAGCCTTTGCCGGTCAGCTTTGCGATGGCCTCATCATGGCGCGGGGCGAAGTCATGTTCCTCGATCGCGCGCATTAGGGTCATGTCAGTCTGGAACGCAGACACCGTGTCGCCGCTGGTGTCGACGTAAGCCGCTTCAGTAGATGAAGCCATCATCAGCTTCATGCTGTCACCGACCATACAGTCATTGAAATCAGCGAAGAACACTTCGGTTTCGTCAGTGCCGACGCCCAGATTGTTGGGCAGCTGTGATGTGGTCTGGATCGGATAGCCCAGCAGCGTGTTATTCTGATCGATCGAAGGAAACAGGTAAGACCCGTGGTTAGGCTCTCGCAGACTTGCCAGAAAGTTGCGCGTCGATGCGCGCATGATCCAGCCCGGCTTGATCATACCCACGTTGGCGTCCTGCACCTTCGACACCATGCGCCGCAAAGCCGCTTCGACAAGTGCCGCCGTGTTGGCCACCGCCGTCTGGGTATGCCCTGCCAGCACCCATCCTCCCAGACCTTTAGGCGTGTTGGCAGAGCCATCGCCACGCAGGAAGGCCAGATCTTTGCGCAGCCCCATGACATCCAGCATGTCATCGCGCACCAGTTGCATTACGGCAGTGCCAGAGTGGCGCAGCAAGGCGTTGCCGACCGGCACAAGAGTGCGCAGTGTTTTGAAGTTCTGATCTACCTTGTCGAAGGTCGGTTCGCTTTCCGGCGTAACAAAGTTCTCAGGGCCATAACTGGCAGTGGCGCTGGTGGCCTGACGCGCATGGCGCACTTCGCCCGCAGGCATATCGATAACGCGCGCGCCCGAGTTGATCACCGTCACTCGGGGCTTCAGAAGCTCGATCACTTCTGCGGCCTGCGCTTGTGGAATTGTCACGCCGCCCGCGCTGTCAGTAGCCCCCGACAGCGCCGCCGACATGCCCGAATGCCCGTCTTTATCCAGCCGCGCAACCGCGCGATCCTTATCGCCGCCGCTGTTGGCCAGAGCATGAACCATGAAGGCAAAACCGATGCCCTTATCTTCGGGGTTCTTAGCCACCGCAGGTGCCACAGATGCCGCAGCCTCAGCAATTTCAGACTGTGCGGTGGCGGCATTAGCTGCTTCGACAGCTTCAGCGCGCTTGACCGCCGCATCAGCAGTTTCAAAAGCGGCTTGAGCAGCGTCAAATGCGGCGATTGCTTCGATCATCTCGGGCGCCTCAGCCCCCATCCCGCCTTCTTCAAGACCGGCCAGCGCAGTCGCGCAGGCCTGCAAAGTGGTGGCCGCTGCTTTTCGATCGCGGCGATAGTCGTTCACGTCTTTCATGTTCCAATCTCCATGGAAAAAGTGCCACTCGCGCAGCACAAAAATCCCGCCGCGATGGACAGGTCGAACACACCATTTTTGATGTGGTGTTAAAGGGCTGCGCGCGCCTGGGCTGCTGCAGCTTGGGCCATATAGGCCCGGCTTTGTTGGCGCGGTGCTGGGGCATAGTCCGCCATCACCCGCGCATAGAAAGCATCACGGCTTTCAACCGTATCGCCCAAGCCGCGCGCGACCGCCTGACCTGGGCCAAAAACCGCGCCGCCATCGGCTGGATCGCCAGTGACCGACAGCTGAGCGGTCAGCTGGCCAGGGTCGATGCCGCGCCCTGCGGAAACAGCGGCATGGAATTGCGCTTCGGTTTCATCCAGCGCCCGACGCAGTTCCGCCATGCCCGCTTCAGTCGCTGGGTCTGGGTTCTTCGCACGGGCGTTGCTGGATGAAATTTCGAACCAGCGATCCCCCCAATTGTCAGTTTCCTGGGGCGATGATGCGGTCAACCGCACCCCGATCGACCCGACCAGCGCGCCCGGCGTGATGGTGATATCGCTGGCTTGCGATGCCAGCCAATAGGCGGCAGATGCGGACAGAGGATTGACCAGGACATGGACCGGCTTGACCGACGCCGCTGCCGCGATCGCCGCCGCTGCGCCCTCAATGCCCAAGACCATGCCGCCAGGGCTGTCCATATCCAGCACGATCGCGCTGCAATCTTCATTCGACACTAGGTCTGCCATGCTGGCTTCAAGCCCTTGATAGGTGGTCCAGCCCATATACTTTTCGAACAGGAACATGTTTGGCGTCAGCAAGCCGCGCACAGGCACAACGCCCAACCCGCGCGCCACAGCATAGCGCTCGCCGCGCTCGACCGTGATGGCCTCTCCCGCATGGGCTTGCATCTTGTCGATTGGCAGATCGAACGCCAGCAGCGCATCCCCGCCGTGATGTGACAGCGCCATGGCGCTGGATTGCAGATAGTGGCCAACTGTTCGGCGCATGGGCTCAATCCTCTTTGTTGCTGGGGTCGCGGGTCATGTTCGACGCAGGGTTCAATTGGTTATCATCTGCCCCCGCCGTGATCGGCAGGTTGGCAATCCGCTGCGCAGTGTTGGCCGTCATAATCGGCCCGCCCACAGCTTTGGTCAGCGCGTCATATTTTTCTTTGGTGGTTGCCTGTAGCAGCGCGCCAAAGTCATGGCGGAAAAACAAACCACTGCGCCGCTCCGCTTCGGTCAAAAGCCCCATGGCATATTCGGCCTCAATCAGGCTTGACCAATGCATCAGACAATCGGTCAGATAATCAATCGCCTGCTGTTCGCCATTGGCCTTCACCCCGTATTCAAGCATCTGCAGCTTGCTGGGGGGCATCCGATAGACCGCCGCGATCTGTTCACGGTCAAACTTTCGGCTGGCGAGCAGTTCTTGATCTGCAGCTGTGATATCGGGGAAATCGATATCATCATTTGCCCCAATGATTGGAAAGCCCTCACTATCGGGGTCAGTTAGTGCGTTCCGGATACGCTTGGCATTGCGACTGTACGCTTCATCATCCTCATATGTATCTTCCATCTTAATCACCGCGCGCATCGTGGTTCCGGATGCTGTTCGCGCCGCCGCCTCTTGCCCTGCTAGGGCCAGACCAAAACTTTCACCCGCGACCTCGATCGGACTGCGCCCGGTCCAACCATCCTCTGGCATGTAGCGCAGGTTCACCATTGACCGAGCAGGCACCCGACGCTGGATCCCGGCACCATCCTCAAAGCCGAAAACCCGACTGCGACCCGCTTTAAACATCGATACATGATCAGGATTAATCGCCTCAATCAGCTCCAATTCACCGCCCCCATCACGCGGACTATAGCCGTGGCCTCGACCTCGGATGCAAAAGGCATAGACCAGAGCAAAGCGCAGCACCCGCGCTGATACGCCCGGCGATGCCTCGACGTTCATCAGATAGGTTGCAGGATGGTCACGCACCCGCGTTTCCCCTCCCTCCCCGTCCCGCTGGTACATCTTTAGCGGCACCTTGCTGTGATCTCCGGCGATATTATTGGCGCAGGCAAAGACCGTGGCATGGCGCTGCGCGATCAGTCCGCTGACACGCGGCAAGGTTCTTACCCGCGACTGCCCGCTACCAAAGCCCAGATTGAACACGCCACCGCTAGGGTCGCGGGTGCCGGATGTCGCGGGGGCTGCCGCGATCACAGGTTCGACCCGCGCCGCGCGCTCTGGCTTACGCCGATTTAGCAATCCTTGGAACATGGTCAAACTACCTCGATTTCGCGCGCCTTGCGCTTGCCTTCTTGTGCCTCTGCCCGCCCGATCGCCATGATCATGGCGACGGCAGCATCGATGCGCCCGTTCGATTTCTTCTTGTTCGGCTTGACGTTTTCCGCCGCGTCTTCATCGCGGTGGACGTTGCCCACTTGCCAGGCCAGCACCGGGTTGCCGCCGTGGCGGATCGTGCCTTGAACCATACGTTCTTCGACCCGCTTCATCGGCTCAGACATCGACGCATAACCTTGGCGATGCTCGACCATGGGAAAGCGCCGCTGGTCCAATTTCTTGGCCAGGTTCTTCATGCCCCAGGGATCATAGGCCACTTCGCGCAGATCAAACTTGGCCCTGATCCACTCCAAGCGATCGGCGATCTCGTCTTCGTCGATCACCCCGCCTCTGTGGACCTCTAGCCAACCCTGATCCCGCCAACCGACAAACTCGCGCTTTTCTTTCTGCGCCCGCTTAATAAAGCCCTTCGGCCCCTCTGGCAGGAAGGTGTAGGCGATCAGATAGATCACCCCATCGACCGGCACGGCGACCACGATCGCGGTCGTGTCGATCTTGTTCGACAAATCCAAACCAACCCAGGCCGGTCGCCCATAGAGCTTGCGTGGATCGAAGGGGGCAGCGCCCAGGCCCGCATCCCAACTGTCGCGGTCGATCCAGGTTTCCGCGCCTTCGGTCCAAAGGTTCAAATGGAACCGCTTAAAATTCGGCATCTTGCCCGCGATGATCTGCGCCTTTTCCGCCTGCGCCTTCACAAAGGCCAACGGCTTTGACACGCCCAGGTTCGGGTTACCCATGGCCCAAGCAGTCGGATCGAGCGGGTCACAGTCAGGATGCGGCTCTGCCACATAGCCAAAAAAGGCATCATCATCGACCGCCCCGCGCAAGACGCTTTCCGCATACCCCCGCAGTTCCCCGCAAAGACTGGCCCGATCATGGCCTGCAGTGGTGATCACCCAATCGATCGGCTGGCCCCGCGCCGCCATACTCTCGACAATCGTTTCCGCCAGTTCCCGATCGGTCCAGCGGTGCATTTCATCGCGCGCCAAAAAGCTGGGGTTGATCCCGTCGCTGCTGTCGCCGTCGCGGCTAAGGCAAGAGATTGAGCCGTCAAAACGCGGGGTTTCGATCGATGTGCGCCAGACCTGCATCATCTGACTTAGAAACGGCGACCGCTTGATCATCCGCTTGGTTTCTTTGAATAGCAGACCCGCCTGGTCGCGGGTTGTTGCGGCGCAGTAAGCCTGGGGCGCGGCCTCGCCATCAAACAGCTGCGTATAGATCAGCGGCAGCGCGGTTTCAGTGGTCTTGCCATTTTTCTTGCCCACTTGGTTATAGCAGGTTGTGAACCGCCGCAGCCCGGTGTCTTCCCGCTTCCAACCAAAGATCGAGCCAATGCGAAACTGCTGCCACGGCTCTAAGGTCAGCGGCTGACCTGCCAAAGGCCCAACAGAGTGTTGCAACAGCCCGCCAAAGCGGATCGGGCGCAGGGCCGCGTCGTGATCGAAGAACAGCCCGCGATCGGCACCGGTTTCTAGATCCATCAAATGACGTTCGCAGGCGCGCCGCACTAGGTCTCCCGCAATGGTCTTGCCCGCGATCACGTCTTCGGCGTATCCGGTAACCGGATCGTCAGCCCTTTCCATTCAACATGCCCAGAACATCTTCGAACAGATCGCCCTGACCTGCAGCGCCCAGCCGTTTTTCGTCGACCGGCGACATGCCAAACAGCGCGCCCAGACGTTGCATCTGGCCAAGCGCCTCTTGCTGCAGACCCCAGGGCGCGGTCTTCTTTTGCTGTTTTCCGTTGCGGGTCTGTGTCTCATAGTACAGCCCCTCCATCGCCAGACAGTGGGTTGCGTGGATGAAGTTCGACACGCTTTCGCAATAGCCCGCGAACATATGGATGTGATGTGGTTCCAGCCGATCTTTGGCGACCAGCTGGCCTGCCAATTCATCCCAGACGTGGCGTGCGTCATCGCTCAGAAACTCAGGCGCATCTGGCACGTGCTTTTTGGCATCACCCTTGAAAGGCACTACCGTGCCAGTGTTCGGCTTGCGTCCTTTCATCTGATCTTCCTCTCTCTGATCCAGGGCTTTCCCCGTGGGCTTTTTCTTCCAATTTCGCAGCCACAAAAAGAAACGTACCCACGCCGGTCCTTAGCAAGGCAGCTGAGTTTTCAGACCACCCCCCCTTTGGGGATAGTCGATCCAGCGCTGTCGGGATTGACACCCTGACCGGTTCACGATGACGCTAACCCTTTTGGAGTGCTGCCAATGAACCGCGTGATTGCTGAGTATCTATGCCGTGATGATGAAGGCGCGCGCTACACCGTCAATATCTATCAAGAGTTTCAGGTTGTCCGCGATCTTAACGGTCTCACCGAGGAGGTTCCGGGCATGAAGTTTGCTGTGCTCGCCGGAACCCGAAATCGAGTCAATCTCGTTGACGGTAAAACGAGCGCTTTCGAGATCGTCGAGACCGGCAGGATAATCCGAACCATCGTCGACTAGCGAGAACGCTTTGTGAGATAGAAATTCCGAACCATCTTCCATGATCTGAACTGCCGCAGACAGGATCAGTTTGCCATTGCTGAAGCTGATCTCCCACTTTTCCGGGGGTAGGATTTTGCTTGGCATTGGTCCCTCTCAATCTGAGCTAGCGCCCAATTATTTCATTTGCTGACACTTCCCAGCATGGAAAACTTCGCGCGCGGTCTTCCGGCTGTGGCAAGACTTGCACAGGGCTTGCCAGTTCGATCTGTCGAAGAACCTGGCACGGTCACCCTTGTGCGGCTCGATGTGATCCACTTCTGTGGCAGGCTCGACCGCCCCCAATTCGGCACAATCAACGCAAAGCGGATTGAGGCGCAGGTAGCGCAACCGCCCGGCGATCCAGCCTTTCAGCTTGTACAGCTGGCGATGGGCTTGCGCGTGATCCGACTGCTGTGCCCGGGCGCGGCGCGCTGCCGTGCCAGCTGCTGCGCGCGCCGCGTGATCCTCGCAATTTGCCTGACCCTCGATCGCCAGGTCATTACATCCGGCTGCCGTGCAGACTTTACGCAATGCCATCGCTGACCCTCGCCGTGCTGTGATTTCAGGAAGTCCCACGAAAAATGCGCCCTGACCGTTTCCGGTGGGCGCATTTGGTGATGATGTCATAAGTGCTACGGATCACCGACCTAACGGTCAACCCCTTTCGCAACACACGGGGAAACCTCACCGCATACGGTCCAGCGCGGCGCATAGGGCGCAGTGCAGCGCTTTTTTGCTTTCGCCCCTATCTGACCAGCCATGCGCCACTAGGATGGCGCTCAATGTCTCTCCATCGACGCAGAACATATGCACCAGGCGTTTATCGGTGATGTTGCGCGCAGGTCGGGATGCAGTGCCGCCACGCTTTGACGGGCGCACCCGGCGCACCGCCAGAGCCGTGCCGGTCCCGATGCAGCGATCGAGCCGCCGCAGATACTGCAGGTCATCCAGCACCGCTTCGCTGATTCCGGTGCCATCGCCGCCGCCACTCGACTGGCCCAGTTGTGACAGCTTTAGCCCTGACGTTTCGCAGCGGTCGAACAGATCGCGGTACACCCGACCGATGCCAATCTGGCTAGGCGTATAGGGCGCAGGCTGCTTTCGCCGTGCCGCCTGCAGTTCAGCCTTGTGGAAAGCATCCTGCACCATCAGGGCTGCGAACTGACCGACATCGCGGGTGCGGACGTTGCCCGCTTCGGTAATGACCGTTTCTCGCGGCTGGAACATCAGCACCGCACCGCGCGCCGGCGCGCGGGGGATTTGATCCCGGTCACAAGCAATTGGCACCTGGGCAAGATGATCCTGCAGCTGGCGCAGCAGCTGGTCCCGGTGATCCCGCGTCACCTGGTCAGGCCGCAGTCCCAACCGCTTGGCGACCTCAATGTCGAGCGGCGACGGCAGGGGCACCTTGACCGCCATCATGCTGACACCTTGCCGCGCGTTGCGTCACCCAGGCCCAGGTCGCGAGCGCTGGCACAGCGGGCGACCTCGGCCTGACGCGCATCGAGCCAGGCGCGATCACTGGCCGACATATCGCGGCCCCGCTCGATGCCCGTGCGCAAATCCTCGGCGCGGCGCAGGTTGTCGCGCGCGCCATCCTCAATCCCCTTGACCACATAGGCGGTCGGCCATTGCCGGTTGGCGCGCAGCCAGCGCATCAGTTCTGGCCCAAAGCCTTTTGCCAGCGCCTCCTGACCGACCCGCGCTGCAAATACCTTGCGCATCAGCGGCGATGCGTCCGCCTGCGGTGGCTCGATGTGCCTCGACCGTTCCAGCACCCTTGCCGCTAAAGGGAAACGATCACGCTCTTTTCCGCCGCCGCGCCCTGCCATATCTTCTGCCAATGCGCCCAGCCCGTCTTCGCTCATATAGGCCAGCCGCTGACACAATTCGTCCTGCATTGCGGCAAACTGCGCCTTGGTCATCCCTGCCGGTCTGGTCAGACCCATCCGTTCCAGCTGATCGATCAGCAAGGCCTGCACCCGCTTCTGCCCGTCCTTCTGTGCCTGTTCGTCCATTTGCCCCATTCCCCTTCTTCTAAGCCTTGCTACCTATCGACCTGCGCACCCATGCTCTGCGATTGACCGTCATCTGTTCCGTTCTGTGTCTTTTCTTTTATTTCCTTTCCTTTCCTTTCCTTTACGCAGAACTGTTCCAATCTGTGGAAAACTGTTCTGGAACTGTTCGGAACTGTTCTAGGAACAAACGCAGCGATTTAGCCAATGAAATCAATGACGGCTTCCTTTGCCACCGATCCAACCCTGATGGACGGCATGGTTTAGCGCGCGGGTTACAGATGCTTCAAACTGCGGCATTCGACGTTGGCCGGAATGGTTCTGCATCAACCAGGCGTCCAGCCGCTCAACCAACACCTTGTCCGCCAACAGCGCCTTGTCGCAGCGCATTTCGCGCATCACATCAACTAGGCGCTGTTGACGCTGATAGATCGCCTTATTCTCCACGCTGGCCTTACGGACCTCGCGCCGCTGCAGTGCATCTCGCGCGACCTCGATAACCACCGGATGCCCGTAGACTTCGCCTTCACCGTATTCGTAACGCCGCCAGTTGTGCAAAGGCGTGACCGGCTGCGCCATCCACCCCAGCCAATCTGAGAGGTCGACCCGCAACAGCCGCGCGATCACCTTGTCATCGACCGGAAGCGATCCGACCGGCGTTTGCTTGCGGCTCAGAAAAAACAGGTTCAACGCCGCGCCCTGGACAGCCATCGGTGCGGTCAGATGCAGAGTGCTGGACAGCCAGCGGTCATGCCAGAACATAGTGAAGTAATCAGACGTCAGGCGTGGATCGCAAAGCTCCTCGGGATATTCCGGTAAGCTGATCCCATCCACGGCCCGCAAATGTGTCGCCGTCATTATGCGGCCTCCCTCTGCCTAATGTTGCGATCGGCCAGCCAGGCGCTCTGCACCTGGGTGACATAGCGGCGCGCGGCTCGGGTTCGTTCCATGACGCCTTCGTCCTGGCGGTCATACTTGCCCAGGCGATGCACCAGCATCGGCAAGGCCATCTTATGACCCCACTTGCGCATCTCAGCCGTGCCAGCGGCCTGACAGGAGGTGCCGCAGTAAATCTGCCAGCTACGCGCCGGATTGAACGGCTTGCCGCAGCTGGGGTTAAAGCAAATGCCGATCGACCAGGGGGGTGCGATCTGCAGTTCCGCGAAGGCCGCATCTTGAAACCGTTCCGGCTCTGGATGCACTACCACTGCGTTTGCAAAGCGGGTGTCTGCTTGACGTGTCATCGCAAAGCCCCTGCCATGGCTGGTTTTAGCGCCCTCACGAACAGCCCCTGGAAATCATCGAACGGCATCATCGGGCGAACCGCCATTCTGCTACTGCCTCTGCAGCTTCACCCAGGTTCGCGTCAGCATCGATCAATCCTGCCTGAATTAGATGCCAGGCCAAGCCGCCTGCGGACAGTTCAAAACGGTGACACCCCGCCGCATCCCAGGCCGCTGTCAGAACGGCATTCACCTGGCTCCGGACACTCACGATTGCACCCGTAGACGATGCCAACGCGCTATAACCTTGGCCGTGTCTATCGCTAGATCGGTCGCGAGCTGTCCCAATGCGCGATAACGCCCACCCGTAGCGCGAACCAGATCGTCCCGGTCACAAGTCCAGAACGGCGCGCCCGGCACTGCGCGCGGCGCAGACGTGACCGCAGCCGCAGCGGCACGAATATCACGCGATCCAAGTTGAAAATGATCTGCGAGACGCAGTACTGCACGTTCCGTGCAGCGCAGGTCTTTGGCAATATCCTTAGTGGGTTTCATGCTGGTCCAGAGCGCGGTGAAATCTGTCGCCATGATCTGGATCACGTGGCCCTTTGGGTCGCGGGGGCGAAGATCATGCTTCACCGCCCAATGGTAGATGCGACCTTTGGTGCAGCTGTAAATCTGGGCCATCAAAAGCGCAGAGGTGTTAGCGTTCCATAGTTCAGCAAAGCCGTCGCGGTTCTCGATATTCAAAGCCACTACTTGCCACCGTATAGCTTATGGAAAAATTTTTCCGAACGGCGGTGCCAGCGACGCGAACGCCTCTGCCACTTAGCCGCAATAAGATCAGCGCGGGATGACCACGCCTGAAACCAAATCGCCGCAATTCGTGTGCGTAGCCTCATGCGGCTTTCCCTCCCCGCACCCCATCGAGAGCGCATTCGACACCCGCAAGAACCATCACGGCAGTGACATAACTCAATGCCGCGTCATTCTCGCAGTTCAGCCAGTTTGTGATTTGCCGCTCTGAAACCCCCAGAACAGGGGCACCAAGGCGGGCGACTTCAATGTTCGACGCTGCCGGGAAAGCGCGCCACAGCAACGCGGCAAACCATTTCCGCGACATGCTTTTGTGACGTCCGCCAAGAAAATCGCCGCGACGTACATTTTTGGAAAGATTTTTCGGCATGTTCACTCCATCTTTGACCTGTGAGTGATCAGTTGATGGAACAACAATTTGAAGGGCGGAGCGGGGCGCGCAACTTGTGCGCCCCTTTTCGTTGCGCGGAGAGACAATGCCGGCACTCATGCTGCGTCTCTTCCTTCCGTCTCACTCTTCACAAATGTGAAAAGCTCATACGGGCAATCCAGTTCAACTTCGTCGCATATTGTCTTGATGACAAGGAACCATCTCGCCGGGAACGCACCAGATACCACAGCGTTACTTACCGCGGTGACACCTACTCCCAAACGCGCAGCGAGTTCACGCCGCCCTACAGTATTACATATGCGCAAAACGTCATTCATGCAGAACGCATAATCCAGATTATCTGGATAGTAAAGCATCCAGATAACAGAAATTCACATTTTCTGTATATCGGGTAAACCAAACTCATGAATTTACTAGACAAAGAGCGCCTTGCTCGCCGACATGATGACAGCCCAGAAGCGTGCGCCGCGCGCCTGCGCGCTGCACGACTATTGACCGGTCTTAATCAGAAAGACGCCGCCAGAGAAGCCGGAGCCGGGCAAACCGCGTGGAACAACGCAGAGAACGCGCGCAACTACCCCCAGCTAAACATGATGAGGTGGCTTTACCGCGCGCACAGAGTTGATTTTAACTTCATCTTGGCAGGCGAGTTCGCCCAGCTACCGACAGATGTTCGGGATGCTATTTTCGACATCCTCGAATCGCAGACCTCAGTGACTGAACCGGATCGAAAAGC
Organism: Sulfitobacter sp. SH24; assembly: GCF_965641895.1. Taxonomy (NCBI): domain Bacteria; kingdom Pseudomonadati; phylum Pseudomonadota; class Alphaproteobacteria; order Rhodobacterales; family Roseobacteraceae; genus Sulfitobacter; species Sulfitobacter sp. SH24. The sequence continues at coordinate 2,139,842 of NZ_OZ282575.1, forward strand.
CAGTTCACGTTCACCCCAGAACGAATAAGAAAAGCAGCCGACTTCACCAAATACCTATTCACGTAAATCCCCCCGTAAAATGGAACATTAGCAGAACAAGGATTGATAATGTCAATATTTTCTTGGCTCTTCAGAAAATCCTCGCCCGACCTAAAGCAACCTGGGCCAAGCCATTTCCGCCTGATTGGCTCTGACACGGTTAGTGTCAAAGTCGTCGGAACTTCGAGGTATCAGAAGCAGATTGCGACCCTTGCTGGCCCGAAGAGCGGCGATGGAAAACGAGATCGACTGAGGGTTCTGCTTGTCGAAGAACCAGACAACGCGCACGACGCAAATGCTGTCCGCGTACAATTCCAGTGTGAGACAATTGGTTACCTCCCCAAAAAGGAGGCAATAATTTATAGAGACTTCCTGTCCACGGAGGGTCTGCAAGGAAAAACCGCAAACGTCAGTGCGAACGTTGTCGGTGGCTGGCTAGATGGAGATAGTGAGGGCAGCTATGGCATCCACCTACTTCATCGCAAACCGTTCAAGATCGGCAAAGAGCCCTCGGCAGAGTAAAATTTCGCGCCCAAAGGTAATATAGCAGCGAATCGCAAATTTTGTTAATCCAGATTAACTGAACTATTTTCTTTACTATCCAGATTTAATGGATTAACAGATCTCCTACGACTATTGGAGATTGTCAGCATGAACATCCATCCCCTCAAGGTTACCGACATCAGCGCGGCTCAAGCACGCGGCGTCCTGACCGACCCAGAGCGCTGCGCAACCAATCAAGGCTTGCGTGTAACCGCTTGGCTGATCCTGAAATCACAACGCGGCCAGACAGTCCGCCAAGTTCGATTGCGGGACATGCATCATGCATAATCGGCTCCAAACCCCCTTCGATATCCTCCCCCTCCCCCAACAGGCAGGCATCCTGTGCAATGAACCGCAGTTTCAGAATTTCGCGGCGATCCGATGCGGCGGGACGACAGGCCAATGCCTGCCCAGCTTTTCTGCTGAATATCTGCGCAGCATCTGCCGCGTGACCTCGCGCCGCGACTTGGCGGACAACCCCCAGGCCGCGCAGCGCTCTGCAGAACTGCGCACCGAATTTGATGCCTGGCGCGGGCGCATCGCCCACCCACGCAACTGACTTGATAACTGCCGGGGCGATTTCGAACCTCCCTTTCGCCCCCAACTTGCCGGGGGGTACCTACAGCCTCTCCGGCCTTTTTTTCACCGCACGACGGAAGACAGACCGATGAACGCTCCACTTCCACCACTGGCCGTAAGGGACACGACAGCCGCAAAGCTCCTCGATTTGCCTGCGGCCGAGTTTCGGCGCTTAGTAAATAGCGGGGCCCTACCCCCTCCATGCAGCGTCGGAGGACACCGCCGCTGGCGTGTAGCCGATATCAACGCGATCCTTAACGGAGACGCTGCTCTGCCCAATGAGGATTTCGACCTTTGAAGCCGCCACGCCCCCGCATAGTAAAGGAAAAGCTGAAATGGAGATTTCGGCCCGAGAAGAATGCCTGGGAGCCAATATTTCGCATTCGCTGGACTGAGAATGGCAAACGCAAAGAGAAGAACATCGCTCTTGATTGGCAAGGTGATGCGCAACGACTTGACCGCCTTTACTGGGAATGCCGATCGGGCCTCAACGCGGCTCAACAACGAGCACCCAAACATACATGGCGCGAATGTATCATCGCATGGCGTTCAGATCATACCGTCCAGCAAAACCTAGCAGCCTCGACGCGGGCTAGCTATCGTCGCGATATGGACCGGGTAATGGAAAAGAACGGCGCCAAGAATATGGCGCGAACTACCCGACCAGCTCTGAAGGCAGCGCTAGCAAAAATGGCAGGTACTCCACGCAAGGCTAGTAAATACGCTCAGGTAATCAGCATACTTTGGAACTATGCGACAACCGAGCTAGACTGGCCTCTCGGTCCAAACCCTGCAAAGAAACTGGCATCATACAAACCGGCTCGCGAATATGAGCCGTGGCCTGCTTGGCTTGTGGAGAAGCTTCATACCGCGCCGATGAACGTGCAGATCGCAGCACATCTGATCCTTGGAACCGGGCAGCGACCCAACGCCGCGATCAGCATGAAACGGGACCAGTTTCATGGCGATACGATGACCGTGCTTGACGAAAAAGGTGATGAGCTCTTTGAGACGTACTGCCCTACCCGGCTACGCGACTTCATTGCGGTGCTGCCGCCGCGGGGTGACCACCTGATCGCTAAGAACCTGCGACAACCCGTCGGCTATGACGCAGTGGAAAAGGCATTTCGTGGCTGGCGCGGAACCTTGGGGGATGGAGCAAGGCCATTTACGCTACATGGCCTTCGAAAATTGGCTATTGTGGAGCTGGCAGAGGCCGGGTGCTCGGATGCAGAGATCCAAGCTGTCACAAACCAAAGCGCTGAAATGGTTGCGTACTATCGAAAGCGAGCGAACCGACTGAGGCTATCAAGGGCCGCTCAGGAACGCAGGAAGTAGCATCGGAAATGCTCTAACCAAGTAGAAAGGTAGGTGACCCTCTCTGGCCATCTAATCTAAACTTGGGAAGTCCAGCAGAAAACCCTTGAACTCGGGCACTTCCTTGCCAGAATTATTGCGAATTGCAGCTGAGATGGCATCGATAATTTCTGACTCCTCGCTACCATAAAATTGAGGTGATGCTGCATCGAGAACCTTGATCGTAGAGCCTCCCGCCATCAAAAATTGATCAGGGCCGGCGTATGATGATGCAATTGTCGAACCAGTCATTGCCGCTTTCAACAAGTTTTCATCGTCTGTTACATTTTCAATTAGGCCTGTTTGTGAAGAATCTCCTAAAAAGTAATCATAAACAAGTTTTGCCTCGTCGGACCTGTTATCTGCAAGATAAAGGGCACCCGCTTCCACTGCTGCCGAAGCTCTCACGCTATTATCAAACTCCTCTAGTGAAGCGACCAAGTGCCAATTTTCGGCTGTTGGGTTTTCATAGACAAATTTAAGCGCCTCCTCTGGAGAACTCAAACCTCCATTCAGCAACTCCTCAACAAGGCCTGCCGACAACACGCCCCCGACATCACCAGTTGCAGCACGCTCGCTAACCCTAAAGCCACCCCTGATACCCTCTAAAATGAGTCCTTTGTCACCGATGACCGCTTCTTTCTGAATCTCACTAGACTGCTCTAAGTAGGCGTAATCGGCTGAACTATTGGCCCAACCACCGGCCACAGAGATGGCAAGTTCTGGATCTTCAAACATGAATGCGAAGTCCTTTCCTGACATCGTCCCGCTACTGTCCGCTTTCCTACTAGTGATCGCCCTTCTAATAAGTTCTCCGAGCGTACCATGACTTAGCAAGCCTAAGTGTGAGGCGTCACTCGAACGGACACCGGCTCCTTGGATTACGCCATTGGACGCAATTCCGACCGGAACCGTTTGATCGCCAGATGACATTGTTGTTTCGATGAAAATCGTCGAATCCTGTTCTTCGAGTTCATATGTTGAAAAATATGCGGCATCTCCTCTTCGCTGAGCCGAAAGAGTGACTGATGTAACTGTAGAGTCTATGCTAACCCCTCGGCTTTTAATACTCCCAACGAAATAAAGCACTTTGTCTTTCAAATCGATTGGAAGCTCGAACGACGCGAGGCGACAAGTGTTCTCAAGCGCTGAATCCAGCTTTTCTTCGAGATAGCGCTCTAAATTGGGAACGAGGTGCGGAGAAGCAATTTGCAACCTACGAATTTTGTCCATCATGCCGAGTTTTGAGAGGAAACGCGCATTGAAGGGATCGAAAGCATAAAGCGCTCCGTCTTTCTCGCGCCAGAACACTCTTGGACCTTTGATGCCGGTTGGGAGGCCATGCTCCGACAAAGGATCGTCAAAGCAGGTCTTTCCTCGAGAACGATTGCTACCGTCATGAACTGTCGCAAATGGTAGCAACTCGTAGATGCTATCAAAACTGCTTCCGAAGGCATTAAAGTTATCAAGTAGTTGCCGGCTAATTGCATTCTGACCAAACAAATCAACCGAATAGATCATAGATAGGAAGGCGGATGGTGCACCGAGATGCGGCGTACCAACGAAAATCACTCGATCAAAATTGATGACTGCCCCAGAATTCGGACAGGGTTTTCCATAAAAGTCTAAAACCCAATGTTTAAATACTAAGCCTCCCATACTGTGCGCTACTAGAACGACAGGTTCGCTGTGCAGGTTCGTTTCGGAACATAGATATTTATTCAGGCTCTCAGCAGAAACCCTGTTTGACGCCCTCCAGTCATAACTGAATGTGTAAAGGTCCGTCGTGAACGATTCCTTTTGTTCGATCATGAAAGGGCCATATGCCCAATCGCGCATCGTGGCTCCTAGAAAAGAAATCGAATCTAAAACTTCCGTTCGGATTTCCTCCTCAGGGTCATAGATCACTGATTTGGCCTCAAAAGGAAACAAACCCCAAATCTCTTCTTTCCCCCGAAATAGTCTCGATCCCATGACACCAGGCACAAAAACGATGGGTTTGGGGCTAGGGCTGAACCCGGATAATTCTTTCGACTGCGCATGAACGGGGCCGAAGCATAAAATTGAAACAAACATTAAAGCAATGAAGGTATAGTTTTTCATGAAAAAACCTCGGCATGAAACTCGCTAGCAACTAGATCGTTTTGAATATCTACCGTATTCAGTGAAGTACCTCACGGTCAATATCCATGCACTTTTAGGCTCGCGATGTCTCACGCGGCATGTATGTCAATTGCAATGCTCGGTTCCCCAAAAACGGCATGTAAACCAAGTGGGTATGACCCTCAATTGAGCGCAACAAACGAGCACGCCAATATCGAAAGGAGTAATACCTGGTCTCTGCAAAGGTAGTTTTTGTGAGTGCCTGACCCCTTAAAGCTAGATCGCTCGGACAAGAACAAAGAGCGCACAAAACAAGAAAGGGGGGCAACCATGGGGGGCGAATTGAAACGCAACACCGCGAATACAAACCAGTCTTTCGCGGAAAACCTTGCTAGGATCAAGGTGGTACCCAAGGCCGGACTCGAACCGGCACGCCTCGCGGCGGGGGATTTTGAATCCCCTGCGTCTACCATTCCGCCACTTGGGCACGTGGGGCGATGTAGCCTGCAAAGACGGTGTGAGCAAGAGGATTTTCACAAAATCTAAGCCCTGTTTGCTTGACCTTGGTCACGCGACATGGTGATGCATATAAAACAGCCGGAGCCCCCGAATGATCCGCCGCCTCTATGACTGGACTTTGGGCCTGGCCCAACATCGCCACGCCCTATGGGCCCTTGCCGTGGTGGCATTTGTTGAAAGTTCATTCTTTCCCATCCCCCCTGACATTTTGATGATTCCGATGATTATCGCACGGCCGCGCCGGGCTTGGTTGATCGCTGGGGTGGCGCTGGTCGCGTCGGTCTTGGGCGGGCTTTTGGGCTATGCCATCGGCGCGCTCGCCTTTGAAAGCCTAGGCCAGCCGATCCTCGCAAGCTTGGGCAAGGCAGAGGCCATGGCGGAATTTTCAACCCGTTTCAACGATATGGGCTTCTGGGCGGTGCTGGTCGCGGGGGTCACGCCCTTTCCTTACAAGGTCATCACGATCATGTCGGGCTGGACCGGAATGCCGTTGGGCACCTTTATCATGACCTCGATCCTTGCCCGCGGGCTGCGATTCTTTGTGGTGGCCGGGCTGCTGTGGCGCTTTGGCGCACCGATCCGAGATTTCATTGAACGGCGCTTGGGTTTGATGTTCACATTGGCCGTCGCCCTGCTGATTGGCGGCTTTATGGTGGTAAAGGTTCTATGACGGGCAAAGCACTGACTTCACTGGCAACGCTCGGCTCTGCCGCGCTGTTGCTTGGCGCTTTTGGATTTCAGCACTTGGGCGGCTATGCGCCCTGTCAGATGTGCCTTTGGCAGCGTTGGCCCCATGCGGCGGCGGTGCTGATCGGGGCGATCTTGCTGTTGGGCGGACCGCGTGTTCTTGCATGGTTTGGCGCTGCGGCGGCAGCAGTCACTGGGCTGATCGGAGCCTATCATGCGGGCGTTGAATGGGGCTGGTGGCCGGGGCCGAGCTCCTGCACCGGAGGCGGCATGGATTTGGGCAGCCTCGACGGGGGCTCGCTTTTGTCCACCGACGGCCCCAGCGGCCTTGTCATGTGTGATGAGATCGTCTGGCAGCTCCTGGGCCTGTCGATGGCCGGGTGGAATGCGATCTTCTCCTTTATCTTGGTTGGTCTTTGGGTCGCCGCGGCGCGCAAAACAGCCTAACCGACAAAAAATCGACAAACTGGAAAGATACCCTTTCAGTTTGTCAAAAACACCCCCGAAACGGTCAGTTTGACGGCTTGCCGTTAGACAGATGCGCGGATTATCTGGGTTTAAACAGCTCAGGAGTCCCCCATGTCGAACCAACAAAACTGCATCTTGCTGGGTGTTCCGCTGGACAGCGGCAAGCGCCGTCGCGGCTGCTTGATGGGGCCAGACGCCTACCGCACAGCCGGGCTGGAACGCGCCCTGCGCGATCTTGGTCATAGCGTTACCGATCGCGGCAACGTCGCGCCCGCGCCTTTCCATGCACAAGAGCATGAGAAGCTGCACGCACTGGAAGAGACGATTGCATGGACAGAAAGCCTCGCAGCCGCTGCTGATGCGGCGATGGACGATGGGCTGCCGATCTTCATGGGCGGCGACCATGCGCTGGCCCTCGGCACCGTGCTGGGCGCCATGCGCCACGCTGAAAAAGCAGGCCGCCCGCTTTTCGTGCTTTGGCTTGATGCGCATACGGATTTCCACACGCCGCAGACCAGCGACAGCGGCAACCTGCACGGCACGCCCTTGGGCTATGTCACCGGGCGCGAAGGGTTTGACGGCTTTCCCAAGATCGAAACACCCCTGCCCCACGACAATATTGCCATGATCGGCCTGCGCTCTGTCGATGCCCTCGAGCGCGCGGCGCTGCAGGAAACCACCGTCACCTACGTCGACATGCGCGAGATCGACGAGAGCGGCATCGCCAAGCCGTTGCAGCGCTTCCTTGATAAAGTCGAAGCGGCGGGCGGGATGCTGCATGTCTCGCTGGATGTCGATTTCCTCGACCCCTCTGTCGCCCCGGCCGTGGGCACGACTGTGCCAGGCGGTGCCACCGTGCGCGAGGGCCATCTGGTGATGGAGATGCTGTCGGACAGCGGTCTGATGACCTCGCTCGATCTGGTCGAATTGAACCCCTTCCTTGATGAACGGGGCCGCACCGCGCAACTGATGGTGGACCTCACCGCCTCGGCCTTTGGCCGCCGCGTGTTCGACCGCCCAACACGCGCTTATTGATCATGCAGGCACAGGCACCGAGGGCGGTTGTGATGATCCGCCCACATCATTTCCGGTCCAACCCTGAGACACAGGCCGACAATGCCTTTCAACGCGCCAGCGTTGGGGATGTTGCCGAGGCTGCAAGGGCCGAGTTTGACCACGTCGTCACCGCGCTGCGCGGCGTCGGCATCACCGTGCATGATTTCGACGACACCGGCACCGAGACGCCCGACAGTGTGTTTCCGAACAACTGGTTCTCAACCCATGCCGGCGGGCATGTGGCGGTCTATCCGATGTATGCCGCGAACCGCCGCCGCGAGCGCCGGTGGGATGTGATCGACCTGCTCAAGACCCGTTACAGGGTGCAGGACGTGATCGACTATTCTGGCCTTGAGCATGACGATCTGGCGCTCGAAGGCACCGGAGCGATGGTGCTCGATCACATCGGGCGCGTGGCCTATGTGGCGCGCTCGCACCGCGCCGATCCAATTCTGTTGGAGCGGTTCTGCACCAACTTCAACTTTGAGCCGATTGCCTTTGATGCCCATGATGCCCAAGGCCGCCCGGTCTATCATACAAATGTTCTGATGGCCGTGGGCACCAAGGTAGCGCTGGTCGGGCTTGATTTGATCAGCGATTCCAAGCGCCGTGACATGGTCCGAGACAGGCTCGCTGAAACCGGACGGGATGTGATAGCGCTGACGGCGCATCAAATCGACGAGTTCGCCGGAAATGCCATTGAGCTGGACGGTGACGACGGGCTGATCATGGCCATTTCTGACCGCGCGCTGGCCGCTCTTGACCCCGATCAGGTGGCAAGGATCGAGGCCCACGCCCGCATTCTGCCCTTGACCATTCCTACAATCGAGACCGCAGGCGGGTCTGTCCGGTGTATGATCGCCGGCCTGCACCTTGCCCGCCGCAATTAGAAAGACTTGAACATGACCAACCTCAAACCCTCCGACAAAGCGCTGGTGCCCTTCGTTTCCGTCGACAAGATGATGAAGCTGATCCACCATATCGGCGTCGAAGACATGCTGCGTGGGCTGGCCGAGTATATCGAGGCCGACTTCAAACGCTGGGAGCTGTTCGACAAGACCCCCCGCGTGGCGAGCCATTCTGAGAAAGGCGTGATCGAATTGATGCCCACCTCGGACGGCGATGTTTACGGCTTCAAATACGTCAACGGCCACCCTGACAACACCAAAGACGGGTTCCAGACCGTGACCGCCTTTGGCCTGTTGGCGAATGTCGACAATGGCTATCCGGTCCTGCTGACCGAGATGACGATCCTCACGGCATTGCGCACGGCGGCGACTTCGGCTGTGGTGGCGCGTTTGCTGGCCCCCAAGGGCGCACATGTGATGGCAATGATCGGCAATGGCGCACAGTCCGAATTTCAGAGCCTTGCGATGAAGGCGATCTGCGGCGTGGACGAGGTACGGCTTTACGACATCGACCGCGCGGCGACCGCGAAATGTGCGCGCAATCTGGCGGGCTCCGGTATCAAAGTGGTGGAATGCCACACCGCTGAGGACGCGATCCTTGGCGCGCAGATCATCACCACCTGCACGGCGGACAAGCAATATGCCACGATCTTGACCGACAATATGGTAGGCTCTGGCGTGCATATCAACGCGATCGGCGGCGACTGCCCGGGCAAGACGGAACTGGCTCCAGCGATCCTGCACCGCTCTGACATCTTTGTGGAATTCCCTGAGCAGACGCGGATTGAAGGCGAGATTCAGCAGTTGGAGGCTGATCACGAGGTCACCGAGATCTGGCAAGTTCTGACCGGTCAGGCCGAAGGTCGCCGGACTGCGGAGCAGATCACGCTCTTCGACTCTGTAGGCTTCGCCATCGAGGATTTCTCAGCCCTGCGCTATGTCCGCGACCAGATTGCCGAGACGGGGCTGTTCCAGCCGCTTGATCTGCTGGCCGATCCCGATGATCCGCGTGATCTTTTCGGAATGCTACAACGGGCAGGCTAACCCCTTGGGCCACCGGCTAAGGTCGGTGGCCTCTACCCTTTGGTGACATCATGGGCGTAGAGCCAATCAAACGCGCCCAGCATCACGCCGGGGGCGAGTTTGGAGGCGATGCGCAACCCGCTATGAGCCGCGAAACGGATCGGCCCCGGTCGTAGGTGATAGCGTGCGGCGTTGCCCTCTGACGTTTTGACGATGCGCCGGGCGCGGTCGATGCGGGCGGCTTGATAGGCGGCAAGGGCCGCATCGCGTGGCAGGCGGCTAAGATGATCGGCCAAAACCCATGCATCCTCCAACGCCATATTCGCGCCCTGCGCCAAAAACGGCAGCGTCGGGTGCGCCGCATCGCCCATCAGCGCCACCCCCTCTGCGTGCCACTCACTTGCGACCGGGTGATAATGCAGCCCCCAAAGTGTAGCCTCGCGCACGGCTTGCATCATCTGCGCGGCTTCGCCGTCAAAACTGGCGAAGGCCCGGCGCAGGTTGTCGGGATCATCGTTGTGATGCCAGCCTTCGGCGGCCCAATCGGCGCGTTCTTCCACGGCGACGAGGTTGACCAATCGCCCCTCGCGCAGCGGATAGCTGACCAAATGCCGCCCCGGCCCCATGGTGACCCGTGCCTCCGGCCCATGATTGATGTCATTGGGGATCAGCGCACGCCAGGCGACTTGGCCTGAAAACCTAGCCTGATCCGCTCCGTTCAACTGCACCCGCCCGACAGAATGGATGCCATCAGCGGCCACCACAAGCTCGGCCCGCCGCCGCCCGCCACGCGCCATCTGGACCTGAGGCAATGCGCCGGGATGGATAGAGGCGACCTGTGCACCAGTCTCGAAACTTACATTTTCGCGCTGCGCAGCCTCGCGCAGCAGATCAATCAGATCGGCACGGTGGAGGAAGTAATAGCGCTGATCATCACCCAAGCGCATCAAATCAAGCCGCGCGACCTGCGCGCCCTTAGCATAATCGCACAGACGCACCGCCTGCCCCCGTACCGCGCCGCGGGCTTTTAAACCACGCTCCAACCCAAGCGCGCGCAATACGGCAAGGCCATTGGGGCTGATCTGTAGCCCGGCACCGATTTCGGAAAATCTCTCGGCCTGCTCCAGCAGGGTTACGGCCACGCCCTTGCGTGCCAACGCGGTGGCCAGCGCCAGCCCGCCGATCCCGCCACCGACGACAATCGCATTGGAAGGTTTCATGCCAGCCTCAGACCGCGCTTAAATTATACCTAAATCACAAACGCCGAAGCGTGAGCCTCGGCGTTTGTGGTGTTCTAAATGGCTTCAGTCGTCACGGTGGACCTTCTCGCGCCGCTCGTGACGCTCTTGCGCCTCAAGCGTCATGGTTGCGATAGGCCGTGCATCCAACCGTTTAAGCGAGATCGGATCACCGGTTTTCATGCAGTACCCGAATTCACCTTCATCAATCCGGCGCAGCGCCGCATCGATCTTGCCAACCAGTTTACGCGCCCGGTCACGGGTGCGCAGTTCCAGCGCGCGATCGGTCTCTTCCGACGCACGATCGGTCACATCCGGAATGTTCCGCGTGCCGTCTTGCAATGCTTCGATGGTGTCACGGCTACCTGCCAACAGTTCCGATTTCCAATTGATCAGCTTGCGACGAAAGTACTCAAGCTGACGGTCATTCATGAATGGCTCGTCCTCAGCCGGACTGTAATCGTCCGGCAGGAAAACTTCCTGCTTCATCTGTTTTTCCCCGGCGGTTTTCAATTCAGACATTAAAAAGGCCTGTCTCCCGACATCTTCCCTGCCGCAGCGTCTATCTGAGCGGGTAACAATTGTCACTACACAATCCCTTTGATTTTTGGTTAAAGGCCAAGGATCAAGCGCCCGTCACACGAGGTTGAAAACAAGATGAAATTTCAAGGCACCAAAGACTACGTCGCCACCGATGACCTGAAAATCGCCGTCAATGCGGCGGTTACCTTGGAGCGTCCGCTTCTGGTGAAAGGCGAGCCGGGCACCGGCAAAACCGAATTGGCACGGCAGGTCAGCGACGCCTTGGGCCTGCGCATGATCGAGTGGAACATCAAATCGACCACCCGCGCGCAGCAGGGGCTTTATGAATACGACGCCGTCAACCGCCTGCGCGACAGCCAATTGGGCGATGAGCGGGTGCATGACGTCAAAAACTACATCCGCAAGGGCAAGCTCTGGCAGGCCTTCGACGCCGATGAGAAGGTCGTGCTGCTGATCGACGAGATCGACAAGGCCGATATCGAATTCCCCAACGACCTGTTGCAGGAACTCGATAAGATGGAGTTCTTCGTCTATGAGACGGGCGAGACAATCCGCGCGCGCCAACGGCCCATCGTCATCATCACCTCCAACAACGAAAAAGAACTCCCCGACGCCTTCCTGCGCCGCTGTTTCTTTCACTACATCCGTTTCCCTGAAATGGAGACCCTGAAGCAGATCGTCGAAGTGCACCATCCGGGCATCAAGCAGCAGTTGCTAACCACGGCGCTGACGCAATTCTACGAAATCCGTGAGCAGCAGGGGCTGAAGAAGAAGCCTTCGACATCCGAGGTGCTGGATTGGCTAAAGCTGCTGCTGGCCGAGGATATGGAGGCCGAGGATCTGGCCAAGGATGGCCCCAACGCCCTGCCCAAACTGCATGGGGCGCTGCTGAAGAACGAGCAGGACGTGCATCTTTTTGAGCGGCTGGCCTTCATGGCGCGGCGCCAGCGGTAGGGCGGCAACACCTCGACGACTTTAGGTCAAAAGCGGGTATTTTCCTCGCTTTTGATTTTTTGCCTGCCTAGGCTGAGGTCAATCACGGGCATCAAGACCCGGGTTTAAGCGACCAATGGGGCAGGCAAATGCAAGGACAGACAGCGGCAGCGCCGTGCGCATGCTTTCATAGATCACGCCGGAATTGGCATCTTGAAAGCCCAAGCGCATGAAGCGCGGGGTGAAGGCACGGTTGCTTCTGCCGCTGATGATGCTGTTGAACGCCTGCGTGCCCGCCTCCCACTCCGAGGTCGCCACCCGCGCGGTGATCGCCGACAGCACCCTGCCCCCGATGAAGCAGTTCGCCCAAGCCCGCCCGGCTGCGCCACATGTGTCGAACGCCGCCTTGGCCGAAGATTTCCTTGATCTGTCCTTCCGCATGGAAAGTGGCCGCGCCCTGCCCGTTCTGACCCGTTTTGAGGGGCCGATCACCCTGCGCGTCCTGGGACAACCGCCCGCCACGATGGGGCCGGACCTTGCCCGGCTACTGGCCCGTCTGCGCCGCGAAGCCGGGATTGAGCTGAGTGAGGTCACGGGCGGAGAGGCAAGCATCACCATCCAAGCGGTGACCCGCAGCCAGATCCGGCGGCTTTTGCCGCAGGCGGCCTGTTTCGTGGTGCCGAATGTTAGCACGCTTGAGGAATATCGCCGCACACGGCGCTCACCCGTCACCGATTGGACCCGCCTGACCGAACGGCGCAAGCTGGCGATTTTCCTGCCCAATGACGTGAGCCCACAGGAAAGCCGCGATTGTTTGCATGAGGAACTGGCCCAAGCGCTTGGACCGCTGAACGATCTCTACCGCCTGCCGGATTCGGTATTTAATGACGACAATGTGCATACGGTGCTGACCGGTTTCGACATGCTGGTGCTGCGCATCTATTATGACCCTGCGCTGCGCTCTGGGATGCGCCGCGAAGAAGTAGCCGCACGGCTTCCGAATATCTTGGCGCGGTTAAACCCCGGCGGCGGCACTGTCACTCCCCGCCCTGCCCGCGCCATACCGCAGGTCTGGAGCCGCGCGATCCAGACGGCCCTTGGCCGCGACGTGAGCCGCAACGCCCGCCTGAGTGCCGCCCACGACGCGCTGCGCATCGCCCAGACCCAAGGCTGGCAGGACAACCGCCACGCATTCTCTCACTACGCAATGGGCCGCGTCACGCAGATGACCGATCCTGTCGCCGCGCAGACGCATTACCAGATGGCAGACGCCCTCTATGCCCGCACCCCCGGCACCACGCTGCACCGCGCCTATGTCGCCACGCAGCGCGCGGGCTATGCGGTGACCATCGGCGACGGCGCAGGCGCACTTGCCCAGATCGAGCCGCATCTACCCATTGCCGAGGCAAGCGAGAACGCCGCACTGCTGGCCACGCTCATGCTGCTCAAGGCCGAAGCGCTGGAGATCGAAGGCCGCGGCATAGAGGCACGCCGCGTCAGGCTGGACAGCATCGGCTGGGCGCGATACGGCTTTGGCCCTGACTGGGCCGTGCGGGCCAAGCTGCGCGAAATCGCAAGCCTGAACCCGCACAATGGATAGGCCCGCTAAATAGACGGGCAATAGGTTATGATAGCACTCGGATTGGCACTGATTGGCGCGATAATCGGCGGGCTGACCGCACGCAAACGTGGCGGCAACCGCAAGGACATCGCGCAATATGCCGCAGGCTACGGCTTTGCCTTCCTGATCGTCGGCATGATTGCCACGGTCCTTCTGGACCGCGCGCTGAGCCTCTGATGTTTCTGCCGTTCTTCGATCAACTCCGCCGCCACGGTGTTCCAGTCTCGCTGCGCGAGTTTCTGGCCTTTCTGGAGGGGATGAAGGCGGGGCTGGCCACCTATGACGTAGAGGCGTTTTACTATCTCGCCCGTGTGTCGATGGTCAAAGACGAGCGCAACATCGACAAGTTCGACCGCGCCTTTGCAGCCGCCTTCAAAGGGTTGGAGAACATCAGCCTAGATGATGTGCTCGACGCCGTGGACCTGCCCGAAGACTGGCTGCGCAAGATGGCTGAAAAGCATCTTACGCCCGAGGAAAAGGCCGAGATCGAAGCCATGGGCGGTTTCGACAAGCTGATGGAGACGCTCAAAAAGCGGCTCGAAGAGCAAAAAGGTCGGCATCAGGGTGGCTCGAAATGGGTCGGCACGGCGGGCACTTCACCTTTCGGCGCTTATGGCTACAACCCCGAAGGCGTGCGCATCGGCCAGAAGGAAAGCCGCCACCAGCGCGCGGTCAAGGTCTGGGACAAGCGCGAGTTCCGCAATCTGGATGACAACGTCGAAATCGGCACACGCAACATCAAGCTCGCGCTGAAGCGCCTGCGCCGTTGGGCGCGTGACGGGGCGGCGGAGGAGTTCGACCTCAATGGCACCATCCGCGCCACGGCGGAGCATGGCTATCTGGACGTGAAAACCCGGCCAGAACGGCGCAATGCGGTCAAGGTGCTGCTGTTTCTCGATATCGGCGGTTCAATGGACCCGCATGTGAAGGTCGTTGAAGAGTTGTTCAGCGCCGCGCGTGGCGAGTTCAAACATCTTGAACATTTCTATTTCCACAACTGCCTCTACGAAGGCGTCTGGCGCGACAACCGCCGCCGCTGGGAAGCGCAGATCCCCACCCATGAGGTGCTGCGCAGCTATGGCTCTGATTACAAATGCATCTTTGTCGGTGACGCCTCCATGTCGCCCTATGAAATCGCCTATCCCGGCGGCGCGAATGAGCATTGGAACGCGGAGGCCGGTGCCACATGGCTCGCGCGTGCGCGGGATCAATGGCCAAACCATCTGTGGATCAACCCGGTGCCGGAACGACAGTGGGGCTACACCCAGTCGATCGCGATGATCCAAGAGATTTTCGGCCCCGAGGCCATGGTGCCGATGACCCTTGAAGGCTTGAGCCGAGGCATCAAGACCATGACGCGATCTTGAACGCCCGGCCTTGAAACCTTTCGATTTCGCGCCAGTTGAGGGGACGAACGCAAGCTCAGTGAAAGGATATTCCAATGGCTTCGATCGTAAAAACCGGCAGCGCAAAATGGGAAGGCTCGCTCAAAGAGGGCAAGGGCCATGTCTCAACCCAAAGCGGCGTGCTGTCTGACCAGCCCTATGGCTTCAACACCCGTTTCGAAGGCAAAGAAGGCACCAACCCCGAAGAACTCATCGGCGCGGCCCATGCGTCTTGTTTCTCCATGGCGTTGTCGATGATCCTTGGGCAGAGCGACCTGACGCCCGACAGCATCGAGACCAAGGCAGAAGTGCATCTGGAAGAGAAAGACGGTGGTTTCCACGTGCCTAAAGTGCACCTGACGGTCGAGGCAAAAATTCCGGGCGCGAGCCAAGAGGACTTTGACAAGGCCGCCAAGACGGCCAAGGAAAACTGCCCGATCTCCAAGCTGCTGACGGCTGAGATCACGATGGACGCCAAACTCGTTTAATCGCCGCAAATACCACCGGGGCGCAGGCCATGGCCGCTTGCCCCCGGTCCCCCTGCTCCCCATATTGAGCGCATGATCCGCGTTATCCCCATCCTTCTCGCCATCCTCTATGCGCTGGCGATGTATCGTTTCTCGGCTTGGCGCACAGCGCGGGAGTTGGATGCGAAATCGACGCCGTTGGTCGATCCAAAGTTGAACGAGGTCAGCAACCGCATGGCCCGCGCGCTGGACCTGCCGCGCATCAAGGTGCATCTCTATGAGATCGAACCCGTCAACGGGCTGGCGGCCCCCGATGGGCGTATATTCATCACCCGCGGCTTCTATAACAAGTTCCGCCAAGGTGCTGTAACGGCTGAGGAATTGGCAAGCGTCATTGCTCATGAATTAGGCCATGTGGCACTTGGGCATTCCCGCCGTCGGATGATTGATTTCTCGGGCCAGAACGCCCTGCGCACGGCGCTGGCAATGGTACTGGGGCGGCTTATTCCCGGCATCGGCGTCTGGATCGCCAGCGGGCTGACCAGCCTGCTTGCGGCGCGGCTGTCGCGCAACGATGAATATGAGGCCGACGCCTATGCCGCCGCCCTGCTGACCAAAGCGGGCATCGGCATCGGCCCGCAGATTTCACTGTTTGAAAAGCTGGACGCGTTGAGCCAATCGGGAGGCAATCGGCCGCCCGCGTGGCTGCTGAGCCATCCCAAGACCGAAGAACGGATAGACAAGCTGCGCCAGATGCAGTTGCGGTGGGACGGCTAGCCGAGCGCCTTGGCCAGCCGGGGCAGACGGGCTTTTTTCAGCAGCGCCCGCAGTTCCCAGTTTTCGCCGGACAGCCGCCGCGCTTCTTTCAGCACGGCGTCGGCCACGGGGGCGACCCGTTCCGGTGTCGCCTGCCAAATCCCATGCAGATAGCTGTCAGGATCGGCCCGGCTTAACCCCTCTTCCGCGAGGATCTGGCGCGGGAAGTCCTTGGCATTGAGCGTCAGGATCATATCGGCGCTGCTGGCCACCGCAACGGCCAGCACATGGATATCATCCGCATCCGGCAACCACAGCCGCGCCTGCAGGCCGGGGGCGGCCGCGCGTTCGCCCCCCGGCCAGTTGCCGCGCAACAGTGCAATCTCGGCCCGCGCTTGTGCTTCGCCCGCGGGGCCAAGCTTGATCGCCGCGCGGGCCCATTCTTCCAGGATCCGCGCCGACCAGATCGGCTCGAACGCGCCCGTCCGGGCCACGCCCAACACCATTTCGCGCATCACCGTGGGGTAAAGCACGCAGGTGTCGATCAGCACACGCGGACGGTTTTGCATTATAGGCGGAAGAACAGCGACTTGAGATATCCGCTTTCCGCCAACTGCGGCAGTTGCGGGTGGTCGGCCCCGGCGAAACCGGTGTGCAGCAGCATGGCGCGACGCCCGGCCCGGCCAATGCCGCGCACGGAGGCGGTGCGGAATTGGGCAAGGTCAGCGGCATGGGAACAGGAACAAAGCCCCAAAATACCATTCTCTGCCACCAGTTGCGCCGAGAGGCGCGCCACGCGCTCATAGGCGCGCAAGCCTGCCTCGACCGCTTGGCGCGAGGGGGCAAAAGCAGGCGGGTCGCAGATCACCACGTCAAAGGTCTCGCCCTCATCGCGCAGGGCGGTCAGCACGTCGAATGCATCGCCTTGGCGGGTCGCGAAACGGTCTTGCATGTTCATTGCGGCGGCCCCGGCTTCGGCCAGCTCCAGCGCGGGGGCGGAGCCGTCGACGGCCAGTGCAGAAGATGCACCATTGGCAAGTGCCGCGAGAGAGAAGCCGCCGACATGGGCAAAGACATCCAGCACCCGTGCCCCATTGCGCGCCAGATTGGCGGCAAAGGCATGGTTCGGGCGTTGGTCATAGAACAGGCCGGTTTTCTGGCCGCCGGTGAGGTCGGCCATATAGGTGGCCCCGTTCATCGGTACGGGCAGCGGGCCTTCGGGCGTGGTCCCGGCGACCGTGACCGAGGCATCGTCCAACCCTTCGAGCTTGCGCGTGCGGCCAGAGGCGTTCTTCAGCACATTGGTCACACCGGTCACTGATTGCAGGGCGGCCACGAGCGGCTCAAGCAGCGCGTCGGCCCAAGCGGCGTTGGGCTGGATCACGCAGGTGTCGCCAAAGCGGTCGATGATGACGCCGGGCAGACCATCTGCCTCGGCATGGATCAGGCGGTAGTAAGGCTGATCGTAAAGCTGGCCGCGGAGGGCAAGGGCGCGGGTGATGCGGGTCTCGAACCACGCTTGGTTGATCTCGGCTTCCGGCTCTTGGTCCAGCATCCGGGCGATGATCTTGGAGTTCGGATTGACCGCGACCAGCCCCATGGGCGTGCGGTTTTCGTCCTCAAGCCGCGCCAGCGTGCCGGGGGCAAGGCCCCGCGTGCGGCGGTCAGTCACCAATTCATTGGCATAGACCCAAGGAAAGCCATGGCGGATGGCACGGGCGTTGGCCTTGGGCAAAAGGCGCACCACGGGAAGCGTGGCGGGCTGCGGGGCGGAGGGGGTTTGGGGCGTTGTCATAGCGCCCTCGTACTGGGTTCGTGCCGTTTGGGAAAGAGGTTTTACATCACCCAACCAGCGATCAATTGCGCGCCCTACCCCGCCAGCCGCCCCGGCGCCGCGGCGTGGTAAGGGTTGTCTGCCCCTCAGACAACACCTGCGTCATCGGGTGGTCCGCGGCTGCCCCGCCGTATTGGTCCAGCAAGCGCGCAATGGCCGCCCCGCTGTCGCGCCCTTCCGGTAGGCTTAACGCCCAATCAAGAAAGACACTGCGACACTCAGTGGGGCCGATCCCCTCCATCCGGTAGGATTCGCGGATCAATCCTTTAGGATCGTCGGGATTAACGTCAGTCATGCCCCCTCCTGTGCTGGCTCCGGCAACGCGGCCGCGATAATATCGCCTGCGGTGGCATAGTCGGCCTGCACTTTAGCCTCCAAAGCGGAAAGATCATCGCAGTCAAGCACTCGGCAAAGGAAACTTGTTCCCGCCTGCCCCAACGCGGCAGCGTCCAAAGGTTTGGCCGACAGCAGGCGTTTTGCACAGATCAGGGTCCATGCGTTGGTATAAGCGCCTGAAAGGGCAGCCTCGGCATCTGCATTGATCACCCCTGCCGCACGCGCCGCGGCCAATCCTGCGTCAATCTCGCGTGCCCCAGTGCCGCCGATCAGCGCGCCCGCTTGGGCGAAAAGCTCTATGTCTTGCAACCGCCCTGCGCCGGTTTTGGCATCAAGCGGCCCAGTCGGACTGCGCGCGGCGGCGATGCGCAGGCGCATCTTGGCCACTTCGCCCAGCACATTGTCGCGCGGCGCGGCGCGGCCCAGTATCTCTTGGCGCAAGGCTTCGACATCTCGGCCCAGATCTCCGGGGCCCGCGATTACCCTTGCCCGGGTCAGCGCCAGATGCTCCCACACCCATGCCTGTTCTTTTTGATAGCTCTCAAAGCTGGCGAGGCTGGTCGCCACGGGCCCCTGATTGCCCGAAGGCCGCAGCCGCATATCGATGTCATAAAGCTTGCCTTGTGCCATCGGGGCCGTCATCGCGGTAATCATCGCCTGCGTCAGCCGCGCATAATAGGTGCGCGTGGCAAGGGGCCTGCGCCCGTCGGATGTATCCACCCCATCGGCATCATAGATCACCAGCATGTCGAGGTCAGAGGTCGGCGTCAGCCGCCCCGCCCCAAGCGAGCCCATGCCAAGGATCACCGCCCCACGCCCCGGTGGCGGGCCGTGGCGGGTAGCGAATTGATCGACAACCACGGGCCAAAGCGCCTGCAAAACGGCTTGGGCAAGCTCGGCATATTGGCGGCTGGCGGTGGCCGCGTCGATGAGCCCGCGCAGCAGATGTACGCCGATCCGAAAATGCCATTCCCGCGCCCAACGGCGGGTACCGTCGAGGCGCAATTCATAATCGGTCTCTTGCGCCAGATGGTCTTGGAGCATCTTGGTCAGCGGCTCCTGACCCGGCCACTCGGAGAAGAAGTCCCCCCCGATCACCGCATCGAATACACCCGAATTGCGCGACAGATGGGCGGCCAGTGCAGGCGATGTAGCAACAATATCGACCAGCAGATCCCCCAGCTGCGGATTGGCCCGCAAAAGCGAGAACAATTGCACCCCCGCAGGCAAGCCGGAAAGAAACCCGTCGAAGGCCAAAAGCCCCTCATCTGGCTTTGCCGATCGTGCCAGCCGATCAAGCAGCAGTGGCTTCAGCCGCCCAAAAATATCGGCCCCCCGTTCTGAACGCAATGCCGGGTAGCTGGGCCAACGGTCCAGCACCGAAGTGTCGAATTGATGTGCGGGACTGGCAGTTTGGGGCTCTTCGCGGGTGGCTGCAAAGAAGCTCTCGATCAGATCGTGCACCGCCTGCAAGCGGCGGTGTAGGTCTGCCTCCAACGCGTTCGTGTCCATGTCCATCATGCACGCGAGACGTTCAAAATCCGCTTTGCTCCGCGGCAGCGTGTGGGTTTGGGCGTCTTGCACCATTTGCAACCGATGCTCTACCGTGCGGTGCGCGCGGTAGTGATCACTGAGTGCCTCGGCGACCTCTTGCGGCACCCAGTTCTTTTCGGCCAGCACCTTGAGCCCGGCCAACGTGCCACGCGCGCGCAGTTCAGGGTCGCGCCCCCCGGCGATCAATTGTCGGGTCTGGGTAAAGAACTCAATCTCGCGGATGCCGCCCCGACCCAGTTTCATGTCATGCCCCGGCAGGGTAATTGGGCCGCCCAGACCCTTGTGCTCGCGGATCGCCAGCCGCATGTCATGGGCGTCTTGGATAGCGGCGAAATCAAGATGGCGGCGCCAGACAAAGGGCCGTAGCGATTGCAGGAATGTCTCGCCCGCCGCCGTGGCGCCCACGGCGGGCCGCGCCTTGATGTAGGCGGCGCGTTCCCATGTGCGACCAAGGCTTTCATAGTAACGCTCTGCCGCCTCCATCGCGATGCAAACGGGAGTGACGGCAGGATCGGGACGCAGGCGCAGGTCGGTCCGAAAAACATACCCTTGGGCGGTGATATCGCTCAGCGTGCCCGACATGGCCCGCGTCGCTTTGACAAAAGCGCTGCGGGCCGCGTGGAAATCATCGGGCTCAAAACGGCTCTCGTCAAAGAGGCAGATAAGATCGATGTCGGAGGAATAGTTCAATTCCCTCGCGCCCATCTTGCCCATCGCGAAAACGACCATCCCCGCGCAATCGGCTAGATCGTCCTTCGTCATGCCGGGCAGCTTGCCACGTTTGATCTGGGCGGCAAGCCCCGCCCTCAGCGCAGCGCCACAGGCGGCATCGGCGTAATCGGTCAGCGCACCAGTCACTTCCTCTAGCGACCATGCCCCGCCAAGATCGGCCAGCCCGGTCAACAGCGCCATGCGCCGCTTGCCCTGACGCAGCCCATCAGCCAGACGGTCTGGCGCAAATTCCGCCGCCGCATCGCGGTTGGCCGCAAGCGCGGCTTCGGGGTTATCGACGGCCTGCGTAAGCCAATCGGCCTCCTTTTCCAAAAGCGCCATGAGATAAGGCGCGGTAGAGGCAGCGGCCGAAACCATATCGCGAAGGTCGGGTGCAAGATCAGGCAACAGCGCAGCGGCATCCTGCGCGCGTTCGCGGTGGTAGATGCGGGGGGAACGGGTGATCCGGGCGGCAAGGGATTGGTCTGTCATATGGCCAGCTTTGCGGGCTGATCCGCACGGCGTCAATGGCTGCCGTGGATGGGGGTTGCGACAGGGCGCGGGGTTGGTAGGACTTTCACCTGTGCCCTAACCAGGGCACCTACCATCAAGAGGCGAAAGATGAGCAAGAGTTTGAAACGGGTGCGCGCAACGTTGGAAGCCGCCGGGATCACGCCAGATATCCGCGAAACTGCCTTGGCGCGCACGGCGCAGGATGCGGCAACCGCATTGGGTTGCGCGGTGGATCAAATCGCCAAATCCATCGTTCTGCGCGGAGAGGACAGCGGCAAGGCATTGCTCTTTATCACCGCCGGTGCGCAGCAGATTGATCTGGCCCGCGCCTCGGCCTTAGCCGAAGAGGCGTTGGGCAAGGCCGAGGCGGCCCTGATCCGTGCGCAGACAGGCTTTGCCATCGGCGGTGTCGCCCCCGTGGGCCATATCACCCCACCCCGCGCGTGGTTTGACCGCAGCCTATTGAAATTCCCGCTGGTTTGGGCCGCCGCAGGCACACCGCACCATGTTTTCAGCCTCGATCCGCAAAAAATGGCGGAACTTTCAGATGCCCAAGTATCTGACTTTGTTGAGATATCCTGACCAATGTAAAAAACATTCACATACCCCCTTGCGAAACGGGCCGGGCGTGCCGATCTATTCAATGTGAAAGACATTCACATTAGCTAAAACGCCCGGGCCGGCGACAGGCCCGTCACGAACCGAAAGGCTCTACAATGACGACAGTGACCACCGACCCGATCTATGGCAGCCGCGGCAACTGGTTTGCCCGTGCCGAAAGCTGGATGGACGCCCGCGGCAAAGGCGCATGGATCGCCGCCATGGTGCTTGGCTTCATCTTCTTCTGGCCTGTTGGCCTCGCCCTTCTTGCCTATATGACTTGGAGCAAACGTATGTTCTCTTCGAAATCCTGCAGCCGCAAATCCAGCCGTTCGATGATGTCACGCAGCACTGGCAACAGCGCTTTTGACGCCTATAAGGCCGACACGCTGCGCCGTTTGGAAGAGGAACAGGGCAATTTCGAAGCCTTCCTTGAGCGGCTGCGCGAAGCCAAAGACAAGGCGGAGTTTGACCAGTTCATGAACGACCGCGCCAAGCAAGACGACACGGCAACCGGCGCCTGATCCGGCCCCTGACCATCGTCCCCTCACCCCAGCCTTCCGGCTCCACGCCGGGAGGCCCTTTGCAGGACATGACATGACATGACCCAGACCCCTGACCCCGATCTGCACCCGCAATTCTACGACGGGATCGCTGGTAAGCGCCTGTTGGCTTGGATCATCGATGTGATAATTATCGTCGGCTTTTGCTTGCTGCTTGTGCCGTTCACCGCCTTCACTGCGCTGTTCTTCTTTCCCTTTTTGGTGCTGGTGGTTGGCTTTGCTTATCGTGTGGCCACCCTGACCAGCGGCTCGGCGACATGGGGGATGCGGCTGATGGCGATGGAACTGCGCGACCGCCGCGACCAGCCCTTTGACTTCATCACCGCATTGCTGCATACGATCGGCTATTCGCTGTCGATGACGGTGACGATCATTCAGGTCGTCTCGGCGGTTTTGATCTGTACCACCGCACGCCGCCAAAGCCTTACGGATATGGCGCTTGGCACCGCGCCGGTGAACCGTCGCCTTAGCCGCTAGGCGCTCACGCAAATTTGCCCTTGGCGCAGCGGGGGGGGGTTGATAGCATCCCCCGATAAATGCTGGAAACCCATGCGACATACACTGCCTTTGACACCGCAATTTTATGTCACAGCGCCGCAGCCCTGCCCCTACCTAGAGGGTCGGATGGAGCGCAAGCTGTTCACCGCCCTACAGGGGGAGAATGCCGCACGCCTAAATGACAGCCTGTCGAGCCAAGGGTTCCGCCGCTCTCAGAACGTGCTTTATCGCCCCTCCTGCGCCGATTGCGCCGCCTGCCTCTCGGCGCGGATTGATGTGGCGGCCTTTCGACCCAGCAAAAGCCAGCGCCGCATTCTGAACCGCAACACGGGGCTTGAGCGGCGCGCAACCTCTCCTTGGGCGACGGAGGAGCAATATGACCTCTTCCGGAGCTACCTTGACAGCCGCCACGCAGATGGAGGCATGGCGGATATGGACGTTTTCGAGTTCGCCGCGATGATCGAAGAAACACCGATCCGCAGCCGGGTGATTGAATACACCGATCCCGAAGCGGATGATGCACTCGTCGGTGTTTGCCTGACCGATGTGCTCAATGACGGGGTGAGTATGGTCTATTCCTTTTACACTCCAGATCGCCCGCGCAACGGATTGGGCAATTACATTATCCTTGATCATATCGAGATCGCCCGCGCTGCTGGCCTGCCCTATGTCTACCTTGGCTATTGGGTGCCGGGCAGCCAAAAGATGGGGTATAAGGCCAAGTTTTCCGGGCTTGAGGTTTATTTGGGCGGCGATTGGCAGAAGCTGCGCAATCCTGAGCAGTTTGTGCCCGACCAGCACCCGCTGAGCAATGATCCGATTGCTGAACAGGTCGCCAATATTACCCTGCCGGATGTCGGTCCACGCTAAGTCAGCATAATTTTTGCTTTTTTGATTATGTCACGGTGCCCCCGCGAGCGCCGAGTCGCGATCGACTGCTACCTATTCGCCGGTCCAATTTCGCCCAATCTCGAGATAAAGATACGCGATCGCATAAAATTCTTTCCGAAAATGTCTCGAAATAAGTCGCAGAAGAAACAAAACTCCAAATGAGACCCGTGTCGGGGCAAGTTTTTCGCCTTTTCGCTGTTGACGCCCCTCGGCAGCCCTCCTAATCTCACGCCAAGCTAAGAGGACCCAGAGATGATAAACCTAGTCATTATTGTAGGACAGACGCGCATGGGCCGGTAACGGTTAACCATACTACTTCCCATGCGCCCCCGTCAGACCGGGGGTTTTTTTATGCCAAACGCCAACAACCTGCCTTACGGAGCACCTAAGATGAAACGCCAAATGACCGGAGCGAAAATGATCGTCCAAGCCCTGATTGACCAGGGTGTGGACACCGTCTTTGGATATCCCGGCGGTGCGGTGCTACCGATCTACGACGAAGTCTTTCAGCAAAACTCGATCAAACACGTGCTGGTGCGCCACGAGCAGGGAGCGGTCCATGCCGCCGAAGGCTATGCCCGTTCGACCGGCAAACCCGGCGTCGTGCTGGTGACCTCCGGCCCCGGTGCCACCAACGCGGTCACCGGCCTGACGGATGCATTGCTCGACTCGATCCCGCTGGTTGTGCTGACCGGTCAGGTCCCGACCTTCATGATCGGCTCGGATGCCTTTCAGGAGGCCGATACCGTGGGCATCACCCGCCCCTGCACCAAGCACAACTGGCTGGTGAAAGAGACCGACAATCTGGGTGCCACCCTGCACGAGGCTTTTCACGTCGCCACCCATGGTCGCCCCGGCCCGGTGCTGATCGACATTCCGAAAGACGTGCAATTCGCGACCGGCAGCTACGAGTCCCCCAAACCCTCAACCTCGCGCTATCAGCCGCAGGTCAAAGGCAATATGGAAGAGATCACAGAACTGGTCGCCGCGATGGAGACTGCCAAGCGCCCGATCTTCTACACTGGTGGCGGGGTCATCAACTCCGGCCCGGCGGCAAGCCAGCTTTTGCGCGAATTGGTGGATGCGACGGGTTTCCCGATCACGTCGACGTTGATGGGCCTCGGCGCATACCCGGCGTCGGGTGACAAATGGCTGGGCATGTTGGGGATGCACGGGCTGTATGAAGCTAATATGGCGATGCATGACTGCGATCTGATGATCAACATCGGCGCGCGTTTTGACGACCGGATCACCGGGGTCATCGACAGTTTCAGCCCCAAGTCCACCAAAGCGCATATCGACATCGATCCCTCGTCGATCAACAAGGTGATCCGCATCGACATTCCAATCGTCGGTGACGTGGGTCATGTGCTCGAAGACCTGCTGAAGGTCTGGAAGTCGCGCGGCCGCAAGACCAATAGCGAGGGCCTCGCCAAATGGTGGTCCAAGATCGAAGAATGGCGCGCGAAGGATTGTCTGAAGTTCACCCAATCCGGCAAGGTGATCAAACCCCAACACGCGCTGACGCGGCTTGAAGCACTGACCAAAGACCACGACCGCTATATCACCACGGAAGTGGGCCAACACCAGATGTGGGCTGCGCAATACCTTGGCTTTGAAGAGCCGAACCGCTGGATGACTTCAGGCGGTTTGGGCACGATGGGCTACGGCTTCCCCGCCTCTATCGGTGTGCAGATGGCGCATCCGGAAAGCCTTGTGATCAACGTGGCGGGCGAAGCGTCTTGGCTGATGAACATGCAAGAGATGGGCACGGCAATGCAATTCGGCCTGCCGGTGAAACAGTTCATCCTCAACAATGAACGCCTTGGCATGGTGCGCCAGTGGCAAGAGCTGCTGCACGGCGAGCGCTATTCGCAAAGCTGGTCCGAAGCCCTGCCCGATTTCGTCAAACTGGCCGAAGCCTTTGGTGCCAAAGGGATCATCTGCTCTGACCCCGATGACCTTGATGACGCGATCATGGAGATGATCAACTACGATGGGCCGGTGATCTTTGACTGTCTGGTCGAGAAGCATGAAAACTGCTTCCCGATGATCCCCTCAGGCAAGGCGCATAATGAGATGCTGCTGCCGGGTGATCATGAGACCCAAGGTGTGATCGACGCAAAAGGCTCAGTGCTGGTGTGACCCGTTTTCTTTCAAAGAAAACGACCGGGGATTTTTGAAAAATTCCCGCGGCTAGATAGAAGGACAAAGACATGGCTGCCCTAAAAATCAAGAAAGGTGCGACCTCGCATTCCGCCTATAACCTACGGCCCAACTTCTCGGATGTGGTCGAAAAACACACGCTGGCGGTGCTGGTTGAAAACGAGCCCGGCGCGCTGGCGCGGGTGATCGGCCTGTTCTCGGGCCGTGGCTATAACATCGACAGCCTCACCGTGGCAGAGGTCGATCACACCGGGCATCTGTCGCGCATCACCATCGTCACCAGCGGCACCCCGCAGGTGATCGAACAGATCAAGGCGCAGGTCGGTCGGATCGTGCCAGTACATGAGGTGCATGACCTCACCGTCGAAGGCCCAAGCGTGGAACGTGAACTGGCGATGTTCAAAGTTATCTGCAAAGGCGAACACCGGGTCGAGGCGCTGCGTCTGGCGGATATTTTTCGCGTTAACGTGGTCGATAGCACGCTCGAGAGCTTTGTGTTTGAGATCACCGGCGCGCCGGAGAAGATTGACGCCTTCGCCGAATTGATGCGCCCATTGGGCCTTGCCGATGTGGCCCGCACTGGGGTTGCGGCCCTCGCACGGGGAGTCTGACCCGCCCCTAATCTTAGGCTTTTAGTTGGGCAGCGCCAAGGCGGTGCTGTCCGGCCTTTGGTGCGAAGGGAATGATCTGTGCGGTCCTGCGCGGTGCCTTCGTGCCGTTCAGCGCCTCAGCCGCAAGGGAATTGCCGCGCAGCGCGTCAGGCAAATGTCCGCCCGCATTTTCTTGGACAAGTCGTGGGTTCCCGGCAATCCGTAGTTTGCGATGCACAGAAATATCGAACTGCACCATGTCGCCGGTATCAAATCCGGAACCACACCCAATCTGGACGATTGGTTCTTCGTAATACGCCAGATCGCCATGATCTTCACACCAAAAGACTGCCTTGCCAGCGCTGTTATCGCTCCACAGAACTACACCTATCATAGTACACCCCGCTTTCGATCAATGGCTTACAGTCTGCGACAATCGGGGGAGGTAAAACATAGGTTAAAATGCAACGTGCGCTTGCAATTTGTGACGGCTCCCTTAGGCTTAGCCTTAAATTCGCGTCACCTCTGACGCTAACCAGCATCAGACCCTTAACAACTTGCCTGCGACGGTCTTTGCACTGGGACCGGCACGGAAATCAGAACGAGGCAGAATGACCGCTCCGACTCGCTCCCCCTCCGAACTCCGTAGCATGTTTGGTGCGAATTTGCGGCAATTGGCAGCCGACCACCCCTCAATATCAGAACTTGCACGAAAGCTTGGGATCAACCGCACCCAGTTCAACCGTTACCTGTCGGGCGAAAGCTTCCCTCGGCCCGATGTATTAGCCCGGATTTGCCGTTTCTTTGAGATTGATGCGCGGGTTCTGCTAGAGCCGGTCACCGAAATTTCCCTCAACCAAGATCCGATCAACAACGGCTTTCTGCGCGATTTTCTGGGCACCGGGGTTCAGAACATCCCTGAGGCGGACTTTCCCAGCGGTTTTTATCGCTTCGCGCGACGCTCTTTCTTGGATCATGACAGGTTTGTCACGGGTGTCGTTCTCGTCGCTCGGCACAACAGCAGCACCTTCCTGCGCGGATATGAAAGCGCCCGATCCCTACGCGAACAGGGGTTGCCCACAAACCCCGATGCACGAGAATATCGTGGCATCGTTTCGCAGCAGGAAAACGGTGTTTCGATCATGGTATCACGGCGCAGGACGCTGACCGGGTCGTTTAACTACCTTAACCGCGTGGCTTCATTCGAGAATAACTTTTGGGTGGGCTATGTCACCCGAACGGCCCCCGAAAGTGCCGCTGGAACACGTGTCACACGGTTGACTTACGAGTATATCGGCAGAGACCACAAAGTAGTTCTCCCCGCCGCCCGGCATGCGGGGTTTACCGACATTGACGCGCTGATGCCTTACCACCGCCGACTGCTACAACCGGACGTGCCGTTCAACTAAGGCAGCTTAGTCGCCCTGCGCCTCTGCCCGGCTTTTGCCCGCGACGGCCAATGCCAGTGTGGCCCCCATCAACCCATCAAGATCACCGTCAAGCACACCTTTGGTGTCGGATGTCTCGTAGTTGGTCCGCAGGTCTTTGACCATTTGGTAGGGCTGCAACACGTAGGATCGGATCTGGTTGCCCCACCCCGCATCGCCCGCGTTCTCATGCGCTTCGTTGACCAGCGCCGAACGCTTGTCCAACTCCATCTGGTACAGCCGCGATTTCAGCGCTTTCATGGCGATGTCACGGTTCTGGTGCTGCGACTTTTCGGAAGAGGTCACAACGATCCCGGTGGGGTGGTGGGTGATCCGCACCGCCGAGTCGGTGGTGTTGACGTGCTGGCCGCCCGCGCCGGATGACCGGTAGGTGTCGATGCGGATGTCCGAAGGGTTCACTTCGATCTCGATATTGTCGTCGACCACGGGGTAGACTTTAACAGAGGTAAAGGAGGTGTGCCGCTTGGCCGCCGAGTCGAAGGGCGAGATGCGCACCAAACGGTGCACGCCGCTTTCGGATTTCAGCCAGCCATAGGCGTTATGCCCCTCAATCTTATAGGTCGCGGATTTGATCCCCGCCTCTTCGCCCGCGCTCTCGGCCTGAAGCTCGACCTTATAGCCCTTCTTTTCGGCCCAGCGAACGTACATCCGCGCCAGCATGCTGGCCCAATCGCAGCTTTCGGTGCCGCCCGCGCCAGAGTTGATTTCAAGGAAGGTGTCGTTGCTATCGGCCTCGCCGTTCAGCAGCGCTTCGAGTTCCTTTTGCGCGGCGGTTGCGGCCAGGGTCTTCAGCGCGCCTTCGGCCTCTTTGATGACCTCTTCGTCGCCTTCCATCTCACCCAGTTCGATCAGCTCGACGTTATCGGCCAGTTCTTGTTTGATGCCTTCATAGGTGTCGATGGCATCCACCAACGACTGCCGTTCGCGCATCAGTTTTTGCGCGGCATCGGGGTTGTCCCAAAGGTTCGGGTCTTCGACGCGGGCGTTGAATTCTTCCAGCCGGTAGGGCGCGGTCTCCACATCCAGTCGCTGGGCCAGCAATTCCAGCGACTTGCTGATCTGGTCCGCGGTATTCTGTGCCTCTGCGCGCATGTGTGCCTGCCTTTGATAAGTAATGCGGCCCCGAATACCGGAGCCGCACGAGAGATAGACCAGCCCGCCAGTGGCGGCAAGTGGGGGTGGCAAACCGAACGCCTGCCCGACCCCTATGTCGGCTTAGTACAAACCGCCGGAGCTGAGCGTGCCAAAGCTCGCCTTGGGGCCTACGGTGGCCTTTTTGCCGGTCGATGTGGTGACCTCACGCGAGGAGGAACCGCCCAGTTCTTCGACCAGAGGCAAATCCGCGCCCATGGCAAAACCGCCGTCGAAAGCGATGCCAAAAAGCGGCTCTTCGCCATTGCGGAAACATTCCGACACAACGTTGGCACCCGTCGCGCTATCGCTCAGCCGTGCGCCGGTGAAACGGTCGATCTTGATGAAACGGCACTGCTCGGGGACTTTGAAATCACCGCCGCCGTATTTCTTGATCGCCTCAGACATAAAGCGCTGGAACACTGGTGCGCAAAGACGCCCGCCGCCTGCCCCGCGACCCATCGGGCGCGGCGTATCGAAACCGATGTAACATCCCGCTACCACATTGGACGAGAATCCGACGAACCACGCGTCTTTCTCATCGTTGGTGGTGCCGGTCTTGCCCGCGATTGGCACCGGCAGATTGATGGCATTGCGGGCCGTGCCGCGCTCTACCACGCCGCGCATCATTGAGGTCAGCTGATAGGCCGTCACCGGGTCCATCACCCGCTCACGGTTCGAGATGATCCGAGGCGCTGCGCCCGGCGCGAGGTTGATCTGCTCACAGTCGTAGCATTTGCGCTCGTCATGTTTGTAGACGGTTCGGCCATAGCGGTCCTGCACCCGATCCACCAGTGTGGGCTGAACCCGTTCCCCCCCATTGGCGAACATCGCATAGGCCGACACCATTTGGTAAAGTGTGGTTTCCTGACTGCCAAGCGCGTTGGACAGCAGCGGTGCGAGATCGTCGTAAACGCCAAAGCGTTCAGCATAGCTGCCGACCACATCCATGCCGACCTCTTGGGCCAGACGGATGGTCATCAAGTTCCGCGACTGTTCGATCCCGGTACGCAGTGGCGCGGGCCCATAGAACTTATGCGACGCGTTCTGAGGCCGCCACACACCCTGCGGTGTGTTGATCTCAATCGGGGCGTCCACCACGATGGTCGCCGGGCTATATCCACTGTCCAGCGCGGAGGCATAGACGAAGGGCTTGAAGCTCGACCCCGGCTGCCGCTTGGCTTGAGTTGAGCGGTTAAATACGCTCGACTGGTAGGAGAACCCGCCCTGCATCGCAATCACACGGCCTGTATGCACGTCCATCGCAACGAAACCGCCCTGCACTTCTGGCACCTGCCGCAGGGTCCAGCGGATGAACGACCCATCGCTGTCCGAGGTCATGCGGCGTACCAGCACAACTTCACCCACGTCGAGCAGGTCCCCGGCAACCTGCGCCTTACGGCCAAGTTTACCATCATCCAGCCGCTTGCGCGCCCACTGCACGTCTTTCGCGGGAATCCAGTGGCCGTCTTCGTCTTCTTCAACGCCTTCGATCCCAACGCGAGCGTCGTTATTGCCCACCTCCAGCACCACTGCCGGATACCATTGGTTTTCCAAATCGATATCGCGTGGCACCCGTAGGTCCGCGAGGGCGGCGCGCCATTTCTCTTCGCTGGTCAACTGCTCGGCTGGAATGTCAAAGCGCGTGCCGCGCCAAATACCTTGCCCTCGGTCATATTGCTCAAGCTGAAGACGCAGCGCATTGGCGGCAACAGGCTGCATTTCATTGTCGATGGTCGCGCGCACGGTCAGACCGCCTGTAAAGAACTCACCCTCGCCGAAATCTTCGCTCAACTGCCGGCGGATTTCGTCGGTAAAGTAATCACGGGGCGGCAGTTCAGCCTTGAAGCTCTCGAAATCGCCATTCTGAACCGAGCGTAGCGGCAGCGCCACTTCGGTCTCATATTCCGCCGCAGTGATATAACCGTTCTCTTTCATCTCGCGCAGCACGAAGTTCCGCCGCGCCAGCAGCCGGTCCTTGCGGCGCACCGGGTGATAGTCCGACGGCGCTTTGGGCAGTGAGGCAAGGAAAGCTGCTTCATGCGGGGCCAACTCGCTCAGCGTTTTGTTGAAATATGTCTGGCTGGCCGCAGCAACCCCATAGGAGTTCTGACCGAGAAAAATCTCGTTGAGATACAGCTCAAGGATCTTCTCTTTGCTCAGCGTCTCTTCGATCCGCGTAGCGAGGATGATTTCTTTGATTTTGCGCTCGGCCCGCCGGTCGCCGGACAGCAGAAAGTTCTTCATTACCTGCTGCGTGATCGTCGATGCACCGCGCACATCGCGCCCGCGTGATTTCACCGCATCAACCGCCGCCGCACCAATGCCGCGCAGGTCATAGCCTTCGTGGGTGTAGAAATTTTTGTCTTCCGCCGAAATGAACGCCTGTTTTACCAAATCGGGGATCGTGCTTGCCGGGGCAAACAGACGACGTTCCTTGGCGAATTCATCAATCAAACGACCTTGGCCCGAGTAGATCCGGCTGATTGTCGGCGGCGTGTATTGGGCCAGCGACTCATGGCTGGGCAGATCCCGGCCATACATCCAGAACACCGCGCCGATGGTCAAAGCGACCATGCCGACGGCCAGGGTCAGGGTGGTAAAGATACCCCCCAAAAAGGACAGGACAAATCGAAACACGCGCGCGGACCACCATTGGCTAGGGATAGAACCGAGCCTATACAGGATGGACTGGCGCGGGTCAAAACACATGGCCGCTAGCAAGGGGCGAATGTCCGCCCATCGCCGAACTGGCCATATCTATCTATTCTACTTTCGAATCAAAGGTTTGAGCGCCGCATCCTGATCGCGCCAGTTGACAATTGCATCAGCCATCGCCGTTACCATCGACGCACGCCATACAGGATCGCGCAAATTGGTTAGATCCCGCTTGGAGCTGAGAAATCCGACTTCGACCAAAACCGAGGGAATATCGGCGGATTTCAACACCGAAAACCCAGCCCGTCGCAGGGGGCGGTTGTTCATCGGCCCGCCCGCCGCGCGCATCCCCTCTACCAGCACCTTTGCCAGCGCATCCGAGCGCGGCTCGGTTTCTTGGCGCGCAAGATCAAGCAAAATACCGGCCACCTGATCATCTGATCCCGTCAAATCTGCGCCTGCGATAATGTCAGACCGATCGTGCCGCGCGGCAAGATGTTCGGTCGCCACGTCGCTGGCATCATCCGATAGCGTGTAGACCGTCGCCCCGCTCGCCCCACCCTGTGACAGGCTGTCCGCATGGAGCGAGATAAACAGATCGGCCTCCGCCTGATGGGCGATGGCGACGCGATGCTCAAGCGCCACGAAGAGGTCTTCGTCACGGGTCAGCAGCACATCCACCCCCTTGCGCCGCAGCGCATCGCGCAGGTCGCGGGCAAAGTTCAGCATCAGGTCTTTTTCATCCAGCCCTTCGCGCTGCGCACCGGGGTCGATGCCGCCATGGCCGGGGTCGAGCACGACAGTAAAGGTGTTTTTGTCGACCGCTGGCGGCTTTGGCGGCGCGGTGAGCGCTGTGGTCCACGCCGGATCAATCGGCACGCCCGCAGCCTTGGCAAAGACCTCGGCATCGACGGATTTCAACGTAATTTCCAGGCGCGCTTTGCCGCTAGCCGTATCCACCGGCATGCCGATTTCCGCAGGCACCATCGGTTCGGCCAGATCGGCGACCAGCCGCGACCAACCGGGTTGAAACGCGCCATAACGCAGGGCCGAAATGCGACCGGGTTTGTCCAGCAAATCGCCGCGAGCCACCTCACTCCAATCCGCCTCGCGGAAGTCGACGATCAACCGGGCGGGGTCATCCAGCAAGAAAACACGGAAAGGCACCCCTTGGCTCAGCGCCACGGTTAGGTCGGTCTTGCCGAACCACCCGTCTTTTACTGTGCTCTCCATCGGATCGACCCGCGCCAATGCGGTCAACTCCTGCGCCGCCCCGGCCACCGGCACTGCACAGGCCAGCGCCATTGCCAGACCCTTTAGAACTGCCCGCATGTTTGATCACCCTGCTCGTTTTGGCTCTTCTACCATTTGCCGCGCGGGCAAACCAGCGTTCAGCGTGCAGCCATGAAAGCTTTGAGCCGGGCGATGCCCTCTTCCATATCCGCCGTGCTGCGCGCGTAGGAAAAGCGCAATGTATTATGCCCCCGCGCCGGATCGAAATCGAGCCCGGGGGTCACAGCGACACCCGCCTTTTCCAAAATCTCGGCCGCAAAAGCGCGACTGTCATCGGTGAAACGCGAAACATCAGCATAGACATAGAACGCGCCATCAGGCGGCGCGATATCAGTGAATCCGGCTTCTTTCAGCCCGTCGATCATCAGATTCCGATTGCGGCGATAGACCGCAAGATTGGCCTGCAATTCATCATCACAATCCATGGACGCCAGTGCCGCAATCTGGCTGGCATGGGGGGCGCAGATGAACATGTTCTGCGCGATCCGCTCAACCACGCGCACCTGATCTTCGGGCACCACCATCCAACCCACGCGCCACCCGGTCATGGAGAAATACTTGGAGAATGAGTTGATGACATAGCAATCATCGGTGACCTCCAGCGCGGTCACGGCCTTCTTGTCATATTCAATACCGTGGTAAATCTCATCCGAGATGAAGGACATGTCATTGGCCGCACAGGCATCTGTGAGCGCCGAAAGCGCCGGGCGGTCCAGCATGGTGCCCGAAGGGTTGGCAGGTGAGGCTACCAGCAACCCGCGCAGGTCTTGCCCCGCGAAATCCGCCGCCACAGGCTGGTAGCGGTTCTCTGGTGCGGCGGGCAGATCAATTGGCTGCATACCCAAGGCCCGCAGGATTTGACGGTAACTGGGATAGCCCGGCGCGCCGATGCCGACGCGATCACCGGAATCAAACAACGCGGTAAAGGCCAGCAAAAACCCGCCCGAGGATCCGGGGGTGATGACCACCCGCGCCGGATCGAGATCGACGTTATACCATTCGCCATACATCTGCGCGATCCTTGCGCGCAACGCAGGCAAACCGAGCGCCACAGTATAGCCCAAAGCCCCTTCGCCCATGGCCTTGGTTAGCGCCTCAGCCGCCCCTTTTGGCGCGCCTGTGCCGGGTTGCCCGACCTCCATATGAATGATGTGGCGGCCCGCTTCTTCGGCGGCACTGGCGGCTTGCATCACGTCCATCACGATAAAGGGATCAACGGCAGATCGGGTTGAATTGCGCATGGGCTTGCTCCTACTCTCGGCATGTGCTTTCACCGCGCCTGATGCCGGGCGTCAACCCTTGGCCCCTATTTCGCAGCTTTACCGAAAGGACCGCCCATGTTCGCCCGCCTCGTCGCCCCTGCCTTTGCCAGCGCACTGGCCCTCGCCAGCCCCGCCGTGGCCATGGACCTGACTGAGTTGACTGACGCCGAGCGCGCCCAGTTCCGCGCCGAAGTTCGCGCCTATCTGATGGAAAACCCCGAAGTGATCCTTCAGGCGGTTGAGCAGATGCAAAACAACCAGGCCCAAGCGCAGATGCAGGCGGATTTCGATCTGGTCACTGCCAACGCCGATGAGATTTTTGACGATGGGTATTCTTGGGTCGGGGGCAACCCTGATGGGGACATCACGCTGGTCGAATTCCTCGACTACCGCTGCGGCTATTGCAAGCGCGCCCATGGTGAAGTGGCCAAGCTGCTGGAAACTGACGGCAATATCAAACTCATCGTCAAGGAGTTCCCAATCCTCGGCGATCAGTCCCTGCTGGCCTCGCGCTTTGCCGTGGCCACCAAACAGGTCGCGGGGAATGATGCATATAAGCAGTTGAACGACGCGCTGATGGCCTTCAACGGCGAAGTCTCCCTGCCTGCGCTGCGTCGTTTGGGCGAAAGCTTTGAACTGGATGTCGCGGCGATCGAGGCCAAGATGGACAGCGATGAAGTCACCCAAGAAATCGCCCAGACCCGCGCCTTGGCGCAAAAGCTGCAGATCACCGGCACCCCCACGTTTGTGATGCAAGATGAAATGCTGCGCGGTTACCTGCCCTACGATCAGATGATGGCACTGGTGGAAGAAAAACGCGGCTAAAGATGCGCGCTCCGGCAGCCATGGCGGCCCTTGCAATGGCCCTGCCTGCCTGGGCCGATGATCTCAGCGCGCTCGGCCCTACCGCGCGCGCAGCCTTCAACGCCGAAATGCGCGCGGCCATCTTGGCGAATGGCGATGTCATCGCTCGGGCTTTGGCAGAGCCACAGCCCGCCCGGTCCGAAATGCAGCAATATATTCAGGACGATCTGACCCTGCTCGAACGCCTTGCCCCTGACCTTCTGGCAGGTCACGCTGTGGCGCTTTTCACCGCAAAGGACTGCAATACCTGCGACGCAGCAATCAAAGATCTGACCGAAATCACAGAGCGTTACGGACTGACCTTCATCCAACACGATTTACAGGCACCCCAATCGGCCCGCTGGGCCGCCGCCTTAGGTCTCGACGCAGCCCCCTTCTATGTTCTGCCCGAGTTGATCCTCAACGGCCACATGCCGCCGGTGGTCCTCGAAAAACACCTCGCCCCCAACTAACATTAGCAGCCCCCGCCAACCCACTGATTACAAAGTACCTTCCAGCATAAAACAAAGCGCGCCCCTCACGGTTCGCACACCCCATTCCCATCTTCATCCTTTTAAAAGTACCGCAGCGCACCCTGTCCGCCAGCACCCGGCCAGCGGCTCAGCCACCAGCCTATTCCGCCGCCTTCACCGCCTCGGCCTCGATCTGCGCAGCACGTTCCTCGACCTGCTCGACGATATGTTCGATCATGCCCTCGTTGCCGAGCTTATGGCTTTGCTTGCCCGCGAGATAAACCATACCGGACCCCGCCCCACCGCCGGTAAAGCCGACGTCGGTCATCAGCGCCTCTCCGGGGCCGTTCACCACACAGCCGATAATCGACAGGCTCATGGGCGTCTTGATATGTTCGAGGCGCTTTTCCAATGCTTCGACGGTTTTGATCACATCAAACCCCTGCCGCGCGCAGGAGGGACAAGAGATGATGTTCACGCCGCGATGGCGCAGGCCAAGGGATTTAAGAATCTCGTAGCCGACTTTCACCTCTTCGACGGGATCGGCAGAGAGCGAAACGCGAATGGTGTCGCCGATGCCGCTCCACAGCAGATTGCCCAGACCGATGGCCGATTTGATCGTGCCTGACATCAAGCCGCCCGCCTCGGTAATGCCAAGGTGGATGGGGGCGTCGGTAGCATCAGCAAGCTGTTGATACGCGGCCGCAGCCATGAAAACATCGGACGCTTTGCAGGAAATCTTGAATTCGTGGAAATCGTTGTCCTGCAAGATTTTGATATGATCCAGCCCGCTTTCCACCATCGCATCGGGGCAAGGCTCACCGTATTTCTCAAGCAGGTGCCGCTCCAATGAGCCAGCGTTCACACCGATGCGGATAGAACAATTGTGGTCCCGCGCAGCTTTGATAACCTCGCGCACACGTTTCTCATCGCCGATGTTGCCCGGGTTGATCCGCAGGCAGGCGGCACCGGCTTCGGCGGCTTCGATCCCGCGCTTGTAGTGAAAATGGATATCCGCGACGATCGGCACAGACACTTCAGGGACAATCTCTCGCAGCGCCTTGGAGGACGCCTCATCCGGAACCGAGACCCGCACGATATCCGCACCTGCATCTGCGGCGGCTTGTACCTGCGCGATGGTCCCAGCCACATCGGTTGTCAGCGTATTGGTCATCGTCTGCACGGTGATCGGCGCATCCCCCCCGACCGGCACATTGCCCACCATGATCTGCCGGGACTTTCGACGCGGAATATCGCGCCAAGGGCGAATGGAATGAAGCGACATGAAGACACCTTTCGCGGGATCAGGGGCTATGGCCCCTACCTATTCAGCCGGGGCCTCATGTGCAATGGGAAGCGAAGACCCGCGCGCTTAGCTGCCCTGACAGGGCATTGACGCCAGCGCGGAAGGGTCAAGCGAACCTTCAAGATCGGCAAACATCCGGCTGAGGGATTGCTCTGCCTTCGGATCGACCGGCTGATACAGCTCGGCCAGCGCCTGCGCATGCAGCGGGACGTTGGATGTGACCGCGCCGCGTGGTCCGACGGGGCCAAAGCACCCATCCGCCATGGCGAAATAGAGCGCACCGGATTCGCCTGTGCGCAGGGTTGGCGGCTCTTCGGTGACGGGGATATCCCATGTGTCGCCCTTGTTCATCACGCCTTCGAAAATCACCGTGCCATCAGCCGCACGCACCCGCACCCAAGAGGGATAGGCCGCAACCATGCGCACCTTGTCGCCCAAGGGCTCAACCACCTGCGGTCTGGGCAGGCCGGTGTCAGCATTGGCAAGCATCAGGGCTTCGTCGATGGCGTCATTTATCGTGCCATTCTCAGCCACAGCGGTGCCCTGCCCCGGTGTATCCGGGCGGTCGGGGGTCGGGAAATTACTAACGGAACGCGGATCGATAGACGCAATCGGCGCATCACGGGCCACCAGAACGGGCACGTCCAGCGCTTGCGGACGGTAAAGCCGGTCAAGCGCATCGGCACGGGGGCTTTCGACACTTTGAGGGGCAGCGGAATCATCGTCAGTATCAGGGGCGCGGGCCAATGCGCCGTCCAGCGGATCAAGGTCTGACAGGACGATAGGCGTTTGATCCACAGGCGCGACCTGCACACGCTGCACTTCTTTCAGCACGGTCCAGCCGCCAAACCCAATGGCAGAAATCAGCGCGATCAGCACCAGCGAAGAGCCGACGGCACCCGGCTCAATCCGGCTGAGCAAACCGTCGCCCGTGGGCACGAAGGGCGTGTTGGGGCGGGCAAAAAGATCAGCCTCTTTCGGGGACTTACGCCGCTCTTCAAAACTCGGCTTTTTGACAACAGAGGCTTCGGCGGACATGCCATGCGCAACCGCGAAACCGGATTCCTTACAAAAGGCCGTAAAAGCCCGGTCGGGATCCATGTTGAGATAGCGTGCATAAGATCGCACATAGCCCGCGATAAAGCCGGGCGTATCAAATGCACCGGGATCGCAGTTTTCGATGGCAGCAATATAAGAGGCTTT
Organism: Sulfitobacter sp. SH24; assembly: GCF_965641895.1. Lineage (NCBI taxonomy): Bacteria > Pseudomonadati > Pseudomonadota > Alphaproteobacteria > Rhodobacterales > Roseobacteraceae > Sulfitobacter > Sulfitobacter sp. SH24. The sequence goes on from NZ_OZ282575.1 coordinate 2,177,939, forward strand.
GATGCGCAATTCGCGCTGTACGTCGAGCAGAGATTTGCCAAGCGTCGCGCGTTCGCCGCGCATGACATCCCCCAACCGCAATTCGAATGCATCGAACCCTTTGGGTTCGACTGTTTCGTCCTCAGCGGATTTGGAGGCCCAACGCCCGATCATCAATATGCCCTGTCCCAGTTAGCCTGTAGCTTTGATCCAAACACGCCCCAACGATTCGGATGTAGCCTTTTCTTGACAAAAGGCTACCACAAGACAACGCAAAACACGAATAGCGCTGCGTTATCCAGCAGCTTCGGCACGATTCAGCGCACAATGAGACCAGAGCGTGTCCATTCCACGAACGAGGGCGTCCATTTCTTTGGGCCCGTGCACGGGCGACGGGGTAAAGCGCAGCCGCTCCGTTCCGCGCGGCACAGTTGGGAAGTTGATGGGCTGGACATAGATGCCGTGATCTTCAAGCAGCATGTCCGACAGCAGCTTGGTATGGACCGGGTTGCCCACCATGACGGGCACGATGTGACTGCCATGGTCGATGATCGGCAAGCCCAAACCTTTAAGACGCAATTTCAGCGCTTTAGCTTGCTGCTGATGCTTCTCGCGCAGCTCTGGCGCACGCTTAAGATAGGCGACAGAGGCCGCCGCGCCAGCCGCCACCGCAGGCGGCAACGAGGTGGTAAAGATAAACCCCGGTGCATAGGAGCGGATCGCGTCGCACATTTTTGCCGAGGCCGCGATATAGCCGCCCATCACGCCGTAGGCCTTAGCCAGCGTGCCGTTGATGATGTCGAGGCGGTGCATCAGGCGATCACGCTCTGCCACCCCTGCCCCGCGTGGGCCGTACATGCCCACCGCGTGCACTTCGTCGATATATGTAAGCGCGCCGAATTCATCCGCGAGATCGCAAATCTCTTCGATCGGGCCGAAGTCACCGTCCATGGAGTAGATCGATTCGAAAGCAATCAACTTGGGCGCTGCAGGATCATCAGCTTCCATCAACTCGCGCAGATGGGCCACGTCATTGTGGCGGAAAATGCGTTTCGCCCCGCCATTGCGGCGCACCCCTTCGATCATGGAGGCGTGGTTCAGCGCGTCGGAATAGATGATCAGACCGGGAAAGAGCTTTGGCAGCGTCGAAAGCGTGGCATCGTTAGCAATATAGGCCGAGGTAAACAGCAGCGCGGCTTCCTTGCCATGCAGGTCGGCCAGTTCAGCCTCCAGCTGCTTGTGATAAACGGTCGTGCCAGAGATGTTGCGCGTGCCGCCAGAGCCTGCGCCAGTTGACCGCAACGCCTCTTCCATCGCCTCGATCACCACAGGGTTTTGCCCCATGCCGAGGTAGTCATTGCCGCACCAAACGGTGATGTCCTGCTGACTGCCGTCGGGCTTGGTCCAGACCGCATGGGGGAACTGGCCGTTACGGCGCTCAATGTCGATAAAGGTCCGGTAGCGTCCTTCGTCATGCAGGCGCGCAATCGCCGCGTCGAGCTTCTCGTTATAGTCCATTGCGCGTCTCCATCTTTTGGCGCGACAGGAAGGACCCCTTCCATATTCAGCTTTTAGAATGATTACAGATTTGAGACCAAAGCTTCAATCTCTTATCGGGTGACGCCTGCGGGGCGAACTGTCGCAGGTATGGGCGCGGATCCGAGGGCGATTTGTGATTGTTTGCTTGTATTTTCGGACGCATTCATGTTTTCAAGAACAAACCCAGAAAGGGCCATTGTTTTGCGCGCCAATCCCCACCCCCAGCAGGACCAGCGCCTTCGGACGCTCTATGGTTATGACATCCTCGACACCCCGCGCGAGGCGGAGTTTGACGAGATCGTCGAGCTTGCCGCAGAGATCTGCGACGCACCTATTTCGGTAATCAACCTGATCGACAAGGACCGCCAGTGGTTCAAAGCGGAGGTTGGCCTTGGCGCGCGCGAAACTCCACTGGATACATCGCTGTGCTCCCACGCCATCCTCGAAGCGCCCTTCGTAGAGATCCCGGACACGTTAGAAGACCCGCGCATGGCGGACAATCCGCTTTGCACGGCGGGCGATGGGAACGGGCTGCGCTTTTACGCTGGTGCTTTGCTGGTGGCCCCCGATGGTCTGCCGTTGGGCACGCTTTGCATCCTTGATAACAAACCCCGCGCGCTGAGCGCACATCAACGCAAGGCCGTCGCCGTGCTGGCCCGTCAGGTGATGAAGCAGCTTGACCTGCGCCTTTCGCTCAGCCGTCAGGCTGTATTGATGAGCGAAGCGGATCACCGCGTCAAAAACTCACTGCAGACACTTTCAGCGATGGTTCGGCTGCACGCGAGGCAGTTGGACGACAAAGCCACGATCGATGTGCTTGATAGCATCCAGCGCCGGGTCAACGCCATGGCAACACTACACGGCGAGCTTCAATCAAGCGGAGGGCGCGATGAAGTGGATGCAGAAAAATACCTCGACAAGGTCGCGGGGCTTTTACAGCAAACCGCGCCGGATCATATCAAAATCAGCTACACAGCTGACCAAGCTCTGCTGCGTGCCAATGTGGCGTCGTCCTTGGGCCTGATCATCAGTGAATTTGCCGCCAATTCGATCAAACACGGGTTTCCCGGCACAACTCCCGGCCATATCACGATTGATCTAGCGCTACGGGATGGCCATTTTCACCTGACCTGCAAAGACAACGGGCTGGGCACAAAAAGCGAGAGCAAACAGAGGCCTGATAGCATCGGCCAGACCTTAATGGCGGCAGCGGCCTCGCAGCTAGATGCACAGGTAGATCATAAGCTTACCCCCGAGGGCAGCCGCCTCTCGCTTACTTTCTGAGTGTCCGCCCTGCGGCCACTGGACACGCCTTACCCGCCTGATACCTTCGCGCAGAAATCAAAGCGCAAGGAAATTAGCCATGTCCCTCGACGACGTTCTCGCCCGGATCGATCATGATCTGCCCGCCGCAACCGACCGCCTACTAGAATTACTACGCATCCCGTCGATCTCAACCGATCCGGCATTTAAGGCGGATTGTGACCGGGCGGCGGATTGGCTGGTGGCTGACCTTAAATCCATGGGTGTAGACGCCGAAAAACGCGCCACGCCGGGCCATCCGATGGTTGTGGGCCATGTGGGTGAAGGCAAGCCTCATCTCCTGTTCTATGGCCACTATGACGTGCAACCGGTCGACCCGCTGAACCTTTGGGACCGCGACCCCTTCGATCCTGCGATTGAGGACACCGACAAGGGCCGCGTGATCCGTGGCCGCGGGGCTGCTGATGACAAAGGTCAGCTGATGACCATCATCGAGGCCCTGCGCGCATGGAAAGAGGTGAAGGGCGATTGGCCTTGCCGCATTACCTTCTTCCTTGAGGGCGAAGAGGAATCCGGCTCGCCCTCGCTTGTCCCGTTCATGGAGGAGAACGCCGAGGAGTTGAAAGCCGATGTGGCGATGATCTGCGACACCGGGCTGTTCGAATCCAAGACGCCTGCCATCGTCACCATGCTGCGCGGGCTTTTGGGCGAAGAGTTGACCGTGACCGCGCCATCGAAAGACCTGCATTCTGGCATGTACGGCGGCATCGCGATGAACCCAATCCGCGCGCTCAGCAAGGTGATCGCATCGCTGCATGACGACGAGGGCCGCATTACCATTCCCGGTTTCTATGACGGCGTGCCCGACCTGCCCGAAGATCTCGAAGCGCAGTGGCAGGGGCTGGCCTTTGACCATGCCGCCTTTCTTGGCGACGTAGGCCTCAGCAAACCCGCGGGCGAGCAGGACCGCACGCCCCTAGAGATGATCTGGTCCCGCCCCACCTGTGAGGTGAACGGCATCTGGGGCGGCTATACCGGTGACGGTTTCAAAACGGTCCTGCCCTCTGAGGCACACGCCAAGATCAGCTTTCGCCTTGTCGGCACCCAAGACCCGCTCGCCATCCGCGAGAACTTCCGCAAGATGGTGACCGAGATGCTGCCAGAGGATTGCACTGTCGAATTCTCCGGCCACGGCGCCAGCCAAGCGTCAGGTGCGGAAATTGACCATCCGATGTTTGAACCCGCACGAAAAGCGCTGAGCGATGAATGGCAGGTGCCAGCAGCCTATATCGGCTGCGGCGGCTCGATCCCGATTGCGGGGCATTTTCAAAAGATCCTAGGCACAGAGCCGATGCTGGTCGGGTTTGGCAAAGACGACGATCAAATCCACTCGCCGAATGAAAAGTACGACATGGAAAGCTTTCACAAAGGCATCCGTTCTTGGGCCCGCATCCTTGATGCGCTGACCTAAACCATCTGGCGATCGGGTCTGCCCGGTCGCCAAACCAACCCCCATCAAGAAACGCCAGAACCCCGGCACATAGCGCCGCTGCGACCGCTTTGGTCACAGTGTATATCTACTATGAAAAGGAGAAAGTGGCGCGGTTGACGGGGCTCGAACCCGCGACCCCCGGCGTGACAGGCCGGTACTCTAACCAGCTGAGCTACAACCGCGCGATGTGGGCGGAATAGGCCAAGGGGCCGGGGGCGTCAAGCGTATTTGAGCGAGAAAATTCGTCTTTGTGAAAAGAAGTTTTGCAGCTGATTTACTAAGGTTTAGAAACGAAAAAAGGGACCTCAGAGAGGTCCCCTTTTCAGGCAGCGGTGGCGCGGTTGACGGGGCTCGAACCCGCGACCCCCGGCGTGACAGGCCGGTACTCTAACCAACTGAGCTACAACCGCCCGCTGCACTCTCCGGGTCACCCCGAAGCGTTTGGGTGTTCTATGGTGAGCCCGCTCTGCCGTCAAGCGCGGTTTCGCGGAAAATGCGAAATTTTCGCTTTGGTGGGTATGTCGTTGGATACAGTGAGAGTTTGGGGCGATGAAGGGGAACAGTAATCCTGTGAAAGACAGGTTTATGATACCGGGCTAAGCAGCACGGGCTCCCGTGGAACCGCCTCAAAGCCCCCAATGAGGCAAGGGTCGCGACTCGTGAGAAGCTCGAACGCCCGTCCCAGACTGCCGCGACGCGGACGGGCGTCGGTCGGACCTGCAACTGTGGCAGCCGACTGATCAATACAGAAAAAGGGGGGGGGGGATGGTGGGTCGTGAGAGGCTCGAACTCCCGACATCTTCGGTGTAAACGAAGCGCTCTACCAACTGAGCTAACGACCCGACTTAGACCTCATAGCGCAAGGTGGGGGCGGGCTTCAACCCTATAATGTCAGCCTTTTTTGCTGACCATGCTCAAGGCAGAAAACCACCCCCTGCCCGCCTTGCATATCGCGCAAGCTGGCAGGGCTTTGGCCCAATAAAATAAGCCGCAACATGCGCGACGTGATGCCGTGTGTCACCAGCACATGCGGGCCGGTCAAACTGTCGAGAAAGGCAAGGCAACGCTGGTAAAGGGCGGCGAATCCTTCGCCTTCGGGGGCATATTCGTACAGATCATAGGAATCACGCGCAGCAGGGGTCTGTCGGAGCAAAGTCTCACGTTTTTCGCCCGCCCAAGCGCCGATGCCGATCTCACCAAGACGCGCATCCGTTCCGACCTCAATACCCATCCCCGCCAGCGCGATTTGCGCCGTGGTCAGTGCCCGCCCCTGGGGACTGCTAAATGCAGCAAAACCAGATAAATCGCAGCGCTGCAGAATCGCGTTCTGCGCCATAGCCTGCGCGCGGCCTTTTTCGGTCAGGGAAGAATCGAAATGCCCTTGCAGCCGGTTGGCTAGGTTCCACTCCGTCTCTCCGTGCCGAAGGATATAGAGGGTCGGATAGTGGCTCATGCAGGGGTATCCAAGATGGTCTCGCTGCCATCTTCTAGCAGATAAACACAACCCTGCCGGTTGCTGAGCCGCCCCGCATCGGCCAGATCAAGGCCGCACACCTCAGCGCGCAATACCTGCCCCCAAAGGCCGTGGGCAACCAGTACCGTCGGCGCGGTCAAACCGTTCAGTACCTCCCGAATGCGGGCGCGAAAGGCGGTGACCCCTTCCCCACCTGGGGCGGCGCCGTAGATGTCCAAGGGGGCCGGATCGCGGGTGGCGAGGTCTGGGTGCGCTGCAAAAATCTCATCGCGGGACAGGCCCTGCCACTCCCCGGCGTGAATTTCCATCAAACGCGGATCGTCACGGTAGGGTGCACCATTCAGCGCGATACGCGCCGTCTGCTGCGCACGACCCAGCGGTGACACAAGGATATCTGGATTCTGCGCAAGGATCGGCCCCATCAGCCGGGCCTGCTGCTCGGCCTCTGCAACACCTTGTGCGGTCAGCAGGGAATCGAGATGCCCCTGCAAGCGGAAGGCACGGTTCCACTCAGTCTGACCGTGGCGAAGGAACCAGATTTTCGGGTGTACTGACATATGCGCTCCGCCATTTTTACCCATGGTATAGGGCAGTTGACCCGATAAGGACCAGCCCCGCGCAGGGAACGATGGGGGTCGGTAACGGTGTGAACGATCAGGTCAGAAAAAGGAATGGTGGGTGATAAGAGATTTGAACTCCTGACATCTTCGATGTGAACGAAGCGCTCTACCACTGAGCTAATCACCCTTGCGGGGCGAAGTAGCCAATTGCGGCGGTGCATGCAAGAGGGGTTTGCGCAAAAAACAACCCTAGTGAAAGGGGTTAGCACCCCCTGCCCCAACGAGAAACGCGCGCCCCTGAAGGCGCGCGTTTTTATCTTTCAGCAAGGGCAAAAGCTCAATGCGTGGTGGTCACATCCATGCCACCTGCACGGGCCTTTATCGCGGCAGCTTCGGCGGCTTCTTGGGCCGCTTCGTCCCACTCAATCGCCTTCGGCTTGCTCACCAGCGCATGTTCCAACACTTCCGATACGTGGTTCACCGGAATGATGGTCAGCCCTTCTTTGACGTTATCCGGAATATCCGGCAGGTCTTTCTCGTTCTCCTGCGGGATCAGCACGGTGGTGATACCGCCGCGCAGGGCCGCGAGGAGCTTTTCCTTCAGGCCGCCGATTGGCATCGCGTTACCACGCAGTGAGACCTCGCCTGTCATGGCAATGTCACGCCGCACGGGGATCTGCGTCAGCACCGACACGATCGAAGTCACCATTGCCAAGCCAGCCGAGGGACCGTCTTTGGGTGTGGCCCCATCAGGCACGTGGACGTGGATGTCCAGCGTGTCGAACTTCGGCGGTTTCACCCCGATCTTCGGGCTGATCGAGCGGACGTAGGAGCTCGCTGCGTCGATGCTTTCCTTCATCACATCGCCCAGCTTACCGGTGGTCTTCATCCGGCCCTTGCCCGGCAGGCGCAGCGCTTCGATTTGCAGCAGCTCGCCACCCACGGAGGTATAGGCCAGCCCGGTCACGACACCGATCTGATCTTTCTCCTCGGCCAGACCGAAGCGGTGTTTCCGCACGCCGAGGAAATCCTCAAGGTTGTCGCCGGTGACGGTGACACTTTCGGCTTCCTTTTTAACGATTTTGGTCAGCGACTTACGCGCCACCTTGGCAATCTCACGCTCAAGGTTCCGCACGCCGGCCTCACGGGTGTAGTAACGGATCATGCCTGTCAGAGCGGAGTCTTCGATCTTGAACTCCTTCTCTTTCAAGCCGTGGTTCTTGATCTGCTTCTGCACCAAATGCTGCTTGGCGATCTCGCGCTTTTCGTCCTCGGTGTAGCCGGAAAGCGGGATGATCTCCATCCGGTCCAGCAGCGGCCCGGGCATGTTGTAGCTGTTCGACGTGGTCAAGAACATCACGTTCGAGAGGTCATATTCCACCTCGAGGTAGTGGTCCACGAAGGTGCCGTTCTGTTCCGGATCAAGCACTTCGAGCATCGCGGAAGCCGGATCGCCACGGAAGTCCTGCCCCATCTTGTCGATTTCATCGAGCAGGATGAGCGGGTTCGTGGTTTTCGCCTTTTTCAGCGCCTGAATGATCTTGCCGGGCATAGAACCAATGTACGTCCGACGGTGGCCGCGGATCTCGGACTCGTCACGCACACCACCCAGCGAGATGCGAATGAATTCGCGCCCCGTGGCCTTGGCGACCGACTTGCCCAAAGATGTCTTGCCGACGCCCGGAGGGCCGACGAGGCACATGATCGGGCCTTTCATCTTGGACGAACGCTGCTGCACGGCAAGGTATTCGACGATGCGTTCCTTGACCTTATCCAGGCCATAGTGATCGTCATCCAGCACCTTTTGCGCTCGGCTGAGGTCTTTCTTGACGCGGGATTTCACGCCCCACGGGATCGACAGCATCCAATCGAGGTAGTTCCGCACCACAGTGGCTTCGGCAGACATCGGGCTCATGTTCTTGAGCTTTTTGATCTCTGCATCCGCCTTTTCGCGGGCTTCCTTGCTCAGCTTGGTCTCAGCGACACGGGCTTCAAGCTCGGCCACTTCGTTCTTGCCGTCTTCGCCATCGCCCAACTCGTGCTGAATGGCCTTCATTTGCTCATTCAGATAGTATTCGCGCTGCGTGCGTTCCATCTGAGATTTGACGCGGGTCTTGATCTTTTTCTCGACCTGCAGGACAGACATTTCGCCCTGCATCAGGCCGTAAACTTTCTCAAGCCGCTCAGAAATGCTGAGCGTCTCCAGCAGGTCCTGCTTCTGCTCAACTTCGATGCCGAGGTGACCGGCCACGAGATCGGCCAGACGCGCGGGTTCGGCGCTTTCACCAACGGCGGCGAGCGCTTCTTCGGGGACGTTCTTCTTGACCTTGGCGTAGCGCTCGAACTCATCCGCCACAGTGCGCAGCAGCGCCTGCGTGGTGGCCGCATCGCCCGGCATCTCGGTCAGATACTCAGCGCGGGCCTCAAAGAAATTATCGTTCTCAAGGTATTCGGTGATGCGCACCCGCGCCTGACCTTCGACCAGCACTTTGACGGTGCCATCGGGCAGTTTCAGCAGTTGCAGCACATTGGCCAGCACGCCCGCTTTAAAGATACCCCCAGTATCGGGATCATCCTCGGCAGGGTCGATCTGGCTCGACAGCAGGATTTGTTTGTCGTCCGCCATCACCTCTTCAAGGGCGCGGACAGATTTTTCGCGGCCAACGAAAAGCGGCACGATCATGTGGGGAAACACGACGATGTCGCGCAGCGGAAGCACCGGGTAGGATGCGTTCAGTGGCTCTAACATGCTCAATTCCTTATCTTAGCAAGACATCCGGGCCCCTGTTATAGGCGGCCTCTGACATCCCCTTTTCTGGACAGGACATGTGTGCATCCTATCCGCCTGTTTCAATCCCTTGCGGGGTTTTAAGCCGCCATCATCGCGGTTTGGCGAGGTGGAGGCAAGCGCGGGATTGGCTGTTTTTGAGCCATTCCCGCGCCGCTTTGCCAAGGGGCGCCGCGCAGACGCCCCCGGATAGGTTAGACCTTGGCCTGTTCCAATGCCGGGTAGTCGGTAAATCCTTCGCGACCGCCACCATAGTAGGTATCGGTGTCCCCCTTGTTCAGCGGCCCGTTCATCTGCCACCGACGCGGCAGATCGGGGTTGGCGATAAAGGGGCGGCCCACTGCGATCAGATCGGCCTTGTCATTGGCCACGGCCTCTAGCGCCATCTCGCGGTCATAGCCGTTGTTGGCCATGTAGGGCCCTTTGAACAGCCGGCGCAGGGCGGCGATGCTCTCACCGTCGTCCAGCTTGCGCGAGCCGCCTGTCGCACCTTCGACGAGGTGCAGATAGGACAGGTTGTAGCGGTTCAGCCCTTCGACGACATACTCAAAAGTCTCTTGCGGGTTGGCGTCTTCGATCCCATTGGCGGGCGAGAAGGGCGAGAGCCGCAGGCCCACACGCTCACCACCCCAGACCTTTGTCACGGCATCCAGCACCTCAAACAGCAACCGCGCGCGGTTCTCCACGCTGCCGCCATAGGCATCGTCACGCTTGTTGCTGCCGGTCTTGAGGAATTGATCCAGCAGGTAGCCATTGGCGGCATGCACCTCGATCCCGTCGAAACCGGCTTTCTTTGCCATTTCGGCGGCATGGGCATAGTCGGCGACCAGACGCGGCATCTCATCCAAATCCAGCGCGCGTGGCTCGGAAGTGTCTTCAAATCCATTGGCGGTGAATGTTTTCACCCCAGCAGCGATGGCCGAAGGCGCGACAGGTTTGGCGCCCTCGGGTTGCAGCGAGGTATGGCTGATCCGGCCCACGTGCCACAGTTGGATCACGATGCGCCCGCCTTCGGAATGCACGGCGTCGGTCACTTTGCGCCATGCGGCGACTTGGCCGTCGGTATGGATGCCGGGGGTTTGGAAGTACCCTTTCCCCTCGGGGCTAATCTGGGTCGCTTCGGTGATGATGATGCCTGCGCCCGCGCGCTGGCGATAATACTCGACATGCATGTCCGAGACTTCGCCAGTCTCGTTATCCGCACGGTTGCGGGTCAGCGGGGCCATCACCAGACGGTTGTCGGCCACAATCTCACCGGCGGTGAAGGGGGTAAATAGCTTCTCGGTCATATTCGGGCCTTTCCTTGCAATAGACTGTGCAAGGGCACCTAAGACCCGACCGCGTTGCAGCAAGGACCGTCAGCACAATTTCGCGTGAGAATACGCCGCCGCCCTGCCCTTAGAGCGGGTCGATATCGCCCTGCGCGCGCCCTGCGTGGAAGTCGGCCTGCCACTGGGTAAACCGCCCCGCCGCGATGGCCTCGCGCATGCCGGCCATGATGTCTTGGTAATATTGCAGGTTGTGCCATGTCAGCAGCATCGACGAGATGATCTCTTGGCTGCGGAAAACATGATGCAGGTAGGCGCGGGAGTAGTTCTGACAGGCCGGGCAACTGCAATTCTCATCCAAGGGGCGCGGGTCATCCATGTGCCGCGCGTTTTTGATATTGAGCACGCCCATCCGGGTGAACACCTGCCCCGTGCGGCCCGAACGGCTGGGCAATACGCAGTCCATCATATCGATGCCGCGTGCGACGGCGCCCACAATATCGTCCGGCTTGCCCACGCCCATCAGGTAGCGTGGCTTGTCTTCGGGCAGCATGTCGGTGGCAAAATCAAGGGTGGAGAACATCGCCTCCTGCCCCTCGCCCACGGCCAGCCCGCCGACCGCGTAGCCGTCAAAGCCGATCTCGCGCAGCGCCTCGGCGCTCTCTTGGCGAAAGTCCTGCTCAAGCCCGCCCTGCTGGATGCCAAAGAGCATATGCCCCGGACGGTCCCCAAACGCCTCGCGGCTGCGCTTGGCCCACCGCATCGACATGCGCATGCTGCTGGCAATACGGTCGCGATCAGCAGGCAGTGCTGGGCATTCGTCGAAACACATGACGATATCGCTGCCCAAAAGCTCTTGGATCTCCATCGAGCGTTCAGGCGTGATTTCGTGCTTGGAGCCGTCGATATGGCTTTTAAAAGTCACGCCGCGTTCGGTCAGCTTGCGCAACCCGGCAAGGCTCATCACCTGAAAGCCGCCGCTGTCGGTCAGGATCGGCTTGTCCCAGTTCATGAATTTATGCAGCCCGCCCAGCTTTGCGATACGCTCTGCCGTGGGGCGCAGCATCAGGTGATAGGTATTGCCCAGCAGGATATCCGCACCCGTCGAGGCCACGCTTTCGGGCATCATCGCCTTGACCGTCGCCGCCGTGCCCACGGGCATGAAGGCGGGCGTGCGGATCTCGCCGCGCGGGGTCTGGATCACGCCGCTGCGTGCCTTGCCGTCCTGCGCGTGTTTGGTGAATCCGGTGCTGGTCATACTCTGGCCCTCTCTGGCTGCGACTGGGGCGATAAACCAGTGGCGTGGAACATGCAATAAATGTAAAATACAGGGAATTGCACAAAGTTATACCTGTCAAAGGACCATTATCTTGAACATCGAAGACATGCTGATCGGCCTGCTTGAGAACAACCTTGCTTGGCTTTTGCTGGCGCTGCTGGTCGTTATCCTGATCCTCAAATCAGTAAAAATCGTACCACAATCAGAACAGCATGTGATCGAACGCTTTGGCCGGTTGCGCGCGGTCTTGGGCCCAGGGATCAATATGATCGTGCCATTCATCGACAGCGTGGCGCATAAAATCTCGATCCTTGAGCGGCAATTGCCCACTGCCAGCCAAGACGCCATCACCCGCGACAACGTGCTTGTGCAGGTCGACACATCCGTCTTTTACCGCATCACCGAGCCGGAGAAGACCGTCTACCGCATCCGTAACGTCGACAGCGCCATTTCCACCACCGTCGCCGGGATTGTTCGGGCCGAGATCGGGAAGATGGATCTGGACGAGGTGCAGGCCAATCGCAGCCAGCTTATCACCACGATAAAGGCCAGTGTCGAAGATGCGGTCGACAGTTGGGGCATCGAAGTCACCCGTGCCGAGATCCTTGATGTAAACCTTGATGCCGCGACCCGCGCCGCGATGATGCAGCAACTTAACGCCGAACGCGCCCGCCGTGCGCAGGTGACCGAAGCCGAGGGCAGCAAACGCGCCGTTGAACTTGCCGCCGAGGCCGAGCTTTATGCCTCGGAGCAGACCGCCAAGGCGCGGCGCATTCTGGCCGATGCCGAGGCCTATGCCACGCAGGTCGTGGCCACCGCGATCAATGAAAACGGGCTGGAGGCGGCGCAATACCAGATCGCCCTGAAACAGGTTGATGCCCTCAACGCTATGGGCAAGGGGTCGGGCACTCAAACCATTGTGGTTCCTGCGCAGGCACTGGAAGCCTTTGGCGATGCGTTCAAATTGCTTAAGGGCAAAGGCTGATGGCCGCTTGGTTAACACTTTGGTGGGTCTGGGTCTGCGCCGCATTGGCGCTTGGCGTGGTTGAGTTGCTGCTTCCCGGCTCGATCTTCTTGGGCTTTGCCCTTGGCGCCTTGGCGATGGCATTGGTCGTGGCATTTTGGGCACCCGGCAATGTCGCGCTGCTGCTGGCGGTTTTCGCGGTTCTATCACTGGTCGCATGGATGGCGCTGCGCGTATTGTTCAAACGTCAATCCAGCGGGGCGCGGATCGTGACCCGCGACATTAACGAGAACTGAACCCATTCAAAACGGCGGCGCAGCCTTGATTTGCGCAAACCCCCGCTACATTGCCCTATTCATGCAGCGGCTTGCCATACTCCTACGCGCTTTTGCGTCTGTGGTTCCTCGTCTTACGGGGGCATTTGTGCTGGCGCTGGCTCTGCTTTCCGGCGCTGCCACGGGTCAGGCACAGGAGGGATGGTTTCAAACCAACGAACTGAACCCCGGCCTACCGCCCGCGCCCGGAATATTGGATCGCGGCACCCCCATGGCCGCGCTTGAGAGTTTTATCTACCTAACCGACAACGGCCACTACTCCAGTGCGGCTCATATTTTGGACCTATCGGACCTGCCTCAATCCGAGCAGGCGGTAGTTGGTGCAGAACGCGCCTTTCAATTGTCGGTGTTGATGGAACGAAAGGTCGTCGTGCCATGGCGCAGGCTGGCGGATCGGCCCGACGGGTGGCTCTCTGGCTCTGCCGAGGATAATGACACGGGGCGGGTGCGACGGTCGCTGCTAATTGACCGCTTGGAGCTTGGTGGTCACGACGTGCCGTTGCGGCTGAACCGGATCAAACCGGGCGAAGATGCTGAACCTGTCTGGGTCTTCTCGCGGCAAAGCGTTGATAACATTCCCCACCTTCACGGCCAGTACGGGCCGACGGAGATTGAAACGATGTTGCCCGATTGGCTTCGGATACGGGCATTTTGGGGCATGTATCTGTGGGAGGTGCTGTTTCTGCCGCTGTTGCTGGTGGTGGCCTTGACCGCAGGTTGGTTCGCATTTGGCCTCATGCGCCGTCTAGGCAAAGTGGCCAAACGCCGCTGGATGCGTTTTGTACTGCGGTCCTTCCGCTGGCCCGCCGCCATCGTGCTCTGCGCCGCGATCATCGGCACGGCCACCAGCCGCGTGCTGGTTGTATCCGGCTTCATCGACGCGGTGCTGAGCCCGATCTTGCTGATTGCCTATGTGACTGCTGCCACCCTCGCCATCGTCTTTACCTTTGACGAAATCTTTGACCGGATCAGCCCCAACAACGCCTATGAGCTGGCCGATCCGATGAACGCGCATATGCGCTCTATCGCCACCACGATCGCCGCTGCCCGCAAAGGGGTGATCGTGATCGCGGTACTGGTGGCCTCAGGCGTGATCCTTGTCTCGAGCAACGCAGACAACACCATTGGCCTGTCACTGCTGGCCTCTGCTGGTGCGGTGACCATCGTTCTGGGTTTCGCCGCGCGTGAGGTTCTGGGCAATATCCTTGCCTCTATTCAGATCGCGCTGAACCGCTCCGCCCGGATCGGGGACCAACTGATCTTCGAAGGGCATTTCTGCACAGTAGAGCAAATCCATTTCACCTATGTACAACTGCTGAACTGGAACGGCACGCGTCTGATTGTGCCGGTTAGCTATTTCGTCTCTGACGCCTTTGAAAACTGGTCGATCGAGGATCATGCCATGGTCCGCCCCATCATCCTGACCCTTTCGCAGAATGCTGATGTGGCCGCCCTGCGCCGCGTGTTCTTTGACATTCTGGCCCGCGAAGACCCTAATGACGTCAAACCGATGGACAAGGCCAAGGTCCATGTGCTTGAGCAAGACGCATTCGGCATCAAGGTGCGCTTTGAACTGCCCACCGACAACGCGGCGACATTCTGGGATATAGAGTGCCGCGTGCGCGAAGAGCTCCTCGCCGCCGCAGCGCGGATGGAGAAAGAAGACGACGTCCGCATGTTGCCCCCCGCGCCTGCAGATATGGGCAAACCGTAACACAGCACCGCTTGAAGCGATCCCTGCCGCAGGTTAGGCAGGCAGACCAATGACCCAAGGAGCAGGTAATGGAAAAACTCACATTTGGCTGGGAAGAATGGGTCGCCCTGCCCGATCTTGGCCTGCCCGCGATCAAAGCCAAAGTAGACACTGGCGCGCGCACCTCAGCGCTGCATGCCCATGATATTGAAGTCTTTGGCCCCGCGTCCAAGCCCAAGGTCCGCTTTAATGTACACCCGATCTCGGGCCGCGAAGACATCTCCATCACCTGTTCGGCGCCGATCATCGACCGGCGCGAGGTGACCTCCTCCAACGGCGAATCCGAGCATCGTTTCGTGATTGCCACAACCTTGGAAGTGAACGGCCAAAGCTGGCCTATCGATGTCACCCTGACCAACCGCGCGGGCATGACAAGCCGCATGTTGCTGGGCCGTCAGGCGCTGACGGAACACATCAACATCTCCGCGACCGAGCGGCGTTTGCAGCCGGACCTGAACTATGACGTCTACCACACCGCGAGCCTGCGCCACACTGCGCCACAGCGCGCGCTGCGCATCGCCGTTCTGAGTCGTGAAGATAACTACTCAACCCGCCGTCTGGTCGAGGTTGGCGAAGCCCGCGGCCATGTGGTTGAGGTCATCGACACCACGCGCTGCTATATGGCGATCAACCAACTGGCCCCCGAGGTGCATTACGACGGCAAGCGCCTGCCCCGCTATGACGCCGTGATCCCGCGCATCGGCGCGTCGATCACCCCCTATGGCACCGCCGTGATCCGCCAGTTCGAGACGATCGGCACCTATTGCGTCAACGGCTCTGCCGGGATCACCGCCAGCCGCGACAAACTGCACGCGCATCAGGTCTTGGCCGCGAAAAAGATCGGCATGCCGACCACGGCTTTCGCCGCATCGCCCAAAGACACTTCAAACCTGATGGCTTTGGTGGGCACCGCACCGCTGATCGTAAAGCTGCTGGAATCGACCCAAGGCAAGGGCGTCGTGCTGGCCGAAACCAAAAAGGCTGCCGAGAGTGTGATCGATGCCTTCCGGGGTCTGCGCGCCAACTTCCTCGTGCAGGATTTCGTGAAAGAAGCCGCCGGCGAAGATATCCGCTGCCTCGTGGTCGCCGGTAAGGTCGTCGCCTCCATGAAGCGCACCGGGGCGGAGGGCGACTTCCGCTCGAACCTGCACCGGGGCGGTTCGGCCAAAGTGGTGCGGATTTCGAAAGAGGAACGCGACACCGCCGTGCGCGCCGCGCGGGCCTTCAGCCTTGGCATCGCCGGGGTCGACCTGCTACGCTCGGAAACCGGACCGAAAGTGCTAGAGGTCAACTCATCCCCCGGTTTCGAGGGGATCGAGAAGGCGACGAGCAAGGATATCGTCGGTAAGGTCTATGATGAGATCGAAGCCCGCGTGAAACCGCAGCCTGCGCGGCGGCGCAAAACGGGGTAAAGGGGATGGCGCTGCCGTAGCCGCAGCGCCGCGCGCACTTTACGGCCCGCGTCCCTATCCCTATATAAAATGTCGAGAATGATGCGAGGCGAGAGATGACCGAACAGACCCAACCGCTTGAAGGGACGCCGCTGATTGCGCCCTCTTCCACCGATCACCCGCTCTATGAGCAGATCGTCGAGGCTTGTCGCACGGTTTATGACCCTGAGATTCCGGTGAATATCTACGAACTGGGCCTGATCTATACCATCGACATCAACGATGAAAACGAAGTCGACATCAAGATGTCGCTGACCGCGCCCGGCTGCCCCGTGGCGGGTGAGATGCCGGGTTGGGTTGCCGATGCGGTCGAACCGATTGCGGGGGTCAAGCAGGTCGATGTGGCCCTTGTTTGGGAACCGCCTTGGGGCATGGACATGATGTCCGACGAAGCCCGCCTCGAACTGGGCTTCATGTAAGCACCCGTTCCGCAGAGTGAACAAAAAACGTCGTCAATGCAGGACATTGGCGGCGTTTTCTTTTGGCCATTTCCCGCCGAATGCATCCCCGGCGCATAGTTCATTTGACTGACATCAGACCGTCGTGAAACCGTTACAAAGGGCACCCATAGAAGCCCCAGAACTTCATTCACGAACGGACACCATTATGCGTACACTTGTTTCTCTCGCCGCTCTGGCCCTCGCGCCCGGCATGGCACTGGCCGAGGCCCACGCCACCGCCACACCGGTCGAATACGGCCCCCGCCCAGCCTATCTTATCGATAAGCTGCCCGACGGCGATCTGAAGGACAAGTTGGCCTCCTGCATGGGCCAAGATGCCTCCAAGTCCGATTTCTCCATCGGCCACCGCGGCGCGCCACTGATGTTCCCCGAACATACCGTGCAATCCAACGTCGCCGCCGCGCGGATGGGCGCGGGCATTCTGGAATGCGACGTGACCTTTACTGCCGATCATGAGCTGGTCTGCCGCCACGCGCAAAACGATCTGCACACCACCACGAACATCCTCGTCTCCGATCTGGCCGAGAAATGCACCACCGGCTTTACCGCTGCTTCGGGCAACACGCCCGCCAACGCCGAATGCCGCACCTCTGACATCACTCTGGCAGAGTTCCGCACCCTGACCCCCAAGATGGACAGCGCGGACAAGACCGCCACCACCGCCGAGGACTATCAGGGCGGTGTCGCGAATTGGCGCACTGAGCTTTACAGCGACAAAGCCGATCTGATGACCCATGCGGAATCGATCGAACTGTTCAAATCCCTCGGTGCGAAATTCACGCCAGAGCTTAAATCCCCCTCCGTAGAGATGCCCCATGACGGCTTCTCTCAGGAAGACTACGCGCAGAAACTGGTGGATGAATATGTCGCCGCAGGCATCCCCGCCTCCGACGTCTGGCCGCAGTCTTTCAATCTCGACGATGTGCTCTACTGGGTTGAGAACACGCCCGAATTCGGCAAGCAGGCCGTCTATCTGGTTGAATGGTCCGATGGTTTTGATGAGCAGAACCCAGAAACATGGAAAGAAGATTTCGCCGATCTGAAAGCCAAGGGCGTGAATTACCTCGCCCCATCGCTGAACATGCTAATGACCAACAAGGACGGCGCAATTGCGGGCTCTGACTATGCCATGGCCGCGGAAGAGGCGGGTCTGACCCTGATCGCATGGACGCTGGAACGCTCCGGCCCGCTGGCCTCCGGTGGCGGCTGGTACTTCCAATCAATCAGCGACGTTGTGAAAGACGACAGCGACTATCTGGTGGCGCTGGATGTGCTGGCCCAAGACGTGGGCGTGGTCGGTGTCTTCTCCGATTGGCCCGCGACCGTGACCTATTATGCGAACTGCATGGGCCTCTGATCCGCCCACTACTTTAGATCGCTTTCAGGGTCGCCCTTCACCGGGCGGCCCTTTTCTTTGGCTGGGCTTGCATGGGTTTCGCCTTCCTGCGACATTGTTGGAAACAAGAGGCAAGCCATGGAAACTTGGGCAATTTTTACCGGCGATATCGTGAAATCCACCGCGATGACACGCGCGGAATTGGACGCGGTTTTTACCCGTCTTGAGGAGGCCGCCGACGCCGTCGCAACGTGGCAAGACCAGCCCACACGTATGACCCGCTTTCGCGGTGACGGCTGGCAAATGGCCGTGACGCCTCAGTTCACCTTTCGCGCGGCCCTCGTCCTGCGCGCCGCCGTGCGCCGTTGTGGCAAGACCGCAGACACGCGTTTCGGGATCGGGCTGGGAGATGCGCATTTCGCCGGCGATGACCTCTCCCGCGCCGATGGGGCGGCGCTGGTCCGTTCCGGTCACGCACTTGATACGATGCCCCGCGCGCGGCGGATGAATGCGCCGGATACCCCGGTCGCCCTGCGTGCAGCTCTCCCCCTTGCCGACCGGATTGTTCGCGGCTGGACGATGCGCCAAGCCGATGTCGCCTATTACATGCTCGCCCCCGAGCCCCCTGTACAAGCCATCCTCGCCCAGCAGTTCGACCTCACCCAGCAAAGCGTGCAGGGCCATGTCGACGCGGCGGGGATTGATGAATTGCGGGAGGTTTGCGACGTACTGGAAGAGCAATAAACAGCCTTTTCAAGCTGTTACTATCAATTACAGCCAAATAAACCTGTATTTCCTGCAAAGAAAGACCCTTGCCATTGCTCGCTACGGCTTTTCAAATGACAACAACCACCAACAGCCGGAACCCCTATGACCGAACAGGCCATCGCCACCGCCCTCGCTTGCCTGCTCGCCCATCTGCTAGCGGATTTCGTCTTTCAAACCAATGCGATGGTCACCGCCAAACGCAAACCACAAGTCCTTTTGCTGCATGGGATCATTGTCTTTGCCCTGACGGCACTGGCCCTAGGCGGTACTCCCATCCCCGCCGCTTTTCTCGCCCTCGCTCATGTCGCGATTGACGCGGTCAAAACCTACGCCGTGCCTGCGCAGCACCGTGAGCGGCTTTGGCCCTACCTCACCGATCAGACCGCGCATCTTGTCACCATCGCCCTCCTTGCCCTCTATCTGCCTGAGGCTTTTGCCAGCGGCATCTGGGCCGCCCATAGCACAACGCTTGTTCCGCCCGCCCTCTTCATTGCGGGGTTGATCATCGCCACCCTTGCAGGTGGCCCAGCGGTGGGTGGCCTTATGCTCCCCCACAAAGCGCAGGCCCAGCCCGATGGGCTTGATAATGCGGGCCGTATCATCGGTTTGCTGGAACGCGCGTTGATTTTCCTCATGGTTATGATTGGAGAGCCTGCGGGCATCGGTTTTCTCATCGCGGCAAAATCGATTCTGCGGTTCGACACGGTGAAAAAGAACCAGAAAATCAGCGAATACGTCATTATCGGCACGCTGGCGTCCTTTGGCTGGGCGCTTATCGCGGCCTTCGCCACCAAGGCTGCAATGAATTCCTTCTGACGGCTTGAGATCGCCGCCCCGCACCCTTATCTTGGCGGCATAGGAGAATTTCTGATGTTTGGCATACCCGGCAAGCAAGCCGTCACCATGACCCCCAAAGCTGCTGGCCAGATTGCAAAGTTGATGCAATCGGCGGGCCATGCGGGGCTGCGCATTGGCGTCAAAAAAGGCGGCTGTGCGGGCATGGAATACACCATGGAATATGTCGAAGCGACCGACCCCAACGATGAGGTGGTTGAGCAAGACGGCGCGCGGGTGATGATCGCACCCATGGCGCAGATGTTCCTCTTCGGCACCGAGATCGACTATGAGACAACGCTGCTCGAGTCCGGCTTCAAGTTCCGCAATCCCAATGTGACCGAAGCCTGCGGTTGCGGGGAATCGATTAAATTCGACGAGAGCCTCGGCGCGAAGTAAGCGCGCCGATCTGCCCCGGCCTTGACGAAAGGCCACGGGCCTGCGAACTGATCTGGCAACAGTAACAGATCAGGACGGAACCGATGCGCCCCAAAATCGCCGCCGGCAACTGGAAGATGAACGGCACCGCCGCCTCTTTGGCAGAGCTTCACAGCCTTGCCATGGGCCTGCCCGAAAACCCGCCACAGGTCGTGATCTGCCCGCCCAGCACCCTGCTGTTCCGCGCCACCAACGCGACCCACGGCAGCCCGATCCAGATCGGTGCGCAGGATTGCCATGCCGAAGATGCGGGCGCTTATACGGGCGATATTTCCGCCTCCATGGTGGCCGACAGCGGCGCGACCCATGTGATCCTTGGCCATTCCGAACGCCGCGATGCGCACCGTGAGACCGACGCCGATGTGCAAGCCAAGACCCGCGCCGCTTGGGCTGCCGGGCTCACCGCCATTGTCTGTATCGGCGAGAGTGAGGCACAGCGTGACGCGGACCAAACGCTCGACATCATCGGGGGCCAGCTTGACGGCTCCCTCCCCGAAGCTGTTGATGCGGAAAATACCGTCATCGCCTATGAGCCGATCTGGGCCATCGGCACCGGTAAAGTGCCCAGCATCGCGCAGATCAAAGAAGTGCATGACTTCATCCGCACGCGCCTCATCAGTCGTTTCGGTGCAGATATCGGCAATGCGCTTCCCCTGCTCTACGGCGGCTCGGTGAAAGCAACAAATGCGGTCGAGATCTTTGCAGTGGAGAATGTCGACGGCGCGCTAGTCGGCGGGGCCAGCCTCAAGGCCAAAGATTTCGTGCCCATTGTGGCAGCGCTCGCGCAGTCCTAATACAACCCGGGGCGGCCAGTGATGCGCCGTCCTGCGTTCTTACAACGGCAGCATCGTCGTCGATTTGATCTCTTCCATCGACAAAAGCGCCGTCACGTTGTGCACCTTCACCTCAGAAATGAGCGCCTGATAGAACACATCATAGGCCCGCGCATTCTTGACCCGCACCTTTAGGATATAGTCGATATCCCCCGCCAGCCGATGTGCCTCCTGCACCTCTGGCCGATCCTGCAACGCCTTCAGAAACGCCGCCTGCCACGCTGCCTCATGCTCCGAGGTGCGGATCAGCACGAAAAAGCACGCCTCAAACCCAAGCGCTTCGGAATCCAGCACCACGGTCTGTTGCCCGATCACCCCGGCCTCCCGCAGCTTGCGGATCCGATTCCACACCGGGGTCTTCGAAGAGCCCACTTCGCGGGCGATATCGTCCAGCGATTGGCTCGCATCCCGTTGCAGCTGCGCCAAAATCTTCCGGTCGGTCTCATCAATTCGGACAGTCATTCTCTTCTCTCTCGTCCCGGCAGGACGTTCATACTCAACCCACGACTAAATCGAACACACGTTCTTATCTGCGCCAGCAACTAGCCAATTATCGGGAATATTTCCTATATATGAGGTCACGTCAAACAGAATACAGGGCGCATCATGGATCACTTTCCCATCTTCCTCGCCACAAGCGAGCAAAAGATCCTCCTTTCCGGCGGCGGCGAAGCGGCGCTGGCCAAGTTGCGCCTGCTCATGAAGACACGCGCCGAACTGCATATTTTTGCGCCGAACCCTGCGCCCGAGATCGTGGAGTGGCAGGCGGCGGGTAAGCTGACCCTGCACCGCCGCGCGCTCAGCGCCGCCGACCTCACCGGTGCCCTGCTGTTCTATGCGGCAGATGAGCATGACGCGCTGGATGCCGAAAACGCGGCTCTTGCCCGCGCGGCTGGCGTGCTGGTCAACATCGTCGACAATCTGCACGACAGCCAGTTCATCACCCCCGCCATCGTCGACCGCGATCCGGTGACCGTGGCCATCGGCACCGAAGGCGCAGCGCCAGTGCTGGCCCGCGCGATCAAGGCCGATCTGGAAGAGCGTCTGCCCGTTACCCTCGGCCCGCTTGCGCGGATCGGCAAAGGCTTCCGCAAGCTGGCCGACGCCCTACCCATGGGCCGCGCGCGCCGCGACTTTTGGCGCGAGTATTACTTCGCCACTGGCCCCCGCGCCATGGCCGAAGGCAAAGATACCGTGCGCCCTGCGTTGAAAGACCTATTGCAGACCCACCTCACCCGCGAAGCACGCGACGGCCATGTGGCTTTCGTTGGCGGCGGCCCCGGCGATCCGGAACTGCTGACCCTCAAAGCCCGACGTGCGCTGGATGAGGCCGATGTGGTGATCTACGACCGCCTGATCAGCCCCGAGATTCTCGAACTCGCCCGCCGCGAAGCGCTGATGATCGACGTGGGCAAAGAGGGCTTTGGCCCTTCCACTGCGCAAGAGCACATCAACGCGCTGCTGGTCGAACACGCCCAAAGCGGCGCGCAGGTCGTGCGGTTGAAATCAGGCGATGCCACCGTCTTTGGCCGCCTCGACGAAGAAATCGACGCCGTAGACGCCCATGACATCGGCTGGCACATCGTGCCCGGCATCACTGCCGCCTCTGCCGCCGTAGCGGGCATCGGTCAAAGCCTGACCAAACGGGGCCGCAATGCCTCGGTCCGCTTTCTCACGGGGCACGACATGAAAGGCTTCGCCGATCACGACTGGGCCGCGCTCGCCCGCCCCAACGAGGTCGCCGCGATCTATATGGGTAAGAAATCCGCCCGCTTCGTCCAAGGCCGCCTGCTAATGCACGGCGCCGACCGCGCCACACCCGTCACCGTGATCGAAAACGCCTCGCGTGCTGATCAGCGGGTGCTGTCGACCACGCTCAACGATTTGCCGCGCGATCTGGCCGATGCCGAAATGACCGGCCCCGCGCTCACCTTCTACGGCCTCGCCCCGCGCGCCGCCGTCCAAGCTGCCTATGAAACCCCGCTAGAGGAGCTGGCCTGATATGCCCAAGCCTTTCACCCCCAAGGTCATCACCGCCAATGCGCTGCTCGAAGGCGACGTTGTCTACCAAACCGCCACCGGCTGGACCCGCAGCCTTTCCGAGGCCGAAGTGCTGACCGATGAGGCCGACGCCGATCTGCGCCTGATCGATGCGCTGAGCCAACAAGATATGGTCGTCGGCGTCTACCTCGCCGATGTGGCCCCCGAAGCGGGCGGCCCCAAGCCCACACACTTCCGCGAAGAGTTCCGCGCCAAAGGCCCGTCGAACTACGCCCACGGCAAACAGGAGACCCTGTGATGTATAGCTATATCGAATTCGACGATAAATTCCTCGCCGAGCGCAATGCCCAGTTCCGCGCCCAAGTCGAGCGCCGCATCGACGGCTCGCTCACTGAGGATGAGTTCAAACCCCTGCGCCTGATGAACGGCCTCTACCTGCAACTTCACGCCTATATGCTGCGGGTGGCGATCCCCTATGGCACGCTTAGCAGCGCCCAGATGGACAAGCTCGCATATATCGCCGAGAAATGGGACAAGGGCTACGGCCACTTCACCACGCGCCAAAACATCCAGTACAACTGGCCCGAGCTGCGCGACGTGCCCGATATGCTCGACGCGCTGGCCGAGGTAAACCTGCACGCGATCCAAACCTCCGGCAACACGATCCGCAACGTGACCGCCGACCATTTCGCCGGTGCCGCCGCTGATGAGGTCGCAGACCCCCGCCCCGTAGCCGAGTTGATCCGCCAATGGTCCACCGACCACCCGGAATTCCAATTCCTGCCGCGCAAGTTCAAGGTGGCCGTCACCGGTGCCGCCGCGGACCGTGCGGTGATCAAAGCCCATGACATCGGGCTGCGCATCGTCGAACGCGACGGCGAGCAAGGTTTCGAAGTCATCGTCGGCGGCGGCCTCGGCCGCACCCCGATGATCGGCAAGGTGCTCTATGAATTTGTCAGCGCCGACGACCTGCTGCCCACGCTCGAAGCCATCGTCAGCGTCTACAACGTGCTGGGCCGCCGCGATAACAAATACAAAGCGCGGATCAAGATCACCGTGCACGAGAACGGCATCGAAGACATCCGCGCCCGCGTTGACGCGCAATATGCGCTGATCCGCAGCCAGTTCACCGGCGTGGATCAGCAAGTGCTGTCGCGCATTGAATCCGATTTCGCAGCACCTAAGTTCAAAACCGCCTCCCTCGCGGCCTACGAGTCCGCCTATACCAACGATCCGGTTTTCCGCGCTTGGGCCGACACCAACCTCGCCGAGCACCGCGCGCCGGGCTATGCGATCGTGTCGATCAGCCTCAAGGCCCATGGTGCCACACCGGGCGATGCCACCGCAGACCAGATGCGCGTGATGGCCGACCTCGCCCGCCGCTTTGGCCATGACGAGCTGCGCATCAGCCATGAGCAAAACGTGATCCTGCCCCACGTGCACCGCAGCGACCTGCCCGAACTGCACGCCGCGCTGAAAGAGGCAAAACTCGCCACTGCCAACATCGGCTTGATCTCGGACATCATCGCCTGCCCCGGCATGGACTATTGCGCGCTGGCCACTGCCCGCTCGATTCCCATCGCCCAAGAGATCGCCACCCGCTTCGACGAGTTGAAGCTGGAGCATGACGTCGGCCCGCTCAAAATAAAAATCTCCGGGTGCATCAACGCTTGCGGCCACCACCACGTGGGCCATATCGGCATCCTCGGCCTCGACCGCGCGGGCGTAGAGAACTACCAAATCACGCTGGGCGGCGACGGCACTGAGAACGCCAGCATCGGTGAACGTGCAGGCCCCGGTTTCTCGGCTGAGGAAATCATCCCGGCCATCGAACGCCTCGTTCTGGGCTATCTCGACCTGCGTAACGATCCTTCGGAGACCTTTCTGCAAGCCTACCGCCGCCTCGGCCTCGCCCCCTTCAAGGCCGCGCTTTACCCTGAGACGGCCAGCAAGGATCAGGCCAATGCCGCTTGACATCCCTGAACTTCATCCTTTTTCAAATACCGCTGCGCCGTCCCCCGAGGGGCTGCGCACGGTCGAGGAAAAGGTGGCACGGCTCAACGCCGACCTGCGCCACCACGGGGCGACGGATGTGATCCGCCGCGCCGATGCAGAAATCGAGAACCTCACCCTCGTCTCCAGCTTTGGCGCGGAATCGGTGGCGCTCTTGCACCTTGCCTCCATGGTGTCGCGGGATATTCCGGTGCTCTTTATCGACACCGAAATGCTCTTTGCCGAAACGCTGGTTTACCAGCAGGAGCTGAGCGAACGCCTCGGCCTGCGCAATGTCACCACCCTGCGCAGCGAAGAGATCGCAGCACAGGATCCCGATGGCACGCTGTACCAATATGACACCGACGCCTGCTGTGCCTTGCGCAAGACCCGGCCTCTGCAGAGCGCGCTGGCGGGCTATGATGGCTGGATCACCGGGCGCAAACGCTTCCAATCGGGCAGCCGCGCGGCCTTGGAATTCTTCGAGGCCGAAGTTCCCAAAGACGGGGCCGCGCCGCGTATCAAGGTGAACCCGCTGGCCTATTGGGCAACCTCGGATGTGGCGGATTACATTACCGAGAACCGCCTGCCCCGGCACCCGCTGGTGGCCAAGGGCTACCCTTCGATCGGCTGCGCGCCCTGCACCTCGCCGGTGGCCCCAGGCGAAGACCCGCGTGCCGGACGCTGGCGCGATCAGAACAAAGAAGAATGCGGCATCCACTTTGTGAACGGAAAAGTGGTCCGAACAGGAGACAAATCATGAGCGTACTCGTAACCGACACAGGTTTCACCGCCGACGACTGGACCTATGGCTATTGCGAGGAGGGTGCGGCGAATGATTGCCGCGCCGTCGATCTCGGCTCGGACGCCGATGCCCATGCCCTCACGCTGACCCCGGCGCTCGAGATGATCCGCGTCGACTTCCCCTCTTTCGCGGATGGGCGCGGTTTTACCATCGCGCGCGTTCTGCGCCTCCGCGGCTACAAGGGCCGTTTGCGCGCCCGCGGGCATGTGCTGGCCGACCAATACGCCATGGCCCGCCGCGCGGGTTTTGATGAGGTCGAGATCGACAAGGATCTGGCCGCGCGTCAACCTGAGGACCAATGGCTGGCCCGCGCCGATTGGCAGGCGCACGATTATCAATCCCGCCTTCGCGGAGCCTCCTTACAGGCAGCGGCGGCCAAATAGGCCGCTTCATTGCCCTCCCCCCTTCCTTGCCATAAGTAGAGGCCGCAAACCGATTTGCGGAAACCATGATGACCGAGCAGAGCACAGTGAACCAAACCGCCGCCAAGCCCGTCCCGACGTTGCCCGATGCCCAGACTGTGACCTCAGTCACCCACTGGACGGATCAGCTATTTTCGTTCCGGGTATCGCGGCCCGCGTCCTTGCGCTTCCGCTCGGGCGAGTTCGTCATGATCGGCCTGATGGGCGATCCGCATCCCGAGACGGGCAAGCAAAAACCCCTGCTGCGCGCCTATTCCATCGCCTCGCCTGCGTGGGACGATGAGTTGGAGTTCTATTCGATCAAAGTGCAGGACGGCCCGCTGACCTCCAAGCTGCAGCACATCCAGCCCGGCGATCAGATTATCCTGCGGCCCAAGCCCGTGGGCACGCTGGTGCATGACGCGTTGCTGCCCGGCGACCGGCTTTGGATGTTCGCCACCGGCACCGGCTTTGCCCCTTTCGCCAGCCTGCTGCGTGAGCCCGAGACCTATGAGAAATTCGACGAGGTTATCGTCACCCACACCTGCCGCGATGTGGCAGAGCTGGAGTATGGCCGCCAGTTGATCGAAGGGCTGAAGGCCGACGAGCTGATGCAAGAGTTGATCGGCACCGACAACCTTGCCAAGATCCGCTATTACCCGACCACCACCCGCGAAGAGAGCCCCAAGATGGGCCGCATCACGCACCTTTTGCAGGATGGAACGGTATTTGCAGATCTGGACGTTCCGCAGATCAACGCCACTCATGACCGCGCCATGGTCTGCGGCAGTCTGGGCTTCAACAAGGATATTATGGAGATTCTCGAAGGCTTTGGCCTGACCGAGGGTGCCAATTCCGACCCACAACATTTCGTCGTTGAAAAAGCCTTTGTCGGTTAGGCCAAGTTAAGCCTTCCGAAAGGTCGCAACGTTACACCATGCATCGTCGGCGCCCCTTTGCCGACGATCTGGCAAAACCCTGCGCACGCCAATTCCGCCCCCTTCCGCTGCACTGCGGCAGGCGTTAGCTGACGGCTTTCTAGCGTGGGGGACCGCCGCGCGAAATGCAATCAAAGGCGAAAGGCACATCATGGCGAGCACTGGGACCCCGACCCCAAAGAAAGTCTCCGATCTGGCAACTGAAAAAGCCGATCTGTCCAGCACCGCGCTGATTGGCATCTTCGGCAGTGAAGCCACGCCCGGCGCCCTGATCCGCGAAGGCGGCGGCAAGATTTCCCGCGTCGGCGTTGGCGATCAAGTCGCAGGTGGCGTTGTCGCGGCGATCGGGCAAGGCGCGCTGGTGCTGTCTAGCCGTCGCGGCAACAAGGTGCTGCGCTTGCCGCAAAGCTAACACGTCCAAGGAGGCGCGACACCGCGCCTCTTGACCTGCCGCGCGGGGCAGTGCACATCGCGGGCATGAGCAAGACAGCATTGATCACCGGCGCATCGCGCGGCCTTGGCGCCGCATTGGCAGAGGCCTTGGCCCCCACCCATCACATCATCGCGGTCGGTCGCACGACCGGCGCGCTGGAAGAGCTGGATGACCGCATCCAAGCCAAGGGCGGCAGCGCCACACTGGCCCCGATGGACATCACCAACGCCGATGCCATGGCCGTGCTGTGCCGGGGCATCCATGACCGCTGGGGCGGGCTCGACCTTTGGCTGCACTGCGCCGTTCACGCTGCTCCGCTAACGCCGACCGATCACATCGACGCCAAGGATATGGAGAAATCCATCGCCGGAAACGTCACCGCCACCGCGCGGTTGATCACCTTCGTCTCGCCGCTTTTGGGGGCGAATGGCACGGCGGTCTTCTTTGAAGATCCGAGGGCGGGGACGAAATTCTTCGGCAGCTACGGGGCTACCAAGGCCGCGCAGATCGCGCTAGCGACCTCTTGGCAGGTCGAGACCGCGCAGATCGGCCCGCGCGTGCATATCCTCACCCCCGACCCGATGCCCACCGCCACCCGCGCGCGTTTCTTCCCCGGGGAGGACCGCGCCGCGCTGAGCGACACCGCCACGCAGGCCGCTGCGGTATTGGCGCAACTGTCGGAAAACTCCGCCTCCTGAACCGCGCGGCACCGGCGCGCTGCGCTTGCCGCCGGTCCGCCCCTCGCCTATCAAGGCAAAAAGGGGCCTTTCATGCGCATTCTGATTACAAACGATGACGGCATCAACGCGCCCGGTCTGGCCGTGCTGCGCGCCATTGCCGAGGAGTTGGCCGGGCCTAAGGGCGAGGTCTGGACCGTTGCACCCGCATTCGAGCAATCCGGCGTGGGCCATTGCATCAGCTACACCAAGCCGATGATGATCTCGCAACTGGACGACCGCGTTTTCGCCACCGAAGGCTCCCCCGCCGATTGTGTGCTTGCCGCGATCCATGACACAATGACCGCCGCCCCCCCCGATTTGGTGCTTTCCGGCGTGAACCGGGGCAACAATGCCGCTGAAAACGCGCTCTATTCCGGCACGCTTGGCGGCGCGATAGAGGCGGCGTTGCAGGGCCTTCCGGCCATCGCCCTGTCGCAATACTTCGGCCCGGCGAACCGCGATCTGGCCGATCCTTTTGAGGCCGCCGCCCAACACGGCGTTGAAACCTGCCGTCGCATTCTGGACCACAGTCCCAGCGAAGAAGCCGCCTATGGCCTTTTCTACAACGTGAACTTCCCTCCCGTCGCAGGGGCGGACGTGCGCGGCATCCGGCTGGCCCCCCAAGGCCGCCGCCCCGGCACCGGTTTTTCCACCGAAGCACATCTTTCGCCATCGGGGCGCCGTTTCTTGTGGATTAAAGGCGGCGACCAGCGCGTGCAAACTGCACCGGGCAGCGATGCCTGCGTGAACCTTGACGGCTATGTTTCGGTCACACCAATGCGCTGCGATTTGACGGATCACACGGCCTTAGACACACTGGCAGGCATTAACGGATGAATGAGCCGCCCATCTCTGAAGCGGAACGTAAGATGCAGTTCCTCTACGCGCTGCGCTCCAAGGGCGTGACCGACGCGCGT
The DNA here is from genome assembly GCF_965641895.1 of Sulfitobacter sp. SH24. Lineage (NCBI taxonomy): Bacteria > Pseudomonadati > Pseudomonadota > Alphaproteobacteria > Rhodobacterales > Roseobacteraceae > Sulfitobacter > Sulfitobacter sp. SH24. The sequence goes on from NZ_OZ282575.1 coordinate 2,206,960, forward strand.
GTGCTGACGGCGATGGAAGCGATTGACCGCGGCCCCTTTATCCGCGGCATCTTCGCCAGCCGCGCCTATGAGGATATGCCCCTGCCCATCGCCTGCGGCCAGACGATCAGCCAGCCTTCAGTCGTGGGGTTGATGAGCCAAGCCTTGCAGGTGTCGTCCCGCGATAAGGTGCTCGAAATCGGCACCGGCTCGGGCTATCAGGCGGCGATCCTCAGCAAGCTCGCGCGGCGGGTCTATACGATCGACCGGCACCGGCGCTTGGTACAAGAGGCGCGGGGCGTGTTTGAAGCGATGGATCTTAACAACATCACCGCGATTACCGCCGACGGCAGCTTCGGCCTCGCCGAACAGGCGCCCTTTGATCGGATCATCGTCACCGCCGCCGCCGAAGACCCGCCCGGCCCCTTGCTTGCCCAACTCAAAGAGGGTGGCATCATGGTGCTGCCCGTGGGCCAATCCGACACTGTTCAGCACCTAATTCGCGTGCGAAAGACCGCTGACGGGCTGGAATACGACGAATTGCGTGCCGTGCGCTTTGTCCCCCTGCTGGAAGGCTTGGGCAAGGACGGTTAATAGGTTAGAGAGACAACGCCCCATATCTTTAAGGGGGCGAAGATGAGGACTTGCAGATGCGCCAAACACGCTTGCGCCGCCACACGCGGCTGACCCTAATGGCCGGAACCAGTGCGATACTGCTGGCCGGTTGCGAAAATCAGCCGCTTGATTACGACATGCGCAGTACCTTTGGCGATGGTTTCTCAACTGCCGAGGCCGCACGCGGCCCCCTTGCTGATCGCCCCAAACCCGATGCGCGGGGCGTCATCGCTTATCCAAATTACCAAGTCGCTGTCGCCCGCCGGGGTGATACGCTCAAAGACGTGGCTGCCCGCGTAGGCGCAGATGGCAATGAATTGGCCCGCTACAACGGCATCGAACTTAGCGTACCGCTGCGCCAAGGCGAAATCATCGCCCTGCCCCGCCGTGTGGCCGAACCCGCCCCCGGCACCGATGGCAGCGTCGACATCACCACCCTCGCAGGCAGCGCGATTGACCGCGCCCCGGCGACGCCAACGGTACAGACACAAAGCCTGCCGCCCGCAAGCAGCAGCCCCTCCACCAGCGCGCCCGCGCCTCAGCCCACGGCACCGCAATCCAAAGAGCCGGTCCGTCACCGGGTGGAGCGCGGCGAGACGGCCTATACCGTTGCCCGCCTCTATAACGTGCCAGTCAAAGCGCTGGCCGAATGGAACGGCCTTGGCCCCGATTTTGCGATCCGTGAAGGTCAATTCCTACTGATCCCGGTCGAAAAGCAAGCGCCCCCACGTCTGGCCACCAACACCGCCTCCAGCGCCGCCGCATCGCGGCCCCTTGAGCCGGTCACCAGCGCCCCCGGCGCAGGCAGCCCCACACCGACGCCCCCCTCGGCTGCCAAGCCGCTGCCGCAGGATGAGACCGCGAAACCTTTGCCGCCCAAAGCCGAGCCTGAAAAACCCGTGGCCGATGTCGGCAAGCCAACTGCACCCGCGAAGGCCTCCAAGATGACGCCGCCTGTCCAAGGCTCCATCATCCGCGCTTATGCGAAGGGCAAGAATGAAGGCATCAACATCCAAGGCAGCCCCGGCGCACCGGTCAAGGCCGCCGAAGGGGGCACCGTCGCCGCCATCACCAAGAGCGCAGAGGGCATCCCGATTGTCGTGGTGCGCCACCCGGACAACCTGTTGACCGTCTATGCCAATGTGGACGGCGTCAATGTTGCAAAAGGCGATACCGTCAGCCGAGGCCAGCAGATTGCGAAACTGCGCGGCGGATCGGAATCGCATGTGCATTTCGAAGTGCGCAAAGGCTTTGAGAGCGTCGATCCAACGCCATACATTCAGTAAGAATACGAAAAAAGGGGCCCGCAGATAATGCAGGCCCCTTTTGTCTAACATCGAGATACCGTTGTTCAGCCGCCCGTAACCGGGACACCCTTGCGGCCGGCGAGATCCACAAAATACTGCCATGCCACACGCCCCGACCGGGCACCGCGCGTGGCCTGCCATTCGACAGCCTCTGCACGCAGGGTTTCGTCGTCGATCTCGACCCCGAATGCATCGCAATAGCCCCGGATCATGGCGAGATACTGGTCTTGATCGCAGGGGTGGAACCCCAGCCACAGCCCAAAACGGTCAGAGAGAGAGACCTTTTCCTCCACTGCTTCGGACGGGTTTATCGCACTGCCACGCTCATTCTCGATCATGTCGCGCGGCATCAGGTGACGGCGGTTCGATGTGGCATAGAGCACGACATTATCAGGCCGCCCCTCGATACCGCCGTCCAGCACCGCTTTCAGCGACTTGTAATGCGCATCATCATGGCCAAAGCTGAGATCATCGCAAAACAAGATGAACCGCTGTGGTGCCCCCCGCAGAAGACTCAGCAGACGCCCGACCGACGGCAGATCCTCGCGCTGCAATTCAACAATGCGCAGACCTTCATGCGATGCATGAACATCAGCATGTATTGCTTTGACAAGGCTTGATTTTCCCATACCGCGCGCGCCCCAAAGCAGCGCGTTATTCGCAGGCAAACCCGCCGCGAATTGGCGGGTGTTGGCCAAAAGGGTATCCCTTGCCCGGTCAACGCCAATCAACAGCGGTAGGTCTATCCGCGCGACCTGCGGCACCGGCACCAGACGGTCGGGGTCGGTGTGCCAGACAAACGCCGTCGCCGCGTCAAAGTCGGGGGCGGAAAGCGGCGCCGGAGACATACGTTCCAGCGCCGCCGCGATACGGTCCATCGGGTCGTCGATCACAGCAGGTCTTCCTCGTCTTCGTCGTCAAAGTAGCCCTCTTCGCGCAGCTTTTCGTCACGCTTTTTCTCGACCCGGCGCACGAGGAAGATCGAGATTTCATAAAGGCCATAGACCACCACGAAGAGGATCACCTGCGTGATCACGTCCGGCGGGGTGACCAGCGCGGCCAACACCAGGATCGCCACCACAGCATATTTACGGACGTTGCCAAGACCTTCGGAGCTGACCAGCCCGGCCTTGCCCATCAGCGTCAGCAGAACAGGAAGCTGGAAGCAAAGACCAAAGGCCACGATGAACTTGATCGTAAGCGAAAGGTATTCCTGCGCGGAGCCTTGGAAAGCGATGGCGGCGATGCCGTTCTCACCCTCCGGCCCCTCACCAACAAGCGTGCCCGCCTGCTGGAACCCAAGGAAGAAATCGAACGCAAGCGGGGTGACGACGTAGAAGGCAAAGGCCGCGCCGAGGAAAAACATCACCGGCGAGGAAATCAGGAAGGGCAGAAAGGCGCCCTTCTCGTTCTTGTAAAGCCCCGGTGCCACAAAGCGCCACAGCTGGTAGCTAATGAAGGGAAAGCCCAGCACCAGACCGCCCAAAAGTGAGATCGAGATCGCGACAAAGAAACCTTCTTGCAACTTGATCAGGATCAGCCCGCAGTCATCCTGACCCCGTTCAGCCATGGCCGAGCACAGCGGTTCGGTCAGGAAGTTGAAGATCGGATTCCAGACGGTAAAGCAGATCACCATACCGATGATGAAGGCGATGACAGAGTGGATGAGCCGCGTGCGCAACTCGGCCAGATGCTCGATCAGCGGGGCCGAGCTGTCGTCGATATCATAGTCGTCGGAGGCGCTCATTTAATTTACTCTTTTTTCGCGGCTGGTTTGGGGGCCGCTGGCTTCTTGGTGGCAGGCTTTTTCGCGGCAGGTTTCTTGGCGGCCGTCTTCTTAACCGCTGGCTTCTTAGCCGCTGGCGCCTTTTCGATGGCAGGTTTTGCCGGGGCCGCCTTTTTTGCCGCAGGTTTGGCAGCCTCTGCCGGGGTCGCGTCAGACAACTTTGCCTCAGCCGCCTCGGCCTGTGTCATGGCTTCAGCCGCTTCGCGTTGCTTGCGCTCGGCAGCGGCGCGGGCGGTGCTGGCTTGGATCTTTTTCACATCCTCTGCCTTTTGCGCCGCCAGTTTGCCGGTCTCGCTGTCGGGGTCAAAGTTGGTCAGCGAACGGGTCGCGTCCTTCACCTCGTCCATCGCGCTGCCCAGGGGATTGGTCGCGGTTTTCAGCGACTTGTTCAGCGACGACGACATCTCGCGCATACCGCTTTCATCAGCGGCGTCGTTCATGGCTTGGCTGAATTCACGCGCCATGCCCTTGGCCTTGCCCACGAATTGCCCGACGCGCCGAAACAGCACGGGCAGATCCTTGGGGCCGACCACGATCAGGGCCACCACGCCAATGACCAGAAGTTCCGTCCAACCCAGATCGAACATCGGGTTACACCCGGTCCTTGTCGGCCTTCAGGTCGGTCTTAGGATGCGTGCCCTGATCGGCATGCTCGGGCAGGTCGGCATGGTGCACTTCGTCGACATGTTTGATGTCGTCGCTGCGCTTGGTCTCTTCTTCGCCTTCGCTGATGCCTTTTTTGAAGCTGGTGATGCCTTTGCCAACTTCACCCATAAGCGAGGAAATCTTGCCGCGGCCGAAAAGCACCAGCACGACAACCGCGATCAGCAGCAGGCCCGGCAGTCCGATATTGTTCAACATGTCTGTTCTCCCATCATGTTTGGCACGCGTGCGGGCGCACCGGTTTGTCCTGTGATAGCGGCCCTTGCCGGGGGCATGAAGAGGCAAAGCGGTCGAGACGGCAGCGCTTGGTGCCGTGCACCGCAGATTTCGCGGATGCAGAATCACTCCTGACGTGTTTATGTCAGGAGCATGAAAAACAATAATCTTAGGCTGGTCACACTGATCGACACCCTGCGGGATGGCCGGGTGCATCGGGCGGATGATCTGGCGGCCTTTCTGGGTGTATCGGTGCGTACAATTTACCGCGATATGGACAAGCTCAGCGCCTCGGGCGTGCCCGTCGCCGGGACGCGGGGCGAAGGCTACCGGATCACGCCTGCAATCACCCTGCCGCCCATCACCCTCACCCCAACTGAACTAGAGGCGCTAAACCTTGGCCTCGCAGTTGCGGCGGAGGTGGGTGATGCCGATTTGCAGGACGCGGCCGGGACATTGGCCGCAAAGTTCGACGCCGTCCTACCGACCGAGAGCATCGCCGAAGGTGCCGCATGGCGCCACGCGCTGCACCCGCAGGGCAAGGCGACACGGATCTTTGCACATCTACCCGTGCTGCGCGCGGCGATACAGGCGCGGCAGAAATTGCGGATCGGCATCGTGAACGAAGACGCTCGGGTCGTCCGACCGCTTAGGGTAGAGAATTGGGGGCGTTTTTGGCTGCTGACCGCATGGTGTGAAGACGACGAAGGATTCGCGACCTACCCGTTAAATCAGATTGATAGTGCAGAGGCGCTACCAGAACTATTCGTAGATGAGCCGGGAAAGAGCTTGGCTGACGCCCGCGCCTAGTCTTAACCCTTCAACCGCCAGCCAGTTTGCGATGGCAAGAACGCCTCGACACTCGCCTGTGCCACGACGATCGTATCCTGTCCCGTGGGCACGTTGAGCCCGCCCATGACGGCACGCACCTCGGCCCGACCACGCGGTAGCTTGGCCACCAGCACGTCGATATCCACCTTGTCAGGTTCCTGCACCGCGACGGTGACCTGCACGCGCATTTGGTCCGGTGTCACGTCTAATGCACCAAAAAGCGGCAAAGACGAGTGGCGCAGGGCATCCTCGATCGCGCGGGCGCAGGCTTTGGTATAATCCATCCCGTGCAGATCATTGCCCATGCCCATTTCGATGATGATCCGTTGCTCAGTCATCCGCACGCTCCATATCGAACCCCACAGACAGTGCTACATTGGCCATGACGGTCGGGTTGCCATCGCCTTCCGGGCGGGGCACGTTAAGCCCGCCGAGGTGCAGATTGACCGTCACCTGGCCATAGGGAAAGACCGCACGCAGTGCTTCGGCATCAACCAGATCGGGGCGCTGCACGCCCACGTCGAGGATGATGCGCATGGCGGATTTGTCGAAACCGAAAAGTTCGGCCAGATTGATCGAATTATGCCACAGCGCATCCTGCACCGCGCGTGTCGCGGCCTGCGTATAATCGGCGCGGCGCAGGGACGACCCCATGCCAAATTCTACCATCAGCGGGGTCATCGCGTCACCGGAAAGACAAAGCAGCGGTCGCGGCGGACGGTCAGCCACATGACAGCACCGGGTTGCGGAAGAAAGACATTGGGCACCGTTGCCCTCAGCCGCGAGCCGTCCTGCTCAAGCACGAATTCGACAAGGCTTTCGTTGCCCATGAACCGCGCCCGCTCCACCACGGCGCGTGCCGGAGCGCCATCGGTTGCCGTTGGGCGCGGGCCTTTGCCTGCACGGTCAAAATCAATGCGGAGATGCTGCGGGCGAAAGACGATATTGACCGGCGTACCATCGGGCACTCCGGGGGCAAGAAACTGGCCAAAGACCGTATCGGCCAATGCACCGTTCACCGTGGCTTCCAACACATTCGCATCACTGAAAAACGCGACAGAGGCGCGATCGACGGGCCGCGTATAGACGTTATAGGGCGCGCCCTGCTGGACGATCTTGCCGTCGCGCATCAGCGCGATTTCATCAGCCATGCGCATCGCCTCATCCGGTTCATGGGTGACGAGCAGAACGGCGGTGTCTTCCTCTTTCAGGATGCTTAGGGTCTCATCGCGGATGCCATCACGCAGACGGTTGTCGAGGCCAGAGAACGGCTCGTCCATCAGCATGATCCGTGGTTGCGGGGCAAGCGCACGGGCCAGCGCCACACGCTGTTGTTCACCGCCCGAAAGCTGATGCGGGTAGCCGTCGATGTAGCGCAGCAGGTCCACCCGCTTGAGCAAATCTTCGATGCGATTGCGTTTCTCGGCCTTGGTCCCGGTCTTGAGCCCGAAGCCCACGTTATCGGCCACGCTCAAATGCGGGAACAGCGCGAAGTCCTGAAACATCAAGCCAATCTCGCGCCGCTCGGGTGGGACGCGAAACACCGTGTCGCAGATCAGCTTGCCATCGACGTGGATCGTGCCGCTGTCTTGCATCTCAACCCCCGCGATCATCCGCAGGGTCGTGGACTTGCCGCAGCCAGAGGGGCCGAGCAGACAGGTCACCTGCCCCGGCATGATCTGTAAAGACACGTCGTCGACCACCTGCCGCCCGCCGTAGCTGCGGCGCAGGTTTTTGATTTCTAGTCGGGGGGTGGGGTCTGTCATAAGAAGATGCAGTATCCGATCAAATCGCTCGGAAACCCAGCTATCAGCCCCGTCGCGCCCCCGCAAGCACCGCCGCGAAACCAGCGATCAAGACGAGCACGCAGATTACCAGCAATTGCTCATATTTATGCCCCTCCGGCAGAAGGGCCGCCACAGGTTCCCAGCCCCGCGCGAAATAGGCAGCCGCCCCCAGCATCGCGGCGGCGAAGGCAGTAAGGTAGCTCCAGACCGCAATCCGCCGTCCGGCCACCAGCCCCACCAAGAGCACCGGAGTGAGGAACATCGACGCCGTCCCGCTGACCGCCACGGCGTCAAACAGCGTGGCATTGCCCCAAAGCGTCAGCAGCGCGCCGAGGATCATGAACCCTGCCATCACCAGCCGCCCGCCCATCAGGCTGCGCGGCGCGATGCGCCACTCCTCGACCATCAGCCGCGCGGCAGAGGCCAGCGCGGAATCGAGCGTCGAGAGGGCGGAGACCAGCAGCGACAGTACCAGCGCCACGAAAATCCAGCCCGGAAACATCTGCCCCCATGTGCCGATCAACTCGCCCTCATAGGCCGCGCCGGTGAGGCTGGCTTGGATGCCGAAAAAGCCAAAGCCGATGATGCAAAGGGTCGAAATCCAAAAGGCATGGAGGAAGGAGGCCCGCGTCGTGGCTTCATCCGCTAGAAAACCGCGGTCCATCATCACCGGATCGTGGGCGGGGTAAGAGAAGACCTGCAGCAGCGCGACAACCAAAAGCACCCAGCCGTTATACGGCCCCGACACGCCCGGCGCGCTCAGCACTGCGCCAAGCTCAAACCCTGGGCTAAGCAGGAGCGCGCCAAGCGCGAGGCCGAAGACCACAAGAAAAACCAGCATCTGCACCACATCCGTGCGCAGCGCGGCAGACAGCCCGCCCCATGCCGAATAGCCAAAGCCCAAAGCCGCGACGATCAGCACCGCCAGCGTGCCAGACCCCGGCCAGACGGCCTCGAAAATCAGCGCGACGACCAGCAGATTGGCAAAAACCTCTGACAGCAACCGCAGCCCGATCACGAGGTTATAGGCCGCCGTGCCCGAACGGCCGAAATGCCCGCCCAGCCAGTCCTGCACCGAGCGCGCCCCGCCGCGGCGCAGGTGGCCGACGATATAGCCGCCCGTCAGGAACGATCCGTAATAGGCCGCATAGGCCAGTGTGCCTGCGATACCGTAGAAATAGCCCAAGATCGCCGCGTTCATCAGGCTGCGGGCGAAAATCCACGTGGTAACTTGGCTCAGCACCAGCACCCAAAGTCCCGGCGCGCGGCCCGCCGCATTGGCCCCGCCAAAGAACCCTTCGATTGTGGCACGGCGCGGCGCGACAAGCAGGCTGGCAAGGATGACAGCCGCGAAGAGAACAATTAAAACGGTGCTTTGCATCGGGCAGGCCCTTTCGGTGAGACAACCCCTTTAGCGTTAGCCGCGCGGCTTGAAGTGGGCTAGTCCCGAAACACACGCTGTCAGAAATGTGATGGCCCGGCGGCGTGGCAAGGGCCTGCCTCCGCCATGCCGCCGGATCAATCCTCGCTAAAGCCCGATCCCGCATTTGCGGGTGATTGGCACCAGATCACGCTGAAAGCGAATCCCCGCATTGCGATGGATCCGCGCCGCCAATCCGCCAAAGTCCGCCGCGCGGGTCAGTCTGTGTGCTTCACCGATGGCATACTCAACCTCGCGCACATAGGCCTCGGCCACGGGGCGGCCGCGCAGTCGTTCGAGTTCGGCCAACGCACAGGCAGATTTGCCGCGCCGCTCGGGGCTCCAACGGGCCTTGGCAGGATCACTTCCCATCACGCTCAGCATCCGCCCGTCCAGCGCGACCTGCGCCGCCTCATAGCGCGGCAGCAGGTCTTGGGCGCTGGCCGAAGTGGCGAAGAGGCCGACCAGCAGCGCTGCGGCTTTTATTACCATTTCGGCCCCCTTCTCTGCTTACATTGTGATGTTGGTGCCGCCGCCGTCCAGCAGCAGGTTCTGGCCCACGATAAAGCCCGCGTGCTGCGAACAGAGGAACGCACAAGCCGCGCCGAACTCTTCGCGCGTGCCATAGCGGCCTGCGGGAATGCCAGCCTGCCGCTCGGCGCGGGCCTCCTCCAGCGTGATGCCCTTGGCCTTAACCACACCCGCATCCAGCGAATCCGCGCGGTCGGTGGCGTGAATGCCCGGCAAAAGGTTGTTGATCGTGACCCCCTTGCCCGCCACCTGACGCGAAGTGCCCGCAACATAGCCGGTAAGCCCGGTCCGGGCCGAGTTGCTGAGGCCCAGCACGCCAATCGGCGCGCGCACGGATTGGCTGGTGATGTTGACCACCCGGCCCCAGCCACGGTCCATCATGCCCGGCACCAGCGCTTTGATCAGCGCGATGGGGGCCAACATATTCGCGTCGAGCGCCTTGATGAAATCTTCGCGGTCCCAGTCATGCCACATGCCCGGAGGGGGGCCGCCCGCGTTGTTGACGAGGATGTCACAGCCCTCGGCGGCCTTGATGACCAGCGCCTGACCCTCTTCGGTGGCCACATCCGCCGCCACGGTGACGACTTCGACGCCATAGTCCTGACGGATACGTTCTGCCGACGCCTCAAGCGCCTCGGCGCCGCGTGCGTTCATCACAAGGTTGACCCCTGCCGCCGCAAGCGCTTCGGCGCAGCCAAGGCCAAGCCCTTTGGACGAGGCACATACCAGCGCCTTCTTACCTTTAATTCCCAAATCCATTATGCGATTCCTCCTATGCATTTGCATATGCCTACCACGCCCTGCGGCCAATGCCAGCAAATCACCCGAGCCTTGACCCATGTGGGCCACAATTCTACCTTATCCCGCTGGCGAAAGCCCCTGAACCAAAGGCCCGTCATGTCCCGCACCCGCCCCGCCCCCGCCCAGAGCATTGCCGTCTATCGCGCCGAACAACTCCGCGCGACCGATGGGGCGAATATGGGCGATACGCTGTCTTTTGCCGCTGAATTGGTGCTGGATGATGTCTATGAGCTGGACCGTGCGGCCGAGCCGTTGCGCCTGTCTCTGCTGACCCTGCCGGGGGATCAATTGCAGCTTGCCGAGGATACCGGCGTGGGCAGCCCCGGTGCAGACCTGCATCTCGACAGCCTGCTCACACTGATGTCGCCCGACGGTCAGACCCAAGAGGCGCTCCTGCTGGTCGAGGTAGATGGCCAAGGGCGCGCCGCTGAGGTTTACCTCTTGCCACTGGGGCCGCTGACCCCGCAAACGGGCTACCGCATTGTTGGGATTGATACCCAAACTGCGCAGCAGAAATTCGGCCAACTCGCCTGCGTGTCCTTCACACGCGGCACCCATATCTCGCTCAGCACCGGAGAGCTGCGGCGCATCGAAGACCTCCGTATCGGTGACCGTATCCTAACCCGCGACGACGGCGTTCAGACCCTACGCTGGATTGGCCAGAGCACCCTGCGCGCGGTGGGCGATTTCGCTCCGATCTGCATTCGCGCAGGCACGCTGAACAACGAGCATGACCTGATCGTCAGCCCCGACCACCGGCTTTTCATCTATCAACGCAGTGATGAGATGGGCGCGGGCCGGTCGGAACTGCTCGTGAAAGCGCGGCATCTGGTCAATGGTGACAGCGTGACGGTGCAGGACGGCGGCTTTGTCGACTACTTCCAACTGCTCTTTGACGGACACCAGATCATCTATGCCGAGGGGATTGCTGCCGAATCCATGCTGGTCGACAGCCGCACCCGCTCGGTCCTACCGCCGGAAATGGCCGCAGCCTTGGGCGAGGTGATCCCCGGCCATTCCAATCTGCCCCATGCCGGGCTTGATCTGGCCGAGGCGCTGCTCAACCGCCACGATGCGGCGGCGCTGCTGAGAAAAGCCTCAACCCGTTAGGGGGCCTCAACGGCGTAGTGAAACTCTTCTCGCACGATTTTGCCGTTCTTCACGTGGTAAACGCCGATCTCTTCCATCTGAAAGCGGTCACCGCTCTGCTTGTCGGTGGCGTCGACCTTGAAGAACGCGCTGAACTGCTCATCGCCGAAATAAAACGGGCCAGAAACTTCGGTTGCATGTTCCTCCATCGCGTTTTCCCACCAGTCGTGTTTGCCGTGGATCGCCTTGATGCCATGCGTCTCGCGCCCCTGCCCGCCCATATCGGCGGCCTCTACCGAAACGGCATCCTCGGCATACAATTTATCTAGGTTCTCGCGCACCTTAGCGGCACCGGCACGGCAGCCGTTAACCAACTCTTGAGCAATCTCTTTCAGTTCCATCGCAAATCCCTCCATGTACCACTTATGTTCTCATGCTAGGCCCGCTGTCGATTCGCAGCAATGCCCAGATTGCGCCCGGTCGCGGCGCAGCCTATATGGGGCGGATGTTGGACACGCCGCAAAACCGCCCCGCCCTGCCCGCCGAGATCGCGCGCCGTCGCACCTTTGCGATCATCAGCCACCCTGACGCGGGCAAGACCACGCTAACTGAAAAGTTCCTGCTGTTCGGCGGGGCCATTCAGATGGCTGGCCAAGTGCGCGCCAAGGGCGAGGCACGGCGCACGCGCTCGGACTTTATGGCGATGGAAAAGGACCGGGGGATTTCGGTCTCGGCCTCGGCCATGTCGTTCGATTTCCACAGTGGCGACACCAACTACCGGTTCAACCTCGTCGACACACCTGGCCACTCGGACTTTTCCGAAGACACCTACCGAACGCTGACAGCCGTGGATGCCGCCGTGATGGTGATCGACGGCGCAAAGGGTGTGGAAAGCCAGACGCAGAAACTCTTTGAAGTCTGCCGGATGCGCGATCTGCCGATCCTGACCTTCTGTAACAAGATGGACCGCGAGAGCCGCGACACTTTTGAAATTATTGACGAAATCCAAGAGAACCTCGCCATTGACGTGACACCGGCAAGCTGGCCCATCGGCGTGGGCCGCGATTTCGTCGGTTGTTATGACATGCTGCGCGACCGTCTGGAACTGATGGACCGCGCCGACCGGAACCGTGTGGCTGACAGCATCAAGATCGAAGGTTTGGACGATCCCAAACTTGAACAGCACGTCCCCGCCGCCCTGCTGGAAAAGCTGCGCGAAGATTTGGAAATGGCGCGTGAACTGCTGCCGCCTCTGGACCTCAAAGCGATGCACGAAGGGACGCTGACGCCGATTTGGTTCGGCTCTGCCATCAACTCCTTCGGCGTGCGCGAGTTGATGGAGGGCATCGCCAAATACGGGCCGGAGCCACAGATCCAAGCCGCCACGCCGCGCCAGATTTTGCCAGAAGAAACAAAGGTTTCCGGCTTTGTCTTCAAGGTGCAGGCGAACATGGACCCGAAACACCGCGACCGTGTGGCCTTTGTCCGCCTCGCCTCGGGTCATTTCGAGCGCGGCATGAAAATGACCCATGTGCGCACGAAAAAACCGATGACAATCTCCAACCCTGTCATGTTCCTCGCCTCCGACCGCGAATTGGCCGAAGAGGCTTGGGCCGGTGACATCATCGGCATCCCCAACCACGGGCAGCTGCGCATCGGTGACACGCTGACCCAAGGCGAAGCGCTGCGCGTCAGCGGTATCCCCTCCTTCGCGCCGGAACTGCTGCAATCAGTACGTGCGGGCGATCCGTTGAAAGCGAAACATCTTGAGAAAGCGCTGATGCAATTTGCCGAAGAAGGTGCCGCGAAAGTGTTCAAGCCCTCCATCGGCTCGGGTTTTGTCGTGGGCGTTGTGGGCCAGTTGCAGTTTGAAGTGCTCGCCAGCCGGATCGAGTTGGAATACGGGCTGCCGGTGCGGTTTGAGCCGTCGCAATTCACCTCGGCTCGCTGGGTGAACGGCACGAAACAAGCCGTTGATAAGTTTACCGAAGCCAACAAACAGCACATCGCCCATGACCACGATGGAGACATCGTTTACTTGACCCGGCTGCAATGGGATATCGACCGGGTTGAGCGCGATTACCCGGATGTAAAGCTGACCGCGACCAAGGAAATGATGGTCTGACGCAACCCCTCGGCACAGGCAGAAAGCCTTGATTTCGCGGTCGATAATGGCATGCTGATCTCAGCCGGGGAGATGCAATGAAGACGACGACGACAAAATGGGGCCTTGTCGCCACGATCTTGGCCCCCGCAGATGAGATACGACGCTTTGCCGCCTACCACCTCGAAGCAGGGGCGCATCGGCTCTACCTTTATCTTGACGCTGAAAACCCCGACGCATTTGCATCCCTCAAGGCCCATCCAAAGATACGCGTGATCACCTGCGATGATGCCTATTGGCAAAAACTCTGCGGTAAGCGCCCGCAGAAACATCAGGTGCGCCAGAGCCATAATGCCACCCACGCCTATCACCGCGCGGATGACGTGGATTGGCTGATCCACATGGATGTCGACGAGTTTTTGGTCGCGGATCGCCCCGTGGGCGAGGTGTTGGCCGAGCTGCCAATGGAACAGAAAATTGCCCGCATCCGCCCGATGGAGGCGCTGTCGGGGGATGCCACGGCCTTCAAGGCCTTCATCCCGAACGGCCCGAAACGCGCGCAGATCGTGTCCGATCTCTATCCGACCTATGGCAATTATATCAAAGGCGGCTTTCTCAGCCATCTCGCCGGAAAGGTCTTTGCGCGGACCGGTATGGTTAGCATTCGGGTCCAGATCCACAACGTCTTTCAAGACGATGCGATCGTCGACGGGCCAGAGCAGCAGCCCGGCATTGATCTGGCGCATCTGCACACCAAAAGTTGGCCGGAGTGGCTGACCGCCTATCGCTACCGTTTGGAGAAAGGCTCTTACCGCGCTGATCTGGCGCCCAACAGGCCCCGTGACCGCGGTGGGCTGTCGATGCATGAACTCTTTTCAATGATCGAATCCGAAGGGGGCGAGCCGGGCCTGCGTGCCTTTTTTGATGAGGTCTGCGCCGACACCCCCGAGCTGCGGGCGGCTCTTAATGCCAAAGGTCTGCTGCGCCTCATCAATTTAAACCTTGATGCAAAGGTGTCGCGCCAATTCGCAAGTTAAGCGCCTGAGAGGTCAAGTGTTTGACGGCTGAGCCACAACTTGTTATGCGCTTTCGCAACATGCCGCGGCAAATGCCGCCCCTTGGGCCATTCGGGCCGGCTTGTATTGCTGCCGCGGGCCAAGTCAGTGTCCGCTCAACCCGGACGCACATGACAAAATTTACCGATCTAAACCTGAATGCCAAGGTCCTCAAAGCTATTGAAGAGGCTGGCTACGAATCGCCCACACCCATTCAAGCGGGCGCTATTCCCCCCGCTCTCGAAGGCCGCGACGTCTTGGGCATCGCTCAGACCGGCACCGGCAAGACCGCCAGCTTTACGCTGCCGATGCTTTCGCTGCTCGCCCGTGGCCGCGCTCGTGCGCGGATGCCGCGCAGCCTCGTGCTCTGCCCCACGCGGGAATTGGCAGCGCAGGTTGCTGAAAACTTCGATACCTACTCCAAGCACCTTAAGCTCACCAAAGCGCTGCTGATCGGCGGCGTGAGCTTTAAGGAGCAAGACAAGCTGATCGACAAGGGCGTCGACGTGCTGATCGCCACGCCGGGCCGCCTGCTGGACCATTTCGAGCGTGGCAAGCTGATCCTGTCTGACGTCAAAGTCATGGTCGTCGACGAAGCTGACCGGATGCTCGACATGGGCTTTATCCCGGACATTGAGCGCATCTTTGGCCTCACGCCTTTTACCCGCCAGACGCTGTTCTTCTCCGCCACCATGGCGCCCGAGATTGAGCGGATCACCAATACATTCCTCAGCAATCCCGAGCGGATCGAAGTGGCCCGTCAGGCGACAACAAGCGAGAATATCACCCAAGGCGTGGTGATGTTCAAAGCCTCTCGCAAGGACCGTGAAGCCACCGAAAAGCGCAAGCTGCTGCGGTTGCTGATCGACGCCGAAGGCGAAAAATGCACCAACGCGATCATCTTTTGCAATCGCAAGATGGATGTGGATACCGTCGCCAAGTCATTGAAAAAATACGGCTACGACGCGGCTCCTATTCACGGCGATCTGGATCAAAGCCAGCGGACCAAAACGTTGGAAGGCTTCCGCAACGGTGAGCTGCGCTTCCTTATTGCCTCTGACGTGGCGGCGCGCGGGCTTGATGTGCCAAGCGTGAGCCATGTGTTCAACTTCGACGTGCCCAGCCACGCCGAGGATTACGTGCACCGGATTGGTCGGACAGGCCGTGCCGGCCGCGATGGCAAAGCAATCATGATCTGCGTGCCACGCGACGAGAAGAATTTCGAAGACGTTGAGCGTCTGGTGCAAAAAGAGATCCCACGGCTGGAGAATCCGCTGCAAGCCGACGTGCCTGTCGCTGAAGAGGCCACCGCCGAAGCACCGGCCAAGACCGACGACAAGCCCAAGCGCACCCGCTCGCGCAGCCGCAAGTCCGACGCCCCGCGTGCCGAGAAGACCGCCGTCGAGAAACCAGCCGAGGACAAGCAGCCCCAAGCCGAAGCGCCCAAAGACCCGCCTAAGCCCGAGGCGCAGCCTGCGCCAATGCAGGACGAACGCAAAGCACAGCGTGGCGGCGGCAATAATGACAGAACCCCGCGTGGGCGGGGCCGGAACGACAAGCGCGGCGGCAATGACAACCGCGTTGTCGGTCTGGGCGATCACACGCCTGATTTCATCGGTTTGAGCTTTCGCGAACGGATCTGAACCAGCCCATTCGCTGGCATGAATTCGCCGCCGATCCCAGCCGGGATTGGCGGCTTTTTCGTCTGTGCTATGTGAGACTTAGACCATCTCTGATAGGACCATCATGCTGCGCCCTGCCCTTGCCACCCTTGCCCTCACTCTGACCGCCCTTCTGGCCACCCCCGCCAGCGCCGAGCGATGCCGCGCCGTGGTTAACGGGGCCGAAGTCGTCGTCGAAGCCGAGAATTTCGCCAATTTCGCGGATGAGGTCGGCACGCGTGAGCGGCTGATGAATTGGCCCGCACGGAAATGGAGCAGCCTTTGGGGCGCGCCGCCCGCTTGCAACAGCGGGGTGTTGTTCGACTATCTTGCAACCACAGTGCCGCTGGACCAGATCAACGGCTATTGCCTGACCGCCACAGCGGAGGACGGGCATTTTCTAATCCCGGGAGAGCGGAACTATCGTGGCTATTGTAAAAAGACGTTTTGCGAACGGGTGAACACGACCAAAGATGAGACCGTGGACATTAGCAAAAGCATTGCACGCTCTGCGGTGGACACACTTAGCCAGCCAGAAAACCTACGCGCTGTAGCGCATAAGTCTGGGGCGTTCATTCTGACCGGAGGGGCGTCGGCCCTAAGCGCCAATTTGGCGACCACAGGCACAACGCTGGCCACCGCGTTGTCGACCCCCGCCGCCCTTGCGGCCACGGGGGTAAGCGTGGTCGCGGTGGGCGGCGCGGTCTATATGTGCAGCGGTGGGGAGGAGGTCAGCTCAGACGGCTGACCACCACGGTGACTTCGGGCTTTTTGCCAATCTCGTCATAAGACGACTGACGCGCGACCTTTTTCAGGCCGTCGTTCAGCTTGTCATCATCCCGCAGCGTGGCGGCCTTTTGACGGTTCAGCCATTGGCTGAGGTCTTGCTCCAGCACATCCACCAGCGGCGCGTTCGACCGGCCTGTTTCGGGCAGGCCCATTAGATCGACCCATGGATCGCCCAAGGGCTCATCATCCGCGTCAAGGATCATCGTCACGGTCGCATGACCGTTCAACGCCATGCGAATACGGTCGCGGATCACCCCATCAAGGGCGCCGACCTGCACAGAACCGTCAAGGTACATGCGGCCCGTATCGACATGCTCAACCACTTTGGGTTTGTTGCCTGACAGGTCAATCATCATGCCGTTCACCGCCAGAACGCCGGTGATGCCCTTTGCATCGGCAATCTTCACGTGCTCGCGCAGGTGACGGTGCTCGCCGTGCATCGGGATCAGAACCTGCGGTTTGACAATGGCGTGCAGCGTTTCCAGATCGGGGCGGTTGGCGTGGCCCGAGACGTGGTAGAGGCCCGAGGAATCATCCACCACATCAACGCCCTTTTCAGAGAATTGGTTGATAATGCTGATGACGCCGCGCTCATTGCCCGGGATGGTCTTTGAGGAAAAGAGGAACAGATCGCCCTCTTTCAACTCGATGCCCTGATACTTCCCCCGTGCCAACTGCGCAGAGGCCGCGCGGCGTTCACCTTGGCTGCCGGTGACCAGCAGCATCAGGTTCTCGCGCGGGATGGCGCGGGCATTTTCGGGAGAGATGACCGGCGGGAAGTCTTTCATCACCCCGGTCTGAATTGAGGCTTCGACCATGCGGTTCATCGCCCGGCCCAGCAGTACAATCGATCGCCCTGCCCGTGCGCCGGCCTCTGCCAGTGTTTTTACCCGCGCCACGTTCGAGGCAAAGGTCGTCGCGATGACCATGCCTTCGGCGCTGCTGACCAGCTTTTCGATCTCGGGGCCAACGGTGGCTTCCGAACGGCCAGGGTGGCTGGAGAAGACATTGGTACTGTCGCAAACCAGCGCGTTGACCCCATCCTTGCAGACCTCGGCCCAAAGGGCGTCGTCAAAGGCTTCGCCAACGCCGGGCGTGCGGTCGATCTTAAAGTCACCCGAGTGGATCGTGCGCCCCTCGGGCGTGTCGATGACCATGGCAGAGGATTCAGGGATCGAATGCGAGATCGGCAGGAAGCCGACGGTGAAGGGGCCGGCTTTGATCTGCTCGGGCCACTTGCCCACCGTCGTGATCGCATCCTCTGGATGGCCATGCTCTGACATCTTGCGACGCGCGATGTTCGCGGTAAAGGCACGCGCATAGATCGGTGCCTTGAGCGCCTCATAGGAATGGGCGACCGCACCGATGTGGTCTTCGTGGGCGTGGGTGATGAAGATCGCTTCGATCTGATCGCGCCGTTTCTTCAGCCATGTGATGTCAGGCAGGATCAGGTCCACGCCTGGGGTGCTGTCCATATCCGGAAAAGCGACACCAAGGTCGACGACGATCAGCCGCTCTTTGCCGGGTTTGCCGTAGCCGTAGACATAGGCGTTCATGCCAATTTCACCCGCCCCACCGAGGGGCAGATAGATAAATCGTTCGCTGCTCATATTATTCAGCTTTGTCCTTATTATAATCGTGGATCACGGTCAGCCCGTGCATCGTGAGTTCATCTTGATAATCATCGAACAGGTCGACTGCCTGCTGAAACAGCGGTGCCAGACCCCCCGTGGCAATAACGCGCATGGGTCTCGCACGTTCCGCCCTTATCCGCTCACATATCTCACGAACCAGTCCGACATAACCCCAAAAGACACCGGACTGCATGCAGGCCACCGTATTCGTGCCGATGACGTTCTGCGGCTTTGATATATCGATATGCGGGAGAGCTGCGGCAGCGTTATGCAGCGCCTCAAGGCTGAGGTTCACCCCCGGTGCAATCACACCCCCGATATAGGCCCCATCATCGGCCACGACGTCAAAGGTTGTGGCAGTGCCAAAGTCCACGACGATCAGATCACCGCCATAGAGGTCAAAGCCCGCCACAGTGTTCACCAACCGGTCCGGCCCCACCTGCGTGCCCGCATCGACGCGCACGTCAATCGGCAGGTCGCAGCCCGGTTTGCCCACCACGAAGGGCCGGGTGTTAAAGTAGCGATCGGCGAGAACGCGCAGGTTAAACACCACGCGTGGCACGGTGGAGCTGATAATCATATCGGTGATATCAGCCTCGATATTTCGCAACCGAATTAGCGTGTTAAGCCAAACGTAATATTGATCCGCCGTGCGTTTCCAATCGGTCGAGGTGCGCCAAGTGGCGATGAACTCTTTCCCGTCCCAGATCGAGAAAACCGTGTTGGTGTTGCCGCAATCAATTGCCAGAAGCATGGTGCCTCCCTCCCCCGAATTTAGAAAAACACGTCCGCTGCGGTGATGGGCACCGCGCCGTCGCGGGTGCGCAGGATCAGATTGCCTGCGCTGTCTACATCTTCGAAAACGCCGGTGATCTCATCGCGCATCGTGCGGGCGGTGATGACCTCTCCCAACCGCGCGGCATGGGCAAGCCATGCGCTGCGGATCGTGGCGAAACCATAAGTGGTGAATTGATCTTCCAGACCGGCATATTCTTGCGCAAGGATGTTAAGGAAGTCTTCGGCGGCCACATTGGCCCCCGCCTCGCGCAGCGTTACAGCAGGCAAGGCGCGTGCCTCAAGCGTACTCGCCTCCGGTGCATGGGCAAGGTTCACGCCGATCCCAATCGCGAGATGATCGCCGACGCTTTCCAGAAGGATCCCTGCCACCTTGCCACCGCGCAGCAGCACGTCATTCGGCCATTTCAACGCAAAGGCATCCTCGCGACCGGTCACCGCAACAAAGGCGCGGAAGAGCGCCAGCGACGTCACGAAGGACCGCAGCGCGGCAACGCCCGGTGGCTCCTTGCGGGGCATCATCAAAGTGGCCGCGAAATTGCCGCGCGGGGTGGTCCAGCTTCGACCCCGCCGGCCCCGGGCGGCGGTCTGTTCCAACGCCAGAATCCAAGTCGGCGCGGTCAGCTCTTGCTGTAACCGCGCCGCCTCTGAGAGGGTGGAATCAAGCGTGTCATAGACGCGCCGCCCATAGCCTTCCGGCCAAGGAATCATGCGGTGGTCCGGCCCGTCTTGCGCCGCACCGCTCAGTTCACCAGTGACGCCGCGGCCGAGGCGGCCATGCCTTCGACACCGAACATATTCGCGATACCGACGATCATGATGACGGCAGAGGCCATCAACACCACAGTCAGCACGCCACCGTTCTGGTGATCCAGTGTGTCAGAACGCTCTTCGCCAAAGTACATGTAGAAGACGATCCGCAGGTAGTAATAAGCGCCGATCACACTGGCGATCACGCCCGCCACCGCGAGCCATGCCATATTGGCGTCATAGGCCGCGCGCAGGACATAGAACTTGCCGAAGAAACCCAGCATCGGCGGCACACCGGCAAGGCTGAACAGCAGCACCAGCATCGCCAGCGCCCGGCCCGGATTGGTCTTGGCATACATGTTGAGCATGGTGATATCGGTCACCGGCGCGCCGTCTTTCTGCATCAGCAGAATAAAGGCGAAGGTCCCGAGGTTCATCGTCACATAAATCGCCATATAGACCAGCATCGCCTGCACGCCAAAGGCCGTGCCCGCAGCCAAGCCCATCAGCGCATAGCCCATGTGGGCAATCGACGAAAAGGCCATCAGACGTTTGATGTTGGTCTGGCCGATCGCGGCGACAGAGCCAAAGAACATCGACAGCACCGACAGCAGCGCCACGATCTGGCTCCAGTCGCTGACGATTTGGCCGAAGGCGTCATGCATCACCCGTGCGAACAGACCCATAGCGGCGACCTTGGGCGCGGTGGCAAAGAAGGCCGCAATCGGGGTCGGCGCGCCCTCATAGACGTCCGGTGTCCACATGTGGAAGGGCACGGCGGAGACTTTGAAAGCGAGGCCCGAGATCAGGAATACCAGACCAAAGAGCAGCCCCAGCGAGGTTTCCCCGGTTTGCGCGGTGGTAATGATTCCAGCGAAAGCCGTGGTCCCAGCGTAGCCATAGACAAGCGATGCACCGTAAAGCAGCAGACCCGAACTGAGTGCGCCAAGCACAAAATACTTCAGGCCCGCTTCGGTCGATTTGACCGAGTCGCGGCGGAGCGAGGCGACAACGTAAAGCGCAAGGGATTGCAATTCCAACCCCATGTACAGCGCCATCAAGTCGCCCGCGCTGACCATCACCATCATGCCGACAACCGCCAGCGAGACCAGAATGGGATACTCAAACCGCAGCAAACCGCGCAGTTTCATATAGCTTTCCGACATAACCAACACAGCCGCCGCCGACAGCAGGATCGCCACTTTGGCAAAGCGCGCGAAACTGTCGTCGATGAACATGCCGTGGAAGGCGATGTTGGTGGAGCCGTCACCCGACATGGCCACCCAACCGGCCAGCAGTACCATCACCACCGCGGTCACCCAGACGAGCACCCCGGCGGCCTTGTCTTTCGACGTATAGACCGCGCCAAGAAGGCCAAGCAGGGCAAACCCCGCAAGCACAATCTCGGGCAGAATGATGTTCAGATCAGCGGAAATCATGCGCCAAGTCCTTCTTAATGCGAGGCATCGGCGGTCTGCACAGCGGCCTCTGCCGCCTCCAGCGCCATGTCGTAATTGTCAACGAGAGCAGCCACCGACGGCCCGATCATATCCAGCACCAGTGCCGGGTAGACGCCCAGGATCAGGGTCATCGCCACCAGCGGGGCAATGATCCATTTCTCACGCGCGGTCATATCGGTAATCGCTTTAAGGCTTTCCTTGATCAGGTCGCCCATCACCACGCGGCGATAGAGCCAGAGTGCATAGGCCGCCGAGAAGATCACCCCTGTGGTCGCCACAGCCGCCACCCAAGTGTTCACTTGGAAGGTGGCCATCAGCGTCAGGAATTCACCCACGAACCCAGATGTGCCCGGCAGGCCCACGTTCGCCATGGTGAAGAACATGAAGACCATTGCATAGGCCGGCATCCGGTTCACCAGACCACCGTAGGCATCGATCTCACGGGTGTGCATACGGTCATAGATCACGCCAACGCTAAGGAAGAGCGCGCCAGAGATGAAGCCGTGGCTAATCATCTGGAAGATCGCACCATCGATGCCTTGCTGGTTGGCAGCAAAGATACCCATGGTCACGAAACCCATATGCGCGACCGAGGAATAGGCGATCAGCTTTTTCATGTCCTGCTGCACCAGCGCCACCAGCGAGGTATAGACGATGGCGATGGCCGACATCCACAAGATCAGCGGCGTCATTACCTCTGCGCCCACGGGGAACATCGGCAGGCTGAACCGCAGGAAGCCGTAGCCGCCCATTTTCAGCAAGATCGCCGCAAGCACGACGGAACCGGCTGTAGGCGCCTGAACGTGGGCGTCGGGCAGCCATGTGTGGACCGGCCACATCGGCATCTTAACTGCAAAGCTGGCAAAGAAGGCGAGGAACATCAGTGTTTGCATGCCGCCGACGACTTGGATGCCCAGAAGCTCAAAGCTTTCGGAACCGAAGTTATGGGTGAGCAGGCTGATCTCGCAGCCGCCGATGCAGGTGGTGCCCGCCTCAGTAAACATTGCCACCATCGCCACCAGCATCAGCACCGAGCCGAGGAAGGTGTAAAGGAAGAACTTAAAGCTCGCGTAGATACGCTCTTTCCCGCCCCAGATGCCGATGATCAGGAACATCGGGATCAGACCCGCTTCGAAGAAGAGGTAGAAGAGCACCAGATCCAGCGCCATGAATACGCCGAGCATCAGCGTCTCCAAGAGCAGAAAGGCGATCATGTATTCCTTGACGCGGTGCTCGACGTTCCAGCTTGCCGCGATGACCAGCGGCATCATGAAGGTCGTGAGCATCACGAAAAGGATCGAGATACCGTCAACGCCGAGGCGGTATTTTAGGCCCAGCAGCCAGTCGGCCTCATCCACGAATTGGAAGTCGGTGTTGGCGGGGTCGAACTCGAACAACACAAAAAGCGAGATCAGGAAGGTGACCGTTGTGGTGATGAAGGCCAGCCATTTCGCATTGCGCCCGGCGGCGGCATCGTCGCCCCGCAGGAAGACCGCAAGGATCAACGCAGCAAAGGCCGGGACGAAAGTGATGATTGAAAGCAGATGCGTATCCATCAGTTCGCTCCTCCGCTCATCGTCATCCATGTCACCAGAACGGCGATCCCGATCACCATCGCGAAGGCGTAGGTGAAGATATAACCCGTCTGTGCCTTACCCGCGAGGCGGGTGAAGAAGGGGATGATCCCCATGGCGATGCCGTTCAGCGTGCCGTCGATCACAGTGCCATCGCCGCGCTTCCACAGGAACCGGCCGATCGTCTTGGCGGGACGCACGAAAATCACGTCGTAGACCTCATCAAAGTACCATTTATTTTTCAGGAACAGGTAAAGCGGGCGTTGGTTGGCCGCCAGCCGTCCCGGCACGCTGGGGCTCCAGATATAGAACCACAGCGCCATGACCAGACCAGCCAGCATCGCAATGAAGGGCGAAACCTTGACCCATGTCGGAGCGGCATGGGCATCGTCCAGCACATGGTTGTCCGGCGCGAAGTACAGCGCCCCCTCGCCCGGCGCACCGCCAAAGCTTTCGTGATGCGCGCCCGCGTCTTGATGGCCTTCGACCAGCGCCTCGGCTCCGTCGTCGCCATCGACCGGACCCGTGGCGCCATGATCCTCCTCGGCCCCTTCGACATGAGCGTCGCCGCCTTCGGCCATTTCAGCCATCGGGATGCCGTAGAATTTGCCGACTTGATCGGCATGACCAAAGAAGCTGCCATACCAGACCATCCCGGCAAAGACCGACCCGAGCGCCAAAACACCAAGCGGGATCAGCATGACCATCGGGCTTTCATGCGCGTGTTCATGCGTATGTTTGTTGCCACGTGGCTCGCCAAAGAATGTGAGGAAGATCAGACGCCAGCTGTAGAAGCTTGTCATCGCAGCGGCGATCACCAGCAGCCAGAAGCCATACATTGAGCCACCACCCCAGGCGCTTTCGATGATCGCGTCTTTCGACAGGAAGCCCGCGAAACCGATATGCGTTAGCGGAATGCCGACCCCGGTGATCGCCAGCGTGCCGATCATCATCGCCCAGAAGGTATAGGGGATCTTTTTGCGCAGACCGCCGTAGTTGGTCATGTCTTGCTCATGGTGCATCGCATGGATGACCGAGCCCGCGCCCAAGAAGAGCATCGCCTTGAAGAATGCGTGTGTGAAGAGGTGGAACATCGCCGCCGAATACATGCCCACACCTGCGGCCACGAACATATAGCCAAGCTGCGACATGGTCGAATAGGCGATGACGCGTTTGATGTCGGTTTGCACCAAGCCAATGGTCGCCGCGACAAAGGCGGTGGTGGCGCCGATCACGGTGACGAAACCCATCGCCTCGGGCGCGAATTCCATCACCGGCGACATGCGGCAGACGAGGAAGACACCCGCGGTCACCATGGTCGCCGCGTGGATCAGAGCCGACACAGGTGTCGGACCTTCCATCGCGTCGGGCAGCCAAGTGTGCAGGAACAATTGCGCCGATTTACCCATCGCGCCGAGGAAGAGCAGGAAGGCGATCAGGTTCGCCGCGTTCCAATCGTTCCACAGGAAAGTCACCGTCTGCTCAGCCAAATCGGGTGCTGCGGCAAAGATATCGTCAAAGCGGATCGAATCCGTCAGCATATAGAGGCCGAAGATGCCCAGCAGGAAGGCAAAGTCCCCCACCCGGTTGACGACAAAGGCTTTCATCGCCGCGGCATTGGCAGAAGGCTTGCGGAAGTAGAAACCGATCAGCAGGTAGGAAGCGACACCGACGCCCTCCCAACCAAAGAACATCTGCACGAGGTTGTCGGCTGTCACCAGCATCAACATCGCGAAGGTAAAGAAGGACAGGTAGGCGAAGAACCGGGGGCGATAGCTTTCGTTATCGCGGAAGTTCTCGTCATGGGCCATGTAGCCGAAGGAATAGAGGTGTACGAGGCTCGACACCGTGGTAATGACGATCAGCATGATCGCGGTCAGACGGTCCAGGCGGATCGCCCAATCCGTGCTCAGCGTGCCGCTTTCGATAAAGCGCAAAATCTGAATCTGCTCGGTCGGGCCGTCCAGCGTTAGGAAAACCACCCAAGACAGGAAGGCGGCAAGAAATAGCAGCCCCGTGGCGACCCACTGGGCGGCCTTCTCACCGATGATCTTCCAGCCGAAACCGCAGAGGATGGCACCCAGCAGCGGGGCGAATAGGATCGTGGTTTCCATTGCCTCAGCCCTTCATCACGTTGACATCTTCCACCGCGATCGAGCCACGGTTGCGGAAGAAACAGACCAGAATGGCGAGGCCGATGGCAGCCTCCGCCGCAGCGACGGTGAGCACGAAGAGCGTGAAGACCTGCCCCGTCAAATCACCAAGGAAACTGGAGAAAGCAACGAGGTTGATGTTCACCGCGAGCAGCATCAATTCGATGCTCATCAGCAGAATGATCACGTTCTTGCGATTCAGGAATAGCCCGAAGATGCCGATGACAAACAGCGTCGCCGCTACCGTCAGGTAATGCTCAAGTCCGATCATGTCGTCCCTTACGTTCCCGCCCCTTAATGGGCTTTGGTCGCGCCCCATTTGATGGGGCTTTTAGTATCACTTTGCCCCGGCTGCCACCGGGATTGCCGGGTTTTAGCCGATAAAGCTGTAGCCGCCGAAAAACACGACGATCAACACCACGACAAGTACCACGATTGTTGTTCTCGACATTTCGACGTCCCTTTTCTCTCTTGGTTCAGCCGTTCTCTTTCAAAGAGAACGGCCACGGAATTCTTAAAAAATTCCGCTTGTTACAGGCCCTGCCCCGACTTCACGTCGCGCAGCTCCATCGCTTTGGCCGGGTCGCGCATCATCTGGGCCACCACGTCTTGGCGCTTCACGTCCTTGCGGTGACGCAATGTCAGCACGATCGCCCCGATCATCGCCACCAGCAGGATCAGACCCGCCAGTTGGAACAGCAGGAAGTAGCGATCATAGAGCAACAAGCCGAGCGCTTCGGTGTTGAAACGGGTGGGATCAATGGCATTGGCGCGCAGGCTCTCGGCCGCTTCGCTCTGCTCCCATGCGCCAAAGGCCATGACGAATTGCATCAAGATCACCAGAGCGATCAACAGCGCCAGCGGCATATACCGCGCCATCTCGGCCTTAAGCTCGGCGAAATCTACGTCGAGCATCATGACCACGAAGAGGAAAAGCACCGCCACCGCGCCGACATAGACGATGACCAGCAGCATCGCCACGAACTCCGCGCCGAGCAGAACGAAGAGCCCCGCCGCCGAGAGGAAGGACAGGATCAGCCAAAGCACCGAATGCACCGGGTTGCGGCTGATCACCGTGAACAGTCCGCCGGTGATGACGCTGATCGCGAAGAGGTAAAATGAAAAGACCGTCATGCGCCGTCTTCCTTCTTGGTATCTTTTTCTTCGTCTAAGACCGATTGCGCCAGTTCCAACGCCCGGGTCATCGCGGGAAGCCCGGCAAAGACCGACATCTGGCTGATCGTCTCGACGATATGTTGCTTTGTGGCCCCGGCCTCGCGCGCGTGGCGCACGGTTTGGCGGAGGGCCATATCATTCTGCGCGCCCTGCATGGTCAGCCCCGCCAGGGTCAAAAGCAGCCGCGTCCGCGCGTCCAGCCCGCCCTTATTCACCGTGTCGCCGAACCAGAAATCCATCATTTCCTTCGGCATGGTGCCCATCATCGCCTCGAACCCTTTTGGCGAAAAAGCATCCATCGCTGGAAAGGCTTTCGCCATTTCCTGCGCCTGCTTCATCATCGCATCAAAAGGGTTCTTGGGATCACTCATCTGTAGGGTGCGTCCATTTCGAGGTTGCGGGCAATCTCGGCTTCCCAGCGTTCGCCGTTGTCCAGCAGTTTCGCCTTGTCGTAGTAAAGCTCTTCGCGGGTCTCGGTCGAGAATTCGAAGTTCGGGCCTTCAACAATGGCATCCACTGGGCAGGCTTCCTGGCAGAAACCGCAGTAGATGCATTTGGTCATGTCGATGTCATAGCGCGTGGTGCGGCGGCTGCCGTCTTCGCGGGCTTCGGCGTCGATTGTGATGGCCTGCGCGGGGCAGATCGCTTCGCACAGTTTGCACGCGATGCAGCGCTCTTCACCATTGGGATATCGGCGCAACGCATGCTCCCCACGGAAACGGGGCGACAGTGGCCCCTTCTCATGCGGGTAGTTCAGCGTTGTTTTCGGCGCAAAGAAATAGCGCATCCCCAGCATGAACGCCTTGGCGTAGTCTGCCAGCAGGAAGTATTTCGCGGCACGGGTGTAGTCAGTCGTCGCCATATCAGCCCCCTACGGTCCAGCGGGCGTAGATGCCCCAGAACCAATCGAATTTTGCAGCGAATGCCACGAAGACCACCCAGAACAGCGAGAACGGCAGGAAGACTTTCCAACCCAGCCGCATCAGCTGGTCATAGCGGTAGCGCGGCGTAATTGCCTTCACCATGGCGAACATGAAGAAGACCATCAGCATCTTGATGAACATCCAGAAGAAGCCATCGGGCAGGAACGGCACCGGTGACAGCCAGCCACCGAAGAACATCAGCGACACCAGCGCGCACATCAGCACCACGGCCACCAATTCGCCGATCATAAAGAGCAGGAAGGGGGTCGAAGAATATTCCACCTGATAGCCCGCCACCAGTTCTGATTCCGCTTCCGGCAGATCGAACGGCGGGCGGTTGGTTTCCGCCAGCGCCGAGATGAAGAACAGGATCAACATTGGGAAGTGCGGCAGGAAGTACCAGTTGAACAGACCCCAGTCGCCATCCTGTGCCGCCACGATGGACGAGAAGTTCATCGACCCGGTCGAGAGGATCACGCCGATGATGATCAGGCCAATCGAAACCTCATAGGAAATCATCTGCGCGGCAGAACGCAGTGAACCAAGGAAGGGGTATTTTGAGTTCGAGGCCCAACCGCCCATGATCACGCCGTAAACCTCAAGCGAGGAGACGGCGAAGACATAGAGGATCGCCACGTTGATGTCCGACAGGATCCAGCCTTCGTTGAAAGGGATCACCGCCCAAGCGATCATCGCCATGACAAAGGAAATCATTGGCGCAAGGAAAAAGACCCCCTTGTCCGCGCCCGCCGGAACCACCACTTCTTTAACGATATATTTGAGGAAGTCGGCAAAACTTTGAAGCAGGCCGAAGACGCCCACAACGTTGGGGCCACGGCGCATCATCACGGCGGCCCAGATCTTGCGGTCGGCATACATGAGGAAGGCAAGCGCCAGCAGCAACGGCACCACCAGCAGCAACACCTGCCCAACCGTCAGCAGGCCGATGCCCAGATAGGTGTTGTAAAAGAAATCAGCCATAAGTCCTCACACCGTCGGAATGCCGCGTTCCGCGCATTGAAACGCGGTCACTTCGGCATCAATTGTCTTCAAGCCTTTCGGCAGGCTCGGCGAGATTGTGTAAACAGCATCTGCCCGCCATATGCCACCCTCTTCGGTGACATTTGTCCGCACATGACGTGCAAAACCGTAGCCCCGGATCAACGTATACTGCGCTGCAGCACATTCGGCGTAATCCGACACGTCTTGGTTCGACAACGCCTTAGTCATGGCCACGTTGAACTGCACCAAATCACCGTCCAAAAGCTGGGTTTCCACCCCCTTGTAGTCGGGGATAAAATCCTCGGCTACCGGCACCTGCGGTTCGCAGGCGGCCAGCAGCATCAAGGGGGCCAGCATCATGGCTCTCACTCCGCCGCCATCGGCTCGGACCGGCGCGCGGCGGCCAGAGCCGAAAGTTCCGCCATCAACTGGCTGGCCCGCGCGATCGGGTTGGAGAGATAGAAGTCGCGTACCGCAGGCGCGAAAGAGGCATCGCCCAGCTTACCGGCAGGCAGCGCGATCCATTCGTTTTCCGGCACCTCATCGACATTCGCCAGATGCGGCACGGCCTCGGTCAGCTTGCGGCGCAGCTGCGCGATGGAATCATAGCCCAACTGCGCGCCCAGCTCAGCCGAGAGCGCCCGGAGAATCGCCCAGTTTTCCTTGGCCTGACCCGGCGCAAATCCAGCACGTTGCGCCAATTGCGGACGGCCTTCGGTGTTGACGAACAGACCCGGCTCTTCGGTATAGGCCGCACCCGGCAGGATGATGTCGGCGCGGTGCGCGCCGCGGTCGCCATGGCTGCCTTGGTAGATCACGAAAGGACCGGCACCGATTTCGACCTCATCCGCGCCAAGGTTATAGATCACCTCCGCCGCGTTCACGTCGTCCATGCCATTTTCAGCCGTGGCACCGATGTCCATCGCGCCGACGCGCGACGCTGCGGTGTGCAGGACCATCAGCTTGCTCTTGGTTTTCTCGGCCAGTTCCATCGCCTTCGCCAGCACTGCTTCGCCATCGGCTTCGCGCAGCGCGCCTTGGCCGACAACGATCACCGAAGGCTGCTCTAGCACTTCGTCGAAATCACTGCCCATTAGTTTGTCGAGGGTCGCGCGGTCGTTGCCCAGATGGTGATGCGGGTAGGTCAGATCCGCGGCTTCGCCGATCAGGCCAATCTCTGCCCCATTGCTCCACGCCTTGCGGATGCGCGCGTTCAGCACTGGCGCTTCAACCGCTGGGTTACAGCCGATCAGTTGGATCATCTTGGCGCTATCAAGGTCTTCGATCCGCGCGTTGCCGACATAACCGAAACGATTGCCTGCAGGCAGCTTTGCCCCATCGGTGCGGCATTCGACGACACCGCCCTGCCCTTCGATCAATTGCTTAAGTGCAAAGGCGGCTTCGACCGACGCCAGATCACCAACGAGACCGGCCAGTTTCTTGCCCTTCATCGCAGCCGCCGCGGCATTCAGCGCCTCGGGCCAGCTGGCTTTGCGCAGTTTACCATTCTCACGGATGTAGGGCGTGTCCAAACGCTGACGGCGCAGGCCGTCCCAAACAAAGCGCGTCTTGTCGGAAATCCACTCTTCGTTCACGCCGTCATGGTTGCGTGGCAGGAAGCGCATGACTTCGCGGCCTTTGGTATCGACCCGGATGTTGGAGCCTAGCGCATCCATCACGTCGATGCTCTCGGTCTTGCTGAGTTCCCACGGACGCGCGGTGAAGGCGTAGGGCTTGGAGACCAGCGCGCCGACGGGGCAAAGATCAATGATATTGCCCGACAGGTTGCTATCGATCAGCGAGCCCAGATAGGTCGTGATCTCGGCATCTTCGCCCCGGCCTGTCTGCCCCATGACGTGCTGTCCCGCGACCTCAGTCGTGAAGCGCACGCAGCGGGTGCAGGAAATGCAGCGGGTCATGTGAGTCTCAACCAGCGGGCCAAGATCAAGGTCTTCGGTCGCCCGCTTGGGCTCGCGGTAGCGCGAGAAGTCGACGCCGTAGGCCATCGCCTGATCCTGAAGATCGCATTCACCGCCCTGATCGCAGATCGGGCAATCCAGCGGGTGGTTGATGAGCAGGAACTCCATCACGCCCTCGCGGGCCTTTTTGACCATGGGCGAATTGGTTTTCACAACCGGCGGCTGGCCCTCGGGACCGGGGCGCAGGTCGCGTACCTGCATGGCGCAGGAGGCGGCGGGCTTGGGCGGCCCGCCGACGACTTCAACAAGACACATCCGGCAGTTACCGGCGATCGACAGACGCTCGTGGTAACAGAAGCGCGGCACCTCGATGCCAACCTGCTCGCAGGCCTGAATGAGCGTCATCGCCCCTTCGACTTCGACTTCCTTACCGTCGATGATGATCTTGCGGATATCGCTCATAAGCTCACTTTGCCTTCAGTAACGAGCCGATCCGGCTCGATTTTTGAATCTCTTCGCGTCCAAGCGCACAATAGCTTTGCGGGTCCGAAGTATCGACCCCCTTCGCCTTGAAAAACGCGGCCCCGCGCGCTTTCATCCGTGCTTTTTCGGCGTCACTATCGATATAGGCGTCGATCTCGGCGTCGGAGTAGCCCAGATCGCCAGCCTTGCCCTTCAAATCCCATGCCATCTTGATCGCGCGCAGCATCCGCGCGCTGATGTCGGGGCAGTTTTTGCGGATGATGTCGGCCACGCCAATATCCAACAGCGCGTCATCAATCGCGGCCACGTCACGCAATGGCGGCTTGGCGGCGACCGGTGTCACGGTGGCGGCGGTCAGGCTCAGGCCCATCACGGCGATCATCAGGGTGCGCATATCAATTCTCCTTCATGCAGCGGGCCGGAACGGCCCGTCTGACAGATGGAGTTCGGGGTGCGTGATATTCAATATCACCGCCCGCACAGGCCGTGGCCCCGCGATATGTCGCCGACGCAATCACTGTGGGCAGCGACCCTGAAAGGTTACCGCACCACCATCAAGCCGCAACGTACCTGTTGGCGCGTCGGGGCCAAAGGTCCATTCGATGTCCGAGTTGCCGTAGTTGCCGACGCAGTATTTCACCGCTTCATAACGTGCCGCCGCGCGGGCACCGTCAATCGACTTGCCGGCATCTTTGACGGTCACTTGAAACACATCGCGCTGGCCATCGACCTTGCGCAGTTTGGTGCTGAAATAGTGACCGTCAAAAGCCACACGCTCACCATCATTGGCACAGCCCGCCAGCAGGGCGCTTACCGTCAAAAGCGTCAAAGCATATTTCATAGACCTACTCCGCTGCGCCCCGCGCCCGGCCTTGCCGAACGCTTCGCGCCTGTTATGGAACGGACGCGTCAAACGCGCGCCCGCTATCGCCCCTACTGCGCCAAGCGTCAAGCCACCGGCCCGGCGCATTGCACAGTTTTACTCCGCCGCGACCGCGCTGACACGGCCTGTGCGCTTGTGTTTGATCCGGTCTTCGATTTCGTCCCGGAAGTGACGGATCAAACCTTGGATCGGCCAAGCCGCCGCATCGCCAAGCGCGCAGATCGTGTGGCCTTCGACCTGTTTGGTCACGTCGAGCAGCATGTCGATCTCTTCGGGTTCTGCATCGCCGGAAACCAGACGGTCCATCACGCGCATCATCCAGCCGGTGCCTTCGCGGCAGGGCGTACACTGGCCGCAGCTTTCGTGCTTGTAGAACTTCGACAGCCGCCAGATCGCTTTGATCACGTCGGTCGAGTTGTCCATCACGATCACCGCCGCCGTGCCGAGGCCGGAGCGCTGTTCGCGCAGATAATCAAAATCCATGATCGCGTCGCGCATGTCTTTGCCGGGGATCAGCGGCACCGAAGAGCCGCCAGGGATCACGGCCTTGAGGTTGTCCCAACCGCCGCGAATGCCGCCGCAATGTTTTTCGATCAACTCTTCAAACCCGATGCTCATCGCCTCTTCAACAACGCAGGGGTTGTTGACGTGGCCCGAGATTGCAAAGAGCTTGGTGCCAGCGTTATTCGCGCGGCCAAAGCCCGCGAACCACTCCGGCCCACGGCGCAGGATGGTCGGCACCACGGCGATGGATTCGACGTTGTTCACCGTGGTCGGGCAGCCATAGAGGCCCGCGCCCGCAGGGAACGGCGGCTTCATCCGGGGCATGCCCTTCTTGCCTTCGAGGCTTTCCAGCAGCGCGGTTTCTTCGCCGCAAATGTAAGCCCCTGCCCCATGGTGCAGATAGATATCGAAGTCCCAGCCGGATTTGGAGGCGTTTTTGCCCACCAGACCGGCCTCATAGGCTTCATCAATCGCGGTCTGAAGCGCCTCACGCTCGCGGATGTATTCGCCGCGCAGGTAGATATAGCAGGCGTGGGCGTTCATCGCGAAGGAGGCGATCAGGCAGCCTTCGATCAGCGTATGCGGATCATGACGCATAATCTCGCGGTCTTTGCAGGTGCCCGGCTCGGATTCGTCGGCGTTGACCACCAGATAGGCCGGGCGCCCGTCGCTTTCCTTGGGCATGAAGGACCATTTCAGCCCCGTCGGGAAGCCCGCCCCGCCCCGGCCCCGCAGGCCAGAGGCTTTCATCTGGTCGACGATCCAATCGCGGCCCTTTTGAATGATCCCGGCCGTGCCATCCCAATGACCGCGCGACTGCGCGCCTTTCAGGGTGCGGTCATGCATGCCGTAGATATTGGTAAAAATGCGGTCTTTGTCCTGAAGCATGATGCCTACCTTTGGTTCTCACGGCTGGCCCGGCGGGCCTGCCACATTTGATATATCACGACCATCGCCCAGAAAAGCGCGGCCAGTGCAGCAAAGTCGAAGAGCAGCGCATAACGCCCCGGCAGGCCAAGCGCCGGGCCCGCCCATTGCATGGCCAGCCACAAGCACATGGTCACAGCAATGACCAGCCCTGCGGTGCGGCCCTTGCGGGCAAGCGCTCTGTCTTCGGCTTCGCTCATGTCTCTCGTCGCTCCGTCAGACCCCGGCCTTGCCGTCATTGGCAAGGGCTTTGGCCTGACCGATCCAATCGTCACGTTGAATGCGGCCCTTGAACCGCAAACGGGAATCGACCCATTCAATTTCATCGCCCTGAAGGGCTGCAATCTGATCGAAATGGTAGATGCCCAATTCATTCAGAGTCTGTTCCAACTTCGGCCCGATGCCACCAATACGCTTGAGGTCATCCGCTCCGCCCGCACGCGGCGCGTCCAGCAGTGCCGGTTTGCCTTCGGTCGATCGGCTATCGGTGGCGGCCACTCGTGCGGGTTCGGCCTCTGACAGCTCGGCTGGCGCTTCGACGACCTGTGTCGGGCTCTCTACGGCGACAGGTGCTTCCTCCGCTTCGACGACCGCTTCGGGCGCGGCCTCAACCGCGGCGGTATCGGCTACGGGCGCAGTCGGCTCCTGCTCCGGTGTTTCCTCGGCGGGTTCTACCGGCGCACTGGCCTTGCGTGCCGCTCCGATGCCGGCGTCGCCCGCTGGCACGTTGCCCACAGCCGATGAAATGCTGCCCGAAGCGGTGGACGCGCCTGCGACCGATGCCGCTGCCGCACTGCGCGTGGTATCCTGAGGGGCTGCCGCAGGCACATCTTTGCACAGCAGAGTCATCGCCAGATAGCCCACGATCACCGCCACCAGCACACCGGCCAGGATCGACATCAACAGCCCCCAAATGCCGAAGGCCAACAACAAGAATGCCACCAGCAAACCGACACCAGCACCCAGCCACCAGCAGCGCTTGGTGCAGGCTTCTCGTTCCGAAATATCCGTCATGACTGTCCTTCTCTCCCTTGATGCGGGCGATGCGGCTTATGGCTCTGCGGGGTGGTGTGGGTGCCGTCCTTGGCCCGTTGTTAATCTCCGTCCTATTCTTCTGCGAGGCGCGCGGCCTGCTCTACCCAAGTGTCGCGGCTGACGCGGCCTTTGAACCCTTCGAGGTTCTGGTCGACCCAAGCGACCTCCTCCGGGCCCCATTGGGCGATCTGGTCAAAGTGGTAAAAGCCCATGCCGTTGAGCATCTGCTCCAGCTTCGGGCCGACGCCTTTGATCTTTTTGAGATCATCCGCCCCGCCCTCACGCGGGCCATCCAACTGCGCAGGCTTTTGACCGGAGGCTGCGGGGGCGCTGGTTTCGGCCTTTGCCGCATCGGCACTCTCGCCCTTGGGGTCACGTTTGGAGCGCGGCTTGCTCTTTGACGTGGCTTCGGCTTCCTGCTCGGTCACGCCGGTCTTATCAGCGCTTTCTCCCTTGGCGGGACGCGGCTCTTCAGCTTCGACCTCCTCAACCGTCTCAGCCTCCGGAGCGTCCGGCTTGCGCTGCCAGGGGGTCAGCAGCGGCACTTCAGTGCCGTCGATCCGCTTGACGGTATCGCCGATGTCCACCGCAGCCTGCGCGCTGGCGTTATACTGCGTGCGCCCGCTTTCGTGATCCGTGAGGCTGGTCAACCCGCCCAGAGGCTCGGAGGCATAGCGCCCGTTCTGCGGGCCGGGCACGGGCACGCGCCCGTCGCTCAACTCATCAAGGATTTCGTTCAACCGCGCGGTAGTCAGGTCTTCGTAATAGTCCTTGCCAATCTGTGCCATGGGCGCATTGGAACAAGCGCCAAGGCATTCGACCTCTTCCCAAGAAAAGCGCCCATCCGCTGACAGCTCATGGGGTTTATTGGCGATGCGCTCTTTGCAGACGGCGACCAGATCTTCGGCCCCGCAGATCATGCAGGACGTGGTGCCACAAACTTGGATATGCGCAACGGAACCAACAGGTTGCAGTTGGAACATGAAGTAGAATGTAGCGACTTCCAGACCGCGGATATAGGCCATGCCCAGCATTTCCGAGACATGCTCGATCGCCGGACGGGTCAACCAGCCCTCTTGCTCCTGCGCGCGCCACAGCAGTGGAATGATCGCGCTGGCCTGACGGCCTTCGGGGTATTTGGTGATCTGCGCTTCGGCCCATTCTTGGTTGGCGGGCGTGAAGGCAAAACTGTCGGGCTGGTCAGGGTGTAGACGGCGGAGCATTAGTTCGAACCTATGGTCAGGCGGAGGCCAATGATGCCTCCGGCGTAAATTTCTTCAAAACGGAGCGATGGGACCGGCATCACCGGTCAATCTCTCCAAAGACGACGTCCATCGTACCGATGATCGCGGCCACATCGGCAAGCTGGTGACCGCTGGCCACATGATCCATCGCCTGCAAGTGCAAGAAGCCCGGTGCACGGATTTTGGAGCGGTAAGGTTTGTTGGACCCATCCGCCACAAGGTAGACGCCGAACTCGCCCTTCGGCGCTTCGACCGCGCAGTACACTTCGCCCTCGGGCACGTGGAAGCCTTCGGTGTAAAGCTTGAAGTGGTGGATCAGGCTTTCCATGTCTGTCTTCATCGCGGTGCGCGATGGCGGGGTGATCTTGCCACGGGCAAGGATATCGCCCTGCCCCTCGGGGGCGCGCAGTTTTTCGATCGCCTGCTGGATGATGTATGTCGACTGGCGCATCTCTTCCATGCGGCAGAGGTAGCGGTCAAAGCAGTCGCCGTTCTTGCCCACGGGGATTTGGAAGTCGAATTCATCGTAGCATTCATAGGGTTGCGAACGACGCAGATCCCAAGCTAACCCGGAACCGCGCACCATGACACCGCTGAAGCCGTAATCGAGAATTTCCTGCTCGGACACGATGCCGATGTCGACGTTCCGCTGTTTGAAGATCCGGTTTTCGGTCAGCAGCTCATCAATATCGACCATGAATTTGGTCAGGAATTGATCGCACCAAGCTTCGATATCGTCGAGCAGCGCTGGCGGCAGGTCTTGGTGTACACCGCCGGGGCGGAAATAGGCCGCGTGCAGGCGTGCGCCACAGGCCCGCTCGTAAAAGATCATCAGGCTTTCACGCTCTTCAAAACCCCAAAGCGGCGGCGTCAGCGCGCCCACGTCGAGGGCCTGCGTGGTGATGTTCAAAAGGTGGTTCAGGATGCGGCCAATTTCGCAGAACAGCACACGGATCAGCGAGGCGCGGCGTGGCACAACGGTGCCGGTCAGCTTTTCAATCGCCAGACACCAAGCGTGCTCTTGGTTCATCGGGGCCACGTAATCCAACCGGTCGAAATACGGTAGGTTTTGCAGATAGGTGCGGCTTTCCATCAGCTTTTCGGTGCCACGGTGCAACAAGCCGATATGCGGATCGCACCGTTCCACAACCTCGCCGTCAAGCTCCAACACCAGACGCAAAACACCATGCGCGGCAGGGTGTTGCGGGCCGAAGTTGATGTTGAAGTTGCGGATTTTCTGCTCGCCGGACTCAAAGTCGGTCGACCCGTCGTCAAAGGCTTTTGTGCGAATGTCGCCGTCCATTACCGTTTCTCCAGTTCTTGCAGCTTCATGCCCATCCACCACAGCAGGGCGATTGTGCCCAGCGGGATCAGACAGGCCGCCGCCCAGTATTTGTTAATGCCAAAGAACGGCAGCAGTTTGACCATTGGAATGGCCGTCAGTGCCGAGAGGATCAGCCAGCCAAACCCGCCCATTACTTCGCGTCCTTGCTCACATTGCCATCGGGCGCGGATTTGTCGTCGCCGGGCAGAATGTAATCGGCCCCTTCCCAGGGCGACATAAAGTCGAACTGGCGGTATTCCTGCACAAGGCTGACGGGCTCATAGACCACGCGCTTGGCGCCTTCGTCATAGCGCACCTCGGTATAGCCGGTGGTCGGGAAATCCTTGCGCAGCGGGTGCCCGCGAAAGCCATAGTCGGTCAGGATGCGGCGCAGGTCCGGGTGGCCGGAAAAGAGAATGCCAAACATGTCAAAGACTTCACGCTCGAACCAATCGGCACTGGGGTGCACGCCTGTGATTGACGGCACCATATCCTTTTCCCGCGCGGTAGCGCGCAGGCGGATGCGGTGGTTTTGGTACATCGACAGGAAGTGGTAAACCACGTCGAACCGCTTCGCCCGGCCGGGATAGTCCACCGCCGTGATGTCGACCAAGGTCGAGAAACGGCAGGTTGGGTCGCCCTTGAGGAACTCAACAAGGCCCGCGATATTCGCCAGCGCCACGGACATGTTCAACTCACCCTTGGTGACATCCCATCCCAGCACACAATCGGGCCGCTTGGCTTCGATATAGGCCCCAAGTTCCTGCAGTTGTTCGCTCATCGCAAATCTTCCTTCCACGCGCCGATCAACGCCATCTCACTGTCCCGCGCCTTTGGCGCGTTGTCCTTCTGCCTGCCCCTCACCCGGCGCAGGCCCTTGTCTTAGCGCACGATAGTCCCGGTGCGGCGGATTTTACGCTGCAATTGGAGGATACCATACAGCAGTGCCTCTGCCGTGGGCGGGCAACCGGGCACATAGACGTCAACCGGCACAATGCGGTCACAGCCGCGCACGACCGAGTAGCTGTAGTGGTAGTAGCCACCACCATTCGCGCAGGAGCCCATCGAGATCACATAGCGCGGCTCTGGCATCTGGTCGTAGACTTTGCGCAGCGCCGGGGCCATCTTGTTGGTCAGCGTGCCCGCAACGATCATCAGATCCGACTGGCGCGGGCTCGCGCGCGGTGCGGTGCCGAAACGCTCAAGGTCATAGCGCGGCATTGAGCTGTGCATCATCTCAACCGCGCAGCAGGCCAGACCAAAGGTCATCCAGTGCAAGCTGCCGGTACGCGCCCAGTTGATGATGTCTTCGGTCGAGGTCAGCAGGAAACCTTTATCCTGCAATTCGGCATTCAGGCTTTGTGTGGCAACCTCAGGGTCAGGCCCCGCACCGTATTGGCCGTAGGCTGCTGGCGCAGACGCCCCGGATTTCACCCGCGGGCTTTGGTGGCCGTCCCCCATCACGGGGGTGACCAGCGCGTCATCATTTACTGCCATTCCAGCGCTCCCTTCTTCCATTCATAGGCGAAGCCCGCCGTCAGCACGCCCAAGAACACCATCATCGACCAAAAGCCCACCATGCTCACCTCTTTGAAGGCCACGGCCCACGGGAAGAGGAAGGCGATTTCGAGGTCGAAGATGATGAAGAGGATCGACACCAGATAGAAACGCACGTCAAATTTCATCCGCGCGTCGTCAAAAGCGTTGAACCCGCATTCATAGGCCGAGACCTTTTCCGGGTCAGGGTTGCGCACAGCCACCACCACAGCGGCGAGGATCAGCACAAGGCCAAGGCCAATCGCCACGGCCAGAAAAACGAGGATGGGCAGGTATTCCCGCAGCATGTCGTCCAAGGGGATGCTCCTTTCGCGGTGCGCGGCAATCGAAAGGGGTCCGAGCCCCGCGCAGACAAACTTGGATTGGGTTTAACTCTGCCGGTGGGTAGGGTCAACGGGCCAAGCCCGCATATTGCTGCCCGCCCCGCTTCAATACCGTCAAATCTTCTGTGCTGCGCGTTAGATCACCCAAGCTGCCTTGCGCTTATCGAAAAATGCACCGATTCCTTCGGCTGCTTCTTCGGTTTCCCAACGTGCGGCCAGCGCATCGATGGACAGCTTTACCGCCTCGGGTGTGGCGATTCCGCCCAAGTCCTGTGCGAGCTTCTTGGCTGCCGCAACGGCACCCGGTGCGCAAGAGAGATAGGGCACGACTTCGGCCTCAATCGCCGCGTCGAGTTCCTCGGCCGGAACGGCGCGCGCGAGCAGCCCCAGATCAACGGCCTCTGCCGCGCCAAATAGCCGCGCCGACATAAAGACCCGCCGCGCCCGCCCCTCGCCCATCCGCGCCAGAACGTATGGCCCGATGGTCGCCGGGATGATGCCAAGGCGTGTCTCGGTGAAACCCATCTTTAAGGTATCGATCCCAACGGCCACATCACAGACTGCCGCCATACCAACCCCGCCACCAAAGGCATTGCCTTGCAGTTTGCCAATAACCGGCTTTGGCAACGCGTTGAGCGCGCCCAGCATCGTCGCAAGTTTGCCTGCCTCAGCCGAGCGTGTCTCAGCATCCATATCCGCCTGATCGCGCATCCAGCTCAGATCACCGCCCGCGCAAAAGGATTTGCCCGCCCCGGTCAGCACCACCACACGCACCGCATCGTCGGCGGCCAGTTTGCCCGCCGCATCCGTCAGGTCCGCCAGCATCTGCGCAGACATCGCGTTGTGCTTTTCAGGACGGTTCAGGGTCAGCGTCGCCACCCCGCGCGAGTCGGTTTCGATCGTCAAAGTCTCGTACATGTCAGCCTCGCATTGCCCGCGCCATTTCGGCGGCTTCCAGCACCACCGCCTGATCGACACCGGTGTCATAGCCAAGCGCCGTCAGATGTTCGTTCACCGCCTCAGTGGCGACATTGCCCGCAGCCCCCGGCGCATAGGGGCAACCGCCCAAGCCGGCCACCGCCGCATCGAAGACACGCACGCCCATCGACAGGGACGCGTCGATGTTCGCCATCGCCCGACCGTGGGTGTCATGATAATGCCCTGCCAAGCGCCCCACCGGCACCACGTCACGCACCGCCAGCAGCATCCGCGCGATGCTGTCGGGCGTGCCCGCGCCGATGGTGTCGCCAAGGGACACTTCGTAGCAACCCATCGCGAACAGCTTATCCGCCACCCGCGCCACGTCAGCCGGGGCAACTTTGCCGTCATAAGGGCATTCAACCACGCAAGAGACATAGCCCCGCACCGGCATGTCGATATGACGTGCTTCTTCAAGGATCGGCGCGAAACGCTCAAATGCCTCCTCGATGCTGGCATTGATGTTCTTCTGACTGAACCCTTCGGAGGCCGAGGCAAAAATCGCGATCTCATCTGCCTTGGCCGCCACTGCGTCCTCGTAGCCGCGCATGTTGGGGGTCAGCGCGGCATAGCGAACACCCTCAGTGCGGCTAATGCCGCCCAGCACCTCGCCCGAGCCTGCCATTTGCGGCACCCATTTGGGGCTGACGAAACTCGCACATTCAATCCGCCGAAAGCCCGCGGCGCTGAGCTTGTTCACCAGTGCTACCTTCTCGGCCACCGGTATCTCACGCTTCTCGTTTTGCAGGCCGTCCCGCGGGCCGACCTCGAAAATCTCACATGGTCCAAGGCTCATTGGCCGCTCTCCTCCGCTGTATTGCCCGCCTGCCCGGCCTTACTCGACCGGCCATGGCGCATAAAAATCCTGCGCGTACAACCGCCCCTCCTCGGGCAGTGCTTGTTCAAAGCTGTCACGCTCGGTGATCCGTTCATACCACGCCGCGACCGACGGGTGGTCATCCAATTTCACGAAATGCCGCGCCATATAGACCGCTTGGCCCACCGAGATGTCCGCGGCTGAGAAACCAGAGGTGAGCAGGTAATCGCGGTTCTCCAGCGGCGTCGACAGACGGGCCTCAAGCGCATCATAGCATTTGGCAATGCGCGCGGCCTCAAGCTTCATTATGATAGGGCTGCGCATCGCATCCTCGCGCAGGGCGATGTGCTGCTGGGTTAATGCTGCTGCGTGCTGGCTGATCGTTTCAGCGAAATTCACCCAAACAAGCCACGCCATCCGATCCGGGCTGCCGACCGAGCGGCCCATCCGATCAGGGGAGTAGCGTTCGCACAGATACTGCGTGATCGCCCCCGTCTCAAACATTCGCTCGCCGTCAATCTCTAGCGCGGGCACGCGACCTGCGGGGGAGAGGATCAGATATTCTGGGTCGCGCAGGCTGCGGTCAAAGGCATGGATTTTGACCTGAAACTCAATGTCATCCAACTCATGCAGCAGCCAGAGTGTGCGCATGGAACGGGTCTGTGGGCAGTGATGAAGTGTAATCATGCAGCGTCCTCTGCTTCGGCTTCCAACCGGACAAGAGCGGCCCCCGCCTCAACCTGATCGCCGGGTTGGGCCAGCACTTCGGCCACCACGCCATCCCGCGCGGCCAGCAGCGAATGCTCCATCTTCATTGCTTCCAGCACCGCAAGCCGATCGCCTTTGGTCACGCTTTGGCCGACTTCGGCATCAATCGCACGCACCAGACCGGGCATCGGTGCCTCGACGATATTGCCATCGCCGTGCGCACCAGCAGCCCGTGCCAGCGGGTCGACCACGTCAAAGACAATGCCGTAGGCATCAAACACCGTGACCACATTATCCGCGACCGAGACTGTCGGCGCGACATGGCCGTCAACCTTCCAACGCCCGCCAATCCGCTCAGCGCGTACCTCGCTGTCACCGACATTCCAAAGTTGCACGTCTTCCGACAGTACCCTGACCTTCAGCAGATGTTCCTCACCGTCACGCGCCAAGGTGACTTGCCGTCGCAAGGGCCGCCAAAGGTTAAACCCCGCTTCGGCCTGCGGTTGATCCACCCCAAGCGCCGCCATTCCCGCCCGCGCGAAATGCCGCGCCGGCACTTCAGGCTGAGCGGTGAGCGCATCAATGTCGCGCGCAATCAACCCGGTATCGACATCACCCTGCGCAAACCCTTCGTGGCCCGCCAGCGCACCGAGGAACGCAAGGTTCGTCACCGTGCCGCCAACTTCGCAACCCGCCAACGCCGCCCGGAGACGAGAGAGCGCCACATCGCGGGTCGGTCCATGGACGATGACCTTGGCAATCATCGGGTCATAGAAAGGGCTGATCGTATCGCCCGCCCGCACGCCGCTGTCGGCGCGGGTCTGGGGGGTGAAGTGTAGATGCGTCAGCGTGCCGGTTGCAGGCAAGAACCCTTTCGGCACATCCTCTGCATAGAGCCGCGCCTCAAAAGCATGACCGTTGATCGTCAGCGCGTCCTGCGCCTTAGGCAGTGCCTCACCCGCGGCGACACGCAACTGCCATTCGACCAGATCAACGCCCGTGATGAGTTCAGTGACTGGGTGCTCTACCTGCAAACGCGTGTTCATCTCCATGAAAAAGAACCCGTCCGCCGACAGACCGCCTGATCCATCGACGATAAATTCCACCGTCCCCGCTCCGGCATAGCCGATCGCCTCGGCCGCGCGTACCGCAGCATCGCCCATCGCTGTGCGCATCTCTTCGGTCATGCCCGGCGCGGGGGCCTCTTCGATTACCTTTTGATGGCGTCGCTGCAGCGAGCAATCACGCTCAAACAAATGCACCGCGTTCGTGCCATCGCCAAAGACCTGCACTTCGATATGGCGCGGTTTGGTGACAAATTTCTCGACCAGCACGTCAGAGTTGCCAAAGGCCGTCTTGGCCTCAGACCGGGCCGAACTGAGCGCCGCTTGAAATTCCTTCGCATCTTCGACCAGCCGCATCCCCTTGCCGCCACCGCCTGCGACGGCCTTGATCAGCACCGGATAACCAATCTTTCCGGCTTCTTCGGCCAGCAATGCGTCATCCTGATCCGCCCCGTGATAGCCCGGTACGACGGGCACGCCCGCCTCGACCATCAGTTCCTTGGCGGCATCTTTCAGCCCCATGGCCCGGATCGCCTTGGCGGAAGGCCCGATGAAGGTAAGTCCCGCCGCCTCAACCGCCTCCACGAAATCGGGGTTCTCACTCAGAAAGCCATAGCCCGGATGGATCGCCTGCGCGCCACTGTCGAGCGCCGCCTGAATGATCACATCGCCCTTGAGGTAACTCTCCGACGGTGCCGAGCCGCCAATATGCACAGCCGCATCCGCCATCTGCACATGTTTCGCCGCCGCGTCCGCATCGGAATACACCGCAACACAGCGCACCCCCATGGCCTGCGCCGTTTCCATTACCCGGCAAGCAATCTCACCCCGGTTCGCAATCAGGATCGTGTCAAACATGCTCTACCCTTTTCATCTCTTACTGGCTCCAACTGGTCTTGGGGGTCCGCAAGTAAGAACCCCGGCAAGATCACATGCGGAACAACCCAAATTTCGTCGGCTCAATCGGCGCGTTCAGGCTTGCCGAGAGGCTGAGATACAGCACATCCCGGCTCTTGCGCGGGTCGATAATCCCGTCATCCCACAGCCTCGCGGAGGCATAGAGCGGATGGCTCTGTTCCTCGAACATATCAATCGTCGGCTGTTTGAAGGCGGTCTCTTCCTCCTCGGTCCATGTATCCCCGGCCCGCTCGATCGCGTCGCGTTTGACGGTAGCCAGCACGCCCGCCGCCTGAGCGCCACCCATAACGGAAATCCGGCTGTTGGGCCAAGACCACAGGAAGCGCGGCCTGTAAGCCCGGCCCGACATGCCGTAATTGCCCGCGCCGAAGGAGCCGCCGACCAGCATGGTGATTTTAGGCACATTGGTCGTGGCCACCGCCGTCACCATCTTGGCGCCATGCCGCGCGATGCCGTCGTTCTCGTATTTGCGGCCGACCATGAAGCCGGTGATGTTCTGCAGGAAGACCAGCGGGATGTTACGCTGGCTGCAAAGCTCCACGAAATGCGCGCCCTTCTGGGCGGCTTCGGAAAATAGCACGCCGTTGTTGGCGATGATGCCGATCGGGCAGCCCTTCACATGCGCAAAGCCACAGACCAGCGTCTCGCCAAAGCGGGATTTGAACTCGTCAAAGCGGCTGCCGTCGACCAGCCGCATGATCACCTCGCGGATGTCATAGGGCGTGCGCAGGTCGGCGGGCACGACGCCCAGCATCTCGGCGGGGTCATAGGCGGGCTCTTCGGGGCTGGCCCAGTCGACAGTGGTCGGCTTGGTCTTGTTGAGCTGCCCCACCGCGCGGCGCGCTAGTGCCAGCGCATGCGCGTCGTCTTCGGCGAGGTAATCGGCCACGCCCGACAACCGCGTGTGCACGTCGCCACCGCCGAGGTCTTCGGCGCTCACCACTTCGCCCGTCGCCGCCTTCACCAGCGGCGGACCAGCGAGGAAGATCGTGCCCTGTTCCTTCACGATAATGGTCACATCCGACATGGCGGGCACGTAAGCGCCGCCGGC
Organism: Sulfitobacter sp. SH24; assembly: GCF_965641895.1. Taxonomy (NCBI): domain Bacteria; kingdom Pseudomonadati; phylum Pseudomonadota; class Alphaproteobacteria; order Rhodobacterales; family Roseobacteraceae; genus Sulfitobacter; species Sulfitobacter sp. SH24. The sequence goes on from NZ_OZ282575.1 coordinate 2,250,796, forward strand.
GGTGCAAGAGCCCATCACGACGGCGATCTGTGCGATGCCCTTGGCGCTCATCCGCGCCTGATTGTAGAAAATCGCGCCGAAATGGTCGCGGTCGGGAAAGACTTCATCTTGGTTCGGCAAGTTGGCCCCGCCAGAGTCCACCAGGTAGATGCAGGGCAGATGGTTCGCCTCGGCAATCTCCTGCGCGCGGAGGTGTTTTTTCACCGTCATCGGGTAATAGGTGCCGCCCTTCACGGTGGCATCGTTGCAGACCACCATGACCTCATGTCCCTGCACCCGGCCAATGCCCGCGATGACGCCCGCGCAAGGGGCCGCACCGCCGTAGAGCCCATGCGCCGCGGTGGCGCCGATCTCTAGAAACGGGCTGCCGGGGTCCAGTAGGTTCGCCACCCGCTCTCTGGGGAGCATCTTGCCGCGGCTCTCGTGCCGCGCGCGGGATTTTTCGCCGCCACCCAAGGCCGCAGCCTCCGCCGCGTCACGCACTTCGCTCAGCGCCTTGAGATGCGCCATCTCATTGGCCTTATAGGCATCCGAGGATGGCAGGGCTTGGGATGTCAGTTTCATGTTACGTCCTCATTCTCTCGCGCCGCCAGACGCTTTAGTTCTTTGCGGATTACCTTGCCGGTGACGGTCATCGGCAGGTCCTCCACGAATGCGATCTCGCGCGGGTAGGAATAGCTTGCGAGCCGGTCCTTCACCCAGTCCTGCAGTTCCTTTGCCTCGACCTCGGCACCGGGTTTCAGCACCACATAGGCCTTCACGATCTCGGTCCTGAGCGCGTCGGGTTTGCCGACCACGCCGCAGGTCGCAACCGCGCTATGGGTCAGCAGACAGTCTTCGATCTCCGCCGGGCCGATGCGGTAGCCAGCGGAGGTGATCACATCATCCTCGCGGCCCACGAAGCGCAGGTAGTCGCCCTCCCAGATGCCCCGGTCGCCGGTCAGCAGCCAGTTGCCGTGGAACTTAGCCGCCGTCTCCTCGGGCCGGTTCCAGTAGCGCAGCATCATCGAGGGCGCGCCGCGGCGCACGGCCACGTCGCCCTCGGCATCCGTGGGCTTGCTGTCCGCGTCGAGCACGGCGATCTCGAAACCGGGCACCGGCTTGCCGATGCAGCCGGGCTGCGCGGGGAAATCCCCCCCGCAGCTTGAGGCCACCATGTTGCATTCGGTCTGGCCGTAGAATTCGTTGATGTCCAACCCGAAGGCCTTGCGGCCCCATGCCAGCATCTCGGCGCCCAAAGGCTCGCCACCGCTGGCGACTGAACGCAGGCCGGGCAAGGATACATCCGCGGCTTTCAGCATCCGAAGCGCCGTGGGCGGGAAAAAGACATTCTTCACCTCACCGCGGGCAATCACATCGGCGCAGCCTTCGACGGTGAACTTGGGCATCCGTGCGGCCACCACCGGCACGCCAAGTGCCAGCGCAGGCATCGCCACATCGAAGAGCCCGCCGATCCATGCCCAGTCTGCCGGGGTCCAAAGGCAATCGCCCGCCTGCCCCAGATGGTCATGGCTGACCGAGACCCCGGGCAGATGGCCCGAGAGCACCCGGTGGCCGTGCAGCGCGCCCTTGGGCGTGCCGGTGGTGCCCGAGGTGTAGATCAGCACGGCGGGGTCTTCGGGGCCGACATCGGCAAAGTCGACCGGGCCGCCTGCCGCGCCCACATCAGCCGCCATCCACGGGGTTGTCAGATCGCCCAACAGGTCCGCGCCTTCGGCATCGGTCAGCACAATCGCACAGCCCGCATCGCCAATCCGGCTGGCCAGCGCGTCACGTTTAAAAAGCTTGAACAGCGGCACTGAGATCGCGCCGATCTTCCAGATCGCCAGATGCGCCGCCGCGCACCACGGCGATTGACTGAGCAAGACACCCACACGGTCACCGGGGGCCACTTCGGCCTTTAGCGCGCGGGCCAGCCCATCGACCATCTCATGCAGCGCGCCATAGCTCACGTCGCGGCGGGCCGCGCCGGTCAGATCAATGATCGCCAAGGCGTCATCGGGCTGCGCCAAACACTGCGCGGCCATGTTGCCCTGCCAGATGGGCCAATCGTCCTGTGTCATATCAGCTTCGATACTCCGGGTTTTCAAAGTCAAACCGCGCGCCCGCATCCCAGGCGTTGCGATCGTTGCCCTCTTGGCTGTAGCCGCCCGCCGCTTTCAGCATCCGCGCCAGATGCATCGCGTTCCATGTCATGATCGTGGTGTTGCGCTGCGTAAATTCATTGTCAAAGCCTGCGCGCTTGCCGTCCACATCATCGCCATAAGACGGCCCCGGCCCCGCCTCGCCAATCCAGCCGCAATCGGCCTGTGGCGGGATGGTGTAGCCAAGGTGGTTCATCGCAAACCCGGTGGTCATGGCGACGTGCTTGATGCCGTCCTCGTTGCCGGTGACGACGGTCCCGCCGACCTTGCTGTAAAAGACCGACTGGCCCCTATCGTTCAACTTGCCGCTCATCGCATAGAGCCGTTCGATCAACACCCGACAGACACTGCTTTCCTCACCCAGCCAGAGCGGCGTGCCGATAATCAGGATGTCGGCGGCCAGCACCTTCTCCCAGAGCGCGGGCCAATCGTCACGGTCCCAGCCGTGTTCTGTCATGTCCGGATAGACGCCCGGCGGCACTTGGTGGTCGAGCAAGTAGAGGTGCTCGACGCTCACCCCCTGCGCCTCCATGATGCCGGCGCTCGCGTTCATCAGAAGCTGCGTATGGCTGTCGCCCGGTGTCTTCTTGAGCGAGCAGTTGACGTAGAGCGCCTTCAGGTCGGAAAAGTCAGTCATCGCCGAGTTCCTTCTTTAGTTGCTCCAACTCCCGGTCAAGGAAGAAAGAGGTGATGGACCTGATGATGACCAGCATCAGCAGGAAGAGCAGGTCGGCAAACCGCAGGCTGATCGCAGTGTGTATCACATCCGACACGATAAAGAGTTCCAGCCCCGCAAGGATGTAGCGCCCCAGTTCGATGCGCTCGCGGTTGGTGCGGCGCACCCGCTCCGGCCCCTTCTTGGCGATCTCGGCAATCGTCACCCCGGTCAGGAAACGCGCCGCGCCGATCAGCAGCAGAATGATGGCCGCGATGTCGATGACCGCCGCCAAGATCTCGAACCCTTCAATCAGCCACGGCAGAAAATGGTGCAACACACCGCCTTCCGTCTTCAGTTCAATTAGGTTCTCCATCCCGATCCTTCCGTCCCGTTTGGCCGACACATCGTGACGCGGTTAATAGGCCGCCCCCAGACGCAGAGCCTGTTCGGCAGTCATCTGCATCAGGCAGGCCAAAGTCGCAGGCCCGCCGCCCGTGCCACCGCCCCATTGGCTGCGTTCGTAGTCACAGGCGGCATCGCGGAAGGTAATCCACGCGCGCTGCATGTCACGCAGAGCCTCGGCCTGAGAGGGCAATTCCGGCTGATAGAGCGCCGCATCCTCATCGGCAGATTTAGACTGCACCATCCGCGCGCGGTAGTTCTCGTTCAGCAACCCGTCCCAGAAAGACAGTTCCCTATCAAGGCACCCGCCCATGCCAACGGTCGAATACCCGCCCGGCCCTTCCATGCATAGGTTGGCCGAAAGCCCGATACAGACGCGCTGGCCGGTGAACTCTTCGGCTCCGGCCAGACAGTCCGCCGTGGCGGCATCGGAATAGGTAATGTCTTGCGCGGCCACCGGCCCCGCAAGAAACGCACAGACCAGCAGGACGGTGCGCATCACATCGCCCCCATCATCTCGCGGCCCACCAACATGCGGCGGATTTCCGAGGTACCTGCGCCGATCTCCATCAGCTTGGCATCGCGGAAGATGCGGCCCACCGGGTTGTCGCTGAGATAGCCTGCCCCGCCCATTGCCTGCACGGCCTGATGCGCCTGCACCATCGCCTGTTCCGAGGCATAGAGGCAGCAAGCCGCCGCGTCTTGACGGGTCACGTCGCCGCGGTCACAGGCCTGCGCGACACTATAGACATAAGCCCGGGCCGAGTTCATCGCGGTATACATATCCGCCATCTTGCCCTGCATCAGTTGGAAATCTCCGATGCGCTGGCCGAATTGCTTGCGCTCGGCCATGTAGGGCATGATCTCATCCAGACAGGCGGCCATGATGCCAAGGCCGATGCCTGCCAGCACGACGCGCTCGTAGTCGAGGCCCGACATCAGCACGCGCACGCCCTTGCCCTCTTCGCCGAGGATGTTCTCGAAGGGCACTTCGCAGTCTTCGAAGATCAGTTCCGCAGTGTTGGAACCGCGCATGCCGAGCTTGTCGAAATGCATGGAAGTGGAAAAGCCCTTCATCGACTTCTCGATCAGGAAGGCGGTGATGCCTTTGGAGCCGGCTTCGGGGTCGGTCTTGGCATAGACAACCAAGGTCTCCGCGTCGGGACCGTTGGTGATCCAGTATTTGTTACCATTCAGCCGGAAGTGATCGTTCCGCTTTTCGGCATTCAGCTTCATGCTCACCACGTCACTGCCCGCGCCCACTTCGGACATGGCCAACGCGCCGACATGCTCGCCCGAGCAGAGTTTCGGCAAGAACTGCGCCTTTTGCTCTGGCGTGCCGTTCAGCTTAATCTGGTTCACGCAGAGGTTGGAATGCGCCCCGTAGGAAAGCGAGACCGAAGCGGAGGCGCGGGCGATCTCTTCGACCGCGACCGTGTGGGCGACGTAGCCAAGACCGGAGCCGCCGAACTCTTCCTCGACGGTCATGCCCAAGAGGCCCAACTCGCCCATCTCGGTCCAAAGTTCGGGCGGGAATTCGTTCTTCGTGTCGATCTCGGCGGCCATCGGCTTGACGCGCTCCTGCGCCCAGCGGTGCACCATCTCCCGCATGGCCGCAACGTCTTCTCCCAGATCAAACTGCATACTTGCGTTGAACACGGCTTCTCCCCCCGATTTATTGAACGCTTGTTCATTACCTACCGTCCCGCCCGCTTTGCGTCAAGCGGCGCGATGTGGAACCGCCCCGCCCCGCGGCGGGTTGGCCCTGCGACCAAGCGAACACTACAACAAAGCGAGATGCAAATGAGCGATGATCTGAAAAAAGAGTTCTGGGACCGCATGGACGACACCCGCGCCGGGATGCTGATGACCAAGACCGCCCGCGCGGTGCCGATGACCCATTACATCGACGAAGACGACCGTTCCGCCGTGCTGTGGTTTATCACCGCAAAGGGCACCGATCTGGCGAAATCCGCCGAAGGCCGTGCCGCTGCGGAATATCTGATCGCCAACAAGGACGAATCCCTATGGGCACGGATCGACGGCCATCTCTCTGCCGTGACCAACCCGACGGAGTTGGACAAGATCTGGAACGCCATCGCGGGCGCATGGTTTGAGGACGGCAAGCAAGACCCCGATGTGCAACTGATCCGCTTTGATCTGACGGAGGCCGAAGTCTGGGCCACCGAAGGCGGGTTCAAGTTCCTCTATGAGATCGGCAAGGCGCAGATGACCGGCCAAAAGCCCGACATGGGCAAACACGGCACCATCCGTTTCTGAGCCTATCTGCTCTGAAAGACGGCGCTGACCTCGGCTCGGATGATCCGCGCGATCAAAGCGCAATCCTCCAGCGAGAAGGTCAGCGGCACGCGCATGTCGATCAACCCCGCCAGCACCGCATCGCTGGCGGGCATTTTTTCTGCCCGAGCGTAGCGCCATGCGTCGTAACGACTGGTGAAACCCATAGGCTCGGCCCTGCCGAACCATTTCAACTCGACACCCCGCAAGGCGCAGCGGGCGATCACCTCTTCCACTTGCGGCGCAGACCAGCCCTTGAGAAGAAATTGGATTGAAGAGCCGACGATACTTTCCGCCTCTGGCCGCTTAATCACCGTCAATCCCGTCGTGTCGTGCAGACCGGCCTCAACCATCAAATACCGCTCATTCCAGCGCGCCACCTGTTCCGGCAAGCGCCGCAACTGCGGGCGCAGGATCGCGGCGCGCAGGTTATCCATCCGGCCCGAGATATTGGGCGTCTCATAGCGGATCGTCTCAAAGGCCTCCGGCCCCGGCGCGGCGGCGTGGCGGTCATAGAGCATGTAAGACCCCGACAGAATGATCGCCCGCGCCGCGACCTCGGCATCATCGGTGATCAACATCCCGCCCTCGCCCGCGTTCACGTGTTTATAGGTCTGGCAGGAAAAACAACCGATCTTTCCTTGCGTGCCCGATGGCTTGCCGTTCCATGCCGCCCCCATCGTATGGGCGCAATCCTCAATCACCAAGATGCCATGCTGATCACAAAGCGCCGTCAGCGCGTCCATATTCACCAGATGCCCGCGCATATGGCTTAGAAGCAGCACTTCGGCCTGATCCGCTTTGGCGGCAAGATCATCGAGGTCGATCACCAACTGCTCCGTCACGCCAACGAAAACCGGAACCGCGCCGAGCGAGGCAATCGCCCCCGGCACCGGGGCGAGCGTGAAGGCATTGGTCAGCACCCGGTCGCCCGGTTTCACCCCCACCGCGCGCAAAGCGGTGGACATCGCATACCCCCCCGACGCCACAGCAAGGCAATATTTGGCGCCCATCATGGCGGCGAATTCTTGCTCTAGCAGCGCCACCTCGGCCACCTCGCCCGGCACGGTGTTGTAGCGGTGCAAACGGCCACTGCGCATCACTGCCACTGCCGCTTCGATCGCGTCTTCGGGGATCGGCTCTTGCTGCGTGAAACTGCCGGTGAAGCGCTCGGCCATCAGGCGGCTTTGCCGATCAAACGTTCAATGACCTCTGGCAGGTCGGCGAAATCATTCAGCAACGCCTCAGGCTCCAGCGCCGCCATATCCTCCCCCGAAGGGCCAAAGGTGACAAGCACACAGGGCACCCCCGCCGCGCGGGCGGTGTTACGGTCGGTATCACTGTCGCCGATCAAAACGCACTGCGCCGGATCGCCGCCTGCCCGGCGGGCGGTTTCGAACAGATGTTCGGGGTCAGGCTTGCGCACGGCCAGACTGTCGGCCCCCAGCATCGCACCGAATGCGTCGCGCACGCCAAGGCGGGTGAGCAGCAGCTCCGCCAATGCTTCGGGTTTATTTGTGCAAATCGCCACGCGGTAGCCTGCGGCCTTCAGCGCGGCCACGGCCTCCATCGCGCCGGGGTAGAGGATCGTATGGGTGTCAATTTCGCGCTTATACGCGTCAAGCAACATCGGATAGTAGCGGTCAATCGTCGCCGCATCATTGGCGCGGCCAAGTTTTTCCATGCCCAACGTCAGCATTGCCCGCCCGCCGCGCAGCGCGGTGCCCGCATCCTCGGCATGGACCAGCACATCGCCCTCACCCATGTCGCGGAAACAGGCATTGGCGGCGGCGATCAGATCGCCCGAGGTATCGGCCAACGTGCCGTCGAGATCGAAAACGACTGTCTTCACTGGGTACTCCTTGGGCGGAACCCCGCCTTGCAAAATGGCTTCGTGTTGCAGACCGCAACCTAGTTTGATGGGCGGTGGCCTTGCGCCTTTGTGCGAAGCGCGTAAAGAGAATGCAAGCTGAAGGACAAAGAGATTTACATGGATACTGCACTGATCATCCTTGCCGCAGGCAAGGGGACACGGATGAACTCGGACCTGCCGAAGGTGCTGCACCGGGTCGCCTCTGCCCCGTTGCTGGAACACGCTATGGCTGCGGGCGCTATGCTCGCTCCGCGTCATACGGTGGTGGTGGCGGGCCATGGTGCTGATCAGGTGCGTGCGGCCGCCACCCTCTTTGACGAGGATGCGCAGGTGGTCGAGCAGACCGAACAGCTAGGCACAGCCCATGCGGTGGCACAGGCCCGCCCGGCGCTGGACGGGTTCGACGGCATGGCGCTGGTGCTCTATGGCGATACCCCTTTCGTCCAACCTGAAACACTCGAAAAGATGCAAGAGGCGCTTGCGAACCATGATGTGGTGGTTCTGGGGTTCGAGGCCGCAGATCCCGCCCGCTATGGCCGGCTGGTGATGCAGGGCGACGCGCTGCAGCGGATCGTCGAATTCAAGGACGCCTCTCCGGAGGAACGCGCCATCACCCTGTGCAACTCTGGCGTCGTGGCTTGCAAATCCGAGCTGCTGTTCGATCTGATCGACAAAGTTGGCAACGACAACGCATCCGAAGAATACTACCTCACCGATATCATCGGCCTCGCCCGCGCCGAGGGGCGCAGTGCGACCGTTGTTACATGTGCCGAGGCCGAGACGATGGGCGTGAACTCTCGCGCGGACCTCGCTCGGGCCGAGGCTGCGTTCCAATCCCGCGCCCGTGCGCTTTTGATGGAGGACGGCGTGACGCTGATCGCGCCTGAAACCGTTTTTCTTGCCCGCGACACCTACATTGGCCGCGACACGGTGGTAGAGCCGAATGTCGTCTTCGGCCCGAATGTCACCGTTGAATCCGGCACCACGATCCGCGCCTTCTCGCACCTCGAGGGTTGCCATGTCTCGCGCGGCGGCGTGGTCGGCCCCTACGCCCGCCTGCGTCCCGGCGCGGAACTGGCCGAAGACGTGCGCATCGGCAACTTCGTTGAGATAAAGAACGCTCAGATCGCCGAAGGGGCCAAAGTGAACCATCTGAGTTACATTGGCGATGCAACCGTTGGCGCGCGCAGCAACATCGGCGCTGGCACAATCACCTGCAATTATGACGGGGTGATGAAACATCACACCACCATCGGCGCGGGGGCTTTCATCGGCTCCAACACGATGCTGGTCGCGCCCGTCACCATCGGTGACGGGGCCATGACAGGCAGCGGGTCAGTCATCACATCGGACGTGGAACCAGAGGCGCTGGCCCTGTCTCGCGCCCCCCAGGTCGAAAAACCCGGTATGGCGCGCAAAATGTTCGAAATTCTAAAGGCCAAAAAGGCGAAAATGCAGAGGGGCAGCTAAAAATGTGTGGAATTGTAGGGGTGCTCGGCAACCACGAAGTTGCGCCTATCCTCGTTGAATCGCTCAAACGCCTTGAATATCGCGGCTACGACAGCGCGGGCATTGCCACGCTGAACGACGGCAAACTCGACCGCCGCCGCGCTCTGGGCAAACTGGTGAACCTCTCTGATGCGCTGGTGCATGACCCACTGGCGGGGAAGTCCGGTATCGGTCACACCCGCTGGGCCACCCATGGCGCACCCAGCGTGACCAATGCGCACCCGCATCAAGCCGGACCCGTGGCCGTGGTACACAACGGGATCATTGAAAACTTCCGCGAACTGCGGGCCGAATTAGCTGAGCATGGCGTACAGGCGGTCACAGAGACCGACACCGAAACCGTCGCCCTACTGACCCAATACCACATGGCTCAGGGTGCAGGCCCCATTGAAGCGGCCAAGCAGACCCTTGCCCGGCTTGAGGGTGCCTTCGCGCTGGCCTTCCTTTTCGATGGGCATGAAGACCTGCTTATCGCCGCGCGCAAGGGCTCGCCCCTCGCCATCGGCTACGGTGAAGGTGAAATGTACGTCGGCAGCGACGCCATTGCGCTCGCCCCGTTGACCAACCGCATTGCCTATCTCGAAGAGGGTGACTGCGCCGTGATCACCCGCACCTCGGTCGAAATCACCGACCGAAACGGTACAATTGCCAATCGCGCGATTAAAACTGTGCAAGTTGATAGCACCCGGATCGACAAGGCTGGGCACAAGCATTTCATGGCCAAGGAGATCGCTGAACAGCCCGGCGTGATCGGTGCAGCGATCGGCCATTATCTGACGCCCGAGGGCGAGATCAACATCAGCACACAAGACATTGATTTTTCGCAATTCGATCGAATCATCATGGTGGCTTGCGGCACCGCGTCTTATGCGTGCCTTACGGCGAAATACTGGTTTGAGCAGATCGCCCGCCTGCCCGTTGAAGTCGATGTGGCATCTGAATTCCGCTACCGCGAGCCACCAATCCCGCCGCGCACACTGGCAGTCTTTGTCAGCCAATCGGGTGAGACCGCCGACACGCTGGCCGCCCTGCGCTATTGCGAGGGCAAAGCCGCGCGTATCCTGTCAGTCGTCAACGTGCCCGAAAGCTCCATCGCTCGTGAAAGTGACTATGCCCTGCCGATCCATGCCGGCGTCGAAGTTGGGGTTGCCTCGACCAAGGCCTTCACTTGCCAGTTGGTCGTCCTGTTTGCGCTGGTACTTAAAGCCGCGCGTGACCGCGAAGCGATCACCGCCGAGGCCTTTGCAGATCACATCTCAGGCCTGCGAGGGTTGCCCGCGATCGTCAGCACAGCGCTTGAGCAGAACAACACGATGCAAGAAGCCGCACTTAAACTTTCACACGCGCGCGATGTGCTGTTCTTGGGTCGGGGTCAGATGTACCCTCTCGCTCTAGAAGGGGCGCTTAAGCTGAAAGAAATCAGCTACATACACGCCGAAGCTTATGCATCGGGTGAACTGAAGCACGGCCCCATCGCACTGGTGGATGAGCATGTTCCGGTGGTCGTCATGGCCCCCCGCGATGCGCTCTTCGACAAGACCGTCAGCAATATGCAAGAGGTCATGGCCCGCAAGGGCAAGGTGATCTTGATCTCGGATTCCAAAGGTCAGGCCGAAGCCAATGATGGCGTCTGGTTCAGCATCGAAATGCCCCCGGTCCCCGATGCGCTGGCCCCAATTCTCTATGCCATTCCGGCCCAGTTGCTGGCCTATCACACCGCTGTTGCCAAGGGCACGGATGTGGATCAGCCGCGCAATCTGGCGAAATCGGTGACGGTAGAATGAATTTGGAAACCGCTCTGGAGGAGCTTGAAGCGCAGGCCAACCCGGCCCGCGCCGAAGAGATGCGCGCCTATCACAAGGCCGACCGTCGTTACCTTGGCCTGACAAACCCGCAAATCGCTGAACTCGCTCAGGCTTGGCGCGAGGCGCTCGATGTTGAGGGCCGTGTCGCCCTTGCCGACGGTCTTTGGCAGTCGGACATCTTTGAGGCGCGTGTGGCGGCGGCCAAACTGCTGACCCAAGCGCGGCTGCGGCCCGACGATCAAGCCGCTTGGGCGTTGATCGCCAGTTGGACCGCGGATTTCGACAGTTGGGCGATTGCCGATCATGCCAGCATGGCGGCGCAGAAACGTCTGATGGCTGAGCCCTCCCGCCTTGATGAATTGGAAAGCTGGGTCGCCTCCGACCACCTTTTGACGCGACGCGCGGTGCTGGTGTCGACCCTGCCGTGGACCAAGCAGAACAACCCAAAGCCCGAGGAACTCGACGCGCGCGACCGAATCCTTGGCTGGGCGGCAACCATGGTTCCGGATCACCGCTGGTTTATTCAGAAAGCGATCGGCTGGTGGCTGCGCGACCTGTCCAAACACGACCCCAAGCGGACCCGCGCCTTTGTCGCCACCCATGGGGAAGCGATGAAACCTTTCGCGGTAAAAGAAGCGCTGCGCCTGCTGAAAAAGTCAGAAGGCACAGGCTGATCCCCTAACCTTCGGCCGACACTTCGACCGTAGTAAGGTCCGTCAGCGAGGCACCGATCAAACGCAAGGCGGGCAGCGACATACGGCTGCCTGCCGTCGATGGCCCCTCGAGCGGGATCAGCGTCACCGCGGCCGATTTGCCCGTGGCGGGGTTCGTCACGCGGCCGGGCTGCTCGGATTTCACGAGGGGCGTTTTTAACCACAGCCCCGGCTCTGCCGCGCTGCCAAGGCTGACCACAGTTGTTCCCAAAGCAGAACCTGCGCTGGTCGGGGCGCGGGTGGCGGCTTCGCGCTCTGCCGCTGTTGTTGTATCCAGCGCCTCTGCACTGCTGCCGGACGCCGCGATTGGCGTCGCAGTGGACGCAGGCGCCGCGACCTCTGCCGATACGGATGCCGTTTCGGGTTGGGCGCGTTCTATCCCAAACCGATCAGCCAGATTACTACAGCCAGCGGAGGCGGCCACGATGAAAAGCGGGATAATAATACGTGTCATGCCGCCAGACTATCTGCGCCCTACCCCCTTATCAATCGCCCAAATGCCGCTTGCCCCGCAGTGGGCGGAGCATTACCTATAACGCATGACAGCACCCCTTATTGACCCATTCATGCGCGCAATCACCTACTTGCGCGTCTCCGTCACCGACCGCTGCGATTTTCGCTGCGTCTATTGCATGTCGGAGAACATGACCTTCCTGCCCAAGAAGGAACTCCTCACGCTGGAGGAATTGGACCGGTTGTGCAGCAACTTCGTCAATCTGGGCGTTGAGAAACTGCGCATCACAGGCGGGGAGCCTTTGGTGCGCCGGGGTATCATGACCTTCTTTGAAGGGATGAAACGGCATCTCGACAGTGGCGCGCTGAAAGAACTGACGTTGACCACCAACGGCAGCCAGCTGGAACGCTTCGCCGATGACCTCTATGCCGCCGGGGTGCGCCGGGTGAATGTCTCGCTCGACACGCTAGTCGAGCAGAAGTTCGCGGATATCACCCGCTGGGGCCGTCTGCCGCAGGTGCTGCGCGGGATTGATGCCGCGCAACGTGCAGGGCTGAAGATCAAGATCAACGCCGTGGCGCTCAAGGGCTTCAACGAACCCGAATTGCCGCGCATCACCGAATGGTGCGCCGAGCGTGGGATTGACCTGACATGGATCGAAGTTATGCCGATGGGTGATCTGGGCAACGAAGACCGCTTTGGTCAGTTCTGGTCCCTCAAGGACGTGCGCGCGCGCTATGCGGAGCATTACACCGTCACCGATCTGGCCGAGCGCACAGGCGGCCCGGCCCGCTATGTGCGATTGGAAGAGACAGGTCAGAAAATCGGCTTCATCACCCCGCTGAGCCATAACTTCTGCGAAAGCTGCAACCGCGTGCGGGTCACCTGTACGGGTGAGATTTTCATGTGTCTGGGTCAAGAAGATGTGGCCGATCTTCGCGCTCCACTGCGCGAACACCCCGATACGGATGTCCCACTGCAAGAAGCGATCCGCGCTGCGATTGACCGCAAGCCGAAGGGGCATGATTTCGACTATTCGCGCCAGCGCGTCGACGGTCAAATGCCGCGTCACATGAGCCATACGGGCGGCTGAGCCAATGGGCACGCCCTTCCTTTACAAGGCATGGGTCGCGGCGAGCACCGCAATACTGCCCATCGCTGGACGGCAATCCATGGCCAAACTGCGCCGCGCGGGGGTTGAACCATCGCGGGCCCGCGAGAAACTCGGCCATGCCAGCCAGCCGCGCCCCGACGGTACGCTAATCTGGTTTCACGCGGCTTCGGTCGGCGAAAGCCTGTCGGTCTTGGCCCTGATTGACCGGATGGGCCGCGCCCTGCCGCAGGCGCATTTTTTAATCACCTCTGGTACCGCGACATCGGCCCGACTGGTGGGCAGTCGCCTGCCCCCGCGCACGCAGCATCAATTCGCGCCGCTGGATGCCCCCGGTCCGTTAAAGCGTTTTCTGATCCACTGGCGTCCCGATGCGGCACTTTTCGTTGAGAGTGAACTCTGGCCTCAGATGCTGCATCGGACCCATGCGCGCGGCACGGCGATGGCGCTGATCAACGCACGGCTTTCGCAACGCTCAATCGCGCGGTGGCAAAAGCAACCGGCGCTGGCGGGGTTCTTGTTCGGTGTCTTTGATCTGATCCTGACGCAGAATGACGCGATGGCGCGGGCCATGGCTACGATCAACGCGCCTACCGACAGGGTTGCGCCCGGGATCAATCTTAAATCCATGGCAGGCCCCCTGCCGCAGGACGATGAAACGGTTGCGCAGGCCCGGACGGCTCTGGGCGGGCGCCCCGTCTGGATCGCCTCTTCTACTCACCCCGGAGAGGAAAAATCGGTACTTGAGGCGCATCGGCAGCTGTTGGAACGTTTTCCAAACCTTTGCCTGATCCTTGTCCCCCGCCACCCGGAACGCGGGGATGAGGTGGCCGGTCTTATCGCCAGCATCGGCCTGACCCATGGCCGCCGTACGCGGGGCGACATGCCGCAAGAGCAGGTGTTTCTCGCCGACACGTTGGGCGAGTTGGGCACATGGTACGCGCTGTCTGAGATTGTCTTTCTGGGCGGGTCGCTCCACCCCATCGGCGGGCATAACCCCTATGAGGTCGCGCAGGCCGGGGCGATGGTGCTGTCAGGCACCCATGTCACCAATTTTGCCGAAACCTATGCCGAGATGGAAACCGCAGGCGCTGCACGTCTGATTGCAGGCACGCAGGACTTGGCGGATCGCGTCGCCGACCTGCTGACGGATGATGTCGCGCGGACCAATGGTGTGGCGGCGGCCAAAGACTATGCCGCGGCGCAAACCGACAAGCTTGATAGTATCGCCGAGCGGCTGATCACCGCCTTGGGTTTGCGTAAGGGGCCGCCCGATGCCTGAACTCTACGTAACCAACTACAACCGCAATTTCACCGGGGTTTCTGCGACGGCGGCCAATGTCATCCGACAGCAGGTCGCCCGGCATGATCTAGCGCTGGTGGGCCAACCCCTGCCCGGCTGTCCGGTCCCGCTGACCCGTGCGGCGGCGGCGCGGATCACCCGAAGCCATGAACCCGCAGACCTTCCCTTTGCCATCTGGCATGTGCGCCGCAATACGGAGATGCGCAGCGCGGTTTGGCTACGTGATGTGCGCCGCGCCAATATCAAAATCGTTTTTACCTCAGCCGCGCAGCGCTTGCATTCTGCCTATCCGCGCTGGCTGATCCGTCAGATGGACGCGGTGATCGCCACGACCGAACGCGCGGCAGAGTTCGTGCCCCATGTGCGCGCCGTGGTGCCCCATGGGGTGGACACCGATGTCTTCTCGCCCGCCACGAACCGAGCGAACGCTTGGGAGCAGATGGGCTTTGGCGGCACCCACGGCATTGCCACCGTGGGGCGCATCCGGCCTGAAAAAGGCACCGACCTTTTCGTAGAGGCAATGCTGCGCCTGCTGCCTGAACGCCCCGGCGCGGTGGCGCTGGTCATTGGCCGGGCGGGTGGCAAGCATGAGGCGTTTCTGACCAAGCTCAAGGCACAGGTCGAAGCCGCAGGGCTGGCGGACCGGCTGCTTTTTATCGGGGAATATCCCGCCGCCGATCTTCCGAAACTGATGCGTGCCCTGTCACTTGTGGTGCAACTGCCGCGCTACGAAGGATACGGCATGGTCCCACTAGAAGCACTGGCGTCTGGCGTGCCGTTCGTAGGCAGTGACGCGGGCTATTACGGGGCCTTCTCAAACGCAGGTCGCGTGGGCAAGGTTGTACCTCTAGGCGCGGCAGAGGCAGCCGCTCATGCCGCGCTGTCACTGCTCCGGCGGGAAGATCAAGCCGCCCTTTCTGATGCCGCGCGACGTTGGGCCGAGGGCCGCTTTAGTGCCCGGGCGGAGGCGGACGGGATCGAAGCCGTCTATAACGCGCTTTGGGAACGCGGCTGACCCACAACGAAAAACGCGCCCCCAGAAGGAGGCGCGTTCAGTTCATGGGTCAAGGAATTACGCCGCTGGCATCCGTTGCTCGACGATCCCCGCCCACCAGCTGCAACCCGCCGGGATAGCTTCATCGTTGAAGTTGTATTCGGGGTGATGCACCGCTGCGGTATCGCCGTTGCCCACCAAAATATAAGCACCGGGGCGTTCTTCGAGCATAAAGGCGAAATCCTCGCCGCCCATAACCAAAGGCGCTTCGCTACAATCGCCAGAGATGGAGCGCGCCACGTCGGCTGCGAATTCGGTCTGCTCTTCGTGGTTCACCATGACCGGATAGCCCCGGTGATAGGTCACATCGGCCTTGCCACCAAAAGTTGCGGCGATACCGTTACAAATCTCATTGATACGTTTTTCCGCAAGGCTGCGCACGTCTGCCGACATCGTGCGCACGGTGCCTTTCATCTGCACCCGCTGCGGGATCACGTTGAACGCCTTTGAGGATGTCTCAAACGCGGTGACCGAAACCACGATCTGCTCTACCGGGTCGGCGTTGCGTGCGGCGATGGTTTGCAGCGCCAGAACCGCCTGAGCAGCCATGACTGTGGTGTCGATGGTCTCATGCGGTTTGGCGGCATGGCCCCCGCGCCCCTCAAAGGTGATGTCGAACTGGTCTGTCGCGGCAAAGAACGATCCGGGGCGGATGCCGAAGGAACCTGTGGGCATGCCCGGCCAGTTGTGCATGCCATAGACTTCCTGAATACCCCAACGGTCCATCATGCCGTCCTCGCACATTTCACGACCACCGCCGCCGCCTTCTTCGGCGGGCTGAAAGATCACAACAACCGTGCCGTCAAAGTTGCGAGTTTCCGCCAGATATTGCGCGGCCCCTAGCAGCATCGCGGTGTGGCCGTCATGGCCGCAGGCGTGCATCGCGTCGGGCGTCTTAGAGGCGTACTCCAGCCCTGTCTGCTCATTTATCGGCAACGCGTCCATATCGGCGCGCAGGCCGATCACTTTGCCCGACCCTGTTTCTTTGCCCTTGATGACACCGACAACACCCGTGCGGCCAATGCCTTCGACAACCTCATCGCAGCCGAAAGCACGCAGTTTCTCGGCCACGATGCCCGAAGTGCGATACGTCTCGAACAAGATCTCGGGGTTCTCGTGCAGATCGCGACGCCATGCGGTGATGTCATCATGCAGTTCGGCAAATCGGTTCTTAACGGCCATTTTGGAAGTTTCCTCCGGAGTTGGGTTGGCGCTGATTTTCATGCAGTCGCATTTATCTGACACATGCTTACGCCCTTGCCAGCCGGTCCTCAACCACCTGCGCGAACCATGAACAGCCCGCCGGGATCGCAGCGTCATCAAAGTCATACTCCGGGTGGTGCACGGTCGCCCCGTCGCCGTTTCCGATCACAATATAGGCACCCGGTCGCGCATTGAGCATGTAGGAAAAATCCTCCCCCGCCATAATGGGCGGTGTGTCGCGGTCGGTGCCGGGGGTGATCTGGTCGGCGGCCTCGGCAGCAAAGCGGGTGTGCTCGGCGTGGTTGCGGGTTACGGGATAGCCACGCTGATAGTCGATAACGGCCTTGCACTGATGCGCTTCTGCCGTGAGGCGGGTAATGTCGTGCAAACGCCGCTCGGCCAAATCCTGCACCTCGGGGTCCAGCGTTCGTACCGTGCCACGCAAAAGCACCTGATGCGGCAGCACATTGTGGCTTTCGGTATCGCTGCGCAGGGTGCAGACCGAGACGACGACCTGCTTTAGCGGATCGGTGTTGCGGCTGGCGATGGATTGCAGCGCGATCAGCACATGGGCGGCAGCGAGGTTGGTGTCGATGGCCTCATGCGGGGCGGCAGCATGGCCGCCCTGCCCGGTGAGCGTGATATTGAACTCATCCGCCGCCGCGAGAAGAGCGCCCTCACGGATGGCGAAATGGCCTGTGGGGTGGCCCGGCATGTTGTGCATGCCGTAAACCTCATTGATGCCCCAACGGTCCATCAACCCTTCCTGCACCATGACTTCACCGCCGCCACCGCCCTCTTCGGCGGGTTGGAAGATGAGCACGACACGCCCATCGAAATTGCGTGTCTCAGCCAGATATTGCGCCGCACCCAGCAGCATGGCGGTATGACCATCGTGGCCACAGGCATGCATCTTGCCGGGAGTTTTGGAGGCATAGGGCAGCCCCGTCGCTTCCATAATCGGGAGGGCGTCCATGTCAGCGCGCAGCCCGATGGTGCGGCCAGAGATGTTGCTCTGCCCCTCAATCACCGCGACCACGCCGGTCTGCGCGATACCGGTGGTGATGTCGGTGATGCCAAAGCTGCGCAACTTCTCTTCCACAAATTTTGAGGTTTCAGGCAGGTCGAACAACAGTTCTGGATGCTCATGCAGATGTCGCCGCCATGCGGTAATCTCGGCATGGGTTTCGGCGAAACGGTTCTTGATCGGCATGACCTGTCCTTTGATAGAGTGAAATTAGAGCGCCGGTCCGGGGCGGATGGGCGTGCCATCACTGAACCGGTCGGCGCGAAATCTGCTCAGATCATGCCCCGGCGCATCTCCCATGACCAGAGCCGCCAGCACACGTCCCATCCCCGGCCCGATGCCAAAGCCGTGCCCCGACATGCCCGTGCCAATGACGAGGCCCGGAATTTGAGCACAATTATCCACCACCGGCACGATATCGGGCATTGTGTCGATCATCCCAGCCCATGAATTGCGCGCTGTGATCGGTGGCAGTTCGGGATAAAGTGCTGCGAACTGCTTGACCGTGCGGCGCAACCGGCGGTGATCCGGGGCGGGATCAAGGATGCGCATCGCTTCAAACGGGCTGAAACTGTCAGCAGCCCAACGGCGCGGGGTGGTCCACGCGTCGGGAAACCCCTTTGGTGCCGACGCGCGGAACCGCTGGCCGAACGGGTTGTCGCGCAGTTGCGGCAGATAATGGCGGAATGAGCGGAAGGCATCAGGGCCGATGTAAAGGTCCGGCGCCGTCCCCGGTGCCAGCGTATAGCCCCCATCGGCACGGCGGCGAAAGGCAAGACCAGCCTCGGCCACCGCACCTGCATGAACGTCTGGCAGCACATTGGTCGCAACCACGGATTCCCGCACCGAAAGCTGTGGCAGGCTGACCCCATGGGCGCGCAGGAACAGCGCCGACCAAGCTCCGCCCGCCAGCACAACCGATGCTGTGCGGATCGCGCCGGCTTCGGTCACCACACCCGCGATGCGGCCAGCGGCGAGGTCGAGCTTGCGCACCGCGCAGTTTTCGATGATGCGAACGCCCTCCTTTACCGCCAATGCCGCAAGGGCGGGCACCGCCGCCCAAGGCTCAGCACGCATATCAGACGGGGTGACCAACGCTCCGGCATAGGTTTTGTTCAGCCCCGGAAAAGCAACGGCAACCTCATTCGCGCCCATCAATCGGCTGTCGATGCCATGCGCGCCCGCATGGGGCAGCCAGTCGGCATAGCCCTGCATCTTAGCGTCCGAGCTTGCCAAATAGGTCACCCCGGTCTGTTTCAGACCAATATCGCGGTCCAATTGCGGGGCCAGTTCGCGCCAGAGTTTTGCCGCCTCGACCATGATCGGCAGTTCCGCCGGATCACGCCCTTGCTGGCGGATCCAGCCCCAGTTGCGGCTGGACTGTTCGGCGGCGATGCGGCCCTTCTCCAAAAGCGTGACCTGTTTGCCTGCCCGCGCCAGAAACAGCGCCGTGCAAACGCCGATCACTCCGCCACCAATCACCACGACCTCGCTCTCGCGCGGAGGGGTGCGGGGATAGCTGGCGGGGCTGGAGAGCGTGATAGGAAAGGAGGACATGGCGCGGCCTTTAAGCTTTGGCCGCGCGAGCAGCATCAGGCGGCCGGAGGAAATTGCAGATCGTCTTGCCGGGTAGCGGGGGCAGCGGGCCCCCGCCCCCGGCTTAGCCTTGCAGACGGGTCAGCAATTTGCGCATGAAGGCATGGCCTGCCTCAAATTGCGCCACGTCGATGAATTCATTGGGCTGGTGCGCCTGCGCGATGTCGCCCGGCCCACAGATCACGGCAGAATAGCCCGCCTCTTGGAACTGCCCGGCTTCGGTGCCGTAGCTCACTTTGTGACTGGCATTGTCGCCGGTGATCTGGCGCACGATCTGCTCCGCCTCGCCGTCCTTTTCGGGCTGCAGCGCGGGCACGTCGAAACGAGTCGAGGTCTCGATATAGGTTTCGGGCACCACGTCCTGCATCTGCTTTTCGACCTCACGGACCTTCTTGAGGTAGGCGGTGCCCCATTTGTCTTTGTCTTCGCCCGGCAACACGCGGAAATCCATGGCGAATTTGCAGTCCTTGGCGGTGATGTTGTGGGCCGTGCCGCCTTCGATCACGCCGACATGGGCGGTGGTGAAGGGCGGGTCGAACATCGCCGCCGTCTCGGTCGGTTTGGCGGCCATGTTGTCGCTGTTCACGTCATTGGCCCATTCGATCAGCTTGGCACCCGCCATGATCGCATTGACCCCGGTGTGCAGCAGCGAGGAATGCACCTCGAAGCCCACGAGGTGCGTGTTAAAGCCAATGCCGCCCTTGTGGCCGGTCACCGCCTGCATGGTCGAAGGCTCGCCCACGATCACCGCCGAGCCCTTGGGCACCACGCCCTGCATCGCTTGGATCATCGGCGGCGCCCCGGTGCAGCCGATCTCTTCGTCAAAGCTGAGTGCGATTTGCAGCGGGCGCTTCACTTCGGCGTAATGCGCCTCAACCAGTGTCCAGATCGCCAGCGCATCGAACCCCTTCATGTCGCAGGTGCCGCGCCCATAATAGCGACCATCGCGCTCGGTCACAGTGAAGGGGTCAGTCTCCCACGGTTGGCCGTCGATCGGCACAACATCCGTATGGCCCGACAGCACCAACGCACCTTCTTCCCATGGGCCGACATGGGCAATAAGCGCATGTTTGGGCTGGTCGGGATCGATGTAGCGGTGGCTTTCGATGCCGTGGCTAGAGAGGTAATCAGCCACCCAGTCGATCAGCGGGATGTTGGTTTCCCGCGACACGGTGGGAAAACTGATGAGTTTTTCCATCAGTTCAAACGGCGTCATGCGTTCGGTCATTGGGGTCTTCCTTTAGTATCCGCTGTCTGTGATCAGCACATGGTGGCCCGGCTCCACCTCTCTATACGTCGACGGCTCTGCCAGATAGCTGGCAGGATGAATCGGCGATGGGATCGGTTTGAAATTCAAATCCTTCTCCGACTTCCGCCGCCGCGGGTCGGCGATGGGAACCGCCTTCATCAGGGCTTGGGTATAGGGGTGCTGCGGGTTTTCAAAGACACGTTGACGCGAGCCCAACTCGACGATGCGGCCCAGATACATGACGCCGACATAATGGCTCACCCGCTCAACCACCGCCATGTCATGGCTGATGAACAGGAAGGACAGTTCCATCTCGGCTTGAAGCTCCATCATCAAGTTCAGCACCTGCGCCTGTACAGACACATCAAGGGCCGAGACGGCCTCATCCGCGATGATCAGCTTGGGGTTCAACGCAAGCGCGCGGGCGATGGCAACGCGCTGGCGCTGACCGCCCGAGAGTTCATGCGGGAAGCGCCGCATAAAGCTGCGCGGCAATTCAACCCGGTCAAAAAGCATCTCGATCCGTTTGGTGATCTCCGCCCCTTTGAGCGTGGCGAAGTTGTGGATCGGTTCGGCCACCTGATCGGCCAACTGCATCTGCGGATTCAAAGACGCAAAGGGATCTTGGAAGATCATCTGCATATCAAGCCGCGCGGTGCGCAGGGCTTTTTGATCAAGCGCCATAACGTCGACACCGTCGAGGTTCACCTCCCCCGACATCGGCTCAACCAACCGCAAGATCGACCGACCAGCGGTGGATTTACCACAACCTGATTCGCCGACAAGGCTCAAGGTTTGGCCCTTATTGATGCTAAAGGACAGGTCTTCGACGGCATGAACATTGGCCACGGTACGACGCAGGAAACCACCCTGAACCGGGAAGCGCGTGGTCAGGTTTTTGACCGACAGCAGCACTTCGTCGCGGCCTTTGATCGGCAGGATTTCTTTGTCTTCGGACCCCAGAAGCTTCATCGGTTCAGGATAGGGCTTGCCCGTCATTTCGCCCAATTTCGGAACAGCCGCGAGCAGGGCTTTGGTATAGGGGTGTTGCGGGTTCTCAAAGATTTCCTCGACCGTGCCCTCTTCGACCTTTTTGCCGCGGAACATGACGACCACACGGTCAGCCATCTGCGCCACCACGGCCATGTCATGGGTAATGAACATCACCGCCGTGCCAGTTTCGCGCTTCAGTCGGTCCATCAGCGCAAGGATCTCGGCCTGAATGGTAACGTCGAGTGCGGTTGTCGGCTCATCCGCGATTAGTAGGCGCGGCTCGCAGGCCAGTGCCATGGCGATGACAACACGTTGACGCATACCACCCGACAGCTCATGCGGGTATTGTTTTAGTCGCCGCTCAGGCTCGGGGATACGAACCTGCCGCATCAATTCCAGCGCGCGCGCCTCCGCCTCTTGGCGGGTCAGGTTCAAATGCAGGCGCAGACCTTCTGTCATCTGCTTGCCGATTGTAAATACCGGGTTCAGCGCGGTCATCGGCTCTTGGAAGATCATACCGATCTCATTGCCGCGAATCTTGCGCATCAGACTGCCGCTGCTGGCTGCCAGATCGATCTGGCCCTTTTCACCGCGCTCAAAAAGCAGGCGACCGCCTGCTATTTCACCGCCGCCATATTCAACAAGCCGCATCAGGGACAGCGAAGACACCGATTTGCCCGACCCTGATTCCCCGACCACGCAAACCGTCTCTCCGGGATTGATGTCAAAACTGACGTCCTCAACGCCCACAACCGGGCCGTCTTTGGTCTGAAATTCGACGCGCAGGCCCTGAATTTGGGCGATTGGCGCCTCGTTTGTGTGATCCAGCATCTGTTTCCCTGTTGTTTTTATTGGCTCAGATTTTGCCTGACGCTACGGCGGATTTGATAAGACTGTCAAACCTGACGCGCGGGCGTTGGTCTTTGTCATAAATGCGCCATGTCCGGCCTTGCAATTTTCGGCAAACCTGTTTCGATATGCCCCATGCGGTTTGGAAAGAGCGCTTCGATCACAGGTTGAATATTACTTGTTTTGTTATGTTTAGCTGGTGAAGCTCATGTTCTTTCCGGGGCGACAACAACAAGGCGAGGGCAATCCCGTCGACAATAAGTGGCACGTCCACGTGTCCAACATGGAGTAAGATATGAAATTGAAGACCCTATTGATGGGGGCTGTCGCATCGACTGCGTTTGCCCCTATGGCCTTTGCCGAAGCCCATGAGGGCGAGCGCGGCCGCGATGGTGAAGTCAAAGTTATTTATTGGCAGGCACCGTCGATCCTGAACCCCTATCTGTCCTCGGGCACCAAAGATGTTGAGGCCTCCTCGTTGGTTCTTGAACCGCTTGGCCGTTATGACGAAACTGGCGCGCTGGTGCCCTATTTGGCCACCGAAATCCCGACGCTGGAGAACGGCGGCGTGAGCGAAGACCTCAAGACCATCACATGGAAGCTGAAAGACGGGCTGCTGTGGTCTGACGGCACGCCCTTCACCGCGAATGACGTCAAATTCACCGCTGATTACTGCATGAATCCCGAAGGCGGCTGCGCGCAGTTGGCGAAATTCGAAGGCGTGTCTTCGGTTGAGGTGATCGACGACCAGACGGTCAAGGTGACCTTCTCTGAGCCGATGCCAAACCCCTATGGCCCCTTCATGGGCGGCCAATCCCCCATCATTCAGGCGGCACAGTTTGCTGATTGTACCGGCGCGAAGGCGCCCGAGTGTACCGAAGCCAACTTTAACCCCATCGGCACCGGCCCTTTCACCGTCACGGAATTCCGTCCCAATGACGTGATCACCATGGCTGCCAACGAAAACTTCCGCGAAGCTGGCAAACCCGCCTTCGCCACGCTGACCTTCAAAGGCGGCGGCGACGCGACAGCCGCGGGTCGTGCCGTGATGGAAACGGGTGAGTTCGACTACGCATGGAACCTGCAATTGGCCCCCGATGTCATCGCTAAGATGGCCGAAGGCGGCAAGGGCAAGCCCATGTCGGCATTCGGCACGTTGGTTGAGCGTCTTGAGCTGAACATGACCGATGCCTCGCCAGACCTTCCAGAAGGTGAACGCGCCACAGCTAAACATCCGCACCCGATCCTGAGCGATGAGAAAGTCCGCCGGGCGCTCTCCATGGCGATCGACCGCGAACTGCTGGTCGAGGTCGGCTACGGCCAAGCGGGCCGCGCCACCTGCAACATGGTGCCTGCGCCTGAGCTTTACGCCTCTGACAACACCGACTGTCTGACCCAAGACATCGAAGGCGCCAAGGCGCTCTTGGACGAAGCGGGCTGGACCGACACAGATGGCGACGGTGTGCGTGACAAAGACGGCGAAAAGCTGGCCCTGCTCTACCAAACTTCCACCAACGCCGTGCGTCAGGACTTCCAAGCGCTGATCAAGGATTGGTGGAGCCAGATCGGTGTTGAAACCGAATTGCGCAACATCGACTCTTCGGTCTTCTTCGGTGGCGATCCCGGTTCGACCGACACGTTCCAGCGTTTCTATGCAGACGTTGAAATGTACGCCAACAACTTCGACGGCACCGACCCGCAAAGCTACCTTGCTCAGCGGACCTGCGCCAAGTTCCCAAGCCCGGAGACACAGTGGCAGGGTGAGAACATCAACCGCTTCTGTAACGAAGAGTATGATGCGATGGTGGCCGAACTGGGCCGCACCGGCGAAATGGAAAAACGTGGCGAACTGGCCAAAAAGCTGAACGACATGCTGACCAAGGACAGCTACTCGATCCTGCCGCTGGTTGACCGTGGTCGCGTCTCGGCTGCCTCCAACACCCTTGGTGGCGTTGTGCTGAACACATGGGACTCCGAGTTGTGGAATGCCGCCGATTGGTACCGCATGGAAGAGTGATCTAGGACGGAGGCGCGGCATGCTGCGCCTCCCTTCACCGACCTTTGGGGGGTGTGCGCCATCCGCACGCCCCCCTCTCGCCCCCACCCCCTCACAGACTGACTTACAAAGGCGACGCCCATGTTGACCTTCACCATCCGACGACTTCTTTTGTCGATCCCGACGCTTTTGTTTATCAGCCTGGTGATTTTCCTGCTGCTGCAACTCGCCCCCGGCGACCCGATGGCCCAAGTGCCGCTGACGGTCCCGCCCGAGGTGAAAGAGAAGATGCGCGAGGCGCTCGGCCTCGGCCAGCCGATCTATATCCAATATTGGAAATGGCTCGTGCAGGTCTTCTGGATCGAGCCGCAGGTTTTCATCGACTATCTCACCAATCGCTCTGCCCTGTTTAGCTGGCTGCCCGACACCAACCTGTCGGACGGCAAGCTGCGCGTGATCTCTTGGCAGACCCGTTCGCCCGTGATGGACATCGTGATCCAGCGCATGCCGCAGACCCTCTGGGTTGTCGGGCTGGCCTATATCGTAGGAATCGTCATCGCCATCCCGATTGGCATCTATTCCGCCTACCGCCATTACTCGGTCTTCGATCAGGCCGGGACATTCATCACCATGGTCGGCTTTTCGATCCCACCCTTTTTCACCGGCCCGCTGTTGATCGTGATCTTCTCGGTTACGCTTGGCTGGCTGCCGTCGATCTATGACACCACCCATGTGGTGAACGACTGGGCCAGCTTTAAGGTGCAGTTCATGCAGATGATCATGCCCGTCATGGTGCTGGCGCTGCAAACCACGGCGCAGATCAGCCGCTACATGCGGGGTGCCATGCTTGATAACCTCAACCAAGACTATGTGCGCACCGCCCGCGCCAAGGGGCTGAAGGAAAGCGTTGTCGTCATGGTCCATGTGCTGCGCAACTCGATGATCCCGGTGGTCACCATCATCGCGCTTGGCATGCCCGCCATCTTTGGCGGCGCCATCATCACCGAGAACGTCTTCAAGGTGAATGGCATCGGCCAGCTTCTGTTGACCGCGCTGCGTGCCAACGATCTGCCCATGGTGATGACCCTGACCTTTATCTTTGCGGTGTTGATCGTGCTGTTCAACCTGATCGCAGATATCCTCTACGGCCTGCTTGACCCAAGGATCCGTTATGACTGAGCAACCCATTCCCGCCAGCCCGGTCGAAGCCGACCTCGAATTCATGAAAGCCCTGCAAGACAAGGGCCCGCAGAAGCCCCCGCGCAGCCAATGGCGCGATGTTTGGGACCAGTTCCGCAAGCACAAGGGTGCGCTCTTTGGCGGCTCCTTCCTGATCTTCATCACGCTTGCGGTGATCTTTGGCCCCTATATCTGGGACATTGACGCCAAGAAGCTGGACATTCGCAACAAGGACTGGCGGCCGATCTATACGCTCCTCTGGGACGGGGACGCCAAGGCGGGTTGGATCCACCCGCTCGGCACCGACCAACTGGGCCGCGACATCCTTGCGCAGATGCTCTTTGGCGGGCGCGTGTCGATGGCGGTGGGCTGGATGGCCATGGCGCTGGCATTGGTTATTGGTACCGCAATCGGCGTGCTTTCGGGCTTCTTCAAGCGCATGGACTTCTGGTTGATGCGCTTCACCGACCTGATCCTCAGCCTGCCAATTCTGCCATTGGTGCTCTTGGCCGTGACGCTCTTTGGGCAACCGCTGCGGTCTCAGTTCGGCCCCGAGGGCGGCATGTTCATCCTCATCGTTTCGGTCATCAGCCTGACCTCTTGGATGCAGACGGCGCGGATCGTGCGCGGCGATATTCTGGCGCTGAAGGAACGTGAGTTCATCCTTGCCGCCCGCTCCATCGGAACCACGCCGGGCAAGATTATCCGCCGGCACCTGCTGCCCAACGTGATCTCGCCCATCATGGTTTCGGCCACGCTAGGTCTGGCCACGGCGATCATCACCGAAAGCGCGCTGAGCTTTCTGGGCGTCGGCTTCCCCTCGGACTTCCCGACATGGGGCAAGCAACTGGCCGACGCAGTGGACCGGATGCAGGAGTTCCCCGAGCGGGTAATGCTGCCCGGCATCGCCATCTCGCTGACGGTACTGGCGGTGAACTACCTTGGCGATGGCCTGCGCGACGCGCTTGATCCGCGCATTCGCGGACGCTGAGCGAACTAAGGACCGACTGGCCCCCGCTCGACTGCGCGGGGGCCAGTTGTTTTGCGCCCCTTGACGCAGGGTGAACAGCGTCGCCGCTTTTTCCATTAAAACAGAATAAATTCCGCTGGCGCTGGTGACCCCAACGTCAACTTTCACTTGATTGTGATCCCCATCCGCTCCAGATGGGAAATAATTCCGTTTTCGAGGGTTTTCGCGATGTTTGAGTCTTTCGGCTTTGAAGAGACGACAGCAAAAGAGGCGTCCGTTCTACTGGCGGCTTTCATCGGGCTGGCGTTTGGTGTGTTGGCACAGCGCACGCGCTTTTGCTTCCGTCGCAGCCTTGTGGGCGAAGACCGACGCCAAGCGCTCGGCGTCTGGCTGACCGCGCTGGCGCTGGCGGTGATCGGCACCCAAGCCGCCGTGGCCGCCGGGTGGATCAACTTTGATGCACATCGTTTCATGGCGTCTGAAGTGCCGTTCTTAGCGATTGCCATCGGCGGCTTGCTGTTCGGCGCGGGCATGGTCCTGACACGCGGCTGCATCTCGCGGCTGACGGTGCTAACCGGCGGCGGGAACCTCCGTGCTGCGCTGGTGGTGCTGGTCTTTGCCGTGGTGGCCCATGCGACGCTGAAAGGTGTGTTGGCACCGCTGCGCGTGGCTCTCGGCTCGGTGACTGTCGATATGGGGGAGAGCGTGAGCCTTGCCACCCTGCCCGGCGGCGCGCTGATTTGGGGCGGTTTGATTGCTGTGGCGGCGCTGGCCTATGCGCTGCGCTCGGGCAACCGTCCGGGGCAGCTGGTGATGGCCGCTTTGATCGGGCTTTTGGTCCCTGCCGCTTGGGTCGGTACCGGGTTTATCCTGCTGGATGAGTTCGATCCGATCGCGATGGAAAGCCTCAGTTTCACCTCACCTTCCGCCGACACCCTGTTCTGGACCATCGCCAGCAGTTCGATCCCCGCGGGCTTTGGCACCGGGCTTCTGGGCGGCGTCTTTGTCGGAGCGCTGATCGCCAGCCTGATCGCGCGTGAGTTTCATTGGCAGAGCTTTGAAGCCCCGCGTCAGACCGGCCGCTACCTAACCGGCGCAGCCATGATGGGCGTAGGCGGTGTGCTGGCCGGCGGCTGCACCTTGGGCGCAGGTCTGTCGGGTGTCCCCACGCTTTCGGTTGCGGCGATAGAGGCTATCGTCATGATCGCATTGGGCGGTCTGACCATGCAGGCGCTGCTTAGCCGATCTTCCGCCGCAAACGGCGCAGGGTCCACCACACGCCAAGTACAACCGGCAGAGTGACAAGGGCGGTCAGCAGCCCTTTGCTGACCCCCAAAGGCTCGGCCAGCGGGTAGAGCAGATAGCCCACCAGCGACACCGCGTAGTAGCTAATTGCCACCACTGACAGCCCCTCGACCGTATGCTGCAGCCTGAGTTGCAGGTCGGCCCGGCGGTCCATGCTGGCAAGGATCGCTTGGTTCTGGGCCGAGCGTTCCACGTCCACCCGCGTGCGCAAAAGCTCCGCAGCCCGCAGCGCGCGGGCGGCGATGGTTTGCAGCCGCGTTTCGGTCGATTTGACCGTGCGCATCGCAGGGGCATAGCGGCGCATCATAAACTCGCCAAAGCCCTGCCGCCCCATGAAACGCGCCTCGCGCAGGGCAGAGATACGCTCATAGACAATCGCCTCATACGCACCTGTTGCGGCAAAGCGATAGGCCGTCTCGGCGGTCAGCGCCTCAAGCGCCACCGATACGTCCAAGAGCGCGTGCAAAGTCTCTTCCGCTGCCGTGCCCGCCCCGCTGCGCATGGCCTCCATGAGGGTGGAGAGCTGCCCATCCAGATCATTCAGCGCCGTTGCCATTTCTCGCGCCTGCATGAAGCCCAGCATCGACATGGCCTTATAGGTCTCGATCTCGCACAGCCGTTGCACGATCCGCCCGATCCGCCGTTGCCCGGTCGCGGCATCGGTAAAGAGCGCCAGCCGCAGATGCCCCGCGGGATCAATGCGGAAATCGCCGGCCACCACCGCCGCGCCGTCCAGCACCTCAGCCACGGCGAGGCTTTCCGGTACGAACCAGTCTTGCAGGTGGTCTGCAATCTCCTCATCCACCGTGGATTTCGGCAAAACTGCCAGCAGCGCCGATGTGATCCGTTCGCCCTGTATCTCTGACAACCAATCATCGGGAAAGGCATCGAAATCCGACGCGGCAAAAGGCGCAGAGCGGCCAGCAGGGGCAATCACCGTATAGGTGACGAATTCCGTATGCTGCTCCCATTTCAGGGTGAAACGTCCCATCTCGCCATAGTAATGCGTCGCTTCTGCATCCGCCCGCGGCGCGCCGTAGTGGGCCAAGAGAGCGTTCAACTCCCCCTGTGCAACTGCGCCCGGGGCCAGCTTCACAGCCAGAAACGCAACCCGCGAAGGGGCCGAAAGCTGCGGGAAGGGGCGCGCGTGCATTTCACCGGTGAGGGCAAGCCGCTGGGGATGGTCTTTGATCGGGGCCATGGCGGGGTCCGCTGCTTAAGATGTCATGTTCCGGAGAGAATAGCGCCAATGGCGCCAATGAACATATAAAAAATGACATGTTTTCATATACTTAATGTGTACCGACGTATACCGCCCATAGAAACGACAAACGCCCCACCGTTTCTGGCGGGGCGTTTAAGATGTATAGGTCGGGAATTTTTTAAAAATTCCCGGTCGTTTTCTTTTAAAGAAAACGATTAGTCGATCAGTGGCAGCAGTTTATCAAGGCTGGCTTTCGCATCACCGTAGAACATCCGCGTGTTTTCCTTGAAGAACAGCGGGTTCTCGATCCCCGAATAGCCCGTGCCCTGCCCGCGCTTGGAGACGAAGACCGTCTTGGCCTTCCAGCATTCCAGCACCGGCATACCAGCGATGGGGCTGTTGGGGTCTTCCTGAGCGGCAGGGTTCACGATGTCGTTGGAGCCAATGACAATCGCCACGTCGGTGTTGGGGAAATCATCGTTGATCTCATCCATCTCCATCACGATGTCATAGGGCACCTTGGCCTCGGCCAGCAGCACGTTCATGTGCCCGGGCAGACGGCCCGCCACCGGGTGGATGGCGAAACGGACGTTCTTGCCCTTGGCACGCAGCTTCTTGACCAATTCGCTGACCGCGCCTTGGGCCTGAGCCACCGCCATGCCGTAGCCGGGGATGATGATGACACTGTCGGCCTCGTTGAGCGCCTGTGCGACACCGTCGGCCTCGATCGCCACCTGCTCGCCCTCGACTTCCATTGCCGGGCCAGAGGTCCCGCCAAAGCCGCCGAGGATAACGCTGATGAACGAACGGTTCATCGCCTTACACATGATGTAGCTCAGGATCGCCCCCGAAGAGCCGACCAACGCGCCGACCACGATCAGCAGATCGTTGCCAAGCGAGAAGCCAATCGCCGCTGCGGCCCAGCCGGAGTAGCTGTTGAGCATCGACACGACGACTGGCATGTCGGCACCGCCGATGCCCATGATCAGGTGATAGCCGATGAAGAGTGCGGCCAGCGTCAGCACGAACAGCGGCAGGAAGCCCCCGGTGTTGAAGTACCAGATCAGACAGATCAAGGAGATCGCAGCGGCAGCAGCGTTCAGCATATGACCGCCCGGCAGTTTCGTCGCAGCAGAGCTCACCCGCCCTGCCAGCTTGCCATAGGCGATGACCGAGCCGGTGAAGGTCACGGCACCAATGAAGATGCCGAGGACCAGTTCAACCCGCAGGATTGCTATTTCAACACCGTCCTTCTTGGCCAGCAGCGCCGCGAAGCCTTCGGTCGACGCGCGCGCCACCTCGTCCATCGCCAGCACGTTGCCCAATTCGATATGGGCGTTGTAACCAACGAAAACCGCCGCGAGGCCCACAAGGCTGTGCATCGCGGCGACCAGTTCGGGCATCTGCGTCATCTGCACGCGGGTGGCCAGTTGGTAGCCGATGGCCCCGCCTGCCGCGATCAGGATCAGCGAGAGGAGCCAGAACCCCGCCCCCGGCCCGATCAACGTGGCAACAACCGCCAGCGCCATGCCTGCGATGCCATACCAGACGGCGCGTTTGGCGCTTTCCTGACCCGACAGACCGCCCAAGCTAAGGATGAAGAGAACCGCTGCAACCACATAGGCTGCTGTCGTAAATCCGTATTCCATGATGCGTGCTCCTTCAGGATTTCTGGAACATGGCGAGCATGCGCCGTGTCACGAGGAAGCCGCCAAAGATGTTGATCCCACACATGAAGACCGACAGAGCAGCAAGAATAATGACCAATGCCGAGTTCGAGCCGATCTGCATCAGCGCGCCCAGAATGATGATCGAGGAGATCGCGTTGGTCACCGCCATCAGCGGCGTATGCAGGCTGTGCGCCACGCCCCAGATCACTTGGAATCCGACAAAGACCGCCAATACAAAAACGATGAAGTGCTGCATGAAGCTGGCGGGCGCCACAAGGCCCACACCCAGCAACACTGCCGCACCCACGGCCAGCAGTGTGACCTGTTTCTTCGTCTGCGCTTTGAAAGCCGCCAGTTCGTCAGCGCGCTTCTCTTCGGGGGTCTTTTCCTTGACCTTTTCCTTCTTCGGCGCTGCTGCGATGGCTGCAACCTTGGGCGGAGGTGGTGGGAAGGTAACCGCTTTCTCGTGGGTGATGGTTGCCCCACGGATCACGTCATCTTCCATATCGTGGTTAATGACACCGTCTTTTTCGGGCGTCAGATCCGTCAGCAGGTGGCGGATGTTGGTGGAATAGAGCGTCGAAGCCTGCGTCGCCATGCGCGAGGGGAAATCGGTGTAACCGATGATCGTGACACCGTTGTCGGTGACGATCTTCTCGTCCATCTTGGTCAGCTTACAGTTGCCGCCCTTTTCCGCCGCAAGGTCAACGATGACAGAGCCCGGCTTCATCGCCGCGACCATGTCTTCGGTCCAAAGCTCTGGCGCTTCGCGGTTGGGGATCAGCGCCGTGGTGATGACGATATCCACATCGGGCGCAAGCTCGCGGAACTTAGCCAATTGCGCTTCGCGGAATTCCGGCGAGGAAACAGAGGCGTAGCCGCCGGAGGCGGAGCCATCGGCTTGCTCTTCCTCAAAGTCGAGATAGACGAACTCAGCGCCCATCGACTCAACCTGCTCGGCCACTTCGGGGCGCACGTCGAAGGCAAGCGTGATGGCACCCAAAGAGGTCGATGTGCCGATGGCCGCAAGGCCCGCAACGCCCGCGCCGACGACCAGAACCTTCGCCGGGGGCACCTTGCCCGCCGCGGTGATCTGCCCGGTGAAGAAACGGCCAAAGTTGTTGCCCGCTTCGATCACCGCGCGGTAGCCCGCGATATTCGCCATGGACGACAGCGCGTCCATTTTCTGGGCGCGGCTGATGCGCGGCACCATATCCATCGCCATGACGGTCGCGCCCTTTTTGGCGGCGGCCTCCATCAGCTCGGTGTTGCCGGCGGGATTGAACATGGAGATCAGCGTCTGGCTTGCACGCAGGCGTTTTACCTCGGCGTCAGAGGGGGGGCGCACCTTGGCGACCACATCGGCGGCCTTCCACAGGGCGGCAGCGGTTTTCGCCACTTCAACGCCTGCGGCTTCATAGGCAGCATCATCAAACCCCGCAGCCGCACCGGCACCCGTTTCAATGACGCAGGTATGCCCGAGTTTCTGCAGTTGCAGCGCGCTTTCCGGCGTCATCGCGACCCGGTTTTCGCCCTCAAATATTTCCTTTGGTGTCCCGATCTTCAAACCAAGAGTCCCCCTTTGCTGGCCCGTTCCGCCGCTTTGGCGCAACTTTGTTAGTCAGACCGATAGCGCGGGCGCAGCAATAGTACAAGCAAACCGGCAGGAGAAACGGTGCAAATATGCTGCACTGCCACATTGGGGGAACGGTTTGCCGATTTCGACGCAGTGCTAGAACATCTGTTCCACCCGCTGCCGAGGGCATGGCCCGAAGGCCATGCCGTGGTGCAACACTCTCTCAACGAGAGCCGCCAGAACGCTTAGAGACCGGGGATCAGACGGGCGATGCCACGCTGGTCAAAGGTCGTGCCGCGACCGGCACCAAATGCAATCTCGCCGCCCAGACCGACGAAGGGCTCAGAGTCGCTGATACCACCGACATCTGCTTTGGCAGAGCCGACTTCCAAGAACAGGTTTGTCGTCGGCGAAACGTCACGATCCAGACGCACGGCAAAACGGGACAGATCGTCGCCGTCGCTGCCGAAATGGTCATAAGACCCCGTCAGGCCAAAGCCCTGTGCCATCTCGTAACGGGCCTTAAGGCCACCCAGCGTGCCGTCACCTAGATCAGTGTCAACATTGGCGATATAACCTTCGAATTCCCAGTTCAGCATTTCATAGCCAGCTTCGACGCCGAGGATATCCGCATCTTCGCCTTCAATGTCTTC
This sequence comes from Sulfitobacter sp. SH24, assembly GCF_965641895.1. Lineage (NCBI taxonomy): Bacteria > Pseudomonadati > Pseudomonadota > Alphaproteobacteria > Rhodobacterales > Roseobacteraceae > Sulfitobacter > Sulfitobacter sp. SH24. The sequence goes on from NZ_OZ282575.1 coordinate 2,283,590, forward strand.
GCGGGTGTAGAACGCGCCGAATGAGGTCGCCTGATCCATGTGGTAGATGCCGTGCAGGCCCAATGTGTGGCCATCAGCGCCGGAAGCATCGAAATCGTTGTAGCCCGCATCGGCTTGCAGACCGAGATTGCGGCTAAACCCAAGTTCGACCGAGCCATCAAGCCCAAGGCGATTGAAATCGGTGTCATCTGCAAAGGCCGAATAGGACAGGCCGACAGAGCCACCGGTCACTTCGACAGCCTGCGCAGTGCTCGCGCCAAGCGCGAAGGTCGCGGCAAGCGTCAGCACGGAAAGATTTGTGAGTTTCATGATACTGCTCCAATACACATAGTCAGGCCCTGTAATCAGGTTACCCTTCGCAACCAGTGCGTGAAGGACACCAAAGCTTCAAGACCTAAGCCAAATGGCTGGCGCGAATGTGAGCGGATTACCGCGAGTACTTAACAAAGGCACACGCATAGCGCTAGCCGTAGGCAAATAACGCCCCGTCATCCGTGTACCCCTATTGTGCCGCCCCCTCAGCCACGCCACCCTACCCCTGAAAAGGGAGGCATTATGACATTGCAGGACAAACACGCATTCATCACGGGCGGCGGTACGGGCATCGGATTGGCCATCGCACAGGATTTGGCCGCCAAAGGTGCCCGCGTCACGATCACCGGGCGGCGGCAAGAGGTGCTCGACGCTGTATCGGGCAACGGCATCACCGGCATGGCCATGGATGTGCGTGATGAGGGACAGCTCGTCGACACGATCGCCCGCGCGGTAGAGGCCAGCGGCCCGGTGCAAATCTGTATCGCCAACGCAGGTGTGGCCGAGGGGCGCTCGCTGCATAAGACTGACCTCGACTTTTGGCGCGACATGATGGCGACCAACCTCGACGGGGCCTTCCTGACGATCCGCGAAAGCCTTAAATCGATGCGCCAGACCGATTGGGGCCGCGTCATTGCCGTATCATCCATCGCAGGATTGCGCGGCTTGCCGGGAGCGGCCTGCTATTCAGCATCCAAACACGGGATGATCGGGCTGATCCGATCCCTGAGCGAAGATTACATGGGCCAACCCTTTACCTTCAACGCACTCTGCCCCGGTTATGTCGACACCGATATTATTGCACGAAACACCCGAGCGATTTCGCAACGCGCCGGGCTTTCCGAAGACAAAGCGCGCGATGTCATGGTCAACGCCAACCGCCACAAGCGACTGATTGGCCCTTCGGAGGTCGCCGCCGCTGCTGCATGGCTGATCGCAGAAGGCTCGGAAAGCGTTAACGGACAATCCATTGAGATTGCAGGCGGGCAAATGTAGCAGCGTTAAGGCAAACTTAACCAAGCTGCGCAACGTTTGGGACCATGAAACGCAATTCATCCCATGGTCCCGACAGATACTTTTTCACCTTGCGACTGGCGCGGCGGGGCGACGATGCGCTGTTGCGCCATATCTCGATTCTGCGGCAATCCATGCGAGAGACCTTGGCCCGCAAGCCATTCCAGATCAACGCGATCACGGTGTTGCCGGATGTCATCCATACGGTTTGGACATTGCCGAAGGATGATCACGACTACCCCAACCGCATTGGCATGTGGAAAGCGCGATTTTCAAAACACCTTCCCCCTGCCCCGCACCGCAGCTTGCAACAGATCAAACGCGGCGAGAAAGGGATATGGCAGCGGCGCTTTTGGGAACATCGGATAAGGGACCAAGCCGATTTTCGGCGGCACTGTGATTTGGTGCATCTCAGTCCGATGCACGCAGGCTTGTGTGACCGCCCAGAGGATTGGCCGTTCAGTTCTTACAACCGCAACAGGCCGCGCCAAGCGGCCCCAAAATTTGAAGTCGTAGACCAACGAGAAGAAGACGATGTGCTGGACGACAACGCAACGCCGCTAGTCCCTATGGATTTGTTAACAGGGCCACTGGCTCGCCTACACAGCTAGAGCCGTCCACTTGACCGTTTTCCCACCGTGATAACCGGCCCCGACCAGCATCGCAGCCAGAGCAGGTCTCATCACAGCTCAAGCACCGCGTCTTACTGCGCAGCGGTCATCACCGGCAAAGCCGAACCATCCGCTGCCCATGCCCGCACTGCCGCGCCAAAATGCTCGAACAAGGGGCGCGACACGGGGTCATTCGCGGCGTTCCATTCAGGATGCCATTGCACGGCAAGCGTAAAGCCGGGGGCATCTTTGATATAAATCGCCTCTGGCGTGCCATCATCGGCATGGCCGTCAACCACCACACGCGGGCCGGGGGCCTTGATCCCCTGCCCGTGTAGGGTGTTGGTCAACACTTTGGATGCGCCCATCACACGGTGGAATACGCCGCCTTCGGTAAATCTCACGTCATGGCGCAGCTCGAACTTCTCTTCGATGGTGCCGTCGGGGGGCATCCGGTGGTTCATCCGCCCGGGCAAATCGCGTATCTCGGGGTAGAGTGAGCCCCCCATGGCCACGTTGACCTCTTGAAAACCGCGGCACAGGCCAAGAAACGGCTGACCCCGCGCCACACAGGCCCGGATCAGCGCAAGCGCCACGGCATCGCGAGCCCGGTCAAAGGCACCATGTGCCTCTGTTTCAGGCTCACCGTATTCTTCGGGGTGTACATTGGGCCGCCCACCGGTCAGCAGGAAGCCATCGCAAACCTCAAGCAGTTCTTCGACCGAGACAAAGCGCGGATCGCTCGGCACGATGAGCGGCAGACAGCCCGAGACCTCGGCAATCGCTTCGGTGTTCATCTGCCCGCCCGCGTGGACGGGGTATTGATCGTTCAGCAGGTAGGAATTGCCAATAATACCAACGACGGGTCGGGCCATGAGTTACCTCTTATTCACCATGGCCCGAACATAGGCGCTTCGTACGGCGGCCTCAACCTCAGCCCAGCGCCTTAAGCTGCAAACGCCGCGCATGAAGCACCGGTTCGGTATAGCCAGAGGGTTGCTCGCGGCCCTTGAGCACCAAATCACAGGCCGCCTGAAACGCTACCCCGTCAAAGCCCGGCGCCATGGGACGGTAGCTTGGGTCATCCGCGTTTTGACGGTCCACCACGGCTGCCATTTTTTTAAGCGCTGCCTCGACTTCCTCGCGGCTGATGACGCCGTGGTGCAGCCAGTTTGCCAAGGCTTGGGCCGAGATGCGGCAGGTAGCGCGGTCTTCCATCAGGCCCACGTCGTTGATGTCGGGCACTTTGGAACAGCCTACCCCCTGATCGATCCAGCGCACGACGTAGCCCAGAATACCCTGCGCATTATTCTCAATTTCGCGGGTGATTTCTTCGGTGCTGAGGTTGCGGCCTTCCATCACCGGGATGGTTAACAGCGCGTCGAGCGTCCCACGCGCGCCGCCTTTCTTAATCTCTTCTTGCCGCGCGAGAACATTAACCTTGTGGTAATGCGTGGCGTGCAACGTAGCAGCTGTCGGCGATGGCACCCAAGCGCAGTTTGCGCCCGATTGCGGATGGCCTATCTTGGCCTCCAGCATCTCGGCCATCCGGTCGGGCATGGCCCACATGCCCTTGCCGATCTGCGCGCGCCCCTGAAGGCCACAGGCCAGGCCAACATCAACGTTGCGATCCTCATATGCGCCGATCCAAGCGCTGTTCTTCATCTCGCCCTTGGGCACCATCGGCCCGGCTTCCATGCTGGTGTGAATCTCATCGCCTGTGCGGTCAAGGAAACCGGTATTGATGAAGGCCACGCGATGTTTTGCGGCGCGGATACATTCCGCGAGATTGGCACTGGTCCGGCGTTCCTCATCCATAATGCCGAGCTTCACGGTATATTGCGGCAGGCCCAGCGTCTTCTCCACATGGGTGAAAATCTCATCGGCAAAGGCGACCTCTTCCGGCCCGTGCATCTTGGGCTTCACCACATAAACGCTGCCGGTGACAGAGTTGCCACCCTCGCGTTTGAGGTCGTGGATCGCGATCAACGTCGTCACCATCGCATCCATCAGCCCCTCGCCGACCTCACGGCCCTCGCGGTCATGCACGGCCGGATTGGTCATCAGGTGGCCCACATTGCGCACCAACATAAGCGAGCGGCCTTTTAGCGTGACCTCACCTGAACCATCGGGCGCGGTGTAGCGACGGTCTTCGGCCATACGCCGAGTAACGGTCTCGCCGCCCTTTTCAAATGTTTCCGACAGGTCGCCTTTCATCAGGCCCAACCAGTTGCCATAGGCCAGCACTTTGTCCTCGGCATCCACCGCCGCGACACTGTCTTCGCAGTCCATAATGGTTGAAAGCGCGGATTCGATGATCACATCGGCGACGCTGGCGGGATCGTCTTTGCCAATCGCGTGGTCCGGGTCGATCTTGATCTCAATATGCAGCCCGTTGTTGCGCAAAAGGATCACATCCGGCGCTTCGGCGTTGCCACGGTAGCCTGCAAATTGCGCCGGATCGGCCAGACCGCAGGGCGCTGCATCTTGGGATATCACACCTTCGAGATGGCCGTCTACCACGCGGTAACCCGCGAGGTCCGCATGGCTGCCAGCGGAGAGTGGGGCCGCCTCATCCAAGAAGGCCTTCGCCCGTGCCACCACCTGTGCGCCGCGCTCTGGATCATAGCCCTTGCCCGTAGGTAGATCACTCAGCGCGTCGGTGCCATAGAATGCATCATAAAGACTGCCCCAGCGCGCGTTGGCAGCGTTCAGCGCAAAGCGCGCATTGGTGATTGGCACCACAAGCTGCGGCCCCGGCACTTGGGCAATCTCCGGGTCTACGTTTTGTGTTTCGATCTGAAAGTCTGGGCCATCGGGCAAAAGATAGCCGATCTCGCGCAGAAAGGCGGTGTAGCTTTCTGCATCATGCGGCTGACCTGCGCGTTCCCTATGCCAACCGTCGATCTGCGCCTGAAGGTCCGCACGTTTTTCCAGCAAAGCGCGGTTCTTAGGACCCAGGTCATGCACCAGACCAGAGAACCCTGCCCAGAATGCCTCTGCCGTCACCCCGGTCCCCGGCAGCGCCGAGGTCTCGATGAAGTCGACCAGTGCGGCGTCTACCTGCAAACCATTCTTGTCTATTTTGCTCGTCATTCTCTGCCCTCTTCCGCACTGAATACCATTCAGAAATATCTAGCAGAAAGGCAAAGCGGCGCAAGCGCGAGGACGGCAGAGGGGGTTAGCGCTCTCCTTCGGGGGGCTGCGGGCGGGCAATCACCGGCTCGGCGTCCGCCGGGCCGTCTACGGGCTGCGCGTCACCTTCAGGTGAGGGGTCGGTGGCCTGCAGCACCGCATAGACAATGCCGGCGATCATCAGCAGTGCCCCCGCGATGATAGCGGTTTTGATACCGATCAGAGCGTGGCGATGACGTTTCTTCTGCGTTTCGGTATCGGTGTCAGGGGCAGACATGAATATACCTCATTGCTCGAAGTCACGGGGGCTCGGCTTGCAGGCAGCCTCCTGGAGACATAACCTTTCCCAGACTGATTACGTTCCCGCTACTGGAGGCCCAATGCGCGACGCCACTCCCCAAACAATCTATCTCAGCGACTATCAGCCGTTCGGCTTTCTTGTGGATGAGGTGGCCCTGACCTTTGACCTCGATCCCCATAAGACGCGGGTCAAAAGCCGCATCGCCTTTCGCCGCAATCCGGCGGCCAAGGATGCGGAATTTTTCCTTCATGGTGAGCAACTAAAGCTCATATCCGCGCAGATTGACGGCAAACCGGTCGCGCCAGAGGTGACGGACCGTGGCCTGACCTGCGCTGTACCCGACGCGCCCTTTATCTGGGAGGCTGAGGTTGAGATTGACCCTAAAGGCAACACCGCCCTCGAAGGGCTTTATATGTCGGGTGGCATGTATTGCACCCAATGCGAGGCCGAAGGCTTTCGCAAGATCACCTATTACCCCGACCGCCCCGATGTGATGAGCATCTTTACCGTCACCATCAACGGACCGCATCCTGTCTTGCTGTCCAACGGCAACCCGGTGGCGCAGGGGCAAAACCACGCCGAATGGCACGACCCATGGCCCAAACCTGCGTATCTTTTCGCGCTGGTGGCGGGCGATTTGGTCGCCCATTCCGACCGCTTTACCACCATGTCGGGCCGGGAAGTCGACCTGAACCTCTATGTGCGCCCCGGCGATGAGGGCAAATGCGCCTTTGGGATGGAGGCGCTGACGGCGTCGATGAAATGGGATGAAGAGGTCTATGGCCGGGAATACGATCTCGACATCTTCAACATCGTGGCGGTGGATGATTTCAACATGGGCGCGATGGAGAACAAGGGGCTGAACATCTTCAACTCCGCTGCCGTTCTCGCCTCCCCCGAAACCTCCACGGATGATAATTTTGAGCGGATCGAGGCGATCATCGCCCATGAGTATTTCCACAACTGGACCGGCAACCGCATCACCTGCCGCGATTGGTTCCAGCTTTGTCTGAAGGAAGGGCTGACCGTCTACCGCGATAGCCAATTCACATCCGACATGCGCTCTCCGGCGGTAAAACGTATTGGCGATGTCATCGACCTGCGGGGCCGTCAATTCGCCGAAGATCAAGGCCCGTTGGCGCATCCGGTGCGGCCCGAAAGCTTTCAAGAGATCAACAACTTCTACACCGCCACCGTCTATGAGAAGGGCGCCGAGGTGATCGGGATGCTCAAGACCTTGGTGGGCGATGATGCCTATGCCAAGGCGCTGGACCTCTATTTCGAACGTCACGACGGCGACGCGGCGACGATCGAAGATTGGCTGAAGGTGTTCGAAGACACCACAGGCCGCGATCTGACCCAGTTCAAACGCTGGTATTCGCAAGCGGGCACGCCGCGCCTTGCGGTGACGGAGGCATGGGACGCAGGCAAGGGCATCTTTACCCTCACCTTCACACAGTACACGCCCCCCAGCGCGGCCACGCCAAACCCTGAGCCACAGGTCTTGCCCATCACAGTAGGTCTAATTGGCGCGGATGGTGCCCATGTGGCCCCCTCCCGCGTGTTGGAGATGACCGAAGCCGAGCAGAGCTTTACCTTCGACGGACTTGATGCGCGTCCCGTGGCCTCCGTATTGCGTGGCTTCTCAGCCCCGGTGGTGCTTGCCCATGACCTCTCGAAAGAGGAGCGTCTGCTTCTGCTGGCGCACGACAGCGATCCCTTCAACCGCTGGGAGGCCGGGCGCACTTTGGCGCGGCAGTCTTTGCTGGCGACAATCACCGAAGGCAGCGCACCGGATGCTGAATGGCTTGCCGCACTTCAGGCTGTACTCGGTGATGAGACGCTAGAGCCCGCCTACCGTGCATTGATGCTGGGCCTGCCCAGCCATGCGGATTTGGCCAACACCCTCTATGACACGGGCAAAACCCCGGATCCGGCGGCGATCCATGAGGCGGTGGAGGCCACACGCGACGCCATGGCGCAGGCTTTCGTCTCAACCCTGAGCGAGCTTTACGATCGGCATATCGTCGACGTCCCCTACCAGCCAAATGCCGCGCAATCTGGCAAACGCGCACTGACCAATGCGGCCCTCGCCCTGCTTACCCGTGTGCAGGGCCCGGAGCATGCGCAGGCGCAATACGATCAGGCCGACAATATGACCCAGCAACTCAGCGCGCTGGCGGCCCTGCTGCGTGCGGGCCATGGCGACAAGGCGCTGGCCGAGTTTGAAGAGCAGTGGCGCGATGACCGTTTGGTGATGGACAAATGGTTCGGGCTACAGGTTTCGCAGGCCGCGCCGGAGAAGGCCGCAGAGGTCGCGCAAACGCTTACCCAGCACGCGGACTTCAACTGGAAGAACCCAAACCGCTTCCGCGCGGTCTTTGGCAGCCTTGCGATGCATCATGCGGGCTTCCACCATGAAAGCGGCAAGGGCTACGCGCTGCTAGCGGATTGGCTGATCAAACTCGACCCGGTGAACCCGCAGACCACGGCGCGGATGTGTTCGGCCTTCCAGACATGGCGGCGCTATGACGCGGCACGGCAAGAGATGATCCAAACGCAATTGGACCGCATCCTCGCCAGCCCCGACCTCAGCCGGGACACGTCAGAGATGCTTAGCCGCATTCGCGGTGCCTGACGCGGCACCCCAGACAGAGGGCATGGCGGCCTATACCTACCGCCGCCATGCCCGCAGCCGAACCGCATTGCTGGTGCTACCCGCGATCTGGGCGGCCCTCGGCGCGGGGTGGCTCTGGCTTGAGGCTTCGGGCTGGCTTGTGGGGCTATTGGCGCTTTTCACCCTACCCGCACTTTGGGAGATTTTTACCAATCCTGTCAGCGGCTTGACGATCGACGACGACACTCTGACGTGGGTCACCGGCAAGCGCGACGCGAAAATCGCGCTGGTGCAGATCGACCGCGTTCGGCTTGATACGCGGCTTGATATGTCGGTCCGGGCCACAGTCATTCTAAAGACGGGCCGCAAGATCAAACTGCCTTTTGAGGCCACCCCACCGCACCGCGCATTGGAAGCCGCGCTACATGCGCGCGGTGTCGCCACAGAGCGGCACCACTTCACCTTGATCCAATAATTTACGGACGGCTGCGGGGCCGTGTCGCGTTCAATGGCTTGCAATAGGACTGCTGCCGCAGCCAGCGGGCCATATCCTCGCGTTTGGAGGCGCTGCGCATCGGGCCCCAATCCGCGCCAACACCGCGTCTGCCGTTTCCGGCAATCACCCCATCGCGCGGCACGGTCGTCGCCATGATCCGCACGGCACAGCTGAGGTTCGCGGCGCCATTCTTGAGCGCGTCGCCGCTGCCCACGTTACACTTATACCCCCGCGCCGTGCCCGGCAGGATTTGCAACAGCCCATACCAGCGCCCACCGCCGCCCACTGCCCAAGACCGATAGGTGCTCTCATGTTTCGCCAGCGTCGACATGAACCCAACCCAAAAGGCGCGCCGCTGGCTGTCGGGTGCCGTCGGATAGGCCGGGCACCATTCCGCCACATCGGCAGGCACCATATCCACCAAGGGCTTGCCATGAGACTTGAGCGCCGAGATCGCCGCACGGGTCCAAAGCGAATGGCCCCGCATATGCTGCCAACGGGTGCGCGGCAGATTCCCCGGACGCGCGGGTGGGCGTAGGGACGTGGTGAAGGGCGCGGTCTCAAGCGCGGTCGGTTTTTCCTCAGCCTCCACCGCGTCGGGGAAGGACAACGATGTCGCGGCGGTCTGCACCACGTCATCCACCGCCACCACCGGGGCGGGCTGTTTGGGAAGCTCGGCCAAAAGCGACGTAGGGCTCGCGCAGAGCAGCAGGGCAATCATGGCAGGTCTCATGCCGCGCATAAGACCGCCCCAAAGGACGCTTGGCAAGCGCAGCGGGCTGTTCAACTCGGCAGATTTCCTCTGATCAGGAAACAACGCCCCGCCCGGCTTTGCGATTGTCGCCTTCGGCTGCGTCCGCCCTGCCCCAACCCGCTGCAGAAATTTCCCGAAAGCTCCGCATGCCGGACACGGTTCCGCCCCATTGCCCCGCCACACATTAACCATCGACAAATATCAGGCAGGACCGGCCCCAGATGAAGAAACTCTCTAATATGATCCCGTCCGCTTTGCAGGGGTTCTTTGCGAAACCCGTCCCCTGCAATTCCGAAGTTGAGCCGCTGGAAATGCCGCTGTTACGCCGCCGTGCGCCGCGCGGTGCCTTGCTTCGGATCGCCTGCCCTGACCCCACCACCGAAGAGATGCACCGCGACCGTCATCAGTACCGCGCGCAGTGGCTGGTGCGTCAGGAACGTTGGGAGGAAATGGCCGCTCTCTTGCATGACGCCGACGAAAACCGCGAAATGACACCCGGCGGGATGCCGGTGGCCGAACTCATGGCCTTTGGCGCCCGGGCGGATGTGATTCTTGCCGCCGAACACGCGCTGTTCGATGGCAAACCCGCTAGTGATGCGCCGCTGATGGCCGGGATCGAGGCCTTGGAACATGTGCTGGCCGACCATTCCAAAAGCCACGTGATCGCCGCAATTGTGGCCCAAGCGCATATGGACATCGGCTGGGCATGGCGCGGCACGGGGTGGGACGGCGATGTGCCCGCCCGCAATCGCACAGCCTTTGAGGCACATTTTGACCGCGCTGAGGAAATCCTCGTGCCATTCGAAAAGGACACGGCGGGCTCGCCCCTGCTCGCGGCGACGCGCTGTGCCTTGCTTGGGGGATCAGGCGCTGACGCCCGCATGGTTGCTGACCGCTATGAACGGCTCATTGACTTGAACCCGGAAAACCCGCGCCCTATGCGGGCCATGGGCAACCACCTCCTGCCGCGGTGGCATGGCTCATATGACCAATTGGAACTCGAGGCCCGCCGCACCGCTGCGCGGACCGAAGAAACATGGGGCGCGGGCGGCTATACCTGGGTGCAATTCGACGCGATCAGCTGCGATGCGCGGGCCTGTGCCAACCTTGATCTGCCGTTCTTTATCGAAGGCTTGCGCGACATCCTTGAACGTCGACCCGACCCACACACCGCCAATCTACTGGCGTCCTATTGTGCCAGCGCCATTGGCCAAGCCGCCCCATCAGAGGATGCCGCCGGTGAAGTACGCGCAGAGATCGCCGATTGCGCGCGCTGGATCGTACGGGACCATATGACGGAACTGCACCCGCTGCTCTGGGCACATGCTGCACGCGGCTTTGACAACAATCTCCGCGTCCGCTCCCCCAGCCGCTTTGCCGCATCGGGCCGTGAAGAGGCAATGCGCATCATTACCGGCCTGTTTCAGCGCGAGATTGAGGCAGGCAAAAGGGTCATTTTCACCGAAGGTCGCCGCCAGATTGCCCTGCCGGGCTAAGCCTGCCTCTTGAAGCGCGTGGTGCGCTCCAGTATGACCGGCCAAGTTCCAATTGACCGAAGGCGGCCGCGATGCTTGATCTGAGTTACGACACCCCGAAACCGCGCGTGATTGCCGGTGCCAAACATGACTGGGAACTGGTCATCGGGATGGAGGTGCACGCGCAGGTCGCGTCAAACGCCAAGCTGTTCTCGGGCGCGTCGACCCAATTCGGCGCCGAGCCGAACAGCAATGTCGCCTTCGTCGATGCCGCGATGCCCGGCATGTTGCCGGTGATCAATGAATACTGCGTCGAACAGGCGGTTCGCACCGGGCTGGGTCTCAAGGCAGAGATCAACCTGAAGTCCGCTTTCGACCGCAAGAACTACTTTTACCCCGACCTGCCGCAGGGCTACCAGATCAGCCAGCTTTATGAACCCATCGTCGGCGAAGGCGAAGTACTGGTGGAACTGGGCGACGGCACCGCGCGGCTCGTGCGGATCGAGCGCATCCATATGGAACAGGACGCGGGCAAGTCGATCCACGACATGGACCCGAACATGTCCTTCGTGGACCTGAACCGCACCGGCGTCTGCCTGATGGAGATCGTCTCGCGCCCCGACATCCGCGGGCCTGAAGAGGCCGCCGCCTACCTAAGCAAACTGCGTCAGATCCTGCGCTATCTGGGCACCTGCAACGGCGACATGCAGTCGGGCGCGATGCGTGCAGATGTGAACGTGTCGATCTGCCGCGTGGGCCAGTACGAGAAGTATCAGGAAACGCAGGATTTCAGCCATCTGGGCACCCGCTGCGAGATCAAGAACATGAACTCCATGCGCTTTATCCAGCAAGCCATCGAAGTCGAAGCCAAACGCCAGATCGCGATTGTCGAAGCCGGTGGCGAAGTGGTGCAGGAAACGCGTCTGTTCGACCCAGACAAGCAAGAAACCCGCTCCATGCGCTCCAAAGAAGAAGCGCATGACTACCGCTACTTCCCCGACCCCGATCTGCTGCCGCTGGAGATCGAGCAGGCCTGGGTGGATGAGATCGCCGCCAACCTGCCGGAACTGCCGGACCAGAAAAAAGCGCGGTTTATCGGTGACTTCGGGCTGAGCGACTATGACGCTTCCGTGCTGACGGCTGACCTCGACAGCGCGGGCTATTTTGAGGCCGTGGCGCAGGGCCGTGATGGCAAGATGGCCGCGAACTGGGTCATCAACGAACTCTTTGGGCGGCTGAAGAAAGACGACAAGAGCATCACCGACAGCCCGGTCACCCCGGCGCAGTTAGGCGCGATTGTCGATCTGATCGCCTCTGATGCAATTTCCGGCAAGATCGCCAAGGAAGTCTTTGAAATCACCTATACAACTGGCCGCGACCCGGCTGAGATTGTCGAGACCGAAGGCCTTAAGCAGGTAACCGACACGGGCGCGATCGAGACCGCAGTGGATGAAATCATCGCCGCCAATCCCGATCAGGTCGCCAAGGCGCAGCAGAACCCAAAACTCGCGGGTTGGTTCGTCGGTCAGGTAATGAAAGCCACAGGCGGCAAGGCCAACCCCAAGGCGGTCAACGAAATCGTGTCGCGCAAGCTCGCCCAGCAATGAGCGAGACCGCGGCCCCCTTCCGTTCGAGCGAGATGACGGTTCTCCCCGAATGGATTGATTTTAATGGCCATTTGAACATGGCCTATTACAACGTCCTGTTCGATCAGGGCGTTGACCAAGCCTATGCCGAAATCGGTCTGGGGCCAGAATACCAGCGCACGGGCTGCACCACTTATGTGGCCGAATTCCACGTTTGTTACTTACGTGAATTGCACGAAGGTGACCGCGTCTACACCACCCTCCAACTGCTCGACCATGACGAGAAGCGGTTTCACAGTTTTCAAGAGCTTTGGCACGTCGACGGCTGGCTCGCTGCCACCGCCGAGGGGCTGACGCTGCATGTGGACCAGTCCGGCCCGCGTGCGGCCCCCATGCCGGACCATATCTTGACCCATCTTGACGCGATGCGCCGCAGCCATGCCAAATTGCCCACACCGGCGCAGGCCGGTCGCCGCATCGGCATCCGCCGCAAATCCGTCTGAAACTCACCTGACGCGGCTCATGTCGCCAACCCAGCCGAGGCCCCTATGCGCTACGAATACAAGATCCTTCCCGCCCCCACCAAAGGGCAGAAAGCCAAAGGTCTGAAAGCCCCCGAAGCGCGCTTCGCCAAGACGTTGGAAGAGTGTCTGAACGAACAGGCCGCCGAGGGCTGGGAGTACCAACGAGCTGAGACTTTGCCCTCGCAAGAACGGTCTGGCCTGACCTCAACGACGACAGAATGGCGCAATGTGCTGGTGTTCCGCCGCTTGGCAAACGCGGCCAGCCAGCCGGATGACACCGATCTGCTGCCGTCCCCCGCCGTTGCTGCAACACCTGCATTGGCCGCCACGATTGAAGGCGACGACACGGCGCTTCAGGCCGATGCGCCCGCCTCCATCACGCCTGAGGATGGCGCACCCGTGAAAGAGGAGCCCGCCGAAGTGGCGACACCTCCTGCCTTTCTTTCCGACACCCCGGCAAAGGAAGGGTCGGAAGCATCTTCGCCGGGGAAAACCGACGAAGATGAGGACAAATCAAAGCCCTAAACCCGGGCCTTATTCGTCCAGATCCAGCGCCAGCGCATGAATGCGCCCCATCAGATCCGGCCCCAAGGCACTGTGCACCGCACGGTGCCGCGCCAGCCGGTTCTGACCCTTGAAACGCTCTGAGCGGATGCGCACGTTAAAGTGGCTTTCGCCCCCCTCTTGAAACCCGGCATGACCGCGATGGCTTTCGCTGTCATCCACCACATCCAATTCTCGCGGCGCAAATGCGGCTTCCAGCCGGTCTGAAATCTCTTGTGTTGTCGACATGTTTTTTACCTCGGCCCCCTTCAATCCTGCGACGCAGGGTATATGGTGACCGGCCTGAGTCGGAAAGGTCTATCCACATGCCAAAAGCTGATCCCTTCGGATTCGACATGTCCGTGTCGTCCTCCAAAAAGAAAAACCCCCGCGGCCGTCGCGGCATGTCCGGTGCGTCAGAGACATCGACGCGCATCTGCGACCATGAAGGCTGCGATGAGCCGGGCAAGTTCCGCGCGCCCAAGGCCCCCGATGTGCTCGATGATTACTTCTGGTTCTGCCAGCAACACGTCCGCGAATACAACGCGAAGTGGAGCTTTTTCGACGGCACCACCGAGGCTGAGTTGAACGCGCAAATGTCCAAGGACAAGGTCTGGGAACGCGCCACCAAACCGCTGGGTGATCCAGAGCAGCGCGCATGGGCACGCCTTGGCATCGAAGACCCGCATCAGGTTTTGGGCAAGAACGCGACCCAGAACCCCGGCAAGGGCCAGCAAGCGGGCCGCCGCCTGCCCCCGACCGAGCGCCGCGCGATTGAGATTCTCGAAGCCAAGGACACTTGGACCAAACCCGAGGTGCGCAAAGCCTACAAAGCGCTGATCAAAGTGCTGCACCCCGATATGAATGGCGGCGACCGCAGTCAGGAAGAGCAGTTGCAACTGGTCGTCTGGGCATGGGACCAGATCAAAGGTAGCCGCAACTTCAAGGACTGATCCAGCGACTGGACCAGCGGTCGGTTGCGGATAATGCCAGTTGCCCCCTTCCCCTTGCGGATATGCACGATATGTTGCACCAGATACGCGCGCGGCCCCGACCGCGCGCCTAAGGAAAAGGATGACGAGCGATGGCCGACGGTGCACTGGAACACGACATGAAACCCACCGAAGAACTCTCGGTGCGCGATGTCTTTGGCATCGACACCGATATGGTCGTCAAAGGGTTCCCGCAGCGCACCAGCCGCGTGCCGGACATCGACAGCACCTATAAGTTTGACCCTGACACCACGCTGGCGATCCTTGCGGGTTTCACCCACAACCGACGCGTCATGATCCAAGGCTACCACGGCACCGGCAAATCGACCCATATTGAACAGGTCGCGGCCCTGCTGAACTGGCCCACCGTGCGCGTCAACCTCGACAGCCACATCAGCCGGATCGACCTGATCGGCAAAGACGCGATCAAACTGCGCGACGGCAAGCAGGTCACCGAATTCCACGAAGGCATTCTGCCTTGGGCGCTGCGCAACCCGACCGCCATCGTTTTTGATGAATATGACGCGGGCCGCGCCGATGTGATGTTCGTGATCCAGCGCGTGCTGGAGCATGATGGCAAGCTCACGCTGATGGATCAGAACGAGATCATCACCCCGCACCCCTATTTCCGTCTTTTCGCCACGGCAAACACCGTTGGCTTGGGCGACACCACCGGCCTTTACCACGGCACCCAACAGATCAACCAAGCGCAGATGGACCGTTGGAGCCTTGTCGCCACGTTGAACTACCTCAGCATCGACGCTGAAACCGCGATCGTGCTGGCCAAGAACCCGCATTACAACACCGAAAAGGGCCGCAAGACCCTCAAGCAGATGGTCACCGTGGCCGACCTGACCCGGACCGCCTTTATGAATGGTGAACTGTCGACGGTAATGAGCCCGCGTACTGTCATCGCATGGGCGCAGAACGCGGAAATCTTCCGCAACGTCGGCTATGCCTTCCGCCTGTCCTTCCTCAACAAATGTGATGAGTTGGAGCGCCAAACCGTCGCGGAATTCTACCAGCGTCTGTTTGACGAAGAACTGCCAGAAAGCGCGGCGAGCCTTAGCTTGGGCTAAGGTAACCTTACATTACCACATAAATAGGGGCGCTGATTTCAGCGCCCCTTTGCATATCTATACTGCAGTCTTGGCTTAATTCACCGGCTCGGCGGTGCCAGCTTCTGGGACCACTGCGGGATCTTCAGTCGCTTGGCTTGCGGCCTCCATATCCTGAGCTGTCACGAAGGCTTCGGCGGCTTCCAGATCAGCCTTCGTGGCCGAGGACACAAGACGCAAAGTGCCGGATTCGTCAGTCATGGTGGACAGGCTGTCCATCTCAACCGCGACCCATTTCTCGCCCATGCCGAGGAATCCGCCGACACCGATCACGACACCTTCGACGGTGCCATCAAGATTGACGATCAGGTCGTCAACATCACCAATCGACTCGCCCGCGTCAGAGTATACACTGCTTCCGATCAGATCATCGGCAAGGATAGTGTTTTCACTCTGCATGGTGATCTGGCCTTCGACAGGCTTCACCGGCTCTTCGGCAGGGGCTGCATCGGCGGGGGCTTCGGCCATCGCGTCGGGCGCGGTGTCGTCAGCCATCGGCGTTTCTGCGGTATCAGTCATCGATGTCGCGTCAGAGCCTTCAGCGGCTTCGGTATCGCCTTCTGGGGCCATATCAGTCGCCGGTGCCTCTGCCGTATCGTTCATCTCTTCTGCGGCTGTGTCATCCGTTGCCGTATCGCTTGCAGCATCGGTATCAGTCATCGGCGCTTGCTCGGTGCTCTCTTCTTGCGCGGGCTCTGTCATCGGCTCGGTCGCCGTGTCCTGCGCGGCAAGGGCCAGCGGGGTCGCACTTAAAACGGTGACCAGCGCGAGGCGGCTGGCATGTTGCATAAGATTGGTCATTGTTCTTCCTCCTAATAAACAAGACGCGGCGGTGCCCGATCTCAGAGAGGCATCATTGCGTCGATGTGATTGGGAAATGCCCAAACAGGCATGGGGGTTCCCGCCTAGCGTGAACCATGGGCGGGAATTGGCGCATGGACAGGGCGTCCTGCCCCTTTGACCCTCCTGCGAAAACCTGCCAAACCTCATGCCATAGCTGACAGAGGCATGGGCTCATGAAGAAATCCGACAACCCCGCTGACGCGTTCAAAAAGGCCCTCGCTGAGGCGACCAAGGTCATGGCCGATGACGCCGAGCTGAACGTCAGCTATTCCGTTGATCCGTCAGGGCTTTCCGGTGACGCGATGCGCCTGCCACAGGTCAGCCGCCGGATGACCCGCGAAGAGGTTTTGCTGGCCCGCGGCACCGCCGATGCGCTGGCGCTGAACCGCCGCTATCATGATGACGCAACCCATGCCCGTTATGCGCCCCAAGGCGACATGGCACGCGAGCTATATGAGGCCATGGAAACCGCCCGTTGCGAGGCAATGGGCGCGCGCGACATGCCCGGCACGGCGGGCAATATCGACGTAAAGATCAAACATGACGCGCTGCGCAAGGGCTACGATCAGGCCAAACAGGCCAGCGACGTGCCGCTTTCGGTCGCCGCGGGCTATATGGTGCGCCATCTCGCCACCGGGCGACCGCTGCCCCCCGGGGCCGAGAATGCCATGGAGCTTTGGCGCGGCTTTATTGAGGATCAGGCCGGAGGCACCTTGGAGGGGCTCGACGGCAGCCTCGCCGATCAGGCCGATTTTGCACGGCTGGCACGTAAAATGATTTCCGATCTTGGCTATGGCGACCAATTGGGCGACGACCCGGACAGCCAAGACGATGAGCAAGAGGATCAAGCCGAGGAAGGTGCAGAGGAGGAGCAAGACCCCGACAGCACCGGTCAAGACGATCAGGACGAGGAAGAGGCTGAAGGCACGCCCGAGAACAGCCAAGAGCAGCAGCAGGATGAAAGTCAGGCGCAGGTCTCGATGGATGATGAGGCCGATCAGGAATTGGGCGACGAGGCCGATATGCCCGAGGGCGACGCGCCCATGGACCCGCCGCCCCCACCGCCCGTCTCAGACGCCGACCCGGAATACCGCGTCTATCTGGGCGAGCATGACGAGGTGATCGGGGCCGAGGAATTGGCCGAACCCATCGAATTGGAACGCCTGCGCGCCTATCTGGATCAGCAGTTGGAGCCGCTCAAAGGTGCCGTTGGCCGGCTGGCCAACAAGCTGCAACGCCGGTTGCAGGCGCAGCAAAACCGCTCTTGGGAGTTTGACCTCGAAGAAGGCACGCTGGATGCGGGCCGTCTGGCGCGGGTGGTGGCCAACCCCACCACGCCGCTCAGCTTTAAGGTAGAGAAGGATACGGAGTTCCGCGACACCGTGGTGACGCTGCTGCTGGACAATTCCGGCTCTATGCGCGGGCGGCCCATCTCCATCGCTGCGATCTGTGCGGATGTGTTGGCGCGGACCTTGGAGCGCTGCAATGTGAAGGTCGAGATCCTCGGCTTCACCACCCGTGCGTGGAAGGGTGGTCAGGCGCGGGAGGCGTGGTTGAACGACGGGCGGCCTGCGCAACCCGGACGGCTGAACGATCTGCGGCATATTATCTATAAATCCGCTGACGCCCCTTGGCGGCGGACCCGAGACCACCTTGGTCTGATGATGAAAGAGGGTCTGCTGAAAGAGAATATCGACGGCGAGGCGCTGGAATGGGCGCACCGTCGCATGTTGGCACGGCATGAGGCGCGCAAGATCCTGATGGTGATTTCAGACGGTGCGCCGGTGGATGACAGCACGCTGTCGGTGAACCCGGCCAACTATCTGGAAAAGCACCTGCGGGACGTGATCGCGATGGTCGAAAAACGCCGCGCGGTGGAACTGCTGGCGATTGGCATCGGCCATGATGTAACGCGATATTACGACCGCGCGGTGACGATTACGGATGTGGATCAGCTTGCCGGAGCGATGACCGAGCAGCTTGCCGCGCTTTTTGACAGTGATCCGCGGAAACGGGCGCGTGTCATGGGCATGCGTCGCGTGGGCTGAGCCGTCGGACGGTATTTGAAAAAGGATGAAGGAGGGGCGTGTGTTCCAGAGTTTCGAGGTCACCGCGCGTCCGGAACAGGGGCCGCCGCGGCTGGCGGCGCTGCGCGCAGAATTGGTCCGGGCAGGCTTGGACGGGTTCTTGGTCCCGCGCGCCGATGCGCATCAGGGGGAATATGTCGCCCCGCGTGATGACCGTTTGGCGTGGCTGACGGGGTTTACGGGCTCTGCCGGGTTTTGTGCAGCACTGCAGGGTGTTGCAGGGGTCTTTATCGACGGGCGCTATCGCACGCAGGTCAAGGCGCAGGTGGCGGATGTCTTTACGCCCGTGGCATGGCCCGAGGTGTCTTTGGCCGATTGGTTGAAGGGCCAATTGCCTGAGGGCGGTGTCGTTGGTTTTGATCCGTGGCTGCATACGCCCGCCCAAATCGCTGGGCTGGAAGAGACGCTGGCGGGCTCGGGTATTGAGATGCGGCGCGTGGACAATATGGTGGATCGCATTTGGGACGATCAGCCCGACGCGCCGATGACATTAGCGGCGGCGCATCCTATGGAGTTTGCCGGAGAGAGCCATGAGGCTAAGCGTCAGCGCTTGGCGGTGCAATTGCGTGAAGCGGGGCTGAAAGCGGCACTGATCACGCTGCCCGACAGCCACAACTGGTTGCTTAACATTCGCGGGCAGGACATTCCGCGCAATCCGGTGGCACATGGGTTTGCTGTGCTGCATGACGATGCGCGCGTCGATCTGTTTATGGCGGCAGAAAAACTGACCGTCTTAACGGATCATCTGGGGCCGCACGTAAGGCAGCGTGATCCCGCTGATTTGCCCGACTATCTGCGCGAGCTGGAGGGCCCGGTGCGGCTTGATCGACAGTCGGCTCCGGTGTTGTTTGCCGATCTGCTGGGGGCCCGTGCTGAGGCAGGAGAAGACCCATGCGCTTTGCCCAAGGCCTGCAAAAATGAGGCCGAGATTACCGGAGCCGCTGAGGCGCATCTGCGTGACGGGGCAGCAGTGGTGGAGTTGCTGGCGTGGCTGGATGCGCAAGAACCGGGAACCGTCACGGAGACCGAGGTGGTGCGCCAGTTGGAAGAGCTGCGCCGCCGAGATCCTTCCCTACGCGATATCAGTTTTGAGACGATCTCTGGCACCGGGCCAAACGGGGCGATCATCCATTACCGGGTGAACGAAGAGACCGACAGTGTGCTGCAAAACGGGCATCTGTTGGTGCTTGATAGTGGCGGCCAGTACCTTGACGGGACCACAGATATCACCCGCACCATCGCCATCGGCACGCCCGATGCTGAGGCACGTAGCGCCTTTACCCGGGTGCTAACGGGTATGATCGCCATGAGCCGTCTGCGGTGGCCGCGCGGGCTGGCCGGGCGGGATATTGAAATGCTCGGGCGTTTGCCGCTTTGGATGGCGGGGCAGGATTTTGATCATGGTTTGGGGCATGGCGTTGGCGCTTACCTGTCGGTGCATGAGGGGCCGCAGCGGCTGAGCCGGATGAGCCATGTTCCGTTGCAACCGGGTATGATCCTGAGCAACGAGCCGGGCTATTACCGCGAAGGGGCGTTTGGCATTCGCATCGAGAACCTGCTGGTGGTCCAGGAGGCGCCCGCCCTGCCCGGCGGTGACGCGCATCGCAAAATGCTGGATTGGCGCACGTTGACGCTTGTGCCGATTGATCGGCGCTTAATCGATATCAAGGCGCTGAGCCCCGAAGCACGCGATTGGTTGAACGCCTATCACCGCGACGTTGCGGAAAAGATCGGGCCGCGGGTATCACCTGTTACAAAACTGTGGTTGGATGCGGCAACGGCGCCGCTATGAGCGTCCGATTTCAGTAAAAAGGGGGGTACGGCATGTCCGACCATATTACGATCACTCCGGCCCAAGGCACATGGGTTGTCCGCGCTGGCGGGGCAGTGCTGGGTGAGAGCACAGGCGCGCTGGAACTGCGCGAGGGGGACTATCCCCCGGTGATCTATTTCCCGCGTGGTGATATCGCAATGGCCTTCCTTGATGGTACAGATAAGACCACCCATTGCCCCCATAAGGGCGAAGCCAGCTATTTTTCGGTCGTGACTAAAAGCCGCACCTTGGAAGATGCCGTCTGGTCTTACGAAGACCCCAAAGAGGATGTGGCGGCGATCAAGGGCTATCTGGCTTTCACCCCAATGGAAGAAATCGCCATCGAACGTATCTGAGCGCGGCTCAGGAATGCTCCTCTGCCGCGGTGGCGGCGAGGGCGCGGTTATAGGCCTTCAGCGCATCGACGTGGAACAAAGCGCCCAGCAGTTCGGGCGGCGCATCGGCGCTGAGGGTAACCACCGGGATGAAGTTGGAATGCGTCTGGTCGAACAGCGGCAGAGCGGCCTCAAGCGTGGCGCTGCCGTCGATATAGGTACCCTTGTCGATCAAATCCCAACAGGCGTCTTCTGAGGCGGCGCCCTCGTCATCCGGGCGGCGCATGATCCGACCCACCATAAACATCGACAGCAGATAGGCCTGTGGCCCCGCCGCCAGATGGATGCCGCGACGTTCCATCTGGGTAAGGAAAAACGAGCGATCCACCAGCTTTGACGCCAGTGCGGTCGACATGCTGACGGCGACCATCACGGCGAGGCCGGTCTGCCAGTCTCCGGTCATTTCAAAGACGATGAGCGTCGTCGATATCGGTGCGCCAAGCACGGCGGCGGCAACGGCCCCCATGCCCGCCAGCGCGTAAAGCGAGGAAGAGCCGGAGATCTCGGGGAACACGCCAGTCGCGATCAAGCCAAAGGCCAGCCCGGTGAGCGCGCCCACCATCAGCGAGGGCGAAAAGACGCCGCCCCCCATGCGCCCGCCCAACGTGATCGCCACGGCAGCGACCTTGAGCACAGCAAAGATAATCACCTCATGCAGGACCAATTCGCCCACCAGTGCACGGGACGTCGTCTCATAACCGACGCCGATAATATGCGGGAACCAAAGCGCAATAATCCCAAGAATCGCGCCCGCCACCGCTGGGCGTAGCCAACGCGCCAGACCGGTGCGGGCCTGTAGATAGTTGCCGAAATCTTCGGCCCAAAAGATCGAGCGCATGAGCACGACAGAGACCAAGCCGCAGGTCAGCCCCAGCAGCAGGAAAGCAGGCAGTTCGACGTAGAATTGCACATCCCCAAGGCTGGGCAAGACGAACTCGGTCAGCCCGCCGAACTCTAGCCGGTTGATTACCGTGCCTGCCGCCGAAGCGATCACGATGGGCGCGAAGGCATGGACTGCGAAGTGCCGCAGCACGACTTCAAGCGCAAAAAGCGCCCCGGCGATGGGGGCGTTGAAGCTCGCGGAAACCGCCGCCGCCACCGCGCAGCCCAACAGATCACGACCGGTGATTCCATCGGCCTTGATAAAGCGGCTGACCTTGGTCGAGATTACAGCGGCCAGATGCACCACCGGCCCTTCGCGGCCTGATGAGCCGCCCGTCGAGAGGGTGATGAGCGAGGCCAGTGCCGAGGCCACCCCGGCTCGTGTTTCGACCCGACCGTCATGCAAGGCGGCCCCGAGGATCACATCGCCGACGCTGCGGGCACGCCCGTCGCGGGTAAAGCGGTGCAGGATCAACCCAACAAGCAGCCCGCCCAACGTCGGGATCAGCACCACCCAATACCACGGCAACCCGGCGAGAAAGCTGTGCAAGAATTGCACGTCGTCCGTACCGTAAAGCGTGGCCTGTAACCAGTTGATCCCTTTGCGAAAGAACAAGGCCGCGAAGCCCGCCGCAATGCCCACCAACAACGCGATGAACCAAAAGGTGATCTTGCCCGGCCCCCGGGTGCGCAGCACCGTCCAGCCCTGTTTGCAGCCGCCGAGCGCCTGATGCAGTTGTTGGGAAAAGAATGCGTTATCTTGCGGAGGCATGGGACTTGGACCAGTTGGACCCTTTCTGTCTAGGGCAAGCTGACCTTGGGTAAAACCGCCATTTAAGAAGTCGTCGCGCCCTGTTGCCCGTTAAGCAATGCCTGCGCTGCCGCGCGGGCGGCATCGGTGATCGTATCGCCCGCGAGCATCCGCGCGACTTCGTCCACCCGTTCTTCGGGGGCGAGTGCCGTGACCGTTGAGGTGGTCATGCCCTTGGCAACCGATTTGGCCACGCGCCAGTGATGCGCGCCCAATGCCGCGACCTGAGGCGAGTGGGTGACGACCAGCACCTGCCCCTCAGCAGCCAACGCCTTCAGACGGCGGCCTACGGCGTCTGCGGTGGCGCCCCCCACCCCACGGTCAATCTCATCGAAAATCAATGTTAGGCCTGCTTGGCTTTGCGTCAGACAGACCTTAAGCGCCAAAAGAAACCGGCTGAGCTCCCCGCCCGATGCGATCTTGCCCAATGGCCCAGCAGGCGCGCCGGGGTTGGTTGCCACGGTGAACGACACCGCATCGCGGCCTTCGGGGCCCGGAGCGTCTTGGGTGACCTGTGTTTCAAAAACGGCGCGTTCCATTTTGAGCGGCGCTAGTTCGGCCGCCACGGCTTTGTCGAGCTTGGCCGCAGACTTGCGCCGCTTTTCGGTCAAGGCAGCGGCGCGTTCGTCATACAGCGCCTGAGCATTGTGCACGGCCTTTTCCAATTCGGCCTGCGCGGCCTCGCCTGCGTCAAGCGCGTTGAGTTTGGTACGCAGTGTGTCGGCGAACCCAGCCAATTCATCGGGTTGCACGTCATGTTTCCGCGCCAGTCCCCGGATTGCGAAAAGCCGCTCTTCGCAGGCTTCCAATTCGTAGGGGTCGAATGACATGCCGTCGATCGCATCGGCCACGCCGGACATCGCCTCATCCAATTCCACCATGGCGCGGTTCAGCGCGGCAAGTGGGCCTTCTAACGCGCCTTCGGCCTTGTCGGCCACACCGTCGAGCCAGCGCAGCGCATCGCCCATCGCCGTTTCAGCGCCGCCCTGGCCCATTAACTCATAGGCGTTCACCACATCGCGGCGGATCTTTTCGGCACCTTGCATTTGGCGGCGGCGGGTGTCGAGCGTGGCTTCTTCTCCCTCTTCGGGGGCGAGTTTGTCGAGTTCGGCTACCGCGTGGCGTAGAAATTCCTCTTCGGCGGCGATGGCGTCACGTTCGGCGGCTGCGGCGGCGGCGGCCTTACGGGCTGCGCCGAGGGCGGTCCAAGCCTCCCGTACCCCAGCGATTGCGTGGGCATTTCCGGCATAATCATCAAGGATCGCACGGTGGCCGCGCGGGTTGAGCAGGCCACGGTCATCGTGCTGGCCATGCAATTCCACCAATGTCTCAGAAAGTCGCCGCAGCACCTCGCCCGAGCAGCGCCGGTCATTTACCCAAGCCGTCTTGCGCCCGTCAGAGGTATTAATGCGGCGCAGAATCAATTCGTCCCCGCCCGGCAACCCGGCTTCTTCGAGCAGCGCATGGGCTGGATGGGCTGGCGGCAGATCAAACCACGCCGTTACCTCGCCCTGCTCGGCCCCTTGCCGTACCAGATCGGCACGGCCCCGCCAGCCGAGAACAAAACCAAGGGAATCCAACAAGATAGACTTGCCCGCGCCGGTTTCACCCGTCAACACATTCAGCCCCGGTTGGAAGCCAAGCTCCAGCCGGTCGATGATCAGCATGTCCGAAATATCAAGTCCGCGCAGCATCGGAAATAACCGTCGGGTGGGTTTGCCCCACCCCCTTTATAGCCACTCGCCTTTGATGGTCTGACGATAGGCGGCACCCAGCCAATTGTCTTTGTAGAAGGTCGGCGCAAGGCCCCGGCCCGTCAGCAGTTTATAGCTGTCTTCGTACCATTCCGAGCCACGGTAGTTGTGCCCCAGAACCGCTGCCGCTGTCTGTGCCTCTTGGTCCAGACCCAGCGAGAGATAGGATTCCACCAGACGGTGCAGCGCTTCGGCTGTGTGGGTCGTTGTCTGGAAATCCTCTACTACCACGCGGAACCGGTTGATCGCAGCAGTATAGTGATCGCGGCGCAGATAGTAGCGGCCGATCTCCATTTCTTTGCCTGCCAAATGGTCAAAGGCGAGGTCAAATTTCAGGATCGCGGAACGGGCATATTCGCTATCAGGATAATCTTCGATCACAGCGCGCAGCGATTGCAGCGCTTGGAAAGTCAGCCCCTGATCGCGGCCCACTTCGTCGATCTGATCATAATAGCTGAGCGCCAAGAGATACTGCGCATAGGCGGCATCATCTTCGGCGGGATAGAAATCGATGAACCGCTGCGCAGCCGAGCGGCTGTTGGGGTAATCCTGATCCTTGTGGTAGGCAAAAGCCTGCATGATCAGCGCGCGTTTGGCCCATTCGGAATAGGGGTAGAGGCGCTCGATCTCAGCGAAATAAAACGCCGCTTCACCGGGATTGTTGTTGGTGATCTCATATTCGCCGCGCTCAAAAATCTGCTCGGCCGAGTAGGTTTCGAGCGGGATTTCCTTTGGGTTGAGGAAACTCCCGTCTGATCGTCCGTCGCCACCGCCGCAGGCCGCCAATGTTGCGACCAGAAGCACCGCACTGATCGTCCGCTTGCGCGATCCTGCTACCGTCATGCCCGCACCCCTTGCATCGTCCAACCCATGGTCATTGACCCTCTTGCGCATGTGACTAGCACAATAATCTGCGTTGCAAAACGCCCATTCCACCCCCACCCATCGGCGGTCACGCAACGGCGTGTTACCGGGGCAGGCTTGTCACTTCAGTTTAGTGAATACAAGGCATTGGCGGAGCGTTCAATGGCACTTCGGCGTGCGGGCGACCTGAGGTTTGGCATCACTTAACCTGCGCGTGAACCCGCCCCTAGATCAAGCAACCTGCGGGATTTCATCCCAGACCAGCCCAAAGCCCGGAAGCCGTGCCGCCTGAGCCGCATCACAGGTGATCAAACGCACGGCGTCTGGTGTCGCGAAAAGCGCGCGCAGCAATGTGTTGGTCAGAGAATGGCCTGCCCGCTTGCCTTCGTAATGACCCAACAGCGGTGCACCGGCCAGTGCCAAATCACCAAGCGCGTCGAGCATTTTGTGACGCACAGGCTCATCCGCGTGGCGCAGACCACCGGGGCTGACAACCGCATCGCCATCGAAAACCACCGCGTTTTCACCGGCTTCGCCGCCAAGTGCCAGCCCATTGGCCTGCATCGCTTCGACGTCCGCCTGACGGCAGAAGGTGCGGCTGTCACAAAGTTCGCGTGCAAATGAGCCGTTGTTCATGGTCAGCGATTTGCGCTGATGGCCAATGGCGGCATCGGCGAAATCGATCTCAAAGTCGATCCGCAGCGTATCCGCTGGCGAAATACTCGCGGTCGCATCACCATCCTGCACGGTTACGGTCTTAAGCACTTCAAACGCCATCACAGGCGCGGCAAGCTGACGCAAGCCCCGCTGCATGATGCCCCGCACGAAAGGCACGGAAGACCCATCAAGGATCGGCACTTCGGGGCCGTCGATTTCGATCAGCAGGTTATGGATGCCACAGCCCGAAACAGCGGCCATCAGATGCTCTACTGTAGAGATCGACAGGCCGGTGCGGTTTTCCAGCTTGGTGCAGAGGGGCGAACGGTTCACCGCGTCCCAACGGGCGGGGATCAAACGGTCACCAACAGCGACATCGCTGCGCGAGAACCAGATACCATGATGGGCAGAGGCCGGACGCAGTGTTACAGTCGCAGGCAGACCAGAGTGCAGGCCTGTGCCAGAAAAGCTTACTGCTGATTTAATTGTTGTCTGCACCGGGTAATCCTCACGCTTCGAACATCTTCTTGTGTGTTGAACTCTGGATTAAGGCGCTGGTTCATTTTGCTCAACTCAATCTTTGCAACGGTCTGAAACATGACTGCAACATTTGGGCGCTAGCGTGCCGAGCTGTTTGCAAAAGACTGATCTAAAAGGAAAAAGGGCCGCCCCAAGGCGACCCTCTCTTCATCTATCGTGATCGGATCAGTTGGCCTGACGGCGCAGGAACGCGGGAATTTCGATGCGTTCTTGATCGGGATCATTGCTTTCTTGCGGCTGCGGCGCCGCAGCAGAGGCACGAGTCTGCACCGGAGGCTGCTGACGTGCAGGGCGCGGCTGCGCTTCGCCTTCGGCGTGGCCGGTCATCCGGTTGATCAGAGAGTTGATTCCAAAGCGACCTTTGTCGCCCTGCTCACCCTGCTGCTGCTGAGCCTGACGGTGCTGTTCGGGCGCTGCTTTTTGCGCAGCGGCGCGCAGCCGGGCCAGTGCCTCGGGGGATGGCGTGCCGGGCGTCGGCGCGCGGGGCGCGACGAATGCTTCGGGCTCGGCCTCAATCGCTTCTTCTTGACGAGGCTCAAATGCGGCGACCTCTGGCTGATACGCTGGTGCGGGCAGACCATCGTCATCTTCGACGACGTTCTCTTCTTCATAGCGGTCTTGGTCGCGCTGTGTCGGCTGAAGGTCTTGGAACAGGGCGGCCTGCTCTACTTCCTGTGTTGTTTCTGCGGCGATAGGTGCTGCAACGGGTGCCTGCGCGGCAGAAACCTGCGCCACATCGTCAACCGATACGTTCTGACGCAGCGGCTGGCTCATGGAGCGGCGCGGGACCGGCATTTCAGTGTTCACATCGGTGGCGTCGATACCGGTGGCAACAACGCTGACGCGCATCAGGCCACCAAGGCTCTCGTCCAGCGTGGAGCCGACGATGATGTTCGCCTCGGGGTCCACTTCTTCGCGAATACGGTTCGCCGCTTCGTCGAGTTCGAAGAGGGTAAGGTCGTGGCCACCAGTGATGTTGATGAGAACGCCCTTGGCACCACGCAGGCTGATTTCGTCCAGCAGCGGGTTGGCGATGGCCTTTTCGGCGGCCTGGATGGCGCGATCTTCGCCCTCGGCCTCGCCTGTGCCCATCATCGCCTTACCCATTTCGTCCATCACGGCGCGAACGTCGGCAAAGTCGAGGTTGATCAGGCCCGGACGGACCATCAGGTCGGTCACGCCCTTCACACCTTGGTACAGCACGTCATCGGCGAGCGAGAAGGCTTCGGTGAAGGTGGTCTTTTCGTTGGCCAGACGGAAAAGGTTCTGGTTGGGAATGATAATCAGCGTGTCGACGACCTTTTGCAGCGTCTCAACACCGTCTTCGGCCTGACGCATGCGCTTGGCACCCTCAAACTGGAAGGGCTTGGTCACGACGCCAACGGTCAGCACACCCAGTTCGCGGGCCGCTTGGGCGATGATCGGGGCCGCACCTGTCCCGGTGCCGCCGCCCATGCCTGCGGTGATGAAGCACATATGCGCGCCGGCAAGGTGGTCAACGATCTGCTCGATGCTCTCTTCGGCAGCGGCAGCGCCGACGCTAGCACGGGCGCCCGCGCCCAGACCTTCGGTGACCTTGATGCCAAGCTGAACGCGGTTGTCGGCCCGGGCCTGCTGGAGCGCCTGTGCGTCGGTGTTCGCCACAACGAAGTCAACGCCGTCCAGCTCTTTTTCGATCATGTTATTGACCGCGTTGCCGCCCGCCCCACCAACACCAAAGACGGTGATACGGGGTTTCAGATCATCTTGTCCTGGCATTGAAAGGTTGAGTGTCATGTGCTGTCCGCCTGTCCAGTTGCCCGCATCCCGCGGGGGTTTTTTCGACCAAATTTACCCGACCCTACCGGCCTAGGGCCGGATCGTCACCTAAAAAACGTCATTTTGACGCTAAATATGGGCAAAATCTTGCCTGTTTCCGCCTTATCTCGGGCCTGGCACCCGATATTGGGGTCACCAGTTGTCTCTAAACCATTTCACCGCCCGCTTGAGCGAGCGTGACGGGTAGCGATCGGCAGGGATGTCGAAATCCCACCACTCGTCCTGAGGATGCGCCGCAAAGAGCGCAAGGCCCACGGCAGATGCAAAGCCCGGCCCGGTTGCCGCCTGTGGCAGGCCGTGCACACGCAGCGGACGCCCCAGACGGACCTGCTGGCCAAGGATCTTGCTGGCAAGCCCATCAAGACCCGGTATCTGGCTGCCTGCCCCGGTAAGTACAATCTGTTGGCTGGGCAAGTGGTCAAAACCGGCAGCATCCAGCCGAACGCGGACCTCTTCGAGGATCTCTTCAACGCGCGGACGCATGATGCCGATCAACTCGGCCCGACTGGCGGTGCGGCGGTCGTGTTCGTAATCGCCCGTCTCGCCGCCGATCTCGATCATATCGCGGTCATCCATTCCAGTGGCATGCACGCCGCCGTAGAAGGTCTTGATCCGTTCGGCGTTGGCCATCGGCACTTGCAGCCCCATGGAAATATCCGACGTAACGTGATCGCCGCCCATACGCACGGTGTCGGCATAGATCATATGTTTCTTGATAAAGATAGACACGCCGGTGGTGCCGCCGCCAAAGTCGATACAGGCCGCGCCGAGTTCCTGTTCATCCTCAACCAGCGCCGAGATGCCCGAGGCATAGGAGGAGGAGGCGATGCCCGCGAGTTCGAGATCACAGCGTTTGATGCAATGCGCGAGGTGTTGGACCGTATCGGCATCGACGGTGAGCATGTGCATGTCCACCGACAGGCTGTTGCCCAACTGCCCGCGCGGATCGGCCAGACCACTGCGGTGATCCAGCGCAAAGTTCACCGGCTGGGCGTGTAGCACCTCGCGGCCCTCGCCGTATTCCGGCACGTCACAGCCCGCCAGCACGCGGGCCACGTCTTGCTCCGAGACCGATTGCCCCTCCAGTTCCACCGAAGCGTCGAGGCCATAACTGCGCGGCTCCCCGCCCGAGAAACAGGCAATAACGTGGTCAACCCGGATACCGGCCATCTTCTGCGCGGCTTGAAGTGCGGTGCGGATCGCGCGCTCGGTCTCGCCCATGGCGCAGATCTCACCAAAGCGGACCCCGCGCGAGCGGGTGGTCGCCGCCCCGATGACCCGGAACCCCGACTGCCCGGCCAGAGAGCCAATGTCGCCATTCTCTCCGTCATGGGTAATGCCGTCAAACCGCAGCACCAGACAGGCGATCTTGGAACTGCCCACATCCAAAATGGCAACCACCCCGCGTTGGATCGCCAATTTGCGCATGTGCCGCATCGAACGCTGACTGTCGTATAGGTCCATCATTTCGTTACTGTCCCGATTCCAATGGCCATCTTACTGGCCGGAAAGCTGCCTGATGTGCCACCATTCGCGGGTGGCATCTTCGTTCATTCTTAGGGTTGGTCTTGCCGCCAACCGCATGTCCACACGCGCCACATCCCGCGTGAGAACTTCTTGTGCGCCTTCCAGCGCGATCACCCGCTCCAGCGCTTGCAGCGCATTTTCTTCGGGCAACATGATCGTCTGATCGCGGTCCAGCACCACGTCCCAGCGGCGCCCTCCGACGCGGACCAAGCCGCGCAGACGGTCACCCAGTACGTTCGCCGCTGCGATTAGCTTGAGCGCCTCTGGCACCGCCTTGGCGGCCCCTGCCCCGGCGATCAGGGGCAGATCGGCATGGTCGCGCCGCGCCTCGATCCGTGCCACATGCGCGCCGGTATTGTCCACCAGAGCCAGCCCAGTTTCATTGCGCCAGACGGCGATGGGCACGCGCGGGGTCACGTCAATTTGCAACACGCCACCGGGGCGGATGCGCACATTGGCCTGTTTCACCCCGTCGATATCGGTGATCTTCTCGCGGATCTGCGGCAGATCGAGATCGAAGGAGGACAGCGGAAATTCCAGCGGCAGCGCAGTGCGGATTTCGGTCGAGAGCATGTCACTCGCCCCGTCGATGGCCATGAGCTTGACCATGAACTCGGGCCGCTCTTCGATGCTGGCGCGGACATCGGCGATGGCCTGCACCACGGTGCCGCGGCGCTCTTCGTCGGCCATGTAGATCGTACCGGCCAGAAGGCTCAGCGTGAAAGGCAGCCCCACGCGCAGAGCAAAGCGGAAACCCGGTGTCAGCATCAACCGCTGCATGCGCCATGACCACCGCGAGGGGGCGGGATCGGCCTTGCCTGTTTCGGGGCGGCGGCGGATCAGCGATCGCATGAGGCGTCCTCCACCATCCAAGCGCAAAGCTCAGGGAATGAAATGCCGCAGGCTGCGGCCTGCTCGGGCGAGAGCGAAGTGGCGGTCATGCCGGGCTGGGTGTTGGTCTCAAGCAGGATTAACCCGTCAACTCCGCGTGCCTCATCCCAACGGAAATCGGTGCGGCTGACGCCTTTGCAGCCAAGCGCCGCATGGGCGCGGCGGGCATAGTCGAAACACAGATCGGTAATCTCTTGCGGCAGATCGGCGGGCACAACGTGGCGCGAGCCGCCGGGCTTGTATTTCGCGTCGTAATCATACCAGCCGGTGGTGATGATATCCGTCACCGCCAGCGCACGGTCGCCCATCACGGTGGTCGTCAACTCACGCCCCGGGGCAAAGGTCTCGACCATCACCTCGGCGGGCATGTCGTCCGACAGTTGCGGCGGGCCGTTGTTTTCCTCGGCCACGAGGTAAACGCCGACTGAGGAGCCTTCGTTGTTGGGTTTGACCACATAGGGCGGCGCCATGACATGAGAGGCCATCACATCGGCCTTGGGCGCGATGACGCTTTCCAGCACCGGCAGCCCCGCATGGCGGAACACGTCTTTAGACCGCTGCTTGTCCATCGCCAGCGCCGAGGCCAGCACCCCAGAATGCGTATAAGGAATATGCAGCCACTCAAGCAGGCCCTGCACACAGCCATCTTCGCCCCAACGGCCATGCAGGCAATTCAATACGGCAAAGGGTTTCAGATCGGCAAGTACGGCAGCGAGATCGCGGCCTGCATCGACCTCGACCACGTTATATCCGCCATGTTCCCGCAAGGCAGCGGCGCATGCACGCCCACTGGACAAAGACACCTCACGCTCAGCCGAGGGGCCGCCCATCAATACCGCCACTGTCGGGGTCTGTCCGCTCGACTTACCCACCAAAGTGCCTCTTTGCCTCGGGCCGTTTGCGGCCCCTATCGTTGTTATCTTTGTTTTTCCGTCACTTAGCCACCGCCCAAAGGCTCAGCCCTGCGACACCGGATCACCCAATTTTTCACCGACGCGCATAATTTCCCATTCTAGCCTTATACCGCTTGAAGCGTAAACCTTTTTTCGCACATCTTCGCCTAAGGTTTCGAGATCATCTGCCGTGGCCGCCCCGGTATTAATCAGGAAGTTTGAATGTTTCGGGCTCATCTGCGCCCCGCCGATAGTGGCACCGCGCATCCCGGCATCATCAATCACTTTCCACGCCTTGAGGTCATGCACATCATCTGCCTTCCCCGTTGAGGAAAACCCCGCCGGGTTGCGAAAGGTCGATCCGGCGCTCCGGTCCTTGGTCGGTTGCGTTTCATCGCGTTTGGCAAGCTGCTCCTCCATCCGCGCGTGAAGCGCCTCCGGCTCCGCTTTGGGCGGCGCAAAGGTCGCGCTGATCAGCACCGAACCGGGCGAAAGGTCGGACTGGCGGTAGCGGAAGTTGAGGTCATCAGCGGTGAGGGTCACCACCTCCCCCGCGCGGGTCACAGCTTGGGCAGAGACGAAGTGGTCTGCCGTGTAGGTGCCATAGCAGCCTGCATTCATGCGCAAGGCTCCGCCGATGCTGCCGGGGATGGTGCGCAGAAAGGTAAGATCCAGCCCCGCGTCCGCCGCCTTGCGCGCCACATGCGCATCCAGCGCTGCCGCCCCGGCGGTCACTTGGTCGCCGTCAATCTCGATCCCGTTAAAGCCGCGCCCAAGACGGATCACCACTGCCCGCAGCCCGCCATCGCGTACGATCAGGTTGCTGCCCACGCCCATCGGAAATACCGCCACCTTTTGTGGCAGTCGGCGCATTAAGGTACACAGATCCTCTATGTCAGCGGGTTGAAAAAGATAATCTGCAGGCCCGCCAACGCGCAGCCATGTCAGTTCGCTCAAGGCGCGGTCGGGGGTCAGCCTGCCGCGCAGGTCGGGGATATTCAGCGTATTCATGGCGCCGGACTTAGCCCATTTGCGCGACAGAGCAAAGTATCAAGAGCGCGGGGGATCAACGCGGCTTTCGCGCCACCGCGTTACCAAGCGGCCCAGCAGCCAGCCCAGCCCGAAACCGCCCACTGCGTACAGCACGACCGACAGCTGCGCCAATAGCGCATGCGGCTCAAAAACCCGCGCATTCAGTCCAAACACCATCCAAAGGGCGTTGAGCGACAGACCAATCACCAGCACGATAACAAACCACAGCACCCGAGCGCGAAAGCCAGCCCAGATGCACGCGATCAGCCACAGCGCAAAAACAGCCAGCAACGCCACAAGTGTAGGCGTCAGGGTCACTCTGCCGGCCCTTTGACCCGCCCTGCCCCACGGCGCAACCAGCGCGCGAAATAGATCACGGGCCATCGCAGAACCGAACAGCCTCCCGCCAAAACCAACAGGCCCAGCCAAGGGCCATGTTGCGCGGTAACAAAGCCAACGATGGGGATCCCCACGACGATCAGTAAATAGGCGCTCCGCCAATGGAAATCTTTGCTGGGTGTCATGGCCAGCACATTGGCAACCACAAACCAAAAACAGGCCAGGATGAGGGATAGGCTCATTTCGGCAGCTCCGGCTTTTGGCCGCGCAGACGCGCCCAAAGGTAGCGTAGCGGATTACGGAACATTGACAGGAATGCCAAAAGCGCCAGCAGCGCAAACGCCCACGAATGGGTTACCCCGATGGCGATGATCAAAGCCGGGGCCGCGATCAGCAAGATCACCCCCGGCAGGTACTGGGAGCGCAGAGGCAGCATAGCCACGGTCACGGCGGCGAAGACCCAAAGGATCGACAGCCAAACCAAAGTCATGCCGCGGCCCCCTTGGCGGCACGCAGCGCCTCCGGCAGATCATTGGCCCATGCGCTGATCGTGCCTGCGCCAAGGCAGACGACCATATCGCCGGGTCGCGCCTCGCGCAGAACCAATCGCGTCAGCGCCTCGGCATCCTCGACCGCATAGGCGTGGCGATGCCCGTGCTGGATCAGCCCAGCGACCAGCCCGTCGCGGTCGGCACCGGGAATGGGCTCTTCGCCGGCGGCATAGACATCGGCGATGCCCACCACATCGGCATCGTTGAAACAGGCGCAGAATTCGTCGAAGTGATGGCTTAGGCGCGAGTAGCGGTGCGGCTGATGAACCGCGATCACGCGCCCCTCGCTGGCCTGCCGCGCGGCCTTGAGTACGGCATTAATCTCAACTGGGTGGTGGCCATAGTCGTCAATGATCGTAACGCCATCCACCTCGCCCACACGGGTAAAGCGACGATTCACCCCACCAAAGCTGCCCAAAGCGGTACGGATTAATTCCAACTTCATGCCAAGGTGTCGCGCCACGGTCACCGCCGCCAGCGCGTTAGAGACGTTGTGATCCCCCGGCATTGGCAGGGCGCAGTTCTCAATCACCATGTCTTCGGATTGCAGATGCACATCAAAATGCGCGACCCCGTCTTTGTAATGCAAACCCACAGCACGCACATCCGCCTGCGCGTTAAAGCCATAGGTCATAACGCGGCGATCTGTGAGCTTGCCCACCAAAGCCTGCACTTCCGGGTGGTCGGTGCAACAAACCGCCAGACCATAGAAGGGGATGTTTGAGACGAAGTTCAAAAAACCCTGCCGCAGCGTGTCAAAATCTCCCCAATGCTCCATATGCTCGGGGTCGATATTGGTGACGATGGCGATGGTTGCGGGCAGCCGGTTGAAGGTGCCGTCGCTTTCGTCGGCCTCAACCACCATCCATTCGCCCTGCCCCATTCGCGCGTTGGAGCCATAGGCATGGATGATGCCGCCGTTTACCACTGTGGGGTCGATGCCGCCCGCGACCAGCAGTTCGGCCACCAGCGTGGTCGTGGTGGTTTTGCCATGGGTGCCTGCCACGGCGATATTGGACTTCAGACGCATCAACTCGGCCAGCATTTCAGCGCGGCGCACCACGGGAAGACCCGCGCGCCGCGCGGCGTCAAGCTCTGCATTGCCCGGTTTGATCGCCGAAGAGATCACGACCACCGCGGCCCCCTCGATATTCTCGGCCGCTTGGCCTTCGAAAATCTTGGCTCCAAGTTCGGCCAATCGCACGGTGATTTTGGTCGCTTTGAGATCAGACCCCTGCACCCGGTAGCCGTGGTTCAACAAGACTTCAGCGATGCCCGACATGCCGATACCGCCAATGCCGACAAAATGGATCGGGCCGACATCGGTCGGCAATTTGGTGGCGGCGGCGTTCATTTGGGATGTTCCTCTTCTGCGGGGGTCAGCGTGCCTTGGGCGCCAAGATGTTCAACCATATCAGCCAGTGTTTCAGCCGCGTCGGGTTTGCCGACCGAAAGGGCGGCTCGCGCCATCTGCAACGCCCCTTGGGGCATCTCCAACACCGCGAGAATTTGGTCGGTCATGATTTCAGGATTGGCCTTGCTTTCGGGCACCATAATCGCGGCACCGGCCTCAACCAGACCACGGGCATTGGCGGTTTGATGGTCCCCTGCGGCAGCAGCAAAGGGGATCAGGATCGAAGGCCGCCCGATCACCGACAGGTCCGCCACGCTGGACGCACCAGAGCGGCTGATCACCAGCTGCGCTTCGGACATGCGGCGCGGCACGTCATCGAAGAAGGGGCGCACATCGGCGCTGATGCCAGACT
Source organism: Sulfitobacter sp. SH24 (assembly GCF_965641895.1). NCBI lineage: Bacteria > Pseudomonadati > Pseudomonadota > Alphaproteobacteria > Rhodobacterales > Roseobacteraceae > Sulfitobacter > Sulfitobacter sp. SH24. Next base: position 2,318,531 of record NZ_OZ282575.1, read on the forward strand.
CGGCATAGTAATCCGCCACCCGCTGGCCATCTTCGTCGCGGGCCTGATGGCTGACGCGGATATTGCGGATCATGTTCATCGGCAAAGCGGCGAGCGCGGGGGGCACCACGTCACTAAGGATACGCGCACCTTGACTGCCGCCCATCACCAGCACTTCCATAGGGTAGTCACCGGGCGGGATATAGGCGGCCCCTGCGCGGTCAAGCACAGCCGAACGCACCGGATTACCGACATGCCAGCCCTGCACGCCCTCGGGCAGTTTGGTGGGCCAGATGCCGCAGGCCACTGCATGTACCCGTTTGGCAAAAATCTCGTTCACGCGACCTAGAATGCCGTTCTGCTCGTGGATCATGCGCGGCATCCGCAGCGCCCAAGCCGCCCCAAGGGCGGGGATCGATGGATAGCCGCCAAAACCGACAACAACCGAAGGCCGGTCGCGCAGCATGTTCAGCCCAGCACGCAGCACACCGGCAGCAATACGAAACGGCACCAGCGCCTTGGCGGCGGCCCCACCACGCGCAAAGGTAGCACTGCTGATCTGGGTGATCTCGACTGCTTCGGGGAAGCCACCGGTATAGCGCGCACCGCGTGCATCGGTGCTGAGCTTGACCCGCCAGCCGCGCTTGAGCATCACCTCGGCCAAGGCCTGCGCGGGAAACATATGCCCGCCGGTCCCCCCGGCGGCGATGATCAGCAGTGGCGCGGCCATCAGCGGCGGCCCCGGCCCAGAATGTCACTGATCTCACCCTGCGGGCGCGAACGGGTAAAGGCGAGGAGCATGCCGACGGCGATGCCGCTGGCGATGACCGAAGAGCCACCGTAGCTGACGAAGGGCAAGGTCATGCCTTTTGCGGGCAAAAGCCGCACTGCCACACCCATGTTAATCATCGCCTGTACTCCGAATGTGCAGGCCAGCCCGGTTCCGGCCAGCCGGATGAAGGGATCACGCTCACGCACCAACCGCAGCAGCGAGCGCACGACGACAACAGTATATAGAGCAATGATGCAGACGACCAGAATAAGGCCATATTCCTCGGCGGCGACAGCAATGATAAAGTCAGTATGCGCATCGGGCAGCGACCATTTCACTTCGCCCTCCCCCACGCCAACGCCAAACAGCCCGCCCTCGCGGATCGCATTGGTGGCATAGCCAAGCTGGGTGGTCGGATCGACATCGACACTGAGAAACCCGTCGATACGCCGCGCGAAGTGTTCGGAGTTGGAGTAGGCGAAGGTGCCCGCCAGAACCACCAGCCCCGCCATGCCGACCAGCAGCACCATCGGCGCTCCGGCCACGAAATACATCACGCCCCAACCAAAGAGCACAAGGCAGGCTTGGCCAAAGTCAGGCTGCATCGCCAGCATCAGCACAATGGAAATGCACAGCGCAAAAGACCAAGTTTTCCCCGGAGGTCCGTTAATCTCGGTCGCGGCGGCCATCATCCATGCGGCGGCGACCATGAAACCCGGCTTTAGAAATTCCGACGGCTGAAGCGAGGCAAACCCCAGCGAGTACCAGCGCGTGGCGCCCTTGCCAAAATCGGTGCCAAAGAACGGCAACAGCGCCAGCGCTACGAAAGAAAGCACAAACCCCAGCACAGCCAAACGCCGCACCAGCGTGGGCGACATCATTGACGTCAGCAGCATCGCCACCAGCGCCAATCCGCCGAAGAACGCCTGTCGCTGCACATAGTGAAAGGCATCAAATCCGTTTTTGGAGGCCAAGGGCGGCGACGCAGCCAGCCCCAGCAACATGCCAACGGCAAACAGGATCAACACGCAGGACAATGCCCAGCGGTCCACCGTACGCCACCATTTTGGAAGGATCGGTTCACCATCCCGTACCGGGACCGCGCCATAGACCATCTCTGTCATGGGTATCTGCCTTAACTGCCTCAACGGCCCCTTTGCGGGGTCTCATCCGGGCAGAATAGCCCGAATTGCGACATGAAGCTAGTGCATTTCACCCCATGGCAGTGGCTGGGGTCGGCGGGGCCGTGCAGGGCCCCGCCGCTAGGCGATCAGATCACCGTATCAGACTGCTCATCAGGCCGCTTTGTGGGTGCCGCGCACCGGGTAGCCTTTGTCGCGAACAAATTTGAGACCGTTTAGCAGGCCTTCCAACTCGGGACGGGCGAAGGGCGCGTTCGAGATGTCGATGATCTGCAGCTTGCCTTCGTCGTTGATGACAAAGGTGGCTGGTTCGGCGAAGGGCCGGTCGGTCTCCTGCGGGCTGCGCGGGTCAGAGATGTAAAGGCCAAGTTCGGCCATTTGTTCGAGGCTCAGATCATAGCCGATGGGCAGGGTCAGGTTGTCTTCCTCGGCCATGGATTTTGCCTTTTCCTCGGGGTCGCCCGAAACGGCGATCACATCCACACCGATCTCATGGAACTGGCTTTGCAGCTTTTCCAACTGGGCGAGGTACTTTTTGCAGATCGGGCAGTGCAGGCCACGATAGACCACCACCAATTGCCAGTCGCGCCCCTCTTGCGGTTGGCCCAAGGTCAGCGTGCCGCCGCCGAGTTTGGCCACATCCATCTTCGGGAAATCTTGTTCTGCGGTCAATTTGGTCATTCTCTGCTCCTGTTACATTTGCGTCTGCTCCCCAACTATGACGCATCAGTGGTCGGGCAACCGCTGTCACGTCTTCTTGACCGGGCCTGCGCATTCGGGCAGAGCGCGCCCATGCAAGTTGATACAGCCATCATCGGAGCCGGAGCCGCTGGCATGATGTGCGCCGCCCACGCGGGCGGGCGCGTGTTGGTGGTGGACCATGCCAAAGCGCCGGGCGAGAAAATCCGCATCTCGGGCGGTGGGCGCTGCAATTTCACCAATATGTATTGCGAGCCGCAGGCGTTTCTCAGTCAGAACCCGCATTTCGCAAAATCCGCGCTGGCACGCTACACACAATGGGATTTCATCGAACTGGTCGATCGCCACGGCATCGCGTGGCATGAGAAAACGCTGGGCCAACTCTTCTGCGACACCAGCGCGAAGGAGATCATCGCCATGCTGCGCGGGCTGATGCAAAAGGCCGGGGTCGATCTGCAATTGCAGAGCAGCGCCAGCAATTTTGCGAAGGTCGATGGGCACTTTACCTTTGATTTGCAAACACCGGATAAGACAGCGAAAGTTACCGCACGTAACCTTGTGATCGCCACCGGCGGGAAGTCCATCCCCAAGATGGGCGCGACCGGCATCGCCTATGACATCGCGCGTCTGTTCGGCCTGAAGGTGACCGATACGCGCGCCGGTCTGGTGCCTTTCACCTTTGCCGAAGGCCGCTTTGCGCCGCTGGCCGGTGTGGCAACCCCTGCGCGGATCACTGCCGGGACAACTGGCTTTGACGAGGCCTTGCTGTTCACCCACCGTGGCCTCTCTGGCCCCGCGGTTTTGCAGGCGTCGTCCTATTGGCAAGAGGGCGAAGCGATCACGGTCAACCTTGCCCCCGAGGGCACTCTGTTGGACGCCCTGCGCGAGCAGAGGCAACTTGCGGGGCGGCGCAACTTTACCACCATCCTCGCGCAGCACCTGCCCTCGCGATTGGTGGACTTTTTAGGCCAAGAGTTTGACCTCTCGGGCAACTTGGCGGATTGGTCCGACGCGCGGCTCATCGCCTTTGTGGAGGCGCTGCAGAACTGGCAACTGCACCCCGGCGGTACCGAAGGCTATCGCACGGCTGAGGTCACTTTGGGCGGTGTGGATACCGATGCGCTCTCGTCCAAAACCATGGCGGCGAAGGACGTGCCCGGTCTCTATTTCATCGGCGAAGCGGTGGACGTGACCGGCTGGCTCGGCGGGTATAACTTCCAGTGGGCGTGGTCGTCGGGCATGGCAGCGGCGCGGGCGATTGGCAGCTAGGCCCCGCCCTACTCCGCCAAAACCTTCTGCACCTGCGCCACGAAATCCTCACCGCGCCGTTCGAAATTGTCATATTGATCGAAACTTGCCGCTGCCGGGGCCAGCAGGACGACATCGCCCTCTTCCGCCTCCGCCGCAGCCCGCGCCACGGCTTTCTCCATCGTGCCGCAGACTTCGGCTTCGGTCGTCAACTGCATCGCGAAATGCGCCGCCTCGCGGCCAATGACATAGGCCTTGCGTACTGACCCTTGGGCCTCCGCCAGACCTTTCAGCCCGCCTTCCTTCTCCAACCCACCGCAGATCCAGCGGATGTTGCGGAAAGCCGCCAGCGCCTTGGCCGCGCTGTCGACATTGGTGGCCTTGCTGTCGTTGACGTAGCGCACGCCATGCGCTTCGGCCACGGTCTGGCTGCGGTGCGGCAAGCCGCCGAAACTGTGAAACGCCGCCTCAATCACGCGCGGGGCGAGGCCAAGCGCGCGGCAGGCTGCATAGGCAGCACAGGCGTTCTGGTGGTTATGCGCGCCCGGCAACCCTTGGATGCTGCGCAGATCAATTGAACCGACCTGTTTGCCACGGCGGTATTCACTCAAAAACCCTTTGCGGGCAAAGACCTGCCAGCCGGGGCCGGAGAGTTTGGTCTCTGCACTGATGCGGATCACCCGGTCATCGCTCGGCCCCTCGCTCATCTGCCCAGCGAGGAAACGGCCCTCGGCTTCGTCCACACCGATCACTGCGCGGTCTGGCCCGCCTTCGGAAAACAGCCGACGTTTCGCCGCGTAGTAGCCGCCCATGCCCGCGTGCCGGTCCAGATGATCGGGGCTGAGATTGGTAAAGACCGCCACATCGGGCGTTAGCGCGCGGGCAAGTTCGGTCTGGTAGCTGCTGAGTTCCAGCACGACGACTTCGCCATCAACCGCTGGATCAAGGTCCAAAACCCCGCGCCCAATGTTGCCCGCCAATTGGCAGGGCCGCCCGACATGCTCAAGAATATGATGGATCAGCGCGGAGGTAGTGGATTTGCCGTTCGACCCGGTCACGGCCACGACGCGGGGCGCCACGTCATAATGATCCCACGCCAGCGTGGCAAAGCTTTGGAAGAAAAGGCCGATGTCATTGTCCACCGGAACACCGGCGGTGAGTGCGGAGGCGACCACTGGGTTCGGCGCGGGATAGAGATGCGGAATGCCGGGGCTGACGATCAGCCGGGTGATTTTATCGAGCGCGCCGGGACTGTTGAGGTCGACACAGGCAAACCCCTCCCGCTCGGCCCGCGCACGCGCTGCAGGGTCATCGTCCCAGCAACTGACCTTCGCCCCGCCTGCCTGCAATGCGCGTGCCGCGCTCAGGCCAGAGCGGCCCAATCCCAGCACCGCCACGCGCGCGCCTTCCAAGCCCTGTACTGGAATCATCTGCAATCCCCTGCTACCCGTTGACCCCAGAATGGGGGCATGATGCGCCTATCACAAGCCAGAGGCCGCCATAGATGTCCAGCCCCGCCAAACCAGACCTTGCCGATGTGTTGCCGCGTCTCAATGACATGATGCGCGAAGACGACCATTGGGGAGATGTGGCGGCCTATATTCCGCAACTGGCAACGGTGGATCCGGCACAGTTCGGCATCGCGGTGGTGACGGCAGATGGCCAGTGCCATGTGGCGGGCGATACGCAGGTGCCCTTTTCAGTACAGTCGATCACCAAGGTCTTTACGCTTGCCATCGCCCTTGGCCGGTCGGGCGATCAATTGTGGCACCGTGTGGGGCGCGAGCCTTCGGGGCGGGCGTTCAATTCCATCGTCCAGCTTGAGCAGGAACAGGGCCGCCCGCGCAATCCCTTCATCAACGCAGGCGCGATCGTCACCACGGATGAAGTCTTGGGCAACCGCGAGCCGCGCGAAGCACTGGCCGAGATCATGCGCTTCGTGCGCGAGGCTGCGGGCACGGACGACATTCACATCAACGACACAGTCGCAGCGTCTGAAACCGACTTCGGCCACCGCAATTTCGCGCTGGCGCATTTCCTAAAATCCTATGGCAATCTCATCAACGCGCCGGAGCGGACGCTCGGCACCTATTTCCACCACTGCGCGATGGAGATGACGGTAGAGCAACTTGCAATGGCGGGGCGTTTCCTGATCGAAGCGCCCGACGTGCCGCGCTTGGTCGCGCCAAGCCGCATCCGGCGGCTGAACGCGCTGATGCTGACCTGTGGGCATTACGATGGGTCGGGCGATTTCGCCTACCGTGTCGGTCTGCCGGGCAAATCCGGCGTGGGCGGGGGGATCTTGGCCATCGTGCCGGGGCGGGCCAGTATCGCGGTTTGGTCGCCGGGGTTGAACCGTTATGGCAACAGCCAAAAGGGCACCGAAGCACTGGCCCTTTTGGCACGTCACATGGATTGGTCGATTTTCTAAGCGCTTAGCGCACCTTGAGTGTCGCCAGCCCCAGCAGAGCGAGGATCAGCGAAATGATCCAGAAGCGGATCACGATCTGCGGCTCGGCCCAGCCCTTTTTCTCGTAGTGATGGTGGATCGGCGCCATCAGAAAGACCCGCTTGCCGGTGCGTTTGAAGTAGAGCACCTGCACGATGACCGACAGCGCCTCAACCACGAAGAGCCCGCCGACAACCGCCAGCACCAGCTCATGTTTCGTGGCCACAGCAATCGCGCCCAAAGCGCCGCCAAGCGCAAGTGAGCCTGTATCGCCCATGAAAACGGCCGCAGGTGGCGCGTTGTACCACAAAAAGCCAAGCCCCCCGCCGAAGAGCCCCGCGGTAAAGATCAGGATCTCCCCCGTCCCCGGCACGTAATGCACGTCGAGGTAGTCGGTGAAGTCCACGCGGCCCACCGCATAGGCAATAACGCCAAGCGCTCCGGCGGCGATCATCACTGGCATGATCGCCAAACCGTCAAGCCCATCAGTCAGGTTCACCGCATTGGCCGAGCCCACAATCACGATGATCGCAAACGGCACAAACAGAACGCCGAGGTTGATCAGCGTATCTTTAAAAACCGGCATCGCCAGTTGGTACTGCAACTCTGCCGGATGGTACTGCGCTGCCCAGTAGCCTGCGATGCCCGCAATCAAAAAGCCCAGCAAAAGCCGCACCTTACCCGGCACACCGTCCGTGTTCTGTTTGCTGACCTTGGCGTGATCGTCGGCGTAACCAATGGCGGCAAAGCTCATGGTTACAAACAGCACGAGCCAGATATATGGATTGTCGAGCCGCGCCCAAAGCAGGGTTGAGGTCAGTAGCGCGCCAACGATCAGCAGCCCGCCCATGGTGGGCGTGCCCGCCTTGGCGAAATGGCCTTCGGGGCCGTCATCCCGAATGGGTTGGCCCTTGCCCTGCCGCTTACGCAGCACTTCGATCAGCGGCTTGCCGAAGAGAAAACCGAAGATCAACGCCGTTAGAAACGCCCCGCCCGCGCGGAAGGTGATATAGCGAAACAGGTTAAAAAAATCGCCGCCATCAGACAGCAGCGTCAACCAATAGAGCATATATCGCGTCCTAACTCATCATGTGGGGTGAATCGCCAATCAGGCGGTCGGGACCGGATGGCCCATTTTGCGGATGGCGTCAACAATACCGCCCAGCTTCATCGAAAGCGACCCTTTGATCAGCACGACATCGCCGGAATCAAGACGACTGCGGAGACCTTGCAACATCTCTTCGGCGGTTTCGGTCCAATCGCCACGCTGGTGTTCGGGCAGGTTGTCGTAGAAGGCTTTCATCAACGGACCGACGCAATGCACCACGTCGAGCGCGCGGGTGGCCTCCAGATCGGCCAGCCCTGCATGCAGCGCCAACGCCTCGGGGCCGAGCTCTTTCATATCGCCGACAAAGGCGATCCGCCGCCCCTTGCTGACACGGCCAATGTCATGGGTCACTTCCGAGGCCGCCAGCACTTCAAGTGCTGCGGCCATGGAGGTCGGGTTGGCGTTATAGCTGTCGTCGATCAACTCCAGCGCCAAATGGGTATCCACGGGGTCCAGTTGGATGCGCTCACGCACCCCGCGTCCGGCATAGGGCGACCAGCGGCCCAGCGATTGCACCGCCAGCGCCCGATCCGCGCCAAGCGCCTCGGCCAGTGCCAGTGCACCAAGCGCGTTCATCGCAAAATGCCGCCCCGGTGTGTCAATCTTGAAAATCAGCGGCGCGCCTTCGGCCTCGGCTTGGGCCACGGTGGTATCGCCCTGCACTTTGACCTCGCCCAGCTTGTAGTGATGGCCCGCTTGACCAAAGGTGGTCTCGCGCAGGCCCCGTTCCAGCGCCTTGTCAAGCACGATATCGCTGTGGTCGTGGTCGGCGTTAATCACCGCCACGCCGCCCGGCTCCATGCCCTCAAAGATGGTGGCCTTTTCCACCGCGATGGCGGCGACATCCTTGAAGGCTTCGAGGTGGACGGCGGCGACATTGGTCACCATCGCCGCGTCGGGTCGCGCCTGTTTGGCGAGGGGGGCAATTTCTCCGGGGTGGTTCATGCCAATCTCGATCACCGCGTAATCGGTGTCGCGCGGCATCCGTGCCAGTGTCAGCGGCACACCCCAGTGGTTGTTGTAGCTGTCGACGCTGGCGTGGGCTTTACCCTGATCGCCGAAAATCGCCAGCAGCATTTCCTTGGTCGAGGTTTTGCCGACGCTGCCCGTCACCGCAGCCACCTTGGCCTGCGGACCAAGACGCGCGCGACCTGCCCGGCCCAACGCCTCAAGCGCTTGCTGCACATCCTCCACGATCAGCAGCGGCGCATTCTCGGCGACGCCGTCGGGCAGATGGGTCACAAGCGCGGCAGCGGCCCCTTTATCGAGCGCTTGGGCCACGAACTCATGCCCGTCCCGCGCGGCCTTGAGCGCGACGAAGAGATCGCCGGGCTGCAGCGTCCGTGTGTCGATCGAGACACCGTTGCAAGCCCAATCGCCCTGCGCCTGCCCGCCCGTGGCTTCCGCCGCTTCGCTCGCTGTCCAAAGGCTCATGCCAGTCTCCCGTCCAGTGCCGCCACGGCCACGCTGGCCTGTTCCACATCGTCGAAAGGCAGCACGTCGTCGCCAACGGTCTGCCCGGTCTCATGCCCCTTGCCCGCGATGAGCAGCGCGTCGCCCGGCTCCAAAGCATCGACGCCGCGCAGGATGGCTTCGGCTCGGTCGCCGACCTCCATCGCGTCGGGTGCGCCGCCCAGCACAGCGGCACGAATGCTCGCCGGGTCTTCGCTGCGCGGGTTGTCGTCAGTCACGATGACCATATCCGCATTTTCCGTCGCTGCCTGCCCCATCAAAGGGCGCTTAGCCCGGTCCCGGTCCCCGCCCGCGCCGACGATGGCAACGAGCCGCCCCATCACATGCGGGCGCATGGCCGCGAGGGCAGTGGCCACGGCATCGGGCGTATGGGCGTAATCCACAAACACCGCCGCGCCATTGTCGCGGGTGGCGGCAAGCTGCATCCGGCCCCGCACGGTGGTGAGATGCGGCAGTGTGTCAAAAACCTCTTGCGGGTCGGCCCCGCAGGCGATGACCAGCCCGGCGGCCAGCAACACGTTATCGCCCTGAAAACCGCCGATCAGATTAAGCCGCTTTTGATAGGTCTTGCCGCGCCAGCTAAAGCGCAAGTCTTGCCCGGTTGCGTCGAAACGCTGGCCCTGCAAATGCAGATCGCCCCCGTCCCGGCCCACGGTGATGACCTCACACCCCCGCGCGCGGGCAATGGCGGCGATGTCGACGCCTTTTTCGTCGTCAATATTGACCACTGCGGTGCCATCTTCGGGCAAAACACGGGCGAACAGCGCGGCCTTGGCGGCGAAATAGGCCTCGAATGTCTCGTGATAATCAAGATGGTCTTGGGTGAAGTTGGTGAATCCCGCCGCCTTGAGCGTCACCCCGTCCAGCCGCCGTTGGTCAAGCCCGTGGCTTGATGCCTCCATTGCCGCGTGGGTGATGCCGTTCTGTGCGGCCTCGGCCAGCGTACGATGCAAGGTGATCGGCTCTGGCGTGGTATGCGCCAAGGGGGCGGCCCATGCGCCTTCGACCCCGGTGGTGCCGAGGTTCACGGCAGGTAAACCCATCTCAACCCAAATCTGGCGCACGAAGGTCGAGACCGAGGTTTTTCCGTTGGTGCCCGTCACGGCGATCATCGTGGCGGGTTGGCCGCCGAACCACAGGGCCGCCGTCCGCGCCAGCGCTTCGCGCGGGGAGTCGGAAACCACCAGTGCGGCGTCAGAGCCCGCCAATTCCTCGGCGGCGAGTTTGGCACCTGCGGCATCGGTCAGCACCGCCACCGCGCCCATCCGCAGGGCGTATTGAATGAACTCTGCCCCATGCACGCGACTGCCCGGCATGGCGGCGAAGAGCGTGCCTTCGCGAACCTCGCGGCTGTCGACCGCGATCCCGGTGATCATGGGGTTGGCCCCCGCCCGCGCGGTCAGCCCGAGGGAGGAAAGGGGTACGGCCCGGTCGGTCATAGAGATGTCTTTTCAGTTGCTGCTGGTCAGCGTTAGCACAGCGTTGTTCACCGGTTCAACAGCGGGGCGCAGGCCCAGCAAAGGCGCGATGCGGCGGACCATCTCGGCGGCCACGGGCACGGCTGTCCAACCCGCCGTGCGGCGTGGTTTCGGCCCAGAGGTTTCCACCGGTTCGTCCAAGGTGACGATCAGCACATATTTCGGGTCATCGATGGGAAAGATGCTGGCGAATGTGTTGATCACCTTATCCTCGTAATATCCCCCGGTGGGTTTGGGCTTGTCCGCCGTGCCGGTCTTTCCCGCGATCTGATAGCCGGGCACCTCGGCAAAGCTGGCCGTGCCATCGGTCACGACTTTGCGCAGCATCATCCGCGCTTGTGCTGCGGTCTCTTCCGACATGACGCGGGGGCCAAGTTGGGGGCCGGATTGTTTCAGCAGCGTGGGCTTCACCACGCGCCCGCCATTGGCGATGGCGGCATAGCCCGCGGCAAGGTGCATCGGTGTGCTCGACAGCCCATGACCATAGGAGATCGTGACGCTCGACAGTTCGGTCCAGCGGCTTGGGAGCAGTGGCTTCCCGCCCGAAGCTTCGACGATTTCGAAGGGGGTTGGTTCAAAGAAACCGAGGCTTTTTAAGAACTCTTGCTGTCGCTCAATGCCGATCTCCAACGCCATCCGGCCTGTGCCCCTGTTGGAGGAATGCACGATGATGTCAGCGACGCTCAGCTTGCCGTAGTTCTTGTTGCGGAACTCACCGATGCGGAAACCACCGACCTTCATCGGGCCAGAGGTGTCGATGATCGTATCGGCGTTGAACAATCCCAACTCGATCGCCTGTGCGGCTGCGAAGATCTTGAAGGTTGAACCCAGCTCATAGACCCCCTGCACCGACCGGTTAAACAGCGGGCTGTCGGAAGCATCCCCCTTGGTTAGCGGGCGCGGTCGGTTGTTGGGGTCAAAATCAGGCAGAGAGGCGACCGAAATCACTTCGCCGGTATGCACATCCATCAGAATGCTCGTGGCACCCTTGGCGTTCATCAGCTTCATGCCGCCATAGAGCACCCGCTCAGATGCCGCTTGCACCGTCAGGTCGAGCGACAACTCCAGCGGTTTCGCGCCATTGGCCGGATCGCGCAGGTAGTCGTCGAAATATTTCTCGGCCCCTGCGACGCCAATCACTTCGGCGGCGTGGACGCCTTCCTTGCCATAGCTCGCCCCCCCCAGCACATGTGCGGCCAGCGAACCGTTGGGATAAAGACGCATGTCGCGGGGTGCGAACAAAAGGCCCGGATCGCCGATATCATGCACGGCCTGCATCTGCTCTGGGCTGATTTTCTTTTTGATCCACAGGAACTTGCGCTTGCCTGTGAAATCCTTGATCAGACGCTCTTCTTTCAGGTCGGGAAAGATTTTGACCAGCTTTTTTGCGGCCACTTCGGGGTCGATCAAATGGCGTGGCTGCGCGTAGAGCGCGTGGGTCTCAAAGTTCGTCGCCAGCAGGTTGCCGTTGCGGTCGGTGATATCCGCGCGCGAGGCCGAGATCACGGCCCCCGGCGCATAGCCGCGCGGCTCGGACGGCTCTGACATCGCCAGCAGACCCATGCGCCCGCCGATCACGGTGAAGGCACAGAGGAAACAGACACCCAACACCAAAAGCCGCCCTTCGGCGCGCATCCGGGCCTTATCACGCATCTGCTCATGGCGGATGCGCTTGTTCTCACGTTCGATCGCGTCGGGGTTTTCACCCTTTTCACGGGCGTCAAGAATACGGGCCAGAGGGCGAAGCGGGGTGCGGATCATTCAAAGTCCTCCTCGGACTCATCCGCGCCGGTGAGCGCGTCGTAATTCATGGTCGAGACATCCACAGGATCGGTGATCGGCAGCAGTTCAGACGGCGGCTGGGGATAGGCCACTTGATCGACCTGACCGAATTGGCCGGGGTGCAGCGGCAGCAGGCCGAGACGGTCAAAGTTCAGGTCGGCCAGATCGCGCAGCCGGTCGGGGCGGTTCTGAAAGGCCCATTCGGCGCGCAGGACGGCCAGACGGGCATGGGTGGCGCGGATATTGGCGTGCAGGCGGTCAGCATCGCTCAGGGCCTGCTGGGTCGCGTAATTCTCGCGGTAGGCCCAGAATGCCAGACCAACCACGGCAATGGTGGTGAGGATATACATCACTGTGCGCATCTCTCAGATCCCCCTGACCATCGGCATGCCGATGGATTTCGCATCAATCTCACCGCTGGGCGCATCGGTGCGGGTGGCGACCCGCAGCTTGGCCGAGCGGCTGCGCGGGTTTTCGTCCAATTCCTGCGCGTCAGGTCCGATGGCCTTGCGCGATTTCAGTGTAAACTGCGGCGCTTCTTGCTCCAGCGCAGGGGCGAAACGGTTGGCGTTGCCCCCGGCCCCGGCGCGGGCGGTGAGAAAGCGTTTGACCATGCGATCCTCGACCGAATGAAAGGTCACCACGGCCAGTTTGCCGCCCGGCTTCAGCGCGCGTTCAGCAGCCATAAGACCTTGAAACAACTCGCCGTATTCATTGTTCACCGCAATGCGCAGCGCTTGGAAACTGCGGGTAGCGGGATGGCTCTGGCCGGGTTTCGAGCGCGGCAGACAGCCTTCGACCAGCTTGGCCAATTCTAACGTGGTGGTAATCGGCGCATCTTCCCGTGCGCGGACAATCGACTTGGCAATGCGGCGGCTTGCGCGCTCTTCGCCGTATTGGAAGAGGATATTGGCGATGACCTCTTCTTCAGCCTCATTGACCAGGTCCGCCGCCGACGGGCCGTCTTGGCTCATCCGCATGTCGAGCGGGCCGTCCTTCACAAAGGAAAAGCCACGCTCCGCTTGATCGAGTTGCATGGAGGAAACGCCGAGATCCAGCACCACGCCGTCGAGGTCTTGGGCATATTCATCCATGCGTGAGAAGACGCCCTGTTGCATGGTGATGCGGTCATTGTAGTCTCCGGCCCATTCCGCTGCCATCTCGAACGCCAGAGGGTCACGGTCCACCGCGATCACACGCGCGGCCCCGGCTTCTAGAAAACCACGGGTATAGCCGCCCGCACCAAAAGTACCGTCAAGCCAGACCCCTTCCACGGGCGCCACGGCGCTCAGGATAGGACGCAGCAGAACGGGGGTGTGAGGGGCGGAAGGGTTAGAGGCAGCAACCATTCCGTCAGACCTCCATATCACCATCAAGGAACGAGAGCGGATCGACATCATCCGGCAGCTCTTGCTGCCATGCTTCTTCCTCGGTCTCGTAGGTTTCGGGCTTCCAAATCTGGAAGGTGTCACCGGCAGCGATAAAGAACGCCTCGCCGTTGAGTTCAATTTTGTTGCGCAGCTTGGCGGGCAGCACCAAGCGGCCTGTCTCATCTACCGTGGTCGGGAAAGACTGGCCGTGGAACAGACGCTGCAGCGCCTTACGCTGCATGGAGCCACGGGGCATGCGGTCGATCTTGGCGTCGACCTCTTCGATGGCTTCCATTGTATAGCATTCAAGGTAGTTGCGGCGCTGGTCGCCATAAACAATGACCAGTTCGGGATTGTCGCCGTTTTTCCAGTTCGGATCGCCAGCCTCCAACACACGCCGAAAAGAGGCTGGGATAGACACCCGCCCCTTCGTATCGACCTTGTGTTGGCTCTCGCCTCTGAACCTGCGGCTCACGTTCTGTCCCTGCCTCTTGCGCCTTTGCGCTTAGTTCGTTGTCCGCCCTGATCCGAAAATCGCTGCCTGGAAATGGAAACGGCGGGTTGATCTGCTGCCACTGATCAACCCGCCGCCCACGTCCCGCAGCTTGGCGGGGAAGTCCGACTGCGCGCGCCACCTGGGGGGATGTCTGCTCGCTCACGCGCCGGATCTCTTTGGTCTGATGAAAGCGAGGTGCCTGTATGAAACCTGCTAGGTTTTGTTTTATTTTGGGGTCGTTTGCTGCCCCGTGTCCCGTTCTCATCCGATGAACAAGGGATGCCATGGGAATTGATGGGCGTCTACAATTTTTTTGAAAATCGGCGCAATATTTTGTTTTGCACAGGGTGTGGGAACAACATCTGGTATAACTTTCTGAGCGGAAAATGGCTCAATTAGGTGAAATTTGAGCTAACAGCACAAGATATTGTTGCCATCTTGACGCCTGCATAATGTCCCACGGTTTCCCACCAAATTTTGCACACATAGTTATCCACAGGGCGTGTTCGTTGCCTGTTCTGCAACTTTCGCCAGAGTCGCTGGATCAGTCGACAAAATCAACGCCCATTCCCACGCCTTCGAATCGGAAATTTCCTCCAGCAGGCCATGGCTGGCCCATCATTTCCCAGACTTCCCATGTATTCCCGCGACATTTCCCATGTTGTCCCGCCCACCCATGCTTTCCCAGCGGAACCTCCCAGATCGCGTAGCTGCATCTTGTTCTTTCGCCACGCCCGCGCCATGTAGTGCCGCAAATCGGAGGAGTGCATCATGATCCAAGCCACAGCTCTTTTTACGCACGCGCTGAATATGTTGTTTCATGCGCCAGCCACGACACTGCGGGTAATCTTGCCAGCAGTTTTCTGGGTCATGGGGGCAGCAGCCGTGGCAGGCGTGCTGGCAGGTGATGCATTGGGCGCGATGGATCAAGTGATAGACCGCGCCGCCCCGCCACCAACGGATCAGCTGCTAATTTTGATCGCTTGCGGTCTTGCTGGCATCTTGGGCTATGCGCTGATGGCTGTGCTCTGGCATCGCCATGTCCTGCTTGACCGTGACGCCACAGGTACAGAGGTACGCCCGGGCGCGCGGCTGTTTTGGAGCTACGTTTGGCGCGCCATCGTGTTGGGTTTTGTGCAGTTCCTTGCTGCGATCCCCATCGGGATTGCCATGCTGTTGGTTGGCGGCCTAACCGGCTCAAGCCCTGCAGCACTGCTGCTGATCGGGCTGGTAGCGGGCGTGGCGTTTCTGTGGCTGGCGCTGCGGCTTAGCCTTGTGCTGCCCGCAGCGGCCATGGGTCACGTCATGGCAGTAAGCGAAAGCTGGCGCGCGACCGAACCGCTATCGCGCACGCTATGGGCGCTGGCCGTGCTGCTGGCTGTGGTGAATACACTATTAGGGGTTATCGCAGGCATGCTGCTCCCCGCCGACCCCGGCCTGCGCCTGATGCTGGATTCAGTGCTCTATCTTATAGAGGGGCTTGTCTTCGTCTCGATGCTGACAACGCTATATGGCCACCTGATCGAAGGGCGCGAACTGGGCTAAGCCGCCCGCGCCCCTTTATTCACGCCATACCGCCGTCGATCAACCCACGCGCGATGCGGGCATAAGCATCGGCCATCGCCCCCTCGCCTGCGGCAACTGGTGTGCCATTATCCCCCGCAAGACGGGTCTCCAGATCAATCGGCAGACTGCCCAGCAGCGGCACCCCCATCTTATCGGCCTCTGCTGCCACGCCACCGTGACCAAATATCTCATGCTGCGATCCGCAATCGGGGCAGACGAACATCGACATATTCTCAATCAACCCCAGAACGGGCGTTTTCAGGGTCGCAAACATATCCAACGCCTTGCGTGCGTCGATCAACGCAACGTCTTGCGGCGTACTGACGACAATAGCACCCGAAAGCTCAGATTTGGTGCAAAGCGTAAGCTGCACATCCCCGGTACCGGGCGGGAGATCGACAAGCAGCACATCAAGCTCGCCCCATTCCACCTGCCCCAGCATCTGCTGCAACGCGCCCATCAACATCGGCCCGCGCCAGACCACGGCCTTACCTTCTTCTAACATAAAGCCGATCGACATCAGTGTGACGCCATGCGCCTGAAGCGGAATGATCGTTTTACCGTCTGGGCTGGCGGGGCGCTTGTTCACCCCCATCATGCGCGGCTGACTGGGGCCATAGATATCAGCATCCAACAGCCCGACCTTACGGCCCGCACGCGCCAGCGCCACGGCAAGGTTGGAACTGACGGTGGATTTCCCCACACCGCCTTTACCCGAGCCGATAGCCAAGATGCGCTTCACACCGCTGGGCTTCATCGGCCCCTCTTGCGGTTTCGGATGCCCACCGATCTTCAGGCTGGGCGCCTTGGGTGCAGGACCATGCGCCGTCAGCGCGACCGAAACATCGCCAACTCCGGGTAAGTCACGCACCACCTGCTCTGCCGCATCTCGCAGTGGCGCCATCTGGCGGGCCACGTCAGCATTGGGTGCCTCGATGACGAATCGCACTTTTTCGCCATCAATCACCAATGCACGGATCAAATCATGGGATAGCAGGCTTTTTCCGTCAGGCAGTTGCACCCGCTCCAGCGCCGCTTCGACTTCTGCTTTGGTCACAGACATGCGCAAATTCTCCTCTATTAGGCCTCCTGAAATGGCAGGTTCTACGCCAAGCGCAAGGGGATGGCCTGTTTCGCATAAGGAACAGGCGCAATGCCCAAGAATTACGCAGGCATACCATGTTTTTGCTGCATAGCAGCATTGCAAAAAGAAACATTGTGCAAGCGCAGCAATTAGCGCTAACTTACTTTCATAGGCAGGGCCAAGCGCCCAGCTTTCGGAAAGACCAGACACATTCATCCTCCTCCCGAATGTGTCTGATTTTGAGAAGACTTAGATGCATCCATCCTCCTCCCGGATGTAGCTAAGTTTGGAAAGACCAGACGTATCCATCCTCCTCCCGGATGTGTCTGTATTTGGCGGCGACATCTACCTCCTCCCAGATGTCGCCGCTCTTTCCCTCCCTCCCCCTTCAGATGACAGTTTTGTGACAGTGCGCCGAGTTAGCTCGCTGATGAAACCTTTTTAATTCAATATCTTATCAAATTTTCTACCTATGCACTTTCTGCATAGCGGCATTGACTTTATGCCCGTTGTGCAAATGCAGAAAGAGCGTAAATAGCAGGCAACGAGATGATACACAGATGAAAAAAGAGGCGCCGAAATGGCTTACATGAACACAACAACCGCAAACACAACTTCCGTCTTCGCCCGTATCGGCGGCGCATTCGAAGGTCTTGCAACTCGCTACAAACAGCACCGTCTGTACCGTGAAACTTTCGACGGTTTGAGCGCGTTGAGCAACCGCGAACTGGCCGACCTTGGTCTGAGCCGTTCCGAGCTGCGCCGCGTCGCATGGGAATCTTCCCGCGGCTGAGCCGAGATAGAAATCGGACGTCAGAACCCCTCCCTGTTCTGCCGTTTGAAAGCCGGGGTGCGCGTCACTTTCCTCCTCCCTGATGAGGCGGACCCCGCAAGGAGACCCGAAGCCGACCCTCCCTCGACGCTTCGGGCCGACATAGAAACGGCGGCACCTTCCTCCCAAGGTGCCGTCGTTTTTGTATGTAAGGTGCTGTTTAAGCAGGTATTCTTTAGCCACGGGTAGGCAGCAAGATAGCCTTAGAAAGGCACGTCTTTCCCGCCGGTCAAGAACCGCGACACGACCTTCTTGGTCCCGGCCTTTTCAAAAGCGACTTCCATCTTGTCGCCCTCCATACCGATCACCTCGCCATAGCCGAATTTATCGTGAAAAACGCGCTCGCCCATTTCAAAGGAGGCGACCGCCTGCATGTCGATCGTGACATTGCGGCTTTCGCGCGGCTGGCTGGTGCCCCGCGCCCCACTGCGCGATTGCAGGCGTTTCCACCCCGGAGAATTATAGACATTCGCACTTGCCGCGCGGTCATGCAGATCAGACTGCGGCATGGCAGCCCCAAACCCACCGCCGTAAAGTCCCGGTGGGGTCAGCACATCCACATGCTCTTCGGGCAGTTCATCAACAAAGCGCGAAGGCATCGCGTTTTGCCACTGGCCAAATACCCGGCGATTGGCGGCAAAGGAGATGGTGCAAATCTGTTCGGCGCGGGTGATGCCGACATAGGCCAACCGCCGCTCTTCCTCCAAGCCCTTGATCCCGCTTTCGTCCATTGAGCGTTGCGAGGGGAACAGCCCATCTTCCCAGCCGGGCAGGAAAACCATGGGGAATTCCAATCCTTTGGCCGCGTGGAGCGTCATGATCGAGACCTTCTCGCCATCGCCCTCCTGCTCATTATCCATGATCAAGCTGACGTGTTCGAGGAAACCTTGCAGGTTTTCAAACCCTTCCAGCGCTTTCACAAGCTCTTTTAGGTTCTCCAGTCGACCCGGCGCTTCGGGCGTTTTGTCGTTCTGCCACATCCCGGTATAGCCGCTTTCGTCGAGAATCATCTCGGCCAATTCGACATGGGACACCTCGGGCGGGCCGTAATCCACCCGCAACGGGGCAATCCCGTCATCCAGCACGTTATCATCTTCGCTGATCTCAATCCGTGGACCGCGCAGCATTGATGACCAACGGTCGATCCCTTCGATCAACAGCCGCAACTGCGCCGCCCCTTTGCCGCCGATCCCGTCATGCGCCAAAAGGATCCGCGCACCCTCGACAAGGTTCACCCCGTGATCCCGCGCCGTGCGCTGAATTTTCTGCTGTGCCCTCTCGCCCAAACCGCGCTTGGGCGTGTTCACGATCCGCTCGAACGCCAAGTCATCGTCAGGGCTGGTGACCACGCGGAAATAGGCCATGGCATCACGAATCTCTAAGCGCTCGTAAAAGCGCGGGCCTCCGATCACCTTATAGGGCAAGCCGATGGTCAGGAAACGGTCCTCAAAAGCCCGCATCTGATGGCTCGCCCGCACCAGAATCGCCATATCGTCGAGAGAAAATGGGTCGAGCCCCCGCGTGCCGCGCTGCGCGGATTCGATTTCATCCCCGATCCAGCGCGCTTCTTCCTCACCATCCCAATGGCCGATCAGGCGAATCTTTTCGCCCTCGGTCTCTTCGGTCCACAGGGTCTTGCCCAAGCGCCCCTCATTGCCCGCGATCACGCCTGACGCGGCGGCCAGAATATGCGGGGTCGAGCGGTAATTCTGCTCGAGCTTCACCACATGGGCGCCGGGGAAATCCGTCTCAAACCGCAGGATGTTGCCCACTTCGGCCCCGCGCCAGCCATAAATCGACTGGTCATCGTCGCCCACGCAGCAGATGTTCTTGTGCCCCTGCGCCAAGAGCCGCAGCCACAGGTATTGGGCGACGTTGGTATCCTGATACTCATCAACGAGGATGTATTTGAACCAGCGCTGATACTGCGCCAACACATCCGGGTGCGCCTGAAAAATCGTCACCATATGCAGCAGCAAATCGCCAAAGTCTGTCGCGTTTAGTTCGATCAGACGGCGTTGATATTGCGCGTAAATCTCTGGCCCGCGGTGATTGTAAGCGCCAGCATCCGCGCTCGGGATCTTGTCCGGGGTCAGCGCGCGGTTCTTCCAGCCGTCAATAATCCCGGCCAACATTCGCGCAGGCCAGCGCTTATCGTCGATCCCTTCGGCGGCGACCAGTTGCTTTAGCAAACGCAGTTGATCATCCGTATCAAGGATCGTGAAATTGCTTTTTAGCCCGACCAGCTCCGCGTGACGCCGCAGCAGCTTGACGCAGATCGCATGGAACGTGCCAAGCCACGGCATCCCCTCAACCTGTTGGCCCAGCATCTGACCAACGCGGTTCTTCATCTCCCGCGCGGCCTTATTGGTGAAGGTGACCGCCAAAACCTCATTCGGCCGTGCCCGCCCCGTATTCAGCAAATGAACGATTCGGGCAGTCAACGCCCGTGTCTTGCCGGTGCCCGCGCCTGCGAGCATCAGTACGGGGCCGTCCAATGTCTCTACCGCAGCACGCTGGGCAGGGTTCAACCCCTCCAGATAAGGCTGCGGGCGCGCAGCCATCGCGCGGGCGGACAATGATGCACCTTCGAAGGCATCCATTTCGTCAAAATCACTCATGCCAACAATCTAGCGCGTCCGCGATACGAGATAAAGAGACGTTCCGCAAATGTTCTTTGACACAGTTTTGGGTTAGCGAATTTACGCTATGGCAGACCGCGGCGGAGTAGAGACAAGCGAACTTAAAATGCGTTGAAAATCTTTACCCGTTGATAATGCTTTGGCGTCAATGTGGCAGAATAACGACAAAGGAGAGGAACCGCTCATGTTTAGAAACGAAGATACTTCGGTCCTGCGCCGAGAGATTGACCGGTTCAAACTGCCAATGTTCATTGCTGAGTTGAACAACGATAATGGGCATTTCGAACTTCTTGCACTTAATACGGCCCACGAAGCCAATAGCGGGATGGTGATGGCAGAGGTGATCAAACGCCCCCTTCACGCCATAATGCCTGAAGATGAGGCTGAAGCGGTCAACGAACGCTATGCGCGCTGTGTCTCTAACGCGGGCCAAATTCGCTATCGTGAAATGTTACATATGCCCCGCGGCCCGCTGATCTGGGATACCACGTTGCATTATGTGCAGTCGGACCGTGGCATAGACCGGGTGGTGGGCAGTGCCATCGTTGTAGAGCGGGTGCAGCGTGATAACCGCGACACCCTCGCCTTCGAAGACGTGCGCTATTTCGCGGCGACATCTTCGTTTAAACTTGAACAGATCTCCACGGTACTGGACGCCGCTGAGAAAGGTCTGATTGATCCTGCGAAACTGACAGGGTCTGCTGGGATGCTTGCGGGGCTTTGCCGCGCCATCGACAGCACCATGCAAGAGCTACGCTCGATCGCGCAGGAACGTTTGGAGGCAGATGCCAATCCGACGGTGCACCTGATCGACGTGGACAGTGCTGATATCCAAGAAGGTGACGAGATCGAAGCCGCCATCGCAGCTCTTGTGGATATGGCCGATAACCTGCCAACGCCGCCAGCCAACAAAACAAGCGCGGCCTCGCCGCTTGCCCGGTCGGTCTTTTGACAGCAGCCAAGTGGCGTCTTGAGCGTTCGATAGAGGCGTCAATTCCGGCCCCTTAACCTCCTAGGCAGCAGCCGGGCAGGTGAACAGGATCGACGCATTTTCTTCATCTGGACAATCCGTAGCCCGTTGGCGCAAATGCCGCCATGGACTTACATGCAACCTACCCCGCCCTTTCAGACCTCCGCCGTCGCGCCCAGTCGCGCCTGCCCAAATTTGTTTGGGAGTATCTTGATTCCGCGACCGGGACTGAGGCGACCAAACACCGCAATCGCGCCGCATTGGATCGTGTCGGACTTATGCCATCGGTGCTGCATGGTGAATTTACCCCTGACCTGAACGTTGATCTTCTGGGGCAGAAACTCCCGCTGCCCTTTGGCATGTCCCCTTTGGGTATGTCGGGCTTGATTTGGCCGGATGCCGAAGCCCACCTTGCCCGGGCGGCGGACCGGGCCGGCATCCCCTTTGGCCTCTCCACCGTGGCGGCGACCAGCCCGGAAGACGTCGCACCCCATTTGGGTGATCATGGCTGGTTCCAACTCTACCCACCACGCGACCCTGAAATTCGCACCGATATGCTGGCCCGCGCCAAGGCCGCAGGTTTTACAACGCTGGTTCTCACCGTTGACGTGCCTGTCGCCTCGCGGCGCGAGCGGCAGACCCGCTCTGGCCTGACCAGCCCGCCTAAGCTCACCCCCCGGCTAATGGCACAGGTGGCGATGCGGCCTGCTTGGGCTGTGGGCATGGCCCGCCACGGCCTGCCACATATGAAAATGCTCGACAAATATACACAAGGCACGGCCACCGCGAACCTGCCACCGACCGCCCATGTGGGTTATCTGCTGCGCACCGCGCCGGATTGGGATTACCTACATTGGCTGCGCGATCACTGGGACGGCCCTTTAGTTATCAAAGGCGTTCTGCGCCCCGAGGATGCGACAGCTTTGGAAAAAGCGGGGGCCGATGCGATCTGGGTATCCAACCATTCAGGCCGCCAGTTCGATGCCGCCCCCGCCAGTGCCGAAGTCCTACCTGCCATCCGCGCGGCCACGAAACTGCCGGTGATCTTTGACAGCGGTGTGGAATCAGGGCTCGACATTTTGCGCGCCTTTGCGCTTGGTGCGGATTTTGTGATGCTGGGCCGGGCGTTCCATTTCGCGCTCGCCGCCCTCGGGCCACGGGGTGTTGATCACCTGATCGACCTGCTCGCACGCGACCTGATCGCCAATATGGGGCAACTTGGAGCGCGGAACTTGCGCGACCTGCCGCAGCCCTTCGACTTATCGCCGCTTTAATCGGTTTGCTTACAGAAATGTGACAAAGACTGTCACAGCCCTCTTGCGCTGCACCGCAGCATCCCTAAGCTGCCTCCAAATCCAGCAGGGGAGACTAACCAGTGACCGATTTCAAAAAGATCCTGATCGCCAACCGCGGTGAGATTGCAATCCGCATCATGCGCGCTGCCAATGAGATGGGCAAGAAAACGGTCGCCGTTTATGCCGAAGAGGACAAACTCGGCCTGCACCGGTTCAAAGCCGACGAAGCCTACCGCATCGGCGAGGGCCTTGGCCCTGTCGCCGCTTACCTCAGCATCGACGAGATGATCCGCGTCGCCAAAGCCTCCGGGGCCGATGCGATCCACCCCGGCTACGGTCTGCTGTCGGAAAACCCCGAGTTTGTCGACGCTTGCGAGAAAAACGGCATCACCTTCATCGGCCCCCGCGCCGAAACCATGCGCGCTTTGGGCGACAAGGCCTCCGCCCGCCGCGTCGCGATGGAAGCCGGCGTGCCGGTCATCCCCGCCACCGAAGTGCTCGGCGAAGACATGGACGCGATCCGCGCTGAGGCGGCCGAGGTCGGCTATCCCCTGATGCTCAAAGCCTCATGGGGCGGGGGCGGTCGTGGCATGCGCCCGATCATGTCCGAAAAAGAACTCGAAGAGAAAGTCCGCGAAGGCCGCCGCGAGGCCGAAGCCGCCTTTGGCAATGGCGAAGGCTATCTCGAGAAAATGATCCTCCGCGCGCGCCATGTCGAAGTGCAAATCGTGGGCGACAAACAGGGCGACATCTATCACCTGTTCGAGCGCGACTGCTCTGTCCAGCGCCGCAACCAAAAGGTCGTCGAGCGCGCCCCCGCCCCCTATCTCACCGAAGACCAACGCGCCGAGATCTGCGAATTGGGCCGCAAGATCTGCGCCCATGTGAACTACGAATGCGCTGGCACCGTCGAATTCCTGATGGATATGGACGACGGCAAATTCTACTTCATCGAAGTGAACCCCCGCGTGCAGGTCGAACATACGGTCACCGAAGAGGTCACCGGCATCGACATCGTCCGCGCCCAAATCCTCATCGCCGAGGGCAAACCGCTGGCCGAAGCCACAGGCAAGGCGCGCCAAGAGGACATCACCCTCACCGGCCACGCGCTGCAAACCCGCGTCACCACCGAAGACCCGCAGAACAATTTCATCCCCGACTATGGCCGCATCACCGCCTACCGCTCGGCCACCGGCATGGGCATTCGCCTCGATGGCGGCACCGCTTATGCAGGCGGGGTCATCACGCGCTACTACGACAGCCTGCTGACCAAGGTCACCGCCAAAGCCCCGACGCCCGAAATGGCCATCGCCCGGATGGATCGCGCCTTGCGCGAGTTCCGGGTGCGCGGGGTCAGCACCAACATCGCCTTTGTCGAGAACCTGCTGAAACACCCGACGTTTCTGAACAATGAATACACCACCAAATTCATCGACGATACGCCCGAGCTTTTCGACTTCAAACAGCGCCGCGACCGCGCCACTAAGGTGCTGACCTATATCGCCGACATCACCGTCAACGGCCACCCAGAGACCAAGGGCCACGCCCTGCCCGCCGCCCATGTCCGCGATCCCAAGCCGCCCGTGCTGCGCGGCGAGCCGCAGATGGGCACGCGCAACCTGTTGGAGCAAAAAGGCCCACAAGCTGTGGCCGATTGGATGAGCCAGCAGCGCCAACTGCTCATCACCGACACCACCATGCGCGACGCGCATCAATCCCTGCTTGCCACCCGTATGCGCAGCCGCGACATGATCCGCGTGGCCCCCGCCTATGCCGCCAATCTGCCGCAGCTTTTTTCGGTCGAGTGCTGGGGTGGGGCGACCTTTGATGTAGCTTACCGCTTTTTGCAGGAATGCCCTTGGCAACGCCTCCGCGACCTGCGCGCGGCAATGCCCAATGTGATGACCCAGATGCTGCTGCGTGCCTCTAACGGGGTGGGCTACACCAACTACCCCGACAACGTGGTGCAGAAATTCGTTTCTACCGCCGCTAATACCGGCGTTGATGTCTTCCGCGTCTTCGACAGCCTGAACTGGGTCGAAAACATGCGCGTCGCAATGGATGCCGTGGTCGAGGCGGGCAAGGTCTGCGAAGGCACGATCTGCTACACGGGCGACATCTTTGACCCTGACCGTGCGAAATACGACCTTCAGTATTACGTCACGATGGGCAAGGATTTGAAAGCCGCTGGCGCTCATGTGCTGGGCCTGAAAGACATGGCCGGATTGCTCAAACCCGCCCAGGCCCGCGTGCTGGTCAAGGCGCTGAAATCCGAAGTCGGCCTGCCGATCCACTTCCACACCCATGACACCGCAGGCAGTGCCACCGCCACCATCCTCGCCGCCTCCGAAGCGGGCGTCGATGCCGTCGACTGCGCCATGGACGCGCTGTCGGGCAACACCTCGCAGGCGACGCTGGGCACCGTGGTTTCGGCCCTGCAACACACCGACCGCGACACTGGGATCGACATGAAAGCCGTGCGCGAAATCTCGGATTACTGGGAAGAAGTACGCGGCCATTACGCCGCCTTCGAGACCGGGATGCAGGCCCCGTCCTCCGAAGTTTATCTGCACGAAATGCCCGGCGGCCAGTTCACCAACCTCAAGGCGCAGGCTGCCTCTATGGGGTTGGAAGACCGCTGGCCCGAGGTGGCGCGCACCTATGCGGATGTGAACCAGATGTTCGGCGATATTGTGAAAGTGACGCCCTCCTCCAAGGTCGTGGGCGACATGGCCTTGATGATGGTCTCCCAAGGTCTCACCCGTGCGCAGGTCGAAGACCCGAATGTCGACGTCTCCTTCCCCGACAGCGTGATCGACATGATGCGCGGCAATCTGGGCCAGCCGCCGAATGGCTTCCCGGCGGGCATCGTGAAAAAGGTGCTCAAGGGCGAGGCACCGAACACCGAGCGCCCCGGCGAACACCTTGAACCCGTTGATCTTGAGGCGATCCGCAAGGAACTGTCAGACCAGCTTGATGGGATGCAGATCGACGATGAAGACCTCTGCGGCTATCTCATGTATCCCAAGGTTTTCCTCGACTACATGGGCCGCCACCGCCTCTATGGTCCGGTCCGCACCCTGCCCACGCATACGTTCTTCTATGGCATGGAACCGGGTGCTGAAATCTCGGCTGAGATCGACCCCGGCAAGACCTTGGAAATCCGTCTTCAGGCTGAATCCGAGGCCGGAGAAGATGGCGAGGTGAAAGTGTTCTTTGAGCTCAACGGCCAACCACGGGTGATCCGTGTGGCGAACCGGTTGGTAAAAGATGCCACCGTGCAGCGGCCCAAAGCCGAAGCAGGCAATGACAACCACATCGGCGCGCCGATGCCCGGTGTAGTGGCCTCTGTCGGGGTGAAAGAAGGACAACAAATCAAGGCTGGTGATCTTTTGCTGACCATTGAAGCGATGAAAATGGAAACTGGCCTGCATGCGGAACGTGATGCCGTGGTCAAAGCGGTGCATGTGCAGGCCGGAGGACAGATTGACGCCAAAGACCTGCTTGTCGAACTCGAATAATTAAAAACCGGGCGCGGTATGCCGCGCCCGGCCCAAAGGAGCCGTCATGTATCTTTCCGCAATTGCGCTCATCGTGCCCGATTATGATCCGGCAATCGCCTTTTACTGCGGCGTTATGGGTTTTGACCTTACCGAAGACGTGGATCAGGGCCGCAAACGTTGGGTCCGCGTCACGCCGCCGGGCGCACAGACAGGGTTTATCCTTGCCCGCGCCGAGGGCAAGACGCAGGAAGAGGCGATCGGCAATCAAGGCGCAGGCCGTGTCTGGTTGTTTCTGAAGGTCGAGGATTTCACCGCTGCGTTTGATCAATTAACGGCGGCTGGCGTGACGTTCGAGGAAGAGCCGCGTCATGAGCCCTATGGCAAGGTCGCCGTCTTTCGCGACCCCTTTGGCAACCGCTGGGATCTGCTGGGCGATTAGGCGACCGCGTCCCCGCGCCGCATTGCCATCGCGCCAGTCTTGACTATCTTGATGCCCAAGTGAGCCTGAGCAACGCCATGCCCTACGAATGGACAACCCCGCCCCGCGCTGACCCGCAAATGATGCGCCTCTGGCCGCATCAATCTCTGCCCGCACGCGGCTTTGCTGCGTTCATGCTGGCGACGTTTACACTCGCGATGATCCCTTTGTTTGCCATGCTTGGCACCGCCTTGCTGTGGGGATTGCTGCCTTTTGTGTTGATCGCCTTGGGTGCGATTTACTGGGCTTTGCAGCACAACCACCACGCCCGCCAGATCGAAGAGGTTCTGACACTCGACGACACAACCGCGCGGCTGGTGCACAGAACGGCCAAGGGCGAGGTGAAGGATTGGACCTGCAACCGCTATTGGACCCGCGTGAAGAAATACCAAGATGACGGCCCGGTGCCGCATTACGTCACCCTGCGCGGGGAAGGCCGCGAGGTAGAGATCGGCGCATTCCTCAGCGAAGAAGAACGGATTGCACTGTTCGAAGACTTATCGCGCCACCTTCAAACATAAAAGGGCCAGACACAACGGCCCAGCCCCCTCGTTCTGACAGCTAAATATGCTGTTTAGCTCAGCCGTTCCTTGATGACCGGCCCGACGGCACCGAAATCCATTTGACCGGTATAGCGCTCTTTCAAAAGCCCCATGACCTTGCCCATGTCGCGGATCGAGGTCGCGCCAATCTCTTTGATGGCGGCGTCCACAGCGGCGGCGGTTTCCGGCACGGTCAGTTGCCGCGGCAGGAACTCTTCGATCACTTCAACCTCTTCGCGCTCACGCTCTGCAAGGTCCAAACGACCGCCCTCTTCATAGGCGCGCGCCGATTCTTGACGCTGTTTCGCCATCTTGCTGAGGATACCCAGCACTTCGGCATCCGACACCCCGTCGTCCTTACCCGTGGCCCGGGCGGCGATATCTTTGTCCTTGATCGCAGCATTGATAAGCCGCAGCGTCGAAAGCCTGTCCGCCGCCTTGTCTTTCATGGCCTGTTTCAAAGCATCCGAGATGCGCATCCGCAATGACATGGTGGTTTCCTGTGTTTCGCTTAATCCAAGGGTCGCAGCTTACCTGCTCTGTTCGGGCGGAGCAATGGGGGGTGACGATTGGTAACTATCTGTTTTTACACGATATCTCATTTCCTTTACCCTATTGACCCCGCGCCCGCGCGGGACTAGGTTGCCACCCGTTTACCCGCACCCTTTCAGCCCGGAGACTGCCCCATGTCCGCGCCTGCTCGCCCCCGCCCAACCGCCTGCCTTGCTCTCGCGGATGGATCGATTTTCTACGGCATGGGATTTGGCGCCACTGGCCAAACCGTGGCGGAGTTGTGCTTCAACACCGCAATGACCGGCTACCAAGAGATCATGACCGACCCCTCATATGCGGGCCAGATCGTGACCTTCACCTTTCCGCATATCGGCAACGTCGGCACCAACCCCGAAGATGACGAAACCGGCGATCCGGTCGCGGCTGGTATGGTCGTCAAATGGATGCCCACCACGCCCAGCAGTTGGCGTAACATTCAGCCGCTCTCGGAGTGGCTGGCTGCGCGTGGCCGTATCGCCATCGGCGGTATCGACACCCGCCGCCTGACCCGTGCGATCCGTCAGCAGGGCGCGCCCCATGCCGCCCTTGCGCATGATCCCGATGGCAATTTCGATATCGAAGCACTGGTTGCCGCCGCCCGCGAATTTGCCGGGCTCGAAGGGATGGATCTGGCCAAGGATGTTACCTGTGCCCAGACTTACCGCTGGAACGAGATGCGTTGGGCATGGCCCGATGGCTACGCGCCCCAGACCGAAGCGAAGCACAAAGTGGTGGCCGTCGATTACGGTGCGAAACGCAATATCTTGCGCTGTCTTGCCTCGGCTGACTGTGACGTGACCGTGCTGCCTGCAACCGCGACCTATGACGATATCATGGCCCACAAGCCCGATGGTGTCTTTTTGACCAATGGCCCCGGCGACCCGGCGGCCACCGGTGTCTATGCGGTGCCGATGATCAAGGACGTTCTGAACAAGACCGATCTGCCGGTCTTTGGCATTTGCCTTGGCCATCAGATGCTGGCGCTGGCGCTTGGTGCCAAGACCGTCAAAATGAGCCACGGTCACCACGGCGCGAACCACCCGGTCAAGGACAACGATACCGGCAAGGTTGAAATTACCTCGATGAATCACGGCTTTGCGGTTGACGGTCAATCCCTGCCAGAGGGCGTGCGTGAGACGCATGTGTCCCTGTTTGACGGGTCCAACTGTGGCATTCGCCTTGATGGACGTCCAGTCTGGTCGGTGCAACACCACCCCGAAGCCAGCCCCGGCCCGCAAGACAGCTATTACCTGTTTGAGCGTTTCAGCGAAGCCATGGCCGCGCGCAACGCCTAAATTTCGGCACATGTATTGATTGCATAGGCGGCTGTTAACTCTCGCTTAACGGTCGCCTGTCAGTCTCATTTCGAACCTCTTCGGGGCACGGAATGAGCAACCTTCGCCTAAAACTTTCGGCACCGCGTGTGGCCACCGCACCCGCCCAGCGGATGCGGTTGGGTCAATACCTAATCGCAGCAGGTGCCATTGGGCCTGATGATGTGCTACATGGACTTGCGCTGCAACGCCGGATCGATGCGCCTTTGGGCGAGGTTCTGGCCGCCGAGGGGTTAATTTCCCCCGAAGATATCGTCAAAGCCCTCGCCCGGCAGTATGGGGCGCAGCCTGTCGACCTGATCCGCAGCCCCTCTGACCCGCGGCTCTCTAAGCAGATACCCGTCACGATTTGCCTGAAATTTGGCGCGGTTCCTTGGCTGGAACTGGGCGACCGGCTTTTGGTGGCGACCGGACGACCCGGCGATTTTGCGCAGCTTTGCAATGCTTTGGGCGAAAGGGGCGAAACCCTGATGCTGGTCGTTGCCGACCCCCAGCATGTGCAGGCCCAAATCGGCAAGCTCTACGCGGCGGAACTCGCGCATCATGCCGCGACGCGCGTCCCTGCCCTAGAAAGCTGTCGAGACTGGGGCGCACACGGCAGGATCCGGCAATCTGCAACGGCAGCCCTGTGGCTGACCGCGGCCGCCTTGCTGTTGCTCTTTCCCTCGGCGGTCTTGGCAATAGCGCTTCTCTGGGGGGCGATCACACTGTTGATGACCAGCGCATTAAAAGCAGCGGCACTGTGGGGGACGCTAAATCACCCGCGCCCGCCCCCTGCCCAGCCCAACCTCCGAGACCTAAAGGGATTTCGTCTGCCACGCGTCTCGGTCTTAGTGCCGCTTTTGCGCGAGAAAGAGATCGCGCAGGCGCTTATCGCGCGGCTTTCCCGACTTACCTATCCAAAGTCTCTTTTAGAAGTGGTTTTGGTTCTTGAGGCGAGCGACAAGGTCACCCGAAATACGATTGAACGCACCTCTCTTCCCCCGTGGATCACCGTGATCGAAGTGCCCGATGCCGGGGTGTTAAAGACCAAGCCCCGCGCGCTGAATTATGCGCTCGATTTTTGCCGAGGCAGTATCATTGGGGTCTGGGATGCCGAAGACGCGCCAGAGCCGGACCAGATCGAACAAGTCGTCACCCGCTTTCAAAATGCACCGAATAATATCGCCTGTTTGCAAGGGGTTTTGGATTTCTACAACAGCCGCAGCAACTGGATGGCACGTTGTTTTACCATCGAATACGCCACATGGTGGCGCGTGATCCTGCCCGGCATCGCCCGGCTGGGGTTGGTTGTCCCTTTGGGTGGAACGACCCTGTTTTTCCGCCGTGATATCCTCGAACGTCTTGGCGCGTGGGACGCACATAACGTGACCGAGGATGCTGATTTGGGCCTGCGGCTGGCGCGGCATGGCTACGCCACCGAACTTTTGCCCACCGTCACCTTTGAAGAGGCGAACTGCCGTCCTTGGCCGTGGGTGCGACAACGTTCGCGCTGGCTTAAGGGATATCTGATTACATGGTGTGTCCATATGCGCAGGCCGCGGGCCTTGCTGAACGACCTTGGGCTGATCCGGTTCTTAGGCGTGCAGGCGACTTTCCTCGCCACGTTTTCGCAATTCGTTCTCGCCCCACTTCTTTGGTCGCTCTGGCTTAGTTACTTTGGGCTATATCATCCGGTCACAGACTTTCTGTCTTCGACACTCATGACCGCGATCTTCACGCTTTTTATCCTATCGGAAATGCTGAACCTTTGCGCTTCGGCCATTGCAGTATCAAAAAGCGGCTACCGGCATTTGCTGCCATGGGTCATCACCCTGCCGCTCTATTTCACATTAGGGGCGATCTCCGCGGCCAAGGCGCTTTATGAACTGAACCGCAGCCCGCATTATTGGGACAAAACCGCCCATGGCCATGCCCTTCCCCAGGGCGGGCAACGCAAGCCTAAAACTCATCCTCGCGCCGGGCCGCTTCCTGCTTCAATCGGGTCATGAAAGCGACGGAGATATGGGTGCGCAATGCTTGATCTGCCCCATCTTCGTCACGCGCTTCGATCATCTGCACGATACGGTCATGCTCCACTTGGGCAATCTCGCCCCGGCCTTCTACCGCCAGCGACGATGTCGCCATAAGCGCCATCGAGCGATGCACAAGATCGAGCTGCTGCACCAGATAGCGGTT
This sequence comes from Sulfitobacter sp. SH24, assembly GCF_965641895.1. Classification (NCBI taxonomy): domain Bacteria; kingdom Pseudomonadati; phylum Pseudomonadota; class Alphaproteobacteria; order Rhodobacterales; family Roseobacteraceae; genus Sulfitobacter; species Sulfitobacter sp. SH24. Next base: position 2,349,503 of record NZ_OZ282575.1, read on the forward strand.
ATGGGACGCGAGATGAATTTGCTTATGAAACCGCTTATTTGCCCGCGCCAACGCATTGGGGTTGCCCGCGAGCGTGTTGTCGGCGTCCACCATCTCGCGCAACACGCGCACCTCCTCGGCTGTGGCATGACGTGCGGCCAACCGTGCCGCCAGCCCTTCCAGTTCGCCGCGCACGACGTAAAGCTCGGCCATTTGGTTGTGATCCAGCGAGGCAACGATCAAGCTGCGCCCATCACGCACCAGCAAAGATTGCGTCTCAAGCCGTTGCAATGCCTCACGAATGGGCGTGCGCGATACGCCAAACCGGTCGGCCAACTCACTCTCAACCAACCGGTCACCGGGGCGATAGGTGCCGATGTCGATGGCCTCTAGTATCATCGAATAGGCGTCGGTCGGGCCGGTTTTGGCGTCGGGCATTGGGTACAAGTCCTTGAAAGTTGCGCCACCTTACTCACCGCGACCATATGCGCAACCCGGGAGGGCTTGCGCGGCTGCCCGTCTCGGCCTACCTCTGCGCCATGCCGCGCGATGCTTTCTCTCATGTCACCACTTGGGTCTTCGACCTTGATCAGACGCTCTACCCCCCCGAGGCGCGGCTTTTCGATCTGATCGAGGCGCGAATGGTTGACTGGGTGATGCGTGCGATCAAGGTGGATCGGGCCGAGGCCAATCACCTGCGCCAGCACTATTGGCAGACCTATGGCACCACGCTGGCGGGGCTGATGCGCGAACATGGCGTCGATCCCGGTCCCTACCTCACGGATGTGCATGACATCCCGATGGACCGGCTGACCCCCGACCCATTGCTGGCCCAAGCGATCCGCGTTCTGCCGGGGCGGCGCATCGTCTACACCAACGGCTGCGCTCCCTACGCTGAACGGGTGCTGGAGGCGCGCGGTCTCACCGGTCTATTCGATGCGGTCTACGGCGTCGAACACGCTGATTTCCTGCCAAAACCCGAAGCCGCCGCCTATGACAAGGTCTTTGCCATCGACGGTTTCCAAACCGCAGCCGCCGCGATGTTCGAGGATGACCCGCGCAACCTTGCAGCCCCACACGCGTTGGGGATGCGCACAGTGCATGTGGCGCCCACACGTGGCGAAGGCGATCACATCCACTACCATACGCAAGACCTTTGCGAATTCCTGACACGGGTGGCGGGCTGATGACCTTTGATTGCGATATTCTGATTTCCGGTGGCGGCATTGCCGGACTGACCGCCGCGGCCGCTTTTGGCGCGGCGGGTTTCGATGTGATCTGCGTCGACCCCACACCACCCGTCACCGACGGCGCAGCCGAGGGCGCCGACATGCGCTCCACCGCGCTGCTGCAACCGGCGCGCTTGCTCTTGGAAGACGCCGGACTATGGGACCGCCTCGCCCCCCATGCCGCCCCTTTGCAGATCATGCGGATCGTCGATGCGGGGGGCGAAGACCCGAGCCCCCGCGTCACCCGCGAGTTTGACGCCGCCGATATCTCAGATGCCCCCTTCGGCTGGAACTTCCCCAACTGGCTGCTGCGCCGTGAACTGCTCACCCGCCTAAACGCGCTGCCCAACGTCGATTTTCGCCCCGGCACCAGCACCACGACACTCTTCACCCGGCAAAGCGAGGCCCGCGTGGGCCTGAGCGACGGCAGCCGGATCAGAACACGCTTGGTGATCGCCGCCGATGGGCGCAACAGCCCGATGCGCGAAGCGGCCGGGATCGAGGTCACCACCCGCCGCTACGGTCAAAAGGCGCTGGCCTTCTGCGTTACCCATCCGATCCCGCATGAGAATGTCTCGACCGAAGTGCACCGCTCCGGCGGCCCCTTCACCCTCGTCCCCCTGCCCGACCGCGACGGCATGCCCTGCTCCGCCGTAGTTTGGATGGACGACGGCCCCGCGACCCAAGCCCGCGCCACGCTGGAGACTGCCGCTTTCGAGGCCGAAGCAACGGCGCGCTCGGCCAATCTCTTCGGGCCACTCACCCTCGCCAGCCCGCGCGCGCTCTGGCCGATCATTAGCCAAGAGGCCAAGCGCCTCTCTGGCGAACGACTGGCATTGGTGGCCGAAGCGGCACATGTGCTGCCCCCCATCGGCGCGCAGGGGTTGAATATGTCGCTGACCGATCTGGCGACGCTGCTAGATTTAGCCCGCAAATCGCCCGGAACGCTCGGCGACGCTGACATGTTGGAGACCTACCACAAGGCCCGCCACGCCGACATTAGCCTCCGCGTGCGGGGCATTGACCTGCTGAACCGGGCTAGCCAAGCCAGCAGCCCACTGGCCCGCGATGCACGGGCGGCGGCGCTTAATGCGCTCTACGCCCTGCCCCAAGTGCGCAAAATGCTGATGCAAATGGGGCTGGGCCTGCGCCGCTAACGCGCGGCGCAGGCTGTCTTACAAAACCTCGTCGAGCACAGCCGTTAGCCGCGCCACGGTCGCGTCAACATCATAAAGCTTATCCAGCCCGAACAGCCCCAGACGGAAGGTGCGGAAATCATCCGGCTCTCCCACCTGCAACGGCACCCCGGCAGCAATCTGCATGCCTTGAGCGGCAAAAGCATTGCCGTTTTGCACATCCGGATCGGCGGTATAGCCGACCACCACGCCCGGCGCGGCGAAACCATCAGCAGCAACCGAAGTCACACCCCGCGCCGCCAGAGCCTGCCGCACCGCTTCACCCAATCGCCACTGCGCCTCTTTCAACCGGTCAAACCCATAATCGCGGGTCTCTTTCACCGTATCACGGAACAGCCGCAGCGCATCCGTCGGCATGGTCGCATGATAGGCATGCCCCCCGGCCTCATAGGCGTTCACAATGTCGCGCCACTTGCGCAGGTCGATGGCAAAACTGTCCGACGTCGTCTCGTTCAACCGCGCCTCTGCCCGCGCTGACATCATCACCAGTCCTGCAGACGGCGAGGCACTCCACCCCTTCTGCGGTGCCGAGATCAGCACATCGACCCCAAGCGCCTTCATATCCACCCAGACACAGCCCGAGGCGATGCAATCGAGCACCATCAGCGCGCCCACCTCATGGGCCGCCGCGGCCATCGCTTCGATATAGTCATCAGGCAGGATCATGCCCGAGCTGGTCTCGACATGCGGCGCGAAGACCACCTGCGGCTTCTGTTCGCGGATCGCGGCAGTGACCTCGTCGATCGGCGCAGGCGCAAAGGGGGCGGGGCTGGCATTGCCCTGCATCCGCGCCTTCATCACCTCGGCGCTCTTGGTCAGATCGGCGCTTTCGATGATCTGGCTCCAACGATAGGAAAACCACCCGTTGCGCACGACCAACACGTCTTGGCCCCGCGCAAACTGCCGCGCCACGGCCTCCATCGCATAGGTGCCGCCACCGGGCACCAGCGCCACGGCATCGGCGTTATAAACCTCGCCCAGCCAGTCCGAGAGGTCGCGCATGACCTGCTGAAACTCTGCTGACATGTGGTTGAGCGAACGGTCGGTGAAAACCACGCTGAATTCATCAAGCCCCGTGGGGTCTACCGTGTCGAGCAATGCCATCGTTCTTCCTCCATCTTTCGATCAAAGGCATATGGCCCGCCGCCGCAAAAGGCAATTGACGGCTAAAGCGGCCCCGGCAAACGTTCTTCACTCAAAAGCACATTGGCCTCCACCTCTCCCGCGCCGGGCAGGGTCATGATCCGCCGCCTCAGCACACGCTCGAAGTCAGGCAGGTCCCGCGCCACGACCCGCAGACGGTAGTCGAAAAGTCCCAAGACATGCTCCACCGTCTGCACCTCGGGAATGGCCGAAACCGCCCGCTCGAAATCCTCCAAACTCACCCGGCCCCGCGTGGCCAGTTTGATGCCCAGAAAAACGGTCACGCCAAAACCCAACGCCTCGGCATTCAACCGCAACCGCCGACCCGAAATCGCGCCGCCCTCCTCCAGTCGCCTGATGCGCCGCCACGTCGCAGGCTGCGACAGACCAAACCGCCGCCCCAAGGCACTCGCACTCTGTGTGGCATCCCGCGCCAAAGCGCGCAGCAAGGCGCGGTCGATCTCATCAAGCTCAATCACAACGGCAGCCCCTCTTGCGTCTTGATCCGCGCCACATGCATCAACGCTTCGATCTCGGCGATATGCGGCAGGGTCAGAATGCGGCTGCGGTAAATCTGCTGATAATGCCCCATGTCCCGCGCGATGATCGACAGCCGCAGATCGACCCGGCCCAAAAACGTCTGCAACTCGATTACCTCAGGCACCTGCCGCGCCGCCGCCATGAAGATGTCAAAGGCATTGGCCTGCGTCTTATCCAGTGTCACCCGCAAGGACACTTCCAACGCATAACCAAGTGCGGCCCAATCAACCACCACCCCGCTGCCCTGCACGATCCCCTGATCTTGCAGCCGCGCAATCCGTCGCGCCGCTTTGCCGGTGGTGATATTGCACCTCTCCGCCAGCTCCCCGGGGCTGAGACTTGGTTCCGCCTGCCAATAGCGCAAAATACGGCGATCCAGATCATCAAGCATGATATTTCCGTTTTATAGCGAAACTACGAATAACTATCTTCATTCTTTCACAAATACCTCTGCGATGACAATGGCTCCTAGACGCAAGATCGCTATGGTGAACCCCAGATAGAGATCAACAAAAGGACAAGATCATGCGCGTTTATTATGACCGTGACTGCGACGTGAACCTCATCAAGGACAAAAAAGTAGCCATCCTCGGCTACGGTTCCCAAGGCCACGCCCACGCCCTGAACCTGCGCGACTCGGGTGCCAAGAACCTCGTCGTCGCCCTGCGCGAAGGCTCCAAATCCGCCGCCAAGGCCGAAGGCGAAGGCCTCAAGGTCATGGGCATCGCCGAAGCGGCTGCTTGGGCCGACCTGATCATGTTCACCATGCCCGACGAACTGCAGGCCGAGACCTACAAGAAATACGTGCATGACAACATCCGTGAGGGTGCCGCCATTGCATTCGCCCACGGCCTGAACGTTCACTTCGGCCTGATCGAGCCGAAAGAAGGCGTCGACGTGATCATGATGGCGCCCAAAGGCCCCGGCCACACCGTGCGCGGCGAATACACCAAAGGCGGCGGCGTGCCCTGCCTCGTGGCCGTCGACAAAGACGCCTCCGGCAAAGCGCTGGAAATCGGCCTCTCCTATTGCTCCGCCATCGGTGGCGGCCGTTCGGGCATCATCGAAACCAACTTCCGCGAAGAATGCGAAACCGACCTCTTCGGTGAGCAGGCCGTGCTTTGCGGCGGTTTGGTTGAACTGATCCGCATGGGCTTTGAGACACTGGTCGAAGCGGGCTACGCTCCCGAGATGGCCTATTTCGAATGCCTGCACGAAGTGAAGCTGATCGTCGACCTGATCTATGAAGGCGGCATCGCCAACATGAACTACTCGATCTCTAACACCGCGGAATACGGCGAATATGTCTCAGGCCCCCGCATCCTGCCTTACGACGAGACCAAGAAGCGCATGAAAGACGTGCTGACGGACATCCAGAACGGCAAGTTCGTGCGCGACTTCATGCAAGAAAACGCCGTCGGCCAGCCTTCGTTCAAAGCCACACGTCGCATCAATGACGAACACCGCATCGAACAGGTCGGCGCGAAACTGCGTGAGATGATGCCTTGGATTTCCGCAGGCAAGATGGTGGACAAGGCCAAGAACTGAGCCATTTCCACCTACAGACAAGACGACATCGACCCCGGCCTCGCGCCGGGGTCTTTGCCTTCACGCCGGAGCCCCGATGAACACCACACCTCAGATCACCCGCACCAGTTGGCTGCTGATCGCCATTCTGGGCTTTGTCTGGGGCGGCACCTTTCTGGCCATCGAAATTGCGCTTACGGGCATTACACCCTTCTGGCTCGCCGCCTCTCGGATCGGCTTTGCATCGATGGTTATGCTTGCGCTATGGGCCGTGCGCGGTTTCGCGCTTTTTACAAAGCGCCCAACGCGCGGAAACATCACGATCCTAATCACCATCGGCATCATTAGCTCTGCCTTACCCTTCTCGCTGCTCGCATGGGGGCAACAATTTGTAACCTCTGGTTTTGCCGGGGTGACCATGGCCTCGGTTGCGCTGATCGTTCTGCCGCTGGCGCATTTCCTGCTTCCCGGCGAAAACATGACTCCGCGTAAGGTCGGCGGATTCGTCATCGGCTTTGTCGGCGTGGTGGTGCTGATTGGCGGCCAAGCATTTGAAAGCACGGGAGCCGCGATGGAAACTGCGGGACGGATCGCCTGCGTCGGCGCAGCCTCGTGTTATGCCGTCAGTTCGATCCTTATGCGCCGCTTGCCGTCGGTCGACCCCATAGGGCTGGCCACAATCCTCATGCTGATCGGCGCCAGTATCATGTTGCCTGCCGCTTTCCTCAGCGAAGGCCCGCCCCCCATGCCCGCGCCTAAAATATTGGGTGTGTTGGCCTTTCTTGGCCTCGTCCCTACAGCAGGCGCAGCTTTCCTGCGGGTCTATGTGGTGCGCACCGCTGGGCCGGTCTTCATGTCCCTGGTGAATTACCAAGTTCCGGTTTGGTCGGTCCTTCTGGGTGCGCTGGTACTGTCAGAGCCGCTCCCGATGTCGCTGCTCTATGCGATGGTTCTGATCCTCGCCGGGGTGGGGCTCAGCCAATATGGCGCGCTGACACGGCTGTTCCGAAACGCCTGAGGCAGCCTAGCTGCCTACCGCCACGTTCACCGCATCGACCACACTGTCCACGGCACGCTCCATCAACGCCGCATCTTCGTGCTCTGCCATGACACGGACCAAGGGCTCGGTGCCTGACTTGCGGATCAACAGCCGCCCGCTTTGGGCCAGCTCGGCCTCAGCCTGTGCGATGGCGGCCTTGACCTGTGTGTCCTCCAGCGGGGTCTGACCCGACGAGAAACGCACGTTTTTCAGCAGTTGCGGCACCGGATCGAATTGATAAAGCAGTTCAGAGGCAGGCTTCCTCGAACGGACCATCTCGGCCAAAAACTGTAGCCCGGCCATCAGACCATCACCGGTGGTGGCGTGATCGGTCATGACGATATGGCCCGATTGTTCTCCGCCGAGGTTAAAGCCCCCCGCCCGCATCCGCTCCACCACATATCGGTCGCCAACGGCGGTCCGCTCCAGTTGCACACCGCGATCATTGAGAAACCGCTCGAGTCCAAGGTTGCTCATTACCGTGGCGACAAGCGACTTGTTCGCCAGCCGGCTATCCGCAGCCCAACGCGACGCCATCAGCGCCATGAACTGATCCCCGTCGCCAATCCGCCCATTCTGGTCGATCAAGATCACCCGATCCGCATCACCATCAAGGCAAATGCCAACGTCCGCGCCATTTGCGACCACGGCCTCGGCTGCGGATTGTGGTTGGGTAGACCCGCACCCATCATTGATGTTGAGGCCATTGGGTGCCACGCCCACAGGGATAACCGTTGCGCCTAATTCCCAGAGGGCCATGGGGGCGACGTGATAAGCCGCACCATGGGCACAATCGATCACCACTTTTAGCCCATCCAGACGCATCTGACGCGGGAAAGTCGATTTGACCCGCTCAATATAACGATAGCGACTGTCGTCGATCCGCTTGGCGCGGCCGATCTGGTTGGGAGCCGTAGGCTCCACCCCCTCGGCGACCAGCGCCTCGATCTCCTGCTCAACTTGGTCAGAGAGTTTGAACCCATCCGGCCCGAAAAACTTGATACCATTGTCGCTGGCCGGATTATGACTGGCCGATATCATGACCCCCAAATCGGCCCGCATGGAGCGGGTCAAAAGCCCGACTGCCGGTGTCGGCACCGGACCAAGCAGCAGAACGTTCATCCCCGTGCTCGTCAGCCCAGCCGTCAAAGCGTTTTCAAACATATAGCCAGAAAGCCGGGTGTCTTTGCCGATCACCACACGGTGCACGGTATCCTTCTCGCGCCGGAAATATCGCCCAACAGCCGCGCCGATGCGCAGCGCCATTTCGGCGGTCATGGGGTGAATATTGGCCGTGCCACGCACGCCATCGGTACCAAAAAGCTTTGTCATATTTGTTTTCCTGCCATGGCAGCACGGTAAAGTGCAATCGCCTGAATGGTCTGCGCTACGTCATGAACGCGTAAGAACTGTATCCCGTGGCTGAGCGCCGCCAGCGCCACGGCAATTGAACCGGGAGCACGGTCTGCGCCAGCCTCTCCTCCGCCGATAGTGCCTATGAACCGCTTACGCGACGCGCCCAGCAAAATCGGTACGCCAAGGCTGTGAAACAAGCTCAGCCGCGCCAACAGCGCAAGGTTATGCTCTAACGTTTTGCCAAAGCCGATGCCGGGGTCGGCGATGATATTGTGCCGCGCGATGCCTTGCGCCTCCAGCGCGGCGATGCGGTCGGCTAGGTAGTCATAGACATCAAGCACCACGTCATCATAGCGCGGATCACGTTGCATTGTCGCCGGATCACCCTGAGCGTGCATCACACAGACGGGCAGTTCCCGCGCCGCACAGAAAGGCGCAAGGGCGGGATCGAACGTAAGGGCGGCAACGTCATTGACCAGATTAGCCCCAGCCCCCACAGCGGCCTCGGCCACGGCGGCCTTGCGGGTGTCGATGCTGATCGCCCCTGTTCCTGCGGCGCGAAGCCCTGCGATAACTGGCACAATGCGGTCAATCTCTTCGCCCTCAGGCACCGTATCGGCCCCCGGACGGGTCGATTCGCCGCCAACGTCGAGCATATCGACACCCGCCGCACGCATCGCCATGCCTGCCTCCACTGCAACTTGCGGATCAGCGTGACGGCCCCCATCGGAAAAACTGTCTGGTGTGGCGTTAAGGATGCCCATGACGCGCGGGCGGTCGAGGGCAAGCCCCGCAATAGGCGCACGCGTCGTGGTCAACGCGTCCAGGGCCGATTTGGGCAAATCCGCTGCCGAGATGACTTTCGCGGCGCGCGCACGCGACAGCACTTCAACATGGCTAAACCAACCCCAGCCACCTGCGAGGGACATAGCCCCTTCGGGTCGTGCCGGGTCGATTTGAACGAGGGGACGGAAGTAGTCTGCCATTACGCGATCTTTGCCGTATCGATCGAAAGTGCGCGCGTCGGCAGTTCCGCAATCTCTGGGACGGCAGCACCAACAATAAGCAGTTCCTTCGCAGCAAGGCTTGCCGCGAACCACGCCGCCAGCGCCGGTGCCTCATGCGGTGCAGCGGCGGGGCCGTCGACGGCATCCAGTACGATCCGCGAAGGGGCCCAGATGCAGATCTGATCGTTTTTCATCGCCCAGTCCAGCTCTGTCCGGCTGCCCACAACGGCGCAGCGAGGGTCGCGGCCAAAGACCATCCAAGCGTTCTGTTCTATCGCCAGCAAATCAATATGGCGTTGCGCTTTTTCCTGCCCGGCCTGCGGCGTGGCGATGTCAGCCGGGCCGACACACAAGATTACCGGCTGCGCCGACGCTTCCAACTGGTCAAGCCAGTCAATCAAATGGGGGGAGGCAATGGCAGCATTCGACAGATAGACAACAAGCGGTTGCGGCGTCTCAATCGCGGGGTCTTGCGGCGTGGCATCTCCGCCCCGTGCCCGCACGATCTCAACCCCAAGCGCACCGGGGCCACGGTCCAACTTTTCGATTCGCACAAAGACCCGCATCGCCTGCGGCTCCACCAAGATCCGGTCTGCCACCCGCTCGGCCAGCGTCTCCAAAAGGTTGAGCCGTTCGGCAGCAAGCTCGGCGGCAATCGCCTCGGTCACACGGTCATACGAAAGGATGCGATCCACGTCGTCATCCACGACGCCCGTCAGCGGCATCACTTCGACGACCACGTTAAAGCAGACCCGTTGTGTCACGTCCCGCTCGGCCTGAAAGGCGCCGATCTCTACTTCGACAATATGGTCACGCAGCGAAATCCGGTCGCGCGGCTCGGGCCCGGCCAGCGTCTCGGCCCGCTCAGACGGATGCGCAAAGGCAAGTCGGATTTCGTCGGACATCGGCAGCGCCTATCGGATCAGGGTAACGGCCCCTCGGGGCGCTTCTTTAGCAGCTTTAACAGGCCCACCGCCAGCAGGCCAGCACCCCAAAGCGCGGCCCGCGCGAAATCAATTCGACGCGGTTTTCCAAGTGTGACGATAGAAAAGATGCTGACCGATCCGGGCCGTCTTGGTATAGACGCGCGCCCAGTTAGGGTTCACAGCAGTGGTGTGATAATGGGTCGCGCCATTGGTCAGCTTGGGCGCGGAACCGTCGATGATCGCACGCGCCACCTTAGAGACACGGGCAAAAGCGCGCGGTTCATTGATGACTTCTTTGTTGCCATCGCAGGTATATGTGAACTGGCACTGGTACTTGCGGCCCGTTCCTTGATTGATCACACCGCAAAGCGTACCGGGGAAGCGGGCCGATTTCACGCGGTTCATAATCACTTCGGCCACGGCGAACTGACCTTTGACGGTCTCACCGCGGGCTTCAAAGTAAAGCGCCTCTGCAAGACACTGCAACTCTGCGCTGGTTTTGGCCTTGGGCTGGCTGTCGATCCATGCCTTCGAGAACTTCACATCCGTCTCGCTGGCTGATGCAGGCTGCGCGACCATTTCCTGAAGCCGGGCTGCGCCCGCGGATTTCAGGCCCTGAATTTCGATCTGCGCAAGATTGCTGGCGCTCTCGGAACTGGCGACAGCGGCCAAGGGGGCGCTGCACACAGCAACGGATAACGCAAAAGAGATCGACTGGATAAAACGCATTATGCGCCTCGCATCATTGTTAGGGCTGCGGGGCGGATAGCCAAAAGGTTCCCGGTGGTAAACCCGGCCAGACGTTATGTGCAGAAACCCGCCGAATTATGGTATAAGTTGCGCTACGGCCCGCCGCCCCTACCCGATCTTGTGGGCAATGGCGAGTTGGGCGGCGGCCAAACGTGCAACCGGTACGCGAAACGGCGAACAAGAAACATAATCAAAGCCCGATTCGCGGCAAAAAGCGATGGATTCGGGGTTGCCGCCATGCTCGCCACAGATCGAAAGAGTGATCCCGGGCTGCGCTTTACGGCCCCGCGCCGCGCCAAGTTGCAGCAATTCCCCCACCCCATCGGTGTCCAAAACGTGGAACGGATCCTCGGGGTAGACCCCCTGTTGCACGTAATTCGACATGAAGCGCCCCGCGTCGTCGCGCGAGAGGCCATAGGTCATCTGCGTCAGATCGTTGGTCCCGAAACTGAGAAAGGCACAATGCGGCGCGATGTCATCGGCACGCAGACAGGCGCGCGGGGTCTCTACCATGACGCCGAGGCGATAGGTAAAGCTCGCGTCACGCTCGCTGCGCACGGCGGCGGCCACGGCATCAACGCTGGCTTTGACCAATTCCACCTCACGCCGGGCGCTGACCAGCGGGATCATGATCTCGGGCACCACAGGCTCACCATCCCGGCTGGCCTCAATGGTCGCTTCAAAGATCGCGCGGGCCTGCATTTCGTAGATTTCCGGCACCGTCACCCCGAGCCGCACGCCGCGCAGGCCCAGCATCGGGTTATACTCCGTCATCGCCGCCACGCGGCGCGTCACGTCGGACATCTGGAGGCCAAGCGCCTCGGCCAATTCGCGCTGCCCGGCCTTGTCGGAAGGCAGGAATTCATGCAGCGGTGGATCGAACAGGCGAATGCAGACGGGTTGCCCCTGCATGATGCGGAAAAGTTGAGTGAAATCATCGCGCTGCATGGGCAGCAATCGTTCCAGCACGGCGCGGCGGTCTTCGCCGCTTTCGGCAAAGATCATCTCGCGCATCACCGTCAGGCGACCGGGCTCAAAAAACATATGCTCGGTCCGGCACAGGCCAATGCCATGAGCGTTGAAATTGCGCGCGGTCTGCGCATCGGCTGGCGTGTCGGCATTGGCGCGAATGCCGATGTCGGCCACATCCTCGGCCCAGCCCATCAGCCGGGTGAAGGTATCGTCAAGTGCGGCTTCTTGCATCTTGGCCGCCCCGGCCAGCACCTGCCCGGTCGAGCCGTCGACGGTGATCTGATCCCCTTCGACAAAGACCCGCCCATCAGGGGCGATGATCTGCCGCTGGGTCACGATAAAGCGCATGTTCGACGCACCGACAACGCAAGGAAGCCCCATGCCGCGCCCAATCACCGCCGCATGGCTGGTGATGCCGCCGCGTTCGGTCAGCACGGCGGCAGCGGCATGCATGCCGCGAATATCCTCAGGCGACGTCTCACGCCGGACGAGGATGCAAGGCTCCCCCCGCGCGGCGCTGGCCTGTGCGTCGCTGGCGGAAAAGACGATCCGCCCCGTCGCCGCACCCGGGCTGGCCGCGATGCCGCGCCCGATCACGTCCCGCTTGGCGCTTGGGTCAACCTGACGGTGAAGCAGTTCCGACAGCGTGCGCGGCTGCACACGCATGAGCGCCTCCTCGCGGCTGATGATCCCTTCGTCTGCCAGCGCCACGGCGATGCGCACGGCGGCCCGAGAGGAACGCGCGACCTTCACACCGTCCAAGATATGCAGCTTGCCCTGATCGATCACGAATTCGACCTGCATCTCGGCCCGCAGCCGTTTGCGCATCAGCGCCGCGTGCTCTTTCAACTCGGCAAAGGCATCGGGCACCAGCTCTTCCAACGACGGCCCACGCGGATCACGGGTGAGATACATCGCCGCCGCATCGCCTTCGAGCGCATCGCGGCCTTGGCTCTGGCTCAGATACCGCCCGGTGATCTGCGGCAGGCCGGTATCGCTATCAACCAGTTGTAACACACCCGAGCCGCATTGCCCCTGCCCCACGCCAAAGGCCATTTCCTGAACCACCAACCCCAGCCCCGCATCCGCAGGCGCGCCCTTAGCCTGCCGGAGCAGCCGCGCCGAGGTCCCGTTCCACGCCCGCGCCATGGAGCGCAGCACGGCGGCAAGCTGGGTCGCCGGGTCTTGGGGAAAACGCTCTTCCGTCTCGGCTTCATAAGCGCGCAAGGAGGCCATCAGCGCCGCGCGGCCATCGCCGTTCACATCGTCGAACATATCCGGGTCGAGACGGGCGACATTGACCGCATAAGACTGCACGAACCGTGAATAAAGCGCCGCCGCCGGGCCTTCGCCGATTGTGCCCGCATAGCTTTCAAAGAGCGCATCGTTGATCCCGATGTTCAACACCGCCCCCGGCCCGCCCCAATCAGGGTCTTGGCTGGAGGGCCGCACACAAAGAAGCGCCCCTTTGGGGAACTGATCGACCACTCCCTGCACATCAGGCATCTGCCCCCGCGCGATCTGCTGCACCGCGTCAAAGGACAGCGCAATGGTCCGTGGCACCGGCAGGTCGAGCCGCACAAGACGCTGCAGGCATTTGGCCCGCCCGCCGTGGGTGTTATTGGCAATCGGCGCGGTGGGGGTCACCAGCGTGGTATGGGGATCGTTCTGCACTGCGGCACCTTAATCGTTCTGGTGCAGCATAGGGGTTGAGGCAGAAGGGGCAAGGGATCTTGCCCCCTCAGCGGTCATCCATCCAGTTTGGTCAAGTCCGCCACGGCGCTACAGATCGTGCGAATGCGGCTCAACAGATTAAGCCGGTTGCGCCGCACCGTGGGGTTCTCGGCATTGACCTGCACCGCTTCGAAAAACGCATCGATCGGCCCGCGCAAGTCGGCCATCGCCGCCATCGCGGTCGAGAAATCCTGCGCGGCCATCGCCGGAGTGATCTTGGTCTCGGCCTTGTCGAGCGCGGTGAAGAGGTCTTTCTCCGCTTCGGTTTCCGCGAACTTCGGATCGGCGCCAAAGGAATATTCCACGCCGTCGGCCTCTTCGGCTTGGCTGAGGATGTTATTGGCGCGTTTGAAGCCTTGGATCAGGTTCTCGCCATCGTCGGTTTTGAGCGTCTCCGACAGGGCGCGGGCGCGTTTGACCAAGAGGGTCAGATCGTCGCTGCCGTCCATGGCGATGCAGGCGTCAATGATGTCGTGGCGGATGCCTTGATCGCGGAGGTAGACTTTGAGGCGGTCGTGGATGAAGGAGAGAATATCACCGGTATCGGCCCGACCTGCATCGCGGTCACCGACGATCTCGGCGCTTTTGTTCAGCACGTCGTTCAGCGTCAACGAGACATCATTCTCCACCAAAATCCGGATCACCCCCAAAGCCGCACGGCGCAGCGCAAAGGGATCCTTACTCCCGGTGGGTTTCTCATCAATCGCCCAGAACCCCGTTAGCTTGTCGATCTTCTCGGCCAAAGCCACAGCGATCGACACCGGTGCGGTCGGCACATCATCGGACGGCCCCAGCGGCGCGTAGTGATCTTTCGCCGCATCGGCCACGGCATCCGACATCGCCGCCTCGCGCGCGTAGTAGCTGCCCATCAGGCCTTGCAACTCGGGGAATTCGTAGACCATCTCGGAGCTGAGGTCGGTCTTGGCCACCCGCGCGGCCTGCTCGGCCTCATCGGCGTCGGCGCCGACCAGCGGGGCAAGCTCACGTGAAAGGGTCGCCATGCGGTCGATCAACTCGGCCTGGGTGCCGAGCTTGTTGTGGAAGGTCACGTTTTCCAGCGCCTTGACCCAAGTCTCCATCCCCGCGCCCGAGGTCACGGTGCGCAGGTCGTTGTCCCAGAAGAATTTCGCGTCCGACAGCCTTGCGCCCAGCACTTTTTCGTTCCCGGCGAGGATCGTTGCGCCCTCGTCGGCGGTGGTACGGTTGGCGACGGTGATGAACCGCTCGATCTGCCCCGACTTCGGATTGCGGACTGAGAAGAACTTCTGATGCTCTTTCATGGAGGTTTGCAGCACTTCCGGCGGCAGGCCGAGGAAATCCTCACCGATGCGGCCCATCAGCACGACGGGGTATTCCACGAGACCCGCGACTTCGGCCAGAAGCCCTGCGTCCTCGACCACCTCGAGCCCGGCGGCGAAGGCCATGTTGGTCGCGTCATGCCAAATCGCGTCGGCCCGCGCGGCGGGGTCGAGCACGACAAAGGCGCGCGAGAGTTTGTCTTGATAATCCTCGAACCCCGAGACTTCGATCTCAGCCGGTGCAAGGAAACGGTGCCCGCGCGTGGTATTGCCAGCGGCGATGCCGTCGATGGTCAGCGGCACCACCTCGGCCCCGGCCTCATCGCTGATGACGCAAAGGATCGAATGCAGTGGGCGAACCCATTTGAGGCTCCCCGTGCCCCACCGCATCGACTTTGGCCATGGGAAATTGCGGATGGTTTGTTCCAGCACTCCGGCCACGATCTCAGCCGCCGGGCGGCCCGGCTTTTCGATCTTGGCAAAGAACACTTTGCCTTTGGGTGTGTCGCGTTCCTCAAGCTGATCGCGAGTCAGACCAGCACCGCGCAAAAAACCTTCGATGGCTTTTTCGGGCGCGTCGGCTTTCGGGCCTTTACGTTCTTCCACCTGCCGCGGGCTGGCGGCAAGCATGTCGCCAAGCGCCAGCGTCAGACGGCGCGGGGTGGTGAAAACGGCGGCGGAGCCATAGGTCAGACCAGCCTCGACCAGACCGTTGGTCACCAGCTTTTGCAGGTCTTCGCCCGCGCGTTTCTGCATCCGCGCAGGAATTTCTTCGGAGAAAAGTTCAATCAGCAGATCTGGCACGGGCGGCCCCCAATTCTTGCCGCGACGGCGGCGTCTCATCGGGGGCTTGGATAACGAGTGCTAGGCGGAGGGTCTAGCCCCCCGCCCTGCGTTTAATCCAACAAGGTGCGGATATCGGGGTCGGAGAATTTCGGCACAACTCGGTAGGCAGCCTCAACGAAGTTATAGATCGCAAAACCGATCAGCCCCAACCCGGCACCGCCAAGCAAGAAACGCCCAAAGGCCATCCCGCGCAGGTCTTGCAACGCTTTGCCCAAACCACCCGCCTGTTCGGGATTGGCCGTGAGTGCGGCATAGCCCAAAGACCCGGCAACCAACGCCATCATGATACCATAGACAACGAGGCCGATGGTCAGAATAGGGTCAATGCTTTCGGTGAAATGTATGCGGGCCAGATGGCCTTTGTAGCTACCACTCCAGCCTTTGTAGGCATAATAGATACCCGCGCCGAGCAAGATCAGCGCAATCGCTGCCGCAACATAACGGCCCATCGGCATCGACATCAGTTTTTGTGTCCAGTCTTGCGTGGTGTCGCCGCCGCTGTTCTTCCCACTCATCGCCAGCGCCAATACTGAAACGCCAATACCGCCGTGGATCAGCCCAGTGGTGATTTGCCCCAGCCGCGCAATTAGCCCCTTGGGATCAGTTCCTTGATTTTCGACGTCCTGCACCCCAGCAACCACACGCCATACCAAATAGGCCAGCAACCCGACCCCAATAGCAAGAAGCGCTGGCACCCCGTAGGGTTCGTCCCGCAGTGCAGCGAGGGCATCTTTGGTACCTGAAGCTTGGGTCGATTTGAACGCGGCCAGCAGCGCCAGACTGCCGATGATCGTATAGATCACACCCCGCGCGCCATAGCCCGCGCGCATCACCCACTTCAGTCCTTCATGTGATTTGTCTGTCACCCGTGCCCCCGTTCTAATGGAGAACAAGCGTTCGGCGCGGGCAAAAGGTTCCGCGCTATTTTCTGCGCGGAACCTTTATTGACTTAGTTCGCAGGCCGCTCTGGGCAGGCTTCGCCCACCACGGTGCCGTCATATGACTTCTCACCGCAGTCGTTAAGCTCATGCCAAATATAGCCGCGCCCGTCGTCGGTCAGTGCCACGATCCGGTCGACGCCGTAATGCACGTTCTTGCCGCCAAGGAAGGTCAGCGCGGTGCCAGCCTCAATCTCGGCCCCGATGGCCGGAGCGTCGAAACAATCGAACCAGCCCGGCGCGTTACGCGGATCGGTGTGATTGGTCATCTCATAGGTCTCGGTCGCCATGGCAAGGCTGATGTCATGAGTAAAGCATGCGCGGAACCTGATCGGAGAGCTGTCAGCGTCGATGGCTTGCAGATTGTCTGCGGCGATCTCTTCCGGCTCTTGCGAGGTCAGCGAGACCAGTTCAACCTTGGGCTCGGGCACCTCGTGATAGAAGCCGTAGATCTGCAAATAATAAAGTGCAGCCCCAGCGATCAGCGCAGATACAAGGATCACGATGCCAACAATCTTGCCGCTCATGCCGCGCTTTCCGCGTCAGGCGTCCAGCCACCTGCACGGGTCTGCACGAAGGCATCGGCGCATTGTTTGGCCAAGGCCCGCACGCGCCCGATATAGGCCTGCCGTTCGGTGACCGAGATCACGCCACGCGCGTCGAGTAGGTTGAAGATATGGCTCGCCTTGATGCATTGGTCATAGGCCGGATGCGCCATGACAATGCGTTTCCCGGTTTTGGGATCTTCGGCGGGCTGCTCAAGGATGAACTGGCAGTGTGCCTCAGCCTCGTTGAACTGATCCAGCAGCACTTCGGTATTGGCCGTGTCAAAGTTCCAGCGCGCGAATTCTTCTTCGGTCTGTTTGAAGACATCGCCATAGGTCAGCGGGATCGGCGCGTTGGGGCTGTTGAAGGGCATGTCCATCACGTGATCGACGCCCAGCACATACATCGCCAAACGCTCCAACCCATAGGTCAACTCGCCCGATACGGGGTGACAGTCGTGACCGCCGACCTGTTGGAAATAGGTGAACTGGCTGACTTCCATCCCGTCGCACCAGACCTCCCAGCCCAGCCCCCACGCGCCCAGCGTCGGGCTTTCCCAATCGTCTTCGACAAAACGGATGTCATGCAGCGCCATGTCGATGCCGATGGCCTCAAGCGAACCGAGGTACAGTTCTTGAAGGTTGGGCGGGCTCGGTTTGATCAGCACCTGATACTGGTAGTAATGCTGCAAGCGGTTCGGGTTCTCGCCATAGCGCCCATCCGTGGGGCGACGCGAGGGCTGCACATAGGCCGCGGCCCAAGGCTGGGTGCCCAAGCTGCGCAGCGTGGTGGCCGGGTGAAAGGTGCCCGCGCCCACTTCCATGTCATAGGGTTGCAAGATCGCGCAGCCCTGCCGCGCCCAATAGCTCTGCAATGCAAGGATGATCTCTTGAAAAGAGCGTGGTTTCTGCGCCGCGTCAGACATGGTGATTGCCCCTTAATGATGCGCGCCTTTCCTACGTCTGCAATCCATGGGGGTCAATCGCAGCTTTGTGAGAAATTCAGCCCCTTTGCCATGGCATTTGCGCCGCTTTCCGGCGTAATCTGGCTCGGATTTGGTTTTACGAGAGTTGAGTGACGATGAAGCGATTTCTTTTTGCCCCCGTGGCGATGTTTTTGGCCCTGAGCCTGTCTTGGGCCGGGCTTGCACGGGCGCAATCGGCAGAGGATGTCGTTTGGGTACAGATCGAAGCGCAACCGTCATTGGCAGAGGCCACAGACCGGGCGCGGGCCTATGAGACCCTGTTGGATGACGTGAGTGGCTTTTCTTTGGGTGGCGGTTGGTACGGCATCGCCGTTGGCCCCTACCGCCGGGCAGATGCGGAACTGGTGCTGCGCAGCTATGTCCGCGACGGTCTGGTGCCGCGTGACAGCTTCATTCAGCAATCGAACCGCTTTCGCCAGCAGTTCTGGCCCGTGGGTGCCAATGTGCTTGATACCGGTGTGATTGACCCGCCTGCCGGTTTTGAGACGGAAGCCGCCGACTCCGAAACAACACCCGAAGTCACGACAACCCCGCTTGATCCGGCCGCGACAGAGAGCGATAGCACCGCAGGCGAAGAACCTGCTGAAACAATTGCCGCCCCCGCGCCGCCCGGACCGGATGAGACCCCGGCGGAGGCGCGTCGTTCTGAACGGGCCCTCTCTCCGGCAGAGCGCCGTGACTTGCAAGTCGCCTTGCAATGGGCCGGTTTTTACGACGCTGCGATTGATGGCGCTTTTGGCCGCGGCACCCGCGCGTCAATGGGGGAATGGCAGTCGGCAAACGGCTACGACCAGACAGGCGTGCTGACCACCCGGCAGCGTGCCGCGCTGATGGCGCAGTACAACGCAGTGCTTGATGGTTTGGGCCTGCAAATGGTGCGTGACGAGAAGGCGGGGATCGAAATTATGATGCCCACGGCCGAGGTTGCCTTTGCCCGTTATGAGCCACCCTTTGCGCATTACGATGCCAGCGGCAATATCGGTGCGCGGGTTCTGTTGATCAGCCAGCCGGGCAACCGCGACACGCTCTATGGTCTTTATGACATCATGCAAACCCTAGAGATCGTGCCGCTGGACGGCCCGCGCGAGCGCAAGCGCGACTCTTTCGAATTGATCGGTGAAAACGGCAGCATCATCAGCCAGACGCAGGTCTCGCTGGAGAATGGTCAGATCAAAGGCTTCACGCTTATCTGGCCCGCCGGTGACGAAGACCGTCGTCGCCGCGTGATTGCCGAGATGTCCAAAAGTCTGACCCGCCTGCCCGCTGTACTGGACGCCGCTGCCGGCAACAACGACGCCCAAGCGATTGATCTGGTCGCGGGTTTGCAGATCCGCCAGCCCAAGATCGCCCGCAGCGGCTTTTTCATTGACAGCAACGGCGCAGTTGTGACCACCAGCGAAGCGGTCGCCTCATGCACCCGTGTGACGCTGGACGCCGATACCGACGCCACAGTTGTCGCCACGGATGACGCCAGCGGCTTTGCGTTGCTCAAGCCCGAAAGCCGTCTGGCCCCTCTGGCCGTGGCGGAATTCAGCAACAGCGCACCGCGCCTGCAATCGGAAATCTCCGTGGCGGGCTACTCCTACGAAGGTGTTCTGAGTGCGGCGACCCTGACCTTTGGCGCATTGTCGGATCTAAAAGGGCTGAACGGCGAAGAAACCCTCAAGCGGCTGGCCGTAAAAGCGCAGCCCGGCGATTCAGGTGGCCCGGTCTTTGACGATAACGGCCATGTGGTTGGCATGTTGCTGCCCCGCACCGATGGCGACCGCAAGCTGCCAGAAGACGTAAGCTTTGCCCTCGACGGTGCTGTGATCCTCAAGGCCGCGCAAAACGCGGGGCTGAACAGCAAGATGGCACAAAGCACCGCTGCCCCTATCGCGCCGCGCGATCTGACGCTGCGCGCACAGGGCATGACCGTTCTGGTTAGCTGCTGGGAATAACACCGAAACACGAGGCGGGATGGTCTTTGTCTTGCTCAGTGACCTTAGACGAAGGGCGGCGCCAAGGGTGCCGCCCTTTCGCGTTTCATGCGCGCCAGAATTTTGCAGTGAACATGACGTAGACCGCCATCAGTTCCAACCGTCCGATCCACATGGCGATGATGAGTATCCATTTCGCCGTGTCGTTGAGGCTGCTGAAGTTCCCCGCCGGCCCGATGATAGGCCCCAACCCCGGCCCGATATTTGCCAACGCCGCCGCAGCGCCCGAGACAGAGGTGACGAAATCCAGCCCCGTCAGGCTCAGCGCGACCGAGATCAGCCCCAATGACACCACGAAGAACATGAAAAATGACATGACCGAGCTCAGCACATCGGGCCCAACCGGGCGGCCATCATAGCGCGGGGTAAAGATGCCATGCGGCGACCGGATGCGCCGTAACTGCGCGCGGATGGACGCGAAAAGCAATTGGTAGCGGAAGATTTTAATCGAACAGGTCGTCGACCCCGCACAACCGCCGATCAAGCCAATGAAAAAGAATAGCGCGACCGCAAAACTGCCCCATTGCATATAATCTGCCGAAGCATAACCGGTGCCCGAGATGATCGAGGTGATGTTAAAGATTGCCTCCCGCAAGACCCGCTCGGACTCGTAGGTCGTGCCGCTGCGCAGAACGAAAAAGACGATCACCACCAGAAAGGTCATCGTCATGAAAAAGCCGCGCACCTGCGGGTCGCGATGCAGCGCCACGGGGTTGCCGTTGATAAGCTGAACGTAGCGCACGAAGGGCAAAGCCGAGAGGATCATGAAAATCGCGGCGACATATTCGGCGGGGCCGGAGAAGGTGCTGAAGGATGCGTCGTAGTTGGAAAAACCACCCGTCGAGACGGTGGTCAGTGCGTGAACCGTAGCGTCAAAGGTGGTCATGCCAAGGGCAAGATAGCTCAGCATACAGGCCAGCGTCAGCCAGAGGTAGATCACCGAGATCTGCGTCGCGATCTGCCCCGCGCGCGGCAGAATCTTCCCGAAGGTGTCAAAGGACTCGGATTTAAAGATCTGCATACCCCCGACCCGCAGTTCGGGCAGGAAGACCATGGCGACCACGACGATACCGATGCCGCCCAGCCATTGCAGGATACCGCGCCAGATCAGCAGCCCTTTGGGCAGCTCTTCCAGCCCCGTAAGCACCGTCGCCCCCGTGGTTGTCAAACCTGACATGGCTTCAAATATCGCGTCGGTGACACTGGCGTCCGTCGCGCCCAAAACAAACGGCAGGGCTCCGAACAGCGGAAGCATCAGCCAGACGCCGGTGGTCAGCATGAATGTCTGTTGAATGGTGAGCCCTTCGCGGACTCCATTGGCACTGGCAAGGGCGATCATACCGCCGCCCAGCGTCGTGATCAGTGCGCTCTCGACGAAAACCCACCATTGGCCCCGGCCTTCGGCCAGATCGACCAAGATCGGTATGATCATGGCAACGCCAAGCACGGCCACCAAAAGGCCCACGACATATCCGACAGGTCGTATATCCAACATGGGCGCAGCGTTGGCTTGGCCGCTCGTCGCTGTCAAGCCGAGACGGGACCGGGGCGCGATTTGGCCCCGGTCCGTGTCGTCTTAGATGTAGTAGAGGTCTTTGAAAACGTGGTGAACGATGTCGTCACGCTTGATGCCCATGGCGGCCAATTCTTCGTCGCTTTTCGCTTGCAGGATTTGGACCTGTTCAAAACGGCGGTGGGCGGTGGAGCCCATCATGATGCCATGGCCGATCCCCGCGAAAAAGCGGCGCAGACCAGCGCCGGCGCGCCGTAGCCCTTCGAGAGGTGAGACGGAGTGGGCGAGATGAGCAGTGCTCTGGTAGGTCATCTGATTGCCTTTGCAATTTGCAGTGTTTCGATGACCGTTAGATAGGCAATGCTGCGCCGCAGCAGAACCGACGTTTTCGCATACCGGCTGGGCGTGGCTTGCAGGGCTTGAGTGCGACTATGCGCTAATATTCAGGCCATGGCGCGGGTTCTACCCCGAAAAAGCGCGCCGTTGCAGATGCAAACAACCCATGGCTGAACAGACCGCTGAGAAAAAGGCGGTTAACCAACGTGGAACAATGTGTTGAACATTTTGGGATCAATACTTTGCGCGGCGAAAGTATCGCCTTGGGTCAGCACACTGATTGCGTCATGGCTGTGCAGGCTTTCTTGATGGCTGGCGACAATGCGAAAATCGCCTACCCGCCCATCGGCCAAAAGCTGTTCACAAAACAGCCGCGCGGCATCCTCAACGAAGATCGGATTGGCGGCGTTGAGTTCGGCGAACGCCTGTTCATCCTCGCGTTTGACCATCACCTGAGTCTCAGTCGGCACAGCGCGGCGGCAAATTTCGATGAGGTCTTCGAACCACAAGCAATCTCCTGCGTCGTTGGTCTCGACGGAAATACGCGCGACGGAGCGTTGCGAATGTGGCGTGGCCAACTGCCCCCGCGTCTCCCGTGCATGTTCACTCAACTCCAGCGAACAGGGGCAGGTGCTGGAATAGACGTAGTCGAGATGCACGATCTTCTTGCGCTGCCCGTCTTGTTCGACCAGTTCCAGCGCGATGTCGTAATACTGGTACCCGGTCAGCCCCGATCGCAGACTGCCGATCTTCATGGGGAAAGAAAAGCGCATCTGGATCCGTGCATCCAAGCTTTCTAGGTCTGCCTTATAGTCATCCAATGCCGCTTCGATCACTTCAAAGCTAAAGGTCGCCTCGGCGTGGCGGTAAAAGCTGCGCATGATGCGGGACATGTTAATGCCCTTCTTCTCCGCGTCGAGCGAGACCGAGCCGGTGACGGAGGTTTCAAGGCGCAAATCCCCACCTTCACGGCTGCGGTAACGGATCGGCAGGCGAAAGTTCGAGATGCCGACATGCTGGATCAACTGCTGCGCGCCGCGGATCAGGCTGGAGGGGCCGTTTTGCAGATCCGGCAGGCTGGCGCGGTAATTGTCGCCTGCGGTGAAATCTTCGGGATAGGCGCGGCTGAGGGCGGGATATTCGGCGGGGGCCAGCATCCGCGCCATGGCCGGGTCAAGGGCTGCGATCTCTGCCGGGGTGGCCGTATCGGCCCAAGCGCGCAGGGTGGCGAGCGCAGCCTCCGCCGCGCTTCGATCCGGTGTTTCGGACATCTCAGTCACGATGTTCATTGCGCGGCCCTCCGGTCTGTCATCCTCAATGTATGATGCGCGGGGCAAAATTGCCACTGCGCCTGCGACACATCAGGTCAGGCTTGCGCCGCCGCGTCCAAAGCTTGCAACAGATCGGCCTTGAGATCGCCGGTATATTCCAGCCCCACGCTGACCCGGACGAGGCCCGGCGTAATGCCCAAAAGGTCTTTGGTTTCCTGCGGCAAACGCTGGTGCGTCGTGGTGGCCGGATGGGTCACGATGGTCTTTGCATCGCCGAGGTTGTTAGAGATCACCCCAACCTGCAACGCATTCAGGAAAGCGAAGGCCGTCGCTTTGCCGCCTTTGAGGTCGATGGAGAGCACCGTGCCCCCTGCCCCCATCTGCTGCATCGCCAGCGCGTTTTGCGGATGGGCGGAGAGGCCGGGGTAAAGCACCCGCGCCAGTGCCGCGTGACCTTCGAGCGCTTCTGCCAATTCCTGTGCGCTTGCCGCCTGTGCCCGCACCCGCAGGTCGATCGTCTCCAGCCCTTTCAGCATGATCCATGCGGTGAAGGGGCTCATCGAGCCGCCAGTGTGCTTCATGTAAGGCTCAAGCGTGCCGCGAATGAAATCACGGCTGCCCAGCACCACACCGCCAAGCGCGCGGCCCTGCCCGTCGATATGTTTGGTCGCCGAATAGACCACGACATCCGCGCCTTGCGAGATCGCGCGGGAGAATACCGGCGTGGCGAAGACATTGTCGACCACCACCAGCGCGCCCTTGGCATGGGCCAGTTTGGCAACGGCTTCGATGTCGATCACCTCAAGCGTGGGGTTGGCGACGGATTCAAAGAACACCGCGCGGGTGTCCTCGCGGATCGCGGCCTCCCACGCGCCTAGATCGCTGCCGTCGACGAAAGTGACCTCCACCCCGTAGCGGCCAAGGATTTCTTCGAGCACATATATACAGGAGCCGAAAAGCGCCCGCGCCGACACCACATGATCGCCCGCCTTCAGCATCGAGATCAGCGCACCCGACACCGCCGCCATGCCGCTGGCCGTGGCGAATGCGTCTTCGGCCCCCTCCAGCGTGGCGATGCGGTCTTCGAACATCGCGACCGTCGGGTTGCCATAGCGGGCATAGATGAACTCATCCGGGCCGATCTCTTCGAAACGCGCTTCGGCCTGTTCGGCGCTGTCATAGACGAAACCTTGTGTCAGGTAGATCGCCTCGCTCACCTCGCCATACTGGCTGCGGCGGGTGCCTGCGTGGATCGCTTGAGTGCGCGCGTGACGGTCGTTGCTCATGTATCTCATCCTTCCGGCCCGACCTTGCGGGCATAAAAAAAACCCCAGACGCGGCCAAGCGAAAGGGGTCTTTCATCCTGACCTTTTAGCGGCATGTTTAACGTGGCCCACAATCCGGTAACAAATCGCCACGCGGGGTGGATTACGCCGCGCGACGCTGCAGGTCAACAGTTTCGCGCGGGGCATGGTTTAAATTCGAATCAGCTTTGATCTTTCTTCTCGCCGTAGGCTTCGAACAACTTGCCCTGCGCCATGAAGAAAACGAAAATCGCCGCCGTCAGGCCGAAGGTTTTGAAGTAGACCCATGTGTCGGTCGAAAAGAACCGCCAGATCAGCTCATTCGCCAGCGCCAGACCAAAGAAGAAGAACATCAACCGCTTGGTCAGCAGCATCCACCCCTCATCGCGCAGCGGCATCATCTCTTCCATGACGTATTTTAGGTAGGATTGCCCGCGCAGCAGGCCCACGGCCAAAAGACCGCCGAAAAGCACATAGATCAGCGTGGGCTTCATTTTGAAAAAGCGGTCGTCGTTCAGCCAAACCGACAGCCCGCCAAAGATCACCACGAGCACCACGGTGGCGACCTGCATCCGGCTGAGCTTGCCCGTCAGCGCCCAGAGCGCGCCGGTCGACAGCACCAAAAGCGGCACAAACATCGCGGTGACAACGATGAAGCCGTCGTATTCGGTCCCGCCGAAGGTGTAGGTGTTATCCTTGAGCCACAGATAGGCCACAAGGAAGGCCAGCACCGGCCCATATTCCAAACCTGCACGCAGCATTGGGTTGATCTCTCTTGCTTCTGACATGCCTGTTCCTTCAGCCGCCCATTTCAACAATCACCGCCCCGGCCGCGATCAGCGCCATCAGCGCAATGCGGCGCGGGCCGACGGTTTCTTTCAGCACCAGCACCCCGATCAGCGCGGCAAAGACGGTCGATGTCTCGCGCAGCACCGCCGCCTCGCCCACCTTATCGAGCCGCGTGGCCAGCATGACCGACCCAAAGCTCGCGAATGCGATGAACCCGCCGATCACGCCGCGCAGCATCAGCGGTGCGACCTCGGGTGGGTTTTCCATCCGGTGCCAGCGCCGCCATGCGATCACCGGCATCACCAACCCGTCGATCATGAAAAACCACGCGAGAAAGGTAAACGGGTCCGCCGTAGCGCGGATGCCATAGGCGTCATATGTGGTGTAAAGCGCCACGAACAAGCCCGTGAGCACAGCAAGACCCAAGGCCGCGTGCAGCGTATCGCGGGCCGCGACCAGATTGCGCAGGTTATAGAGGGCAAGCCCGAAGATACCGCTGAGCAGCACGGCCACGCCAAGCCACTGCACCGCGTTGAACCGCTCGCCAAAGATCAGATAGGCCCCCACCACGGCAAAAAGCGGCCCCGTGCCGCGCACCACCGGGTAGACCACCGTATAAGCGCCCTTGGTATAGGCCCAGGCTTGCAACAGCTTGTAGATCACATGGATCACGAAAGCGCCGAGGAAAATCAGCCACATATGCGGCTCGGGCCATGGCACGACGAAGAGCGCAAAGGGCGCGGCCATCACACCATAGGAGACATCAATCGCCCCGCGCGTGAGCCACGGATCATGCCGCCCCTTTTGCAGCGCGCCAAAGACGGCATGCAAAAAGGCCGCCGAAAGCGCCAACCAGAGCGCCGCAGTATGCCCCGCGGGCGTGCCTTCGATCGACAGGATCCATTCGGTCATCGCGGAACCACCACAGCGACGAAAGGTTTATTACTCAAAGCCCTAACCACAAACGGAATTTCCATGCTCGAAAGCCTGCTTGATGACCTGACCAATAGTTTCTCTGCCGTACCGGTCACCGTCGCCGCGGCGCGGCTGCTGATGGCGGCGTTTCTTGCAGGTGTCGTGGGGTATGAGCGCGAGCGACGGGACAAGCCTGCGGGGCTGCGGACCCATATCATGGTGGCCATCGCCGCTTGTCTGTTCATCATCATCGGGCAGGAGTTGGGCAGTCTGGAGTTCGGCAAAGGCGACCAGATGCGCTTTGACCCGCTGCGCTTGATCGAAGCGGTCACGGCGGGCGTGGCCTTCCTCGCGGCAGGGATCATCTTCACCTCTAACGGCGAAGTGCGCAACATCACCACCGGCGCGTCGATGTGGTTGGCGGGGGCGATAGGTCTGTCCTGCGGCGCGGGGCAAATCCTGCTGGCCTGCCTCACGGCGGGGATCGTCGTTGCCGTGCTCACCGTGTTGCGCCAGATCGAAAAACTGCTCGGCACCCATGATTGAACCGGGCCGCCGACCGCAGCGGCCAAGAGTGCGTTAGCCATCCGTGCCCACCAAAGCAGCGGCAAATTCATCCGGGTCAAAGGGCGATAGATCATCGATCTGCTCCCCCACGCCCACGGCATGGATCGGCAGGCCGAAACGATCCGCCAACGCCACCAGAACGCCCCCCTTGGCGGTGCCATCCAACTTGGTCATAACCAGACCGCTGACGTCGGAAATCTCTTGAAAAACCTTCACTTGGTTCAGCGCGTTTTGCCCGGTCGTCGCGTCCAGCACCAATAGGGTGTTATGCGGCGCGGTCTCGTCCTTCTTACGGATGACGCGCACGATCTTGGCCAATTCCTCCATCAGGTCGCCCCGGTTTTGCAAACGGCCTGCGGTGTCGATCAGCAGCAAATCGGCGCCTTCCTCCTGCGCGCGGCCCATGGCGTCGAAGGCAAGGCTGGCCGGGTCGCTGCCCTGCGCTGCGGTCAAAACGGGCACGCCTGCGCGTTCGCCCCAGACCTGCAATTGCTCCACCGCAGCAGCGCGGAAAGTGTCGCCTGCGGCGATCACGACCTTTTTGCCCGCCGCACGGAATTGCGAGGCCAATTTGCCGATGGTCGTCGTCTTGCCCGAGCCGTTCACGCCGACCACCAGCACCACCTGCGGGGTCTTGGAATAGATCGGCAGGGGCCGCGCTACAGGCTCCATGATGCGGCTGACTTCGCTTGCGAGCAGTTGTTTGATCTCCGCCACCGAGAGTTTCTTGCCAAAGCGCCCTTCAGCCATATTCGCGGTGACCCGCAGCGCGGTGTCAACGCCCATGTCGGCACTGATCAGCAGTTCCTCGAGCTGTTCGAGCATCTCATCGTCCAGCGCGCGGCGCACCACGGGCTGTGCGGTGCTGCGGCCCATCAGACGTCCCAACAGGCCCGGCTTGGCCGGGGCGGCCTCGGTTTCGTCCAACGCAGGCGCGACCGGGGTCATCGCTTGGCGCAGATCCACGGCGGGGGGCACTTCGTCGGGGGCGGGTGCGGGTTCGGGGTCAACTGCGGGGGGCACCTGCTCCGGTTCGGGCGTGGGCTCAGGGTCCGATAGCGGCGGCACGGGCTGCGGTTCCGGCTCAGCGGGAGGCGCAGGCCGCGGTTCGGGGTCGGGAATGGCCACCGGTTCCGGGGTCGGCTCGTGCGTGGGGGCAGGCTCGGGTTCTTCCGCATCATCCCGCTCTGCAGCCAGCATCGGGCCGCTGTCCTCCTGCCCGTCGGGCATCACATCAGAGGCCGCGCCGGGCTGGTCCATCACCGCATCCACGGGGGCCGCTTCAGCCTCCGTCTCGCCGCCATCGCTGACGATCGCCTCCAGCCCCTCGTCGATCTTGGACGAGGATTTGAACAAGCGGTCCTTGAGCTTCGTGAAGAAGGCCATTGGCGTCTCCCATGCAATTTTGTCATGATCTATAGGCTTGCCCCCCCAGATGGAAGGGTGCCCGACCAGATCAACACCGCCGGAAGGGGTCGCGTTTAGATTTCGTCAGGAAAATGCTTCATCACCAGCCGGATCGGGTTCGGCGCCGCCTGCCCCAGTCCACAGATTGAGGCATCGACCATCGCGGTCGAAAGCTCCTCTAGCAGCCCTTGATCCCAGCGGTCTTCCTGCATCAGCTTGACCGCCTTTTCGCAGCCCACCCGGCAGGGCGTACATTGTCCACAGCTTTCATCCTCAAAGAACCGAAGCATGTTGAGCGCGGCCGCGCGGGCACTGTCATGTTCCGAAAGAACAACCACCGCCGCCGAGCCAATAAACGACCCATGCGGTTGCAGCGTGTCGAAATCGAGCGGCACGTCATCCATCGAAGCAGGCAGCAGGCCAGAGGACGGCCCGCCGGGCTGGTACGCCTTCAGCACATGCCCCTCGGCCATGCCGCCTGCCGCCGCGATGATATCGGTGATGGTCGACCCCGCAGGCAGCAGATACATCCCCGGCTGCGCCACGCGACCCGAGACCGAGTAGCTGCGCAGCCCCTTGCGGCCATTCTTTTCGGTCGCGTTCAACACCTGCGGCCCTTCGCGGCAGATGCGGGCGATCCAATGCAGGGTTTCCACGTTATGCACCAATGTCGGATGGCCAAAGACTCCGACCTGCGCCACATAGGGCGGGCGGTGACGCGGCAGGCCGCGCTTGCCTTCGATGCTTTCGATCATCGCGCTTTCTTCGCCGCAGATATAGGCGCCCGCGCCGCGGCGCAGATCGACATAGCCGGGCGCGATGAGGCCCGCACCTTCCAGAGCCGCGATCTCTCGGCGCAGGATTTCCAGCACCGCCGGGTATTCATCGCGCATGTAGAGGAAGACTTTTTCCGCCTCGACCGCCCATGCGGCGATCAACATGCCCTCAAGGAAAAGATGTGGTGTGCGCTCAAGATACCAGCGGTCCTTAAAGGTGCCCGGTTCGCCTTCGTCTCCATTGACTGC
This sequence comes from Sulfitobacter sp. SH24, assembly GCF_965641895.1. NCBI lineage: Bacteria > Pseudomonadati > Pseudomonadota > Alphaproteobacteria > Rhodobacterales > Roseobacteraceae > Sulfitobacter > Sulfitobacter sp. SH24. Next base: position 2,378,620 of record NZ_OZ282575.1, read on the forward strand.
CAGATAGCGCGGCCCCGGATTGGCGTGCACAAAGCCCCATTTCTTGCCCGAGGGGAACCCCGCCCCGCCAAGCCCGCGCAGCCCGGCCACTAGCAGTTGCTCTTGCACCGCTTCCCAATCGCCACCCTGACGCAGGTTCAACAGTGCCTCGTAACCACCTGATGCGGCATAAGTTTCGCAGGTCTCGTAGTCAGGCAGCCGGAAATGGGTATCCCCAGCCCCTATCGCCGCGAGCACCTTTTCGGGCGTGGCATGATCGATATGGTTGTGGCCCAGTTCCAGCACCGGTGCCGTGTCGCAGCGCCCCATGCAGGGCGCGCGCAGGACGCGCACTTCGGTCGGGTCCAGCCCCTCCTCCAACGCGGTTTTCAAGGCCTGCGCCCCCGCCAGTTCACAAGACAAAGAATCGCAGACACGGATGGTTAGCGCGGGAGGCGGGGTCTCGCCCTCTTTCACCACGTCGAAATGCGCGTAGAAACTGGCGACCTCATAGACCTCGGCCATCGACAGGCGCATCTCTTCGGCCAAGGCACGCAGATGTGCGGCAGAGAGGTGGCCAAAGCGGTCTTGGATCAAATGCAGAAACTCGATCAGCAGATCGCGGGCGCGCGGGCGGTCGCCCAACAGCGCACGGACCTCCTCCCAAGCCGCGTCCTGCAACTGCCGCCCCTTTGGATGATGCCGCCCCTTGCCCTTGCCAGATTTCCAAACGCCCTTTTGCGGTTCCTGCCCCGCCGCTTTACCGTGATCATCCAGCGCCATGTCGCTTCCCCCCGCCTTGCTTTCAGCAGTCGTAGCAAATCAAGGCGCAGCCCGGCGATCAAAAAGCGACAATCGCGCGGGTGTTTGCGTTGTGCGCAGACCCTGCGGCGGGCAGAATGAGGGGGCCGAGCCCATTGGCGCGGCGTCGCAGGGGAAAACGCATGCTGTGGTATGTGATCGCAAGTCTGACACCGGCGGTGCTGATCGCCGTCGCCGCCCTCTTGGGCGGGGTCTGGCCCGTGCTGGCGCTGTTTTCGATCACGGTACATGTGGCCTTCATGGACCGGTTGGGCCGCGCGGTGAGCCTTTCCGACCGCTCCGGTCGCGCCTTGACGCTGTCCTTGGCTGCCGCGCATTTCCTGCTGCTGCCGCTCGGGGTCTGGGCGATTGGCGTGGCCCCGCATCTTGAGGGGCTGGACCGCGTTCTGATCTTCGCCGCCCTTGGCCTGTTTCTGGGTCAGATCAGCAATTCCAACGCGCATGAGTTGATACATGCCAGCCGCCGCCTGCCCCGGCGGATCGGCACGGCGGTCTATATCTCTTTGCTGCACGGGCATCATGTCTCGGCCCATCTGCGGGTGCATCACCCCGCCGCCGCCACCCCCGCCGATCCCAATTCCGCGCCCAAGGGCATGGGGTTCTGGCGCTTTCTTCTCAGCGCAAGCTGGGGAGAGTTTCGCGCCGGGTGGCAGGCCGACAGCGCGCAGCGGGCGCGCAAGACGGGGGCGAAGGGGCTGCACCCTTACGCGATCTACCTCGGCGGTGCCGCATTGGCCCTGCTCACGGCGTTGCTTTTGGGCGGCATTTCCGGGCTGTTCGCCTATCTTGGCCTTGCCGCCTATGCACAGATGCAACTGCTGCTGTCGGACTATGTGCAGCATTATGGCTTGCGGCGGCAGCAACGCCCCGATGGCCGGTTCGAGCCGATCGGCCCGCAGCACAGCTGGAACGCCCCGAAATGGTATTCCGCGGCCATGATGCTGAACGCGCCGCGCCATTCGGACCATCACATGCGCCCTGCCCGCGCCTTTCCGGCGTTGGAAGTGACCGAAGAGATGCCGAAACTGCCCTATTCCCTGCCCATCATGGCGGTGATCGCCCTAGTGCCACCGCTCTGGCGTCGGATGATGGACCGCCGCGTGGCGCGGTTGCGCAGTGGCTGATCCCACTGGCGCGGGGCGCAGGCTTCTGGCAGGCTGTTGGGATGAGACATGCCCTCGCCCTGATCTGCGCCCTCCTGCCCCTGCCCGCCTTGGCCGAAATGTCTGCGGCAGAGTTCGAGGCCTATACGCAGGGCAAAACGCTCTATTTCGGCCAGTCCGGCGCGCCCTACGGGGCGGAAATCTATCACGAGAACCGGCGCGTGCAGTGGTCCTTTCTGGATGGCCATTGCAAAGAGGGGCGCTGGTATGAGGCCGATGGGCTGATTTGCTTTGTCTACGAAGACAACCCCACCCCGCAATGCTGGAGCTTTATCGAAAGCCCATCCGGGCTGGTCGCCCGGTTCGAGAATAATCCAACCCAGACAGAACTTTACGAGGCAAAAGAACTGAACGACCCTCTGCTCTGTCTCGGGCCCGAAGTCGGGGTCTGAGCGGCCTTAGCTTTCGCCTTTGACCGCCAACCGACCATCCGCAAATTCGATTTCCAGATGTGCCGCGTTCTGGGCGGCCTCCGCACTGGTCACCACATCACCGTCGCCCCGCACCACGGCGAAACCACGGGCCAGCGTTTCGCGGTAACCGAGCGTGCCGAGCGTCCGGCCCATCGCGTCGATCTGGCGGCGACGGCGGTCTTGATCCGCGCGGCCTGCGCGCGCCAGCCGGGCGAGCATTTCCTTTAGCCGCTGGTCTTGGCGGGAAAGGTCGCGGACCAGCACCTCTGGGCGGAAGGTTTGCGTGCGGTCGAGCAGCCGTTCACGACGACGCAGGATTTGGCGTTGCAGCACCTCGGGGTGGAACCGGTCGGCCCGCGCGGCCAGCCGTTCACGCTGCCCCGCCAAGTTGCGTTGCCATGCGGGGTCGAGCCTTGCCGAAATCTGGGCCAGCCGCTGACGATCCGCCTCCAAGTGACGGCGCAGAGTGCCGGGGCGCAGCGCGCCGGACATATCGGCCAGCTTCACGCGGCGACCTTGGACGCCCGCGATCAGCGCGGGGGCGAGTTTTTCACCACCACGGTCGAGCCTTTGGCGCGGCCCTTCCAACAGCGTGTCGGCCCTGGGCAAAGCCCGCGCCAGATCCCGCATCCGCTGGCCGCGCCGGGTCAACCCTTGGCTCAGCGCCTGACGCATCCTTGCGCCCTGCCCTTCGAGCCATGCTGCCAGTTCATGCCGCACGGGCACCGCCAATTCCGCCGCAGCGGTCGGCGTCGGCGCGCGTTTGTCTGAGACAAAGTCGATCAGCGTCGTGTCGGTTTCATGCCCTACGGCAGAGATCAGCGGGATGTCCGAGGCTGCCGCCGCGCGGGCGACGCTTTCCTCGTTAAAGCCCCAAAGGTCTTCGACAGACCCACCACCTCGCGCCACGATCAACAAATCGGGCCGCGGCAATGCGCCACCGGGGGTCAGCCGGTTGAACCCTTGGATAGCGCGCACCACCTCGGGGGCGCATTTCGCCCCTTGCACGGCGACGGGCCAGACCAGCACCTTGCGCGGGAAACGGTCGCGGAGCCGGTGTAGGATATCACGGATCACGGCCCCCGAGGGCGAGGTCACGACGCCGATGATCTCGGGCAGATAGGGCAGCGGGCGCTTGCGTTCGGGGGCGAACAACCCCTCCGCCGCCAGCGCCGCCTTGCGTTTCTCCAACAGCGCCATCAGCGCGCCCATGCCCGCCGGTTTGATATCCTCAATGACGATCTGGTACTTCGACTGTCCGCCGAAGGTAGTGATGCGCCCGGTGGCGACGACCTCCATCCCCTCTTCGGGCTGGGTTTCAAGCCGCGCGGTCACCCCTTTCCAGATCACGCCTGAGATCACCGAGCGGTCGTCCTTCAGATCAAGATAAACATGCCCCGAACGCGGTCGGCTGACGCGCCCCACTTCACCCCGAATCCGGACATGGGCAAACTCACCCTCAATCACCCGCTTGATCGCGCCCGAAAGCTCGGTCACCGTGAATTCGGGGCTGTTGCCACCGGGAGCGGGGTCGTCGAACAGATCCATCTGGGCACCTTGTGTCTGTGGGCACCCCAGCTTAGAACGCGGAGCAACGAAGTCCAAGGGAGTGCGCGGCATGAATATCCTGATCCTCGGCAGCGGTGGCCGCGAACATTCACTTGCTTGGGCGGTCATGCAGAACCCCAAATGCGACAAGCTGATCGTGGCACCGGGCAATGCGGGCATCGCGGCCATCGCGCAATGCGCCAAGCTCGACATCATGGATGGCGCAGCGGTGGTGGCCTTTTGCGAGGGCAACAACATCGACTTCGTCATCATCGGCCCCGAAGCGCCCCTCGCCGCAGGTGTAGGCGACGATCTGCGTGCGGCGGGTTTCGACGTTTTCGGCCCCTCCAAAGCAGCGGCGGCGCTGGAAGCCTCCAAAGCCTTTACCAAGGAAATCTGCGACGCGTGCAAGGCACCCACGGCAGCCTATGGCCATTTCACCGATGCCGCCAGCGCCCGCGCCTATGTGGACAAGCAAGGCGCGCCGATTGTCATCAAGGCCGACGGTCTGGCAGCGGGCAAAGGTGTCATCATCGCCATGACCGACGCCGAAGCCCTCGCCGCCGTAGATGAGATGTTCGACGGTGCCTTTGGCGACGCGGGCGCCGAGGTCGTGATCGAAGAGTTCATGGAAGGCGAAGAGGCGTCCTTCTTCGTGCTCTGCGACGGGGAGACGGTGCTGCCCATCGGCACGGCCCAAGACCACAAGCGCGTCGGTGACGGCGACAGCGGTCCCAATACCGGCGGCATGGGGGCCTATTCCCCCGCGCCGGTGCTGAGCGACGAGATCGCCGAACGCGCGTTGGAAGAGATCATCCGCCCCTGCATGGCCGAGATGGCGAAACGTGGAATGCCCTATCAGGGCGTGCTCTATGCCGGATTGATGATCAAAGACGGCCAGCCGCGTCTGGTGGAATACAACGTTCGTTTCGGCGACCCGGAGTGCCAAGTGCTGATGATGCGCCTTGGCGCGCAGGCTTTTGATCTGATGCAGGCGACGGCCAAGGGGTCTTTGGCCGATATGCAGGTGAACTGGGCCGAAGACCACGCGCTGACCGTGGTGATGGCGGCGAATGGCTATCCCGGCGCCTATGACAAGGGCAGCGAGATCAAAGGGCTGAAAGACCTGCCCGAAGACAGCGCCAATATGGTGTTCCACGCGGGCACTGTGACACAGGACGGGGCGATCTTGGCCAACGGCGGCCGCGTGCTGAACGTCACCGCGCGGGGCGCCACGCTGGCCGAGGCACAACAGCGTGCCTATGCGATGGTCGACGGGATCGATTGGCCAGAAGGCTTCTGCCGCCGCGACATCGGCTGGCGCGCGCTGAGCTAACAGGCGGCGGCTTAAGCCGCCCCAGCACTCTCACTCACAGGCAAGTGCCGCGGCAAAGCTGTCGACCCCCGCAAAGGGGCCGATGTCGCGCCGCACAAGCTGCCCACCCTTCAGGGTTACCCCCACCACACGCCGCCAATCGGCATCCGCCAGCACCATCTCAGGCCCCGCACCGCAATCGCGCAGACCGCCCGAGATGAAGGACTCTCCGATCCGATGGTTGGTTAGCCCCGGCATCTGAGCCACTTCGCTCAGCTCCCCATCCGCAAAACGCCAGACCCGCAGCACCCGCGCCAGATGTGGGCGGTCGACATAGGCGATCTCAACCGCGCCGTCGCCATCCAGATCAGCAGCACCTATGGGGGCAAGCCAGCGGTTGCTTTGGCCGATATGCGGGGTCTCAGCAATCTTGCCCTTGGGGCCGTAGATTGCCAGCGCCGCACCGCGGTTCATGTCGGTCTCAATCACCAGCACTTCGGGCGTGCCATTGCCGGTCACATCGACCAGCCGCGGGGCAATATCTTCGAAAACATGGTCACAGGGCAGATTGAAGCGTCGCGCGCTTCCGTCTGCCAAGGAAATCTGCACCCCGCCCCATTCCAGCGCATCGCCCAGAATGCCATGGGCGTAGCGCCCGGTCGGGTGGATATAGCGCGCGGCGGTGATCGTCTCCGCCACGGCGCTGGTTGCGATCAGCGCCAGCAGTGCCGCGCCGACCGCCCGCATCAGATTTGCTTTTCGGGCATCTGCACGCGCAGACCGTCCAGCGCATCGGTGACTTTGATCTGGCAGGTCAGACGCGACCGCGCGGGGTCAGGCTCAAACGCGAAGTCGAGCATGTCTTCTTCCATGTCGTCCATCGGGGTCAGTTTCTCTGTCCACGCGGGATCGACATAGACGTGGCAGGTGGAGCAAGCGCAAGCCCCGCCACAGTCGGCTTCGATGCCGGGAATGTTATTGTCCCGCGCGCCTTCCATGACCGTGAGACCATTGGCCACCTCGACCACATGCTCGGTGCCGGAGTGTTCGACATAGGTGATTTTGGCCATGATGATGCCCTTTCGTCCTAAAAGTTCGGCCTTGTTTAGCGGGCTATGGCAGCCGGTTCCAGCCCCCTTTTCGTGAGGTCACGCAGTGCGTGACATTGCGGTGGGCAAGGTCCGCGCATCCCGCTAGTCTGCACCGCGAACGACAGGCAAGCCCCGAGAGAACCGGCATGAAACAGCCCATCACATTCCGATCCGCCACCCTGCGCGGGGCGCTGCTCTTGGCGGTGGCCGGGATTGCGGGGTGTGACAGCACGACCCCGGCCACCCCGCGCCCGGAGCCGGGGGTGTTGGAGGCGACGCGCAACGGCCCCGCAGGCGCGGCTGAGGGCAGTTGCTGGGGCCGCACGGTCAGCCCTGCGGTAATTGAAACGGTGACCGAACAGGTCGAAGTCACCCCCGCCAAGATGAACCCCGATGGCAGCATTGCCAAGCCGCCGGTCTACAAAACCGAGACACGGCAAGAGATTGTACGCGCGCGGGTCGACAACTGGTTTGAGACCCCCTGCCCCGATGTGCTCACGGTGGAGTTCAACAGCACGTTGCAACGCGCGCTACAGGCGCGTGGTTATTACAGCGGGCCGATCACGGGCGAAATGGACGCCGCCACACGGCAGGCGGTGCGGCGCTATCAGGCGCAGCAGGGGCCGAATAGTGAAGTGCTGTCGCTTAACACCGCCCGCGCGCTTGGATTGGTCACGGTGCCCCGGCAAGGCGGCTGATCCCGAAACGCAAAAGGGCGCCCGCAGGCGCCCTCATTAACCTCTACCTTAGCAGATTACTCAGCCAGCGACAGCGCCACAAAGCGCGGATCACCACCACGGCGCACCAGCAAGAGCAGAGACTTGCGCCCCGCATCTTTTGCCGCCTCAATACGCGCTTCCAGATCGGTGATGTTTGTCACCTTTTCCTGTCCCGCTTCGGTGATGATGTCGCCCATGCGCAGGCCTTTTTCAAAGGCTTCGGAAGTCTGATCAACGTCCGTTACCGCAAGGCCGGTCGTACCGTCATCCGCCCCAAGCTCGGCGCGGAGCGCGTCCGTGAGCGGTGTCAGTGTCAGGCCCATCAGCAGTGTCGACTGCGGCTCAGCCCCGGTGCCGTCATCGGCGTTTTCATCCATTGCAGCAGGCACCGCGCTATCCGCATCTTCGCGGCGGCCAAGCACAACCTTGATGGTCTGGGTCTTGCCATCGCGCAACACAGTCACCCGCACGGTCGCGCCCACAGGGCTATTGCCCACCTGACGCACCAGACCACGGGTATCGATCACTTCAACACCGTCAAAGGATTTGATCACGTCGCCGGTCTTAAGCCCTGCATCCCGAGCCGGGCCTTCCGGCACATCGGTGATCAACGCGCCAACGGCTTTCTTAAGACCCATGGCATCGGCCACATCATCGGTCACGTCCTGAATGCGCACGCCCAGCCAACCGCGGCGGGTCTCACCGAACTCTTTCAACTGATCGATCACCCGTGTCACCACGTTGGAGGCCATCGAAAAACCGATGCCGATGGAGCCGCCATTGGGCGACAGGATTGCGGTGTTCACGCCGATCACTTCGCCATCCATGTTGAACAACGGCCCACCGGAGTTGCCCCGGTTGATCGCGGCGTCGGTCTGGATGTAATCGTCATAGGTGCCCGACAGCGCCCGGTTGCGCGCCGAGACGATGCCCGCAGAGACCGAAAAGCCCTGCCCCAGCGGGTTGCCCATGGCGATGACCCAATCGCCAACACGCGCAGCGTTGCTATCCCCGAAAGAGACGAAGGGCAGCGGCTGTTTGGCTTCGACCTTCAGCAGTGCAATGTCGGTCTTTGGGTCGGTGCCGATCACCTCGGCGACGAGTTCCTCGCCCGAGAAGAATTCGATCGTGATCTCATCAGCGCTTTCGATGACGTGGTTGTTGGTCACCACATAGCCGTCTTCAGAGATCACAAAGCCTGAGCCAAGCGCCGAAGACCGACGCGGACGATTGCCCTCGCCGTCGTTGTTGCGGTCCTGAAATTCGCGAAAGAAATCTTCAAAAGGAGAGCCTTCGGGAACGATGCCCTGCGGCCCGGTGCGGCCCTCAACTGTGGTCGACGTGGTGATATTCACCACCGAGGGGCTGATCTTTTCCGCGAGCGGGGCGAGGCTTTCGGGTTTGGCCAGCGCCATGCTGGCTTGCAGGATCAAGAGGGTCAGCGCCATCACCCCCATTGCCATCGCTCGCATCCATTGGGTGTCTTGTGCTGTTTTGGACAGGGAAACCGCCTTGGCCTGCATTCATCGTCTCCTGATTGTTCCTGTTGTTGCCAACGTGGGCAGAGTGCATTCCGAACGGACGCGCTGCAACATCAAAGATGGGGCCGATCACGGGGTTTTCAACTGTCGGGCGCATGACGAATTTGTGCGACGTCATGTGATCATTGTAGAAGCTCAAGCGGAAACCACCCGGTAGCTCGGCGCCTTCAAGCGCCCCTAAACGCCAAGCTGGAACGCGAGCCAGACCAGCATCAGCCCCGCAACGACCGCGAGCGCGCCAACTTGGCGCAAAGCTCCCTCAGGAATGCGGCGCAGCATCTCCAGCATCTGCTCCAAAAACGAAGGGGCCAGTGCGTACACCAGCCCCTCGAATATCAGAACCGACCCGAGAGCCAGTAAAACAAGGCTCATTCGCGCTCGCCCTCGGCAGAGCGGCTGCCCTGATCAGAGCGCAGGTAGTTAAAGAACTCGCTGTCCGGTGACATCACCATGGTCGAGTTATCGCCCTGCAAGGCCTGCTCATAGGCGGTCAACGACCGGTAGAATTCAAAGAACTCCTGATCCTTGCCATAGGCCTGAGCGAAGATGTTGTTTCGCTGGGCATCGGCCTCACCTTCGATGATCCGCGCATCACGGCGCGCCTCCGAGAGGATCTCTTCATAGGTCCGGTCCGCAAGGGCAGTCACACGCTGCGCGGCTTCACGGCCACGGGCGCGTTCGTCGGTGGCTTCACGCTCACGCTCGGCGATCATCCGCTGCAGCGTCGCATCAAAGTTCTGCTCAGGCAGGTTGGTTTGACGCAGCCGCACATCGACGACTTTGAGGCCAAGCGCCTGTGCACGGGCATCAGCACGCACACGGATTTGCTCCATCAAGTCCGACCGCTCAGGCGAAAGGATCGTGTTGGAGGTCACGCCCTGCGAACCCAGAACGGCACGGATTTGGCTTTCCATGATGCCGCCCATTTCGCTTTCGGCCTGACGCTCTCCGCCCGCACCCAAAGCTTGGCGGTACTGGACCATATCGTCGATCCGGTAGAGGACGAAGGCATCGATTTCCAAACGGCGGTCATCGGCAGGGGTGACTTCGATCACCGGCGTTTCCAGCGACAGAATGCGGTCTTCGTAGCGCACAACCTCGTCCAAGAAAGGCACCTTGAAACCAATGCCCGGCTCGTTGCGGACCTGTTTGATTTGACCAAAGCGCAGAACCAGCGCTTTTTCACGCTCGTCGACCACAAAAACCGAGGCCAATATACCAACGATGGCAATGACTACGATGGGGATAAGTAGGCTCGTTTTACGCATCAGTTCGACCCTCCGCTGCGCCGCAGCTCGTTCAGTGGCAGATAAGGAACAACGCCTTGGCCATCTTGACCGCTGCCGTTTTCGAGGATGATTTTATCCACGTCGCCCAGCACCTTTTCCATGGTCTCAAGATACAGCCGCTTGCGCGTTACTTCGGGCGCGTTGCGGTACTCTTCCAACACAGCTTCAAAACGGCTGGCTTCACCCACGGCGTCGTTCACTACACGGGCACGGTAACCTTCGGCGGCTTCCAGAAGTTGCGCCGATTCACCGCGTGCTTCAGCGGTACGGCGGTTGGCATAGGCATCCGCCTGACGTTCCACCCGGTCGCGCTCCTGCTCGGCGGCCTGCACGTCACGGAAAGCATCGACAACCGACTGCGTGGTTGTGTTGCCGTTGGCATCTGTGACCTGCACAGTCTGGCTGGGCGGATCGACCTTGTTCACGTTGACACGCAGCACGTTGATGCCGGTTTTGCGGTTATCAAGCGTGGTTTGGATCAACTCTTTGACCCGGTCGGCCACCGCACCACGATCCCGGTTGAGGATCGGCGCGAGCTCGGACTGGGCGATGACTTCGCGCATCGCAGATTCGGAAATCGCACGAACGGAGGCTTCGGGGTCGCGCAGCGAGAATTTGAAATCGCGCGCGTTCTTGATGTTCCAAACCACCTGAAAGTCGATGTCGACGATGTTTTCATCCGTGGTCAGCATCAAGCCCTCGTTGCCGCCGCCCCCGCGCCGCACACCCAGTTCCTCGGTGCGGTTGGTGGTGACGTCAAAAACCTCTGCGGTGACCAGCGGCCATGGGGCAAAGTTCAGACCCTCGGTACCAATGCCGGAAAATTCGCCCAAGAACAGTTCGATCGACTGCTGTTCAGGCCGCACGGTATAAAAGCTGGCGAAACCCCAGAGCGCCACCCCGGCCAAGAGCGCGATGCCCAGGGTCGAGCGTGTCACGCCCGGCCCGCCAGAACCGCGACCGCCGCCGCCGGTGCCATTGCCCCGGTCACCACCACGGCCACCCATCAAAACGCGCAACTGCTCTTGGCCCTTACGCACCAGATCGTCGATCTCGGGCATTTGGGGGCGGTCGCCGCCCTGCCCGCGTGGACCGTCTTTGCGTCCCCCGTTGCTGCGGTCTCCACCGGTATCACGGTCTCCGCCGTTGCCCCGGTTGCCGCCTCCGCCGCCCCCCCAAGGGCCTTGCGAATTTCCTGCCATTGTTATGTTCCCCTCTTGGCCGCCCATGCGGCCTATCGTTCTAAAAATTGTACGCTTTCGCGTGATATTCAAGCCGTGCGGGTTGGATTACGCATGGTAACCAGTTCTTCCGACATGGTCGGGTGCACCGCGCAGGTGGCGTCGAACTGCTCTTTCGTGGCACCCATCTTGACTGCGATGCCGACCATTTGGATCAATTCACCCGCATTGGGTGCGACGATATGACAACCCAACACAACCCGTGTTTCAGCGCAAACGATCAGTTTCATCAGCACCCGGTCCGCCTTGCCCGCAAAGGCCCCCTGCATCGGTTTGAAGGAAGTCGCATAGACCTCGATCGGCCCTGCCTCCCGCGCGGCTTCTTCGCTCAGCCCCACGGTGCCCATTTCAGGCTGGGTGAAGATTGCCGAGGGCACCAGATCATGATCGACCGGCGTCGGCTTACCGCCAAAGACCGTTTCGACAAAGGCCATCCCTTCGCGGATCGCCACAGGTGTCAGGTTAATCCGGTTGGTCACGTCGCCGATAGCATAGATCGAAGGCACAGCCGTCTGGCTGTATTCGTCCACTTCGATCTCACCGCTGCGGCCCAGTTTCACGCCCAGTTCTTCCAGCCCCATGTCGTCGCTGTTCGGGCGACGGCCCGTGGCAAAGAGCACTTGATCGAACATCTTTTCGGTGCCGTTGGTCGGCTTGACCTTCATTGGGCCGCTGCCGTCTTCGTGGCTGGGCGTCATCTCCAGAATGTTGGTGCCAAGATGCAGGTCGATCCCCTTTTCCTGCATCATCTCGGCCACCATGCCGCGGGCTTCGTCGTCAAAGCCGCGCAGGATCTGCGCACCGCGGTAGTACTGCGTCACTTCGACGCCCAAGCCGTTGAGGATACAGGCGAATTCACAGGCGATATAACCGCCGCCGATGATCAGGATCGACTTGGGCAGTTTTTCCAGATGGAACAGGTCGTCAGAGACCAGCCCCAGTTCCGCATTCTCGATCTCGGGGCGCACGGGGCGACCGCCGCTGGCGATGAGGATATGTTTAGCGGTCTTCTCGGTGCCGTCGGACAAGGCGACGGTATGGGCGTCTTTGATCCGCGCACGGGCGTCGAAGGTGTCAACGCCAGAGTTCTTCAAGAGCTTGCGATAGACGCCTTCGAGACGGTCCAACTCTGTGTTCAGGCGGCCTTTGAAGTCATGCCAATCAAACGGCCCAGCCTTGAGATCCCAGCCAAAGCATTTCGCCTCATCCACCACATCGGCATAGCCCGAGGCGAAGACCATCAGCTTCTTAGGCACGCAGCCCCGGATCACACAGGTCCCGCCATAGCGGTCTTCCTCGGCCAGTCCGACCTTGGCGTCATGCTCGCCCGCCGCGACGCGCGCCGCGCGCACACCGCCCGAGCCGCCACCGATGACAAACAGGTCGTAGTCGAATTCATTCTTGGCCATTTGGCGCCTCTCTTAGTCGTTTTTGGTATTGCGCGGGATCGCGCATATTTTGGTGTTGCGCGGGATCGCGCATATTCTGGTGCTGCGCGGGATCGCGCGTGTCTCGCTTTGTGGGCGCTAATCGCTCAGGTCGGAAAACAGGTTGTCGGTCTCGACAAATTCCAGCCGATCGGTCGCCACAGTGCCTTCATTTATGTCGCGCACCTCAACCCTGCCATCCCCGTAGCCGATCACAACCGCGTCACAGATATCGATGAACAGGCCGTTTTCCACCACGCCGGGCATCTGGTTCAGCACCAGCGCCAATTGCCGCGCGTTGCCGATGCGCCCCAGCCGCAGGTCTAGGATATAGTTCCCCTCGTCGGTGATGAAAGGCACCTCGCCGTTCATCCGCAGGGTCGAGTTGCGGCCAAGCACATCCATCGAGATCAGCGTTTCTTCGACCAGCGCCTGCGTGGTTTGCCAGCCAAAAGGAATCACTTCGATGGGCAGGGGGAAGCCACCGAGATGCTGCACCTCTTTGCCGACATCGGCGATCACCACCATCTGGTCGCTTGCCGTGGCGACGATCTTTTCTTGCAACAGCGCACCACCACCGCCTTTAATGAGGTTCAGGTCGCCGTCGAATTCATCCGCCCCGTCAATCGTCAGGTCGAGCCATTTCGCCTCGTCGAGCGAGATCACCTCGATCCCCACATCCCGCGCCAGTTGCGCCGTGCGCGAGGAGGTCGGCACGCCTTTGATACGCAGCCCATCGTCGCGCACCATCTCGCCCAGACAGCGCACCAGCCACGCGGCGGTCGATCCTGTGCCAAGCCCGACACGCATTCCATCTTCCACAAAATCGCACGCCCGTTTCGCAGCCACAAATTTGGCCTTGTCGATAGGTGATAGTTCTCCGGACATCGGGCAGCTCCCTAGAGGCGTTTGCCGCGTTATAGGGCGAATTGGCATAGGGTGCGAGGGGCAAGTCAGCGGTTTTTGGACGCACGGCAATGCCACAGGACGGCCAGAGCGCGCGCCCTGTCGCTTTCAGCGTGCCAAGCGGCGGCAGGAAATGGTTGGCTCGGCCCACACCGCTTGCATTGCGCCAAAGGTCTGGGCGATACCCGTCTCACCGCGCCCCGACACCCGCAACCATAAAAGGGTCCGCCACCTGATGTTTCTTTCCGTATTCGACATGTTCAAAGTGGGCATCGGCCCTTCGTCTTCGCATACCATGGGGCCGATGGTGGCGGCGGGGCGTTTCCTGGACCAGATGCGCGCATCGCCCTTCCAATTCGCCGGGCTGCGCGCCTCGTTGCATGGCAGTCTCGCCTTTACCGGGGTGGGCCATGCCACCGACCGCGCCACGATCCTCGGCCTCGCCGGGTTCTCGCCCGAGGACTATGACGCCGAAGCCGCCGAGAAGGTGTTGGAAGAGATCAAACAGACCCGGCGTATCAGCGTCGACGGCCTGCCCGAACTGCGCTTCGATCCTGAGCGCGACATGATCTTCGACTACGACACCAAGCTTACAGGCCATGCCAACGGCATGATGCTGATGGCCACCGATGCCCAAGGCGACGTTGCCTTGCGCGAGACCTATTACTCCATCGGCGGCGGCTTCGTGATGACCGAAAAGGAACTGGCCGCGGGCAAGGACACGGATGAGGGCGCGCCGGTGCCCTTCCCGTTCAAGTCCGCCGCGGAAATGCTTGAGATGTCAGCGAAATCCGGCAAGACCATCGCAGGTATGAAACGCGCCAACGAAGAGGCGCGTGGCGGGGCCGAGTACCTGCGCGAAGGCAGCAAACGGCTCTGGCAGGTGATGCGCGATTGTATCGACCGCGGGCTGACGACCGATGGCACCCTGCCCGGTGGTCTTCAGGTGAAACGCCGCGCCAAGGGCATCTACGACGCGCTGATCGCCGAGCGTGGGCAGAACCAATCCGCGCCGCATACGATCAACGACTGGATGAGCGTCTATGCCATGGCGGTGAACGAGGAGAATGCGGCTGGCGGTCAGGTCGTCACTGCGCCCACGAACGGCGCGGCAGGCGTGATGCCCGCCACCTTACGCTATTACCTCGACCACGTGCCCGGCGCGTCTGAGGCGCATATCGAAGACTTCCTACTCACCGCCGCCGCGATTGGCGGGCTGGTGAAATACAACGCCTCGATCTCAGGCGCCGAAGCAGGCTGTCAGGCCGAGGTGGGCAGCGCCGCCGCCATGTCCGCCGCCGGGCTCTGCGCTGTGATGGGCGGCACGCCGGAGCAGATTGAAAACGCCGCCGAGATCGCCTTGGAGCATCACCTCGGCATGACCTGCGACCCGGTCAAAGGGCTGGTGCAGGTGCCTTGTATCGAGCGCAACGGGCTGGGCGCGATCAAGGCGGTGTCGGCGGCCTCTCTGGCGCTGCGCGGCGACGGCACGCATCTGGTGCCGCTGGACGCCTGTATTGAGACCATGCGCCAAACCGGTGCGGATATGAGCGAAAAGTACAAGGAAACCTCGCTCGGCGGGCTGGCGGTGAACGTGCCAAATTGCTGAAGCTGCGCAAATTTGCACAGCCTCCGTTCGCCGGGGCCAATTGTTGAGGGCACCGCCGCCCCCTATCTTCTAAGCAACCGCAAAGGAGAGCATCATGTCCCTTAGACCCACATTGGAAACCCGCCGCGCCACGCCCACGATGGAGGGCGCAGGCGTCAAACTGCACCGCGCTTTCGGCTTCCACGACCCGTCAGAGCTGGACCCCTTCCTGCTGTTCGACGACTTCCGCAACGACCGCCCCCAAGACTTTGAAAAGGGCTTCCCTTGGCACCCGCACCGCGGGATCGAGACGATCACCTATGTGCTTGAAGGGACCGTGGAACATGCGGATTCGCTGGGTAACACCGGCGATCTGAACGCAGGCGATGTGCAGTGGATGACCGCCGGTTCGGGCATTCTGCACCAAGAAATGCCGCGCGGGAACGACAAGGGACAGATGCATGGTTTCCAGCTTTGGGGGAACCTCCCCTCGGCCCAAAAGATGACCGCGCCGCGCTATCAGGATATGAAATCCGCCGATATTCCGGTGGTGACCGATGACGACGGCACACGGGTGAAGATCATCACGGGCGAGTTCTGGGGCAAACGTGGCCCCGTCGATGGCATCGCCGCCGATCCGCAATATCTGGATGTGTTCGTGCCCGCAGGCGTGAAGAAGACTTTTCGGATCGACACCTACCGCCGGGCCTTCGCCTATGTCTTCCAAGGCGCGGGTGCGTTCGCGGATGCCTCCGCCCCCTCGGGTGTGCTGCTGGAAAAAGAAGTCGGCGGCGAAGAGGTCAACATCCGCGATATGTCGGGCGACCGGACGCTGATCCGTTTCGGCACCGGCGATGAGGTCACGGTTCAGGCCGGGCCGGAAGGTGTGCGTTTCCTTCTGATCTCAGGCGCGCCGATTGAAGAGCCGGTGGCGTGGCACGGGCCGATCGTGATGAACACCCGCGCCGAATTGCAGCAGGCGATGCGCGATCTGAACAACGGGACCTTCATCCGCCCTGCACATTGAACGAAAGGGCCGTGGCCGCTCAGGCGGTCACGGCCTTGCGCACCATGTCCCAATATTGTGCTACGACCTCGTCCAGCGACAGCCGTCCGCCCGGGCGGTACCATGTATTCACCCCCGTCAGCATTGCGATGATCGCCAGCGTCACGATCTTGGTATCGGCGACGGAGAAATCGCCGCTGGCCACCCCGGCGCGCAGGATCGTCTCCAACCGGTCCTCATAGTCACGGCGCAGGCGCTCGATCACGGCAAAATTCTCCTCCGTCAGATTGCGCAACTCCATATAGGCGATGAAAACCTCATCAGGCCGATCCGCGTGAAAACGGATGTGGAAGGCCACAAAATCCTGCAGCTGCTGCAAGGCGGAGCGGCTGGGATCTTGGGGCGTTTCGGCCAGCAGGTCGGTCATATGCGCCTGCATCAGATCGAACAGCAGGCTTTGTTTATCGGGCGTGTAGTTATAGAGCGCCCCCGCCTGCACACCGACCTCAGCAGCAATCGCGCGCATCGACACGGCAGCATAGCCGCCCCGCGCAAAAAGCCGCAGCGCAGCCGCGCGGACGCGCGGGCCAGTGATATCGGAGTGTGAGCCTGTGGTTCTTGCCATAGCGGCAATTTAATGAACAAGCGTTCAAAAGCAAACCCCGCTTGCGCGAAGATCACCGCTGGGGCAGAACGAGGCATGACCCTCATGTTTACGCTCCGCCCCCTCTCGATCACCGCCCTGTTTCTGGGCGTCTCGCTGGTTGCGGGCTGCACGCAGTTTCCCGCGCTTGATCGCACGATCACCCCTGAGCTTGAGGCCGCGTCCTTTCCCGATATCGTACCGATCGACCCGCTTTTGGCGCAGGCCACCGCTGGCCGGATCGATCCTGTTCGAACCGAGGCAGAGCTGAGCGGACGTGCCGCCCAACTGGACGCCCGCGCCGGGCGGATCGGCAGCAACAGCGCCGATGCCGCGACCGCCGCGCGGGTGGCACGGCTGCGCGCACGGGCGGCCGAGTTAAAGCGCACGCGTCAGGCCGCCGAATCCGGTGAAGACGTCGAATAAATCCCCAGCCTACAAAAGCGTATGCGCGTTGCACGCGGGCGCTGAACCCGCTACATCGCGGCAAAGCCCGGCCCAGCCTGTCGGGCCTCTCGGATCAGACCAGAAGGACCACCGCCATGTCTAAGCCGCTTCGCCTCGGGATTGCCGGATTGGGAACTGTGGGCGTGGGTGTGCTGCGCATTCTGCGCCAGCAGGCCGCGCTGTTAGAGGCCCGCACCGGCTGCGCGATGACGGTTTCTGCGGTCTCGGCCCGCACCCGCAACAAGGATCGCGGCCTGTCGCTTGCGTCTTATGACTGGGAAGACGATCCCGTCAAACTGGCAACCCGCGATGATGTCGATGTTTTCGTCGAACTGATGGGCGGCGCGGATGGCCCCGCCAAGGCCGCGACCGAAGCCGCACTGGCGGCGGGCAAACATGTGGTCACCGCGAACAAGGCGATGCTGGCGATGCACGGCCAAGCGCTGGCCGAACAGGCCGAAGGCGCAGGCGTGGCGCTGCGCTATGAGGCCGCTGTGGCGGGCGGCATCCCGGTCATCAAGACGCTGATGGAAGGGCTTGCTGGCAATGAGATCACCCGGATCATGGGGGTGATGAACGGCTCGTGCAATTACATCCTCACGCGGATGGAAGACTCCGGGAAAACCTATCAAGAGATCTTTGCCGAGGCCGATGGGCTGGGCTATCTCGAAGCCGATCCGCAGTTAGATGTGGGCGGCATCGACGCGGCGCATAAGCTGGCGATCCTGTCCTCCATCGCCTTCGGCACCAAGATCGACTTTGACGGCATCCAGCTTGAGGGGATCGAGCGGGTCGCCATCGAAGACATCCGCGCCGCCGCCGACATGGGCTATAAGATCAAACTGCTGGGCGTGACCCAGAAAACCGGCCGCGGGCTGGAGCAGCGGATGATGCCCTGCCTCGTGCCGCAGACCTCGCCCTTGGGTCAGCTGGACGGCGGCACCAATATGGTGGTGATCGAAGGTGACGCGGTGGGTCAGATCGTGCTGCGCGGTGCCGGCGCGGGCGAAGGTCCGACGGCGAGCGCGGTGATGGCTGATGTCTGCGACATCGCACGCGGGTTGCGCGGGCCGGTCTTTGGCCAGCCTGCCGAGACGTTAGAGCAAACCACCCCCGCCAGCAGCCAGCGCCCTGCCCCCTATTATCTGCGCATGGCGCTCGTCGACAAACCCGGTGCACTGGCGAAGATCGCGACAGTGCTGGGCGAAGCGGGTGTCAGCATCTACCGGATGCGGCAGTATGAGCACGCCGATACCTCTGCCCCCGTGCTGATTGTGACGCATAAAACCAGCCGGGATGCGCTGCTCGAAGCACTAGCGAATATGGACAAAACGCGCGTGTTGGCGGGCGAACCGGTGGCCCTGCGCATCGAAGAGGTCTGAGGCTGTGGGCCATCGCCTGCCCGCGGGTCGGTGATGAGACGGTGCTTCGTGCCACTTTATAGTGTGCCCGTGATGTGCGTTTCGCGAGTGTGCGCCTAGCATCACCAAATCGCCTACCCGGTCACTCCTGAGGTGCGCCCCTATAATACGGCACGCCTTTAGCGTGACGGCCCGGCGCCTGCGGCTTGATTCCCGGCCAAGTGCTACCAGCGCCCAACCCAAAACTTGCCCCGAGGCCCGCGCGGGGGTACAGGACAGAAAACACATTGCACCCAAGGACACTCCATGACCGCTTCTGCCGAATTCCAAGACCGCATGCTCTCACTGGGCCTCGCCCGTGTTTCCGAAGCCGCCGCGCTGGCCTCGGCCAAGCTGATCGGCAAGGGCGACGAGAAGGCCGCCGACCAAGCTGCCGTGAACGCCATGCGCGAACAGCTCAACATGCTCGATATCGCGGGCGTCGTGGTCATCGGCGAAGGCGAGCGTGACGAAGCCCCGATGCTTTACATCGGCGAAGAGGTCGGCACCGGCAATGGCCCCGGCGTGGACATCGCGCTCGACCCGCTGGAAGGCACCACGCTGACCGCCAAGGACATGCCCAACGCGCTGACTGTGATCGCCATGGGGCCGCGCGGCTCCATGTTGCACGCGCCCGACACCTATATGGACAAACTCGCCATCGGTCCGGGCTTTGAGACCGATGTCGTCACCCTCGACATGACCCCGGGTGAGCGGGTCGAAGCACTGGCCCGCGCCAAGGGCTGCGCGGCGTCCGACATCACCGTCTGCATCCTCGAACGCCCCCGCCACGCCGACATGATCGCCGAGGTGCGCGCCACCGGCGCGGCCATCCGTCTGATCACCGACGGTGACGTGGCTGGTGTGATGCATTGCGCCGACCCCGAGACCGGCATCGACATGTATATGGGTCAAGGTGGCGCGCCCGAAGGCGTGCTGGCCGCTGCGGCGCTGAAATGCATGGGCGGGCAGATGTATGGCCGCCTGTTGTTCCGCAACGAAGACGAAAAGGGCCGCGCCGCCAAGGCCGGGATCACCGAATTTGACCGCATCTATTCGCGCGACGAGATGGTCACCCAAGACGTGATCTTTGCCGCGACAGGCGTCACCGGCGGCAACATCCTGCCGGGCGTGAAACGCGAGCCGGGCTGGCTGACCACCGAGACGCTGATCATGCGCTCGCGCACCGGTTCGGTCCGTCGCATCAACTACCGCACCCCGGCGGAGTGAGGGCCAGACTGGCCCTCCCCACCCCCTTCCATAACGGCCAAATGAGGTCCGCATGAGCTTTCTCGGTGTCGAAACATCTTTGACCGGGCGGCGCTGGATCGGCCCTGACGTGGAACTGACCCGCGCGGCGGAACTGCTGGTGCAGCGCGCGGGCCTGCCCGACCCGGTGTGCCAAGTGCTGGCCCGGCGCGGCGTGGTCGACACCGAGGCGGCGGGCTTTCTGGCCCCCGCCCTGCGCGACCTGCTGCCCGACCCACGCAGCTTGCGCGATATGGAGGCAGCGGCGACGCGGTTTCTATCGGCCCTGCAAAACCGTGAGCGCATCGCAATTTTCGCGGACTATGACGTTGACGGCGGCTCTTCCGCTGCGCTGTTGCTAGTCTGGCTGCGCGACATGGGCCACCGTGCGACGCTCTATATCCCTGACCGTATCGACGAAGGCTATGGCCCCAATGACGAGGCCATGTCGGCCCTCGCCGCCGAGCATGACCTGATCGTCTGCGTCGACTGCGGCACGCTCTCTCACGGCCCCATCGCCGCGGCCAAGGGCGCGGATGTCATCGTGCTCGATCACCACTTGGGCGGAGAGACGCTGCCGGATGCGCTGGCTGTGGTGAACCCCAACAGACAGGACGAAGACGGCACGCTAGCGCATCTCTGCGCCGCTGCAGTGGTGTTCCTGATGCTCGTCGAAGCAGGCCGCCAGCTGCGTGAGGCGGGCCAGAAGGGGCCGGATCTCATGGGGATGCTGGACCTCGTGGGGCTGGCCACCGTGGCCGATGTGGCCCCGCTGATCGGCGTCAACCGCGCCTTTGTGCGTCAGGGCCTGAAAGTCATGGCCCGCCGCGCACGCCCCGGTCTGGCCGCCCTCGCCGATGTGGCGCGGATGGACACGGCCCCCACGGCCTATCACCTCGGTTTTCTGCTTGGCCCCCGCATTAACGCGGGCGGGCGCATCGGGCAGGCCGACCTTGGCGCACGGCTTTTGGCCACCGCTGACCCGCATGAGGCCGCGGCCCTCGCCGAACGCCTCGACCAGCTCAACACCGACCGCCGCGAGGTCGAGGCCGCCGTGCGCGCCAGCGCCATGGCACAGGCCGAAGAACGCGGCTTTGACGGGCCGCTGGCATGGGCCGCTGGCCCCGGCTGGCACCCCGGCGTGGTGGGCATCGTCGCCTCACGCCTGAAGGAAGCCGCCAACCGCCCCTCCATCGTCATCGGCGTAGAAGACGGCATAGGCAAAGGCTCTGGCCGCTCGATCAGTGGTATCGACCTCGGCGCGCCGATCCAGCGCCTTGCTGCCGAAGGGCTGCTGATCAAGGGCGGCGGTCACAAGATGGCAGCGGGCCTGACGGTGGCAGAAGACAAGATCGACGCGGCGATGGAACGGCTTGGCGAATTGCTCACCAAACAGGGCGCGCATCTGGCCGGACCTGCTGACCTGAACCTCTGCGGCATGATGATGCCCGGCGCGGCCACGGTGGAACTGGCCGAAATGGTCGATCAGGCCGGCCCCTTCGGCGCGGGCGCCCCTGCCCCGCGCTATGCCTTCGCCGATATGCAAATCCGCTTTGCCAAACGCGTGGGTGAGAACCACCTCAAAGTAAGTTTCGGCGACGGTCTGGGCGCGAACCTAGAGGCCATTTCCTTTGGTGCCTACGACAGCCCCCTCGGCCCCGCGCTTGAAAACCACGGCGGCGCGCGCTTCCACCTCGCAGGGCGTCTCGACATCAATAATTTCCGCGGTCGGCGCAGCGTTCAACTGCGTTTGGAGGACGCCGCGCGGGCCTGAAAACTTTTTCTAGAAAAAGTTCATTTTTCTGCTTGCAGCCCTCCACAGGATTACTTAAACGTCCGCTCACAGACAGAGCAGCACACACGAAACGCTGCACTGACCTGACAAAAGAGTGGCCCGTTCGTCTATCGGTTAGGACGCCAGGTTTTCAACCTGGAAAGAGGGGTTCGATTCCCCTACGGGCTGCCACTTCTCCTGATAAGACATTAAACTCGCTGCATTTCCTGTTCGGAAATGTCCCACGGTGTTAGACTCGTGGGACACTTGAGGCTCATCCACGCTGCGCACGGCGGTCAGCAGCCTGCTTTACCAGGCCCTCACGGCGGAATTTCTTCATGTAAATTTCAGCAGTTCTTACGTCGCTGTGCGATAGGACCGCCATCACCTCGTAAACTGAACCGCCTTGTTCAACGATCTCTTCTGCGCGAGCTTTCCGGATGCCGTGCTGCGATCGTGGCGGCCCCGGTGCAGATTATTGACATGCTCGAACCCTTCTTCGTTCAACACCCCCACCTGCTCTGCATTGCCAAATGCGGCTGTGAGGCCCTCGGCTGCGGTCAATGCACTAATGATCCCGCGCAGGATCGGATCAGAACTGCTATGTGAGCCGGTCATTGGGCATAAAGCTTCCGATCCTTGCTCTTCCGCTTTTTACCGCCCCCCCCTTTACGGTCGCTGAACATTCCTGACCAAGAGGCATTTGTGGTGCCTTCTGAACAGACCTGCAACCCAAACCTGCAACCCAAACTCGCCATCTTTCAAAAAACAAATGTTTCGCGGTGACGCCGTGTTTCTTCAATGCTCAGATCGTCTAGGACCGCTTCGACACTGTTCATCATGGCGTCCGGGCCGCACATATACACATTCCGCATTCCAAGATGCGCGACCGCCTTAACGTCTTCGGGCTGCATGCGTCGCGCCTTTCTCTCTAGCGACTGACCAGCGAATGCCTCACGAAGTTCATTCCAAGCAGACTCACCAGCCAACTGGTTTTCACCCGCGCTTTGAAACGCAACGATTTGCAGTCTCAACGGGTCCAATTCAGAGCATTTCTGCAGCACAAAGTGATGAAGAACAGCGATGTCATCGTCCCGTCCAGAAAACAAAAGCACGATGTCGATAGGTCGTTTCTGTGGATGCGCCATCGCTAGCTTTTGGATCCCATCCCACATCGCCATAAACGGTGTGATGCCCACACCCCCTGCGACCCACAGCATCTTTTCAGGGATCTTTGGGTGCCCCTCTCCAGCATCGGCCGAAAAACAGGTAAAACCAGCGCCCATTCCTTTGAACTGAATAGGAAGAGCCTGCGCTAGCAATTGATCCGCGCTGTCGTGCAAAACGTTCGACATCAGGCCTCCCGGTTTGCGTTTGACGGTAACACTGACCCGGTTGGTCCGATCAAAGCCGGTTCGATCTGCGCCTAAATCCGGCGCGTTGGACACAGTCCAAGTGCGTACGAAGTCTTCATTCACTAGCTGCGGGTTCGCCTCGTTCATGTGGCTGTAGCCCGCGTGCAAAAGGCCAGAGAAGTCAAAAACACCAAACCCGCCGGGCAATGGCATCTGAACCGCTTGGGAAAGCTCGAAATCGAAGGTCGTGATCGTGAGAGACAGGGTTTTTGTCGAGACAAGCGTAGCCGTAAGCGCCTCTGTATTGATATGCGTTTCGATCGCATGCCCGCTCTGCTCCAACTCCGTGCGTAAGAGTTTGACCGGCGGATTATAGGGCGACAGCTCTTCTTGAGATGTAAGCTTTAGGTTTAGTCCGCCCCGCACAAAGACTGCCCCTGTTACCTTGATGCGCGTCAGCAAGTCTGTGCGCGGCATCAACGCATCCGCGTCAGCCCCAAGTAAATTTTCGGCCTCTCCCGTGATATAGAGAACTTCACCGGTATCAAAATCCGGAAAGACCAATCCGACCTGTGGGTCGGTTTCGATATTCCCGAGCGATTGGTAAAAACGATTGCCCGAATGATCAGGCAAAACCAGATACGTGCCGCCATCGCCCGCCTCGTACAACCGGACAAAACCCGGAGCGCCACCGCGATGATTGACGCCCATGTCGCTCTGAGCGCTGCTATCGCTCGTGTGTTTCGTCGCCATAAACACCGTACTGGCGCGCGCGACTACGGACTTTGCCGCTTCCGGCAGTGTCGAACACTGCACGTCAAAGCGATCAAGAGCATTTTTCGCACTCCGCTTTGCGTATTCCAAAGCACGGACAGTGATGTATTTCGGACAGTTCCCAAGATGCTGATCTGAGGTCAGGTTCAGTTTGATCTTTCCCCCGCCCTCGACCGCAGCATCCTCGATTGAACCTGAAATCTTGTTGCGCCGACGGTTACTGAAATCGACCCCGACCCCAGCAAATAGCCGGGCATCGCCGTTTGTAGAGTGATTTTGACTGATTGCGCGCACAAAGGGGTCAAAGGGATTGGTTTGCGCCACGACCTGTATCGCGTTCTCGCCCGCAATATGAATGCCAAGCGATGGATCGCTGGCGGACTGCGTGACCAGAAGGCTCACCCAAGGGCGTCCCTGCCGATCAAGCGTCCCCAACGGCAAATAGGACAATCCCGCAAAGAACCCCGCGTGTTGCTGTGGCATTTCGCTGTAGATGTAATGCGGGATTGCATCGCTCAGCTCCTGCGGCGTGTGACGCCGCGCTTGCAAAGCCAACTCTCCCCAGTGCGATTTATGCATCTGTCCCATCGCTCGATCGTTCCACTTTCTGCCAGTCAGAGTCCCAGATCGCTCAGACTGGGATGATTGTCCGGACGCCGCCCGAGCGGCCAGTGGAACTTGCGGTCCGCCGGCTTGATTGGGTGTTCATTGATACTGGCGAAACGGCGCTCCATGTAGCCATTCGTGTCGAACTCCCAATTCTCGTTGCCATAAGCACGAAACCAATTCCCGCTGTCGTCGCGATACTCGTAGGCATAGCGCACCGCGATACGGTTCCCATCATAGGCCCAAAGCTCTTTGATCAGGCGGTAGTCGAGCTCCTTAGCCCATTTCCGGGATAGGAACGCTTCAATCTGATCGCGTCCTTCGGGAAAGTCAGCCCGATTGCGCCATTTGCTGTCCGGCGTGTAGGCCAGCGCGACTTGCGACGGGTTTCGGCCATTCCAGCCGTCCTCCGCCAAGCGCACCTTCTGAATAGCACTTTCTTTTGTGAAGGGTGGCGAAGGATGCCGCGGGGCTTCTGGTGCCATAAATCTATCCTTTCAGTTTCCAACCAAGCCAACGGCTGTCGACGGCATTGCCTCGAAGCCTGGCAGTGCTTCGAACCTGGCCAGCCAAGCGCGAACGTGAGGGTAAGAATCGAGCGAGATGTTCCCTTCTGGCGCATGCGCGGTGTACGAATAGCAGGCAACATCTGCGATCGTGGGTCCATCACCGACAAGCCAATCATGGTCCGTGAGGCGGTACTCCAGCTTTTGCAACGCTCTTGCAGCTACAGCGGCGGCAAAATCCGGGTCCAACTGAGCACCGAAGACAGTGATCAACCGCGCAGCGCAGGAACCAAAGGCGATTTCTCCAGCCGCCAAGGTAAGCCAGCGCTGGACATCGGCCTCTCCGATCGCGTCGCTCGGAAACCAGTCCTGCGCGTAAGCCCGAGCAAGATAGACAAGGATCGCGTTCGAGTCGGACACGACCACATCTCCATCCTCAAGGACTGGAACCTGGCCATTGGGGTTCATGGCCAGAAACTTGGGCGACTTTTGCGCGCCCGCGGCCAGATCGACTGGAACGATTTCATGCGGAATCCCGGCAAGCTTGGCAAAAACCAAGGCGCGATGCGCATGGCCGGACTTGGCGAAGTGGTGAATGCGAACAGCATTGGGCATATGATTCTCCGTTTGGATTTGGATGTTGGCCCAGCAATACACCTTGCATCTTTTGGCGATAATCACCTAAATTCGACCTATTATAAGCCCTCAAAAGGCGCAATCTGATGGACAAAATCGACCGTATGCGGGCCTTTGCCTTGGTCGCAAAGAACGCATCGTTCACCACTGCCGCGAAACGCATGGGGCGTTCCGCGCGCCTTGTAAGCAAATACGTGGCTGATCTGGAAAACGCGCTTGGGGTGCAGTTGCTCAATCGCACAACGCGTAGCGTCTCGTTGACGGACGCAGGGGCGACATACCTCACGCTGTGCGAACCTCTTTTGGACGGTTTCGACGAGCTGGAAGAGCGGGTTCGGAACGAACAAGTCTCGCTGCGTGGTGTGATCCACATCTCGGCACCAACGGGCTTTGGGGTAACGCGGCTGGTCCCCTCGCTCACAAAGTTTTCCGAGGCACACCCACATGTAGAACTGGATCTGAGGTTCTCGGACCGGCGGGCATCGATTGTAGAGGAAGGCCTCGACCTTGCTATCCGGATTGGCCCGATGCGGGACAGCTCTCTGAAAATCCGACAACTGGGCCCCATGGCTTTGGTTGTCTGTGCCTCTCCGGCGTATTTGGAACGCGCAGGACGTCCAAGCCACCCACGGTCACTGACAACGCATGAGTGTATCTTGGATAGCAATATGGCCGAGCCCACAATGTGGAGGTTTGATATCGGTGGCCGGGAAGAAACCGTCCAAGTAAATGGGCGCTTCCGAATGGACGCGCCCGCAGCGTCCGCACGTCTTGCAAGACAAGGCGCAGCCATCGCCCGGTGTCCGGCATATACTGTCGCCGATTGCCTGAAGACCGGAGAGCTGGTCGAGCTTTTTGCGGAGAACCGGATTGCGCCATATGTCGTCGCCGCGCTGTTCCCTCAAAACAGGCGTTTAACAACCCGAGTACGCGCACTGATTGACCATTTGGCAAGCGATCCGGAACTATGTCCTGATGACAGGCGCTGAAGCGGACCTTTAGCAATTAGCTTAGAGCTATGGCAAAGCGCCAGTAACCCGACATCGGCAAGGCCGCGCAGCATCGCAAGTGTTCAAGGTCAGCACTGCGCGCAGAAAGCTCTTATTTCGGAGGTTTCGGCAGTGACATCCGGAAAGTTCCTTTTCTCCTTCGAAGAAGGCACAGCCGGACGACGATTGATTCAGATCAAGGAGCTTCCCCAGAAATCACGCATTCTCGAGATGTAATGTTTCTAATACCTATTCAGCACCACCACTCGACAACACCGATGAAGAAGGGTGGATCAGACCCTTCTTTGCCTCCCCCTGCCCCATAATTAACAACGCCGCCAAGGTTCACTCATAACGAGAGGAACGATCTGCCATGCACACACGCTCAATTTTCTTCGTCGGAACGATCTGCGCTTTTCTTACCGCCTGTTCCGAGCCGCCTGACCGCGACCCTCGAGCGGTGCGGGAAGGGCAGAGGATCTACGCCAACGAATGTGCCGCATGCCATGGCGGCGGCATGGAGCCGGGCAACGCGGCTGCGAGCCCTACCTACGTGGTGGCCCCCGACCTCACCCTGCTGAAACGTCGCAACGACGGCTATTTCCCACGCGAGTTCGTCAGCCGGTTTGTCATGGGCCAACTGGAAAAGGACGATCCCGCCTCCCCGATGCCGGATTTCTCCGCGCAGGGGTTGCGAAATGTGTACCCTCATGGCGGCGCGGATGGCGAAGTTCTGGAGACAGACTTCGAGAACCTTCTCGATTACTTGGAGACGATACAACGTTAACAGCCAGCGTTGCTAAACGACAGACTGCTTGCAAGACCCCACGCCAGCGGGTTTGCTGCCCTGACGCCCCTGACCGACGGAAACCCGCATGAAGATCAACGACACAAGCCCCGTCCTGCTCGCGCTTTTGGATGCCGCGGTTGATGCTATGGTCATCGCCGACCACGAGGGGCGGATCCTGCGGGTCAACAAGGCGGCAGCCGGCCTATTCGGGCACCCGGTCGAGGCCTTCGTTGGGCGCAATGTCCGCATGCTGATGCCCGCCGACATGGCGGCCCGGCACGATGGTTTTCTGCACCACCACCTCGACACCGGGGAGAAACGGATCATCGGCATAGGCCGCGACGTCGAGGGTCTGCGCGCCGATGGCAGCGTGTTCCCGCTGCACCTCTCGGTGGGCCGCGCCGATATCGAGGGCGAGGTCGCCTTTGTCGGGATCATGCACGACCTCTCGCGCCGCAAGGCCGCCGAGGAGGCGACGGCCCGCTCGCAGCGGATGGATGCCATTGGCCAGATGACCGGGGGTATCGCGCATGATTTCAACAACCTGCTGACGGTCGTCATTGGCAACCTCGAACTGCTCGAGATTGCGGAAACCTCTACGAAAAGCGGCGCGCTGATCTCGGACGCGCTTGAGGCCGCCGAGGTGGGCGCCGACCTGACCTCGCGGCTTTTGGTCTTTGCCCGCAAAAGCACGCTTAACGCCGAGGTGACCGATCTCAACGCCGAGGTCTCAAAGGCAGTCGCGATGCTGCGACGCACCATCGGCGCGCATATCGAGATCGAGACGGCCTTCGCCCCGGACCTGTGGCAGACCATGATCGACGCGACCCAGTTGCAGACCGCGGTGCTCAACATCGCGCTCAATGCGCAGGACGCCATGCCTGCGGGCGGCAGGCTCACCCTCGAGACGCAGAACATGGCGCTCGACGACAGCTACGTCGTGCAGGAAATCGGCATCGACATGGGCAATTACATACGGCTTTCCATCGCCGATACCGGAGAGGGCATGACGACAGAGACCCGCACCCGCGCGATGGAGCCCTTTTTCTCGACCAAGCCGGTGGGGCAAGGCACCGGTCTAGGCCTGTCGATGGTCTATGGCTTCATCCGACAGTCCGGCGGGCATATTTCGATCTACAGCGAGCTCGGCAAGGGCACGACGATCAGCCTCTATTTCCCCGCTCTGCCCAATGCCGCGCCCGAGGGGGACGAGGCAGATGACCGCGCGGAGGGTCATGCCGGGATCGGTGCCGGGCGGCGGGTCCTGCTGGTCGAGGACGATCCGCGCGTGCTGCGCCTGTCGGAGACCCGGCTCGAGGCGCTTGGTTTCGTCTGCGTCACGGCGACCAGTGGCGATGCGGCTTGGGAGACCCTGCAGGCGCGCCGGGACATCGACGTGGTCTTCACCGACCTGATGATGCCGGGGGAACTCTCGGGCCATGCGCTTGCCCTGCGCGTAGCGGAAGAGATGCCGGGGATCAAGGTTCTCATCACCTCGGGGTTTTCAGAAGACATCCTCGGAAGCAAGGCCATGGCCGAGCAGTTCCCGATGCTGCGCAAGCCCTACCGGCAGGCCGATCTGGCAGAGGCGCTCGGCGCGCTCCTGTCCAGCTAACCGGCCAGATCGACAGGCTTTTCGGTCAGCATATAGCCCAACCCGCGCACCGTCTTTATCAACTGCGGGCGGGCCGGGTCGCGTTCAAGCTTCTTGCGCAGGCGGGCGACCTGATTGTCGATTGTGCGGTCCAGCGGGGTCCAATCGCTGCCGTTCACCAGATCCATCAGCCGGTCGCGGGACAGCTGGCGCTGCGGGTTGCCCACGAAAGCCGCCAGCAGTTTGAAATCCGACGTGGTGAGCGCGCAGTCGCGGCCCTCGCGATCCAGAAGCTGCATGGCGTCGAAATTGATCCGCAGTCCGTCGAGGCACTGCCACAGCTCGGCGACCTCTTCTGACGCCGCGGCGGGCGGCAGGCGCTTGGCCGTGCGACGCAGCACCGAGCGCACCCGCGCCAGCACCTCGCGGACGTGGAACGGCTTGGTCAGGTAATCATCGGCGCCAAGCTCCAGCCCCACCACCCGGTCAATTACATCGTCCTTGCCGGTGACCATGAAGATCGGCACGTCATGCTCGCGCTGCAATTCGCGGGCGATGTCGAGCCCGTCCTCGGCCCCGAGGTTGAGGTCGAGCGTAACCAGATCGAAATCACCCTCGGCAAAGGCCGCGCGTACGCTTTCACTGCCCTCGGCCTCGGCCACCTCGTAGCCGTCGCTCTCAAAGCAGCGCCGCAGGAGGTTGCGGATTTTGGCGTCGTCATCGACGACGAGAATTCTCTTCGTGGTCACGGCTAAGCCCCCTGTTGCGGCCCCGTCTCGCGCGTTCAAGCAGGGCCCCTCATCCTATCCAATGCAGCGCCCGGCGACAAACCGATACAATCCGTTACACGGCCAAGCGTATCGCCGCGACCTCGGCTTGGGAAAGTGCCTTTCGACAGAACAAGGACGCCCGCATGTACGTGACACTTTCAAGCGCATTCACCCCCGCCATTGCAGCCCCCGTCGGGATACCCAACCCGGCCCCGGCACAACGCCGGACGCTTTCGGTGGGCGCCCATCTTTTCCGCGAAGGCGACATCGCCAATAACATCTACGAGATCACCTCGGGCGTCTTTCGTCTCTCCCGCGTGCTGGACGACGGGCGGCGGCAGGTGATCGCCTTCGGCCTGCCCGGCGACATCATCGGCTTTCCGAACGGCACCGTGCATCACAGCGATTGCGAGGCGATCCAGGCCGGCGCGGTCATCTCCCACCGGCGCCATACGCTGGACACGCTAAAAGGAGACGACGCCACGCACCAGCGGCTGCTGCACGCCGCCCTGCGCGAGATTTCGGCGATGCAGGACCACCTGATGATGCTGGGCCGCAAGTCGGCGATGGAGAAGGTGGCCTCTTTCCTCGTCACCCTCTCGGACCGCATCGGCACGTGTCGCGACGAGCTCACGCGCTGCG
The DNA here is from genome assembly GCF_965641895.1 of Sulfitobacter sp. SH24. Classification (NCBI taxonomy): domain Bacteria; kingdom Pseudomonadati; phylum Pseudomonadota; class Alphaproteobacteria; order Rhodobacterales; family Roseobacteraceae; genus Sulfitobacter; species Sulfitobacter sp. SH24. Next base: position 2,408,842 of record NZ_OZ282575.1, read on the forward strand.
CCCTGCCGATGAGCCGCGCCGACATCGCCGACTTCCTTGGCCTGACGATCGAGACCGTCAGCCGCACCCTCACGCGGCTGCGCAAGGCCGGGGTGATCGCTTTTGACCGGGCGCAGACGGTGCTGATCAAGGATAAGGACGCACTGCTCTCGGCCGCACAGGCGCGTGTCTGACGCCGCGCCACCGCATGAAAGGAGAGAGATCATGACCATCAAGACCATCCTCGCTTGCCTCACGGACGCGCGCTCTGCCAAAAGCGTGCTGGCCGCCGCGGCCTTGATCGCGCGGCGTCATGACGCCCATGTGATCGGGCTGCACACCGTCGAATCGCTCGCTGTCTATCCCGGCGTCGCCTTGCATGTGCCCGACATCGTCTTCACCGAATACGGCCGATCGCAGGTCGCGCAATCGGAAGACATCAAGGAGATCTTCGAGACGGCCTATCAAGCAGAGGAATTTGCCCGCGAATGGCGCCTGCTGCACAGCCAGTCCGAGACCGCCGCCGAGCGAATCGTGGAAAGCGCGCATTGCGCGGACATCGTGCTGATGGCCGCCGCCGATCCCGATGCCGACACCGCCGCCCATGCCCGCCTGCTGGAAAGCGTCATCCGCGATGCGGGCCGCCCGGTGTTGGTGGTGCCGCAGGATTTCTCGGGCGACCATCTGGGGCAGAGCATCGTGTTGGGCTGGAACGGCACCCGCGAGGCGGTCCGCGCGGCGCATGACGCGTTGGTCTTGCTGCAGGCGGGCGATTGCGCGCATATCCTCCGCGTGAACGACCACAGCCACGACGCGGGGCTAAAGGCGAGCTCGGGCGATCTGGCCGCGGCCTTCGACCGCCACGGGATTGAGACCACGCTGGTCGAGCGCAGTTGGGAACGGCCGGGAGTCGCCGCGGCGCTCAGCCGCGAGGCCATGGAGCGTGGTGCCGACATGGTGGCCGTCGGCGCCTTCGGCCATTCGCGGGCCTATGATCTGGTGATCGGCGCGGCCACCCGCGACCTACTGCGCCATTCGGAGGTGCCGGTGCTGTTTTCGCGCTGAGCTCCAATCTGCAACGCATGCCCGCCCGCCGGTTCACTCCGGCGCGGCGGGCGTTTTGCTGTCCGGCCCCCGAGGGTCTAAGGGCTCTTCCAGAAGGATGCGCGCGGCATCCCCCTCGAGATCTTCGTACTGCCCGTTGCGCAGGGTCCAGAGGCAGGCGGCCAGCCCCGCCGCGCCCAGCAGGACCGACACGGGAATGAGAACGATCAGGATATTCATCGGCGCACCGCGTTCATCACCACAAGGATCGAAGACGACGACATGACCGCCGCCGCCATCAGCGGCGTGGCATGGCCCAGCACCGCGACCGGGATTGCCACGGCATTGTAGAGCGCCGCAACGGCGAGGTTCTGCCGGATACGCCGCCGCGCACGGCGGGCAAGCGCCAGCGTCTGCGCCACCGCACGCAGGTCCACGCCCAGCATCACCCCGTCGGAGGCCACCCTTGCGGCGTCGAGCGCGCTGGCGGGCGCGAGCGAGGCATGGGCCCTTGCCAGTGCGCCGGTGTCGTTCAACCCGTCACCCACCATCAGCACGCGACGGCCTTCGCGGGTCATCCCTGCAAGGCAGTCGGCCTTGTCCCCGGCGCGCACCCCGGCATGAACCTTGGCGATCCCGAGCCGCCGTGCCAGCACCTCGGCCCGGGCCGGGGTGTCTCCGGTCAGCATCACGACGTCAAAACCCGTCGCTTCCAGATCGGCGATCACCTCCAATGCGCCCGGTCGAAGGTGCTCGGTTAGGGGCAACGGGATCACTTCGCCGGGCAATTCGAGCACAGGGCCCTTCGCTCCGCGCCCCAACCGCACCGATCTGCCGTTCCAACGCGCCTCAACCCCCTCGCCCGGCAATTCGCGTAGATCGGTCAATTGCGCCGGAGCGCACTCCGCGAGCGCCGCCACCAGTGCGCGGGAAACCGGGTGATCCGAGGCCTCGGCCAGCGCCCGCGCGACCGCGGCGGCCTCGGGCGCGAGACCGGGCAGCCGCGCCACGCCTTCGGTCAGCGTGCCGGTCTTGTCGAAGACCACCGTGTCGATCTCGGCAAGACGCTCCAGCGCGGTGGGGGATTTCAGCAGTACGCCGCCGCGGAACAGCCGCCCGGTCATCGCCGCCGTCACGGCCGGGATGGCCAGCGCCAAAGCGCAGGGGCAGGTGATGATCAGCGTCGCCGTCGCCACCGAGATGGCGTGATGCAGATCGCCCGTCAGCCCCCACCAGAGGGCAAAGGCCAACGCGGCCAACCCATGCACCACTGGCGCATAGAGACGTGCGGCGCGGTCGGCGAGGCCGCTGTAGCGGTGCCGTCCGGTCTCAGCCACCTCCACAAGGGCGGCAAGGCGGCGCAGAGTGCTGTCCTCGGCCCGGCGTGTCACGGCCAAGGTCAGCGGCGCGCCAAGGATCACCTCGCCCGCGCAGACGGCGCCGCCCACCGAAAGCGGCACCGGCGCGGCCTCTCCGGTCAGCGCGGAGCGGTCGAGCGTGGCGGGGCTTTCGGCGATCCCGTCGACCGGGGCCCGCGCACCAGCCGCCAGCGCGATGCGGTCGCCGGGCAGCAGCGCGGAGACCTCCACCGTCTCGCGCCCCGCCTCGGTCAGCCGGGTCGCGCGGGGCAGTTCCAGCGCTGTCAACTCTGCCGCCGCCGAGCGCGCCGTGGCCCGAGCGCGGTGCTCAAGATAGCGCCCCACCAGAAGGAAAAAACACAGCGACAGCGCCGCGTCGAACCAGGTATGCGCGCCGGTGTCGGCGAAGGTCTCGTAGAGCGAGGTCGCGGCAGCCAAAAAGATCGCAAGCGCGATCGGCACGTCCATGTTCATACGCCCCGCCCGCAGCGCCGTGACGGTAGAGGCGAAGAAGGGCACGGCCGAAAAAGCCAGGGCCGGCAGTGCGATGGATGCGGAGACCCAATGGAACATCTCCCGCGTGACCTCACCCGCGCCGGACCAGACAGCGACGGAGACGGCCATGACGTTCATCATGGCGAACCCGGCGACAGCGGCGCGCGCCAGCAGTTTGCGGCCCTCCTCGTCTCCCGCGGGACCTAGGGCGGAAGCGTCCAGCAGATGCGCATCGAACCCGGCGGCGTTCAACACGCTCAGGGCTTCGCTCTCGTCATGGCCCGCGGTCGGCAGAAGGCGCAGCCGCTTGGCCCCGAGGTTCACCCGCGCCGCGGCGACCGACGGCAGATCGGCCAAGACGCGCTCCACCCCTGCGATACAGGCGGCGCAGTGGATTTGCGGCAGGGCGATGTAGATCGCGTCCCCGGCCTTTGGTGCCGGGCGCGCCGGCATGTCGGTCAGGGGGGCTGCGGCGATGCAGCCCGGGCAGGCCGCAACGCTCATGGTGCCACCCGCAGCGGGATGCGGCGGCGGAACGGGGTCCCGTCGGCCGCGCGCATTTCTATCCGCAGGTTCCAGTTGCCCGGCCCCGCCTTGACCGGCGCCACCCAAGCCGCACCGTCCCAAGTAAAGATCGGCGTGATGTCATCCGCCACGGTGGTCGCGCGGCCCAGCGTCGCCGAGAGAATTTCCGGCCGGACGCTGCGCCCCTCCGCCGTCACCACCAGCCGCAGGGCATTTGCTGTCAGATCGGTCTCTACCGCCCAGCCAAGCGCTTCCTGTGCCGCCCGGTCGGCCTGAAAGTGCTGCGAGGCGATGTAGCTCGACTCGGTCTCCTTGCCGGGGAAGGTCCGTACCGCATTGATCGCCAGCGCGAGATTCACCGCGATGATGATCGAGAAACCGCCGATGAAGCCCGCCAGCACGTGCCATCCCGTCAGTGGCCGATTGACCTGCCTTGCCGTCATAGCCTCACTCCTTTCCGTTGAAGATAGTATCGCCATGCGCCCGCGCGCCCGAGGAGACGTCCTCGACCCAGAAGCGCAGGTCGCTGCGAGCGCGCGCGGCCGCCGGAGCCTCGGGCGGGGCGATGACATAGACCCGCTGGCGCTGCGTGCTGTCGGGGGGCACCGCGACGGTGGTTCCCACGTAACCCTCAAGCGCCAGTTTCACTCCCGCCGCCGCGCCGAGCGACAGGCGGAAGTCGCGCGCTTCCCCGTGCTTGTTGCGCAGCCGGATGTCATAAGCATTGCGGATCGACCCGTCAGAAAGGGTTACGAAGGTCGGATTGCGCACCGGGGCGACTGTCATGTCGATCTCGGGCCGGACGAAGAGCGCCACCACCAGCGCCACGCCGATCGCGGCCCAAGCCAGCGTGTAGAACACGGTTCGAGGCCGGAAGACATGCTGCCAGAGCGGTTTTGGCCGCCAGTTGGGGTCGGCCATTGCCGCACTTTCGCCCGGGCGCGTCGGCGGCTCGTCGTCGAGCGCGAGATAGTCGATCAAACCGCGCGGGCGGCCGATCTTGTCCATCACGTCGTCGCAAGCGTCGATGCAGAGCGCGCAGGTGATGCATTCCATCTGCTGGCCCTCGCGGATGTCGATGCCCATGGGGCAGACCGCGACGCAGGCGTTGCAGTCGATGCAATCGCCGAGGGCCTCTCCGCTACGGGACTGCCGCGCACCTGCGCTGTCCTTGTCGAGCGCGGCACCATAGCGCGCTACCGCCTCCCCGCTGCCCACCGCCTCGGCCGCGGCCTGCGCACGTTTCACCCCGCCCTTGCCGCGCGGCTCACCTCGCCAGCGGCGGTAGCCGACGGTCAGCGTGCCCGGGTCCACCATCGCGCCCTGGATGCGTGGCCAGGGGCACATGTAGATGCAGACCTGCTCGCGCATGAAGCCGCCGAATAGGAAGGTCGTCGCCGTTAGTACCGCGATGGTGGCATAGGCCGCCGGTGCCGCCTCGAGCCTGACCAGATCGCGCGCCAGCGTCGGGGCGTCGGCGAAATAGAAGACCCAGGCCCCGCCGGTCGCCATGGCGATGAGGAGCCAGACCGCCCATTTCGCCCCCCGCAGTCGCGCCTTGCGCAGGCTTATTGGGGCCTTGTGCAGGCGGATGCGCGCGTTGCGGTCGCCCTCGATCCAGCGCTCCACGGTCATGAAAAGGTCCGACCAGACGGTCTGTGGGCAGGCATAGCCGCACCAGACCCGGCCAAGAGCGGATGTGAAGAGGAACAGCCCCAGACCCGCCATAATCAACAGCCCGGCGACGAAATAGAACTCATGCGGCCAGATTTCGATCCAAAAGCAATGGAAACGCCGATTGGCCAGATCGACCAGCACAGCCTGATCGGGCAGGTTTGGCCCCCGGTCCCAGCGAATCCACGGGGTCACGTAGTAGATGCCGAGCGTAAAAATCAGGATCGCCCATTTCAGCGAGCGGAAGAAGCCGTTGACCCGGCGGGGAAAGATCGGCTCGCGCGGGGCGAAGAGTGGCGGGGCTTGTGTGGACATGGGGGTTGCGGGCTCCGGGTTCTGCCTCAGTGGCCTACACCCGTCGGGCATAGGCCACTTTGATCTGCATCAAAGCGCGGCACTTAATCGGCAGGTGTCGCCGCGGCCTCCCCCACGTCGGCTTCACCGCCGCCGAGCCCATGAACATAGGCACTCACGGCGCGCACCTCGGCCTCGCCCAGACGGGCCTGCCACGGCGGCATGACCCCCATGCGCGGCGCCTTAAGCTGCGCCAGAATGTCCGCGTAGCTGTCGCCGCGCAGCCAGATCGCATCGGCAAGGTTCGGCGCACCTATCTCGCGGTCGCCAAGCCCCGCGGCCCCGTGGCAGGAACTACAATTGTCGGCGTAAAGCTGTGCCCCCTGCCCCGCGGCGGTTGCGTCATGCGTCAGGTCCGACAGGCTGCGCACATAATGCACGGTGGCGTCCAGCTCCTCGGGCGCCATCCAGTCGAAGGGGGGCATTTCCGAGAACCGCGCCTCGGGGTCCTCCTCGTTGCGGATGCCATGGCGCACGGTATAGGTGATCTCGGCCATGGTCCCTCCCCAAAGCCAGTCGTCGTCCAGAAGGTTGGGATAGCCCGAGGCTTTCACGCCCCCCGCCCCCGCGCCGTGGCATTGCGAGCAATGTGCGGCGAAGACCGAGCGGCCTGCCTGTACGGCGAAACGGTGTAACTCTTCGTTCTCCGCCAACACGCCGAGATCGACGGTGACGAGGCTCTCGGTCAGATCCGCGTTCGACAGTTCGACGCGGGCGATCTCGGCGGCGACCTCGCCGCGGGTAGAATAGCCCAGAAGCCCCGTCGTCGCGCCCGAGACCATCGGCCATGCCGGGTAGAGGATCGTGTAGATCACCCCCCAGACGACGGTTGCGTAGAAGGTCCAGAGCCACCAGCGTGGCAGCGGCGTGTTGAGCTCCTCGATCCCGTCCCAGCTGTGGCCGGTGGTCTCGGTCCCGGTGGTGGGGTCGATCTTGCGGTTGTCGGTCATTGGCGGGCTCCGTCTTGTGGGCCTTTGGGCGCGGGTTCATCGCGGAACGGTACGGTCGCCGCATCATCGTGCAGCGCGCGCGAGCCGGGCCGGAAGGCCCATCCGATCACGCCCAAAAAGATCAGAGTGAGGATCAAAAGCGCCCAGCTGTCGGCCAATTCGCGCAGGAAGGAATAGGTGTCCATCAGCGGCTCCTCAGCGGCTGGCGTCGGGCACGAAGGTCGAGAAATCGACCAGCGTCCCGAGCATCTGCAGATAGGCGATCAGCGCATCCATCTCGCTTACCCCCGGCTGGCCGTCGAAATCGCGGACCTGCGCGCCGGGATAGCGTTCGAGCAGCCCGTCGTAATCGCCGAACGGATCGACCTGAACGCGGAAATCGGCACTGGCGCTGGCGATCATCTCGTCGCTGTAGGGCACGCCCACCATACGGTGGGTCTCGACCAGATCGGCCACCTCGTCACCATCGAGCCGCGCGTCCATCAGGAAGGCGTATTTTGGCATGACGCTTTCGGGCACCACCGACTGCGGGTCGATCAGGTGATCCACTTGCCATTCGTCCGAGTAGCGCCCGCCGACACGCGCAAGGTCCGGCCCGGTGCGTTTCGATCCCCATTGGAACGGGTGGTCGTACATGGATTCGGCGGCAAGACTGTAGTGGCCGTAACGCTCGGTTTCGTCGCGCATCGGGCGGATCATCTGACTATGACAGACATAGCAGCCCTCGCGCACGTACACCTCGCGCCCGGCCAGTTCGAGCGGCGAATAGGGACGCATGCCCTCGACCTCCTCGATGGTGTTCTCCAGCCAGAACAGCGGCGCGATCTCGACGATGCCGCCGATGCTGACCACGGCGAGCGAGGCCATCAGCAGCAAGGTCGCGTTGCGCTCGAACCGCTGATGAAAGGTGATGGTCTGCGTCTCGGGCGGCAGTTCGTTCGGGATCTTTCCCTGCTGCATACCTTCCCCGGCGGTAACCACTTTGGGATCGTCGGCGGGGTCGTAGTCGGGGCTTTGGGGGTTCTTGCTCATTGTCTTACTCCGCAGGCAGGGCGACGGTAACGGGGCGTGATTTCGGTCCGCGGATGGTCATCCACATGTTCCAAACCATGACTGCACCGCCCGCGAGGTAGAGCACCCCGCCCAGAGCCCGGATCACGTACATCACGAACTTGGCCTCGACGGTGTCGGCAAAGCTGTTGACGAGGAACCCGTTGGCATCGACCTCGCGCCACATCAGCCCTTCCATGATGCCGGTCACCCACATCGAGGCCGCGTAGAGGACGATCCCCACGGTCGCGAGCCAGAAGTGCAGGTTGATCGCCGCCATGGAATGCATCTGCGTCCGGCCCCAGAGCCGCGGGGTCAGGAAGTAGAGCGCGCCGAATGTGATGAGTCCGTTCCAGCCAAGCGCGCCGGAATGCACATGGCCGATGGTCCAGTCGGTGTAGTGGCTCAGCGAGTTCACGGCCCGGATCGACATCATCGGCCCCTCGAAGGTCGACATGCCGTAGAAGGCGAGCGAGGCCACGAACATGCGGATGATCGGATCGGTCCGGATCTTGTCCCAGGCACCTTCGAGCGTCATCAGACCGTTGATCATGCCGCCCCAGCTTGGCATCCACAGGATGATCGAAAACACCATCCCCAGCGTCGCCGCCCAGTCGGGCAAGGCGGTGTAATGCAAGTGGTGCGGACCCGCCCAGATATAGAGAAAGATCAGCGCCCAGAAGTGAATGATTGACAGCTTGTAGCTATAGACCGGCCGGCCCGCCTGCTTCGGCACGAAGTAATACATCATGCCTAGGAACCCGGCGGTCAGGAAAAAGCCCACGGCGTTGTGACCATACCACCACTGCGTCATGGCATCCTGCACGCCGGCGAAGACCTGCACCGATTTAGAGCCCCAGATCGACACCGGGATGGCAAGGTTGTTGACCACATGCAGCATGGCCACGGTGATGATGAAGGCCAGAAAGAACCAGTTGGCGACATAGATATGCCGCTCGCGCCGGTTCATGATCGTGCCGAAGAAGACGGCGAGATAGGCCAGCCAGACGATGGTGAGCCAGATGTCGATGTACCATTCGGGCTCGGCGTATTCCTTGGACTGCGTGGCGCCCAGAAGGTAGCCTGTGGCCGCCAGAACGATGAAAAGCTGATAGCCCCAGAAGACGAACCACGCGGTATTGCCGCCCCAGAGCCGTGCCGCACATGTGCGTTGCACGATGTAGAAGGAACTGGCGATCAGCGCGTTGCCGCCAAAAGCAAAGATCACGGCGCTGGTATGCAGCGGGCGCAGGCGGCCGAAGTTGGCATAGGGCTGAGCCCAGTCGATGTTGAGCACCGGAAAGGCCAATTGCAGGGCGATGAAGGTCCCGACGAGGAAACCGACGACGCCCCAGAAGGCCGTCGCGATCACGCCGTAGCGGACCGGCCCGTCCATATAGTCCCGCATCCCGTAGGCCTGCGCGGACACGCTGGGCGCTGCCGGGGCATCCTCGACCGGGATCTGGCGCAACTGCCAGATAAAGGCCCCCGCCGCGAGCACCATGATGAGCACCGCATGAACCATATAAGCCGGATCGCGGGCCCAATCCGCACCGAGCGCCGCGAAAAACGCGATCAGCGCGAAGAGGATCAACTTCACCATATCGATCATATTCCGAATCCTTCACTCTTTCGAAGACGGATCGCATGGCCCGACCGGGGGCGTTTTGACTTGGGTCAATTGGGCGGCGACAAACCTGTAGAGATGTCGGTGCGCGGCTTTCGCGCGATTGCGGCGATTACTGCGCGCGAATTGATCCAGAGCAAATGCTATGCGACCTCGTCCCCCTAAACGGGGGTGCTTGATCCCGCAGATGAGTTGGACGCCCCCAATCTAATCCGCACCTCTTCGGGAAGAGCGGCAGAAGCGCAGGAAGTGCCCGCACGGGCCTCAGACATAACTGATACATCCGACTTGGACCGATAGGGGTATCGTGAATGTCGAAGCGAACAGATGATGTGCACACTGCTCGTAAGATTTTTGCTGAGAGCTGTGTAAGCGCTTGTCCAGTATCGCAGCCATCACTTGTGAAAGGTGCCCAAGCCGCTATGGAGGCAAACTTGTCATCACTGCAAATAGCAAATGGATCGACGACTTAAGGCTGATACGCACAACCATGGCCAGGTCATCCACACCACATATTTCGATTAATGCTTTTCCTCGTATTGAATCGCCGGACCGACCCTGAACAGCCACAGGGAATCACTTTGGGATTCAACCGTTCATTGGGGAGGGATAAGCCCACGAATCTTGCGTTTCGCCTAACTGTCGCCCAGCTTTCCCTTTGACATTTTCGTGACCATGGCTGGGGCGCGGGGTCCTTTTGACGCGTTTTGGTCACCTTGGCAGAGGCAGGATTATCGATCCTGCGAACACAGAATGAATAGTGCCCCGCATCGCTACCGGAAAACAAAGCTGACGCGGTCTCGAGAAATTATAGATTATAATTCAGTGCCTTATAATATACTCCAATATCTCCGGGCGCGCCTTTCACCGTGATATGAATGGTCCGATCCCATCTCTCACCATGCCGATGCCCCCTGCTCTAACTCCCCCAGATTATTGATGAAATCCTGCCCGCCTCGCCAAGAAGGAAACAGTCTGTTTCTTAAAAAAAGGAGCAAATAAGGCGCGAAGGTGGTAACAAATGATACGTACCCTACCTGAACGTATAGGTCGGATAGACTTTCGACTTTTAGCGGCGAGAACGCGCCGCGGGCCGCAGTGGCCCGAATGAATGCGATAGACCCTGGGGGGTTTGATGAAGTACTTTAACGCCGACCGACACGCTTTTGGCCTGATGGAAATCACTGCCGGACCTCCGGTGCTGGCCCGCCAGATGGACCGCGCACCTAACGCTGCGGGCGCTGCAGTTTTGCAGGCATCGCGTGAATTGGCCTCTTTCTGCCTGCGCCCCAAGGGTCTTTATGGTCGCTACGCCAAACCGGTTCTTGACAAACTGCTGATCCTTGCCGTCCTGCCTATCGCGTTGCCGATCATTGCCCTTTGTGCGCTGGCGCTATGGATCGAAAGCGGCCAACCCTTTTACACGCAGCAGCGGCTGGGCCGTAGCGGGAAACGCTTTTCCATCCTCAAACTGCGCACGATGGTTCGTGATGCCGATGCGGTACTGGAAAGCTATCTTGCCGCAAATCCGGCCATGCGTGCGGAATGGAATGAGATGCAAAAGCTGAAGAACGATCCGCGCATCACGCGGGTTGGTAACTTCTTGCGGGCCACATCCATCGATGAACTGCCTCAGATTTGGAACGTGCTGATTGGCGACATGAGCTTGATCGGCCCGCGCCCAATGATGCCGGAACAGCTTGAAATGTACGGCGACCCGAAATCCTACTTTGCTCTGCGCCCCGGCATTACCGGACTTTGGCAGGTCTCTGCGCGCAACAACAGCCGCTTTACCTACCGCAATGAAGTAGATGGCGCCTACCGTCGCAACCTCTCTCTACCGATGGATCTGACCATTCTGATCAAAACCTTCGGGGTCGTCTTGCGTCGGACGGGGTGCTGAGCGATGCTGACCACGCCTGCTAACAATCGGAAATTGTCCACCTCATGTTTAGAAAATCGAAAGGGAACAAGATGAAGGATCTTTACGCATCTGACGCCCTCGGGGCGGACAACAGCGATGTTTTGGCGACCTTTGGCGGCCCGGGGATGCGGCACAGCATCCGCCCGCGTCGTACAGTGATGGATAATGAGGACGAGTTCGACGGCGATCTGTCCTTCGAGGAGCCTCTGCCCGTCGCCGCCCCTAAGATCACGCAATACGTCAGCGATGACCGCGCCCCACGTTGGCAAGACCTGCCCATCGCAACACCCGGCCCCGGTGGGGACATGCCGCTGGTCGATGATCACCGTAACAGCGCGGCCGCACGGGCCTTTGATCTGCTGCGCACGCGTCTGCGTCAGACGATATTGGAACATGGCTGGGTGAATATCGCCGTCACCGCGCCCACGTCAGGCTGCGGCAATACTTTCTCGGCCACCAATTTGGCGCTGAGCCTGTCCCGAGTGCCGGGATCACGGACTGTCCTGATGGATATGAATATGCGTAATCCCGGTCTGGCCCGCGCATTTGACACGGACGCCCCCGGTGCAATGAGCGACCTTTTGGCCGGTCGGACCAGTCTGGGCCAGCAGATGGTTCGTGTAAGCGATACGTTGGCGCTTGGCCTGAATGACCAACCCGAGGTGAACGCCGCCGAAATCCTTCAAGACAGCGCAACGGCCGAAACCTTGCTGCGGATGCGCGCGACGCTCCAGCCAGAGATCGTCCTATATGACATGCCGCCTATGTTGGAGCATGACGACCTGTCGGCCTTCTTGCCTCAGCTTGACGGGGTATTGTTGATCTCTGACGGCAGTCAGACCATGGCGCGGCATCTGCGTGAATGTGAACGTATGCTTGAAGGTCAGGTGCCGCTTTTGGGCATCGTCCTGAACCGTGCCCGGTCTTCAAGTCTTCCGAAATATGCCTGACACCCCCTGTCTTTGCGCCTGTTAGCGCCCTATTATCGCCCAAGTCTTCTGGTCTAGGCAGGGAAACACCGCCAAGCAATGGACTGGCGGCCAAAGCAGGTTGGAAAGAGGCACATGGGACCGATCTATACATTCGATGACATCATCGACATGCTGCGCCGCCGCGCGGGTGTTATTATTCTGGTCACGCTTTTGGGCTGTGTCGCTTCGGTATTTTGGGCGCTGTCGATCGCCCATGTTTATCAATCTTCCGAAGTCATTCAGATCGAACAGCCCAAGATCGCCAATGATCTTGCCCCTTCTACCGTCGAAGGATCGTCAGCCCGTCGCCTGCAATTGATCGAACAGCAGTTGATGGCACGCGGAACGCTTGTCGACATCATTCAAAGATTTGGCCTCTATGAAGACCTGACCGCGCTGCGGATGTCAGAAAAAGTCGATCTGCTGCGCCGTTCCGTTACAATTACAGGGGTCGCAGCCCCGCGTGAGGGCTTTGCCGATGATGGCACCATCTCTGTGATGACCTTCACCGCCGAGATGGGCAACCCAGCCGATGCGCAGGCCGTGGCCCGCGAATTTGCCGACCGCACCCGCCAGATGTCTGCCGCGCAGCGTCAAAGCCAGACCCTCGAAACCTTGGAGTTTTTCCAGCGCCAAGAGCAAAATTTGATCCGCGATATTTCTACGCTTGAGGCTGAATTGGCCAACTACCGCGCCGAAAATGATCTTTCCCTCGAAGGCAGTCTAGAATTTCGCCGCGGCGAGATCAGCAGCTTGAATGACGCGATCCTAGAGCTTGATCGTGAGATCATCGCCACGCGGCTGGCCCGTGACCGGGTGAACCCCGACGCCCGCGCCGCCACCATCGCCCGCGAACAGGCTGAGCTGGACGCCACGATGGAAAGCCTCACAACACAGCGTGATTTGCTACAAGAACAGCGCGAGACACTGACCGCAAGCCTGCAAACCTCGCCAGAGGTTGAGCGTGAATTGGCCCGGTTTGAGCGCCGCATGACCCAATTGCAAAACCAGTTGGAAGTAATCACAGCCCGGCGCAATGAGGCCGAAGTCGGCTTCTCGCTCGAAACCGATCAGCGCGGCGAAAAACTGATCACGCTTGAGCAGGCCGAACTGCCCGAATATCCAGTCTCGGCCAGCCGCAAAAAACTTGCCATCATCGGCGGCCTCGCCAGTATTATGCTAGGTCTGTTCGTCGCCTTCCTGCTCGAATTGCGCCGCCCAGTGATCCGTTCGGCCCGCCAAATGACTCGCGAAACGGGCTTGATCCCTGTGGTGTCGATCCCCGACCTCAGCCCGCATGAAAAGCGCCGCACCTTGGGCAAGGTCTGGCAGGAACGGCTGAACGCTGGCAAACAAGGCCGCGCCGCACGATTGGCGCGTCAGCAAAAGGGCTAAGCGTTTTGCTAGACCGTGGCGCTGAGACCCAACACCCGATCCCAGTGCAGCCAAACTGCCAAAGCGCCGAGCCCTACCCCCAGCAAGGCAAATGTCAGATCATGGCGCGCATCCCAAACACCATGCGCCCGCGCCAACCAGATCAGCACGAGATGTGAAAGCAGCATCGCCACGCCCAGACCAATCAGCGCGCCGGGCAGCCCGGCATAGATCACGCCCGCCAGCAACATACCGATCTGCAGGCTAGCCCGAGAGGCGGAAGAGATGAAAAAACGCCGCGAATCCCCTGCGGCCAGCGCGGCTTGATCGTAGGTCATCCCGATCACCTGCGGCATCAATGCAAGCGACAGCATCACCAGAATAGCCCCGCTTTGCAGATACCGTGGGTCATAAAGAACCGACACCAGCCACGGCCCCGCCAGTGCCATTACCGCCAGCAACGCCAGCAGCCCTCCGCTCAACCCATAGCGCATCCGTCGCAGCTTTGGTTGATCGCCGCCCCCCGCCTCGCGGTAAATCGGGATCATCACCCGGGCGGTCACATTCTGCCCCAGCATGAGCGGGAAACTGGCAAGGAAATAGCCGATATTGTAGATTCCGAGCCCTTCGAGCGAGAGGAACTTGCCCAAGATCGCCTTGTCACCTTGGCTGGCAAAGAACCAAAACATCGTGGATAGGAAAATCCACTTGCCGAAATGCACCAGTTCTTGCACCGCGGGTCGCTCCCAGCGGAATTGGTTGCCCGGCCCCGGCAAAAACGCATGGGTCAGCGCCAGTTTTGCCAGCGCGCCCACCACGCCGCCCACGACCAGCGCTGCCACAGATTGATAGATCACCGCACCGATGATCATCACGATGATTCCAATGACCTGCGACGCCAGATCCAATAGCGTCAGCCGCCCCATCTGCAAATGCCGATGCGCGGTCTCAATCCGTGTGGGATTGAACCCGGCGATCACAAGGCTCAGCGCCGCGATGGGCAGATAAACCAGCAGCGATGACTCGCCATAGAACACCGCCACCGGCCATGACAGCGCGCAGGCCGCAAGCCATAGACACCCCCCCCGGATTGCTTGGATCGTCCAGGCGGTATTTAGAAAATCCCGGTCATCGCCCCGTTTGCTCTGGGCGATCGACGGTCCGATACCCACATCCGAAAACAGCGTCAGCCCGACGATCACCACTTGTATCAAGGCCATGAGCCCAAAGGCTTCGGGGAACAGGAGGCGCGTCAGGATCAGGTTTGACGCCAGCCGGATCGCTTGGGCACCACCATAGCCCAGCACAATCCAAGAAGTTGAACGCAGGGCGCGGGCCATCAGGCGATTGCCTGTCACCGCTTGGGAAACCTTTGAAAACACCCGATATCGCGCCTTATCCAATTCTTTCCGAAAGACTAAAGGCTTGCCCGCCCTTGTGCCAGTGGCAAGCAGGCGGGTAACAATGATTATCGCCCCCAGCCCAAGGCCCGCGCCCCCGTGAAGATCGCCTATATCCTCAACACCTACCCGCAGCCCTCGCATTCCTTCATCCGGCGCGAGATCGCGGCGTTGGAGGCGGCGGGCCATGAGGTCTTGCGTTTCGCCATGCGCGGCCCTGATGTGCCGCTGATTGATGCGCAAGATAAGGCCGAGCATGCACGCACACATTATGTCTTGGCCGCCGGTGGCACGGCGCTTGCCGCTGCCAGTCTGCGCGGTTTGCTCAGGTCGCCCGCGCAATTCATCAAGGCACTACGGGATGTCCGACAGGCCGCACGCCGGGCCGAGACGGGGCTTTTGCGGCATCTCATCTATCTTGCCGAAGCTTGCTACCTGCGCGATGAGTTGGAGGTCAGCGGCGTAGAACATCTGCACGCGCATTTCGGCACCAATGCCACCATGGTCGCAATGCTCTGCCACAGTTTGGGCGGGCCGGCCTATAGTTTCACCACCCATGGCCCCGAAGAATTCGACAGCCCTCGCGCGCTGTCCCTTGGCACGAAAATTCACCATGCTGCCTTTGCGGTAGCGATCAGCCAATTCGGACGCAGCCAACTTTGCCGCTGGGCCGATCCTGCCGATTGGCCGCGCATCAAAGTGGTGCATTGCGGAATAGAGCCTTCCAAATTCCCCACCCCTGCGCCCCTACCCGATGGCGAACGTCGCTTGGTCTCCATCGGTCGTTTCGTTGAGCAGAAGGGCCAGATCGCCCTGATCAAAGCGATGGCGCAGCTGCGTGACAGCCATCCCGATCTGCATCTGACGCTGATTGGTGACGGCGAATTGCGCCGCGCGATTGAGGCCGAGATTGCCCACCATGGCCTAGCAGACCGCATCACACTGACCGGCTGGGTCGACGAAGCCCGCGTCACCTCCGAACTCGCCGCCGCCCATGCGTTGGTCATGCCCAGCTTTGCCGAAGGATTGCCCATGGTGGTGATGGAGGCCATGGCCGCCGCTCGCCCGGTGATCGCCACCTATATCGCAGGCACACCGGAGTTGGTGCAGCCCGACGAAACCGGTTGGCTTGTGCCTGCCGGTGATGTCACCGCTTTAGCCGAGGCAATGACAGCGCTACATGACGCACCCTTAGCGGCATTAAATGGCATGGGGGCAAAGGCCCGCACGCGTGTTTTCGCACGCCATGACGTCACCCGCGAGGCCGCCAAATTGGCCGAATTCATACAAGATGTTGCCCGTTAACGCCCCCGCACCCAGCGATTTGCACTGCGAAAGACCGGGGCATGGATCGTCAGACGCACGGCGATAAAGACGATACCCCCCAACGGATCGCTGAGCACGCGTCTCCAGAAAGGGCGCATGTCATCATGCGCATCATCGTTTCGCATCAGTTCGGGAAAGAGCCGCCCCACCTCGGCCACGCCCGCATCCTGCCGCCGCCGCACACGCACCAGTGGCGCGAATCCTTCGATCATCGGCCAATCATATGTGGCGGCCACCGCAATACGTTCTTCGGGGCGGAAGTTCAGCCGCGCAAAGGTATCATCCGAGATGATGTTCGGCCAATCCCCCCAACGCGCCCGCCCTGCTCGGTTCATCGCAAAGATACCAAACCCCGGCACGCCGTGGGTCATAAAGCTTGTCGTGCGCCAAAAACGTGTGTAATGGCGCGTTACCCAATCGCCCATTGTAGTCACCCGTGGCACCCCGCTGGCATAGCGCGGCGCAGCGTCGACCAGCACTTCGGCCAACTGCCCCAACAAGGGCGGGGAGACCAAAACATCGGCGTCGAGATAGACCAAGACTTCACCTCGCGCTGCCGCCTCGCCCGCGTTCCACGCGCTAAGCTTGCTGCCTTCGGTTAGTTCCAGCACCCGCAACGTCCAGCCCCGCCCTTTGAAAGCCGATGCTTCCCTGCGGGCCACTTCGGCGGTCGCGTCAGTGCAACCGTTGGCCACGACAATCACCTCAACCGGCCCCGAGACCGGGCCAGATGCGCAGAGCGCATCGAGGCAAGCAGGCAGCCAATCCGCCTCATCATGGGCGGGGATCAGGATACTGACCCCCGAAAATTTGGCAGCCGCTAGCGCCATGTGGACACTGCATCCCACCGCGGGTTGTCATCCGAGAGGTAGCGCAGCGCGCCCCAAGACCCCCATTTTGTGGGGGTATAAACGTCGGCGAAATGGGTGAACAATTGCCCGCCGACAGCCTCCCAACCGGCCATCAGATCAGTATAAAGCGCGCCCATCTCAGGCGTGTAATTGAGGTGGTGAAAGAAGTCGGTCAACGCCTCGTTGTCTACCTGCGAACCAAGCCCAACCACATGGGTGCCGCCCTCATACATCACCAAATCTAGGTCATGCGCCCGCGCCACGGCTGCGTGATAGGGCCAAACACGGCCGATCAGATCGGCCAACGTATCATTCTCAAGCCCACTGGCGCCGCCATTGCGCAGGTCTTGGGCCGCGAGGGCCGAGGCCGCGTCATAGCGATGTGTCTCTATATACGCCTCTAGGTCGGCCCCGCTAAGCGCCTGCGCCTCTCCCTTCGCGCGGGCGGTGGCAAGACTGTCGGACAGCCAGCCGTTCACCATCTCGGCATTATCCTCCAGCCCCAGCACTCCGCCGAAGTATCCGGTGATGGCGTAGGCATCAAATGCAGTGGCGGGCGGGTTGTTTCCTTTTTTTTCTGCGACGTAAAGCGGTGCGTCCAGCACTTCGGTTTCCAATCCCAGCCACCCCGTCTGGCTGGAAATCACATTGCGCAACCCTGTGTCTGCTTTGTCGCCGAAGACATCCGTCCAAATCCGCGCAACTTCGGCGGCGCGGAGGCCGTAGAACTGCATTCCTTTTTCGGCTTCTCCCCAACGGGCTTGGGCCATTTCATCGGCCCAGCGGGTCTGAGCGAACTGCCAGTTCCAAACCTCATTGGAGAATTCAACATAGGTGGTCAGGTCTGTGTCCAACGTCTCTAATACATAGGTCGAGAATTCGGTGACATAGGCATCTTCTGCCAGATGCGGCATGTTGAACCACGGGTCGATCTTTAGCTCATTTGCCAGCGCCACCATGACTTCAACCGGCACGCCGCGCAGGGCATAAGTCACATCCTCAGGGCGTGGGCGATTTTCCCACGTGGCGATGGGGCTGTCATTGGTGCCCATCCAATCCATAAAGCGCAGAACCTTCATCCCCGTCAGATGCTGGGTCCAATCCGGGTTGAACCGTGCGCCTGCATCAAAAGCGGCGGCCCGATCCTCGCGCACCACGGTGATATCGCGCGGCGGGTCGCTCCGATGCATCCGTTGAATGCGAATTTCCACGCTGCCCGGCCCCGGTGCATAGTCGAACCGGACCTCATTCTTGCCATAGCGTACATTCTTGGCCCGCCCCGCAACCTCGATCACGCCTGTGCCATTGAACCGCAGCAAATAACGCCCTTCTAGCGATGCTGCCTCCTTTGGCATATCGGTCAGGATCAGCGTGCCGATACTGCCCAATTCCCGTGGCATCTTGATCGGCCAGCCCTCTGCACTGAGGTAGCCGCCGTCAACCAATTGCGCATATTCCATACCGCCAAAGCGCCCCGGCATATGGCCAAGCCATGGGCGCGCGGTTTTCATCAGATCAAGAAACGGCGCCTGAACGCTCCAATCGGTAACACTGGCAAGGTTGGTGCCCATAGCGCGCGTGCCTTTGACAGCACTCTCGGGTGCGACGATTTCAAAGGGGGCACTGAGCACTGGCGCCGGAGGCATTTCGGCCTGCGTGTTCACAGTTTCTGCTGTCGCCGGTGGCCCCGTGGGGGTGATCGGCGCGGTCTGTGCATTGTCGTCTGCCGCCGGACGCGACGCCGGGGGAACCGGCACCACGGCGCTGCTTTGATAGGCGCGCACCGCATCCCACGCAACACGCTGAAGTTCTCGTGCGAGATCTGGTGGGGGTGTTTCAAATGCCTTGCCCCAGCGATTGTTGAAGTCGCTCGGTAACCCCAACGGGTCTTTGCCCGTCAGCGTAGCGTATTGCACCATCGCAACGAAATAGTGGCCAAGATCGTTCAGGTGAATGTCATCCGCAAAAAGCGCGTCGATCTGGGTCAGCCCCGGCACGCGGTCGGCTGCAATCTCATCGTATAGCTGTGCCATCGCCTGCCCGGCTGGGATCAACTCAATCGTTGCGCTGTCTGAACTGCGCCCTTCCGCAACAGAGGCCGCGATCCCCTCCCATACCGGCAGATCACTTTCCAACCGCTCGCGCCACGGGATATGGGCATTGTCGTCGTATTCAACAGTTTCACCGCTGCCGCTTTTTAGCGAATGCCACGTCTCTTGCAGATAGACCTTTGCCGCAGGGTTGGCATTTGCAGCAAGGTCAAAGAATGCCTGCACGTAAACTTCGGTATCCGACCAGCGCGTGTGATTGGCCAGCGGGATCGCCTCGGTCAAGATCAGATGGGTGGTTTGCCCCTCGGGCAGCACGACGCGTGCATCAACGCCTTCGGCGCTGGACGATTCCTGCCAATTATGACGTAGGGGCGCACCGTTGATGATCTGGGCGCGCACCTCGCCCTGCCCCAATCCGGCCCGCAGCGTCTCTTGCAGCATATCCGGCCCGTCAGTGCCAAACAGGCTATGCCCCACCATGAGAACGGAAAACAGACTGCCCAGACCGCTCATGCTGCGACCCCGCTGTCGGGATGGGCGCGAACGACATCCCAGACCACGCGTTGCATCAGTTGGGCGGCCTCAGCACTTGGCGTATTGGCTGGGGTGCCATCGGCGCGGTTCAATTGATGCGGCAGGCCCGCCGGGTCACGGTGATAAAGCGTCGCGTAATGGGTCAGCGCCACAAGATAGGCCCCCTGATCGTTAAAATGGATCGTGTCCGAGCGACCATTATCGTCGCGCGAGAATAAATCATGCAGGCTGACAATACCGCCAACCCCACCAGTCTGCTCAACCGCACGGACAAAGGCCGCCATGGCCTGACCGGCGGGGATCAGATGCACAGGCACCTCAGAGTGGTGCAAAGCGGGGTAGAGCACCTCATCGCGCCAGTATTTGTCAAGGTCACGGTCGATGCGGTTTAGCCAGCCGTTACCATCATCGGTGTGGTGCCATGTTTCATAAAGGTAAATGCGGGTATCGGGCCGGGCCTCATGTGCCAGACTGGCCCATCGGGCAAGGTAGTCAGGGCTGTCATGATAACGAATGGCATCGGCAATTTCGACCATCTCGGTCAACACCACGGCGTCATAATCGCCCGATCCTATGGCGGCGCGGGCCGGACGGTGCTGCGCGTGATCGTTGGAGCGTTCAAATCCGTTAATCGCCTCATCCGGCTCCCAATGTTCGCGCAGGGAGGTGCCCCATCCGGTCTGACTGTGAAAACTGTGACCCGCCCCCACCATCTGCGCCAGCATCGCGGGCATGTCGTGGCCCACCAATGAATGCCCCAGATGGTAAACCTGCATAGGCCCATTCGGCGCGGTCAACGGCATGGCATAGAGGTCCTTCGCGCAATCTTGTACCTGCGCCCGGCGAAAGAACCACGTCCCGCCGCCAAGGCTGGCAAGGGCGGCTCCGCCTAGAAAAACGCGGCGTGACAGTGCGATCATGGGATCAAGCTCCTTTGCGATCAATCTGCCCAATCGCCACCCCGCTGACAAGGTGGCCCGCCACAAGGGCGACCCGCCCCAGCAGCTTCTCGCCGCGGGTAAAGCATTCAGTGGCTTGGGTGAATTCCGCCTCAAATGCGGTGGCGTCTTTGGCCAATGTGACCTCTAGCCGGTCAAAGCCGAACAGCGTTTTCGTCAGCGGATACTGCGCTTTATAGGTCGCTTCTTTGGCGCAGAAGATGCGTTTGGCAGCCCCCAACGGCGCCTGCCCTTGCAGACGGGCGACCTCTATTGGGCTACAGACTTCTTGCAGCAGGTCTGCGGGCAGCGGGCCGTCGTCTTCGATATCCACGCCAAGGGCGCGCATGTCGCTTTGGGGTGCCAGCACGGCGATACACCAATCCGCGCAATGGCTAATTGACCCCACAAGCCCCGGTGGCCAGATCGGCGCGCGATCGGAGGTGGCGAGAATGGGTTCAGGCGCATATCCAAGTTGACGCATCGCTTCTCGTGCCGCGCTGCGGCCGGCGGTGAACTCTGCGATCCGTGCAGGTCGCGCGCGGGCGATCAAGGTGGCTTCGCCCTCCCACAAGGCTGGATGAACAGCGTCAGGCCGCGTTACGGCCACGGCGACAGGCAGGTCAAACAACCTGCGCACCGCCGCCGCAATCTCGGCCTCTTGGGTCATCTTAGCCTTGCCCGCGCCCACGCCCCGCGCGCATCATCCGGCGCTTGGACATGGTTTCAGACCGTGCAGGCGCATCAACATCCGAGGGTGCGGCAGTAGGTGCTGACACCTTACCGCTCAGCCCGTCAATATGCGCGGCCAGCCCCGAAAGGGTCGGAAAGCGGAAGATATCGGTGATCGACAAAGCGCTGGTGTTCAAGGCGGCTTTGATGTCGCGATGTGCCTGCACCGCCAAAAGAGAATGTCCCCCCAAGGCAAAGAAATTATCGGCCCCGCGAATGTCAGCAACCCCCAAAAGCGCGCCCCAGACCTGCGCGATGGCGGCTTGGCTGCCTTCGACTGGGCTGGCTTCTGGCGTCTCACGTGCGGGCGCGGCGGTTCGCTTCACGGGCGCCGGCAGGGCCTTACGGTCGATTTTCTTGTTGGGTGTCAGAGGCATGGCAGGCAGCGTGACAATGGCCTGCGGCACCATGATATCTGGCAAATTCGCTGCAAGCTGGCGCTGCGCGCTGTCACTCTCAACAGTGGTATCCGCGACGACATAGCCAACAAGCTGCGCACCACCCTGCCCTGCGTCGTCGCGCAGCACGGCCACGGCTTGGCGCACGCCCGGCAATTCCGCCAGCCGCGCCTCAACCTCTCCCAATTCGATACGATGCCCGCGTATTTTGACCTGCGCATCGGCACGCCCTTCAAAATGCAGCACGCCCTCGGCGTCCATCCGCACCAGATCGCCCGTATTATAGATCCGGCCCGAAACGGCAAAAGGGTCCGCGATGAACCTCTCAGCGGTCATTTCGGCCCGCTGCCAGTAGCCCTGCGTCACCCCATCACCACCGATCCAAAGTGCGCCCGCAGCCCCAATGGGCAGCGGTTGCAGCGCATCATCCAGTACATGGACCTGCGTATTGGCAATCGGCGTGCCGATGGGCGCAGTGGTTGCTTGCGCGTCTTGTAGCACATGGGTGGTCGACCAGATCGTCGTCTCTGTCGGCCCATACATGTTTTGGATCTGTGCCTGCGTCGCCTCACGCAGTGCGCGAGACAGCGTGCCGGGCAACGCCTCCCCCCCGATCATCAAGGATGTCACCCGCGCCAGCGCACCGCGCGCTTCATCGTTCATCACCATCATCTGCGCCATTGATGGCGTGCATTGCAGATGGGTCACCCCGTGGCGGATGATCTGCGCGGCGATGGAGTGGTCATCCGCCGCCGGTTGCCCGCCCAGATTGGCGCGGCGCAGCACCTCGGCCAAAGGCTTGAGCCCCGCCATTACCTTGTCCGTCGGAATGCCGTAGTCGATCAGGCAGGCGATCTCATCCACGCCGATCCGCTTGAGTTGCTCGGCCCGCGCCAAACCGTCGGCCACGGTGCCAAACATGCCGCTGTCGTTGAAATAGCGTTGAAAGGCGAACTCAAGGATCGCATCCATTTCCTCAGGCGAAAGCCCCTCAAGGTCGATCTCGAAGGGGTTCGTCGTGCCAGCCGGTTTCTTGAAGGCCGGGAAGGCCCAAGCGTATTGTTTGATGAGCCCCGCCGCCGAGCGCAGGTAGTCTTTCATCGGTTCGCGCGCCACCTCTTCGGCCTCGGCGCGCGTATCCGCCAGATAGCTGTGCAGCATCACCGTGACCTTATGGTCCGCCGGGTCATGGCCCGCGCCGCGCAGAGCGTCGTGGTAGATTTTGAGCTTATCCGCCACCTCTTCCACGGATTGGCCAAGCAGGTGGGTCAACACATTGGCCCCAATCTCCCCCGCCTCTTTCCACGTCTGCGGGTTGCCCGCCGTGGTCACCCAGATGGGCAGCACTGTGGACACGGGCCGCGGTTGCGTTACCACTGCATGAGGTGTGCCATCGGCACGCGGGAACTCTACTGGTTCCCCGGCCCAGAGCTTGCGCAGCTGGTCTATGGCATCATACATCGCGGGCTTGTTCTGCGGCGGTGTGTTTTCCGGGCGGAGCACGAAATCATCAGGCTGCCAGCCGCTGGCGATGGCCAAGCCGACACGCCCATTGGTCAGATTGTCGATCACCGCCCATTCCTCGGCGATCCGCGCGGGGTGATGGAGTGGGGCCACGCAAGACCCGGCCCGCACATCGAGGTTTTGCGTCACCGCTGCCACGGCAGCGCCGGTGACGGAGGGGTTCGGGTAAGGGCCACCAAAGGCATGAAAGTGCCGCTCGGGCGTCCAGACGGCGTTGAAGCCATTGGCATCCGCGAATTTGGCCCCTTCGAGCAGCAGTTCGTATTTCTTGGGGCCAACGCCATCGTCATTGCCCCAATAAAACAGGTTGAAGTCGATCTTGCGGTCGCTGGTGGCAATCGGACCATTCGACATCAGCGCCCGGCTGTCATCGCCCGCCAGCACCAGCTTGAAGCCCCGCGCGAGGGTCCAGAACAGCTCTAGCACCGAGATATCAAAACTGAGGCTGGTCACCGCGAGCCAGACCGCACCCGCCTCATGGTCGATGCGGTCGTCCATTCCGGCAAAGAAATTCGCCACATTGCCGTGGCTAACCATCACGCCCTTTGGTGTACCGGTCGAGCCGGAGGTATAAATCAAATAGGCGAGGTCATCAGCCCCGGCATCGGCGGTCAGGTTCTCGTCGGATGCATTGGCAAGGCGTGGGTCGCGGTCGATCTCTAGTACCTGCGCGCTATGCGTTGGCAGGCTTGCCGTCAGGCTCGATTGCGTTACAACCACCGACGCCCCACTGTCGGAAAGATAATGCGCCAGACGGTCGGCCGGATAAGCCGGGTCGAGTGGCACATAGGCCGCCCCAGCTTTCAAAATCCCGAGTGCACCCACCAAAAGGTCTACGCCCCGCGCGGTGCAGAGCGCCACAGGAATGCCCGGCCCCACCCCCATATCGCGCAGCACATGTGCTAGTTGATTGGCGCGCGCGTTAAGTGTGGCATAGCTTAGCGTTTCGCCTTCGAACACCAGCGCTGGTGCATCTGGCGCCCGAGCCACTTGTGCCTCAAACGCCGCATGAAGGGTGAGGGGATCATAGCTGCGTTCGGTCGCGTTCACGCGGTTTAGCAATTGCTCCTCGGCCCCGGACAGCGCCCAGACTGTGCCACAATCGGGCGCATCCGCAACCTTGGCAAAGGCCGCCTCCAAACGCGCGGCAAGCAAATTGATCGCATCCTCGGAGAGCCGCGTGCCATCGGCGAGCAACATGGCTCCCTCGGGCGTCAGGCAAAGGGTCAACACCGCGCCGGTGAGGGGGGCAGTCCCGAATGAAATCGCAAAATCCGGTGTCTCAAGCGGGCCAATCGCCGGATCACGCAGCGGCAGGTCTCGGGCAAAACCCGCAGAATTGGTGGCGTGGGAGAGTTGCGGTGTCAGTAGCTCCAGCACATCGGCAATCGTCGTCCCCGCCTCTGCCGTAACGGTTATCGGCAACCAATCGGCCAGTAGCGGCGCGGGCTCTGCTTGGCGGCACAGTGCAAGGCCCCCATCGCCCCGCCCGGCGCTACGCAAAGCCACCAGCGCAGCGGCGGTAACTTGCCGCGATTGTTCAAGATCTTGCGGCAACGGGATGTTTCGCTGAGTAAACCTTGCGGCCCCGACGGTTGCATCGGCCAACGGAACTGGCAGCGGATCAAAGCTCGCCAAAGCACGCCGCCACTGCGGTTCTTCAGCGGGCGTGGGGGATGCTCCTGCGCTGCTCGGCAACCGCTCACCCGGTTTGAAGACATCTGATAGAACAATGGGGTCACCGGAAATGTCGCGCAGCCCCTCTAAGGCCAATTGTGCGTCTGCTGCGGACACGACCAGCCGCGCGCCCTCCACCGAGATCACCTCACCGGGGGTGCCGCCTGTCGTCTCTAGCACCTCCACGCTTGATACAGTCAGCACATGCCCCGCGGCGCCCACGACCTTGGCCGTGGTAAGCGGGTTCCAATATTCGCCAAAGTTCAAACCACGCACCAGCGCAGAGATCGTCTTTGCGTCATTCGCAAAGTCGATGACGCCGCCGCCTGCGGGCCGCTTGTCACGGGCAAAATAGCTTCGCTGGCTCAAGTCTTGCGGGGTGGTCTGCAAGCTGCCGCTTTCCAATTGCGCCAAGACCTCGCCAAAGCTTTCCATTCCGGCAGCATAGCATTTGGAATTCAGGCTAAAGGCCGTCTCATCTGCGGCGATATCCGCCATGCGCTGCGCCAGCAAATCGCCTTTGTCCACGCCCGCCTCGATCAGGTGCCAACTGACCCCATGCTGCGCTTCGCCGTTCATGATCGCCCAAGCGGGGGTGTTCAGCCCGGCATAGCGTGGCAGCGGCCCATCGTGAAAGTTGATCGCGCCACGGGTCGGCAGCGCCAAAACTGCGTCAGAGATTAGGCGCAGGTTGGCGATGCTCAACAACCAATCGGCAGTGACCCCTGCCTGCAACAGATCATCGGCCGCGTGGTAAATCGTCAGCCCCTGCCGTTCGGCCCAATCACGCACCGTATCATCGCGGCTGATCACGGCGGCGATCTGGTGCCCCCCCGCCAAAATCATGTCACCGCAAGCGATGGTCAGGGATTCGTCCCCCATGAGCAGGGCAGAGAACGGATTAGTCTTGAAACTGGCGGTCATGAACGATCCTCCGTGGCGGGGCAGCTGGGCGGTTTTTTGGTCGTGGCGGCAGAGCGTCTGGCGGTAAGCGCATGGGCCGCAAGGTCACGGTAAAAGCCCGGCGCATCCTCGGGTCTGCGCCCTGTCAAAAGGCAACGCAAATGGTGCAGACCGCCGCCGAGAAGCCGCGCCAAAACGGCCAGCGCGGCATAGGCACGCCCGTGATTTTTTGTGAAATATCGGCGGCGGCTATCGAACCAGTATCGCGGCATGCGACGCCATTCCTTCATCCCTGTCGAGACGGACCCCACATGCACGCATCGCGCCTGCGGCACATACCAACAATCCCAACCCGCCCGCGCGGCACGCAGGCAAAGGTCGGTTTCCTCGTAATACAAGAAATACTCTTCATCAAAGAGGCCAATCTCGGTCAGCATGTCCCATCGCATCATGACACTGGCCCCGGCCACCCAATCCACCTGTGCGGGTCTTTCCGGCAAAGGCGGCGCAACCACTGACGACGACAGCAACCGCGTCAGCGGGCCGAACCGCGCAGCGCCCTCCAACTCTCCGGCGGCAGTCGGAAATCGAAAGGCCGTGGTATGGGGCAGATCATCTTCGCCGCGCACATGGCTTCCGGCCAATCCCGCGCGGGGGTGTTCTTGCAGATGAACCAATAGCCCCGCAATGCAGCCCGGGTCCAGAAAAGCATCAGAGTTCACCACATGCACGAAATCGGGCGGTGCCCCATCAGACATGCCAGCCCGGATAGCGACATTGTTGCCCGCGCCAAACCCGCCATTGTCGGGGGCCGAGATAAGGCGCACCCGGTCACCCACCCCCCAGCCACGTTCCGTGATCGCCTGTGCCAACAGCGCGGCAGAACCGTCACCGCTGTCATTGTCGACGATCACCAATTCCGCGTTTGTGGTGGGCATATCGGCCAGAGCAGCCTCTGCCGCGCGCAGGGTCATCTCTGCGGTGCGATAGTTGAGGATAACCACCAAAAGGCGCGGCATTTGCTGCATCATTCTGCCGCCGTTGCTTGAGGTTGGGCCTTGTCCGCGTGAGCGGACAGTGTTGCGGCCTTGTCTGGGTATTCGAAGAGCGCCGCTGCGATGACTTCGGCCAGTTCTTGCGCCAGCACGGTCACGTTGGGCGCAAGGACCATGCTGACATGATCACCCGGCACTTCGACAACCTGCAGGCGCGGCGCAAACTGACGCCAGTCGTTGTCCTCAAAGACATATTCCTTTTCGGCGGTGACATGATTGCCACCGGACACCGCCCAATGGCGATCCAACGGCGGCCGAAACAGGGTCAGCGGGCCGTCCCAAGTGGGGGTTTGATATTGCCCTACAGCGCGAAGGAACGCCGCCTGAATGCGCAGGCTGTTGAAAGAGACACCTGCCTCAGCCTCACCGCCCGCATCAGGCACCGCGCGACGGCGCTCGCGCTCCCATGCCCAACGGTTACGCGCCCATTCCAGCAGATAGGCTGGCCCCTTGCGCTTGAACTCGGCCAATTTGATATACGCCTTGTCGATCTTACTGAGCGATGGGCGCACGGGCAGCGGCGTGTCGAGCATCGCTAGGACGGCCACTTCTTGCCCTGCGGCTTTCAATTGCTGCGCCATTTCATAGGATGTGATCCCGCCGCCCGAATACCCCGCCAGCAGATAGGGGCCTTGGGGCTGTAGGGCGCGGATTTCGGCGATGTAATCGGCGGCAGCGGTCTGCACCTCTTCATGTGGGGCGTCGTCCCCGATCAACCCGCGGGCCTGTATGCCAAAGACTGGGCGTTCATTGCTGAAGGGCAAGGCAAGGTGACGCAGGTTCAGCACGTTGCCGAACATGCCCGCAACAACGAAAAGCGGCGTCGCATCGCTGCGCGATTGATTCAGCGGCACAAGGTAATTGAACCGCTGCTGAGGCGCGGCAGGCGTTGTGTCTGATGCGTCAGCGTCGGCCAAATCGCCCCGTTCTGCCGCGATCAACGCGGCGCATTTGGCGATCGTGGGTGCTTCGAACAGGACAGAGATCGGGAATTCGACCTTAAACTCCCGTTTCACCGCCGCAAAAAGCCGCACGGCGATCAGCGAATGCCCTCCGAGGTCAAAGAAACTATCGTCGACCCCGACTGGGCTGACGCCCAGAAGGTTCGACCAAATTTCCGCGAGTTTATCTTCGATCGCATTGCGCGGGGCGACAAAACTGCCATCCAGATCCGGGCGCTCGAAACTTTGCCCTTGGGGCGCAGCCTCCGTCACCGGGGCGTCGGCCTGTGCGATTAAGCTCTGCAATGGCAAGGATGAAACCATGACCTGCGGAACGTCCAGCGCCAATGCCCGGCGCAGGGCTTCTGGCCCCTCCAGCGCGCGGATGCCTTGGCGTACCATACGGGCCAACCGTTCTTCGGCGGGGCTGAGTGTCGGTGTACTGTCGCCCTCTTCAAACACCACTTCGCGCGCATCGGGGGCTGGCACCTCGGCAAAGGCGCCTTCGAGCCGTTTCATCGCGAAATTGCGCACGTCGACAAGGGGTGCGCCCTGCGCATCGGTGATCGTCACATCAAAGCGGGCAAAGCCCGACGCAGCCGCCCCTTCGACCAGCCGCACATGAGACCGGATATCGGCAGGCAGTGGGGCGTGCAGCGTGATCTCACCATAGGACAGCGGCACCCACAGGTGGCGCGCAGCATAGCCGGGGACGAGCGCCATGGCCCAACCGGTGGCGATGTCCATCAGGCCGGGATGCAGCAGATGCCCGTCGGTCAAATCGCCCTGCGCCGCCTTGGGCAGATGCAAGTCCGCCAGCCCCTCGCCCTGCCCAAGGGCGGTGCGTTGCAACACGTGCCAACGTGGGCCGAACTTTAGATGCGCCTCTTGGGCGGCGGGCAAACGATCACCGGGCTCAGCCCGCGCAACGTTGGGGCAACGGGCAGCGATAGCATCTAGGTCAAGTGTTTCAGCACCCGGCTCAGCAGGCACCAAACGCGCTTGCACATGCAACTGCCATGCGGCTTTGCCGTTCACCACACAGGCGCTGCGCAGTTCAGCAGCAAAGCCTGTGCCCTCGGGGTCCAGGGTGATCTTGATATCGCGCCGCGTCCCATCGGCCAGCGGCAAGGGCCGTAGAAAATAAAGGTCTTGCAGCGTGAAACTGGCCAATCCTTGGGCCTGTGCCGCTTCGGCCAAAAGTTCGATATAGCCTGTTCCGGGCATAATTGCGCGCCCGTCGCTGGTGCGGTGCTGGTCCAGCAGCCAATGCTCTGTCGCGATTTCGGTCATGAATTCAGGGGCGCCGCTATCGCCAGATCCGGCGGTTTCAAGCAACGCCGCATTGATCGCGCGTGCGGGCAGCGCTACGGTGCCGCCCCCTCCGAGTGTTTCAGCGGCCATGCCGACATCGGCCCAAACACCCCAATTCACTGCGACGACGCGTGTCTGCGCATCCCGGCGCGATTGCGCAAAGGCATTCAGCCATGCATTCGCCGCGACATAATCCAACTGCCCCGCCGCGCGGGTGGCCGTAGAGGTTGAAGAAAACAACACCATCAGATCAAGCGCGCCATCCGGCAAAAGTTGATCCAAGACTCGCAAACCCTGCAACTTGGGGGCCAGCACCGCATCGATACCCGCATCGGATTTTGCCAGAAGTGGCGCGTCGTCCAGCACGCCTGCGGCGTGGATCACCCCGGTGAGCCCACCGTGACGGGTGGTCAGATCGTCGATCACCCGACGCATCTGCGCAAGGTTCGCCACATCTGCGCGGGCGACCTCGATCGCACCGCCAGACTGCACGGCCTGTGCCTCAAGCCGCATCACCGCACGCAAACGGCGGGCCGTGGCATCGGCAGGGCCGTGGCTGGCCAGATAGCTCTCCCATTCATGGCGCATCGGTAGGGCGGCGCGGCTTAGCAGAATAACGCGGGCGCCTTTGGTGTGCAGAATATCCGCCGCAAGGGTCAGGCCGATGCCGCCAAAGCCCCCGGTGATGAGGTAGCTTCCTTGCGCCTTCCACCCCGGTAAATCGCTTTGTGGCAGCGCAGCGTCGCGGTAGCCCAACTCATAACGGCGGCCAGCGCGGTGAGCGACCTGAAGGTTGGCGGGGCTGGCGAGAAGCTCTTCCAAAAGGTCATCCGCGTCGATCACCGGCACAGCGGCCACTGGTTTTGCGAACCACCCCGCCTGCGCCGGAGCTTGCGCGACAGCCAAATCAATCTGCGAAGCCGTCAGCCCCGGCAGTTCACGCGCCATCACCCCAACAGGGCCGGAAATCAGCGCCTTTTCGGGATAAGCCAGAACCGCGTCACCAATCTGCGTGGCCCCAGTGGTGAAAACACTCAGATGCAGCGGCGCGTCACGTTCCCCGTCGGCCAGCGCTTGGGCAAGCCACGTCAGGCTCCAAAACCCTTGTTCGATATTGCGGTCGAACCTGCTGGAGCCGGGGCGCGGCTGCACCGTATCATCGGTTAGCCAGAAATGTGCGATCCGGTCTGGCATCTGCCCATCGGCCTTTAGGGCAGTCAGCAGTTGATCATAGCTCGGACGGCCCTGTTCAGCAGCCATGGTAAACTGATCGGCACTGACGCGGGCAAAGGCATCGCCCGCGGTGACCTGCACAACGCGGTGCCCTTCTGCGCGAAGCCGCGCGGCAGCCTCGGCCCCCAGCCCGGCCTTATCCGCAAAGATCAACCAGTTAAGCGGACCGGAAACACGCATGTCGCGTTCAGCATAGCGCGGCTGCCAATGGGGCACGGCACCCCATTTGGCGATGTCATCCTCGCGCTGCAGCTGCGGTGTGGGGGAACTTTGCACGGCCTTGCCCGGCTCGATGAAATAGCGCGCGCGCTGGAATTGATAGGTCGGCAGCAGCACACGGTTACGCCGCGCCTCCCCCCAAATCTGCGCCCAGTCGGCTTCGACACCGCAGGCCCATAGCCGCCCGATCACGCCAAGGAAATAGGCATCATCCGCCATCTCCTGTTCAGGGTGACGCAGCGACGACATCACCTGCCCCGGTGCCACATCCGCGTTCATCTGCGCCAAGGCCGACAGTGCCTTGCCCGGTCCGACCTCAAGGAAGACCTTTGGGGCATCACTGGTAAGGTAGCTGATGCAATCGGCAAAATTCACCGTGTGACGCAATTGTTCGACCCAATAGTCAGGGTCTGTGGCCTGCTCTGCCGTGATCAACTGCCCCGTCCGGTTTGATAGGAAAGGCATCTGAGGCACGCGCAGGTCCAGCTTGGCCAGAAAGGCGCGGTAGCGGTCAAGGATCGGGTCCAACATCCGCGAATGGGCGGCGATGTCGATGGCGATCCTCTGGTGCTCAAGTCCAGCCGCCGTCAGACGTTCCTGCAAGGCGGCAAGCGCACTGTCGGGGCCGGAAATTGCGATCAGTTCCGGGCCATTCACGCTGGCGATATCAAGGTCTTGGCCCAGATGCGGTGTGATCCGCTCAAGCGGGGCAGAGATGCTGATCATCCCGCCTGCTGGAACTTCGTCAAACAGCCGTCCACGCAGTAGAACAAGGTCGATACACTCTTCAAAACGCATCACCCCGGCCAAACAGGCGGCAACGTTTTCGCCCATGGAATGCCCCACCAGCGCAGCAGGTTTCACGCCCCAAGACATCCAAAGCTGCGCCAATGCATATTCCACGATCATGATCAGCGGCAGTTGCACCGAAGGCTTTTTCAGCTTGGCCTCAGCTGCGGCGCGGACTTCAGGCTCTGGCAACCAAATCGCGCGGATATCATAATCAAGCTGCGGCTCCAGATGCGCCAGCCCCCGGTCCATCCATTCGGCAAAGACCGGCTCGGTTTCATAAAGGTCGCGGGCCATGTCGGCATATTGCGCACCACCACCGGGGAACATGAAGGCGACCTCGGGATCGGAGCCAAGATGGTCATGGGTAAAAACGCGGCGGCTGTCGCCACTCTCCAACAGCGCTGCGGCCTCTTCATGGCTTTCGGCCACCAGCACGCGGCGTTTGTCAAAGGCGCGGCGTCCTTGTTTCAGGGTGAATGCTACATCGGCCAGCGGCTGTTCGGGATGCGCACGTAGATGCGCGGCCAGTGCGGCGCCATTGGCCTCAAGTGCGGCCTTATTGCGGCCCGATAGGCACAGCACATGGAAGGGGAAATCGCTTTCCTCGGACGCCCTGCGCACGGGCGCTTCTTCAAGGATCATATGCGCATTGGTCCCACCAACGCCAAGCGCGTTAACCGCCGCACGGCGCGGGGTTGCCTGTGCGGGCCAATCATAAAGCTGATCATTCACACGGAACGGCGAGCCATCAAAAGGGATCGCGGGGTTCGGCGCCTCATAGCCCAGCGAGGGCGGGATCTGGTGATGGTGCAGCGACAGCGCGGCCTTTGCCAGCCCCGCAACCCCGGCTGCGGTATCCAGATGGCCAATGTTGGTTTTGACCGATCCAATGCGGCAGAAATCCTCGGCCTGCGTCTCGGCCCGGTAGGCCTGGGTCAGGGCGGCGACTTCGATCGGGTCGCCTAGATAGGTGCCCGTGCCGTGGCATTCGACCATGCCGATGCTTTGGGCCGCGACACCTGCTGCATCCAACGCGCGGGCGATGGCAGCCGTCTGCCCATCAACCGAAGGCGCCAGATATCCTGCTTTGGCCGCCCCATCATTGTTGACCGCAGACCCCTTGATAACCGCCCAGATGTGATCACCATCGGCAATGGCATCCTCAAGCCGCCGCAGTGCCACGGCACCTGCACCAGAACCAAAGACGGTTCCCTGCGCGCGGTGATCAAAGGCGTGGCATTCCCCGTCGGGCGAGAGGATCTCGTTTTCCTTGAACTCATAGCCCCTGCCCTGCGGCAGCTCGATCGTCACCCCGCCCGCCAGCGCCATATCAATCTCACCCGCTCGCAATGCCTGCGCGGCATAATGGATCGCCACCAGCGACGTGGAACAGGCGGTTTGCAGGTTGATCGACGGGCCCTTGAGGTCAAGCACATGGCTCACACGGGTCGAAAGGAAATCCTTATCGTTCCCGGTATGGCGCAGCAGGAACATGCCCACATCATCCACCAGTTCAGGGTTCGAGCAGATGTTGAAATAGAAATAGCTGCCCATGCCACAGCCCGCATAGACCCCTACAGGGCCCGAGAGGGTCTCTGGCATATGGCCCGCCTGCTCCATCGCCTGCCATGCAATTTCAAGAAACTTGCGGTGCTGCGGATCAAGGATTGCGGCATCTTTTGGAGAGAAACCAAAGAACTCTGCATCGAACATGTCATAGCCCGGCATTTCGGCGGTGACGGGCACGTAATTTGGCCGTGCCATCCGCTCGGCGCTCTCTCCGGCCGCGCGCAATTGCGCCACGTCCAACCGCTTAAGCGCACTCACGCCGTCGCGCAGGTTCGCCCAATAGGCATCAACGCCATCGGCCCCCGGAACAGTGACCGCCATGCCGACAATCGCAATATCATCGCGAGAAAAAGTGCTGTCCGTGCTATTCATTGCTACATATGCCCCATCGCCGCTCGGTCACAGTGATGAGCCTTCTTAGGTTCAATTTAAGCTTCGGATGCAGCATACAACAGGCAAATCTGTCAAAATTGAGCCAAGAACGTGCCGCAACGTCATTTCCGCCTCACAACGCAGTGATTAACGCGCGGTTTAAAAGACCGTCCGCCTGCGCGCGGTCGCGGGGGGCGTGACCTCGCTTGCGATATTCAGACCTGTCCGCGCGCCTGCTAGGGCCTCGGCATGGCCAAGGATTGCCCCGGCAGTAAGCCAAGTCAGCGGGGTCAACGTCGCATTCAGCAACATGTCCATCATGGTAATACCCAAGATCAGAAGCAGCGGTGCGATCCAAGGGGATAGGGCCGCATCCCCACGACGATAGAGGTATAGGCCCATCAAGAAGATCGGCAAGGCCAACAGCCCCATTTCACACAGGTAACCAATCCATCCAAAGGATCCGAATACGATAATCCAGCGCCCATCGGGGATCGAGAGGATATCGCCGGTGGTTGCATCGCGGATCAAGTTACGCCCCCATCCGCCCCAGCCGAACCACGGCTTTTCGGCTGCCCGTTCAAGAAGCTGCTCTTCGTTCATAAAACGGTAGCTCAGCGAATTTGCCCGCTCCGCGCTGATCGCTTCAGCTTGGGCCACAAGTGCCTCAAGCGGGACCAGACCAGCGTTGCGCAGCATAGGATAGATCATCGCCACAGCCGCAAAGACAACCGCCAACCGTATTTGCCACCGCGTGGGCAACAGCAGCACCGTCGGTACCAGCAACAGCGCATAAGCCATAGATGCAAGGCTTTTGCACAGCAGCAGCACCACAGCCAAATAGACAGCCAGAAACATCATTTTCCATCGGCTGATAACCGGGCTTTGCCGCGCCAGCGCTACCGTTGAGACCAGTGCAATACACATGAACAATGCCAACCACAGCGCATGGGGCAAGAAGACGATGGGGCGGAACCCGCCGTTGCGCATCATCTGCTCGAATGAATGTTGAAAGAACCCGTAAATCCAAGTGTTAAGCTGCGGGGAGAAGCGAACTTCAAACAACGACGGCACAGAATAGATCAGCCCGCCGATCATAAAAGCCAACAAAAGCTCGCGCAGCCCTTTCTCATCGGCAAGGAACTGGCGTGCCAGCAAAAAGGGTACGAGCACCAGAACCTGGCCGATCAGAACAGAACCGATGTCGCGGATCGACAGCCCCGGCAAAGCATCCACCGGAAACACAACCGGATCAAACCCCAAGATCGATTGAAACAAAATGGGATCGCCGTTGTTTAGAACCGTCGGTATGCCCGAAAATAAAAATCCCACAACCAACAGCCCCGCCATGCGCGAGGCAGGCCAAAGTCGAAGCTTCTCTTGCGTGCCCAGCCAAATGATTAACAGCACGCTGAGGTTGGGGATCGACACTTTATCAAGCCCCGGCACCAGCGGCAGATTGAACTCTGTCAGCGGCGGCAGGAAAAGATAGCCGCCAAGGATCGACCAGATCAGCGCCCGTTGCAGCGGCAGGTTGCGAAACAGGCCCAAACAGACAATGGGCCAGATCAGCAGCATCATATAGGCGATGGGATTAGGCATGATGTCCTTGCATGGGCCGAACGTTGGGCGCCGTAAATTACCATCTGGCCTGCGCGCTGTCATCCCGCTAGTTTCATGGCGGGCAGTCTTTGGGGTGGGCGTGGTTGTAAAATGACACATGATAACAGAGGCATGAAAGACTATCTTCACACCACTAGAGTTGTAACCGCTGCCCAGCTTTTGCGAGAAGCGCTATGAAGTATGGCAAAGGCGACGCTGCCGTGGTGGTTAATGTGGCAACAAGAGCCGTATTGTTTCAGGCCCTGCGCAAACGCTTTGACATGGGTGACGGATTCGCGCTCGCGACACTGAACCTCGACCATCTGACAAAACTGCCAAGCGACCCAACCTTCGCTGCAGCATATAGCGCGCAGGACTTGATTGTTGCGGATGGCCGCCCCGTGGTCTGGCTGTCGCAGCTAGCAAGGCAGCCGGTGGAGTTGATGCCGGGCTCTGATCTGATCCTGCCGCTATGTGAACTGGCAGCGGACCTATCGCTGCCCATCGCCTTTTTCGGCAGTGACCAAAACGCGCTCAACGGCGCTGCCCGAGTGCTGCAAGCCCGGGTGCCGGGCCTTGAAATTTGTCACATCACAGCGCCGCCGATGGGATTTGCCCCCTCAAGCCTTGAGGCCGACGCTGCCTTGCGTGAGATTGCGCAGAGCGGTGCGCGGCTGTGCTTTTTGGCGCTTGGCGCGCCCAAGCAAGAGATCCTCGCCGCGCGGGGGCGCGAGATCGCGCCGGGGGTGGGATTTGCTTCTGTCGGGGCGGGGTTGGATTTCCTTGCTAAGCGGCAGCGGCGTGCGCCAAAGTGGATGCGGATGCTGGCTTTGGAATGGCTGTGGCGCACACTGCAAAGCCCGCTCCGGATGGTGCCGCGTTATGCGCGCTGTTTTGCAATCCTACCTCGGCTCACGTTTGATGCATGGCGGATGCGCTAGGCGTTAGCGGTATTCGATAATCCGCCCATCGCGCCGCATATGGTATTTCACAACGCCCAAAGCCTCGGGGAATTTTCCCAGCAGGGTGAACACCGCCCAAGCCGTCCCGCCCCGCCGGATCAACCGCAACAGTTGCACAGGATAGAGCAGGGCCAGAATAAGCGCAGCCCAAGGCATCAGCAGCGCCAACAACACGATCATCGCAGGCAAAAGCGCCCCCCAAAGCAGGGCACGGCGTGTCTCGGCCACCCAATGGCGATCGGGGCCAGCGCCATGAAGTGCGGCTCCTTCGGCAAAGGCATGCCCGGCGCGCAGGCTGCGCCGCCACCACTGGCTGAACCGCGTGATCTGCGCGTCATGCCATGTCATTTCAGTATCCAAACGCCATATCTGCCAGCCCGCCCGGCGCAGACGTTGGCAAAGCTCTGGCTCTTCCCCGGCAATCATCTCTGCCCGGTAGCCGCCGACAGTGCGCAGCGCATGCAATCGCATCAGGGCGTCACCGCCACAGGCTTGGGCCTCTCCCACCGGCGTATCCCATTCGCGGTCGATCAGGGTGTTATATATCGACGCTTGGGGGCATTCCTCGCGCCGCCTGCCGCAAACCACAGCGATTTGCGGATGGGCATCTAAATGCGCCTCTGCCGCTTCCAGCCAGCCTGCCTGCAAGATGCAATCTCCATCAAGGAATTGCACCAGCGTGATGCCCTCCTCCAGCGCCGCGACGCCGGCATTGCGTGCCCGCGCGGCGGTAAACGGCTGTTGCATGTCCAGTTCAACCACCTTAGCCCCGAGCCCGTGCGCCATGGCGACAGAGCCGTCGGTTGACCCGCTATCGACATAAACCACCTGCGCCACCTGCCCCATGAGGGTCTGCAAGGACCGCTCCAACCGCGCCCCCTCGTTGCGGCCGATGACAACGGCACCGATGCTCATGCGGCGTTTTCGTCACGCCAAGCGGCGACATGGGCGCTATAGGCCTCGGACGGCACCAGAAACCCAGCGCGGTACAAAAGTTCAACCCGGTTCCAACGCCGCGCATCCAATGAAAAGAGCGAGACATCGGGGTTCTGCCCGATCACCGCCATGCGCC
Organism: Sulfitobacter sp. SH24; assembly: GCF_965641895.1. Lineage (NCBI taxonomy): Bacteria > Pseudomonadati > Pseudomonadota > Alphaproteobacteria > Rhodobacterales > Roseobacteraceae > Sulfitobacter > Sulfitobacter sp. SH24. The sequence continues at coordinate 2,445,632 of NZ_OZ282575.1, forward strand.
GCGCGTCTTCGTTATGAGCCAAATCGCCCGAGGCCAGTGTTGCCGCATCCCGGGTGACGGGGTCATTGGCAAATTTATAATGTTTTATCACCGCCGTCATATCCGCCACACGCAGCCCACTGGAAAGATGCGGATGCGGAGCGGGTGTGACCTCTGGCCCGTTGAAAATTAGCGGGTGTTTGGTCAGGCAGCAATCTTCACCAAACACCTTGCCGCGCACCCCACCAAAGGCAAATTTCACAGCATCGTTGGACAGGTCATTGTTGCTCAGCAGGGTCGAAAACTCTATATCAGAACTATGGTAGTCGACTTTGCGCACGGCACTGATGTCGTAGTAAAGGAAGGCTTGCAGTGCCTGTTTGTAGGGCAGCCCAGCCGCAGCGGCGAGGCTGTTCTTGGGGAACATCTCAAGCATCTGAGCCGCCAAGGCAGTATAGCCCTGCTGCTCAAGATAGGCGGTTAGCCCCCTTACACCGATTTGAGAGCGCCCTTCGAAATCAAAGATTTCGTCCATATCGACATAAAGACACCAGCGGTTTTGCCCATAGGTCTGCGCCGGGTACTGCCGGATCAAGTCTTCGTATTGGGCAAGTGGCAGGGCGCTGCGGTCTATTATCGTGCCCTTCTGCGCCTTGATCCGGGCGATTGTGTCATCACGAGAGCCATTGTCGATAAATACAAAATGCCACACGCCCATCGCACGGTAGTGACGAAAGAACGCATCGAGGTAATAGCTGCCGTCCCGCACCAAGGCGATCAACACCACGTCACCCGGCGCCACATCAAGTTTGGTAGGCCCATGCAGATGCTGCAAAGAGGCGACAAAGCGCGCGCGGCGGCGTGCGTCTTTCAGGCGTTCCCGCAGGCGGCGGATCAGATAAAGGGGCGATTTCATGCTGAGGTGATACGACAGCGATCCTGTCCGGTCTACTACCCCCATGCCAAATCACGCCCGCACAATGTCGCACCAAGCGATTAGCTGCCGCATGCCCCACCTAATCAGAAGCGGTAGGATCGAAGCCTGCGCCCCCCTGCAATGTCGGGCTATAGAAAGTGTGCCGCGCACGGCCTGCATGCTTTGAAGCATAAAGCGCAGTATCCGCATTGGCCAAAACCCCATCGCGTGAAGGCGTGTCGCCGCGCTGGACCCAGACCGTGCCAATGCTGGCAGAGACTTTGCAGACCTCACCTTTGAAATGGATAGGCTCTTCCAATCGGTCGATGATGCGCTGCCCGATCTGTTCCAACACATTTTCACTGCGCACATCGGGTAAGACGACAGTGAACTCATCCCCTCCCAGACGGACCACCATGTCGGAGCTGCGGGTCTCTTGCACCATAATCCGAGCGACCACTTGCAAAACATGATCGCCAGCGGCATGGCCAAGGCTGTCATTCACCGCCTTGAAATGATCAAGGTCGATGTGCATCACGGCAAACCCTTCCCCCGCCGCAATCAGCCGTTCCAGCACTGCGTTCAGCGCACGGCGGTTCTTTAGTCCGGTCAATAGGTCGGTAAAGGCCTGCTCCTCCGCCGCAATGCGCGCCTCTTCTAGGCGCATGTTCAAGCGACGGGAGGCTTCCATCGCGGCTGATTTCGCTTCCATAAGATAGAGCATTTCAATCGCTAGATCCGTCGCCGCGAAGTCTGCGTTGGTCAGCGCGTAATCTTGCACCCCGTCAAAAATAGAGATCCCAAATGAGAGGTTCACAATGGTTCGGCCATCGTCCAGCGGCACAAGCAGGCCCTTTAATTCGGTCCGGGGCGCATCGCGGAAAGCCAGATGAAGTTTCATGCCAGACGCACGTCGCAAATCGTCCATTCCGCGCATCGTGCGGGGCCGTTTGACGGTGACTGTATCCAAAAACAGCTTCCCAGCTAGCGGTGACTGCGGTCGCAACTTTTGTATCGTCGGTCCCGCGTGACGGATGAACCCCGTTGAGGACAAGAGTAGATGCATCGGACAAAGCCTGTCTAACACCTCCGTGTCGTGGATCGCCCCACTCATGCCCGCGCCCCAAGTTCGAAGCTGCGACCTTCCGAAAAATCGGCCTCAATCAGAATGATCTTCAGGGTTTCTATCCCTTCAGATCGCCCGCAATGCTCTAGCGCCACCAGCGCGCCATAGTCGTCCGCCATGGCCCGCAAGACCCCCATCATCAGATAGCCGTACCCGACAAGCGGCGCCTCACAGATCAACAAATACTGACCATCGGGTTCCTCGCACAACTCGATCCTAGGCAATCGAAGCTCTGAAAGCGCAAGGCGCGTGCGGTCTGGCAGCTCGTCTAAAGATTGCAAAAAGTCGCGAAAACTTACCCCGCCAAATCGCAGCAATCGCCGCACGGCCGCATAGCCCGGCTGCGCCACAAGGAAGGTGCCGACATCCTCCATCACCTCCGCGCGGGGCCGTTCTAACACGGTGCAAACCGCATCCAGAACCGCTGGCGTGACATGATCCGGATAGGTCAGCATCGCCTCGAACTCGGTGAAACCCAACCCGGCCCGAGTGGCCACAGCGGACCAAAGCGCATGGCCATAGTTGGCACAAAAGTAGTTTTGAATGCTGCGGTTTATAAGCCCGTGCATGACTGCCTCATTCCCATTTTTCCCGCAGCTAGAATGCAGGTGCAGTGGTTAAGATTGGCCTGATAATTCCAGTTGTTCGGAAATTGCGTTGAGTTGTCAGGTCACTCGCGCGGAACCGGAGGGAACCACGAAGCGTTTGATGTCTAAGGATGGCACAGTGTCTTTCCTCAACGCACAGCGATGGCGGAGTATTCTCATGAGCGATAATCCCAAACACCCCAAAGACAACAGCAAAACACCGCCAAGAAAACCTCAAGAGGACCTGCACCGCCCAGAGGCTACGTTGGACGAAGCCCCCGCGGGCAGCTCCAATGCCGAAGAACGCTCGCGGCTTTCGGATTAACAACCTTCGCCTGACCGCATCACAGGATGCATCAACAACAGAGCACCCAAGATGAGTTTCACCAGATGAGCAACAACGTCACGGCACCCCGGCCGCACAGCGCGCCGGGGTTTATGGTATGCCTTGGCTGGGTTGCGATCCTTGGCTGCGTGGTTTTCACCGTCTCGATCTTGATCGCAGATTTCGTGGTACCGGAACATGATTGGATGGCAGATACGATCAGCGATCTGGGCGCAGGTCGGTATGAGTTTATCGTCGACATCGGCATCTATGCCTTTTCCGCCGCTCTGATCGCCTGCGCCTTGCTATGCGCTCATATGCATTTCGGCGGGGCGTGGTGGAGCAGTGGCGCAATTGGTCTCGCTCTCCTTGGGCTCATCGTCTTTCTGGTCGGCGCAAGAAACGAATACGGAGATCGCGATTCTGATGGCGTGGTAATCCACATCTATCTGGTCTACGCGCTTGGGCTGATCATGCTGACCGTCCCTTGGATGCTGTCCCACGGGTTTGCCGATATCTCGCCCGTTGTTGCGAAAGCGATGAAAGGCATTTCACTGATCTGGCTGGTATCCGCACCGCCGTTCTTCTTCCTGCCCACGGGGATCGACGGAATATACGAGCGCTATCTCGGCCTTATCGCCATGGCCATGGTGGTGCTCTTGGGACGGTTCTTTATCCAGCGTGGCACCGCGTTACGCGAAAGGCAAAGCTGATGTTTTTCGAGAATGTTCCACTCGATATTGTCGCCCGCGCGCTGTTGCTTTCTTCTATCGCGTTGATCTGGGTGATTTTTGTCGTGCGCGTCATCGGGTTGCGCACCTTTTCAAAAATGACTGCCTTTGATTTTGTCGCAACTGTCGCCACCGGTTCTCTGCTTGCCGGGGCCTGTCAGGCAACGACGTGGCCGGAATTTGCGCAGCCTACGCTGGCCATTTCGGCCCTGCTCGGCGCGCAGTTTGTAATCGCACGTGGGCGGCAAGCGTCTGATCGGTTTGAACAGACCGTGCAGAATGAACCTGTGATCCTGATGCGTGATGGGCAGATTTTTGACGACGCCCTGCGCGAAACCCGCGTGGCCCGCGCCGATCTGATAGCCAAGTTGCGCGAGGCCAATGCCATGCGATTTTCAGACGTACGCGCAGTCGTGCTTGAGACGACGGGCGATATTTCTGTCCTGCATGGGGATGAACTAGAAGACCGGATACTTGAAGGCGTACGCGAGATCACGGATTGAGCAGGATATGCCGCGCTCAAGTTAGATAGCCCAGCAAATGCCCAATGTCTGGCAGCACGATATCTGCGTGCGGAGCAAGCTCCTCGGCAGTGGCGGGACCGGTCAAGACAGCCACGCGCAGCATCCCCGCCGCACGTGCCGCTTCGAGATCGTGAACACTATCTCCGATCATTGCGATGGTGCTTTCGGGCAAGTTCACATGGGCCGCAAAGGCGTGCAACTGACCCGGAGAAGGCTTGCCCCCGTGGCCAGTATCGAAACCCGCGATAAAATCGAACATATCATTCACCCCAGCCGCCACCAGATGCGCCCGCGCGGGATGCTCTGCATCATTGGTGGCAACGCCAAGGTAAAGCCCCTGATCGCGAAGCCGCTGTAGGAACGGCCTGAGCGGCACTGCTTCGCGCTGTGGTGCGCGGCTGGCCTCCATATTAACCATCTCTAGCAAAGCCGAAGGCGTTTGAGCAGGGAAATGCGGGGCCAAAGCTTGGACAACCTGCTGAGGTGTGCCAGCGATGGCGATACTGTCGCGGGCGAAACGGCGCAGGGCGAAATCAAAGCCGATGTCCGCGCCGACCCGCGCGGCAAAGCTGCGATCCCCGTTGCAGGCGCGCAGCAGAAAGGCTTCGGCCCATGGTTCCCACGTCGCGGCAAAGTCGAACAAGGTGCCATCCTTGTCGAACAGCAGACCTTTGATGTGTTTTAAGTCCAATGCACCTGCTCCCCGCCGGGCAGGGCTGCGCGGGCTTGCATGATCCGCTCATAGGAAATGGCGAGGTGATCGCAAAAGCCGATAACCCAAGCATCATCCATCATAAGGAAATCAAGCACTGCCCCTAGAAAGATAGGGTCGCTGGCCTGAGTTTTCAGATCAGCCTCCGACGCGCCGGTGCTGCCTAGGAACACGGGCAACAGATCGTCATTGGCCGCCAACCAAGCAAGCGCCTGAAGCGCTAAAGTCTCGGCGGTGTCTTGAGTGTAGGACATGTGAACCGTCTTCCGCAGTAGAGTGGAAACCCTTTGTTAACCTTTAGGGACCAAAAACTATGTCATCAAACTGATTTGTACGGTGAAGGAGTTGTCGTGCAAGGGACCATCCTTATTGCAGATGCGATTGCGACCAATCGCATCGCCCTAAAGGTCAAGCTTTGTGCGGCATATTATCAGGTCGTTCAGGCCGAAGATATGCAGCAGGCCTTGGCCGCTGTACAGGACAACCCGCCTGACCTTGTGATCTGCGCGCTAACCCTGCCCGGTGGCGGGGCCGCCGATCTATGCGAAGCTTTAAGGGCCTCTGCCGATACCGCGCAGCTTCCGGTACTGGCCATCGGGAACGGCGACCAATCAATAGACAGGCTCGCTGCGCTGGAAGCGGGGGCAAGTGATGTGCTGTTAAAGCCGCTCGATTCAACATTGCTGCTGGGCCGAGCGCGCAGTCTGATCCGCGCCCGCAATGCAGCGGACGAATGGGAAATGCGTGATGAAACCACCCGCGCGCTTGGTCTGGCGGAACCCGCGGCAGAATTCACGGCCCGCAGCCACTGTGTGTTGATCCATTCAGACAACACAACCTGCGTGAATTGGGCCAACCAACTACGCCCTTTATTGGACGCGCGGTTGACGCTTGCCAACACCGAGGAGGCCATTCGCGCGACATCCAGCAATAAGCCACCTGATGCTTTCGTTTTGGTTTTGCCCACAGAGTCCAATAGCGCCACGGCGGCACTGCGGCTGATCTCGGCGCTGCGTGCCAATGCTCAGACCCGCTATGCTGGTCTATTGGTGGTTCAACTGGCCCCTGACACCGCACAGGCGGCCACCGCACTTGATCTTGGTGCCGACGACATAATGACCGACGGCTTCAATACAGCCGAAATGGTCCTGCGCCTACATGCAGTTCTGCGCCGCAAACGCATGACGGACCAGTTGCGCGATATGGTGCGTACCGGGTTGAAAGCTGCGGTATTTGATCCGCTCACGGGGCTGCACAACCGCCGCTATGCCCTCCCCCATCTTCGCCGCATTGCAGAGCACGCCTTTGAAACGGCACGGCCCTTTGCAGTGATGGTCGCCGATCTGGATCACTTTAAAGGCATCAATGACCGCTACGGTCATGCGGCTGGGGATTCGGTATTGGTGCAAACCGCGGAACGGCTGCGCAACAATCTGCGCGGGATGGACCTTGTCGCGAGGATCGGAGGAGAGGAGTTTCTTATCGTGATGCCCGGCACAAATTTCTCCGATGCGGAATCGGCCGCCGCAGATATTTGCGCCGATATTGGCAGTCGCGGCTTCGTCGTGCCCGGAACGCCACTGCCAGTGCATGTCACAATCAGCATTGGCCTCTCTATCGGGCCGAGTGGTGATGACGGCAATCCGCTCTCGCCAGAAGCCCTAATGGCGCAGGCAGATCGGGCGCTCTATTCTGCGAAGTCTCACGGACGGAATCGGGTAAACTTAAGCCGCCCAGCGGCCTAGCTGCGCAGCGCAGGTTAACACTCGCCTCTGCCTCTGCCTCTGCCTCTGCCTCTGCCTCTGCCTCTGCCTAGAATGCCACGATAAGTGGGGCAGATAATTACAACCAAAGATTGCATCCTGCAGCGATCTTCCGTAGCGTAATCCAATGCAGCAGGATCGCCCTCTCGTCGGAATAGCCCTCATGATGGGTTTTTGCATTCTAGCCCCCGTGGGCGATGCGGTGGCCAAACTGCTTGGTGCTTCGGTCCCGCTTGGGCAGGTCGTGCTTATCCGTTTTGCCGTTCAAGCGCTGATTCTTATACCTTTCGTCTGGGCATCAGGTCGCGCGTGGCGCATGCGGGGGCGCGTACTCTGGCTTACCCTTCTGCGAACCATCCTGCACATCGCGGGTATCGCTGCGATGTTCACAGCACTCAAGTATCTCCCTTTGGCCGATGCCGTTGCCATTGCCTTTGTCATGCCCTTCATCATGCTGCTGCTCGGCAAGTTTATCCTGAAGGAAGAAGTTGGTTCTCGTCGTCTGGGCGCCAGCATCGTTGGATTTCTCGGCACGCTTCTTATCGTCCAGCCCAGTTTCGTTAATGTTGGATGGCCTGCACTGCTGCCCATCATGGTGGCGGTGGTCTTTTCATTTTTCATGCTGGTCACCCGCCAGATCGCAAAACAAACCGACCCGATCAGCCTTCAGGCCGTCAGCGGCGTGATGGCGGTAATGATCATCCTACCTCTACTTGCTCTTGGCTCTGCAACCGACATCGCGCCGCTTCAGATCATCCAGCCCGATGCAGTGGATTGGACCCTCCTGCTGGGCATTGGGATTCTCGGCACCATCGCCCATTTGCTGATGACATGGTCCTTGCGCTTTGCCCCATCGGCCACGCTGGCTCCGATGCAATATCTTGAGATCCCTTTCGCCACACTGCTGGGGCTGCTCATCTTTTCTGATTTGCCAAACCCTTTGGCGGGCTTGGGCATTCTGATCACCGTCGGTGCGGGCCTTTATGTGATTATGCGCGAGCGGGCCACGGCACGTGCATTGGCCGCAGCAATTGCGCCGCCAGTGGCGCCATAAGGCGGCGCGGCAGGATCAGCAGCATATCCGGCCCTGAAATCTCAAGCTTTACCGACCCCAACGCGCGATTTGACGTTCCAATTCGTCCTCCGGGGGCAAAGTCCAACCCGTCAATTGGCCATTCCAATCCAACGCTGCGCCCCTGAACCGGGCCCAGCGGCATAAGGGACACCACATCCCCCGCCGCCGTGGGCAGCGTGATCTGGGGCGGTGCCAGCATCACGATCTCCTGTGCGCCCAGCAAAATGCAAGGCAGATGCGGATGGGCCGCGAGCGTATTGAAGGCCGCCAACTGGTGGTCCACCCGCGCCCCGGTAAAACCAACCCCCAAGACCAATGGTGCGTCGATCCGGGTGAGCGCCTTTTCGAAATCTGTGCTCTCTTGCTCTGCAATCCGGTGGCACCGCTCGGTTGGAACCTGTGCCAACACCTCGGCCGGCGTGGAATCCAGATCACCGATAAGAGCCGTCAATGGCACCCCCGCCGCCACGGCCAGCGCGGCACCGCTGTCGGCCGCGACACATGTTGGGGCCAATGCCAACGCTGCCTCCAGGTCCCCTTCAAAGGCCTCCCCACCACCGATCAACGTGACTGGACCGCTGTCCCGAACTATGTAGTCTGTAGTGGTCAATTAACGCCCCTTTTGGAAATCTGCCTTAATCTTGCCTTGAAATCATACGTTGAATGGCACAGATTCGAGCCGCTTTGGTCTTGGACATCGTGGTAAACAATATCTGCAACACCGCAGAGGACGAGCATCCGATGATGAACAGCAACAAAATCTTGACGGTCTCCTATGGCACTTTTTCGTGCACGCTGGAAGGCTTCGACGATTCCTTTGGCACCATGAAGGCCATTGCCGAATATTTCCGCGACCTGGCCTCGGATGACCGCTACTTCGGTGCCGAACCGCCGCAGCCCGACGCCGACATGCTGGCGCGGATCGCCCAAAGAGAGGTTTCCCGCCGGGTTCAGGCCCGCGAGCAGGAAGGCAAGATCGTGCTGAGCGCGCTGGAAGATCACAGCGCCGAAGCGCAAGCCCCTGCCGCTGAAACCGCCCCTGTTCAAGCCAAAGCCGCGCCCCCCGAAGCGCCCCGCAGTGCAGAGCAAGCGCCAGCACAGCAAGAAGCATCGGCCCCGCTCAAGGCCGAGATTGCCGATACTGCTGCTGTTGCAACGCCTGCTGCGCCCGAAGCCGAGATTGCAGACACCGCCATGATGACCGAGCCTGCCCCTGCGGCGGCCCCCGTCGCTGCAGCACCGGCGCCCACAACAGACAATGAAGATGCCAACGATGCGGAAGCATTCTTTGCCAGTAGCCCGCAGCCGCAGTCCCATTACGAGGACGAAGCGCAGACTGCCACGGCAGAAGAAATTCCGGCAGCAAACGCGACACCTGCCGACAGCATCGCCGCTAAACTGCAACGCATTCGCGCCGTTGTCGCCCAGCAGGACGAAGACGACGCAGCGGGCTATGACGAGGAAGAAGCCGCCGCCGCTCCGGACGTAGCACCTGCCGCAGCCGCCCACCGTGCCGCGGCCGAAGACAACCAAGCCGCCATCGCCGCCGCCCGCCGTGACATCGAAGATGCGCTGGACGCCGACGAAGCCACGCAAATGGCCGAAGCTGATGTTGAAGAGGAAGACGACGATCTTGCCGACATCCTCAACCGACTTGATGCCGCTGAGGAAGATGAAGTTGAATCTGCTGAGGCGGACGATAGCCTCTTTGATGCAGACACCGGAGGCGCACCGGAAATAGACGCTGCCGATCTGCCCCGCCAAGGCCGGGTCATCAAGGTCAAACGTGCGGATCTTGAAGCCGCCGTGGCGCGTGGCGATCTGGAAGAAGTCTCTGCCGAGACGCCAAAGGAAGCCCCAGCCGCAAAAACGGAAGAAAAGCCCAGCTCATCCCTTTCTAAAGAAGACGAAGATGAATTGGCCCGTGAGTTGGCAGCTTTGGAAGCCGAGCTTGGTGGTGCCGCCCCCTTGCAAGAGGAAGAGACGCCTGAGCCAGAGGCCGAAATGGCCGAGGAAGAGTTGTCGCTTGCTGAGGAGGAAGACTTCGCGCCTGCCGCAGAGGTTGAATCGACTGAGCAAGCAGAGCCCGCTGAGGAAACCGCAGAAGATATCGCCCCTGCGGCAGCGGTCGAAGACGCACCCGAACTGGCCGAGGAAGAAGTTGAGCCTGCCCAAGCCGCACGTCACAGCCTGCCCACCATCGACGATGAAGCCGGCCCAGACATGTCGCGCCTGATGGCAGAAACTGACAACAAAATGGACGAGGCGGAGAGCACCACGCGCCGCGATGCTTTTGCCCATCTGCGTGCCGCCGTCGCTGCCAAAAAAGCAGACGAAGCCATGGGTGGCCGCGCCACGACCGAAACCTCGGACGACGCTTACCGCGAAGATCTGGCCGATGTGGTCCGCCCGCGCCGTCCAGTTAGCCGCCCTGTGCGGACTGAGCGTCCCTCAAGCGATGCCCGCCCCGCCCCGCTCAAACTGGTGGCCGAACAGCGCATCGACTTGGACAAGCTGCGCAGCGCGGGCCCCGTGCGTCCGCGCCGGGTGGCCGCCGTGGTCGAGCCGGTCAAAACCAACCCCGACGCCGAAAGCTTTGCCGATTTCGCCGCCGACATGGGCGCTACCAAGCTGCCCGAACTGCTTGAGGCGGCGGCGTCCTATATGTCTTTTGTTGAGGGTCGTGATCAATTCTCGCGCCCACAACTGATGGGCAAGGTCCGCTCGGTCGGACTGCCGGACTTCACCCGCGAAGACGGGCTGCGCTCTTTCGGTCAACTGCTGCGCGCAGGTAAGATCGAAAAGATCAAAGGCGGGCGGTTCACCGTTTCGGATGAGATCGGCTACCGCCCCGATCACCGCGCCGTGGGTTAAACCCCCGACCAAACTGCAGATACGAAAAAGCGCCCCGAGGGGCGCTTTTTTATTAGCTGTTACTGATCGTCGCCCGCATCCGGGTCCGCCTGTCCAATGCCCTTAAAGACAAATTTGAACGGCAGCGCCCAGACGATGCCAAGGGCAACATAGATGCCAAGCTCAAGCAGCACCGGCGGGCGGTCGAATTGGGCCACCGTCCAAACCGCCACCATGATATAGCTTGGCAGCCCGATCAGCAGGATCACCAGTGCCCAACGGCGGCGTGCTTTATAGCTCAGCGCCATCAGATCAGTCTGCGAAAGGGTCGGTCACCAGAATGGTGTCCTCCCGCTCTGGCGAGGTTGAGACCAGCGCGACCGGGCATTGAATCAACTCTTCGACCCGGCGCACATATTTGATCGCATTGGCGGGCAGGTCTGCCCAACTGCGCGCGCCTTCGGTCGATTCGGCCCAGCCCGGCAGTTCTTCATAGATTGGCACGCAGCGCGCCTGCTGTTCGGCAGCGGTCGGCAGATAGTCGAGTCGTTCGCCATCCAGATCATAGCCCACGCAGACCTTCAGCGTCTCAAACCCGTCGAGCACGTCGAGCTTGGTCAGGCATATGCCGGTGATGCCAGAGGTGGCACAGGTCTGGCGCAGCAGGGCCGCGTCGAACCAACCGCAGCGGCGCTTGCGCCCGGTGGTGGTGCCAAATTCATGGCCCCGCTCACCCAAACGCTGGCCGTCGGCGTCTTCCAATTCGGTCGGGAACGGGCCTTCACCGACGCGTGTGGTATAGGCTTTGACGATGCCCAGCACATAATCGATGGCGGTGGGGCCAAGGCCCACGCCGGTCGCCGCTTGCCCCGCGATCACGTTCGACGACGTGACGAAGGGATAGGTGCCAAAGTCGATGTCCAGCAGAGCGCCCTGCGCGCCTTCAAACAGGATGCGCTTGCCCGCCTTGCGCTTCTCGGCCAGCACTTTCCAAACAGGTGCGGCAAAAGGCAGAATTTTCGGTGCGATTTCTTGCAGTTGCGCAATCAGCGCATCACGGTCGATGGCTTCAACGCCCAAGCCTTTGCGCAGCGGGTCGTGGTGCTGCAGCGCACGGTCAACGCGGGCTTCCAAGGTCGCGGGGTCGGCCAGATCGGCCACGCGGATGGCGCGGCGGCCAACTTTGTCTTCGTAACAGGGGCCGATGCCGCGACCGGTGGTGCCGATCTTGGTGCCCTTGCTCGCCGCTTCTTCGCGGGCGCGGTCCAATTCGCCGTGGAACGGCAGGATCAGCGGCGTGTTTTCCGCGATCATCAGGTTCTCGGGGTTGATCTCAACACCCTGACCTTCGATCGTCTCGATCTCTTTCAACAGGTGCCACGGGTCCAGCACCACGCCATTGCCAATGACAGACAGCTTACCGCCGCGCACCACGCCCGAAGGCAGCGCGTGCAGCTTATAAACTTTGCCGTCGATGACCAGAGTGTGGCCCGCGTTATGCCCGCCTTGAAAGCGTGCGATCACATCTGCGCGTTCGCTGAGCCAGTCAACGATCTTGCCTTTTCCCTCGTCACCCCATTGGGCGCCGACAACGACGACATTGGCCATGATATATTCCTTTGCGATGTCCCGCGCCCGTATAGCGACAGTGGCAGGCGTGTGAAACTCGAAAAAACGCAGGAGCGGATTTAGACGCTTTGCCCTGCCTTCAGATGCACCGGATCGCCATGCGGGGTGCTGAGATAGGCGGTCTCCCACCCGTCGCGTAGGGCGCGTAGATCGCCGGGACGGGCGTGACCTGCATCAATCAGCAGGGTTTCGAGGGTTTCCAGCCAAGCGTTGAAGTAGTCTTCTCCACCGTTCAGCTCGCGCGCCAGCCCGTGTCGGGCAAGTGTCGTGCCAAACCGGTCGGCCCAAAAGGGCCAGTCGAAAAGGCCACTCTCGTTCAGATGCACCGTCAGCGCGAAAAGCTGCGCATGCCAAGGCGCTTCAAAGGCCGGTTCCGGGGCGCTCATGGGGCTTCCAGATAGCTTTGCCACAGATCGAGCACGACCTCATCACGTGGATGTTCGGGATGCGCCCAGAGTTCGCTGGCCGGGAAGGCCACGGCATAAAGCGGCTCGGGCGCCTCGCCCAGATCATGGGCGTTGCTATCAGGCAAAACATGTGTGCCATGCAGTCTGAGCACCCGCCCTTTTGCTCCCGCGGCATATGCGGGCAACCGGGTATGGCCACCGGGAACGATGGTGTTTTCGGGCTGTTTACGGGTGACGACCCCATCGCCGGGCGCGAAGAGCGGCACAATATCAGATGGTCGATCCGCCGGGCCGCCACGTGCAAGCACTCCTGCAACCTGCTGCGCTTTAAGCGTCTTTTCGGCCAGCGGGCTTGACGTAGGGTCGGCCTTGCCCGCGAGTTCCTCACGGGTGACCACCCCACGCGCGACCAGCATATCGGCCACGCCTGCGATCCATTTCTCGTAATAGGTGAATTGCGCATAATCAGTCGGTGATAGGCATTCCCGCGCATGGCGCGACACATCAATATTCCATTTGCCCAATGCGCCGGTCGCCAAGGTCAGCGCCAAGGCGCGTGGGTGCCAATCGGCGTGAAAGATCACGTCTTCATCCTCGGGCGTCACTGTGCCATCGCCGAAACGCCCGCCCATGTCATGTACGCGGGTCATGGCGCTTTGGCCAATCCGGTGCCGATCATACTGTCGCGGGTGACGAGATCACTCAGCGCATCAACATCCAGCCCTTCGCTGCCAGCAGGGCGCTGCGGAATGACCAGATAGCGAACCTCGGCGGTCGAGTCCCAGACCCGAACGGCGGTCTCTTCGGGCAGTTCGACGCCAAACTCTGCCAGCACCTTGCGCGGCTCACGCACCACGCGGGCGCGGTAGGCGTCGGATTTATACCAACCCGGCGGGATGCCCAACAGCGGCCAAGGATAGCAACTGCATAGGGTGCAAACGACGATATTATGTAGCTCGTCGGTATTTTCGACCGCGACCACATGTTCGCCCTGCCGCCCGAAAAACCCCATCTCGGCCACCACGGCGGTCGCGTCTTCAAGCAGCGCCACGCGAAACTCTGGATCGCTCCACGCGCGGGCGACAACCTCTGCGCCGTTGCGCGGGCCGATGCGGTTTTCGTAAGTGTCGATGATCTCATCCAGCGCAGCGGGGTCGATCAGCCCCTTGCGCGTCAGCAGTCTCTCAAGCGCCTTGACCCTAAGAGCGGGTTCAGGCGGCAGCAGCGCATGGGGATGGTCGTGGTCTGAATGATCATGTGGCATGGCGGCAGATTGCCCGAGCCGTGATCGGCTGTCCATCGCCGAAAACGCACAATCCATTCATTTCCCTGCAAACAATACAGGCGAATTTGATGCCGTTTTATGTTATGGTATCTTTACGAGGCGAGTCTGCACCACCTTAATTCCAGGATAGCCCTCTTACATATTGTGGTTGAGTACCGCTTCAAAAGACCGTCGCTCCCATGCGGCGGTCTTTGTCTGTCGGCGTCCGCGCTGCCCCCTATCCAATCCGATCGCCGCCGCGCGGCAATCCACCCTTGCCCCCATGGGCAAAGACGAATAGATACCCGCCAACCAAAACCGAAAGCAGTCTCGCCCATGGAAAATGTCGTTCTGATCATTCACCTGATTCTGGCCCTTGGCCTGATTGCTGTGGTGCTGCTGCAACGGTCTGAGGGCGGTGGCCTTGGCATCGGTGGTGGCGGCGGCGCTGTTTCTGGCCGCTCGGCTGCAACCGCTTTGGGCAAGATTACCTGGATCCTCGCCGCTGGTTTCATTGCAACATCGATCACCTTGACCATCATCGCGGCTGAGAAATCGGCGGGCTCGTCGGTTATTGACCGGTTGAGCGCGACACCGCCCGCACAGAACCAAGATGGCAGCCCTGCCCTGCCCGCAGGCGATGATCTGCTGCCGCCTTCTGCGGATGGCAACACACCGCTGGTCCCTGCGGCCGATTAACCTAACGAACACAAAACCTTGAGGCACGGCCCGAGTTTGCAACATCATGTTGCGGCGGGCCTTGCTTTGAATGTCCGAATCCTGTAAGGCTTAAATCCCGTGGGCTGCGGTTTTCTGCAGCGCGTTTGGTTGGTTTTTGCCTGCTACAAACTTTGAATTCACGGGGGTCTCTGATCACATGGCACGCTATATTTTCATCACCGGCGGTGTGGTCTCGTCTCTGGGCAAGGGGCTGGCCTCGGCGGCCTTGGGCGCTTTGCTTCAGGCACGCGGCTTTTCGGTACGTCTGCGCAAGCTGGACCCTTATCTGAACGTCGATCCCGGCACGATGTCGCCCTTTGAGCATGGCGAAGTTTTCGTCACAGACGATGGCGCAGAAACCGACCTTGATCTGGGCCACTACGAACGCTTCACCGGCGTTGCCGCACGCAAGACCGACAGCATCAGCTCGGGCCGCGTCTACTCCACCGTGCTAGAGAAGGAACGCCGCGGCGATTACCTAGGCAAAACCATTCAAGTCATTCCGCATGTGACCAACGAAATCAAAGACTTCATCGACATTGGTGATGACGAGGTCGATTTCATGCTTTGTGAAATCGGCGGCACCGTGGGCGATATCGAAGGTCTGCCCTTTTTCGAAGCGATCCGTCAGTTCAGCCAAGACAAGCCGCGTGGGCAGTGTATCTTTATGCACCTCACGTTGCTGCCCTTCGTTAAGGCCAGCGGCGAGTTGAAGACCAAGCCGACACAACACTCGGTCAAGGAACTGCGCTCTATCGGTATTGCGCCCGACATTCTGGTTTGCCGTTCCGAAGGGCCGATCCCCGCGAAAGAGCGCGAGAAGCTGGCGCTGTTCTGCAATGTACGCCCCGATAGCGTAATTGCTGCGCAGGACCTGAAATCAATCTACGAAGCGCCGCTTGCCTATCACCGCGAGGGGTTGGATCAAGCGGTGCTGGATGCCTTCCAGATCACCCCGGCCCCCAAGCCAAACCTGTCACGTTGGGAAGATGTGGCCGACCGTATCTACAACCCTGAAGGCGAAGTGAAGGTGGCCATCGTTGGCAAATACACCCAACTTGAAGACGCCTATAAATCCATTGCCGAGGCGCTGACCCATGGCGGCATGGCGAACCGGGTCAAGGTAAAGGTGGAATGGGTCGACGCCGAGATTTTCGACAGCGAAGACGCCGGTCCCCATCTCGAGGGTTTCCACGCGATCCTCGTCCCCGGCGGCTTTGGCGAACGCGGCACCGAAGGCAAAATCAAAGCGGCGAAATATGCGCGTGAACACAAGGTGCCCTACCTTGGCATTTGTCTTGGTATGCAAATGGCGGTGATTGAGGCCGCGCGGAATGTCGCGGGCCTGAAAACCGCAGGCTCCGAAGAATTTGACCATGAGGCCGGGAAAAAGCGTTTCGAGCCGGTGGTTTATCACCTGAAAGAATGGGTGCAAGGCAACCATAAAGTCGCGCGTAAAGTGGACGACGATAAGGGCGGCACCATGCGTCTGGGTGCCTATGACGCGACGCTGGTCGAAGGCTCGCGCGTGGCCGAAGCCTATGGCACCACTACGATCGATGAACGTCACCGCCACCGTTATGAGGTCGACATCGCCTATAAGGAACAGCTTGAGAAGGCTGGGCTGAAATTCTCGGGCATGTCGCCGGATGGCAAACTGCCAGAGATCGTGGAATGGTCGGATCACCCGTGGTTCATCGGGGTGCAGTTCCACCCCGAGCTGAAGTCAAAGCCGTTTGATCCGCATCCCTTGTTCAAGGATTTCGTGCGCGCCGCGAAGGATGTGTCGCGGTTGGTATAAGATCGAAGGCCCGAGCGTTAAACGCCGGGCCTTTTTTCTGCCGAGCAATCACTAAAAGGCCCGGAATGAAGCCGCAGGCGCCGGGCCCTCACCTCTCCGCTCTTTCGCGTTGCACCCGCCAACCACTCCGCTACAGCTAGGCCATGCTCAGCTATCAACACATCTACCACGCCGGAAACCTTGCAGACGTGCAGAAACACGCGCTGCTGGCGGGGATGCTGTCGTATCTCACCCGCAAGGACAAACCGCTCACCTATCTTGAAACCCATGCCGGACGGGCGCTCTATGACCTGTCTGATGCGGCAGCGGAAAAGACCGGCGAGGCGCGGCAAGGCATCGACAAGGTCGCCAAATGGTTCGCCCCCGATCACCCCTACAGACAGGTTCTGGAAGACCTGCGCGAGACCCACGGCCCCCGCGCCTACCCCGGCTCACCGCTGCTGGCCGCCAAGCTGCTGCGCCCCGATGACCGCATCCATCTGGCCGAGTTGCACCCCCAAGAACACAGCGCGCTTGATCTGGCGATGTCGCCCTACCCGGCCAAATGTCACCTCAGCGACGGGTTCGAGATGGCCTTTGCCCTCACCCCGCCCACGCCGCGCCGGGGGATGCTGCTGATTGATCCCTCCTATGAGATCAAGACCGATTACGAGACCATCCCGCGCCAGATCGCCAAGCTTAACCGCGCGTGGAACGTCGGGATCATCGCCCTGTGGTATCCGATCCTGACCAACCGCGCGCATGTACCGATGCTCGACACACTCACCGCTAGCCATCCCGATGCGCTGCGCCACGAGGTGCGCTTTCCGCCCGCGCGGCCCGGTCATGGCATGGTCGGGTCGGGCATGTTCGTGATCAATCCCCCCTACGGGCTGGAAACTGAGGCGCAGAACCTCACCGCCCGTTTCGCTACTTTGACCCAACAGGAGAGTTAACAAATGCCAAAAGGCTATTGGATCGCCACAATGGATATCCACGACGTTGCAATTTATGACAAATACCGCGCCGCCAATGCCAAACCATTCGCGGATTACGGCGCGCGTTTCCTCGTGCGCGGCGGCACCCAGCAGGTCCGCGAAGGCCAGATGCGCGCTCGCACTGTTGTCTTGGAATTCGACAGCTATGCCGACGCGGTCGCCTGCTATGAAAGCCCCGGCTACCAGCGCGCGAAAGACATCCGCCTAAACGTGGCGGACGGGTCTTTGGTGATCGTCGAAGGCTATGACGGCTAAATCCATGCGGACCATTGCAGGAACCAGTGCTCCCGATGCGCAGTTTCCTCTATGACGACCCTGTTTCCTGTAATAAGTGAGCCTCATGCTGAACCGACTGTTCCCCCGCCGCAAGGCACAGCCGAAACCACTGCCGCAGCCCAATGCCCAACTGGCACTGGGCGCGCTTTTGGTGCGTGTGGCCTTTGCCGACCGCAACTACCGCGCCTCCGAAATTGGCCAGATCGACCGCATTCTGGCGCGGACCTTCGGGCTCAAACCTATAGAGGCGGCGAAACTGCGCGCCACTTGCGAGGCTCTGGAACGTGACGCGCCCGGCACGCCTGAGTTCACCCGTATCCTGCGCGAAGAGGTCGACTACGCCGACCGCAAAGCACTGGGAGAGGCGATGTGGCAGGTGGCCCTGTCGGATGGGGCGCGCAACGATGATGAGGAAATTCAGCTTGTCGCCATCGAAACCGCGCTTGGCCTTTCGGACGATGACATGGCCGCCGCCCGTGCCAATGCGCTGAATGCGCTCTGACCCCCCTTTCTCACCCCGCGCGAAGGCCCGTTAGCCTTTGCCAGCAGTAGGACTATATCGCAAAACATGTTTGGTGATTTTCTCAAGCGGCTGACCCAGCCCGAGCCCGACCCATTGGCCGACAATGACGCCCGCCTCGCGCTGACCGCGCTTTTGGTGCGTATCGCCCGGTCTGACAATGACTACGCGATGAGCGAACGGCGTCTGATCGACCGGATCGCGGCTGAGCGCTATGGCCTCAACGAGGCCGATGCCACCGCTCTGCGCAAAGAGGCCGAAGAGCTTGAGACCCAAGCCCCCGACACCGTGCGCTTTACCCGTGCGATCAAGGATGCCGTCCCCTATGAACGTCGTTTGGACGTCATCGAGGCGCTTTGGCAGGTTGTACTGGCCGACGGCAGCCGCTCGGACGAAGAAGACGCGCTGCTGCGGCTGGTGTCGAATCTTCTGGGTGTGACCGACACCGACAGCGCCATGGCCCGCCAGCGCGTCGCTAAGGAAGGTTGACCTAGCGTAATCATCGGCGCTGCGAGGCGAGAGAGGCGAAAGTCTGCGTTGCAATCTGTGTCGATTCGTCGCTTTATAGCGCACTGAAATGACAGATTGGCGACAGTTTCCGTGACGACAGATACCCCGGTTATCCAGATCAAGAACCTTCACAAAGCCTATGGCGCGCTGGAGGTTCTCAAAGGGGTCGACCTGACGGCCCCCCGTGGCCATGTCATTTCGCTGATCGGCTCTTCGGGTTCTGGGAAATCCACCCTTTTGCGCTGCTGCAACCTGTTGGAGGACAGCCAACAGGGCGAGGTGATTTTCAAAGGCGAACCGGTGCGCTGGAAAGGCAACGGCCACCAGCGCTGCCCGGCGGACGCCAAACAGGTGCTGCGCATTCGTACCAATCTGTCGATGGTGTTCCAGCAGTTCAATCTCTGGGCGCATATGTCGATCCTGCAAAACGTCATGGAAGCGCCGCTGACCGTGCTGGGTCGCGAGCGCGCCGAGGTCGAGCGCGCCGCGCGCAGCTACCTCGAAAAAGTCGGTATCGGCGACAAATGTGAGGCCTACCCGGCCCAGCTTTCTGGCGGCCAGCAACAGCGTGCCGCCATCGCCCGTGCACTATGCATGGAGCCCGAGGCGCTGCTCTTTGACGAACCGACCAGCGCGCTCGACCCCGAGCTTGAGCAGGAAGTTGTTAAAGTTATCAAAGACCTCGCCGCAGAGGGGCGCACGATGGTGATCGTGACCCATGATATGAAACTGGCCGCTGATGTCAGCGACCATGTCGTGTTCCTGCACCAAGGCCTGATCGAAGAACAAGGGACGCCCGAAGAGGTCTTCGGCGCGCCCAAATCGGAACGTCTGCGTGGGTTCCTTTCGGCAACCCAGCCTGCGTAAACAAGAACCAAAGGGAGTTACCAAATGAAAAAGATCCTACTGGCAAGCGTCGCGCTCAGCATGACTGCTGGTTTCGCGATGGCCGAAGCCCATGGCAAAACCATCCGCATGGGCACCGAGGGCGCCTACCCCCCCTACAACTTCATCAACGACGCTGGCGAAGTTGATGGGTTCGAGCGTGAACTTGGCGACGAGCTGTGCAAACGCGCCGAGCTGACCTGCGAATGGGTTAAGAACGACTGGGACAGCATCATCCCCAACCTCGTGTCGAGCAACTATGACACCATCATGGCGGGCATGAGCATCACCGACGAGCGTAAGGAAGTTATCGCCTTCACGCAGAACTATTATCCGCCCACCGCCTCGGCCTATGTCGCAGCTTCCGAAGAAGCCGACCTTGAAGGCGGCGTTGTTGCCGGCCAGACCGCGACCATTCAGGCGGGTTATGTCGCTGAAAGCGGTGCCACGCTGATCGAATTCGCGACACCCGAAGAGACCGTTGCCGCCGTGCGCAATGGCGAAGCGGATGCAGTCTTCGCCGACAAAGACTACCTCGTGCCAATCGTCGAGGAATCCGGCGGTGAGCTGATGTTCGTGGGCGACGATGTGCCGCTCGGCGGTGGCATCGGCATGGGTCTGCGCCAGTCCGACACCGAACTGCGCGACACATTCGACGCTGTCATCACCGAGATGAAAGAAGACGGCTCGCTAAACGAGATGCTCAAAAAGTGGTTCGGCGACGACACCACCACCTACGAGTGATCCAACCTCAGGCGCGCCCCTCGCGGCGCGCCTGACCTTCCCTGCGCGGCACCCTCGCGCGGATCAGCCCATGGGGGCCCATGTTTTCTTTCTGCACTGACCCATCGATCCTGGACGACTGGTTCTGGACCGCCTGTTATCTGACAACCGGCGTCCATATGTCGTTCTACATGTCCTTCCTCAAGGTCTTGATGCTGCTTGCCGTGACCGCGCCCGTGGCGCTGGCCTTCGGCTTTGGCGGAGCCATGATGGCGCGCGCGCGGTTTGCGCCGCTCAGCTGGGTCGGCAAGGGCTATATCGCGCTGGTGCGCGGTGTGCCGGATATCGCCTTCTTTCTGTTTTTCGTTATCGCCTTGGATCAGGGCATCGAATACCTGCGTCACAAGGCGCTCTGTTCCGACTGGGACATGCCGGTCCGCCAAGGCAATGACTTCGTGGTCTGCCAAGCGGCCAAAATGCCCCTCGGCAATGCCGCGCAATGGGTACATGAGACCTATGGCTTCAGCCTCGCGGTCTTTACCTTTGCCATTGTTTTCGGGGCTTTCGCGGCCAATGTGCTTTTTGGTGCCATGCGCGCCGTGCCCCGCGCCCAGCTAGAGACAGCAGAGGCCTATGGCATGAGCCACCGCCAGACCTTCTGGCGCGTGCTGGTGCCGCAAATGTGGGTCTATGCCCTGCCCGGCCTTAGCAACCTTTGGATGGTGCTGATCAAGGCCACGCCGTTGCTGTTCCTTTTGGGCGTCGAAGATATCGTCTACTGGGCACGAGAACTGGGCGGCACAAAAACCCCGCGCTTCACCGATTACCCGCACCCCGACTGGCGCATGTGGTATTTCCTCGCGCTTCTGGTGTTTTACCTGCTCTTCACCCGCATCTCCGAAATCGCCTTGGACCGACTGATGAAACGACTGACACGCGGCCAAGCCACCACGGGCGGCGAAGCACAGCGGAGGGCCGGCGCATGAGCTGTCTACAGACCATCCAAGACTATGGCCTACGCTCGCTCGGCATCGGCGAACGGCTGCTTCCGCGCGAGAACTTCACGCTCTGCGAACAGTTCACGCTGATCGGCTCGGGTATGCTCTGGAACATCTACTTTGGCGTTATCGCCCTGCTGACCGGCTTCTTCTTTGCCACAGCGCTTGGCGTCGGCAAGGCCAGTCCGAACCCGTGGTTTCGCAAACCAGCGGAGTGGTTCATCTTCATCTTTCGGGGCTCGCCGCTCTTTATCCAGTTCTTCTTTGGCTACTTCCTGTTTCTGACGCTGAAGTCCGAATACGCCTTCTTCGCCCCCTTCACCGCAGCATGGCTCGGGGCGCTGATCGTGCTCTTTCTCAACACTGCCGCCTATTCGGGCGAAATCTTTTACGGCGCGCTGCAATCCATCCCCAAGGGCGATGTGGAGGCCGCGGATGCCTATGGTCTGTCCGGTTGGTCGCGCTTTCGCCGGGTGATCTGGCCCACCTCGCTGCGGCTCGCTTGGCCCGCCTATACGAATGAGGCGATTTTCCTGTTTCACGCCACGACACTGGTGTTTTTCAGCGGTTTCCCGGCATGGCAGCAGCGTGGTGACGCGCTCTATTACGCCAGCTATTTTGCCGACAAAACCTTCAACCCCTTCGTCCCCTATCCCATTCTTGCCGGTTATTTCATCCTTCTGACGCTCTGCATCATTGGCGTCTTCGGTTTGATCAATTCCCGCCTCAACCGGCACCTTCCACAGGCCCAACGCCGTAAAATTCGCTTGCGTCCCAATTTGATCCGGTAGTATCCATTATTTGATCAAATTACGCGGCGCGTGGGCGCCGACCGCTTTTGCCCTCGGGCGAACCGCTCTGTGACATGCCCACCGCCCTTGCAGGTGACGTATGAACAACTGGCTTCGTAAAAACCCCCAAGTCCGCACCATCCGTGTGGCCGCCGCTGACCTTAATGGCCAAGCGCGGGGCAAGCGCATTCCCTCGCGCTTTGCCGATAAGGTCACGACCGAAGGCACCCGCTTTCCGGTGTCGGTGCTGAACCTCGACATCTGGGGCGAGGATATCGACGACAGCCCGCTGGTATTCGAGAGCGGCGATGCGGATGGCGTGCTGAAACCTACCGAGCGGGGCTTTATGCCAATGCCATGGCTCGACGCGCCCTCGGCCCTGCTGCCGATCTGGATGTTCCGCGAAGATGGCCGCCCCTACCCCGGCGATCCGCGCCATGCGCTGCGCGCGGTGCTGGACCGTTACAAGGCGCGCGGGCTGACGCCGGTTTGCGCCGTTGAGCTAGAGTTCTTCCTGATCGACGATTCGGGCCGCAACCTTCAGGTGCCGATCTCGCCGCGCTCTGGCAAGAGGCGCAAGGCGGCTGAGACCATGTCGATCCGCGCGCTCGATCAGTTCGATCTGTTCTTCACCGATCTCTATGACGCCTGCGAAGAGATGGACATCCCCGCCGACACCGCCATTTCCGAGGCAGGTCTGGGCCAGTTCGAGATCAACCTGATGCATTGCGACGACGCCCTGCGCGCCGCGGATGATGCGTGGTTGTTCAAGATGCTGGTCAAAGGGCTGGCCCGGCGGCACGGCTTTGCCGCAAGCTTTATGGCGAAACCTTACGAGGATTACTCCGGCTCCGGTCTGCACACGCATTTCTCGGTGCTGGATGAAAATGGTGACAACATCTTTGACGATGGCGGGCCGAAGGGGACCGATACGCTGCGCCATGCCGTGGCGGGCTGCATGAGCGCGATGCGAGGCTCGGCGCTGGTCTTTTGCCCTCATGCCAACAGCTTTGACCGGATGGTGCCGGAATCCCATGCGCCCACCGGGGTGTGCTGGGCCTATGAGAACCGCACCGCAGCGATCCGCATTCCTTCAGGCAGCCACAAGGCGCGGCGGATCGAACACCGTGTGTCGGGGGGCGACGTGAACCCCTATCTGATGCTGGCTGCCGTTCTGGGCGCGGCGTTTAACGGGATCGAAGACGCGGCAGAACCGCCCGCTCCGATCACCGGCAATGCTTATGCCGCCGATCTGCCGCGCATGCCCAGCGACTGGAAAACCGCGATCGACCTGTTTGAGGGCTGCCCCCATGTCGCGCGTATTTTTGCCCCCGAGATGGTCCGCAACTTCGTGCTGACGAAACGCCAAGAATTGCATTACATGCAGGAATTGACCCCAGAGGAACAGGTCGAGATCTATCTCGACACTGTGTAACAGGTGACACATGAAAATCGGCATTCTGCAAACCGGCCATTCCCCCGATGACTTCCGAAAAGAGCTTGGGGACTATGGCGAAATGTTCACCAAGCTGCTGGACGGTCACGACTTTGACTTTCAAATCTGGTCGGTCGTCGATGGCATCCTCCCCGAAGGGGTGAGTGAGGCCGATGGCTGGCTCATCACCGGCTCGAAACACGGCGCTTACGAGGATCACGACTGGATCCCCCCGTTGGAGGATTTCATCCGCGAGACCTATGCCGATGGGCGCCCGATGATTGGCGTTTGCTTTGGCCATCAGATCATTGCCCAAGCACTGGGTGGCAAGGTTGAAAAGTTCACTGGCGGCTGGTCGATTGGCCGCACGGAATACGACATGGACGGAGACAAGCTGGCGCTCAACGCATGGCATCAAGATCAGGTTGTCGAACTGCCCGAGGGTGCGAAGGTCGTCGCCTCGTCTGATTTCTGCCCCTATGCCGCGCTGGCCTATGACAACCGCATCTGGACGGTTCAGCCGCACCCCGAATTCGGGCATGACTTCATTGACGGTCTGATCAAGACCCGTGGCAAGGGCGTGGTGCCAGACCACCAGCTTGAACAGGCCACCGCCGCGCTTGGTGGCCCCATCGATAACCAAAAAATCGCGGACCAAATGGCCGCATTCTTTAAAGACAACAGGAAAGAGAGGGCCTGATGGCCGAGGATTGGACAGAAGCACTACCCGAAGCGGCGCGCGCCTATCTTGAGGGCCGGCGTCTGGACGAAGTGGAATGTATTATCCCCGACCTGCCCGGCATTGCCCGCGGCAAGGCCGTCCCGGCATCGAAATTCGCGCGGCAGGATTACTTCCACCTACCCGACAGTATCTTTTACCAGACCATCACCGGCGAATGGGGCGAAGCGGCGGGCGATGACGGGTTTATCGAAAAAGACATGATTCTGCGCCCGGATATGGACACGGCCACCGCCGCCCCATGGACCGGCGACTGGACGCTTCAGGTGATCCACGACGCTTTCGACCGCAACAATGAGCCAGTGCCCTATTCGCCGCGCAACGTCCTGAAGCGCGTGGTGCAACTCTACCGCGACAAGGGGTGGGAGCCTGTGGTGGCCCCTGAGATGGAATTCTTCCTTGTGGCGCGCAACATCGATCCGGCCAAGGAAATTCAACCGATGATGGGCCGCTCGGGCCGGCCCGCAGCGGCGCGGCAGGCCTATTCGATGACCGCCGTGGATGAGTTCGGCCCCGTCATCGACGACATCTATGACTTCGCCGAGGCGCAGGGTTTTGAGATCGACGGCATCACCCAGGAAGGCGGCGCTGGCCAACTTGAGATCAACCTCCAACACGGCGATCCGGTGCGGCTCGCCGATGAGGTCTTCTATTTCAAACGGCTGATCCGCGAAGCGGCGATGCGGCACGAGTGCTATGCCACCTTCATGGCCAAACCCATCGCCGATGAGCCGGGCAGCGCGATGCACATCCACCATTCGGTGCTGGACGTGAAAACCGGCGAAAACATCTTTGTCGACGCCGATGGGGAAGAGACTGCACCCTTCCAGCATTTCATTGCCGGGCTGCAAAACCACATGCCCTCGGCGCTGGCCGTGATCGCGCCCTACGTCAACTCCTACCGCCGCTACGTCAAAGACCACGCCGCGCCGATCAACCTTGAGTGGGGCCGCGACAACCGGACCACAGGCATCCGCGTGCCGCTCTCGGGGCCAAAATCGCGCCGGGTTGAGAACCGTCTCGCGGGGATGGATTGCAACCCCTACCTCGGCATCGCCGCCAGCCTCGCCTGCGGCTATCTGGGCCTGATCCAGCAAAAAGATCCGCTGCCCGAATTCAAGGGCGACGCCTATGTCGGCGAAGGGGACATCCCCCAAGTTCTGGGCCAAGCGCTTGATCTGTTTGAGGAAGCCACAGAGTTGCACGAGGCTTTGGGTCCGGAGTTCGCCCGCGTCTATTCCATCGTGAAACGGGCGGAATATGAGGAGTTCCTTCAGGTCATCTCGCCTTGGGAACGTGAACATCTGCTGATGAACGTCTAACGCCGGAGCCCCGATGAACCTGCTCTACGCCAACGACACGCCCGGCCAGTATCCCACCAGCTGGTATGCCGCCACCGCCACGAAACACGCGGCCTACCCGCCGCTTCAGGGCGATACGAAGGCCGATGTCTGTGTCGTTGGCGCGGGCTATACCGGCCTATCGGCTGCGCTGCATCTGGCCGAGGCGGGCTATAACGTGGTGCTCTTGGATGCGCAGCGCGTAGGTTTTGGCGCCTCAGGCCGCAACGGGGGGCAGTTGGGGTCGGGCCAACGTGTTGAGCAGGACGGTCTGGAAAGGATGCTGGGCCAAGAGCATGCCAGCAAGCTCTGGGAGATGGGACAAGAGGCCAAAAACCTCGTCAAATCACTGATCGCAAAACATGAGATCGACTGCCACCTGAAACCCGGCGTGGCATGGACCGGATCAACCACCTCTGATGTGCGGCATCTACATGACTATGCGGAACATCTGCAAAAGCACTATGGTTATGATGAGATTGAGGTGTTGGATCACGCCGCGCTGCAATCGGTTTGCCCCTCGCCCGACTACAAGGGCGGCGTGCTCGACATGGGTGCGGCGCATCTACATCCGCTGAACTACGCGCTTGGCCTCGCCCGCGCCGCCGCAGCGGCAGGCGTGCGTATCCATGAGACGAGTCCGGCCGAGAATATCGTCGAAGGCAGCAAAGCCATCGTGCAGACCGCCACCGGCAGCGTCTCTGCCGACCATGTGGTGCTGGCCTGCAATGGCTATCTGGGCAATTTGAATGGTGAAGTGGCGGCTAGGGTCATGCCGATCAACAACTTCATTGCCGCAACAGAACCCTTGGGAGACCGGGTGAAAGACGTGCTGCCGCGTGATGTGGCCGTGGCCGACAGCCGATTTGTCGTGAACTACTTCCGCCTGTCGAATGACGGTCGGCTGCTTTTTGGTGGCGGCGAAAGCTATGGCTACCGCTTTCCGCAAGACATCGCCGCCAAGGTGCGCAAACCGATGTCGCAGGTCTTTCCGCAATTGAAGGATGTGAAGATTGACTATGCTTGGGGCGGCACCCTTGGCATTACCATGAAACGCCTGCCCTATGTCGCGCGGCTTGCGCCCAATATCCTCTCGGCCTCGGGCTACTCTGGCCACGGCGTCGGTACGGCGACCCACGCGGGCTATCTGATGGCCAAGGCGATCGAAGGCAATGCCGATGGGTTCGACACGATGGCCGCGATCCCGACGCAGGCTTTCCCCGGCGGCGCGTCGCTGCGCAGCCCGCTTCTGGTGCTAGCCATGCTTTGGTACGCGACGCGGGATCGGCTCGGGCTTTAATTTAGGCTTTAGGCCTATCGCAGGCGAGTGCGGTTTGGAGCTGGCCGGGGAGATGTGGGGGCCCTGCCCCCATCGCGCCGGGGGCGCGATTCACCCGCGGGTATTGGAGAAAGGATGAAGAGAAAGAGGGGGTGACCAGTTGTGGGGCATCCCCCTTGGTTTGCGCGGTGGATTGTTTTACTATTCTGGAAATCATTATTCAGGATTTTGAAATATGACTTTGCCCGACATGCACCGCGCCGAACCGATCCCTGCCGAAGCGGAGGCCGCCATTGCGGAGCTTTTGCAAAGTGGCGATCTTTTTCGCTACACCGCTGCCAAGGACGCGCCTGTTTCCCTGCTTGAGGTCGAATTCGCGCGGATGATGGGCAGCAAATATGCGCTGGCCGTTTCTTCATGCTCTGCCGCGCTGTTTCTGTCCTTGCTCGCCTTGGACCTGCCGAAAGAGGCGTCGGTGCTGATCCCCGGGTTTACTTTCGCCGCCGTGCCCTCTGCGGTGATCCACGCAGGCTGCAAACCGGTGCTTTGTGAAGTGGGCGAGAATTACCGCGTCGATTTGGAGGATTTCGCCGCCAAACTGCCGAGCGTTCAGGCCGTGATCATCAGCCATATGCGGGGGCATACCTCGGATATGGATGCGATCATGGGGCTTTGCGAGGCCGCTGGCGTGCCGGTGATCGAAGACGCCGCCCACTCGCTGGGCACGCTCTGGCGGGGACGGAAGATCGGGACCATTGGCAAGGTCGGCTGTTTTTCCTTCCAGTCCTACAAGATGATCAATGCGGGCGAAGGCGGCATCCTGATCACCGATGACGCCGATCTGGTGGCGCGGGCCATCATCATGTCGGGCGCTTATGAGCATAACTGGAAGAAACATGCCGCCCTACAGGACAGCTTTGCCAAGTGGCAGAACCGGCTGCCGCTTTACAATTTGCGCATGTCGAACCTCTCGGCCGCGATTATTCGCCCGCAGCTGCCGCATCTGCTGCGCCGCGTGGCTGACGGTTTACGCAACCACGATCACATGGCCGCCCGGCTGGCGGCCTCGCCCCTGATCGACGTGCCCAGCCCCCTCCCCGGAGAGACGCGCGCCCCGGATTCGATCCAATTCAATCTGGTCGGCCTTTCCGACGCAAAGGTCCGTGCCTTTGCTGAAACGGCAGAGACGGCAGGCGTCAAAGTACAGGTCTTTGGCCAGAGCACCGACAACGCCCGCGCCTTCTGGAACTGGCAATTCATCGAAGACCTACCCGACCTTCCCCGCACACGTGCCATGTTAATGCGTGCATGTGATGTGCGCCTGCCGGTGCAATTGACCCTAACTGAGATCGATGCGGTGGCGAATGTGATCCTTAGGGCATTGGCTGATGTCGCCGACGCGCGGGCGGCGTAAGCCCTAAACGAAAATGAGGGAGCACATGGGCTCCCTCATATCAATCTCACTGATGGCAAATTCAGTTCATCTTTGACAATTTATCCTGCAACTCCGCCAACTGCTTTTTGATCGCATCCAGATCATCGCCCTGTTCCGCCTGTTGGTTCGGCGGCTCTGGGGCGGTGGATTTGGCCCAGCCGCCGGTCATTGCTTTCATGAAGGCTTCTTGCTGCGCCTGCATCGCCTCCATGCCGGGCATCTTGGCCATTGGGTTCATCGCACTCATGTTTTCGACAACCTTGCTTTGCCCATCGCGCAGCATGTCGAAAGAGGCTTGCAAGAACTGCGGCACAACCGAAACATTGCCCGACATATAGCTGCGGACCAGATCGGTCAGCACATCGACAGGCAAGACGGCTTCGCCGCGACTTTCGTGTTCAGCGATGATCTGCAATAGATACTGCCGGGTCAGGTCATCACCAGATTTCAGGTCGACAATCTGAACTTCCCGGCCATCACGGATGAAACCGGCGATGTCTTCTAATGTGACATAATCGCTGGTCTCGGTGTTGTAGAGCCTGCGGCTGGCATAGCGCTTTATCAGCAAGGGCTTTGGTTTCTCCGCCATGATATTCCTCCCGGCCAGTGGTGCTGCATTGCAGCTTAGGACAGGGATCGGCAAATAGAAAGGGCGCATAACAAAAGGGGCAGACCCGGCAAGGCCCGCCCCTTTTCTATCTCTATGCGTCGCGGCAGGACCGCCAAACGGCTTACTTCGTGGCAGGTTTCTGCGCTGCGGTCTGAACTTTTTCAGCTGTCTTAGTCGCTGTTGCAGTCGCTTCGTTCTGCAGGTCTTTGCCAGCCGACATCATCAGCTCAACAGTTTCCATCTGAACTTTCTTCGCAACTTCGGCAAAGGCGGCCATATGCTCGGCTGCGGCTTCGGCGGAAGCGGATGCAAACTCGGTCATCGCTTTGGCGTAGTCTGTCGGCTCGGTCTTCGCTGCGGTCATCGCGGTCAGGCGGGTCAGCGTGTCTTTGGTCCAAGCGGTGGAGATGTCAGCGGATTTGTCGGCCGCCTCAAACGCAACGCCGGACAGTTTCTCGTTAAGAGTTGCTGTGTTCTTGAACGCGTCTTTCATGGCGGAGTTATCCATAGGGAAAGCGCCCAGAACGTCTTTGAACATCGCGGTCATATCAGGTGTATTGGTCATTGCTCTATCCTTTTAAACTGCATTTGCAGGGGAGCGGGAGAAGGCCCACTCAATTCGCGTCTGACCCCTACATAGATGCCGCAGCGCAGCATTTCAAGTTTTTTCTGCATTGCAGCATTAGCAATCGAGCGCTGCCAGATTACGTTACGTAATCAATCGTTTGCCTTGCGGGCCACATAATCACCCGGCGCATCGGCAAGGGTTTCACGCCCGCCGTCTCCCGGGAAACGCGCGGGAATCATCTTGCCTGCGCGTTTGGCCAGCCACTTGCCCCAACGTGGCCACCAAGAGCCTTCGTGGAACTTTGCCGCCTCGCGCCATGCCGCAAAGTCCTGCCCCAGATCGCCGTTAACATAGTGGCCGTATTTGTTGCGGCTGGGTGGGTTCACGATCCCCGCGATATGGCCGGACTGCGCCATGATAAAGGTTTTGTCCTCGGACCCCATCCGCTGCACTCCGCGATAGCAATCTTTCCACGGCGCGATATGGTCGGTTTCACAGGCAATCGCGCAAAGCGGTACGTCGATATCATCCAGCGTGAGCCGCTCTCCCAGCAGTTTGAAACCGCCCTCGGCCAATTCATTACGCTGACACAACCCGCGCAGATATTGCATCGCCATCTGCCCCGGCAGGTTGGCCCCGTCCCCGTTCCAGTAGAGCAGATCAAAGGCCGGAGGGGTTTCTCCCATCATATAGCTGCGCACGGCGGGGCCGTAGACCAGATCATTCGAGCGTAAGAAGGAAAAGGTGCGCGCCATGACCACCGATGGTAGAATGCCCTTATCCGCCGTCTCGGCCTCGATCCCGTCGATAAAGTCATTGGTAAGGAAGGGCTGAAACTCCCCCTGATCCGAAAAATCAGTAAGCGCAGTAAAGAAGGTCGCCGATTTGACTGACGGGTCGCCGCGCTTCTTCAGGAGCGACAGGGTCAGAGCGAGCGTGGTCCCGGCAATACAATAGCCAACGACATTCACGCGCTTTTCTTCGGTGATCGCCTTCACCTCTTCTATGGCAGTAAGGTAGCCCTCTTCGACGTAATCTTCCATCCCGATCTGCGCATAGCTGGCATCGGGGTTGACCCACGACACCACAAAAAGCGTATAGCCCTGATCGACCAACCATTTCACAAGGCTGTTTTGGGCCTTGAGGTCGAGGATGTAGAATTTGTTGATCCAAGGCGGGAAGATCAGTAGCGGGGTTTTGTGCACCTCTTCGGTGCTGGGCGTGTATTGGATCAACTCGAACATGCGGTTGCGAAACACCACCTTGCCCGGCGTGGTGGCGATGTTACGGCCCAACTCAAACGCGCTATCATCGGCGAGTTTCACGACCAACTCGCCGTTGTTCGCCTCTAGATCAGCGATCAAATTCTCAAGCCCCTTCACAAGGCTTTCGCCCTCGGTCTCAACCGCGCGCTCCAACACGTCAGGGTTGGTGGCAAGGAAATTGGTCGGCGACATCATCGCGATGATCTGCTGGCTGAAATAGACCAGCCGTTTCTTTTCCGCAGGATCCATGTCTTGGGCGTCTTCGACGGCTTGGCGCAGCGCCTCGGCGTTGATCAGATACTGCTGTTTGATAAAGCTGAAATAGGGATGGGTCTGCCAAAGCGGATTGGCAAAGCGTTTGTCGGGCACGCTGTCATCCGCCACTGGGGCCACCGCACCGCTGGCGAGCGCCTGCTGCGCCTCGACGAAATGGGTGACCGATTTGGTCCAATAGCCCATTTGATGCTCCATCAAACGTGCCGGATTGGTCATCGCTTCGGCCCAATAGGACTGCGCGGCCTTCGCAAAAAGCTGTTGATTAGGCGCGTCCAGTGCGGGCTGGTGCCCCTCGCGAGAGGCCATCACGCGGGTCAGACGTTCGGTTAACGCCTCAACTTTCTTAAGGTTTTGGGCCATCCGCGACAGTGCTGCGGGTGCCGATGGGTCTGAACTTTCGGATTCTGTTGTCATCTTAACCCTTACCTCCTATCTTCGCAGGTGCAGCATAAAGGAGCCCCCACATGCGCTACATGGCCACCTACGACATGATGGAGTCCATCCGGAACACCAATCAATGGCTCGGCGCCTCTGCCCTCGCCATGGCATCCTACCCGGCTTTCTCTCTGTTTCCAAACCCTGCGATGGAATGGTTGGCGGCATGGGGCGAGGTGACGGAACGGAGCTTTGCCCGCATGGTGGTGAAGCCCGATTGGAACATTCCCCCGGTGGTCGGCGCCAAGGGCCAAGACTGTCTGGTCAGCATCGAGCCCGTGATGGAGCGCGCCTTTGGCGATCTGCTGAAGTTTACTGTGCAGGGCCGCGAAGAGACGGGCCGCAAGGTTCTTTTGGTCGCGCCGATGTCGGGTCATTATGCTACGCTCCTTCGGTCCACCGTGATCTCCTTGCTGCCTGATTGCGACGTCTATGTGACAGACTGGCATAACGCGCGCGATATTCCAGTTAGTGCGGGCAAGTTCGACATCGAGGATTATACGCTCTACCTCGTTGATTTCATGCATCACCTTGGCCCCGACACCCATGTGATCGCGGTCTGCCAGCCTGCGCCTTTGACCCTCGCCGCCACCGCCTATCTGGCCGAGGAAGCGCCCGAAGCACAGCCGCGCACGCTGACATTGATCGGCGGTCCGATTGACCCCGATGCCAAACCCACCGATGTGACCGACTTTGGCCACAGCGTGACCATGGGCCAGCTTGAGCAGATGATGATTCAGCAGGTCGGGTTCAAATATGCGGGCGTGGGCCGCAAGGTTTATCCGGGGCTGTTGCAACTGGCGTCTTTCATCTCGATGAACAATGACACCCACCGCGATGCGTTCACCAATCAGATCACCCGCGTGGCGCAAAAAGCGGCGCATGAGCATGATAAACACAACAAGTTCTACGACGAATACCTCGCCGTGATGGACATGCCGGCGGAGTTTTATCTGTCGACCGTGCAGCGCGTGTTTAAGGAACGTGAGATCGCGCGGAATGTCTTTACCGTGGCGGGCCGTCAGGTCGATATTGGAAAGATCACAACTGTCGCGGTCAAAACGGTTGAGGGCAGCAAGGATGACATCTCGGCCCCCGGCCAGTGCATTGCGGCCCTTGATCTGCTGACCGGCCTGCCAGATTCCAAAAAGGCGAGCCATCTCGAAGAAGGCGCGGGCCACTACGGGATTTTCGCGGGCAAGAGCTGGCGCAACAACATCCGGCCCTTGGTGCTGGACTTTATCGATGCCAACAATGGCACGCCTGAGCGGCAAAAGCCCCAAGCAAAAAGGCCCGAGAAGGCTGAGCGCAACAAGTCGAAAGCGCCAACAAAACCAGCAGCGGCCTAATCCGCTGCCCCATTACAGCGCCAGAGGTTGCTGCATCCAGTCGCGCAGCGCGGCGGTTGTGGCCTCTGGTTGCTCAAGACTGGGCATATGGCCTGCATCCTCCAGCACTGTTAGCTTGGCATAAGGGATCATTTCGGCCATGAAAGCATGACGTTTAACCGGGCAAAGCGCGTCATGTTCGCCGCAAAGCACCAGCGCTGGCACTCTGCATTTGCGCAGCACTGCTTGTTGGTCTCGGCGGCGTTGTAGCGCACGGGATTGGCGCACAAAAACATCGCCGCCCAGCGTCTCGGCCATTTCCATCGCACGTGTCAGCACTTCGGCACGCCCAACGCCGGGCGCAAGAAAGCCCGACGCCATACGCGACTGCATCGCCTCTCGCAGTTTGCCTGACTGTGCCATAACGATCTGCGGCTCACGGTCGGCTGCAATCGCCGGAAGTTCGGCCAATACATGAGTGGCCAGCAAGGCGATGCGGCTGATGCGATCGGGGGCCCGGCGCAGCAGTTCCAGCGCCACAACGCCGCCCATTCCCTGCCCCACCAACGCGAAACGCTGCGGCAGTTGATCCAAAAGACCTGAGGCGATCTCTTCTATCCGTTCCCCTTGGGTGATCGGGGCCAGCACTACCGTCGATCGGGGCGAAAGCGCCTCGATCTGCGGGGCAAATGCACGGGCGTCACACATCATACCGGGCAATAGAACGAGCGGCTCAGCCATGCCCGGCTCCCCGGTCAGTTATGCAGTTGAAATGACGTGGTTTCATGCCGTTCCCCTTGGGTTTGGCTGCCTCATAGCATGGGTATTTTGGGGTGGCATCGGGGCGCAGGGTGCATCGGCGGTTCCATGCCCGCCCACGCATACCGCGTTCGACCTTATTGGGCCGACACCTCTTTGATCGCCTGCACAATCAACGCCAGACAATGCGTATCTGAAAAGCGGTGGTCGGCGTCTTTGACCAATGTCAGGTGCATATCGGGGCTTTGGGCATGCTCTAACAACCGAACGGCCGTTGCCGTGCTGACGGCGGTATCTGCGGTACCTTGTAGCAGTCGCACGGGAAACGGCAGTGTCAGAGGGTCACGCAGCACCAGCCGATTGCGTCCATCTTCAATCATGCGTCGGGTGATGACATAGGGCTCCATATAGTCCGACGGCAATTCGACCTGCCCAACCTCCGCCAGTGTCTGTTTCTGCGCTTCGGTGAAATTTGCCCAATAGCCGTCTTCGGTAAAGTCAGGTGCAGCCGCGATGCCCACCAGCCCGGCAATACGCTCAGGCCGCTGCCGGGCCAGCAACAGCGCCTGCCAGCCGCCCATAGACGACCCCACGACGACCAGCGGCCCCTCCGTCAACGCGCCCACAGCGGCCAGCGTGTCTTCGTGCCAATCGCCGATGCAGCCTTCAGCAAAGTTGCCTGAGGATTCACCGTGGCCCGAATAGTCGAACCGCAGAAACGCACGCCCCTCGGCCCGCGCCCAGTCTTCGAGATAGACCGCCTTGGTCCCCATCATGTCGGACTTCAGCCCGCCGAGGAAAACAACGCAGGGCCCCGCCCCTTCGGTCTTGTGATAGGCGATGCGCCGCCCTTCTGGGGTGTCGATGAATTTGCTGTCTGACATGCTGCCTCCGTCTTTGGCGCAATCATGGGCATCGGCGCGGTTGAGGGCAAGTCAGTCCTCAGCCAGATGCTCCACCTCGGGCAGCCAATGGGCGAGAACCGCCGCTGCAACGGCCATCGCAGCGAACAACATCAGCGTCGCCTGCGGCCCGATCAACGCGGCCCCACCGCCCAGCACCCCCGCCAGCAGCAACAGAACCCCGATCACCGTATTACTAACGGCAGCATAGGCCGCGCGGCTGTCTTTGGGTGCCATATCAACCAGATAGGTCGACCGTCCCTGCCGCACTCCGTGATAGGCAATCATCAGGATAAAGAGCACGGCAGGCATCGCCCAGACCGCCTGCGCCATGCCAAGAAACCACAGCAGCACCGCCAGCGCGATCGCCACCGCGCCCACGATTCCTGTCAGCATCAGCACCCGGCGGCTCGATAAATCCGACAGCCGCCCCCAGACGTAGGAACTGACCAAAGACGCCAGTGCCGAGGCCAAAACCAAAGCGCCCAGTTGGCCCAACTGCCCGCTCTCTGATGAGCCCGCGAGCACCACCAAATAGGGCGGCGCCAGCGCGGTAGAGACCAAGAGCCCGCGCACCAGAATGAAAAGCCACAGATCGCGGTTGCCGCGCAGCAGCTTGAAATCCACGCCATCGGCCTCTTCGGTCTCGCTCGGCGTTTCCATGATTGTCGAGAACAACAGCGCCGCGCCGATCCATAGGGCCGCCGCCAGCGCGATTGCCGCGACGACGACGCCCCGGCTCTGAAACAGGCCAGACATCAGCAGCCCCGCAAAGATCACCACTCCGACCGAGGAGGCAGACCCCGCCAGACCGGTCACCGATCCGCGCCGCGTCTTTCCCACGGTCTTGCCAAGGATGTCCTTAAACGAGACCGAACAGGCAGCTCGGCACACAGCCAGCAGCGCCAAGGCCGCGCAAACCGCATAGCCCGCTGCGGCCCCCTCAAGACTGAGCGCTGCAAGCACGATCAACGCCGCCGCCACCCCCTGCCCGACCGAGCCCACGACCCACGCCCATTTGCGCCGCGCCATCCGTTCGACCACTCCTGCCAGCGCGATCTGCGGCAACAGCGACCCGGCCTCGCGGATCGGCACCAGGGCACCCGCGAAAATCGCAGGCGCGCCAAGGGCGCTCAGCAGCCAAGCCAACACCAGCTTTGGGTCGATTAACCCGTCCGCGACCTTGGTCATCGACAGCGACACGATATGGCGCAGCCCATTGAGCGCCTCGGCCTGCTGTGCGCTGTCGTCCAACCCCGGTGCCGGGTCATCTGCCCCCGAAATCGTCTCAAAAGCGCGCTGCGCCGTGTCGTCTTGCATCTGGCCGGTCCTCATTGTTGCCCGCCTGACATAGCGCGCCGCCCGCATCGCGCAACTTTTCAGCGCGCCCTCGTGCCAGCATTGACAAGCTGCCCCCGCCCCGCCACACAGGCCCAACACATAACCCGCAACCGGGCGTCTCGTAGGCGCCAAACCGACGAGGAGCGCCCAAGATGGCCCAAATCTCCCTCACCCTTCCCGATGGCAATAGCCGCCAATATGACGCCGGTATCACCGCTGGCGAAGTGGCCGCCGACATCTCTAAATCGCTGGGCAAAAAGGCCATCAGCGCCACCGTCAACGGCGCACATTACGATCTGGCTTGGCCGATCGAAGCCGACGCCAGCATCGCGATCCACACCATGGCCGACGAGGAACAGGCCAATGAGTTGGTGCGCCACGACCTTGCGCATATCATGGCCCGCGCCGTGCAGGAAATCTGGCCCGACACCAAGGTCACCATCGGCCCGGTGATTAAGGATGGCTGGTATTACGACTTTGACCGCAAAGAGCCCTTCACCCCCGAAGACCTCGGCGCGATCGAAAAGAAGATGAAAGAGATCATCAACAAACGCGACCCCGTCCGCACCGAGGTCTGGGACCGCGCGCGCGCGATCAAGCATTACGAAGACTTGAACGAGCCCTATAAAGTCGAGTTGATCAACGCGATCCCCGGCGACGAGCCGCTGCGGATGTATTGGCATGGCGATTGGCAAGACCTTTGCCGTGGCCCACACCTGCAGCACACCGGCCAAGTGCCGGGCGATGCGTTCAAACTGATGTCCATCGCAGGTGCCTATTGGCGCGGCGACAGCAGCCGCGCCATGCTGCAACGCATCTACGGCGTGGCTTTCACCGGCAAGGAAAAGCTGCGCGCGCATCTCAACATGCTCGAAGAAGCCGCCAAGCGTGACCACCGCAAGCTGGGCAAAGAGATGGGCCTGTTCCACATGCAGGAAGAGGCACCGGGCCAAGTCTTTTGGCACCCTAATGGCTGGCGCATCTACACCACCCTGCAGGACTACATGCGCCGCATGCAAGACCGCGACGGCTATGTCGAGGTGAACACTCCGCAGGTCGTGGACCGCAAGTTGTGGGAAAAATCCGGCCACTGGGACAAATACCAAGAGAACATGTTCATCGTTGAGGTCGATGAGGAACATGCCCGCGAGAAGGCGGTGAACGCGCTTAAGCCGATGAACTGCCCCTGCCACGTGCAGGTGTTTAACCAAGGCCTGAAATCCTACCGCGACCTGCCGCTGCGCATGGCCGAGTTCGGATCCTGCGCGCGCTATGAGCCTTCGGGGGCACTGCACGGCATCATGCGGGTGCGCGGCTTTACCCAAGACGACGGCCATATCTTCTGCGCCGAGGATCAGATCACCTCGGAGACCGCCAAGTTCATCGCTTTCCTCTCCAAGGTCTATGCCGACCTCGGGTTTGAGGACTGGACCATCAAGCTCTCCACCCGCCCCGAAAAGCGGATCGGTTCCGATGAGACATGGGACAATATGGAGCAGGCGCTTGGCGATGCCTGCAAGGCCGCCGGCTATGACTTTGAGGTGCTGGAGGGCGAAGGCGCCTTCTACGGGCCGAAGCTGGAGTTCACTCTGACCGACGCCATCGGGCGCAACTGGCAATGCGGCACCCTTCAAGTCGACGCGAACCTGCCGGAGCGGCTCGAGGCAAGTTTCATCGGGCAAGACGGCAACAAGCACCGCCCGGTTATGCTGCACCGCGCGACCCTTGGCTCGTTCGAGCGCTTCATCGGCATCCTGATCGAAGAACACGCGGGCAAGCTGCCCTTTTGGCTGGCCCCGCGTCAGGTGGTCGTGGCTTCCATCACGTCTGAAGCGGATGACTATGTGGCCGAGGTCGTCGAGACCCTGAAAGCCGCTGGTGTGCGTGCGGAAGCCGACATGCGCAATGAGAAGATCAACTACAAAGTCCGTGAGCATTCGGTCGGCAAAGTGCCGGTGATCCTCGCCGTCGGGGCGCGTGAGGTTGAAGAGCGTACCGTTTCCGTGCGCCGTCTGGGACAAAAGCAGACTTCGGTTCAGCCGCTGGATGCACTCACCGCCGAACTGGCGCAGGACGCGACCC
Source organism: Sulfitobacter sp. SH24 (assembly GCF_965641895.1). Lineage (NCBI taxonomy): Bacteria > Pseudomonadati > Pseudomonadota > Alphaproteobacteria > Rhodobacterales > Roseobacteraceae > Sulfitobacter > Sulfitobacter sp. SH24. The sequence continues at coordinate 2,483,518 of NZ_OZ282575.1, forward strand.
CGCCTGACCTGCGCTAACGGCTTGTAACAAATCTGCGCTCCGGCGGTCTTGCGGGCAGCTTGCCCCCTGCCCGCCGGAGCGTTTTTGTAACAATCCTTCCCTTCCTGCGCGGGAAGGTTACAATTTTCGCTAGTTTTCAGCGTGATTTCTGACGGGACCGTGACACACTCCCTCGTGACTGGCTTGTGAGTAAGCAGGCTGCTCTAGTAAACCTGTTCAAACCATCAGGAAGGAAACGACAATGTCCACCACACTCAAAACCGCCGCCATCGCAGGGGCCGTCGCCGCCGCGCTGAGCAGCCACGCCACCACCGCCACCGCCGCTTCGCAAGAGAAATGCTTTGGCGTTTCGCTGGCCGGTGAGAACGACTGCGCGGCGGGCCCCGGCACTACCTGCGCGGGCACCTCTGTGACCGATTACCAAGGCAACGCATGGACCCTCGTTGACGAAGGCACCTGTGCCGACATCGAACTGCCCGCCATGGCAGACGGCACCGAGCGGACCGGCTCGCTGGAAGCGCTCGACCGCGACCTGCCCGCTTAATCTATAGCGTTCCGGGCGGCATCCCCGCCCGGAACCCCGCCCCGCAACACGCCGGAGGCCGATATGCGCGACGATACCCTCCCCCTTACCACACTGCCGAATGCTCCTGGCGTCGGATATAAAGCCCGGCATTTCGATGCCTTGATGGCTGATCCCGGCCCGGTGCGCTGGATCGAAGTCCATGCGGAGAATTACATGGGTGATGGGGGCCGCCCTCATGCGCAACTGCGCGCGCTACAAGAGAGTTTCGCGTTGTCGGTGCATGGCGTAGGGCTGTCGATCGGCGGCGAAGGGCCACTGGATACAGATCACCTTGCCCGGCTCAAAACTCTTTGTGACCGAACACAGCCCGCGTCTTTTTCAGAACATTTGGCATGGTCGACGCATGGGATGGAGTATCTTAACGATCTCCTGCCTCTGCCTTATACCGAGGCAACGCTTGCCCGCGTCGCGGCGCATATCAATCAGGTGCAGGACGAGTTGGGGCGAAAAATGTTGCTCGAAAACCCTTCCAGCTACCTCGCCTTCGCGGAATCAGACTTGTCGGAAACCGACTTTTTGACCGAGCTTACCCGGCAAACTGACTGCGGTCTCTTGCTGGATGTCAACAATGTCTTCATTTCCGCGACGAACCTCGGGCTTTCCCCTCAAGACTACATTGATGCCTTTCCGACTGAGCATGTCGGTGAAATTCATGTCGGCGGGCATGACGACGACACCGATGACCACGGCGCGCCTTTGCTGATTGATAGTCACGGCAAAGCGGTCGTCGACCCGGTTTGGGAATTGCTGTCCTACACGCTGGCGCAAACTGGGCCAAAGCCTGTTTTGGTAGAGTGGGACAATGACGTGCCCGACTGGTCCGTACTACGGGCCGAGGCAGAGCGCGCCGCGCAGGTGCTGGTGTGACAGATCAACGCGATTTCCGCGCCGCACTGCTTGACCCCTCTCGCCCCGTGCCTGCGGACCTACGTGACGGCAACGGGCAACCCGCAGGGTCGCGTTATGGTGTCTACCGCAACAACGTCACTCATTCGTTGATCGCCGCGCTCGAAGTAGCGTTTCCGCTGGTTCGCAAGCTGATCGGTGCCCGCAATTTCGCCGAATTGGCCCCGCTTTATGTGCGGGCGTATCCACCGACATCGCCGCTTATGATGCATTACGGTGCCGAGTTCCCCACATTCATCGCCGGCTTCGCCCCTTTGGCCAAGGTTGAATACCTTGCCGATGCCGCCCGGCTCGATCTTGCCCTGCGGTCATCCTACCACGCGGCCGATGCTCCCGCACTTGATCCACTGGTGCTCCAGACGCTTGCATCTAACGCCTTGATGGCTGCCAGATTCACCATAGCGCCTGCGACGCGCATTCTGCGCTCACGCTGGCCGCTCTTCGACATTTGGCGCTACAACTTTACGGAGGCTGCGCCGAAGCCACGCAACATCCCTCAAGACGTGGTTATTGCCCGGCCCGCCTATGACCCCGCGCCCCATCTGCTACCACCCGGCGGCGCCACATGGCTGTCTCACCTCGCCGAGGGAACGACTTTCGGTGAGGCTCATGGTGCCACTGTCGACATTCAACCTGAGTTTGATTTGGCCGCCACACTGACCCTTGCACTAAGCCACGGAATTTTCAGTGCGATCTCTACGGAGGACACCCAATGAGCCAACTTCTTGGCCTCTATCGCCACGCCACCGACCGCCTTGAATCTGCCGATTGGTTGCTTCCCACACTCGCCCGTTTCCTCTTTGCAGCGGTGTTGCTGGTCTACTTCGTGAATGCTGGTGTCACCAAACTTGGCGATGGTCCCTTGGGCATCCTCAGCCCCTCCACCGGTGCCTATGCACAAATCTTTCCCCGCGCATTTGAGGCGGTAGGCTATGACAGTGATGCGCTTGGGCTGTTTCATTGGATTGTTGTCGTGGCCGGAACATTGGCAGAGTTTATCCTGCCCATTCTGATCGTGCTGGGACTATTTACCCGGCTGTCGGCCTTGGCCATGATTGGCTTTGTCACGGTTCAATCGCTGACCGATCTTTTCGGGCATGGCCAGTGGAGCGCGCTTGGTAGCTGGTTTGACAGGTTTCCAGACGCCCCCATTCTGGACCAACGAGCGCTTTGGATCTTCTTACTCTCGGTCCTAATTGTAAAGGGTGCCGGCCCGCTGTCACTGGATCGACGGCTTGGGCACAAAAGTTAAAGCATCGCTTTAACTTCGACCTCTACCTCATTGTTCCAACCAATAAAAAGCGCACCGCCCACAGCAATAAGAGGGCGCTTCATTAGGGCTGGATATGCCTTGAGCAGCGCAAGCGGGTCTTGCGCGCGAGCATCCTCATCCAAACTCCGCCAAGTCGTTGAGCGGGTATTAAGCAACGCAGCACCAAACCTCTCATAAGCCTGCGCCAAGACTGCATCTGGCACGCCTTCTTCTCGGACATCGACCAATTTCGCTTCTGGCAGCGCTTTTCGTGCCTTGCGGCAGGTGTCGCAGTTTTTCAGCCCATAAATTAACACAACCATCTCCTTAGCACGCAATCCTACGCCCCTTTTGCGGGTTTCGCCCTTGATCGCTTGATTTTTTCCTAGTCCGCGCGATCTTTCTATTATGGCGGGTCGCAATTCAATCGCTTTCGCCATTCTGCCTTGGGCAGATACGTCAAAGACAAAGGAGGCGCGGAAGTTATGCCAACTGGCACCGTGAAATGGTTTAACACCACTAAAGGCTACGGATTCATCGCCCCGGAGAGCGGCGGTAACGATGTATTCGTTCACATCTCAGCTGTTGAACGCTCCGGCTTGACCGGACTGGCGGACGACCAGAAGGTCAGTTTTGAACTGACAGAAGGGCGCGATGGCCGGCAAATGGCAACCGATCTCGCCCTGCTCTAGCCAAGATATTGCAAAAGAACACCCGGCGTTCCGCGCCGGGTGTTGCATAGTCTGTCAATTATACGAACAGCCCTTTGTTCCCTCAGGGCAAGGGACGCGGGCCGAGCGGCGCGGTGTCGCGACACGGTGGCGGCGAACCACAGGATGGGATTTGACCTCGGCATATGTCATGGTTTGGTTCGGGGTACCGCAGCAGATGACACCCGAAATGGTGATGGGCTGCAAGCCAGTCGGACAGTAATTTGCGCTGCTTGGATAGGCATAGATCTTAGGCTCGGCAGCGGCCTGATCGACCATTGCGGTTGAAAACAGCCCGATTGCGGCTGCAATAGCTGGGGTTAGACGCATGATAATCCTCGCAATTTGCTTTACCTAAATTCAATATAGCAAAGCTTGCCGGGACGGATTCATCAAGTCCAGTGTTTTGTCAAAACACATCGGTTGGCCCGGAGGCGCCTTGTAGACATTAACCTATGCGACCGCCGCCTCGGCCCGGCGCGGAGCTCATGCCACTCTCAGCAGCGGCGCAGCCACTCCCGTGCAACGGTCCGCGGGCCATCCGCACGCAAACACTGGTTCCCAAGTTCAACCCATTCCTCTGGATCAAAATCGGGGAAGAAGGCGTCTGCATCGTCAATTTCGACATCTACTTCGGTGACCAAAAGCCGATCCGCCAAGGGCAGAAGTGCGCGGTATATCCCCTCACCGCCAATGCCATAGACGCGGCGATAGCCCTCGGCCGCGCAGTAGCCCAAGGCCGACTGCGGGTCACCCGTCACATGCACCCCTTCGATATCGGCGCTTGAAACCACGCAGTTCAGGCGGTTCTTCAGTGGTTTAAACGGCAGGCTTTCCCACGTGCGGCGCCCCATGATGATCGCACCACCCGTCGTTTCACGTTGGAAAAACTTCAGATCTTCGGGCAAAGACCACGGGATATCTCCATCTTTACCAATGGCTCCGTTGCGGGCGCGGGCGACGATCAGGCTTAGCATCAGACGGCCACCGGCGCTTTGATCGCCGGATCGGGATCATAGCCCTCGAAAGTGAAATCCTCGTAGCGGAAATCAAAGATCGAACTAACCTTGCGGCCAATCCGCAGTTTTGGCAGCGGTTTTGGGGTCCGCGCAAGCTGGGTTTGCACCTGTTCTACATGGTTGGAATAGATATGCGCGTCGCCCATGGAATGCACGAAATCGCCGGGTTCGTAACCAGTGACATGGGCCAACATTTCCAAAAGCAGCGCGTAAGAGGCGATGTTAAATGGCACCCCTAGAAACATATCCGCCGAGCGTTGATAGAGTTGAAGATGCAGCTTGCCGCCCGCAATGCGCACTTGCCACAGCGTATGGCAAGGCGGCAGCGCCATCTGGTCAACCTCACCGGGGTTCCAAGCTGAAACGATCAGACGGCGGCTGTCGGGGGTGGCGCGGATTGCCTCTACCAACTTTGCGATCTGGTCAACTTGGCCTGCGCGGTGCAGCACCGTACCGTCGGGTTGCGGTATCGCATCCCCCACCGTCGGAAAGCGGCGCCATTGATGGCCATAGACCGGGCCGAGGTCACCGTCTTCATCCGCCCATTCGTTCCAAATGGAGACGCCGTTTTCCTTGAGGTAGGCGATATTGGTATCCCCTGTGAGGAACCACAGAAGTTCATGCACGATAGATTTAAGATGCAGCTTCTTGGTTGTGACCAGCGGAAAACCATCAGCCATCCGATAACGTTGCTGCATCCCGAAATGAGAGATCGTCCCCGTTCCGGTTCGGTCGGTCGAGGTCACCCCCTGTTCCAGCACTTCGCGCAGCGCATCATGGTACTGTTTCACGCGGCAACCCTCGTCATCGTGGCATTTGCTTCTGCATAGCCTCCCGCGTGCCTATCCTCAAGCAGCGTGGTATTGCTTTTGGGCTGCACTTCCGCACCGAGTTTCCCCGCAGGGCCCAAGCACATTGACAGAACGGGCGCCGCTTTGGGACAGTCCGCCAAAACTAGCAGACATAAAAATATCGAGGCAGAGCAGTATGACACGGATTTGGATGGGCCTTGCGCTCGGCTTGGGGGTTTCGGCCTGCGGTGGCACAGCACCTTTCGGCGACGACGACGATGATGATACGAACACAGGCAGCGACAGCGTCTATTTCACGGATCAAAACGAGCTGATGACCCTGAACAACATCACCTACGACCCTGACAGTGATACGCTGACGCTCAACAACATCCCGTTTGATGATCCTGACAATGTTTACGAGCGTATCCAGTCCGAAAAATTTTCCAACTCTTTCGACGCTTATGAAAGCGTACCAACATCCGGCACAAATGAGGTTGAGTATTTTGCGGTCTTCCGTCGTTCGGATTCGGGTCAATCACAAGTCGCCGCGGCCGGGACCAACCGCTATGTGAATTTCGGCTACGGCGGTGCTGGTGCCCAGCGGCTTGGCAGTCAGCCAAACCTTCCTTCGTCCGGTATCTACTCCTACAATGGCGAATATGCAGCCGTGCGCACGACGCGAGATGGCGTTAACAATGGTGTGACCTTTGTAACCGGTGACGCCAATTTGCGCGTCGATTTTGACGACTTTGATGTAGGCGGCGCGGCGGGCGGGTCGATCTCTAACCGCCAAGTCTATAATACCAATGGTCAGTCGGTCGGCGCATTGGACGGATATATCTCTCTTACCGATACGACAATCGATTTTGAGAACAGCAGCATCGCCACCTCCACCGCCACCGAATTCGATGGCACTGGCGAAGCGACAGGCGCTGGCGGAAATTGGCAGGGTGTCTTTGCCGGACCGGGCGGAAGCGAGATCGCGGGCATCGTCTTTGTCGAAGGCTCCGAAGTACGTGAAGTCGGCGGTTTCATCGCCACACAATGATGCAAAGGCTGGCCCTCGCCGCTGCGCTGAGCCTGACGGTCGGGGGCCATGGCGCAGCGCAATCCACGCTAGAGCCTGAAGCAGCGCGGCTGACCGCCGCGCAATTGCTGTCGCGCGGCCATGCACAGGCCGCAGCCCAGATCACCGATGTGCTGGTTCTCCGCGACCCCAAAGACAGCACCAGCCTAATTCTTAACGCGCATGCCCGGCGTAGGTTGGGCGACAACACCCGCGCCCGACAGGCCGCGCGGCAAGGCTGGCAGGCGGCCGACCGACCGGTTGAGCGCTATGGCGCGGCGATGGCCATGGCGCAAGCGTTATCATCAGACGGGGCCAAAACACGGGCCCAATTCTGGCTGCGCCGGGCGGCGCATGTGGCCCCCGATGCCCGCACCCGCGCCCGCGCCATTCGCGATTACCGCTATGTCAGCACGACGAACCCATGGTCGGTGAACCTGTCCTTCAGCATTGACCCCAGCGACAACGTCAATGGTGCCCCCAGCGATAATACGTTTGTGTTGGGCGGGCTGATTTTTACCAACCCCGCCGCCGTGCCAATCTCGGGCTTCGTACTGCGCCAAGACACGGCGCTGCGCTATAACTTTGGCACCACGCAGACGGAGCGGAATTTCGTTGCCCTGAATTGGACCGAGAGCCACACCGTCTTTACCGATGACGATGTGCCGACCGGGGTCAGCGCCTCTGATTTCGCCTTTCGCCGGGTGCAGGCACAGATCGGGCGCGATTTCACCACCGGTCCAGAGGCACCGCGCCAGACGCTGTCGCTGAGCTTCGGCAGACTGTGGTCTGCGAATGACCCGTTGGCCGATGAGGTCAAACTCGACTGGCGGCAAACCTATCTCCGGCCCCAGCAACGCCTTTTTTCGTGGAACGCGGAACTTGGTTATTCGCACCGCAAAGACAGTGATCTGCGCTCGGGCGTGACGGCGACGCTGGGCAGCTATTGGGCCCGCCCGACCAAAAGTGGCGGACGGCTGTCGTGGAATGCCCAAATTGGGCGCACTGACACCGACAGCGCAGCGCTGACACACACCGCCCTGTCAATGGGCGTGCAGTATACATTTTCCAAACCCGTACTGGGGGCCACCGCGCAGATCGCTTTAAGCACGCAAGCCAAACAATATGACGATCCGCTTTATGGCCCCGAGCCGCGTGCCGATCTGGGCGCGGTTGTTTCGACCTCCTTGGTGTTCACGGACTTTGACACCTACGGTTTCGCTCCTAAACTTACCCTTGAAGCGCGGAAGACAAATTCCAATGTCACCCGCTTTGAGACAGAGAATTTCGGTCTGAATATGGGGTTTCAATCCCTTTTCTGACCGTCCCAACAGACCAAAGGAACACCGATGCCCATTAAATATCTACACACGATGGTGCGCGTAAAGGATCTCGACGCCTCCATCGCATTTTACAAACTTCTGGGCCTTGTTGAGCGGCGCCGCATCGACAACGAGGGTGGCCGTTTCACGTTGGTCTTCCTCTGCCCGCCGGATCAGGCCGATGGTCATGCGGATGTGGAACTGACGTACAACTGGGACGGCGATGATGACTTGCCCAGCGACAGCCGCCATTTCGGCCACCTCGCCTATACGGTCGAGAATATTTATGAAACCTGCCAAATGCTGCAAGACAATGGCGTGACCATTAACCGCCCCCCGCGTGAAGGCCGCATGGCCTTTGTTCGCTCACCTGACAACATCTCGGTTGAGCTGCTGCAAGAAGGCGATTCCCTACCTGTGCAGGAACCTTGGGCCAGCATGGAAAACATCGGCCATTGGTAAGGTTTTGCATCAGTGCCGCGCTGGCGCTGATGCTTGCGCCAATGGCCGACGCTCAGGCGGCGCCCTGCCGCCTTGCGTTGGCTTTGGCACTGGATGTGTCCTCTTCTGTTGATCCAGAGGAGGACCGTTTGCAGCGCGGCGGGCTTGCCGCTGCGCTGCGTGCGCCCTTGGTCGCGCGGGCCTTTTTCGCCGGTGATGTGCCCGTGGCGCTGGCGGCCTATGAATGGTCAGGCGAGGCGCATCAGAAAATCGTGCTAGATTGGACGTTGATTGACCGCCCCGCCGCGCTGATGGCTGCGGCAGATATCATTGAGACTAGTCAACGCAGCGAAAGCGGGCAGCCCACCGCGATGGGCCATGCCCTGCGGTTTGGGGCGACGCTGTTTGACGCCGCGCCTATCTGCGATGCCCACGTGATCGACATGGCAGGCGATGGGCAAAACAACAAAGGGTTTGGCCCCCAAACCGCCTATCGCGCCGTGCCCTTTGCAGGGATCACCGTGAATGGGCTGGTCGTGAATGCCGCTGATTTCGAAGGCGAGTTAGGTCTGATCGCCTTCTACCAATCTCAAGTGCTACATGGGCCGGGAGCGTTCATGGTCATCGCTTCAGGATTTGTAGATTTTGAGCGGGCCATGCGGGTCAAACTGATCCGAGAGGTATCGCCTCCTGCTTTGGGTGGGCTGCCATCTACGCAAGGCTCAAGAGGATGATCCGCGCCGCCCTTGCTTTCTGTCTCACTCTTTGCACCCCACAATGGGCGGATGCCGCCTGTCGGCAGGCGCTTGCCTTGGGGCTGGATGTCTCCGGCTCGGTTGATGCGCGCGAGTATCGGCTGCAACTGGGTGGTTTAGCCAATGCGCTCAATGATCCCCGCGTGCGGCAGGCGCTGCTAACGCTGCCGGGACATACCATTGACCTACTGGTTTACGAATGGAGCGGCCTAGAGGATCAGGCGGTGATCCTGCCGTGGACAACGCTGAGCGATGCCGAAGTGCTGGATGATACCATCGCCCGCTTGCACAGCACCCAGCGGCGACAAACATCTCCCGGTACCGCCCTCGGCGCGGCCATGCAACTTGGTGCGGAGTATCTGGCAGAGCGGCCTGACTGCCAAAAACACACGCTCGACATTTCTGGTGATGGGATCTCGAACTTCGGCCCCCGCCCCCGCGACCTGCGCGTCGGTTTGGCAGCGGACCCTCCCGGGTTGACCATCAACGGATTGGTAATCGGCGTTGACGACCCGGCCGCTGACGACAGCCAACAGGCCGCGATTGGCACGCTGGCGGCCTACTACCGGGCCGAGGTGATGCTCGGCCCCAATGCCTTTGTCCAAACCGCACTTGGGTTTGAAGACTACGGCCGCGCCATGGCCGAAAAACTGCTGCGTGAATTGGACGGGACCGCTTTCTCGCAACTTGTCCACCCTACCCGCACGGATCAGTAAATATAGCGGATTTGGTCAGTCCAATACCGCTCCATCCGTTTCAAAGATCGGGTGATATCCTCAATCCCGGCATCACCGAGTACACCTTTGTTCTCCATCCCGTCGGCATGACGTGAGAAGAGATCGGCAACAACATCGCGAATATAGCGTCCCTTCTCTGTCAGCCGTACACGGACCGAACGGCGGTCAATCTCGCAACGCTGGTGGTGCATATAGCCCATCTCGACCAGCTTCTTGAGGTTATAGCTAACGTTGCTCCCCTGGTAATATCCACGGCTTTTTAACTCGCCCGCCGTGACCTCATTATCACCGATGTTGAACAGCAGCAGCGCCTGCACCGCGTTGATTTCCAACACGCCAACGCGCTCAAACTCATCCTTGATGACGTCCAACAGCAAGCGGTGCAGCCGCTCAACCAAAGACAGGGACTCAAGGTAGCCGACCATGAAACCTTTCACAGCCAAGGGCTGTGTTGCGGGATCGTGAATGCTCATGCGAAATCTCCGGTTCAATTTGTTTGAATTGGAAACTCGCTAAAAAATCAGAACAATTCGTTAAACCCGTAAGAATTTCCGCGATTAACCGCGCGCCTCGGCCAACTGCCCGCGAATATCCGCGACCAATGCCGCATAATCGGCGGGCGCTTCGGCCTGCCCGCTCACCCAAAGATAGAGGTCGTGGTCGTTCTCATTGAGCATCTGATCATACAACGTAAGGCCCGCATCATCCATCTGCGGCAACCGCGCCTCAGCATAGGCCGATAGGATCAGGTCCATCTCTTTGATGCCCCGGCGCATGGAGCGCATTTGCAGGCGTTTTAACCGGTGTTCATGGACTTCAGGCATCTGCGGGCTCCGTCATAAGGCGCCGAATGCGCTTTTCCAATTTGCCGACAGTCTCGGCCTTTTTCAGCAGGTCGGTGCGCAGGGCGCGCATGTCGGCCAGCACCTCTTCGAGATCGACGCGGCGCGCGGTTTCGCCCGCTTCGGGGGCATCGACCCCTTCGCCTTCGCCATTGATCAACCACATCATAGAGACATTGAGCAACCCCGCCAGCATCGAAAGCCGGTTGGCACGCGGCTCGGACAGGTCTTCTTCCCAGCCGCGCAAAGTCGCCAGACGCACGCCCAGCCGTTTGGCCAGCATCGCTTGGGTCATGCCAGTCTGTTCGCGGGCCGCCGCGACCCGGTCGCCAAAGGTGGCGGCCTCGGGGCCGTACCAGTCAATCTCGTCGGTCATGCTTTATCTCCTGCCAGACACCCTTGCCGGGTGCGGGGACGCCCCCTATGAACGTGGGGATATTCATAAGCAACCCGAGGCTGAAATGGAACTGCTGTCCGCGACCCTTGATCGGGTCAAACCGTCGCCCACCATCGCCGTCACCACCAAAGCGGCAGAACTCAAGGCCGCGGGGCGCGACATCATCGCGCTTGGCGCGGGCGAGCCGGATTTTGATACGCCGCAGAACATCAAGGAGGCCGCAGTCGCTGCGATCAACGCGGGCAAGACGAAATACACCCCCGTGGATGGCATCCCAGAGCTGAAACAGGCGATCTGCGCCAAGTTCAAACGCGACAACGGGTTGGACTATACGCCCGCACAGGTCAGCGTTGGGACGGGGGGCAAACAGATCCTCTACAACGCGCTGATGGCCACGATGAACCCCGGCGAAGAGGTCGTGATCCCCGCGCCCTATTGGGTCAGCTACCCCGACATGGTGCTCTTGGCGGGCGGCACGCCGGTGATCGCACCTGCGACGCTGGAGAACGACTTCAAACTGACCCCCGAGGCGCTGGAAGAGGCGATCACGCCGAAAACCAAATGGTTCATCTTCAACTCGCCCTCAAACCCCACCGGGGCGGGCTACAGCCGGGATGAGTTGAAGGCGCTGACGGACGTGCTGATGCGCCACCCGCATGTCTGGGTGATGAGTGACGATATGTACGAGCACCTCGCCTATGACGGCTTCGCGTTCTGCACCCCGGCCGAGGTCGAACCCGCGCTTTACGACCGCACGCTGACCGTCAACGGCGTGTCCAAAGCCTATGCCATGACCGGCTGGCGCATCGGCTATGCCGCAGGCCCGGAAAAGCTGATCGGCGCGATGCGCAAGATTCAATCGCAAAGCACGTCGAACCCCTGCTCGGTCAGCCAGTGGGCCGCGGTTGAGGCACTGAACGGCACGCAGGATTACATCTCTGAAAACAACGAGATGTTCGTGCGCCGCCGCAATCTGGTGGTTGAGATGCTCTCGGCCATTGATGGGATCACCTGCCCGACGCCCGAGGGGGCGTTTTACGTCTATCCCTCCATCGCCGGGCTGATCGGTAAGACCTCGGCGGCGGGCACCAAAATCTCGGATGATGAGACTTTTGCCACCGCGCTGCTTGAGGAAACCGGCGTGGCGGTCGTCTTTGGCGCGGCCTTCGGTCTTTCGCCGAATTTCCGCGTCAGCTACGCTACCTCGGATGAGGCGCTGAAAGAGGCATGCACACGCATCCAGACTTTCTGCGCCGGGCTGACGTAAAGGCGAACCATGGCAGGCGATCTTCCCGACTATTACTTCAGGGTCCGCGAGAATGGCGCGGCGGTGTTTCGGCTGGATGCCGCGAACCGCCAGCGCCGGATCGAGATGGAGCAGATCGCCATCCTCAATATCCGTAACGGAGAGGTAAAGCCCCATGGGCAGCACCGTTTGACCGAGGTCGATCAGACCGAGATTGCCCGTTGGACCAAGGCGCGCCGCGAGACTCTTGCTGCGCGCGAGCTCGAGGACATCCGCCGCGCGGTGGAGCATCTGAACCTCACCACGCAATGGGTGCAATCGCGTGCCACGGATGCCGAGCTTGACGCCGTGACCGATGACCTGTTGCTGGCAATGCATGATCTGCGCAGCACGCTGGTGCGCAAAAAAGCGGATCGGATGGATCGGGGCTGAGAGTTACCCGGCCAGTGACTTGACCGTGACGCCCCAGAATCGCGCATTGAGCAGCAGCCCCGCGACGCCCAGCCCGGCCACCAGACCGGCCCAAATGCCCATCGCTCCGAACCCCAGCGTGAAGCCAAGGAAATAGGAGCAGGGCATCCCGACAACCCAATAGCTGATTGCGGCCATCACCATCGGGATCTTGGTATCCTGTACCCCGCGCAGCAGGCCAAGCGCCACGACCTGCGCCCCGTCGACCAGTTGAAATAGCGCGGCCATGACCAGAAGGCCGGTGCCAATGGCGAGGATCTCAACCCGCGCAGGCTCATCCTCCTGCATAAAGACCGAGATCAACGGCTCGGGCCAGCCGACAAAACCGACCATGGTGATCAGCGCAAAGACCAGCGACAGCCCCGTCACGATCACCGCGCCGCGTTTCATATGCGGCACATCCCGGCGGCCATAGGCATTTCCCGCGCGGATCGTGGCGACATTGCTCAGCCCCAGATGCACCATGAAGGTCAGCGAGGCGAGTTGGATCGCAATCCCATGCGCGGCCAGCGGGATCGTCCCCAGCCAGCCCATCATCAACGATGAGGCCGCAAAAAGGCCGACTTCGCTTAGCGTGGTCAGGCCAATCGGCAGGCCCAGCGTGAAGACCCGCACCAGCATCTGCGTATCAACCCGCCAGAGCCGCACGAACAGACTGTGTTGCGGCAGGGCGATCAACACATAGATCACCACCCCGATCAGCGAGACGAACTGCGTGGTGACCGAGGCCACCGCCGCGCCCATCACGCCAAGCTCGGGCGCGCCCCAGTTGCCGAAGATCAGCGCGTAATTCGCCAGCGCATTTACCCCCGCGGCCAGCAGGGTGATCCACAGCACGACCTGCGTGCGTTCCAAAGCGGCGAGGTAGGATTTCAGCACCATGACCAGCAGTGCAGGCACGATGCCCCAGCCTGCGACTTTGAGGTAATCGCCCGCTGTATCGGCAAGGTTCGGCCCCTGCCCCAGCAGGTCCAGCACCGCAGGCGACCAGATCATCGCAGGCAGCGCGATCAACGCGAAACCCACCGACAGCCACAGCCCCATGCGCGTGGCGCGGCGCAGCCCGATCTCATCATCCTCGGCATCATAGGCCGCGACCAGTGGCATCACCGCCATGGCAAAGCCCGAACCGAAGATGAACAGCACGAAGAAATAGGTACTGCCCAGTACCACCGCCGCCAACGCCTCAACCGAATACCAACCCAGCATGACCGTATCGGTCACCCCGATGGCCATCTGTGCCAAATGTCCGCCGATCAGCGGCAGGCCAAGCGTCAAGATCGCCCGGACGTGATTGCGGTTGGTCATTACTTTGGTCATGAGAAAGCCTTACGCCGGGCCACTGCAAAGGGAAAGTCCGGTTTTTACGCTCTGTCATAGCGTTGCGGGGCTTTGTTGCCCCAATTTTGACATGAATTCCTTGCGTCCGCGGCCCTTAACGGCAAAGCTGGATGCAGGAGGGCTGGCGATGGAACCGACACGGACCGAAACCCGCCGAATAAACGGTCAGGAGATTTTTATCCGCCATTGGGGCGATGAAAGCCTGCCACCTCTGCTCATGCTCCATGGCTTTCCCGAGTATGGTGGCGCTTGGAGCGATCTGGCTCCCCTACTTTGCGACGATTTTCACTGTATCGCGCCAGACCAGCGCGGCTATGGCCAAAGCAGCGCGCCCGAGGGGATCGAACCCTATGCCATGGCGCATCTCATGGCCGATATGGCCGAATTGATCAGAGACAGGCCAGTGACGGTTTTGGCGCATGACTGGGGTGCTTCTGTGGGCTACGCACTGGCGATGTTCCGGCCCGAATTGGTGGCCCGGCTGATCATTCTCAACGGTGTGCATCCCGTGCCTTTTCAACGTGCCATGGCCGCAGGCGGTGCGCAGTCCCGCGCCTCGCAATATATCAATGCGCTGCGCGCCGAAGGCAGCGCGGTGAGGCTGGCCAAAGACGATTTCGCCGGGCTGCTAAAGCTCTTTTCGACGCATATGGACCTGAGTTGGCTGACCACAGAGCGGCTTGAGGATTACCGTTCGGAATGGGGGCGTCCCGGGCGGCTAAGGGCGATGATCAACTGGTATCGCGCCTCCCCCCTGCAAGTCGCGCCCCCCGGCAAGCCCCTGCGCGACCTGCCAGAATTCCCGGTTGAACGTTTGCGCGTGAACTGCCCGCATCTGCTGATCTGGGGCGCCGAGGATACCGCCCTTTTGCCCGAAGCCACCGCGGGGCTGGAAACCTTTGCGCCAGACCTCACCCGGATTGAGGTAGAAGGCGCGGACCACTGGTTGCACCACCAAAAACCATTGGTTGTAGCACAGGCTATCCTTGACTGGTGCGGGGCGCGGCCCTTGTAAAATGGGCGAAAGAATGTATATTCAGATATGCATTCAGGAGCCACGCCATGACCCGCATCCATACCAACCACATCGCCACCATGACCGAAATGCGCGAACCGCATAAAGTGTTGGAACGCTCTGGCGGCAAGCCCGTCGCAGTGATGAAGAATTCGCGCTGTGTGGGGTATTTCGTACCGGCTGAGGCGACCCTGCAGGAGGAGCCGCGCGTGGCCACACTGGATGAGGTGATGGAGAGCATTGCCCGCAGAAAGCACATCAATCAGCCGGTTCTGGACTATCTCAAAGATAAATGACCTATGTGCTGCTTTCACCTGAACTCGTTGTCAGGATCCACGATTCCGCGTTAAACTCTGGTGAGTTGGCCGGCATGGCCTTGGACAAATCGCTCGAAGGAGCGCTGGCACGGGTCGACAACCGACTGGTCTACGGCATGATCGAAGATGTCTTTGACCTCGCTGCGGCTTATTGCGTGGCGGTTGCCACTGGGCATGTCTTTAACGACGCGAACAAGCGAACCGCGCATCTCGTTCTCGATATCTGTCTTGATCTCAATGGGGTGCAACTTGACCACGACACCATCGAGGCAGGCGACCTGATCCGCGAAGTGGCCCAAGGCCGCATCGACGAAGAGACCCTTGCTGATTGGCTGCGCGCCAAAGCCAGCTGACCGGGTTAAATCCGCCCGACAAGACAAACCCGCGATTGCCCCCGGCGCGCGGCCCTGTCAAAATGACCCCCACCCATAAACAAAGAGCAGGCCCGCATGACCGATCTTCTTTCCGGCCAAGAACCCACAGATTATGACGCCTCCTCCATCGAAGTGCTGGAAGGGCTGGAGCCCGTCCGCAAACGCCCCGGCATGTATATCGGCGGCACCGATGAACGCGCCCTGCACCACCTCGTGGCCGAAGTGCTCGACAACTCAATGGACGAAGCGGTGGCGGGCCATGCCAACCGGATCGAGGTGGAGTTGAACGCCGATTATTCGGTCACCATTCGCGACAACGGCCGCGGCATTCCGATTGACCCGCACCCCAAGTTTCCAGACAAATCCGCGCTTGAGGTGATCCTCTGCACGTTGCACGCAGGCGGCAAGTTCTCGGGCAAGGCCTATCAGACCTCGGGCGGTCTGCATGGCGTTGGGGCCTCGGTGGTTAACGCGCTGTCGGATTCGATGGTGGTGCAGGTCGCGCGCAACCGCGAGTTGTTCGAGCAGCGGTTTTCACGCGGCATCCCGCAAGGCCCGGTGGAGAAGATCGGCGCGGCGCCCAACCGGCGCGGCACCACAGTGAATTTCCACGCGGATGAACAGATTTTCGGCGCCCACCGTTTCAAGCCTTCCCGCCTGCTCAAGATGGTTCGCTCCAAAGCCTATCTCTTCTCCGGCGTCGAAATCCGCTGGAAATCTGAGATCGAAGACGGCGACACGCCGATGGAGGCGACCTTTCATTTCCCCGGCGGTCTGGCTGATTACCTGCGCGAAACCTTGGGCAAATCAACCACCTATGCCGAGAACCCCTTTGCCGGTACGGTCGAGTTCCAAGAGCGTTTTGGCGTGCCGGGCAAGGTGGAATGGGCGATCAACTGGACCCCTGCCCGCGACGGCTTCATCCAGTCCTACTGTAACACCGTGCCCACGCCCGAAGGCGGCACACATGAGGGCGGCTTCTGGGCCGCGATCCTCAAGGGCATCCGGGCCTACGGCGAGCTGGCGAACAACCGCAAGGCCAAGGACATCACCCGCGAAGACCTGATTACGGGCGGCTGCGCGCTGGTGTCTTGCTTCATCCGCGAGCCAGAATTCGTCGGCCAGACTAAGGACCGTCTGGCCACGACCGAGGCCGCACGTTTGGTTGAGAACGCCGTGCGCGACCACTTTGACAACTGGCTGGCGGCTGACACGAAATCCGCCGGTGCGATCCTCGATTTCCTCGTCCTGCGCGCCGAGGAACGGATGCGCCGCAAGCAGGAAAAGGAAACCGCCCGCAAATCAGCTACCAAGAAGCTGCGTCTGCCCGGCAAGCTGACCGACTGCACCAGCAAGACCCGCGAAGGCACCGAGCTGTTTATCGTCGAGGGCGACAGCGCCGGCGGCTCCGGCAAGGGCGCGCGCAATCGCAACACCCAGGCGCTGCTGCCGCTAAAGGGTAAAATCCTGAACGTGCTCGGGGCAGCCTCCAGCAAGATCACCACCAACGCCGAGATCAACGACCTCTGCGAAGCGCTTGGCGTCGGCATGGGCACCAAGTTCAACCTCGACGATCTGCGCTATGACAAGATCATCATCATGACCGACGCCGACGTCGACGGCGCGCATATCGCGTCGCTGTTGATGACGTTTTTCTTCACCCAAATGCGCCCGCTGATCGACGCGGGGCATCTGTACCTCGCCTGCCCGCCGTTGTTCCGCCTGACGCAGGGGGCGAAACGGGTCTATTGCCTCGATGAGGCAGAGAAAAACATGTGGTTGGAGAAGGGCTTGGGCGGCAAGGGCAAGATTGATGTCAGCCGGTTCAAAGGTCTGGGCGAGATGGACGCGAAGGACCTCAAAGAGACCACGATGGACCCCGAGACCCGCAAGCTCATCCGCGTGACCGTGGACGAGGACGTGCCGGGTGAGACCGGGGATCTGGTCGAGCGGCTGATGGGGAAGAAGCCGGAGATGCGGTTTGCGTATATTCAGCAGAACGCGCAGTTTGTGGAGGAGTTGGATGTTTGAGCAATTGCTCACGACATTATCAACCTTAAAACCACTCACGATACGTGTGGCTTTCGCAGGCGCTGTCCTTTCCGGATTGTTGCTATTCGTACCAGTAGAAGCGCTTTCTTACCTTGAGCTTGAGCAATTCGTGAGTAGCTCAAGGACATCCATCGCTTTCTTATTCATATTCTCAATTTGTGCCCTAGCGAGTGAAGTATTCTTCGCCGTCTACGACGGCCTTGCACGCTGGTGGAAGAAAAATAGATACCGTCGTTATCTCCGATATCAGTTGTCGCAACTGAGTTCTGATGAGAAAGAAGTACTGAAAAAATTCATTAATGAAGATAGATCTACTTTCCATTTTGCTTTGTCCGCTGGTATTGCGCCCAGCCTCGAAGCAAAGCAGATACTAATGAGGTCCTCAAACCTTGGCGTACCCGGCTCCGGAGATAGATTTCCCTTTATGATCCAACCCGAAGCACGAAAAATTATTCTGCGCAAACCTACCCTTTTGAGCTAATATCCCATTCAGCTTAAATTCCCGCCCGGGACCCCGTCCCGGGCCGCGCCCTCCCTCCCCCACGGGGAGGGCGCACATGCGTGCACCCCGCGGCCTACGCCGCCCTCCGGGCTGAAAAGGTCCACTGGACCTTTTCCAAGTAGCCCTCCGGCCCGAGGTCGGGCGCGGCCCTACCGTTTCGCACTCAGCCCCAAACTTCCCCCTTGATCCGCCGCCCCTACCGGTCCTAACTCCCCCCATGATCCGCGCCCTCCTCCTTCTCCTTCTCCTCACCGCCTGCGGCCGTCCGCTGACGGAGAATGAGCGCGCCTATCTCGCCACCATTCACGGCACATCCGTCGAGTACGACCGCGTCCGCCTGCACGATGGCGCCCCCACCCGCGCCGTCACCTTCACCCGCAAGCCGCGTCCGCGCACGACCTGCCGCGAGCGCATCCTGCCGCCGCAGGAGGGCGATACCGTCACCTCCAAACCCGCCGCCGTGGCGCTGTGGAACAACCTGCTTTTCGACAAGGACTGGTATCTCAAAGACTACCTGCCCGATCACCCCGACCGCATTGGCTTGATCGCCGCGATGCTGCTGGCGCATGAGATCACCCATGTCTGGCAATGGCAGAACCGCCGCCTCACCGGCTATTCGCCGCTGCGCGCGGCCTCGGAGCAGTTCACCAGCCCGGACCCCTACCTCTTCGAGGTCGACACCCAGCCGCGCTTCCTTGATTTCGGCTACGAACAGCAAGGCTCGATCGTCGAGGAATTCGTCTGCTGCCGCGCGCTTGATCCGCAGGCGCCGCGCACCCAGCGTCTGCATGCGATGCTGTCCGAGGTCATGCCCGTGGCCCCTTTGCCCCAAAGCCGCCCCTATGACGTGAGCCTGCCTTGGGACGGGGTTGAGTTGGGCAATATCTGCGGCTGATTTAGACCGGCACCAATTGCCCGGCCTCAAGCCGGATCTGTCGGTCCATTCGCGCGGCCAGTTCGAGGTTATGCGTGGCGATCACCGCCGAAAGCCCCGTGCCGCGCACCAGCGCCATCAGCGCGGCAAACACCTGATCCGAGGTCGAGGGATCAAGGTTCCCCGTCGGCTCATCCGCCAACAGCAGGCGCGGCTCATTGGCTAGCGCCCGGCAGAAGGCCACCCGTTGCTGCTCACCGCCCGACATGGCGGCGGGGCGGTGGTCGGCGCGTTCGGCGATGCCCACCTGCGCCAGAAGATCACGCGCCCGCGCCTCTGCCGCCTTGCGCGCCACGCCATTGGCAAGCTGCGGCAGCACGATGTTTTCCAGCGCCGTGAACTCGGGCAGCAGGTGGTGGAACTGATAGATGAAGCCGACATCCGCCCGGCGCACCCCGGTGCGCTTGCGGTCGCTCTGGCCGGTCAGATCATCGCCCGCGATTTCAACCGTACCGCTATCAGCCGTATCCAGCAGCCCCGCGATATGCAGCAGGGTCGACTTGCCCGCGCCCGAAGGGGCAACCAGTGCCACGACTTCACCGGGCGCGACCGTCAGGTCAATGCCACGGAGCACCTGCACCTCATTCGGCGCGCCGGGGTTATAGGCCTTGGAAATGCCGCTCAGGCGCAAGACGGGATCATTCATAGCGCAGGGCCTCCACAGGGTTCATCCGCGCCGCACGGCGGGCGGGGAAAATCGTCACGACAAAGCTAAGGCCAAGCGACAGACCCACAGCAGAGAGCACATCGCCCAGTTGCAGTTTCGCGGGCAGGAAATAGATGCCCCGGATCGAAGCATCCCAAGCATTGCCGCCGCTGAGGTAGTTCACGAAGGCGAAAATTTGGTCGACATAGATCGCAAAGAGCACCCCCAGCACCACGCCTGCGGCGGTGCCGATGATTCCCGTGAACGCGCCGCAGATAAAGAACACCCGCAGGACCGAGCCTTCGGACAGCCCCATGGTGCGCAGAATACCAATGTCGCGGCCCTTGTTCTTGACCAGCATGATCAGCCCCGAGACGATGTTCATCGCGGCGATCAGCACCAGCACCGAGAGGATCACGAACATCACACGGTCCTCAATATCCAGTGCGCTAAGGAACGAACCCGAAGCATCGCGCCAAGTCCAGACCTGCGCCCGATCACCTGCGGCCTGCATCAATGCCCGCGCCATGGCGTCAACGCTCTCGGGGTCTTCGACCATAACCTCCAGCTCATCCGCCACGCCCTCGCGGTTGAAAAAGCTCTGCGCCTCGGCAATCGGCAGATAGACCCTTGTCTTGTCGATGTCATACCGCCCAGCGGAAAAGACATAGACCACCTCATAGCCGTTCACACGCGGGCTGGTGCCAAAGGCCGTCTTCACCCCATTGGGAGAGATCAGCTTGATCGTATCGCCGACATCCACGCCCAAGCTTTGCGCCACACCGCTGCCGATGGCGATGCCTTCCTCGAACCGGCCAATATCGCCGAAGGAACGCTCTGATGGCTGGATGCCGGGGATGGTCATCAGATCATCCGACGCGATGCCAAAGACCTCGACGCCCGCGTTGGACTGCCGACGGTTGGCCATGACCTGCTGACGCACCAAGGGGGCCACGCGGGTCACGCCGGGCACTTTCGCGACCTCGGCAGCCATCTCGGTGTAGTTGGCAATGGTGCGGTCGATCTGGCCGTTTTCCTGCACCTCGCCCATGGTGTAGACGGTGACATGGGCATTGGCCCCGAGGATCGTATCGACGAATTCAGCCCGGAATCCCGAGCGGACCGACAGCGTGGCAATCAGTGCGAAGACCGCGAGCGTAATACCGATCAGGCTGATCCACGTCATGACGCTCACCCCGCCCTCGGCGCGGCGGGCGCGCAGGTAGCGCCATGCGATCATCCATTCAAAGGCCGCGAATGGGGCGGTGCGTGTGGGTTTGCTGGCCATGCGGGAGGGCTCCGGTCTGAGGTGCGCGCAACCTGAGGCTTTGCCCCAGAAGGGTCAAGAACGCAATGCCCGGCGGCGGCGGAAGCGCGCGGGCCATGTGGGCAGCCAGAGGAGCAGCCGCGCGAAGGCGGCTCCGGCGATGAAGCCTATGGCGGTGAAGATCACTTCGGCACGGCTGCGCGGCGCGGTGGGCGAAAACTTCTGCACGGTTGCGCGCAACGCTTCTGCGTCAGGTGCGCGTAAAAGGTAATATCTGCGCAGGAACGGACCCGCCGTTTGCAGTCGCGGCACCTGCGCCTCAAGCGCCATGTGCCTTTCGACGTTGCGGGTCAGATCGATACGGCGGCGTTCCAACAAGGCCGACCCACGCAGCCGCGCCAGCACGGCCTCTCGGTCAAGCCCGGCGGTGCGGGCGGCAGCATCAAAATGCGCTACAACACCGGAAAGTGTTCGTTCTGCGGCCCCTAGCTCAAACACATAGGCCCGGGAAAACCCCGGGCCTTGCGCCGTAACTCCTGCCCCTATGATCCCACCGGCCAATGTCAGCACCCGCAGGATCATCGCAGCCCTCAGGCGATGCCTGCGTAGATTTTCGCCAGCTTCTCGACCGCCTGTTCGGGCGGCAGCTCTTCGCTTTCACCCGTACGGCGGCTGGTGAGTTCGACCACGCCGTTTTTCAACCCGCGCGGACCGACGGTAATGCGCCACGGCAGGCCGATCAGGTCCATCGTCGCAAATTTCATACCAGCGCCGCCTTTGCGGTCGTCATAAAGCGGATCGAGGCCCAGCGCCTTGAGGCTCTTATAAAGCGCGTCACAGGCCGCATCGGCTTCGTCGTCGCCTTGCTTGAGGTTGACGATACCCGCGTGGAACGGGGTCACGCCCTCAGGCCAGATGATACCCTTGTCGTCATGGCTGGCCTCAATGATCGCGCCCAGCAGACGGCTGACGCCAATGCCGTGGCTGCCCATATGCACCGGCACCTGCTTGCCGTCCGGTCCTTGGACCTTGGCGTTCATTGCATCGGAATATTTGGTGCCGAAGTAAAAAATCTGCCCCACTTCGATGCCGCGCGCGGTGCGCTGGCGCTCTTCGGGCACTTTGGCGAAAAGCTCGGGGTCGTGGGTCTCATCCGTGCGGGCGTAGCGCGAGGTGAATTCATCCAGCACAGCACGGCAGGCATCATGATCGCTGGGGTCAATCTCGCGGTCGCCGAAGGTCAGATCGGTGATCTCGCTGTCATAGAAGACTTCCGATTCGCCCGTCTCGGCCAGCACGAGGAACTCATGCGTGTCATCGCCGCCAATCGGGCCCGAGTCCGCCCGCATCGGGATCGCTTGCAGACCCATCCGCTCATAGGTGCGCAGGTAGCTCACCAAATGGCGGTTATAGGAGTGCAGCGCGTCCTCTTTCGTAAGGTCGAAGTTATAGCCATCCTTCATCAGGAACTCGCGGCCCCGCATCACGCCGAAACGCGGGCGGATCTCGTCGCGGAATTTCCACTGAATGTGGTAGAGCGTCAGCGGCAGGTCTTTGTAAGACCCGACATGGCTGCGGAAGATGTCGGTGATCATCTCCTCGTTGGTGGGACCATAGAGCATGTCGCGATCCTGGCGGTCGCGGATGCGCAACATCTCGGGACCGTAGGCGTCATAGCGGCCCGATTCCTTCCACAGATCGGCCGATTGCAGCGTCGGCATTAGCATCGGGATATGACCCACGCGCTGCTGCTCTTGGTGCACGATCTCTTCGACCTTGCGCAGCACCTTGTAGCCCAGCGGCAGCCAAGAATAGATCCCCGCGCTGGATTGCTTGATCATCCCCGCCCGCAGCATCAACCGGTGGCTGACGATCTGCGCCTCGGCCGGGTTTTCTTTCAGCACGGGCAGAAAATATTGGGACAGACGCATGGTGTTTCCTCATTGAGCGAATTGCCCCCTGACTAGTGCATGTCAGGGGGCGAGACAATCACATCGCACAGGCCGCGCGAGAGCTTGGGCGCCCGCAGCGCACAGCGCCCATCTCTCGAGCGGCCTGTGCACAACGGACGACGTGCTGCCCTGATGGTCGCACGATCTCCCCCCCCAGTCGAGCAGCCAAGACTTGAAACGAAACGCCACATGGGCGATGTGAGAACATTCCCAGCCGGAGAGCATCATGGCCCTGCCAATCCGAGATCAATTGAAATACTGGGGCATCGCCGCGGCGGTGTTCATGGTGGCACTGTGGTTCATGGGCGATGTGCTGCTGCCCTTCCTGTTGGGCGGGGCAATTGCCTATTTCCTTGACCCTGTGGCCGACCGGTTGGAGCGTTTGGGCCTAAGCCGCACCATGGCCACTGCCGTCATCACAGTGGTGGCGCTTTTGGTCTTCGTGCTGATGGCGCTTTTGGTGGTCCCGACGCTGGTCAATCAGACCGTGAACCTGATCGAGACCGCGCCCAAGCTGACCCGCAATTTCACCGATTTCATCACCGATCGCTTCCCATCGATTCTGGACGACGATTCGACCCTGCGCACCTCGCTGACGACGCTGGGGACCACCATTCAGGAACGCGGCGGGCAACTGCTGCAAACAGCGCTGGCCTCCTTTGCCTCGCTGATCAACGTCCTACTTTTGTTCGTCATCGTTCCGGTGGTCGCGGTGTACCTGCTGCTCGACTGGGACCGCATGGTCGCCGCCATCGACCGCCTGCTGCCGCGCGACCATGCGCCGACGATTCGTCAATTGGCGCGCGAGATTGACGCGACGCTGGCCTCTTTCGTGCGGGGCATGGGCACGGTCTGCCTGATCCTTGGCACCTATTACGCCGTGGCACTGATGCTGGTGGGGCTGCAATTCGGCCTCGTCGTGGGCTTTGTCGCGGGGCTGGTGACCTTCATCCCCTACCTCGGCGCATTGATTGGCGGGGCGCTGGCGATCGGTCTGGCGCTGTTCCAATTCTGGGGCGATTGGCTCTCCATCGGTCTCGTCGCGGGCATCTTCGTGCTGGGCCAAGTGGTCGAGGGCAACCTGCTGACGCCAAAGCTCGTGGGCAACTCGGTCGGGCTGCATCCGGTCTGGCTGCTGCTGGCGCTGTCGGTCTTCGGCACGCTTTTCGGCTTCGTGGGCCTCTTGGTCGCAGTGCCCGTGGCCGCCGCCATCGGCGTGATCGCGCGTTTCGCCACGGCACGCTACCGCGAAAGCGTGCTCTACAAAGGCCGCGAGCCTGAAACGACTGTCGACGAGGACATCCGCTAACATGGCCCACCAACTCGGGTTGAACCTGCCCAGCCGGACGGCTCTGGGCCGCGATGCATTCTTTGTCGCCCCCTCCAACGCCATGGCGATGGCGATGATCGACGGCTGGCGTGGCTGGGCCGGCGGCAAGCTTGCGCTGACCGGGCCGCAAGGCTCGGGTAAAACGCATCTGACGCATGTTTGGGCGGACTTGTCGGGCGCGCGGATCATCAGTGCCGCCGACTTGCTGGAGGCCGACATTCCCACCCTCGCCCGTGGCCCCTTGGCCGTCGAGGATGTGCATCTGATCGCCGGAGACGCGGCGGCGCAAACGGCGCTCTTTCACTTGCACAACCTCGTGTTGGCCGAGGGTCAGGCGCTTTTGCTCACCGGCACCGGCCCCGTGGCCCATTGGGGGCTGACCCTGCCTGATCTGGTCAGCCGGATGCGCGGCGCCACAATGGTTGAAATGGAAGCGCCGGACGACGCGCTGCTCTCGGCCCTGCTGGTCAAGCTGCTGGCCGATCGTCAACTCACGCCGAAACCGGAGCTGATCAACTACCTGATGACCCGGATGGACCGTTCCTTTGCCGCCGCCATCGCGCTGGTCGACCGGCTGGATGCTGCGAGCCTTGCGCAGAAGCGTCCGCTTACCCGCGCACTGGCCGCGCAGGTGCTGGACATCGCCCCGCCCCGCGCGTGATACTGGAATAATTAACGCAAGCCTTCGCAAACCCGTTACATTCCAATGTCATGAGGCACGCATGACCCAAGCTGATTTCCTGCAAGCGCCCTTTCCGCCAGCCACCGATCTGCCCGAGCTTGATACCGCCGGGCCGGGCCGTTTCTTCAATCGTGAGTTGAGCTGGCTCGACTTCAACTGGCGGGTGCTGGAAGAAGCAGAGAACCCGCGCGTACCGCTGCTGGAACGGCTGCGTTTTCTGTCAATCTCGGCCACCAACCTTGATGAATTCTATACCGTGCGCGTCGCGGGGCTGCGCGAACTGGCCCAAGCCGGTAACACCACCGCCGCCGCCGACGGGCTAAGCCCCGGTGAGCAATTGGTGCTGATCAACGAAGACGCCCGCAACCTGATGATGTCCCAGCAGCGCGTGCTCGTCGATCTGATGGCCGAGATGGACGACCAGAATATCATGCTGGAACGCACGGCGGACCTGACCGAGGCGGACCTTAAGCATCTCGAAGGGGTCTTTCTCAACCAAGTTTTCGCCGTGCTGTCGCCGCTGGCCATCGACCCGGCACACCCCTTTCCCTTTATTCCCAACACTGGCTACGCGTTGGCCCTGCAACTGGAGCGGAGCCGCGACAAACGCCCGCTGCAAGCCCTGCTGCCGATCCCGGCGCAGATCGACCGTTTCGTCCCCCTGCCCGCGCCCGATGGCTGCCTACGCTACTTGCCGCTTGAAGACCTGCTGATCATCAACATTCCCAACCTCTTTCCCGGCTATAAGCTGAAGGCGCATTTCGAGTTCCGCGTGTTGCGCGACAGCGATCTTGAGGTGGAAGACGAGGCCGAAGACCTCGTGCGGGAATTCGAAGTCGCCCTGAAACGCCGCCGCCGTGGTGAAGTCGTGCGGCTGACCCATTCCGCTGGCGCCCCGGAAAAGCTGAAATCCGTCGTCATGCGCGAGCTTTGCGTGCGGCCCCAAGACGTGATTGAAATCGAAGGTATGTTGGGCATTGCCGACCTGTCAAAACTGGTAACCGACGCCCGGCCCGACCTTCTGTGGCCGCAGTTCACCCCGCGGGTGCCCGAGCGGGTCAGCGACCACGATGGCGATATGTTCGCCGCGATCCGGCAAAAGGACATGCTGCTGCACCACCCCTATGAGACCTTCGACATGGTGGTGCGCTTCCTTGCCCAAGCGGCGCGGGATCCGGATGTCGTCGCGATCAAACAGACGCTCTACCGCACCTCGCGCGACAGCCCGATCGTCAGTGCGCTCTGCGAGGCGGCGGAGGACGGCAAATCGGTCACGGCGCTGGTCGAGCTTAAAGCCCGCTTTGATGAGGCCGCCAATATCCGACAGTCACGCCGGTTGGAGCGGGCGGGCGCGCATGTGGTTTACGGCTTTCTCGACCTCAAGACCCACGCCAAAATCTCGACCGTGGTGCGCCGCGAGGGCGACCAACTGGTGACCTATACCCACTACGGCACCGGCAACTATCACCCGATCACCGCACGGATTTATACGGACCTGTCGCTTTTCACCTGCGACTCAAGCCTTGGGCGCGATGCCACGAAGGTCTTCAACTTCCTCTCGGGCTATGCCCCGCCAGAGCAATTGGAGAATCTCGCCATATCCCCCACCACGCTCAAGCCGCGCCTGCTTGAGATGATCGCCACCGAGGCTGACCATGCCCGCGCCGGACGCCCTGCCGTGATCTGGGCCAAGATGAACGCGCTGATCGACGCCGAGGTGATCGACGCGCTTTATGCTGCCAGCCAAGCCGGCGTGGAAATCAGCCTCGTCATTCGCGGCATCTGCGGGCTGCGCCCCGGGGTGAAGGGGCTGTCGGAAAACATCCGGGTCAAATCCATCATCGGGCGTTTTCTGGAACACAGCCGCATCGTCTGTTTTGGCAATGGCCATGGGCTGCCGCATAAAAAGGCGCGGGTTTTCATGTCTTCCGCCGACTGGATGGGCCGCAACCTCAACCGCCGGGTCGAGACTTTAGTCGAGATCGAGAACCCGACCGTCAAGGCACAGATCACCAGCCAGATCATGGCCGCCAATCTGGCTGACGTGGCGCAAAGCTGGGTCATGGGGCCAGATGGCAAATTCACCCGGCCCGCCGTGCCGGAGGGGACTTTCGCGTTTAACTGCCACCGCTTCTTTATGGAAAACCCCTCGCTATCGGGGCGCGGCAGCGCGGGGGCGTCGGATGTGCCCAAGCTGACCCATACAGAGGATTGACCGGGCAAGCGGCCCGTTAGCAATTGACCTCACCGCCCCCCTGCGCCAATTATCCCCTCAAACGGATGGCCCGCAGGAGCATTGATGGCAGACCAGACCGCCCCTTCCCGAGCCGCCCCCGTCCCTGAGACCGGCGTGGCGGAACTGGGCCTTTTCGCGAAACCGTTGTTTCAAGATCCGGGCGCGCGCGCCTTGGCGCGGGTGGGTGTGGTGGATGTGGGCTCAAACTCCGTCCGGCTTGTAGTATTCGACGGCGCGGCCCGCTCTCCGGCCTATTTCTATAACGAAAAGATCATGTGCGCCTTAGGCGCGGGCATGTCCGAAACCGGCCATCTATCGCCCGAAGGCCGCGCCCGTGCCCTCTCGGCGCTGCGCCGTTTCAGCAAGCTGGCTGATGGCATGGGCCTGTCAGAACTCACGGTCGTTGCCACCGCAGCGGTGCGTGACGCCAGCGACGGGCGCGAATTCTGCGCCGATGTGCTGCGCGAAACCGGCCTGCGCATCTGGGTCATCGACGGCGAGGAAGAGGCGCGGCTTTCGGCCCAAGGGGTGCTACTGGGGTGGCCCGGTGCTTACGGCCTTGTCTGCGACATCGGCGGCTCTTCGATGGAGCTTGCAGAAATCTCTGGCGGGCGCGTCGGGCGGCGGGTGACCTCGCAACTCGGGCCGCTGAAACTGCGCGATCTCAAGGGTGGTGCCAAGGGGCGGCACGCCCATATCAAAGAGGTCATCACCGGGCTTCAGGAGAAGATGGGCAGCCAGCGTGACCGTCTGTTTCTTGTGGGCGGCTCATGGCGCGCCATCGCGCGGATCGACATGTACCGCCGCGGCTATCCGCTGCATGTGCTGCATGAATACCGCATGACCGTCACCTCGGTCCGCGAGACGGTGAAATTCATCCAAGCCTCTGATCTCGAAGAGCTTCGCAATGCTTGCGGAGTATCTTCAAGCCGCATGTCCTTGGTGCCCTACGCCGCCGAAGTGCTCAGCCGTCTGGTCAAAACCTTCCGGCCAAAAGACATCGCCGTCTCCAGCTATGGCATCCGCGAAGGCATGCTCTATGAGCAGATGCCGCAACGCCTGCGCGACCGCGACCCACTGATCGAAGCCTGCTATTTCGCCGAAGCCAAAGACGCGCGGATGCCCGGCTTTGGTAAGGTGCTCTATAACTTTATCCTGCCGCTCTACCGCTCTGCCCCCCATGCGCGCAGACGGTTGGTCAAAGCGGCCTGCCTCCTGCATGACGTTAGCTGGCGCGCGCATCCCGACTACCGGGCCGAGACCTGTTTTGACAACGCCACCCGCGCCAACCTTGGCGGCCTGAAGCATTTGGAACGTATCTATCTTGGGCTGGCGCTGCTGCACCGCTACTCCAACAAGCGCGAGAATACGCGGTTTGAAGATCTCTATGAGATGGTCGACGAAAAGACCCGGCTGGAGGCCGAGATATTGGGCAAGGCCATGCGCTTTGGCGCGATGCTCTGGATGGACAAAAACGAGCAACGCGGCGAGTTGCGCTGGTTCCCCAAGAAAAAGCAGTTGGAACTGTGGCTGACCCCGGACATGGTGCCCCTCTTTGGCGAGGTTGCAGAGGCGCGGCTGAACTCGCTTGCCAAATCGCTCGAAGCCGAAGTGCATGTGCGCACCGGCAAGCGAGCCGCAAAATAGTCTGCGCTACAGGTCGATCTGGGGTGCAGGCTCGGTCGGGGTTTCGGGCGGCACCATTGGATGATCCGGCTTGCGGCGAATGATGATATCGCCGTTGGGCTGCATCTCGGGCGCTTGGTATGCGCTCCAATCCTCGACCTCATCCAGCAGCTCCGTCAGCTTCGGCCCCATCTCCCGCGCGAAATCGCGCAGGGCGGGACGCATGGCTTCGGTGAAGCCTTCGAAGCCTTCCATGACCGGGCCCATCTCATCCATGATCCCGTCCATGAACATCTGCGCGCCGCGCTCCATCAAGCCGAGGCCGCGTTCTTCGGTGTCCTCCTGCGCATGGGCCGCAAGCGGCAGCATCGTGCAGAGGACGATAAGGGGCATGAAACGTGTCATGCTACACATGTAGGCGGCGCAATCGGGATTTCCAGTCCTGCGGTGATGCGCTGGCACAAGCCCGCCTAGAGGTCGACATCCAGTGTGACGGGGAAATGGTCGGAAGCCGCCAGCAGCGCATCGCGCAGCGCCACGTTCTGCCAGCAGGCGGGATCATCCATCGGGTGCCAGATGCGCCACCGGGCGTCGCGGGCCTGAATTTGTGGCGTGACCATGATGTAGTCCAATAGCGCCTGAAGGAAGCGTTCTTCGGGCGCGATCCAAAACCGCGCGCTGGTGGGAGAGGCCCCCAAACGTCGGCTAAGCGCCTGTTTAGCATGCGGGTCAAAGAGCGCCGCCGCCCCCTGCCCCAGAATGATCTCAACCGACGACCGCCCGAACAGGCTTTCGAATTCATCCAGCCCCGGCCCGTCGTTCAAATCACCCATCACCATCACGGGGCGATCCGCTGCCAGATGCATGTCGATCCGCCGCCTGAGCCAGATCGCCTGCGCCAATTGCTTGCGCCTGTTGGCGATGGCGATGCGCAGCACATCGGCGGCGGACTTGGCCCCATGGGGCGCTTTGGACTTAAGATGCGCGCCGATCATCTGGAATACAAACCCGGCCTTCGTGGTCACCTCCAACTCCAAGGGCGGCTTGGAGAAGACCACCGCGTCTTCTGTCGCATCCACGTCAAGATCAATCCGCAGCGTCCGATCAAAGCGCGGGGCATCGGCAGCGGCCAGCGGCGCATGGCGGGCCGTGAGCTTATCGGGGTCATAAAGCAGCGCAATCTCTTGCTCTGTCTCGTTGGAAAACCCCATAACGGCCTCTCGCGCGCGTAGGGAAAACCGTGCGGCGAAATGCTCAAGCGCGGCCACAGTAGACTGCCGCCGCCCATGGTTTGGCGCCTCGATCACCATCACCGCATCCGCATCCAGCGCCGCGAAAACCACCCCCAGAGCCGCCGTTTGCTGCGCGCGCGTCACCTGATAGCGCGACGACCATTCGCCGTCGTCGTAAAGCTGATTGTCGCTGTCAAACAGGCTCGCGAACCACTCAACATTGTAGGTCGCGATGCGCATCAAGCGTGTTTGCCCGAGATCGTTTCCCAAGCGCGGTTGATGTCGATCATGCGTTTCTCGGCCATTTTGATCGCCTCTTGCGGCAGGCCGCGCGCCACCAGCGCATCGGGATGGTTCTCCCGCACCAACCGCCGCCAGGCCTTACGTGCCTCTGTCAGCGTGGCATTGGGACCAATCCCCAGAACCGTGCGCGGCAGGGGGGAACTATCCGGTACGAAACGCGCCTTGAGCGAGGCGAACGCCTCTTCCCCCATGCCAAAAATTGCGGCCACGTCCTCAAGAAAGGCGTTCTCATTCGGGTGATAGATGCCATCGGCCATGGCGATGTGAAACAGCCCCTCCATCAGATCATGCAGCATCTGGGGTTGGTCGTTGAACATACTGGCGATGCGTTTGGCGTATTCCTCAAACCCCGTCACATCCTGACGGGCAAGGTTAAAGACCCGCGCCGCGCCGTCTTGGTCCCCTTCGGCAATTTGGAAGACCTCGCGAAAGGCGGTCACCTCGTCGCGAGTCACCAATCCATCAGCCTTGGCCATCTTTGCACCCAAGGCGATCACCGCGATGGTAAAGGCCACCGACCGCTCAGGCGGGCTGCGCAGGCGGTCAAAGACAGCCGACAGCCCCTCGCCCGCGGTGAGGGCTGACAAAGCTTCGGTAATGCGCGTCCAGATCGACATGGGCTAACCCCTTGGTATTCGGCCCCCAGCTTAACCGCTGGCACCGGGGAAGTCAGGATGCTGGCAGCGTTTTTTGCATCAAGATCAGGTCAAGCCATTGGCCGTGTTTGCGCCCTACCTCGGGCATCCGGCCCGCCTGTGCAAAGCCCAATTTTTCATGGAAAATCGCAGCCCCCGGATTGGCGCTGCTGATCGCGGCGACCATCACATGATGGCCCTGCCCCGCAGCCGCCTCCTCCGCCCGCGTCATCAGGCCGCGCCCCAGCCCCTGCCCCTGTGCGGCGTCCGACAGCACGATGCTATGCTCCACCGTCGCGGCATATCCCGGTCCGCCCCGAAAGCTGCCGTAGGTGACAAAGCCCAGCACCTTCCCCGCATCCTCAGCCACCCAGAAGGCACCGGCGCGGGTGGCGATGAGCGCGGCGATTTCCTCTGCCGTCTTTTCGTCGGTGGTGAAGGTCGACAGGCTATCGCGGATCATGCCGTTCCAAAGATCAGCCACGGCCACGGCATCGCGCGGCTCTGCCGGGCGGACCGCGCGGCCCGATTGGGCCGCGCCAGTTTCAGCCTGCATCACTTCCGAGTCTCGCGGATCAGCTTGAGGATATCCTGCGCAGCCGTCGGGATATTCGTCCCCGGGCCAAAGATCGCCTTGACGCCCGCATCTTCCAAGAACTTGTAATCCTGTTGCGGAATGACCCCGCCACAGATCACCAGAATATCCTCGGCCCCTGCATCCTTCAGCGCCTGAATAAGTTGCGGTGCCAATGTCTTATGCCCCGCCGCTTGGCTGGAGATGCCGACAACATGCACGTCATTGTCCACCGCATCCTGCGCCGCTTCGGCGGGCGTCTGGAACAGCGGTCCCACGTCCACGTCAAAGCCGATATCAGCGAAAGCCGTGGCGATCACCTTAGCGCCCCGGTCGTGCCCGTCTTGGCCCATCTTGACCACCAACATGCGCGGGCGGCGGCCCTCGGCCTCGGCGAACTCATCGACCGATTTCTGGATGTCAGCAAAGCCCGCGTCGCCCTCATAGGCCGCGCCATAGACGCCCGAGAGGGTCTTGACCTCGGCCCGGTGCCGCCCGAATTCTTTCTCCATCGCCATGCTGATCTCTCCCACTGTGGCACGCGCGCGGGCGGCTTCCACCGCCGCGTCGAGCAGGTTGCCGCCTTCGGCGGACCGCCGTGTCAGTTCCGCCAAGGCGGCTTCGCATGCCGCGTCGTCCCGCTCTGCCCGGATACGCTCCAGCCGCGCGACCTGACCGGCGCGGACCTTGACGTTGTCGACGTCGAGAATGTCGATCGGCTCTTCCTTGTCGCGGCGATACTTATTCACGCCGACGATCACCTCAGTCCCCCGGTCGATGCCCGCCTGACGCTGTGCCGCCGCCTCTTCAATGCGCAGTTTCGGCATGCCTGAGGCCACGGCCTTGGTCATGCCGCCCATCTCTTCAACTTCTTCGATCAGCTTCCACGCGGCCTCGGCCAGATCAGCGGTCAGCTTCTCGACGTAGTAGCTGCCTGCCAGCGGATCGACGACATTGGTGATGCCGGTCTCTTCTTGCAGGATCAGCTGGGTGTTGCGGGCGATGCGGGCCGAATGCTCGGTCGGCAGGCCAATCGCTTCGTCCAGCGAGTTCGTGTGCAGCGACTGCGTGCCGCCCAAGACCGCAGAGAGCGCCTCGTAGGCGGTGCGCACAACGTTGTTATAGGGGTCCTGCTCGGCCAAGCTCACGCCGGAGGTCTGGCAATGGGTGCGCAGCATCGAGGACTTGGAGTTCTTCGGCTCGAATTCCTCCATCACCCGTGACCAGAGCAGACGCGCGGCACGTAACTTAGCGGCTTCCATGAAGAAGTTCATGCCGATGGCGAAAAAGAACGACAGCCGCGGCGCGAAGCGGTCCACGTCCATGCCCGCCGCGATGGCGGTGCGCACGTATTCGCGCCCGTCCGCAATGGTAAAGGCCAGTTCCTGCACGAGGTTCGCGCCCGCCTCTTGCATGTGGTAGCCCGAGATCGAGATCGAGTTGAACTTCGGCATGTGGTCAGAGGTATATTCGATGATGTCCCCGATGATCCGCATCGACGGCTCTGGCGGGTAGACATAGGTGTTGCGCACCATGAATTCCTTAAGGATGTCATTCTGGATCGTCCCCGAGAGCTTGGCGCGGTCGTGGCCCTGCTCCTCGCCCGCGACGATGAAGCTCGCAAGGATCGGGATCACCGCGCCGTTCATGGTCATCGAGACCGAAACCTGATCAAGCGGGATGCCGTCGAAGAGGATCTTCATGTCCTCGACCGAGTCGATGGCCACGCCGGCCTTGCCGACATCGCCCTCAACCCGCGGGTGGTCGCTGTCATAGCCGCGGTGGGTGGCGAGGTCGAAGGCGACCGAGACACCCTGCTGCCCGGCGGCCAAAGCACGGCGGTAGAAGGCGTTGGATTCCTCTGCCGTAGAGAAGCCCGCATATTGCCGGATCGTCCAGGGGCGGCCCGCATACATCGTCGCCTTCACGCCGCGCGCAAACGGCGCTTCGCCGGGGATGCCACCCAGATGATCCAGCCCGTTCACATCCTCGGCAGTGTAAAGCGGCTGGACGTCGATCCCCTCCAACGTCTTCCATGTCAGATCGTCGAGGCTGCGCCCGCGCAATTCGCCCGTCGCCAGTTCCTGCCAACGTGTCTTGGCGTCCTTTTGGTCGGATGTCATATGCTTGTCCTTCTCCCTTAGCGCCGGGTGGCAGGCATGGGCCTGCACATCACTGGCGGCTGAATTGTCACGGGGCGCGCGCTCACGGGGATAAATGCCCCCTGCGGCGCTTTGCCCTTCGCAAAATGGTACAGGCCCCCTATATCTGAGGGGACAGGAGCCTTGATGAAACGTTTGATCTCACTAGTTTTTGCAGGATTGATGACCACTGCGGCCATGGCCCAAGGGGCCGATGCCCCGGCGGAGGATCCGTTGTTCCTGCCCGCCGATATGGCCGATCTCAGCACTTTCCAATGGACCAAGCGGCCCGTGCTGGTCTTTGCCAATTCCGAGAACGACCCCGCCTTCGTCGCCCAGATGGAGTATCTGCGCGACCGCGAGGAGGAGTTGCGCCTGCGTGATGTCATCGTGCTGACCGATACCGACCCCGCCGCGCGCAGCCCGCTCAGGCTGCGGATGCGCCCGCGTGGTTTCATGCTGGTGCTGGTCGACAAGGAAGGCCAGATTGAATTGCGCAAACCCTTTCCATGGGACGTGCGCGAGATCACCCGCAGCATCGACAAGATGCCGCTGCGCCAGCGTGAAATCAGAGAGGCAAAGGAGCGCGAAGTCATCCGCTGATAACCTGCGCCCAGCCCCATCTGATCGCCAGCGCATCGCACCCTATTCGAACTCCATGATCACATCATCAACCGCAAGACTGTCGCCCGCGCCCGCATTGACCTTGCTGACGACGCCCTTCTTCTCGGCCCGGAGGATGTTCTCCATCTTCATCGCCTCGATGGTGCAGAGCGCTTGGCCCTCTTGGACCTCATCGCCCACCTCGACGTCGAGCTTCACCACCAGACCCGGCATCGGGCAGAGCAGCATCTTGGAGGTGTCAGGCGGCAATTTTTCCGGCATCAGCGCGGCTAGTTCGGCCTGACGCGGCGTGCGCACATGAACCTTGAGATCCGCGCCGCGGGTGCGGATGCGGAAGCCGCCTGAGATTTTGCCGACCTTCAGCACCAGAGGCGCGCCATCCACGGTCATCTCGGCCAGTTGGTCGCCCGGTGTCCAATCGCCGCTGACGCGCATCTCGGCACCGTCGGAGAAGACTACCGTCGCCCCCTCGGGATCGGCCTTGGTGACCACGTCAAAGTTTTCACCCTGAAGCTTCACGTTCCAATCGCTGCCGACCTTGCGCTCGTGGTTGTCCATCCGGCCGGAGACACGGGCGCGGCGGATTTCGCCGACGCGGTGCATGGCGGCACAGGCGGCGGCGATGCGGCGCAGCTCGCCTTCTGGCAGGGTAACGCCCTCAAAACCCTCGGGGTATTCTTCAGCAATAAAGGCGGTGGTCATCTCGCCCGAGATAAACTTGGGGTGATCCATTACGGCAGACAGGAACGGAAGGTTATGTCCGATCCCCTCGACCTCAAAACTATCAAGCGCCACGCGCATCTTCTCAATCGCCTCGGCCCGGGTCGGTGCCCAAGTACAGAGTTTGGCGATCATTGGGTCGTAATACATCGAAATTTCGCCGCCCTCATAGACGCCGGTATCGTTACGCACGGCCATGTCGCCTGCAGGGGCATCGCCCTGCCATGTACCCTGGTCCAAGAGCGGGCCGGCGGCCACTTCCTGCGGCGGGCGGTAGCGGGTCAGACGGCCAATCGAGGGCAGGAAGCCGCGGTAAGGGTCCTCGGCATAAAGTCGGTTTTCGATGGCCCAGCCGGTAAGTGTCACATCGTCTTGGGTGATCGAAAGTTTTTCGCCATTGGCGACGCGGATCATCTGTTCGACTAGATCGACGCCGGTGATCAGTTCCGTCACCGGGTGTTCCACCTGCAGGCGGGTGTTCATCTCAAGGAAGTAGAAGTTCTTGTCGCCGTCGACGATGAACTCCACGGTGCCCGCGCTGGTGTAGCCCACCGCCTGCGCCAGAGCGACGGCCTGTTCACCCATCGCTTTACGGGTGGCTTCGTCAAGGAAGGGGCTCGGCGCTTCTTCAACAACCTTCTGGTTGCGGCGCTGGATCGAACATTCGCGCTCGCCCAGATAGATACCGTTTCCATGCGCGTCGCAGAGTACCTGAATCTCGATGTGGCGCGGCTGTGTGACGAACTTTTCAATAAAGATACGGTCATCACCGAAGGAGTTCGCGGCCTCGTTCTTGGACGATTGGAAACCTTCGCGCGCCTCTTCATCATTCCAGGCGATACGCATGCCCTTGCCGCCGCCACCTGCAGAGGCTTTGAGCATCACCGGATAGCCGATCTCATTGGAAATCTTCACCGCCTCATCGGCATCTTCGATCAGGCCCATATAGCCCGGCACGGTCGACACCCCGGCCTCCTGCGCGATCTTTTTGGAAGTGATTTTGTCGCCCATCTTCTCGATGGCACCGACGGGCGGGCCGACAAAAGCCACGCCAACCGCATCAAGAGCCTCGGCAAACTTGCTGTTTTCGCTGAGAAACCCATAGCCCGGATGCACCGCCTGCGCGCCGGATGTCTTGACCGCCTCCATCACCTTGTCGATGACGATATAGGATTGGTTGGCAGGGGGTGGGCCGATGTGGATGGCCTCATCCGCCATTTCGACATGCAACGCATTGGCGTCCGCGTCTGAATAGATCGCAACGGTGGTCAGCCCCATTTTCTTGGCAGTCTTAATTACGCGGCAAGCGATTTCGCCCCGGTTGGCGATCAGGATCTTGTCAAACATCAGCAGTTCCTTTGACGGTGACAGGCAACGCAAAATGCCGCGTCAGCCGGGGCTGCGCGGTGCCTGTGAATGTAGTGTTAGAAGGGTCCGAAGCTCTGCCCACGCCGATGGCGGACAGAGCGGTCCGAAGGCTTAGGTTAGCATTTGCCGGGGTTGAGCTGGCAATAGGCGACGTTGCCTGCCGCACCGATCGCAGCACCCTGCGCCAGCGACCCGCCGGTAATTGCGGCTGCGCCTGCGCCAACGGCTGCGCCGCCCAAACCTTGTTCGCCGATGTTGTCGCCACAGGCGGCAAGCCCGGCTGCCGCGCCAAGCGCGAGAATAATATTACGAATGGACATGAGCCTGTTCCTTCACTGCTGTTAACTAACCGACCAACGCCCTGATTGGCATAGGGTTCCCAGCCGGTTCTTCTGTTTGATGCCCTGCGCCAAAAAGACCACATTAGTAAAAAGTCGGACAGCGACGCCAGAGGTCTGGTCCGCTGCCCGACAGGGGAAGGGGTATGGTCTTCATGCTTAGCGGAGCTTTGGACAATTACTGCCCCGCCAACAGATTTATATCTGCCCCAAGGCCGCACCCGCGCCAAGCGGGTCATGCGCGGGGGCAAGACTTCGGCAAGGCTATGCTGATTTGCAAAGAGATGCGGCGACAACATGCCTATCAACCCTCGAATGCTTCGGGGAAGGCCGCGCGTGCGGCGGGCACATCCAACACCAACAGCGCTTCGTAATCGGCAGGATCAAACGGGTCGGTCGCGGGCAGCACTTCGCGGCCAAAGAGCCACGAAAGACGGCCTGCATCAAGGTTGCCGCGCTCGAAAGGATGTTCGCCAAAGGCTTCCCACAACGCTTTGACAAAGGCGGTGTCGGCGCGGCGATCCGGCGCGCGGCGATCAGAACGACGCTCACGACGGGTGATCGGCGTAACCCCTTTGGGGTTCGGGCGGCGAACAGTGAATTGGAAATCGGTGCCGGGCAGACGGCCCGGGAACCCGCGGTGTTTCAGCATATAGGCGGGCATTACACACCCCTCCCGATTGCAGGGGTGGCAGGGATCAGGGCAGGCGCGGACGCCTGCCCTGCAACGGCATTACTTGTACTTGCCGGTGTATACGGGCTCAACCGAAATGGGCTCGGGCTCGACAACAACGAACTCTTCTTCGGTCTGACCGCTTGTGCAGGCGGAAACGACTGCGACGAAACCGAAAGCTGCCAGCATCTTGATGCTCTTGGACATGAAAGTCTCCTATTAATGTTAGTGGAACCTGGTGCGACATCATGCCGACCAAGCCCGGGTTCTGAGGCAAGGGATACGTCGGTATTCCTTGACCGCATCATATGCGATTCACATGGCAATGGATACGGTTGCAAGCGCAATCGGTCGCGTTGTGACTCCAAAGCATCATTCCAAATGCGGGATCGGCGGATTCTTGCAAGATATTGCGTCTGCATCACAAACCCTCCCAGATGCAGGTGCCATCCTGAGCGCGGAACGCTTCGAAATACTGGGTCGCATCGGGGTCAGCGGCGCCGAATTCCACGACACGGTCAGCAAGTGAGACGACAATTACCTGCCCCGCAAGCGCGTGTTCGGTCATGTATGGCAAGGCGACGGCCGCGCAGAGGTGTTCCATATCAGGCGCGGCCAGATCATAGGCGATAGCATCCGGCCCTTTTGCAATCTGCGGCGCGACAAAGCGGAAGCGCAGCCACGTCTCGCCGCCTAGGTCCTCGACCAACACCTCTTGAAGATCAATGGCTTGGCCGGAAGGCACATCAATCGCCAGCGCGGGCGTTACCAGCCCGAATGCAAGCGCACCAGTCAGCAGCGCACGTGCGATTCTGGCGGTTAATGGTTGCGCAGCGCGTCGATCAGCGCGTCCTTGTCCATGTCCGAGCGCCCCTCGATCCCAAGCTCCTGCGCCCGGTCGTAAAGCGCGTCCTTGGTCCACTCCTCGTAGGGCGGCTGCTTGCCCCCCTTCTTGCTGGGATGCTGGCTGTCGTTGGCCTGCGCATTGGCGATCCGGGCGGCTTTCTCCTTGCTCGCTCCATCCTCGCGCAGGGACTTGTAGGTTTCTTCGTCTTTGATGGATGAATTTGGCATGGGATGGCCCTCCTTTGCGAAGGAAACCACCCAGCCTGCCGAGGGTTCCGCATGCGGCCTCGGTGGGATCGGTATTTAAGAAAGGATGAAACTGCATGGCGGTGCTCAGAGCGGGATGTTGTCGTGCTTCTTCCACGGGGTCTGCACTTTTTTGTTGCGCAGGGAGGCGAAAGCGCGGGCGACCCGTTTGCGGGTGCTGCGCGGCTGAATCACTTCGTCGATGAAGCCGCGTTCGGCGGCGACAAAGGGATTGGCGAACCGGTCTTCGTAATCCTTCGCGTGCTGCGCGATCTTTTCGGGATCGTTCAGGTCTTTGCGGTGGATGATCTCGGTCGCGCCTTTGGCCCCCATCACGGCGACCTCGGCCGTGGGCCAGGCGTAGTTGAAATCTGAGCGCAGGTGTTTGGAGGCCATCACGTCATAGGCGCCGCCATAGGCTTTGCGGGTGATTACGGTGACCATCGGCACGGTTGCTTCGCCATAGGCGAACAGCAGTTTCGCACCATGCTTGATGACGCCGCCGAATTCCTGGCCGGTGCCGGGCAGGAAGCCGGGCACGTCCACGAGGGTCAGAATTGGAATCTCGAAAGCATCGCAGAAGCGCACGAAACGCGCGGCCTTGCGAGAACTATCAATGTCGAGGCAGCCCGCCAGCACCATCGGTTGGTTGGCCACCACGCCAACGGTACGCCCCTCAAGACGGATGAAACCGGTGATGATGTTCTTGGCGAATTCCTCTTGGATTTCGTAAAAGTCGCCTTCATCCGCCAGTTTGAGGATCAATTCCTTCATGTCATATGGGGTGTTGGCGTTGGAGGGCACCAGCGTGTCGAGCGACGGCTCGATCCGGTTGGGATCATCAAAGAAGGGCCGGACGGGCGGTTTTTCGCGGTTGTTGGCAGGCAGCAGATCAACAAGGCGGCGCACTTCGGCCAGCGCCTCGACGTCATTCTCGAACGCCCCGTCAGCAACGGACGATTTGCGCGTATGGGTCACGGCACCGCCAAGTTCTTCAGCGGTGACGACTTCGTTGGTGACGGTCTTCACCACGTCGGGGCCGGTGACGAACATGTAAGAGCTGTCTTTGACCATGAAGATGAAATCGGTCATCGCAGGCGAATAGACCGCACCGCCCGCGCAGGGGCCCATGATAACGCTGATCTGTGGGATCACGCCGGAGGCTTCGATATTACGTTGGAAGACTTCCGCATAGCCCGCAAGGCTTGCCACCCCCTCTTGGATGCGCGCGCCGCCGGAATCGTTGATGCCGATCACGGGTGCGCCGTTTTGCACGGCCATGTCCATGATTTTGCAGATCTTCTGCGCATGCGTTTCCGAAAGAGAGCCGCCGAAGACGGTAAAATCCTGACTGAAGACATAGACGAGGCGGCCATTGATCGTGCCCCATCCTGTAACCACACCGTCGCCTGCGGGCTTTTGATCCTGCATGCCGAAATCGGTGCAGCGGTGGGTGACGAACATGTCGAATTCTTCGAACGACCCCTCGTCGAGCAGCAGATCGACCCGCTCGCGCGCCGTCAGCTTGCCACGGCCATGCTGCGCATCGATCCGCGCTTGACCGCCGCCCAAGCGCGCATCTTCGCGGCGCTGCTCCAGTTGTTCGAGAATGTCTTTCATGACGCACCCCTATTGTGATTTTGATCAGTCTATCGAAGGAGCGCAGACGACCAAAGCGCATTTTTGCAAATTTGCAAAACAATTACATGGGTTGCGCAGCAAAATGAAAAGTTGCAAATCAATCTAGTTAACATGGACATTGCTCACCCCCCCGACTACTTGCCATTGCATGAGCGATCTCCCCCGTGTCCGGTATTTAGACCGGACGACCCCGCCCCACATTTCCACGCTGATCCTGCTTGCGGGGCTTTCGGCCATGGTGATGAACATATTTCTGCCAAGCCTGCCCAAAATGGCAGAGCATTTCGGCACGGATTACGCTGTCATCCAGCTTTCGGTGCCGCTGTATCTGTTCTTCAGCGGGATATTGCAGATTTTCATCGGTCCAATCTCAGACAACCTTGGGCGACGGCGCGTTATGCTTTGGGGGTTGGGGCTGTTTCTTGGGGCGACCGTTGGCTGCTTGCTTGCACCAAATATCGGCATCTTTCTTGTCTTTCGAATGGCGCAGGCTGTCATTGCCACTGGCATGGTTCTCAGCCGTGCGGTGATCCGCGATCTTTACACCCAAGAACAATCAGCTTCGATGATCG
Source organism: Sulfitobacter sp. SH24 (assembly GCF_965641895.1). Lineage (NCBI taxonomy): Bacteria > Pseudomonadati > Pseudomonadota > Alphaproteobacteria > Rhodobacterales > Roseobacteraceae > Sulfitobacter > Sulfitobacter sp. SH24. The sequence goes on from NZ_OZ282575.1 coordinate 2,524,249, forward strand.
GCTATGTCACCATGGGTATGGCGCTGGTGCCGATGATCAGCCCCGCCGTGGGCGGCCTGCTAGAACAAGCCTTTGGTTGGCAGGCTTCCTTCTGGGCGATGCTCATCCTTGGCGGGCTTGTGTTCTGGGCCGCGTGGGCAGATTTGGGCGAAACGGCCCGTGCGAGTGGCAAATCTTTGGCCCAACAGTTTGGTGAATACCCTGAGCTCCTGCGCTCCCCACGTTTTTGGGGTTATGCGCTGGCGACGGGATTCTGCTCGGGTGCGTTTTTTGCTTATCTCGGCGGCGCGCCCTTCGTGGGGACCGTTGTGTTTGGGATGGAACCGGCAGTGCTGGGCATCTATTTTGGCGCGCCCGCCATTGGCTATTTCGTCGGCAATTTCATCACCGCGCGCACCGCGACCCGCTACGGGGTTAATACGCTGGTGCTTTGGGGCTGCATTTCCAACGCGGTTGGCGGCACAGTATCGCTGCTAATCTTCCTCGTCGGCTACGGCTCCCCACTCAGCTTTTTTGGGCTAATGACGCTGGTCGGTCTGGGCAATGGGCTGTGCATCCCCAATGCCACCGCTGGCATGCTGTCCGTGCGACCGCATCTGGCGGGCACGGCCTCTGGTCTTGGCGGGGCGATCATGATCGTTGGCGGCGCGGCGCTTAGCGCACTGGCGGGGGCGCTGCTTACCCCTGAAACAGGGGCCTATCCGCTTTTGTGGCTGATGCTGCTGACGGCCATCGCCTCGGTCGGGTCGATCTGGCTGGTAATTCACCGCGAGAAGGTCTTGGGCCTGTAACCTGCGTTAGCCACGCGACCCACCTTGCGACCATCAGTTTGCAAAGCTACGCTGCGGGAAACTGCAAAGTTGCAAAGGGGCGCGGATGGCGATCCAAAAACTCTACGCCGGTGTGAAACTGCGTGAAACCCGCACCCGCGCGGGGCTGACGCAAAAAGACTTTGCCGCCCGGCTTGGCCTATCCTTGCCCTATCTCAACCAGATGGAAAACAACAACCGCCCCGTCAGCACCAGCGTCGTGCTGGCGCTAGCTTCAGAGTTTGGGCTGGATGTGACCGAACTTTCCAGTGGAGACGGAGAGCGATTAGTAAGCGATCTGCGCGAAGCCCTGGCCGATCCAATTTTCGCTGGAAAGGCGCCGCCAACAGCTGATCTGCGTCTTACCGCTTCTAACGCACCGGGGCTCGCGCATGCATTTCTAGCTCTACATCAAAGCTACCGGCAGGTGCACGAACGACTTGCCTCATTGGACGAAGCTTTGGGGCGCGAGGATGCACGCGCCACCCCCTCTCCGTGGGAAGAGGTGCGGGACTTCTTTCACTATTGCGACAATTACATTGATGCGGTCGACCGTGCGGCAGAACATTTTGCCACCCGCAAAGGCACGACTGGCGATGCCCGGACGACGGCGATGGCCGCCCTCAGCAATGCCGGAGTGTCGGTGGTTTTCGACGATGATGACCGCCTGCGCGCTTACGATCCGGCCGGTAAAACGCTGCAGCTCTCTGCCCGCGCAGCACCTGAGACGCAGACCTTTCAGCTTTTGCTGCAAGTGGCGCTAACCCGGCAAGACGCACTGCTAGAGGCGACACTTGATCTGGCCCGGTTCCACAGCGCCGCTGCGCGAGACATCGCCAAAATCGGGCTGGCCAATTATTTCGCTGGGGCGGCGCTGTTGCCCTATGGGCGCTTTCTGGAAAAGGCCCAGGCCTGCCGCCATGACCTTGAGGTTCTGGCCGGGCATTTCGGCGCTTCGATCGAACAGGTGGCGCATCGGCTGTCGACCTTACAGCGGCCCGGGGCGAAGGGCATCCCCTTCTTCTTTGTGCGTGTCGATCAGGCGGGCACGATCACCAAACGCCATTCTGCAACGCGGCTGCAATTCGCGCGCTTTGGCGGCGCTTGCCCGCTGTGGAATGTTCACCGCGCCTTTGAGACGCCGGGCCGTTTTCTGCGGCAATTGGCCGAAACGCCGGATGGGGTGCGCTATATTAGTCTGGCGCGCGATATCTCGAAACCGGCGGGGCGGTTTGGGGCGCCAGTGCGGCGCTACGCGATTTCTTTGGGGTGCGAGGTGCGCCATGCGCCCGCGCTTGTTTACGCCGATGGGATGGATATCAATCGCGCAGAAGCCTTTGAGCCGATTGGCATTTCCTGCCGCATCTGCGAACGCCGCGATTGCCATCAACGTTCTGTACCACCGCTGGAACGGCAGTTGGTTGTTGACCCGCATCTTCGCGACGTGCTGCCCTATCGGGTAGAGTGATCAGCGCTGTGCGCGTCGCCAACCAGCGCCGCGGGCTTCCGCCTCGGAACAGAACCAACGCTCTCCATTTTGGCTGCTGATCCGGGTCCGGCTGTAAAAACTCTGCCCCGGCATGTGATAAATCTTGGTTCCCTTGGCGCTGATGTTACCCTTGATCTGGCAACTTCCCTCGGGACGCTCGGGTTCCGCCCCCCTGCGTCGGGTCACGCGATAACGCGCAGGGGACACCGTTTTGAAGCCATGAATCCCGCGCGCCGCGACAAAGGCGGCTTTTTCATCCAGATCATAATCCATCGAGTATTTGCGATAGGCAAAGGCCAGCCCGTCCTGCACCAGCGCTTGCCCCACGTCGACGCCATCGATACGGCATCGCGCAACAATACGCCCATAGCGGTCCCGATCCAGTTCTTCGCACTGGGCCTGTTCCCCTTGATAACGGTCGCGCACCTCCCTCGTCGTCCAATCGCCGCAGGCCCAGGGCTGCCCGCCCTCGGTCTCACAGGTTTGACGCGCCTCAAGCGCGTCGATCCCATGCAAACGAATGCGCGTGCCGCCAAGATCGAAGGTATCCCCATCAATCACGCGCACCATGCCTGAAACGGTCTGCGCACCGGCCGAAGCGGCCCCAAAGCTCAGCGAGAGATTGAGGGCGAAAAGTGAACAAATCCTTAACATGGGGCAGGTATGACGCCCTGCCCCGCCAGCTTCAAGGGACCGAATTAAGAGAGGTTAACGATCAACGCTGCGCCACCTGCCAGTTCGGATGCATCCAAGGTTCTTCATTGGCGCGGGGCAGCGGATCACGGCCCAGCAACAGGTCCGAAACCTTCTCTCCTACCATGATCGACGGCGCGTTCAGGTTGCCATTGGTGATACGCGGAAAGATAGAACTGTCGGCCACGCGCAGCCCCTCAACCCCGATCACCCGGGCCTGTGGGTCGACCACGGCGTTCCGGTCATCAGCCGCGCCCATGCGGCAGGTGCCGCAGGGGTGATAGGCGCTCTCGGCATGTTCGGCGATGAAGCTGTCAAGCTCTGCGTCCGATTGCAGCGCGGCACCGGGTTGGATTTCGTGCTTCACGAAAGGCTTGAACGCCTCCTGCCCAAATATCTCGCGCGTGAGGCGGATACAGGTGCGGAACTCCTCCCAATCGTCGGGATGCGACATGTAGTTAAAGCGGATTTTCGGCGCATCTGCCGGGTCGGCTGACCGCAGGGTGATGTCGCCCCGCGACTTGGACCGCATCGGCCCGGTATGGGCCTGAAATCCATGCCCTTCGGCCGCTGCCTGCCCGTCGTAGCGCACGGCGATTGGCAGAAAATGGTATTGAATATCTGGGTATTCCACGCCGGGCTTCGAGCGGATGAAGGCCGCGGATTCAAATTGGTTCGACGCCCCCATACCGGTCTTTGTAAACAGCCACTGTGCCCCGATCACCGCCTTGGACAGCAGATTCCAGTGCTTATAGAGCGTGATTGGTTGGCTTGAGGCCATCTGGATGTAAAGCTCTAGATGGTCCTGCAAATTCTGCCCTACACCCGGACGGTCTGCGACCACATCGATCCCATGCTCGGCCAGATGGGCGGCGGGGCCGATGCCGGAGAGCATCAAGAGTTTCGGGGAGTTAATCGACGATGCCGCCAGCACAACCTCGCGCTGCGCACGGATGACCTCGACCGTCTTGCCACGCTTGACCTCGACGCCCACGGCACGCCCCTCTTCAATCACCACGCGCTGCGCCAGCGCACGGATCAAGGTGACGTTGCCCGTCTTTTGCGCAGGCCGCAAATAAGCGTTCGCCGCCGACCAGCGCCGCCCGTTCCAGACCGTCTGCTCCATGGGGCCAAAGCCCTCTTGTTTCTCGCCGTTGTAATCCTCGGTCATCTGGTACCCGGCCTGCGACCCAGCCTGCACAAAGGCGTCAAACAAAGGGTTCGCGCGCGGCCCACGGCTGACATGCAAAGGCCCGTCCTTTCCGCGCCATGCCGCATCCCCGCCATGGCCGTTCTCGTGCCACGTCTCCATGCGTTTGTAATAGGGCAACACGTCGGCATAGCCCCAGCCCTGCGCGCCGCTTTCCTCCCAATGATCGAAGTCCTTGGCATGGCCGCGCACATAGACCATGCCATTGATCGATGATGACCCGCCGATCACCTTGCCACGCGGGCAGACCAGCTCGCGGTTGTTCAAATTCGGCTCAGGCTCGGACTTATAGCCCCAGTCATAGCGCGGCATGTTCATCGGATAGCTGAGCGCCGCAGGCATCTGAATAAACGGCCCCGCGTCGCTGCCGCCATGTTCAATGACGATTACGCGGCGCCCCGCCTCGGCCAGACGGTAGGCCATGGCGCAGCCCGCAGACCCCGCCCCGACGATTACAAATTCAGCTTCCATTCCACTTACCTTCCGCAAATCCGCACGGGTGCGGGGCAGCGCCCGACGGTGTCGGCTTTATGCGCTGCGGCCTAATTTTCCGTTGCTTAGAACGGTGCTTCGACATCGCCCATGCGGACGTAGACGGACTTCAACTGGCTATAATGGTTGATCGCCGCCTTAGAGTTTTCGCGGCCCACGCCGGAGTTCTTCATGCCCCCAAAGGGCGCTTCGACCGGCGCATCGTTATAGGTGTTGATATAGCAGGTCCCCGCCTCAAACCTGGCGGCCACGCGGTGTGCGCGGGTCAGATTTTGGGTAAAGACACCAGCGGCGAGACCGAATTCCGTGGCATTGGCACGGGCCATGACCTCGGCCTCATCCTCAAAATCGAGCACGGCCATGACGGGGCCAAAAATCTCTTCGCGGGCGATGACCATGTCATCTTTAACATCGGCAAAAACGGTCGGCTGCATGTAGAAACCGTCGCGTTCAATCCGTTTACCGCCATAGATCAGGCGGGCGCCCTCGGCCTCGCCCTTCGCCACATAGTCCAGCGCGATCTGCATCTGCCGTTCGCTGACCATCGGGCCAAAGCTGGTGTCGGGGTCCATCGGGTCACCGATCACGGCATTTTCCAACCGCTCAGACAGCCGCGCAAGAAACGCCTCCTTGATGTCGCGGTGCACAAAAACCCGCGTGCCGTTCGAACAAATCTGGCCGGAGCTATAAAAGTTGCCCAAAATCGCGCCACTCACGGCGTTGTCGATATCGGCATCCTCAAAGACGATCATGGGGGATTTTCCGCCCAATTCCATCGTGACGTGTTTGATGCCCTCAGCGGCGGCTGCATAGACCTTGCGGCCCGTCGGAACGGAGCCAGTCAGCGACACCTTGTCGACGCGGGCATCAGTCACCAGCGACTGGCCCACCTCGCCCATGCCCTGGACCACGTTGAACAGGCCCGCTGGCAGCCCAGCCTCAATGAGTATCTCAGCCACTTTCAGCGCACAGAGCGGCGTGGTCTCGGACGGTTTGAAGATCATCGCATTGCCACAGGCCAGCGCCGGCGCGGCTTTCCAGCAGGCGATCTGCGTGGGGTAGTTCCACGCGCCGATGCCCACACAAAGGCCAAGCGCCTCGCGACGGGTATAGACCCAGTCTTCGCCCAGTTGGATATGCTCGCCCGTCAGGCTGCCCGCCAGCCCGCCGAAATACTCCAGCGCGTCGGCCCCGCTGGTGGCATCGGCGACAGAGGTCTCCTGATAGGGTTTGCCGGTGTCATAGGTCTCCAGCACCGACAGGTCGTGGTTGCGCTCGCGGATCATGTCGGCGGCGCGGCGCAGGATGCGCCCCCGCTCGGTGCCTGTCATCGCGGCCCATGCGGCCTGCGCCTTGCGGGCCGATGTGATGGCTTGTTCAACGATTGCAGGCGTGGCGGCATAGAGCGTGGCGATCGTCTCGCCCGTGGCGGGATAGATCACCGGGATCGGCGTGCCGTTCGTGTCTTCGACATAGGCGCCGTCGATGAAATGGCTGGCTGTGGGTTGGGGATCATAGGACATCAAAGATACTTTCTTGCCTGAGGGGCGGAGTGTTCGAGGAGGCGGAGCGCGGCATTGCCGCCCTTCTCCGCCGTGTTCAGCGGCCCGCTTTCAGCAGCAGGTCGAGGGTATAGAGCGCGCGGGTCATGGCTTCGGCAGCGCTGACATTGTCCGACAGCGCGGCGCGCAGATAGAGCCCATCAATCAGCGCCGCCAATGTGTCGGCCTCGCCTTCGGGTTGGGGGCTGATCGGCCGCAGCGCATGGGTGAGGTTGGAGCGCAGGCGGCTTTGATAAGCCGTCAGCAGCCGCCGCGTTTCGGGATTGGTGCGGGCATGGGCGTAAAGCGTCATCCACGCGCTAATCGTGCCGGGGTGAAAGCCCGTGTCGTCGAAACTGGCGACGATGATCGCCGCCGCGCGGTCATGCGGCGTGCGGGCCGTGGCCAGCCGTTCGCGCACCCCGGCGGCATATTCCGACAGGATATGACGCATCGCCGCGAGGAAGATCTGATTCTTGCCGCCGAAATAGTGATGCGCCAGCGCGCTCGACATGCCTGCCCGCTTGGCGATCTGGCTCACCGTCACATCCAGCGACTGAGCTTCGCCGATCTCGGCGATGGTGGCTTTGACCAGCGCAGAGCGGCGAATGGGTTCCATTCCGACTTTAGGCATTGGATTCGGGTCCTTGGGGCAGTGTTGACCGCCTTAGGATAGGGGAATCTTTATTGACTCGTCAATCAAGTTACCAGAGACCACCGCCTCCGTCAGAATTTCGTGGCGTGAGCGGGCGGCGTGACCTGTCGTTTCAGCATAGCTTCGCGCCATGTGATAAAAGTGACCGAGCCCAAAATCACCGCACCGCCCAGCACCACCCAGATGTCCACCGGCTCGGCAAAGACCACTACGCCGAGGATCGTGGCCCAGACCAATTGCAGGAATGTCACCGGCTGCGTCACCGTCACCGGGGCGGAGGCGAATGCCAGCGTCATGGTGAAATGCCCCGCCGTGGCGAAAAAGGCGACGCCCGCGAGGATCAGCAACTCTTGCGCGGTGGGGGTAATCCAAACGGTGAAGGCGAAGGGCGCCAGCCCGATGGTGACGAAGATCGACAGCATGGTCACGATCATCACCGGGCGGGCCTCATCCGCCAGAACTTTGGCCAAGAGGTAGGAGCCCGCAAACACCACCGCCGCTAGCAGCATCGCCAGATGCCCGGTTGAGACTTCGCGAAAGCCGGGCCGCAGGATGATCGCCGCCCCCGCCAGCCCCAGACAGACCGCCACGATGCGCCGCGCCGCGAGCTTCTCGCCCAGAAAAATAGCAGCGCCGACAGTGACATAGATCGGCGCGAGGTAGTTCATCGCCGTGACCTCGGCAATCGGCAGGCGGGTCATGGCGTAGAACCACAAGATCACCCCGCCCGCGTGGAAAAAACCACGCGTCCCGAACAGCCCCCACTGCCGTTTGCTGACCGGTGTCGCCAACAACGACCGCAGCATCGGCAGGACAAAGACCAGCCCCATGGCGTAACGCAGGAATGCGGCCTCTGCCGACGGCAGGCGCGGGCCCATATATTTGACCAGCGCGGTCACGCCGATGAAACACGCCCCTGTGACCAGCATCCAAAAGACCCCGACAAGCGGGCGGTTGGCGGGAACGGGGATGTCGGGGGTGGTCGCGGGGTTTTGTGTCATGCCGCGACCCTTTCCCAAAGTGCTGCCAAGGGCAAGATGGGCGCGGCACTTTTATTCACATCGCAAGCAATTTGATCGCAATCCCCCACATGGTCACGGCGATGACCGCGTCCAAAACCTGCCAACTGCGGGGCTTGGCGAAAAGCGGTGCAAGAAGCCGCGCGCCATAGCCGAGGGCAAAGAAGAACACGAAACTCGCCATCGCTGCGCCGATGCCAAAGCTCAGGCGGTCGGGATATTGCGCCGAGATTGAACCAAGCAGCACCAATGTGTCGAGATAAACATGCGGGTTCAGCCAGGTCAGTGCCAGCAGGGTCAGAACCGCCTTGCCCAAGCTGCGGGCGGCCTGCCCTTCGGCCTCCAACCCCTCACCGCCGCGCCATGCCGATACGGCGTTGCGCCAACCGTACCACAACAAGAAGGCCGCGCCGCCGTAGCGCATCAGTGGCCCGAACCACGGTGCCGCTTCGGCCAGCGCGCCGAAACCGGCCACACCAGCAGTGATCAAGATCGCATCCGAAGTGGCGCAGACCAATACCACCGCCAGCACATGCTCACGCCGCAGCCCTTGGCGCAGGACAAAGGCGTTCTGTGCGCCAATGGCCATGATGAGGGTGAGGCTCAGCGCGAAGCCGGGGAGGAAGGAGGTCAGCATTGGGGCGTCCTGTCTTGGGTTGCACTTGCCTAGCCTTGCGGTCCAGATTACTCAAATTTAATAGTCTACGTCGGGATTAGAAAAACTTATGCAGCTTGATAGCGCCCAGCTTACTGCTTTGGCGCAAATCCTACGGCTTGGGAGCTTTGACGCAGCGGCGGCGGCGCTTGGGGTGACCCCCTCGGCGATTTCGCAGCGGGTGAAGGCATTGGAAGACCGCGTCGGCGCGACCTTGGTCCTGCGCGGTCAACCCTGCACCGGCACGCCGATGGGCCAGCGCCTTGCCAAACACGCCGAAGACGTTGCCCTGCTCGAAGCGCAAGCTTTGGGTGCCAGCGATACCACCGCCCCACCCCGGCTGCGGCTGGCGGTGCCTGCGGATGTATTGGCGACATGGCTTATCCCGGCGCTGGCTCAAGTGCCCGAGATGCTTTTCGATCTGATGATTGACGATCAAGACACCTCAGCCGATTGGCTGCGGCGCGGAGAGGTCAGCGCGGCAGTGACGGGACAAGCCCGCGCCGCACCGGGCTGCGATGTGCTGGCTTTGGGTGCGCTGCGCTATCACGCGACCGCAAGCCCCGCCTATGTAGAAAGGTGGTTCGCAGATGGCGTAACCGCCGAGGCACTGGTGCGTGCGCCGATGCTGACCTTTAACCGAAAGGACCAACTGCAGGGGCGTTGGCTGATGCAAAAGACAGGGCAGCGGCTAACCCCGCCCAGCCACCACCTGCCCTCAAGCCACGGGTTTGTGGCGGCGGCACGCGAAGGGCTCGGCTGGGGCATGAACCCTGCCCCTTTGGTGGCTGAGGATATGGAGAAAGGCCGCCTCGTCTCGCTCGACGACGCACTACCGCTAGATGTGCCACTTTACTTGCAGGTCGCGCGGATCATGGCGCCCGCGCTGGCCCCGCTCACCGCTGCCATTCGGGCCGCGGCGCGCGAGGCGCTGGTGCAAGAGACGCGTTAAAGCTGCGCCATAACCTCGTCAGAGGCCTCAAAGTTGGTGGTGACGCGCTGCACATCGTCGTCTTCCTCAAGCGCATCGACAAGCTTCATCAGCTTTTCCATGTTCTCAAGGTCCATCTCTGTCGTCGTGACCGGACGCCAGATCAGCTTGGTCGATTCCGATTCGCCCAGTTCCGCCTCAAGCGCGGTCGAGACATCGTTGAGATCGGTGTCGGCGCAATAGATGACGTGGCCGTCTTCAGAACTTTCGACATCCTCAGCCCCGGCCTCGATCGCCGCCATCATCACAGTGTCCGCGTCGCCGACGGAAGCCGGGTAGATGACCTCGCCCTTGCGCTCGAACATAAAGCCGACCGAACCGGTTTCGCCCAGATTGCCGCCGTTCTTGGTAAAGGTCGAGCGCACGGTCGAGGCGGTGCGGTTGCGGTTGTCGGTCATCGCCTCGACAATCACCGCCACGCCATTCGGCCCATAGCCCTCATAGCGGATTTCCTCGTAATCCTCGCCCTCGCCGCCGATCGCTTTCTTGATGGCGCGTTCGATGTTGTCCTTGGGCATGGACTGGCCCTTGGCCTCTTTCACGGCCATGCGCAGACGCGGGTTCTTTTCCGGGTCGGGATCGCCCATCTTGGCCGCGATGGTGATTTCCTTGGAAAGTTTGGAAAACACCTTGGCGCGCAGCTTGTCCTGACGGCCCTTGCGATGCTGGATGTTTGCCCATTTGGAGTGACCGGCCATGAATACCTCGTTCTGGCAATGCGTTTGCGCCACTCTATATGCCAGCATCACCGCTGGAACAAGCCACCCGGCCTGTGCTTAGCTTTCCTCCTTTGGGGCAACCACGTTAGACCGGATATATGACCACAGATCAGATTATTCTTTTCACCCTCTTTGGCGCGGTCTTTGGCCTGCTGCTTTGGGGCCGCTTTCGTTATGACATCGTGGCCTTTGCGGCGCTGATGGCCGGGGTGGTGCTGGGGGTGGTGCCGACCAAGAACGCCTTTGACGGCTTTGGCCACCCGGCGACGCTGATCGTGGCGCTGGTGCTGGTGGTTTCCGCCGGGCTGGTGCGTTCGGGCGCGGTGATGTTGATCACCCGCACGCTGGTGGACAGTTCGCGCAGCTTGGGCGCGCATATCTCGATCATGGGCGCTGTGGGCGGGGTGCTCTCGGCCTTTATGAACAACGTGGCGGCCTTGGCGCTTTTGATGCCGGTCGACATTCAGACCGCGCGCAAGGCGGGCCGCGCACCGGGACTGAGCCTGATGCCGCTGAGCTTTGCCACCATCCTTGGCGGCATGGCCACGCTGATCGGCACGCCACCCAACATCATCATCGCCTCCATCCGGCAGGAATCGCTGGGCGCACCCTTCAAGATGTTCGATTTTGCCCCGGTGGGCGGTCTGGCGGCCATCGCCGGGCTGATCTTTGTGGCGCTGATTGGCTGGCGTTTGATCCCCGCTCGCGAAGACGCGATGATCGAGGCTGAGGATATCGCGGAATATATCGCCGAGCTGACCGTGCCCGAGGGCAACAAACAGATCGGCAAGCGTTTGGCAGAACTACAGGAAGAAGCACATAAGGCCGATGTGGCGATCCTTGGGCTGATGCGGGATGGCAAGAGGCGCTATGGCACCGCGCGTAATGCGGTGCTGCAAGGCGGGGACGCGCTGGTGTTGGAGGCCACGCCCGACGCTTTGGATGAATTCCGCAGCACCCTGAACCTCGCGTTGGCGGACAGTGACCGTGAAGACCTGCTGCTGGCCGATGGCGACGGGGTCGAAATTGTCGAGGTCGTGGTGACCGAAGCCTCGCGCCTCAACGGTCGCACGGCGCAGGCGGTGGGCCTCTCGTGGCGTCAGCGCACGGTGCTTCTGGGTCTGTCTCGGCAAGGCCGCAAGATCACCTCGCAATTGCGCACGACCGAGCTGAAGCCCGGTGACATTCTCCTACTGCTGGTCCCGCGCGATACGGTTGCCCATGTCACCGACTGGCTGGGCGTGCTGCCGCTGGCCGACCGTGGCCTTGCCGTCACCCAAGACAGCAAGACGTGGCTCGCCATCGGTATGTTCGCCGGGGCGGTGGCAGCGGCCTCCTTTGGACTGATCTATCTGCCCATCGCGCTTGGGATTGTCGTGGTTGGCTATGTGCTGGCCAAAATTGTGCCATTGTCAGAGCTTTACACGCATATCGAATGGCCGGTGATCGTGCTTTTGGGGTCGATGATCCCGCTGGGGGCGGCGCTGGAAACCTCAGGCGGGACCGAGCTGATTGCGGGCGCACTTGTCGGATTGACCGAAGGGCTGCCCGCTTGGGTCGTGCTGACGGTGCTGATGGTGGTGACCATGTCGCTCTCGGATGTGCTGAACAACACGGCAACAACCATCGTCGCCGCACCTGTTGGCATTCAGATGGCGCAGTCCCTAGGGGTCTCCCCAGACCCCTTCCTGATGGCGGTGGCGGTGGCGGCCTCCTCGGCCTTCCTCACGCCGATTGGACATAAGAACAACACGCTGATTCTTGGCCCCGGCGGCTATTCCTTTGGCGACTATTGGCGCATGGGGCTGCCGCTTGAGATCATCGTGGTCGCCGTGTCGATCCCGGCGATCCTCGTCTTCTGGCCGCTCTGAGCAGAACGCAAAAGGCGCGCGACCTCTCGCGCACCTTTTAAGGTTTAAATTGTCTGGCTCAGACAACATCAAAGACATCTTCATCAAGCCGATCTTAGCCCCCGCTCCCTTCTTCCTGAGCCGAGGTGCGGCTGAGCGTACCCTTCTAATCTACCAAAACAGCGGGATCACCGCGCTGACCAACAGCGACATGCTTAGGTTCAGCGGTATGCCGATGCGCATGAAGTCAGTAAATTTGTACCCCCCCGGCCCGTAAACCAGCGTGTTGGTCTGATAACCAATGGGCGTGGCAAAGGCGCAAGAGGCCGCGATCATCACTGCCACGACCAAGGGGCGCGGGTCCATGCCAAGGGCCGTGCTGAGGCTGATGGCGATGGGCGTCATGATAACGGCCACGGCGTTGTTGCTGACGATCTCGGTCAATGTCGTGGTCAGCAGAAACACCGCCCAGATGATGAAGAAGGGGGGCAACTCTGCCAATCCCGGTGCGATGTTATCGACGATCAGCGAAATCGCACCTGAGTTTTCCAGCGCCGCGCCCACGGCCAGCATGGCAAAAATAAGCGCTAACAAACGCCCTTCGACAAAAGAAAACGCCTCCTCGGCGTCGATACAGCCCGTCACCAGCACCACCGCTACGGCGATTACAGCCAAAGCCAAAATCGGCGCCACGTTAAAGGCCGCAAGCACCACGATGCCCGCAAGCGCAGCAATGGCGATCGGCGCGTGCCCCCGGCGGAACGCGCGGGACGATGGTTGGGTCACGTCCACAAGGTTCATTTCACTGGCGAGCCGCTGGATATCTTCCGCAGCCCCCTCCAGCAGCAGCGTGTCGCCCACTTTGACGATCAGTTGCTCAAGCTGCTGGCCGATGTTCTGGTTCCGCCGATGCACCGCCAGCGCATAAACCCCATAACGCCGCCGCAACCGCATGGAGCCCAGCGAGCGCCCCACCATCCGGCAACCCGGTGTGATCAGCACTTCGACGGTCGTGGTTTCGACCGCTGACAGTTGGTCAACGCGGCGCAATTCCTTGTTGTTTTGCAGGCTCAAAAGCTCGGTCATTTGGGTGCGCAGAACCACGCGGTCCCCGACCTGAAGTTCGACACCCTTAAGGCTCCGTCGCAGGGAATCATCACCGCGCACCACGTCGATCAGCCGCACGCCTTCGCGTTTGAACAGCTGGACATCCAGCACTTCGCGCCCGATAAGGTTGCTTTCGGGCGGGATTACCGCTTCGGTGAAGAACTTCATCTTGGAACGGTCCGACAGCATATTCGCCATGCTGTCGCGCGCGGGCAGCAGTTTGTCGGCAAAAAACAGCATATAGATCAGACCCCATGCACAGACCACAAGGCCCACGGGGAGGATCTCGAAGATACCGAAGGGTGCCATGCCCTGTGCCCGCGCCACACCGTCAACCAGCAGGTTGGTCGAGGTGCCGATCAGCGTGAGAGAACCGCCCATAATCGCGGCATAACTCAACGGGATCAGCAACTTAGAAGCTTTGGTGTTGAGCGTGCGGGTCAGCTGCACCACCACCGGAATCATCACCACAACAACGGGTGTGTTGTTCATGACGGCGCTGGCCGCCATAACCGACAAGACCACCCCAGCCACTGCGGATTTCGGGTGGGTCTTGGCCGTTCGCTCAGCCAGCCGGGTCAGCACATCCAGCGCCCCGGTCCGCACCAACGCCCCCATGATGATGAACATGGCGGCAATGGTCCAAGGCGCGGGGTTTGATAGCACCTCTAGCGCATCGTCATAGGGTAAAACGCCGATTGCCAGCAGCAAAGCCGCCCCAGCAATGGCAACCACCTCGGTGGGAAAGGCTTCGCGCAGGAAAAGCACGAACATCATGCCGACCACCACAAGGGTGAGAACGGCCGTCTCCATCGGAGAGAAGCTGAAAAATTCCATCAAGAACCTGTCGTTCGGGCAAAAGGCCGTTGTCCAGTTACGCCGATTGCGGCGCCCTGTGCAAGCCTGACGCAAAGGCGCATGCTGTCAGGTCTCAGGGCGTGCTGGTCTGGAGGGCACCGCCCTCGCGCACCGGCACGATCCGCGTGGCACGGCCCGTGCGGTCATCCGTTTCGATATAGACGCCAGACAGCGTCGCCTCACCATTGGCCGGGGTGAAACGTTCACGCGGCATGCCGGTGATGAAACGGCGCAGCGGCTCGGCCTTATCCATGCCGATCACCGAATGATAATCGCCACACATGCCCGCATCGCTGAGGTAGGCCGTGCCGCCCGGCAGGATCATCGCATCGGCGGTCGGCACATGGGTATGGGTGCCGACAACAAGGCTCGCGCGCCCGTCGCACCAATGGCCCATGGCCATTTTCTCGCTGGTGGCTTCGCAGTGCATATCGACGATGATCGCCTGCGCCATTCCGCCCAAAGGATGGGTTTTCAGCACCGGCTCCAGCGCCGAGAAAGGGTCATCAAAAGGCCGTTTCATAAAGACTTGGCCGAGCGCTTGGGTGACCAGAACCTTTTTGCCGTTCTGCGCCGTGAACAGTTTGGCCCCTTTGCCCGGCGCGGATTTAGAGAAGTTCAGCGGGCGGATCACGCGCGGATCCTGCTCTATAAAGCTGAGCATGTCTTTCTGATCGAAAGCGTGATCGCCAAGGGTCAGGCAATCGGCCCCGGCCTCTAGCAACGTCTTGGCATGTGCGCCCGAAAGCCCCATGCCGCCGGTCGCATTCTCGCCATTCACCACAATAAAATCGAGCTTCCAGTCGCGCCGCAGCCGCGCCAGATTTTCGGTGATCGCCCGCCGTCCGGCCCGGCCCATCACATCGCCAAGAAACAAAATCTTCATAAACTATGGACTAGGACGCAGACGCCTTGGCGGCAACCCTTATTCCGCCTGGGCGTGTTAGCGTTGCGTCACTTCGATCACACCGGCCTCTGTCACGATCAAGTCCAGCGGCTCATCGGTTTCTTCGAGCGGAATGTCATCGCACTCCTGCCCGGCAAAGGCGAAACCGATTGCCATCGTGGCCCTGCGCGCGCGCAGCATCGCCAGTGTCCGATCATAAAATCCGCCGCCATAGCCCAGCCGCGCGCCTGCGCGGTTAAAGGCGAGCAGCGGAACGATCACGATCTCTGGTTCGAAAAAATCGTTATGCTCGGGGATCATCGCGCCGAAAGTGCCCGCCACCATCGGTGTTTCAGGTGTCCAGCGCGAGAACGACAACGGGTGGTCGGGCCACATGATCACCGGCACGCCGACCGGGCCGTGGGCGCAGGCCTCGGCCATGGCCGGGCGGGGGTCGATTTCGGTACGAATGGGCATAAAGCCCGAAAGCGGCACGCCGCGATAGCCTGCCAAAACTTCGGAAAGATACCCCGCCTGCGCCGCATTCGCCGCCTCAAACAACGGCTTGCGCCGGGCAAATGCGGCCTTGCGCGCCGCTGCCTTTCGCGCCGCAGCCTCGCTCACAACAGCACCAGCGCCGCAAGACCGAGGAAGGCGAAAAAGCCAACAACATCCGTCACCGTGGTCACAAAGGCCCCCGAGGCGAGCGCCGGGTCAATCCCGAACCGCTCCAGCAAAATCGGGATACCAGTACCCGCCAACCCCGCTACTACGAGGTTAATCACCATCGCGGTCGCAATCACATAGCCAAGCGCCGGAGAGCCGAACCAGATCACGCCGACGATCCCCATGATCACCGCAAAGATCAGCCCGTTCACCAGCCCCACCAGAACCTCCCGCCGGATCACCCGCCAGACGTTCGAGCCCGTGAGGTCTTTCGTCGCAATCGCGCGCACCGCGACGGTCAAGCTCTGTGTGCCCGCATTGCCGCCCATGGAGGCGACGATCGGCATCAGCACCGCCAGCGCCACGATCTGCGCGATGGCTGCTTCAAACTGAGAAATCACCATCGATGCCGCAATCGCCGTCACAAGGTTCACCGCAAGCCACGGCAGGCGCTGTTTGGTCGTTTCCGTCACCCGGTCAGAGAGAGAGCCTTCGCCCACACCCGCCAGACGCAGGATGTCTTCTTCGTGTTCCTCATCAAGCACCGCCATCGCGTCGTCGATGGTGATGACCCCGATCAACCGCCCCTCTTCATCGACGACAGGGGCCGAAATCAGGTGGTACTGGTTAAACGCATAGGCCACATCGCCCTCATCGCGCATGGCGGGGATGATCTGGAACGTTTCCTCCAAGATATCCGCCAGCCGCGTCTCGCGGCGCGAGCGCATCAGTTTGCCCAGTGTCACATTGCCCACCGGGTGCAGGCGCGGGTCGACCATGACGATGTGATAGAACTGGTCTGGCAGGTCTTCTTCCTTGGTGGCGCGCAGATGGTCGATGGTCTGGCCCACCGTCCAATGCTCGGGCGCCATCACAACCTCGCGCTGCATCAGGCGACCGGCGGAGTATTCTGGCCAGTTCAGCGCCTGTTCCACGGCGACCCGGTCAGTCTCCTCCAGCGCATCGAGGATGGTTTCCTGCTGCGCGTCTTCCAGATCTTCGATCAGGTCGACGACATCATCGCTGTCCAGTTCGCGCACCGCTTGGGTCAGAACCTGCGGCGTCAGGATGGAGATGACTTCTTCGCGGATCGACTCGTCGAGTTCCGACAGAATCTCACCGTCGAATTCCTGCCCATAGAGCCGGATCAACGCTGCGCGGTCATCCTCGTCGATCTGCTCCAAAAGGTCAGCGATGTCCGCCGCGTGAAGCGGCTCCATCAGCTGGGTCAGATGCGCCTGATCTCCCGCCTCCACGGTTTCAAGGATCGCGGCAACGGCCTTACGGTCCAGCATATAGGCCTCGGCAGTCTCCTCAGAGGCTACCGCCGGGTCCAGCTCTTCGATCTGCTCTGACATCCGCTGCTCTCCGTGCTTGCGCCCTTGTTGGAGGCGACAATAGGCGAGCGGCCTCGGGGGTACAACGGCACCCGCGACGCTTCGGTATTGTTCCCCGTCTCGCCCTCACCTAAACCACTGGCATGACAAATCAACGACTCCTTTTGGGCGCAACGCTCAGCTATTCCGGCAACCCGATGCAAAGCGCCTGGGAGGATGCCGTGAAGATCGACACCGAAGGCGGTGTCTTGATCGAGGACGGTCGCATTGCCGCCGTGGGCAATGGCGAACGCCTGCGTGCCGATCATCCGCAGGCCGAGGTGACGCGCTACGCCGATGCGCTGATCTGCCCGGGGTTTGTCGATGCCCATGTGCATTATCCCCAGACTGCGATCATCGCCTCTTGGGGCAAGCGGCTGATTGATTGGCTGAACACCTATACCTTCCCCGAAGAGATGCGCCTTTCGGATCCGGCCTATGCGGGCGACATCGCCGCGCGCTATTTGGACCTGACGCTGGCACATGGGACCACCACTGTTGCGTCTTATTGCACGATCCATCCCCACAGCGCCGATGCCCTGTTTCAGGCAGCGGAAGAGCGCGGTCAACGGATCGTCGCGGGCAAGACCTGCATGGACCGCAACGCCCCTGAGGGGCTGCGCGACACGGTGCAATCGGCCTATGAAGACAGCAAAACGCTGATTGAGCGCTGGCACGGCAAGGGCCGTGCCTGCTATGCGATCACGCCGCGTTTCTCTCCGACCTCAACGCCCGAGCAACTCTCGACCCTCGGTGCGCTTTGGGCAGAGCATCCGACCTGTCTGATGCAGACCCACCTTAGCGAACAAACGGATGAGATCGAATGGGTGCGCGGCCTGTTCCCTGAGGCGCGCGACTACCTTGATACCTATGAGGCCCACGGGCTGCTGGGCGAACGAGGCCTTTACGGCCATGCGATTCACCTAGAGCCGCGTGAGATCGACCGGCTGGCCGAGGTTGGTGGCGCACTGGTCCACTGCCCCACCTCCAACACTTTCATCGGTTCCGGGCTGTTTGGCATGACCGGCCTCGCCGCGCGGGGCATTCCGCTGGCGCTGGCGACAGATACCGGGGGCGGCTCGTCGTTTTCGATGCTGCGTACCATGGCGGCGGCCTATGAGGTCGGCCAGCTGCGCGGCACCCCGCTACACGCAGCGCAGCTGGTCTGGCTCGCCACCGCAGGCTCAGCCCGCAGTCTTCATCTGCAGGATCATGTGGGTTCTCTAGCCGCTGGGATGGAGGCGGATATCACCGTGCTGTCGCTCGACTCGACCCCCGCTATCGCACAGCGTCACGCGGCCGCCAAGGATATCTGGGAAAGCCTCTTCGCCACCATCATGATGGGCGATGACCGCGCGATTGCAGATGTTTGGGTTGCGGGTGCGCGTCGGGTTAGCACGGCGTAACGCACCACCCGCGATTGGGTTGCCTCAGCAGGGCGCGCCCAGCACCATGACCCAAACCTCACTATCGGCCTGCACCAGCCCCATCTCTTCGGCGCGGCTGTCGACCATATTGCGGTAATGCCCCGGTGAGTTGGTCCAACCGGTCATGACCTCATCCAAGGACTGCTGACCCTTGGCGATATTTTCAGCGACAAAACACCACTGATAACCCGCCATCGCCGCGCGTCGGCCCACATCCGTGCCGTCGCGGCCCTTGTGGCTGAAATAGTTATGCTCTGCCATATCGGTGGCATGGGTTCCCGCCGCCTGCGCCAAGCGGCTGTCATAGATCAACGGTTTGAGCCCCTGCACATCCCGCAACGCATTTACGCGCTCCAACCCCATGGGATCGGCCAATGCTGGCATACCGGCCAGCATCAGGATCGATAGAAAAAATGGCCTCATTCAGCCAAGCCTTTCGCCAATTCGTTTTGCCGCGCCACCTGTGCGGCCAAGTCAATCGTAGTGACGCGACCATCGCGCACCACCTGACGGCCTTCAACGAAAAGGTCGCGCACTGCCGTCGGACCGGCAAGAAGCAGCGCAGCCGGGTCCCAACTGCCTGCGCTATGCACACCCGAGACATCCCAGATCGCCACATCGGCACGTTTGCCGGGCATCAGGCGGCCGCAATCAGCGCGCCCCAACACATCCGCCCCGCCGCGTGTCGCCAGTTCCAAGGCGGCACGCGGGCTCATCGCATCAGCGCCACGGGACACACGCTGCAACAGCATCGCCTGCCGCGCCTCGGCGGCGAGATTGCCGCTGTCGTTGCTGGCCGATCCATCGACCCCCAGCCCCAGCGGCACGCCTGCATCCAGCATCGCCCGCACCGGCGCGATGCCCGACCCAAGACGGCAATTCGAACAGGGGCAATGCGCGACCCCGGTGCGGGTCCGGGCAAAGAGGTCAATCTCGGACGCGTCCAGTTGCACGCAATGGGCATGCCAGACGTCATCGCCCAGCCAACCGAGGCTTTCGGCATATTCTCCGGGGCGGCAGCCGAATTTCTCCAGCGAATAGGCCACATCCTCGGTATTCTCGGCCAGATGGGTGTGCAGCATCACGCCCTTGTCCCGCGCCAGCAACGCCGTGTCGCGCATCAACTCGCGACTGACCGAGAAAGGTGAACAAGGGGCCAATCCGACGCGACACATCGATCCTTCGGCGGGGTCGTGAAAGGCGTCGACAACGCGGATACAATCTTCCAAGATCGCCGCCTCACGCTCCACCAGCGCATCGGGCGGCAGGCCGCCGTCGCTTTCGCCTATGCTCATCGAGCCGCGCGTGGGGTGAAACCGAAGGCCAAGCTCGGCGGCGGCATGGATCGTATCTTCCAGCCGCACGCCGTTTGGGTAGAGATAAAGATGGTCCGAACTCAGGCTACAACCCGAGAGCGCCAGTTCCGCCAGCCCGATCTGGGCCGAAACAAACATATGCTCCGGCCCCATACGCGCCCAGATCGGATAGAGCCGCTGCAACCAGCCAAAGAGCAGCGCATCCTGTGCCCCCGGCACGGCGCGGGTCATGCTTTGGTAAAGATGGTGATGCGTGTTCACGAGACCCGGCGTGACGACACAGCCGTTCGCCTCGACAATCTCGCCCTCCGTCCGAAGGCCCTGCCCGATCTCGGCAATCACCCCGTCGCGCAGCAACAGGTCTACACCGGCAAGTTCGCGCCGGGTGTCGTCCATCGTGATGAGGTAATCCGCGCCGCGGATGAGGGTCTCTGCCATAGGTCACACTTTTCGCTATGCCCGTCTCATGCAAAGTGTGTGTGGCCGATGGAAAACGGGCGAGAGAACCGACCTTTGCGGGATTTATCGCATCCCGCCGGGGCCGGTCAATCCGCGGGTTTCAACAATTGGATCAATATGCGGAAAGGATCGCAAGCGCCTGCGCGTGGATTTCGCGGTTGGCTGCCGCAAGCGCCCTGCCTCCTTCATGCACCGCATTGCCCTGCCAATCGGTGACGATACCGCCGGCCGCTTGGATCACTGCGATGGGCGCTTGGATGTCATAGGCGTTCAATCCTGCCTCGATCACCAGATCGACCTGCCCGGCCGCGACCAGAGCATAGGCGTAGCAATCCATGCCATAGCGGGTCAGCAGCGCCTGCGACGCCACGGCCCGAAAGGCCTTGGCCTCATCGCTGCTGCCGACCTCGGGGAATGTGGTGAAAACGATGGCCTGCCGCAGGTCCCGCGCGGCGCGGGTTTGCAAGAGGCGGCTTCCATGCGGCCCAACCATCAGCGCGCCATCCGGTGCGCCCTCGAACCGCTCGCCGATATAGGGCTGGTCAATGATGCCGTAGAATGGCCCCGAGATATCGCTGACCGCGATCAACACGCCCCATGTTGGTGTGCCGCTGAGAAACCCGCGCGTTCCGTCAATCGGGTCAAGCACCCAGGTCAGCCCCGATGTGCCGGGCTGCGCGCCATATTCCTCGCCCAAGATGCCATCGGCGGGTCGTTCCGCCGCCAATATATCGCGCATCGCCCGTTCGGCGGCGCGGTCGGCCTCTGTCACGGGGTCAAAACCCGTACCAAGCTTGTTGTCGGCCTGCAAATCAAGGCTGCGGAAATAGGGCAGGATCACCTGACGCGCCGCATCCGCCATCAGATGGGCGACGCGGCGAATATCGGGATCAAAATCAGTGGCGTTCATCATGACGAAGACCTGACAGCTCGCGCTTGTTTGCGCAAGCCTGCCAGTTTGACCAAAACCCCGTTAGGATCAGACTTCCGTAGCAACGATCTCGGATGCCGTCAGGCCACGTCGCTCAACACACGGGCCAATTCAAACAGCCTGCGCCGCTGGTTCTCTGGAATGGCATAATACGAGCGGACCAACTCCATCGCTTCTTTGTCAGCCATCAGATCAGCAGGTAGCCCGTCAATCGATGCAGCGCCATCGGCTTTGTCTTCCTTCAGCCCTTCGAAGAAGAAAGGCACCGGAACGTCGAGGGCATCTGCGATATCCCACAGCCGCGAAGCGCTCACGCGGTTCGCGCCAGTCTCATATTTTTGTATCTGCTGAAATTTAATGCCAACGAGTTCTGCCAGCCGTTGCTGGGTCATCCCTGTTAACCAGCGTCGTTGCCGAATGCGTTTCCCGACGTGAACATCAACTACATGTACCATCTAGCATATTCCTTATAGGGCACATGCCACCGTGCCAATCTCGTTTCCAAACAAGAACGAATTGCGCCGCCACCCAGCGCAGTACCGCATTGGTTGCGCATGATGTCTTTCCCTAATTATAGCGGTTGCGTCGAATTCGGCAAAGAAATTTCACACAATGGTAAATATCCGCCTCTATCAACTGCAACCCTAGGCGGTGCAATGCTCTTGTTTCCTCTTCGCCGAGCGGGGATGAGAGGCCCAATTTTCCTTAGGCGTACTGGTTCCCGCCCGGCAACCAGTGGATGAACGCGAAAGATATCAATCGGTTCCCAGAGTATCTTTCAGATCCTAAATTTAATCAATTTATGATGTTGGGCTTCATGTTTTCCCTCTCGCGCAGATACGCGGCAGGTGACGGGGGTTTTCCGCCTATCGAGGCTGTTTACGGGGCACTGATAGACAATAAAGGACGATCTGCCCCTTCCCCGTTGCCCATGCGATGCACATCTGTCGAAACCTGCGGCTATCACCCTGAAATCAGACAGCCAAACACTTGAAATTCAGCCCATCAAGCCCGATATTCAAACCCAAGAACGTGTCGGCTCGTTTGCGACACGCAACTTTGCCAATGGGAGTCTCTAAATGGCTGACGTCAATTCAATTCGCTCTGCTGCCGGGTCGCACGCCTCTGCGATCGACGCGGGGCTGCGCGCGCATATGAATAAGGTGTATGGCACCATGTCGGTTGGCATGTTGATCACCTTTGCCGCTGCTTGGGCCATCTCTGGCCTATCTGTCACAACTGATCCTTCCGCAGCGGTGGCGCAGTTGAGCCAAGATAAGTACCTGACACAATTGGGCTATGCGCTTTACGCCTCCCCGTTGAAATGGGTTGTGATGTTTGCTCCGCTGGCCTTTGTCTTTGGCTTTAGCGCCATGATCAACAAAATGTCGGCAGCCACGGCGCAGGTTGTGTTCTACGCATTTGCCGCGGTGATGGGCATTTCAATCAGCTCGATCTTCTTGGTCTTCACAGGTTATTCTATCGCGCAGATCTTTTTGATCACCTCGATCGCTTTCGCGGGTCTGTCGCTTTGGGGCTACACCACCAAGAAAGACATCTCGGCATGGGGCAGCTTCCTCATCATGGGTGTGATCGGTCTTGTCGTAGCGTCGATCGTGAACATCTTCCTCGCCTCTTCGGCGCTGATGTTTGCGATTTCGGCCCTTGGCGTGCTGATCTTCGCAGGTCTTACTGCCTATGACACCCAGCGCATCAAGACGGAATATCTGGCCCATGCGCACCATGGCGACACCGAGTGGTTGGGCAAAGCCGCCATCATGGGCGCGCTGAACCTTTACCTGAACTTCATCAACATGTTCATGATGTTGCTGTCGCTTTTCGGTAACCGCGAATAATTCGCGCGAGATATGAATGCGAAAGGTCGGTTCTGAAAGGGACCGGCCTTTTTCTTTATGTCCGATCCACTCTCTTATCTACCGTCCGTGTGAATTAGTAACACCCTTCCACGCAGGCGGGGCAATGCGCAGGCTTAACCCACCGCGCCGAAAAGCTGACCGACACCCGCGGTAACTGCCATAGCCAGCCCGCCCCAGAACACCACCCGCCGGATCGCAGGCCACACAGGCGCGCCGCCCAACCGTGCACCCCCTACCCCCAGCAACACCAGCGCAAACACCGCTACCAATGCGACACCGGCGCCGCGCGTGCCTGAAGGCGTTAAAATCGCGGCGATCAAAGGCAGACCACCCCCGAGTGCGAAGGCAAATGCAGAAGCCCCAGCCGCCTGCAATGGATCAGCCTGTCCGGCGAGACCAAACATCCCCAACTCTTCCCTCGCGTGGGCGCCAAGGGCGTCATGATCCGTCATCTGGGCGGCCACCTCTAGTGCAAGGTCACTTTCCACGCCCCGGTTCTCCAGCCCCTCCGCAAGCTCACTAAGTTCGTAATCCGGGTCTTCAATCAGCGCCACGCGCTCGCGTTCCAGGTCGGCTTTCTCTACGTCCGCCTGCGCGGAGACAGAGACATACTCTCCCGCCGCCATTGACAGCGCCCCTGCGGTGAGCCCGGCAAGCCCCGTCAGCACGACGTTACCATGCGCCATGCCAGCCGCACTCACCCCGACCAACAAACTGGCGGAGGAGACGATACCGTCATTGGCCCCCAGCACGGCGGCACGCAGCCAATTGCTGCGGTTGATGTAGTGTCCTTCTCTTGGCATCGCGGCCGCCTTATGTCTATTGCGGCTGGTAAACCAGTATATGTGCCGGAAAGATGACCGGGCGATCACCGCCGACGCCCGTGAAACCGACACTGCCCGTAGGCTCGCCCCGGCCCAACGGGGCGCAGGCCCCCAGCGTCAGCAACAAAATCGCAACACTCGCTTTGGCAGACATGGCATTTCCCCGGGCAGTTGGTCTTCAGGTATCCCCTGTTCCGCCTTGCAGCGCAAGGCGAAGGGGGGCCGGTCAGAGCTTGATCGGCTGCATCACCTGCGGTTCCACCACATCGACGCCCGGCAGCCCGTCGTCCAACACCTGCGCCGATTGCTCCAGTGCATCGAAGGTGCGGTAGTGGCAGGGGATAACCGTCTTGAAGTTAAAATAGCGTTTCGCGGCATAGGCGGCCTGCGCCATGTCCATCGTGAAATGCCCGCCTGCCGAGAGAATGCCGATGTCGGGTTTGTGGTAGTCGCCCATCCAATCCATATCGGCCATGATCGCCGTGTCACCAGAATGATAGATCGTATGCCCCTCGCCCGAGATCATGAAGCCGGTCTCCATCCCGGTGTAGATCGGCCCGTTGTCGCCCTCAACCGATGAGGAATGCGAGGCCGGAACCATGGTGATCGCCACTTCACTCGCGCGGATCGTGCCGCCCTTGTTGAAGCCTGTGGTGTTCTCGACACCCTGCCCTCCAAGCCAGCCCATCAGCTCGACCATCCCCGCCACCGGCGCGTTGGTCTGGCGGGCGACATCGGCGATGTCAGCAGTGTGGTCGAAATGGCCGTGGGTGACGAGGATTTGGGTCGCGCCTTTGATTGCACCGGCATGGTGTACGTCGTCCAGCATTGGGTTGTCTTTAAGCCAAGGGTCGATCAGCAGCACTTGATCTTCGATTTCGATGCGGAATGAGCCGTGGCCGAGCCAGATGATGTTCATGTGAGTCTCCTGATTTGTGCTTACCTCTAACTTGCGCTTCCATGCGACGGAATCAAGAAAACGGTTCCCAATGCCACTGGCACGGAATCAAGCCGCAGGCGCCGGGCCATTGCCTGCCCGCCCCCCGGGTAGGCGCTGGCCCTCCTCTCTCTTACTCAGCCCAAACCCTTGCGAGGCCCGCCCCCAAACGGTAGAGGAGCCACAAAGAGATGGAGATGTTCATGTCGATCGACGAAAACACCGCCGCACGCGTGGCGAAACTGGCCCGGATCAAGGTTGAACCCGAGGCGCTTCCGGCGCTGGCCGAAGAGTTCAACAACATCCTCGGCTTTATCGAACAACTGTCCGAGGTGGATGTCGACGGCGTCGAGCCGATGACCTCCGTGACCCCGCAGCGCCTGAAACGGCGCGAGGATGTGGTCACCGATGGCGACCAGCAGGACCGCGTGCTGGCCAATGCCCCCGATGCCCGTGAAGGGTTCTTTGCCGTGCCGAAGGTGGTGGAATAATGACCGATCTGAACAAACTGAGCCTTGCCGAAGCCCGCGACGCGCTGCGCAAGGGTGAGACCACCTCGAAAGACCTGACCGAAGCCTGCCTCAAAGCCATCGACGGCGCAGGCGCGCTGAACGCCTTCGTGCACCGCACCCCCGAGATCGCGATGGAACAGGCCGCCGAGGCCGACGCCCGCATCAAACAGGGTGACGCGCCTGCCATGTGCGGCCTGCCCATCGGCATCAAAGACCTCTTCTGCACCAAAGGCGTGCCGAGCCAAGCGGGCAGCCGCATCCTCGAAGGGTTCCTGCCCGAATATGAGAGCACCGTCAGCCAAAAGCTGAAAGACAGCGGCGCGGTGATGTTAGGCAAGCTCAACATGGACGAATTCGCCATGGGCTCGTCGAACGAGACATCCGTCTACGGCAATGCGGTGAACCCGTGGCGCCGCGCAGGCGACACCGCCGAACTGACACCGGGCGGCTCGTCGGGTGGCTCCGCCGCTGCCGTGGCTGCTGATCTGTGCCTCGCCGCGACCGGTACCGACACCGGCGGCTCGATCCGCCAGCCTGCGGCCTTCACCGGCACCGTGGGCATCAAGCCGACCTATGGCCGCTGCTCGCGTTGGGGCATCGTCGCCTTCGCCTCAAGCCTCGACCAAGCCGGGCCGATGACCAAAACCGTGCGCGACGCCGCGATCATGTTGGAAGCCATGTGCGGCCATGACGTCAAGGACAGCACCAGCGCCGATCTGGCGGTGCCCGACTTTGAAGCGGCCCTCACCGGCGACATCCGTGATAAGAAAATCGGCATCCCCCGCGAATACCGCATGGATGGCATGCCCGAGGAGATCGACAAGCTCTGGCAAGACGGCATCGCCATGATGAAGGATGCAGGCGCCGAGATCGTCGACATCTCGCTGCCACACACGAAATACGCCCTGCCCGCCTATTACGTCATCGCCCCCGCCGAGGCGTCCTCGAACCTCGCGCGCTATGACGGCGTGCGCTTTGGCCACCGCGCCAAGCTCGACCATGGCGACGGCATTACCGAGATGTACGAGAAAACCCGCGCCGAAGGTTTCGGCCATGAGGTCCAGCGCCGCGTGATGGTCGGGACCTATGTGCTCTCGGCTGGCTTCTACGACGCCTATTACAACCGCGCCCGCAAGGTGCGCACGCTGATCAAGAAAGACTTCGAAGACGTCTTCGCCCAAGGCATCGACAGCATCCTGACCCCGGCGACACCTTCGGCGGCCTTTGGTCTGGGTGAAATGAAGGACACCGATCCGGTTGCGATGTATCTCAACGACGTCTTCACCGTGACGGTGAACCTCGCCGGTCTTCCCGGTGTCGCGCTTCCGACGGGCCAAAGCGCCACCGGCTTGCCGCTGGGTCTGCAACTGATCGGGCGCCCGTGGGAAGAGGCCGACCTGCTATCCTCCGCCTATGCGCTGGAGCGGGCCGCTGGTTTTGTGGCCAAGCCGGAAAAATGGTGGTAAGCCCACGGGCGTTATTTAACAGGCAAGAGCGGGTCAGATGATCAAACGGACACTTCTAGCGATGACAGCGGGCGGTCTTCTGGCAGCCTGCCAACCTGCGATCCCCGATTCCGGGAGCGTCAACAGCGGGCGCGGCGTCGGCTTTGGCGACGGCAGCTTTGAGGCCGAACAGCGGGCACGTGACGCGGCACTTGCCAACGATAGCATCGACAGTGCCATCGCGGCCACGACACCCGCCCCGGCGGATGGCTCGCCCGAGGCCACAGCCGCCGAAACCGCCCGCGTTCTGGCCGCCACCCGTCCGGGCGGGGCAAGTGCCCTGAACTCCGGCGTGACCCCGGTGAACGCCAGCCCGTCGAACCCGCCCCCCGCGGCGGTCAATGCTGTGGGCATCTCGAACGAGAACAACTTTGATGCCGTATCCGGCCAGCGCAGCATTCAGGACGACGCCGCCCGCGTCGCCGCCAATCGTGCGCAATATGAGGTGATCCAGCCCGAAGCGCTGCCCGAGCGTACTGCCAGCGGCCCGAACATCGTCGCCTATGCGCTGCAAAGCAACCAACAGGTCGGTCAGCAAATCTACAGCCGCATTGGCTTTAACAAGGCCCGCAAGTTCGAACGGGCCTGTTCGCAATACAGCCACGCTGACCAAGCGCAGATCGCCTTCCTTGCTGCGGGCGGTCCTGAGAAGGACCGTGAAGGCATGGACCCTGATGGCGATGGCTTTGCCTGCGACTGGGATCCAACCCCCTTCCGCCGGGCTGCACAGGGCTGATAGATGCCTGTCGCGCCTGACGTGACGGCGCAGCCTTCGCCCAATTGCGGCCCGCGACGCGGCGGGCTGCGCCCCCGGCTTATCGTTCTGCATTACACGGCCATGGCCAGCGCCCAAGCGGCGCAGGAACGGCTTTGCGACCCGTCTTCCGAAGTCTCTGCCCATTACCTGATTTCCGAGCGCGGAGATGTCATTCAGCTGGTCGAGGAAGACCAGCGCGCGTGGCATGCAGGCCAAGGCGAGTGGGCGGGGCTCGACGACATTAATTCCCGCTCGATCGGTATCGAGTTGGACAACCGCGGCGATCACCCATTTTCCGAGCCGCAGATGCAGGCGCTCGAAACCCTCCTGCCCGGCATCATGGCCCGACATGACATCCCCGCTGAGGGGGTGATCGGTCATTCCTGCATGGCCCCGGGCCGCAAGATCGACCCTGGCCCCCGATTCGATTGGGCGCGGCTCGCACGGCGCGGGCTGGCGCTGCCTGCGGGCGATGGCCCCATTCCTGACAGCGTATCCACCGAAACCTTCCGCGATGCCGCACGGGCCGCAGGCTTCACCGCGCCCTGCGACGATGACACACTGCTGAGTACCGTGCGGATGCGGTTCAGGCCATGGGGGAGCGGCCCTCTCACCCCCGCAGACCACGCGGCCCTGCCCCGCGCCCATTGACGCGCCGCGCGGCGGGGTCTAGGGCGGTCAGGCGCGGAAGGCTGGATGGCCGCTGCGTCGACTCGTGTCGCATGACCGACGTCCGCTCCCGTCACACGCATGTGTGACATCCGCGGCGTCGCTTTTGCGAGACAAAAGCGACGTAGAGGAAAGTCCGGACTCCAAGAAGAAACGGTGCCGGGTAACGCCCGGGCGGGGCAACCCGACGGAAAGCGCCACAGAAATGAAACCGCCCCTACGGTCCGGCTTGCCGGAACAGTCGCAGGGGTAAGGGTGAAACGGTGGGGTAAGAGCCCACCGCGGGGCTGGCAACAGTTCTGGCACGGCAAGCCCCACCGGGAGCAATGCCAAATAGGGACCGCGCGCCGATGATCTTCGGGTCAAAGGCGGGGCTCTTCTGCCCCAGCAGGTCCGGGTTGGCAGCTATAGCTGCATCGGCAACGGTGCAGTCAGAGGAATGGTCATCGCCTGCTTTAGGGCAGGTACAAAATCCGGCTTATAGGCCTTCCGCGCATATTCTTGCTCTTTCAGGTCCGAAAGACAGGTTTTTCGACGAAACCGGCGTCTTTCGGCACCGGACGGGCAAATAGCGGTTGACTCGGGCGCGGGTCTGACTAGAACCCGAAATTCAGAATTCACGCACGCCTGCGCGGCGCTGCAGCAGGAGAAGACACATGGCGAAGCCAACCACGATCAAGATCCGTCTGAACTCGTCCGCGGGCACAGGCCATTTCTACGTTACAAAGAAAAACGCACGCACCATGACCGAGAAAATGGTCATCAAGAAATACGACCCTGTTGCGCGCAAGCACGTGGAATACAAAGAAGGCAAGATCAAGTAAGATCGCCTGACTTGAATGGTTTATTAGACCACGTGCTATGCGCGTGGTCTTTTGCGTATGGGATGGAGGTCAGGTTCAAAGCCCCCCTGCCCGCGCATGCGTCAGACAGGCCGCGACCATAGACAGCCATAGCGGCCCCATTCAGTGCCCTTCGATCACCCACTGCTTTGACGGTTGCGCCAGTTGGTACCGCAGGCACCCGCGCGCCCCGTCAAAGTGCAACGCGTCTCTCATAGGGGACTCCGCCTGCGCCAACTCAAACCGCGCGCAGACTTGGAAAGCATCTTCGCCTTGCGTCACCTCATAGGCTGCTCCGGTCTGTGGATCCGTTGCGTCCGCCGCAGAACGGCAAGCCCGCGAGAATGCCCTCCCATCGCCCGCATCGCAAATGATCGCATCGGCGATTCGATGCAGATCGGCGAAGCGCTGGTCATCGCGCTTTTCGGCCCGCGCCTGCCCCGGCCCGCCTACCACCGCGAGCCCCGAAACAACCGCGCCCGACACGACTGCAATCACCGCAACAAAAAGCAGCTTGTTCACACCGCTGCTCCGCGCCCATCGCCCGCGCGATAATAGCCGAAAATGCCCCCGGCAATACCCGCCACGACCAAGGCCTTCAGCGCGAACTGCAACGTGAAATCGCCATTCAGAAAGGCATAGATCACCGCAACCAGATCGCCCAAAAGCACGGCAGCGGCAAAAAGCAGCGTTACATAGGTCATCCAATTGCGGATGGCCGAACGCTGTAACGCCGGGTCCGCCGCCAGCCGCGCCCGTTCGCGGGTTGCGAGCCAGAGATAAAGCGGCAAGGTCACAATCAGAACCGCCACCGCCCAACGGATACGATGATCCGCCGTGCGCGCCGACGCGTCGAGCAGGTGGTCAATCAGCGCATGCAGCAGCCCCACCAGATAGCCCGCGCCAAACAACAGCGCGCCGAACATCAACGCATAGATAAAAAAGTCCCGCGCTGTGACGACGGTCTGCGGGCGCGGCACCGGCGGAGCGAAGGGCACATCGGCCCAGCCATCAAGCGCGTCTGTGATCTCATGCGTTGACCAGCCTGCCTGCGTCAGAACCGATGCAATCTCTGCGCGGTTTTTGCCCGCGCTCAGCGCATCCCGCACGAATACAGCTAAATCCTTACTGCTCGCCATGGGTTACCCCCCTCTTTTTGCTTTGAAAAAATCGGTCAGCAAGTCTTCGGAATCGCTCGCGGCGATACCATCAAAGACCTCTGGCGCATGGTGGCATTGCGGATGCGAAAACACCCGCGCGCCTTGTGCCACGCCGCCTGACTTGGGGTCTGCCGCGCCATAAAACAACCGCCCGACCCGGGCGGCGGCGATGGCCCCGGCGCACATCGCACAAGGCTCTAATGTGACGTAGAGCGTATGGTTAATCAGCCGCTCCGACCCAACCGCGGCACAGGCGGCGCGCAGGGCCAACATCTCGGCATGGGCGGTCGGATCATGGCGTGCGCGGGTCTCATTACCCGCCGCTGCAATGATCTCTCCTGTGGGAGAGACCACAACCGCGCCCACCGGCACCTCGCCGCGCGCGGCCGCGGCACGGGCTTCTTCCAGCGCCTGAGCCATATATGAGCGAAACTTCATCCGTTCACATGGCCGCAAACGCCACCCTTTCGCAAGGGCGTGAAACAGGGTAAGCGCAGTGTATGAACGCAAAACCTCCCTCCTCCGGCTCCGGCCCGACTGCTGATTCTTCCGATGCCGCCGCCGATACAGCAAAGGGCGACCGCATCGCCAAAGTTCTGTCTCGCGCAGGCATCGCCTCGCGTCGTGAGGCTGAGCGGATGATTGAGGCGGGCCGCGTGCGCGTGAATGGGGAGCAGATCACCTCGCCCGCGCTGAACGTGACGCCCGACGATAAGATTACAGTCGACAACACCCCCGTCGGCGCGCCCGAGCCGCCGCGCATCTGGCTCTACCACAAGCCCACCGGGTTGGTGACGACGAACTCTGACGAAAAAGGCCGCGAAACGATCTTTGACGCCCTGCCCGAGGACATGCCTCGCGTTATGACCGTGGGGCGGCTTGATCTCAATTCTGAAGGTCTGCTGCTACTGACCAATGACGGCGGCGTGAAACGCAAGCTGGAATTGCCCAGCACCGGCTGGCTACGCCGCTATCGTGCCCGGGTGAATGGCCGCCCCACCGATGAGATGCTGGAACCGCTGCGCAAAGGCATCACCGTGGAGGGCGAACAGTTCCAACCGATGGATGTATCGCTGGACCGTCAGCAAGGCGCGAACGCTTGGCTGACCATCGGCCTGCGCGAAGGCCGCAACCGTGAGATTCGCCGCGCGATGGAGGCTGTTGGCCTGACTGTGAACCGGCTGATCCGCGTCTCCTACGGCCCGTTCCAATTGGGCGAACTTAAAACTGGCGAAGTCGAAGAGCTGCGCCGCAAGGTCGTGCGTGACCAATTGGGGCTAGAGCTGGAAGACCCCACCGGCACCGCCGTCAAGAAACCCACCACAGTACGTCGCCCGCCGCGGCGCAAACCCGGTGGCTTCGGCGGCGCGGGCCAGCCGGGCATGCCGGTGCAACGCGGCGAAGACGACGAACCACCGCCCCGTCGCGGTGGCGGCAAGGCCAAGAACGCGCCGCGTGGCAAGGCGACATCGGGCAGAAACGCAGCCAAACCGGGCGCGCGCCCCGGTGGCCGTACGGGTGGTAAACCCGGCAGCAGGGGCCCAAAGCCCCGCCGCTGACATTCTCGGCCCCCGTCTGAGCCGCCGATTGCTGGAACGCTGCTGTAATGCGCGCGTTGAATAAAGAACGACAGGCAAGACCGGCGCGAAACCGCTGTCAGAAAAGGGCAATATGGCGCGAATACTGATGTTTTTGGTGGCCTTGGCTGCGCTGGTGGTTATCATCCTCGGCGCGGCCTCGCTCTTGGGGCGCGCGACAGACACCGCAGGCACAGCTCTGCGCCCCATCTGGGGCAACAAAAGGGGAAACTTGATGGCGCCCACACCCTTTCAGAAAATCGCTTATGGGGCGCTTTTGGTAGTGCTACTGGGCGTGACCAGCGGCTTTCTCGGGGGGCTTTAAGCCATGGCGCGACGCTTTGGGGGCCGCTATAGCCCCGATCCCGATACACAGCCCGGCAAAACCCCGCGCAAAACGCAACGGCTGCGCGTTGACCCAGCGGGTGGGCGTGTGAACCTGATGTTCCTGCCACCCATTGTTTTGGCCGCGACCTCTTTGATGGGGGGCGCTGGTACTCTGGTCATTGGGCTTGCCGGGGCTTTTGTGCTGGCCTCTGGCGTATGGCTTTTGCGCGAAGGTTTGCTTGCCGAAGCTGAGTATAACGAGCGCAAGGTCGCCCGCCGCCCCGCGTGGCCCCGCAAGATCTTCGCTGCCCTTCTGGCCGGATTGGGCACTGCACTCGCCGCCTACACATCAGAGCCCGGCACAGTCGCCCCGCTGCTGTACGGCGTGGCGGTTGGTGCGCTGCATGTGGCTGCCTTTGGCATTGATCCGTTAAAAAACAAAGGGATGGAAGGCATCGACACCTTCCAACAAGACCGCGTGGCCCGCGTGGTGGATGAGGCCGAAAAACTGCTGTCAGGCATGAGCCAGGCAATCCTCCGCGCCGGAGACCGCCGTGCCGAAGCACGGTTGGCAGATTTCCAAGACACCGCACGTCACCTGATCCGCACCGTCGAAGAAGACCCGCGAGATTTGACAGCCGCCCGCAAATACCTTGTCGTCTACCTACGCGGCGCGCATGATGCGACGGTGAAATTCGCCGATTTTTACGCCCGTAACCACGATGAACAAGCTCGCGATGATTACCTTGCGCTGCTCGACGATCTGGATGAGAATTTCGCCGCTCGAACGGCGAAATCCCTGCTTGACGATCGCAGCGATCTGAACGTCGAAATCGACGTGCTGCGTGCGCGTCTCTCCCGCGAGGGGGTCAGGCTGGATCAGTCTACGCCCGTAAATACTAAGGAAGATCAGTGATGACCGATGCCGTCCGTGAAAAAGCTGCCCAGTCCCAAGGGCTGGTCGAAGAAGTGAACGCAACCGTCCTGCCCGAACCTTCGGACGCCAACGCCATCGTGCCATTGGCCAAAGCCGACGCGACCCAGAGTGCAGAAATTCAAAAACGCATGGCCGAGATTGACGTGACCGACACGCAATCCATCGTCAGCTTCGGCTCTGCCGCGCAGGCCGAGCTACAAGAGATCAGCCAATCCATGCTCGCCGATGTGCGCAACAAGGATGTCGGGCCGGCAGGCGACAGCCTGCGCACCATGGTCAGCGCGATTCGCGGTTTCTCGGTCTCGGAACTGGACGTCCGCCGCAAGCAAAGCTGGTGGGAAAAACTGTTGGGCCGTGCCACGCCTTTCGCCAAATTCACCGCGCGTTTTGAAGAGGTGCAAGGCCAGATTGACCAGATCACTGACAATTTGCTGGCCCATGAGCACACGCTGTTGAAAGACATCAAATCGCTCGACTTGCTTTATGAAAAGACGCTGCAATTCTACGATGAATTGGCGCTGTATATTTCTGCCGGTGAGGCCAAGATCGTAGAGTTGGATCACAAAACCATCCCCGCAAAACAGACTGCGCTGGATAAGGCGAGCGAAGAAAATCAGGTAATGCGCGCCCAAGAATTGCGCGATCTGCGCGCCGCGCGTGATGATCTGGAACGCCGGGTGCATGACCTTAAACTGACGCGGCAGGTGACGATGCAATCCCTGCCCTCTATTCGCTTGGTGCAAGAAAACGATAAAAGTCTTGTGACCAAGATTAACTCGACCTTGGTCAACACCGTGCCGCTGTGGGAAACGCAACTTGCGCAGGCTGTGACGATCCAACGCAGCAGTGAGGCGGCAAATGCCGTGCGCGAAGCGAATGATCTGACCAACGAGTTGTTGACCTCCAACGCCAAGAACCTGCGCGACAGCAATAAGATCATCCGCCAAGAGATGGAGCGCGGTGTGTTTGACATCGAAGCGGTAAAACAGGCCAACGAAGACCTGATCGGCACCATCGAAGAATCGCTTCAGATCGCGGACCAAGGCAAAGCAAAACGTGCTGCTGCGGAAAAGGATCTGCAAGAGATGGAAGGCCGCTTGCGCGACACATTGGCCGCAGCCAAAGCCCGCGAAACGGGTTTGGGGGACACCACCAGCAACGCGGTCCCGAGCTAAGACCGACGTGAGGGAACTGGCAATGCAAGGACGTTTGCGCCGACATTTGCGCGTCGCTGGGGTGCTGTCTCTCTGCGCCTTGTTGCTTGCCTGTGCGGAACCCGCGCCGGCGCCGCAAACGGTTGCTAAACCCCAAGCACGCCCGGCTGAGCCAGCTCCGCGCCCACCCGAGGTTGCCAAACCCACATCTCAAAAAAGCGCAATGCTGCGCAGCTATTTGCATCAGGTTGAAAAGGCGCAACTGGGCCAAGACCTGCTGCGCCAAGACGGCGGCGGGCCCGACACGCCTTTCACCAGCGACATGCTGGCGCGGAACTTTGAACAGATCGCGCTTTATAATGAATACGACGGCAATTTTTCGGGCCAAGGCGGTGCAAGCCCGCTGCGCCGCTGGGAAGCGCCAGTGCATATGGGGATCATCTTTGGCGATAGCATCCCCCCTTCGCAGCGCCGCTCTGACACGGCCCACATCAAAGCGTTTGCCCGACGTCTTTCACGGGTCACCGGGCATCCGGTTTCGACCAGTGGCACGCCTAATTTCATGGTGATCGTCGCCTCAGAGGATGACCGCGTCGAAGCTTTGACCCAAGCCGCCGAAAAGGTCGCGGGTGTCAGCCCTTCATCGCTCCGCGCGATGCGCAACATGCGCCGCGACACCTATTGCGCCGTAGCGGCCTATGCGGCGGGCGACAATCCCAACGTCTACACCGCCGCCGTCGCGGTGATCCGGTCGGAAAATCCTGAACTGTTGCGGCTATCGTGCATTCACGAAGAACTGGCTCAGGGGCTGGGTCTGGCCAACGACAGCCCCAGTGCGCGGCCATCAATCTTTAACGATGACGACGAATTCGCCCTGCTCACCAAACATGACGAGCTTCTGCTTAAGATGCTCTATGACGCGCGTCTGCGCCCCGGTATGACGGCAGAGCAAGTCAACCCGATCAGCCGGATCATCGCGCGCGAGTTGACGGACGGGCCGGTGTAGCGCACCTTTACGACGAAAAAATAAGGACCATTCCCATGGGCATTTTCGATTTCCTCTCTGGCCAGTTCATCGACGTCATTCACTGGACCGACGACACCCGCGACACGATGGTCTGGCGGTTTGAGCGTGAAGGCCATGAGATCAAATACGGCGCCAAGCTGACGGTGCGCGAGGGGCAAGCCGCGGTCTTTGTGCATGAGGGGCAGCTGGCGGATGTCTTTACCCCCGGTCTCTATATGCTTGAGACCAACAACATGCCGATTATGACCTCTCTTCAGCATTGGGATCACGGCTTCAAAAGCCCGTTCAAATCCGAAATCTACTTCGTCAACACGACCCGGTTTAACGATCTGAAATGGGGCACAAAAAACCCAATCATCGCCCGCGACCCTGAGTTCGGCCCCGTGCGCCTGCGGGCCTATGGCACCTATTCAGTGCGGGTAAGCGACCCCGCGAAATTCCTGACCGAGATCGTCGGCACCGATGGTGAATTCACCATGGACGAAATCTCTTACCAAATCCGTAACATCATCGTTCAAGCCTTCTCACGCACGCTGGCATCCTCCGGCATCCCGGTGCTCGACATGGCCGCAAACACGCGTGAGTTGGGGCAGTTGGTGGGCAAGGATATCGCCGCGCAAATCGCGGAATACGGGCTGGCGATGCCCGAGCTATACATCGAAAACATCTCACTCCCGCCTGCGGTAGAAGCGGTGATGGACAAGCGCACTTCGATAGGTGTGGTCGGAAATCTCAACGAATACATGCAGTTCCAAGCCGCCGAAGCCCTTGGCCGAGATGGCGCCGGGGGTGCGGCGATGCAAACCGGCCTTGGCGCAGGGCTGGGGATGAGCATGGCCCAAGCCGCCACCGCGCAGGCCGGCCCGTGGGGCGCGCGCCCTGCCCCGACTGCTGCCACCCCCGTGCCGCCGCCCCCACCGCCGGTCGAAAAAGTCTGGCATATCGCCAAGGATGGCGCGACCTCTGGCCCCTTCTCCAAGGCCGCTATGGGGCGCAAGGTGACTGACGGCGGCCTTGCCCGCGATTCTCTGGTCTGGACACCGGGCCAAGACGGCTGGCAGCGGGCCGAGGATGTGGCCGAACTGGCGCAACTTTTCACCGTGATGCCACCTCCCCCGCCGCCACCCACGGCATGATCTGGTGGCGCGCCAAGTGAAACTTTTGCGCGCGCCTGCCCGTGGTTTTCCCATGATCACGCGCCTCAAATTTCCGCACCGCCGCAGCGCCCTCAAGGTGCTGCATTGGTCGATGGTGCCGCTGCTGATTTGGTTCATCCTTGTGACCCCCGCTGATGTACTGCCCTTTGGCCCCACGGCCTTTCGTATCCATTCGCTGCTGGGGCTGGTCTTTGTCACCGCCTGTCTGCTCTGGACTGCCGATTACCTGCGCCGGGGTCTTGCCAGCCGACCGGGGCCAAAGCTGCCGCCTTGGGCGCGGCATGTGCACCAGTGGATGCATAAGGCGTTGATTTGGGGGCTGTTTGGCGTGGCACTCACGGGCTTTGGCCTTGGTCTTACTGCACCGCGTCTCTTTATGGCGGGCGATCTGGTGCCGGTGGCCCCGCCGCTGAACCTGCCGCGTGCGCATGATCTGATTGGCAAAATCCACATCTATGAATTCTACCTTTTGGCCGCCATTGCGGGCGCCCATGCGCTGTTTCATCTTTGGCGCCACTTGCGCCTGCGCGACAACGCACTGCGGATCATGACGCCGAAATGCCTGCACCGCTTTTTGTGAGGTTCAAGGTCTGGCCCATGCCCCCCAAGGCCGCTAGGCTCCGCCGCGATTGACCTTGCAAAGCATATCTCATGTCCGCCACCGATCTGCCCCCTGCCGCCCCGCTTGAAGAGCACCGTTTCCCCTGTGATACCTGCGGCTCTGACATGCGCTTTGACCCGGCGCAGTCCCTGCTGATCTGCGACCACTGCGGCAATGTTGAACCGATCGACGGCACAGGCCGCCACGCCCATGCCATCGCCGAGCAAGATTTTCGCGCAGGCTTGCAGGCCGCGCTGCCCGCCGCCGACATGGAAGAGACCCGCGTCACCACCTGCCCCAACTGCGCGGCGGAGGTGGAGTTCACCCCCGGCAAACACGCCCGCGAATGCCCCTTCTGCGCCACGCCCATTGTGATCGACACCGGCACCAACCGCCATATCAAACCCCGCGCCGTGCTGCCCTTTGCCCTGCCCGAAGAAAGCGCCCGCAATGCAATGAAAGATTGGCTCGGCAGCCTGTGGTTCGCGCCCAACGGCTTACAGCAATACGCGCGCAAGGGGCGCAGAATGCAGGGTATCTATGTGCCATTCTGGACCTATGATGCGCAGACGGCCTCAAGCTATCGGGGCGAGCGGGGCACGGTTTATTACGTGACCCAAACCGTTATGCGCGATGGCAAAAGGGTGCAGCAGCAGGTGCCGAAAATCCGCTGGCGGGCCGCTTCGGGCCGGGTGGCGCGGTTCTTTGACGACGTGCTGGTGCTGGCCTCCCGGTCTCTGCCCAAGAAACACACCGATGCGCTGCACCCTTGGGACCTGTCCGCGCTGGAACCCTATGCGCCCGAATACCTCGCCGGTTTTCGGGCAGAGGCTTACGGCGTCACGCTGGAAGAAGGCTTCGTTCAGGCCCGCGCCCATATGGACCGGGTGATTGAACGCGACGTGAAGTTCGACATCGGCGGTGACCGTCAGCGCGTGCATGACATCAACACGCAGATCAGTGACGTGACCTTCAAACATATCCTACTACCGGTCTGGCTGGCCGCCTATAAGTACCGGGGCAAGACCTATCGCTTCGTGGTTAACGGGCATTCGGGCAAGGTGCAGGGCGAACGCCCCTATTCCGCAATCAAGATCACCTTTGCCGTGGTGCTGGGGCTGATTGCCGCCGCCATCGTTGGCTATTTCATGGCACAGCAATGACCCAGAGTTACGACCAGTTTACCGACCTCTTGCAGACGCGCCATTCCTGCCGCGCCTTTCGGCCCGACCCGCTGCCGGAGGAAACCATCACCCAGATCGTTAGCGCCGCACGCCATGTGCCATCGTGGTGCAATGCCCAGCCATGGCAAGTGACCGTGACGCGGGGCGCTGGCACAGAAGCCTTCCGCGGCGCATTCCTCAAAGCCGCGAGCGAGGGCGCCCCGGTTGAACCCGATCTACCATGGCCCAAAGGCTACTCCGGCGCCTATGCCGAGCGGCGGCGCACCTGCGGGTTCCAGCTCTATGATGCGGTGGGCATCGCCAAGTCTGACCGCGAAGCGCGTAAGGCGCAGATGCTGCGCAACTACGCGCTCTTTGATGCGCCGCATGTGGCCATCGTTGCCTCCCCTGCCGAGCTTGGCCCCTATGGCGCGATGGATTGCGGCGGCTTCGTCACGGCCTTCACCCTCGCCGCCACAGCGCTTGGCGTGGCCAGCATCCCGCAGGCTGCCATCGCCGCCTATGCGCCCTTGGTGCGTGAGGTGCTTGACCTGCCCGAAGATCGAATGGTGCTCTGCGCTATCTCCTTTGGCTATGCAGACAGCGACCACCCGGCCAACGCCTTCCGCACCGAACGGGCGACCCCCTCAGACATTATCGATTGGAAAGACTGACATGCGCGCATTGCTGCAACGGGTGACCGAGGCGTCGGTCACGGTCGAAGGTGAGATCATCGGAGAGATCGGACACGGCCTGCTGATCCTCGTTTGCGCCATGCCCGAGGACACGGAAGAAACGGCAGAGAAGCTGGCGCTGAAAATCTCGAAACTGCGGCTGTTCAAGGACGAAGGCGGCAAGATGAACCTGAGCCTCGCTCAAACCGGCGGCGCGGCTTTGGTGGTGAGCCAATTCACCCTTGCCGCAGATACATCCCGCGGCAACCGCCCCGGCTTTTCCTGCGCGGCAAAGCCCGACATGGCCGAAGCGCTTTATACGCATTTCGCCCGCAGTCTCACCACCTTGGATATTCCAGTTCAGACGGGACGGTTCGGCGCGGATATGTCAGTGGCGCTGGTCAATGACGGGCCAGTGACCCTGTGGCTCGACAGCGCGGCACCTTGATCTAAAGCGGGGAAAGCATGGGCCGGCAAGCTTGGGAGGAGGTAAGCTTGCCGGCCGGTATAACGGGTCCGGGAGGAGGAGGACCGTTAAAATGCGGTGTCAGATCAACCCGGGAAGGAGCGGGGTCCGGCACCTGACAATGCCGCGCTATTGCGCGACATTGATCTCTGAAGGTCGAAAGCCCTAAGGCTTACAAACCGTCGTATTCTTCGGTAACCAGTGCTTCGGCGTGCTGCGGGATCTGGTTCCGGTCGATGCCCGCGCGCTCTAGCTGAGCGTCGCTCATGCTGTTGAGGACGGACTGCATCCGCGAAATCTGCATCTGGGTCACGCCGCGTGCCAGCAAGCTGCCGACTTTGCCAGCTGCGGTGCCGAGGGCACCAACAACAGGCGCTGTCGCGTCGCGGAAAGAAAAGCCGTGGGGGGCGCTAAGGGTGTTGTTATACTTCATAGGTCTGCTCCTTTGAAAGTTCTTCCGACGCCACACGCCGGATGTCGCACCGCGCGATGCCGATATCGGACAGTTCGCGATCGCTCAGTACGTTAAGTTCTGTGAAAGTTCGGTCGTAAGCTGCGCGCCGGGCCTTGATCTGGGCCACACGACGACGCATGCCGTCAAAAGTGTGCTGAAGCCCATCGAGCGCGGAGCTCAGGGTGGTGCCACGTGAGATTGCCATCGTCATAAGCGCAACTCCTTTCAGAATGCTGCAAGTGCATTATTAAATGCTGCAATGCAGAAGTAGTACGCTCTGACCCTAGTTTGAACCCGCAGAATTTGCATAGGCGCTATGCCTGACGCGAAAGGCCCACCCCTAACTATGTGCAAAAAAGCCTAAAATTTTAGCGCCGATCCACAGGAATTGTGCATCGGCGCAACGCAGCAGGGCTGCAAACAGGGATTTGAGTGGCAAGAGGGCGGATCAGCCGCCCCCGAAGCTGAGTCGTTTAGCTCACGGGTTCCCAAGGGCGCGTATAGGCGCTAAGCACTTTACCGACGTCATCATGCGATGCACCGTTCATCGTCACCTTGGCCACCAAACCGCGCTTCTTGTTGTCCTCAACCTCAGTTACCCGCGCGGCGCAGCCGGCTTTCTCTAGGCTGCCATTGTAAACCCGCGTGATCGCATCTTTACGCAGGTCGGGCTTAAAGATCTTGCCAACGGCGGTCTTCGGCAACTCATCCATGATCTTGAGGTGCTTTGGCTGCGCCGCACGTTCGGCAACCTTCTCCCGCGCAAAGACGAGCAGCTCTTCCTCGGTCACATTGGCACCGTCCACCAGTTCGACGAAGGCGCAGGGCACCTCGCCCGCATGGGCATCGGGTTGGCCGATGGCCCCGGCAAAGGCGACGGCCTCATGGCCCAACAGCGCCTCTTCAATCTCAGCAGGGTCGATGTTGTGCCCGCCGCGAATGATCAGGTCTTTGGCACGCCCGGTGATCCAGATGTAGCCGTCGTTGTCGATCCGGCCCAAATCACCGGTGCGCAAGTACTTCCCATGATAGAAGAGGTCTTTGTTCTTTTCCTCTTCGACATAGGTATGGCCCGCAAAGACACCGGGGTTCGACACGCAGATCTCGCCGATCTCATCGACATCCGCGTCAACTGGTCCGTCCGCCGTGCCCTTAATGATCCGCACATCCGAATAGGGAAAGGCGACGCCGATAGAGCCAACCTTTTTGACACCATCCGGCGGGTTGCAGGACACAAGGCACGTCGCCTCAGTCAGACCATAGCCCTCAATCAACGTGATGCCTGTGGCCTTTTCAAAGCGGCGGAAGAGTTCCAGCGGCAGCGGGGCCGAGCCGGAGAAGGCGGTCTTCACAGTACTGACATCCGCATCAATTGGGCGCTGCATCTTGGCCGAAATAGCGGTGGGCACGGTGATGATAAAGGTGATTTTCCACCGTTCAATCAGCTTCCAGAAGTTGTCGAACACCCCGTCGCCGCGATAGCCCTGCGGCGTGGGAAAGACCACATGCGCGCCTGATGCCACGGCGGCCATCAGGATCACATGGCAGGCAAAGACGTGGAACAGCGGCAGCGGACACATGATATTGTCCTCTTCCGAGAACAGCAGGCGGTGCCCCAGCCAACCGTTATAGATCAGCCCGGAATATTTGTGCTGCGCCACTTTCGGCATCCCGGTGGTGCCACCGGTGTGGAAATAGCAGGCAACGCGGTCTTCTTGCACATCCTCAAAGTTGAGCGAGGTGTTCTGCTTGGCGATCTCGGCGTTGAAGCTCAGGTACTTCGCCTGATTGTTCACCATCCCCTTGGGCCGCACCAGCGGGACGATCCAGCTTTTCGGTGGGGTGAGATAGCGGACCAGATCGACTTCGAGCACCGTATGCACCTTGGGCGCAAGCCGCACCGCCTCGGCAGTCTTTTGCGCCACATCCGTCTTCGGGAAAGGCCGCAGAGTGACGACGACCGATGCGCCGACCTCGCGCAGGATGGCCCCGATTTGTTCGGCATCCAGCAGCGGGTTGATCGGGCTGACGATCCCGGCCACGGCTCCGCCCAGCAGGGTGATGGTCGTCTCGTTACAGTTCGGCAGCACATAGGCCACAACGTCTTTTTCGCCAACGCCCAGGCTGCGGAACAGGTTCGCAGCCTGCGTCACGCGGCCATGCAACTCTTTCCAAGTCAGCGTTTCCGCCTTGTCCTTGGGGCCAGAGAAAATCTGATAGCTGACGGCGTTGTGGTTGGGGAATTTCGCGGTCGTATTGCTTAGCATCCCATAGAGCGTCTTGGCCACGTCTCGGTCTTCCCACGGCATTTCCGCGGCGATGGCATTGCGGTCTTCGATCCCGGCGAATGTCATGGTGTCTCCTCCCCTATGCCGGTGTTCCGGCTTGTTCTCCGTGCTCAGATTGCGGTGAAACGCGCCATTTCGCAAGCAATCGGCGGCAACAGACGCAACGTCACACCAAGTTGACGTAACACCGGGGTGGCGCGGTTCAAGAGCAGATCAGGCGGCAGCGGCCCCATCAGTAAATTGCAAACGCGCCAAACGCGCATAAAGCCCATCCCTGGCGACCAATTCATCATGTGTGCCGATGGCGGCAATCCGCCCGGCTTCCATCACCACGATGCGGTCGGCCTTTTTCACCGTGGCCAAACGATGCGCGACGATGAGCGTCGTGCGGTCGGCACTCAGGCGGTCCACGGCGGCCTGCACCAGCCCCTCGCTTTCGGAATCCAGCGCACTTGTCGCCTCGT
The DNA here is from genome assembly GCF_965641895.1 of Sulfitobacter sp. SH24. NCBI lineage: Bacteria > Pseudomonadati > Pseudomonadota > Alphaproteobacteria > Rhodobacterales > Roseobacteraceae > Sulfitobacter > Sulfitobacter sp. SH24. The sequence continues at coordinate 2,566,770 of NZ_OZ282575.1, forward strand.
CCAGCAGCAACACCGGCGCATCGCGCAGAATGGCGCGGGCGATGGCGATCCGCTGCTTTTGCCCGCCTGACAACATCACGCCGCGTTCGCCCAGATAGCTGTCATACCCTTCAGGCAGTGCGGCGATGAAACCGTGCGCGGCGGCGGCACGCGCAGCTTGCTCTACCTCGGCATCGCTGGCGTCGGGCCGGCCAAAGCGAATGTTCTCAGCAGCGGTCGCGGCAAAGATTACCGGGTCTTGCGGCACCAAGGCTACGGCCCGGCGGAAATGATCCCGTGCCACATCCCGAAGGTCCACACCATCAAGCGTGATGCGGCCGGTTTGCGGATCATAGAACCGTAGGATCATTTGAATGATTGTCGTCTTCCCCGCGCCTGACGGGCCGACGAAAGCCACCGTTTCACCGGGGTTGATCACCAGATTAATTCCGTCCAATGCCGCCACATCAGGCCGTGCCGGATAGGTGAATTGTACGTTCTCAAACGTGATCTTGCCCGCGACGGGGTCCGGCAGACGGGCTTGCGCGTCGGCGGATGGGTCTTTCACACTGTCTTCGGTTTGCAGCAGATCAACCAGCCGTTCCGTGGCACCTGCCGCGCGCTGCAACTCACCCCAGATCTCTGACAGGGCAGCGACGGCACCTGCGACCATGACCGCATAGATCACGAATTGCACCAGCGCGCCCGCGCTCATCACATCGGCGCGCACGTCCCGCGCCCCGATCCAAAGCACGCCGACCACGCCGGAAAATACCAGAAAGATAACGATCATCGTCATTGCCGCGCGGGTCTTGATCCGGCGTTGCGCCGCATCAAAAGAGGCTTCGGTCATCTGCGCAAATTGGCCTCGGCTGGCCGTCTCATGGGTAAAGGCTTGCACGGTTTGTACCGCGCCTAATGTCTCTGATGCATTGCCCGAACTGGCGGCGATCCAATCTTGGTTCTCACGGCTCAGCACACGCAGACGGCGGCCCAGCGTCAAAATGGGGATCACCACAGCAGGCACGATCAGCAGCACCAGACCCGTCAACTTGGCAGAGGTCAGCAGCATTAGCCCCAGCCCGCCCACAAAGATTAACAGATTGCGCAGCGCGATGGACACCGAAGAGCCGATTACCGACAGGATCAGCGTGGTGTCGGTGGTGATGCGGCTTAGGACTTCGCCCGTCATGATGCGCTCATAGAACGACGGGCTCATCCCGATCACCCGGTCAAACACCGCGCGCCGGATGTCGGCCACGACCCTTTCGCCCAGCCGTGTAACCAGCGCATAGCGCAGGCCGGTGCCCACAGCGAGCAACCCGGCAATGATCAATGCTGCGATGAAATACTGGTCCAACAACTCCGTCTCGCCGGTGCCGAAATTGTCGATCACCCGACGCACAGCCAAGGGCAAAGTGAGCGAGATCATCGCCGTCATGACCAAAGCAGCCCCGGCGGCAACCATCAACCATCGATAGGGACCGAGGAAGGGCGTCAACGCCGCCAATGCTCCGATCCGCCGTGACTTTTCGCGTTCGTCTTTGGCGGTCGGTGCGGGGGTGGGCGTGCGGGCCATGGGCATTCCTTTGTCTTACGACATGGTCATGGCGCGGGGACTGAGCGGGGTCAAGTAAGACCGCCCCAACGGGACAATCTGCCACCCCTGCCCCTGGGGCGCAAAACAAGACGCCACAGGGTGTTGGTGTGCAAGTTTACTCGCCAGAGTGTGCGGGCACACCGTCTTTCCAGTCGCCCCAGTTGGCGACGATTTGATCGACAAGCGGCGCACCGACGAGGGTGATATTCTCTACCGTTTCGGCAAAGCCACCGGCCGTCTCACCCGGTGCCGGGTCAAGGTGCTCAAGCGTGGTCTCATCCGGGTGGCCTTGATCAAAGTTCACCGCGCCGCGCAGGCTGGCGATCCGGTCTGTGCCTTGCAGACGTTTGATAACCAGCGCGATTGCCGCCGCTTCCATCTCTGTAATCATATAGTCGTCAGCCCCATAAAGCTCGGCCATATACTGCGCCTCTTCCGACAAGCCCGGCCCGTGAAAGAAAGTATCGCCTGTCATATGCGTGCCGACCTTAACGCTCGGCGCGGCCTGCGCGGCACCATCTGGATAGCGCTGGCGGTATTGGCGCGCGGAATCGGAATCCTGCATCTCGACATCTTGGGAAAGCTCAACACCCCATGAAACCAGCTTCGCATTCAGCTCAAAGCGGCGGTAATCCTCATAACCTGCGCGCGGCATGAAAACCGGTGCGCCAGGCTCCCCTTCTTCAGGCGCCCAGCGGTGACCAAGATCATAATCCACCAACCAACTGCCCCAGACCACATCACCGATTGTGCCCCGCGATGGGGGTGTGCCCGCCACGCCAGACAACATGAAATAGGTCTGCGAAAAATCGTAAGCCGGGTTCAACAGAATCGCCTGCATGGAGGCCGAAGAGTTCACCTTGCCCATGCCCAATACCGCGCCGCAAACGCCGTCGTCGTTGCAATACATCGAAGAGAATGCCCCCGGCACGTCCTGCGCTTCAGTCTCGGACCAATATCTCTCATACCAATGCTGCAATTCGCCCGCCCGGTCGCCGGTGTTTTCGCCAATCTCAAACATCGCGCCAATGAACACTTTGACGGGCATCGGCTCTTGCGCTGCCAGCGGCGCGGCGAATGTGGAAAGGGCCAGAGCGGCAAGGCCCGGCGTGGAATGTTTTGGCATGATGTGTCCTTTAGGAGTGTCGCCCGCACGCAGCGCGCGGATGGCGCAGCTATAGACGCTGACGCAAGGGAAACCAAGCAACCAGCACGCCTTGGGTAGGACCGGCCCAAAGGATCAAGCATATCGCGGAGAGTGGATCGGGCGGCGGGAACCGAACCCTATCATCAGCTTGGAAGACAAGAGATCAAGCGGCAATTCTAGCTATGTTAACAAATATTTACGTCACCACGATGGCTGGCTTTGCAGATATCATGTCGGGAAAGTTTTTCTGGAGCGGGCGACGGGAATCGAACCCGTATCATCAGCTTGGAAGGCTGAGGTCTTACCATTACACAACGCCCGCTCAACGAGATCAGTTAGTATTTCATACCTATGGAAGCGTCAAGTACAGCTGCCAGCGATTGTTAGGTTGCAAATCGAAGAGTAACCTTCGGCGCAGAGCGGTCGAAACGAGCTTTCGCTGCGGTCACACAGATTTCCGCTTCGGCGAACTGTTCGATAAACGGTGGTTTTGAAAATCTAACCCTCAAATTCACTAAAACTTACGACTGCGTTAAGAAACATCATGCGATCAGCTGCATATTCTGCATGACACATTGCAGCTCCCCCATCTGGCGAGAACGGTAATACCCCTTTCATTTTGCAGTCGAGATCACGCGTTTGCGCCCAGCTTCTCTGTGACGCCTCCAGATCTGATAACCATTGTGCATCACCATTGTTTTCGAGTGCCGCAAGCGCCTGCGTGTAAACAACTTCCACAAGGTCTGACCATTGATCGCTTTCTCTTTGCCAACACTGCGTTTTGTCCAAGCTTACGTCGCAAGATCCGTTAATAATCTGACTTTCGCGGTAGGTTCCGATACACTGTGAACTTCCTGCACCATCATTAGGAAGGGCGCGTAGACAGTGTGAGAGAATATCAGTATTTTGTCCGTGCATGAGAGAATTAATCTGACCTATTCCTTCGAGAGGGTCTAAGGGCCACACACTTCCAGCGTCGCACGCGAGCGTAATTGTTGCATTGTTGGGGGTTGTAACGACGATTCCACCTTTAGTTCTGCCGTTATAAGGCCCTCGTTCTGTTGATGAAAAAACCTCATAACGGGTGTCACCATTGAATAGGGCTATACTTTCGAAGATGTTCCGACTTGCCCATGCGAAGGGTGTGTAGTCAGCGTCTTCAAGGTTCCGTGTCATCGATAGATCAGCCGCACCCTGCGCCGGGCCGAACTCATATGTAATGTTGCCGTTGTTATGGCATAACCCTACTTTACGAGCGCCGCCATCAAATGTGCAGGAGAACAAAAAGTCATCTGCGCTCTCACATGTCTCTGGATTCTGTGCCCCAGCCGTGCTGAAAATAGAGGCGAAAATTACGAAAAGGCCCACCGTGGCTACTTTTTCTATGGTAGGCATTGGGCCCTCCTTAATTTTACAGGTCATACTCTAGAAGCTTACAGGATCGAGAACATGTTCAAGCTGTTCATTGGATCAGTTGTGGTTTGCCTGCTCGCCCAAGGGCACTTTTTATTGCATAGCTGGGTTGAGAGCCTGCCGTTTGCAGATTCATGGGCATATTACCGCAATCTCCATCCGGTAAGGCACGATATCCTGACAGTCATAAGATGGGGTTCTTTGGGAGCATCTATACTCACAGGTACGATAATCATAGCCAAGACTGCGTTACGGTAAATTCTCTTAGAACTAAGCTCGAAATGCGAAGGTAATGCATCATAAAGGCTAGTTTTGACACGGTGTCAGACAGCTGCTTTGAGGACAAAATGCGAATCTCTGCAACTATTTTGGTGACTGGTTTGTGTGGCCAACCAAACATTGGCAGCGTCAACGTATGCTGGCATACTCGGTAAGCTGTTCAATGCGGGAAAGCGTCAACTCTACCCTGCAGACAATGGTAGCGTTTATTGATGCACTTCCGCCAAGAGCTTCCCGCTCCGGAAATTCACAGTGGAGTTTGCGATAGTTTTCAAACGCGATTTGTACCTCTTGAAGAAGTGCGCTTGTTGAGCGATCACTTTCCAAAGAATTTTCAAGATCAAAGGCTTGCAAATTCGCGTCTGCAAGACGGTAAGCCTGAACCATCTCACGTTCGACCTCATCACCAACCGCAAAATAACATTCATTGATTTCTTTTGGGCCACTTCCCGGAACGCTGCATTCTGCGAAATAGTCTGGTTCTACGGCAATTCCATCAGACATCGCGATTGTGGGATTTAGCATCGTGAGCACGACTACTTTGAGTTTCCACATATCAATTTCTCCATCGTTGACAAAAAATGAGTTTGCGCAGCCGAGTGCGAAACCCGACCAGCCACCGGCACGCGCGTCGAAGCCGACGTTCGTGCTGTCTGCAGCATCGGTCAATAGGGGCTCGATGAAGGCATTATCCGTATCTGCACAATGTATCACAAACGGTCGTTTTCGGGAAGCCGTGCAGGCGCAGAAACCAGAGCGAGCCCAAGCCGACGGTCAGCAAGCCAAACATTTATCGGACGGTCAGCCATCAAACTCGACTGCATGGATTACTCATATGCGAATTTGGGCCCCTAGCCGGGCAACTTTTTCGACATCAAGGCTGATGGCAAGATCCGTCGCTTCGGCAATGGCGAAGGCAGCAGGCCTGTCGCGCTCCGACTTTTTCGAGCGCTTTAGAAGGCAGGCTGGCCGCGCGCCGGTGGAATACGCCACCGAGTGGCGCTTGGCCGTGGCCAAGACCTTGCTGCGGCAGGGCGGGTGACCAACGCCCAAATCGTTCAGAAGGTCGGCTACGGGCCCACTAGCGCATTCGGATTGGCATTTGTCCGACACGAGAGCCTGTCAGCTGGCGCTTTTGGGAACAAGGGCGGTGGTTAGAACCGGAGCCCCCGCCCCGACCTGCGTCACTCACCCTTGGGCCGTGTTGAATCTGGGCTCAGAGCAGGCAGCGCCCCCATAGCGGCCCCCTCGCCCTACCGAGACGGCCCTCTCTCCACATCTATCGCCTTCGCGTCTGATGACCGGTTTCTGAGATTATGGAACGGTTCGATGCCATTCAGAGCGGCTGACTGAAACCGGATACGGGCTTCACATGTTGCCCGCGGTCACGGGCTGCGGGGGCGACGGCACCAAGCGACCAGCGCCTCGGCGAAGAGAGACATTGCGGGCGACACCTCGCGCGACGGATAGTAAAGATAAAACCCTGGCAACAATCCGATGTGGTCGTCCAGCACGCTCTCCAGCCGCCCCGCTTGGAGGTCCTCCGCCACCATGTGGTGCCACAGGCAGGCCAGCCCCAGCCCCCGGATCGCGCCCTGCCGCAGCAACGCCCCGTCGTTGAACACCATCGTGGTAGCATCCCGAAACGTCACTTCACCCGTCCGCCCGACGAACCGCCAAGGCATCACGCGGCCCGCCGAATGCATCCGGTAACCCAGGCAAGCGTGCCCCGCTAGGTCCTCCGGCCGGGCCGGCCGTCCGGCCTGATCAAGGTAGTCGGGCGTTGCGACAACCACCGGCCGCGTCTCTTTGGTCAGGCGCCGCGCGATCATGTCTTGCTCCAACCGGTCCCCCATACGGATACCGCCATCGAACCGACCCTGCACCAGGTCTTCCAGCGCATCGGTTGCGGCGATCTCGATCTGGATCCTCGGGTGCGCTTCGCGAAAAGCGGGGAGCATTGGCAGGACAAGCAGTTTAGCCGCGTCGCGCCCCATAGTCAGGCGCAATAGCCCAGAGGGCTGATCCGCCCCGGCCGCTACTTGCGAAAGCGCCGCACTGATCTCGTCGAGCGCCGGGCCGAGGCGCGTCAGCAGGGCCGCCCCGACCGCCGTCGGCGCGACAGAGCGCGTGGTGCGCGACAACAGCCTCTGGCCGATATCGTGCTCCAGTCGCCTGATGGCATGGCTAAGTGCCGATTGCGTCACGCCCAGATCGGCGGCCGCGCGGGTAAAGCTTCCGTGCTCGGCCACCACGCGCAACGCGGCAAGGGTATCGAGGCGGTTACGCGCCATTCATGACTCCATTTCATTGACCCCAGAGAAATGACGGACTTTTGGCGCGAATGAAAGAACCGTATCTCAATCCTATGAACTATAACTGCAGCTCTTTAGCCGTCCCGACGGAAAGGACATCAGATGACCGCTATGATCACCCGCCTCAACCCCAGCTCGCTGCCCGACACCAGCGCTATTGGCTACGCGCAGATTTCTATCGCACACCCGGGGCGCATGGCCTTCGTCTCTGGACAAGTGGCTGGTGCAGAGGCCGTGGCAAAGGGCTTTGAGGCGCAGGTCGCCGACGTGATGCTAAAGGCTCATGCTGCGCTCTTCGCGCTGGAGGCCACGCCCGAAGATATTGTTTTGGCACGCGTCTACGTTGTCGGTCTGGACGAGGTCCGGCTGGGCATCTGCGTTGCGCAGTTCAACGCTTTCTGCAACGGCGCCACGCCGTCGCTCACAGGTGTCGGTGTGGCCGCACTGGCCGGTCCAGGTCTGCTGGTCGAGATGGAATTGCAGGTCCTGCTGCGCGACTGAGGCGACCATAGCGACGCCACAGGGGTGGAGCGACAAAATCACTCCAAGCCCCGCTGGCCTGACGTTCACGCCCATTTCCGGCGGCGATAAGAAACAAAGTCGCCCGTCGGATAGCGTGCTCCTCAAGGTGCGCGATGATAAGCCCGCAGCCCTTCCCGAGGCGTCAATGCCTGTGCGCACGAAAACTCGCCCGAAGAGCGCGAAGCAACATGACCATTGCGCCGCCTTGCGGGCGGGGGAGCTCCTGCATGCCCCCCCAACCGCTCTTCCGCAGTGATTTCCGAATGCACTGTCTGACGCCGCGGCCCAAAATGAACACTCTACAGAGGCACAGCTCTTCAGGGCGCAGCGAAGGTCAGTTTTCTGCCCGGCTTTTTAGGTCACGCTGGGTCCGGCGGCGGGGTTTTGGCGAAATTTCCGCTTTCACATCCTGGCAAGGATGCCTTTGCACCCGCGGCGACTGACCGGGATCCGCCCTTTCATATAGGTGTCGTGGGAACATCACATAGCTGTAGCAGTCGGGTGCTCTACGAGAGCGGACCGCGGGGCGCAGACGCGTTATCCGCCGGACCAATACATGCCTCGCAAACCGCGAACCCACTGGAGAGCTGCACAATGAATATGAACCGACGTCACGTCATGGGCTTGATGGGGGCGACCGCCTCTGGGCTTTTCCTACCGGGCCATCTGCGGGCCCAGCAAAGCCGCCCCTCGATTAGAATCGCCGTACAGCAAGTCGTCATCAACAACACGCTGGACCCTTGGAACGAACAGTCGAATGTGGGCGAACGCGCGCTCTACCCTAACCTTTGGGAAGGGCTGCTCCTGCGCGACTGGATGGGCAACCAAGGCCCTGTGCCGGGTCTGGCGACTGAGTGGAAGCGCCTAGACGAAAAGACCGTCGAGTTGAAGCTCCGGAAAGGTGTAAAGTTCCACAATGGCGATGAGATGACTGCCGAGGACGTGGTCTTTTCACTCTCCCCCGAGCGGCTATTTGGAGACACTCAACCGGCGGGCGGCGAAACCATTTACGCAGAGAACTTTTCCCGCTCCACAGGCAAGGACATCCCTGCCGCTATGCCGGGTATCGCGCGGCGCAAATGGCCCTCGCTGGCCGGGGTCGAAGCCGTCGATAAATATACCGTGCGCTTTCATAACGCGACGCCTGATGTGACAATGGAAGGGCGCCTTTATGCTGGCGGCAGCATCGTGGCCAGCCGTCGCGCGTGGGACGAAGCAGAATCCTATGATGCTTGGGCAAAGCAACCGGTCACCACAGGCCCCTATTACGTCGACAATTTTCAGCCAGATGTCTCGCTCACCTTGCGTGCGCATGAAGACTATTGGGGTGGTCGTCCTCCCTTGGAAACTATTACCTTCGTGGAGGTGCCCGAGGTTGCAAGCCGCGTAAATGGTCTCTTGTCTGGCGAATACGACTTCGCCTGCGACTTGCCGCCCGACCAGATTGGAACCGTGATGGATGCACCGGGTCTGGAAGTTCAAAACTCCACCATCTGGAACCACCGCGTCAATGTCTTCACGCAAGACCATGAGCAGCTGCAAAACCCGCTTGTGCGCCGCGCAATGACCCATGCGATTGACCGCAAGGCCATCGTTGAGGCCCTCTGGGCCAATCTAACAGAAGTACCTGCAGGCCTTCAGTTCGACAGTTTCCGGACCTCTGACATGTTCATCGAAGGTTGGGAAGCGCCCGAATATAACCCAGAGCTGGCGCGCCAGATGCTTCAGGAGGCGGGTTACAAAGGCGATCCGATCCCATTCCGTCTCCTGAACAATTATTACATCAATCAGGTGCCGAACGGACAGATCCTCACTGAGATGTGGAACCAAGTCGGCCTGAACGTCGAGATCGAGATGAAGGAGAACTGGGGTCAGATTCTTGCTCAAGACAGTCCGCGAGGGGTACGCGACTGGTCTGCTTCCAACACGATCAACGATCCGATTTCGCCGATGGTGGTGCAATTTGGGCCGAATGGTTCCGCCCAGCAGAACCGCGAGTGGACGAATGTAGAGTTCAACGATCTCTGTCAGGTGATGGAGACTTCGACAGACCGCGCTAAGCGCAAACAAGCCATCGCGCGGATGCTGACAATCGCCGAGCGCGAAGACCCGGCTTACAATATCCTGCACCAGAACGCGGTCTTCACAGGCATGCGGTCGAACCTAAATTGGAAGGCGGCTCCCGCCTTTGCCATGGATTTCCGCGCTTCGAACTGGCCCGGCCAATCCTAATCTATGGCGGCGCGTGCCCAACTCGGCACGCGCCCTATGCTCTTCGCTAGGGATTTTCTTATCATGAACAATCTGGTCGAGATCAGAAACCTGCGGGTTGCCTTTGATGGCGTACCGGTACTGCATGGCATCGATCTTGATGTGGCTCCCGGAGAAGCCTTAGGGCTGGTCGGAGAAAGTGGCTGCGGCAAGTCTGTAACGTGGCTCGCCGCGCTTGGTCTATTGCCGGGTAAAGCCAGCGTAAGCGGTTCGGTCTACCTTCAAGGGCAGGATTTGACAGGCGCGCCGCGCCAAGCGTTGGAGCGGGTGCGCGGGAAACGCGTTGCCATGATTTTTCAAGACCCCTCGAGCGCGCTTAACCCCGTGATCCGGGTAGGCCGGCAAATCATCGAAGCATTGCGGTTACATCGTGGACTTGCAGGGACTGCAGCGAAGACCGAAGCGTTGCGATTGATGGACCTTGTCGGCATTCCCGACGCGCGCAACCGATTCAATCTTTACACCCATGAATTCTCCGGCGGACAAGCACAACGTTTGATGATCGCGATGGCGCTTGCGGGCGAGCCTGACCTGCTAATTGCCGATGAGCCCACAACTGCGCTCGACGCCACAATACAGGCACAGATTCTCGACCTGTTGATAACTTTACGTCATGAGATGTCGATGGCGACAGTTTTTATCAGCCATGATCTCGCGGCTGTGGCCCAGGTCTGCGAACGCGTCTGCGTGATGTATGCGGGCAAGATCGTCGAAGAAGGCCCTGTCGCACAACTTTTTGACACACCGCGTCACCCTTACACTCAGGGGTTGTTCGACGCGATACCTTCACTCTCTGGGCCGCGGCGGCGATTGGTGCCGATCCCCGGGACCGTACCAGATCCGCGCCACTTGCCGACAGGCTGCGCGTTTGAGCCCCGTTGCGCACGCGCACGCACGTTTTGCACGCAGCATCGTCCAGAACTGCTGCCCCAGCCGGAAGGCCGCCAGTTGGCATGCGCCTATCCCGTGCCAGTCGCGCAGGACGCTGTGCAGCCAGAGGAGGAATATCAATGAGCCCTCTGCTAGAGGCCCGCGACTTGGTGCGTATCTATCAAACCCGCCGTGGTTTGCTGGGGCGCCCTTCAAATGTACGGGCTGTGGATGGGGTCAGCCTCAAGGTCAGACGCGGTGAAACGTTGGGGGTGGTGGGTGAGAGCGGCTCGGGCAAATCCTCTCTAGGACGCATGCTTTTGGGAATTGATACGGCGCAGGGTGGCGCTGTCTATACCAACGGGAAGGCTATGCCTGTTTTTGGTTCCCCCGAGTGGCGCTCCCTGCGGGCACGTATTCAAATGATCTATCAAGACCCCCTGGCCGCGTTGGACCGGCGAATTAGCGTGGCAGAACAACTGCGTGAACCACTGGATATTCACCGAATTGATGGTTCCGAAAGCCGCATGGCGCGCGTCCACGAAGTGATGCTGTCGGTCGGTCTGCGCCTCGACCAAGCCGATAAGTTTCCTCATGAACTCTCAGGGGGGCAACGGCAGCGTGTCGTTATTGCGCGGGCCCTTATGACCGAACCCGAGCTGCTGGTCTGTGACGAGCCTGTTTCGGCGCTTGACGTATCCATTCAGGCGCAGGTGGTGAACCTGCTGGCTGACCTGCAGCACGACCGGGGCCTTGGCATGGTCTTTATCAGCCATGATCTAAAGGTCGTCCGTAACCTTTGTGATCGGGTCGCGGTGATGTATCTGGGCCGCATCGTTGAGGAGGGCCCCGCCGATACGATATTCAGTGACCCGCAGCATCCCTATACTCAGGCTTTGGTCTCTTCAGTACCACAACCCGGCCGTGCGCTTAAGAGCCGCATCATACTTCAGGGTGAACCGCCAAACCCCGGCAACCGCCCGCCCGGCTGCGCCTTTCATCCGCGCTGCCATAAGGCTGAGGACATCTGCCGCCACACCGTTCCCGAAACCCGAAGTGCCGGCGTCGAGTGCCGCGCGGCTTGCCATTTCGCTGGCCACGCATCGCTGCGTGAACTGGCTTGAACAGGAGCCATAAGTGATACGTTTCGTAACCTCCCGCCTCTTTCGGGCCGGGCTGACGGTCTTGTCGGTGATGACATTTGCCTTTGTGGTGCTACGCATGTCGGGAGACCCGGCGCAGGTGTTGTTGGGTCCGGATGTGCCGCAGAATGTGGTGCAGGATTTCCGCGACCGCTGGGGGCTCGATGACCCGATCTGGCGCCAGTATCTCTCTTACCTCCAAGCTATGATGCAAGGCGACTTTGGCCTGTCGATGCGCGACCGCTCACCCGCCATTGACCTTGTGATGCAGCGCATTCCGGCCACGTTACAATTGACGATCCCTGCGCTGATCCTGCAACTGGCCTTCGGCATCCCGGCAGGTATCTACGCCGCCCTAAAGCAGGGCACACTGGCAGATCGGAGTGTGATTGTCGCGGCGATCGTCGGGTTCACCGTCCCTTCCTTCGTAATGGGTTTGCTGCTGGTTTTGATCTTCGCCGTCACCTTAGGAGCTTTGCCCTCCGGCGGGGCGAGCAGTTGGCAACATGCGATTCTACCTGTGCTTACCATGAGCATCGGCGGCATCGGCGTTCTGGCCCGCTTTTCTCGCTCCGCGATGATTGAGGTGATGGGCGCGCCCTATATTCGCACAGCCTCTGCCAAAGGGGTCAGCTGGAGCGATGTTGTCCGCAACCACGCGCTACCGAATGCAGCGGTGCCGATCGTGACAATCGTAGGCTTCATGGTGGGCTCGTTAATTGCTGGTGCCATCATCGTTGAAACAATATTTAGCTGGCCGGGCATGGGGCGGTTGCTGATTGTGTCCGTCACCAATCGGGACCTGGCGGTGGTACAATGTATCTTGCTGCTGGTCGCCGCCGTTATGGTGGTGTCGAACTTAACAGTTGACCTCCTTTACGGCTGGCTTGACCCGCGCCTGCGCCAGACAACCTCCGCACATTAAGGAACTGACATGACTGTCACTACCGTCAATCCCCCGCGCTTTGCCAAACGCCGCCGCGCGCGGTTACCCTTCACCGTGCAACTGGCGCTATTTTGGCTTTTGGCGATGGTCATTTGCGCGCTTTTTGTAGATCTGCTGCGGCCCTATCCGATCACCCAGATGAACCTCAGCACACGGCTCGCTCCGCCGGGCACGCCGGGGCATTGGCTGGGTACAGATGAATTGGGCCGCGACGTGCTATCGCGACTGATCCAGTCGGTCCGGTCCTCACTGGTTATCGCTTTTGGGGCGACCCTACTTTCGGCCTTCTTTGGCACGTTGCTGGGCTTCATGGCGGCCAAGTTCCGCGGCGTGGTGGAGCATGTGGTCGTGATGTTGGCGGATTTTCAAGCCGCGCTGCCCTTCCTGATTATGTCGCTGGCGGTCCTCGCGTTCTTCGGATCATCTATGCTGTTGCTTGTGTGCCTAATGGGTTTTTACGGATGGGAACGTTATGCTCGGATCACCCGCGGGCTTGCCATTTCAGCAAGTGCTCAAGGATACGCCGCTGCTGTGGTTCAACTTGGTGCAAAGCCATCGCGGGTCTATCTACGCCACATTCTTCCCAATGTTGCATCGACGTTGATCGTCTCCATGACACTCACTTTCCCTGAAATTATCTTGATGGAGTCCAGCCTTTCGTTCCTAGGTCTTGGGGTGCAGCCGCCCGATACAAGCCTTGGCAATATGGTCGGCTTTGGGCGCGAGTATCTCACCACGGCACCATGGATCATGCTGTCACCTGCCGTTGTAATCGTGCTGACAACCTTAGCTATTTCATTGGCCGGCGACTGGCTGCGGGACCGTCTGGACCCAACACTCTAGAATTGGAGCCAAGGTTTGGGAGGTGCCGCGGTTACCGTGGTAAAAAAAAGGGCGGCCTGCTGGCCGCCCTTTGTGGTTAACGCGTAACGATCACAGCGCTGCTATCGATATAGTTGTCAAAATGCACCAAGGTCTGATCCGCATCGGCAAGGATCACTGCCATCTGTGCCGGGCCATCAAGTTCTTCGAACGTACCACCATCAAGGTTCACAGTTACGTTGTAATGGTTCCCTGACAGGGTGGTGAAGGGAATGCCCCGCCACAGCGCAGTAGAATTATAATGAACATGGCCGGCAATCACCTGCCGAATGTCGCCGTGTGTTGCGAGAAGATTGGCCAATCGCGCGCCGTCGCGCAGGATAATGCGGTCGACCCGCGTGAAGAGCGGGTTTGCGTGGTGGTGCAAGATGACGATGACGGGCTTGTCCGCAGCCTCCAGCAACCTTTCTTTCAGCCAGTCATATTGCGCATCGGTGAGCACGCCCGGATGGATTCCAGGCTCCGAAGAGTCGAGCAAGATGGTCCGGTAACCCTTGTGATCTATCACCTTATCAATGCAGCCGGTCTCTGCTTCATAGTCTTTACCGAAGACTTCCAGAAAAACAGGCCGATTATCATGATTGCCTAGGGTGATATGGCAAGGAACGGTTAGTTCCGAAAGGATCGACTGCAACCGGACATAGGCTTCCGCCTCCCCCAGATCGGCCAAATCCCCCGCCAAAACGCAAAAGTCCGCATCCGCATGGCGCGCATTAATGGCCGCCACGCCGCGTGCCAACCGGTCTGCAGTATCAAGCGTGTGGGTTGTCTCCCCTTCGCGTACGATGTGTAAGTCGCTTAGTACAACGATCTTGAGTGTCATTGGCCAAGCCCCTCACGTGTCAGGTAACCAATCGATGCTGGAATGCCAGCTTTGTTGCGGAGCTCCATGATCAGGCGTGGTTGTTCTTCCAGTTTGGCAAGCGCGCGGAAGACGGCATGCCAGCGGATCGTTCCTTCGCCAATCGCCCAATGCCGGTCAGCATAACCATCAGCGTCTTGTAAATGAACATGGTCCAGCAAACCCGCTGCGGCGCGCACGTAATAATCCACTGGCGGCCCGCCATTGGTGCCATGGGCATAGTGGGCGTGGCCCGTGTCGATCGACAGGCGCACCGCGGGAGAGTCAAAACTTTCCACCAACAGTCGACGGTCACGTGGGGCAATGTCTTCAATGTTTTCAATGACCAGCGTCACACCCTGATCTTCCGCACGCTTCACGGCACCTGAAAGCGTCGCATGGGTGTTTTGAACCACCATGTCGCGGGCATTCTCAAGGTTGTCGAAGTTATTGTAGTCCCAAGCAGTATAAGGCGAATGAAGCACCATCTGCGTTGCCCCGACAGCCTGGCAAACATCTAACCCTTGGTTAACCCGTTTGGTCACCACCGCGCGAACCTCAGGGTCATTTGAATGGATGGTGAAGCCCCAAAAGGGTCCGTGGATACCCAAACGTCCGGTATAGCCATCCAAAAGTGCGTTGATCCGGTCCGCTTCGGGCTGCCAATCCCCCCCCAGCACGTCAGGCGCGTGAAAGGATTGGAGTTCGAGATCGCGCTGCTTTTCAAGTATCCAATCGCGGTATGTTTCAAGGTCTGCGGTGCCAAGCGCCGCGCCGATGACGGGAGGGGTCATATTCTGTCCTGTTATTAAGAATCTGCCCCTTTCTTTGCGGCTGTTACATGTTGACCAAGCGAAGGTTCAGTGAAGATTTCATTACGGGACGTCAAGCAGATGTAGATGGGTCTGATGCAGCTTGACCTTGACGGTTCCTTGAACGTTCGCAACTTCTTGCGAGACTGGAAGGGCGAGCGAAAGCGTGCTCAGCAAAGGTGGGATTCAATTACTCTGACGAGGAACGGCTTCCGCATCGTCGAAATTTATATCCCTGCGGATTTGAAATTCGCACGAAGCCTCCATCACGGCTAAGCGCAGCCCCGGAAAGGACCTGTCGCGGTTTGATGCCGCCCCAGGTGCTCGTTTAAGCCACGTTCCTTTCGAAACCGACGGGGCTTTTCCAGCCCAATGCTGAGTGGCGGCGAGGTGGATTATAGAAGCCGTTGATGTATCCGAAGATTGCCATCTCAGCTTGTTGCCGTGTTGCCCATGATTGCAGGACGCATCAGAGAAGTTACAAAGTGATTTGGCCGAGTGTAACGCGTACGGGCATCCCTAGATTTCTTCGTTTTATGGCGCGAGAGGTTGGCCGGCACTCAAAAGAACCTCGATAGTATGACAATCTCAAAATGACGGATAATAACCGATCAAGATCCGTTTTGTTTGCCCACCAACATCCTATTGGAAGCACCTGGTTTTCGAACGCTTTGCGACTAAGGGGACCAAGCCTCTGATCTCATTGTTCCAGAACTTTTTGGTGCCGCCTTCAGCAGCGGGAAACTTCTTTACATAGGTATCAGTCAGTTTCGGGATTTTGTCGGGCGCAATATCATACCTCAGATGGAGCCATGCCCTTTGGCGCGATCAATCGAACAAGCCTGCTTTTGCCAACCGCCCTTCATCAAGGTGGTCGCCAACGCCAAGGGGCACTAGCTTATGCCTCACGAACCAAGATGAGGCACGGAAATGGACGCCAGACCGGCTCAGGACCAAAAGCGCGAAGTCGTGATGACCCACGGTGTTCTGAGTGAGAACCCCGAGGATCTTTTTCATGGCCGTGGCTGGCGGGTCGGGCGCGCAGTGCTTCACGAAGCGGTGCTGCGTCTGTGGAGCGATGATGCCTTTGGCATGGCTGGAAACGTGGCCTTTCGCGCGCTGCTGGCGATCTTTCCCTTCCTGATCTTCACCAGTTCGCTGACCGCCTTTGTCGGTGACCGGTCGATGGCCGATGACCTGATCCATTTCCTGATCGCCATCGTCCCCCCTGCCCTGATTGAACCGATCGTGTCGGAGGTGGAAAAGGTCATGACCGTGCCGCGCGGCGATCTGCTGAGCGTGGGTATCCTGTTGACCGTCTGGTTCGCCGTGGGCGGGGTCGACGGGGTGCGCGTCGGGCTGAACCGCGCCTATGGGCTTCGAGAGACGCGGTCGGTCTTCACCATCTACGCGGTGCAGGTGGCCATGGTGCTGCTGGCGAGCCTGATCCTCGTGATCGTGGGCTACCTGCTGGTGCTGGCCCCTCGGGCCGGGTCTTGGCTGCATATGCTGATGCCGGGGTTTGATCCGGGGTCGGTGACCGTCGGCCTTGTGCGCTTCCCGGTCTCGGCGACGATCCTGCTGGTGGCGCTATTTGCCGCCCATGTGATCCTGCCCGCCCGTCGCACCAAGTTTAACAACATCTGGCCCGGCGTGGTGGCAACCGCCGTCGCTTGGACCCTGCTTGCCGTGCTCTTTTCGTCCTATCTGCGGAGCTTTGCCACCTATTCCAGCTATTACGCAGGGATGGCCGGAATCATCGCGGCGCTGTATTTCATGTATCTCGCGGCATTGGTGCTGATCTTTGGCGGGGAGTTGAACCGCGCCCTCCGCATTCGCAGACTGGCCCGCGCGATGAGCGATTAGCGGTCAATCCCCTTCGCAGGGGGTGCCCGCAGCGCCCCAGACCGTCACATCATGCACCAGCGCATCAAGCGATCCTTCGGGCACTGACCGCCCCGCACCGGGGGCGAAACCCCAGTTTACAAAGGCAGAGTTTTGCAGGTGATCGACCAGTGAGGCGATGTCATGGCCGTCATTGGTCTCAGGGTCGCGCAACTGGGTGCAGACCTCTGCCGAGGTCTTACCGAGCCACGCCAATTCCACCGGAGGCAGCCGCCACGCATCGTCGATATGCGGCGGGGCGTGGGGCACGGTATTGGCGGCGGCAGAGGTGACGTGACAGGCGTCGCAGGGAATGCTTTCGGCTCCGATCCGGCTCTCGCCCGCGCGCACATTCATGCCGTGCACCGCGTCCGGCCCATAGCCCAACGCCTGCCACATCGGCTGGCCCTCTTCGCCTACATGGCAGTTGGTGCAGCGCGGGTGCGAGGTGACGGTAAAGATCCGGTCCCAAGCCGCCAGCCCCTCGACGCGGTTGGGATCGTCCTGCGCGATCGCTGGGGCGGCCAGCGTCAGCGCGGCACAGGTCAGGAGGTACTTCATGCGAAATCCACGGATTTAGAGAGGGGGAGTTCACGGATACGCTGACCCGTGGCGGCAAAGATCGCATTGGCCAGCGCCGGCGCGGCGGGCGGCACGCCCGGCTCACCAATGCCGCGCAGCTTGTCGCCATTCTCCAACCCGCGCACCTCGATCTTCGGCGTCTGATACAGCCGCAGCCCTTCGTAGAGGTGATAGTTGTCCTGCTGCGGCACCCCGTCGCGATAGGTCAGTTCGCAGTTCATCGCATGGCCCAAACCCCAGATCACCGCGCCGGAAAGCTGCGCCTCAAAGTTTACCGGGTCCAACACGCGGCCCACTTCGGCGGCCACGAAAACGCGGTCGATCTTGAGGCCCGCATCGGTCTGGCTGACCTCGACCACCTCGGCCACCGGCACGCCAAAGGACAGGCAAAACGCCAGCCCCCGACCCCGCCCCGGCCCGAGGTCAACGCCCCAATCCGACATCTCGCCCACGGCCTCCAACACCCCGCGCGAGGGCGGATGGGTGCAAAGGCGCAGCCGTTCCTCCAACGGATCGACGCCTGCGGCATGGCACATCTCATCCATGAAGCTTTCATGCAGGAATCCGTTGCCCGAGGCCCCGACAGAGCGCCACGAACTCACAGGCACCATCGCGGGCACCCGGTGGCCGGTCACGCGGTAGTCGGGGATCGCGAAAGGCTGATCCCACGCGCCCGCAACAATGGCGATGTCGGGGCCGAAAACCGGCTGGTTGAGCCGCGCCATTTGCGATTCCGCCGTTGAGGGCGCAGCGATGGCCAGATCATAGGCCGCAATCTGCCCGTCTGTGACTTTGCCACGTGCCCGAGCCATGGCCAGCGGGCGGGGGAAGTCATGGGTGAAATCCTCTTCACGCGACCAGACCATCTTAATTGGTGTGCCCGGCATCTGCTGCGCCACTTCGACGGCACGCAGGGTATAGTCATCCTCAAGCCGCCGTCCGAAACTGCCGCCTGACATCAGCACATGGATATGCACGTTCTCGGCGTCGATCCCGGTCAGCGCGGCCACATTGGCCTGCATGAAACGCGGGATTTGCGTGCCGGTCCAGATATCGACGCGGCCCTTCTCGAGCTTCACCACCACGCTCATCGGCTCGAGCGGGGCGTGGGCAAGATAGGGAATGCGATATTCGGCCTCCAAAACCTCACCATCAGAAAGCGCCGCTTTTACATCGCCGTCATCGCGAAACCGACTGTCTTGTCGGTCGTCGGTGAAGGATGCGGCAACAGTCTCGAACTGCTCTGCCGTATCGCCAATATAGGGCGACGGCCCCCAGTCACAGTCGACTGCCTGCACGGCTTGAAAGGCGCGCCACGTATTGTCCGCCACCACGGCCACCCCGCCGGTGATCGGCAGCACGGCCTGCACGCCACGCATCTTTTCGGCACGGCCTGCGTCGAACCCCATGATCTCCCCACCCTGCGCCGGATTGGTGCGGGTGGTGGCGTAGAGCATCCCTTCCATCGCCATGTCGATGCCATAGGTCTGGGTGCCGGTGGATTTGGACAGAATATCGGTACGCATCTGCGTCTTGCCCAGATGCCGCCATTCGCTGGGATCGCGCAGTGTCACCTCGGTCACTGGATCAATGTCTGCCGCGGCGGCGGCAAGGTCTTGATAGGTCAGTCGCATGCCATCAGGCAGCACCACGGCGCCCGCTTCGGTCTTGAGCTGATCACGATCCAGCCCGGTCTGCGCCACGGCGGCGGCCAGCAGCGTTTCACGTGCCACAGCCCCGGCCATGCGCAGGCGGTCAAACATATCCGGCACGGTAGAGCTGCCGCCGGTGAGTTGCAGGCCCAGAATTTTCCCCGCCACATCCGACGCCCCGCGCCCGGTGCGCGCCAGCAGTGTTTCGGAGGTCGCGGCAATCGGCATCGCCTCAACCCCGACCACGCCATTGTAATAGACCGGCGAAGGGGGGCCGGGCGTGATCTGAACTGTGTCGAGATCGACATCCAATTCTTCAGCGATCATATAGGCTTGGATAGAGTATGCTCCCTGCCCTACATCAGCGCGCGGGGTGATTAGGGTGACACCGCTGGCATCGATCATAACATAGGGCGTGATCGCCGCCGCGCCGGGGGGCAGCCCCTCTAGCAGCGGATTCTTCAGGTCACGTTTATAGAGGTAGGTGCCAAAGGCGACGCCCCCGACGATGGCCGCAGAGCCGATGATGAAACTGCGGCGGGTGATGGTGCGCAAACGCGACATGTTCAGGCCCCCCGCAGTCGGGCGGCGGCGCTGTGGACGGCGGCGCGGATGCGCGGGTAGGTGCCACAACGACAGAGGTTCCCGCTCATCGCCGCGTCGATCTGATCGTCGGTCGGATCGGGATTGAGATCAAGAAAAGAGGCCGCCTGCATGATTTGCCCCGATTGGCAGTAGCCGCATTGCGCGACCTGATGCTCGACCCATGCTGCCTGCACCACATGAAGCGCCTCGGGCGTGCCCAAGCCTTCGATGGTGGTGACGTTTCCGTTCACATCCGCCGCCCGCAATTGACACGACCGCACGGCCAGCCCGTCAACATGTACGGTACAAGCGCCGCATTGCGCGATGCCGCAGCCGTATTTAGGGCCGGTGATGCCCAACTCATCGCGCAGGACCCACAGAAGCGGCATATCGTCTTCCACATCCACTTCGTGGACCGTGCCGTTAACGGTCAATTCCATTGGTGATCCTTCTGCCCTGTTGCATATAATGTAGCCACGCAAGAACAGGCCGCAAGACCGCGCGAAGCAAGTCGCGCAGCGTCATGCAAATAAAGAAAAGGACAACTGCGGTCGCGCCGAAGACTATTCGAGGTCTTGCGCCGTCATGGCACGGTGAATTTCACGGCGCACCAGTTTACGGACATTGCGGGTGATCCGCTCTCCCAAGGCACCCTGCAACTCGGCTCGGACGATTTCGGTCACCAGATCGCGCAGCGCCTCTTCGTCGAGGAATTGGTCTTCGCCCCCTATGCCTTCATCTTCCGCAGGGGCGGCATAGCCAAATTCCGGCGCTGTTGCTGCAGGATCAGCAATACGGGGGCCGCTGTCGGCAAAGCGACGCACTTGTTCCTCGACCTGCGGCGTGGACGGTTGCGTGGAGCGCGCGCGCGGCGCGGTATCGGCGGCTTCTACAGTCGCGGTATCGGCGATCGGCGTCTCTGGCGTATCCAGTTCAACATCGTCTTTCCATTCCATCGCCGGAGGTTCCGTGCCGGAATAGTCATTATCGCCGGGGCTGTCGGGGTCCCAATCGTCAGTAATCTTGCCAATGGCCGTCTCCAACGCTGCCAGCTTGTCACTGCGCGAACCACTGCTCGCTTGGGCCGCCACCTCGGATACAGGTTTGGTCGGGGTCTCTATTTGTTTTTCAGCAACGGGTTCTGCTGGAGCTTTCACTTCGGCTGCAGCGTCCTGAGGTGGGCTGCTGAAATCTTCTGCATGTAAATCACTGGGATCATCATGCAGCATATCGTAATCCAAGGGGGTGACCTTGGCCGGTTCAATTGCGGCGGGCTTCGGGCGATCTTTGCCGTCCGACGTGGCAACCCGCAACGCCGGGGTCAGCACCAAACGCTCGCTTGATGGATCGGGTGCTTTGGCGGGGGACGGCGTAGAGGGGCGGCGCGCCGAGACAAAGGGACGTTCCGCAGTACCACCGCTTCGGCCATCTTCGGTCTGCATAGTTTGGGTCAAGCTCAGCGGGCGCGTCACACCATTGGACGCCGATCTAAGGGATAGATGCGGGGTGAAGTCATCAGAAGACGCGGCCTCGGAAGCGTCCGTATCCGAAGGCGCTACACGCGCGCTTTTGAACTCACCTTCCTGAACTGTCTGCCCCTCTGCTTGGGGCGCAGCAGCTTTGGGTGCGTTTTCCCCTGCAGGGCCAGAGGCTTGCAAGGGGCGCTTGTTTTCGGACACCAATCGGCGAATAGACGACAAAACGTCTTCCACCTCCGCATTTGTGACGGGTTCGGACATGTTTCTCTACCACTCTTTCCTCGCGGATAGCTTAACCGCGCGAGGGGATTCTCACAATGGGGCGGTGCAAAATGTCCGGTCGGTGTGACCCGTCAGTCTTTTTGCAGTGCACGCAGCACCCGATCAAGTGCTTGCCCCTCTTTCGAGTATTTAGCAGGCCCATCCTTAACAAGGTTGTAATAGGCCCCTGCATCATAGATCTGCACTGGCAATTTCAGGTCACGTGCGGTCAATTGCCCGGTCGCCGCCAACACCGAATAGGCGGCAACATATAGGTTCGCACGGGCTGACACGCGGGTCGATTCCGCATCCAGCAGGGACTGTTCCGCATCTAACACGTCCAGCGTGGTACGCGCGCCGAGTGTGGCTTCCTCTCGGACCCCGCGGAAGGCGATACGCGCGGCACGAATTTGCCGCTCAGAGGCCTCCAATTGTGCACGAGCCGAAGACAGCGCGGCATAGGCGTTGCCCACTTCCTGCTCTACGTTCCGGCGCACCACATGCAGGTTTGCCCGCTGCGCATCACGCTGGGCCATGGAACTGCGCACAGCCGAAGACAGCGCACCGCCCTGATAGATGGTCTGCCCCACTTCAACGCCGACACTGCCACTACGGGTATAGGAATCGCTGTCGAACGTCTCATTCAAACCGTATTGGCCATTCAACGTGACACGCGGCGCCATCGCCGCTTCATTGGCTTCGACCCCAAGATCGGCGGCAGCCACCTGATGCTGAGCCGAGATGATCGACGGGTGCTGACGCACGGCCAGACCTTTGGCCGCCGCAAGGTTGCCCCCGACATTGGGCAGGCTTGGCGGCTGACTAAGGTTACCGGGCTGGCGGCCAACAGCGTTGCGGTACTCTTCGACAGCACGCAGCAGATCCCCTTCGGCACCGGCCAGACCGCTGCGGGCATCGGCCAGTTGTGCTTCGGCCAAGGCCACGTCGGTACGGGTCACTTCGCCCACGTCAAAACGATCCCGCGCGGCGCGCAATTCTTGGGTCAACAGACGTAGGTTGTTGTTGCGCAGCTCCACTGTTTCCGAGGCCTCGATCACCCCCATATAGGCCGCAACCGCACGCAACAGCACTTGCTGCTCAAGGTTCACGAGCGTCTGGCGGGTGGCCAGCACAGTTTCCTTGGCGGCTTCAATGCGATAGGCACTGGCCCCGAAATCATAGATTAGCAGCTGACCGATCAGACTGATCGACGCCTTCAAGCTTTCCGTTGATTGTGCTGCCAGCAATGAAGAGGTGCGGGTGGTGCCAAAGCTCTGCGTGAGGCCGGCGGCCCACTGCAAAACCGGCTTGAGCGCTGATTTGGCAGTTGCAACATCTTCGTCGGCTGCGCGCAGCAGCGCCCGGTTCTGCTCAAGAAGCCCGGAATACTCATAGGCCCCGACCAAAGCATCGGCCAGCGTCTCGGCTGAGGCCGGACGCGGCAGCGCCACTGCACCCGCTACGGCAAGGCTTACCGGCACCGCAAGGGCAAAACGTTTAAGGGATTTTCGGATACTGATCGCACTCATGTCTCGATGCCCCTGATTGGCTTTATATAGACCTTCTTAGACCGACCCATTGGCCGACCGGGACAGGTGCCCCTACCTTGTAAACGGTGTTGCGGCACCCGATTCACTTCGAGAATCCGCCGCCCCGTTTACAGCTGAAATTCTGCCTGACGTTCAAAGCCACGCAGCACCGGTGCACCGGCGTTAAATTCGGGCCGCCACGAGACCTGCCCGCCCCGTTTATAGCCCACGCGCACCTCGCCCAGACCACGCTCCATAAAGAGGCACGCGATGCGCCCACCTTCTTTCACCTGCTCAAGCAGCGCCTTGGGCAGTTCCCCAACAGCGCCCTGCACGATCACCACGTCATAGGGTCCATGCTGCGGCGCCCCATCAGTCAACGGCGCGACATGAACAATCACGTTATCCGCACCAGCCTGCGCCAGCGCCTCCTGCGCCTCGGCGGCCATGGCTTCGTCTTCTTCAACGGCGACAACAGCTTCGGCCATATGGGCGATCACGGCGCTGGAATACCCCATGGCGCAGCCGATATCGAGCACCAGTTCGTTGTTGGTGATGTCGAGGTGATCGAGCATTTTGGCCAATGTCCGCGGGTCGAGCAGCACACGATCTTGGCCCAGATCAAGGTTTTCACCCAGATAAGCGGCCTCACGCTGCGCCGCCGGCACGAAGTCTTCGCGCTGCACGGTCAACATCGCGTCGATGATCGGGAACTTGGTCACATCCGAAGGACGAACCTGCGTATCTACCATGGTTACGCGGCGGGCGGCGAAATCACTCATCAGCTAAACTCATTCGTTCAGGGTGTCTGAAGAGTGATGTGCCACATTGCCGGGCCAGCGGCAACGCCCTGACCGCATTTTCACACGCATATGGGTCTTGCGGCCCTCTTCGTGATCCGATAGCAGTGCGCCAACCACGGAATGGCGAGTTGGCGGAGTGGTTACGCAGCGGATTGCAAATCCGTGTACACCGGTTCGATTCCGGTACTCGCCTCCAATACCCCCATAGAGAACGACGTTTGCGACCGAACGGTCGCGTGCCCGGACGGGTGGTGGCTGCTTTTCTCTATGCGTCCATACCGCGCAGCCCCGCCGTCACCTAGGACACCGTCGAACCGGTCGCCGCAATCAGAACTGCCGCACAGACCGCCTTTAAATTCATTCTCAGAATAAAGCAGTCGTTGCCCGTTTCGCCCCATGGTTTCGCGATGATCTCAACGCAAAACCGCAGTTCTCAGTGTTGGTGCTGTTGACGCACGTAATCCATCACCGCACCTCGGACCGACATTTCGCCCCGTTCGCGCGCCGCATGGATTACCTCGCGCACATCATCAAGATTGCACCGTCGCAGCAGACTTTTGACGGGCCCGATCGAAGCAGGGCGCATTGAAAGCGTTTTGAGCCCGATGGCTGCGAAACACAGCGCTTCAACGGGGCGGCCCGCGTCCTCTCCGCAGAACGACAGCGCCGTATCGGTTTCTGCGCAGCGTTCCACGATACCTTCGAGGAACGTCAGGAACGAAACGTTCAGTGTGTCATAGCGCTTGCGCACCCGCTCATTTTCGCGGTCGGCGGCAAAGAAGAACTGCTTCAGATCGTTGCCCCCGATGGACAGAAACTCAACTTCTTCAAAGAACTTCTTCGGCGCGAAAGCGAGGCTGGGAGTCTCAAGCATGGCGCCGATTTCCAACTTTTCGGGTAGTTGATGGCCCAGAATACGTTCGCGCTCCATTGCCTTGTCGACCTCGGCGCGGGCGGCGCGGAATTCTTCGAATTGCGCAACGAAAGGGAACATCACCGCTAGAGGCCGCCCCGCAGCAGCGCGGATCAGGGCTTGCAGTTGCATCCGCATGACACCCGGCTTGTCCAAGCCCACACGAATCGCGCGCCAGCCCAAAGCCGGGTTCGGCTCATCGTTTGGCTTCATATAGGGCAGCACCTTGTCCGATCCGATATCGAGCGTGCGAAACACCACCCGGCGGCCATGTGCAGCATCCAGCACGCGGGCATAAAGCGCGGCTAATTCGGTCCGGCGCGGCATCTGGTTGCGCACAAGGAACTGCAACTCGGTGCGGAACAGCCCAACCCCTTCTGCCCCCGACCCTTCGAGGGACGGCAGATCAGCCATCAAGCCCGCATTCATCTGCAGGCTGATGATCCGCCCGCATTTCGTTTCAGCAGGTTTGTCGCGGATCGAGGCATATCGCTCCTGGGCCGCCGCCTGCATCGCGATCTTGTCACGAAAGGCCGTGGCCACGGTATCGTCGGGACGCAGATGAACAACACCCTGTTCCCCATCCACCATGATATGGTCGCCATTCAGCGCGTCGTTGGTGATGCGGCTCGCGTGGACAATCAGCGGAATCGCCAACGCCCGCGCCACAATAGCCGCGTGCGACCCGACGGAGCCGCCCTCCAATACAATACCGCGCAGCGACCGCCCGTAATCCAGCAGCTCGGCCGGGCCGATGTTGCGCGCCACAAGGATCGGATCGACGGGCATCTCTGCGCCCGTGTCACTGCCCTGCCCCGTCAGATGACGCAGCAAACGGTTCGACAGATCGTCCAGATCCGATAACCGCTCCCGCAGATAAGCGTCATTGACCTGCCCCAATCGGGCGCGGGCCATGGATTGCTCCTTCTCGACCGCAGCCTCGGCGCTCAGCCCGCTTTGAATATCCTCCACCATGCGCCGCATCCAGCCTTTGGAATTGGCGAACATGCGGTAGGCTTCGAGCACCTGTTGCTGCTCTTTGTCGGCGGTAAGGCTTAACAATTGGTCAACGCTGACACGCAACTGATCAACCGCTTCGGTCAGGCGCTCAGTCTCGCGTTCGGGATCGTCAGCGATAGGGTTGGAAACCACGACACGCGGCTCATGCAGCCAGACATGGCCCTCGGCCACACCCTCCTGCCCCACGGTGCCGCGCAGCAGCACCGGCTGGCTGTGCCGGGCCGACATCGCCGCGCCTTCGCCCACAAAAGCGCCAAGCTCGGCCATTTCGGCCAGCACCATGGCCACGACCTCAAGCGCGTAAACCTCATCTGCCGAAAATTCCCGCGCCTGCTTCGACTGCACCACCAAAACGCCCAGCGTCTCGCCCAACCGCTGGATCGGCACGCCAAGGAACGAAGAATAAATCTCCTCCCCCGTCTCTGGCATGAAACGGAAACCGGCAGCCTGCGGCGCATCGGGCGTGTTGATGACCGTGCGGCGCTTAGCCACGCGCCCCACCAGACCTTCGCCCAATTTCATCCGCGTTTCATGCACCGCCGCCTCGTTCAGACCTTCGGTGGCACAAAGCTCAAGAGTGTCTTCATCACGGAACAGATAGATCGAGCAAACTTCGCAGCCCATCGAGTTGGCAATTAACTGGGTGATCTTATCCAGCCGCGCTTGCCCCGCCACATCACTGGCCATCGCATCGCGCAGCCGCCCCAGCAGCTTGCGGCTCTCTGTCTCAACCCGTTCGGCCATATGATCTGGTCCCTGTCCCTCTGGAGCAGGGTTTAGCGCACTCGCGCAAGGATAGAAATGCTATTCGCGACATACCCGGCATCCTATGCCAGCATATCGGCGGGATGCTGCAGTTTTACGCAAAGCGCAACCTCGCGTAAAACCCATTTGATCGCAGAGACTTAAGCGGCTTTATCCAGCTCGAAAGCATCATGAAGCGCCTGCACGGCCAGTTCCATATACTTGCGGTCAATCAACACGCTGATCTTGATCTCGGAGGTGGTAATAACCTTGATGTTGATCCCCTCATCCGAGAGCACCTTGAACATCTTGGCAGCCACACCGGTATGGCTGCGCATACCGATGCCGACCACGGACACTTTGGCCACACCCTTATCAGCGATCAACTCTTGGTAGTTGATGATGCCGTCTTCATGGGCTTTCTCCATCGCCTTTTCGGCGCGGATCACCTGATCGACGGGGCAGGACCACGTCATATCGGTGCGGCCTTCTTCGGCGATGTTTTGCACGATCATGTCGACGTTCACGCCACCTTCGCTGAGCGCGGTAAAGATCGTCGCGGCGATGCCGGGGCGGTCTGCCACGGACACCAAGGTCATCTTTGCCTCATCACGGGAAAACGCGACCCCGGCCACCACATTGCTTTCCATGATTTCCTCCTCATCGCAGACGAGCGTCCCGGCATCGTCAGATTGTTCTTCGAAACTGCTCAGTACCCGCAGTTTAACCTTGTAGCGCATCGCCAGTTCGACCGAACGGGTCTGCAAAACCTTTGCCCCGAGAGAGGCCAGTTCCAGCATCTCTTCAAAGGAGATCTTGTCAAGTTTGCGGGCCTTGGATTCCACCCGTGGGTCGGTGGTGTAAACGCCGTCCACATCGGTGTAGATATCGCAGCGCTCCGCATCAAAGGCGGCAGCAAAGGCCACGGCGGTCGTGTCAGACCCGCCCCGGCCGAGCGTTGTGATCCGACCCTGCGGGCTGATGCCTTGGAAACCTGCGACCACGGCCACCTTCATGCCTTCGCCGAACTTGGCGTTAATGTTGTCTGTGGGGATCTCTTCGATTCGCGCGGCGGAATGGGCATCGGTGGTACGCACCGGCACCTGCCAGCCCTGCCACGAGCGTGCGGGCACGTCCATCTCCTGCAGGGTCAGCGCCATCAGGCCCGCGGTGACATTCTCGCCACTCGACACGATAGCGTCATATTCGCGCGCATCATAGAGCGGCGAGGTCTCATTGACGAAGCCCACCAGCTTGTTCGTCTCGCCCGACATGGCCGAAACGATGACGATCACGTCATAGCCCTTAGCAACCTCGACACCGACGCGCTTTGCCGCGCGGCGAATACGGTCCAAGGTGGCGACCGAAGTCCCACCGAATTTCATAACCAGAACAGGCATATTGTCCCCCGCGCAACAGTCCAGCGCGGTCTAAGCCCACGGCACGGCAAGGGCAAGCCTATTTAACATGAGGTTATGCTCTGCCGCTTAGAACGGGTGCGGACGTCCATCCCATGTCTCAAACGCGCCGGTCTGAGCAAGGTCCAGCGCGGCAATCCGTTGCACAAGGCCTTGCGCAGACTCCGCGACGCTGATCTCGCCCTGATCGCCGCCCATATCGGTACGCACCCAGCCGGGATGGTAGATGCCCACCGCGATGCCCTTAGGTTTGAGGTCGACCGCCAGATTGCGCCCCAGATTGATCGCCGCCGCCTTGGAGGCACGGTAGATATAGCTGCCGCCCGGTGCCCGCGTCGAAGACCCCATTTGCGAAGCAATGATCGCGATTTTCGCGCCCTTTGCCGCGCGCAGGTTCGGCAGGAGCGATTGTACCGTCAGAAAAACCCCGGTCACATTGGTCGCGAAACTCTGCGTCCAGAGATCGGCACCGAAGCCGGTTTCCGGATCATCCCCTTATCAAGGTAGACGCCAGCATTGCAGATCAGCAGGTCCAGCGGACGATCTTTCAGCTGGTTAGCAAAGGCGGCGTGGCTTGCCGGGTCAGTCACATCTAGCACGGCCTCCGCCTCTGCGCCGCGCGCGGTGCCGATCACCTCTTCGCCCGCATCTTTATACTGTGCAGCCAGCGTCGCGCCGATGCCCCGGCTTGCGCCGGTGATAACGATGGTCATGGGCGATCCTTTACAAAGAATTGGCCTTTACAAGAATGAGATTTCAGGAAAGCTGGCGTTTGGGTTTGAACGGCAGCGGCATTAGGGGCACGCCTTCCTCTACCAAGGCCCGCGCCTGATCCAGCCGCGCTTCGCCATAGATCGCACGCTCAGGAATGCGCCCTGCGTGCATGTCACGCGCTTCGCGAACAAAGTTCTTGCCGACGTAGTCCGATGTGGATTCTACCTTTTTGCGCAGCGCGGTCAGGGCTTTTTCAACTTCGCTCGGAGGGTTGGACAAGACGGGTACGGATTTTTCAGCCGCCTTGGGGGCCTCGGCCACGCTATCGCTCGACGTCACGCGCGGGGCCATCAGCGATTTGCTCACCTCGCCCGATCCGCAGACGGCACAGCTTAGATGGCCGGCGCGGGCGAGGCTGTCAAAGGCTGCCGCCGATTGGAACCAACTGTCGAAACCATGCCCGGCCTCACATTTTAACGCATAACGGATCATTCGCCCGGTCCTTAAACTCTATGCATTAGATGGGCCGCGGCGCGAGAGAGGTCAAGACAGATGGGATCGGCCAATGCGTAACATCTCCGCGCGGTTATCGCGTTAGGCCGCCGCTGCGCGGGTCGAAATCACGGATTAACCGCGCCAGATCGGGCGCTTCGACCAGGCGGGCGGCCTTTCGACGAGAACACCACATCCGCTTGCGCTGCCCCTTTTCGGGGAAATGCTTGGCCAGCGCTTTGACCTTCACGGGATAGAGCATGGCCAAACAGGGTAATGTCCCGTCCGCTGCGACTTTCGCATAACTATAGACGCCCAAACATTGGCCCCGCGCTTGGCCCACTACGCCGCCTTCTTCCCACGCCTCTACCAAGGCCGAGGCCGCGGGGGTTTTCCCCTCCATCGGCCAGCCTTTGGGGATGATCCAGCGTTTGCTGCCGCGCGATGTAATCAACAGAACCTGCAACTTGCCGCGCTTGCGACGCCAGCAAAGTGCGGCAAACTGTATGCGCAGATCGTCCTTCTGTCCGCCGTTCAAGGATATCGGTGCCTGTGTCGTCATCCGTCGCGGCCGCGTCCTGTGGTTATTGGCTTCTCCTTACCCTAGCGTGGCGATCCCAGTCTGACCATATGCACTTGCCCCCCCTCAATGCATCAAAGATACTACCAAAATGATAAGATTTTGCGCCCTTCTGACCGTGTTCTGCAGCCTTGCCCTGCCCCTTCGGGCCGAGGCACCGCTGACGGTCTTTGCCGCCGCCAGCCTGCGTGGCGCGTTGGAGGAGATCGCGGCGGCGTTTCCCGCGCCCTTGATCTTGGCCTATGGCGGATCGGGCACGATGGCACGACAGGTCGCAGCCGGTGCGCCTGCGGATGTCGTTCTGCTGGCGAATAGCGACTGGATGGATTGGTTGGCGGATCAGGGGATCACTGCCGCTGAGGAAGCGCAGATCATCGCCCGCAACCACTTGGTTTTGATTGCCCCCGTCGGCACCGCCCCCCTGTCACAACCTGCCGACCTGCCCGCCCGGCTTGGCCCCACGGGCCGGCTGGCCATGGGCCAGCGCGACGCGGTGCCCGCAGGCAGCTATGCCCGCGATTGGCTGACGCATGAGGGGTTGTGGGAGGGGTTGCAGAGCCAATTGGCCGAAACGGACAATGTCCGCGCCGCGCTGGCCTTGGTCGCGCGCGGCGATACGCCCTTTGGTGTGGTTTATGCCAGCGACGCCCATGCCGAGGATGACGTGCAGATCGTCTATAAGGTGCCCGCCGACACCCATGCCCCCATCACCTATCCCGCTGCCGCCCTGACGCCGGAAGGCACCGCGCTGGTCGATTTCCTGACCACGCAAAAGGCGCAGGCGATCCTTGAGGATCATGGCTTCCTCCGGGCCAATCATGGATCTTGATGCCGCCGCTTGGGCCGCGCTGTTGCTGTCGCTGCGGGTGGCCAGCGTGGCAATGCTCTGCTCTCTGCCGCTGGCGCTTTGGGTCGCGTGGATTCTTGCCCGCAAGGAGTTTCGCGGCAAAGGTCTGCTGAGTGCGTTTGTCCATCTGCCACTGGTGCTGCCGCCGGTGGTGACGGGCTATCTGCTGCTGCTCGGCTTTGGCCGCAACGCCCCTTTGGGAAGCCTGTTAGAGAGCCTCGGCATCGGTCTTGCCTTTCACTGGACGGGCGCGGTGCTGGCCGCGCTGATCATGGGCTTCCCGCTGATGGTCCGCGCCATGCGCCTGGCGATCGAAGCCGTCGACCCACGGATCGAGGCCGCCGCCGCCACGCTTGGCGCGCCGCGCATCAGCGTGTTCTGCCGCGTCACCCTTCCGCTGATCTTTCCCGGCATCCTCGCCGGGGCGGTAATGGGCTTTGCCAAGGCGATGGGCGAATTCGGCGCCACGATCACCTTTGTCGCCAATATCCCCGGCCAGACCCAAACCCTGCCCAGTGCGATCTGGACCGCCTTGCAGGTGCCGGGCGGCGAAAACCGCGCGCTGGCTATGGCGGCACTGGCTGGGCTGGTGGCGCTGGCCGCCGTGCTACTTTCAGAAGCCTTGGCGCGACGGGTCGCCAAACGGATTTCAGGGGCGGGGTGATGCTGGAGGTTACGCTGCGCCATGGGTTCGATGGCTTCGATCTGGATCTGTCTTTCACCACCCAAGGCGGGATTACCGCGCTCTTTGGCCGCTCCGGCGCGGGCAAGACGACGGTGATCAACGCACTTGCCGGATTGCTGCGCCCCGATGTCGGGCGCGTGGTGCTGGACGGTGAGGTGCTTTTGGATACACAGCGCGGCATCTGGGTGCCGCCGCATCGCCGCAGGCTGGGCTATGTCTTTCAAGACGCGCGGCTTTTCCCGCATCTGGACGTGCGCAGTAACCTGACCTTCGGCGCGCGCTACGCCCCGCGGGGCAGCAGGGGAGCTGGTCTTGATGATGTGGTCGCTCTTTTGGGGCTGGGCCCGCTTTTGGACCGCGCCCCGGCCACGCTGTCGGGCGGAGAGAAACAGCGCGTCGCACTTGGCCGGACATTGCTCTGCCACCCTCGCCTGCTGCTGATGGACGAACCTCTGGCAAGCCTTGATGGTCCGCGCAAGCAGGAAATCCTGCCCTACCTCGAACGTCTGCGCGATGGAGCCTTGGGCTTGCCGATCCTCTATGTCAGCCACGCGGTGGACGAAATTGCGCGCCTTGCCGACCGTTTGGTGCTGCTGCAAAACGGACGGCTGAGAGCGCAGGGCGCGTTGTTTGACGTCATGGCCGACCCTGCTGCGGTACCTCTGCTGGGTGTGCGCGAAGCCGGCGCAGTGCTGGAAGCTGACGTCCTCGCCCATGCAGAGGATGGGCTCTCGACCCTTGCTGTGCGGGCGGGGCAGCTGGAATTGCCGGGGGTGCAGGCCCCCATAGGCGCGCGGGTGCGCCTGCGGGTTCTGGCGCAGGATGTGATCCTGTCCCGGCAACGGCCAGAGGGGCTGTCTTCGGTCAATATCCTGCCCGTGCGGGTTGATGCCGTGCATCCCGGCGACGGACCGGGCGCTGCCATCGCGCTGGATGCAGGCGGCGACCGTCTGCTCGCCCGCGTCACCGCCCGCGCGGTGCGCGATCTCGACCTGCGCGCGGGGATGGACTGCTATGCCATCATCAAGGCCACCACCGTGGCCCCCGGCAGTATCGGGCGCTGATCAAATTTTGGGCGGCGTTCGACCCATTTTCTGACGCAGCCGGGCGACCAGTTCTTCTTGCGGAATATCCGCCTCTATCGCCAATTTGCGCATGCCAAAATGCACATGGGCCATATCTTGGTAATAGCTGGTATAGGCATAGTTTGTCGCAGCCCCAGCTACTGCGCCCAATACCGGCACAGCTTGAGCCGCAAGCTTTTGGCCCAACACAACGGCAAGGCGCGGGGCCACACGAGCGATCACCGCGTTCATTGCACGCCCCGTAAGCGCCATCCGGACTGTCAGAAATCCCAGATCAGCCGTGTTATCATCGGCCAGCGGCCCTGCAGCGGTGAAGACATGCACGCAGTCGAACTGCACATTCTCAGCCGCCGGATCAAAGCCATGTTCTGCGGCCACACCCTGAATAACCCGCAAAAGCAGCGTCGTGGTCACGGGCAGCTCGGCCAGCGCGGTGGGCAAGCCCCCGGCCCCGCCAGCGGCCCCCATGGCGGTCGAGACCGCTTGGTTCAGCCAGCCTTGCTGGTCCTTTACATAGCTGCGGCTAGAATGCGCGGCCTGCATCGCGTGGTTCAGCGCCTTCATCGTGGCGCTTTCGAGGTTGCGGCGCACGGCCCCCGGCAAACGGTCGATCAACCCATCCGCGCTGCCTCCGATCAGGTTCAGCACATGGATGCCCACGCCCCCGGCCTGCTTATAGCGGCGGGCGATCTCGTCCAGTCGTGCATCGACGTCGATGGTGCTGGGCAGGTTACTTTCGATCTGCATGGGCGTCCCTCTTTGAGCTTAGGCACAATGTGGGTCGGGAGCGGGGTAAAATCAATCGTACCAGCGGCGAACCTTACCGGTCACCCCTGCCCAAGCGTTCTCGGCCAAGGCGCGGCCCAGGACGCGGGCCGGGTTCGTCGGCGGGGGCATCTCGACATCTTGCAGCAGGGTAAAGCCAAAGCGGTTGTAGTAAGGGGCATCGCCCACCAGCATCACCCGCTCCCACCCCAGCGGGGCCGCCTGCGCCAGTGAGGTCTCAATCAAGGCTGCGCCCAGTCCTTCGCCCTGCCGTGTGGGGTGGACGGCAACGGGGCCCAGCAACAGCGCCGGCGTCGCGTCAATGCGCACCGGCCAATAGCGGATCGCGCCTGCCAGAATCCCACCGCTATCGCGCGCCACATGGCTCAGCCCCGCCACGGGCGGCACACCGTCGCGCAGCCGGTAAGACGACAGCGCCTCACGCCCCGGCGCGAAACAGGTGTCATAAAGCGCCTCAACCTCCCAATGGTCGGCGGGCCCCTCCGGGGTCATCTTGTAGAGCGTCTGATGCAAGGCCGGAGGCTTTCAGGAGCAATTGCGGGTGGCGCTGGACGTAGCATGAGGCTAGCCATAGGTGCAAACCATCAAGGAGTGTTCATGTTTTATCGTCCCGAAGACGGCCATGGTCTGCCGCATAACCCGTTTAACGCCATCGTCACGCCGCGCCCCATCGGCTGGATCTCCAGCCGCGATGGGCAGGGCCGCGACAACCTCGCGCCCTATTCGTTCTTTAACGCCGTGGCTTATGTGCCGCCGCAGGTGATGTTCGCCTCTACCAGCGCCAAGGATGATGTGGACGGCACCAAGGATTCGGTCGCCAATATCCGCGAGACCGGTGTCTTTTGTGTAAACATCGTTGAATACGCCGCGCGGGATGCAATGAACGTGACATCGGCGCAGTTGCCGCATGGAACCGATGAGTTTGAGCGCGCCGGGATCACCAAGGCGGAATGTGATCAAATCGCCTGTGCGCGGGTGGCCGATGCCCCGGCGAATCTGGAATGCAAGGTGACGCAGATCGTGCAACTGCCCGGTGAGGCGAACTTCGTCGTGTTTGGCGAGGTAATTGGCGTGCATCTGCGTGATGATTGCGTGGTGGACGGACGTTTTGACGTGACGCAGTACCAGCCGCTGTCGCGCATGGGCTATCGTGATTACACGGTTGTGCGGGAGCTGTTTGAGTTGAAGCGTCCGAATGATTGACGAGGGCCATCGCCTGCCCGCGGGTGGGCGAACTAACAGTGGTTGAAACCACTTTATGGCTCAGCCAAGATGCGCGTTTTCAATATCGCGCCCGGCCTCACCCAATCGCCTACCCGGTCGCACCGAAGGTGCGCCAGTAATATTTAGGCACGCCTTTGGCGTGACGCGCGGGCAGGCGATGGCCCGGCGCCTGCGGCTTGATTCCGGGCTGTGGTGAAAGAAAAAACCCGGCGCTTTTATGTAGCGCCGGGCTTTCATTTTAGTGCCCGCCCAGAACCCCGGTGCGCACGTCGTAATCCACGGCCAATTCATAATCGGGGTCGTCATCGCTATCGACCATCAGATGCCCCGCTTTGTTCAGCAGACGGTGACAATCCCGGCTAAGGTGGCGCAGTTGCAAGCGCTTGCCCGCCGCCTCGTATTTCGCGGCCATCGCCTCGATCGCCTGTAGCGCGGATTGATCCACCACCCGGCTATCAGCGAAATCGACGATCACCACCTCGGGGTCGTTCTCCACGTCGAAAAGCTCGGCAAAGCCGTCGGAGGAGCCGAAGAACAGCGGCCCGTGGACTTCATAGACCTTAGCGCCCTTCTCGGTCACCGACTCGCGCGTGGTCGCGTGGATGCGGCGGGCGTTGTTCCACGCATAGGCCAGCGCCGAGACGATCACGCCCACGACCACCGCCACGGCGAGGTCTTCCATCACGGTTACCACAGTCACCAGAATGATGACGAAAGCGTCCATCAGCGGCACTTTCCGCAGGATGGTGAGCGAGTTCCATGCAAAGGTGCCGATCACCACCATGAACATCACGCCAACCAGCGCCGCCAGCGGGATCAGTTCAATCACCGAAGAGCCGATGAGGATGAAGAGCAGCAAGAACACCGCCGCCGCGATTCCGGCAACGCGGGTGCGGCCACCCGATTTCACGTTGATCATCGACTGGCCGATCATCGCACAGCCGCCCATGCCGCCAAAGAAACCGGTAACCGTATTGGCCACACCTTGGGCGATACACTCTTGGCTCGCACCGCCGCGCTTGCCCGTCAGATCGCCCACAAGGTTCAGTGTCAGCAAGCTTTCGATCAGGCCAATGGCGGCGAGGATCACGGCGTAAGGAAGGATGATCTCAAAGGTCTCCCACGTCAGCGGCACCATGGGGATGTGCAAGCTCGGCAATCCGCCTTGGATCGAAGCCAGATCACCCACCCGCGGCACGTCGAGGCCGAAACCAATCACCAAAGCGGCGATGATCCCGATGCCCGCAAGCGGCGCGGGGATCAGCTTGGTGATGCGCGGGGTGATCCAGATGATCGCCATGGTCGCCGCCACCAGCGCCAGCATCAGGTAGAGCGGCTGGCCCGAAAGCCATTCGCCACCGCCCATGCCGTGGCCCGTGTCGACCATGGTGCCGGGCACTTTAAACTGGCTCATCTGGGCCAAGAAAATCACAATCGCCAGACCGTTGACGAAGCCCAACATCACCGGATGCGGCACCAGCCGGATGAACTTGCCCCACTGCATGACGCCTGCGAAAATCTGCAACAGGCCCATCAGAACGACAGTAGCAAAGAGGTATTCAACCCCGTGCTGCGCCACCAAGGCCACCATGACGACAGCCAGAGCGCCCGTGGCACCCGAGATCATCCCAGGCCGACCGCCAATCAACGCCGTGATGAGACCGACAAGGAAGGCAGCATAAAGACCAACCAAAGGATGCACCCCGGCCACGAAAGCAAAGGCCACCGCTTCGGGCACCAGCGCCAATGCAACCGTCAGCCCCGACAGCAGTTCGATGCGCAACCGCCCGATAGAAAAACCATCGTCCGGCATCCAACGCAGATCGGTCACATCAAGGTTCTTGGTAAAATTGTGCAGCGTGGCGCGCATAGGGGCGTCCTTTGACTTTCGGAAAACGGATATAGCGCCCTGACCGCGGATGCGGGGCGCTTTTGGCTGCACCTAGAGTAGTTTTACCACGATGAAAAGCATCTTGGCGACGATCAAACTAAGGCTGCTGCAATGCAGAAACACATCTATGCAAGGGCCAGCTCTCGATGAGCACTGGCAATTCCTGACTAAGACGTGTCTTCCACGGTGGCAAAAACACTTGAACCCCACGGAAATCTGTGAGGTTCTTTAAGCTTCATTGGCAACCATCCGAGGCACAGGCTCCCCCATGACAGATACGAAAATCGCCGTGATCGGCGGCTCAGGCATCTATGATATCGACGGTCTGAAGGATGCCGATTGGGTCACGGTGGAGACCCCATGGGGGGCGCCGTCGGATCAGGTACTGACCGGGACTCTGGATGGGGTGGCCATGGTCTTTTTGCCGCGCCATGGGCGTGGGCATGTGCATACGCCAACCTCCGTGCCCTACCGCGCCAATATCGACGCGCTCAAACGGCTGGGCTGTACCGATGTGATCAGCGTGTCAGCCTGCGGATCGTTCCGCGAGGAAATGGCACCGGGCGATTTTGTCATCGTCGATCAATTCATCGACCGGACCATGGCCCGCGAGAAGAGCTTTTTCGGCCCCGGATGCGTCGCGCATGTGAGTGTGGCCCACCCCACCTGCCCGCGCCTGAGCGACGCTTGCGAGACTGCCGCACGGGACGCGGGCATCAACGTACATCGCGGCGGCACCTATCTGGCGATGGAGGGGCCGCAATTCTCGACACTGGCTGAATCCAAGATGTACCGCGAAAGCTGGAGCGCGGATGTGATCGGCATGACCAATATGCCCGAGGCGAAATTGGCCCGCGAGGCAGAGCTTTGCTATGCGAGCGTGGCGATGATCACCGATTACGACAGTTGGCACCCCGACCACGGCGAGGTGGATGTGACGCAAATCATCGCCACGCTGATGGGCAATGCCGACAAGGGCCGCGCCATGGTTTCGCGGCTGCCCGCGCTTTTGGGTGCCGAGCGTGCGCCCTGCCCGCATGGCTGTGACCGGGCGCTGGAATTTGCGATCCTGACCCAGCCGGATGCGCGGGATCCGGAATTGCTGGCCAAGCTGGATGCGGTGGCGAGGCGGATGCTTTGACCGCGGGCGGCGGTTCTGCTTGGCTGAGTGCGGAAGGTATTTAAGAAAGGATGAAGGGAGGGGGTTTGGCGCCCCTTTTCGGATGTTGGGCGGCGGGCGCAGATGGGGGGTTCGCCCGGGCGGCGCGTTGCGCTAAGACGGGTCCGGTCAAACACGCGGAAGGGCGGCATGAAACAGGTTCAGGACTATATTCGCACGATCGTAGATTTCCCCCATGAGGGGATCATGTTTCGTGACGTGACAACGCTTTTTGCCGATCCGCGCGGGTTTCGCATGGCGATCGACCAGATGCTGCACCCCTATGCGGGGATCAATATCGACAAGGTGGTGGGGCTCGAAGCGCGTGGCTTTATTCTGGGCGGGGCGATTGCGCATCAGTTGAGCGTGGGTTTTGTGCCGATCCGCAAGAAGGGCAAGCTGCCCGGCACGGTGATCAGTCAGGAATATAAGCTTGAATATGGCGAGGCCATTGTTGAGCTGCATGACGATGCGATCAAGCCGGGCGAGAAGGTTTTGGTGGTGGATGATCTCTTGGCCACCGGCGGCACCGCGGAGGCCGGGATCAAACTGATCGAGCGTTTGGGCGGCGAGATCGTTTCCTGCGCCTTTATCATCGACCTGCCCGAATTGGGCGGGCGCAAGCGGTTGGAAGCGCTTGGCAAAGAGGTGCATGCGCTCTGCGCTTTTGACGGGCTTTAAGCCCTTAGGACGGCGCCGGGGTTCATGATGCCTTGGGGGTCGAGCGCCGTTTTGATGGCGCGCATGGCGGCGAGTTTGGCGGGGTCGCTATAGCGTTCGAGGTCATCGACCTTGACGCGGCCCACGCCATGTTCCGCGCTGAATGACCCGCCCAATTCATGTACGAGATCGTGGACCAGACGTTTCAAGTCGTCGCGTTGATCTTCGTAATCGGCGCGGGTTTTTCCCTTTGCGGGGAAGACGTTGTAGTGCAGATTGCCGTCCCCGACATGGCCGAAACAGTTGATGCGGAAGTCGCCGAGCGCCGAGAGCGCGTCGGTGGCGCGGGTGATGAATTCGGGGGTCGCGCCGAGGGGCACTGAGATGTCGTGGCTTGAGACCGAGCCGATCAGGCGATTGGCCTCGGGGATGGTTTCGCGGATGGTCCAGAAGTCTTGGGCCTGCTGGGCGTTCTGCGCGATGAGGCCGTCCGAGACGAGGCCCGCGTCAAGCGCTGCGGCGAAGAGCGCTTCTAGCGCGGCGTTGGTATCGATCTCTCCGGGGGTGCCGATGTCGATCAGGACGCACCATTCGGGCGTTTCGGCGAAGGGTTGGCGGATGTTGGGGAGAGTTTCGTTAAGGAAATCGAAACCTCTACGGTGCATCAATTCAAAAGCGCTGATCATTTCGCCCAAGTGGTCCCGCGCGAGGGAGAGGAGCGCCAATGCGGCGGCCGGGCTCCCGACCACCATGAACGCGGTGCCACTGCGGGCCGGGCGCGCGTAGAGTTTGAGGGCGGCGGCGGTGATCACGCCGAGCGTGCCTTCGGCGCCGATCAGCAGGTTGCGCAGATCGTAGCCGGTGTTGTTTTTGCGCAGGCGGGTCAGGCCGTGCCAGATTTGGCCGTCAGGCAGGACGGCTTCGAGACCGAGGCAGAGGTCGCGGGCATTGCCGTAGCGCAGCACGCCAGTGCCGCCTGCGTTGGTCGAGAGTGTGCCGCCGATCCGCGCGGTCCCTTCGGCAGCGAGGGACAGGGGGAAGAGGCGGTTTGCCTCTTCGGCGGCGGCTTGGACATCAGCGAGGATGACGCCCGCTTCGGCGACCAGTACGTTCTCTTCGGGTAAGACGGCGCGGATGCGGTTCATGCGCTCAAGGGAGAGGATCAGCGGTGCCGGGCCATCGCTACTGATCTGCCCGCCAACAAGCCCGGTGCCGCCGCCGTAAGGCACGACCGGCACGCGGGCGGCATGGGCGGCGCGGATCAGGGTGGCGACCTCTTCCGTATTGCGCGGCAAGGCCAAGACGCCACCCTGCCCTGCATAACGGCCGCGGGGTTCTTCAAGGTAGCGCTGCGCGGGTTCGCGCAGCACGTCGTCGGGCAGTCGCGCGCGCAGGGTGTCGGTGAAGGCGGTGTCGGCTGGGTTCAGTGTCATGGCCCTTTGATCCTGCGCGAGGCGCGCGGATGCAAGAGCAAAGCGCCGGAACGGCTGGGAGAATGCGGGGCGTGAGGCGGGGCAATAATGCCCCGGCGATGCTTGTATCAGCAGCGAAGCGCTCCGCGCTGAGGCTTAGCCTACGTCCGTGCGCCCGCGCCGATCCTTGCGCAGGGAGGCATAGAGCACATGGGTTCGCCAGCGGCCATCGATTTGCAAATAGCTCTGCGCGACGCCTTCGTATTTAAAGCCCGCCTTTTCTAGCAGGCCGCGGGAGGCTTGGTTTTCCGGCAGGCAGGCGGCTTCGATGCGCGACAGGTCAAACCGCGTGAAGGCCTGATGCACCGTCGCTTCGATCGCCTCGCGCATGTAGCCTTGGCGCGCAAAGGGCTCGCCCGTCCAATAGCCTAACGTGCCGGATTGCGCGGGGCCACGGCGGATATTGTCGAGGGTGATCGCACCGACGAGGTTTTGATCGCTGCGGCGGATCAAGAAGAGCGGCATGGCGTTGCCCGAAGACACCGAGCGCTGCGCCCAGTAGACGCGGTTGGTGAAAGCCTTGCGGGTCAGGTGATCCTCGGCCCATGTCGGCTCCCACGGGCGTAGATAGTCGTTGCTGGCGCGGCGCAGAGCGGACCAGGCGCGGAAATCGGCATGGATCGGCGGACGCAGGGTCAGCCGTTCCGTTTCGATCCGCAGTTTGCGTCGCCCCAGCAGCATCAGGCGGCGCGTCTGCTGTGAAGCTCGTCGAGCGTTGGCGCGCCATCTACGGGGCCGTAGAGCGC
Source organism: Sulfitobacter sp. SH24 (assembly GCF_965641895.1). Taxonomy (NCBI): domain Bacteria; kingdom Pseudomonadati; phylum Pseudomonadota; class Alphaproteobacteria; order Rhodobacterales; family Roseobacteraceae; genus Sulfitobacter; species Sulfitobacter sp. SH24. The sequence continues at coordinate 2,606,999 of NZ_OZ282575.1, forward strand.
AAGAGCCGCGGGCGCTTGGATGGCCATGCGTTCGGCGAAGTCGCGCACGTCGCCGGTGGTGACAGCGTCGATCTGGGCCACGGTTTCTTCCAGCGGCGGGACGCGGTCCCAGATTTGGATGAGGCGGGCCAGACGTTCGGCGCGGTTCGAGGGGCTTTCCAACCCCATCAGCAGCCCGGCTTTCATCTGGGCGCGGGCGCGGGCGACTTCGGCGGGGGACATGTCAGAGGCCGCGCGCTTCATCTCGTCGATGGTGATGTTTGCCAGTTCGGGCAGTTGCTCGGCGCTGGTGCCCGCGTAGATCGTGGTCATGCCCGTATCGGCATAGGCGCCTGCTTGGGCAAAGATCGTGTAGCAGAGGCCGCGGTTTTCGCGGATCTCTTGGAACAGGCGCGAAGACATGCCGCCGCCCAAGGCAGAGGCGTAGATTTGGGCGATATAGATATCGTCGGACCGATAGCCGGGGCTTTCAAAGCCAAGGGCGAAATGGGCCTGTTCAAGCTGTTTGACCTGTCGGAACTCGCCGCCGCCGAAACGGGCGCTGTCGATCTGGTAGAGTTTTTTCGAGGGCATGTCGCCAAAGAGGCTTTCGGCCAGTTTTACGATCTTATCGTGGTCCACGGCACCGGCAGCCGAGAGGATCATCTGCTCTGGCCCGTAGTGGTCCGCGATGAAGCGTTGCAGATCGTCGCGCGAGAAGGCCGAGACACGTTCGGACGGGCCGAGGATGGTGCGGCCGATGGGTTGATCTGGATAAGCCTGCTCTTGCAGCCAGTCGAAGATCACGTCATCGGGCGTATCGAGTGCTTGGCCGATCTCTTGCAGGATCACGCCGCGTTCGACTTCAACCTCAGAAGGGTCCAGCACCGGATTGCGCAGGATATCTGCAATCACATCAAGGCCAAGCGCCACGTCGTTTTCCAGCACGCGCGCGTAGTAGGCTGTGACCTCGCGCGAGGTATAGGCGTTGATATAGCCGCCCACGTCTTCGATCGCTTCGGCGATTTGCAGCGATGAGCGGGTCGCGGTGCCTTTGAACGCCATATGTTCAAGGAAATGCGCGATGCCGTTTTGCTGCGGCGTCTCGTGGCGCGCGCCTGCGTTGACCCAGACGCCGATGGCGGAGGAGGCGAGCCCCTCCATATGTTCGGTGACGATGCGAAAGCCGTTGGGCAATGTGGTCTGTTGAAGGCTCACGCGGGGAGGTTTCCTTTGATATGCGCTTTCAGCGCGTCGAGGTCATTGGGCAGCCGGGTGAAACGTTCTTCCCGGTCGAAAAGGTCCGCCATGCGGGGCGGCAGGGCCGGGCGGATCCCGGTGGCGGCTTCGACCGCGTCGGGGAATTTAGCCGGGTGCGCTGTGGCCAGCGTGACCATTGGGGTGGCCGGATCGCGCAGCTCATCCGCGACTTTCACGCCGACGGCGGAATGTGGGCAGAGCAGCTCACCCGTGGTGGTGCGGCGGTCTGCGATGGTGGCGCTGGTTTCTTCTTCCGACGCGCGGCCAGAGCGGTAGGTGTCTTGCAGCGCCTGCATGGCGCCTTGGGAGACATCGAAACCGCCCTGCCCCAATTCGTCCATCAGTTGCGCCACGGCCCCGGCATCGCGGTCGTATGCGTCGAAGAGGGCGCGCTCGAAATTGGACGAGACTTGGATGTCCATCGAGGGGCTGATCGAGGGGGTCACGCCGCCTTTGTGGTAGCCTTGGCCTGAGAGGCAGCGGTGCAAGATGTCGTTCTGGTTGGTGGCGACCACCAGATCGGCGATGGGCAGACCCATGCGTTTGGCGATGTAGCCCGCGAAGATGTCACCGAAGTTGCCGGTGGGCACGGTGAAGCTGATCTCACGCAGGGGCGCGCCGAGGCTAGTGGCGGCGGTGAAGTAATAGACCACCTGCGCCAGCACCCGGCCCCAGTTGATCGAGTTCACACCCGCCAGCCGCACGGAATCGCGGAAGTCAAAATCGTTGAACATGTCCTTGAGGCGCGCTTGGCAATCGTCAAAATCGCCGTCGATGGCCAGCGCGTGCACGTTGGTTTCCGCAGGCGTGGTCATCTGGCGGCGCTGCACGTCAGAAACCCGACCATGCGGGTAGAGGATGAAGACGTCGACGTTATCCAAGCCTTTGAAGGCTTCGATCGCGGCGGAGCCGGTGTCACCCGAGGTGGCGCCGACGATGGTGACGCGTTCGCCCTTGCGGCCCAGTGCGGCTTGGAACATCTGGCCGATGAGTTGCATGGCGAAGTCTTTGAACGCCAGCGTGGGGCCGTGGAACAGTTCCAGCAGGAAGTGGTTCGGCGCAAGCTGCACCATCGGCGCGCGGGCGGTGTGGCCGAAGCCTTCGTAGGCGCGGGCGATAATGGTGCGGAATTCGTCGTCAGTGAAAGTGTCACCGATGAATGGGCGCATGACGGTAAAGGCGACCTCTTCGTAGCTTTGGCCCTGCATGGCGGTGATCTGGTCCGTGCTGAGTGTCGGGATCGTTTCTGGCACATAGAGGCCGCCGTCACGGGCAAGGCCGGTCAGCATCGCCTCTTCGAAGGACAGAACGGGGGCGGAGCCACGGGTAGAGATATAGCGCATAGGGTCAGTCGACTTTCGGCGTTGCAGGGGCGCGGCGGCGGCGCAGGAAAAGAACGGTCATCGCCAGCCAGATGGCGGCGAGGGAAAACCAGGTGATCGCATATTGCAAGTGATCGTTGGGGATGCGGGCGGTATCGACGGGCAGCGGGGCGATCTTGGGGTCACCTCCCTCGGTCTCACGGGCGACGACGAGGAGTGGTTCCGTGCCAAGCGTTTCGGCCATCAAAGGCACGTCGCGGGCGAACCAAATATTGCGGGCGGTATCAACCTCGGGCGTGAAACTGTCGACCTCTTGGGGCCATTGCAGATTGCCGATGATGCGGGCGGGGCCAGCAGGTTTTACCGCGTCTTTATTCTCGGTCGCGGTGAAACCCAGATCGACGAGGATGCGGCGACCAGCGTCCAGCGTCAGCGGCGCGATGATACGATAGCCCGCGCCCTTTTGCTTTTGGCTGACGAGTACATGTAGCGCGTCCGCACCGATCTCTCCCTCCACCATCACGGGCAGGTAGGCGTCGGCCTCAGGGTCAGGTTGGGCGGGCAACTCAGCAGGCGCGGCGGTGATGCGGGCGTCGATGTCGGCGACAATTGCTTCTTTCCATGCCAGCCGCTGCACCTGCCATACCCCAAGCGCCACGAGGATGGCCGCCCCGCCAAGACCGACGATGATGAAGAACAGGCTGCGCCGCATACGAATCTCTCAGGCTGAAACGACAAACGCGCGAAGAAGGCTTCGCGCGTTTGGGTTTTACGGGTGTGGGGCGCGGATGCAACCCCGCCCTATGTTCAGGGCTGGCCCCACATGTAGACGGCGAAGAAGAGGAACAGCCAGACCACATCGACGAAGTGCCAGTACCAAGCCGCCGCTTCAAAGCCCACGTGCCGCTCGGGGGTGAAGTGGCCCCGCATCGCACGCAGCAGGCAGACGAAGAGGAAGATCGTACCGATCACAACGTGGAAGCCGTGAAAGCCTGTCGCCATGAAGAAGCTGGAGAAATACATGTCGCCGCCGAAGGTCCAATCGTCATGGACCAGCAGCTCGTAGTATTCGTAAGCCTGAAGCGCGGTGAAGAGCACACCAAGGATCACCGCAATGGTCAGGCCCGAAATCAGGTCTTTACGGTTATTCTCATGGGCCAGTGCATGGTGTGCCCAAGTCACGGCACAGCCCGAGAGCAGCAAGACCAGCGTGTTGATCAGCGGCAAGTGGAAGGCGTCTACTGCGTGAATCTCAGGTTGCACGTATTCAGTGCCCGCATATTCATACATCGGGTACAGGGCTTGCTTGAAGAAAGACCAAAACCAAGCGACGAAGAACATCACTTCGGACATGATGAAGAGGATAAAGCCATAGCGCAGGCCGATCCGCACAACGCCGGTGTGATCCCCGACTTCGCTTTCGGTTACGACTTCGGCCCACCATGCGAACATGACATAGAGCGTGGCGACCAGACCGCCGAGGAAGACAAAAGGCGTTACACCGTGCATCCAGAGCACGGCACCGGCCAGCATGACAAACCCACCAAGCGAGCCGAGCAGTGGCCAAGAAGAGGGGGGCAGAATGTGATAGTCGTGGTTCTTTGCATGGGCCATGGTTTCGGGTCCCTCACCTTTGTTTAATCAGGTCGTTAATTCGTTGCTGTGGCGCTGGCCTGATCGAGGGCGGCATAGCCTTCGGGCAGGTCAATTTCATAGAATGTATAAGATAGTGTGATGGTATGTACAAACTTCCCATCGCGGTCTTCGACCATTTCGGGGTCGACAAAGAAGCTTACCGGCATCTGGACACGTTCACCGGGGGCCAGCACCTGTTCGGTGAAGCAAAAGCAGTCAATCTTTTCAAAGAACGGCCCTGCGGTATAGGGGGTCACGTTATAGCTCGCCTGCCCTGCGACCGCATGGTCGGTTGGGTTGTAGGCTTCATAAAACGCCAGCCCGGTTTCCCCGATGCGGACCTCCATTTCGCGGACCACGGGCTTGAACTCCCACGGCATACCGTCGTTGAGCGATCCGTCAAAGCGAACCTTGACGGTTTGATCCAGCACATCCGCGCTGCCCGCCGTCACCTGCCCCGGCGTCCCGCCGAAACCTGTGACACGGCAGAACCAATCGTAGAACGGGACGGAGGCCCAAGCCAAACCGCCCATCAGCACCACGACGCTGACGGTTTGCATAACTGTTTTCTGAGGACCGGAGATCGGCATTACTGGGTCACCTCGCGTTGGTTAGCAGGCAGTTCAAAGTCGGTTTGCGTGATCTTGACGTAGGTCAGCGCCATGATCAGCACCACAAAAGCCCCCAGCATCAGACCGACACCAATATTGCGGCCCCGGCGGCGCTTGTGCAGTTCATGCTCAGGACGAAAGCTCATCACCAGCCCCCCAAACCAAAGGTACGCAGGGCGGCTTCGCCCAAGATCGCGCCGAAGTGCAGGAACAAATAGGCCAGCGACAGACGGAAGAACTTGCGCTCTTCGGCGTAATCATCGGCTTCGGCCATCACTTCATCCCGTTTCCAGATGCGCCATGCCCCCAGCAGGAAGGCTAGGTTCAGCACCAGCGCCACGGCGAAGTAAAAGATGCCGCCGATTGCGGTAAAGGCCGTTCCAATCGCCAAAGCGGCCAACAGAACGGTGTAGATCAGGATATGCATCCGCGTCGCCGGGCGACCGTGGGTCACGGTCAGCATCGGCACTTTGGCATCGTCGTAGTCAGAGCGCATGAACAGGGCCAATGCCCAGAAGTGTGGTGGTGTCCACATGAAGATCAGCGCGAACATCAGCCACGCCTCGACCGAGAAGCTGCCCGTCGCGGCGACCCAGCCGATCACCGGCGGGAAGGCCCCGGCGGCACCGCCGATGACGATGTTCTGCGGCGTCAGACGTTTCAGCCACATGGTATAGAAGACGGCGTAGAACAGGATGGTAAAAAGCAACATGCCCGCGGCCAGCAGATTGGTCGCCAGCCCCAGCATCATCACCGACAGACCCGACAAAGCCACGCCAAGCGTCAGCGCCTCTCCGGGCTGGACACGGCCCGAGGGGATCGGACGCCCGCGCGTGCGGCGCATCACGGCGTCGATATCGGCATCCCACCACATGTTGAGCGCGCCCGAGGCGCCGCCGCCGATGGCGATGAACAAGATCGCGCAAAAGCCGATGACGGGATTGACCGAGACCGGCGCGGCCAACAGACCCACGAAGGCCGTGAAGACGACAAGCGACATGACGCGCGGTTTCAACAGGGCAAAGTAATCCCCCAGCTGAGCGTCGTATTCACTTGTTGGCGTATTGGTGATGTCAGTCATCCCGAACCTTCCCAGGGCAAACACGGGGCGAAGGCCTAGGCCCTGCCCCGTGGAACTGGCTTATTTAGAAGCGACGGTCAGCGGCTGTTCGATGCCCGCATATTCCGCCTTGGCGTTGCCGAGCCACTCGGCATAGGCCTCTTCCGAAACGACTTTGACGGTGATCGGCATATAGGCGTGGGCCTGCCCGCAAAGCTCGGAACACTGACCGTAATAGACGCCTTCCTGCTCGGCGGTGAACCACAGTTCAGCCAAACGTCCCGGCACGCCATCCTGTTTCACGCCAAAGGCGGGAATGGTCCACGAATGGATCACGTCGCTTGCGGTAACCTGCACCACGATCGTCTGACCCACGGGGATCACGACAGAAGTATCGGTGGCCAGCAAAAAGTCTTCGCGGGCATAGCCTTCGTCTTCGAGCTTGGCGACCATTGCGTCATTCAACACGAAGGGGGTCACGTCTTCGTCGCCGTCACCCAAGGTGGCCGGGGCGCCGATCATGTAGCTGTCAAAAGCGATCTCTTCGTCGACATACTCATAAGTCCAATACCACTGGTTGCCTGTCGCTTTGATCGTGATGTCTGCCTCAGGGATTTCCTGCTGGCGGAACAGGATCGGCAGCGAATAGGCCCCAATCAGCACGAGGACCAGAATCGGCAGGATGGTCCATGCGATCTCAATCGGCGTGTGGTGGGTAAAGGACGACGGTGTCGGGTTCCGCTTTTTGTTGTAGCGGATCATGACCCAGATGATCAGGCCCGTCACAAAAATCGTGATGAGCGTGATGATCACGAGAATCAGGTGATCCAAATCGTGGATATCCTGCGCCAACCGCGTCACAGCGGGTTGAAAGCCTGTCTCGCCGTCAACAGGTCTGCCGATGACATCAAGCCCGTCAATGCGCAGGCTGTCCTGTGCCAATGCAGGCAGGGCGGCAAGGCTGGTCAAAAGACCGGAAAGGGGGAGTAGATGTTTCATATGTCGTCCTGATCTTGTGACCATTAAGAAGCCGATTAGACACCTGAACCACTGCTGCGATCCGGTGCCGTTGTAATCCTGGGTGCTTACAATCATATTCTGCCTACAAGATAAAGTCACATGCTTGCGTCATAGAGCCGCGCGAGACAGTTTTGTGACAGCAAGCAAGGATACCCCCAATGAGCAGCGCGCAATTCACCCCGTTTGAGGCCGATCTGGACCGAGAAACCGCTCTGAGCGTCCTTCGTGAAGCTGTGACCGGTGCGGATGACGGCGAATTATTCCTAGAACGTCGCCGTTCCGAGGCGCTGGTCTTCGATGATGGGCGTCTCAAGACCGCAAGCTATGACGCCGCCGAGGGGTTTGGCCTGCGTGCGGTACGCGGCGAGGTGGCGGGCTATGCGCATTCAACCGAACTCAGCGAAGCGTCGCTGCGTCGTGCGGCAGAAACGGCGCGGCTGGCGGTGGGTGATGGCGGTGGCACATGGGCCGACGCGCCCCAAGCGAGCAACGCACGGCTTTACACTGACGAAGACCCGATTGCCGGCCATGCCTTTCCTGTAAAAGTCGACACGCTGCGCGAGATCGACGCCTATGCCCGCGGCCTTGATTCCCGCGTGGTACAGGTAAGCGCTACGATTGCCGCAAGCATTCAAGAGGTCGAAATTCTCCGCCCCGAGGGGCATTCGGTGCGCGACGTGCGCCCCATGACGCGGGTCAACGTCTCGGTTATCGTGGAACAAAACGGCCGCCGTGAGAGCGGCGGCGTCGGCGGTGGCGGGCGGATTGGTCTCGACGGAATGCTGGCCCCAGAAGATTGGCAATCGAAGGTGCGCGAGGCGCTGCGCATTGCTTGCGTGAACCTTGATGCAGTCCCTGCCCCGGCGGGCGTGATGGATGTGGTGCTTGGCCCCGGCTGGCCCGGCATCCTGCTGCATGAGGCCATTGGCCACGGGCTAGAGGGCGACTTCAACCGCAAGGGCTCCAGCGCCTTTGCCGGGCTGATGGGCCAACAGATCGCCGCAAAGGGCGTGACCGTTTTGGACGATGGCACGATCCCGGACCGCCGCGGCTCTATCTCTGTCGATGACGAAGGCACCCCTTCGGCGCGTAATGTGCTGATCGAAGATGGGGTCTTGGTAGGCTATATGCAGGATCGTCAGAATGGGCGGCTGATGGGCGGCGCCTCAACCGGCAACGGACGGCGGCAGTCCTACGCGCACATTCCGATGCCGCGTATGACCAACACATATATGCTGGGCGGGGACGTGGCACCGGGCGATATCGTGGCTGACCTCAAAGATGGGATCTATGCCGTCGGCTTTGGCGGTGGGCAGGTCGATATTACCAACGGTAAATTCGTATTTTCCTGCACCGAAGCGTATCGCGTGCAGAACGGTAAGGTCGGCGCACCGGTCAAAGGGGCCACGCTGATCGGTGACGGGGCCACGGCACTGCAACAGATCCGCGCTATCGGCAATGATCCGGCGCTGGATCCGGGCATGGGCAACTGCGGCAAGCAGGGGCAGTGGGTGCCGGTGGGCGTGGGTCAACCGACATTGATGATCGGCGGGCTAACCGTGGGCGGCGCGGCGACCTAAGCCGAAGAGGCCGAGTTAATGCAAATGGTCGGGAAAAGATTCATGAGTTGTTAAGCAACAAATTCTATACCTGATTCTGCAACGGACGGAGTTTCGGGATGACTGACAAGGACCTACATCCTTCTTCCACTCACCCCCCACTCCCACCCACCCAGGAAGATGAACAGTTTGCCCGGCTTCGTCTGTTGCGCTCTCGCCGTGTCGGCATTTCGACCTACCGACGGTTGCTGGATGAACATGGCTCGGCGACCAATGCACTGACAGCTCTACCAGAAGTTGCCCATGCCGCTGGCATTTCTGACTATCGCATCTGCCCCGAAGGGGTTGTTCAGGCCGAACTTAACGCCGCCCGCGCCGCCGGGGCACGGCTGCTGGTGGAGGGCCAAGCGCCCTACCCTGATCTGCTATGCGACCTGCCCGATGCCCCCCCCTTTCTGTGGCTGATCGGTGATCCCGCACTGCTGACCCGCCCGATGATTTCATTGGTCGGTGCACGAAATGCCTCCTCACTCGGCCTGCGCATGGCTCGCACCCTCGCGGCAGAGCTGGGGGAGGCTGGTTTTGTCGTCGTCTCCGGCCTCGCACGCGGAATCGACGCGGCCGCGCATGAAGCGGCCCTTGCGCGCGGTACGATCGCGGTTCAAGCAGGTGGGGTCGACATCATCTATCCCAGTGAAAATGCCGCGCTGGCGGATCAGATCGCAGCGCAAGGGCTGCGCCTGTCAGAGCAACCGATGGGCCTACAACCGATGGCGCGGCATTTCCCGCGCCGCAATCGCATCATTTCCGGATTGAGCCGGGCAACCGTGGTGGTTGAGGCGGCGGCCCGCTCCGGCAGCTTGATCACCGCACGTGATGCGCTGGATCAAGGGCGCGAAGTGCTCGCGGTGCCGGGGCACCCGATGGACGCGCGCGCGGCAGGGGGCAACATGCTGATCCGTGATGGCGCTGTGCTGATACGCTCCGCCGCCGATGTGTTGGAGGTTTTGCCGGATATGCATAGGCCAACGGCGAACACGGCTACCCCTGCAAAACCTGCCTCGCGTCAAACATCCGCACGGCCGTTTCGCGCAACGCAAGCCCGTAGCAATACGGGGTCAATCGCAAAACTGCATGCGCGCATCTTGTCCCGTCTCGGCCATGCTCCGATTGCGGAGGATCAACTGATCCGCGACCTGCAAGTGCCCAGCACCACCGTAGCCCCGGCGCTTCTTGATCTTGAGTTGGAAGGACAAATCGAAAGGCAGCCCGGCGGGTTGCTAAGTCGCACGGTCTAGCGTCACAGGAGCAAAGCGGCGGCAGTTTATGCCGGGCAAACAACGGCGGACCGCCGAGGTCTTGACGCGCCTCATCCCGGCGAAAGAACCATTTCAAAGCATCCCAGCGGCAACGCTTTTCTACACCTCTCGGGACGCAAAACCGCAGTTTCGCAAAACCGTCATAAGCAGCAGCCGCATTGACAAACACCCCCGCCATCCCACATGAGACAGCGCAAAGCTGCCCTCATTTATGATCTAAGGTGCCTGTATTTATGCCCGTCGTCGTTGTCGAATCCCCCGCCAAGGCCAAAACGATCAACAAATATTTGGGCGATAATTATACTGTCCTCGCCTCTTATGGCCACGTCCGAGACCTGCCGCCCAAAGACGGATCGGTCGACACCGACGCCGATTTCGACATGAAATGGGAAGTGGCCAGCGACAGCAAAAAACACGTCAAAGCCATTGCCGACGCCTTGGCCAAAGACAACGCATTGATCCTCGCGACTGACCCCGACCGCGAAGGCGAGGCGATCAGTTGGCACCTGCAAGAAGCGCTGACCAAGCGCAAATCGATCAAGAAAGACACGCCGGTCAGCCGTGTGGTTTTCAACCAGATCACCAAAAAGGCCGTGACCGAGGCGATGGAAAATCCACGTCAGGTCGATATGCCGTTGGTCGAGGCTTATTTGGCCCGCCGCGCGCTGGACTATCTGGTGGGCTTCAACCTCTCCCCCGTGCTGTGGCGCAAGCTGCCGGGCGCAAAATCCGCAGGCCGGGTGCAATCGGTTACCCTGCGTTTGATCGTTGAACGTGAGATGGAGATCGAAGCCTTCCGCGCCCGTGAATATTGGTCGGTCAAAGCCCTGCTCGCCACCCCGCGCGGTCAGGAATTTGAAGCGCGTCTTGTCTCGCTTGCGGGCAAAAAGCTGGACCGCTTCGATCTGGCCGATGCCACGCAGGCCGAGATGGCCGTGCAGGCGATCACCAGCCGCGCGCTGAAAGTCATGAACGTTGAGGCCAAACCGGCCAGCCGCAACCCATCGGCACCCTTCATGACCTCGACCCTGCAGCAGGAGGCTAGTCGTAAATTTTCGATGGGCGCCAGGCAGACGATGTCGACGGCGCAGCGCCTTTATGAGGCCGGTCACATCACCTATATGCGGACCGATGGCATCGATATGGCGCCCGAAGCGGTGACCATGGCCCGCGATGCAATCAAAGACCGCTTTGGCGCGGACTACGTCCCGAAAGAACCGCGCATCTATAAGAACAAGGCCAAGAACGCCCAAGAAGCGCACGAATGCATCCGCCCGACGGATATGACCAAAGACGCCAAGGCTCTGAAGCTCGATGCCGATCAGGCGAAACTCTATGATCTGATCTGGAAGCGTACGCTGGCCTGCCAGATGGAAAGCGCCCGGCTGGAACGCACCACGGTTGAGGTCGGCAGCGATGACGGTCAGGTTGGCCTGCGCGCCAATGGTCAGGTCGTGCTGTTCGACGGGTTCTTGCGGGTCTATGAAGAAGGCCGTGATGATGTGGTCGATGAGGACGACAAGCGTCTGCCGCAGATCAGCCAAGGCGACGCGATGGACAAACGCGCCGTCACCCCCGAGCAGCATTTCACCCAGCCGCCGCCGCGCTATACCGAAGCCACGCTGGTTAAACGCATGGAAGAGCTCGGCATCGGCCGCCCCTCGACCTATGCCAGCATCGTCACCACGATTCAGGACCGCGAATATGTCCGTAAGGATGGCAACCGCCTGATCCCAGAGGATAAGGGCCGTTTGGTCACCGCCTTTCTTGAGAACTACTTCCGCCGCTATGTCGGGTATGATTTCACCGCCGACCTAGAAGACCAACTTGATAAGGTCAGTGCGGGCGACGCGGCCTATAAAGAAGTGCTGCGCCGCTTCTGGCGTGACTTCTCGGCGGCGATTGCAGAAACATCCGAACTGCGGATCACGGAAGTTCTGGAAAAGATCAACGAGGTGCTGGAACCGCATCTCTTCCCGCCCACCGAAGACGGCAGCGATCCGCGCCTTTGCCCGAACTGCGAAATTGGTCGCCTGTCGATGCGAACCGCGCGCTCGGGCGGGGCATTTATCGGTTGCTCAAACTACCCCGAATGCCGCTACACCCGCCCCTTCGGCCCGCCAGACCCAGAAGCCGAAGCTTCGGCGATCCCGCCAGACGGCAAGCTGCTGGGCGAAGATCAGGGAGACGAAATCCGTGTCTTCAAGGGCCGCTTTGGGCCCTATGTGCAACGCGGGCCTGTGACCGAAGAGAACAAAAAGCCCCCGCGCCAATCGATCCCCAAAGATTGGCCCGCCGAAGAAGTGACGCTTGAACAAGGTGCTATGCTACTCTCCCTCCCCCGTCAGATCGGCCCGCACCCCGAAGATGGCGTGATGGTCTGGTCGAACATCGGGCGCTATGGGCCATATATCAAACACGCTGAGAGCACCTCGGACCGGGGCGGCACCAATGCCAACCTCGAAGGGATCGATGAGGTCTTTACCGTGGGCATGAACCGCGCCGTGCAATTGCTGGCCGAAAAAGTCGCCAGCCGTGGTGGGCGTGGCAAGGCCGCCAAGCCGATCCGCGAGATGGGCGAACACCCCGATATGGGCGGCGCGGTCAATATCATGGAGGGCAAATACGGGCCTTATGTAAAGTGGGAAAAGGTCAACGCCACGATCCCGAAAGAGGTTGAACCGGCGGACCTGACCATGGAACGCGCCGTGGAGTTAATTGAAGAAAAGCTCGCCAAATCTCCGGCCAAGCGCAAAGCGGCGACCAAGAAGAAAGCGCCTGCAAAGAAGCCCGCGGCGAAGGCCGCTGCCAAGAAGCCCGCAGCGAAAAAAGCGCCTGCCAAAAAACCGGCGGCGAAAAAGCCTGCCGCCAAGAAACCAGCGGCCAATAAGGCCGACAGCGCATAAACCACGCGCCCGAACAGAGCGACCGCGCCGCCATCGGCGCGGTTCCGCCTGTGTCGTATCTTCACATCCAGCATCATGCATATGTGATTTGCCATTTCCCTTTGATTTTCGGATCAGGGGCAAACGGCACGACCAGTATGAAAGGCAGATACATGTCAGGCATTAAATTCACCCGACGCGGCGTTATTGCCGCCAGCGGTGCGGCACTGATGACTCCGCAGATCCTGCGCGCGCAGGAAGTGGGTCAAGCGGCACGCGAGTTTTCCAACGAAGCCCCGGTGTCGCGCAATGCGTCGAGCTTTGCCACGCAGCGCTGGCAGGATCATTTCGACAGCCTTGGCAAAGGTGCCATCGTGGCCGATACCATCAGCCGCGCCTTACATTATTGGAGCGCCGACGGCCAGATTTACAAGGTTTACCCAACCTCCGTGCCTGCCACCGAAGAGTTGACCAAACGCGGCTACACCGAAATCGTGCGCAAGAAAGAGGGGCCGGACTGGACCCCAACCGCCTCGATGATGGAGCGTTTCCCGCATTACAAATACATGCCGCCCGGCCCCGATAACCCGCTGGGCACCCATGCGATGTACCTAAGCTGGCCCGCCTATATCATTCACGGTACCCATGACACGCGCAAGATCGGGCGTCGCTCCTCGGACGGCTGTATCGGTCTCTATAACGAGAAGATCGAAGAGCTGTTCGGAATGTGCCCTGTAGGCACACAGGTCCGCGTGATCTAAACCTCTCGCGGCGGCCTTCCTTGCGTAGCTCCACGTAATTGACACTGCGGCAACGCAGCGTCACATATGGCGCAACGAAACCAAGGGAGGTCGTCCGTGAACAAAATCTATGGATCCGCCGCCGAAGCGCTGGAAGGCGTCTTGTCGGATGGCATGCTGATCGCCGCAGGGGGCTTTGGCCTTTGCGGCATTCCTGAATTGCTGTTGCAGGCGATCAAGGACAACGGGGCCAAAGACCTCACCTTCGCGTCGAACAATGCGGGCGTCGATGATTTCGGCATCGGCATTCTGCTGCAATCGCGGCAGGTGAAGAAAATGATCTCCTCCTATGTGGGCGAGAACGCCGAGTTCATGCGTCAGTACCTCTCGGGGGAGTTGGAGCTTGAGTTCAACCCCCAAGGCACATTGGCCGAGCGCATGCGCGCCGGCGGTGCGGGCATTCCCGGCTTTTACACCAAAACCGGCGTCGGCACCCAGATTGCCGAGGGCAAAGAGGTGAAGCAGTTTGGCGGCGAGGATTACATCCTCGAAGAGGGAATCTTTGCCGATCTGTCGATCGTCAAAGCATGGAAAGCCGACGACACCGGCAACCTTGTCTTCCGCAAGACCGCGCGCAACTTCAACCCACCAGCAGCAATGTGCGGCAAGGTCTGCATCGTCGAGGTCGAAGAGATCGTCCCGCGCGGCAGCCTCGACCCCGATCACATCCACCTTCCGGGCATCTATGTGCATCGCATCATCCAAGGCGAGCATGAGAAACGCATCGAAAAGGTCACGACACGCCAGCGGGAGGAAGCATAATGCCTTGGGATAGAGATCAGATGGCGGCGCGGGCCGCAGAGGAGCTCGAAGACGGCATGTATGTGAACCTCGGCATCGGTATTCCGACGCTGGTGGCGAACTACGTCGGCGACAAGGACATCACGCTTCAGTCGGAAAACGGCATGTTGGGCATGGGCCCCTTCCCCTTTGAAGGCGAGGAAGATCCAGACCTTATTAACGCTGGCAAGCAGACCATCACCGAACTCAGCCGCACGGCCTATTTCGACAGCGCCATGTCTTTTGGCATGATCCGTGGTGGCAAAATCGCCGCCGCGATCCTTGGCGCGATGGAAGTGGCCGAGAACGGCGATCTGGCGAACTGGATGATTCCCGGCAAGCTGGTCAAAGGCATGGGCGGGGCGATGGACCTCGTTGCAGGCGTCAAACGGGTCATCGTGGTGATGGACCACCAGAACAAGGCCGGTGAGTCGAAGGTGCTGAAGGAATGCACCCTGCCGCTGACCGGCAAGGGCGTGGTTGACCGGATCATCACGAACCTCGGTGTGCTCGACGTGGTCGAAGGCGGCTTGCGGATCGTCGAATGCGCCGATGGTGTGACCGAGGACGAGCTGCGCGCGGCCACAGACGCCACCATCGTTTGAACAAAGCCCCCGGCGGCATCCGCCGGGGCGCCACTGCGGCCCTAGTTCATCGCCGCAAAGACGCAGCCATCGCTGATAAGTTGAGGCGGTGTTAAGCAAAGCCCCTGCGCGACCTGAAACGCGGCCAGAACTTTAGGCACGTAGTCGCGCGTTTCGGCAAAGGGCGGCACGCCCGCGTGTTTGCGCACGGATCCTTCCCCCGCATTGTATCCGGCAAGCACGAGAATTGGATCGCGGTCGAACTCTCCCATCAGCCAGTCGAGGTATTTGACCCCGCCGAGGATATTCTCGGCTGCGATCAGACTGTCGCTGACGCCAAAGCGCGCGGCGGTATCGGGCATAAGTTGCATCAAGCCTGCCGCGCCTGCCCGACTTACTGCATCGCTACGCCCAGACGATTCGACACTGATGACCGCCAGCACCAACGCCGGAGAGACCTTGGTGCCAACTGTCGCGCGCAAGATATCCACACCATTGCTGCGGGCGATGTCTTGTAAGTGTTGAAGGCGCGGTGCGGGCACCTTGCCCGTAGAAAGCGCCGCCATTGCCGGGGCCAACCGCCCCGCCCCACCGACATCAGCTGCGGGAGAGACCTTATCCCAGAACCAGTCGAACTGCCCTGCCTTTAAAGGTGCTATCGCCCCTGAGGGCGTAGCAGCCACCGCCGGACCAGTCTCAACCTTGGCAGCCGCGGCAGCGCGGGCCGCGGGATCGATCTGCACAGTGATCCGCTTTGCCCCTTTCTTTGGAGGGGCGATCCGTTTGGCCGAGAATTCAGGGAAGGGCTTTGGCCCCTCTGCCGACGTGGCAGGGGCGATAAGGGCTGTCACCAGCGATAATGCCAATATGCGATACATGCCTGCTCTACCTTGCGTCTGACGCGCCTTTGGCTGGCAATATCTCATGAATCGGGGAATCGGGCCAGCGATTGAGACGCGGATCATGGCATTTTCGCCCCAATTGGCACGAAAATCCCCGGAAATAGCGCGATTCCAGAGCTTTATGTCGGGTTAAACCATTTAATTTCAGATGCTTAAGAGAATTTCGAAAGAAAAAATTAGCAGAACTGCAAAAGTCACATTTGCTGCCAAATTCGCGCCCCAATCTGACGGCTATATAGGGTCATACCAAGTCGGACAGCCTCAATGAGAGAACGAGGCAAACCGGACGGCGAGGTTAAAACCTTTTACTCAGTGATCCTTGGAGGGACATGACATGATGAACTTTATCAAAAACTTCCGCAAAGACGAAGACGGTGCCGTGACAGTTGACTGGGTCGTTCTGACCGCTGCAATCGTTGGTTTGGCTGTTGTTGCTTTCAACACGATTGGTGATAATACTACTGCTTTGACGGGCCAAATCGCTGACGACATCGCAGGTGTCACTAGAGACACTGAATAAATCCGCGACCGAGCAACCCGGATAGGTTCTAAAAAGATCTAGGACCGCCTCCCTCTTGGGGCGCGGTCCTTATTCAATGACTAGGTACAACACATCCAATCATAGGGTACGTATGCGAAGCCATTTCAAAGGATTCTTCTGCGACCAAAACGGCGCCGTCAGCGTTGATTGGGTTGTCCTGACCGCCGCGCTGGTGGGCCTTGCGATCTTGGTGCTGAGCGTACTCTCAGACAGCCTTGACGGGCTTGTCGAATACATCCGGGTGCAGCTGACGACTTAAGACGACAGCGCCCCCAAACGCACCACGGCAAGCTCCTTCGCATCGCCCCCGGGCAGACCAATTCTCGCCATATTCGGCGGCTAGCTTGCCGAGAGAACAAAGCGAGCTGAGACTCGCTTCCATAGCAAAAAGGTAACATCATGCGAGCCGTATTTGGATTGGTTCTTTTGGTAGGCATAGCACTTGCCGGTGGGGCCGTTTATCTGGCAAAAGACCGGATTTCACAGTATCAAGCCGCGAACGCACAGGCCCAGGCCGCACTGGCACAGGTGGTGCCAACGAAAACCGTTTGGGTGGCTGACAAACCCTTGAAATACGGGCAGCCCCTTACCCGCGAAGACGTCCGCGCCGTGAAGTGGCCCGAGAACGCCATTCCCGAGGGTTCATTCTTTGAGGAAACCGTGCTGTTTCCCGAAAACACCAAAGAACAGCGCATCGTGCTGCGCAACATCGAGAAAGATGAAGCGATCATGGCAGTGAAAGTAACCGAGCCAGGTGAAGACTCCGGTTTGACCTCGCGTCTTGCTCGTGGCATGCGCGCCTTTGCCCTCAAAGTCGACGTTTCAAGCGGCGTGTCTGGCTTCCTGCGCCCCGGCGACAAGGTAGATGTCTATTGGACGGGCCGCGTTAACATGGGCAGCCAATCCAGTAACGGCGATGTGACCAAGCTGATCGAATCGGCGGTGCAGTTGATCGCTATTGACCAAAGTGCCGATGCATTGGTGATGGAGGAAGCCTCTATCGCGAAGACGGTGACCGTGGCCGTGAACCCTCAACAAGTCGCCGCCCTTGCCCAAGCGCAATCGACCGGCAAACTGTCCCTATCTCTGGTCGGCACGAATGACGATACCGTCGCCGAAGCAATCGAGGTCGACCAACGTTCGCTTCTCGGCATCGAAGCACAAGAGACCATCGCAGAGATCGCCAAAGAGAAAGTGTGCACCATCCGCACGCGTCGCGGTGCCGAGGTCGTCGAACTGCCGATCCCCTGCACAAACTGACCCGATAACAACCTCTTGCCATGCTAAGCAAAGACGTCGCAGCCCCCTGCGGCGTCTTTTCCATTTTGGGTTATGTTGCGAATAGCCCACATGCAGCGCGTCCGCGAAGAGCTTGATTCTTGCAATAAAATTCTAATTGCCGCAGAGTGCTGCCAAACGAGGGCGAAAAGACCCATCCCGAGGCGTGATCAAAAAGGCAGGTCACATGAAAATCGATAGATTTCTAAAAGCGGCCCTGCTGGGGCTGACACTGGGCGCGATGCCAATGGCATTGACCCTGCCCAGTTCAGCTGGCGCCGACACATTGCGCGTTGTCAAACGTGGCACCAATTCCAGTCTCGATGTCCCGATGAACCGCGCTGTGGTGGTGGAAAGCGACATCCCCTTTGCGGAACTCAGCATCGCCAATCCCGGCATCGCAGATATCTCATCCCTGTCGGATCGCACGATTTACGTGCTCGGCAAATCGCCTGGTCTGACCACGCTGACGCTGCTGGACGCTGGCGGACAATTGATTACCAATGTCGATGTCCGCGTCGCGGCGGATGTATCAGAATTCAAAGAACGGCTGCGCCAAATCCTTCCCGGTGAAAAGATTGAGGTGCGCACCGCCAATGACGGCATCGTGCTTTCGGGCATTGTGTCCTCGACGCAGCGCTTGCAACGCGCCCTTGATCTGGCCGAACGCTATGCCCCCGAACGGGTCAGCAACCTGATGAGCGTTGGCGGCATCCAGCAGGTGATGATGAAGGTCCGCTTTGCCGAAATGCAGCGCAACGTGTCGAAATCGCTTGGGTCATCGCTTGCAATTAATGGCGCAATCGGCGGCACGGGCATCAATGCGGGCACCGGCACCACCAATACTTCGGGCGGGGTTACTTCTTCGCTTGGCGGTACAATCCCCTCGTCCAACCAGAACGCAGGCGCGGTTCTATTCGGCTTTAACGCAGGCTCTACTCAAGTGGGCATCTTGCTGGAAGCACTTGAGGAAAAAGGCGTCGTGCGGTTCTTGGCAGAGCCAAACCTCGTGGCGCTTTCGGGGCAAGAGGCCAAGTTCCTTGCCGGGGGCGAATATCCCATCCCCGTGGCCCAGACCAGTGATACCGTTTCGGTGGAGTTCAAACCCTTCGGCGTAGAGCTCGCCTTTATTCCGCGCGTCGTTGACAAGGATATCATCAATCTAGAGATGAACGCCGCCGTTTCGGCCATCGACGCCAGCAACAGCATTTCATTGGGCAACGGCATCGAGATTTCCGCCTTCACCCGCCGCGAAACCTCCACCACGGTCGAGATGCGCGATGGCGAAAGCTTTGCCATTGCTGGATTGCTGACCGATGATTTCACCGACAGCACGCGGCAATTGCCGTGGATCGGCGATGTGCCGGTTCTGGGCGCACTGTTCCGGTCGGCGGATTATCAGCGCAGCCAGACTGAATTGGTCATCATCGTCACCGCGCATCTGGTCACGCCAACCCGCGGCGAAGCTCTCGCGCTGCCGACGGACCGCATCAAGCCGCCCTCCGAGAAAGACCTGTTCTTGCACGGGCGCACTGCTGATGGCACCCGCACCCCCAGCCGGGGTGCAGCGGGCGAAGTGGCCAAGCAGGATTTCCGCGGCTCCTACGGCTATGTACTGGATTGATCCGATGACACGCAGAGATATCACGTTGATCGCTGGCACTGCGGCCCTCACTGCGCTGACGGCCTGCGCCCCCAGCAACGATCCGGTTTATACTCAATTCTACCGCGAAGCAGGTTCGGTTGTGGATACCGGACAGTTCGGCAATGCCACGCTGCACAATCGGCAGGTCATGACAGGCGAAAAACAGGTCACCTTTGATTTGGCCAATCGTTTCGCCAACGAAGTTGGCTCTACCGTGACATTCGCCTTTAATTCGGCCCAACTAGACGCCAACGCACAGGCTGTCTTGCGTCAACAGGCCGGATGGATTCGTCAGTTCCCCGAGATTCGCTTCCGCGTCTATGGCCACACCGATCTGGTCGGCTCTCAGAGCTATAACCGAGCACTCGGATTGCGGCGTGCACAGGCGGTGGTCGGATATCTTTCCACCCTTGGAATCAGCCGAAGCCGTTTGGAAGCCGTTGTTTCCTATGGCGAAACACAGCCCCTAATCGTCACTCAAGGCCGTGAGCGTCGGAACCGGCGCACGGTGACCGAGGTGAGCGGCTTTGTGAAAGGTCATCCAATGCTTCTGGATGGCAAATATGCGCAGATCATTTACCGCGAGTATGTGGCCAGCGCAGTGCCCCCCTCGCAGTTAAGCTCCGGCGCTACCGCGACAGGTGGCGGCGACAGCGGCGGAGAGTAAGGCCAAGGGCTTCTCTTGCAACGCAATTTCACCCCCGCGCCTTTTGGGCAGCGGGGGTTTTTCGTGACCCGCTAATAGATGTCCAATCGGGCGCTAAAACGCGGATCGTTTCAAGATACCCAACAATGGAGGCTTTTTGGCCCCAATCTCGCCCCAGTTGGGAGTGATATTCGACCAAGAAGGATAAATGTGCCCGGCTTAGAGGCCGCGCATGAGGCAGACGCCAGAGCGGTCGCAGCGACAGAATATCGCGATCCCCGGCCAACCCGTTGATGTAAAGGACAAAAGGTCATGAGCAGCAGTATGCCCCAACCCGAAGCAGCGCCGATTGTTGCCTGTACAATCAGCCGTGATGTGCAGAACTTCGATCTCTTGATCGAAGACATGGAGGCCACCCTAGGCGAAAGCTGGGGCGATCTGGGATTCGCTGAAGCGCTGGCATTCTTTGGTCAGCCCGAAGCCGAAGCGATGGAATTTGTGGCGCTCGCCATGGATGAAACCGACGAAGACAACCTTGTGCTGATGAGCGAAATCATCACACAGGCCAAGGCCCGCGACATCAGCGTGATCCTGATCGCCGAAGATATGACCCCCGCCGCGCTGCATTCACTGCTGCGTCAGGGTGCTGACGAATTCGTCCCCTATCCGCTGCCCGAAGGTGAGTTGGCCCAGGCCATTGCCCGGGTGCGCGCCGGAGAGAACAGCGCCCCTGCCCCCGCCGCAGAAGCAGCCGCACCGCAGCTTAAAGCTGGTGCGCAAAAGGATGGCGCATTGATCGTGGTACACGGGCTGGCCGGCGGCACAGGTGCCACGACCCTTGCCGTGAACCTCGCGTGGGAACTTGCCAACGCTGATAAAAAGAATGCCCCTTCAGTCTGCTTGTTGGATTTCGATCTGCAATACGGCTCGGTCGCGACATTCCTTGATCTGCAACGCCGCGAGGCGGTCTATGAGATGATGTCCGACACAGAATCCATGGACGAAGAGATCTTTGGCCAAGCCCTGCAAACCTTCGACGATAAACTGCATGTGTTGACCGCCCCGGCAGAAATGCTACCGCTCGACATTATCACCAACGAGGACGTCGACCGCATCCTCAGCATGGCACGCAACCAATTTGACTATGTCATTGTCGATATGCCTTCGACGCTGGTGCAATGGTCGGAAACTGTGTTGACCAGTGCCCATGTCTATTTCGCGATGCTGGAACTCGACATGCGCTCAGCCCAGAACGCCCTGCGGTTCAAACGCGCACTGCAATCCGAAGAGCTCCCCTTTGAGAAGCTGCGCTATGTCATGAACCGCGCCCCAAAGTTTACTGATCTCAGTGGCAAAAGCCGGGTCAAGCGTATGGCCGAATCGCTTAGCATCTCAATTGACGTGCACATGCCCGATGGCGGCAAAGCGGTGACACAGGCCAATGACCACGGTCTCCCCCTTGCTAATTCTGCTCCGAAAAGCCCGCTGCGGCGCGAAATCGCCAAGCTGGCAAGCTCCATCCACGATCTCAAGGGCGAGCAGGCCAAAGCGGCCTGAGCCCCCTAGCGAAAGAGCGTATCGATGTTTTCCAAGTATAAGAAACCAGCCCCCGGCGCCCCAAAAGCGGCCCCTGCCCCGGCCAAACAGGCCAAGCCTGCCAAGGTTGTCGAAGCTGCTCCAGTGGCCGCCCCGGCACCTGCTGAGGCTGCCAAGTCGGCTTCGATGCGTCGCGCCCTCAAGCCCGCCGCCGCAGCACCCGAAGACCGTGAGGTCAAGCGCAAGCAGCGGATGAGCGAAATCAAACTCGAGTTGCACCGCGCACTGTTGGACAACCTCAACCTTGCCGCGCTGGAACATGCGTCCGAAACTGATTTGCGCCAAGAAATCAACGACATTGCCGTCGAAATTCTGTCGGAAAAAAGCATCGTGCTTAACCGCGAAGACCGCATGACGCTGAACTCCGAACTCTATGACGAGGTGACCGGCCTTGGCCCGTTGGAGACGCTGCTGAAAGACGACACGGTCAACGATATTCTGGTAAACGGCCCGCAGCAGATTTTCGTCGAGCGAGATGGCAAACTGCAGTTGACCGACGTGACGTTCAAGGATGAAAAGCACCTGCTGCGGATCATCGACAAGATCGTTTCGGCCGTGGGCCGTCGTGTGGATGAAAGCAACCCCTACGTCGATGCGCGGCTCAAAGACGGCTCGCGTTTCAACGCCATGGTGCCCCCCGTCGCGGTGGACGGCTCCTTGGTGTCCATTCGTAAGTTCAAGAAAGACAAGCTGGGCATCGACGATCTGGTGAATTTCGGGGCATTCTCGGAGGAGATGGCCGCCTATTTGCAGGCCGCCGTGGCGACGCGTCTGAATATCATCGTCTCCGGCGGTACGGGCTCGGGTAAGACGACCACGCTCAACGCGCTGTCGTCCTTCATTGCCAATGATGAACGCATCCTGACCATCGAAGACACCGCCGAACTTCAGCTCCAGCAGACCCATGTGGGCCGGATGGAAAGCCGCCCGCCAAACGTCGAAGGCAAAGGCGAAGTCTCTCCCCGCGACTGTCTGAAAAACGCTCTGCGGATGCGCCCGGACCGGATCATCGTGGGTGAGACCCGCGGCGAGGAAGTGATCGACATGTTGCAGGCGATGAACACCGGTCACGACGGTTCCATGACCACGATCCACGCCAACTCGGCCCGTGATGGCATCAGCCGTCTGGAAAACATGATTGCCATGGCCGGGATTGAAATGCCGCTCAAGGCGATGCGCAGCCAGATTTCCTCGGCTGTGAATCTGATCGTGCAAGCCAGCCGCCTGCAAGACGGCTCGCGCCGGATGACCTCCATCACCGAGATCACGGGCATGGAGGGCGAGGTGATTTCGATGCAGGAAATCTTCCGGTTCCAGCGTGTCGGCCTGACGCCCGAGAACAAGATCATCGGCCATTTCACCGCCACCGGCGTGCGCAGCCACTTCTCTGAGCGGTTCCGCATGTGGGGCTATGACCTGCCCGCCTCTATCTACGAACCTGTGGCGGCCCAGTAAGGATTGATGCAATGAGTGCCGAACCAATCATCTATGGTCTGATCTTCATCGGCGTCCTGGTGCTGGTCGAAGGGCTATACCTTGTCGCATTCGGCAAATCGATCAGCCTCAACAGTCGGGTGAACCGCCGTCTTGAGATGCTGGAAAAAGGCGCCCGCCGCGAGGAAGTCTTGGACAAGCTGCGCAAGGAAATGCAGCAGCATATGAACGCCAAGTCGATCCCGCTCTATTCCCTGCTGTCAGAACGTGCGCAGAAGGCCGCGATTGCCTTCACGCCGCAGCAACTTTTGATGATTATGGCAGGTCTTGCCGCCTTGGCCTTTCTGGGGCTGACGATTGGCACCGATGCATCTGTGTCGGTCCGGGCGCTTATGGCCATCGCGATGGGTGTCGGCGCGGTGTTCTTTTGGGTCTCGCACAAAGCGGGCAAACGTATGGCGATGATCGAAGAACAGCTTCCCGATGCGGTGGAGCTGATGGTGCGCAGCCTGCGTGTGGGGCACCCGTTTTCCAACGCGATCTCGATCGTGTCCAAAGAAATCCAAGACCCGCTTGCCTCGGAATTCGGGGTGATCGCCGATGAGGCCGCTTATGGCCGCGATCTGGGTGAAGCGCTGAAAGACATGGCCGAGCGTCTCGACATGCAGGATTTGCGCTTCCTCGCCGTGGCCGTGACCATCCAGCAACAATCGGGCGGCAACCTGGCCGAGATCCTCGCTGGTCTGGCCAAGGTTATCCGCGCCCGCTTCCGCCTGTTCCGCCGTGTCAAAGCGATCACGGCGGAGGCGAAATGGTCGGGCAAGTTCCTGTCGGCCTTCCCGCTGGTCGCGCTGGTGGTGATCAACCTCGGCGATCCGCATTACTATGACGAGGTGCGCGATCACCCCTATTTCATTCCCGCCTGTTTCCTTGTCGGGATCTTCCTTGTGCTGAACCTTTTCGTGATGCGCATCCTTACCAATATCAAAGTCTGAGAGGCCGATGATGGAATTTCTCAATCAGCTTAGCGATCAGATCAACCAAGCCTTGGGGCCGATGGGTTTGATTATCATCATCGGCACATTGGGCGTCGCGTTGGTGGCGACTACACTGGTGCTGATGTTGCGCCAGCCCGAAGACCCGCTGACCAAGCTCAAACGCACCAGCACGGCCCCGTCGGGCGATAGCGCGCGCGAGAAGTTGCGCCAGTCCGACCAGAACGCACAGTTGCAGAAATTCGCCAAGTTTCTTGAGCCCGAGGACGTGGCCGAACTCAGCGCCAAACAGTTGATGCTGCGTCAGGCGGGCTATCGGTCGCGCGATGCGGTGCGGCTTTACTACTTTGCGCAGTTTGCCCTTGGGATGCTCGGGCTGGTGGGCGGTCTGGTCTATACCAATGTCTTGGGCGGCGGCGAAGGGCTGACCACCCAGCAGACCATGATGTGGGCCATCGGTCCCGGTGCGATCGGGTACTACCTACCCAAGTATTGGGTCAGACGCCGCGTCGATTCCCGCAAAGAAGAGATCACTCGCGGCTTTCCTGATGCGCTTGATATGATGCTGGTCTGTGTCGAGGCCGGGCAATCGCTGGATCAATGTATCGTCCGCGTCGGCCGTGAGTTGCGTGCCTCCTACCTCGCGTTGGCCGAAGAGTTCGAGATGGTCGCCTATGAGATGAAGGCCGGTAAGGACAAGGTCACCGTGCTTAACGATATGGCGGAGCGTTGCGGTGTGCAGGATGTGTCCTCCTTCGTGACCGTGCTGATCCAATCAGCAGCTTTCGGTACTTCCGTCGCCGACGCCCTGCGCGTCTATGCCGAAGAGATGCGCGACAAGCGCGTGATGCGCGCCGAAGAAGCGGCAAATAAGTTGCCAACCAAGATGACCCTTGCCACTATGGGGCTGACCGTACCGCCGCTGTTGATCATTCTGGTCGGCCCGTCGGCACATGGCATCTCGAAACTGGGTCAGATAGGAAATTAATGACGGAGAAAATTCGGCGCAGCCCCGCCCGCGCCGTTTTCATCGGGCCGATCTTGGCCCTTGCTCTGGCCGCCTGTTCGACAGGCGGCTTTTCCGCGTTCGGCGGGCCAAAGAAACCCGATGATCTTTATGCCCCCGGCGTAAATCAGCGAGCAGAGGCTGTCGACGGGATCGAAGTGGGTCATCGGCTTATCGCGGCGGGACAGTATGAACTGGCCATCAAATCCTTCAACCGCGCCGCACTGGATCACGGGCTGACAGGCGAAATCCTCTCAGCTTTGGGCAGCGCCAACCTTGGGCTGGGACGGTTGGGGCAAGCCGAGACCCTGCTGCGCCGCGCGGTTGAGAAGGACGCCGCCGAGCCGGAAGTCTGGAACAACCTGGGCGTTGTACTGATGGAAAGCGGTCAAACCGCCGAGGCCGAGCAGATTTTCCGCAAAGCCTATGCCCTCGATAATGGCGAAAGTGACGCAATCCGGGACAATCTGCGCTTGGCACTCGCAAAAACGGAAAAATCTGTTATAACAGAAGTCAATGAAGATAATTACAAATTGGTGCGGCGCGGCAGCGGGGATTACCTGATCCGTCCGACACCATGACCCGGCAGAGCAGTAAAAGGACGCAAAATGCGCCATCCAATCATTCTGGCCGTCTGCATGGCAGGCGTCACCGCCCTTGCTGGCTGCGGTGAAAAAGATGCGAACGCCACCGTTGAGCGGGCCTTCAAGGACGTCAATGTGGTGGATGAAACCAACCTCTCCGACGTGATGCTGACCGTGGCCGATCCCAATGAGGCGGTGAGTTACTTCGCGCGGTCAGTCAAGGAAAGCCCCGACCGGATCGACCACCAGCGCGGGCTTGCCGCATCACTCGTGCGGGCCAAACGCACCACCGAAGCCGTGGGCGAATGGGATAAAGTCATCAAAATGGAGGGCGCCACGCCCGAAGATAGCGTGCAATTGGCCGATGCGCTGATCCGCTCCGGCAACTGGGCGCGGGCCGAAACGGTTCTGAACGGCATCCCCCCCACCCATGAGACATTCGCCCGCTACCGGCTCGAAGCTATGGTCGCCGACAGCAAAGAACAGTGGAGCCGCGCCGACAGTTTCTATGAAATCGCCGTCGGGCTCACCACGACCCCCGCCGCCGTGATGAACAACTGGGGCTACTCCAAACTGACCCGCGGCGATTACCCCGAAGCCGAAAGGCTTTTTGGCGAGGCGATCCGTCAGGACAACACGCTTTTCACCGCCAAGAACAACCTCATCATGGCCCGCGCCGCACAGCGCGACTACACCCTGCCCGTCATGCCTATGGAGCAATCTGAGCGCGCACAGCTTTTGCACACGATGGCGCTGTCGGCGATCAAACGCGGCGATGTGGAAACCGGCAAGGGCCTGCTGCGCGAAGCGATCGACACACATCCTCAGCACTTCGAAGCCGCCGTCCGCTCTCTGCGCGCGTTGGAAAACGGCTGAGCCATGGCGATCTCTGCCACGGCGGCCCTGTGGTTTCTGCCCTTCGTCCTGCCGATCTGCCTCTATGTCGCTTTCACCGACATGAAGCAGATGCGCATTACAAATCAGGCGGTCTTGGTACTCACCGCGATATTCGTAATGTTGGGTCTGTTTCTGCTGCCGTTTGAGACCTACCTCTGGCGCTTGCTGAGCCTCGTGATTGTCTTGGTCATTGGCATCGTGTTGAACGCCGCTGGCGTTATGGGGGCCGGAGACGCCAAATTCGCCGCCGCTGCCGCGCCCTTTATCGCCATGGGTGATCTGCGCCTGCTGATGATGCTTTTCATGGCCACCCTTCTGGCCGCCGCTGCCACGCACCGAGGGGTGAAATACACCCCCCTGCGCCGCCTCGCCCCCGATTGGCAAAGCTGGCAAGAAACCAAGAAATTCCCCATGGGCCTCGCCCTTGGGACCACGCTGGGGCTTTATCTAATCTTAGGGGCTGTTTACGGCGTCTAACGATGACATGGGCCAGATATGCTGCCCCAATTGTCGCTTCGGCCGTCCACATTCACGCCATATTCAATAATTACGTTGCACAGTAATCGAACCGCAGCGCGCCGCCCTTTCAAGGAAGCCATTGATGAACGCCCCGACCAGCACAGTGCTTGCCCCGCCGCCCCCCAAGCGGTTGGAGGATATGAAACTGCCCATCGTGATGATGCGCGACATCCTTCTGAAAACGATCTTTCGCAAGAACGTCGAGATGGTCAGCGATCTGGCCCAAGCGCTCTGCCTGCCGACCCAAGTCACGCAAGAAATGGTCGATCAAGCCCGCGGCCAGCGCCTGCTAGAGGCGACAGGCACGCTCAGCGCAACCAGCGGCAATGAAATGGGCTATCAACTCACCGATGCTGGTAAGGCCCGGGCGCTGGACGCGCTGGCTCAGTCCGAATATTTCGGCGCCATGCCCGTCCCGCTTGAGGTTTACCGCGAGCAAGTCAAACGCCAATCCGTACGCAATCTGCAAATCACCCGCGATCAACTCACCGGGGCCATGGGCCATCTGGTGTTGCCCGATAGCCTGTTGGACCACCTTGGCCCCGCCGTCTCTGCCGGGCGGTCAATCCTGATGTACGGCCCGCCGGGAAACGGGAAATCAAGCATTTCCAATGGGATACGAGATGCCCTTGGCGATCGGGTTTATGTCCCCCGCGCCATCGAGTACGCAGGCCAAGTCATCACCGTCTATGACCCGATCGTTCATTCCGCCGCCGAGGCCGAGGTGCAAGACCCCACCTCCCTGCGCCGCATCACCCGCTATGACGCCCGCTATGTCTGCTGCGAACGCCCCACCGTCATTACCGGCGGCGAGCTGACACTCGACATGCTCGATCTGGTGTACAACCCCACGGCGCGGACCTATCAGGCGCCGCTGCAGCTCAAAGCCACAGGCGGCATATTCATCGTCGACGACCTTGGCCGCCAGAAAGAACCACCGCAGAGCATCATCAACCGCTGGATCGTGCCGCTTGAGGAAAGCAAAGACATCCTCGCCCTGCAATCGGGCGAAAAATTTGAGGTGCCCTTCGACACGCTGGTGATCTTCTCCACCAACTTTCACCCGAATGAGATTTTCGACCAAGCGGCCCTGCGGCGTATCTTCTTCAAGATTAAGATCGACGGCCCGGACCAAGAGAACTTCCTCAAAATCTTTGCCATGGTCGCCCGCAAACGCGGCATGCCGCTGGACGAGGCGACGCTGGTCCATCTGCTCAAGGTGAAATACCCAACGATCAACAACGTCTATGCGAACTATCAGCCGAATTTCCTGATCGACCAGATGATCGCCATCTGCGATTTCGAAGGCATCCCCTACCAGATGAACCCCGATCTGGTGGACCGCGCTTGGGCCAATATGTTCGTTCGCGATGAGGTGATCGTTAAATAGCCTCCGCCGCTGGCACCGCGCCCTGCCGGTACTACATTGGGTGCATGCGCGCCCTGCCCCCCAAATTCGCCGATTGGTTCGCCCAGAACGGCTGGTCCCTGCACCCGCACCAGCAAGAGATGCTGGACCGTGCCGAGGCTCCCGCCCTGCTCCTCATCGCCCCCACGGGCGGGGGTAAAACGCTGGCCGGTTTCCTGCCCACCCTCGTCGATCTGGCCGAGGATGATCACGGGGGGATGCACACGCTCTACATCTCGCCGCTGAAGGCGCTCGCGGCGGACATCAAACGCAACCTCACCCGCCCGGTCGAGGAGATGCGCCTGCCGATCCGCATCGAAGACCGCACCGGCGACACCTCGCAATCGCGTCGCCGCCGCCAGCGCGCCGACCCGCCGCATATCCTGCTGACCACGCCGGAAAGCCTCGCTCTGCTGACCTCCTACGAGGACGCCGCGCGCACCTTTCGGGGCCTTAAGCGCGTTGTGATCGACGAGATCCACGCGCTGGCCGAAAGCAAGCGCGGCGACCAGTTGATGCTGGCGCTGACCCGTCTTCAAGCCCTCTGCCCAAGCCTCAAACGGGTGGGCCTCTCGGCCACGGTCGAAGACCCTTCGGCCATCGCCCACCTCATGGCCCGCCACCCGGACCCTTGCGAAGTGCTGCTGGCCGATCCGGGCCCCGCCCCCGACATCCAGATGCTGCACACCGAGGAAGCCCCGCCTTGGGCCGGGGGCGGTGCTGCCTATTCAATTCCAGCGGTGCTTGAGCAAGTGCGCCAACACAAGACGACGCTGATTTTTCACAACACCCGCGCACAGGCCGAGATTTTCTTTCACAACCTCTGGCTCGCCAATGAAGACGCCCTACCGATCGCCATCCACCACGGCAGCTTGGATCGCGCCCAACGCGAAAAGGTCGAAGCCGCCATTGTCCGCGGCGATCTGCGTGCCATCGTTTGCACCGGCACGCTGGATCTGGGCATTGACTGGGGCGATGTGGACCTGATCATCCAGATCGGCGCCCCCAAAAATGTAAAGCGGCTGGTCCAACGCATCGGCCGCGCCAACCACCGCTACAACGCACCTTCCAAGGCGCTTCTCGTACCAGCGAACCGCTTTGAGGTGGTCGAATGCGTGGCCGCCCTAGAGGCCGTGCTCGAAGGCGCACTCGACGGCGATCCGCGCGGCCCCGGCCCGCGCGATGTGCTGTGCCAACATATTCTCATCGCCGCCTGCGCAGGCCCCTTCGACGCTGACGACCTCTTCGCGCAGGTCCGCTCCGCCGGGGCCTACGCCGCCCTGTCCCGCGCCGACTTCGACGCCTGCTTCGACTTCTGTGCCACCGGCGGCTACGCCCTGCGCGCCTACGACCGCTGGCAACGCCTGCTGCAGCGCCCTGGCGGCCAATGGCAATTGCGTGATCCGCGCGCCGCCCAACGCATCCGCATGAACATCGGCACGATCCAAGATACCGATAAGCTGAAGGTCCGCATGAAACGCAACCGCGGCGGCAAACCGCTGGGCGAGATCGAAGAAGGCTTTGCCGCAACGCTCACCAAAGGCGACACCTTTCTGATCGGCGGCCAAATCGTACGCTACGAAGGGCTGCGCGAAACCGTTGTCGAAGTCAGCCGCAACGCCGCCAAAAAGCCCAAAGTGGCGACCTTCGGCGGCACCAAATTTGCCACCTCCACACAGCTTTCCGCCCGCGTCCAACAGATGTTCACTCAAGACAGCTGGCCCGAACTGCCGCGCCACACCGCCGAATGGCTCAGCCTACAACGTGAAGTCAGCCAATTGCCGCAGCCCGGCACCCTGCTGGTCGAAAGCTTCCCCCATGACATGGCCGAACAAACGGTCTTCTACGGCTTTGCCGGGCGCAACGGCCAGCAAACGCTGGGCCTATTGCTGACCAAACGCATGGAAGACCTCGGCCTGCGCCCCCTAGGCTTCGTGGCCACGGACTATGCCACGCTTATCTGGGGCCTCTCCCCCGTCGACGACCCCGCGCCGCTGCTCGACCCCACTGTACTCAACGAGGGCCTCGACAGTTGGCTGGCGGGCAATGCCGTGATGAAACGCACCTTCCGCGCCGCTGCGACCATTGCCGGGCTCATTGAACGCAACACCCCGCAGGCCCGCAAATCCGGACGACAAACGACCTTTTCCAGCGATATCCTTTATGACACGCTGCACCGCTATGAACCGGACCATCTAATGCTCGATATCACTCGCGAAGAAGCGCTCAGCGGACTGGTGGATTTCGGCAGAATCGAAGAGATGCTGGGACGGATCGCCGGGCGGATCACCCACCGCAAACTGTCCCGCGTCAGCCCTCTCGCTGCACCGCTGTTTCTGGAAATGGGCCGCGTGCCTGTCGAAGGCGCTGGACAGGAACGCATGCTGGCGGAAGAGGCCGAAAGACTGATGGAAGCCTCCGGCCTCGCGCGGCTCACCCCACCGCCCTCGGATCAGCCGCCTTGGCGGGATGGTCGTTGAACATCGAGGTGTCGCGGGCGGAAAGGTTCTGCAAGGTATTTAAAAAAGGATGAAGATATTAAGAGTTCTTTAACCCACGCCGCGCATCTTGATCCCGCGGTACAGGCTGAGGAGCCGATGACCGCAAAGGATGAAGGCGCGTCTCCGGTCAGGTTAACGCCCGGCTGCGGGGCGCGTTTTCTACCTTTCATCCTTTCTTAAATACCGCTGCGCTGTCCTTTCCACTCTTCTGACATTCGCGTTTGACCCCTTGCCAAATCAGCGGCGATCTCAGATGAACAAAGGATGAACAGACTTGAGTTTTCATTCGTCGGGGCGGGGCTGACTGCGCTTGGTTCTGGCGCGCTTTGGTGGCGCGATAGAGATTTGCTTTGTGTGAGCGACCTTCATTTGGGCAAGTCGGAAAGGATCGCGCGGCGCGGCGGGTCAGCGCTGCCGCCCTATGAAACGCGCGATACGTTGAACCGTCTGGCAGCGGATCTGTCCTTTACGCAGGCGCGGCATGTGATCTGCCTGGGCGATAGTTTCGACGACCTTGGCGCGGCGCAGGCGCTGCCGGAGGAAGAGCGGTTTTGGATACTGGGCCTCCAAGCCGGGCGGCGGTGGGATTGGATTGAGGGCAATCATGATCCCGGCCCCGTAGGCTTGGGCGGCACGCATTTGGGAGAGATTACGCTCGGCCCGCTGACCTTTCGGCATATCGCCGCGAGCGAGGGCCGGGGCGAGGTGTCGGGGCACTATCACCCCAAGGCGTCGATCCGTGCACGGGGGCGCAGCATCTCGCGCCCGGCCTTTCTGTTTGACAGCAAGCGGCTGATCCTGCCTGCATATGGCACCTACACCGGCGGGCTGCGCAGCCAGTCGCGGGTGCTTTGTGATTTGATGGGGCCGGAGGCCCGCGCGGTGCTGACGGGGCCGCAACCAGTGGCGATCCCCATGCCTGGAAAGATGCGATGATGGATGATCAGATTGAACGCCGGGTGCTGGAGAGTTTTGCCAAGCAGACAATGATGCAGACCTTGGGCGCCGAGATCATCGAAGTGCAGTCGGGTCTGGTCAAGGTCGGAGCGCCGGTCCTGCCCGGCGCGATGCAGCAGCAGGGTTTTGGCCATGCGGGGCTGACCTTTTCCATCGGCGATTCCGCGGCGGGCTATGCGGCCTTGAGCATGTTGCCGCCGGAGGTCGATGTCGTGACTTCGGAGATCAAGATCAACCTGCTGGCCCCCGCCCGCGGGGATCGGCTGATTGCCACGGGCCGGGTTGTGAAACCGGGCCGGCGGCTTTGTGTGGTCACGGCAGAGGTGCATGCGGAAACGGATGGCGAAGCCAAGCTCATCGCCATCCTGCAGGGCACCATCGTGCCTGTGCCTGCCTCTTAAGCGGTCAGCCCTTCGGGTTCTTCCAACCCATTGGCGCGGCAGCAGGCGGTGACCGTATTGGCCAGCAGGCAAGCGATGGTCATTGGCCCGACGCCGCCCGGCACGGGTGTGATGGCCCCGGCGCGTTGGCTGGCACTGTCGAAATCCACGTCGCCGACCAGTTTGGTCTTTTCGCCAGTCTCAATCCGGTTGATGCCCACGTCGATCACCGTGGCACCCTCTTTGATCCAATCGCCCGGCACCATCTCGGGGCGGCCAACGGCGGCTACCACGATATCGGCGCGGCGCACCACTTCGGGCAGATCGCGGGTGCGGCTATGCGCGATGGTCACGGTGCAGCTATCGCCCAAGAGCAGCTGCGCCATCGGTTTGCCGACGATGTTGGAGCGGCCGATAACCACCGCGTTCAAGCCCGTTAGATCCCCATGGTGGTCCCGCAGCATCATCAGGCAGCCAAGCGGGGTGCAGGGCACCATGCTTTTCTGCCCCGTGCCCAGCAGCCCGACGTTGGAGATGTGGAAACCGTCCACGTCCTTGGCGGGCGAGACGGCATTGACCACCCGGCTTTCGTCCAGATGATCCGGCAGCGGCAGTTGCACGAGGATGCCGTGGATCTCGGGGTCGTTGTTCAACGCGTCGATCAGTTTGAGCAGGTCGTCCTGATCGACGGTCGCGGGCAGCTTGTGTTCGACCGACTTCATGCCAACCTCGCGGGTCATCTTGCCCTTGGAGCGGACATAGACTTGGCTTGCCGGGTCTAACCCCACCAAC
This sequence comes from Sulfitobacter sp. SH24, assembly GCF_965641895.1. Classification (NCBI taxonomy): domain Bacteria; kingdom Pseudomonadati; phylum Pseudomonadota; class Alphaproteobacteria; order Rhodobacterales; family Roseobacteraceae; genus Sulfitobacter; species Sulfitobacter sp. SH24. The sequence goes on from NZ_OZ282575.1 coordinate 2,639,894, forward strand.
ACCACAGCAAGGCCGGGCGTGATGCCGTGATCCGTCGTCAGCCGGGCGACATGGCCCGCCACCTTGTCACGCACCGTTGCCGCAAAGGCTTTGCCGTCGATGATTGTCGCTGCCATATCCGTCTCACTTTCGCTCGCTGCAGGTTGAACACGCCCTACATCACCGCGACGGCGGGGCATTGCAACCCGCCTTAGAACAATCCCTCCACATCGCCATCGGCATTGAGTTTGATTGCCTCCGCAGAAGGCGCCCGAGGCAGGCCCGGCATCGTCATGATCTCTCCGCAGATCACGACGACGAACCCGGCCCCCGCCGAGAGCCGCACCTCGCGGATGGGCACGCTGAAGCCTGTGGGCGCGCCGCGCAGATCGGGATCGGTCGAGAAGCTGTACTGGGTCTTGGCCATACAGACCGGCAGGTCGCCGTAGCCCTGTGCCTCCCAGTCTTTCAACTGGTTGCGCACCTTCTGATCGGCCAGCACCTCGTCGGCGCGGTAGATGCGTTTGGCGATGGTCTCGATCTTTTCGAAAAGCGGCATCTCGTCGGCATAGAGCGGGGCAAAGTTCGCGTGATCACCATCGGCGATTTCTGCCACGCGGGTTGCTAGATCGGCAGAGCCTTCTGACCCCAATTCCCAATGGCGCGACAAGATCGCCTCCGCCCCTTGGGCAGCGACATAGTCCTTAACCGCGGCGACTTCGGCGTCGGTGTCGGTCACGAAATGGTTAATCGCCACGACGACGGGCACGCCAAAGGATTTTATGTTCTCGATATGGCGGCCAAGGTTGGCGCATCCCTTTTGCACCGCCTCTACATTTTCCGCCCCAAGGTCCGCTTTGGCCACGCCGCCGTTCATCTTCATCGCGCGCACCGTGGCCACGACGACAACCACTGAGGGGGCCAGCCCGGCCTTTCGGCATTTGATGTTCATGAATTTTTCGGCCCCAAGATCGGCACCAAAGCCCGCCTCTGTCACCACGTAATCCGCCAGTTTCAGCGCTGTGGTCGTGGCGATAACCGAGTTACAGCCGTGGGCGATATTGGCAAATGGGCCGCCATGCACGAAGGCCGGGTTGTTCTCCAGCGTTTGGACGAGGTTGGGCTGCATCGCGTCTTTCAAAAGCACCGTCATGGCCCCATCCGCCTTGATGTCGCGGGCATAAACCGGGCTGCGGTCACGGCGGTAGGCGACGATCATCGCGCCAAGGCGCTCTTGCAGATCGGTGAGGTTTTTGGCGAGGCATAGGATCGCCATTACTTCAGACGCGACCGTAATATCAAACCCCGTCTCACGCGGGAAACCGTTGGGCACGCCGCCAAGAGACGCGGTGATTTGCCGAAGGGCGCGGTCGTTCATGTCGACCACGCGCCGCCATACGACCCGGCGGGTGTCGATCTCAAGCTCGTTGCCCCAGTAGATGTGATTGTCGATCATTGCCGCCAGCAGGTTATGAGCGCTGGTGATCGCGTGGAAATCTCCAGTGAAATGGAGGTTCATCTCTTCCATTGGCACGATCTGCGCATAACCGCCGCCCGCAGCCCCGCCCTTCATCCCAAAGTTCGGCCCGAGCGAGGCTTCGCGAATGCAGACCGCCGCCTTCTTGCCGATACGGTTAAGCCCGTCGCCCAGCCCCACGGTGGTGGTGGTCTTCCCCTCCCCCGCTGGCGTGGGATTGATCGCCGTGACAAGGATCAACTTGCCATCGGGCCGGTCTTGGACGCTGTCGATAAAGCTTTGCCTTACCTTCGCCTTGTCATGGCCGTAGGGCAGCAGGTCATCGCTAGAGATGCCCAGCTTCTCACCGATTTCCTGAATAGGGCGTTTCGCCGCTTCGCGGGCGATTTGAATGTCGGTTTTAAAAGCCATGAGAATCCCCTGTTGCCGTTGGTGGCGATCATTATCCTCCAGCCATACAGCCACAAGCCCTCAACCTGAGGCCGTGTTTCCGACACTCAAAGGGCGCGAAACGGCGCGTGGTCAGCCCAGATGCGGCCAGACAGGTTGGTTTGGCACAAACAGCCGCATTTCATCACCCAATGCCAGCGGTCCTTCCCGCTCTACCCAAGCAGTTACCCCGCGCTTGCCCTGCGCGGCGGCTTTGAACCCTTTGCCGTGGCCGGGGGCTTCGTTTTCGATTTCACGCGCGGGCAGGTTGCAGGGGCCGTTTTCAATATCCACCACCAACGTGGTGCCCTGCGCGTTCTGCAACCGTGATCCCGGTGGGATGAGGGTGAAGTCGGGGATGCCCTCAATAATGATTGAGGTGCCCAGCAGTGCCGGGTCCAACTCGGACAGGTCAATGGCCCCGGCGATCTGGGCCATCTCTTCGGCTGAGAGAATAGAGAGTTGCCGCGTATTGCGAATTTCCGTGCCTTTGGCATGTAGATTGCGCACCCGCACGCAAGCGGGGCGGGTCAGCCCGGCGTGGAAGTCCCCTTTGAATCCCGCGTAGCTGGCGAAGGCCTTTTTGATCGGCGTTGAACGGATGTTTTTGCGATCCTGCGGGACCATGCCCAGCCAAGTAATCCGACCGATATAATCTGTAGTGCGAAGCTCGGGCATGGTGCTGTCCTTTGACATGCCGTTTGAAAGGCGTGAATTTTACTGACGGGTTAGATGTACCTTGAAGCCACCGCCGCTCATTGAAGCGCGGGCAAGCTTGCGGTCCGTATACATCAACTGCATCCCGAACGACTTGAGATAAAAAGGAGAGACATACCCCGGTCCCATCACGACGCGGTAGGACATATCGCAAACCACTGTCTCGCCCTCCTGTTTCACAGCTTCGGTCGCGATCTGAACCACACGCCGGCCATCATAGACGGCGAGCGGCGATGGGCATGTTTCGGCCTCGGCAAGGGCCGCAAACAGTTCGGGCGGGAAGACAATACCCGCAGGTACCATACCGGCATCCGACATTTCTGTCATTTCAGAAGCCGGTGCGATCGTAACCGAGGCCACCTGATCCGTGCGCCGCGTGATCGCGATATCACGGGTTTCACTGCCCCGGTTCGTTCCCAGATAGTCAGTCGTGTCGCCCTCAGTCTCGGTTACGGCATTGAAAGTACCGTTTTTAATGCCAAAGGGCGCATTGTTCAGGGTCAAAAGGAACGCCGCATTCCGGCTTTGGCCGTTGAACTGCAGTGTGCCCAATTGGCGCCCGCCCAATGACACGGTGTAATTTTGCGGTTCGGCCCATGTCGGACCTGCGATCAAGGCGAGGAAAGCGGTAATAGAGAAAAATATGCGCAGCATAAAAAATCCGTCGGTTGAGACCTGTGGCCATGTCTATCTGCTCTCGGCCCCATAAGCGACCGTGGATTCCCGGACCGTACCTCGTGCACGGCGGCCCCGAACCAATGGTGCCCAACAAAGAAAAACCCCGCCGAAGCGGGGTCTTTGAAACTTCTTAAGAAGGGTCAGATCAGACCGAGGGTTCAGGCTCCATTCCGCCATCCTTCGGCGGGGTCTTCTTGCCCTTTGCCTTTGGGATCGCGGTGACGCTGGGCGCACTGCCCGCGTCGGAGTTGTCGTCGTCGGAATCTTCCGCAGGCGGCAGGCCCTCCATGACACGTTTGATCTCATCCCCGGTCAGGGTTTCATATTCCAGCAGACCTTGGGCCAGACGCTCAAACTCGACTTCTTTCTCGGTAATGATCGTCATCGCGCGGTCATAGCCGTCTTGGATGAATTTCTGGACCTCTTTCTCAACCAATTCCTTGGTATTAGCCGAGACTGAGAAACCACCCGTATTGCCCTGATAGCCCTGAGCCGCTTCGGAATAGTCGATGTTGCCGACCTTATCCGACATGCCCCATTGCAGCACCATCGCACGGGCCAGAGCGCTGGCCTGCTGGATGTCGCCCGCCGGGCCGTTGGACACGGAATCGGGGCCATATTTGTGGATTTCAGCCGCCTTGCCCGCCATGGCCATGGCCAGACGCTGGTGGCATTCGTCCTTGAACATGTTCAGGCGGTCAATTTCAGGCAGGCTCATCACCATGCCAAGCGCACCGCCACGCGGGATGATCGTGGCCTTGTAGACCGGGTCACACTTGGGCAACGTCATGCCGACCAGCGCGTGACCGGCTTCGTGATAGGCGGTCATCTCCTTCTGCTCGGCGGTCATCACCATCGAGCGGCGCTCTGGCCCCATCATCACCTTGTCCTTGGCCTGTTCGAAATCGACCATGGTGACGAAACGGCGACCGACACGGGCGGCCATGAGCGCAGCCTCATTCACGAGGTTCGCCAAATCCGCGCCCGAGAAGCCCGGCGTGCCGCGTGCAATGATGCGCAGGTCGACGTCCGGGCCCAGCGGGGTCTTGCGGGCGTGAACCGACAGGATCTTCTCGCGACCTTTGATGTCGGGGTTCGGCACGGTGACCTGACGGTCGAAACGGCCCGGACGCAGCAGTGCGGGGTCGAGCACGTCGCGGCGGTTGGTCGCGGCGAGAATGATGACACCTTCGTTGCTCTCAAAACCGTCCATCTCGACCAGAAGCTGGTTCAGGGTTTGCTCACGCTCGTCGTTGCCACCGCCATAGCCTGCGCCACGGTGGCGACCCACGGCGTCAATCTCGTCGATAAAGACGATACAGGGGGCGTTTTTCTTGGCTTGTTCGAACATGTCGCGCACGCGGCTCGCACCCACACCCACGAACATCTCAACAAAGTCGGAGCCGGAGATGGTGAAGAACGGCACGCCCGCCTCGCCCGCAATCGCACGGGCCAGCAGCGTTTTACCAGTACCCGGAGGGCCCACAAGCAGCGCGCCTTTCGGGATCTTGCCGCCAAGGCGGGAGAACTTCTGTGGGTTGCGCAGGAACTCGACGATCTCTTCAAGCTCTTCCTTGGCTTCATCAATGCCTGCAACATCGTCAAAAGTCACGCGGCCTTGCTTCTCGGTCAGCATCTTGGCTTTGGATTTACCAAAGCCCATGGCGCCACCTTTGCCGCCACCCTGCATCCGGTTCATGAAGTAAATCCACACACCGATCAGCAAAGCGATAGGCAGAAGCGACATCAGGAATGTCTGAAAGCCAGATTGTTGCTGCGGACGCGCTTTTACGGGGATGTCGCTGTTGATCAACAGCTGTGTCAGCTCTGCATCCTCGGGTTTGATCGTCAGATAATCGGCCCCGTCCGCTTTACGGAACCGAACCTGCTCGCCATCCAATGTCACATTACGGACATCACCCTGTTCTACAGAAGTGACAAACTCGGAATAGCTGACCTCGTTATTTTGTAACGATCCACTGGACCCACTGAACAGGTTGAACAGCGCCAAGACCAGCAACATCAGGACAACCCAGAAAGCGAGGTTACGAACATTTCCCAAGGGAATTCTCCTAAATTCACACGACCGCAGGCAAGTCCTGCGGCCCAAGGGGCGCCCGTCCGGGCAACCACCACACTAAGATAGACATGATGCGCTCATGTTCAATGCGATAATGGCGTGGTTTTAAGCCAACCGGCATCGCGTTCCAGCAGCACATGCCATTTCTCGTCCAGACCAGCAAGGGGTGCTGCAAGCAGCCGCCCCCCCTGCCAGACCGCCGGGGTCGACAAAAGCATCGCACGGGGCCGCCCGAAGCTGCGCCAATCAGGACAATATGCAAGACCCTCTGGCCCCAATGCCCGCAACTCGGCCCCCTGCGGAAACACCGTTGGCGGCACCGCGCGCCAGCGCCCGTCCCACAGATGATCCGCAGGCACATGAAGATTGCGTACCGCGTTATATTCGCGAAACACCCAGATTTCACCGCGCCGGAGCAGGGTTTGGCACCCATCCAGAGTCGCGCCCTGCCCGTTTGCCAGCCCAGCAATCAGCGCCGCCACCGGCCCGCGACGCGGAGGATAGGCACCGCCACTAATCTGCCCAAGCGCGCGGATCATCAAACGACGGCGGATTTCTTCCGGCTCGGCGAAAAATGCATCGGCCCTGATCACCCAGGCCCCCGCCTCCATGCGCAGAATATTGCCAGCGGCGTGGTCGGCGTGCTGGTCGAGTGCGTCACGGGCGCGGGCCATGTTGCTTGCCACCTCAGCCAGCGTTTCAACATCAAGGCCGAGTGGGGCGAGGGCAGCTAGGGTTTGGCGGGTCTGAATGCGTGTATAACGCGGGTCATCGTTGCTGGGGTCATCAACCCATTCAAGCCCCGCGCGACGCAGATAATCGCGCAAAGCCTCGCGCCGGGCAGACAGCAGGGGTCGCAGCCATGTGACACCCTGCCGCTGGCTTTGCGGGGCCATCGCGGCTAGCCCATCCACGCCCGCCCGGCGGGCCAATCGCATCAAGACAGTCTCGGCCTGATCATCCGCCGTATGGCCAAGGGCAATGCAGGGCAAATCACGCCGCGCCGCCCAATCGGCCATCAGCGCATAGCGCGCGTGACGCGCGGCGTTTTGCAGATTGCCCTGCCCGTCCCACCCGCGCCATTGCAACGTCTCGTGGTGCAGCCCCAAATCGCCCGCGCAGCGGGCGACAAGATCTGCCTCTGCCGCTGCTTCGGGTCGCAGTCCATGATCGACTGTCACAACTTCGAGATGTGTGCCCGCAACCTTGCAGAGCCCGTGCAGAAGGGAAAGCAACGCCATGGAATCGCCCCCACCCGAAACGGCAACGCCAAGGCGGGGCGGCAGCGCGCCGCCCAGCCCTGTCAGTAGCCCCTCGGCCAATGCTGCATCAGCCAAAGCGGCAGGGGCAGTCATTGCAATTTAAGAGCAACCCAGCGTCTGACGCTGCGCTTCGGCTTGGGACACCTGCGGCGCATTGGGAAAGCGCACCGCGACCTCGGATAGGGTCACGCAGGCTTCTTGGGTCTGCTCCAAAACGCCAAGTGCACGGCCCAATTCAAACAGCGATTGCGGGGCCACTGGCCCTTCGGGATCGGTGCTGAAGGCCGCCAGATAGGCACGGGCCGCTTCGCGGTTGTCACCCAGCCCGGTCAGCGCCTCGCCGCGGCGCAATTCGGATTCGGCGGCTAGCGGACCACCGGGATAGGTCTGATTGAAGGTCGCAAAGAGATCCGCGGCGCTGCGAAAGTCACCGGATGCGAGCGCCCCCTGCGCCCGCTCGAAATCGGTCTTTTCGCTGACCGCAAGCTCTGCTTCGTTGATGGGGGTGATGATACCGCCGGAAGTGTCCGCGCCACCGCTACCGGGGGCCACCTCGACCACTTCGCGGGCCGGGTCCGTTCCGGGCGCTGCCACGGCGGGCGCTTCGCCGCCACCCAGTGTGGATGTCTCACCAAGTGCGCCCAGATCGCCGCCTTCAAGCTCAACCAGACGATATTCCAGATCACCGATCCGGTTCGTACCATCGGAAACGACCCGGTTGATACGGTTCTCCATCTCCTCGGTTTTCGATGTCAGGCGCTGCAATTCGCTTTCCATCGTGCCGACACGTTCCAGCACAGAGTTGCCGCCCGTCTCGACCGAGCCGCCGCCCGTGGTGGACAACTCGCGGCGCAGCTTTTGCACCTCGACGCTCAGCACGGTCAACTGCTGGCGGATGTCCGCCAGCGTTTGATCGTTGTCCTGCGCCATGAGCGCGGCAGGGGATGTCATCAGCCCCATTACCGCCACGAAGATATATCGCTTCAGCACATCGGCCTCCTTGGATGAGTCATTGCGTCACGGGAGCCGTGATCAGCTGGTCAGCGCGCCGCCTGCCAGCACGGTCACCGCGCGGCGGTTCTTGGCATAGCAGGCCTCTTCCGAGCAGATCTCGATCGGGCGCTCTTTGCCGTAGCTGATGGTCTTGAGACGCGAAGCCGCGATCCCGCGCGAGATCATATATTCGCGCACCGCATTGGCACGACGACCGCCAAGCGCGATGTTGTACTCACGGGTGCCCTGCTCATCAGCGTGACCTTCGATCACGGCCTGATAATCTGTATTGGTCTGCAACCAAGCAACCTGCCCATCAAGAGTGGCGCGGCCCACATCCGTCAGCGACGATTGGTCGACAAGGAACAGCACCCGATCACCCACGGCCTGCTGAAAGTAGGCGGTCGAGGTCGGATCATTCGCGCTGCCCGGCACTACGCCAGAATTGACGCCTGCGCCTGCATTCGCCCCGGCGCCGCCCATGCCATCGGCACCAAAACGGTCGGGGTTAGTACAGGCCGACACGGCCAATGCGGAAATCAAAAGCGTGCTGGTCAAAATGCGTTTCATCGGGGTCTGCCTTCTCTGTGGTGGCGTTGTTGTTGCTGGTGTTAACACAGGCGCGGCATCATTGGAATTGCCCGCGCCCGTTTGGGAGGTGTGGTAAACGTTACTTCTGCAATGGAGACCACGATGGGTCAGACCCGCCTTCAGGTGTGCGCACCGGCTTGAGGTTGCGCCCCGAAATATCGACGGAATAGAGCGAGGACGACCCGCCTGCCCCTTGGGTTTCACGGGCGAACATGATCACCCGGCCATTGGGGGCCCAAGTCGGACCCTCATCAAGGAAAGAGGCGGTCAACAGACGCTCTTCGGAGCCATCAAGACGCATCACGCCGATGTGGAAACGGCCTTTATTCTGCTTGGTGAAAGCCACCAAATCCCCACGCGGCGACCAGACGGGCGTGCCATAACGCCCTTCGCCAAAGGAAATCCGCGTCGCCTCTCCGCCGGTGGCGGGCATGACGTAAAGCTGCGGACTGCCGGAGCGGTCGCTCTCAAAGACGATTTTACTGCCATCGGGAGAGAAGCTGGGCGCGGTCTCAATCGCGGGGGTGTTGGTCAGGCGCACCGATTGGCCGCTGTTGATATCCATCGAGAAGATGTCGGTATTGCCGCCTTGGCTCAGCGAATAGACAACCGTCTGACCGCTGGGCGAGAAGCGCGGCGCGAAAGCCATGCTGCCCTCGGCGCTTTCCAAGGCACGGCGCTGCACCGACCCGATATCAAGCACATAGATGCGCGGAAAACCGCTCTCATAGCTGGTATATAGCACCCGATTGCCGTCAGGCGAAAAGCGCGGCGCCAATACGATAGAGCCGGATTCGGTCAGGTACTTCAGGTTCGCCCCGTCGTAATCCATGATCGCAAGCCGCTTTTGGCGGTCGTCCTTGGGACCGGTCTCCGAGACATAGACGACGCGGCTGTCGAAATAGCCGCCTTCGCCGGTGATCCGGCTGTAGACCGCATCGGCCACCTTATGCGCCATGCGCCGCCAGCCATCGACGGTGCCGGAAAATTGCAGACCGCCCTGCCCATTTCCATCAAGCAGTTCTTCACCGGAAAAGACATCATAGACGCGGAATTTTACGTTGACGCTGTTGCCGCTGACATTGACCGCCCCGGTGATCAGCGCTTGGGCGTTGATCGCTTTCCAATCGGCATATTCCACTGGTGCGTTAAAATCGCTGACAGTCGAGATATAGGCGCTAGCTGGGATCTCACGGAAAAGGCCTGTGCCGGTCAGGTCTTCGGACACCACACGTGCTAGGTCGACGGCCATCTGCCCTGCTTCGCCGCTCTCCGGCTGAAAGCTAGGCACGGCAAAGGGCAAGGGTTCGATTGTGGGATCGTCGATTACGATGCGCAGCGGTTGGGCGTGCGACTGGTTGGGGGCCAGCGCGAGCGTGGCCGCCATGGCGCAGAGCGCCAGTAGTCCCAGAAGTCTAGTCAGCATGTTATCGGCTCCTCATTGGGTCGAATGTCATCTCGATGTCTTGCCATTGACTGTATTTTTCCTGCGGCAGTTTGTAACCACTGCTGCCGCAACGAATGACCGCACGTTTTGCGGCTTCAAAGGCTTGTCGCGCAGCGGTGTCGCTGCCGCCGCTTGAACTCAGCAAGCGGATCGAACTGGCCACTGGCGTGCCGTCGGTGTTCATCTGCATGCCCACCACGACCGTCGTGCGCGACGCCTCTGTCGAGAGTGCGCCGATGTTCCAGCAGGCAGAGACCGCCACGCGCAGAGATTCGCGCTCACCCGAGGACAGCGGCGGGCCGCTTGGCGCGGACGCGGTTGCCTCGGGCTGCCCCAAGACTTCGCTCAGCGCATCGGCGATGGCGTCCTCGGTCGAGCTTGAGGTCGCTGGCTCCTCAGCGGGTTCAGGTGTTGGATCAGGCTCTGGCGTTGGTGCAGGTGTAGGCTCAGGCGCCGGCGTTTCAGCCGGTTCTTCCGGTGCTTCGGCCACTTCGACAGGTGCCGGGGGCGGCGGTGTTGGACGGCGGCCGGGTGGGCGCGCGGAGGCAGCCGGAGCTTTATCGGCTTCGGTCACGATCTCGGTCGTGCTGTCCTCGGGCGTTTGGGCTTCCTGCGGCTCTTCCACGACGGTTTCGGCTTCGGCCTCCGCATCTGGTGCTACGGCGGGTTGCTCATCCAGATCGGGGCGCAGTTCGGGGTCGGGCTGCTCAACCGGTTCTGGGGCCACACGCGGCGCTTCGCGCGGGCGGGCCTCTGGCGCGATCTCAGGCACCAGCACGGCGGTATCACCCACCGGCTCGTTCATTTCGGGCGGCGTGTCATCCACTTGGGTCTGCGGTGGCAACTCCAACTCCGTCACCTCGGGGGGGAGGTCCTCGGGCGGGGTTTCGGTCTGCACCGGCTCGGGTTGTTCTATCTGGGTATCGGGCTCTGCTGTTACCTCGGGGGTTTGCTCGCTCACTTCTGGCGGAGCTGGCTGCGCCACTTCGGTAGACGAAGACGGCGGCTGCTGCGCGGCCACCAGCGCGTCATATTCAGCGCCAGAGATCACGGAGACTTCGGTCATCTCAACGGGGTCAGGCTCGGGGGTGAACATCCCACCAAAGAGAAGCCAACCAATAAGACCCAGATGCCCGGCACCTGATATGTAATGCCCGGTATGCACGGCTCAGCCACCCGACGTGTCGCTGCCGTCCAACGCCGGGCCACCGATGTCGGTCACCAGACCGATGTTGGAAAAGCCGCCTGCGTTGAGCGCGCCCATGACTTCCATGACCTGCGCATAAGACACTTTGCCATCCGCGCGCAGGAACACCCGGTCGCTGGCCCGTTCTGAGGCAATCGCCCGCAGTTTGGTAATGAGTTGGTCGCGGGGCGTCTCGGTGGTTTGGATCTGCACCGCCCCCTCGGCGGTCAGGGTGACGGTCAACGGCTCTTCCTGCTCGGACGGCAGGGCCGTGGCGGCGGTTTTGGGCAGTTCCACCGGCACGCCAACGGTCAAGAGCGGAGCCGCGACCATGAAGATGATCAATAGCACCAGCATCACGTCGACGAAGGGCGTGACGTTGATCTCGGCCATCGGCTGCGCGCGACCGCGACGCCGCCCCTTGCCGCCCTGTTTTTTCATGACACCTGCGCCCATGGCTTAGCTGTCCAACTGGCGGCTGAGGATGGTGGCGAATTCGTCCGAGAAGGCCTCGTAATTGCCAAGGATGCGGTCACTGTCGGCACTGAGCTTGTTATAGAACACAACCGCCGGGATCGCGGCGAGAAGGCCGATGCCCGTTGCTAAAAGCGCCTCGGCAATACCGGGGGCGACGACGGCGAGGTTGGTGTTCTGCTGGGCCGCAATCTCGATGAACGAGTTCATGATGCCGAAAACCGTCCCGAACAGGCCGACGAAGGGCGCGGTGGAGCCCACGGTCGCCAGCACCGGCAGGCCCTTTTGCAGGCGTTCGGCCTCTTTGGAAATTGCCACATCCATGGAGCGGTCAATCCGTGCGGTGGCGCCGGGGATCAGCGCGCCATCTTCGCGGTGCGAGCGGCGCCATTCCGACATGCCAGCGGCGAAGATTTTTTCTGAGGGTCCATCCGGGTCAGCGCCGATGGTGTCAAAGAGCCCGTCTAGCGGCTCTCCTGACCAGAACGCCTGATCGAACTGCGCCGCCTCGGCGCGGGCTTTGCGGTACTGGATGGTCTTTTGAACGATGATCGACCAAGACCAGAAAGAGGCCCCGATCAGCATGATCATTACAAGTTTGACCGTGACTGTCGCCTTCGCGAACAGACCCCACAGGGAGAAATCAATCCCCTGTGCCAATGCCAGCGTCTCTGCTTCCATTTAACTATGCTCTTTTACTGCCGCCCCTTTGGGGCATTCTGCCTCTGGGCCCTATTTTCCGGCCTCTATTTGGAGCAAAGCTAACGAACTGCAACAGAGATTGCCAGAATTATGGTATCACGCTGCTGGATCGCCGTCTGACAGGCGGAGTTTCGCTGGCAAACGGGTGGGTTTTCCGGCGGTGGTCATGCAAACGGCGGTGACTTTGGCGCGAAAGATGACCTTGCCGTCGCGCAGCACGTCTTGATCGAACACCCACCGCACCGGCCCTACGGCCTGATGGGTGGTCTGCACCTCCAGCCGATCCCCGAACCGCGCAGCGCCGATGTAGTCTGCCTCAACTCGCGTGACGACAAAGACCAGCCCTTCGTCGCGCATGGCCCGTTGGTCGAGACCGATCTGTTCGACGATATCCGACCGCGCCCGTTCGATATAGCGCAGGTAGTTGGCGTAATAGACGACGCCCGCCATGTCGGTGTCTTCATAGAAAATGCGGACCGGGAAGGTATGGCTCATGACGCGACCTGTACCCGTGCCGCAAGGCGCAGCGCGTGGCTGGGGTCATGGGCGGCGGGCGGCATGATCGGGTCATAGGCGGCGCGGATTACATCCGCGATCTCGGGCCGCAGCACCAGTGCTTCATCTGCCAGTGCCAGCGGAGATTGCTCTTGAAAGGCGCCCTCGGACCAGAGCAGGATGACCTGCACCGCTTGGCTCAGCGCCAAGACTTGCGCGGACATCTCTTGCAGGCTCTCGTCCATGCGCAGGAACACGAAAGCCGCCTTGATCGCGCCGTTCTCCTCAAAGCGGAAGAAGCGGTATTGGTTCGCCCCCGCCGCCTGCAAGCGCTCGACCTGCCCTGCGAGATCCGGCACTAGCCCGTCCATGCCCGGCACGTCTAGCAACTCCGCCCAATCCGCGAAGAAGAACATCATCAGGTTGCTGCCCAACTCGGTGTCGGTCTCGGCCATTTCGTGGCCTGCGAGCTTCACTACGGCCTCCAACGCGCCCTTCACCACCGGCAGCGCGTCTTCCTCGATCCCAAAGGCCACCGGCGCGATGGGGCGGCCCCAGCGGGCAAAGGCAAACTGCCCATCGCGGCGAGTGAAAAGGGTTTCGATCTGCTCTGCGGTCATCGTCATCTGTCTTACCTTCGCTCCGGGGCGTCAGCCAAAAAGGTCGTTCTGCCCCTTGGGCGCGGCCATGCCGAGGTGGGTCCAGGCCTTGGCCGCTAACATTCTGCCGCGCGGGGTACGCTGGATCAGCCCTTGCTGCAACAGGAACGGCTCGATCACCTCCTCCAGTGCGTCACGGCTTTCCGACAGCGCGGCGGAGAGGGTTTCGATCCCCACCGGACCGCCCTGATAGTTCTCCGCGATCAGCTTGAGGTAACGGCGGTCAGCGCCATCAAGGCCCAGATGATCGACCCCAAGCCGGGTCAGGGCCATGTCAGCCAAATCACGGGTCACGCGGCCATCGCCTTCGACCACCGCAAAATCCACCACGCGCCGCAGCAGGCGGCCCGCGATGCGTGGTGTGCCGCGTGCACGTTTGGCGATCTCGCGCGCACCGCCCTCATCAGCGGGCGCACCCAGTTTGCGGGCGTTGCGGTCAACGATGATGTAGAGCTCATCCTCGGTATAGAATTGCAGCCGCGTCGGGATGCCGAAACGGTCACGCAGCGGGGTGGTCAGCAGGCCCATGCGGGTGGTGGCCCCCACGAGCGTGAAGGGCTGCAACTCGATCCGTACGGTGCGCGCGGCGGGGCCTTCACCGATCACCAGATCAAGCTCGAAATCCTCCAATGCAGGGTAAAGCACCTCCTCCACCGCCGGATTCAGACGGTGGATTTCGTCGATAAACAACACGTCGCGGGCTTCGAGGTTGGTCAGGATCGCCGCCAGATCGCCCGCCTTGGCCAGCACGGGCCCTGAGGTCATGCGAAAGCCCACACCCAACTCCCGCGCCATGATCTGCGCCAGTGTGGTTTTGCCCAGACCCGGAGGCCCGTGAAACAGCGTGTGATCCATCGCTTCACCGCGCTGGCGGGCGGATTGGATGAAGACGGCAAGGTTCGCCCGCGCCTCTGCCTGCCCGACAAATTCCGCCAGCATCTGCGGCCGCAGGGCGCGGTCGAAGTCTTCGGGCATCGGCTCGGGCCGCACGGTGGGGTCAATGTCGGTCATAGGGCCTCGTTATGGCGCAGGGCGTAGGGTTCTGCCAGAGGGGGCGTCACCCCTTGGGCGCCAACAGCTTGAGCGCCGCGCGGATCAGCGTCGGCGTGTCCGCCTCAGACATCTCGCCCGCTGCCTGCGCCACAGCGCCCGCCGCGTCACCGGGACCGTAGCCAAGGTTGCCAAGCGCCGAAAGCGCCTCGGACTGGGCCGAAGCATTCGGCGCGGCGGCTTTTGGCGCGGGGCGTGGGGTCGCGGCTTCGATCACGGTCTCATCGGCGGCGGCCTGCGCCTCGCCCAGAGCGTCGGCCACGGTGCCGGTCATCGCCATGACGCCGGGGGCCTTGTCCTTGAGATCAAGCACCACACGCTGCGCGATTTTGGGGCCGATGCCCTTAGCGGCCTTGACCGCATTCCAGTCACCCAATGCAATCGCACGGCTCACGCCATCTGGCCCGAGCGTGCCAAGGATCGCCAGAGACGCCTTGGCCCCGACCCCCTGAACCGAGGTCAGCAAACGGTGCCATTCCTTCTCCACCAGCGTCTGAAAACCAAACAGTTGCATCAGGTCTTCGCGCACCACCAGATCGGTATAAAGCGCCACAACCTCACCCACGCCCGGCAGTGCGGCCATGGTGCGGTCAGAGACATAAACGAGGTATCCAACGCCGCGTACGTCGATCAAAATATGATCGGCAGCACGGTAATCGATACGGCCGGAAAGCTTACCAATCATGCCTGTGCCCTCGCCACGGCCTGCGCCAGCGTGCTGGCCCCGCCGTGATGCGCGTGGCAAATGGCGATGGCAAGCGCGTCCGCCGCATCCGGCCCCGCAATCTCGATCCCCGGCATCTGCATCCGCACCATATGCGCCACCTGTCCTTTATCCGCGTGGCCAACACCGACGACGGTTTTCTTGACCTTATTGGGCGCATATTCACCCACCGCGAGGCCAAACTGCGCAGGCACCAACATCGCAATGCCCCGCGCCTGCCCCAGTTTCAGTGTGCCAGCCCCGTCTTTGTTTACAAAGGTCTGCTCAACCGCTGCGGCACCGGGGCGGTAGGTGGCCAGCACCCGCGTTAACTGCCCGTGCAAGGAAAGCAGCCGCGCCGCAAGGTCGTCACCTTCGGAGTGGCAGATGCCATTGGCGACATGCGCGATTCGGCTGCCAGAGACGTCGATGACCCCCCACCCCAAATTGCGCAGCCCCGGATCTATGCCGATCACCCGTATCATCTCTGCCCTCGATAAATTTGTTGCTTTTTTGGTGCACTAGCACGAAACGCGAACATCGCAAAGCCCTGATGCGTCGCAAGCGCTTTGCGACACCCGCGCTGTCGCATTTGAACCGCAGCGTCGAATTGCGCCTGTTCGTGATACAAAACCGACACCCCCTAAAAGAGATTTATCACTTATAGGCAAAGGGTTAGAGCCAATTTTGACCCATGCAAAAAATGCAGACCTCCATGTCGTTTTTGAGGGATTGCGCGATCCTGTATTCGGGCATAATTGCCAAAAATCCCGTTTTGAACATGGCGCCTTTCGGTGCGCCGCCCAGGACGCAACCGACGATCAGACATAGGACGGCACCATGGCAGCTTTCGACACCACCCGCACCGCTTACGGCTCTACATCGGCCGTCTCTCGTATTTTCAGCTTTTTCGGCGCGTTCTTTGCAGCAGTCGAAGCGTGGCAGGACAGCCGCGCCACCC
This sequence comes from Sulfitobacter sp. SH24, assembly GCF_965641895.1. Lineage (NCBI taxonomy): Bacteria > Pseudomonadati > Pseudomonadota > Alphaproteobacteria > Rhodobacterales > Roseobacteraceae > Sulfitobacter > Sulfitobacter sp. SH24. Next base: position 2,655,777 of record NZ_OZ282575.1, read on the forward strand.
GCAAGGCGCTGTCGGATCTAACCGATCTTGAGTTGCAGGATATTGGCCTGATCCGCGGCGATATCGACCTTGTGGCGCAAAACCATTTCGTACGCTGATTGCCGCACGCGCGCCCCGCGACGCAGCGCCCTGCCCGAATGCAAAAGCCGTAGCCGGATATACCCGCTACGGCTTTTTCTATTTCAGAAATAGGGCGCTGTGCTTAGCGCATCATCGGGCCGGTCAGCCCTGCCAAAGCCTCTGTTACGGGATCGATGGCCATCATCTTGGCACCAATCTGCTCTAGGTGTGAACCATTGGCCAGCCGCGACAGGCGTTCGTTATAGGTCACCGGGCCGATCGCGGCGAGGGTGAAGGCTTTGAAGCCGAAAAATACCAGAACGATCAGGTAAAGCCCCCTCATCGGGAAGCCCCGTTTGCCCCGCTTTGGCAAAACGGTAATCAACCCGTCGCGCCCGACGCGGGTGACATATCCGTGTTGCATCTTCCGATGCTTGCGCCCCAGAAGTTCAATACGTTTCGCGAATTGAGCGTGTCCTTCAGCCATCACAGCCTCCGTAGCAATTCGGCCCCCACCGTTTGCTGCCAATTTGAATAAAGACAAATTGTGGCAACAAAGGGGCAAGAAGGCCAAATGCAACGAAAATGAGGCGTGAATTATGCGTTAGTTTGCAGCGTTAATGTCGTCCAGTCACCAATACTCTCACGATGCACCAGATTGATGCCGGATCGTGCATAAACGTCGATCACCTCGTCAGCCTGCTCATTCAGGATACCGGAGAGAATCGCATAGCCCGCAGGCTGCAACGCTTCGGCCATATCAGGTGCCAAGGCGACCAGCGGCCCTTTGAGGATATTGGCAAAGACCAGATCAAAGGGCGCAGCCTCGGCCAATTGCGGGTGGTCAAAGCCTGCGGCCTCGACGCAGGTCACGCGGCCGGATAGGTTGTTGGCATCAACATTGGCCTGTGCCACTTCAACGGCGACTTCGTCGATGTCACTGGCCAATACCGGCTCTGGCCAGATCTGCGCGGCGGCCATGGCCAGCACCGCGGTTCCGCAGCCGATGTCGGCCACCTTCTTGCCATGGAACCCCTCGCCCGCCAGACGGTCCAACGCACGCAGGCAGCCCAGCGTTGTGCCGTGGTGTCCGGTGCCGAAGGCCATCGCAGCCTCAATGAGCAGCGGTTCGCAATCGTCGGGCACCTTGTCAGCGTCATGGCTGCCGTAGACGAAAAAACGCCCCGCTTCGACCGGGGCCAATTCACGGCGCACATGGGCGACCCAATCTGTTTCCGGCAGTTCGGAGACGCTGAAATCTTTCGCGCCCATCGCCTTGGCCAGCACCGCCAGTGCGGCGGCGTCCGGCTTCTCCTCGAAATAACCGCCGACTTCCCAGAGGCCCGAGCCGTCTTCCATTTCAAAAACGCCAACGCCGGTGGGTTCGGGTGTCAGCCGCTCCATCGCCTCGCCCAAGGCATAGGCGGGGTCGCGGCCCGTAAGGGTAGTGAGGGCGGTGAAAGTCGGCATGGCGCGGTCCTTTGCTACGGTGCGGTTGCGCTTCGCCTAGGGCTGTGCGCGCCTCGGGTCAAGCCATGCTGGTTTTCGCGCGCTACTCGGCGGCTTGGGGCACGGCACGTTGAAAGATCGTCTCATTCCCCGGTGCCGGGTGGCGCGGGATCAGCAGCGACAGCATCAGCGAGACCGCTGCCATCCCCGCGGCAAGGAAGAACACCGCCGCAGGCGAGACGAGCCAGAGCAGGCCCAGCCCGACCGGCAAGAACACCGCCGCGATGTGGTTGATTGTAAAGGCCACCGCCGCCGTGGGTGCGATATCTGCGGGGTCTGCGATCTTTTGGAAATAGGTCTTTAGCGCCAATGCGAGGGCAAAGAACATGTGATCCAGCACATAAAGCGTGGCCGCGATCACCACGCCCCAGCCGAGGTAATAGACGCCGCCGTAGGCAAGGAAGACGAGGATCAGCCCGACATATTCGACCGTCAGCGTCCGGCGTTCGCCGAAATGACCCACCGCGCGGCCCATCAGCGGGGCGAACAGCATATTGGCGACAAGGTTGATGAGGTAGAGCATGGTGATCTCATGCACGTCAAAACCGAAGCGTTCGACCATCATGAAGCCTGCGAAGACCACGAAAATCTGCCGCCGCGCGCCTGACATGAATTGCAGCGCGTAATAGAGCCAGTAGCGCTTGCGCAGGATCATCTTTTTGTTCTGCACCGTGGGGGCTTCGAACTGCGGATAGGCCAGCATGGCGATGATTGCGACCAGCACGGTCACCCCGCCGCCAATCATATAGACGATGTTATAGCTGAGGTTCAGCGTCTCCCACAGCGCCATGATCGCCAGGTAGGCCACCAGCGTCGCCAGTGATCCAGCCGCCATAAGCCAACCGATCATGCGCGGGGCGTCTTCGATCTTGAGCCACTGAAGTTGCAGCGACTGGTTCACCGTCTCGTAGTAGTGAAAACCGATCGAGCTGAGCATGGTGATCGTCAGGATGCCGCCCATGGAGGGGAAATAGGCGGTGATCGCCGTGGCTGCCCCCAGAAGGGTCAGCGACACCAATCCCAGCACTTGTTCACGCACGAACAGTAAAATGGCGATCACGCCGATCGCCAGAAAGCCGGGGATTTCGCGAACCGTGTGCAGCAGGCCAATGTCGGACCCGTCGAAGTCTGCAACTTCGATGACGAAGTTGTTTAGCAGCGCCGACCATGTGTTGAAGGCGATGGGCATGGCCAGCGCCATGAGGAACAGCAGAGCCACGGGGCGGCGCCAGAACGGCAGGCCTTTGGCTTCTTCGAGGGTGATATAGCGGGTCATGCGGATTTATTACGCCCGCCATGCGGGAATGGCGAGAGAAAAGGCAAACGAAGAGCCGGGCAGTGCCAGACCGGGGGCTGGCGCATATGATCTCTCAGCTGGGCAGTTTATTGCAGCAGCTCATGTGGCACATACGCAAGCCGCCACTCCGATTGCAAAAGCGCCAGGCCAGGGGCCGGTCTGGCGCTGTCCGGCGGCCTTCGGCCTTGATTCCGGGCTGTTGTGTTACCGGCAGACGTCGTGCCAGCCAGCCTCAGTAAAAACTCTGCGGATCAATATCCACCGCCAGCCGCAAATCGCCTTTCAGCCGCACCGATCCGACCCAACGGCTCAGCGCCTCTTGCAAGGCGACACTCTTATCCGCCTTGACCAACAATCGCACCCGATGCCGCCCGCGCACCCGGGCGATCGGCGCGGGCGCGGGGCCAAAAACCTGCGCCCCCACCGCCCGCAACGGCCCGTCATGCCGCGCCAGATGGTTGCCCAGATCAAACACCGCCGCCGCATCGCTGCCGCTGAGGATGATCCCTGCCATACGCCCGTAAGGCGGCACCCCGGCCTGCCGCCGCTCGCCTGCCTCGGCGGCCCAGAATTTCTCTTCCTCACCCGCCAAGATCGCCCGGATCACCGGATGCTCGGGCTGATAGGTCTGCAAAAGCGCCGCCCCCGGCGCTTCGGCCCGCCCCGCACGCCCTGCCACCTGCCGCATCAGTTGAAACGTCCGCTCCGCCGCGCGCAGATCCGACCCGGTGAGGCCGAGATCAGCATCAATCACCCCCACCAGCGTCAGCTTTGGAAAGTTGTGTCCCTTGGCGACCAGTTGCGTGCCGATGATGATATCCGCCGCCCCTTCGGCAATTCCCGCGATCTCGGCCTTGAGCGCCCGCGCCGAGCCGTACATATCCGAACTCAAGGTCGCGATCCGCGCCTCGGGCCAGAGCGCCGTGGCCTCCTCGCCCAACCGCTCCACCCCAGGGCCGATGGGCGCAAGCTTGCCTTCGACCTGACAAGACGGACAGGCTTCGGGCATCGGCTTGGTCTCACCGCACTGGTGGCAGACGAGGCGCTTGAGAAACCGATGCTCCACCATCCGCGCGTCACATTGATCACAGCCAATCTGCTCGCCACAGGCACGACAAAGCGTAATCGGCGCATAGCCGCGACGGTTGATAAACAGCATCGCCTGCTCGCCCCGCTCCAGCCGCGTATCGACCTCGCGTTTCATCTCGGCCGAGATCCACTTGTCGCCGGGCAGCCCCGCCTGTCGCATGTCAATCGCGCCCATCTGCGGCATCACCGCCGGGCCAAAGCGCGAGGTCAATTCCAGCCGCCGATATTTGCCTGCCTCGGCATTGGCCCAAGTCTCAAGGCTGGGCGTGGCACTGGCCAGCACCACTTGCGCGCCGCAGATCGAGGCCCGCAGCACGGCCATGTCGCGGGCGTTATACAGGACACCGTCTTCCTGCTTGTAGGAGGTGTCATGCTCCTCATCGACAACGATGAGCCCGAGGTTCTGGAACGGCAGGAACAGCGCCGAGCGCGCGCCGATCACCAGTTGCGCATTGCCCTCGCCCACCATGCGCCAGATGCGGCGGCGCTCGGTCATGGTGACGCCGGAATGCCACTCGGCGGGCTTGGCGCCAAAGCGCTCCTCAACGCGGTCCAAGAACTGTTCGGTCAGGGCGATCTCAGGCAGCAGCACCAATGCCTGCCGCCCGGCCTCAATCGCCGCCGCCACAGCTTCGAGATAAACCTCGGTCTTGCCCGATCCGGTAACCCCGCGCAGCAGAGTCGTGCCATAGGTCTCTGCCTTGATCCCCTCGCGCAGCACCGCCGCCGCTGTCGCTTGATCCTCGGTGAGCGCCTTGCCGGGCAGTGACGGATCAAGCCGCCGGAACGGCAGATCGCGGGGGCTTTCCTCTTCGCGCACGGCACCCTGATCGACCAAGCCTTTGACCACCGAAGAGGTCACGCCGGCCATCTCCGACAGTTCCTTCAGGGTAAACGCCAGATCGCCGTATTCCTCTAGCACCGCCATGACCCGCTGGCGCGCGTCGGTCATGCGGGTCGGCAGGCCGTCGCCCGCCCGGTAAATCTTGCGCATCGACGGCGGGTCGCCCAAGCCCGGCGCGCGGGTCGCCAGCCGCAGCATCGCGGGCAGCGGGGTCAGCGTATAGGCGGCGGACCGCAGCAAAAACTCGCGCATCTCATCGCGCATCGGCGGGGCGTCCAGCACGCGGATCACATGGCGCACCTTGTTGATGTCATAGTCTCCGGCCCCCGGCCCCCAGACCACACCCATCACCTTGCGCGGGCCCAATGGCACCTCGACAAACGCCCCCGCATGGCAGCCGCCTTCGGGCGCGCGATAGTCCAGCGCGCGGCCCAAAGGCTGGGTGGTCATCACCGACAACAACTCGCCATGATGGTAGAATTCAGCCATGTCTGCCGCATGCTCCGTGTCGCTTGGGGGAATTGAGGCTTTAAGCATCGCAGATCATGCGGTAAAGCCAAGGCAAGCAATAGACCTGTTAGCGATCACATTCCAACCCGGAAGGAAAGCCCATGAAATTCTTCGTAGATACCGCCGAGATCGACGCCATTGCCGAACTCAATGACCTTGGCATGGTCGACGGCGTGACAACCAACCCCTCCCTGATCCTGAAATCAGGCCGTAACATCCTTGAGGTCACCAAAGAGATTTGTGACCTCGTCGACGGGCCTGTCTCCGCCGAAGTGGTGGCGCTGGAAGCCGACGCGATGATCGCCGAAGGCCGCAAGCTCGCGGAGATCGCCGACAACATCACCATCAAGCTGCCGCTGACATGGGACGGGCTGAAAGCCTGTAAGGTTCTGTCGGGCGAAGGCCGTATGGTAAACGTCACGCTTTGCTTCTCGGGCAACCAAGCGCTGCTGGCTGCAAAGGCTGGCGCGACTTTCATCTCGCCCTTCATCGGCCGTTTGGACGACATTAACCTTGATGGCATGGACCTGATTCAGGACATCCGCACCATCTATGACAACTACGGGTTTGAGACGCAGATCCTTGCCGCCTCCATCCGCAGCCCGAACCACGTGCTCGATGCTGCGCGCATCGGGGCCGATGTGATGACCGCGCCGCCAGAAGTGATCAAGAAGCTGGCCTCGCACCCGCTGACCGACAAAGGTCTGGAGCAGTTCATGGCCGATTGGAAAAAGACCGGTCAGAACATCCTCTGATCCGGCCTGAGCGCCAAGACATCCAACCCCTTCCGCCCTTGGCGGAGGGGGTTTTTCTTTGCCCTATGCGGCGTTGCCTTCAACTGTCAGGTGATCGCCCGACCACAGGCCGGGGCGCACCTCGGCCTCGGCCGCGCCTGCGCGGATGCGACGGCACTGCCCCACGGGAATCGCCGGAGCCTGCAACACCACGTCCATGCCCTCCGCCGCCGTCTGGGGCGGCAAGGCCGCGTGCATCCCGTCCAAGGCCACCGAAACATCGCAGGGCAGATAGACGCTCGCCCCGCCCACGCCGGTATCCTCTTGCCACGGGGTCAACGGCGCGCCCACTGCGCCGACACAGCACACTGCGGTTTGCAATTCGATCGCCCGCGCCCGTGCACAGCTGAATACACGGTTGTAGCCAGTGATCATGTCAGTCTTTGCGGGGATAATCACCAGATCAAGGTCCAACTCCCCCAGTTTCGACCAAAGCGCGGTATATTCCGCATCAAGGCAGATCGCGATAACACAGCGCAGCCCGTTCCAATCGAACAGGTTGATCCCGGTGCCTGCGATGGTCACACCGCTGGCGCCATTGGCTTCCAGCGGCGTCAGGCTCAGTTTGTTTTGCACTTGCATTCCGCCATCCGGGGTCAGGAACCACGCCTGATTAAGATACCCCTCGGGCGCGTCGACCGATGGAAAGGCCACAGGAAATGTGCCGGGCAGCAGGGCGACGCCTGTTTGCTCGACCATGCGGCGCATCGGGTCAAGCGCCAGCGCGGCGGTCTGCGCGAGCCAGCCCAGTTGCTGCTCTGCGGGCAGGTCCGCCGGGGCAAAGCTCAGCCATTGTGCGCAGCAAAACTCTGGCATCACCAAAAGCTGCGCCTCGCGCGCGGCGGCCTGTTGCAGACGCAGTTCCACACTGGCAAGCCAGCTTTGCAGCGAATCCGGCGTGACCTGAAGGTTGGCGGCCCAAAGATCGACAGAGACATGTTCCATGTAAGATTTCCTCTCCCGGCAAGGGCCATTTCGCCACATCCGGGGATATGCAGCGGGCTTCGATCAGGCGCGCGTGCCTTGCGGCTGAAATCCGCGCGTCGACCGAGGCCAACACACCCGCGCCGCTTTTGTTCCCGTGGGCTTCGCTCTACATCCCGGCCTGACGCAAGGCGGCAACAAAGACCGCAGGCGGCAAGACCCGTGACCAATTGGGGGCAGATCTTGACGCCCCACCATGCTATGACACCGCAAATCAAAAAGAGACGCCCATGAGCAGCAGCCCCAAAATTGACGACGCCCTGCGTGAGGCGATCATCTCCGCGCCCGATGTCATCCTTGACGACAGCGATGTGATGCAGGCGCTGATTGCGGCCAATGAAAAGGCCATGGGCGGCAATATCGTCGATCTGCGCGGCATCGCGATGGAGCGTTTGGAAACCCGGCTTGATCGGCTGGAAGATACCCACCGCAGCGTTATCGCGGCGGCCTATGAAAACCTTGCCGGAACCAATCAGATCCACCGCGCGATCCTGCAAATGCTGGACCCGGTGGAGTTTGAAACCTTTCTGCGCAATCTAGGCGGCGAAGTGGCCGACATCCTGCGCGTTGATGCGGTGAAACTGGTGCTTGAGTCGGTGCAGAACGACAATGATCCGGCAGTACAACGTTTGGGCGATGTGCTGACCGTGGCCGAGCCGGGCTTTATCGACGACTATCTGTCTCAAGGGCGCGGCGGCATGGTGCGTCAGGTGACCCTGCGCGCACTTCAAGACGGCTCTGAGGCGCTGTATGGCACCAAGGCGGGCTGGATCCGTTCTGAGGCCTGCCTAAAACTCGATTTCGGCACAGGCCGCCTGCCCGGTCTTTTGGTCATGGGGGCCGAAGACCCGCATATGTTTGGCCCGCAGCAAGGCACCGATCTGCTCACCTTCTTTACCGGCGTGCTGGAACGCACCATGCGCCGCTGGCTGTCTTGAGCGAGAACGCAAATCCGCTGCTGATCAGCCCCGCCGCGCGGGACGCGCTTCAGACGTGGCTGGCGCATCAGAGCGCCTTGAAGGACGCAGCAGAGAATACGATCATCGCCTATCGGGGCGATGTGACCGAGTTTCTCACCTTCATGACGCTGCACAAGGGCGACACCCAAGGTCTGGGAGCGCTGGCGAAAATCACCATTAGCGACATGCGCGCGTGGATGGCCAGCACGCGCAGCGGCGGTGTCGGCTCGCGCTCGGTCGCGCGCAAACTTTCTGCGGTAAAAGCCTTCTACCGTTGGCTGGCCGAGCGGGAGGGGTTCGAGCCCACTGCCGTCCTGCTCGCGCGCTCCCCCAAGTTCCAAAAGAAACTCCCCCGCCCGCTGGCCGAAGACGCCGCCCGCGCGCTGATCGATTGCGTCGAAACCCAAGCCCGCGCCCCATGGGTCGCGGCGCGCGATGTGGCTGTGCTGACGATGCTGTGGGGCTGCGGCTTGCGGATTTCCGAGGCGCTCGCCCTTAAAGGCGGCGATGCGCCCCTGCCAAATAGTCTGCGCATCATGGGCAAAGGCGGCAAGGAACGGGTCGTACCGGTCTTGCCCGCCGCCCGCGCTGCCGTCGAAGGTTACCTCGCCCTCTGCCCCTACCCGCAAGAGCCACATGCGCCGCTGTTCCGTGCCATTCGCGGTGGCGCCTTGGGCGCGCGCGCCGTGGCACAGGTCATGGCCGATGCGCGGATGCAACTGGGGCTGCCCGCCACCGCCACGCCCCACGCCATGCGCCACAGCTTTGCCACGCATCTGCTCGACGCGGGCGGCGATCTGCGCGCGATTCAGGAACTGCTGGGGCATGCGTCGCTGTCGACCACACAGGCCTATACTGCCGTGGATACCGCGCGGCTGATGGAAGTCTATAACAACGCCCATCCCAAGGCGGGCCGCTGACCCTCTTGCACCCTGCGCTCCGATCGCCATATTGGAGCCAAGCGAGGACGACCTCCCCCATATGGGAACACACTCGGGACGACCCGACCAATACCGGGACCGACCCCATGCGCAGTACTGCAGACCGCATCCGCCACGCCATCAGCTTTGAAGTTCTCGCCCTTTTGATCGTCACGCCCATGGGCGCATGGCTTTTTGACAAGCCATTGCATGAGATCGGCGTTGTCACCATCGTCAGCGCCAGCATCGCGACGGGATGGAACTACCTTTACAACCTCGGGTTCGACCACGCCCTGCGCCGCCTGCGCGGCACGGTGCGCAAGACGGTGCCGATCCGGGTGCTCCATGCCGTCATTTTTGAGATTGGCCTGCTTTTTGTGCTGATGCCCTTTATCGCGTGGTACCTAAGTATTTCGCTGATGGAGGCTTTCCTGATCGACGTGAGCTTTGCGCTGTTCTACCTGATCTACGCCTTCGTCTTTAACTGGGTCTACGACGTGATCTTCCCGGTGCCGGAGCCTGTCCGCCCGTCCTAATCGGCCCGGAGGCCACTCACGAACTCGGCCGCCGCCTCTGCCGGATCGCGCGCGCCCTCGGCCACGGCGTCACTGAGCCGTGCCAGATCGTCCTTCGCCTGTGGTGTCTCCAACTGCGCCAAAAGCCTCTGTTTCACGTCTTGCTCGAACCAATAGCGCGCCTGCGCGGCCCGCGTATGGTCCCAAAAGCCCTGCGCGCGGCGCCAGTCGGTCAATTCCTGCAAGGCCGCCCAAGTCTCCTCCAGCCCGTCTTCCTCCATCGCCGAAACCGCCGTGGCGCGCGGAAAGCCTTCGGGGTCTTGCGGGCGTTTGCGCAGCAGGCGCAGGGCACCGGCGTAGTCGGCCCGGGTGCGCGCGGCGGTGGACTTCAGATCGCCATCGGCCTTGTTGATGACGATGAGATCGGCAATCTCCATGATGCCGCGTTTGACGCCCTGTAATTCATCCCCGCCCGCCGGGGCCAAGAGCAACACAAAGGCGTCCGACATCTCGGCCACCACCGTCTCGGACTGGCCAACACCCACGGTCTCAATCAGTACCACGTCGAAACCCGCCGCCTCACATAGCCGCACCGCCTCCCGCGAGCGGCGGGCGACACCGCCAAGATGGGTCTGGCTGGGCGAAGGACGGATAAAGGCGCGCGGCTCGCGGCTGAGCCGGTCCATCCGCGTCTTGTCGCCCAAGATCGACCCGCCCGAACGCGCCGAACTGGGGTCCACCGCCAGCACCGCCACGCGCATCCCCTGCGCGGTCAGCATCATGCCAAAGCTTTCGATAAAGGTGGACTTCCCCACCCCCGGCGTGCCCGAGAGCCCGATGCGCAGCGCCTGAAGGTCGGTCGGCAGCTTTGCCAGCAATTCTGCCGCCGCCGCACGGTGATCCGCACGGCCCGATTCCACCAGCGTGATCGCCCGCGCCAATGCGCGACGCTCGCCTGCTATGATGCCCTTGGCCAGATCGTCGATATTCATGCACCAACTTTTGCGGGGGCGGCGCGGAATTGTCCATCCCCACCCTTGGCGCGGCGGCGGCTTTGCCCGATAACCGCGCTATGTCCAACGCTGATTTCGCCCTGCCCATCGACGCCGTTCTGCCTGAGGTCATCTCAGCCCTGCGCGACACGTGCCGCGTCGTGCTGCAAGCGCCGCCGGGCGCGGGCAAGACGACGCGGGTGCCGCTTGCGATGCTCGACGCTCGCCTGACCCAAGGCCGCATCCTGATGCTGGAGCCGCGCCGCCTCGCCGCCCGCGCCGCCGCTGCGCGCATGGCCGAAAGCCTTGGCGAAGAGACCGGCCAGACGGTCGGTTTTCGCGTGCGCGGCGCTTCGGCGGTGTCGAAAAACACCCGCATCGAAGTCGTCACCGAAGGCATCCTGACCCGCATGTTGCAGGACAACCCCGACCTGCCCGGCATCGGCGCGGTGATCTTTGACGAATTTCACGAACGCTCGCTCAACGCCGATCTTGGCCTCGCGCTTTGCCTCGAAGTCGCGGGTGCCTTGCGGGACGATCTGCTGCTCGTCGCCATGTCCGCCACACTCGATGCCGCCCCGGTGGCTGCATTGATGGCGGCCCCCATCGTCACCTCCGAGGGCCGCAGTTTTGAGGTGGTGCCGCGCTGGCTCGACAAGCCGATGGGCAAGCAGCGGCTGGAGAATGCAGTGGCCGACCTGACGCTCAGGGCGCTTGCGGAGGCCCCCGGTTCGGCACTGGTCTTCCTTCCCGGGGAGGGCGAGATCAGGCGGGTGGAAGCGCTTTTGCGCTCTACTCTGCCAAGCGACTGCACCTTGGCCCCGCTCTTCGGTGCGCTGGACTTCAAGACGCAGCAGGCCGCCATTGCGCCCGTGCGGTCGGGGCGAAAGGTTGTGCTGGCGACCTCTATTGCCGAAACCTCGCTCACCATCGAAGGCATTCGCATCGTCGTCGACGCTGGCCGCTCGCGCCGGGCGCTGTTCGATCCCGCCTCGGGCATGTCGCGGCTGGTGACCGAACGTGTCACCCGCGCCGAGGCCACGCAACGCGCGGGCCGTGCCGGACGGGTTGAGGCGGGCGTGGCCTACAAACTCTGGACGCGCGGCGAGGAAGGGGCGCTGGCCGCCTTCCCCCCGGCGGAGATTGAGGCGGGTGACCTCACCGGCTTTGCGCTGGAACTGGCGCTATGGGGCGCGCAGGCCGAAGAATTAAGCTTTGTCACCCCGCCCCATGCGGGCCGTTTGGCCGAAGCGCAGGCCGTCTTGCGCATGCTCGGTGCGTTGGACGATACGGGCCGCATCACCGACCATGGCCGCAAATTGGCCAAGTTGCCCCTGCACCCGCGTCTGGCGCATATGGTCGCGCGCGGCGGTCCGCGTGCGCCGCTGCTCGCCGCTCTTTTGGCCGAGCGCGACCCGATGCGCGGTGCGCCGGTGGACCTGTCGCTGCGGATGGATGCGCTGGCCGGGAAACGCACCGCCGCCGCGCCCCATGCCCCGACGTTGGCGCGGATCAAGGCCGAGGCCAAGCGGCTAGGTCGGATGACGAAAGCCGATGGGCCGGACGCTTTGGGCGTTCTCGCCGCCCTTGCCTATCCGGACCGCCTTGGCCTGCGGCGCAAAGGCGATGCGCCGCGCTATGTTCTGTCGGGTGGTAAAGGCGCAGTTCTGCCTGAGGCTGACCCAATGGCGGGCGCACGGCTGCTGGTGGCGACCGATCTGGACGGCGACCCACGCGAGGCCCGGATCCGGCAGGCGGCGCTGATCACGGATGCCGAATTACGCGCCACGTTCGCCGATCAAATTCACTGGCAGGACGTCTGCACATGGTCCCGCCGCGAGGGGCGCGTGCTGACCCGGCAACAAGAGGTCTTTGACGCATTGGTTCTGGAAGACCGCACATGGCCAGATGCCCCTGCCGAGGCCGTGGCCGTGGCGATGCTCGACGGTGTGCGACAGTTGGGGTTGAAACCCGGCAAGGCCGCAACGCTGTTTCTGGCCCGTGCGCGGCTGATGTCCGCGCCTTTCCCCGATTTCAGCGAAGCGCATCTGATGGAAACGCTTGATGACTGGCTGCTACCGCATCTCGCGGGTGTACGCAGCACCGGCGATTGGAAGGGGTTTGACATCACCCCGGCGCTGAAAGCGCGGCTGACATGGGAACAGCAGCAAGAGTTGGACCGCGCCGCGCCTGCGCATTTCGAAACCCCGCTGGGGCGGCGTGTGGCGATTGATTATAGCGGCGAGCTGCCCGGCATCTCGCTGCGCCTGCAAGAGATGTTCGGCGTGACCCGGCATCCGACCGTGGGCGGGCAACCGCTACAGGTCACCCTTCTCTCCCCCGCTCAGCGCCCCGTGCAGGTCACGATGGACATTCCGGGGTTCTGGGCCAGCTCCTATGCCGATGTGCGCAAAGACATGCGGGGTCGCTATCCGCGCCACCCTTGGCCCGAAGACCCCACGGTGGCAGACCCGACCCTGCGCGCCAAACCGCGCGGCACTTAAAACGGCAACGCGCGCCGAAAACGGCGCGCGGTCAGGTCGGCTATACCGTAGTAATTAGGCCGCGACGAACTTCAGCGAGACGCCATTGAGGCAATGCCGCTTGCCCGTCGGCTCTGGCCCGTCGTCAAAGATGTGGCCCAAGTGGCTGCCACAGCGGTCGCAGTGCACCTCAGTCCGGCGCATGAAGAAACTGTTGTCCGGCATCGTCTCGACCGCATCTTCGAGCGGCTGGTAAAAGCTCGGCCAGCCGGTGCCGCTTTTGAACTTGGTCGCAGCGTCATAAAGCGGCTGGTCACAGCCCTTGCAAATAAAGGTGCCGGGACGCGTCTCATCGTTGAGCGGGCTGGTAAAGGCTCGCTCCGTATCGCCTTCGCGCATCACGGCATATTCGGTATCGCTCAGCATGGCGCGCCATTCGGCCTCGCTGCGCGTAATCTCAAAATCGCCCTCGACATAGGCTGCCGATGCACCGCGTGTGCCCAGCCCGATGGCTGTGGCGCCCAGAAAGGTCGATGTCAGAAAATGACGTCTGTTCATGGTGTTACTCCTCGCGGTGGGTTGGGATCGCACCGGGCCAGCATGGGGGTACTGGCCCGGCATCTCAGTGTAGGTTGCCTATTATTTGGGAACCAACACGCTGTTTACAACGTGGATCACGCCGTTGGACTGGTTCACATCTGCGATAGTTACACGCGATGCATTGCCGTTTTCGTCAAGGATATAGACGTTTTTGCCCTTTACCTGAGCCGACAAAGCGTCGCCCGATACCGCTTCAAAGTGGTAGAAGCCATCGCTGGAAGCGCGCGCTTTGGCGGCGATGTCAGCGGCAGACCATTTGCCTGCAACAACGTGGGCTGTCAGCACTTTGGTCAGCATCTCTTTGTTTTCGGGCTTCAGCAGCGTCTCGACGGTGCCAGCGGGCAGCGCGTCAAAGGCGGAGTTGACCGGGGCGAAAACGGTGAACGGGCCTTCGGAAGCCAGCGTGTCGACCAGACCGGCAGCTTTCACAGCGGCGACCAGCGTGGTGTGATCGGCAGAGTTCACAGCGTTCTCGACGATGTTTTTGTTTTCAAACATTGGCGCGCCACCCACTTCGGGGTTGGCAGCCATGGCACCGGTTGCCAACAGAGCGGCAGTGGCGGTGGCGGCGGCGAAAGATTTGAAGTTGATCATTGGTAGTCCTCCTCAGATGCCTCCCGTTGTGGGCGGCGATGCTGAACCCACGGGCCAAGAGGTGAAGGAGTTTCAGAAACGTTCAAAAAATTCTGAATAAGCTTCAAGATACTGTTTCTATATGAACAAAGAAAAACGCCCGCCCCGATCTGGGGAGGGCGTTCAACCTTTTTACAGTTCGGCAACGGCGCCGAGGGCCATGATGCCGCCAGTGGGCGCGCCCTCCGGCGCGCCGCCCGGCGGCTCATCGGTGATGGCCAGCGTGATCTGCGCCGCTTCGGGTGCCAACTCGGCAGGCAAGGCCACGCGGTTAACGTCGCCTTCAGGCAGAACGCCCAAAGAGATCGGCGCGCGGTCGGGCAGAATGGCCCAAAGCTCCAGCACACGGCCCTCAGGTGCATTGCCCGAAACCCGACGCAGCGCGATATCGCCGCGTGACATATCCATAACGGCCAGCATTTCCAGCGCACTGTCTTCGGCAGCCATGCGGGTGGCATAGACTTCGCCCGGCACTTGGGTAGGCGCCTCGCGCAACATGGGCAGAGCAAGGAAGGCCACGGTCGCAAGTGCTGCAACCGAAATGCCCTGCCAGAGCCAGAGACGCTGCATCAACGGCACATGGCGCGTGGGGAAGAGCCGCGACATCAGCGCCTTGCGCGTCTTGGTGGACGGGGCGACAGGTGCGATATCATCGGTTAGCGCGACGAAACGCTCCTGCCAATCAGCCACGGTGCGGGCAAAATCGCGGTCTTGCAAAAGGCGGGCGCGTGCGGCCACGCGATCTTCGCCTTCGAGCAGACCCAACGCCACTTCGGCGGCCAGCAGATTGTCGTCTTCAGGGGGGGTGATAGGCGTGTCACTCATGCGCTCATACACTCCCGTAGGCTCATCAACCCGCGCCGTAGCCATGTGCGCATCGTATTAAGAGGCACATTAAAACGCTGGGCAAGGTCGGCGTAACTATCACCATCAAGATAAGCACCGCGCACGGCAGCGCCCCGGTCGGCCTCTAAATCGTCGAGGCAGCCGGTCAGGCGCTTCGCTTCGGATGCGGCAACGGCGGATTGTTCGGGGTTCGGCCCCGGCGCGGCCAGCTCCAGCCCCGGCGTGTCGATATCCTGATGCCCCTTGCGGGTCGCACGCAGCCGATCAATCGCGGTATTGCGCGCAATGGTAATCAGCCACGTCATCGGCGACAGACCATTGGCCTGATAGCGGTCGGAACTATTCCAGATTTTGACGAAACTGTCCTGCATGGCGTCCTCTGCTGCGGCCCGTGTATCCAACACACGCAGGCAGACCCCGAATAGTTTCGCGGACACCCGATCATAAAGTGTCTCGAATGCCGCACGGTCCCCCAGAGCGACCTGTCCAATCAGACGCTCGATCTCTTCACGGTCGCTGTTCAAGGGTCACTCCTTTGGGCGGTCATGTCTTTGGCGGCGCGGACGCGGCACATCGCTCATGGTGCGACAGCCGCCATAAAAGTCAACGGCGCATTACCACCAGACGCTTTCTACGGCACCTTGCCCTATCCTAAGGCATCCGCGCAACCCATCGCGGGGAAAGGAAAATTCATCACGCTGTTCACAGAGATTGCAGGCTCCGGATGCTTAGGCTACCCAAGTTTCAGAGGGGAATGCGCAAAGGGAGACTGTGCATGCAAAACGCGCTTGAGACGTCATATGACGTGGTGATTGTGGGTGGGGCCATCTACGGCTCGGCCTTGGCTTGGTGGTTGACCAACACGCCGGGGTTTGACGGCGAAGTGCTGGTGGTGGAGCGTGACCCCACCTATGAGTTCGCCTCAACCAGCCATACAAATTCCTGCATCCGCCAGCAGTTCAGCGCCCCGGTAAACATCCAGATTTCTCAGTTCGGGGCCGAGTTTATCCGCAACTTCCGCCACTTCATGCACGACGATCCCGAAGTGCCTGACCTGGCGCTGCAGAGCTTTGGCTACCTCTACCTTGCCGACACGCCGGAGTTTGCCCAGACCCTGCGGGAAGCGCAGAGCATTCAGGCCTCCATGGGGGCGCATACCCAGCATATGACCAAGGACGAGATCGCCGCGCGCTATCCGTTTTACATGCTCGACGATGTCATCGCGGGCAACCACAACACGGTGAACGAAGGCTACTTTGACGGCGGCACCATGTTTGACTGGTTCAAACGTATGGCCAGGCGTCGGGGCGTGACCTTTATCCATGATGAGGTGACGGGCATGACCCTGAACCCCGCAGGCAGCGCGGTGGATGCGGTGACGCTGAAATCCGGCGCAAAGGTCTCCTGTGGCACGGTGGTCAATGCTTCCGGCCCCCGCGCGGCGGCGACGGCGCAGATGGCGGGGATCACCCTGCCCGTGGTGCCGCGCAAACGCTACACCTTCATCTTTGACGCCGCCGAGCCGCTTGAGATGGACCTGCCGCTGACCATCGACCCCAGCGGCGTGCATATGCGCCAAGAGGGTAAGTATTATATGGCCGGCTGCCCGCCCGAAGATGACTATGACGCGGCCTATGATGATTTCACCTTTGACCATTCGATTTGGGAGGAGAAAGTCTGGCCCATCATCGCCACCCGCGTCCCGACCTTTGAACGGGTCAAAGTGATCAACGAATGGGTCGGGCATTACGCCTTTAACACTGTGGATCAAAACGCAATTGTCGGGCGGCACGACAAGGTCGAGAATTTCGTCTTTATGAACGGATTTTCCGGCCACGGGTTGCAGCAAGCCCCGGCCATCGGGCGCGGCACGGCTGAGTTGATCACCCATGGCGCCTATCGCACGCTGGACCTCACCCCACTGGACTACGGGCGCATCACGCGGTCGGAGAAATTTATCGAAAAGGCCGTGATATGAAGCACCCCGAGAACACATTCCTCACGGCCATCCGCGCCGGGAAAAAGCAGTTGGGCCTCTGGGTCTCCCTCTCGGATGGCTATGCCGCCGAGGTGGTTGCCCATGCGGGCTATGACTGGGCGATGCTGGATATGGAGCACGCGCCGAGCGATATGAAATCGGTGCTGGGGCAGTTGCAGGCGTTCTCGGGCAGCGACACCACGGCGATGGTGCGGCCTGATTGGAACGACGCGGTCAAGGTCAAACGTCTGATGGACCTCGGCGCGCCGGGGCTGCTGTTTCCGATGGTTCAATCGCCTGAAGAGGCCCGCGCCGCCGTGGCCGCCTGCCGCTACCCGCCGCGCGGTGTCCGGGGGGTGGCCGGGCTGAACCGCGCCAACCAGTTTGGCCGGGTCGAGGATTACAACACCGAAGTTGAGAACCAGACCGCTATCCTGATCCAGCTTGAAACCCGCGCCGCCGTGGAAAACGCCGCCGCCTTTGCCGAGGTTGAGGGGATCGACGGTATCTTCTTTGGCCCCGCCGATATCGCCGCTGACATGGACCATCTGGGCCAGACCCTGCACGCGGAGGTTTGGGAGGTGATCCGCCCCGCCGCCAAACTCTTGATGGACAAGGGCATTCCCGTCGGCACGCTGGTCACCGACCCCGACTTCGCCGCCGAACTGCTGAACGAAGGCTTCACCTTTGTCGCCTGTGGTACGGATGTGGGTCTTTTGGCCAAAGGGGCCGATGCCCTGCGGGCCCAAGTGCGCGACAAGATTTCTGAGACATGAAAGGAAGATGTTATGAAATTTAAGAAACTAGTCCTGACGGGCGCCGCCGGTCGGCTTGGCTCATACCTGCGCGAGCCGCTGGCCGCGATGTGCGAAGAACTGGTCAGCTCTGACATCGCCGAGGACATCGGCAAACTCTATGACGGCGAACGCTATCAGAAGGCCGATCTGGCGGAATACGATCAGGTCGCGGCGCTGATGGAGGGCGCCGACATGGTCGTGCATTTCGGTGCCATCGTGGACGAAAAACCCTTCATGGAACTGCTCGGCCCGAACTTCGTCGGCTCTTACAACGTGTGGGAAGCGGCCTATCAGGCAGGCGCACGCCGCGTCGTCTATGCCTCCTCAATCCATGCCGTGGGGATGCATAAGAAATCCGATTTCATCGGCATTGACGCGCCTCACAAGCCCGACACGTTCTACGGCCTCGCCAAATGCTTCACCGAAGACCTCGGCTCCATGTATTGGGACAAACGCCAGCTTGAATCCGTGCATCTGCGCATCCTGAGCGCGGCACAGGTCAACAACTCTCGCGCGCTCGGCTCGTGGCTAAGCTATGACGATCTGATCCAACTGGTGACCCGCGCAGTCGACACCCCCTCGGTCGGTTTCTCGGTCATTTACGGTGTATCGAACAACGACCGCGCGCCGGTAGACAATTCCAAGGCGTCCTTCCTCGGCTACCGGCCCAAGGACAACGCCGAGCAATTCGCCGAAAAAGTGCTCGCCGAAGAAGGCCCCGTCGACATCACTGACCCCGGCCAGATGTGCCACGGCGGCCCCTTCGCCAAGGTCGATCTGGGCGAAAGCGGCATCGCGCAGATGACCATCGTCGACGACAAAAAAGAGACCTGATCAAGCTCGCAGGAGAGACCGTCATGAAACTGCAAGACCTCGACATCATCGTGACGGCCCCGCCCGCCCCCGGCTGGGGCGGGCGCTATTGGATATTGGTCAAGGTGACCACCGACACCGGCATAACCGGCTGGGGCGAATGCTATGCCGCCAGCGTCGGGCCCGACGCGATGCGCGCGGTGATCGAAGATGTCTTCGCCCGTCACATGCAGGGCGAAAACCCCGAGAACATCGAGCTGATGTTCCGCCGCGCCTATTCCGCGGGCTTCACCCAGCGGCCAGACCTGACCGTCATGGGCGCATTTTCGGGGCTAGAGATCGCCTGCTGGGACATCCTTGGCAAAGACCGCGACCGTCCGGTGCATGCGTTGATCGGCGGGCGCACCAATGACCGGGTGCGCGGCTATACCTACCTCTACCCGCTGCCGCATCACAGCATGGCGGATTTTTGGACCTCGCCCGAGATGGCGGCGGAATCGGCGGCGGACTGCGTGGCGCGGGGCTATACGGCGGTGAAATTCGACCCCGCTGGCCCCTATACGCTGCGCGGTGGGCATATGCCTGCAATGTCGGATATCAGCACCTCGGCGGCCTTTTGCAAAGCCATCCGCGAGGCCGTGGGTGACCGTGCCGATCTGCTGTTCGGCACCCATGGGCAGTTCACCACCGCAGGCGCGATCCGGCTGGGGCAGGCAATCGAACCCTATAGCCCGCTCTGGTACGAAGAGCCGATTCCCCCAGACGCGCCTGAGCAGATGGCCAAGGTCGCGCGCGGCGTGCGCGTCCCCGTGGCCACGGGCGAGCGGCTGACCACCAAGGCCGAGTTCGCGCCCCTGTTGCGTGCCGGGGCGGCGGAGATCCTGCAACCGGCGCTTGGCCGCGTGGGCGGCATTGCCGAAGCCAAAAAGATCGCCGCCATGGCCGAGGTCTATAACGCGCAGGTGGCGCCGCATCTCTACGCCGGGCCGGTGGAATGGGCGGCGAATGTGCAGCTTGCCACCGCGATCCCGAACATCTTGATGTGCGAATGTATTGAGACGCCGTTTCATGACCAGCTGATCAAAGGGTCGATCCGGGTGGAGGATGGCTTCATCACCGCCCCGGATGCGCCCGGTCTGGGGATCGAAGTGGACGAAGACCTTGCCCGCGCGCATCCCTACACAGGCGATGGTCTGCATCTTGAGATGCGCGAAGCGCCTTGTGACTATGTGAATGGGAATAATTTTCAGGGCGGTGCGCCAGCGGAGAGTTGAGGGCCATCGTCTGCCCGCGGGTGGGCGATCCAACGTGCATTCGTGCCACTTTATGTCTCAACCGTGGTGTACCTTCGCGAAGGTGCACCCAGCCTCACCAAATCGCCTAACCGGGGGGCGGGCAGGCGATGGCCCGGCGCCTTCGGCTTGTTCCGGGCAGGTGGCACCTTCGCCCTACCCCACCAACTCCCGCGCCGCCGCCAAGATCCCCTCGCGTGAGGGCAGCGTCGCCGCATAGGCCGGCCCCGTGGCGATAAAGCTATCCTCCGCCGTCAGTCGCGCAAAGCGCTCAACACCGCGCTCAGCCATCAGCGCCATCAACGCTTCGGCCTGCCCGCCCGTCCTGCGGCATTCGTCGACGATAAGCACAGGCCGATCCCCGATTGCTGCCAACAGTGCCTCTTCCGGGAGTGGGGCCAGCCAACGCAGGTCAATCACCCGCGCCGCGACACCCTGCTCTGCCAGATCATGCGCCGCCTGCTGGCTCAGGTAATGCCCGTTACCATAGCTCACGATCGCCAAATCGGCCCCCTCGCCCGTGACACCAACCTCGCCCAGACCAATCCGCTGGTCCGGCGCCGGATAATTCCGCATCCAGCCGCCGTCCCCGGCCTCCAGCAAATCCCTCATCGGATAGAGCGCGATGGGCTCGACAAAAACCACAACCCGCTGCTCCTCACGCGCCAAACGGTGCGCCTCGCGCAGCATCATCGCGGCGTCATCCCCGGCCGAGGGGCAAGCAATGATGATCCCCGGAATGTCACGCAACACGGCCAGTGAGTTGTCGTTGTGGAAATGCCCGCCAAAGCCTTTCTGATAGCCCAGCCCGGCGATGCGCAGCACCATCGGGTTGGTCCATTGCCTGTCCGAGAAGAAGGGCAACGTCGCCGCTTCGCCGCGCAACTGGTCTTCGGCGTTGTGCAGATAGGCGAGGAACTGAATCTCAGGCATCGGCACGAAACCGTTATGCGCCATGCCGATGGCGAGCCCCAGAATGCTCTGCTCATCCAGCAGCGTGTCGATTACCCGCCCCGGCCCAAACCGGCCCTGCAACTTCTGTGTAACGCCATAGACCCCGCCCTTGCGGCCCACATCCTCGCCCATCAGCATGGTCTCGGGATGGGAGAGCATGAGGTCGTGCAGCGCCCAGTTGATCAGCCGCGACATCGGCTGTGGGTTGTCCATCTGCGCCATATCGCTGCCGAATGTCTCGGCTCGAACCTCGGCACTCGGCCCGTTACTGGCCGCGCAGGTCCGCTTCGGCGGCACGAGGCTCGCCATCACATCGGATGCCGTCTTGAGACGCGGGCGTTTGATCACCTCTGCCGCCGCTTTCGCCACGGCATCTTGGGTCTCGCGGTAAATCTCCAGCGCCTCATCGGCGTTCATTCCGGCCTCCACCAACAGGCGCGCGGAATGCAGCAGCGGATCATTCGCCTCATCGGCCTCGACCTCTGCACGCGGCAGATAGGAAGTCGCCACATCCGCCCCCGCATGACCATAAAGCCGCACAGTGCGCAGATGCAGGAAGGCGGGCTTGCGATGCACCCGCACATAATCCGCCGCTTCTTTCGCCGCTGCATAGGCCGCATGAAGGTCCAGCCCATCGCCCTCAAAATACTTCAAGCCCGGACGGGCAGACATAGAGGCCTTGATCCAGCCCGTCGGTGTCTTGGTCGAAATCCCGATACCATTGTCCTCACAGACGAAAAGCAACGGCAGCGGCACGCCCTGCACCGCGGTCCAGCAAGCCGCATTGATCGCGCCTTGGGCAGTGGAGTGGTTGGCCGAGGCATCGCCAAAGCTGCACATCGCAATCGCATCACGCGGCAATATTGCGTGCTCAGGCCGGTTGCGCCGCGCCATGCCGATGGAATGCGCGGCCCCTACGGCCTTGGGCAAGTGGCTGGCGATGGTCGATGTTTGCGGCGGGATCATCAGCGGGCGCGAGCCCAGCACTTTGTGCCGCCCGCCGCTGATCGGATCGTCGGCAGAACAGGCGAAACTCAAGAGCATATCACGCAGCATGTCCTGCCCCTCGGCCTGATCGGCGCGGGCGATCTGGAAAGCCGCATCGCGGTAATGCAGGAAGGCGATGTCATCGACCCGCAGCGCCGCCGCGACCGCTGCCATGCCTTCGTGCCCGGACGAGCCGATGGTGTAGAACCCCTGCCCCTCTTTTTGCATCACACGGCTTTGAAGGTCGAGCGCGCGGCTCAGTACCTGCGCGCGGTACAACTGCTCCAACGCGGCACGATCAAGCGCCTTCTTGTCGGAGGTGGAAACGGGAAAATCCCCCGCCGCAACGCGACGGAGGAAGTTCTCATGAACGATTGCAACGCGGTCCATGGGGCCTCTTGGTATTTAAAGATTTTGTTTTCGGCGAGGCGAGATGGGGGGAAGTGATCCCCCCAAACCGTTTCTTAAAAGAACGCCTGCAGGCCGGTCTGGGCACGGCCCAGGATCAGCGCGTGTACGTCATGGGTACCCTCATAGGTGTTGACCGTCTCGAGGTTCATCATGTGGCGGATCACTTGGAATTCACCGGAAATACCGTTGCCGCCATGCATGTCCCGCGACATGCGCGCCACGTCCAGCGCCTTGCCACAGTTGTTACGCTTGACGATCGAGATCATCTCAGGCGCGGCATTGGCGGCATCCATCAGACGACCTACTTGCAGCGAGCCCTGCAGGCCCAGCGAGATTTCGGTCATCATGTCCGCCAGTTTCTTCTGGAACAACTGTGTCTGCGCCAGCGGCTTATTGAATTGCTTGCGGTCCAGACCGTACTGGCGCGAGGCGTGCCAGCAGAATTCGGCGGCGCCCATCGCACCCCAAGAGATGCCGTAGCGGGCGCGGTTCAAACAGCCGAACGGCCCTTTCAGCCCCTGTACATTTGGCAGCAGCGCGTCTTCGCCGACTTCGACACCATCCATGACGATTTCACCGGTGATGGAGGCGCGGAGGCTGAGCTTGTTGCCGATCTTCGGCGCGCTCAAACCTTTCATGCCTTTTTCCAGAACGAAGCCACGGATCTTGTTGTCGTGTTCTTCGGACTTGGCCCAGACTACGAAAACATCGGCGATGGGGGAGTTCGAGATCCACATCTTGGAGCCGGTCAGCTTGTAGCCGTTCTCGGTCTTCACTGCGCGGGTTTTCATGCCCGCAGGGTCGGAGCCCGCGTCGGGCTCCGTCAGACCAAAGCAGCCGATCCATTCGCCCGAGCAAAGTTTCGGCAGGTACTTCTGACGCTGCTCTTCGGAGCCGTAGGCATAGATCGGGTACATGACGAGGCTCGCCTGTACCGACATCATCGAACGGTAGCCACTGTCGACGCGCTCAACTTCGCGGGCGACCAGACCGTAGGAGACATAGTTACCGCCCAAGCCGCCGTATTCCTCGGGGATTGTGACGCCCAGCAGGCCCATGTCGCCCATTTCACGGAAGATGCCTGCGTCGGTTTCTTCATTAGCAAAAGCGTCGATCACACGGGGCTGCAGTTTTTCTTGCGCATAGGCGTGCGCAGAATCGCGGATCATGCGCTCGTCTTCGGTCAACTGGCTGTCGAGGCGGAAGGGGTCCGTCCAGTCGAATGTACCAAGGTCGGGTTTATCTTTGGCGCGCAGCTTGGGGGCTTCGGCAGTCATGAGGCATCCTTTCGGGTGATGTGATTTGCGGCAGTATTGCAAATTGACGGCGCGAACTCTATCGCTGCTTTGTCCTGAGTTCATGAGAAAAAGTCATATGATTGCCCCGCGCCGCTTCTTGCCGTCGATCTCGGCCCTGCTGTCATTTGAGGCGGTCGTGCGACTTGGCACCGCCACGGCAGCGGCGCAGGAGTTGAACCTGACCCAAAGCGCTGTTAGCCGCCAGATCAAGACGCTCGAAGAGCAACTGGGCGTGTCGCTAATGATCCGGCAAGGGCGACGGCTAACCCCGACCCAAGCGGGTTTGGACTATGTGACGCAGGTGCGCGATATCCTGAACCGTTTGGCCCAGGCCTCGGTCTCGGCCCGGACCAACCCTACCGGCGGCACGCTTGATCTCGCGATCCTCCCCGCTTTCGGCATGCACTGGCTCGCGCCTCGGCTGCGCGATTTCGCGCGAGCGCATCCTGAGGTGACGGTGAACCTCTCGACCCGGCTGCACCCCTTTGCCTTTGCGGGCAGCCGCTTTGACGCCGCCATTCATTTTGGTCATGAAGACTGGCCCGGCGTGCGCTACCTGCCGCTGCTGCCTGAAACGGTCGTGGCAGTCTGTGCGCCTGATCTGCTGGCCGAACCGCTGGAGGATGCGCGCGACGTGCGGCACCTGCCACTGCTGCATCTGGAGACCCGCCCGCGCGGATGGGCGCGGTGGCTGTCGTCGCTGGGCGTGACCGAAGAGCCGCCCGGCGGCATGATGTTCGACCAATTCTCGACCATGGCGCAGGCGGCGATCCACGGGCTGGGCGTGGCATTGCTGCCGACCTTTTTCGCCCGCCCCTATCTGCGCGATGGGCAATTGGTGCTGGCGGCCTCGCAGACCACCCAGAGCATCGGCAATTACTATCTCGTCTGGCCAGAAGACCGCGACGAAACCGCCGCCCTCGCATCCTTTCGCGGCTGGCTGGCCCAGCAAGCCGAACCGGCGACGAACGATTAAGCCACCCCAAAGACGGCCAAAGTTATGCCGCAATCCCTTTGTACAAACGCGGCCAATCCGCCCCCGTCGGGCGACCTAAAGGAGCAGATGATGCTACGTTCATACCGCAAAAGCGCGGGCGCTCTGGCCGTTGCCATGAGTGCTCTCGCAGCCACAGGAGCATGGGCCGAAGCCCGCAACGTGCTGATTGTCGATGGTGCCTACTTTCCGTCATTCACGCATGTGCAGCCGGGCGATCAGGTGATCTTTACCAACAACGCCACGGGCAGCCATACGATCACAGGCGAAGGAGAGGCTTGGACCAGCGGCGCGATCCCTGTGAACGGCAGCTATACGCTCGACATCACCGCCGATACTCCCGGTACATTCAGCGGTCAGACCTTAGAACAGCCCGCTTTTGAAGGGGCAATCAGTTTAGATGAGCCCGCTACGCAATAAAGCAGCCGACTCAGAAAGAACCAAAGCCCCGCAGCAATAACGGGGCTTTGAGGGTCTAGCACTCAGGCTTACTGGGCGAAAACCCGTTCCATATCCGCAAAACCTTTGACCTCAATCGGGTTGCCCGACGGGTCGCGGAAGAACATTGTCGCCTGCTCGCCCGGCTCCCCTTCAAAACGCAGCGAAGGCTCGATAACGAAATCGACCTCTGCGCCTTTCAGCCGTTCGGCCAGCGCCTTCCAATCGTCCATCTGCAAGACCACGCCAAGATGCGGCATCGGCACCATATGTTCGCCAACTTTCCCCGTGGCCTGCGTGGCAAAAGGCTCTCCCAGATGCATCGAAATTTGGTGCCCAAAAAAGGAATAATCGACCCAAGTCTCGGTCGAGCGGCCTTGGATGCAGCCCAACACATCGCCATAGAAAGCGCGGGTTTGGTCAAGGTCACGGACATTATAGGCAAGGTGGAACGGCGTGAGCATTGGTAATCTCCTATCTATCTGCCGCCTGTGTATCCTGCCGGTGCGAAGGTGCAAGTGCGCCCCGCGCCGCAGCACAGCTCCATGGGCCAAAGGCCGCCACCACGCCACATACAAAGGGGGGCGCCCGCAATTGGACGCGCCCCCTCAGAGCAGGTCGAAACCTATCCTTATTTCATCGTGATGCGGCCATCGGTGTAAGGCTTATAGCTGCCGTTCTTCGCCAGATACTCCGCCGTCACATCGGCAAGGTCGGGGCCGAAATCATAGGCATTCTCGGCATCTGTGAACATCGCATAGCCGTCGCCGCCATTACGGACGTAGTTGTTGGAAACCGCGCCATATGTCTTTTCAAGGTCAATGGGCACACCCGCAACCATGACATCGCTGATACGGCTGCCCACCTCTGCCTTGGGATCAAAGGCATAGGACATGCCTGCCACTTGCGGAAAACGGCCTGCGCCATCTTCCAATTGGCTTACGCCATTTTCCAACGCCTCAACCAAAGTGGCGCCGCTGATCTGGAAGGTTGAGAGCGTGTTTTGAAACGGCAGCACCGTCAGAACTTCGCCCATTGTCACCTCGCCCGCGTCGATAGAGGCACGCAGCCCGCCCGCGTTGGAAATGGCCACGTCGATGCCCTGATCCTTCACCCGGTCAAGCATGGCGTCGGAAACGAGGTTGCCCATGGCGCATTCCTGTGCGCGGCAGACATCGCGACTTCCTTCGATGGTCTCAGATGTCTCAGCCACGACCTTTTGGCGCAACTCTTCCAGCGGCGCGGCACGTTCGGCAACCAGATCAACCGTTGCCTGATCTTCTTCGATAGAGGCATCCAACAGGATCGGATCGCCCGAGATCGATGTCACCTCACCCGCGTCGTCAAAGGTCACGCTCAACTCGCCCAGATATTTACTATAGGCATAGGCCTGAACAATCGGGACATCGCCAACCATTGTCGGGTAAGCGCCTTCGGCACTGTCATCACTGTTGCTGAGCAATGTGTGAGAGTGGCCCCCAACGATCAGGTCAACGCCGGTCAACTCTTCCGCAAGCCGTTTGTCACCCGCCAGCCCGACGTGGGTCAGCAGGATGATCTTGTTGACCCCATCATCCGTTAGCGCGTCAATCTCGGCCTGCGCAGCGTCCGCAGCAGGAGAGAAGATCACCTCAGGTCCGGGCGACGAGGTTTCAGGCGTGTCTTCGGCCAAGACTGAGACGATGCCAATCCGCTCGCCGCCGACCTCAAGCACCGTGGATTTGCCAATCTCACCGTCCAGCCCCTCAACACCGCTCACATCGATATTCGCCGACAGCACCGGAAAATCGACCTTTGCCACGAAATCGGCCAGCCCTTTGGGGCCGTCGTCGAATTCATGGTTGCCGACGGCCATCACATCATAGTCGAGCTTTGACATAAACTCGGCGGCCATCTCGCCCTTATATCGCGTATAGAAAAGTGAGCCTTGAAACCAGTCGCCTGCATCGAGCAGCAGATGGTTCTCTCCTGCGCGTTCGCGTGCGGCTTCAATCGCTGTGACCATCCGCGCGACGCCACCGAAACACTTCCCTTCGCCGTTATCCTCGGCGCTACAGGGGCCGTCATATTTGCTGATCGGCTCAAAACGGTCGTGGAAATCGTTGGTGTGCAGAATGGTGAGGTTATACTCAGCCGCCGCCATGCCGCTGGTCAAAGCCAGCGCAGCGGTCGCGGTCAGGAATCGTTTCATGATAGTTCCCCTGTTGCTTGTTCTGCCGGCATCGTGGCCCGGCGTCAGGCCTGTGTCAAAGGTCATATCACCTGCCCTATGGTCACCCGCGGGTCTTGACCCCGCCCCGCCCGGCGGGCATCAGAAGTTATGCTGATTTTCAAGATATTCCGCGCCGACGAATGGGCGGCGCTGCGCAAAGTTGGGGCCACCGATGGGGCGCCGATTGATGTCACCGACGGCTATGTACATTTCTCGACCGCCGAACAGGCCGAAGAAACCGCCGCCAAGCATTTCAAGGGCGAGGACGGGCTGTTTCTGCTTGCGGTCGACAGCGACGCCCTCGGCGAGGCGCTGAAGTGGGAGCCGTCACGCGGGGGCGCGCTGTTTCCGCATCTCTACCGCCAGCTGACGCTCGAAGACGTGGTCTGGGCGCAGCCGCTGCCCTTGGTGGATGGCGCGCATGAGTTTCCCGCCGGTCTGGGCGAAGCAAGCGCATGATGGCGCTGCTCGAAAAATTGGGCCTTAGCGCGCTGCACCGGATTGATCCCGAAGCGGCGCATGGTCTGGCAATCCGCGCCTTGCGGGCAGGTCTGGCCCCGGCCCCCGGTCCGCAAACCTCGCCCCGTCTGCATACGACGCTCGCGGGGCTGGACCTGCCGAACCCCGTCGGGCTCGCGGCGGGATTTGACAAGAACGCGACCGCTGTGGCTCCGCTGAGCCGAGCTGGATTTGGCTTTATCGAAGTGGGCGCCGCCACGCCCCTACCCCAACCCGGCAATCCGCGTCCACGCCTGTTTCGCCTGACCGAGGATCGCGCAGCGATCAACCGCTTCGGCTTTAACAACGACGGGATGGAGGCGATCTGCGCCCGCCTGTCGCAGCGCGGCACTGGCGTTCCGGTGGGGCTGAACCTCGGCGCGAACAAGACCAGCCCCGACCGCGCTGCCGACTTCGCCCGGGTGATGACCGCCGCGCGCAATCACGTAGATTTTGCCACGGTGAATGTCTCTTCTCCCAACACCGAGAAGCTGCGCGATCTTCAGGGCAAAGCGGCACTCTCGGCCCTGCTCGAAGGGGTGATGGAAGTGCGCGGTGCCACGCCCGTGTTCCTGAAAATCGCCCCCGATCTCAGCCCCGCCGAAATTGAGGACGTGGCCGAGGTCGCTCAAAATTCTGGCGTCGCTGCCATTATCGCAACCAATACCACACTCGACCGAACCGGCCTTGCCAGCGCCCATGCGAGCGAGACGGGTGGCCTTTCCGGGGCGCCATTGTTTGAGCGCTCGACCCGCGTTCTGGCGCGGCTCGCCGGGCTGACTGACATTCCGCTGATCGGTGTTGGTGGCGTGTCGGACGCCGAAACCGCCTATGCCAAAATCTGCGCGGGTGCCTCGGCGCTGCAACTTTATACGGCGCTGGTGTTCGGCGGCCTTGGGCTGGTGCGCGAGATCACCGGCGGGTTGGAGACACTTTTGGCCCGCGATGGTTTTGCCACTGTGGCCGACGCGGTGGGCAGCAAGCGCGAGGATTGGCTGTGATTACCCTTTGGCATAATCCTCGCTGCTCAAAGTCCCGCAAGACCTTGGCTTTGATCGAAGAGGCTGGCGTGACGGTGAGCCTCCGTCGCTACCTCGAAGACGCGCCGACGCGGGAGGAAATCATTGCCGCCCGCGACGCGCTTGGCCTGATGGCGATTGAGATGATGCGGACCGGCGAGAAGGTTTTTAAAGAGCTGAACCTCACCAGCGACAGCCCCGAAGACGCACTGATCGACGCTATGGCCGTTCATCCCATCCTGATCGAACGCCCTATCGCCTTTACCCAAAGCCGCGCCGTGATTGGCCGCCCACCAGAAGCGGTGAAGGCGCTGCTCTAACCCGCCGCGCGCTCCAAGGCCGGATAGCGCAGCCCGAGTGTGATGCCCCGCACCACGAAGGACACCAAGAGCGAAATCCACAGCCCGTGATTGCCCATACTTGGCACCAGCAGCAGCGCCACGGCGACATAGAACAGGAACGACACCAGCATCATATTGCGCATATCGCGCGAGCGGGTTGCCCCGATAAAAATCCCATCCAGCATATAGGCCGCGCAGCCCAGAACCGGGGCCGCGACCATATAGGGCAGATAGACCCGCGCGAGGTCTTGCACCTGCGGTGCTTTGGCCATCAGATCAATGATCGCCCCGCCGAAAGCGGCAAAAACCACGGCAAGCACTAGACTGACAAGAAGCGCCCAACCCGAGGTCAGCACTGCCCCGCGCCGCAACACCTCGCGCTGGCCCGCACCGTAAGCCCGGCCAATGATCGCCTCGGCGGCAAAGGCAAAACCGTCCAGCCCGTAGGAGGTGATCATCAGGAATTGCAGCAGCACCTGATTGGCCGCCAGCGTCACATCCCCCAAGCCCGACCCCATGAAGAGGAAGGAGACAAAGATCGCCTGCAACAGCAGTGAGCGGATCAGGATGTCGGTATTCACCCGCATCATGCGCGTCCAGCGCGGTCCGTCAAAGACCTGCACCCAATCGCGCCAGGCAGGTTGCGCAAAGGCGGCGCGGCAGAACCACAGCCCCAAGGCCGCCCCGCTCCATTCCGCGAGGAAGGTGGCAATCGCCACGCCCTCGACACCCCAGCCAAGGCCCAGCACGAACCACAGGTCCAGCAAAATGTTCAGCCCGTTCATCCAGATTTGCAGCACCAGCACAGCGCGGCTACGTTCCTGCGCAATGAGCCAGCCAGTGATTGCATAGATCGAGATGGCGGCAGGGGCGGACCAGATGCGGATCGCCATGTACTGCCGTGCCAACCCTTCAACTTCGGCAGAGGCAGGGGCAACCTGAAAGGAAGCCCAGAAGAGCGGCCATTGCAGTGCCATGAGCACCAGCCCCGCGCCCGCGCCGATCAGCAGACCGCGCGTGAGGAGCGCTGCGACCTCGCCCTCTTCGCCATTGCCCGCCGCCTGCGCGGTCAGCCCAACGGTGCCCATCCGCAGAAAGCCGAAAATCCAGTAGAGCGCCGAGAGGATGATCGCACCCAGCCCAACAGCGCCGATTGGTGCCGCTGCCCCTAGCTGCCCCACAACGCCGGTATCAACCGCGCCGAGGATGGGCACGGTGGCGTTGGAAATCACGATCGGCAGGGCAATCTTCAGCACCCGGCGGTGTGTCACCACATCGCGTGCGGCCAGCGTGCCGCGCTTTACCGCGCGCACCTCTGCCTCGGTCAGCGGCTCTGTCTCTGCGCCCGCTTCAGCCACGCCGTTGCGGCATCAGGAAGTGGCCTGTGGCCTGCGCGAAGATACGGGCGCGGTTGTCCTGCCACGCCTCGACATGCACGCTGGCATAGCGCCGCCCCGACCGGTTGATCCGCGCCCGCGCATAGGCATCACGCGGCAGGCCCGAGCGCAGGTAATCAACGGTAAAATCTATCGTCTTGGGCAGCCGGGGCAGATGATCGGCATCCAGACTGTCTAAATCGAGCGCACCGCTTTCCATATCCTCCCAGATCAGTCCCCAGCTTAGGGTAACGATCGCCGTAACCTCAAGAAACGCCGCCGTCGCCCCGCCATGCAGCGCAGGCAGGATCGGGTTGCCGATCAACTGCTCTGAGAAAGGCATGACGCCGGTCAACTCATCGCCGCGACGTTCAAACTCGATGCCCAGAAAGCGGATATAGGGGACGCCTTCGACCATGGCGCGCAGCACCCCGTCACGGCGTTGTTTGACGACCTGAACCGGCTCTGGCTTGCGATGTTTGGTCATTTGTGGCCCTCCACGGTGAAGGTTCCGGTGGCAGTGGCGACAAGGTTCTCGGCGTCCTCATCCGTCGCCGTGGCGCGCACAAAGGCGACCGAGCGAGTGACGTGATAGCAGGTCGCGCGGGTGGTGATCGTTTGGCCCGGCGTGGCCGCGCGCAGATATTCGATCCGCAGGTCCATGGTGGCGGTGGCCGATGGGTTGCTAGGGTGGCTCATCACCGCCGCCCCGCAGCAAGTGTCCATCAGGGCCGAGACCGCCCCGCCGCTGATCACCCCGGTTTTAGGGTCGCCCACCAGTTTGTCGTCATAGGGCATTGTAATCTCGGCAGAGCCGTCGCCCAGCTCCTGCAGCTCCATCCCAAGCGCCATGGAATGGGGCAGCGCCTGAATGAACTGTCGCGCCATTTTCAACTTGTCTGACATGCAGCCCACCCCTTTGCGTCTGGTTTCGACCTTTATCATGGGGGGATGGCGAAAGGGCAAGACCACCTGTTGCGCATCCCCGCGCGTGACCATAGTTTGCCTGAAGGGAGTAGATGCTTTGGACGATGAACGCCTGACATTCAAAGAGATGTGCGCGGCATTTGACGTGACGCCACGCACGTTGCGCTATTACGAATATATCGAATTGCTGCAACCGCACCGCGAAGGGCGCTCTCGGTTCTATGGCCCGCGCGAACGCGCCCGGATGAAGCTAATCCTGCGGGGCCGCAAGTTCGGCTTTGCGTTAGAGGACATCCGTCAGTGGCTTTTGATCTATGAAAAAGAGGGCACCGAGGCGCAGATGCGGGCTTGGGTCACCATGGCTGACGGGCAGTTGGAAGAGTTGGCCGAGCAGCGCCAACAACTCGACGAGGCGATGACCGAATTACAAAAGCTACGCGATGACACCGCTGCTGCAATCGAACCGGGCAAAGGTTAACCCCCGCCCCCGTTCGACGGATCAGTGGCTGCCGCGCTGCGATAGCTCTGCGATGATCATTTGCAGATCAGCAGCTATGCGGATGAGGTCTGACACCGTATCAGGGCTCGCCTCTCCGGCCAGATCAAATGCGCTATTCTCAATGGCTTCTGACGCAGCTTTCAGGTCGGTGACAACACGCGCACGCGTTTTCGCATCAGAACCGTTCTTGGCCCCGTTGCCTGAGCCTTTATTATTTTGATTTTCTGACATGCCTCTTACCTTTTTAGGTCAAGCGCCCGCACTTAAAGGCTGCCCCCATCGGGGTCACGTCACGCAGTCACGCCACAATGCGGCATGTTATGCCCTTACTTCAGGGTGCCGCGTCTTTCGGGCGCCGCAGCAACCCCGTCCCCAAGCCTCGAATGGCGGCAGTGGTGCGGTCATTCACATCAAGTTTGGAGAAAATCCGCCGCACAATCGTGTCGACGGTATGAGGTGAAATCCCAAGTATCTCGGCAATGACACCGTTGCTTTTGCCGGTGGCGATCCATTCCAATACCTCAACCTCGCGCGGGGAGAGCCCAAAATTACGGGGCGATTGGCTTTCCGCCAATACGCAATAGCGCAGATGTGCGATCTGGGCGGCGCAAAGCAGCTTATACAGCGCACTCGGCGATAGTCGCGCCTGTTTAGCGGCAAACCCCAAGCCCACCACGGCAGAATCCCCACCCGGACCGTGGACCTTCAGTGAAATGCCGCCATTTGGATGGCGCCGCAGAAGCCCTTCCATATAGAGCGTCTCGCTGCGAGTCAGACGCGCCTCTCTGACAACGTCATACCAATAGACCGGCAGCACCTGTTTTCGGACCATGGCTCCCAGCGGGCTATCGCGCAGTCTCTCAATATCCAGAAACTGAGAATGCCATTGAGGTTCTTCCGCACCTGTGGGCGCAAAGCGGTAAAGGATCGCGGGCGCGCCTGCGCTATCACCATGATAACTTACCAAATCGATCCCATGCAGTTGGTAGTAGGCCAGTCCGCAGGCCAGTAGGGTCGCGGCGGTCTTTGCTTCGTGGCAGCCGTGAACCAGTTCATCCAGCGTTTTGGGGTTGTGCTGACTGAGGTCTATCATCTCCCGTCCACTCCCATGCCCAAGCGCCGTGGTGCGGATAACACTGCCCCCGCCGCCTTTGTCAAACCCACTTGTAAATGCTTCGCCCGTAAAGTGACGCAACGTATCGCTTACGTCAACGTCAGCTTCCATTGTATCAAAAGTGCCAGTCCCCACCTGAAGTCCAGAAATGACCATCGGAGAGTGATGAGATGACCGCCGACACACTGACCATCCGCCAGATGTGCGACGCCTATGAGGTGACCCCCCGCACCCTGCGGTTCTATGAAGCGAAAGAGCTGCTCTTCCCGCTGCGGGAAGGTCAGAAACGTCTGTTCACCAAAAGCGATCGCGCCCGGCTTAAGCTAATCCTGCGCGGCAAACGCTTTGGGTTCAGTCTCGAAGAAATCCGCCAGTTGCTTGATCTGTACCACATGGGCGACCAACAGCAGACTCAAATCGCCGCCGCCTATGACGTGGCCCGCGCCCGGCTGGCCGATCTGGAATCGCGCCGTGAAGAGCTGAACGAAGCAATCGAAGACCTTAAAGATCAGTTGAAATGGGGGGAAAAGATGATCGCCTCCATGAACCAACCGCGCCGCGCCGCTGAATAAATTCCGACATCCATAAAAAGACCATCCGGAGAGCCTAGATGCCCAGCTACACAGCCCCCACCAAAGACCTGCAATTCGTCCTGCATGACGTGCTGAAAGTCACCGAAAGCAAGACCCCCGGTTATGAAGATCTGGAGCCTGATTTCACCTCCGCCATTCTAGAAGAAGCAGGCAAGCTGACCTCTGAGGTGCTGGCACCGCTGAACGCCGTGGGCGACAAAGAAGGCTGCCGTTTGGAGAATGGCGTGGTCTATACGCCCAAAGGGTTCAAGGAAGCCTTTGAAAAAGTGAAAGAAGGCGGCTGGACGGGCCTCGACATGCCCGAAGAATACGGCGGGCAAAATATGCCCTATGTCCTCGGCACCGCCGTGGGCGAGATGTTCTCGGCGGCGAACCAAGCCTTCACCATGTACCAAGGTCTGACCCACGGCGCGGCCTCGGCGATCCTTGCCCATGGCACTGACGCGCAGAAGGACACCTACCTACCCAAGATGGTCTCCTGCGAATGGACCGGCACCATGAACCTGACCGAGCCGCATTGCGGCACCGATCTGGGCCTGATGCGCACCAAAGCGGCCCCCCAAGACGACGGCAGCTACAAAATCTCCGGCCAGAAAATTTTCATCTCCTCGGGTGAACACGACATGGCCGACAACATCATCCATCTGGTGCTGGCCAAGATCGAAGGCGGCCCCGAAGGCATCAAAGGCGTGTCGCTCTTCATCGTGCCCAAATTCATGGTGAACGAAGACGGCTCCTTGGGTGAGCGCAACGGCGTCTCGGTCGGCTCCATCGAAGAGAAGATGGGCATCCACGGCAACTCCACCTGCGTGATGAACTACGACGGTGCCACCGGCTATCTGCTGGGGACCGAGCACAAGGGCATGCGCGCCATGTTCACCATGATGAACGAAGCCCGCGTCGGCGTCGGCATGCAGGGTTTGGCGCAGGCCGAAGTCGCCTACCAAAATGCCGTGATCTACGCCAATGACCGTCTGCAGGGCCGCGCCGTGACCGGTGCCGAGGCGCCCGAAAAAGCGGCTGACCCGCTGATCGTCCACCCCGACATCCGCCGCTCGCTGATGGATCAGAAAAGCTTCGTCGAAGCCGCCCGTGCCTTCATCCTCTGGGGTGCCACCATGATCGACGCCGCCCACCGCGCCGAGGATAAAGACGCCGACGGCCTCGTCTCGCTGCTGACCCCCGTCATCAAAGGCTTCCT
The DNA here is from genome assembly GCF_965641895.1 of Sulfitobacter sp. SH24. Classification (NCBI taxonomy): domain Bacteria; kingdom Pseudomonadati; phylum Pseudomonadota; class Alphaproteobacteria; order Rhodobacterales; family Roseobacteraceae; genus Sulfitobacter; species Sulfitobacter sp. SH24. The sequence goes on from NZ_OZ282575.1 coordinate 2,690,554, forward strand.
GACCGACCAAGGCTACGACATGACTGTGAAGGCCCAGCAGGTCTACGGCGGCCACGGCTACATCGAAGAATGGGGCATGTCCCAGTTCACCCGCGATGCCCGCATTGCGCAGATCTACGAAGGCGCCAACGGCGTTCAGGCGCTCGACCTCGTGGGCCGCAAACTGGCGCAGGACGGCGGCAAGCATGTGATGGCGTTCTTCGATCTGGTCAAAGGCTTCATCAAGGACAACGCCGGTCAGGATGCCGAGTTCGACGCAGCCTTCCTCGACCCGCTAAAGGCGGCCAGCAAAGACCTGCAATTTGCGGGCATGTACTTCATGCAGAACGGCATGAAGAACCCCAACCACGCGCTCGCAGGCTCCAACGACTTCATGCACATGTTCGGCCATGTCTGCCTTGGCCTGATGTGGGCCAAGATGGGTCTGGCGGCGAAAGAGGCGTTGAAGAACGGCAGCGGCGACGCCACGTTCTATGAGACGAAGCTGGCCACTGGGCGCTACTATATGGCACGGCAGCTGCCCGCCACGGCGCTGCACCTGACCCGCATCCAATCGGGCGCGGATACTGTCATGGCGCTGGAGGCCGCAAACTTCTAAAACGGGTGGTGGGGGCCTGTCCCCCACCCTGCCCAACACCCGGAGAGACCATGCCCAAACGCTTCCGCCTGACCCGCCGCTTCCCCGTCGCCATGACCGAAGAAGGCTACCGCAGGCTCAAGAAGTTCAGCACGGATGCAGGTCTCGATGAAGGGGAAGCACTGTCATTCCTGTTCGAGAATTTCAACTCGGTCATGAACGAAGAAAACCTGACCGCGCGGCTACGCCTGTTCAATGCCGAACTGGAAAGCCGCAAACGCTGAACCCTGGGGAGGGGCGGATGACGCAAGGCAAGACATCCAGTTGGATGACCGACGAACACCAGATGATCGCCGATATGACGGCGCAGTTCATCAACGCCGAATGGGCGCCCAAGTTCGAGAAATGGCGCAAGCAAGGTCAGATGGACCGCGAGACTTGGGCACAGGCGGGTGAACTCGGCCTGCTCTGCCCCTCGGTGCCCGAAGAATACGGCGGTGCCGGCGGTGATTTCGGCCACGAAGCCGCCATCCTGATCGAAGGCTCGCGCGCCAACCTCGCCTCTTGGGGCCACGGCATCCACTCGGGCATCGTGGCGCATTACATCCTCGCCTATGGCACCGAAGACCAGAAGAAACGCTGGCTGCCCAAGATGGTCTCGGGCGAGCTGGTCGGCGCGCTGGCGATGACCGAACCCTCCACCGGATCGGACGTGCAGCGCATCAAAACCAAGGCGATCCGCGACGGCAACGCCTATAAGCTGTCGGGCCAAAAGACCTTCATCACCAACGGCCAGCACGCCAATCTGATTATCGTCGCGGCCAAGACCGACCCCAAGGAAGGCTCCAAAGGCGTCTCGCTCGTTGTCGTCGAAACCGACGGCGCGCAGGGTTTCCAGCGCGGCCGCAACCTTGACAAGATCGGCCTTCACGCCGCCGACACCTCGGAACTGTTCTTCGACAATGTCGAAATTCCACCAGAAAACATCCTCGGCCAAGACGAAGGCCAAGGCTTCTACCAGATGATGCAACAACTCCCGCAAGAGCGCCTGATCATCGGCTGCGGTGCGGTCGGCGCCATGGAAGGTGCAGTAGCGCGCACGATTCAATACTGCAAAGAACGCGAAGCCTTCGGCGGCCCGCTGACACAGTTTCAGAACACCCGCTTTCAACTGGCCGAAGTGAAAACCAAGACTGCCGTATCGCGTGCTTTCCTCGACGAATGCATCAGCGAACACCTGCGCGGCGAGTTGACCGTCGATAAGGCCGCGATGCAGAAATACTGGCTCACCGACACCCAAGGCGAAGTGCTCGATGCCTGTTTGCAACTGCACGGCGGCTACGGCTTCATGCAAGAATATGCCGTCGGTGAAATGTGGGCCGACGCGCGGGTGCAACGGATCTATGGTGGCACCAATGAAATCATGAAGGAACTGATCGCGCGCAGCCTTTGACCGCGCGCGTGCCGAAAGCGCAGCGCAGAGGTATTTAAGAAAGGATGAAGATAAGGCCCACTCTGCCCCCCTTCATCCTTTTACAAATACCGTCCGAAGGTGCAGCGGGCGATGACATTTGAGGAGGAGTGACACGTGACCATTCAACTTTATTGCTTTGGCGAATCCGGCAACGCCTATAAGGCGGCGCTTGCGCTTGAACTTTCGGGTCTGGACTGGGAGCCGGTGAAGGTCGACTTCTTCGGCGGCCAGACGCGGCAGCCGGACTACCGCGAACAGATCAACAATATGGGCGAAGCGCCGGTGATGATCGACGGTGATCTGCGGCTCACGCAATCGGGTGTCATTCAGGATTACGTGGCGGAAAAGTCAGGCAAATTCGGCGGCCGCGACGCGACGGAACGCCGTGAAATCCTGCGGTGGGTGCTATGGGATAACCACAAGCTCAGCTCCGTTGCAGGGATGACCCGTTTCTTGATGAACTTCTTGCCCGAAGACAAACGGCCCGCCGAAGTCATTGGGTTCAACCAAGGCCGGCTCAAAGCGGCCTACGCCGTGCTGAACGACCATCTCGACAGCCGCGATTGGATTGTGGGCGACGACCTAACAAACGCGGACCTAAGCTGCTGTGGGTATCTCTATTACCCCGAGCCCTTTGGCTTTGACCGCAGCGACTGGCCCCATATCGACGCGTGGCTCACGCGTCTGAGCGAAACACCGGGCTGGAAAGCCCCATACGACCTGATGCCCGGCAGCCCTGCTGACCGCGCTTGATCCCAGAGGACATGAACATGACCCAAGACGTTTACATCTACGACGCCCTGCGCACCCCCCGCGGCAAGGGCCGCAAGGACGGCGCTTTGCACGAGGTCACCTCGCTGCGGCTGTCGGCATTGACCCTGAATGCCCTGAAAGAGCGCAACAATCTGGAAGGTCACGCCGTTGAGGATGTGATTTGGGGCAACGTGACCCAAGTCATGGAACAGGGCGGCTGTCTGGCGCGCTCGGCGGTGCTGGCGTCCGACCTGGACGAGCGCATCCCCGGCCTTGCGATCAACCGTTTCTGTGCGAGCGGAATGGAGGCCGTGAACTTGGCCGCCAACCAAGTCAAAGGCGGCGCGGGCAATGGCTATATCGCCGGCGGTGTCGAGATGATGGGCCGTGTGGCGATGGGGGCCGATGGCGCTGCGATTGCCGTGGACCCGACGCTGGCGATGGAAAAGTACTTCGTCCCGCAGGGTATTTCGGCCGATATCATTGCCACCGAGTTCGGTTTCACCCGTGACGAGGCCGACCAACTGGCCATGCGGTCCCAGCAGCGCGCGGCGCGGGCTTGGGAAGAAGGCCGCTTTGACAAATCCGTGATCACCGTGCGCGACCAGAACGGCCTCGCGATCCTTGATCGTGACGAATACATGCGCCCGCAGACCGACATGCAGTCGCTTGGCGGCCTGAACCCGGCGTTCCAGCAGATGGGTGAGGTCATGCCCGGCTTCGACAAGGTCGCGCTGATGAAATATCCCCATCTGGAGCGGATCAACCACATCCACCACGCGGGCAACTCGTCGGGCATCGTCGACGGCGCCGCCGCAGTCCTGATCGGTAACAAGGAGTTCGGCGAGCAGCACGGGCTGAAGCCCCGCGCCCGCATCCGCGCCACCGCCAAGATCGGCACCGATCCCACCATCATGCTAACCGGTCCCGTTCCAGTGACCGAGAAGATCCTTAAGGACAACGGCATGACCATCGGCGACATCGATCTGTTTGAGGTCAACGAAGCCTTTGCCGCCGTGGTCCTGCGCTTCATGCAGGCCTTTGATGTGGACGACAGCAAGGTGAACGTAAACGGCGGCGGCATCGCTATGGGCCACCCGCTCGGCGCCACCGGGGCGATGATCATCGGCATTCTGCTCGATGAGATGGAGCGCGCCGACAAGGAAGTGGGGCTCGCCACGCTCTGCATCGCCTCCGGCATGGGTGCCGCCACCATCATCGAGCGCGTGTAAGCCGCGTAAGGGAGCAAGAGAATGACCGATTTTACTTTGAACAAAGACGCCGACGGCATCGCCACGATCACATGGGACGTGCCGGGCAAAAGCATGAACGTGATGTCCTTTGACGGGCTGCGCGATCTGGAAAAGCATATCGAAGACGCGCTGGCCGATGACGCCGTGAAGGGCATCGTGATCACCTCGGGCAAGGAAGGGTCATTTGCCGGAGGGATGGACCTGAACCTGCTGGCCAAGATGAAGGAAGACGCAGGCGACGATCCGGCCAAGGGTCTGTTCGAGGGCACGATGCAGATGCACGCTCTGCTGCGCAAGATCGAGCGCGCGGGCATGGACCCCAAGACCAACAAGGGCGGCAAGCCCGTGGCTTGTGTGATCCCCGGCACCGCCGCGGGCATTGGTTTGGAACTGCCGCTGGCGACGCATCGCACCTTTGCGGCGGACAACCCCAAGGCGCGGATCGGCCTGCCGGAAATCCTTGTGGGCATCTTCCCCGGGGCCGGTGGCACCACGCGGATGGTGCGCAAGCTAGGTGCCATGGCGGCCTCGCCCTTCCTCTTGGAAGGCAAAATGGTCGCCCCTGCCGCCGCGCAAAAGGCTGGGATCGTTGATGAGGTCAGCGAAGACCCGATGGCCGCAGCGCGCGACTGGGTGCTGAACGCCAAGGATGCCGATCTGGTGAAGCCGTGGGATGCTAAGGGTTATAAAATGCCCGGTGGCGCGCCTTATCATCCGGCGGGTTTCATGACCTTCGTCGGCGCCAATGCGATGGTCAACGGCAAGACACAGGGTGTCTATCCTGCGGCCAAAGCACTGCTTTCGGCAGTCTATGAAGGCGCGCTGGTGCCTTTCGACACGGCTCTGAAAATCGAGGCGCGCTGGTTCACCAATGTGCTGATGAACCCCTCCTCAGGCAATATGATCCGCTCGCTTTTCCTCAACAAAGAAGCGCTTGAGAAAGGTGCCGTGCGCCCCGAAGGCGTGCCGGACCAGCGTGTCAGGAAGCTGGGCGTTCTGGGTGCAGGCATGATGGGTGCGGGCATCACCTTGGTTTCGGTGCAGGCGGGCATTGAGGTTGTGCTGATCGACCAGACGCAGGAAGCCGCCGACAAGGGCAAGGCCTATTCCGCGAGCTATTTCGACAAGGGCATCGCCCGGAAGAAATCGACGGAGGAGAAGAAAGAGGCCGCGCTGAACCTGATCACTGCGACCACCGATCTGGACGCGCTGAAGGGCTGCGACCTGATCATCGAGGCGGTCTTTGAAGACCCCAAGGTCAAGGCCGAGATGACCCAGAAGGTCGAAGCGGTGATCCCCGAGGATTGCATCTTTGCCTCCAACACCTCGACCCTGCCCATCACCGATCTGGCGAAGGCGTCGAGCCGTCAGGAGCAGTTCATCGGCATTCACTTCTTCTCGCCCGTTGAGAAGATGCTGCTGGTGGAGATCATTAAAGGCAAGGAAACCGGCGACCGGGCCGTGGCCAAGGCGCTCGACTACGTGCGCCAGATCCGCAAGACGCCGATCGTGGTCAACGACGCGCGCTTCTTCTATGCCAACCGCTGCATTATTCCCTACATCAACGAAGGTGTGCGGATGGTGCAGGAGGGTGTCGAGCCTGCGCTGATCGAGAATGCAGCGAAACTCGTCGGCATGCCGCTCGGCCCGCTGCAGTTGATGGATGAGACCTCGATCGACCTGGGCGCCAAGATCGCCCGGGCGACCAAGGCGGCGATGGGGGCAGACTATCCCAACGACGATATCGACCCGCTGGTTTTCTGGATGGAGGCCGAGGGCCGTCTGGGCCGCAAGGCCAACGCCGGTTTCTACAGCTATGACGCTAAGGGCAAGCGCGAGGGTCTGTGGCAGGGCATGGGGGATGAGTACCCCGTGGCCGAGGAACAGCCCGATCTGATCGAAGTGCAGCACCGTTTGCTGTTCTCGCAGACCTTGGAAGCCGTGCGCGCGCTGGAAGAAGGCGTGTTGATGGACATCCGCGAGGGTGACGTCGGCGCGATCCTTGGCTGGGGCTTTGCGCCTTGGTCCGGTGGCCCGCTGAGCTGGCTTGATATGATCGGCGCGCCCTATGCGGCGGAGCGCTGTGATCAGTTGACCGAAAAGTTTGGTGAGCGGTTTGCTTGCCCTGAACTTCTGCGCGAGATGGCACAGAAGAACCAGAGTTTTTACGGTCGGTTCAACCCGGACGCCAAGGCGGCGTAAGGGAAAGGGGCGCTTCGGCGCCCCTTTTTTATTGCCACGCGGGCCATCGCCTGCCCTCGGGTCGGCGACCCGACGGGGCCTTATACCACTTTATATCTCAACCATAATGTGCGCTTTCACTGTCGCACCCAGCCTCACCAAATCGCCTACCCGGGGGCGGGCAGGCGATGGCCTGACGCCTGCGGCTTGTCCCGGGCCTAGTGCCCTTGGTAAGCGTAGCCAAACCGCGCGATGTCCTCGGCGCAGATATCTGCCACCACGTCGCGCAACTCAGGCGTATAGGCTACCGCCCCTTCTGAGGCATTCACCAGCGGCAATTCCAGCGCGAACCCCAAGTGCTCAAACAACGGCTGCGCATCCTTAGCAAAATGCTCCAACCGAATATAAAGGTCGCACCGCTCGCGACCTGCCGCATCCTTCATATACCGCCGCGCGGGCCACGCCCGTAAACTCGCCTGCGTCTGCGGATGCAGCAGAAACCCTGCGAAATCCGTGGCCTTGGCCAGCCCCACCGCCGGATGATCAAACCCCTGCCTGCGCAGCCAGCGATAATAGCTCGCCACCCGGTCCCACGGGTTGCGCACCAACGTGAAGCAAAACAACCCGTCCAGTTCATCCGCCGACACCAGCCTGTCGATGTCCGAAAGCGTGGAATGTTTCCATAGCCGCCCCGACGTTTGCACCCTCTGCAACCGCCGCCGTCGCTTTAGCGCTTTTGGCGTGTCGCCCAGCATCAGATCGTCCTTCATCGCCCGCCCCTCTAGCGCCAGCGCCAGCGAGGTGCCCCCGGTCTTGGGGATATGCACAAAGACATAGCTTCGGCCCCGGCTGATGATCACTCCACCGCCTCCGGCGCGCGCAAGGTAGACGGCTCTTCGCTGCGCAGGGCGATCACCGCCCCCGCCAGTGCAATCAACGCCATGCCCGCAAAGGCCAGCGGCGGTACCTGCTGATCCCAAAGGACATAGGCCCAGAAACTGGCGAAGATCAGCAGCGAATACTCAAAAATCGCCACATGACCGGCCTCGCCCAATTGGTAGCCGCGCACCAAGAGCCCGATCCCCACCAAGGACCCCGCCGCCTGCACCGCGATCCAGAACCACATTGGCCCGTCAAGTGGGCCCCATGTGCGACTGACAAAGCCTTCGGCCCCCGTCACCTCTGCCCCCGGCAGCAGCAGAACGCCAATCGCACCCATCACCGCCAACATTCCAAAGAACCCTGCGGTCATGACCATCGTACTTTCGCCCTCGCACCACGCCCGCGTGGCTACGGCACCAATCGCATAAAGCCCCCCGGCCAGCAGGGGCAGAAAGGCGATGGGATCCAGATCGCTTGGGTTGGGGCGGATCACCATCAACGCCCCGGCAAAGCCGACGACTACCGCGCCCCACCGCCACGGGCCGACGCGCTTGCCTTGAAACAGGGCCGAGATCATCAGCACGAAGAGCGGCGAGGTGAAGAGCCCTGCCACCACCACCCCGATGGGCAGGAATGCCAGACAGCCGAAATATATCAACATGGCACCGGCCTGAAACAGGCTACGCCCCGCCACAGCCCAGAACCGCCGGGGCCGGAGAATGCCGAAACCCAAGACCGCCAGCACCATCAGAAAGGCCACGGCCATGACACCGCGCACGAAATGAAACTGCCAAAGCGAACCGCGCTCAGTAATGAAGGGGACGAAATTATCCGTCAGCCCCAAAGCCGCCATACCGCTCACCGCGCAAAGCGCTGCCAGCCCCGATTTCACCGCTGCGTCTTGCATCTGCCCTCCTTTTCACTTCCTGCCCTCTTTTCAAAGTCACGTCCTGACAGCAATACTCAACCCCAAATCGCAACCAATGCCTTGGGAGGGGTCGCATGGGGTGGATGACGGATGAGCGCGGGCTTGAAAAATGCGCGGCAAATTATGTACCGCTGTCGCCTTTGTCACATCTACGCCGCGCGGCGCAGGTCTTTGCCCATCAGACAGCGGTGATCCATGGCGATCACCGGGTAAACTATGCGCAGTACCATGAGCGCTGTACCCGGCTGGCTTCGGCTCTTGCCAAGATGGGCGTCACACCGGGCGATGTAGTGGCCACGTTAATTCCCAACCTGCCCGCACAGGCCGAAGCGCATTTTGGCGTGCCTGCCTGTGGTGCGGTGCTGAACACCATCAACATCCGTCTTGATGCCGGAACGGTTTCCTACATCCTTGATCATGGCGGTGCGGCGGTGCTGCTGGTCGACAGCGAATTCATCGACCTTGCCGAAACCGCCTGCGCCCAGATGGAGGGCACGCCCCCCGCGATTATCGAAGTGCCTGACGCTGCAGCAGGGCATCCCGCAACCACGCGGCATCCGCTTTACGAAGACATGCTGGCAGAGGCCGATCCGGCCTTTGATTGGCTCATGCCACAAGACGAATGGGAAAGCCTTGCGCTAAACTATACCTCTGGCACCACGGGGCGGCCCAAGGGCGTGGTCTATCACCACCGTGGCGCTTACCTGATGACCATGGGCACGGTGGTGAGTTGGCAAATGGTGCTGCGCCCGGTCTTTATGCAGATCGTGCCGCTGTTTCACTGCAACGGCTGGAACCACACATGGATGATGCCTCTACTGGGCGGCACACTGGTTTGCTGCCGCGACATCACGGCGGGTGCGATCTATGACGCCATTGCCGATCACGGCGTCACCCATTTCGGCGGTGCGCCGATCGTGCTGAACATGTTGATCAATGCCGCCGCACAAGACCGCCGCGCTTTCGATCACACTGTCGAGGTCTTCACCGCTGGCGCGCCCCCTGCCCCCGCGACCCTGTCGAAGATCGAAAAGCTCGGCTTCAACGTCACACAGGTCTACGGGCTGACCGAAACCTTCGGCCATGTCACGGAATGCCTCTGGCAAGGGGATTGGGACGCGCTGTCAGAAAGCGAACGCGCCGCGATCAAAGCGCGCCAAGGCATCCCCATGCCGATGATGGAAGACATCACCGTCACTGACCCTCAGATGGCCCAGACCCCGTGCGATGGCAAATCGCAGGGCGAGATTATGATCCGCGGCAATGCGGTGATGAAAGGCTACCTCAAGAACCCCGAGGCCACCGCCGAAGCCTTCGCGGGCGGGTACTTCCATTCCGGCGATATCGCGGTGCAGCACCCAGACGGTTACATCCAGATCGCCGACCGCGCCAAAGACATCATCATCTCAGGCGGAGAAAATATCTCGAGCGTTGAGGTCGAGGGCGTGTTGATGGGGCATGAGGCGGTCAATCTTGCCGCCGTTGTGGCCCAGCCGGATGACAAATGGGGCGAAGTCCCTTGCGCCTTTGTTGAATTAAAGCCCGGGGCGGACGCCACCGAAGACGCGTTAATTGCCTTCACCCGCGAGCGGCTTGCCGGGTTCAAAACCCCAAAACGCGTAATCTTTGACGACTTACCCAAAACCTCCACCGGGAAAATCCAGAAATTCGAACTGCGCAAGCGGGCTGCAACACTCTAACGCGCGCGCATTATGTCACCTCCCATTGCTGATCCCGCAGCGCGTGGTAGAGTGGCGAAAACTGACAGGCCCGCAGCAGAACCCCATGACCGCCTTGACAAAATACGCCCGGCTCGAAGCGACGGGCCTTTGGCGCGCCACGCCCGATGCGCAGCGGCGCGAGGTGATCGTCTCTATCGGCGATGCGACGCTGGTGATTAGCGATCTCAAGGATCAAGCGCTCACCCATTGGTCGCTGGCGGCGATTGAACGGGCCAACACGGGCCAACTGCCTGCGCTCTATCATCCTGACGGTGATCCGGGCGAAACGCTGGAGCTGCCCGACAACGAAACCGACATGATCGAAGCGATCGAAAAGCTGCGCCGCGCGATCAACCGCAGCCGTCCAAAACCGGGCCGCTTGCGTTGGGTGGGCATGGTGGCATCGATGGCCGTGGTGGCAGCACTCGCGTTGTTTTGGATGCCCGGCGCGCTGCGCGATCATGCGATCAAAGTCGTGCCGGATGTAAAACGCGCCTCGCTTGGAACCGCGCTGCTGAAACGGCTCGAACGGGTCTCTGGCCCAGCCTGCGAAAGCGCCGGGGGCAGTGCCGCATTAACACGGCTATCGAACCGTTTGGACGTTGGGCGCGTGGCGATCCTACCTGATATGACCCGCGCCAGCCTACATCTGCCCGGACGCCTTATCGTGCTTGATCGTGCGGTGCTAGAGGATCACGAAGAACCCGATGTTGCCGCAGGCTATGTGCTGACCGAAGATGTCGCGCGGATGGAACATGACCCGCTGCGCGCCCTGCTCGAAGCCGTCGGCCTGCGCGAAAATTTCCGCCTGCTGACCACCGGCGATATCTCTTCCGAGGCGCTTGACGCCTACGCCGAACAATTGCTGCTGCGCCCGTCCGCGACCCCGCAGGTCGACACACAGCTGGCGCGTTTTGCCAAGGCAGAGCTGCGCAGCAAACCCTATGCTTACGCGCGTGACATCACTGGCGAAACCACCCTGCCCCTGATCGAAGGCGACCCGATGAACGGCAAGCTTACCGCACCACTTCTGTCAGACGCTGATTGGCTGCGGCTGCAAAATATCTGCGGCGGATAAGAAACTTTAACAGACCCACAAAAAAGGCCAGCCGAGCAATGCCGCGGCTGGCCTTTTGTCCTCATTTCAATTCGCTCAGCGGCGCAGGTAGGCATCCCGGTAGCCCGCGCGGCGCAGTTGGCTAACCGCTGATTGAACCGACCCGCCCGCGATGGGACCGGCCTGAACGCTGTGGTAGGTCTTGCCGCCCCGCGTCTGCTTGCCAATGCGGGCGGGCAATCCCATGCCTGAAATCTCACGCGCGGCGCGCTGTGCGTTGGCGGGGCTACCAAAGACACCAACCTGAACGTATCCCGCCTTAGAGGTCGTTTGCGTGGCCGAGGCCGAGCGGCTGGAATAGACCGGCTTGGCCTTAACCGGGCGTGCATCACGATGAACCGGCGCGGCATTGCGGTAGCGGATAACCCGTTTGACCACCTGCCCGTCGCGCTCCACGATTTTGACCACCCCGAGTTTCCGACGCTGAGTTTCAATGTCGAGGTAGGGGTAGATCAGCGGCACTTTAGCGGTCACGTCTTCCCCGGTCGCCTTATTCACCAAACGGCGCGGCACCGTCTGGGTCCAGATCAGCAACATGTCTGCACGGCCATTCAAGGTCTGCTCGGCGCGGTGCGGGTTCAGGCGATCGTCTTCCCAAACTTTCTTGTAGCCATGCGGCACTTTCACGTTGGTGGTGTTCTGACGGTTGATCGCCACATGTTTAGGCACGATACGCGTTCTTGCGCTCACGGCTTTGACGGGCGGTGCGCTTGGAACCGGTGCAGCAACCACACGAGGCGCGACAATCCGCGCCGGAGCGCCTGCAACACCCGGCATCATACCTGCACTGCGGTAGGGCTGCGGCGCCGTAGCGCGCTGCGGGCCAGAGGGAGCAAGACGGCCCGTAATAGGCTCGGCCTGCGGGCCACAGCGCACAGTATACCCATCGCCGCGCCGCATATAGCGCTGCGACAAAGGCGATGCCGCAGGACACGCAGTGGCAAACCCAGTTGGCGCTGGCGCGGCCAGAGCCACGGGTTTGCTTGGCACCACAGGCACAGGGCGCGGCGCGGTTTGACGCACGACCTTGGGCGCGGCTGTTCGGATTGGTGCGGGGGCCACACGGCGGACCACTTTTTGCGGTGCGGGGCGGGCGACCGGCGCTTTGCGCGTCTTTCCTGGGGCGGCAGAGGCTTCGGCAACGCGGGTCGGCTCGGCCGATGGCGGCGCGGCGCTGGCTGGAACCGTTTCGGCAGCTTTGGCCGCCGAGGCCGCTGCTACTTGAACGCCATTGGTGGGCTGGAACCCACAGACCTGATCCCGTGCCCGGCTCATGCGCGGCACCCATGACACATTGCCATCGATCCCTGCGCGGATGAACACACATCCCGCGCTGTCTACATATTGCTTGCCCTTGTAAGAGGACGGCGGAAATTCGGCTGGCTGGCTGCGGCTGTCTTGTGCCTGCGTCTGCGATCCGCCGACGCCCAAAGCGGCCACGATCACTGCCATGGCAATACTTTTTGTAAATGTCATCTAATGCCCCCACACTATCTGGTAGAACGATGCATCAGCGCGCGGCCTGAGTAAAGCACCGCGCGCTAAATTGCTGATCTTACCCGATCACTTGGTGCCAAACATCCGGTCGCCCGCGTCGCCGAGACCCGGAATGATATAGCCCTTCTCGTTCAGCGCTTCGTCCAGCGAGGCCGTAACGATGCGCACATCGGGATGGGCTTCCTTCATCGTGGCCACGCCTTCGGGCGAGGCGAGCAAGCAGAGGAAAATGATATTGGTGGCGCCCGCCTGTTTCAGCAGATCAATCGCCGCGACCGAGGAGTTGCCGGTGGCGAGCATCGGGTCCACAGCGATCACCAGACGATCATCCAGCCCTTCGGGCACCTTGAAGTAATATTGCACCGGCTGCAGTGTCTCTTCGTCACGATACAGACCGACAAAACCGACCCGGGCCGAGGGGATCAGCTCCAACACCCCGTCCATCAGACCATTGCCCGCCCGCAGGATCGAGATCAGCGCAAGCTTTTTGCCATCGAGCGTCGGCGCGTCCATCTCTTGCATCGGGGTTTCGATGCGTTTGGTCGTCATCGGCAGGCCGCGCGTGACCTCATATGCCAGCAACTGGCTGATCTCACGCAGCAATTGCCGGAACACTGCTGTGGGCGTGTCCTTGTCGCGCATGATGGTCAGCTTGTGCTGCACCAGCGGATGGTCGACGATCGTCAGATGATTGGGGGTATCGGTCATGCGGCAGGCTCCTTTATTTGCCTCGCTTCTAGCCGCACAAGCGCCCCGCTCGCAAGCAAAGGCTGCGCGGCTAGGCTGGCACCTTTACCCCCAGATGCCCGGCGACGAGGACTGCGACATCGGTAAAGCCGATCTGCCTCAGCTCCCCTGCCCCGGTTCCGGCGACCAGCACCGGCACCCTTTCGCGGGTGTGATCGCTGCCCGCCCAAGTGGGATCATTGCCATGATCCGCCGTCACGACCAGCATGTCACCGTCCCGCAGCGCGGCGATGACCTTGCCAATCTCGGTGTCGAACCATTCCAGTGCGCGGGCATAGCCCGACACATCGCGGCGGTGACCATAAAGGCTGTCGAACTCCACGAAATTGGCAAAGGTCAGGCTGCCGTCTTCGGCCTTATCCACCAGATCATGCAGATGGTCCATCAGCTTGGCATCCGGCCCTTTGCGCAGCTCGTCGATGCCCTGCATGGTGAAAATGTCGCCGATCTTGCCCACCGCATAGACCCGCCCCCCGGCGTTTTGCACCCAATTGGTCAGCACCGGTTTGGGCGGGGTGATGGCATAGTCGCGCCGGTTCGCGGTGCGCTGGAATGCGCCCGGTTCGCCGGTGAAGGGCCGCGCGATGACACGGCCCACCTTCATCTCATGCAGGCGCGGTGCGATGTCTTCGCAAAGCTTCAGCAAACGGTCGAGGCCAAAGGTCTCTTCATGGGCGGCGATCTGAAAAACACTGTCGGCGGAGGTATAGCAGATCGGCCAGCCGCTTTCGCAATGCGCTGCCCCCAGCCGTTCGATGATCGCCGTACCGGAGGCATGACAATTGCCCAAAATGCCATCGGTGCCCGCCAGTCGGGCGACCTCTGCGGTCAGGTCTTCGGGAAAGGCCGGCGTCTTATCCGGGAAGTAATGCCAGGCCCACGGCACCGGCAACCCCGCCAATTCCCAATGGCCGGAGGGGGTGTCTTTGCCCTGCGAAACCTCCGTCGCAGCCCCCCAGCGTCCTTCGGGCGCAGCACCCAGACCCGGCGCCTCCATCCCGCTGGCCAGCGTCAGCGCCGCGCCCAGCCCGAGCCGGTCGAGATTGGGCAGCGCAAGCGCTCCGCTCCGCCCCTCTTCGGCCTTTCCCGCGGCACAGGCCTGCGCGATATGGCTCAGCGTATTGGCCCCGGTGTCCGGCAGATCGCCGTTAAAGAAATCCCCCGCGTCCGGCGCGCCGCCGATGCCCACGGAGTCGATCACGACCAAGAATGCACGTCCCATCAGCCGATCCTTTCCAAGATCAAATCCGGCGTTTCAACCGCCCTGTCACCAAGCGTGATCGCCGCCAGAACCGCCGCCTCTGCCGCATCCGCCGCCGCGTCCCCCGCCGCATGGATCAGTGCCAAGGGCTGGCCCGCACGGACCTCATCGCCCAAGCGCAGCACTTCCGACAGGCCTACTGCCGGGTCGATCTGGTCTGCCTCGACCACCCGGCCTCCGCCGAGATTGACCACCGCCATGCCGAGTGCCGCGCCGTCGATCGCGCTAACGTAGCCGCCGCGCGGCGCGGGGACCGCTCGGATCACAGGGGCTTTGGGCAGGATGCGCCCCCAGTTCTCGGCGAAATCGGCAGGTGCGCCCATGGCGCTGAGCATTCGGGAGAAACGCTCCAACGCGCGGCCATCGGCGACCACCGCGCGCAGGGCGTCGGCACCCGCCTCAGCCGTCGCGGCCAGACCGCCATTGGCAAGAAGCCCGCCGCCCAATTCAGACGTCACGTCAAGGATCGGCCCCGTCACCGCCCCGGTCAGCACCCGCATCACCTCGGCCACTTCCAGCGCGTTGCCAAGGCTCGGCACCAGCGGCTGGTTCATATCGCTGATCACCGCCGTCGTCGGGCAGCCCGCCGCCGTGGCGGTGCCGCTCAGCGCTTCGGCCAAGGCACGCGCCTGCGACAGTTCCTTCATGAAAGCGCCCGAGCCGACCTTCACGTCGAGCACCAGCCCATCCAGCCCGGCGGCGAGCTTTTTCGACAGGATCGAGGCGGTGATCAGGTCGAGCGAATCCACAGTCGAGGTCACGTCCCGCACAGCATAAAGCCGCCGGTCCGCCGGGGCGATGTCGCCGCTGGCGCTGACGATGGCGCAGCCCACGTCCCGCACGACCGCGCGAAACTTCGCCTCTTCCAACTGCGTGCTAACGCCGGGGATCGCCTCTAGCTTATCCAGCGTGCCGCCCGTGTGCCCCAAGCCCCGGCCCGAGATCATCGGCACATAGGCCCCGCAGGCGGCCAGCGCCGGGGCAAGGATCAGCGACACGCAATCGCCCACGCCGCCGGTGGAGTGTTTGTCGAGCACGGGACCGTCCAAGTCCCAGTCCAACACCTGCCCCGAATCGCGCATCGCAAGGGTCAGAGCCACGCGGCCCGGCTGGTCCAAGCCATTAAGGCAGATGCCCATGGCAAAGGCCCCGGCCTGCGCGTCGCTGACACGGCCATCGGCCAGCGCCCCGGCCATCCAAGTCAGCGCTTCTGCATCCAATGCCTCACCATGGCGCAGCCGCGCCAGAATGTCCCGCGCGCTCATGCGGTTAACCCTGCATATGGGCAGCGCCAAAGGCCCCCGGCAGCAACTCGCCCATGGTGGTCTGCTGTTCCTTGCCCGCCACGGTGGCCATGGTCACGGATACATCCCCGCCCGAGAATTCCGCCAGTTTCTGGCGGCAACCGCCGCAGGGCGTCACCGGCATATCGCTGCCCGCTACGACATAGACCTCGGCGATCTCACGCTCGCCCGCCGCGACCATGGCGGCAATCGCCCCGGCTTCGGCGCAGGTCCCCTGCGGGTAGGCGACGTTCTCGACATTGCAGCCGCTGAACACCGCGCCCGACGCGGTGCGGATCGCCGCGCCGACCTTGAAATTCGAATAGGGCGCATGGGCGTTTTCCCGCACCAGCACAGCCGCGTCGCGCAAATCAGTCATTAGGCTCTCCCTTTTCTCGGACTATAGAAAATTGCCCCGCCCTGTGCGATGCAAAACCACATGTCACCTCAATCGCCTCATAAAGCCTGCGTAAAATGGCCCGCAAGGGCGACGCTGGGGCAAAGCCACCCGCCGCGAAAACAGACCCACCCAAATGCCGCTTTGCTTGCGCGCGAAAATTAGTTTAACGCTAAACCATTATTCGGGAGAAGCATAAACGATGTCCGACACCCCCAACCTGCGCCAAGCTGCATTGGATTACCACGAACACCCCCGGCCCGGGAAACTGGAGATCCGCGCGACCAAACCGCTGGCCAATGGCCGCGATCTGGCGCGCGCCTATTCGCCCGGCGTGGCCGAGGCTTGTATCGAGATCAAGAACGACCCCGACACCGCCGCCCGCTATACCTCGCGCGGCAATCTGGTGGCCGTGGTCACCAATGGCACTGCGGTGTTGGGGCTGGGCAATATCGGCGCGCTGGCCTCGAAACCGGTGATGGAGGGCAAGGCCGTGCTCTTCAAGAAATTCGCCAATATCGACTGTTTCGACATCGAGCTTGATCAATCCGACCCCGAGAAACTGGCCGAGATCGTCTGCGCGATGGAGCCGAGCTTTGGCGCGATCAACCTCGAAGACATCAAGGCGCCCGACTGCTTCGTGGTCGAAAAGATCTGCCGCGAACGCATGAACATCCCCGTTTTCCATGATGACCAGCACGGCACCGCCATCGTCGTCGGCGCTGCGGTCAAGAACGCGCTGCACGTGGCGGGCAAACGTTTCGAGGACATCAAGATCGTCTCCACCGGGGGCGGGGCGGCGGGCATCGCCTGCCTCAACATGCTGCTGAAACTCGGCGTGAAGCGCGAGAACGTCTGGCTCTGCGACATCAACGGGCTGGTCTATGAGGGCCGGACCGAGGATATGAACCCCAGCAAAGCCGAATATGCGCAGAAATCCGACCTGCGCACGCTGGATGATGTGATCGACGGGGCCGACCTCTTCCTCGGCCTCTCCGGTCCCGGTGTGCTCTCGCCCGAGATGGTGGCGAAGATGGCCAAACGCCCGATCATCTTCGCGCTGGCGAACCCCACGCCAGAAATCCTGCCCGATGTGGCCCGTGCCGTGGCACCGGACGCGATCATCGCCACAGGGCGCAGCGATTTTCCCAATCAGGTCAACAACGTGCTGTGCTTCCCCTTCATCTTCCGCGGTGCGCTGGATGTGGGCGCGACCACGATCAACGACGAGATGAAGATCGCCTGTATCGACGGTATCGCCGCCCTCGCCCGCGCCACGACAAGTGCCGAGGCGGCAGCGGCCTATCAGGGCGAGCAGCTGACCTTTGGCGCGGAATACCTGATCCCGAAACCCTTTGATCCGCGCCTCATTGGCGTGGTCTCTTCCGCCGTGGCCAAGGCCGCGATGGAGACGGGCGTGGCGGCGCGGCCCATCGAAGACCTCGACGCCTACAAACGCAAACTCGACGGGTCGGTGTTCAAATCGGCGCTGATTATGCGCCCGGTTTTTGAATCCGCCCGCTCCTCCCCCCGCCGTCTGGTCTTTGCCGAGGGCGAGGACGAACGCGTTCTGCGCGCCGCCCAAGCGATCATCGAAGAAACGGTGGAACGGCCCATTTTGATTGGCCGCCCCGAAGTGATCGAACGGCGCATCGAAAAGGCCGGGTTGAACCTGCAACTGGGTCAAAACGTCGATCTGGTGAACCCCGAGAACGACCCGCGCTACCGCGACTATTGGGAGACCTATCACAGCCTGATGTGCCGCCGCGGCGTCAGCCCCGACATCGCCCGCGCCATCATGCGCACCAACACCACCGCCATCGGCGCGGTCATGGTGCACCGCGGAGAGGCCGACAGCCTGATCTGCGGCACCTTTGGCGAATTTGGCTGGCACCTCAACTACGTCAATCAAGTGCTGGGCCGCGACGGTTTCCGCCCGCATGGCGCTTTGTCGATGATGATTCTCGAAGACGGACCGCTGTTCATCGCGGACACCCAAGTGAATCTGCACCCCACCCCCGAACAGATCGCCGAGATCGCCATCGGGGCTGCCCGCCACGTCCGGCGCTTTGGCATTGAGCCGAAAGTCGCGCTTTGCTCACAAAGCCAGTTTGGCAATCAGGGCGAAGGGTCGGGCAAGCGGCTGCGCGCGGCGCTGCAAATCCTCGACGCGGGCAACCATGATTTCGTTTATGAAGGCGAGATGAACATCGACACCGCGCTCGATGCCGAGTTGCGCGCGCGGCTGCTGCCCTGCAACCGGATGGAAGGGGCCGCCAATGTGCTGGTCTTCGCCCATGCCGATGCAGCCTCGGGCGTGCGCAACATACTGAAAATGAAGGGTGACGGGCTTGAGGTCGGGCCGATCCTGATGGGGATGGGCAATAGGGCGCATATCGTCTCACCCTCGATCACTGCGCGCGGGCTGCTCAACGTGGGCGCCATCGCGGGCACACCGGTCGCGCATTACGGTTGAACCCAAAGCAAAACGCCGCCCCCTTTGGGGACGGCGCTGCGTGTTCGGGCGTTGCTTATTTACGGGGCGTGGCGGGTTTGATGTCCGCGACGGAGGACGGGGCCTTGGCGGCGGGTTTTGCCGCGGCCTTGGCTTGCTTCTTCTTGTTGCCGATTTTGTCACCCATGGTAGGGCCCTTTGTCATGCGAGGGGCGCTGGCATCATGCCGCGCCTAGCTTCATCATGACAAGAATCCTGCCGCAAACTGATCCGTTTTCGACCGAGATGTCGCAAAAGGCGCGCCGCCCCGAGAGGCGGCGCAATGTCGCTTAGAACCGCCAGTTGAACGCGCGGCTGACGCCGAAGCGCATGGTCCATTGATCATCAGAACCGGCCTGCGTGATCGGGCTGTCACCGGCGTCATTCAGCAGGCGTTGATAGGCCACGGCACCTTCAAGCGCCCATGCATCATCTAGACGGTAGGTCGCCTGCACTTCGACGCCCGCGCCCAGCAGACCGCCCTCGGCCTCATAGGCCGCCAGGGTCGGAGTGGCCGTGTCGACGCCGAAATAGGTGTCGGCATAGGTGTCATTGCCAAGACTGAAACGTGGGCCTGCGGTGATGGTCCAACGCTCATCCGGGCGGAAAATCACGTCGGCGCCAATTTCGCCGGTCACGCCTTCATGGCCGCCAAAGCCACGGCGCACCTTGCCGAAGACCTGCCAGTTCACCTCGCGGTAGACCACGCCAAAGCCCAGTTCGACCGCGGCGTCGATGTCCTCAAGCCCCGCCAGTTCGGGGTGATCGGAACTGTCACGCTCGCCCAGATAGCGGAACGCGCCGGTAAAGCCGAAACCGGTTTTGGGCGCTTCGCCGATGTTGGTACCGATTTTGCGCCCTCCCCACTCCAGCGAACCAAAGGTAAAGGCCAAATCCGGCGTCGCGCGATAGCTGCTGGCGCCCGGATAATCCGGTGCCGCCCCCACCCCGCCACGCAGGGCGAAGTTGAACGAACGGTCCTGCGCCGCCACCGGCAGCGCGGCAACCATGGCGAGGCAAGAGGCAAGGGGCAAAAAAAGGGCGAGACGCATGTGGGCAGGCTCCAAAAGAAATAGGGTTTCGGGATAATCTAGCATGACGCGCCGCAACTGACAGGAACAATAGCGATCCGCTTGCCGAATTCTTTCTAAGCGGCCAGAGTGAATGGAAATATTTGCGCGCCAGTACAGCTATACCCGGCCCGCGGGTTTGCCGCACAGTGCAACAGGAGGAGGAACACCATGGGATACCGCGACACCTACGACCGCTGGAAGGCCGACCCGGAAGCCTATTGGCTGGAGCAGGCAGAGGCGATCGACTGGGACATCGCGCCGACGCGCGCGCTGTTTGACCGAGGCGACCATATCTATGAGTGGTTCGCGGATGCCAGTGTGAACACCTGCTACAACGCTGTGGATCGCCATGTGGAACAGGGCAACGGCAGCCGCGTCGCGATCATCTATGATAGCCCGATCACCGGCAATAAATCGACCCTGACCTATAGCGAGCTACAGGCCCATGTCGCCTCGCTCGCCGGGGCGCTGGTGGCCCAAGGGGTCGAGAAAGGCGACCGCGTGGTGATCTATATGCCCATGGTCCCCGAGGCGGTAGAGGCGATGCTGGCCTGCGCACGGATTGGCGCGATCCATTCGGTGGTCTTTGGCGGTTTTGCCTCAAGCGAGTTAGCGGTGCGGATCGACGATTGCAAACCCAAGGCGATCATCGCCGCCTCTTGCGGGGTTGAGCCATCGCGCGTGGTCGATTACAAACCCCTGCTGGACGGGGCCATCGAACAGGCCACACACAAGCCCGACACCTGCATCATCCTGCAACGCGGCCAGAAACCCTGTGAGTTGAACCCCGAGCGGGACATCGACTGGTACGCCGCCCAAGACGGCGTGCGCCCGGCCCCATGCGTTCCGGTTGAGGGGAACCACCCGGCCTATATCCTCTATACCTCTGGCACCACCGGCGCGCCCAAAGGCGTGGTGCGGCCCACCGCGGGACATCTGGTGGCGCTGAACTGGACGATGAAAAACATCTATAACGTCGAACCCGGGGAGGTGTTCTGGGCCGCATCAGACGTGGGCTGGGTCGTGGGGCACAGCTATATCTGCTACGCGCCGCTGATCGCGGGCAACACCACCGTCGTATTCGAGGGCAAGCCCGTGGGCACGCCCGATGCCGGCACCTTCTGGCGGGTGATCGAAGAGCATGGCGTGGCGAGCTTCTTTACCGCCCCCACCGCGATCCGCGCCGTCAAACGCGAAGACCCGGATGGCGAGGAGATCAAGAAATACGACCTGTCGAGCCTGCGTGCGCTCTATCTCGCGGGGGAGCGGGCGGACCCCGATACCGTCGAATGGGCGCAGGAGAAACTGGGCAAGCCGGTCTACGATCACTGGTGGCAGACCGAGACCGGCTATACCATCGTCGGCAACCCGGCGGGGCTTGAGGCGCTGCCGGTCAAGGTCGGCTCCCCAACCGTGCCGATGCCGGGCTATGACGTGCAAATTCTGGATGAGCGCGGCGACCCACTGCCCGCCGGAGAGTTGGGCGCCATCGCCATCAAGCTGCCCCTGCCCCCCGGCACCCTGCCGGGGCTCTGGAACGCCGAAGACCGCTTTCGCAAATCCTATCTCACCACCTTCCCCGGCTATTATGAGACCGGCGATGCGGGGCGAATTGATGAGGACGGCTATGTCTGGATCATGGCGCGCACCGATGACGTGATCAACGTCGCGGGCCACCGCCTGTCGACCGGCGCGATGGAAGAGGTCTTGGCCGGGCACCCCGATGTTGCGGAATGCGCGGTTGTGGGGGTGAGCGATGAGCTTAAAGGACAGATGCCGGTCGGGTTTCTCTGCCTGACCAAGGGTGTCGACCGCCCGCATGAGGAAATCGTCGCCGAATGCGTCACCCGGATGCGCGAGCAGATCGGCCCCGTCGCCGCCTTCAAAAAGGCCGTGGTGGTGGACCGGCTGCCCAAGACCCGCTCGGGCAAGATCCTGCGCGCGACGATGGTGAAGATCGCCGATGGGGAGGATTTCAAGACCCCTGCCACCATCGACGACCCGGCGATCTTGGACGAAATCCGCACGACGCTGAGGGGCATCGGCTACCCGCAGGGCTAACCAAAAATCACATGGCGGTGGACCTTTGCCTGTCCGGCGCTACAGTTACCCCCACAGAAACGTGCGCGCAGCCCAGCCCGCGCGTTTTTTACAATTGCGTTGCTTGCGCAAAATATGCGAAGCGCCCCCGGAAATGCCCCCCCCCCAGCGGGGCCAACCACGACAGCACATCCAGTGGGTCTTTTCCCTCCCGGAGCTAGCCCTCCGGCCGCGCAGAAAGGTTTTCGACGTGCAGACACCCTATTACCTGATCGACAAGGCCAATCTCCGCGACAATATGGAGAAGATTGCCCGCCTCCGCGCCCTCTCCGGTGCGCGCTGCCTGCTGGCGCTGAAATGTTTCGCCACATGGTCGGTCTTCGACTTCATGTCAGAGTATATGGACGGCTCGACCTCTTCTTCGCTCTACGAAGTGCGGCTCGGGGCCGAGAAATTCCCCGGGGAGACGCATGCCTATTCGGTGGCCTATGCCGATCATGAGATCGACGAGGTGCTGGGCCACGCTGACAAGATCATCTTCAATTCCATCGGCCAGCTCGACAAGTTCGACACGCAATCTTCGGGCCACATCCGCGGACTGCGGGCGAACCCCGGCGTCTCGACCTCGGAGTTCGACCTCGCCGACCCCGCGCGGCCCTTCAGCCGTCTGGGCGAGCATGACCCAGCAGCAATTGACGCCGTGGCAGACCGGATCACCGGGCTGATGTTCCACAACAACTGCGAGAACGACAGTTTCGAGCGGTTCGACGAAATGCTGACCTTGATCGAAGACCGCTTTGGCGCGGTGCTGCACAAGATGGACTGGATCAGCCTCGGTGGCGGCATCCATTTCACCGGCGCGGATTACCCGCTTGATGATCTGGCGCTGCGCCTCAAGACCTTTGCCGAGCGCTTCGGCGTGCAGGTTTATCTTGAGCCCGGCGAGGCCGCGATCACCAGTGCCGCGACGCTGGAGGTTACCGTGCTCGACACGATGTTCAACGGCAAGAACCTCGCCATCGTCGACAGTTCCATCGAGGCGCATATGCTCGACCTGCTGATCTACCGCGAACCGGCCAAGATCGCGCCCAACACCGGCGACCACGAGTGGATGATCTGCGGCAAGTCCTGCCTTGCGGGCGATATCTTTGGCGAGTTCCGCTTTGATGCGCCGCTGAAAGCCGGTGACCGGCTCTCGTTCCAAGACGCCGCTGGCTACACGATGGTCAAGAAAAACTGGTTCAACGGCGTCAAAATGCCCAGCATCGCCATCCGCGAGTTGGACGGAACCACCCGATTGGTGCGCGATTTCGACTATGACGATTTCGCCGCCGCCCTGTCGTGACAAGAAAGAGGTCCACACTATGAAACGCAATGTTCTTATCATCGGCGCGGGCGGCGTCGCACAGGTTGTGGCGCATAAATGCGCG
Organism: Sulfitobacter sp. SH24; assembly: GCF_965641895.1. Lineage (NCBI taxonomy): Bacteria > Pseudomonadati > Pseudomonadota > Alphaproteobacteria > Rhodobacterales > Roseobacteraceae > Sulfitobacter > Sulfitobacter sp. SH24. The sequence goes on from NZ_OZ282575.1 coordinate 2,713,662, forward strand.
CAGAATAATGATCGTTTGGGTGAGCTTCATATCGCCAGCCGCACGGTTTCCAAATGCGAGGCGATCATCGCAAGTGTGCATGAGAAAGGTGCGATGAAGCAGGATGGCTTCTTCAAGGCGCATGCCGTCGACGGGATGGACACAGACGCCGTCGCCGCGCTGATCAAGGAAACCGGCTGCCAGATCGTGATCAACGTGGGCTCCCCCTTCGTGAACATGACCGTGCTTCAGGCCTGCATCGACACTGGTGCCGCCTATATCGACACCGCGATCCACGAAGACCCCCGCAAAATCTGCGAGACGCCGCCGTGGTATGGCAACTACGAATGGAAGCGCCGCGAAGCCTGCGCCGAAGCAGGTGTGACCGCCATCCTTGGCGCTGGCTTCGATCCGGGCATGGTTAACGCCTTCGCCCGCTTCGCGGTGGATGAGTTCATGGACGAGGTCAAATCCATCGACATCGTCGACATCAACGCAGGCGACCACGGCAAGTATTTCTCGACCAACTTCGACCCTGAGATCAACTTCCGCGAATTCACCGGCACCGTCTACAGCTGGCAGGAAGGCGCGTGGAAAGAGAACAAGATGTTCGAGGTGGGCCGCGAATGGGACCTGCCCGTGGTCGGCAAGCAAAAGGCCTATATGTCGGGCCATGATGAGGTGCATTCGCTGGCCGCGAACTACCCCCACGCCGACGTGCGCTTCTGGATGGGTTTTGGCGATCATTACATCAATGTCTTCACCGTGCTACAAAATCTCGGACTGCTTTCCGAGCAGCCCGTGACCACCGCCGAAGGGCTGGAAGTCGTGCCGCTGAAAGTGGTGAAGGCCGTACTGCCCGATCCGTCGAGCCTTGCGCCGAACTACACCGGCAAAACCTGCATCGGTGATCTGGTGAAAGGCGTGAAAAACGGCGAAGAGGTTGAGGTGTTCGTTTATAACGTGGCCGATCACAAAGACGCCTTTAACGAGGTCGGCTCTCAGGGCATTTCCTACACTGCCGGTGTGCCGCCCGTGGCCTTCGCGATGCTGATCGCCGATGGTACCTATGATGGCGGCACCATGGTCAATGTCGAAGAACTGGACCCGAAACCGCTGTTCGGCCTGCTGGATGACATTGGCCTGCCGACCCGCGTGAAAGACGACAAGGGCGACCGCGCTTGGCACGAGGCGTGAGCCTCTCCTGAAACGTAAAAGGCGACCCCCGAGAGGGTCGCCTTTTTTAGTCAAAGCTATAAGCCTCAGTGTTTCGCTGCGAAGTCGTCCACCTGACGCTCCGCTTCGTCTTTGGCGATGCCATAGCGTTCTTGGATCTTACCCACCAATTGCTCGCGGTCGCCACGGGCTTCGGCGATTTCGTCGTCGGTCAGATCGCCCCATTGCGATTTCACCGCGCCGGTCATCTGTTTCCAATTGCCTTCGATACGGTCCCAATTCATTGCAGGTCTCCTTTCAACGGCTGCGAAGATGCGGGAATATCCCGCTCTTGCAGGTACAACGCTGACGCGAAACTTGGGTTCCGGCACAGGGGCGCAGCGGCGGAAATCTGCCAGACCCGAATGGGTAGGATCAGTTGAACTGCTCCGAGATCAACCGCTCTTCCAGCCCGTGACCGGGATCAAAGAGAATCCGGTGGCTGATACTTGGATCGGAGGAGACCTCAACCGTTATCACGTCGCGGTGCGACTGGCCGTCGGCATCGGCCATCACAGGCCGCTTTTGCGGCTCTTGCACATCAAAGCGCACCGTCGCCCGTTTCGGCAGCAACGCCCCGCGCCAGCGGCGTGGGCGGAAGGCCGCAATCGGGGTCAAGGCCAGCACATCCGACCCAATCGGCAGGATCGGTCCATGCGCGGAGTAGTTATAAGCGGTGGAGCCCGCAGGCGTCGCGACCAGCGCCCCGTCGCAGACCAGTTCCTCCATCCGCTGCCGCCCATCTATCGTGATGCGCAGCTTAGCCGCCTGCGGCCCAGCGCGCAGCAAGGACACCTCATTGATCGCAAGCGCGGTCGAGATGGTCCCATCGATATGGGTGGCGCGCATGACCAGAGGGTTAATCACCGCCTCTTCCGCCGCCGCCAGCCGCGCTTGCAGATCGCCTTCGCGGTAGGCGTTCATCAAAAAGCCGATGGTGCCCCGGTTCATCCCATAGACCGGCGCGTCCATGTCTTGGGTGCTGTGCAGCGTGTGCAGCATGAACCCGTCGCCCCCGAGCGCCACGATCACCTCGGCCTGACGCAGTGGCACGTCACCATAGCGCCCGATCAAAGCGGCCCGCGCCGTTTGGGCCACGCTGGCCCGGCTGGCCACAAAAGCGATCTTTAAGGACATGTCAGCAGGCTCATCCCGGCGAAGTTTCCGATCATCGGCGTTTGGGGCCAAAACAATCACATTATTCCGCGCGCCACCAGTGTTGACGCACATATCTTGCAACCTGTCGGTTTACAGCCTTCACCTCGCCCCGCGTTTCCGATAGGCAACACGCGAAACCAGCCCCAATGAGGATCCCCTGATGTCCGATTTCTTCACCAAATCTCTCGCTGATTCCGACCCCGCCCTCGCCGCTGCGATTGATGCCGAACTGGGCCGCCAGCGCGACGAGATCGAGTTGATCGCCAGCGAGAACATCGTCTCTGCTGCGGTGCTTGAGGCGCAGGGCAGCATCATGACCAACAAATACGCCGAAGGCTATCCGGGCCGTCGCTACTATGGCGGGTGCGAGCATGTCGACGTGGCCGAGAACCTTGCCATCGAACGCGCCTGTGCGCTGTTCGACTGCGCATTCGCCAACGTCCAGCCGAACTCGGGCAGCCAAGCGAACCAAGGTGTCTTTACCGCGCTGCTGCAACCCGGCGACACCATTCTGGGGATGAGCCTTGATGCCGGGGGACACCTGACCCACGGGGCCAAGCCGAACCAGTCGGGCAAATGGTTCAACGCTGTACAATACGGTGTGCGCAAGCAGGACAACCTGCTGGACTACGACCAAGTCGCCGAACTGGCTGCCGAGCATAAGCCCAAGATGATCATCGCCGGTGGCTCTGCCATCCCACGCCAGATCGACTTTGCCAAAATGCGCGAGATTGCCGACAGCGTGGGCGCCTACCTGCTGGTCGACATGGCGCATTTCGCCGGGCTCGTGGCGGCGGGTGAGCATCCCTCTCCCTTCCCGCATGCGCATGTGGCGACGACCACCACCCACAAAACCCTGCGCGGCCCGCGCGGCGGCATGATCCTGACCAATGACGAAGCGATCTCGAAGAAGATCAACTCCGCCATCTTCCCGGGCATTCAGGGCGGCCCCCTGATGCATGTGATCGCGGCCAAGGCCGTGGCCTTTGGCGAAGCACAGCGCCCCGAGTTCAAAGCCTACGCCAAGCAGGTCATCGCCAATGCGCAGGCGCTGTCGGATCAGTTGATCAAAGGTGGCCTCGACACCGTGACCCATGGCACCGACACCCATGTGGTGCTGGTCGATCTGCGCCCGAAAGGCGTGAAGGGCAACGACACCGAAAAGGCTCTGGGCCGGGCGCATATCACCTGCAACAAGAACGGCGTGCCGTTTGACCCGGAAAAGCCGATGGTAACGAGCGGTATCCGCCTCGGCTCCCCTGCGGGCACGACACGCGGCTTTGGTGAGGCCGAGTTCCGCCAGATCGCCGATTGGATCATCGAGGTGGTCGACGGGCTGGCGGCCAATGGTGCCGATGGCAATGCCGAGGTCGAGGCCAAGGTCAAAGCCGAGGTCGAAGCGCTGTGCCAGCGTTTCCCGATGTATCCGAACCTGTAGGCTCTCTGGCCCTCGCAGCGATGCGGGGGCCCACTTTACCCTCCGGCCGGGCGGCGCCCGACCGCGGGTGGGCATCGCAACCTGCGTTCCTACCGCTTTATTTCTCAACCATGATGTGCGGCCAAGGTGATGTGCCCGGCAGCAAAAGCGCCCGCCCATGGGGCGGTCGGGCGCTGCCCGGCGGCGCAAAGCGCCTTGATTCCGGGCGATCATCGCCAGACAGCCCCCTTGCCGATCCCCCCTCCCCGCGCCACATTCTCCGACAAAGGAGAACCGCATGATCATTCACCCCAAGGGCAGCCGCCCTTCTGAACCCGGCCCCGAAGATTACTTCACCGGAGAGGTCGAGATGACCCCGCTGATCTCGGCACCGGCGCCTGCCCGCCTGCGCGGCGTGACGGTGACCTTTCAGCCCGGCGCGCGCACGGCGTGGCATGTCCACCCTCTGGGCCAGACCCTGATCGTCACCGAAGGCACAGGCCGCGCCCAGACCGAAGGCAGCCCGGTGCAGACGCTGAACAAAGGCGATGTCGTCTGGTTCGGCCCCGGAGAGAAACACTGGCACGGCGCCGCGCCCGACAGCGCGATGACCCATATCGCCCTGCAAGAGGCGCAGGTCGGCGAGGCTGTCGAATGGATGGAAAAGGTGACGGACGCGGATTACGACCCGGCCTGAACCCCATCGGCGCGGCGGCTTAAACGTAGCCGCGCCACCAAAGCCAGATCACAAAGCCCACAATGACCACGAGAATGTTGAAGGCAATCCCGGCCAAGCGATCCAAGATAATCCCACGCCGCCGGGCTTTAGGATCGATCTTTTTCAAATGGACCGTAACCCGATTGAATGCCGCCCAAACAGGGGCATCCTCCAATTGACGGGCGATATGGGGATTGGCGACCAGATGTTCGGTCTTGCCCAACAACACGCCATCGCCACGAATGCCGCGCGGTAGTTCCGGCCCGGCACGGTGAAAAGCCTCACGCAGATCGCGGGCTTTGATGCGCAAGCGGTCCTCGAACAGGGGGCGTAGCGCCTCGGCGCGGGTGTTGAAATCTTGGCGGTCAATCATGCGCGCATCTAATCGCTCTGGTCCCCGGCCTGCAATGCCCGTAATTTGACCGCATGTTGAATTACACCGAATATGGCGAAGCCGCCGCCGACCGCCCGACCCTGCTAATCGTCCATGGCCTCTATGGCTCTGGCCGCAACTGGGGCGTGATCGCCAAACGCCTGTCAGACGAGCGTCATGTTGTCACCGTCGACATGCGCAACCACGGCAGCAGCCCGCATCACGACACCCACAGCTACCCCGAAATGGCGCAAGATCTGGCCGAAGTGATCACCCATCTTGGCGGCCCGGTGGACATTTGCGGTCACTCCATGGGCGGCAAGGCGGTGATGATGCTGGCGCTGACCCGGCCCGAGTTGCTGCGCCGCGTGATCGTCGCCGACATCGCGCCCGTCGCTTACGGTCACACGCAGCAGATGTTCATCGACGCCATGCGCGGCGTGGACCTCAGCCGTGTCGAGCGCCGCTCGGACGCCGAGGCGCAATTGGCCGATGCGGGGGTGGAGCGCGCCTTGCAAAGCTTTTTCACCCAATCGCTCGACCTGCCCCGCAAGCGCTGGCGGCTGAACCTCGACGCGCTTGAGGCTGAGATGCCCAAGATCGTCGGCTGGCCCGAGGATGTGAGCGGTCAGTTCGAGGGGCCGACCCTGTTCCTCTCGGGCGGCGCGTCAGAATACGTCCTGCCCGAACATCGCGAGCCGATCAAAGCACTTTTCCCGCAAGCGCGCTTTGCCAAAATTCCCGGGGCGGGCCATTGGCTCCACGCCGAAAAACCCCGCGAGTTCGAGGCGACACTGCGCATTTTCCTTAATACCGAACGTTCCGCCCTGCCAAGCTGATCCAATCAGCCCCCTAGAAGCACTAAAACGCTACCCTTAGCGGTTGAAGCCACAGCGCGACCCTTATTTCTCGGGTCTTCAGGGCCATTCCCCCCTTGCAGCCAGAGCCGCCTTGCCTATAAGGCAGGACAATTTGCAAATTTAGGGGGCCGCCATGCCGAAACGTACCGACATCCAGTCGATCATGATCATTGGTGCGGGGCCGATTGTCATCGGACAAGCCTGCGAGTTCGACTACTCCGGCGCACAAGCCTGTAAAGCGCTGAAAGAGGAAGGCTATCGCGTCATCCTCGTCAACTCCAACCCGGCCACGATCATGACCGATCCCGGGCTCGCCGATGCCACCTATATCGAGCCCATCACACCCGAGATCGTCGCCAAAATCATCGAAAAAGAACGCCCTGATGCGCTGCTGCCCACCATGGGCGGCCAGACGGGCCTTAACACCTCGCTCGCGCTCGAAGAGATGGGCGTGCTTGAGAAATTCGGCGTCGAGATGATCGGCGCCAAGCGCGAGGCCATCGAGATGGCCGAAGACCGCAAACTCTTCCGCGAGGCGATGGACCGTTTGGGCATCGAAAACCCCAAAGCCACCATCGTCACCGCGCCCAAACGCGCCGACGGCAAGAAAGACCTCGCCGCGGGCGTGAACCTCGCCATTGAAGCGCTGGAATACGTCGGTCTGCCCGCCATCATCCGCCCCGCCTTCACCATGGGCGGCACCGGCGGCGGCGTGGCCTACAACCGCGAGGATTACGAATTCTACTGCCGCTCGGGCATGGACGCCTCGCCCATGGGGCAAATCCTCGTCGATGAGTCGCTGCTCGGCTGGAAGGAATACGAGATGGAGGTGGTGCGCGACACTGCCGACAACGCGATCATCGTCTGCTCGATCGAGAACATCGACCCGATGGGCGTGCACACCGGCGACAGCATCACCGTGGCCCCGGCCCTGACGCTCACCGACAAAGAATACCAGATCATGCGCAACCACTCGATCGCTGTGCTGCGCGAGATCGGGGTGGAGACCGGTGGCTCCAACGTGCAATGGGCCGTGAACCCTGCCGATGGCCGCATGGTCGTGATCGAGATGAACCCGCGCGTCAGCCGCTCCTCGGCACTGGCATCCAAGGCGACCGGCTTCCCCATCGCCAAGATCGCGGCCAAACTCGCCGTAGGCTTCACGCTGGATGAACTCGACAACGACATCACCGGCGTCACGCCCGCCTCTTTCGAGCCCAGCATCGACTACGTCGTCACCAAAATCCCAAAATTCGCCTTCGAGAAATTCCCCGGTGCCGAGCCTTACCTCACCACTGCGATGAAATCGGTTGGCGAGACCATGGCCATCGGCCGCACCATCCACGAGAGTCTGCAAAAAGCGCTGGCGTCGATGGAATCCGGCCTGACGGGCTTTGACGAAGTCACCATTTCCGGTTTCGACGCCGACCTGCCCAAGGACGCGCCCGCCAATACCGCAGCACTCATCAAAGCCGTCTCGGCCCCCACGCCTGACCGGATGCGCACCATCGCGCAGGCCATGCGCCACGGCATGAGCGACGTCGACCTGCACGCGCACACCATGTTCGACCCGTGGTTCCTCGCCCGCATCCGCGAGATCATCGAGGCCGAGGAAGCCATCCGCGCAAACGGCCTGCCGCAGGACGAATACGGTTTCCGCGACCTCAAGATGATGGGCTTCACCGACGCCCGCCTCGCCATCCTGACCAACCAGCGCGAGGCCGCCGTCCGCGACGCCCGCCTCGCCCTCGGCGTCAAGGCGGTGTTCAAACGTATCGACACCTGCGCCGCCGAATTCGAAGCGCAGACGCCTTACATGTACTCCACCTATGAGACCCCGCTGATGGGCGAGGCCGAATGCGAAGCGCGCCCCTCGGACCGCAAAAAGGTCGTCATCCTCGGCGGCGGGCCGAACCGCATCGGACAGGGCATCGAGTTCGACTATTGCTGCTGTCACGCTTGCTATGCACTGACCGACGCGGGCTATGAGACCATCATGGTCAACTGCAACCCAGAGACGGTCTCGACCGACTACGACACCTCGGATCGTCTGTACTTCGAGCCGCTGACCTTCGAGCATGTCATGGAAATCCTGCGCGTCGAGCAGGAAAACGGCACGCTGCACGGCGTCATCGTCCAGTTCGGCGGCCAGACCCCGCTGAAGCTCGCCAACGGTCTGCAAGAGGCCGGCATCCCGATCCTCGGCACCACGCCCGACATGATTGATCTGGCCGAAGACCGCGAGCGTTTCCAGCAGCTTGTGCTGAACCTCGGCCTCAAGCAGCCGCACAACGGCATCGCCCATTCCGACGCCGAAGCCATAGAGATCGCCAAGGAGATCGGCTTCCCGCTGGTGATTCGCCCCTCCTATGTTCTGGGTGGCCGCGCGATGGAGATTGTGCGCGACCAAGCCAGCCTTGAACGTTACATCACCAACGCTGTGGTCGTCTCGGGCGACAGCCCCGTCCTGCTCGACAGCTATCTGTCGGGCGCGGTCGAGCTGGATGTCGACGCGCTCTGCGACGGCAAAAACGTCCATGTCGCGGGCATCATGCAGCACATCGAAGAGGCGGGCGTGCACTCCGGTGACAGCGCCTGTTCCCTCCCGCCCTACTCACTCCCGCGCGAGATCATCGATGAGGTCGAAGAGCAGACCCGCGCGCTGGCGCTGGCACTCAATGTCGTGGGCCTGATGAACATCCAATTCGCGGTCAAGGACGGCGAGATCTACCTCATCGAAGTGAACCCCCGCGCCTCCCGCACGGTGCCCTTCGTGGCCAAGGCGACCGATTCTGCCATCGCCTCCATCGCCGCACGGATCATGGCCGGGGAGCCGCTCAGCAACTTCCCCCTGCGCGCGCCCTATGACGCCTCCGCCGCTTACGAAGACACCCTGCCCTTGGGCGACCCGATGACGCTGGCCGATCCCAACATGCCGTGGTTCTCAGTCAAAGAGGCCGTGCTGCCCTTCGCCCGCTTCCCCGGTGTCGACACGCTGCTGGGGCCGGAAATGCGCTCTACGGGTGAGGTCATGGGCTGGGACCGCGACTTCCCCCGCGCCTTCCTCAAGGCGCAGATGGGCGCAGGCAACCCGCTGCCGCGTAAGGGCTGCGCATTCCTTTCAGTCAAAGATGCGGACAAGGGCCAAGGCATGCTGGATGCGGCAGAAATACTGCTTGCCCAAGGCTTTACCCTAATCGGCACCCGCGGCACTGCGGAATGGCTTACCGAGAACGGTCACGCCTGCGATGTGGTGAACAAGGTCTATGAGGGCCGCCCGGACATCACCGATCTGATGAAAGACGGCGATGTGCATCTGGTGATGAACACCACCGAAGGTGCACAGGCCGTCGAAGACAGCAAGTCCATCCGCTCCATCGCGCTTTATGACAAGATCCCATATTTCACCACCGCCGCTGGCGCCCATGCCGCCGCTCTGGCGATCAAAGCACAGGCTGAGGATGCGATTGGTGTGAAAGCGCTTCAGGGCTAAGAGAGCGGGGCCGTCCGGCGGGCGGCCCTGATACGAAAGGCGCGAAACCAGCGACATAGATCGGCAGGTTCCGCGCATCGCAGTTTTGCTAATTCTGCTCGGGCGGTATCAGCTAACTGTACATTGTTCCCAACAAAGCTGCGGCGAAAAGCGCATGCGGGTGGCGTGAGATACACTGACCTCCCTGCCCTCAAGCCCGATTTGCGCGATAGGTTCGTGGGTGAATGATGTTTCAACCAGCACCAAACGGTCACCTTCAGCCATAAGCGGCACACGCTGACGGGATTCACCGGCGGTGAAATCCTGATTGCCGAGGCTATCCAGATCTATCCCGCGGGAGAAATCAACCCGTAGGGTCCGGCCGTTGAGATCAGCACAGTCCCGAACACAGCGCACTTGGGTCACACGCAACGCAACCTGATAGCCTGTCAAACGTTCGCCGACGGCCTGAAATCCACGTAGATCATCCATGTCAATCGGCGTGGTTTGACGCGAGAGGCTATCTGCAATGACGGCAGTGGCATCCGTCGCCATGCCCCGCACGCGAAAGGCGTCTGTAAAGGTCAGCATCGCCATGATCGACCAGACCAAAAGCGGCAACAACACAAGGAAGGCAATCGTCTGGCTGCCCTCTTCATCTTGGTAAAAGCACTGTAGTTTGCCCAAAAGCTTCATCCGCGCGGCTCCGTCACGAAGGCGGTGGTGATCCGCACACCATATTCCCCATCAGATCCTTCGGGCAATTGACGCCCCAACCCCGTTCCCGGCAAAAGCGGATCAAATAACCGGCAGACCCGCATCATCATCAGGTTGTTCTGCTGGCCGGGTTTGTAATCGTTTGCGGCGTCATAATCTTCAGTCCGATCTACGCAGGGGGCAGGCCCCGTCAGATCGGCCCAATCGGCAACGGGCATAGCTTCCATCTGGATGCGGATGCCCTCAAGACAGCCAGCTTGGAAAACAGACCGCTCGCAAATCAGCGTTTTCATGGCCTCATAATTCGGCGTATTTCCCGTGGACAAACGCACGTCCCTCACCGCCAGATTGGTCGCCCGGCGCAGCATGATCTCACGTGCGCTCCACAGGCCAGTCTCAAGCGCAAGAAAGAAGAAGTAGAGCGCAAGGGGAAACAGAATGACGAACTCAATCGTCACGCCCCCGTCCTCTGATTTGCGAAAGCGATTTTTAAGGAATGCCGGGATCATTTCGTCAACCGCAACATAGAAATAGACGCGGCGATCATGTCGAATGCAGTCTGAATTTCCAGCCCCTCGACGTTGAAATAATGGGTCTCTGAAGAGGCGCAATCTTTCAAAAGGTTGAGCGAGCTTGTGCTGTCGACATCCATGCCGATGGAATAAATTACGATCCCAGCATCATTGGCCGCACCACAGATTTGACGCAGCCGACGGTCTTTTTCTCCCGCGCTGATCGTATCATGCATGTTACCCCAGAATTGCTGCATGTAGTAATTCCAGTAGTTGCTATAGTTCGAGCGTTTCCCATAGAGATTATAGCCGTAGTAGTAGGGCGACATCTCTGCCCAAACCTCTGGCCAGTCCAAATACTCTTCCTCTAGGTAGTTTCTATAGGACCGAAGATCTGGATGATCGCGCATTGTATTGTCGTCCCACATCCGACTCGAACTGAAGGGGTGAACGGCATAAAAATAGCGCTCCGAACTCGGGCTTCGCCCATCGTTCGCATTGTTCCCCTCTGGGGCATCGACAGCATAAAACCGGCTTGAATTATTGTACGTGGTGCGGATGACATCCGACTGACCAGAGGCATACTCGGGCTCAAGACGATACTCTGGAAAGTTCTCGCCGTCGGTCATCAACACCAAGACTTTCATACTGTTCTCGGCACCGTGCGGATGCGGACGTCCCTGAAACTCTGCCCCCACCACGCCGGAGGCAATCAAGCCCGAAACCGGAGCTTGAGCAGATGGGTCAAGTAATGCCAGCCCCCATTTTGCGCCCACATCAATTGACGTTGACCCTTCGGCGGTCAACGCAGAAATCTGCGCCTTCAGTGCGGCGACCGAATTGGACAATGGCGTGATCGCAAAGCCCGCATCATAGCGACAAACCCACTGCCCCCTGCTTTGATCCGAGGTCGACATGCTCTGAAATTGAAAATGCCCGGTGCGCTGCAACTGGCGCGTGGGATCAAGCGATATCAGACTGTAATCATTCGCTTCAAAATCCACACAGTGCGAGTAGTTGTGCTCGCTGGTGGTGGTATATTGCCCTAGTAAATTCGCCCCTGCGTTCACTTTGGTCGAATAAGGGATGATCGAGATTGAGACGCGCCCTTCTTCGGAATCGCTCAGAATGGTCTCAACAAAATCGCTGGCTGCGTTCTTGAGAAGGTCCAGTTTGATCCCGCTCCGGTCGCTGGTCCGTTCCCCCATTGAGCCAGAAACGTCCAGCACGAGAGAAATTTCAATATCTTCGACCCGCTCTGTCGCTTCGGAGCTGATCGTCATGCCAAGCGTTTCGATGTCGAAGAAACGAAAGAAATAGGTATTCAGCCCCGCAGGCAAAGAGGCTTCGACCGTCCGCCCCACCAAAATGCCGCCAATTTTCTCTTCACTTGTATCGATTTCGACTTCACTTGGGTCCAACCCCGCCGACAAAAGATAGCTGCGCACCACCTCTTCAGCGTCAAGCTCTTGCGATAGGCTCGCCGCGGCCAGAACCGCATTGTCGAGATGGGTTTGAAAGGTGGTCCGCATCCGCTCGTGGTTCGCCAGATCAACCGCGAGCCCGCCAAAGATCGTTATGCCGAAAAAAATCGCAAGCATAAGGATCAGCATGCCGCCGCTCTCATCCTTGCGAAAATGCTTCATCCGCCCGATAAACATAGTTGTTTTAGCGCTGCGCCTCATGCCATCCCTCGTCTACGGAGGTTAAGATCGTAGAGTTCTTTTGCTCTATGCGTTACGAAATCCGGGGCAACAAGGCCCGCATTATCGTCGCCGAATTCTTCGGCTCTAGGGCATAACTCGTAATATCATCGAATAATTAATGATCGTTAATGTCCGATGACTGCGCCCTATCGGTTGCATAGTCAAGATGGCGCGACCGCGACGGAGCGATCAAAGTCGTGACTGTAGCGGCATTCCCACGCCGGGTCTGTCAAAGCCGTGGCAAGTCTGATGTAGTTTCGCTAAAATGGACACTTACACCAGTTCAGACCGCCTATACCTTGGCGTGACGACCATGCAGATGCCCCTTGCACAACTTTCGGGGCTGCTCAGCTTTAGTAGACCAGCCATGCCGTTGGTGAGAAAGGGACAACAGCGATGTATCAAGCCGCCATCACCGGTACGGGCGTTTTCACGCCCCATCAAACCATCACCAATGCCGAACTGGTCGAAGCGTTTAACGCCTATGCGGACCTCTACAACGCCGAGAATGCCGAGGCGATTGAGGCTGGTAAAGTTGAGGCCAAAGCACATTCTTCGGAAGAGTTTATCGTCAAGGCCAGCGGGATCGAGCAGCGCTATGTGATGGACAAATCCGGCATTCTCGACCCCAATATCATGCACCCCCTCTTGCGGCAGCGCCGGGACGAGGAACCCTCGTTGATGGCTGAAATGGCCATTGATGCCGCGCAGAAGGCGCTTGCCGCTGCGGGCAAAACCGCCGCCGATGTAGATGCAGTAATCTGTGCCGCCTCTAATCTAGAGCGCGCCTATCCCGCCGTGGCGATCGAAATTCAGGACCTGCTTGGGGTCAAGGGCTTTGCTTTTGACATGAACGTTGCCTGCTCTTCGGCCACCTTCGGCATCCAAGCTGCGGCGGATATGATCCGCTCCGGCTCCATCCGCTCCGCCTTGGTAGTGAACCCTGAGATTTGCTCAGCCCACCTCGAATGGCGCGACCGGGATTGCCACTTCATCTTTGGCGATGTCGCCACTGCCACTTTGCTGGAACGCGCCGAGGATACCGATGGCCCCTGTTTCGATGTCATCTCAACCCGCTGCGCCACCGAGTATTCCAACAACATCCGCAACAACAACGGCTTCCTCCGTCGGTCCCGTCCCGATGGGCTGAGCGACAGGCGCGATATGCAGTTCATGCAGAATGGGCGCAAAGTGTTTAAGGAGGTGTTGCCCATGGTGGCTGATCATATCGGCGGGCATATGGCCGACAACGGGTTGGAATCCTCAGATTTGAAACGCATTTGGCTGCATCAAGCGAACAAATCGATGAACGACTTCATTGGCCGCAAGGTGCTGGGCCGGGAACCAGAAACGGGTGAGCAGCCCAACATTCTGCAGGACTACGCCAATACCTCCTCCGCCGGGTCAATCATCGCTTTTGCTAAGAATTCTGACGATCTGAAGGATGGCGACACCGGGCTAATCTGCTCTTTCGGCGCGGGCTACTCCGTGGGTTCCGTCATCGTCAAAAAGCGCGGTTAACGCGCCCAACCTAGCCCATGAGATCGGGCGGGGTTTCTGTCTTGATCCGCTGTCATGGGCGGCGTAACACCCTGCCCATGGCAAAGCTTTACTTCAATTACTCCACCATGAACGCTGGCAAATCCACGGTGCTGCTGCAGGCGGCACACAACTATGTGGAGCGCGGCATGGTGCCCTATCTGCTGACTGCGCAGTTCGACAACCGCGCGGGCGAAGGGCGCATCGCATCGCGCATCGGCATAGGCCAAGAGGCCGACACTTTCGGCCCCGGTGAGGACCTTCTGGCCAAGATCGAAAGCCGGTTAGAGCAAGGCCCCTGCGCCTGTATCTTCGTCGACGAGGCGCAGTTTCTGGAGGTTGAACAGGTCTGGCAACTGGCCCGCGCGGTGGATGATCTGGGCGTGCCGATCATGTGCTTTGGGCTGCGGGTCGATTTTCGCGGTGAGCTTTTCCCCGGCTCCGCCACCCTGCTGGCGCTGGCCGATGAGATGCGCGAAGTGCGCACCATCTGCCATTGCGGGAAAAAGGCCACGATGGTCGTGCGCCGCGATGCCGAAGGGCAGGCCATGCGCGACGGCGCGCAGGTGCAGATCGGCGGGAACGAGACCTATGTCTCGCTCTGCCGCAAACACTGGCGCGCCGCCGTGGGCGATGGCTAAACCCGGTTCGGCGGGGTGCTTCCGTCGACGAAGGCTTGTAGATTGGCCACCGCCATCAGCCCCATATCGACACGAACCTGATGCGCCGCCGTGCCGAGGTGCGGCAACAGCACAGCATTGTCGAGATCGCGCAGCGCCTGCGGCACTTGGGGCTCGAACTCATAGACATCCAGCCCCGCCCCGCCGATGCGCCCCGCTTGCAGAGCTTCGATCAAGGCGGCCTCCTGAACCACATCGCCGCGGGCGATGTTGATCAGATGGGCATTGGGCTGCATCGCGCCCAGAACGGTCTCATCGATCAAATGCCGTGTCTCGCCGCCGCCGGGGACGGCGACGACAAGCACATCAACAGCCTCGGCCAGCGCAGTCAGGCTTTCGACACGGGTGGCCGGGAAATCCAACTCCTTCGCGCTGCGGTTAAAATAACTGACCTGCATCTCGAATCCATAGTGACACCGCCGCGCGATGGCCTGCCCGATCCGGCCCATGCCGACGATGCCGACCCGCTTGCCGGTAAGGTGCAACCCCAGCATCTGAGTCGGGTGCCACCCTTCCCACGCGCCCGAGCGGACCAACCGCTCCCCTTCGGCGGCGCGGCGGGCGGACATCAGCATCAGCGTCATGGCGACATCCGCCGTGGCATCGGTGACGGCGCCGGGCGTGTTGGTCACCTCCACCCCCGCCGCGCGGGCCGCTGCCGCGTCGATGTGGTTATAGCCGACGCCGAAATTGGCGAGGATCTTGCAACGCGGCTCGGGCACATCGGCGAAAACCTCTGCTGAAAAGGCATCACCCAAAGTCGGCATCACCCCGTCATAGTCGCGCAGCGCGGCGCGCATTTCTTCGCCCGAAAGCGGCGCGGTTTCTTCGCGCACCGTCACTTCGCAGCCCTTTAAAGCTTCGGTGACTTCCTTGGGCAAAGGTCTGGCAATCAATATCTTTTTCAATGCATCCGCCCTCCTTCGGGCACGTTTTGATCTGGCGCCAACAGCACGATCTCACCGTCCTTATCCGGTAGGCCAAGCACCAGCACCTCGGACATGAAAGGCCCGATCTGGCGCGGCGGGAAATTGACCACGGCCACAACCTGCCGACCCACCAGCGCTTCAGGTGTGTAATGGGCGGTGATCTGAGCAGAAGTTTTGCGCTCGCCTATCTCACTGCCGAAATCGACCCAGAGTTTGATCGCCGGTTTGCGCGCTTCGGGAAAGGCCTCGGCCCGGGTGACCGTGCCAACGCGAATGTCAACTTTCATGAAATCGTCGAAAGTGATCTCAGCCATTTGCCAGCTCCCGCGATCTGTCTGCGGCGGCGGCCACGGCGCGTTTCAGCAAGGGCGGGAAGCCTTCAGCCTCATCCATCAAAACCTCAAGCGCCGCTTGGGTGGTGCCATTTGGGCTGGTCACATTGACGCGAAGCTGGCTCGGGTCTTCTTCGGCTTGCATCGCCAACGCCCCTGCCCCGGCCACGGTGGCCTTGGCCAATTGCATCGCCAACGCCTCGGGCAACCCTTGGGCCACCCCGGCGGCGGCCATACATTCGATCATGTGAAAGACATAGGCCGGGCCGGAACCGCTGACCCCAGTGACCGCGTCGATCTGCGCCTCTTCGGTAAGGCGGACGACTTCACCCACGGCGCTTAGGAGGGTCTCGGCCTCATCCAACGACCGGCTGCCCGCCTTGGCGTTGCCGACAATGGCGGTGATCCCTTGCGAAATGGCTGCAGGGGTGTTGGGCATGGCCCGCACAATCGGTGTATCGGCTCCGAGGACGCCTTCGAAATAGCCAATAGTGGTGCCCGCCGCGACGCTGACGAAAAGCGTCTCACCATTGCCCATCGCCTGAAGCGTCGGCAGCGCGTCCGCCATCATCTGGGGCTTAACTGCCACCAGCACCACCGCTAGCGCAGCAGGCAGATCGGCGTTCAGGTTCACGCCGGTGCCTTGCAGCCAATCGGAGGGCTTCGGGTCCACGACCCAAACCGAGCTTGCAGGCAGCCCCTTCGCCAGCCAGCCCTCCAACATGGCCGATCCCATTTTGCCGCAGCCCAGCAAAACTAGGCCATCACGTGCAACTCTGCCGTCTTTCATGGTCATCCCCCGAAGTTGTTCGGGGACTTTGTTACGCCCGGCCGTAAGCCTCTGCAATGGCGACATCCATCGCGGCCTTGGGGGTTTGATCGCCCCAGACCAGCAATTGCAACGCGGGATAGTAGCGTTCCGCACTCATGACGGCGGCACCGATCATCGTGTCGATCTGCTCTGGCCCCGCGACCTGACCGCCCGACAAGACCAACCCGTAACGGTAGACCATCAACTGCTGATCGGCCCAGAAGCTAAAGGCTCCAGCCCAGCATTGATCGTTGACGAGGTTTAACAATTCGTAAAGCTGAGGCAGTTTTTCGGCAGGCGGCTCCATCTCAAAGGTGCAAATTAGGCGCAGTGTTTCGTCATAGGCTGACCATGCCAACGTGATGGAATAGGTTCGCCACTGCCCCTCGACAGCCATGGCAATCTGATCATCCGCAACGCGGTCAAAATCCCAATCGTGATGGGCTGCGAGATTTTCAACGATATCAATGGGGTGAATGTCTTCTTCAAGGTAATGCTCGGACAGGGCCATTTCGCCACCTCTCAATCTGTTCCATGGGGAGGGCCGGGGCGCCACCAGCCATGGAAGCCTGCACAAATAGGCGTGTAGGTTTACCTCGCCTATACAATATATGGTGCTTCCAGCGGACCATTCTGGCAACCTTTTTCTTGGGGATAACCACAAATCATAGGGGATAACCGCAATAACTTGTGGGTAAGTCGCGGAAAACGTCTAGAATTTGGAAGGGTATGCTGCGCGCGGCCCAGATTTGGGTGTCTGGCTGGCGGAAGGATCACCGCCCCACGCAGGGGCAGCAGATCAATTTTTGGGGTGGTTGAGCGCTCAGCCCTTGGCTTCCAGCTTGTCGAGCCGGGTTTTAAGCACTTCGTTCTCTTCGCGGGCCTTCTGCGCCATGGCGCGCACAGCGTCAAATTCTTCACGGGTGACGAAATCGCGATCGGCCAACCACCGGTCAAGCATGCCTTTCATGGCAGTCTCGGCCTCGTCTTTAGCGCCTTGGGCCACGCCCATCGCGTTTGTCATCATCTGTGATACGTCGTCGAAAAACTTGTTACGGGTCTGCATGTCTGGCCTCCGGAGGTTTGTTAGCCTCTATATGGGGCGCGAAGCCCTTACTCGCAAGGTTGACTTCCCCGCGCGGCCTTGCTCAATCAGCGACATGATAGCCATGCTCCCCTTCCCCGATATCGCGCCGGAAATCTTTTCGGTTAACCTGTTTGGTGCCACCTTCGCGCTGCGGTGGTATGCGCTGGCCTATATCGTGGGCATTTTGCTGGGCTGGCGCGTGGCCACTGCGGCGGTCAAACGGCCGCAACTGTGGCGGAATGACATGCCCGTCATGAAGCCCGGTCAGGTCGAGGACCTGCTCTTTTGGGTCATCCTTGGCGTGATCCTCGGCGGGCGCTTGGGATATGTGCTGTTTTATCAACCAGCCTATTACCTGTCGAACCCCGCCGCGATCTTGCAGCTTTGGGAAGGCGGCATGTCTTTCCACGGCGGTGCGCTTGGGGTCATTCTGGCGGGGCTTTTTTATACATGGAAACACCGCATCCCCATAATTTCAACCGGGGATATGGTCTGCTTGGGGCTGGCACCGGGCCTGTTTCTGGGGCGGCTGGCGAATTTCATCAACGCCGAGCTTTGGGGGCGCCCGACCGACCTGCCTTGGGGCGTCGCCTTCCCCGGTGAGGCGGCGCAGTTCTGCCCCGACGTGGCGGGCATCTGCGCACGCCACCCCTCGCAACTTTACGAAGCATTGCTGGAAGGGTTGCTGCTAGGCGGTGTGCTGATCTGGATGGCATGGAAACGTGGCGCGCTGAAGATGCCCGGGCTGATCGGCGGCACCTTCCTTGCGGGCTATGGCGCGGCGCGCTTCGCGGTTGAGTTCCTGCGCCAACCGGATGCGCAATTCGTCACCCCCGGCAACCCGCTGGGGCTGGCGTGGCATATCGGCGGCTGGGGGCTGACCATGGGGCAAATCCTATCGCTGCCGATGATCGCCGTTGGTATCTTCGTGATTATCCGGGCGCGGCGGCAGGCATGAGCCTGAAGGATCATCTGCTGGCGCGGATCGCGCTGGAAGGGCCGATGAGGGTAGACGACTATATGCAGTCCTGCCTGCTGCACCCCGACTGGGGCTACTACACGACATGCGCACCCTTTGGCGCGCAGGGCGACTTTATAACCGCGCCTGAGATCAGCCAGATGTTTGGCGAGTTGATCGGCCTCTCCTTGGCGCAAAGCTGGCTGAATCAGGGTGCGCCTGCGCCCTTCACGCTGGCCGAACTTGGGCCGGGGCGCGGCACACTGATGGCCGATGTGCTGCGTGCCTGCGCGCAAGTCCCAGGGTTTCTGGCCGCCGCACAGGTAACATTGATTGAAGCCTCCCCCGCCTTGCGAGACGTGCAACGCGAGACATTGGTCGGCCATGAGGTCACGCACCTTGATACCGTGGCCGAACTGCCCGATGCGCCTCTCTTTCTTATCGCAAACGAATTCTTCGACGTGCTGCCAATCCGCCAATTCATCCGCCATGGCGCAGGCTGGGCAGAGCGGCGCATCGGGGCTACGGATGCTGAGCTTACATTTGGCCTTGCTCCGGTGGCGCCACAGCCAGCCCTCGCGCATCGGCTGGAGGATACCAAAGACGGTGATTTGGTCGAACTATGCGCCCCGGCAACGAAAGTCATGAATGAGGTCGGCCGCCGCATCGCAGGCCACGGCGGCGCGGGGCTGATCATCGATTATGGCGATTGGCGTGCGCTTGGCGACACGCTGCAAGCGTTAGAGAACCACGCCCCCGCCGAGCCGCTGGCCAACCCCGGCAAGGCAGACATTACCGCACATGTCGATTTCGAAGCGCTCGCGGGCGCATGTCCATGCCGCTATAGCCGCGTGGTGACCCAAGGAGTTTTCCTAGAGCGTTTGGGCATCACGGCCCGCGCGCAGAAATTAGCCGAACCGCTGAACGGAGAGGCGCTTAACAGCCACATTGCCGCACATCGACGGTTGACGCACCCGGCGGAAATGGGAAACCTGTTTAAAGTGATGGGGCTCTATCCGAAGGGGCAGACCCCGCCCCCTGGAACAGAAGCATGACACTCGAAATTCTCACCTCAGATGCGCTTGCCCCCCTGCGACATGGTTTTTTCACCCGACGCGGCGGTGCGTCATCTGGGGTCTTTGCCGGGTTGAATTGTGGTAGTGGCAGTTCTGACCAATCTGAGATCGTGCGCATCAACCGCGCCCGCGCCGCCGAAGCGATGGGTCTGCCTGCGGATCATCTGGTGGGGGTGCATCAGGTGCATTCCGCCAGCGTCGTTACGGTGACAGAACCTTATGATGATAAGCCCCGCGCTGATGCGTTGGTGACCAAGACGCCAGGCATCGCGCTCTCGATTCTGACCGCGGATTGCCAGCCAGTGCTCTTTGCCGATGCGCAAGCCGGTGTTGTCGGTGCGGCCCATGCTGGCTGGCGCGGCGCGCTTGATGGGATACTTGAGGCGACCGTTGACGCGATGGTCGATCTGGGTGCCAAGCGTGAAAAGATCACGGCCGTCATCGGCCCCTCCATTAGCCAACGCGCCTATGAGGTTGGGCCGGAGTTTCTAGACAGTTTCATGAACGCCGACCCCAAGTTCGCCCGCTATTTTGCGCAGGGCGAAGGCGACCGGCTGCATTTTGACCTGCCGGGCTTTGGCCTGAACCGTTTGCGCGCGGCAGGTGTCGGTCATGCAGAATGGACGCGGCACTGCACCTATGCCGATCCGGGGCGATTCTACTCATATCGTCGCACCACCCATGCAAAGGAAGCGGACTATGGCCGCTTGCTCGCGGCGATCACGCTCTGAACAGGGCGGGATTGGGGCAGAGCGCGTCAGTTTTACGCCCCATTAGCATCGAACCACTCGAAACAATCGCTGCATAACTGGCGAATTGTCGACGGGTATTTTTGTAAGCCGCTGAAATTGAATAGATTTCAAAATACGGCATGAGTGCCACACTGCCGCGCGCCCTATCTAAGATTTTCCGCAAGTTTCTCTTTCGCCGTCAAAAACCGGCCCGATTGCCCTGCGATAGTGAACTCAAGCAACGATGCCTGCGTGACCCGAGAGGAACAGAGCCATGAAAAAGAACCCGCGTTTCATCAAGTCCGTCGTCGAGACCGCCGCAAAGTCTGACACCGTCATGCCTTGGGCCCGGGGCGCGCGGCGTGCTGCCTTTATCGCCAAGCGCACAAGTGCCGAACCGGTTCGCAAAACCGCCTGATAGGTTTCTCCCCTGCATCGCCAGCGCCACGGCGCCCGGTGCGACTGATCGCCCCCTCGGTACGTTGATTCGTGCCGGGGGGCGTTTTCGTGTAAATGTGGCAAGCACGAACCGTGTTGGGAAACAGACTGTCGGTTTCAGCAGAAATTGGCGCAGAATGCCGCAGCAATGTTCTGGATACTTTGACAATGCATGGTGAACATGGCGCATTGATCTTAGGATCGCGTTAACTTGCACTGTGTTACGTCCGCGACATGGATGCGGGCAAAGCCAGGCGCGACGGACCGACAAGAGGTTTTGCATGACACCGACCGCCGCCAAAGACTCAGGCAACCCCACCGTCACAGCAACGCGCAACTACGAAGTTGCCGCACTGCGCGCCGATGGTTCGCTCTATATCGGTCAGGATAACGCGCCCGTCTTGCCCCTGTTCGAAGCCGCATTCGCAGCCTTTGCCCGGGGGACTTTGATTCAGACCGTGCATGGCGACATCGCCATCGAAGACCTTCAGCCCGGCGATATGATCAACACCTCTTCGGGTGAACCTGCGCAGTTGATTTGGATCGGGTCGAGTAATTTCGTCCCTGCTGACACCGGGCGGCGGTTGCCTCTTATCCGCATAATGCCCGACAGTTTCGGAGAAGGGCGGCCCAGTTCATTTCTCACCGTCGGCCCCGCAGCACGGGTGCTGCACACACCGCACCACCTTCGGGCGGAGGCGGGTGGTACTCGGCTTCTTGCGCCGGTACGCGCGTTCGTGGATGGGGTGAACGTGATCGAGGTAGCCCCCCCGACCCCGGTGCGCCTGTTCCATATCTGCCTGTCCCGCCATGCGGTGATCAAAGCGAGCGGTCTGGAGATGGAGACATTCCACCCCGGCGCGCAGGCGCTGCGAGACGCCCCGCACAGCCTGCGGGAACAGTTTCTATCAATGTTTCCGCAAATTGGTCATGGCACGGATTTCGGCCCGCTGGCCCATCCCCGTGCGCCCGGAAGGCCAGACGAAAGCACCATCGATTAAAGAGGCAGATGATTAAGAAGGCGGGATTAAGTTAAGGCGCCGTCGACAGCCGCGCTTCGAGCACGTCGAAGGGTACACCGGGATCATCCTTGGCACCACGGATCACGAGGCTGGTCTTAACGCTTTCCACATTGGGCGTGGTCAGCAATTGCCCGGTAAGGAAGCTTTGAAAGCTCGACAGGTCGGGGGCGACACATTTCAGGATGAAATCAACTTCGCCGTTAAGCATATGGCACTCGCGCACCAGCGGCCAACTGCGACATTTCTCTTCAAACGCGCTCAGATCGACCTCAGCCTGACTGGCAAGGCCGACCATGGCGAAAACCTGCACTTCAAACCCCAGTTCGCGCGCGTCAACATCGGCGTGATAGCCTTTGATATAGCCCTGCTCTTCCAACGTGCGGACCCGACGCAAACAGGGTGGCGCAGAGATGCCAACACGTTTGGCCAGTTCGACATTCGTCATCCGGCCATCCGATTGCAGTTCGGCCAAGATCATCCGGTCGATCGGATCTAGTCGTGTACCCGCCATATCATCCTCAGTGAATTTTCGATTCTTATAGCAGCCCACAGGCTGCACGCAATAAAGTTTCACACAAGCGCAATATTCTTTGCCGGGCACACCCGTCAGATCGGTCTCGCTGCTCATATAATCGTAATGTACGCAGACGACAGCAGGGGTTTAACGGCGCCCTCCCCATCGCTATATGAAGCGGGCAATATCAATGACAGCCCGGGGGCGCCAGATGGCCGATACACGTAAAACCAAGGTACTGATCATCGGCTCCGGCCCTGCGGGCTATACCGCTGGCGTCTACGCGAGCCGGGCCATGTTGGAGCCGATCCTCGTGCAAGGGATTGAGCCCGGCGGCCAGCTGACCACCACGACCGAGGTCGAAAACTGGCCGGGCGACAGCGAAGTTCAAGGCCCCGATCTGATGATCCGCATGCAGGAGCACGCCAAAGCGATGGGCACTGAGATCATCGGCGACATTATCACCGATCTTGACCTTTCCAGCCGCCCCTTTCACGCCAAAGGCGACAGCGGTACGACCTATGTGGCCGACGCGGTGATCCTTGCCACTGGCGCGCGGGCCAAATGGCTCGGGCTGGAGAGCGAGGAAAAGTTCAAAGGGTTCGGCGTCTCGGCCTGTGCCACTTGCGATGGGTTCTTCTATCGCGGCCAAGAGATTGTGGTTATCGGCGGCGGCAATACCGCCGTGGAAGAGGCGCTGTTCCTGACCAACTTTGCTTCTAAAGTGACCTTGATCCACCGTCGCGATGAACTGCGGGCCGAAAAGATTTTGATCGACCGCTTGATGAAGAACCCCAAGATCGAACCGCTGTGGTTCCACCAGCTCGACGAAGTTTATGGCACCGACAGCCCGCTGGGTGTCGAAGGTGTGAAGGTGAAACACGTCAAAACTGGCGAGATCACAGATATTCCCGCCAAAGGCGTCTTTGTGGCGATCGGTCATGCGCCGTCTAACGAGTTGGTTAAAGACACGCTTGAGACCCACATGGGCGGATATGTCGTGACCAAGCCCGACAGCACAGAAACCTCGATCCCCGGCGTCTTTGCCGCGGGCGATCTGACTGACCATAAATATCGTCAGGCTGTAACCAGCGCGGGCATGGGCTGCATGGCCGCCCTCGAAGCCGAGCGTTTCCTTGCCGAAGTGGGCGATGACGAAGGCAAAGATACCTCTCTTCCGCTTGGCTATGGGGCTGAGGTGAAGGAAGAGGTTTAACGCTTAAACCCGTGCGGCGGATATCATTCTGGATTCCGCCGCACGCTCCAAACCTGATGATGGCCAATCTCAATATTATGGGATTTTCGCCTTTAACGAACCATCAACGCCCGGTTCTGTAGACAATTATTGCACTTTAAAGCTATGGCAGACCAACTAAAGCCGCCTGCCACCTGATGAAAAGTGATAGATATAATGTCCAGTAATCTTGCTCCTATTCCAGAACTCTATGTCTCCTATGAGTCCGCACAAAAACTGAAGGTAGAAGCTGGCAATTTGGTCAGCCTTGACCTGACCCCGCGTCAAATTTGCGATCTTGAGCTGTTGATGAACGGCGGTTTCAACCCGCTCAAAGGCTTCCTGACCGAGGAAGATTACGATGGTGTCGTTGAAAACATGCGGCTGGCCGATGGCAGCCTCTGGCCGATGCCGATTAACCTCGATGTAGGCGATGCCTTTGCCGAAAGCCTCGAACTGGGTCAGGATATCGCCCTCCGCGACCAAGAGGGCGTGATCCTTGCGACCATGACCGTCACGGACCGCTGGACCCCTAACAAAGCACGCGAGGCCGAAAAGGTTTTCGGCGCCGATGACGATGCGCATCCGGCGGTGAACTACCTGCACAACCAAGCGGGCAACGTCTATCTTGGCGGCCCGGTGACCGGCATCCAGCAGCCTGTGCATTACGATTTCCGCGGCCGCCGCGACACCCCCAACGAGTTGCGCGCCTATTTCCGCAAGTTGGGCTGGCGCCGCGTCGTGGCCTTCCAAACCCGCAACCCGTTGCACCGCGCGCATCAGGAACTCACCTTCCGTGCCGCCCGTGAGGCACAGGCCAACCTGCTGATCCATCCCGTTGTCGGCATGACCAAACCCGGCGATGTCGATCACTTCACCCGCGTGCGCTGCTATGAAGCGGTGCTTGACAAATACCCTGCCGCCACCACCTCCATGTCGCTGCTGAACCTCGCCATGCGCATGGCCGGCCCGCGTGAGGCCGTTTGGCACGGGCTGATCCGCAAGAACCACGGCTGCACTCATTTCATCGTCGGCCGCGACCACGCTGGCCCCGGTAAGAACTCCAATGGCGAAGATTTCTATGGCCCCTATGACGCGCAGGACCTGTTCCGCGCGCATCAGGAGGAAATGGGCATCGAAATGGTCGATTTCAAACATATGGTCTGGGTGCAGGAACGCGCCCAATATGAGGCCATGGATGAGATTGAAGACAAAGATGACGTGACCATCCTGAACATCTCGGGTACCGAATTGCGCCGTCGTTTGCAGGAAGGTCTGGAAATCCCTGAGTGGTTCTCCTTCCCCGAAGTGGTCAAGGAACTGCGCCGCACCAAACCGCCGCGCAGCCAGCAGGGTTTCACCGTCTTCTTCACCGGCTTCTCCGGCTCTGGCAAATCCACAATTGCTAACGCATTGATGGTCAAGCTGATGGAGATGGGCGGCCGCCCTGTGACACTGCTGGATGGCGACATCGTCCGCAAAAACCTTTCATCTGAGCTGGGCTTCTCGAAAGAGCACCGCGATCTGAACATCCGCCGCATCGGCTATGTGGCATCTGAGATCACCAAGAATGGCGGCATCGCCATCTGCGCGCCGATCGCGCCCTATGCCGCCACCCGCCGCGCCGTGCGGGAAGATGTGGAAAGCTTTGGTGCCTTTGTCGAAGTGCATGTCGCGACCTCTATCGAGGAATGTGAACGCCGTGACCGCAAGGGGCTCTACAAACTGGCGCGTGAAGGCAAGATCAAAGAGTTCACCGGCATCTCCGATCCCTACGATGTACCGCAGAATGCCGAACTGGTGCTGGAGACCGAAAACGTCGACGTCGACAACTGCGCGCATCAGGTACTGCTCAAGCTTGAGAACATGGGGCTGATCACGGGATAAACCGCCCTGTCCTTTGAAACGACAACGCAGCCCTATGGGGCTGCGTTTTGCATTTCGGGGTCAGGTCATTTCAAAAATGAAAACTTGGCTTTTAAACAAATTACCCGTCCGGTGATAGGCCGCCATGACACCGCCAACCGATACGATAAAAGCATTCACTTGAGTCGAAATTAAATTTCATAAGCCCGCTCCCAGTAATAAAGGCCGCAGCGAACTGCGACCTTGCTTTGGGCTCTGACTATGGCCATGCCTTATGGCGTCAATGCACCATGACTGGCCGATAGTCATGTTCACGTGCCAAAGAGAACGCAAGCTTTTGATCGCCAACCAGCGCCAGCTGCTGCCCTTCGGCGTCGTGGACCGCATAAAGAAGCTCCAGCCCCTCTGCCTGATCGCGCACTTCGCGCGGCAGATCAGCGACAGCGATCGTTTTGACATAGACCATACGGTCATTCCCGTGGGTGATTGCGTTTTGCATGATATTACCCCTTCTTGATCTTGATGGTTTGAACCACTGTTTCAGGCTTGGCGCGGGTCAGGTCGACATGCAGCAGACCATTCTCCATAACGGCTTCGCCCACATCGACCCCATCGGCCAGTACGAACGAGCGCTGAAACTGTCGCGCAGCGATCCCACGGTGCAAGAACACCCGGTCTTCGCCATCGTCAGACTGACGCCCACGGATCACGAGCTGTCTATCCTCAACTGTTATCGACAGATCCTGTTCCGAAAAACCAGCCACGGCAAGTGTGATCCGATAGCTGTAGTCAGATGTTTGTTCGATATTGAACGGCGGATAACCTTCGTTTCCGGCCTTGGCGCTGCGTTCCAGCACCCGTTCCAATTGTTCAAACCCAAGCATATGCGGGTAAGAGGCAAGCGTTAATTTCGTCATGCGACACGTCCTTATCAGGTCAAGCGACAGTGTTTCACAGGCCCCGCAACCGGCAACCCGTTGCATTGAATATGGGGGGGCTTAAGCAGGGGCGCAAGGGCTATGCCAAATGATCTCAAGCGCTTATATTCAAGGTTCAGATGCCCAACGGAATCACCTACCCATGAATGCCCCTACAGATCTGTCGATGAAAACGGATGAAGTGCTGCGTGTTGAGCTTGAGGTCTTCCGACGGGAACATCGCGATCTGGATGACGCCATCCACGCTCTTGTTGAAAAAGGAACTGGCGATCAATTGACCCTGCAGCGGCTGAAAAAGCGCAAGCTGCGGCTCAAGGATCTTATCGCCCAGATCGAAGACCGCCTGACCCCCGACATTATCGCCTAACCCATTATCCCTATGGCCCACGGCAATCGCCGTTGCCACATGGGCCGGGATGGGTATAGTGCGCGCTCTGATCCACCAAGAGAAGGCCCTCAGCAATGACCACTCCCCCGGTTGGCATCATCATGGGGTCCCAGTCCGACTGGGCCACCATGCGCGAAGCAGCGACCCTGCTGGAAGAGCTTTACATCCCCTTTGAGGCGCGCATCGTGTCCGCCCATCGCACGCCGGACCGGCTGTGGGACTATGGCAAAACGGCAGTTGACCGGGGTTTGCAAGTGATCATCGCGGGCGCAGGCGGGGCGGCGCATTTGCCGGGCATGATGGCCTCAAAAACCCGCGTGCCGGTTATCGGCGTGCCGGTGCAGACCAAAGCGCTATCGGGGGTGGATTCGCTTTATTCCATCCTGCAAATGCCACGCGGCTTCCCGGTGGCAACCATGGCCATCGGATCGGCAGGTGCCGCCAATGCGGCCTTGATGGCGGCGGGCATCCTCGCCTTGCAGGACGCGGAACTGGCCAAGCGGTTGGACGATTGGCGCGACGCGCTGAGCGCCTCGATCCCCGAGGTGCCGCATGACTGAGCCACTGCAAACCGGCGCCACCATCGGCATTCTGGGCGGCGGCCAATTGGGCCGGATGCTCTCGGTCGCCGCAGCGCGGCTAGGCTTTCGGACCCATATCTTTGAGCCGGGTGCCAACCCGCCCGCTGCCGATGTGGCCCATGCGGTGACCACCGCAGGTTATGACGACCACAAAGCGCTGGAGGCTTTCGCCCGCGCCTGTGACATCGTGACCTTCGAGTTTGAGAACATCCCCACCGAGGCGCTGGACGTGGTTGAGGCAATCACCCCGATCCGCCCGGGCCGCGAAGCGCTGCGGATTTCGCAGGACCGACTGACCGAGAAAACCTTCCTCGGCGACCTCGGCCTGAAGGTGGCCCCCTTTGCCGATGTCACTGACGCTGCAACGTTGAAAGCCGCCGTGGCGCAGATCGGCACGCCCGCGATCCTCAAGACCCGCCGTTTCGGCTATGACGGCAAAGGCCAAGCACGGCTGAAAGACGATGCCGATCTTGACGCCGCATGGGCCGAAATGAACGGCGCGCCGTCCGTGCTCGAAGGGTTCGTTAACTTCAGCGTCGAAATCTCCGTTATCGCCGCGCGCAGCGCGACGGGCGAAGTGGCTTGTTTCGACCCCGGTGAGAACGTCCACCGGGATGGCATCCTGCACACGACCACCGTCCCCGCAAAGATCAGCAATGCACAGCGTACCGATGCGGTTCTGCTTGCCGGTCGGGTCTTGAACGCGCTTGATTATGTCGGCGTCATGGGGGTCGAATTGTTCGTCACCCCGCAGGGCCTGATCGTGAACGAGATCGCGCCGCGGGTGCATAACTCAGGCCATTGGACCCAGAACGGCTGCGCCATCGACCAGTTCGAGCAACACGTCCGCGCCGTGGCTGGGTGGCCTTTGGGTGACGGGGCGCGCCATTCGGATGTGGTGATGACCAACCTGATTGGCGACGATATGGATCAAGTGCCGGAGCTTGCCCGCGCGCGCGATACGGCGATCCACCTCTACGGAAAGGCCGAGGTTAAATCGGGCCGTAAAATGGGCCATGTCAACCGCATCACCCGCGACTGATCGATCAGGCGGCGAAACGCTCTGCGATCGCCCCTGACATATAGCTGACCCGCCCTGCCGCGAATGTCGCGGCGACGCGACCTGTGGCTTTGTCGAGGATCACAATATCGGCACGTTTGCCCGGCATTAGCGTGCCGCGATCTGTCAGCCCCAGCACCTGCGCGGGGCCAGAGGATACAAGTGCCCAAGCGCCTGCTAAATCCAAAAGCCCACTCTGCGCCAGCATAAGCGCCGCACGCCGCGGGGATGGGTAATGATAGTCTGAGGCCAGCGCATGGCACAGCCCCATACTGATCAAATCAAGCGCCGAAAGATTGCCGTTATGCGAGGCGCCGCGCACCACGTTCGGCGCGCCCATGATCACTGCATCCCCTGCCGCATGCGCCGCCTCTGCGGCTTCTTGCGTTTCGGGGAATTCGGCCAAGCTGACACCACGCGCACGCCATTCTGCCCGCTGCTCAGGCGTTTGATCGTCATGGCTACCCATGCGAATCCCACGCTGCGACAGTTCTGCGCAAAGCGCATCAAGCGCCGCCGGGACTTCTTCGCGCCGCGCGTGCATGTCCTGCATCTGTGCCAAATGCGTCTCGGGGCTGCGCCCCGCCTTGAGAGCCTGCCCAACCAGCCGCTTGGGCAGTTTGCCCTGCGCCAGCCGATCATGAGGAAGGTGATCGTTGAAAACGATATAGCCTACGCCCCATTCGGCCATCCGTTGTGGCAGATCCTGATAAAGATCGAGCATATGCGTCTCGAACCGCAGTTGCGGACGAACATCAGTGACCAGTTCGGGGGCCGTATCACGAATACCGTTGAAGACCTGATTGGCAAATTCAGACCCGCGCAGCCCGCCTTCCCAGCTTACGAACTGCGCCAACACAGCCGTGGTGATTCCGTTGGCCGCCAGTTCTGCCTCTGCTGATACCAGCCCTTCGGAGAGTTGTTTCATCGCCCCCCGCCGCGGTGCCAAATGCCGTTCAAACGCATCGCCATGCAGATCAACGATCCCCGGCAGCACTTGGAAACCGGTCAGGTCAACCTGCCGTCCCGCCGAGCGTTGGGTGATATGCCCTTCGGCGAATGAAAGCGGCGTGCGGCTCAACCCCTCGGCGTGCAGAACCTCGGCCCCGATCAGATCAAGGTTTGGCATTGTCATCCCCCAACCCCGGCAAGCATCCCCCATCAGGGCAGCCGATAGCTTCAAGAACCCCATCCATAAACGTCATAGAACGGTCGAAACTGCCCGTTCTTAGAAACGCCATGGTCTGCGCAATCACGCGCGGGTTGTTCATCATGAATGTATGGGTCACCGGCAGTACGATATGCTCTTTCATCCCCGCCACACGGGTCGAAGCGACAGAAACCTTACCATCATCCGGCCCCGGCAAAAGGCTTGAGAAATAGGGATTCAACGACTGTGATCCGGCGATCACTCCCAATTCGAACGGTACGGGCGGCAATTGGTTCGGTAAGGCTTCATCCCCCGTACCAATCTCGGCCCCGGCTGGGCCGTTAAGCCATTCAAATGCGGGATTTTCCACCAGCTCATCAACCACTTCACTGCCGTGGTTCGGCGGGCCTAGCATCACCACGCGCCGCACCCGATCGGCGCCCGCCTCTGCCACCCATTCGCGAAGCAAAATGCCCCCCATGGAATGCGTCACAAAGTCGATCCGCCCCGCGCCACAGGCGGCCACCGCACGCGGCAGGGTTTGCTTGGTCAGCTCGGCGATATTGGCCTCGGTCGAAGGGTAGCCGGGGCGCACCACACGGTAGCCCTCGGCGGCCAATGCAGCCTCCATCACGGCGAAAGACGCCTCGGTCCGGGCCAATCCGTGCAACAGCACCACACAACGACCGGCGATGGGTTCGGCGGCGACAGGTATCGGCAGCGCCGACCAAAAGGCGGCAATTATTAAGGAGAGACGTTTCATCATGCCCTTCAGATAGACTGATTGCCGGGACTGTGAAATGGTCTTGGCGCGTTACCTTACGAAAGTATGCCGATGCCCCGCCCCTGCCCCCGATTGGCTGCCCGCGCAATACTGCTGCACGAAGGCCGACTCCTGCTGGTGAACGCTTACGCCGACAACCGGCTCGGTCTGATGTGCGCCCCCGGTGGTGGAGTAGAGGCCGGTGCCTCCCTGCCCGACAATCTGCGGCGCGAGGTTTTTGAAGAGACCGGTTTGGATATCTCCGTAGGGGCTCCTTGTCTGGTGAATGAATTTCACGACCCCGAAGGCGATTTTCATCAAGTCGATATATATTTTCGCTGTCACCTACTCGGCCCAGCCGAAATCGCCCCCGACTGGCAGGATCGCGAGGCCATTGTCACCCGCCATCAATGGGTAACCCACGCCGAAATGGCGCAGATACCGCATAAGCCTGACAGCCTTGGTCCGGTTGCTTTCGCTCCCGCAGATGCGGCGATTACCTATGACCCGTTGGAGCCGATTTTGCGCTGAGCGCCCAAGCAATCCCGCCCAAGACCAACGCAGTCGCCAGAAGCAGGGTAAGACTGAGAGGTTCTCCCAAAAGCAGAGAGCCAGCAAGGATGGCGATAATCGGCACACTGAGTTGCGCAACTGCAGCCGTAGCGCCATCAAGCCGGGTCAACACCGCATACCACAAAGCGTAACCAAGGCCCGAAGTCACCCCGCCGCAGAGCGCAGCCATTAACATGCCAGTCGCGGTGAAATGCCCGCCTGCAAACGCAGGCAAAATAAGCATAAAAGGTAGGCAAAGAAGAAAGTTGGCCGAAGTCGCAGCCAAAGGATCGCCCGATGTGCGACCAATGATCGTATAGGCCGCCCACCCCATTCCGGCCAGCACCATAAGCCCGGCACCAATGATATCCGTTGAACTCTGCCCGTCCGGCCAGAGAACGATCACCAACCCAGCAAAGGCCGCTACCGCGCCTGTTATCTGCCGTTTTGTTGGTGTCGCACCAGCAAGCGCGGCGTATGTGAACATGGTGATCTGCACTACACCAAACAAAATAAGGGCACCCAATCCAGCATCCAGCGTCATGTAAGCAAGACTGAAACCGATCATATAGACAGCCAAGCTTAGCGCTCCGCCGATCCGGTTGCGCCGCAACAGCGGCAACCGTCCGCCCCGCAGCGCGACCAAGACCGCCAGTACGATGGCGCCCGCACCGACCCGGACAAGAGCAAATCCCGCGGGATCAATATGCCCCCAATCAATCGCCATTCTCGTTAGAATGGAATTGGCCGCAAAGGCGCACATGGTGAGGGCGGAGAGAAGGAAAAGCTGCATAGCCCTTCGCTTAGCCTCGATAGCAGTTTGCGCCAAGCCCGCAATTGCCCTGCTCTGACAATCTAGCGGGGTCGTGATCACTAGATTAATCGAATCAGACACTGATGCACCTAGCTTTATCCCGGATACTTCGGTGTCTTCGGTAGTCCACTCGGGCAGTTCCAATAGCGCTCGAATAGAACTGCAGTTCGTGTATCAAAAGGTAGAAAAGTTCCCCTGCACCTGACCTTGCATCCTGCGGCAGCTGGGCCATAGGCGGAACCGTTTATCGTGGAAAACCTGAGTTCCGACATCAAATAAGGTGCATATGCGGTCCGTCTATCATCCTGCGTAATACGTGCGTTATGCGATATCACGCAGCAAACGGCGCGCCTCTGGCGGGTATCTACTACGCAGTTGGCTCCATCTCTTAACCTGACTCTCACGCCCTGCCCGGCTTGTAATAACCTCCCACTGTTGGGCCACTCGGGTTAAGGCCACCTGCGGCGTCACGTCCCCGTGCAGAGCCCTGTCCAACCCTCTCCCCAATGTTTGGAAATACTCTGATTGCCCTTTGAGATAGAGATCAGGAATGGCCCCCTCAAGCGTAGCGCGCTGCACCTTTAAGAATGGCTCCGAATAGGCATCTTGCACCCCCGGATTGCTGTAGTGTTCTTCACGGTAAGGATCGAAAAATCCGTCCGTTTGCCGGACAGCGAGCGTCGACATAGCTGGTGTGACCGCAAAAAGAGAAAATAAGTAACCAAGCTCCTTCTGGGTCGACGCCGTGCTCACAACAAAGCTCCACCCCCAATTAAAATAGGGAGTCGGCAGCAATTCATTTCCTACTTTCCCGCCCGGCGTGGGGCCATGCACCATCCGCCCCCGCATCGGTGATTGTGGAGAATTCAGGTATTTCTGCGTGCCGCCCCAGCCAATGTTGCAATACACATCGCCCTTCGCATATCGCGACCAATTTTCGAACAACCCCAGACTGGACGTTTCGGGAACGAGACAATCTGTAATCGCAATCAGATCCTCCAAAGCCGTTATGCCCGCCTCCTCCGCGATTTGCGGTGTCATATCGGGCGAAAATGGCCAGTAACCTTTCGCATGAAGCCGAACCCACCATTCCCATGCGAGGTAGCCGGGTGTCCGAAACAACAACCCGCCATAGCGGCCAGACGCTGGCGCATGAAAAAACCGAATCTGCCGATCCAACTCCTCCCAAGTATCTGGCGTGGTAAGAGAATAACCAAAGCGATCTGCATAGCGTGCCCGCAAATCGAGATCATGCAGCATTTCGCGATGGTAAAACATTACATATGCGTCGCCGTCAGTTTGGAACCCATAAGTCTGACCATCAAATCTATCGCCCTCTTGATAGAGCATAGCATTGCGAAATCCCGTGGGCTCGTAACGCGCGGCATAATCGTCCAAGGGGTGGATCGCGCCCGCCGCAACAAGGTCAGCCAAGCCGAAAGTAGCAGGTAGGGCGACGTCATATTTCGCTTCACCCAATACGCTATTCAACATTAATTCGGCGTTAATCTGGTCAATATGCACCTCTTGCAAGGTAACTTTGACCCCGGTTTTGGCCGTGAAAGCTGCGGCAACCGGTCCAAGATTTGCACGCGACCCTTCCGGCAAAAGCACTGAAAGAGGGCGACTTCTATCCGCCAACTTACGCGCCTTTGCAGCCACCTGCACATCAATTGCCACGCTACCGAATGCTGGCGCAGCTACCATCGCCCCCAGTCCGGCTCCCAGACCCAAAGCCATCTTTCTCCTCGTGAGCCCGCTTCCACTTAGCACATCGTACCCCTCCAACTCACCGCTGGCTCCAATAACTATCTGCTGCTGTGGAATTGGTTTTAGGTCGGCAGCTATTAACATTGCATTAATCGCTGCCGACTATTCATTTGGCATGGTTACGACGCATCCTCTTTGGCGATTGCTCCAGCTTTTTGTCAGCCGAATTAGCACCCGACTAAGGCTGGGGCTCCTTCTGGTGGCCGCGATTATCGGCGCAGCAGGATTAGCCGCCACAGCGCAAATGCGGTCCGTGCTCACTAGCCAAGCTCATCTTAGCCAATCAGCTGTGCCGATGTTGGCTCTCTCACAACGCATCGAGCGTTCATTAAACGGAGCATTCCTCCTTGTGGAACAGCTAATCCAAGCAGATGCCGCGGTTTCTCCCGGTTCCCTTGAAAAAGAGCTGGCCATAAAGATTGATGAGGTCATCGACCGGCTGGATGACCTGAAGGATTTGGGAATAGCCCCGCCACTCGTGGTACGGTTCGAGGGACAATTACAAATGTTGCGGCGCACTACTGCCGCAACGCTTTTGAGCCATCGGGAGATGCGACTTGCCGATACCCAAATCGCAGCGACCCTTGATCGTGCAGAGCAAGTTCAGGAACAAAGCCATCTAATTATTGATGACCTTGCTTATCAACTTTCAACGGGGACCAATGCACTCTTGAGCGAAGTGGGTGTAAATGGTCCTCCGGCCAATAGCACCCTCGCGAAGCCTAGCTCAGGCTTTCCTGATATTATGCTAAATGCCCTTAATCTAAATGATGTCCGCCTGAGTCTTGACGCTCTTATCAACATTATCATCACCCAGGGCCTGCAAGACAAACCGCTTCTGCTCGACCGCGCAAAGCTCTTGGTAAACGAGCATCTGCAAGGTGCCATTACCCGTCTCCCTCACATTGCTGACGTGGACGCGCGGCAATCGTTGGCACGCCAAATCGCCGCGCTGCGCGACGACCTATACGACCCCCTGAATGGCTTTTTTGCACAAACAGCAGCACGTTTACGATTTCGTGATAGTTTCAGGACGTTGCAAGCAGAACATCTACCCATGATTGTCGAGCTATCTAACCTGTCTTCAGACCTAACGCAGAGCACTCTGCAATTTGTAGATCGCGCGACGGACAACCTAAGCACTACAATCCACCGGGTCATTTGGATTGTGTGTCTTACCGTGACCTTTGCCCTTATCGCCATCGTATTGATCAACGGATTGGTGATTGAGCGACAATTCAACCGTCGCATCCAAAAGTTAACCAATTCCGTCACAGCCATCGCTAAAGGTGACCTTGATCATCCGATTACCGTTCGCGGGCGCGATGAACTAGGTGAGATGGCCCGCGCTTTGCTAGTGTTCCGCCGTACGGCAGAGGAACTGCGCCGCTCCAACATTGAGCTCGAGAAGTTCGCCTATGTGGCCGCGCATGATTTGCGCTCTCCCCTGCGCGCGGTGCATGAATTAAGCCTCTGGGTGCTGGAGGACGATGAAAACGCCCTCAGCGAAGAAAGTCGCGAATATTTACTGATGGCTCAACAGCGTATTGATCGTCTGAATCGACTGCTGAACGATTTGTTGGACTATGCCCGTGCTGGCCAAGATTACCCTATTCCCGAGCCGGTCAATATTGGGCAACTGGTGGCCGACCAAGCACGCTTCATCGATACCAATGGTCGGTTCAAGATCACATTTAGCGGCATCGACCGGCCAATAGACGTGCAACTCTCGCCGTTGCAACAAATTCTCGGAAACCTCATCTCAAACGCGATCAAGCATCATGACCGTGGCCACGGGACAATTCATGTCAATGCCAAGGTCATCAGCGACCGCTTGGTCTTAACTGTGCAGGATGATGGGCCTGGAATTGAACTGCGCCATCAGAAAACAATATTTGAGTTGTTCCAAACCCTTAAATCCCGTGATGAAGTTGAAGGGAGCGGTCTTGGCCTTGCAATCGTAAGTAAGCTGGCAATCCATCAAAAAGGTAAAGTCAGCTTGATATCAAACCCGGACAAAGGCCGTGGTTCTGCCTTTGTTGTCGAACTGCCTCAGGCACCGCCATCGCAAAGTCCTGCTCCGCCTTTCGCGGCGGCGGCATGATGCAAGTTTCAAAGGACCGCTGGATGAAAACGACTGCCGCGAAATTTCTCATTGTTGATGACGACAAAGTCAGCGTGATGGCTATGCAACGGGCGATGCGCAAGCTGAAAATCGTGAACGAAACGGCGGTCTGCCACGACGGTCAACATGCGCTGGAGTTTCTGGCGGAGGAGATAAAACGGCATGGGCGATTGCCGCCCTATATCATCACGCTTGATCTCAACATGCCGCGTATGGGCGGGCTTGAATTCTTGGAAGTTGTCCGCGCCGATCCAGCCTTGGAACGAATGGTGGTTTTCGTCTTTACCACCTCCGATATGCCCACAGACGTTCAGTCAGCCTATAGCAAGAATGTCGCGGGCTATATTGTAAAAGAAAACCCGTCAGAGACCTTTGCAAACGCGCTCGACATGTTGAACGCCTACGCCCGGATTGTAGAACTGCCCTGTTAAGGGCGCTGATTATAACGCGGGGTCAGCAAATCCCTCGCCCTGAACGGAAAGAGGCGCGCCATTTCTGGCGCGCCTCCGGGTCTTGAGCCAATTGGGCTGGCTTACATCATGCCGCCCATGCCGCCCATGCCGCCCATGTCGGGCATGCCGCCGCCGGCACCTTCTTTGGACGGACGGTCAGCAACCATCGCCTCGGTGGTGATCAGCAGACCAGCGATGGACGCTGCGTCTTGCAGAGCTGTGCGGACAACTTTGGCAGGGTCGATAACGCCGAACTTGAACATGTCGCCATATTCTTCGGTCTGAGCGTTGAAGCCGAACTTCAGGTCGTCGCTTTCGCGGATTTTGCCGGCAACAACCGAACCGTCCACGCCAGCGTTCTCAGCGATCTGACGCAGCGGTGCTTCCAGTGCTTTGCGCACGATGGAGATACCGACGTTCTGATCGTTATTGTCACCTGTCAGGCCTTCGAGCTTTTTGCCCGCCTGAACCAGAGCAACACCGCCGCCTACAACGATACCTTCTTGAACAGCGGCACGTGTCGCGTTCAGAGCGTCGTCAACGCGGTCTTTGCGCTCTTTCACTTCGACTTCGGTCATGCCGCCGACGCGGATAACGGCAACACCGCCTGCCAGTTTGGCAACGCGCTCTTGCAGCTTCTCACGGTCGTAGTCGGAGGTGGTTTCTTCGATCTGGTTACGGATCTGCGCAACACGTGCTTCGATCTCGGCTTTCTCGCCAGCGCCGTCAACGACAGTGGTCTCGTCTTTGGTGATCGCAACTTTCTTGGCAGAACCCAGCATGTCCATGGTCACGGACTCAAGCTTCATGCCGAGGTCTTCGGAGATCACCTGACCACCGGTCAGAACCGCGAGGTCCTGCAGCATAGCTTTGCGACGGTCGCCGAAGCCCGGTGCCTTCACAGCAGCAATCTTCAGGCCGCCACGCAGTTTGTTCACGACGAGTGTCGCCAGGGCTTCGCCCTCAACGTCTTCGGCGATGATCAAAAGCGGTTTCTGGGACTGGATCACTTGCTCAAGCAACGGAACCATCGGCTGAAGGCTCGACAGTTTCTTCTCGTGCAGCAGGATGATCGCGTCTTCCAGCTCGACAGTCATCTTGTCGGAGTTGGTGACGAAATAGGGGCTCAGGTAGCCACGGTCGAACTGCATGCCTTCGACGACATCGGTCTCTGTTTCCAGACCTTTGTTCTCTTCGACGGTGATGACACCCTCGTTGCCGACTTTCTGCATCGCGTCTGCGATCTGACGGCCGATCTCTTTTTCGCCATTGGCGGAGATGGTGCCGACCTGTGCGACTTCGTCGCTGTCGGATACGTCACGGGCAGCGGCTTTGATCGCTTCGACGACCGTGGCAGTTGCCAGATCGATACCGCGCTTCAGGTCCATCGGGTTCATGCCAGCGGCAACCGATTTCATGCCTTCTTTGACGATGGCTTGGGCCAAAACAGTCGCGGTGGTGGTGCCGTCGCCTGCTTCGTCGTTGGTCCGGGAAGCAACTTCCTTGACCATCTGTGCGCCCATATTTTCGAACTTGTCTTCGAGTTCGATTTCCTTCGCCACGGATACACCGTCTTTGGTGATGCGCGGTGCGCCGAAGGATTTGTCCAGAACCACGTTCCGGCCTTTGGGGCCGAGTGTGACTTTCACCGCGTCGGCAAGGATGTTTACACCCTTGAGCATCCGGTTGCGGGCATCGGTGTCAAATTTGACGTCCTTAGCAGCCATGTTGTCTTCTCCTAAAATCTTGGATTGATGTGAGCGTCTTCAAAGGGTCGGCAAGCCGGGTGGCTTACGCGATGATCCCCATGATGTCGCTTTCTTTCATCATCAGCATTTCTTCGCCGTCGACGGTGACCTCTGTGCCGGACCATTTGCCGAACAGGATTTTGTCGCCGGGTGCGACGGCCATTTCGATCAACTCGCCGTTGTCTTTGCGTGCGCCGGTGCCCACGGCAACGACTTCACCTTCGGAAGGCTTTTCTTTGGCGGAATCAGGGATGATCAACCCGCCGGCGGTTTTCTCTTCGCTTTCTGTACGCTTTACCAGCACACGGTCATGAAGCGGTTTCAATGCCATCTTTGCAGCTCCTTAAGGCTCAAAGTTACTCTTCCAAGCCACCCCCTCCGGGCGAGGGGTGCAGCCGTTAGCACTCAACCCTTGTGAGTGATAACGAGGTATAGCTAAGCAGCAGTCTGCGTTCTGTCAACAACGGCTTCGAAAAATTTTGCAGGGTCGGGAACTGTTAACCAGCGCCCAAAACACGGCCCGCTGTGGCCACCGCTTCGGCCCCCGTTGGCGTTAGTCCGTATATGCCTTTGTCGACCTTTTCAAACCAACCGTA
Organism: Sulfitobacter sp. SH24; assembly: GCF_965641895.1. Classification (NCBI taxonomy): domain Bacteria; kingdom Pseudomonadati; phylum Pseudomonadota; class Alphaproteobacteria; order Rhodobacterales; family Roseobacteraceae; genus Sulfitobacter; species Sulfitobacter sp. SH24. Next base: position 2,751,943 of record NZ_OZ282575.1, read on the forward strand.
GTGGTCATCCCGCATCATGCGGGTTGCCGCCGAGACACCGGTTGCGCGGGCCACATGCGCGCCTTTGCTTGCGCCGGCTTCGAACAGATAGACCGCGAGTTTCAACGCGTCTTGACGGTAGGCGGTCACCAGCCCCGCGCGGGTTTGGCCGCCATCGTTCGGATCCCCCTGCCGCCGCGCGAATTCGCGCAAGAGCATCGCCGCCCGTTTGGCATTCTTGCGCGGCGCATAGGGGCCGGGATCACAATGCACCTCGACCAACCCATCCGACAGCCGCACGGTAATCAGCCCCAGCCCGAGCCGCCGCGCCAGCGTGACATTATCCTTCACCGCTTTGGCAAAGCGTTTGCCCGGCTGCCGCGCAACGGCGAGGTAGACATTATCCGACACCTTCAGCCGCGCCAGACACTGATGAAACAGCGCCAGCGAAAAGCCGAGCTTTAACTCCACCACCACCGGCGGCTCGGCCCCACGCACTGCTACCACATCCGCCGCGCCGACTTCGGCTTTGACCACATAGCCTTGATCTTCAAGGAAAGCCTTGATCGGCGGGTAAAGGTCGGTTTCGCGCAGGGTGCTCATGGCGCGCAACTTGCCCCATCGCGCGGCGCTATGCAAAGGGGCCGCGCGCCCCTAGACTGACGCGATGACCCGCGACGAATTCAACACCTTCTGCGCCGCCCTGCCCCAGACAACCCATGTTGTGCAATGCGGCAACGCAGATGTTTGGAAGGTCGGCGGCAAGGTCTTTGCCATCTGCGGCTGGGCCGAGGATGCGCCCGCTTTTACTTTCAAGGTGACTGAACTGGGGTTTGAGGTGCTCTCCGACAGCCCCGGCTTGCGGCCCGCCCCCTATCTGGCCTCACGCGGGTTGAAATGGATACAGCATTACGCCGAACCCGGCCTAAGCGAAGACAGCCTGCGTGATCACATACGTGCCTCCTATGACATGATCGCCGCCGCCCTTACAAAAAAGAAGCGCGCTGAAATGGGCCTCTAGACCCTCCACGCAATGCCGCAATGCGGCAGGCGCGCGTGACAAGCCTATTCAACCTGCTATAAGGCCCGCAAATCCACCGAATAGACAGGACCGCCCCGATGACAACTCTTGTTTTTGGCCATAAATCCCCCGACACCGACAGCACCGGCAGCCCGATCGTTTGGGCTTGGTATCTGAATGAAATCAAAGGCATTCCCGCTAAGCCGGTCCTGCTGGGCGAGCCGAACACCGAAGCGCTGTTCATGCTCGACAAATGGAACCTTGATAAGCCCGAAATCCTGACCGAGCTCGAGGCCGACACCAAGGTTGTCATCGTCGACACCAACAACCCCACTGAACTGCCCGACAACATCAATGACGCCGATATCACCGGCATCATCGACCACCACCGTCTGGTGGCCGGGCTGGAAACACGCGGACCGATTGAGATTAACATCCAGCCGCTCGCCTGCACCGCGACCATCATGTTCAAGATGATCGGCAAACACTGGGCGCAGGCCCCGCGCGGCGTAAAGGCAGCGGCCCTGTCCTGCATCCTGTCAGACACGCTGGAATTCCGCAGCCCGACAACCACGCAAGAAGACCGCGCAATCGCTGAAGACATCGCGCGGGACTTGGGCGTTGATATCAGCGACTATGCAACGGAAATGTTCGCCGCGAAATCCGACGTGTCGTCCTTCAGCGAGGCGGAACTGCTGCGCATGGACAGCAAGGAATTCGACCTCGACGGCACCAACCTGCGTGTGAGCGTGCTGGAAACCACCTCCCCCGCGCCGCTGTTGGAGCGCAAAGACGCACTGATGGCTGAGATGCCGAAAGTGGCCGAGGCCGACGGTGCCGCGCAGGTGCTCTTATTCATCGTCGACATCCTGAAAGAAGAGGCGACGCTCTTGGTGCCCAACGACATGGTCAAACATATCGCCGAGCAGAGCTTTGGCGCTGAGGTTTCGAGCGACACGGTCGTGCTGCCCGGCGTGATGAGCCGCAAAAAGCAGATCATCCCCAACCTTAAAATGTAAGCCAATCGGGCGGGCCAAGTGCCCGCCCTCATTTTTTAAAAGGCCGCCCATGACCCGCATTATTTCCGCCCTGCCCGACGTATCCGATCAATATGACGCGCTTTTCGTCGATCTTTGGGGCTGCGTGCATGACGGGCGCAAAGCGCTGCCCGATGCGGTGGCGGCCTTGCAGGCCTATCGCAAGACCGGCGGCAAGGTCGTGTTGGTCACCAACTCCCCCCGTCCGCGTTCGGGCGTTGAGAAGCAGTTGCAGCAGTTTGGCGTGCCGGAAGACGCATGGGACAGCATCGCCACATCGGGCGATTCCGCGCGCTCTGCCATGTTCCGGGGTGCGGTGGGCGAAAAGGTCTGGTTCATCGGCCACCCCGGCGAGCGCAAGTTTTTCGAGCCGCTAGCGATCCTCGAAAACCCGGTTAATGTAGAGACCGTTCCGTTGGCCGAAGCAGACGGCATCGTCTGCACCGGTCCCGTCGATGCCATGGCCGACCCCGAGATCATGCGCCCTGAGTTCGAGCAGGCCATCGCACGCGGTCTGAAACTGCTCTGCGCCAACCCCGATATCGTCGTGGACCGGGGCGAGGTGCGCGAATGGTGCGCCGGGGCACTGGCCGCGCTCTATACGGAAATGGGGGGCGAAAGCCTCTATTTCGGCAAACCGCACGGCCCGATCTATGACCTCGCCCGGCGTCGTCTTGCAGCGCTTGAGGTCGATATCCCCGACAGTCGCATCCTTGCCATCGGAGACGGTATTCTGACGGACGTCAAAGGCGCGATGGACGAAGGTATCGATTCGCTTTTCATCACCGGGGGACTGGCCGCAGCAGAAACCGCGACCACCCAGCAACCGGACGAAGACAAGCTACGCGCCTATCTCGACCGCGAGACCTCCTCCCCAACCTACGCAATCGGATTTCTCCGCTAACTCAGAAATGACTTGATTTTCTGCAGTTGCGAAGCAATAAAGTTGCAATAAGACGCACTTTGGCGTCACTTTGTTACCAAGGAGCCGTCATGTTGGACAATATGCCACGCGGGACGATCTGCATCGAAGACATTGAAATCGGGATGACTCGCCATCTGCGTAAGGTTGTGACCGATACCGATATCGAAATGTTCGCGCAGGTCTCGACCGATCATAATCCGGTGCATCTGGATGACGCCTATGCCCGTGACACGATCTTTGAAGGGCGCATCGCCCACGGCATGCTGACGGCGGGCCTAATCTCGGCGGTGATTGGCGAACAGCTTCCCGGTCACGGCACGATTTACCTCGGGCAATCGCTCAAGTTTCTCGGCCCCGTGCGCCCCGGCGACATGGTGCTAGCCGAAGTCACCGTGACCGACATGGATATCGCCAAACGTCGCGTGAAAATGGACTGCCGCTGTTCGGTCGATGGCAAACCGGTGCTCGCCGGTGAGGCCACGGTGCTTGCCCCCTCGGCCAAGCTGGACTGAGGGAACGGTTTCGCGGCCTGAGCATCTTGCCCTTGCGCCGCCGCGCAGCTAGGCAAGGCACATGCGGATCATCCGAGATTATCAATTCGTCGACCTGCCAGATCGCGGTGCAACCGCCGCGATTGGCAATTTCGATGGCGTTCACCTTGGCCACCGCTCGGTGATCGAACTGGCACAGAGTGCCGCCCCCGATGCGCCCCTTGGCGTCGTCACCTTCGAGCCGCATCCGCGCGAGTATTTCGCGCCCGATGCCCCGCCCTTTCGCCTGATGGGCCGCGAGGCCCGCGCGCATCGACTGGAAAAGATCGGCGTCAAACGGCTTTATGAGCTGGCCTTCAACAGCACGCTGGCGGGTCTCTCCCCCGAGGCCTTTGCCCGCGATGTGCTGCACGAGGGGCTGGGGCTGGCCCATGTGGTCGTCGGCGCCGACTTCTACTTTGGCAAAGGCCGCGCGGGCACGGCCGAGGATCTGGTGCGTTTCGGTCAGGAATACCGCTTTGGCGTCACCATCGCGCCGTTGATGGAGCACGATGAGCTGACAGTATCCTCGACCGCCATCCGCGAAGCCTTGAGCCGTGGTGAGACCCGCGAAGCCGCCGCCATGCTCGGCCATTGGCACCGGATCGACGGCCCCGTGATCTCAGGCGAACAGCGCGGGCGTGAGTTGGGCTTCCCCACCGCCAACATGTCTATCGACGGCCTGCACCCGCCCGCCTTTGGTGTATATGCCGTGTTGGTGGATGTGCTCGCGGGGCCGCATAAGGGCAGCTATCACGGTGCGGCCAGCATTGGCGTGCGGCCCATGTTCGGTGAGAACAAAGCCAACCTAGAAACATATCTCTTTGACTTCAAAGGTGATCTCTACGGCGCGCCGCTGTCTGTCGGGCTGGTCGAGCACCTGCGCGGCGAAGAAAAGTTTGACAGTCTCGACGCGCTGATCACCCAGATGGGGGCCGACTGCGACCGCGCCCGAACCATTCTGGCGGCGCTATGAGCGATCCGATCCCCCGCAAGGGCCTTGCCCCCCGTTTCTGGGAGAAGAAGCCGCTCAAAGAGATGTCGCAGACAGAATGGGAGGCGCTTTGCGACGGTTGCGGTAAATGCTGCCTGAACAAGCTAGAAGACGAGGACAGCGGCGAAGTGGCCCTGACCCGCGTCGCCTGCCGCCTGCTCGACGACAGCACCTGCCGCTGTGTGCATTACGAAAACCGGCACGAGTTCGTGCCCGACTGTATCGTGCTGCGCCCCGACAACCTCGATACCCACGCCTATTGGATGCCCCAGACCTGCGCTTACCGCCTGCTCTGGGAGGGCAAGCCCCTGCCCGAATGGCACCCCCTGCTGACCGGCACCCCCGACAGCGTCCATGACGCCGGGGTCAGCGTGCAATTTGATACCGTGTCCGAATTTGATACCCCATTCGAGGAATGGGAAGACCATATTATCGAGGAGCCTACCTGATGTTTTTCGCCTCTGACAACGCCGGCCCCGTCCACCCCAAGGTGATGGAGCGCGTGATCGCCGCTAATACGGACTACGCGATGCCCTACGGCAAAGACCCGATCATGGATGAGGTCCGCGCGCAGATTCGCGAACAGTTTGAGGCACCTGAGGCCGAGGTTTACCTCGTCGCCACCGGCACCGCGGCCAATGCGCTGGCGCTGGCCTGCTATACCCAGCCGTGGCAGACGATCTTCTGCTCCAAGGTCGCGCATATCGAAGAGGATGAGTGCAACGCGCCGGAGTTCTACGCAGGTGCGGCCAAACTGACACTGGTAGAGACCGACGACAAGATGACCCCCGACGCCCTGCGCCGCGCCATCGTCGCGCGGGCGGCGGGCGATGTGCACACGCCGCAACGCGGCCCGGTGTCGATCACGCAGGTGACGGAACGCGGCGGGGTGCATAGCCTTGAAGAATTACAGGCGCTGACGGCGGTGACTAAAGAATACGACCTGCCTGTGCATATGGACGGCGCGCGTTTTGCCAATGCGCTGGTGGCACTGGGCTGCACCCCGGCTGAGATGACATGGAAGTCGGGCGTCGATGTGGTCAGCTTTGGCGGCACCAAGAACGGCTGCATGGGAGTCGAAGCCGTGGTGTTCTTCGACCCCAAAAAGGCTTGGGAGTTCGAGTTGCGACGCAAGCGCGGGGCGCATCTGTTCTCCAAACACCGCTTTCTCTCGGCGCAGATGGCGGGCTATCTCGCGGACGGGGCTTGGCTGGAAACGGCCAAGGCGGCAAATGCCAATGCGGCCTATCTGGCCGAAGGTTTGCGCAAGGCCGGGGCAGAGTTTCTGCATGAGCCCGCGGCCAATATGATCTTCGCCCGCTTCCCCCGCGCCATTCACCGCAAGTTGCATGACGCAGGCGCGCGCTATTACCTTTGGGATGGCACGCTGGAGGGTGACGATGACGAGATGCTGGCCGCGCGGATGGTCTGCGACTGGTCGATCAGCCGCGACCAGATCGACCAGTTCCTAAGCCATTTCTAAGCAATCACGCCAACGGCACGTCGTTCAGGAAATCGCGTATCGCTTCGGCGACTTCGGCGGGGTGCGTGATCGGCACCATATGCCCTGCGCCGTCGACTGAAACCCGCCGCGCATCCGGCAGGCGGCGCATCAGCGACGCATTGATCGCATGCGCCGCCTTGGGCGACCGGCTTCCCTCTACCAGCAGTGCGGGCATCGACGCGCGGTCGAACATGCCCGGCGCCAGCAACCCGGCGCTGTCCTCTCCAAGGAAGGGCGAAGAGGCGGGGATGAAACCGATCCGATCCACCATATAGGCGCGGGTCGGTTCGGGAATATGGTCCCATTTCGTGCCATCGCCCCAAACCCGGTTGAACAGCCGCGCGGCGGTCTCCTTGTCGCCCTCGGCCAAGGCGGCCTCAAATGCCGCGTTCTGTTCATTGTATTCGGCCATCGCGTCAGGATCGTCCTGCTTGGCAGCGGCGAAATAGACTGGCTCAATCAGGGTAATGCTGCGCACCAACTCGGGGTGTTCGATCGCCAGTCGCAGCGCCACGGTCGCGCCAAAGGAATGGCCGATCAGGTCCATCGGCGCTTCAAGCAGGCTGAGCGCTATGTCGGTCGCCACGTCGTGAATATCGCCCTGCCCATCCCAATCGCCCGAGCGCCCGTGCATCGGCAGGTCGAAGGCCCGCAGGGTCAGCTCATCCGACAGCGCCGCCCCGATGCCCCGCCACGCACCGGAGTGCGCGAGCGAGCAATGAATCGCCAAGGCCGGGCGCGGGCCGTGACCGAAGCGGCGCGCGTTGATCTCTGGGATCACAGTTTGCCCCCGAGGTGCAGATCAAGGTCTTCCAAACGGTCCTGTCCCCAGAACCGCTGATCCCCAACGATATAGAAAGGCGCCCCAAAGACGCCTTGCGCGACGGCTTCCTCAAGGTTGGCGGCATAGGTTTCGGCCCCTTGCAGCAAGCCGCTGTTCGCCAGATCGGGGTCAAAACCTGCCTCTTCCAGACAGGCACGGACCACATCGTCATGGCCAATGTCCTTTTCCTCGGCCCAGACGGCGCGGGTGATGGCATGGGTCAGCTTGCCCAGATCTCCGCCCCCGGCATTCTGCGCGGCGATCACCGCATAGGCCGCAGGCGCGCCGTTGGTAGGCCAATGCGCGGGCTTGAGGTTGAAGGGCAGGCCCAGCTTGCGCGCCTGACGCGGCAGGTCTTGCGCGCGGTACTCATTGCGGCTGGGGTGACGCTCTGCCGGGGGCATGCCGCCCGTGCGCGGGAAGGCCGCGATAATGTCGAAAGGCTTGTACACGATCTCAGCACCGTGCTTTTCGGCGATCTCCTCAAGCCGATTCCCGGCGAGGTAGCAATAGGGTGACAGGGTCGCGAAAAAATAGTCGATCCGGGCCATTTGGCTCTCCTTCGGGGGCGGTGCAGCTTTGCCCGACCGTAAGCGCATGCTAAGCGGTGTCAACGTCACGAATCTGCAACCTACCGCTGCCCCGGAGCCCCTATGCCACGCACTTCAGAACCAAAACTGATCTCAGGCAATGCCAATATGCCCCTTGCCAAGGCCATCGCGCGGCGCATGTCGCTGCATCGCGGCGTTAACGTAGGGCTCGTCGATGCGCGAGTCGAACGGTTCAACGACGGCGAGATTTTCGTCGAAGTTTATGAGAACGTGCGCGGTGAGGATATGTTCATCATCCAGCCGACGTCGAACCCGGCGAACGACAACCTGATGGAGCTGATGATCATGGCCGACGCGCTGCGCCGGTCCTCGGCGGCGCGTGTGACGGCCGTTTTGCCCTACTTCGGCTATGCTCGTCAAGACCGCCGCACCAAGGCCCGGACGCCGATCACCGCCAAGATGGTCGCCAACATGCTGACCGGCAGCGGGATCGAACGTATCCTGACGATGGACCTGCACGCGGCGCAGATTCAGGGCTTCTTCGACATCCCGGTCGACAACCTCTATGCCTCGCCGATCTTCGCACTTGATATCAAGGACGCCTTTAAGGACCAGATGGACGATCTTATGGTCGTCAGCCCCGATGTAGGCGGCGTGGCCCGTGCGCGTGAACTGGCCAAGCGGATCAACTCGCCTTTGTCGATCGTCGACAAACGCCGAGAAAAGGCGGGCGAAGTGGCCGAGATGACCGTAATCGGCGACGTGAAAGGCAAAACCTGCCTGATCGTGGACGACATCTGCGACACCGCTGGCACGCTCTGCAAAGCCGCCGAAGTGCTGTTGGAGAACGGCGCCAAGGAAGTGCACTCCTACATCACACATGGTGTCATGTCCGGCCCGGCGGTTGAGCGTGTGGCCAATTCGGTCATGAAATCGCTTGTCATCACCGACAGCATCGCGCCGACCCCCGCGGTCAAGAAAGCACCGAACATCCGCATCGTGCCGACGGCACCAATGTTCGCCCAAGCGATCCTGAATATCTGGAACGGCACCTCGGTCTCTTCGCTGTTCGAGGCGGAAACGCTAGGCCCGATCTATGACGGGATGTATACGGCAAGCTAAGCTGCGAGCTGTGATCTAGGGCTGGCCCCAGCGGGGCCGCCCTCCCCGTGCTGGCCGCTTTCCCCGACCGAGCGACGCGTCTAGTCGACGACCCAGTCGTCATCCTCCCCCACCGCGCCAATCGCTGTCCATGCCAAACGCGCCCGTGCAACGCGGGTGTCGCCCCATGTGCGAAACACCATGTCAAAGCCGGCCTCGGTCACCGCTTCGGCGCCGATATCGGCGCGTGTGACGGTGCTGGCGTCGATGTCCCAAAGCGACATGTTCACCTGAACATGCGGCGGCTCCCGGAAGGGTTCTGAGAAGTTGATCCGGCGGCGGCGTTCGCGCTGCCCCTCGCCCGTCCACATCGATCCACCGTCCTCAAACTCAGAAAACAGCATGACATCGCCACTGTCCACGCCGATGGTATGGCTGCGAAGTCGTTTCATATCTCGGGCCTGCTTGCATTTAGGGTCACCGCGCAATGATGCCGCAGCAGGGGGAGGCATAAAAGCAAAAAGCCCCGCCGAGGCAGGGCTTTTCACTGATTTTCAAAGCATTACAGGCTGGGCTGTTTGCTCGACAATCCGATGTGATCGCCCACGGCAACCATATCGGCCAGAAGCTTGGCTGCATCATCCACGGGACCGGGCTCGTTTTCCCAGTTGTCCTTGGCGCGGGCGTAGACGGCATGCGCCTCTGCCACCATGCTGTCCATCTGCTCCTGCGTCATGTCGGCGCGTGCCACGGCACGTTCCGCCAGCACAGACACGCCGCCCTGACCGCCGATTTCGGCGAAACCGCCGGTCACGACATATTCGGACGTGCCCTCAGGCCCTTCCACGCGCAGAAGGCCCGGACGCAGGGTAGTGATGGTGGGTGCATGATCGGCCATGGCCGTCATGTCACCCTCAGTGCCCGGAATCTGCACGGCCGTCACCTGCATCGATGCCAGCCGCCGTTCCGGCGAAACGAGGTCGAATTGCATTGTGTCTGCCATTGTCAGCGCTCCTTAAGCGGCGTCTGCCGCCATTTTCTCGGCTTTCGCCTTCACGTCTTCGATGCCACCAACCATGTAGAAGGCACCTTCGGGCAGGTGATCGTATTCACCGGCAACCACGGCCTTGAAGGACGCGATGGTTTCTTCCAGCGGCACCTGAACACCGTCGGAGCCTGTAAACACTTTCGCCACGTCGAAGGGCTGGCTGAGGAAACGCTCGATCTTACGGGCGCGTGCCACGGTCAGTTTGTCTTCTTCGCTCAACTCGTCCATGCCGAGAATGGCGATGATGTCCTGAAGCGATTTGTAGCGCTGAAGCACCTGCTGAACATCTGTCGCCACCTTGTAGTGCTCATCGCCGATGATCAGCGGGTCAAGCAGACGCGAGGTGGAGCCAAGCGGGTCGACCGCCGGGTAGATGCCCTTTTCCGAGATCGAACGGTCAAGAACCGTTGTCGCGTCGAGGTGCGCAAAGGAGGTCGCAGGCGCCGGGTCGGTAAGGTCATCCGCAGGAACGTAAACGGCCTGAACGGAAGTAATCGAACCGGATTTGGTCGAAGCAATACGCTCCTGCATCACGCCCATGTCGGTCGCCAGTGTTGGCTGGTAGCCCACAGCCGAAGGAATACGGCCCAGCAGAGCGGACACTTCGGAACCGGCCTGCGTGAAGCGGAAGATGTTGTCGACGAAGAACAGAACGTCGGAACCGGATTCGTCGCGGAACTGCTCGGCCAGTGTCAGGCCGGTCAGGGCGATCCGCATCCGCGCACCGGGAGGTTCGTTCATCTGGCCGTAGACCAGCGCAATTTTCGAATCGACGAGGTTGTCAGGAACGATAACGCCGGATTCGATCATCTCGTGGTAAAGGTCGTTGCCCTCACGAGTACGCTCACCCACGCCCGCGAACACCGACAGACCGGAGTGCACTTTGGCGATGTTGTTGATCAGTTCCATGATGAGAACCGTCTTGCCAACGCCGGCACCGCCGAAGAGACCGATTTTACCACCCTTGGTGTAAGGCGCCAGAAGGTCGATAACCTTGATGCCTGTCACGAGGATTTGTGTCTCGGTCGACTGCTCAGCGAACTCAGGCGCTTCGCCGTGAATGGCGCGTGTCGCGTCAGAGTTTACCGGACCCTGTTCATCAACCGCATCGCCGGTGACGTTCATGATACGGCCCAGTGTGGCGTTGCCCACGGGCACGCGAATCTGGTCGCCTGTGTCTGTCACGGCCTGACCGCGCACCAGACCTTCGGTCGCGTCCATGGCGATGGCACGAACCGTGTTTTCGCCAAGGTGCTGCGCCACTTCGAGAACCAGCGTTTTGCCCTGGTTTTCGGTGTGGAGCGCGTTGAGAATCTCCGGCAGGTCGCCTTCGAATTGAACGTCAACGACAGCGCCGATGACCTGTGTGATTTTACCGACAGCATTTGCCATGTCGTTTCTCCGATTTGCTTACAGCGCTTCCGCGCCGGAAATGATTTCGATCAGCTCGTTGGTGATGACAGCCTGACGCGAGCGGTTGTACTGGATGGTCAGTTTGTCGATCATCTCGCCCGCGTTGCGTGTGGCGTTGTCCATCGCCGACATCCGCGCACCCTGCTCGGATGCGCCGTTCTCCAGCAGAGCCGAGAAGATCGCCGTGGCGACCCCGCGCGGCAGAAGGTCGGCCAAGACCGCCTCTTCGCTGGGTTCATAGTCGAACAATGTGGACGCACCGCTGTCTTCGCCGTCTTCGGCGTCGAATTTGGCGGGGATGATCTGCTGCGCCGTTGGCGTCTGCATGACCACGTTCACGAACTTCGCATAGAAGATCGTTGCCACGTCAAATTCGCCCGCGTCAAAGCGGTTCAGCACGTCCTGCGCGATCTTCTGCGCATCACCATAGCCGATCTTTTTGACTTCGCTGAGGTCAACATGACCGACCAGATGGTCGCCCAAGTCACGCCGCAGCGCATCACGGCCTTTCTTGCCAACGGTGAGGATTTTCACCTCTTTGCCCTGGGCCAGCAGTTCACGCGCATGGGCTTTCGCCTTCTTCGCGATGTTGCTGTTGAAGCCGCCGCACAGCCCGCGTTCGGCGGTCATGACCACCAGCAGATGCACTTTGTCTTCACCCGTGCCGCTGAGCAGCTTGGGCGCGCTGTCGGAACCGCCAACGCTGGCCGCGAGCCCTGCCATCACGGCATTGAACCGCTCCGTATAGGGACGCGAAGCCTCGGCAGCCTCCTGCGCGCGGCGAAGTTTCGCCGCGGCAACCATTTGCATGGCCTTGGTGATCTTGCGGGTCGATTTGACCGACGCGATCCTGTTCTTCAGGTCCTTGAGATTTGGCATTGCCTTATCTCCCGTTTAAGCGAAGTCGGCGGCGAAACCGTCAATGGCGGCTTTGATCTTCTCTTCCAACTCGCCTTTGACCTTGCGGTCATTGTTGGTGATGTCCTTGAGAAGGTCGTCGTGCTTGCTACGCAGATGCGCCAGCAGGCCTGCCTCGAAACGGCCAACCTCCGACACGTCCACCTTGTCGAGATAGCCGTGTGTACCGGCATAGATCACGCAGACGATTTCCGAGTTGGTCAGCGGCGCGTACTGCGGCTGCTTCATCAGTTCGGTCAAACGCGCACCACGGTTCAGCAGCTGCTGGGTCGCGGCATCAAGGTCGGAACCAAACTGAGCAAAGGCGGCCATTTCGCGGTACTGAGCCAGCGACAGTTTCACCGGACCAGCGACCGAGGACATCGCCTTGGTCTGAGCCGAGGAGCCAACGCGCGAAACCGACAGACCGGTGTTCACGGCAGGACGGATACCCTGATAGAACAGTTCGGTCTCAAGGAAGATCTGACCGTCGGTGATCGAGATCACGTTGGTCGGAATAAACGCGGATACGTCGCCACCTTGGGTCTCGATGATCGGCAGAGCTGTCAGCGAGCCGTTGCCAGCCTCGTCACCCAGCTTCGCAGAACGCTCAAGCAGGCGGGAGTGGAGATAGAAAACGTCGCCCGGGTAAGCTTCACGGCCCGGTGGGCGGCGCAGCAGCAGGGACATCTGACGGTAGGACACGGCTTGTTTGGAAAGGTCATCATAGATGATCAGGGCGTGGCGGCCGTTGTCGCGGAAATGCTCTGCCATCGCGGTCGCGGCGTAGGGTGCGAGGAACTGCATCGGTGCAGGCTCGGACGCGGTCGCGGCCACAACGATGGAGTAGTCGATCGCGCCGGTTTCTTCGAGCTTTTTCACCAGCTGAGCAACAGTCGAACGCTTCTGGCCGATGGCGACATACACGCAGTACATCTTCTTGCCTTCGTCGTCGCCAGCAGCAGCGTTAACCTGCGCTTGGTTCAGCATCGCGTCGAGGGCGACGGCGGTTTTACCGGTCTGACGGTCACCAATGATCAGCTCACGCTGGCCACGGCCGATCGGGATCATCGCGTCAACGGACTTGAGGCCGGTTGCCATCGGCTCATGCACCGATTTACGCGGGATGATGCCCGGCGCTTTGACGTCGGCGATGCCGCGCTTGGTGGCGCCAATGGGGCCTTTGCCGTCGATGGGGTTGCCCAGACCGTCAACAACGCGGCCCAGCAGTTCGTCACCAATTGGCACGTCCACGATGGAGTTGGTGCGCTTGACGGTGTCGCCTTCTTTGATGTCACGGTCGGAACCGAAGATAACAACACCAACGTTGTCGGCTTCGAGGTTCAGGGCCATGCCCTGAATGCCGCCGGGGAATTCGACCATTTCACCGGCCTGAACGTTGTCCAGACCATAGACGCGGGCGATACCGTCACCGACGGAGAGAACGCGACCCACTTCGGCCACTTCGGTTTCCTGACCGAAATCCTTGATCTGGTCTTTCAGGATCGCAGAAATCTCTGCTGCTTGGATACCCATTTATCCGACCTCTTTCATTACATTCTGGAGGGAATTGAGCTTGGAACGGATCGACGTATCGATCATTTTCGAGCCCACTTTGACGACAAGACCGCCGATGAGGCTTTCATCAACGGTCGCATGAAGTGATACTTTTTTGCCGGTGGAGGCATTGAGCGACTTGGTCAGCTTGTCCGACTGCGTCTTAGTCAGCGCCTTGGCCGTGGTGACGTCAGCGGTGATCTCGCCCTTGGCTTCGGCGATCGTTTCGCGCAGCGCTTTGACCAGCGCGGGCAGCACAAACAGACGACGCTTTTGCGCCATCAGCGCCAGCGTGCTCGCCATGGTCTTGGTCAGGCCCATTTTGTCGGCCAGCACTTTGATCGCCTGCGCCTGCTGTTCGCGCGTATAAAGCGGCGAAGTGATCAGGCGCTGAAAGTCATCGCTGTCGGTCAAGGCCGCTTCAAGCGCGGTAAGATCGCCCTCGATGGCATCGACCTGATTGGCCTCGCGGGCCAGATCATACACGGCTGTCGCATAACGTTCCGCGATGCCGGTGGAAATGGAAGCAGGTTCGGACACGTCCATCCTCTCGTTCAATAAGCGCCGGATATGCGAAGATGTCGCGTCACCAGCAGTTGGCGCGGCTTGAAGTTACCCAAGACGTCTAAATCAGGGGCGATGTAGCAGACAGGTTCACGCCCGGCAACACAGTATAGGCAGGTAATGTCCCGGGGCGCTGCAATATTGCAAGGGCTATGGCCCGACGCGGCCCTTTGCCGCAGAAAAATGCGGGCTTTATGGTCAAACCCGCGCAGCGTGGGCGAATCCTCGGGACCAAGCAGCACTTGCTTCAAGTCTGCAAGACTTAGACCGGCTTAGCCTGCGGCTCGCCGATCCCCTCTAGCACGCCAATGGCGCGTCGCGCGGGGCTGCGTTGCGGGCGACCGCGCGGCGGATAGACCAGTTTCGTTGCCTCCACCATGATTGCCCCTCCGCCCATCATGGTCGGCATCTGGCGACCGACCTTTTCGAACAAGGGCGCTGATTTCATCCAGATTCGCTGCTGTGAGGGGAATTGAAACAACGCACCAAGGTGACGCTCAGGCAGGAATTGATGCTTGCGCAGCTGCGTTTCCAACTGCCCCGGCGAATAGGGCCGCCCATAGCCGAATGGCGTGCGGTCCCGCCGTGCCCACATGCCCGCGCGGTTCGGCACGATGAACAGCGCCTTCCCCCCCGGCCCCAACACCCGCCAGCATTCGTCCAGCAGTTCACTGGGCCGTTCCGAGGTCTCAAGCCCATGCATCAACACCAGCTTATCCACCGCCCCCGTCTCTACCGGCCAAAGCGTCTCTTCGGTCAGGACCGAGGTGTTGGGCATCCCCGCAGGCCAAGGCATTACGCCCTGCGGGCCGGGCATCAGCACCATCACGCGCCGGGCGTCGGCCAGATAGGGCCGCAGCAGGGGTGCCGCAAAGCCAAAGCCCACGACGGTTTGCCCCTTCGCCTCGGGCCAAAGCTCCAACAACCGCCCGCGCAAGGATTTCTGCGCCGCACGTCCCAACGCACTGCGATAATAGAAATTGCGCAGATCCTGTACATCAAGATGCATTGCAGCCCGCCTTGGTGAGTGTCACTCTTGCCCAACCATAACAACACAGCGAGGTAAGACGCCATGGCCTTTGATCTGGTCACGATTCCATGTCTGTCAGACAATTACGCCTTCCTGCTGCGCGACCATGACAGCGGCGCCGTGGCGCTGGTCGATGTACCCGAAGCTGCCCCGATTATGGCAGAGCTTGATCGCCGTGGCTGGACGCTGAGCCAAGTCTGGTTGACCCACCACCATCCCGACCATGTCCAAGGGCTGGCCGAACTGCTGACCCGCTTCCCCGCGCAGGTGATTGGCGCCAAGGCCGATGCCCACCGCCTCCCCTCGCTTGACCGCGAAGTGGTGGAGGGCGACAGAATTGAATTGGGCGCGCTGACGGCCCAAGTGCTCGACGTGTCGGGCCACACCGTGGGTCATATCGCCTTGCACGTGCCAAAAGCCAAAGTGGCCTTTACCGCCGACAGCCTCATGGCGCTTGGCTGTGGCCGTCTGTTCGAAGGCACGCCCGCGCAGATGTGGGACAGTCTACAAAAGCTGGCCGCCCTGCCCGGCGACACGACGATCTGCTCCGGCCACGAATACACCGCCGCCAACGCAAAATTCGCGCTGACCGTTGATCCGCAGAACCCGGCGCTTATATCAAGGGCCAAGGACATCGACAGCGCCCGCGCCAAGGGGCAGCCGACCGTCCCCTCGCCGCTTTCACTGGAACTAGAAACCAATCCCTTCCTGCGCCCTGCCGACCCGGCCATTCGCGCGACATTGGGGATGCCAGACGCCACCGACACGGAAGTGTTCACTGAAATCCGCAAGCGAAAAGACCAGTTCTGATTGCCTGCAATCATGGCCCAAAGTCCCCGGTCACGCGAAATGTGACCGATTCGGACCAGAATCTTCTTGAAGATGGGCGATGATCAACCAAACTCTAATACTATGAGGCCATGGTCGGACCGGGCTCTGAGACATCTCAGCACCTCACCGACCCCGATCGAAAAGGAGCACGCCCGTGCCTTCATTCTCGACTACACTTGAGCAGGCAATCCACGCGGCCCTCGCGCTGGCCAATGCCCGCCGCCATGAATTCGCCACGCTGGAACACCTGCTGTTGGCGCTGCTTGATGAACCTGACGCGGTTCAGGTGATGAAAGCCTGTTCGGTCGACGTCTCAGATCTGCGCGACACGCTGGTTGAGTTTGTCGATGATGACCTTAGCAATCTGGTCACCGACATCGATGGTTCTGAGGCCGTGCCGACTGCCGCATTCCAACGCGTGATCCAACGCGCCGCAATCCACGTGCAATCTTCGGGCCGGACCGAAGTGACCGGGGCCAATGTGCTGGTCGCGATATTTGCCGAACGGGAAAGCAACGCCGCCTACTTCCTGCAAGAGCAGGACATGACCCGCTATGACGCGGTGAACTTCATTGCCCATGGCGTCGCCAAAGATCCGGCTTACGGCGAAGCACGCCCCGTGAGCGGCGCACCAGAGCATGAAGAAGAGGCCCAAGGCGTCACCGACGGTGACAAGAAAGAATCCGCGCTGGCCAAATACTGCGTGGACCTCAACGCCAAATCGCGCGAAGGCGATATCGACCCGCTGATCGGCCGCGAGAGCGAAGTTGAACGCTGCATTCAAGTGCTCTGCCGTCGGCGCAAGAACAACCCGCTGCTGGTGGGTGATCCGGGCGTTGGGAAAACCGCCATTGCCGAAGGTTTGGCACGTAAGATCGTTGCAGGTGAAACACCAGAGGTTCTGGAAAACACCACGATCTACTCCCTCGATATGGGCGCGTTGCTGGCCGGCACCCGCTATCGCGGTGACTTTGAGGAGCGTCTCAAAGCGGTCGTGACTGAGCTGGAAGAGCATAAAGACGCGGTGCTGTTCATCGACGAGATCCACACCGTGATCGGTGCCGGGGCCACCTCGGGCGGCGCGATGGATGCCTCCAACCTGCTGAAGCCTGCGCTTCAGGGTGGCAAACTGCGCACCATGGGCTCCACGACTTATAAGGAGTTCCGCCAGCACTTTGAGAAGGACCGCGCGCTGAGCCGCCGTTTCCAGAAGATCGACGTGAGCGAGCCTTCGGTTGAAGACGCCACCAAGATCCTTAAGGGTCTGAAGCCTTACTTTGAGGAGCATCACAGCGTCAAATACACGGCCGATGCGATCAAAACTTCGGTGGAATTGGCACATCGCTACATCAATGATCGCAAGCTGCCTGACAGTGCGATCGACGTGATCGACGAAGCTGGTGCCGCCCAGCATCTCGTGGCCGCCTCCAAGCGGCGCAAGACCATCGGCACCAAAGAGGTCGAAGCTGTCGTTGCCAAGATCGCCCGCATTCCGCCAAAGAACGTCAGCAAAGACGATGTGGTGGTGCTGAAGGATCTGGAAAGCTCGCTCAAGCGGGTGGTCTTTGGTCAGGACGACGCAATCGTCGCGCTGTCGTCGGCGATCAAACTCTCGCGGGCTGGCCTGCGCGAGCCGGACAAACCCATCGGCAACTACCTCTTCGCCGGGCCAACCGGTGTGGGTAAAACCGAGGTCGCCAAGCAACTGGCTGATACGCTCGGCGTGGAACTCCTGCGTTTCGACATGTCGGAGTATATGGAGAAACACGCCGTCTCTCGTCTGATCGGCGCTCCTCCGGGCTATGTCGGTTTTGACCAGGGTGGCATGCTGACCGATGGCGTGGACCAGCATCCGCACTGCGTGCTGCTGCTCGACGAGATGGAGAAGGCGCATCCGGATGTCTACAACATCCTGTTGCAGGTGATGGACCACGGCAAGCTGACAGATCACAACGGTCGCACAGTGGATTTCCGCAATGTGGTGCTGATCATGACCTCCAACGCTGGTGCTTCCGAACAGGCGAAAGAGGCCGTGGGCTTTGGCCGCGAACGTCGCACCGGTGAAGATACCGCCGCGATCGAGCGGACCTTCACGCCGGAGTTCCGCAACCGTCTCGACGCTGTCATCAGTTTTGCGCCGCTGCCGAAATCGGTGATCCTGCGGGTGGTCGAAAAGTTCGTGCTGCAACTCGAAGCGCAACTGATGGACCGCAACGTGACCATCGAACTCAGCAAAAAGGCCGCCGAATGGCTCGCCGACAAGGGCTACGACGACAAGATGGGCGCCCGCCCCCTGGGCCGCGTGATCCAAGAGCACATCAAAAAGCCGCTGGCCGAGGAACTGCTCTTTGGCAAACTGGCCAAAGGCGGTGTGGTTAAGGTTGGCGTCAAGGACGACGCGCTGACGCTCAAGGTCTTGGGCACCGAAAGCAAGCGCCTGTCAGGTGATCGGCCCCCGCTGCTCACCGCGGAATGATCACACGGGCCGCGCTGGCCCTGATCCTCTCCTCCGCCAGCCCTGCGCTGGCGGAGGATGTGCGACTAGCCTTCCCGGTGGATTGCACCCTCGGGCAGGATTGCCACATCCAACAATATATGGACCAAGACCCAAGCGCGGCAGCGCGCGATTACCGCTGTTCGGGGCTGACCTATGACGGCCACAAGGGCACCGATTTCGCCCTGCCCGACCGCGCGGCGATGGCGGCAGGTGTCACCGTTCGCGCAGCGGCGGCTGGCATGGTCAAAGGGCTGCGAGACGGCATGACCGATGGCGCGCCACTCTCGGAAGTCCAAGGGCGCGAATGTGGCAACGGCGTGGTGATCGACCTTGGCCGCGGATGGGAAACACAGTACTGCCACCTGAAACGCGGCTCGCTGCGCGTAACGGAAGGGCAGGAGGTCGCTGTCGGCGACGCTCTCGGGCTGGTCGGCCAGTCCGGCAAAGCGGCCTTTCCGCATCTACACCTGTCGCTGCGCCATCACGGCAATCCGGTTGATCCATTCGCCCCCGAAGGCAAGGGTTGCGAGGAAGAACCAGCTAAGTCGCTCTGGGAAGACACCCCGCTCTACCGCCCCGGCGGGCTGATCGCGCTCGGCTTTGCAGGCCGCATTCCCAGCTATGATGAAATCAAGGCAGGCGATGCACATCACGACACTCTGCCCGAGGATGCGCCTGCCTTGGTCATCTACGGTTACAGCTATGGCACCCAAAAGAACGACGTGCTGCGCCTCAGCCTTGCGGGGCCAAGCGGCACCGTGATCGAAAGGGATGTGGTGCTAGAGAAACCGCAGGCGCAGTCGTTTCGTGCCATCGGCAAACGCGCCGCCGCCGGAACATGGCCCGCCGGGCGCTATCGCGGCACGATGACCCTGCTGCGCGATGGCCGTGTGATTGACGAAAAGACCGGCGCGTTGACGGTGCAATAGACCGGCTTCCCCCCGCTCACTTCTCGGTAAACTTGAGCTCAATCCGCCGGTTCTGCGCCCGCGCGGCTTCGGTATTGCCCTCGGCCACGGGTTGGTACTGGCCAAAGCCATTGGCAGCCAAACGATCCGGCGCGATGCCGAGGAAATTGACCATATATTTGACGACCGACAGCGCGCGGGCTTGGCTCAGCTCCCAGTTGTCGGCAAATTCCCCAAAGCCGGAAAGCGGCACATTGTCGGTATGACCGTCGACCCGGATCACCCAGTCAATCTCGGCAGGGATGTCGCCGACAACACTGCGCAAGATACCCGCTACTTTGGCGATCTCGGCTTGGCCGTCTTGGCTCAACACTGCACTGCCCGGTGCAAAAAGAACCTCGGAGGAGAAGACAAAGCGGTCGCCCTCAATCCGCACGCCTTCTTGGTTGCCCAAAAGGTTGCGCAGACGACCAAAGAATTCCGACCGATACTGCGCCAGATCCTTGCTTTCCTCTTCCAAACGCTTGCGCTCTGCTGCTTCCAATTCGGCGCGGCGGCGCTCTTCGGCTGCGACCCGCGCCAGTGCGGTGTTCAACTCTGAGCCCAGCGATTGCAGTTCCACCGATTTCGCCGCATCCCGCGCCACGGCATCATCCAAAAGCGCCTGTAGATTGCCCAGTTGCGCGCGCAATTCCGCGACCTGCTGGTTCAGCAATTCCGTATGACGCTGCGCCTCGGCGCTCACGGCTTTTTCCTCGGCCAGAGTCTGTTCGGCCTGCGCCAACAGTGCCGCGCGGCGTTCAGCGGCGGTGGTTTTGTCTTCTGCCAGTGTCTCGGCGGCGAGCTTTGCTGCCAGCGCCTGCGCCAGTCTTTCGCGCAAGTCAGCTTGATCGCCACTCAGCGCATTGCCTTCTTCTTCAAGCACTTGCACGCGGCCTAATGCCTCGGAAAGCCGTGCGTTCAAGTCCTGTTCGGTGACCTCCGCCTGCGCCAATCGCGCCCGCAGGTCTTCTTCGGTGCCCATGGCCGCATCAACCTGCGCCTCGAGCGCCGCGCGCTCGGCTTCGAATTCTGCGCCGCTCTGCTCAAGGGTCTCCAGCCGTAACAGGGCAGCGGCTAGTTCTGTATCAAGATCACTGCGCGCCGCGCGGGCAGCGGCCAGCAAGGTCAGGGTATCTTCCGCTTCTTTGCGCTGCGCCTCAAGCGCGAGGGTCATGGCGGTCAGTTCCGCATCTGCATTCTCCAACCGTTCACGCAGCGCCTGCGCCGCCGCAGCCTCTGCCAGCCGGGCGGCTTCCTCGGCGCTCAGGGCTTCTTCCGCCTCGGCCACCTGCGTATTCAACGTGGCAACTTCGGCCTCTACCTCAGCATTCTGCGCGCGCAGATCGGCGACCAACGTATCCAACGCTTCGCGTTTCGCCGCAGCCAGACGGGCTGTTTCGGCCTGCGCGTCAATGTCATCACGGGCGGTACTGAGCGCGAGGTTCAGCGCCTTTTGCTCATCCAGCAACTCAGCTTCGCGGTCTTCCAAAGTACCGATACGAGCCTGATCCGTCGCCTGCGAAGCCAACAGCGCCGCAACGCGGGCTTCGAACCCGGTGATCTGCGCCTCTGCGGCCCTAAGGGCCGCGTCCTGTTCTTCACGCTGTGTCGTTAGCCCGGCAATCACGGCCTCTTGCCGCGACACTTCATCCTGTGCGTCATTCAGCGAGGCGTTGAGCGCACCCAGCCGCGCCTCCAACCGCGCGGTGGTGCGCTCCTCCACTCCAAGTGCTTGGGCAAGGGCCGCGACCTCTCCGGCCAATTCGTTCAATTCGCTTTCTTGGCCACTGATGCGTTCAGTTAGGACGAATTGCACGACCATAAAGATCGTCAGTACGAACATCAGAACCAGCAAAAGTCCGGTCATCGCGTCGACGAAACCCGGCCAGATAGAGCCCTGAAACCGCGTGCCTGACCGCCGGGAAAGTGTCATTACTGGTCCCCGCCACCGGGAGTTTCACCGGCACGCAAGCGGCGCGCCTCCGGTACACGTTGGCCCGAAAGCGCCTTGGCCAGCAGTGAAATATCCTTGCGAAGCTCGGCCATGGTTTCCTGCCGCCCGGCAGAGATTTCTTCCAAGATACGCAGCATCTGGACGTCGATAGAGCGCAGCCGCATCCGACTTTCCGCGTCGATCCCCTCGCCCGCAATCTGCCCCTCAAGAACTGAGACGAGACGCTCTTGCCCTTCGGCCACCCGCGTCAGCGCCGGGCCTGTGGGATCTTCACGTTCCATCCGCGTGGTCATCCGGTCCACGGCATCGGCAAGCTTGCCCAGCTTGTCATCCACCATGGTGCGACTGATATCGGATTGGGTGAACATCTGCTGCATCTCTCCCATCTGTTCGACCATCTGATCCATCACGCTGGCCATGATGTTCTGGTCGCTCACATCGTCGCCCGAGGTCAGCCCGACCCGCGTGATGGAACTCAGCCAATCTTCCAGCTCTTGATAAAACCGGTTCTGCCCGTGGCCCGCGAAAAGCTCCAAAAGCCCGACGACGAGTGAGCCCGCAAGCCCCAGAAGCGACGAGCCGAAGGCCACGCCCATGCCGCCCAACTGCGCCTCAAGCCCGGTCATCAGGCGGCCAAAGACATCAACCCCTGCCTCCCCCTCACCGGGGGCGAGCGAACGGATCGTGTCGACCACCGCAGGCACCGTCGTGGCAAGCCCGTAGAAGGTGCCGAGAAGACCGAGGAAAATCAGCATGTTGACGATGTAGCGCGTGATCTCGCGCACTTCGTCGATACGCGAGGCAACGGAATCGAGGATCGAACGGGTTGAGGCCGTGCTGACCTGCATCCGCGCGCCACGCTGGCGCAGAAGTGACGCCAAGGGGGCCAAAAGCTGCGGCGGCTGCGCATCGGGTTCGGAATTGTCGGCGGCGAAGTCCTCGATCCAGCGGACAGAGCCGATCAGCTGCGTCACCTGATAGAAACAGGCCAGCACACCGACGACGAAAACAAAGATGATGACCCCATTAAGCCATGGGTTCGCGGCGAAGATCGGCAGCACGCTGGGCAGGGCCAAAAATGCCCCTACGCCGGTCAATGCCAATACGATCAGCATCAGTGAAATCTGACGCACCGGTTGTGAAAACTGCGGTTTTGCCTTGCGGTCTGGCTGTGCCATGCGGCCTTTCCTGACCCTCTATTCTGCTCTTGGCGCAGCTTACACTGAAACTGCGCGGAGTTGCCAAGTTTTTATGAGGCCAAAGCCCTTACACGATCATGCAACCACTCCAACGCGGGGTCATGCAAGCCCACTTCAGAAAGATGCACGGCTGTGTTGATTAAATACTCTGTATTTGGCCCGCGCCCGCCTATGGCGCGGGCAATGATCTGGGCCTGTTCTTCAAGGGGCAAGCCGCCGCAATATTGGTCATGCGCCGCGTCGATCACATAGGTCACCGCTTCCACGTCGCGGCCATCGGTCAGATGCACAGTGAGGTTTTTCTCGACATAGGCCGAGGAAATTAGCTCACGTTCCCGCAGATACTCCAGCGTCTGCGCCTCGTGACCCTCTGCCACGCGCATCGCCATGCCTTCGCAGGCCGAGCGGACGGATTCGTCCAGCGCCAGCACCAGCCCCGGCTGTTCGACCGTGCCGCGGTGGTGGATCGAGCGCATGCAGAACGATCGGGCATAGCCCGGCAGCGTGGCGATCACGCTTTCCGCCACCTCGAAACCGGGGTTCCACAAAAGGCTGCCATAGCCGAATACCCACATTGTCATGCTGCTGGTCCTTTCTATTGGCCTTCGGTAAACCGCATCTGAAGCACGATTTGAAGGGCTATCAAGATGCGTAAACTGGTTTGGTTGCTGATTCTGCTCGTGGCGCTTTGCAGCGCGTGGTGGGCCGCCGCCACGACGCAGATGCAAAGCACAGTGAACGCGCTGCTCGACAGTCGTCGTGCCGCGGGTTGGGATGTGACGCTCAAAGATATCGGCAAGGCAGGTTTTCCGCTGACTCTGCAAAACCGGCTGAGCGGTCTTTCAGTGGCTGAACCGAACCAGAGCATTGCATTTGAAGCGCCGCAGCTTGATCTTTCTGCCCCTGTCTGGTGGCCCGGTGACCTGTCGGCACGGGCCCCCGTGGCCCAAGCAGCTTTCCCAGCCGGTGCGCTTCCCTTGGTTTTGAACATGCGCAATATGCAGGCGGATCTAGACCTGCATCCCGGCCTATCACTGCAACTTGAGCAGATGGAGGCCCGCAGCACGTATCTGGAGGTCAATGGTCCCGACGGGCTTTTGCTAGAGGCCGAAGAATCGCGTCTGCGGGTCACACAATCCTCCGACGCGGCGAATGAGTATAACATCGCGGTGCTGCCGGGCAGGATCACCCCCGGCCCGCTGCTCCGCAGGGTGTTGGGCGAGGCAATTGCCCAACCCGGCGGCCAGCCAATCCTGTCAGCGCGGATGGCCGTCACCTTTGCCCGCGCGCTGGACCGCCATAGCGCGGTGGCGGGCACCCTGCCGCAGATCGACGCGCTGACGGTTGAGAATGTCGATGCCGCATGGGGCGACGTGGCACTGGGCGCCGAAGGCGCGCTGACCTTTGACGCGCAGGGCATTCCCGACGGGGTTTTGAGCCTGCGGGTCACGAATTGGTCCAAACTGCTTGATGCGGGCGAACGTGGGGGCTTCCTGCCGCCCTCCATGCGCGGTCAGGTTAATACCATGTTGCGGTTGCTTGAGGCACGCGGCGGCACGCCGGGCGGGCTGGATCTTGATCTGGTCTTTGCCGAAGGGCAGATGGTCCTTGCGGGCATTCCGCTTGGCCCGGCACCGCGATTGATCCAGCCGTAAGCGGGCCTCAACGGCAATAACTGCCGCTGCGATACCGCGCCGTGTCGAAATGAAAATGATCTTGGTGGAAACGGTCAGATTCGGGGCCAAGGACGGTGCCAAACGGGCCACATGCGCCCCGGTGCATCCGCCGCAATGCCTTACTGCTGCGCCGTGCCCGCCAGCCCTTATGCACAGTAATCGTGCTGCCATCCGCCAGTTCAAACCCGGAGATATCAATCGCGCGGCCCTTGCCGTGTTCTGAGATCTTGCCGCCCTTCCGGTTGTTGCGCGTGCGGCAGGCGTAATGCGCAGCGACCCGTAACTCTTCGAGCCCGCCGCCCTGCCCCGCCAAGGCAGGCACCGCCGATTGCCGCACCCATGTATCGAGCGCCTTGGCCGTAGTGCAATCCATCACCGCGGCATTGCTAAGCTTGATGCCAGAGACCGAGCGCACCTTGACTGCGTTCTCGATCCCGCAACCACTGATCTTGCCCGGCACCCGGCCCACCGGCGCGCCTTGGATCGCCAGATCCCCGCAAACCGCACCCTTCGCCAGCATCTGCTGCCGGGCGCGGGCGGCTTTCTCAACCTTGCGGCTGCGGAGGGAGGGACGGAGAGAGGATTTGATCCCCCGGCCCCCTTCGGCGGCAGCCCGGGCAGCGGGGTCACGTTTGGGCTGTTCGATCGCACCCGAGGGCACCACGATAACTGGCAGCGTAGTGCCATTGTCTCGCGGGACCGGGCGTTGCGAACTGTCCGGCCCCGCGGCCAGGGCCATCTGCCCCAGCACGATCAGCGGCAGGACAGCCCAGCCCTTCATGACTTGCGTGCGCCCCGGCCAAAGTCTGGCGCGTCGGTGTCTTGCCCCGCCTCGATAATGCCGCGCCGGATCGCGCGGGTTCGGGTGAAATAGGCGTGCAGATGATCGCCGTCACCGGTGCGAATGGCGCGTTGCAGGGCGAAAAGCTCTTCGGTGAAGCGGCCAAGGATTTCCAGCGTGGCGTCCTTGTTGGTCAGGAACACATCGCGCCACATGGTCGGATCGCTCGCCGCGATGCGGGTGAAGTCCCGGAAACCGGCGGCGGAATATTTGATGACTTCGCTGTCGGTCACCCGGCGCAGATCGTCGGCCACGCCCACCATCGTATAGGCGATGAGGTGCGGCGCGTGGGAGGTGACGGCCAGCACCAGATCGTGATGCTCGGCGTCCATCTCCTCGACATTCGCCCCCGCCCCTTCCCAAAGCGCACGCAGCCGGGCGATGGCGTCCTTGTCTGTCCCCTCGACTGGGACCAGCAGACACCAACGGTTGTCGAAAAGCTCGGCAAAGCCGCTGCGCGGGCCGGAATGCTCGGTCCCTGCCAGCGGGTGCGCGGGGATGAAATGCACGCCTTCGGGCAGATGCGGTCCCACTTGCGCGATCACGTCTGCCTTGACCGAACCCACATCCGTCACCGTGGCACCGGGGGCCAGATGCGGCGCGATTTCGGCGGCGACGGCTCCCATCACGCCCACCGGTACGCAGAGCACCACCAGATCGGCCCCCTTGACGGCTTCGGCGGCGCTGTCGCAGACGCGGTCGCAGAGGCCGATCTCGCGCGCCGTTGCGCGGGTCTCGTCGCTGCGGGCATAGCCAGTGACTTCGCCCGCCAGCCCGCCGCGTTTCATTGCCCAGAAAAGCGATGAGGCGATCAGCCCCAGCCCGATCAGGGCGACCCTGTCATAGACCTGAGCCATCAGCTGCCCCCCTTGAACTGCCGCACCGCATGGACGACGCGGCGGCAGGCACTCTCATCCCCGACGGTGATGCGCAGACATTGCGGCAAGTTGTAACCAGCCACCCGGCGCACGATCAGACCTTGAGACTTGAGGTAGTCGTCACAGGCCTCGGCCTCGGCCTGATTGGCGAAACGGGCCAGCACGAAATTGGCGAGCGAGACATCCGAGGGCACGCCGATCTCTGCCAGCGCATCGGCGAGCCATGTGCGCCAGCGGGCGTTCTCGGCCCGGCAGTGGTCGGTATATGCCCGATCTCGCATCGCCGCTTCGGCGGCGTTAAGTGCGGCCTGCGAGAGGTTGAAAGGCCCCCGCACGCGGTTCAGCACGTCGATCACATGGGCAGGTCCATAGCCCCAGCCGATGCGCAGACCGCCCAGCCCGTAGAGTTTGGAAAAGGTGCGCGTCATCACCACGTTATCGCGCCGGTCCACCAGTGCGGCCCCGCCGTCGTAGCCCTCGACATATTCGGCATAGGCCCCGTCGAGCACCAGAAGCGCCTGCGGCGGCAGCCCCTCGGCCAGCCGTTCGATCTCGGCCAGACCGATCATCGTGCCGGTGGGGTTGTTGGGGTTGGCGATGAACACCAACCGCGTCGTATCGGTACAGGCGGCGAGGATCGCATCGACATCGGTCACCCGCTCACGCTCGGGCACCTCGACGGGCGTGGCCCCGGCGGCGAGCGCAGAGATGCGGTACATGGCAAAGCCGTGTTCGGTGTGCACCACCTCGGTCCCCGGTCCGGCATAGGCTTGGCAAAGGAAGGCGATGATCTCATCCGAGCCCGCGCCGCAGATGATCCGCCCCGCATCAAGGCCCAACACCTCGGCGATGGAGGCGCGC
Source organism: Sulfitobacter sp. SH24 (assembly GCF_965641895.1). NCBI lineage: Bacteria > Pseudomonadati > Pseudomonadota > Alphaproteobacteria > Rhodobacterales > Roseobacteraceae > Sulfitobacter > Sulfitobacter sp. SH24. The sequence goes on from NZ_OZ282575.1 coordinate 2,778,604, forward strand.
AGCGCGCTATGATCGGAAGACGGATAGCGATGCAGGTCATAGGCCGCGCGGCGATAGGCTTCGACGGCGGCAGGGCTTGGCCCCAGCGGGTTTTCGTTCGAGCTGAGTTTGACCACATTATCAAGGCCCGCGACATGCGCCGCACCCCCTTGATAAAGGTCAATCTCCATAATGCCCGGTTGCGGTGCGATCTGTGTCATCTCGCTCTTTTCCTCACGCTACTGCCGCCCTTCTATCGGGGCCGCAGCGGTGATGCCAGAATCATTCTGCATCCGCGCGTCCGCCGGACAGCCTGTTGCATCGCTGCGCCCCGGCCCAGCCCCGCGCAAAGAAAAAGGCCGCGCGGTTTGCACCACGCGGCCTTTCGTTTGTCGACTGGCGAAGAAACTTAGTTCTTCGCGTAGAATTCCACGACGAGGTTCGGCTCCATCACAACCGGGTATGGCACGTCGCCAAGGCTCGGTGTGCGCACGAAGGTTGCTGTCAGTTTGGAGTGATCCGTCTCAAGGTAGTCAGGCACGTCACGCTCGGGCAACTGAACCGCTTCCAGAACGGAAGCCAACTGCTTGGAACGGTCACGCACTTCGATCACGTCACCCTCTTTCACGCGGTAGGAGGGGATGTTCACTTTCTTGCCGTTCACACGAACGTGGCCGTGGTTCACGAACTGGCGCGCAGCGAAAACGGTCGCAACGAACTTGGCGCGGTACACAACGGCGTCCAGACGACGTTCCAGCAGACCGATCAGGTTTTCACCTGTATCGCCTTTAACACGCTCGGCTTCGCCGTAGATGCGGCGGAATTGCTTTTCGGTCAGGTCGCCGTAGTAGCCCTTGAGCTTCTGCTTGGCACGCAGCTGGATGCCGAAATCGGAAATCTTGCCCTTACGACGCTGGCCGTGCTGGCCGGGGCCGTATTCACGACGGTTCACCGGGGACTTCGGACGGCCCCAGATGTTTTCGCCCATGCGGCGGTCTAGTTTGTGCTTGGCAGCTGTGCGTTTGGTCACGGCTGTTCTCCTTTATAAGGCCCCGAGGGGCGGTAAAGGGCGTTGTCCTTTGGCCGAAGCCCGACAGGGTTCCCCTTGCGGGGTCCACCAACACCAATGAAGGGGCGCTTATACGGTGCCATCGCCGGGAGTCAACGGGGGATTTCAGCAGGGGCAATACGCCCCGCCCTAACGCGCCATCGCGGCACAGGGGTCGTGGCGGTGGCAGGTCAGGATGTGATCATTCACCAGCCCGCAGGCCTCCATCCACGCATAGGTAATCGTCGGCCCACAGAACTTGAAACCGGCTTTCTTCAGGTCTTTGCTCACCTGTTCTGACAGCGCGGTTTTCGGCGGCACCTCAGCCTGTGTGGCAAAGCCGGGCTGCAAGGGCACCCCATCCACATAGCGCCACATGAAGCTGTCAAAGCCCTCGCGTGCCTCCAGCTCCTGCCAAGCACGGGCATTGGTAATCGCGGCCTCAATCTTGCCCCGGTGGCGAATAATTCCCGGATCGCTTAGCAGGCGCAGCACATCCGCCTCGCCCCATTCGGCGATCTGATGCGGATCGAACCCGGCGAAAGCGGCGCGAAAGTTGTCACGTTTTTTAAGGATCGTGATCCAGCTTAGCCCGGCCTGAAATCCGTCGAGAATCAGTTTTTCCCAAAGCGCGCGGCTGTCATATTCGGGCACGCCCCACTCGGTGTCATGGTAGGCTTGGTAAATCGGGTCCTCCCCGGCCCAGTCACAGCGCTGCATCTTTGCCTCTCCCGCCCGTGATCCACCGCGGAAAACGCCGCTGATTAAGACCGTGTTATCACCTTTGCGCCCATACCCACGGCAGGACAGAAAGAAGAGTACCGCCGTGCCCCGTCGATTCCAACGCCCTATCGCCGATATCCCCCCCGGTGGGGACAGCCCGCTTAACCACGCGATAACGCAACGCGATGCCGCGACGCTGGAAATGGTGCGCGACGCCGTGGCGCACCGTCAGACCCTGCTGGCCTTTCAGCCGGTCATGCGGGCCAGCGATCCGACGCGCATTGCCTTTCATGAGGGGTTGATCCGCCTGCTTGACCCCACGGGCCGTGTGATCCCGGCCAAGGACTTCATGCCAGCGATTGAGGACACGGAGACCGGGCGGCAGGTGGATGTTCTGGCCCTGCGCCTCGGGCTGAACGCGCTGCACCACCACCCCGGACTGCGGCTGTCGATCAATATGTCGGCCCGCTCCATTGGGTATCAGGAATGGACCCGCGTCTTGCGCCACTGGCTGGCCCGCGACGCGACCTTGGGCGAACGGCTGATTCTAGAGATTACCGAAAGCTCCGCCATGATGGTGCCGGAACTGGTGGCGAACTTTATGGATCAGTTACAGCCTTATGGCATTTGCTTTGCCATGGATGATTTCGGGGCGGGGCAAACGGCGATCCGCTATTTCAAGGATTTCTACTTCGACATCCTGAAACTCGACGGGCAGTTCATTCGGGGCATCGCGACAAACCCCGACAACCGCGCCCTGACCGCCGCGCTGATGTCGATCGCCACACATTTCGACATGCTCACCGTGGCCGAATGTGTGGAGAACGCGGCTGACGCAGCGGTCCTGGTCGAGATGGGTGTCGACTGTTTGCAGGGCTACCATTTTGCCGCCCCCACGACCCGGCCTGCCTGGCTTGGGTTCGACCGCATGCGCGCCACAGGCTGACCGCAAAAAGAGGGTAACGCCATGTCGGCAGCGTGCCGCTGCCTGCTCAGTTGCCGCATTGCAGCGCATCCGCTATCACTACATCAGAGGGACGGGAGCGCCCACGCCCGACGATGGCGCGTGTCGGTGTGCCCCCGCCCAACAAGGTAGAGGAAAGTCACATCATGACCAATGTCGTCATCGCATCCGCCGCCCGTACCGCCGTGGGCAGTTTCGGCGGGGCGTTTGCCAATACACCCGCCCATGATCTGGGTGCCGCCGTTCTAAAAGAACTGGTGGCCCGCGCCGGGGTCGACCCGTCCGAAGTCTCTGAGACCATTCTGGGGCAGGTGCTGACCGCCGCCCAAGGCCAGAACCCCGCGCGTCAGGCGCATATCAATGCGGGCCTGCCGAAAGAAAGCGCCGCTTGGGGCATCAACCAAGTCTGCGGCTCGGGCCTGCGCGCCGTGGCACTTGCAGCTCAGCACATCCAACTGGGCGATGCGAGCATCGTTTGCGCCGGTGGTCAGGAAAACATGACCCTAAGCCCCCATGCGCAGAACCTCCGCGCGGGTCAGAAAATGGGCGACTTGCAGTTCATCGACACGATGATCCGCGACGGTTTGTGGGATGCCTTCAACGGCTACCATATGGGCCAAACCGCCGAGAATGTTGCCGAAAAATGGCAGATTTCCCGCGACCAGCAGGACGAATTCGCCGTCGCCTCGCAAAACAAGGCCGAAGCCGCCCAGAAGGCTGGCAAATTTGCGGATGAGATTGTCGCCTATACCATCAAAACCCGCAAAGGTGAGACAGTCGTCGATCAGGACGAATACATCCGCCATGGAGCCACCATCGAAGCAATGCAGAAACTGCGCCCCGCCTTTACCAAGGACGGCTCGGTTACTGCGGCCAACGCCTCCGGCCTCAACGACGGCGCGGCGGGTGCGCTGCTGATGAGCGCTGATGAGGCTGAAAAGCGCGGCATCACCCCGCTAGCGCGGATCGCCTCCTATGCCACCGCCGGTCTTGACCCGTCGATCATGGGTGTCGGCCCCGTCTATGCCTCGCGCAAGGCGTTGGAGAAAGCAGGCTGGAAGCCCGAGGACCTAGACTTGGTCGAAGCCAACGAAGCTTTCGCCGCGCAGGCCTGTGCCGTGAACAAGGAAATGGGCTGGGATCCGGAAATCGTGAACGTCAACGGCGGTGCCATTGCCATCGGTCACCCCATCGGCGCCTCCGGCGCGCGCGTGCTCAATACTCTACTGTTCGAAATGCAGCGCCGCGGAGCCAAAAAAGGTTTGGCGACGCTGTGTATCGGCGGCGGTATGGGTGTTGCCATGTGCCTTGAGCGCCCCTAAGACTATATTCGGCGCGCAACTTTATTGCGCGCCGAAACATGCATTTGCAAGAACATTACCTTGAGGGAGGGATTACATGTCACGCATCGCTTTGGTCACCGGAGGCAGTCGCGGCATTGGCGCGGCCATCTCCACCACGCTGAAGGACAAAGGCTATACCGTCGCCGCCACCTATGCCGGCAATGACGAGGCTGCCGCGAAATTCACCGAAGAGACCGGCATCAAGACCTATAAATGGAATGTGGCAGACTACGAGGCCTCCAAAGCAGGGATCGAACAGGTCGAAGCCGATCTTGGCCCTATCGAAGTGGTCGTTGCCAACGCAGGCATCACCCGCGATGCGCCGTTCCACAAAATGACCCCCGATCAGTGGAATGAGGTCATCGCGACCAATCTCACCGGCGTTTTCAACACGATCCACCCGGTCTGGCCCGGCATGCGTGAACGCAAATTCGGGCGCGTGGTCGTGATCTCTTCGATCAATGGGCAGAAAGGTCAGTTCGCGCAGGTAAACTATGCCGCCACCAAGGCAGGCGATCTGGGCATCGTGAAATCACTGGCCCAGGAAGGCGCGCGCGCAGGCATCACCGCGAATGCGATCTGCCCCGGCTATATCGCAACCGATATGGTCATGGCCGTGCCCGAAAAAGTCCGTGAGAGCATCATCGCGCAGATCCCCGCAGGCCGTCTGGGTGAACCCGAAGAAATCGCCCGCGCCGTGGCCTTTTTGGTCTCGGACGATGCAGGTTTCATCAATGGCTCGACCATCTCAGCCAATGGCGCGCAATTCGTCGTTTAACTGGCGAGACCTATCAGGATTGAAAAGGCCAGCCCTTCACGAGGCTGGCCTTTTTCATATTGGCTAGGGGCGACATCCGCCCCTCCAAGCCACCGCGCGGCATGAGTATGCGCCAGCCGTAAACAACAACTAAGCTGCCGCCCCGCCAAGACGGAACGACAGCCATCAAGAGAGCTTTAACTCTTGTTAAGGATTAGCTCGACAGTCGGCTAATCTCCTCCTTCAGGCGCAGTTTTTCCTTTTTCATGGAAGCCACTTTTAGATCGTCCATACCGGGGGCGCGTTGAGCAGTTTCAACCGCCTCACTCATTGCCTGATGCTTTCGCTTCAGGGTATCCAGATGTGCGCTCAAAGCCATACAATCCTCCATGATTGGTGTTTAGAAATTCAGTGGACCACAGCGCGACACACAAGTCACGCAGCACCGCAGCATAGGGGTGAAGTTGGTGAAAAAATGCTTAAGAAGTAGGAAAAACCAGCGGCGCACCGCTGCGCAGGACCGCTTCGATTTCGGGCACATAGCTTTTGCCGTCACCTTCATGCCGCGTGCCGAGGTGCATGGCATAGCTGTGATGTAATCGGAATGCGCCCCGACCGTTCTTGCGGGCACGCAAGAGAATCAGCTCAGGCAACCGCCCGACCCGCGAGGCCAGGGGCAGCACTTCGACCGATCCCATCTCATGCGGCAGCGCCGCCAGAAGCTCGGGCAGCCGCTCCGCGCGGTGGATAAAATGCGCCTGCCCCTTGGGTTTTAATCGTTTCGCCGCCATGCGGACCCATTGCCGTAAGGGCGTGGCCTCACCCAAGGCGGCCTCTCGCCCCGGATCGCGGGACTGGACCGAAGCCGCGCGGTCAAAATAAGGCGGGTTGGCCAGCACGTGATCAAATTGCCGTTGGCGTAGATGTAGGGGCATGTCGGTCAGGTCCGCTTCGACCACCTCCAACACATCTCTGCCATTGCGTCGCGCGAGATCGGCGTAGGCAGGCTGCAGTTCACACCCCGTCAGCGCCAGCCCCGGCACCCGAGCGCCCAAGCACAGCACCGCAGCCCCCACCCCGCAGCCCAGTTCCAGCACGCTTTGGCCCGCGGTCGCTTCAACACTTGCGGCCAGTAAAACCGGGTCCACCCCGGCGCGATAGCCCCGCCCTCGCCGCGGCTGCCATAGGTGCAGCTTGCCGCCCAGAAAGGCGTCACATGTCAGATCATCTTCGGCAAAAAGGCTCACAGCCCGAGGGGAATCTCATTGTCGCGCATCACCCGCAGGGCGGCGTCGTGATCGTTGGGATGCACCATTAAGCGGCGTGGGAAAATTCCGATGCCCCCTTCGAGCACGCTCATGTTTACGTCCATTTCAAAGCAGTCTATATCCTCCCCCCTGAGAAGGGCGGTGGCAAAGGCGATGATGGTCAAGTCGGTGCTGCGCAAAAGTTCCTTCATATCAAAGATGTAGAGCCGGATCACCGGCATGTCGAGCGGGACGTGGGAAATAACAATGAAAAGTGATGCAACGATGAAACCGCACGACCGCATGGCGGCCTATTTGGCCGATGATATGGATGCCGTCAGCGCGCTGATCCGCGAGCGGATGGCGTCGAAACACGCGCCCCGCATCCCCGAAGTTACCGCCCATCTGGTCGAGGCAGGCGGCAAGCGTCTACGCCCGATGCTGACACTCGCGGCGGCGCGGATGTGTGGTTACGACGGCCCCTATCACGTCCATCTGGCCGCTACGGTGGAGTTCATCCACACCGCGACGCTGCTGCATGACGATGTGGTGGACGAAAGCGCCCAGCGGCGGGGGCGGCCCACGGCGAATCTCTTGTGGGACAACCAGTCGTCGGTGCTGGTCGGCGATTACCTCTTCGCGCGCAGCTTTCAGTTGATGACCGAACCGGGCTCAATGCCCGTCATGCGCATCCTGTCCAATGCTGCGGCGACGATTGCAGAGGGCGAGGTGTTGCAACTGACAGCGGCGCAGAATTTGGCTACGGACGAGGCGGTCTACCTGCAAGTCGTGCGGGGCAAAACGGCGGCGTTGTTCTCGGCCGCGACGGAAGTGGGTGGCGTGATCGCCGACGCGCCAGAAGGTCAGGTCAAAGCGCTTTACGACTATGGTGACGCCCTTGGCATCGCATTCCAGATCGTCGACGACCTGCTGGATTATCAAGGCGATACCGGCGCCACAGGCAAAAACGTGGGCGATGATTTCCGCGAGCGCAAGCTGACCCTGCCGGTGATTAAGGCCGTGGCCAAGGCCGATGCGGAGGAGCGCGCCTTTTGGGTGCGCACCATCGAAAAGGGCAAGCAGGAGGATGGTGACCTCGACCATGCGCTGATGCTGCTGTACAAGCACGACACGCTGACCGCGACGCAGCGCGATGCCTGTGACTGGGCGGAAAAGGCCAAAGCGGCGCTTGCCCCCCTGCCCGACCATGAGTTGAAAGACATGTTGATCGATCTGGCCGACTACGTGGTCAGCCGGATCAGCTAAGCGGCCAGAATCGGCCCGGCGGCGACCCACCAGTGGAGCGCGGCGGCGCTGATGCGGTGGGCGGCGGCTTTAGCCTGCGCGGCATTGGCGTAGAGGCCGAAACAAGTCGCGCCGGAGCCCGACATCCGCGCCAGCGCCGCGTCGCTCAATGCCTCTAGACAAGACGCGATGACCGGTTCCCGTGCGATGGCCGGGGCAGCGAGGTCATTGCGCTGCTCGCGGAGAAAATCGATGAGATCAGAAAAGCCTGCGAAAGTCGGGATCACATCCGGCATCGGCGGCTGGTTCTTGTCGCTCAGGGCCGAGAAGACAGCAGGCGTCGGCACATCCACACCGGGGTTCACCAGCACCATCTGGCAGGGCGGCAGCGCGGAGAGCGGCGTGAGGACCTCCCCCACCCCCTGCATCCGCTGCGGGCCGCGTGTCAGGCAAACCGGCACATCGGCCCCGAGCCGCGCCGTGTCTGCGGGCAGCGGGACGCCCCAATGCGCGGAGAGCAAATCTAACGCCGCCGCCGCATCTGCAGAGCCGCCCCCGATCCCCGCGGCAGCAGGCAAATGTTTCTCCAGATGCAATGCCGCGCCCCGGCCCGCGCCAGCGTCCAACATCTCTGCCGCCTGCAACACGAGGTTGCGCGCATCGGTCGGCACCCCTTCGGCCCGTGTGCCGCTCACCGTAAGGCTCAGGTCTTCGGCGGGGACTACATGCAACGCATCGCCCACGCCAGCCCTGACCACCAGCGAATCCAGCAGGTGATAGCCGTCTGCGCGTTGTCCGGTGCAATGTAGCGTTAGGTTCACCTTGGCCCAGGCCATCCGCGACGCCGCAGCGCCGGGGCTAGCGGGTGCCGCATCTTCCAGAAAGCTCATTCGTCCGCAGCAACCTTCAAGGGCGGCGCGCCTTCTTCGGACAGCACGGCATCAAGCCCCACTTCCAGTTTACGTCGCATCCGCTCGGGGTCGGCCTCGGAATCCGCATCGGTGAGGTCGACGAAGGACAGCGCCCGGCGCCATTGGAACTCAGCCTCGCGTTTGCGGCCCACGGCCCAGTAAACGTCTCCGAGGTGATCATTCACCACCGGATCGACGGGCTCCAACTCAACCGCGCGTTCCATCTGCTCCACCGCCTCGTCGTAGCGGTCCAGACGGTAGAACACCCAGCCCAGAGAATCGACGATATAACCGCTGTCGGGGCTGGCCGCGACGGCGCGTTCGATCATGTCCAACGCCTCGTCCAAGCTGCGCTGCTGTTCGACCAGTGAATAGCCGAGATAGTTCAAGACCTGCGGCTGCTCGGGGTTCAGTTTGAGCGCCGCGCGGAAATCAGCCTCGGATCCTTCCCAATCGCCACTGCGTTCCTTGGCGATGGCGCGGGCGTAGAACAGCACCCAACGGGCGCGGGCGGTTTCGGCGGTCAGGTCAAGCGCCTGATCGTAGGAGGCAATGGCCGCCTCATAATCTTCCTCGGCCCGCAGCATGTCGCCCAGCGTGGAATGCACCACGGCCAGATCACCATGGCTCCGCGCAAGCTGCTCTAACACCTCGATGGCCTGCGCGGTCTTGCCTGAGCGGCGCAGCGCTTCGGCACGGCCCAACTCGGCGGCGTGATAGGCGGGGCTATTGGCAGGCAGGGATTTATACTCGGCAATCGCCAGATCATGTTCTCCGAGGTTTTCCAAAAGGCTCGCCGTCAGCAGCAGCGCGTCGATGTGATCGGGGCGCAGGTAGCGGGCGATGCGGGAATAAAGCAGCACATAGTAATCCCCCGCCGCCTCATTGCGCAGAACGGCGGCGAAAGTGAAGAACACCTCGGCCATCCCGGCTTGGGCGTCGGGCATATGGCTGAAGGGGGCGGGTGTGTCCTGCTGCAAGGCTTCAATCAGCCGCGCAATCTCTGGATCGGTGTCATCGCCAAAGCCGTTTTTGAGCACGGCCAGCGCATCATCGCTGCGACCCAATTGGCCCAGAACCTCAGCATGGGCCATCACTCCGCGTCGGGTTTGACCCGCCGCCCCTGCCGCATCACTGGCAAAGATCGCCTCCGCCCCTTCGAAATCCCCCACGCTCGCCAGCGCCAAGGCTTTGTGATACATCACAAAACCCTGCATCCCGGCCTCTTCGCTCAGGCCGTCGAATGCAGCCATTGCGGCAGTCACATCGCCCGCGCCCATATGCGCCCATGCCTGAACCAGCCCGCCGACCCACGGACCAATGGCTGACGTGTCACGCTCTAACAATGCGCTGTAATCGCCCTCTTTCGCCATGCCGGCGACGAGTGCCATCTCCGCCACTTGGCTCTTGGTGCCAATGGTAATCATGCTGCGCGCCAGCGGCAGTGCTTTTTCCACTCGCCCAAGCGACAGGTAGGACAACACGGCGCTTTCCATCAGCTCGATATTCTTGGGATCACGCGCCAGCGCCTCGGTGTAATAGCGCGCGGCCTCGGGGTAGTCGCTGTTCACAGCCGCATGGCGCCCAGCCAAATAGGGGCCCGCGACCGATTGCGCCATCAGTGGCGCAGAAAGACCGATGCAAAGCGCCGCAACGCTGGTGAACCCTAGAACATTCCGAAACATGCAAACCGCCTCATATCGCTTTGCGCTCAGGCTATCACCTCTGGGCCCGGGTGCAATGGCGCGGTCCCGATGAAGCATGCCGCTGACGACATTTCGCCGATTCAGATACAAAAAAGGACCGACACGCCCTCGCGTATCGGTCCTTTCAACGTGCCCTTTGGCGGCCCGTTTACATGTTTGGGTAGTTTGGCCCGTCGCCGCCCTGCGGGGTGGTCCAAACGATATTCTGCGTTGGGTCTTTGATGTCGCAGGTCTTGCAGTGAACACAGTTCTGGAAGTTGATCTGGAACCGCGTCTCGTTGGTCTTCTCATCCTCAACGAACTCATAGACCCCCGCGGGACAGTAACGTGCCGAAGGGCCTGCGTATTTCGGCAGGTTCACCTCGACCGGAATGCTCGGGTCTTTCAGCTTAAGGTGCGCGGGCTGGCCTTCCTCGTGATTAGTAAACGAGAAGGCCACGTTGGTCAGACGGTCAAAGCTGAGTTTGCCGTCGGGCTTGGGGTAGTCGATCTTCTTGTGCTGATCCGCAGGCTCAGTCGCTTCGGCGTCCGATTTCCCGTGGCCGAGCGTGCCCAAGAGCGAGAAGCCGAGCGTGTTGGTCCACATGTCAATGCCACCAAGCGCCAGCGAAGCGGTCAGCCCGTATTTCGACCACAGCGGTTTCACGTTGCGCACTTTCTTGAGGTCCGTCGCGATCGGGCCTTCGCGGACATCGGTCTCATACTCGGTCAGCTCATCACCGCCCCGGCCTGCTTGGATCGCGGCATAGGCGGCCTCAGCCGCTGCCTTGCCCGAGAGCATGGCGTTGTGGTTGCCCTTGATGCGCGGCACGTTGACCATGCCCACCGAACAGCCGAGCAGCGCCACACCGGGGGCCACCATCTTGGGCATGGACTGATAGCCACCCTCGGTGATCGCCCGCGCGCCGTAGGCGACACGTTTGCCGCCTTTAAGCAGTTCGGCCACCATCGGGTGATGTTTGAAGCGCTGGAATTCCATGTAAGGAAAAACATGCGGGTTCTTGTAACCAAGGTGGACAACGAAGCCGACGTAAACCTGATTGTTCTCAAGGTGGTAGATGAACGACCCGCCGCCCGCATTGCTGTTCAGCGGCCAGCCCATCGTGTGGGTGACGGTGCCCTCGCGGTGCTTGGCGGGGTCGATCTCCCAAATCTCTTTCATGCCAAGGCCGTATTTCTGCGGCTCTTTACCCTCATCCAGACCGTATTTCGCAATGACCTGCTTGCTCAGGCTGCCGCGCACGCCTTCGGAGAGGAAGACATATTTGCCGTGCAGCTCCATGCCCGGCTCATAGCTTGGGCCGGGGGTGCCATCGGCCTGACGCCCCATCTCACCGGCGACAACGCCCTTAACTTCACCATTCTCGCCGAACACAAGTTCAGAGCAGGCCATACCGGGGAAAACTTCGACGCCCAGTTCCTCGGCCTGTTCGGCCATCCAACGGCAGACATTGCCCATGGAGACAATGTAGTTGCCGTGGTTTTTCATCAGCGGGGGCATGGGGAATTCGGGGATGCGCAGCTTACCCGCCTCGCCCAGCAGATAGAAGTTGTCTTCTTTCACCGGCACGTTGATCGGCGCGCCTTTTTCTTTCCAATCGGGGATCAGCGCATCCAGCCCGCAGGGGTCAAGCACCGCACCCGACAGGATATGCGCGCCCACTTCCGAGCCCTTCTCCAGCACCACAACATTGCAATCGGCATCCAACTGCTTGAGCCGGATCGCAGCCGACAGGCCAGCAGGCCCGGCGCCGACGATCACAACGTCATATTCCATCGCTTCGCGTTCAATCTCGGCCATTTTTGGTGCTCCCTCACGGCAAATTCGGTTTGGATTTGGCTAAACCACCGCCGCGCGCAATGCAATCGCGACCCTGCGTTTATTGCGCAAAACGTGGTCGCAGCGACATAACATGACGCGCGACCTATCAGGCCGCCGCTTCGTCCCCCATCAAATAGCGCGAATGGTCACGATTTCACCACCACAATGATCGTGGTCATATTGCACAAGCAAGATACGATTGACGGCATTCAACCGCCGATCTTGAGGCCGTTAGGCACTTGCAATTGGCGGGCAGTTTGGGTCAGGTAACTGCCAAGTTGACACGCAATTGGCCGCCCCCCGGCGAAAACCCGGGTGCGGCCCTCATTATATAGGCACACCGCCATGGAAAAGATCCCGATGACCCGCGACGGTCACACCGCGCTCGAAGTTGAACTCAAGCATCTCAAGTCGGTTGAACGTCCCGCCATCATCAAGGCCATCGCCGAAGCGCGCGAACATGGTGACCTGTCGGAAAATGCCGAGTATCATTCCGCCAAGGAAAAGCAGTCTTTCATCGAAGGCCGCATCAAAGAGCTTGAGGGCGTGATCTCGCTCGCGGATGTGATTGATCCCAAGAAACTGTCGGGATCGATCAAGTTCGGGGCCACGGTGACGCTGGTGGACGAAGACACCGACGAAGAGAAAACCTATCAGATCGTTGGCGAATATGAGGCCAACATCGAAAAGGGCCTTTTGAACATCAAGTCGCCCATCGCCCGCGCGCTGATCGGCAAGGAAGAAGGTGATTCCGTCGAGGTGCGCACCCCCGGGGGGCAAAAGTCCTATGAGGTTCTCAAGATCGTCTACGCTTGAACGGGAAGGCTGACATGGCAGAGCCCGACGCTTCCGCACCCCAAGACCAAGCCCCCCGCGCCCCGCGCGGCGGGAACGGCGCCGCGCGGCCTGCGCAGATCGGTCTCTATGACCGGCCCAAGGGCAGCAGCATCACCGAAATTGAGATCATAGCGGGCGGGCTTTCAGCGCTTTGGCTGCTCGGCACGGCGATCTATTTCACCTTTATCGCCGCAGAGGTGCCAGAAGGCGCGAGTGAGGCTGGGCTGCGCGGGTTATTGACCCTGCTGGTCGTGGTTCTTCCCGTGGCGATGATTTGGGTGGCGGCCACTGCGGCGCGTGCCGGGCGGGTCATGCGCGAAGAAAGCCAGCGCCTGCAAGCTGCAATCGACGCCATCCGCCATTCCTATATCTCGCAACAGCAGGGCAACAAGCCTGCGGGCGAGAGCAGCATTGCACGTAAACTAGATGAATTGACCGCCAGCCTCCGCAAAACCGAGATTGCGCTGGCGGGTCTTCATGGCCGCGAAGAGCCAGCGCGCCCTGCGGTCCCTGCCCCCGCGCCAACACCCCCCGCCGCCGAAGATCAGCCCACGCTGGCGCTTGGCACGCAGGCGGGCGATATGACCCAACCGCTGTCTGCCGAAGATTTTACCCGAGCTTTGAACTTTCCAGAAACGGCTGAAGATAAAGCAGGTTTCGACGCACTACGCCGTGCGCTGAAAGACCGCTCCGCCGCGCAGCTTGTGCAGGCCGCGCAGGATGTGCTGACCCTGCTGAGCCAAGATGGCATCTATATGGACGACCTGCGCCCCGACCGCGCGCGCCCCGAGGTCTGGCGGCAGTTCGCCAGCGGTGCGCGGGGCCGCACGATTGCGCCTCTCGGCGGAATTCGGGATCGCTCCTCGCTGGCGCTGGCCAATGCGCGGATGCGGCAAGACCCGATCTTCCGCGATGCCGCGCATCACTTCCTGCGCCGCTTTGACCGGACCTTTGCCGAGTTTGAAAAGCAGGCAACAGATGAGGAAATCTCGATGCTGGCCGACACCCGCACCGCCCGCGCCTTCATGCTGCTGGGCCGCTGCGCGGGCACCTTCGATTGACGCGCGACCTTAGCTGGTAAAGCTGCCGTAAGGGATAAAGCGCACGGTGTCGCCCGGCTTGATGTCGCGGGCGGCCTCGTCCAACTCTACCAAGCCTTCTGCCCAGCTTAACCCGCTGATCCGACCCGACCCTTCTGAGGCAAAGACCTCGGCCCGGCCATTGCGCATCCGTGCGCGCAGGTATTCCCGCCGCCCGGCCTTTTTGCGTTTGTCGAACGCCGCGGGCACATCAAAACCTTGAGGTTCCTGCCAGCCGTGTCCGGCGAGCAGCGCCATGGCGGGCCGGGCGAAGATCAGCGAACAGACCATCGCCGCCACCGGATTGCCCGGCAGCCCGAAGACCGGCACCCCCTGCCACATCCCAAGCGCCAAGGGCCGCCCCGGCTTTACCGCGATCCGCCAAAGCTGCATCGCCCCCGCTTCGGTCAACAGGGCCGAGACGTGGTCTTCGTCCCCCGCCGATGCGCCGCCGCTGGTGAGGATTACATCGACCTGCGCTGCCGCCGCATCAAGCCGCGCACGCAGCGCGGCGCTGTCGTCGGCCACGCGGCCCAGATCGACCGCCTCATGGCCAAAGTCGGCGACGAGTTGCAGCAGCATCGGGCGGTTGGCGTCGTAAATCTGCCCGTCGCGTGCTGCCTCCCCCATCTCGACCAATTCGTCGCCGGTGGAGATCACGCCGACCTTGAGCCTTTCGCGCAAGGATACCTCCGCCACACCGGCGGCAGCCAGAAGCGCCAGCTCCGCCGGGCCGATGCGCGTGCCCGCGGCGAGGATCACTTCGCCCGCCTGCACATCCTCCCCGGCCTTGCGGGTGTTGGCCCCCTGTTTGACCGGCCCGTGAAAGCGCAGCACGCCCCCCTCGGCGGTGACATCCTCTTGCAGGATGACAGTATCGACGCCTTCGGGCAGCGCCGCGCCGGTCAGAACGCGGATCGCTTGGCCCGCAGGCACCGCGCCGGGGCGATCGCCCGCCGCCGCGCGGCCCGGCACCAGCGGCATTTCGTGCAGGCCTTCGCCCCGGCCCCCGGCAAAACCATAGCCATCGACCGCCGTGTTGGGCAGCGGCGGGTTGGCGCGGATGGCGGTGACATCTTCGGCCAAAATGCGCCCCCCGGCATCGGGGGCAGGCCGTATCTCGGCCTCTGTCACCGCGTGAAGCCGCGCGCGCAGCAGGTCCAGCGCATCATCCACCGGGGTCCAATACACGCCGGGCGGCAGGGCAAAGCAATCGTTGCGCAGGGGCGGCGGTGCGGTGGTGGCAGGTGCCGTTGGGGCGGCGATCAGCCCCACTTCGTGCAGGATGAAGTCGGCAATCGCACGGGTGTCGTTCAGATCAAAAACAGGCCGGTCCATCTCAAGCGCTACGTCGCTGGCCACCGCCCGCACCGTAGGGTCATCCGGCGCGATCAACGGGTTTCCGGTCTCGGCCCGATGGGCTTCGACCTTCGGATGTCCGTCACGTTTGTAGCCTTCGATCAGCACCAGATCGACGGGCGAAAGCCGTGCGAGATGCGCCTCCAGCGGCGGCTCTTCGGCCCCGCGCAGCTCATGCATCAAGGCAAAGCGCGCGCCGGAGGCCAACAGCACCTCGAGCGCGCCCGCGATCCGGTGGCGGTGGCTGTCCTTGCCGGGGTGGTCCACGTCGAAAGTGTGATGCGCATGTTTGACGGTGGAGACGGTAAACCCACGGCCCGTGATCTCCGCCACCAGCCGCTCCATCAGCCCGGTCTTACCGGCGTTCTTCCAACCGACGACGCCGTAAACCCTCATACCATCGCCTCTGCTTTCGCCAGATCCTCGGGCGTGTTCACGTTGAAGAATGCCGCCTCATCGGGGAAGAGCGCCTCGCGCCCGTCGTGGCGTTCCGTCCAGAGCACCACCTTGCGCAGCCCGCCCGCCAGGGCGCTGCGCAGATCGTCCCGCAGCACCACGGGCCAGAGGCCAAAGGTCGGATGCCGCGCCGTGCCGCGCTTCGCGTCCGGCGTTGCGGCCAAGGCGAGCGGATGGGCCATATCATCGGCGGCCAGCAGCAGACGCGGCACCAGATCGCAGGGGAAGAAAGGCGTGTCGGCGGCAGCGGTCACGATACTCTCGGCCCCTTGTTCGGCGGCCCAGTCCAGCCCGGCAAGCACCCCCGCCAGCGGCCCGGCGAAACCCTCGATGCTATCGGCCAGCACCGGCAGCCCGAGGTCGGCAAACCGCGCCGCATCGCCATTGGCGTTGAGCGCCAGCCCCGCGACCTGCGGCTCCAGCCGGTCGATCACCGAGGATAGCAGCGTGCCCTGCCCCAGCGGCAGCAGCCCCTTATCGCCGCCGCCCATACGGGTCGCCTGCCCGCCCGCCAGAATGACGCCAAGTGGTTGTTTCATCGCTTTATTCCTTCGCGCCCTTGCGGCCGCTTTTGCGCGGCTCCTCGGCCACGGTGGTCGGATCCGCGTCGCGGATCAACCGACCCTCGCCCGCCAGACAGGTAAATCGCTGCCCGCGCATCCGACCGATCAGCGTGAGGTTCACCTGCTGCGCAATCTCCACCCCCCAAGCGGTGAAGCCCGAGCGGGACGCCAGCACCGGAATGCCCATCATCGCCGTCTTGATCACCATCTCAGAGGTCAGCCGCCCGGTGGTATAGAGCACCTTATCTTCGGCCCCCACGCCTTCGGAGAGCATCCAACCGGCGATCTTGTCGACCGCATTGTGGCGGCCCACGTCTTCCATATAAACGAGTGGCCGGTCGCCTTGGCACAGCACGGTGCCGTGGATCGCGCCAGCTTCAAGATAAAGGCTCGGCGTGCGGTTGATCTTGGCCGCCAGCGCATAGAGGTCCGAGGTGCGCACCGGCGTTTGGGGCAGACGCACATCGGCCAGCCCCTCCATCATATCACCAAAAACGGTGCCCACGGCGCAGCCGCTGGTCCGGGTCTTGCGCTGCATCTTGTCTTCGTAATCAGTGGCGCGTTTCGTGCGAACGACGACGGTCTCAAGCTCTTCGTCATAGTCGACACCGGTGATCTTCTCGTCCGGGCGCAACATCCCCTGATTGCGCAGAAACCCGAGCGCCAGATAGGCCGGATAGTCGCCGATGGTCATCGCGGTCACGATCTCTTGACGGTTGAGGAATATCGTCAGGGGGCGCTCTTCGACCACATTGATCGCCACCTCCGCGCCGGTGTGATCTACGCCAGAGACATTCCGCGTCAGTCGAACAGCAGTGGGATCGGGGGCGATCAGATAATTGCTAAGTTCATTGTCGCGGGCCAATTGTATCCCCTTCCGGTTAGGTCTAAGCCTTTGACATTATATTTAAGAGTTCGTCATGGCCATCACCACCACCAAATCCGCCTATCGCAAAGGTATCGTTGACGCATTGCCCTTTGTGCTGGTCATTATCCCCTTCGCCTCGCTCTTTGGCCTTCTGGCCACCGAAGCCGGGTTGAACGTCTTTGAAACACTGACCTTCTCCATTGTGGTGATCGCGGGGGCCGCGCAGTTTACGGCCCTGCAGCTGCTGCAAGAGGATGTACCTACGGCCATCGTGCTCGCCTCGGCGCTGGCGGTAAACCTGCGGATGGCGATGTATTCGGCCTCTCTTACCCCGTGGATCGGAGGCGCGCCGGTCTGGCAGCGGGCACTGGCGGCCTATATGACGGTGGATCAATCCTATGTCGCGGCCATGACCCAATATGAACGCGCCCCAGAAATGACCGTGCCGCAACGCATGGCCTACTTCTTTGGGACCGTGACCCCGGTGGTGCCGCTTTGGTATATTTTCACGCTTGTCGGCGCGATGGTCGGCTCGAGTGTCCCTGACAGTTGGGCGCTGGATTTTGCGATTCCGATCACCTTCCTTGCTATGATCGCGCCGATGTTTCGCACATTGGCCCATGTGGCCGCGGCGCTTGTCGCAGTGATTGTAAGCCTTATTGCCGTTAATGTGCCCTATGCGCTTGGGCTGATCATCGCGGGGCTCGCGGGTATGATTACCGGCGCGCAGGTTGAGGCATGGATGGAACGGCGCAAGCCGGGGAGCATGGCACGATGATTGATAAAACCGCACTTTGGACCGTAATCATCGGCCTCGGGCTGGGCAGCTTTTTCCTGCGCTTTGTCTTTACCGGGCTGGTGGGCGACAAGCAGATGCCTGCGTGGCTTTTGCGGCACCTGCGCTATACCGCCGTGGCGATCCTGCCCGCGTTGGTCGCGCCACAGGTGTTATGGCCCTCGGCCACCGATGGGCAATTTGATCTGCCCCGAGTCAGCGCCGCCGTGGTCACGCTGGGCGTCGGGCTGTTAACGAAAAACGTACTCGCCGCGATCCTGTCAGGAGCCGTGGCGCTTTATGGTATGCTGTACTTGGTCGGCTAAGCGCGGGCGTTACTGGCGTGCCAGTTCCGCCGCGCGCAGGGCATCGATCACGTCGCCCTCATCGTCTTCGTAATATTTCGTGGTGGTCACGCCCGGCAACGCCTCAAACCGCTCTTGCAGTTTGACGGGATAGAAGGTCGATCCAACATTCTGAAAGCCGGGGATTTCACCAAGGATCCCGCTGGTGGCACTGGCACAAAAAGCACCGGGCACGGCACCGTGGGTCGTAACCAATTGCAGCGCCCGTTCGGCCACGGCGGGGGTTACTTGAATTTCTTGGGTAACAACGTGAAAGGTACTGCGCGCATGGGCCGATTTGTAGGCCTGCAACCAACCCGGCGTCACACCGTAAAGCACATCGCCCCGTTCGACCAAACGCGCATCGCGAAACGATCCTGCTGGGTCAAAGATCACGCGCTGCGACCCATTCACCATCAGCGCGGTATGACCGCCACTGCCCGTGCGGTTGTTCACCATGGTCATTAATGTCAGCGAAGGCGGTTCGGGCGAGCGATAGGCGGCACGCGCGACGACGTCGGGCGGGCTATCGGGGCTTTGATCCACCGAACAGCCAGCCAACACGCCTACAAGCGCGATCGCAGTCAAGAGAGTTCTCAAAGGCTTACCCTCTTGAACAAGAGTGTGGGTCGATTAACCAGCAAAGAGCGCCAGCAGAACCAAGATCGCGAGGATGACGACAACGCTGCGTGTTACGAAGGTCATGAACCCGTCAAAGGTCTTTTCCTGAGCATCGTAATCCATGCTACCGTGTTCATGTTCAGCCATTTTCGTCTCCCTAGGAAAATCTGTTCGCGGTGATTAACCTATATAATTCTCCCTGTCACGGGGGGATAACAATCTGAATACCATACTAGCAATAGGCGAAACTGCGCGTTATAGGGGAATTTGATAGGCGGCTGCACGCCACGGATTCGTGCAAATTCAAGTTTTCTCCAGATCAGCGACCAAGCGGAACCCAATCCTCTTTGGTTCGGCATCTGGGGCCTTCTTTGGCAGCGCGCGCAACATCACATTCAGTTGTCCCACATGTTGTACCAACTGCGCCCGTGCGCCTGCTGGATCGACGCCGTAGAATGTAATGATGTCCGGGTCGAAATACCCCATTCCTTCGATCCGAAGCACGCCTGCATCGCCCCCTGCAAAGCCAATCGCCGCCTCGTGATCGTTGTCGAGCTTTTCTTCAAAGTTCTTGAGATAGAGCACCACCCGCTCATAGGCCCATTGGGCCGGAGATTTCTGCTTTACCGACTTGTCTGTGACCGATTTAGGCAGGGGCTGATCGCCTGATTTGGGCTGATCCGGGTCCGTATGCACCTCATGCATGCGCGGCAATGCCGCAGCTTCATAGGCTTCGGCCGCTGTTTTCACTTCATCACCCATCGCTCACCCCCTGCGCTGATACACCCAAGCGCCGTCGGCTTCGCGCAACTCGCGCGTGGCGTCTCCGGCTTGGTAAAGGTGGCTTAGATGGGCGACGGCTTCAACCAGTGCGAGGCCATATTCCGCCTCGCCGATGTTGCGCTTGAACAGCGACGCAAAACATTCGGATGCTGATTTCGGCGTGTCGATATAGGCCAGCAGGCGACGCAACGCAGAGTGATGGTTTTCGATCAACTGTTTCAAGCGCGTCGGCAGACCGGTGAAGGGCAGTTTATGCCCGCCCAGCACCAGATGATCCTCGCGCGCCAATGGAAGAAGACGCTCGCAGGCTTCAAGCCACTCCCCGATCGGATCGGCCATCGGCTCGGTCGGGTAGACGCCGATATTGGGACTGATGGAGGGCAGGATTTGATCGCCCGCAATCACCAGATTGTCGTCCCGGCTCCAGAATGTTGCATGTTCGGGCGCATGCCCATTGCCGATATGCACCTCCCAATCGCGCCCACCCATGCGGATCACATCGTTCTGGCGGATACGGGTAAAGCCCAACGGCATCGGTGCCACGACGTCAGAAAAGTTAAAGGGCCGCTCGCTGGCGCGTTTGTCATAAAGCTCGGCCGCCATGCCCGCCTTGCGGTAAAACGACAAAGATTCGGCGAGCGGCACCTCTTGAACATCCAACGTCAGCATCCGCGCGGTCAGCCACGCAGTGCGGGTGGTGACCAGCTCCGCACCGAATTCGCTTTGCAGCCAGCCCGCAAGGCCTACGTGATCTGGGTGATGATGGGTCACGATCACACGGGAAATAGGCTTGCCACCCAGTGGGCCTGCCATCAACCCACGCCAAAGCCCCTTGCTACGGCGTGAGGCAAAGCCCGTATCGACTACCGTCCAGCTATCGCCCTCGTCCAATGCATAGACATTGACGTGATCCAACTTCATCGGCAGCGGCAGGCGGAACCAGAGCACCCCCGGCGCCACCTCGATTGCCTCCCCCTCGGCGGGCGGCACATCCCACGGATAGCGCAGCCCTTGGGGCGGTTTCGGCGCCGCGACGGGGATGGTAGCCTGCTCAGACATCAGCGGCTCAGGTCTTCAACTTCAAGCGCATAAAGGTCCTCTGCCCCGGCCTGCGCATGGGCCAGCAGACCCTGATGCTCGGGCAAGAGACGTTGGATATAAAAACGCGCCAGCTTCTCACGCGCGCCGCTGCCGCTTGCGGCTTTTTCGGCCATCGCGGCTTGTAGATGCAGATGCCCACCCAGCACACGGGCAAAGGCGCGCAGATAGGGCACGGCCCCGGCGAAACGCTCATTCATGTCCTTTTGCGCGGTCATCCATTCGGTCGCCTCGCGCAGGGTTTCGCTGGCCTGCCAGACGGCATCGGCCATGCGCGGGAACGGGTCGCGCGCGGTCTCGGCATCGGCTTCGATCTCGTCAAGCAGCCGGTTCGCCGCCTCGCCGCCGTCCATCATCTTGCGGCCCACAAGGTCCATCGCTTGAATGCCGTTGGTGCCTTCATAGATCGCCGTGACACGCACGTCGCGGCTGAACTGCGCGGCGCCGGTTTCCTCGATAAAGCCCATGCCGCCATGCACCTGCACACCCATCTCGGCAACGCTCATGCCTACGTCGGTGCCGAATGCCTTGGTGATCGGGGTCAGGAACGCCGCCCGCGCCGCCCATTCGTCGCCCTGTCCGGCGCGCGCCATGTCGCTGGCATAGGCACAGCTCAGCGCGATGGCGCGAGAGGCAAAGATATCGGCTTTCATGCTCAGCAGCATCCGGCGCACGTCGGCGTGATCCACAATGGTGCCGGTGCCGCCTTCGACGGAGGACCGGCCCTGCTTGCGCTCCAGCGCATAG
Source organism: Sulfitobacter sp. SH24 (assembly GCF_965641895.1). Lineage (NCBI taxonomy): Bacteria > Pseudomonadati > Pseudomonadota > Alphaproteobacteria > Rhodobacterales > Roseobacteraceae > Sulfitobacter > Sulfitobacter sp. SH24. Next base: position 2,799,879 of record NZ_OZ282575.1, read on the forward strand.
TCCAGTGCCAGCTGATAGGCGCCTTCGGCGGCGCCGATGCCCTGTTCGCCAACGCCAAGCCGGGCGTTGTTCATCATGGTGAACATTGCCGCCATGCCGCCGCCCTCACGGCCAACGATCCAGCCGGTCGCGTTGTCATATTGCATCACAGCGGTAGGCGAGCCGTGCAGGCCCATTTTGTGCTCAAGGCTGACAACGCTCACGCCATTGCGCTGACCCGGTTCACCATTCTCATCAGGGATGAACTTTGGCACGAGGAACAGGCTGATTCCTTTGGTGCCCGCAGGTGCCCCCGGCAGGCGGGCAAGAACCAGATGGCAGACATTGCCCGCGAAATCATTGTCGCCCCAAGAGATGTAAATCTTCTGGCCAGAGACCGCATAAGTCCCGTCGCCATTGTCTTCGGCCCGGCTGCTGAGCGCGCCCACGTCCGAGCCCGCCTGCGACTCAGTCAGGTTCATCGTACCGGTCCACTCGCCGCTGATCAGCTTAGGCAGGTACAATTCCTTGATCGCGTCGCTCGCATGATGCTCCAGCGCTTCGATCTGGCCCTGGCTCATCAGGGGGGCGAGTTGCAGCGACAGGCAAGCGCCGCTCATCATCTCGTTCACCGCGCTGGTCAGGGTCATCGGCAGGCCCATGCCGCCAAACTCAGGGTCAGCCGACATGCCGATCCAGCCGCCCTCAGCGATAGCGGCAAAGCCTTCGGCGAACCCGGGAGAGGTGCGCACGATGCCGTTTTCCAGCTTCGCCGGGTGCAGATCTCCGCCCCGTTGCAGGGGCGCGAGCACATCATCACAAAGACGCCCGGCCTCCGACAAGATCGCGCTGGTCACGTCATCCGTGGCCTCCGCATAGCGATCAGTGGCACGGAGCGCTGCGAAATCCAGCACATCCTCGATCAGAAAACGGTAGTCATCCACGGCGGCGCGGTACGGCATATCATATCCTCCTGAAAGGCGCGCTTGATCTGGCAAGCCTGACATGGCCTTGTTAAAGGCGGGTTGGCGTTGCCGCCAGCATGAAATGCCCGGCCGCTGCTCGCAACCCAAACGCGGCGTCACTGGATGCCGCGTATCCGACAGGCCCAAATCCGGTAACACGCCCATGCCCAACACCTTGACTGAGACGCTGACCCCCACGCCCCAAGGCATCGCCCGTGCGGCCCATTTGCTGCAAGATGGGGCGCTGGTCGCCCTGCCGACCGAAACGGTCTATGGCCTTGGCGCAGATGCGCGCAATGGCGAAGCGGTGGCGGGCATCTACGCGGCCAAGGGGCGGCCCAGCTTTAACCCGCTGATCGTGCATTTGCCGGACGTTGAAACCGCCAAACGCTATGTTGAGTGGACCGAGCAAGCCGACCGACTGGCACAAGCCTTCTGGCCCGGCGCGCTGACCTTGGTACTGCCACTGAAACCTGACAGCGGGCTGTCGTCACTGGTGACCGCCGGCCTGCCCAGCCTTGCAGTACGTGTGCCAGCGCATCCGGTAATGCGGCAGGTCTTGCAGGCGCTCGACGGCCCTGTTGCCGCCCCCTCGGCCAATCCATCCGGCAAGATCAGCGCCACAACAGCGGCGCATGTCATGGCAGGGCTTGCGGGTAAAATCGCGGCAGTGATAGACGACGGTGCCTGCGCTGTAGGCGTGGAAAGCACCATTGTTGGTCTCACTGGCCCCCGCCCTGCCCTTCTGCGTGCGGGCGGCGTACCGGGCGAGGCGCTCGAAGCGACGCTTGGCAGAGAGTTGGACATAGTCGACGGAGCAGAGATCATCGCACCGGGGCAACTGGCCTCACATTACGCGCCCGGCGCGGCGGTGCGGTTGAATGTAGGGCAAGCGACAGAGGGCGAAGTGCTGCTCGGTTTCGGACAGATGGACTGCGACCTCAATCTCTCCCCTTCCGGCGATTTGACTGAGGCGGCGGCAAACCTGTTTGACCACCTTCATCGATTGGACGCGACCGGCCAACCCATTGCCGTGGCACCGATCCCCGATCATGGGTTGGGCCGCGCGATCAACGACCGTCTGACCCGCGCCGCCGCCCCCCGCTGATAAGTTCAGGCGTGGCCAGCCGAGGCCGACAACCCTAGCGGATCAATGCCCAGCGTTTTAAGCGCCGCGCCCCATTTCTCACCATCTGGTAGATCAAAGATGACTTCGGGCGAGGCCTCACAGGTTAACCAACCGTTTTGGGCGATCTCGCCCTCCAACTGTCCCGGACCCCAACCCGCATAGCCCAGCATCAACTGGGCACGCTCGGGGCCTTTACCGGTAGCGATGTCTTCTAGGATGTCGCGGGTGGCGGTCAGGGCAATGCCATCACCCACCCGCAGGGTCTCAATGGCAGAGCGGTATTCGTCAGAATGCAGCACAAAACCGCGCCCCGTCTCAACCGGACCGCCGAAATGCACTGCCAGTGTTTTCGCATGTGGCGGCGGCGTATCGTCAACCAGTTGATCCAACACATCCGACAGGCGCAATTCCGGCGCGGGTTTATTGACCATCAGCCCCATCGCGCCCTGTTCGGAATGCGCCGAAAGATAGATCACAGAATGGGCAAAACGCGTGTCCCCCATGCCCGGCATCGCGACCAGCAGCTTGCCCGTCAGTTCCATTGTCTGACCCGTCAACGCCCACCTCCTAAAGGTAACCTTTCTTTGAACATGGCCGCTTGTGCCCCACAAAACAAGAGAGGCAGCGCACCGCCAACCGCATCGGCGAAACATGGATGATGCAAATGTGACTTGGCAGGCGCGGATGGATACCGCATCAAGGCCGCATGAATATATCGCGCTTCTTCTCCGCCGTTCTTTCCTGCCTTGCCCTTGCCCTGCCCGCCGTGGCGCAGGACGGGGTTGGCACACCTTTGCAGGGCGATCTGCTTACCGGTTGGCAGCAAGCCGACGGTCGGCGGGTGGCGGCGGTTCGGCTGCGCATGGCACCGGGCTGGAAGACCTATTGGCGCAGCCCCGGTGACGCTGGCATTCCGCCGGAGTTCGATTGGTCCGGCTCGGACAACCTGCGCGACGTGCAGATCACATGGCCCGCGCCCAAGGTCTTTGATCAAGGCGGGGTGAACTCCATCGGCTATGCCCGCGAAGTGATCCTGCCGCTGACCATCACCCCGCGCCGCCCCGGTGCCCCGGTGATATTGGACACCAGCATCGACCTTGGCGTGTGCAGCGACATCTGCCTGCCGCAAACCATCCACCTGCGCGCCCTGCTCGACACCAAAGACAGCAAGCCCACCCCGGCCATCGCCGCCGCCTTTGCCGCGCGGCCCTTTTCGGGGGCCGAGGCCGGTCTGAAAAGCGCCCAATGCAGCCTGCGCCCCACCGGGCGGGGGCTGGAGATCGAAACCCGGCTCGCCCTGCCCTCTGCCGGGGGTAAGGAGACCGTGGTAATTGAGCCCGGCAACCCCAACATGTGGATGAGCGAGATGGACAGCCAGCGGTCGGGCAATACGCTTGTCGCCAGCGGAGAGATGATCGCCGAGAACGGCTCGGCGCTGGCATTGGACCGCTCTGCCATTCGGATCACCGTCATCGGGCAGGATCACAGTGTCGAGATCACGGGCTGCACCTCTGGCTGACCTGCGGCGCTACTTGCGGCGTTGATGCTCGTCCAGCCGGGGCATGATCTCAACGAAATTGCAGGGCATATGGCGGTAGTCCAACTGCTTCAGCAGGATGCCGTCCCATGCGTCTTTGCAGGCCCCCGGGCTGCCGGGCAGCGCGAAGAGATACGTCCCCTGCGCCACGCCGCCCGTGGCGCGGCTTTGCACCGCGCTGGTGCCGATCTTCTCCATCGAGATCATGGTGAAGACCGTGCCGAAAGCATCGATCTCTTTCTCATAGACATCCCGGTGCGCCTCGACCGTTACGTCGCGCCCGGTAAGGCCGGTGCCGCCGGTGCTGATCACCACATCGATCTCAGGATCCGCGCACCAGTGGTGCAGTTGCGCCGCGATGGCGGGGCGGTCGTCGGTCACGATCTCGCGGGCGGCCAGCACATGGCCCGCAGCTTCAATCCGCGCGACCAAAACGTCGCCCGAGCGGTCTTCGGCCAAGCTGCGGCTGTCCGAGACGGTCAGCACGGCGATTCTCACGGGGATGAACTCCCGGCTGTCGTCAATCCTTCTCATGTCCGCTCCATCATTGCCAAACGCGCGGCCAGTGCCACGAAAATACCGCTGCTGATCCAGCCGAGCACACGCCCGCCCCCAGCCAGCCGCCGCCCGATGCCAGCGGCAAATACCCCAACCGCACCGTTGATGACAAAACCGCCCAAAGCCAGCACCGCGCCAAAGGTTAAGAACTGCGCCAAGACCGGACCGGCCTCGGGCACCACGAATTGCGGCAGAAAGGCCAGCACGAAAAGGATCACCTTGGGGTTCGTCAGATTGACGATGAACCCGGTGTTAAACGCCCGCCAGCCGCCCATACCGGGCGTCGTGTCGCGCGGTTTTCCGGCCTGTCGCAACGTCTGCACCGCAAGCCAGAGCAGATAGGCCACGCCGAGCCAGCGGATGATGTCCAGCGCCCAAGGCAGCGCCGCGACGACCGCGCCCAGCCCCAACCCGGCCAAGGCCACATGCACCAGCACGCCCGCCGAGATCCCCGCGCTCGCCGCCAATGCGGCACGCGGGCCCGAGCGCAGCCCCTGCCCAAGGCAGAACATCATATCCGCCCCCGGCGTGAGGTTCAGCGCCAAGGCGGCGGGCACGAAGGCCAGAAGGGTCAGCGCATCAACCATCGCGCAGCTTGGCCTGAACGCTGAGCAGATCGGCCCAAGCCTCGCGCTTGGCCTCGGGGTTGCGCAGAAGGTAGCCGGGATGCACCATCGGCATGCAAGAAAGATCGGCGGCCTTGGTCCAATTGCCGCGCAGGCGCATTATGCTGCGTTTTTCCAAAAGCGACTGGCAAGACCAATTGCCAAAGAGCACCAGCACCTTGGGCTTGGCCAATTCGATATGACGCTGCACAAAGGGGCGCATCATCGCAATCTCATCTGGCTTCGGGTCGCGCCCCTGCGGCGTGCGCCACGGCAGGATGTTCGACAGATAGACATTGCGGTCGCGCCCCATGTCGATCGCCGCCAGCATCCGGTCGAGCATCTGACCCGCCCGCCCCACGAAGGGCTTGCCCGCGCGGTCTTCGTCCCGGTCGGGGGATTCGCCCAAAATCATCAATGGCGCGCCGGGCACCCCATCGGCGAAAACCAGATTGCGCGCGCCCTTGTGCAGTTCGCAATGCTCGAACCCTTGGATCGCGGCGCGCAGCTCTTCCAATGTCTGCGCGGACTGCGCGGCGCGGCGGGCCAGCGCCACCGGGTCGGGTTGCTCAGAGGCTTGCAGGGGCTGCGGCCCTTTGGCCAGCTTGGCGCTGGCCTTGGGCGCGCTTGCGGGCACCTCATAGCGGTTGACCGGCGCGTCGCAGATCGCCTCGGTCGCGCCAAGCTCGACCTGCCACGCCAGCATCTCTGCCGCCTGATGATAATCGAATGATTCCATGGCCGCAGCTTACGCCCTGTGGGCGGGGGGCGAAATGCCCTATCGCTGCGCTTTACCTGCCAACCCGCCCGCGCCTATAAGGCGGCAACAGCAGAAGGGATCGTCACCATGTCATTCGCCCATCGCCACCTGCTTGGCATCGAGCAGCTCTCGCAATCCGACATTACCACCCTTCTGGATCTGGCCGACACCTATGCCGACCGCAACCGCCAGCCGAACAAGCATTCCGACGCGCTGCGCGGGCTGACGCAGATCAACATGTTTTTTGAGAACTCCACCCGCACGCAGGCGAGTTTTGAAATCGCGGGCAAGCGTCTTGGCGCGGATGTGATGAACATGGCGATGCAGGCCAGCTCGATCAAAAAGGGCGAGACACTGATCGACACGGCAATGACGCTGAATGCGATGCACCCCGATCTGCTGGTGGTACGCCATCCGCAATCCGGTGCGGTGGACCTACTGGCGCAGAAGGTGAACTGCGCCGTGCTCAACGCAGGCGACGGGCGGCATGAGCATCCCACGCAGGCGCTGCTGGATGCGTTGACGATCCGCCGCGCCAAGGGGCGGCTGCACCGCCTCAGCATCGCCATCTGCGGCGACATCGCGCACAGCCGCGTGGCGCGGTCGAACATCCTACTCTTGGGCAAGATGGAGAACCGCATCCGCCTTGTCGGCCCGCCGACATTAATGCCGAGCCAGATCGACCAATTTGGCGTCGAAGTCTTTGACGACATGAAAAAAGGGCTCGAAGGCGTCGACGTGGTGATGATGCTGCGGCTTCAGAAAGAGCGGATGGACGGCGGCTTCATCCCTTCGGAGCGCGAGTATTACCACCGCTACGGGCTGGATGCCGAAAAGCTCGCCCATGCCAGCGCTGACGCCATCGTCATGCACCCCGGCCCGATGAACCGCGGGGTTGAGATTGACGGCACGCTGGCTGACGACATCAACCGCTCAGTCATTCAGGATCAGGTCGAGATGGGCGTTGCCGTCCGCATGGCCGCGATGGACCTACTGGCGCGCAACCACATCGCCGCTCAGCCCGGCGCGGCCTGAGCGGAACCCCAAAGGGCCGCGCGGCGTTTTCCTGAGAACAGTCAAAGGAAGCCGTCATGCCCCATACAGAAGTCGCCCCGCAAGAAGCCGGCAAGGTCCGCGTCTATGCCCTCTCGCTCTCGGATGCCGAGGCGCGGGCGATGCGTGATGACGAGACCGCACAGGCCGCCGCCCTTGGGATTGAGCGGATCGACGCGGGCTACACAGAGGTCTTCCGGGTGGCCGACCTCGATCAACTGGGGCTGGCGGGCTATCTGCGCGACGGCAATGGCGTGAACCCCGATCAGATCGAGACGGACCGCAGCAAGCTTGCCGCGCTCGACGGTTGGGTGATGATCGTCTACTCCCGCGCTTTCGCCGGGCAGTCGCTGCAACTGGCCCCGATCCCGGCGCTGACCCATATCGGCACCTATAGCGAAAGCGGCCCTGAAACCTCTGTCCAAGCGATGGAAGCGGAGGCCGCACAGCCGTATACCGGTATCCCTCGCGTCTCTCCGACCGAGCCTGCTAAGGGCGGTGGCGGCAAGACGATGGTGATTGTCGGGATTGCGGTATTGGTACTGGTCGTTGTCTGGTGGCTGTTGGCCTAAGCGCGAAAATCGCTGGCGCCCTAAGCGCCAGCGCGGTACATCAGCCCTATGCAAGAACCTGAACAGGATCCTAAAATGTCTGGTCGCATCGCCATGGTTGCGCTGCTGGTCGCTTTTGGCGTGGTCGGAATGATGATTTGGATTGGCGGTTAAGGGCGGAACCTGCCTGAGAAACCTGCGGAAACCGCTTGGTTTGGGGGGCGATTTGGGGCATGACAGCGGCGCATCTGCTATCGCATCAAAGGCCCGTCCATGACCCAGTTCTTCACCAATCTGCGCCTTCTTGACCCTCAGGCAGGCACGCTTGAGCCCGCCGCGGTTTTGGTCCGCAACGGGGTGATTGCCGAGGTTTTGGCCGATGGGGCCACAACGCCCGAGAGCGCGGAACTGGTCGATTGCGGCGGCCATATCCTCGCCCCCGGTATCGTCGACATCGGCGTCAAAGTTTGCGAACCGGGCGAGCGGCACAAGGAAAGCTACCGCTCCGCGGGCCTTGCCGCGGCGGCGGGCGGGGTGACCACCATGGTCACGCGCCCGGACACCGATCCGGCCATCGACAGCCCCGAGACACTCGAATTCGTCACCCGCCGCGCCAACGAGGCCGCCCCGGTGAACGTGGTGCCTATGGCCGCGCTCACCAAAGGCCGCGAAGGGCGCGAAATGACCGAGATTGGCTTCCTGATGGACGCCGGTGCCACCGCCTTTACCGATTGCGACCGCGTGGTGACGGATACCAAAGTCTTCTCTCGCGCGCTCACCTATGCGCGCAGCCTCGGCGCGCTGGTCATCGCACACCCGCAGGATCCGGGGCTGAGCAAGGGGGCGGCTGTCACCTCCGGCAAATTCGCCTCGCTGCGCGGGTTGCCTGCCGTCTCGCCCATGGCCGAGCGGATGGGGCTGGACCGCGACATTGCCCTCATTGAGATGACCGGCGCGCGGTATCACGCAGACCAGATCACCACCGCACGCGCCCTGCCCGCGCTGGAACGCGCCAAGCGCAACGGGCTGGATATCACTGCAGGCGTTGGCATCCACCACCTGACGCTGAACGCACTGGATGTGGCCGACTACCGCACCTTCTTTAAGGTGAAGCCCCCGTTGCGCGACGAGGAAGACCGCATCGCCGTGGTCGAAGCCGTCGCCAGCGGTCTCATCGACATCATCTGCTCCATGCACACCCCACAGGATGAAGAAAGCAAACGCCTGCCGTTTGAGGAGGCCGCCAGCGGCGCGGTAGGATTGGAAACGCTGCTGCCCGCCGCCCTGCGACTGGTCCATGCTGAGATGATGGACCTGCCGACGCTCTGGCGCGCGCTGTCACTGAACCCGGCCAAACGCCTCGGCCTGCCCGGCGGGCGGATCGCCGTGGGGGCGCCTGCGGATATGGTTCTGTTCAACCCCGACGCCCCCTTCGTGTTGGACCGCGCGACGCTGCGGTCGAAATCCCGCAACACGCCCTTTGACGGGATGCGGATGCAGGGTAAGGTCGTGGCAACTTATGTAGCAGGCTCCTGCGTTTACGAGGCGAATTGATGCCCCCTATCGACACTTCTATTGAAATGATCCTCTTTTGGGCGCTGGCGGGCTATATCATCGGCTCCATCGCTTTTGGCATGTTGCTGGCGCGGCTGATGGGGCTGGGCAACCTGCGCGATATCGGGTCGGGCAATATCGGCGCGACCAATGTGCTGCGCACCGGCAACAAAAAAGCCGCGGCGCTGACGCTGTTGCTGGATGGGGCCAAAGGGGCCGTGGCAGTGCTGCTGGCCCGGGCCTTTGCGGGCGAAGATGCCGCACAGGCGGCGGCGCTCGGCGCGATGATAGGCCATTGCTACCCGGTCTGGCTGGGTTTTCGTGGCGGCAAAGGCGTGGCGACCTTTTTGGGCCTCTTGCTGGCGCTGGCTTGGCCGGTTGGGCTGACATGCTGTGCGGTCTGGTTGATCACTGCGGCACTCTCGCGCATCTCGTCCCTGTCGGCGCTAGCGGCGGCGGCAAGCTCAACCTTCTTGCTGGTATTTCTCGGCTACGGGGAAATGCTGCTCTTGGGGATCGCGCTGACGCTGTTGATCTTCTGGCGGCACCGCGACAACATCCGCCGCATCCGTGCAGGTACGGAATCGCGGATCGGTCAGAAAGGCTGACACCGCCCCGAAGGCGGCATCAGCCTCTTCATGCTTTAGTAGGAATATTCGGCGTAGATACGGCTTAGGTCGCCGTTCCATGGCCCATGATAATCTGCCAGCAGATCATCTGCAGGCACGCGGCCTGTCTCGATACTGTCGCGCAGGGCATTGAGGAAATGCGTTTCATCCGGCACAAGACCACCGGCACCGGGACGCGCGCGGGATTTCAAACCGGCCTCTGACAGGGCCACCGCCTCGCGCGCAAGATCATGCATCTTGAGCTCGCCAACCTCGGCCTGAAGGCCATGGGTCGAGGCGGCGATGCGCAGTTCTTCCCGCGTCTCTGCATCCCAGTCCTTGACCAAATCCCAAGCGCCATCCAGCGCGGATTGGTCATACATCAGCCCTACCCAGAAGGCGGGCAGCGCGCAAAGACGCCGCCAAGGGCCACCATCGGCCCCGCGCATCTCGATGAACTTCTTTACCCGCGCCTCGGGGAAAAGGGTCGTCAGATGATCGGCCCAATCGCTGAGCGTTGGCTTTTCGCCGGGCAGCGCAGGCAGTTCGCCTTTCAGGAAATCGCGGAAAGACTGGCCAAGCGCGTCGATATATTTACCATCGCGGTAGACAAAATACATCGGCACATCGAGCGCATATTGCACCCAAGCCTCAAACCCGAAACTTTCATCAAAGACGAAAGGCACCATCCCGGTGCGAGCATCATCCAGATTGCGCCAAACCAGACCGCGGGTGGATTTCACGCCATTGGGCTTGCCGTCGAGGAAGGGTGAATTGGCGAAAAGCGCATTGGCGATCGGCTGCATCGCCACGGCCACGCGCATCTTTTGGACCATGTCGGCTTCACTCGCGAAATCGAGGTTCACCTGAACGGTGCAGGTGCGGCGCATCATGGTGGTGCCCATGGTGCCGACCTTTTGCATATAGCTGTCCATTAGCTTGTAACGGCCCTTGGGCATCAGATCCATTTGCTCATGCGACCATTCGGGTGCCGCCCCCAGACCGATGAAGCCCACGCCGATCTCATCGGCCACGTCTTTCACTTCGCGCAGATGGGTGTTCACCTCATCGCAGGTCTCATGGATGGTCTCGACCGGCGCGCCTGACAGCTCCAACTGGCCGCCCGGCTCAAGACTGATGTTGGCACCGTCTTTCTCAAGCCCGATCAGCTTGCCACCCTCTTCGACAGGGGCCCAATTGTGACGGTCGCGCAGCCCTTCGAGCATCACCCGGATCGAGCGGTCCCCCTCATAGGGAAGCGGTTTGAGCGTGTCTTTGCAGTAGCCGAACTTCTCGTGCTCGGTGCCAATGCGCCAGTCTTCGCGCGGCTTGCAACCGTCGGCCAGATACTGCGCCATTTGGTCGTGATGTTCGATCGGGCCGCCGCCGGATTGAGGAATGGACATATGCGAAGGCTCCGTTTTGAAGGGTCGTCTTAGGGTGTCGACTTGGCGTCGTGTCTAGCAGGGATGGGCGGATTTGCCGGGGCTGTCAATGCAGCAAGACATGCGCCGGGCGCAGGGGCGCGCGCTCCCAGATCACAACGGCGTCATGGCGGGTCTTGCGCAACTCAAAGAGCATCCTCTCGGTGCGCAGGCCCGGCAGGGCGGCGAAAGCGTCAAACAGCGCCTCGGATCCGGCAGCATTCACCGGGATCAACAGGGGCGCTTCATCGTCGCGCGGCTCAAGCCGCCAATGGGCTGGAAACATCTGCCGGTCGAGGCTGAGCCGCTGCAATTCGCGCAGAGCCACCGTGCCGCCGGTCAGCGGGCCGAAATAGGTGATCTGCCCCTCGACGACCTGAACGGCCCCCGCCCCGTCACCTTCACCGCGAAAGCGAGCACGTTGCACGCCAAGCCAGATCAGCGCCGCGCCACCGGCAAGCGCCGCATAGCCCGGCACCGCGAGTAAAAACCCCGGCCCGGCCACCAGCCAGAGACCGAAAAGCATCAGCCCCCCACCGATAATCGCCTCGCGCCAACGCCAAAGCTGGTCGCGGGCCCCTTGGCGCAGAAAACTCATTGGGCCATCCTTTGCATCACCAGTCTCCCAAAGCCTGCTGCCACATGGTCATCGCAGCCACCGCCGCCGTATCGGCACGCAGGATGCGCGGGCCTAGCGTGACGGCATGAGCGTGATCGAATGAGTGGAGCCGTTTGCGTTCGCTCTCGGAAAAGCCGCCTTCGGGGCCAATCAGGATGGCCCAAGGCCCCTGCGCGCCTACAGGCAGCGCGCCGCTCTCTCCGACCAGAGCCTCATCGCAGAACATGATCTGCCGGGTGCTGTCCCACTGGTCCAGCAGCCGCCCCAGCTTCTCGGCCTCGGCCACTTCCGGCACATAGGTGCCGCCGCATTGCTCTGCCGCCTCGACCGCATGGGCTTGAAGACGGGACTGCTGCACGCGGCCTGCGTTGGTAAACTCTGTCATCACTGGCATAATGCGGGACGCACCCATCTCGGCGGCTTTTTCAACAATAAAGTCGGTGCGTGTCTTTTTGATAGGGGCAAAGAGCAGCCACAGGTCAGGCGGCATCTGCAAGGGGCGGGTCTGCTCAACACAGGTCAGCACCCCGCCGCGTTTGCCCGCCTCGGTGACCTCCGCCAGCCATTCGCCATCGCGCCCGTTGAACAAAAGCACCCCGGCCCCGACCGAGAGCCGCATCACCCCAAAGAGGTAATGCGCCTGCTCACGCGCCAAAGGAACCGTTTGCCCCTGCCCCAAGGGCTGATCTACATACAATCTGATTTTTGCGTTCATAGGGCCAGATATATGCACAACCAGCCGCCTTCGCCAGATGCTACGCCCGATGCGCCTGTTGCCGATGCGGTGGCCGACAATTGGGTCGACCGCCATGCCCCCCGCGCCTTGCGGCCCTATCTGCGGCTGAGCCGCGCGGATCGGCCCATCGGCACATGGCTTTTGCTACTTCCGTGCTGGTGGGGGCTGAGCCTTGCGATCCTGTTCGACCAATTGCCACGGTGGGAGGATCTGTGGATTTTCGCAGGCTGCGGCATCGGCGCGTTTCTGATGCGCGGCGCAGGCTGTACGTGGAACGACATCACCGACCGCAACATCGACGGCAAGGTCGCGCGCACCCGCTCGCGGCCTATTCCTTCGGGCGCGGTCACGGTGAAACAGGCGCTGGCGTGGATGGTGCTGCAGATGCTGCTGGCGCTGCTGATCCTGCTGACGTTTAACCAAGCGGCCATCGCCATGGGCGTTCTGGCGCTGCTGCCGGTGGCGGTCTACCCCTTTGCAAAACGCTTTACATGGTGGCCGCAGGTCTTTCTGGGGCTGGCCTTCAACTGGGGCGCGATGCTGGCTTGGACAGCCCACGCAGGCACGCTGCACGCGCCTGCCGTGGTGCTCTACCTCGCAGGGATTGCTTGGACGCTATTCTATGACACGATCTATGCCCATCAGGACGCCGAGGATGACGCGCTGATCGGGGTGAAATCCACCGCGCGGCTTTTTGGTGAGAATTCGGGCCAATGGCTGCGACGCTTCTTAATGGCGACCGTGGGGCTGATGGGGATCGCGGTGATCTATGCCGGGTTGCCGCAGGCTTCGGTGCTGGCGCTGGCGATTGCCCTCGGCGGGCCTTGGGCGATGGGCTGGCATATGGCGTGGCAGCTTCGGGGGCTGGATACGAAGGACAACGCCAAGCTTTTGCAACTCTTTCGCGCTAACCGTGATACCGGCATGATCCCGCTGTTGTTTTTCGCAGCAAGTCTTCTGGCCTGATTGCACCCCCGGCAGGACGCGCGTATCAAGTCTTGAGCTCAACAACCAGAAGGCCGCCCATGCGCCTCTCCGCCATTTTCATGATCGCCCTGACCTTTGCAGCCGCAGCGGTGGTCTCTTTAGTGGCGGCAAGCTTTTCGGTGCAACTGATCGAGGATACTTCCGAAATCGGTGTGCGTGACGCGCTGGACGATCAGGGCATGACATGGGCCGAGGTGCAGGCCGACGGTTTGCAGGTCACCCTCGCCGGGATCGCGCCGACCGAAGCGGTCCGCTTCCGCGCCCTCTCAACTGCTGGAACCGTGGTCGACGCCGCCCGTGTGATCGACGAGATGGAGGTTGAAGCCCAATCCGGAATCGCCCCGCCGCGTTTCTCTGCCGAAGTGCTGCGCAACGATGCGGGCATTTCGATCATCGGCCTGATCCCCACCAGCACCGACCGCGACGCGGTGATCGAAGCCTTTGGCGACATGGCGGGTGAGGCCACGGTGACTGACCTTTTGGAATCCGCCAATTACCCTGCTCCTGATGGCTGGGAAGACGCGCTGAACTTTGCCGTGCGTGCCATGGCAGACCTGCCCCGCGCTAAGGCCTCGGTCAACGCGGGTCGCGTGACCATCACCGCGATTGCCGACAGCCCCGAAGCGAAAGCACAGATGGAGCGCAAGCTGCAACGCGCAGCCCCGCCCAGCCTGCGTCTGCGGCTCGACATCGCCGCACCGCGGCCGGTGATTACGCCTTTCACCTTGCGGTTTGAGATCGACGAAGAGGGCGCGCGGTTCGATGCCTGTTCTGCCGATAGCGACGCCGCCGCCAGCCGCATCCTCAAAGCGGGCATCGCCGCTGGCGCGGCTGAGAGCGCCAATTGCACCATCGGTCTGGGTGTACCCAGCCCGAACTGGGGCCGCGCCGTGGCGCTGGCGATCGATGCGCTGAGCCGTGTGGGCCAAGGCTCCATCTCTTTCGCGGACGCAGACATCACCTTGCTCGCGGCGCCGGGCACCGATTCCGATAGTTTCGACCGCGTGGTGGGAGAGCTGGAAAATGCCCTTCCGGACGTTTTCGCCCTGACCGCAAGATTGCCCAAGGTCGAAGACCCCGACGCTGGCCCGCCTGAATTCACCGCGACCCTGTCCCCCGAGGGGCAAGTGCAACTCCGTGGACGGCTTACCAGCGAAGGGCTGCGCGATCTGGCGGACAGCTATGCGAAATCGCATTTCGGGTCGGCCAATGTCTACACCGCCGCCCGTCTGGATGAGACCCTGCCCGCCGATTGGGCCACCCGCGTTTTGACCGGGCTTGAGGCGATGGCCTCGCTCGCCAATGGCTCTGTCACGGTCACCCCCGACCGGCTTGAAGTGATCGGCGACACCGGTAGCAAAGAGGCGAACACCACCGTTGCCTCCCTTCTGGCCGACAAGCTGGGCGAAAGCGCCGATTACAGCATCGACATCACCTATAAAGAAAAACTCGATCCCATCGCCGGGCTGCCGACCCCCGAGGAGTGCGAAGCCGAGATCCGCGAAATCCTCAAGATCGGCAAGATTACCTTTGAACCGGGCAACGCCACGATTGACGCCTCGGCACTTGGTACGATGGATGACATCGCCGAAGTTCTGAAACATTGCGGGGACATTCCGCTCGAGATCCAAGGCTACACCGACAGTCAAGGCCGCGAATCGATGAACCAGTCACTCTCGCAAAGCCGCGCGGAATCGGTTCTAAACGAACTGCGCGCCCGCCGGGTTCTGACTTCTTCCTTCGTAGCCAAAGGCTATGGTGAGGAAAATCCCATCGCCGATAACCAGACCGAAGAGGGCCGCGAAGCCAACCGCCGCATCGAATTCCGCCTGATCCAGCCCGAGGCTGAGACCCCCGAAAACGAAACAGCGCTGGAATCTGCTGAAGAAACGGGCGATACCACGGCAGAAGAGATCGGGGAATCCGACGAAACCGAAGAAGGCAGCGGTGATGAGCAGAACTGAGTTTGTCCTGGCAACAGCCATCATTCTTTTCGTGGCCTTCTGCATGGGATGGTTCGCCAACTGGCTGCTGAACCGCTTCACCCGCGTGGCCGCAGATGATGTGGCCCAGCTTGACCGGATGAGCCAAGAGCTGCACGAGGCTGAAGAAACCCGCGATCAGGCGATCACCTATCTGCAACAGCGCGAAGCCGAACTGACCAACCAGCTTGCCCAGACAGAAGCAGAGCTGCGCGCCGCAATGGACGGCCTGCGCGACGCCCGCCACGAGGCCGAAGAGATGCGCGCCTATATCGAGCGTCAGAAAGCCTAACCACACGCCCTGCCGGAGGCTCCCATGGCCAAACTTGCCCATTCCATGATCCGCGTCCTTGATGAGGCGGCATCAGTGAAATTCTACGAAGACGTGTTTGGCCTTAGAATCGCCGACAGGCTGGATTTCGACAGCTTCACCCTGATCTACTTGCGCGATGCTGCGGGCGATTTCGAGCTGGAGCTGACGGTCAACAAGGACCGCGACACGCCCTATGACTTGGGCGACGGCTATGGCCATCTGGCTTTTGTGGTCGAAGACCTTGAGGCCGCCCGCGACACCGCGATCGAAGCCGGTGCCGCCCCGCGTGACATCGTTGATTTTCGCCCTGCGGGGGAGACTGTGGCAAAGTTCTTCTTTGTGGCGGACCCCGATGGCTATCAGATCGAAGTCATAGAAAAAGGCGGGCGCTTCGCCTAAAGCGATCGCTTACCAGCGCTCTAGCGCGGCCTCATCCTCGTCTTTTGCGGCGACCCAAGTGTCCCCCTCTGCAGTGATCTCGCGCTTCCAGAACGGCGCGCGGGATTTAAGGTAATCCATCAGGAACTCCGCCGCCTCGAAAGCATGACGCCGGTGCCGCGCCGCTGTGGCGACCATCATGATCTGTTCCCCCGGCACCAGCCGCCCGTAACGGTGGATCACCAGCGCATCTTGCAGTTCGAACCGCGTAACGGCCTGCTGCGCAATCTCGCGCAGCGCCTTTTCGGTCATGCCCGGGTAATGTTCGATCTCCATCGCGCTCAGCGTGCCTGCATCATTGTCGCGCACGACGCCTGTAAAGGTCACAATCGCACCGCTGCCGCACTCGCCCTTGGCGAAATGCGCGGTCTCCTCGGACAGATCAAAGGGGTCTTCCTGCACCAAAACGCGCATCGGTCAGCCCCCGGTCATCGGGGGGAAAAAGGCCACTTCGCGCGCGCCTTGGAGCGGGGCGTCGAAATCGGTCAACTCCTGATCCACAGCCACGCGCAATGCGGAGAGATCAGAAAACGCCATCTCGTAGCGTTCCTCTCGGCCACGCAATTCTTCGACCAATTCGGCCACGGTCGCAGCGGTGCTCTCCACCCGTTCGCGGGGCAGGCCGATGCGTTCGCGGACCCATGCGAAATATAGAACGTCCATCAACGTGGCTCCTTCAGATGCGGCAGCGCCTTGCGCAGATAGTCAAAGCCGGTGATGGCGGTCAGCACGGCGGCGACCCACAACAGCGCCAGCCCCAACAGCCCGGCCCATTCCATCCCGGCGAGTTTCCAGCCCAGCCCCAGAGTATCTTCGACCTCGCCATCGAGGATCGCTTCGATCATCTGCTGGTCCATCCCGAAAACGCTCATCCCGAGGTAATGCTCGAATACGCCCTGAGAAAACAGCACGGCGATGGCGATCATCTGTAGCGTCGTTTTCCATTTGGCCAGTTGGGTGACCTTTAGCGTCCCCGCAACATCGCCCAGATATTCCCGCAAGCCCGAAACGAAGACTTCGCGAAACAGGATCAACGTAGCGGGCAGCACCAGCCACGGCGACCAACTGGAGAAGGCCACGATCACCATCAACGCGATCACGACCATCGCCTTGTCGGCAATCGGGTCGAGCATGGCCCCGAGTTTCGTTTCCTGCGCCCACGCGCGGGCAAGGTAGCCGTCAAACCAATCCGTCACCGCCGCCCCGACAAAGAGCAGCAAGGCGAACCAGTCGGCATAGGGACGCGTAAAATATAGAAACATGACCGCCACACCGGGCGCCGCGACCAGCCTGAGCAGGGTCAGGATATTGGGCAAATTCCATTTCATGACGTTATCCTACCTTGCGCCGTTCGCGGCTGAAAGGACGAAACCGCGCCAGCGGTCTGCCCTTCGGCGGGCGCGTCGCTAGCCCTTCTCATGGAAATATCCATAAATTGTCTCTGCCAGCGCATCCGACACGCCATCAACGGCCTTAAGGTCGCTGAGGTTCGCGCGGCCCACCGCCTTGGCCGAGCCGAAATGCGCCAAAAGCGCGCGTTTGCGCGCGGCCCCGACGCCCGGCACATCATCGAGCGGCGTGGCGCTGACCCCCTTGGCGCGTTTCGCGCGGTGGGTACCGATGGCGAAACGGTGCGCTTCATCGCGCAGACGCTGCACGAAATAAAGCACCGGATCATTGTGCCGCAGCGCCATGACCCGCTTGCCGACGCGGTGGAACTCCTCCTTGCCCGCGTCACGGTCGATACCTTTGGCCACGCCGACCATCGGAATATCCTCAACCCCATGCTGCGCCATGATGGAGGCCACGGCGCTCACCTGCCCCGCGCCGCCGTCGATCAGCAGCAGGTCAGGCCAAAGGCCCCGGCTCCGGTCCGGGTCTTCTTTGATGAGCCGTTTGAAGCGGCGGTGGAGCACCTCTTTCATCATGCCAAAGTCATCGCCCGGGGTCAGGTCATCACCACGGATGTTGAACTTGCGGTATTGGTTTTTCATCATGCCCTCTGGGCCCGCGACAATCATCGCGCCGACAGCATTGGTGCCTTGGATGTGCGAGTTGTCGTAAACCTCGATCCGTTCGGGCGGTTTTGGCAAATCAAAGGCATCGGCCAGCCCCTGTAGCAGCTTGGTCTGGGTCGCCGTCTCGGCCATCTTGCGAGCAAGGCTTTCGCGCGCATTGCGCAGGGCACCGTCGACCAGTTCGGCCTTCTCCCCTCGCTGCGGCACCAACAGTTCCACCTTGCGACCGATCTTGCCACTCAGCGCTTCGGCCATCAGATCGGGGTTTTCGATCTCATTGCTCAGGATCAACTGCCGTGGCGGCTCGCGGGTATCGTAGAACTGGCCAATGAACGCCTCCAGCACCTCGGCGGCATCCACATCGGCCCCGACGCGCGGGTAGTAATCGCGGTTGCCCCAGTTCTGGTTGGCGCGGATGAAGAAGACCTGCACGCAGGCCTGTCCGCCTTCCATATGCAGCGCAATGATGTCGGCCTCATTCACCCCTTGCGGATTGATACCTTGGGCCGTCTGAACCTGCGTTAGCGCCTTGATCCGGTCGCGCAGGGCGGCGGCGCGTTCAAACTCCATCGCCTCAGACGCTTCGGCCATATCCTGCGCCAGACGGCCCTGAATCTCGGTCGATTTGCCACTTAGAAACCGCTCCGCATCGCGGACGGTCTGGCGATACTCTTCGGCCGAGATTTTACCGACGCAAGGAGCAGAGCAGCGTTTGATCTGGTGCTGCAAACAGGGCCGCGTGCGGCTGTCGAACATCGAGTTGGAGCAATCACGCAAGAGAAAGACCCGCTGCAACTGGTTCAGCGTGCGGTTCACCGCGCCCGCGCTGGCGAAGGGGCCATAATAGCTGCCCTTTTCCTTCTTCGCGCCGCGGTGTTTCTTGATCTGCGGGTAGTCGTGATCGGCGGTGACAAGAATATTGGGAAAGCTCTTGTCGTCGCGCAGCAGCACGTTGAACTTAGGCTTGAGCTGTTTAATCAGGTTTTGCTCAAGAAGCAGCGCCTCGGTTTCCGTTTTTGTGGTCAGAAACATCATCGAAGCGGTATTGGCGATCATCCGTGAGATGCGCCCCGAATGTCCTGTGGGCCGCGCGTAGGACGACACCCGCGCCCGCAGGTTCCGCGCCTTGCCGACATAGAGAACACGGCTTTCCGCATCGAGCATCCGGTAGACGCCCGGCGAGGAATCGAGCGACTTCAGATAGGCCTGAATCACTTGGCGGCCTTGCGGCGGAGGGCTGTCGTTTGGCGTGGTCATCTCAGGCGCTGATTCTCGTGCTTCGCTGCAATAGGACGGCAATGGGGGCAAGCTTTAACATGTCCACCAAACATGTGGATAAGTCTGACGATAACTTCTGGGCATCTAGGAATTTCCGTTGTTTTTGACTGGCTTCTCTGATTTGCCCATTTTTTAAGCACGTCAATAATTCGTTGTTATTGCTGTATTTTTTATCTCGCATGAAACAAGTCTCTGAAAACAAAGAGGTTTCGGTAACAGTTTGGTGACATACGTTAAGAACGTGCAAAACTTCCTGCATTGCGCTTACGTCAAGGGACCTTTGGGGCTTGTATTCCACTGCAAATGTTCCCCTCCGTCGGTGCAGATCAGCTGTCCTGTCACCCCCGGTGAATCGATGAAATAGCCCAGTGCGGCTGTGATATCCTCAGGGTTTGAACCACGGGCTAGAACCGTGTTGCGGCGCTGTGCGGCGAAGTCGTCGGTGCTTTGGGCACTGCCCTTCAGCGTCGGGCCGGGGCCGATGCCGTTAACCCTGATCGCCGGGGCCAAAGCCTGCGCTGTGCTGCGCGTCATGGCCCAAAGCCCCATCTTGGCGATCGTGTAGGTCGTGAACTCTGGCGTGAGGTTCCGCACCCGCTGGTCAAGCATATTGACGATCAGCCCGGCGGCGCGGGGCTCTCCGTTTTGGTCTTTTCCGGGCTTTAACCCCTGCCCCGCCATCGCTTGTGTCAACACGAATGGCGCACGGAGGTTGCTGCCCATATGCCGGTCCCAGCTTTCGCGGGTGGCGCTGGTGATATCGTCATATTCGAAAATCGAAGCGTTGTTTACAAGGCAGGTAATCGGCCCGCCAAGCGCCTCTGCCGCGCGGGGCAAAAGCGCCGCGGCTGCGGCATCGTCAAGAAGGTCGGCTTGCAGGGCCACGGCACGGCGGCCCATGGCCGCGATCTCGTCGGCGGTCGCCTCGGCCCCAACACGCGAGGTGGCATAATGTACCGCCACGTCAAAGCCCCGCTGCCCAAGATACAGCGCCATGGCACGGCCCAGACGCTGCCCGGCCCCGGTCACCAATGCCCGCCGCATCTGCCGCCCTCCTCAGATCAGGATGATTAACAAATAAAGCCCGTAAAGCGCGCTGAGCACCACGCCCCAAAGCCGGGTAATGTCGCGCCCCAGATAGACGAAGGGGATCAGCAACAGCGACGCGCCCAGCATCACCCAAAGGTCGATCCGCAAGAAGGCTTCGTCGACTTCAATCGGGCCAACAAGACTTGCGATGCCGATGATCGCAAGAAGGTTAAACATGTTCGAACCGATGACGTTGCCAAGCGCCACATCCGCCTGACGGCGCAGCGCGGCCATCACGGTGGTCGCCAATTCCGGCAGCGATGTGCCCACGGCCACAAGCGTCAGGCCAATCACTGTGTCACTCACCCCATAGGTCTGGGCGATGATCGTGGCGTTATCCACCAGAAGGCTTGCGCCCAAGGGCAAGCCGATCAGGCCAAGGATGAGGAACAGCGCAATCTGCCAACCGGCCATATTGGGGTCCGCGCCTTCGGGCTCTTCGTCATCATCCGCCGCACCGGCCCGGCAGGCATGACGGTGATCCTTGGCGTCGCCAAAGGCGTCATAGAGCATATAGGCCAGCCCAGCGAGCAGGATCAGCCCCGCGATCCAGTCAAAGACCCCGCGGAAAGCCAGCGCGATGAACAAGACCGAGGCGGCGATCATCTGGTTATAGGTCTTACGCGTGCTGCATTCCGAGGTGTGCATCGTCGCCAGCAACGCCGGAATACCCAATACCATCAGGATGTTCGCGGTGTTCGACCCGACGACATTCCCAAGCGCCAAACCCGGCGCGTTGTCCAAGATCGCCTTGACCGAAATCAGCAGTTCAGGCGCAGAGGTGCCAAAGGCCACGATCGTCAGACTAACAATCAGCGCGGGCACCCCAAGGCGCAGCGACAGGTTCACCGCCCCTTTGACCAGAGCATCCCCCGCGAACAGCAGGATTACGAGGCCAAGCCCCGACAGTAGCCACGGCATCAGCATTAACGCCCTCCCTTACAGGCACAATCGCCTTTGCCAATGCGGTAACGTCCGCAGTCACGGCATTTGGTCCGGGACAGGCGTTTGCCTCCTAGCCAATGCATTTTTCCAAACCAAGCCAAAAGGCCCATGGCCACCAGAAAGAGCAGAACGATCTTAAAAACCATGCGCTAGAGACCAAACCGCGCATAGGCTGCGCGTTCCTCTATGCCCTGCACTGCGTCTTGTACCATCTGTACGCCAAAGCGTGACAGAAGCCCGCGTTTCGCTCCGTAGCGGCGCAGTTTGACCTTCTCGCCAAAGCGCTTTTTCAGCAGGGGTTTCAGATGGCCGATACCGTCGATCAACCCCAGTTCGGCGGCGCGTTTCGCCAGCCAAATTTCCCCGGTGAAGAGGTCTTGCCCCTCGGGCAGTTTGCCCGCACGGCGTGTCTTTACATGGTCGATAAAATTCTCGTGGATGTCTTCCAACAGCACCTTCAGCCGGGCAACATCCTCGGGGTTTTCAGGGCGGAACGGGTCGAGCATGGATTTGCTCTGCCCTGCCGTATAGACGCGCCGCTCAACTCCATGTTCCCGGATGAACTCATGCACCCCGAAAGAGGCCGAGATCACCCCGATTGAGCCCAAGATCGAGCTTGGGTCCGCGTAAATCTCATCCGCCGCAGCCGCCAGCCAGTAACCGCCCGAGGCCGCGACATCTTCGACAAAAGCGATGACGGGGATGTTCTTTTCCTCCGCCAACCGCCGAATGCGCGCGCCGATCAGCGATGATTGCACCGGACTGCCACCGGGAGAGTTAATCTCCAACGCGACAGCGGCAGGCTTGCCCTTGGCAAAAGCCTTTTCGATGACCGGACCCATGATGGCATCGTTCAACACCGCGCGGCCCTGCGATCCGATCATGCCGGAAAGCCGGATCACGGAAACGCTGGGCGGGGATTTAAGGAAGGGCAGCCGAATTCTCATTCTTCTCATGTAGAACGCCCACCCCGCGCAAACAAGGCGGGCGTCCAAGTTTCGCAGCCCTCAAGCCCGCAGACGCCAGCCGGTGCGGAAAATCCACCAGATCACGCCGAGGCAAAGCGCCGTGAACAGCGCGATTGCCGCAAGGCTGGTCAGGATCGGCACATCGGCAGAGCCGAAAAATGCCCAACGAAAGCCTGAGATCAGATAGACCACCGGGTTGAAGTGCGAGATCACCTGCCAAACCGGCGGCAGCATCGAGATCGAGTAGAAAGACCCGCCAAGGAAGACCAGCGGCGTGACAATTAAGAGCGGCACCAGTTGCAACTGCTCAAAATTCCCTGCCCAGATGCCGATGATAAAGCCCATCAGCGCGAAGCTGATGCAGGTCAGGATCAGGAAAGCGACCATGGCGATGGGATGCTGGATCGTGATGTCGACAAAGAAAAACGCCGTAATCAGGATGATCGTACCGATGAACAGCGCCTTGGTGGCCGCCGCACCGACATATCCGATGACGATCTCGAAAAAGTTGATCGGGGCCGAGAGCAATTCATAGACCGTGCCGATAAATTTCGGGAAATAGATGCCGAAAGAGGCGTTGGAGATCGACTGCGTGATGACGCTGAGCATGATCAGCCCCGGCACGATAAAGGCGCCATAGCTCACGCCCTCGACCTCTTCGATACGGCTGCCGATGGCTGCGCCAAAGACGACGAAGTAGAGCGAGGTCGACAGCACCGGCGAGATGATGCTTTGCGTGATGGTGCGAAAGAAACGCGCCATTTCAAAGGCGTAGATGGCTTTGATCGCGGTCCAGTTCATGCCGCATCCTCCTTGAGCAGATCGACAAAGATATCTTCCAGACTGCTTTGCCGTGTCGCCACGTCTTGCAGCACCAGACCGCTTTCCGCGACTTTCGAGAGCAGCTTGGTGATGCCGGTCCGCTCGGCATTGGTGTCATAGGTATAGATCAGGGACCGCCCATCGGCGGACAACTCCACATCGGGCGACTGCAGCGTCAGTGGGACTTCGGTGATCGGCTCGGTAAGCTGCACTTCGAGTTGTTTTTTGCCCATCCGCGCCATCAGCGCGTCTTTCTCTTCGACCAGCAGCAATTCGCCCTTGGCGATGACGCCAATCCGGTCCGCGATGGCCTCGGCCTCTTCGATGTAATGGGTGGTCAGGATGATCGTCACGCCAGAGGCTTTCAGCCCTGCGACGATCTCCCACATGTCCTTGCGCAGTTCCACGTCGACGCCCGCGGTGGGCTCGTCCAGAAACAGCACCTTTGGGTCATGCGACAGCGCCTTGGCGATCAGCACCCGGCGCTTCATCCCGCCCGAAAGCTCACGGATCTGGCTGTCTTTCTTGTCCCAGAGCGAAAGTTGACGCAGGATTTTCTCCAGCACCGCCTCATCCGCCGGCCGGCCAAACAGCCCGCGCGAGAAGCGCACGGTGTTGAGCACCCGCTCGAAGGGCTCCAAATTGATCTCCTGCGGGACCAGTCCAATCATCGAACGTGCCGCGCGGAAATCATCCTTAATGTCATGGCCGCCCACGGTCACCTTGCCACTGGTCGCGGTGGTGATGCCACAGATGGTCGAGATCAGCGTCGTCTTGCCCGCCCCGTTGGAGCCTAGGAGCGCAAGGATTTCGCCCTGCTCAATCTCCAGATTGACCCCTTTAAGCGCCTCGAAACCGCCCGCGTAGGATTTACGCAGGTTCTGAATATCCACGATTGTCGGCATGGTCGTCTCCGCTTTGGTAAGGCGGGCAACCTAACTGGCTTTGGCGGCGGTGAACAGATGCCTTCAAGTCTTGGCGCGGCCGAACCAGCCCTTTTTGGCGGGGGCGTCATCATCAGCTTCCGCGCTTTCGCCCGTCTCTTCTGTCGGACCTTCGAGCGAAGATTGCAGATTGTCGAAGAACTGATCCGCAATTTTCTTGGCGAAACCGTCGATGATCCGGCTGCCAAGCTGCGCCAGCTTGCCGCCGACCTTGGCCTCAACATCGTAACTGAGCTCGGTGCCGCCGTCCTTTTCGGCCAGCCGCACTTCTGCGCCGCCCTTGGCGAAACCGGCTGCACCGCCCTTGCCCTCGCCCGTGATGGTCAGCGCTTCGTTCGGCACCAAATCGGAGAGCGTCACGTGCCCCTTAAAGGTCGCCTTCACCGGGCCGACCTTTTGCACGACGGTGGCGTCATACCCCTCTTCAACCGAACCAGTCACATCCTGCGCGCCGGGCACGCAGGTTTGCAGCATCTCAGGGTCCAGCAGCGCGGCATAGACCTCAGCTGGGGTGGCGGCGATCTGACGGGTGTCGGACATCTGCATGGCTGGCTCTCCCTTAAAGCGATGCGCCCAGCCTAGCGGGTAATTCTGCGCAAACCAATGTCAAAGCGCTGGACGTTACGCGCCGGGCTGGTAGGTCTTTGCCATGACAACTACTCCCCATAACCGCGCCGGACTGGCGATCGGGCTGATCCTTCTCGGCGTGGCCGCGATTTCGGTCAATGACATGCTGATCAAACGTCTGTCGGGCGGCTATCCGCTGCATCAGATCGTTTTTACGCGCTCGGCCATCGGGATCATTCTGGGGCTGGTACTGGTCAAACTTGAGGGCGGGTTTCATCTGCTCAAGACGCGCCAGCCGGGGCTGCATCTGCTGCGCGGGCTGCTGATCGTGATCTCGAACATGTCCTTCTTTCTGGCGCTGTCGGTCCTGCCCTTGGCCGAAGCGACGGCGCTGTTCTTTGCCGCACCCCTGTTCATCACCCTGCTGTCGATCCCGCTTCTGGGCGAAAAGGTCGGCCCGCTGCGTCTTGGCGCCGTAATCGTGGGGTTTGTTGGCGTGGTCATCATGATGCGGCCATGGGCTTCGACGGCGACGCTCGACGTCTCCCGCTGGGTCTTGCTGCTGCCGGTACTGGCGGCGCTGACCTATGCGCTGAACCAATTGATGACCCGTAAGCTGGGCGTGAACTCTAAAGCTTCGGCCTTGATGGTCTATATTCAGGCCGCCTTCGTTGCCGTGTCCCTTGGGTTCTTCCTGATCGCTGGTGACGGGCGGTTCGTGGATGAGGGCAGCAGTGCTTCGCTCCAGTTCCTGCTGCGGGCGTGGATTTGGCCGGCGCAGGAGGATTACCTTACCTTCCTCGGCATCGGCCTCAACATCGCGCTGATCGGCTATTGCCTGAGCCAAGCCTACCGGCTGGGGGATGCCGCCACCGTGGCCCCGTTCGAATACATTGGCCTGCCGCTGGCGGTGTTCTGGGGTTTCGTGATCTTCGGTGACCTGCCGGTTTGGGAAGTCTGGGTCGGGATCGCGCTGATCCTTGCCTCGGGCCTGTTCGTCTATCTGCGCGAGCGCCAAAAGGCGCTGCGCGTGACCCGTTTGCAGGGCGGGCGGCGCGCTTAGCGCGCCACTTCCACCACCACCTTGCCTGTTGCCTTGCGGTCGCGCAGCAGGGCCAGCGCCTCATTCGCCTGCTCCAGCGGTATGACGTTGCTGACATGGGGCTTCAGCTTGCCCGCGACATACCATTTGATCAGCTCGGCGAAACTGTCGGTCAGCACCGAAGGTTTGATCTTGGCATAGCCACCCCAGTAAAAGCCCAGCGCGGTGAGGTTCTTGACCAGCAGGATATTGGCCGGAATCTGCGGCACCTCACCGCTAGCAAAGCCCAGCGGGATCAGCCGCGCTTCGGGATTGCAGGCACGCATGGCGGCTTTGAACTGGTCGCCGCCCACCGGGTCATAGACCACATCGGCCCCGCCCAATTCCTTGACGATCGCGCGGATGTCGTCGGTCTCGGAGTTGATCAGATGATCGGCCCCCGCCTCTTTGCAGACAGCGAGCTTGTCCGCACCCCGCGCCACGGCGATCACCTCGGCCCCCATCAGTTTGCCCAGCTCCACCGCCGTCAGGCCAATGCCGCCCGATGCGCCCAAGACCAGCAACCGCTCGCCCGGCTGCAGCCGCGCCTTATAGTCCAGCGCCACATGGCTGGTGCCATAGGCGATCAGGAAGGCGGCGGCGTCGACCGAACTCATTTCTTCAGGGATCGGCACGCAGACTGCGGCGGGAATGGCGGCGTATTCGGCCAGCCCGTCGAACCCGGTATAGGCCGCCACGCGCTGCCCGACTTTCAAATTCTCGACCCCCGCGCCCAGAGCGGTGATCGTGCCCGCCATTTCCATCCCCAAGGTAAAGGGCAGCGGCGGCTTTTCCTGATAGGTGCCTTTGATGATCAGCAAATCGCCAAAGTTCAGCCCGCAGGTATCGACTTGGATCAGCACCTCGCCCTGCCCCGGCATCGGCATCTCAAGCTCTTTCAGGGTGAGCGGTTCGTCATAGGCGGTGACCTGCATGGCGCGCATCGGGCTGTCCTTTCGTGCTGCTTTGGCCCGAAGAGGCCAGAAGCGCGCGCCCTTGGCAAG
The DNA here is from genome assembly GCF_965641895.1 of Sulfitobacter sp. SH24. Classification (NCBI taxonomy): domain Bacteria; kingdom Pseudomonadati; phylum Pseudomonadota; class Alphaproteobacteria; order Rhodobacterales; family Roseobacteraceae; genus Sulfitobacter; species Sulfitobacter sp. SH24. Next base: position 2,826,393 of record NZ_OZ282575.1, read on the forward strand.
GCCCGCAAGCCGCATCGCTGCGTCAGCCCGGCATGATTACCAGACGGATGCCATAGGCAACCACTGCCAGCAGCAACACGCTGGCCAGCCAAAGCGCCACGAACCAGCCGCTACGTTTCAGCCAATGGCGCATCAGTGATAGCCCTCCTCAGGGTCGATCTTGCCGCGGAACACCCAATAGGCGTAGGCGGTGTAGCTGAGTATCAGGGGCAGCAGCACCAGCGTACCGACCAGTGCGAAAGCAAGGCTTTCGTCGGGGGCGGCGGCATCGGCGATGGTCAGGCTTGGCGGCACCATATGCGGATAAAAACTGATCCCGATGCCGATGAACCCCAGAACAAAAAGCGCCTGCGCACAGAGGAACGGCTGAATGTCAGCCTTGCGTTGCAAACCGCGCAGCATCCCAAAGGCCGCAAGCGCGACCAAAAGCGGCACCAAACCGCTGAAGAGCGCGGTGGGCCACGCGAACCACCGCTCGAAGTAGACCGCATCGGTGAAGGGGGTCCAAAGGCTGACCAACCCCATAAAGACCAGCGTCGCCACCGCCAGCGGCCATGCCAAACGGCGCATATGCGCCTGAATGCGGCCTTCGAGCTTCATGTTAAGCCATGTCGCGCCCAGCAAAGCATAGCCCACGGTCACGGCCACGCCGGTCAAGATCGAAAAGGGCGTGAACCAATCCCACCAGCCACCCGCATAGGCGCGGCCTTCGATTTCGATCCCCTGCACCAGCGCGCCAAGAGCGATGCCCTGACAGAAGGAGGCCACCAGCGAGCCGCCAAAAAACGCCATGTCCCAAAGGGGTTTCCAACGCTTCGTGCGCCAACGGTACTCAAACGCCACGCCGCGAAAGATAAGGCCCAGGAGCATCAGGATGATCGGCATGTAAAGTGCAGGCATCACCACCGCATAGGCCAGCGGGAAGACGGCGAACAACCCGCCGCCGCCCAGCACCAGCCAAGTCTCATTGCCGTCCCAGATGGGCGCGACCGAGTTCATCATCACGTTACGCTCGCCTTCATCCTTGGTCATCGGGAACAACAGCCCCACGCCCAGATCAAACCCATCAAGGATGACATAGATCAGCACCGCAGCGGCGATGATCCCGGCCCAGATGAACGACAGTTCAAATCCCAACATCTCAGCTCTCCTTCGGTTTGCCGCGATGGGCGGCTTCTGCGCCAACAGCAAGCACGGGTCCATCGTCTTGTGCATCGTCGCGTTCGTCTTCAAGCGCGCGATCTACAACCGGTTTGCGCATCATGGCCAGAATGTACCAAGTGCCCGCGCCAAACACGAAGAAGTACACCACGATAAAGGCAATAAGCGAGGTTGCCACCGCCGGCGCCTCGACCGGGGCGAGGCTGTCAGAGGTCCGCAGCAGCCCGTAAACGGTGAAGGGCTGACGCCCCACTTCTGTTGTGATCCAGCCTGCCAGCACCGCAACAAAGCCGGTCGGCCCCATGAGCAGCGCCAGCCGATGCAACAGCGGCGAATCATAGAGCCGCCCCCGCAGCCGCGCCAGCGCAGCCCAAAGACCCAGCCCCAGCATGGCAAAGCCAAGTGCAATCATGATACGGAAGGACCAGAAGACAATCGCCACCGGCGGCTCATCCTCGTCCGGGATCGTATCCAACCCGTCCAAGGGCGCGTTCAGGTCGTGTTTGAGGATCAGCGATGACAGCTTGGGGATCTGAATGGCATAGTCGATGCGCTTTTCCTCGGGGTTCGGAATGCCGAACAGGATCAGCGGTGCACCGTCGGGGTGGCTATCGTAATGCCCCTCCATCGCCATGACCTTGGCGGGCTGATGCTCCAGCGTGTTAAGGCCATGCATGTCGCCCGCGAGAATTTGCAGCGGCGTGACCAACAGAAGCATCCACATCGCCATAGAGAACATCCGCCGCGCGGCCCGGTCGGCGTGATCGCGCAGCAAGTGCAAGCCACCGACCGCGCCCACGACCAGCGCCGTGGTCAGATAGGCCGCCAGCACCATATGGACCAACCGGTAGGGGAAGGACGGGTTGAACACGATCGCCCACCAATCCTCGGGCACGAATTGACCGACGTCATTAATGCCAAAGCCCGCAGGCGTCTGCATCCAACTGTTGACCGACAGGATCCATGTGGCCGAGGCCAGCGTGCCCAGTGCCACAAGTGCTGTGGCGAACATATGCAGCCCATCGCCGACCCGTTTGCGGCCAAAGAGCATGATGCCAAGGAAACCGGCCTCAAGAAAGAAGGCCGAAAGCACCTCATAGGCCATGAGCGGCCCGACGACCGGCCCGGCCTTGTCAGAAAACACCGACCAGTTTGTGCCAATCTGGTAGGACATGACGATGCCCGAGACGACCCCCATGCCAAAGGCCACGGCAAAGATTTTCTTCCAATAGTTAAAGAGCTTCAGATAGGTCTCTTCCCGTTTCCACAGCCAAAGCGCGTTAAGCACGGCCAGAAAACTTGCCAACCCGATTGAGAAAGCCGGGAAGATGATATGAAACGAAACCGTGAATGCAAACTGCACCCGCGCTAGGATTTCGGCGGTGTAACCGTCGAGCATGAGAAGCCCCCGCGTGTTGTTTCCTGACCTATATAGGACCGGGGGGGTGTAGAGGCACAGGCTAAATTGCCGCAGCCGCTGCCGGATCGCCTATCGCTCGAATGTCACCACCACACGCAGCCCCGGCGCGTTGTCGATGAGTTCCAGCCGTGCCCGGTGCAGTTTCACGACCCCATCGACCAGCGCCAGCCCCAGCCCATGGCCCGGCGTGCCCCGGCTGCGATCAAGCCGGTAGAGCCGCTGCAACACTTTGTCGCGGTCCTGCGCCGGAATGCCGGGGCCGCCATCTGCGACACTGAGTGTGACCTGACCCGCCGCCTGTTCCAGCGAAATGTCCACCGCCTCGGCGTCGCCAGAATGGCGCAGGGCATTCTCGATCAGATTGGCGATCATCTGACCCAGCAATGCACGGTCGCCTGTGACATGGGCAGGCGTCTTTGGCAGGGTGCAGATCAGGCGCTTGCCCTGTTCGCCCGCCGCGGGCTCATAAAGCTCGACCATGGTTCGGCACAGCGCGGTCAGATCGACGGGGGTGAAATGGGCGCGGGCATCGCCCTGCTCCACCTGCGCGAGTTGTAGCAGAGATTGAAAGATCGCGGCGATGCCGTCCAATTCGGCACGTGCACGGGCCAGCGGTTCGGTTCTGTTTTCGCCCGTGGCCTCGGCCCTGTCGAGATCGTCCAGATGCACCGAGACACGTTGGATCGGGGTTTTCAGGTCATGGGCGATATCCAGCGACACCTGCCGCAGCGCTGCCACCGACGTTTCCTGCGCCCGGGCCATTTGGTTGACCGCCTCACCGATGCGCAGGAGGTCGTCCGACCAGCGCGCACCCGGTGCCACCCGCGCGGTTAGATCGCCCGTGGTCAGCCGATCCAGCGTGCCGCGGATCACCTCGACATGCCGTTTGGATCGTCGGGCAAGGATCAACCCCCCTGAAAGTGCGATCAGCACCGTGGGCAACAGGCTCACCAGCAAGATATTTATAAAAACCTCGCGCAGGGCCGTGATCTCGGCCCGGCTGCGCGCGATGGTCAGAAGCCCGCCATAAAGCGTGTCGGTGAGCGTGAGGTAAACGCCGTCATATTGCGCCCGCGCCGCGCCGATTGAGACGATGTGATAGCCCTCGTTGTCCCGCGCGATGGCCCCGTTGCCATAGATGCGTCCGTTGGGACCGATGTAGCTAAGGATCAGCCGGTTGGGATCAGTCTCGCGCGATTCCGCCTCGACCAGCCGCGCCAATGCCGAGGCGCCCGGGGCGGCGCGAAAGCCTGCCATGTCCTGCGCTAGATCGGCGCGGATGGCCTGCTCGAACGACCGCTGCGTGACCGCATAGCTGGCGGCGAGGCTTAAAAGACTGACGATGGTGAACAAAAGCACCAGTAAAAGCGCCAACCGCAGCGGCATCGAACGCCACAGCCCCGCCAGCCGCGCCTTCACGCGTCGATCCTATAGCCCGCGCCGCGCACGGTCTGGATTAACTCGCTGTCAAAGGGCCGGTCGACCTTGGCTCGCAGGCGGCTGATATGGGTCTCGACCACATTGGTCATCGGGTCAAAGGAAATGTCCCAGACCGCCTCAAGCAGCATGGTTCGCGTTTGCACCCGGCCTTTCCGGCGCAGCAGATGCTCTAACAAAGCGAATTCGCGCGGCAGCAAATCGATGTCCTGCCCGGCCCGCGTTACCCGGCGGCTGATGAGGTCCATCGTCAAGTCGCCAGCGCGGAGGGTCGTTTCCTGCTCCAGCGCCTGCGGGCGACGTGCCAATGCGTTCACCCGCGCCGACAGTTCGCCAAAGGCGAAGGGTTTGACCAGATAATCATCCGCCCCGGCGTTCAGCCCATCAATCCGATCCTCCACCGCCCCCATCGCCGTGAGCAGCAACACCGGCGTGGCATTGCCCGCCCCGCGCAGGGTTTTCAACAGCGTCAGCCCGTCCAACTCAGGCAGCATCCGATCAAGGATCAGCACGTCATATTGCCCGGTGGTGGCCTGCACCAACCCGTCGCGGCCATCGGCCACCACATCCACGGCATGCCCCTCTTCGCGCAGGCCGCGCGCGATATAGGTGCTGGTGGTGGTATCGTCTTCGACAACAAGCAGTTTCATCGCGGTCTCATCTAGGTTCAGCCAAGAGGTAAGGCAATTCTGCCGCCCGCGCATCCCGCCACCTGCATTCTCACAGATTTGTATAGCGCCTGCGACGAAGCTGTAAAACGCGGCCCCCAGATAGGGGTCCAGAAACACTGAATGCACAGCAAGGAGCATCTCATGAACCAGACCTTTTCCAAGGCCCCCCGCGCCGCCGCCCTTGCGCTGAGCGCCGCCGTCGCCACGACCCCGATGCTGGCGCTTGCGCCCACAGCCGCGCTGGCCGTCCCGGCTGGCGGCTATGCCGACTTGGTCGAGGCCGTCTCTCCCGCCGTGGTCTTTATCGAAGTGACCGCGAAACAGCAAAGCGCACAGATCCAGCAGCAACTGCCCCCTGGCATGCCCGAAGAACTGCGCCGCCGGTTCGAGCAGATGTTGCCCGACCAGCACGGTGCCGAGGCGACTCCGCGCCAAGGTTTGGGGTCCGGTTTCATCATCTCCGAAGACGGTCAGATCGTGACCAACCATCATGTCGTGGCAGGCGCTGAAACGGTAACTGTGAAACTTGCCGATGGTCGTAGCTTTGACGCCGAAGTGGTCGGCAGTGATGCGATGACCGACATCGCGCTGCTCAAAGTCAAAGCGGATGTGGACCTCCCTAAGGTGGACTTTGGCACGTCCAAAACCCTGCGCGTCGGCGATGAAGTCGTCGCCGTGGGCAACCCCTTTGGCCTTGGCGGCACCGTGACCTCAGGCATTGTTTCGGCTCTGTCGCGTGACATCCAGGCCGGGCCGTTCGATGATTTCATCCAAACCGATGCGGCGATCAACCGTGGCAACTCTGGTGGGCCGCTGTTTAACAACGATGGCGAAGTCGTGGGCGTGAACACCGCGATCCTGTCGCCGGGCGGCGGCTCTGTCGGGATCGGCTTCTCGGTGCCTTCTGACCTTGTGCAGACCATCGTGGCTGATCTCGCCGATGACGGCTTGGTTGAGCGCGGCTGGCTGGGTGTGCAAATCCGACAGATGACCCCCGAGGTTGCCAATGTGCTGGGCTATGACAAGCCGCGCGGCGCGGTGATTGAGGCCATTAGCGAAGAAAGCCCTGCCGCCAAAGCGGGCCTTAAGAGAGGCGACATCATTCTATCCTTTGGCGAAACAGAGGTGGATGATCTGCGCGATCTGACGCGCGCCGTGGCCACCACAACACCAGAGAGCGCAGCGGAGGTTGTCGTCCTGCGCAAGGGCACGGAACAGACCCTTGAGGTGACCGTGGGCGCGCTGAAACCCAAGCCGGCGTGACCCATGCCTTCCCGGAAATCCTCATGCTGCCGGGAAGACCCCCAGCCCTTCCCCCCTCGCCGGGGCTGGGCATCCTGCCCCGGTGGTTTTCATGCTGCCGGGGCTTTTTGGTGCAGCTAACCACCTTCCGTCGTGGATGCACTGTGCAGATGAAACCGCACCAATTCCGCAACCGAATTAGCCTCTAGCTTGCGCATCACCCGTGCGCGATGCACCTCGACCGTCTTAACAGAAATATCCATCTCATTGCCTATTTCACGATTGGCCAACCCCGCTACTACGCGCTCGAACACGCGATGTTCTTGCGGGGTAAGTCGGGCCAGCAATTGCGCATTTTCGACGGCCACCTCTTTGCTTTTGCGCCGCGCTGCATCGGCCTGAAGGGCGGTGTTGATAAGGTCGAGCATGTTTTGATTGTTGAAGGGCTTTTCAATAAAATCTACCGCGCCAGCCTTCATCGCCTTGACCGCCGTCGACACATCGCCAAAAGCCGTCATCAGAATAAGCGGTATCTGGATGCCCCTTGCGTTTAGCGCCTTTTGCAATTCCAGACCACTCATCTCCGGCATGCGGACATCGCTGACCAGACAGCAGGTGCCAATATCCTCATACCCTTCAAGAAACTCAGCGGCCGAGCCAAAGGAAAGGGCGCGTAGCCCGACAGAGCCAAGCAACCACACCAACGAATCTCGCACGGCGGCGTCATCGTCGACAACGTAAACGATCCTGTCTTCAGTCATTCTACACCTGCACCTCAGCCGGTAGGCGAACGGACAGGCAGGCCCCCTCTGCATCAGATTTGGTCACGGCGATTGAGCCCCCATGCGAAAGCACGATCGTTTCGCAAATCGCCAACCCCACACCAAGGCCCTTGTCCTTGGTCGACCGGAAGGCGCTGAAAGCCGTTTGAGCGGGCATATCCGAAGCAAAGCCGCTCCCTCCGTCGGCCACGTCAACCACGATCTCACCCTCCGTGCAGCGGGCGGACAAAATGACTTCGGCATCGGGGCGGCCCGCGTCCCGGCAGGCATCAATGCCGTTCTTGATCAGATTGATCAGCAGTTGCTCAATCTCAATTCGGGCGCAGTGAAGTTCGGCATCATTGCATTGATCGTCGATCACCACAGTGACGCCGGTGGCAGAGCTTTCCGGCTGGATCAGCAGTTGAACCGAGCGGAGGATTTCGGTGAAGCCCACGGCAACACGATCTGCGTCATCGTTGTGCAGATAGTTCGACATGGACCGTAGGATGGCACTTGCACGCTCAGATTGCTTTTGCATGTTGTTAAGCACAGAGATCATGTCCTTTCTCTCAAGCTGGTCGTTTTCGGCCCGCAGCACACAGCCTGCGGCAAAATTATGAATAGCGGCTAAAGGTTGGTTCAATTCATGGGCGATGGCGGCCGTCATCTGGCCCAGCGTCTCGCGCCGGTTAAGCAATTGCAGCGCCGTTTCATGGCGGTGAAGCCGCTCTTCACGCTCAACCTTTTCGGTGATGTCAGAGGCAATCGTCAAAAGCCCCCCTGCGGCCACGGGATAATCCGTAACCTCCAACCAGCGCCCCTCTGACGACCGTGCGCGAAAGAATTTGGCGGGTGTGTTTCGACGGTCGCGCCGCTGTTCGCCCCAGCGAACTTTGCCTTCAGATGACATGGCCAATTTGCCGGTGCGCGTGAAATGCGCCAGTAGCTCATCAAAATGCCGACCAATGATATCACCGCCGATCCCAGCATAGGTTGCGCGGTATTTCTCGTTACAATAGACGAGCCGGTCGTTCCTGTCGAAAAGCGCGACCATCGTCGATATATTCTCAAACGCCAGCGCCAAAGCTTCCAACGCGCTTTTCCGCTCACTCTCCGCTGTAGCGATCCCTGTCATGTCAAAACAGGTGCCGCGATAGCCTGCCAATTGCGCGCTACTATCAAAAAATGGCTTACCCGACATGTCGATCAGGCGTTCCCGCCCATCGGCCAATGGGATCACCAGCCGCAAATCGCGAAACGGCGCCTGACGGGCCAGCCGCTGTTGCAACACATCATAGTCGCCCTTGCGCCGTGCAATATCGGCCTCCGTGAGTGTCTTGCCCAACTCGAAAATCGGTTTTTCGGCTTCGGTTTGACGGCCCCCGCCTGAAAGAAACGTAAACCGTCGGTGGACATCCATCTCCCACACCCAATCGGTCGCACTTTCGGTGAAATCGCGGAAACGGGTTTCGCTTTCGACCAGATCGCTCAGAACGTTCTGCTGGTCGGTCACATCTTGGATCGCGGCCAAAACATGCACGTTTGGCCCTCGGTCCACGCGGCGAATGCAGGCGCGTGCCTCGATCTGGCGGCCATTGGCGGTCAGAAACTTTATATTTTCGATCACGTCGCGCGTGCGGCTGTCCGCCATATGCAGATTGTTGCGGATAGTCGCACGGCTGCGCGGTTCAACGAACCCCTGTCCCTGTTGCCACATCTCGCGCAGGGTCTGCGCATCACGCCCTAGCAAAGTTTCTACCTCGGGTGAGACATCAATCAGTGCGCCCTCCTGATCCCATTCCAAATAACCCACCCCTGCGACATCGGCGGCAAGCGCATGTTTTGTCGCGCTGATCTCGGCCTCATAAACCGCGTCCTGCAAGGCGGAGCGCTCCATCACCATGACCAAAACGCCCACCACCTGCCCCCGGTCGGACAGCGGTTGATAGATCGCCGCCCCTTGGTTGCGGGTCAAAACCGGGCGGGAAAAATCAAAATGCCATGTCACCTGCCGCCCGGCCAAAGCCTTTTCAAGGTTGGCGGTTATTTCGTCCAACAATTCAGGTGGAACGATCCGAGAAAGATGCTGGCCCACAATATCACGCGCCGGTCGCCCAAAGGACGCGCTATAGGCATCGTTGACAAAAGCGTAAGTCATATCAGGCGTGAGGAAGGCCGCTTGGACAGGCAGATCATTCAGCAGATCGGGCAATTTCCTGCGGGTCTCTTCGCTACCGCCGCCGCCCTGCTGTTTGCGGTGGTTGCGCGCAACCCGCCAGACTTGGGCCACCAGCACAGCAAACGCCGCAGTCGCCAAGACAAGTTCAACCGGATCACGATAGAAAACGCCGCGCGGATCTTGCGCCGATGCAAGCACCACAAGGATGTCCAATAGTAATACCGCAACTGCGCCGAACACGCCAAAGCGGTTCACCGGGTCGCCGATTTGTCTGGCGATCATCACGCAGGTCAAAACCAGTCCGCACAGCGCAATCATTGTGAACGCTGCGACAAAGCTCATGTGGCACCTCTACTTTCACAAAGAAAGTCGGTCTTTTCCGCCGCCCTGTCTATTGGGGAAAACCCTCATAGCGGCTAGCAAGGCTATCCCTGCAACCTCATCGTACCGCCATGCGAAACAAATGCGTAAAAATAAAAGGCGTAATTTCAGCGCCTTGCTTCGGATTATTAGGGATAACCCCGATTTACTTGGGGACAACGCCCAATTGGCGCAAAAACTGTAGGGCAGTAGTTTGCCCCGCAACCACGGGTTCTGCCGTGCGATTTGGGTTCAAAATTCGGATTAGCTAAATGAAAAATAGCCAACGCTGCGCGTCAGAAACATCTGACGAAGTGCAAAAGCCATACAAACCTCCGACGGAAACAGATCTGGTGGAAATTCGCAGTCTCTATGCCCAAGCCGATGCAATGGCCGAAGCCGCAGAGGAGTCACCACAGTGTTGCGGCGAAGGGGAAACCCCACACAGCGCTTCGCCCCCGATGTCATCGCAGCAGGGCGATGAACGGGGTGACACCGACTGAAACGAGTGCCGGTCACTTTTGGCTGTTGGACACCACATGTTCACTGTCGATGCTGCCGAGCGAGTGAAACAGCCCAGAGGTATTGTTCACGCCGAATTTCTTTAGCAATTTGGCGCGATAAACCTCAACCGTGCGGTGGGAAATTTCAAGCTTGATGGCAATTTCCTTGCTGGTCAGCCCCTCGGCCAGATGGCTTAAAATTTCACGCTCTCGCCGAGTGAGCGGCAGATAGGGCCGCTCACCCGACAGGTCGGCAAAGCTCCAAACTGCGCGGTCCAGCGGGCTTTCCGGGGTAAAGGAATGGCCCCGCACCCGGCACCAGAAGAGGCTACCATCGCGGCGCGCCATGATGCGCTCATCCCAATAGGTGTTGGTCTCGCGCAGTTGCACCACGCCCCGGTCGCGGATGTTTACGAACTCTTCATCCGACGGATATAGCACCGAAAACCATTGGTCGCGCAGGGCCGTACGTTCATAGCCAAACATCTGTGCAAAGGCGATGTTGCATTCGCGGATCACCCTGTTCTCCGTCACCACCAGACCGATGGGTGCATGCACGAAGGCCAGTTCAGCGAATTGCCCATCGCGGAAGCAGTCATCGGTACGTATTTCCACCATCTTGCCCCAATCATCTCTTTCTCGGATGCTCGAAACTCAAGCTAGTCGACGGGGGGAGACGGTGCAACAACGCGCTGGCCCGTCCAGGGAGGATACCATGAAGACACTCACGCGGATTGCCGCCGTGACGGCAAGTGTTGCGGCATTTGCCAGCGCGGCATGGGCGCAAGACCCGATCAAGATCGCACTCGTGCACGGGATCTCGGGCAGCAGTTTCGAAGCCTTCTCCAAACAGGCGCAAACCGGTTTCGAGCTGGGCATCGAATACGCCACCGACGGGACCAATACTGTCAAAGGCCACAAGATCGAGCTGATCGTCAAGGACACGCAATTCAAACCCGATGTCGCCCGCGCCGTATTGGCCGAAGCCTACGGCGACGACGAGGTTCTGATGGCCATCGGCTCGACCTCATCAGGCGTCGCCAAGGGTATGCTGCCCATCGCCGAGGAATATGAGAAGATCTTGATCGTAGAGCCTGCGGTCGCTGATAGCCTCACCGGGCCAGACAGCAACCGCTACGTCTTCAAAACCTCGCGCAACTCTTCGATGGACATGCAGGCGCAGGCCTTGGCGCTGAAGCCCGATGAGAACCTCTTTGTCGCCACCATCGCCGAAGATTACGCCTTTGGCCATGACGGGATCGACGCGTTTAAAGCAGCGCTTGACGGCACAGGCGCAACCGTGGTGACCGAGGAATTCGTGCCCCAAGGCACCGCTGATTTCACTGCCGCAGCCGAGCGTATGTTCAATGCGCTGAAGGACAAGGAAGGCCGCAAGGTGATCCTTGTCTATATCGCTGGGGGCGGCGACGCGCCGGGAAAAATTCAGGCGCTTGATCCATCGCGACATGGCATTGAGATTTCCATGGGCGGGCATATCCTGCCTGTACTGCCAACCTACAAGCGTTTCCCCGGCATGGAAGGCGCGGTTTACTACTACTATGAAGCCTACAAAAATCCGGTGAACGATTGGCTGGTCAAAACCCATCAGGAACGGTTCGACGGCCCGCCAGACTTCTTCACTGCGGGTGGCATGTCGGCAGCGCTTGCCGCCGTCAAAGCGATTGAAACAGCCGACAGCCTAGAAACCGAAGACCTGATCGCCGCGATGGAAGGCATGTCTTGGGAGACACCCAAAGGCACCATGACCTTCCGCCCCGAAGACCATCAGGCGCTGCAGTCCATGGTCCACTTCAAAATCCGCGTTGATGAGAACGTCGATTGGGCGATCCCCGATCTGGTGCGCATCATCGAAGCGGACGAGATGGACATCCCCATCGGCCGCACCAACGACTGATCGCACTCCCGGCTGGCCTGCCCGACCCGTCGCATGCGGTGGGCCAGCCCCTCTGTGCCAATTTCCGTACCAAAGGTTTTTCAGATGTCCACGCCGTCACTCATCACGCGCGATCTGACCATTCGCTTTGGCGGTCACGTCGCCGTCAATCAGGTCTCTTGTGCCTTCCATCCCGGTGAACTCACGGTGATCGTCGGGCCGAACGGGGCCGGGAAAACCACCTATTTCAATCTGATCTCAGGCCAGCTCACCGCGACCTCGGGCAAGGTATTGAAAGGCGAGGTCGATCTGACCCGTATGCCACCCTCGGCGCGCGCGCGGCAAGGTGTGGGCCGCGCCTTTCAATTGACCAATCTCTTCCCGCAACTCTCTGTTTTGGAGAACATTCGCCTCGCCGTTCAGGCGCGTGAGGGGGACGGCTGGCGGCTGCTGCGCCCGGTATATCGCTTCACCAAACTGACCCAAGACGCGGAGCACTACCTAGAGGCGACCCGCCTATCCCGCGTCGCCCATCTGCCCGCCGCCGCCCTGCCCCACGGTGACCAGCGCAAGCTGGAAGTGGCGCTGCTGATGGCAATGGAACCTGACATTTACATGTTCGATGAACCCACCGCGGGCATGTCACTGGACCACGCGCCCGATGTGCTGGAGTTAATCGCCCAGATCAAATCCGACCCGTCCAAAACCGTGCTGCTGGTCGAGCATAAGATGGATGTGGTGCGCGCGCTGGCAGACCGGATCATCGTCTTGCACAACGGCGAATTGCTGGCCGATGGCGCCCCAACCGAGGTCATGGAAAGCCAGATCGTGCGCGATGTCTACCTCGGCACCGCCACGGAGGAGACGGCATGAGCCTGCTGACCCTCAACCAGATGAAAACCGACATCGGCCAATATGCCGTGCTCCATGATGTGAGCCTTGAGGTGCCCGAGGGCGGCGTCTTTGTTCTTCTGGGCCGCAATGGAGCGGGCAAGACAACCACGCTCCGCTCGATCATGAGGCTGTGGAAACCCGCGCCGGGTTCGGTGCGCTTTGACGGCCAAGACATCACCGGGCTGCACACCGCCGACATTGCACGCCTTGGCATAGCCTATGTGCCCGAGAACATGGGGATCTTCGGCAATCTGACAGTTGAAGAAAACCTGATCCTCGCCACGGCGAAGGGGCATTTCGATGCCGCGCGCCTGAAACGCATCACTACACTTTTCCCGGCTCTAGAGCGGTTCTGGACCAAACAGGCTTGGTCACTTTCGGGCGGGCAAAAGCAGATGCTGTCTGTCGCCCGCGCCATTGTTGAGCCGCGCCGCTTGATCTTAATCGACGAGCCGACCAAGGGCCTCGCCCCTGCCATCGTCGCCGCCATGGCCGAAGCCTTTACCGAGATTTCACGTGAAGCAACGCTTCTGCTTGTCGAACAAAATTTTCATTTCGCCCGCAGCATTGGCCGCGACATGGCAGTGATTGACGACGGCCGCGTTGTGCACAGCGGCAGCATGGCCGAATTCGCCGCCGACAAACCATTGCAAGACCGGCTGTTGGGCCTGTCGTGATGAGGAAGAACATGGACCGCATTTCAGATATCATGGGCCGGTTCGGCGGGGTCTACCTGCTCCCGCTCGCCCTCGCCGCTTTGGCCTTTCTGCTAATCGGCGCGCCTTCTTCTTGGGCCACGCTGACCGTCGCGGGGCTGGCAATGGGAATGATGGTGTTTCTCATGGCTTCGGGCCTCAGCCTGATCTTTGGGCTGATGGATGTGCTGAACTTCGGCCACTCGGCCTTTGTAAGCTTTGGTGCTTTCGTCGCCGCCTCTGTCCTCGCGGCCCTCAGCGGGTGGCTGGGAGCTGATAACGTGCTCCTTAACATCGTCGCACTGACCCTCGCGATCATCGCGGCCATGTCCTTTGGCCTTGCCGCCGGGTGGTTCTTTGAAACGGTCATCATCCGCCCCGTTTACCACGACCACCTGCGGCAAATCCTGATCACTATGGGCGCGCTGATCGTGTCCGAGCAGATCATCCTCGCGGTTTGGGGCGGCACGCCGATCACCGTTCTGCGTCCGCAGTTCCTTGAAGGGGCGTGGATCATTGGCGACGTGAGCATCGAAATCTACCGCATCTTTGCCTTTGGTCTTGGTCTTGCTGCCTTTATCGGCCTCTACCTTGTGTTGAACCGCACGCGTCTGGGCCTACTGGTCCGCGCAGGCGTCGAAAACCGCGAGATGGTAGAGGCGCTTGGCTTTCGTATCGACCGGCTTTTCATCGGCGTCTTTATGGTCGGCTCGGCGCTGGCAGCTGTCGGCGGTGCGATGTGGGCGGGGTATGAGACGCTGATCACGCCTGCGCTTGGGGGCGAGATGATGATCGTCGTTTTCATCGTCGTCATCATCGGTGGGCTTGGCTCTATCGAAGGCACGCTCTTGGGGGCGCTGTTGGTCGGGCTGACCGCGAATTACGTAGGGTTTCTGGCGCCAAAGCTGGCTTTGGCCAGCAATATGATCCTGATGACGGCGATCCTGCTGTGGCGGCCTAACGGCCTGCGTCCGGCGGTGAAGTGAGATGAATATGCACAGCAAATCAACCTATGGCACCATTGCCGTGAAAACCGCCGTGTTGCTGATCGCCGCCCTGCTGCTGTTTGCGCCGTTTCTGTTTCAGGACGTGCGCGCGCTAGAGGTCGCCGCCCGCATCTGTATCTTCATTGTGTTAGTGGCCAGCTATGACCTGTTGATCGGCTATACCGGCATCGTCAGTTTTGCCCATACGATGTTTTTCGGCTTCGGCGCTTACGGTGCCGCCATCGCCCTGCGCCAGATGGGGCCGGGCTGGGACGCTGTGGCTATAGGCGCTTTGGCGGGTGTGCTGGTCTCGCTGGTGGTGGCCACGGGCGTCGGGCTGTTGAGCCTGCGGGTCAAAGCGATCTTCTTCGCGATGATCACATTGGCGACCGCTTCGGTCGCGCTTGTGCTGGCCTCGCAACTGTCGCAATTTACCGGTGGCGAAGACGGCATCACCTACCGCGTGCCGGACCTGTTCAAACCCGCGACAAAACTGATGGTGGATGAAACCGGCAAGGTGGCGCGGCTTTTCGGCGTGAAACTCAATGGCAAGCTTGCGGCCTATTACTTTGTGTTTTTCACCTCGCTGGCGCTGTTCTTGCTGATGTTGCGGGTGGTGGCGGCGCCGTTAGGGTCCGTTCTGAAAGCCATCCGCGAGAACGAAGCCCGCGCCGAAGCCATTGGCTACCGCGTCGTGGCCTACCGCACATTCGTCTTCTGTCTGTCAGCCGCCGTCGCGTCGCTGGCGGGAACGATATATGCCGTCTGGCTGAAATACACCGGGCCGGACACCACGCTGAGCTTTGCCATCATGATCGACATTCTACTGATGGTGGTGATTGGCGGCATGGGCACGATGTGGGGCGCGGTTGTTGGTGCGGTGCTGATGGTCATGGCGCAATACTATTTGCGTGACCTCATGGGGGCTGCCGCAGAAACCACCGCCAACATTCCATTGCTACCCGATTTGCTCGACCCCGACCGCTGGCTCTTCTGGCTTGGCATTATATTTATCTTGCTGGTCTATTTCTTCCCTCGGGGGATCACCGGCACCATCATGCAAAAGGGTGCGCGCTTATGACCTCCCCCTGTTTTCGCTTTGTCCCTGTAATGGACCACGAAATTCACGTCACCGAATGGGGCGATCCCAGCAAACCTGCGCTGATGATGCTGCACGGGCTGGCGCGCACAGGGCGCGACTTTGATGAGGTCGCAGCCGCGCTATCGGATAATTTCTATGTGCTTTGCCTCGATATGATTGGACGGGGCATGTCGAGTTGGTCGCGCAACCCCGAAGCTGAATACGCGGTCGAATACTACGCGGGCATCACAACTGATGTGATGGATCACTACCAGATTGACCGCGCGGCGTGGTTTGGCACCTCGCTTGGCGGTATGATCGGGATGCACATCGCCTCTGGGCAAGACTCTGACCGGATCAGCGCCTTGGTGGTGAACGACATCAGCCCCGAACTGCCCGCCGCGGCGGTTGATCGGATCTTGTCCTATGTCGGCAGCCTGCCGGATTTTAGCTGTTTTGCCGAAGGAGAGGCGTGGCTGCGCCAAACCTACGCGCCCTTTGGCCCGGCTGCGGATGCCTTTTGGCAGCGCATGGCGCGGTCGTCGCTGCGGCGCCGTGGCGACGGGCGGCTGACGCTTCATTATGACCCACGGATCACCGTGCAATTCACTGCCTCTGCACATGAGCTTTCTACTTGGGACCGCTGGGCGCAGATCACCACGCCAACCCATCTGCTGCGCGGCGCGCAATCCGATCTGTTGCTGCCTGAGGCCGCCAAGCGCATGACCCAAAGCGGCCCGCGCCCCGACGTGACCGAGTTTCCCGATTGCGGTCACGCGCCCAACATGTCCAACCCCGCGGATATCTCCCTGCTGCGCGGTATTCTCCTTGAAACGCTGGGTTAGACTGACGTGCGGTGCTGTCCCTGCCTTTTGCAAAATTGACGCTGTTACAGCTTTTGCCAACATTTCGCCATTTTTTTTGCACCCGCAACCGGCAGTACAGTCTATTAAGCAATAAGGGGGCGGACCCGGCCCATAGAAGGCCGGGGCGCGGAGGATAGGGCAGGTTTGGGCAAACTCGGCATGAAAATGATTAGGAATACGCTGTCACAGCGTGCAAAAAGAATATGTGTTCTGCTGATATTGGCGGGCGTTGTCCTTGGCTTTGGCCACCGGATTGAGACGCTTTCCTATCAAACCTACATGCAGGATCTCGAACTTGAGACCACGCTGGAATTGATAGAAGTGCGGGAACGGATTCGTACTGATATCTTTGACCAAATTCTTAAGCTGCGTGAATTGGCCACCATCATCAGTGAAAACCCTGATATCAGCCAAGCAGAGTTCAGCGCACGCGCAACCGAGTTCATGGCCAAAAACCCCGATGTCATCAACCTTGCTGCCGCACCCAACCTCGTGGTCAGCATCGTACACCCTTATGAAGCCAACCAAAGCGTTTTGGGGCTGGATTACCGCAAGAACCCAGCACAGCTTCCCAAGGTAGAACAGGCCATGCAGAGCGGCGAAGGTTTGGTGACCGGGCCGGTGGACCTTGTTCAGGGTGGACGCGGGCTGATTCTGCGCCACCCGGTCTTTTACGCGAATGACACCACTCAAGGGGCTGGCGCCCCCGCCCGCCCTTGGGGGCTTTTGTCGATGGTTATCGACTACAACGCCTTCCTCACGCGCCTGAACATTCCCGAACTTGCAGAAAATTATGATCTGGCCATTCGCGAGATGACCGCAGATGGCGAGGTTGAGCAGACCATTGTCGGTGATTTTGATTTCACTGGGACTGAGCCCATATCTCTCGATTTTAACTTCGCCTTTGGCGTTTGGGAAATGGCCGCCACGACCAAGGGAGGCTGGCCCGATCACCGACCCGATTTTTGGTTGCACTGGCTGCTCCGCCTTCAAGGCGCGGCAGGCGTTGTTATTTTTGCGTGGTATATTATGCGCTTAACCGACAACCGAAAACTGGCCGAAGAACGTCTCCGCACAGGTGTCGAAGCGTTGGACCATGGTTTTGTGATGTACGATCCCAAGGGCATATTGGTGCTGTGCAATGAGAAATACCGCGAAATCCACGACTATAGCGAAGTGGTAAAACCCGGATCAACCTACGAAAAGATCGTGCGCGACAGCATCCGCCGGGGGCTGGTGCCCGATGCCATCGGCAAGGAAGAGGAATGGATCCGCGTCTGGCTGGAAAAGCGTGAAAACGGCGCGTTTGAAACCGAACAGCGAATGCCGGACGGCCGCATCATCCGCACCTCAGATCGGCGCATGGAGGACGGCAGCGTTGTAGGTCTAAGGATTGACGTGACCGATTTGAAAAGGGCGCTGCTGACAGCCGAGGATGCCAACAAAGCCAAGACCGATTTTATGGGCGTGCTGAGCCATGAGTTGCGCACCCCGCTGACCGTTATCTTGGGCCATGTTCGGCTGGCACGGCATTTTGATCGCACCCCGGCGGCGCGCGATCTTGGCGCTGCCATTGATGCTGATCCGCAAACCCGTGAAACGCTCGCGCCCAAGTTTGCCGCTACCCTCTCCAAGCTGGGCGACATCATGCAAACCGTGGAACGTTCGGGCAATCATCTGCTCACCTTGATTAACGAAGTGCTCGACTTTGCCAAGATCGACGCGGGCAGCCTGTCGATCACGATGGAACCGGTGAAAATCGACGACATCGTAGCACCGACCGCCGATCAACTACGCCCGATGATCGAAGACAAGGGGCTGGAGTTGAAAGTGAAATCAGCGTCCGGCGTGATGTTGGCCGATGGCAAACGCATTCAGCAGGTGTTGATAAACCTACTCAGCAACGCCACGAAATTCTCGGATCAGGGCACGATCTCGCTCACATGTCGCATCCGGGGGGAAGTGGTAGAATTCCGCGTCACGGATTCTGGCATCGGCATCCCCGAAAATGAGCTGGAGCGCGTTTTTGAGCCGTTCCATCAGGTCGATTCCACCGCCACCCGCCGTTTTGGCGGCACTGGGTTGGGCCTTGCGATCTCGCGCGATATTGCCACCGCCCATGGTGGCAGTCTTGTGGCCACCAGCGTCATGGGCAAGGGCAGCAGTTTCCTGCTGACCCTGCCCCTGCGCCCTGCCATTGCCGTTGCAGCGGCCGCCGCCGAAACGCGCGAGGTTGAGGACGCTTAGCGATCCGCCAGTCGCTCGACCACCTGCTCTTGCTCGCCCAGACCTTCGACCCCCAGTCGAACCCGGTCACCCGGGCTGAGGTAGCGCGGTGGTTTGAGGCCCATTCCCACCCCCGGAGGGGTGCCGGTGCAGATCAGATCGCCCGGCTCTAGCTGAATGAATTCAGACATGTAGGCGATGATCGTCGCCACATCGAAGATCATCTTCTCGGTGGTGCCGTCTTGCAGACGTTTGCCGTTTATCTCGGCCCAAAGCGCCAATTTCCCAGGATCGCCCAATTCATCCCCTGTCACCAGAACCGGTCCTGTGGGGCAGAAATTGGGAAAGCTCTTGCCTTTGACCCACTGGCCGCCCCGCTCGGCCTGCCAAGCACGCTCGGACACATCATGAACCACGCAATAGCCCAGCACGTAATCAAGCGCGTCTGCACGGCTTACATTCAGTGCTTCGCGCCCAATCACCACGCCCAGCTCGACCTCCCAATCAAGCTTGCTCATCCCTTTGGCATACAAAAGCGGATCGTTCGGCCCGCAATAGGTCCGGCTGGCCTTATTAAAGAGGATCGGCTCGGTGGGAACGGGCATCCCCGATTCCGCTGCGTGGTCGGAATAATTCAACCCGATCCCCCAGATGTTGCGAGGTTGGCTTACAGGCGGGGCGACGCGTTTTCCTTGGGTTTCAAACAGCGGCAGCCCCTCCAGATCAACACCCTCCAGCGTATTGCGGATCGCCGGAATCGTCTCAGGTGTGAAATCACCAACAAGGCTTGAAACGTCTCGCGCCTGCCCCGCGGCATCCAGCACCACTGGCGTTTTCGCCCCGTCGCGCGTTCCGTATCGCATCAATCGCATGGTCTTGCTCTCCCTCTTTCAACCGTCGCTGGTGGCACCATACCCAATGACACGGCGCTGGCCACAGCTTTGAAACGGGGCTCGTTAAGACGCACGCTTGCTCTACGGCTGAGGAACCGACGATACGCGAGCGGCGTTGGTTCGTAGAAGGGGGTTCCCATGAAAAACCTGCGCGCTGATCTGCTTACCAAACCGATATACCGCTGGGCCAAGAAATCCCTGCCCGCCCTATCTCAAACCGAAAGCGAAGCCCTGACCGCTGGCGAAGTCTGGTGGGAGGCCGAACTTTTCTCGGGCAACCCCGACTGGTCAAAGTTGCAGGCGGTCAAGGCACCCCAGCTAAGCCCAGAGGAACAGGCCTTTTTCGACGGTCCCGTGCAAGAATTTTGCACCATGATCGACGATTGGAAGATCAACCATGAGGCCGCCGATCTGCCGCCAGAAGCATGGACCTTTCTACGAGACAAAAAATTCTTTGGCATGATCATCCCGAAATCTCATGGGGGGTTGGGCTTTTCCGCCTTCGCTCATTCCGAGGTGGTCCGCTATATCTCCACGCGCTCCGTCGCAGCAGCAGTGACGGTGATGGTGCCCAACTCACTCGGACCCGGTGAATTGCTGCACCAGTTTGGCACCGATGCGCAAAAGGATCACTGGCTCCCGCGCCTTGCCGATGGGCGTGAGCTGCCTGCCTTTGGCCTTACCAGCGCCGAGGCGGGTTCTGACGCCTCAGCCATGGTCGATGAGGGCGTGATCGCAAAAGGTATGTGGGAGGGGGAGGAGGTTTTGGGCATCCGCCTCAACTGGGCCAAACGCTATATCACCCTTGCCCCGGTTTGCACGGTCCTTGGGCTGGCCTTTCAACTGCGCGATCCTGATGGCCTGCTGGGCGACACGGCTGACATTGGCATTACCTGCGCGCTGGTGCCCACCGATCTGCCCGGAGTGGAAACCGGGCGGCGACACCTGCCGTCTTCGACGATGTTTATGAATGGGCCAACCACTGGCACAGACGTTTTTATCCCCCTTGATCATATCATCGGTGGGGCGGAATACGCAGGCAAAGGCTGGATGATGCTGATGTCCGCGCTCGCCGCTGGACGTGGCATCTCCCTGCCATCAATGGGCTGCGCTGCCATCGCATTTTCGGCCCATACCACTGGCGCTTATGCCCGTATTCGCCAGCAATTCAATCTGCCGATCGGCAAATTCGGCGGCGTTCAGGCGCGGATGGGGCGGCTGGCTGCGGATGCCTATGCGATGGACGCCGCCCGCCATCTGACCTGCGCCGGGCTTGATGAAGGCCGGGCGCTTTCCGTAATTTCGGCGATCATGAAGGCCCATGCGACCTTTAAAATGCGCGAGGCGCTGAACGATGCGATGGATGTGCATTCGGGCAAAGCCGTGATCGACGGGCCTCTGAACTACCTGCTGCCACTCTACCGCGCCGTGCCGATTGGCATCACCGTGGAAGGAGCAAATATCGTCACCCGCAGCTTGATTATCTTCGGCCAAGGGTCGATCCGGGCGCACCCCCATATGCTCGATAACATGCTAGCCTTGCAGAAGGAGGATGAGGCAGAGTCTCTCGCCGCTTTCGACAAATCTCTGTGGGCGCATGTGGGGCATACCACGAAAACCCTCTTCCGCGCGTGGGGTCGCGCCCTGACGGGCGGCCGTTTTGCTCCTGCCCCTGATGCAGGTGCCGCAACGCCAATCTACCGCGAGCTTTCGCGCTGGTCGGCGGCTTATGCACTCACGGCGGATTTTCTGTTTCTCACCCTCGGCGGAGCACTGAAACGTGAAGAGATGATCTCAGGCCGGATGGGCGATATCTTGTCCGAAATGTATAACCTCTCCGCCGCACTCAAACGTTGGGAGGACGAAGGCCGTCAAAAGGCCGATCTGCCGCTCCTCAAGTTCGCCGCTGCCGATGCCTTTTCGCGCATTCAAACCGCGCTTGATGGGGTCATCGCCAATCTACCTGCCCGCTGGGCGGCGTGGGTGCTACGCGCCATTACCTTGCCGGGACTGGGCCGCCGCGGTCCGGATGACACGCTCACCACAGAATGCAGTGCTTTGATTTATGCCCCGTCTGCCACCCGCGACCGGATCACTGGGCGGTTATTCGAAGGCAGCGCTGGCGACGGGATCGACCTGTTGAACCGCTGCTACGCCAAAGTGATCGAAATGGAGCCGGTCATGAAGCGCCTGCGCGACGCCAAGAAGACCCCCACGGAAGCACAACAGTCAGGCATCCTAAGCGACAGCGATATGGCGGACCTGACCGCGATGAACGAACTGGTATCAAAGGTCATCGCCGTTGATGACTTCAGGCCTGCCGCGCTGGCCCATTACTTCCCTGACTTAGATGTCCCGCAGGAAAATCTTGACGAAACCCCCAACCCTAGAGAGGCCGCCGAATGACCCACCCTAAAGCGCAGCGCGTCTTTCTTGTGGATGGGGCCCGCACTCCATTTTTGAAGGCACGACAAGGCCCCGGCCCCTTTACCCCGGTCGATTTGGCCGTGCAGGCCGGGCGGCCCCTGCTGGCGCGACAGAGCTTTGATCGCGCGGCATTTGATCTGGTTATCCTCGGTTGCGTCAATGTGATCGCGGATGAGATGAACCCCGCCCGCGTTGCGGCATTGCGGCTGGGCTTGGGTGAACAGACGGTCGCTTTTACCGTGCAAATCAACTGTGGCTCTGGCATGCAGAGCATCGACACCGCCTATCGCTATGTCCGCGACGGCAGCCACCAAATGATCCTTGCCGGTGGGGCCGAGGCGCTCAGCCACGCCCCGCTCGTGCTGCGCCAATCAGCGGTGGAATGGTTCGGCCGGATGAATGCCGCCAAGGGCCCGATTGATACGGCTCGCGCCATGACGGGCCTCAGGCCAGAGTTTTTCAAACCCGTCATTGGGCTGGAACGCGGTCTGACCGACCCGATCACTGAACTGAATATGGGCCAAACCGCCGAAGTTCTAGCGCATCGGTTCGGGATCGACCGCGCCACGGCAGATACCTATGCAATGCAAAGTCACCACCGTCTTGCCGCAGCGCAAAACGACGGGCGACTTGCGGATGAAGTCATGCCCGCCTTTGACAAAGATGGCACTGTTTATGATCACGATGACGGCGTGCGTCCTGACAGTGATATGGAGGGCCTTGCCAAGCTGAACCCGGTGTTTGAGAAGCCCCACGGCAAAGTCACTGCAGGCAATTCCAGCCAGATCACCGATGGGGCAAGCTGGGTCATCGTTGCTTCTGAACGCGCTGTTGAGGCGCATGGGCTGACCCCGCTGGCTGAGATTACCGACAGCGAATGGGCGGCACTAGATCCGTCGATCATGGGGCTGGGTCCGGTGCTGTCCGCCACCCCCATCGCGCAACGCCATGGGCTTGAGGTGGGCGACATTGACCTGTGGGAATTGAACGAAGCCTTTGCCGCACAGGTGCTTTCCTGCGTGGCCGCTTGGAACGACGAAGACTTCTGCCGCAACGTATTGGGCTATGACGCTGCTTTTGGCCGGATCGACCGAGACAGGCTGAATGTCGACGGCGGCGCAATATCACTGGGCCACCCGGTCGGCACCAGCGGCAATCGGATTGTCTTGCATCTGGCCAATGCGATGAAAGCGCGCGGTGCGAAACGGGGCATCGCCACGGAATGTATTGGCGGCGGCTTGGGTGGCGCGATGATGCTGGAGGCGGTGTGATGACGGGACATGTTCTAAAGCATTTGGGCGAGAGCAAACTCGAACTTGGCACCGAAAACGCGCGCAAAGGCAACTGGCGCGCGGGACGTGATGCCAATGGCATCTTTTGGCTGGCGCTTGATAAGGCTGACAGCAGCACCAATACGATTTCTGGCGACGTGCTGCGTGAGTTGGAACATCACGTCACCGCAGCCGAAAACGACCCGCCTCATGCCCTCGTAATCCGCTCCGCCAAACCGGGCGGCTTTGCTGCTGGGGCCGATATATCAAGCTTTGCAAAGATGAGCGATGAGGGCGCGGCAGAGCTTCTGACCCAAGGCCATGCGGTACTGGACCGGCTTGAACAACTTTCCTGCCCGACGATCTGCGTGGTGCACGGCGCAGCACTTGGCGCGGGATTTGAGCTGGCGCTTGCCTGTGACATCCGCATCGCAGTGCCGGGGGCCTCTTTCGCCTTTCCTGAGGTACAGCTTGGCCTGCATCCCGGTCTTGGCGGCACTTTCCGCTTGCCCGCGTTGATCGACCCGACCGAAGCGATGACCATGATGCTGAGTGGGAAAACCGCGCATACCAAGCGCGCAAAAACACTGGGAATCATTGATGAAGTGGCCGAAGAACGCCACATCGCCGCCGCGGTTCGCGCATTGGCCGAAACCGGGGTTGAGCGGGCTGAACCAGGCCTTAAAACCCGGGCGCTTGGGCTGGAACAGGCCCGAACCTTGCTGGCCCGTCAAATGCGCAACCGCACCGAAGAGCGTGCGCCGGCGGCCCATTATCCGGCCCCCCATGCGCTGATCGAACTGTGGGAGGAACACGGCACCGACCGGGCAACCATGCAGCGCGGCGAAATCCGGTCTTTCGCCAACCTGTTGAAAACGCCTAGTTCCAAAAACCTACGCCGGGTGTTCTTCCTGCGGCAAAAACTCAAAGAAGCCGCGCGGGGCGACGACGACATCGCCCATGTGCATGTGATCGGCGCAGGCGCCATGGGGACTGAGATTTCGGCCATGGCCGCGATCCGGGGCAAGCGCGTCACCCTGAGCGATCTTGACAGCGCCGCCCTTGGCCGCGCCATCAAACTGGCGGCAAAACTTTGTGCTGACAAACATCTGACCGGCGCAGAAACGCGCGATGCACTCGACCGCCTGATGCCCGACCCTCATGAATATGGTGTGGCCCGCGCTGATCTGGTGATTGAAGCCGCCCCGGAGCGGATGGAGGTCAAAGAGAGGATTTATGCAGGGTTGAAGACCGAAATGAAGGACAGCGCGATCCTTGCCTCCAACACCTCTAGCCTCGCGATAGATGCCCTAAGCGCCCACGCCCCCAACAAAGCGCATTTTGCGGGGCTGCATTTCTTTAACCCCGTCTCGAAGATTCCGCTCGTCGAGGTTGTCGCTGGGGCGGATACAGCAGCGCAGACGGCGCGCCGCTTGGCCGCATTCTGCGGGGCCATTGGCAAACTGCCCGCGCGCGTCGGTGATTATCCCGGCTTTGTCGTGAACCGTATCCTCACCCCCTACCTAATGGAGGCGATGGTGCTAATGGACGAAGGTGTGCCGAAAGAGGTGATCGACAGCGCCGCCCTGCGCTTTGGCATGCCGATGGGCCCGGTGACGCTGGCCGATCAGGTCGGGCTTGATATCGGGTTGCATGTGGCCGAAAGCCTGCGTGACAGGCTGGGCACGTCTATGGCTGAGATTACCGATATGCTGCAAGAACGCGTCGAACAGGGTGATCTGGGTCGCAAAACCGGGAGCGGCTTTTATGACTGGGCCGATGGCACGCCGCATCCTGAAACCGAAGAACCCGGCCCCGCGGATTTGACCGATCGCCTGATCCTACCGATGCTGAACGCCGCCGTCGAAGTGATGCGCGAAAACGTGACAAAGGACGCCGATCAGATCGACGCCGCAATGATCTTTGCCACTGGCTGGGCTCCTTTCCGGGGCGGGCCATTGCACTATGCACGCACGCGCGGTGCGCGTGAAGTGGCCCTCCGCCTGCGCACATTGGCCAAGGCGCATGGCCCGCGATTTGACCCCGATGAAGGATGGAAGAACTTCAGCTAATGTATCGGCAGGGCTGTGCTTCATTCTGTCCAGCCCCTTCGTGCATAGACCCCGCGCCGCTGGCCCGAATTGTGGCAAGACTGAGGTGCTCAGCGAAGACATGCATCAGGACAATAGCCGGGGTCAGTTTGATTAATCTCAAGTAAACCACGCCGCGGCAATTGGTTAGCCGCCTTTGAGCAGGCCCCACATTCCCGGCCCCAGTTTGGTTTTTGAGGATAAAGCGCCCAAATGTCGCCCTAATTCACCCCTGCGGCATTGGCAGCGATGCTTCGCGGGGATACCTAGGGTAAACATCTGACTGCCAAACGAGACCAGATAAGAAGAGCGCGAGCAACCAGAGGCCCATATGAACGACTTTTACAGCGCCTTGGCGGATTTCGATGATCCGCTGCGGCAACTCTACATGCTTGCTGTCGAACCTGATCTTACGACCGAAGACAAAATCGCCAAACTCCTCCGACTGGGCACCGAGGCGCTTGAGCTTGAGCTGGGTATTGTCAACCGCGTCGATCAGCCAGTTTACGAATGTCTGTACGTATATGGACCGGATTGGGCCCCTGCGCCCGGCACCACTTTCGACATCAATGGCACCTATTGTCTGCAAACGCTTTCCAGTGCCGATGTGACCTCTTTTCACCACGCCGGGCAGCAAGAAATTTCGAGCCATCCGTGTTATGAAACCTTCAAACTGGAAAGCTATATCGGGGCGCCCCTGAAATGCGGTGGCGAACTGTTTGGCACAATCAACTTTTCAGGCCGCGCGCCCCGCTCTGGGCCGTTCAGCAGGGCGCAGGTGCAATTCGTACAGTTCCTTGCACGCTGGCTCAGCAGTGAGTTGACCCTTCAATCTGAACGCCGTGAATTGCGCGAACAGCGCGGGCTGCTTAGCGCCATGGTGGATGCCGTGCCCGAAGCAATCATCATGGCAGACCCGAACCGCCGTGTAGCGCTTGTAAACCCTGCGGTTGAGACGCTTTTTGGCTATGAGCCCGAACAGCTATTGGGGCGGCAAACAGCGGTTCTTTATGAAACGCTCGGTGGTTATGAACGCGCGGGCGAAGAGCAGTTTAACCCGCAAGCCTCGACCGCGCCGGGCGCGCTTTCGATTGCCTGCCGCCGCGCCGACGGAACAACATTCGAGGGCCAAGTCTCGACCGCCAAGGTCGAGACGGATCGAGGCGAGCATTTAGGATTTCTGGGTGTCGTGCGCGATGTGAGTGAGCAGCGCGAGTTTGAGCGCGCCAAGGATCAGTTGATCGCCACTGTAAGTCACGAGATGAAAACGCCGCTGACGTCGCTCAGCGGGGCGTTGCGCCTCCTTGAAGTGGGGCAAGACGACCTGCCCCCGCAAAAACAAAAACTTCTACGGCTCGCCCTGCGCAATGCGCGGGCAATTGATCAGATGGTCGCGGATATTCTAGATGTGGAAACCCTGCGCAGGCCAGACCAATCTGGTTTTGCCGAGCGACCATTAGCGCCCTTGCTAACGCAGGCGTCCGAGACACTGATCCCCTATGCGAAAGATCGCGGTGTTCGCCTAGAGATACATCCGACAGCGGCCCCCGCGACCCTACTGCGCCTACACGAAGGACGGCTGATGCGGCTGTTGTCTAACCTGCTTTCCAACGCGATCAAAGCGTCTGACGAAGGCGGCACCGTCAAGCTGGGCGTTTCTGAAAACGGCATGGGGTTTTGGGTACGTGATGAGGGCAGTGGCCTGCCGCTTGATCTTCAGCCGGTCCTATTTGAGCGGTTTTCCCGTGGGTCCAGTTACCGCGTCGAAGAGGGCCACGGTCTGGGCATGAGCATCGTAAAGGCCATCGTCGACCAACACCTCGGCAGCATCAAGTTTGAAACTGCCGAGGGCAAGGGCACCACCTTCTTCGTCGATTTTCCGGCGCTTGAATCTCAGGCAGACGCCATGGCCGCCAATTGACGGCGCATCGCGGGCTGCACCAAGCGTCAAGCCATGAAGGCGCGCAGCGCTTGCAGTGTCCGTTCGATCCCTGCGGCAGTGGTCAACACCCCCGGTGACATGCGCAAGATCTGGCTGCGGTTGTCGACGTAAATGTCCAAGGCGGCCAATTGCGCTACCACATCAGGGGCGTCAATGTGATCTGGCAAAACCACCATCAGACTACCGCCGCGCTGGTCGGGATCGGTGGGGCTTGCAAGGTTCAGCCCCATCTCTTCCAGCCCCTTCTGTAACTGGCCCGTCAATTTGCGATTATGCGCCGACAGTGTCTCTGTATTCTGCCCCATGCGCCATTTCATCGCTGGCAGGCTGGCCACCGCTGGCACCGTCGACGGCGTGCCACTGTCGAGCCGCCGAATGTCGGGCGCAAATTCGAAAGCGTCCAAATCCCACGAAAACGGATTGCCCTGCGAAAACCATCCGCGCATCTCTGGCGCGCATTGCGGGATCAGATCAGCATCCATATAGACGATCCCCGCCCCCGGCGTGCCACACATCCATTTAAGGCTGGTCGACAGCGCGAAATCCACTTTGGGCGCGGTCACGTCATAGGGCAGCAGGCCGACTGCTTGGGTCATATCAACCCCAATGAGCGAGCCCATCTTGCGCCCATGCGCCACCAGTTGAGGGATATCCAACCGGTGCGAGGTGGTTGAGCTGACCCATGTCAGCAGCGCCAGCGCCACGTCTTCGTCCCAATCGGCAATGATATCTTCGGCCTCGACCCAATGCCCACCTTGGCGGATCGGCACAGTGTTCAACGTGAAACCAAAGCGTTTCGACAGGCCGGTGAGCAGGAAATGCAAAGAGGGAAAGCCATCCTCGGCCACCAAGACTTTCTTGCCGCGCAGGGTGCCTTCGGGCAGCGCACCGATGACGGCCATCAGCCCGGTTGTGACGCTCTCTGTCGTGGTCACGGTGCCCTTGGGCGCGCCGATCAGTTCTGCCCAAAGGTCAATGAACTGCTGGCGTTTGGGCAGGACATCCGCCCATTGATCGCCGTTCGGCGCAGCCCATGCATCGGTGAAATCGGTGAGCCCGGCCAGCATATCCGCATGTTTGCCGGGGTATTGGCCGATGGAGTGATAAAGGAGATAGGCGTCGCCCGTTCCTGTTTCTGTGGACATTGTAATCTCCGTAGGATGTGGGCCGCGCAGGCGCGCGGGACGGTAGGATGGTGTGAAATTTTTCGGAAGGGTTCAGCGATAGCCGCGCTTGTAATGTTGCTCTAGCCAGCCGGTGAAACGGACCAAGGGCCAAAGGATTGCGATATAGATCAGCGCGGCCAGCAGCAGCGGTGTGGGGTTAGCGAAAAGCGCCTGCGCGTCGGTGGCCTGTTTCAGCAGATCATCCATAGCCACGACCGAGGCCAGCGAGGTGTCTTTCATGATCGCAACGGCATAGGAGGCCAGCGGCGGGATCATCATACGAAACGCCTGCGGCAGGATCACCTTGCGCATGGTGGTAAAGAAGGACAGGCCAAGCGCATCGCAGGCCTCGAACTGGCCACGCGGCACGGCTTCGATCCCGGCGCGCACGACCTCGGCCGTATAGGCCGCCAGCACCAGCGCCAGCGCAATGGTCGCCGCGACGAAGGAGGAAAAGACAATTCCGGCAAACGGCAGCGCGTAATAGACGAGGATCAGCACCACCAGAACCGGAATGGCGCGAAAGATATCCGTATACAGAACCGCCAGCAGCCGGAACGGCTTGGCCGCGTAAAGCCGCACCAGACAGACCAACACGCCAAGGATGCCGCCAAAGAAGATCGCCGCGAAACCCAGCAGGATCGTGTTGACCAACCCGCGCATCAGAATGGGGAAAGCGCGGCGCATCACGTCGAGATTGAAGAAGATGTCGAGGATTTCCATAGCGCATTCCGTCAGTTTGATCGCAGGAGGCTAGTCAAAAAGCCGCAAGCGAGTGATGCCCCGCCCGCGGCTTCAACTTCGTTAGTCAGCAGAAGTCGGCACAGGCAATGGGGTGACGGCAAGGCTGCCCTCAGCAGGTGCCACGCCCAGCCATTTTTCATAGAGCGCCGCCATGGTGCCATCCTCTTTCATCGAAGAGATCGCGTCATTGACCGCCTCCAGATGTTCGGAGCCTTTGGGCATCATGATCGCGAATTTATCGCCCGTCGGGATCTCGACAGAGACCTGAAGCCCCTGCATCGTCGGCTGGGCAAAGGCATAGCGCAGGCTGACGATATCGTTCACGGCGGCATCAATCCGGCCACTGCGCAGATCGGTCAGCATATTGGCCGTGGTGTCATAGCTGGAATAGGATTTA
The DNA here is from genome assembly GCF_965641895.1 of Sulfitobacter sp. SH24. Lineage (NCBI taxonomy): Bacteria > Pseudomonadati > Pseudomonadota > Alphaproteobacteria > Rhodobacterales > Roseobacteraceae > Sulfitobacter > Sulfitobacter sp. SH24. The sequence goes on from NZ_OZ282575.1 coordinate 2,855,702, forward strand.
TACCCGAGCTCGGTCTCACGCTCCTTCAACCAGTTCTCCGGGAACGACGTGGCGATGGAGCCGATGCGCTTGCCTTCCAGCCCGTCCAAATCAGCGATACTTGCGTCGGTCTTTGTGCCCACACCAAGCGCGCCTGAGAAATAGGGCTGCGTGAATGACTGGGCCTCAAGCCGCTCATCGGTGATGGTCAGCGAGGAAATGACCGCATCCACACGGCCCGATGCTGTGGCGACAAACAGCGCGCGAAAATCGAGACCGGTGATCTCGGTCGTCTTGCCAAGGCGGGCGGCGACTTCGTTGATGATGTCGACCTCAAAGCCTTCAAATTCGCCAGCTTCGTTCTTGAACTCCCACGGCGGGTTTGCCGGGTAGGAGCCAATTTTCAGCACATCCTGCGCCATGGCAGAGACGCCAGACAGTGCCGTGAAGGCCGCAACGGTGAGGCCAACGATCAGATTTTTCTTCAGATTCATGTTTTTCTCCCTGTGAACATCCCCGCGCAACGCGGCAAGTTTCACAGTATGGCTGCCAGCTTTCGTATACGAATTCAATTGAATTTTACAAGTATGCAAACTTATACCTAGCCATATGCGTATTCCTTGCGCATGCTCGGGTCACAATCGAATACTTTTTCAGAGGTCCGAATGCCCCGCACCACCAAGCGCCACATGAAAGATCAGATCTATGACATCTTCCTTGGGCGGATTCAGCGGGGGGAGATCAACCACGGCGACCGCTTTGTCGATACCGCCGTCGCCGAAGAGTTCAACGTCTCGCGGATGCCGGTGCGCGATGCCCTGATGCGCCTGTCACATGAGGGCTATCTCGACAGCACGACACGGGGCTTTACCCTGCCCAACCTATCGATGCGCCAGATATGCGAGATTTTCGAACTGCGCCGTCTGCTGGAACCCCGCGCCGCCGCGCTGGCGACCAATCAACTGACCGAAGACGACATCGCCACCCTCACCCGCGCGGTCGAGCAGTCCGAACGCACCCTAGAGACTGGCGAAATTGAGAGCCTCTACGCCGCCTCGGAAGACATCCGCCGCACATGGATCATGGCCGTGCCCAATATCGAGCTGCGCGACACGATCCTGCGCTACATGGCGCAAATCCAAGCCGTTCGCATGGCAACCCTGCGCGACGCCACCGCGCATGAAACCCTCGTCGATCTTCAACGCGACATGCTGCGCGCCTTTGTCGAACGCGACGCGGCCAAGGTTGAGCTTTTGCTCCTGCGCTATGTTTTGGCTGGGGAGGATAGCTTCCTGCGCCTCAAAGCCCGCGAGCAGGATTAACCTGCCTCGCACTTCGCCACCGCGCAAAGCCAATCGCGCACGATAATCCCGGCGCTTGAAACCCCTTGGCGCGGGGAGAGCAGGTAGAAGTCCAAGCCGCCCGCCATCACATGAGACACCGGACGCACCAATCGCCCCGCCTCAAGATCGCGCTGGACCAAAAAGCGGCTTGCCAAGGCTACCCCCTGCCCTGCTAAGGCCGCATCAAGGCTCAGTGTCGTCTGATTGAACCGCAACCGCCGCGCCGGTTTTGCGGCGTTGCCAAATGCTTCTTCCGCATAGCGCGGCCAAAGGTCATGCGTGTCGTGCAGCAGGGTCAAACGCGCCAAACCTGCCGCATTCAACGGCGCGTCCTCAACAATCAAACTGGGCGAGCAGACCGCCACAACCTCCTGCGCGAACAGCAGATCAGCCCGCAGGCTTGCACCGAAAGGCGGACGCGCCTGCCGAACGGCGAGGTCGATCCCATCTGCATGAAAGCTCGCCACCCTCTCTGTCGCTGTGATGCGCAGATCGATGCCCGGATGGGCTTCGGTGAAGTCTGACAGGCGGGGGATCAACCATTTCGACGCGAAGGTCGGGGTCACGCTGATTGTCACCCGCGCGGGCGCACTGCGTAGGGCGTCCGTTGCCTCGACCAACTGCTCGAAAGCGCGCGACACAGAGGCATGATAGGCGCGCCCCTCTTCGGTAAAGGCAAGGCCGCGCGGCTCGCGCAGGAACAGGCGCAGCCCAAGATGATCCTCCAGCCCGCGCACCTGCTGGGCGACCGCCCCTTGGGTAACGCCTAACTCATCCGCAGCCGCGCGGAAGTTCATATGCCGCCCCGCCGCGGCAAATGCACGTAGCCCGTTCAGGGGCGGCAGTGGTACGTCACTGGGCACAATAGAATTCCTACAGTCATACGACAATGCATCTGGCTGGTTGCGACTGCCTTCAACGCCTAATTAACAAGACATATCCCCGCAGCGCAATCGCTGCACAGCATAAGGAGCATATCCGATGACAGCAGAAAAAGTAGCACTTGTGACAGCAGGCGGCAGCGGCATGGGCGCGGGTGCGGCCCGCAAACTGGCCGCTGATGGCTTCAAGGTCGGCGTGCTTTCCTCCTCCGGCAAGGGAGAGGCGCTCGGCACAGAATTGGGCGGCTTTGGCATCACCGGCTCGAACCAGTCGCAAGAGGCGCTGGCCCAATTGGTGGACGGCGCGATGGACCGCTGGGGCCGCGTCGATGTGCTGGTGAACTCTGCCGGACACGGGCCGAAGGGCGACATTCTTGAGATGACCGACGAAGATTGGCACGGCGGTCTGGATGTCTACTTGATGAACGTGATCCGTCCCACGCGTCTGGTGACGCCGATCATGGCGGCGCAGGGCGGCGGCGCGATTATCAATATCTCAACATTTGCCACCTTTGAGCCGGATCCGCTCTTCCCCACCTCCGGCGTCTTCCGCGCCGGTCTCGCGGGTTTCACCAAGCTCTACGCAGATCAATACGCGGGCCAGAACATTCGTATGAACAACGTCCTGCCGGGGTTTATCGACAGTCTGCCCGAGACCGAAGACCGCCGGGCGCGCATTCCCATGGGGCGCTATGGCACCGAGGCTGAAGTGTCTTCGCTGATCGGCTGGCTCGCCTCCGAAGGCGGCGCCTATGTCACCGGGCAGAACTGGCGCATCGACGGCGGGCTGACCCGTGGCGTCTGAGGCGATCGCGCGCGCAGCCCCGGCGCGCCTAGCGTTCTGGGTCAAATGGGTGGCTTCGGTGATCCAGATCCTTGGCTATGCCGCCACCGGCTTTGGCTGGACGCCATGGAACCTCTACCTCTTTGTGGTGGGGGTTCTGGGTTGGTTGATCGTCGGGGTGCTTTGGAACGATCGGGCGATTACGCTGGTCCATCTCGTCGCCATGTCCGCGATGCTGGCGGGGATGGCGAGCCAGTAACACGCAGGCGGCCCACGGGTTTTCATCCGGGGCCGCCTTATAGATCGCCCTTGCAGATTACCCACGCCCTCGGAATAGTGCGGAGGAGCGTGCAATCTGAGGCGGCCATGACTGACCTACCAAAACACCCCATGCGCCGCCTGCTGACAAGCCTTGCCATCTGGTTTCTGGTGGTGACCTTCGTGGTGCTGATTTATGCCAAAGGAGACGACCCCATGCCGCTGAGCGTCCTCAGCCGTCTTGGGATTGCTGCAGCCATCGTTGCCTTTGTGAACATTCCACTGATCCGCAAGATCGGCCATATCTACCTGCACACGACACCCGATGACGGTGATCTCGACGACTAGCCGCTCTGCCGCCGCCTGCCTTGCACCCTGCGAAAATCGACCCATATTTCCTTTACAACGGACAACCGCGAGAGACCAAAATGGGCTATGTAAAGACAGCGATGCTGATGGCGGCGATGACCGCGCTTTTCATGGGGGTTGGCTATTTGATTGGCGGGTCAGGTGGCGCGCTGATCGCGCTCGTGGTGGCGGCAGGGATGAACGCCTTCACGTGGTGGAATTCCGACCGCATGGTGCTCAAGATGCACAATGCGCAGCCCGTCTCGCCGGGGGACCGCGCAGGGCTATATGCCATGACGGCTGAGCTTGCCCGGAATGCGGGCCTGCCCGAGCCCAAGGTCTATCTGATCGACACGCCCCAGCCCAACGCATTCGCCACCGGGCGCAATCCGGCCAATGCAGCCGTCGCGGTCACCAAAGGGCTAATGCAAAGTCTCAGCCGCGAAGAACTAGCGGGTGTTATCGCGCATGAGCTGGCGCATATTCGAAACCACGACACCGCGATCATGACCGTGACCGCGACTTTCGCCGGTGCGATTTCGATGCTGGCGAACTTTGCGATGTTTTTCGGCGGGGCGCGGGAGCGGATGGGCATGATCGGCACGCTGATGATGATGTTCCTCGCCCCCATGGCCGCAGCATTGGTGCAGATGGCGATCAGCCGGACGCGGGAGTATGCAGCGGACAAGGCCGGGGCAGAGATCTGCGGTCACCCGCTTTGGCTGGCCTCCGCGCTTGAGAAGATCGCGATGGGCGCCGCGCGGATCGACAATCACGCCGCAGAGCGGAACCCGGCCACGGCGCATATGTTCATCATTAACCCATTGCACGCGCATAAGCATGACAGCCTCTTCGCCACCCACCCCGCGACCGAGAACCGCATCGCTGCCCTGCGGGCGATGACGCCCACCGCACCCCCGGTGCGGGAGCCAAGCCCCCAACCTACCAGCAGCAGCCGCATTCCTAAGAGCGGAAGACGCGGCGACGCAGGACCGTGGAGCTAAGCCGCGCTCAGTCCCGACGCCAGTAAGCTGTGCAAATCTGCCGGGTCTTATCCATGCCGAGCGCGCTTTTGAAATGGCCGCGCAACTGCTGGGCGTTCTGAAACTCTCCGGCAAAAAAGGCATAGCCCAAACCGTCATCAGTCAGCGCCTGCGCGTGACCAAGAACAGCAGTTTCGAATTCTGCCGGTGGCAGGGCGTGAACGCGCAACTTGGTCTTTGGCAGGTAGTCTCGATAGGACACACCGCGCGGCAGGGCGGCCACCACATCGCCCACGGCACCCTCTGGCAAACGCGCCAAAAGCTGCGCAACGGCGGGCAGGCCCGTGCCATCTGCGGCTAAAAAATACGAAGACGCTGACGGCAAGGCGCTGATCCCCACCGGGCCCATGGCACCAATCTTTTGGCCCGCAATCGCGTTCTGCGCCCATTGCGAAATCAGACCAGAGCCATGGCGCACCACGTCGATGTCGACCTCTTCGGTCTCTGGGCGGATGTTCTTCAACGTGACATAGCGCGCGTGCAGCTCATCCGCGCCTTTGGGCCAGACCGGCGCGCCATTTGCACCCATCACGGGCCAAACCGGCGTGCGGCTGGGATGGCGCGGTAGGATCAGCCGCAGATGCAGCCCCTGCGCCGCAAGTGTTGCAATGTCAGGGTAATGCAGGGTGACACGCTGCATCCCCTCAAAAAGAACTTCGCTGTTGAGGACGGTCAGCAACCGGAAGTTCTGCGGCGCGACACCCGCCTCCTGCGTTATACCTTGCCAGCGGATACGCTCGGCCAGCAGCGGATCAAATTCTGCAACATGATGCACCATGCCCTCTTTCGAGAATTGCATGGCGTTTTCACCGGGCGCTTGGAGGTTCACTTCCAACTTGCCCGGGCGAAGGTCAAATTCCACGCGATAGCCGTCTTGTTCAAACACATGGCCGGTCGCCCCTTTGGCGCGGAAAACCATGCCGTGATCATCGACGAGATGCGACAGGATCTGCGAGAGCATCTCCTGAGGGGCGTCGAGGGGGATTGTGGTCTTGGCTTTGGCGATGGTCATCTGTGGCTCCTCCCGGTCAAAGAAAAGCGCGGCACACGAGGGTGGTGCCGCGCTTGAGGCTCACCAGCTGTGGGCCAGCTTCACGGTGACTTCACGGCCGGGGCTGTAGAAATCAGCGTAGAAACCGCCGTAGGAGGTGTGCTTTTCGTCAAACAGGTTGGTGACATTGGCCGAAAGCGATGTCTGCTCGGACAGGTCATAGGTCACTGCGGCATCCACAACGACAAAGCTGCCAGTGTCGCCTGCGGTGTTGCTGTCGCTGTAGTAATAGCCACTGTTGAACCGCGCGCCCAGACCGACAGTCAGATCACCGCGGCCGAGGTTTTCCCACGTCCGGCTGGCCCAGATCGAGGCGACATTCTCAGGCACCAGACCGGGGCGATTACCGACGTTGCCGGATGTCCCGTTTTCTTTGATCTCGGCATCCAGATAGCTGTAGGCGGCGGTGAGGGTATAGGCACCGACCTCGGCCTTGGCTTCCAGATCAATACCGCGCACGCCGATCTCACCAATGGTTTCCGGCAGGTTGGTCGCCGGGTTGGTGCGGGTGATGTTGCTTTTCGACAGGTCATAGACCGAGGCTGTCAACAGTGCATTGGTGCCCGCCGGTTGCCATTTGGTGCCCAGTTCGAACTGCTCGCCTTCTTCCGGTTCAACGCCAAAGCCTGCAGGCACGACCGACTGCGCGTAGTTCCCAAAGACCGCGATATTCGGTTTGATCTTATAGGTCAGGCCCGCCCGGCCTGTCGTTTCGCTGATGTCGTTTGTCTGGACCGTACCCGCAAGGTTATTCGTCTCGGTTACATCGATCCAGTCATGGCGCAGGCCGAAAGAAGCGATGAAACGCTCGTTCCAGTTCAGCTCTTGCTGGACATAAAGCGCCTTGCCTTCTGTTTCGGTGTCGAGGTCGGCAAACATCGGAACGTCAGTTGGGCGACCAGTGTAGGTTGGATTGTCTAGATCAACCGAAGGTGCCGCACCGTAATAGCGTTTGTCTGTGTCATCGGACCAAGAGAATTCGACCCCCGCAGTGGTGGTGCTGGCCGCCCCGCCAAAGAACCCTTCGTAAGTCAAATGCAAGTCAGAGATCATGTTCTCGCTGGTGCCATCGCTGGCAAAGAACGCGCGATCCACGGTGTCATCATCCGGGGTGCCATCGCTGACGTAGGCATAGCCAAAGTCGTCTTCACTATCGCTATAGCGCAGGGTGCCGCCAAAACTCAGCCCATTGCCAAAGTCATGCGTGCCCAGCACAGAGACGGTCGTCCGGTCGGTGCCGCGATAGTTGTAGTCAGGCTCGCCATAGAACACGTCGCCGCGGTCGAAATCGCCGCCCGCTGGGAAGCCACCGCTGCCCGGTACTGAATCGCGGTCAAGATGGTCGACGATCACGGTCAGTTCTGACGCATCGGAGGGCCGCCATGTCAGGCCACCCATCGCGAACAACTCATCATTCTCGGAATAGGGATATTCCAGTTCACCGTTGCGCAGAAGACCGGTGAAGCGATAACTAAGCGTGCCCTCTTCATCCAATGTGTCGCCGAAATCTACGCCGGTTTCCAAGCTGCCGTAAGAATCCACCGATGTGTAGACGGTGCCGAAACGTTCGGCGCGCGGTCTTTTGGTAACATAGTTGACCGAGCCGCCGGGGTCCGACAGACCAAAGGTCGAGGAAGACGCGCCCTTGATGACTTCAACACGTTCAAAGGCAAAAGGCTCTTCCCGGACGGCACCAAAGTTTGCACCCAGCGTCAGGCCGTCACGGTAGGTATAGGCCTCGAACCCGCGCAGGATGAAATAGTCAAACCGGTCATCCGCGCCATAGCTGTCCGTGGTGGCACCGGCGGTGTAGTTCAACACCTGCTCCACGCTGTCCGCGCCGCGGGCTTCGATCTCGCGGCTGGTGATGACTGAGACACTGGCCGGGATGTTGATGATCTCACCCGAAAGCTTGCCGCCGCTGCTGAGTTCGTTGGCGACAACCGTTTCCGCATCCGCCGCGCCCGAGTTTTGAGCGCTTGCCTCAAGGATCACATCATCCAATTGGTACGTCTCTTGCGCGGATAGCGCGCCGGGCACCAGTGCCGTGCAACACAAAAGCGCCGTTTTGATAGAGCCGCGCCCCAGTTGAAGATGAGTGAATTTTGAAGAGGACATGGCGGTCTCCGTAATAACCTAGTTAATCAGTCGGGATTCCCTTACGCCTATGATACGGAGAGCGCCAGAGTCAATCTGACTAATTTAGTAAGTTATTCTCAGGCTGCGGCATCTTTGTGGGAATGCACAGTTTTATGGCGCCCAATCGGCACCATGCAGGGGGTCTGCGAGACGGGGTCGCTGACGATACGGCACGAAAGGCCGAAGACAGTTTTCACCATCTCCTCTGTTAGAACGTCAGCGGGCGGCCCCTCGGCACGGATGCCGCCATCGCCCACGGCGATCAGGTGATCGGCATAGCGAGCAGCAAGGTTGAGATCGTGCAACACCATGATGATTGTTGTGCCCTGCGCGGTGTTAAGGTCGACCAAAAGGTCCAGAACTTCGATCTGATGCGCCACGTCCAAGAAGGTGGTCGGCTCATCCAACAGCAGCAGATCGGTCTCTTGTGCCAGCGCCATGGCGATCCAGACACGCTGACGTTGCCCGCCTGAAAGCGTATCAAGGTCTCGCTCAGCCAGCTCTTCGGTCCCGGTCGCGGACAGCGCGCGGGCCACGGCGCTGTCATCCTCTGCCGACCAGCGCGAAAACAGCCCCTGATGCGGATGCCGCCCGCGCCCGACCAGATCAGCCACGGCAATGCCCTCAGGCGCGATGGGCGATTGCGGCAGCAACCCCATGACTTGGGCCAACTTACGCGATTTCATGCGGTGAACCGACTGCCCATCAAGCAGCACCGCACCGGATTTCGGCTGTAAAATACGCGCCAGCGTCCGCAATAGCGTCGATTTGCCCGACGCATTGCCCCCCACGATCGCCGTGATCTTACCCGCTGGAACGGTAAGGGAGACATCCTCCAGAATGATACGCTTTTCATAACCTGCGCCCAGATTGCGCGTTTCGAGACGGTGATCGTGGGTCATAATGTGCCCCCATTTCTATTGGCGCGAACGATGAGATATAAAAGGAACGGCGCGCCGATCGCGCCAGTGATGACACCCACAGGCAGGCGCGCGGGCAATAGGAACTGCCCTGCGTAATCCCCAGCGATGACGAGCACAGCGCCCACCAGTCCGGCCCCCAAAAGCAAGCCGCGCGAGCCCGGCAAAAGCCGTGCTGCGATGGGGCCAGACAGAAAGGCAACGAATGCGATTGGCCCGGTGGCCGACGTGGCGATGGCCACAAGCCCCACAGCCGCAAGCGTAACCCTTAGCCGCGTGACATCCGACCGGACACCAAGCGCTTCGGCGGTGTCATCGCCAAGACGCAGCACCTCCAGATCACGGGCGGTGCAGGCCAAAAGCCCGCCAAACACCAGCAGCGCCCCGGCCACGGGCAACGCCTGCACCAGTTGCACGCCATTCAGGCTGCCGGTCAGCCAGCGCATCGCCTCGGCACGGTCCCACGCAGGGGCCTCTAGCAGGACATAGGCCGTCACACTGTCGAGCATGGCCGAGACGCCGATCCCGATCAGAATCAACCGCGCACCAGCAGCACCCCGGCGCGACGACAGAGCCCAAATCATGGCGGCCACGCCCAATCCCGCTAGCACCGCGACAAGCGACACAAGCCAGCCATCGAAGGCCAGAATAACAATGGCAAAGACCGCCGCCGCGCCCGCGCTGGCGCTGATGCCAATGATGTCAGGGCTGGCCAGCGGGTTGCGCAGCATGATCTGAAACGCCACCCCGCCCAAGCCAAAACTGAACCCCGCCAGCAACCCCATCACCGCACGGGGCAATCGCAGCTCGGACACCACGAAAGATGCATTGGCCCCCGGCGTACCGGTCAGCGCGGCCACAACATCGCCCGGTGCCAGACAGCCGCGCCCGCAGCTGAGTGTCAGCAAGACAAGGCCCAACACCAGCGCTGCCAGAAACACCAATACCTGAAGGCGACGCGTGCCTGCTTTGCGGGGCACCAGAGGGGCGGCAAGGCTCATATCACTCATAACCCGCGCATCCTGTGATTGCGCACCGTCCAGATAAAGAAGGGCGCGCCGACAAAGGCGGTAACAATACCAACGTCCAATTCATTCGGCCGCGCGACGATACGGCCAAGCACATCCGACAGCCCCAACATCGAGGCGCCTGCCAGCGCCGACAGCGGCAGCACCAGCTTGTAATCCACCCCGGCAATCATCCGGCACAGATGCGGCACCACCAGCCCGACAAAGCCAATCGGCCCGCAAAGCGCCGTCGCCGTGCCACATAGGATCACCGCCCCCGCCGCAGCCATAAGGCGCCCCAAGGCGACGCTTTGACCAAGGCCAGTGGCAAGCTCTTCGCCCAGAGCCAGCGCATTCAGAACGCGGGCCGACGCAAGGCTTAGTAGCAAGCCGACCAAGGCAAAGGGCACGGCAGGCAAAAGTGTCTCGAAACTTGCACCGCCAACACCGCCGACCTGCCAAGATTGCACAGAACCCGCGATATCGTTGCGCGGTAGCACTACCGCGATGATAAAGGCCGATACCGCGACCGAGGTCGCCGTGCCCGCAAGGGTGAGTTTCAGCGGCGTCGCCCCGCCCTGCCCGGCTGAGCCGATCAGATAGACGAAGACCGCCGTCACCCCCGCCCCGGCGATCCCGAGCCACAGATAACTATGCGCGCCGCTGATGTCGAACCAAGCGATGCCCACAACGACAAACAGCGCCGCCCCCGCGTTGACACCTAAGATGCCCGGATCGGCCAGCGGATTGCGGCTGATGCCCTGCATCACCGCCCCCGCAAGGCCAAGCGCGGCACCCGCCAATATGGCCAACGCCGTGCGCGGCATCCGCACTGCAACCGCCGCAGCCCCGATGGTTTCGATCTGGCCGGTTATCCCCGCCCAGATCTCAGCCCATGGGACAGAACGCGCGCCCACGGTCAGCGACAGGCCCGTCATCAGAGCCAAAAGGCCGAGCAAAAGCGCAAAGCCTGCCAACCGTTGGGGGCGCTGCACCTGCATTATTCGCTGCGCGTGGCTGCGGCGCTCAGACGCGCGAGGTAATCGTCGAGCACATAGTCAATCGACAGCGGCGTCGGGTTGGCAGCGGTGCCCATTGGATCATTCGCTAGCAGTACGACCGACCCACGGGCAACCGCCGGAAACCGCGCGATCAACGGGTTCTTCGTCAGCTCATCCAACCGTGCCTGATTGCCATAGGTGACCACCACGTCCACGTCTTCAAATAGGTCGATCCGTTCTGCACTGACGCGGCCTGAATATTTTCCTGCCTCACTGGCGTCACGCACCGCTTGGGGTGTGGCCATGCCAATATCGGTCAGGAATTGCACGCGCTGGTCGGCGGCAGCATAAAAACCGATGGTGCTGAGGTCACGCGGATCAAGGTGAGTTACGAACATGCCGGTTTTGCCTGCCAGTTCAGGATGCTCTGCGCGGGCGGTTTCGATGCGTGTTTCGATTTCGGCGACCATCGCGTCGCCCTCCTCGGCCATGCCAAGGCCCGCAGCATTCTGGCGGATCATCTCGCGCCATGTGGTTGTCCACGCCGCTTCGGGATAGGCGATAACCGGTGCGATACGGCTTAGCGTTTCATAGTCGGATTGGGACAGACCGGAATATGCGGCGAGGATCACATCAGGCTGGGTGCTGGCCACGGCTTCGAAGTCAATACCGTCGCCCTCGTCGAAAAGCGTTGGCACCTCAGCGCCCAATTCGTCGAGCGCTTCGGTCACCCATGGCAGCAACCCATCGCCATCGTCATCGCCCCAGGAGGCGCGCGCGAATCCGACCGGGACAATGCCGAGGGCCAAGGGCACTTCGTGGTTGGCCCAACCAACCGAAGCCACACGCTCGGGGCGCTCTGCGACAACCGTTTCGCCAAAGGCGTGTTCAACGGTGACGGGAAAGTCCTGCGCCATGGCCGCAGTCGCGCCAAAAGCCACACAAATGATTGACAAAGTTCTGAGCACTTTGGCCCCCTTTAATCCGATTCTTTTAGTAAACTATTGCGTGTTAAGCCGCAGCGCGCGGGGATGCAACAGGGCACATCGTCGGATTAGGGATCTGGAGGGTGCAGGGCCGCCCGCAAAAGCGGCCCGTGTTTTGGCTATTGAATGCTGACTTCGAAGGCAACAAATCCCTGCGCGCCCGGTTGCAGCACCCCCGTGCAGGACCAGCGCAATGCACCATCATAGCCCGGCGCATTTGCCAGTGGTTCATCCAGCGTGCACTCCACACCATCGGCCAATGTAATCGGGCTGGGCACCGCAGATGACAGCGCAGTATAGGGCGGCGTTCTGTCGTAGACGACGATATCACGCGCGGGCACGGTGCCGACGGTTTCGACATAGATGCGGTATTCCAGCACATCCCCGGCAGAGGCACCGTTGCTGACCCCTTCGGGGCTGCCTTGGGTCACATTACGGACGGTTTTGGTCAGTTGCAGCGTGCCTTGGGCCGCCTCTACCACCAGCCGATCAGTGTTGTCGTTTCGCTGGCTCAACCCGCTGGCACCATAGCTGGTATCGGCCAAAAGGTCGAAACGATAGGTCGATCCCTGCGTCGCGGCACCTGAGGCAGTGACCCTTGCCAGCACGCAAATCAGCGTGCCCGCATCGGTTGGCAGCGGTCCGGTGATCGCTTGATCGGCTGTACCGTCGCAATCTGTGTCTTCGTAAAGCGCGGTTGAGAATGCCCCGTCGGGGGTAGAGGCTTCGCCCGCGATATTGAACGATACGCTGCCCGGTGCGGCGGCGATATACTCATGCCGCAACACCAAGACCTGCCCGGCTCGGATGGTTCGCTCTTGCGACTGGTTCAACCGGGCCGCTTCGACCATGCCGAAATCGAGCGTAGCATAGGACGTGCCCGCGGCAGGTGTGAAGGTGATGCTGCCATCATGCGGGTCACTGTTGACCAGCCCCGGCAGTGCGGCGTCGCCCTCTGACACGTTCAACAGGCCGCCGCCGGGCAACGCTGTGACGGTGACCGCACCGCTATACCCATCAGGCAATGTCGCGCGCCACATGCCATCCGCCGCCATGGCGGGCGTAGCAAGCAACACGCCTCCCGCATCAAATATCTGCACTTCGGCGCGATCTGTGCCCTGTTCACCGCTCTGCTGCGTCCCGTCATAGGCCGCGCCGCTGGCACCGATGTCAAAAAAGACTGTACCTGAAAGGACGGGTCCGGTTGTGCTAAGGGTCACGCTGGCGCGGGCCTCATCATCGTCCGCCAACCCGTCGCCCAGATCATCCACCAGCGCGCCGGTGTCGGGATCACTGTCTAGGTCGATCAGCGAGCTGCCAATGATCTCTGCCTGATTTTCATATGTCCCATCGCTCTGCATTGTCACGCGGATCGTCAGACTATGGCTGCTGCCCGCAAGAACATCGCCGAGCAACCACACCCCGGTCGCGGGGTCATAACTATCGCCCTGTGCCGCCGCATCATCAGAGACATAGGCAAAGCCATCAGGGATCAGATCAAGCACGCGAACATCTGACGGGCTGCCGGGACCACTGTTCGATAGGGTCAGCACAATATCCAACGCATCCCCCGCCGCTGCCTCGGTCGCGGGCGTACCGTCCCCGGCGTGCAGGATGGTCTGAGCGAGCGCCAGATCGGCCTCTGTCGGCGCATTTTCAAACCCAAAGTCATAGCTGACGGCGCTGCCGCTTCCGATATCAACCGCAAGACTTGCGATCGGGTTGCCAGTGGTCAGGAGCAGCCCCGCAGGAATCTCGGGGTCGGTCTCATCCACTTCCACCAAATAGCCACGCGCCGGGTCAAGATTGCTGAACAGATAGGCCCCCGCTGCATCGGTTTCGGTGGTCCCGACAACCGTGTCATCCGCAGGATCAACCGGGGTGCCCGCATCATCGAAAAGCGTCACGCCAATGCCAGCAGGCAGTGTGGTTTCCGCCCCATCGCGGCTGCCAGAACTGTCGGCGTCTTCGTAAAGTGTGCCTTCTATCGCGCCTTGCGGAAGCAGGTTGACGAGGGTCACAAGGTAATCCTCGACCTCCCCATCGAAGTTCAAACCGCTGAACGGGTCTTGGGTTAGCGCGCTTGAAGTCGACCAACGGACGCGCGCAAAGCTGGTGCCATTGCCGACGTCCGCAGGCACCGGGATATTCAGGGTGATCTGGTTATTGAAGCTGCCATCAGTATCGCCAAGACCACCATCGCGGAAGTTGACGGCAACCTGTTCGGTCGGGTCAAAGACATTGTTCTGGTTGAAGTCGATCCACACCTGAAGGTTTGTGATGCCTTCGGTCACAGGTATGCCAAGGGCAAGCTGCACACTTAACGTCTCATGAGTTTGAATGGTCAGCGGCACGATCGTGCCTGCCTCAAGCACCGGGAAGACGGCGATGGAATCCTCATCGTCAATCCCATCAAGATCGTCCCCATCCGCGTTAGCGCTATACATGGTTTCAGTCTCGGAATCGGGCAACCCACCGCCAAGATAGATGTCCGGCGCAATGATGTGACGCGGTTCGCCATAGCTTGCAGGGGCATCACCCCGGTCCACCAGATCGGCAGCCGCGATCACAAGCGAGTAATCCTCGACCTCGCCGTCGACGGCAAAACTGGCGACAGGCAACCCGGCCTCGGAAGAATAACGGAAGCGTGCGAAAGTGGTGGAAGTGGTAGCGTCGCTGGGCACGCTCACGTCGATCTGGATCACGCCATCGCCCGCTACGTCATCGAACCCGGTGCCATCGTCGCGCAGATCACTTGCGATGTTTTCGCCAAAGGAGCCTTCGAAAACCCCATCCCCGTTAAAGTCGATCCACGCCTGAAGGTAGCCCGCACCGGTGACCGGAACGTTGAGCGTGCTGATCACACCTTGGGTCATTACAGGGAAAACCACCGCATCTTCGTCATCAGTATCCAGCAAGTCATCCGCCGTGGCCGAAGCGTCAGATTGTGCCACCAGTTCAATATCTGGCGGAACGCTTCCAAGGTAGATGAGGGGCGTATCGCTTACCCCATGGGACGCCGTCAGATATGAAATCGGCGCATCGCCAAAATCGACGCCCAAGCCATCAAAGACAGCGATGATTACCCGCGCCCGGTCACATTGCGTGAGGTCTAGGTTATCGCAAAGCTCATACTCGATCTCATAGGTGCCAGAAGGCACGCCGGGCGGAACGATCACCCGACCCGCATCTGCGCCTTGTGTCTCAAGTACGGGCACCGGGTCGCCGGTGTTTTGAGGCACGGCCTCGGTCAGGACATCCAGCGTTGCGGTTGGGAATGCGGCTGGCAAGCCGTTGATCGTGTCGTTGGACATGACCTCTCCGGCGGTGCCGCCCAGCAAGCTGTTAAGGGGGGTCGCCGTATAGTCATCGTCGCCCGCCACCACGCTGGCCGAGGTATTCGTCACCGCGCAGAGCCGGATCGAAGAACCGCGCGCCGCATCATTTTGCGAAGTTCCGGTATAGCCGTGAATGAATTCTCCTTCCGTAAAGGTGCCGTATTCATAGGTCACATAGTTGTCGAAACTGCTCTCATTCGGCTCATCAATCCAATTGGTCGGATCGCCGGTCTTGGCGGGGTCCATCGTGATGGCCTGCCCATTGGCCGGGAATGAGGCCAGAGGTGCGGTGTGAAAATATGAAATTCCATCGGGCGCAAGCAAAGGGCCAACAACGTCAGAACTGTCATCCGTTGTGCCGCGGCTGTCCACGTCCGTCTGCTGAATGATCACACCGTTGATGCGGCTTTGCTCGACCGGCGTCCCTTGAGGATTGGACGGGGTCGCACTGCCGTCTTGGACAAGACGTAGCCGGTAGGTGACAAAGCCATTGTCGATCGGCGTCATCCGCGCTTCGAGCGACCCGTCGATATTGATGTTTATGGCGTTACTAATTTGTGTCGCCTGAAACACGACATCCAAATCGTTACCGTTAATGTCTGTGGTGACATTGTCATAAACGAAGATGTCTGAGGTGGTCAGCGCGAAGGCGCTCCCCGCCCCTGCCAATTGGGTGCGCGGCTGCCCAAAGACGGATTGCGGCGTACAGGTTTGCGGCCCCGTATCGGTCGACAGAACATTGGCGACGATGCTGGCATTCTCTGGGTTGGATTGAAGGCGGGATACGAAAGGCGTACCAATTGCGCCAATCCCTGCCGTGGCCGTGCTATCGACCGCACCCGACAACGCATCAGCCGCCGTAACAGTATATTCCGCCGTACAGGTTACCGTGCCACCGGGTGCCACGGGCGCGGTGATCGCAGGGCAAGTGACCGTTCCCACAAGACTGTCTTGGATCACCACATCTTGGTTCGGGTTAAAGGGCAGCTCGCCCGTGTTCGTCACCTCATAGATAAAGGTAATCGTATTGCCTTGCAGCGCAGACAGCGGGCTGGTGAAACGCGTAAGGCCGATGGTCTGATCCGTGGTGAAATTCACCTCCGCAAAAATGCCAATCCCGCGCGCGCCCGCATTGTAGGGCAGCGTCACAGGATTGTAGTAGCTGCGCACCTCACCGATGCTTTCATCGTACCAAATTTCGATCCGCGAGGTTGCATCGGGATAGGTCAGCCGGATCGACCCGTTCGAATCGTTATTGGATGTAGGAGAAAGAACGGCGCTCCCGTCAATGAACAAACACTGCGCCTCATTTGCATTCAGCAGCCCCGTATCGCCAGAGCCTAGACCAGGGCCAACAACCACGGTGGGCGCGGGGCCTAGCGTGCTAATACTCGGATTGCCGTTGTCACCAAAGGCGGTGACGAAGTCGCACCGGTCGGCCGTGCTGTGCGCATCAGAGGCATCCATGTCGAGAATGTCGACCAATAAGTTGTCAACCTGAAACGCCACTCCGCCAGAGCTTGCCGTTACGCTGGCAGTGATCCTGTCATCCCCGCGCCGCCCCGCGTTCGGCGCGGCATCGCCGATGACAACCAAAGATTCCACGCCGCCGCCGAAAATGTCTACGTCATCCGGGCTAAAAATCGGGTTGCCCTGCGCATCAGTACTATAGGAGCGCAGCGACCCTGTCATCTCTACGGTCGCATCAATCTCAAAGCCGTATTGATCATCTAGGGTTCGCACCAACGGCCCGGCAAATCCTGCGGGCCAGTCGAATGTCGACCAATCGATAGAGAAATCCCCGGCTTCCGCGGCTGTCATGGCGACTGTGGCGCAAACGGCTAAGGAAACGCCGCACAGCATTTTCCGACAATGAAGATGTTTCACAATATACCTTTCGGTCCCGGCCATTGAATCCGCAGAAACAGGCACCCAAACGATGTAACGAGCTTAATTTTCCCTACCTTTATCGTGAATTTCCGTCCTCAAGACGAAGGTGCATTCGATCAGACTCAACAGCCCAGTGGATAGCGCGATATACTTGAGGATAGGTGAAAGTCCTGACAAACCTCGTCGAATGCGCCCCCGGCCTTCCCCCGAGGGGAGGGATGGAGAAAGCCGGAGGGGCGCATCGCTGCAAGACAATCAAGGAGCCGCTCCCTGGGGTGGGGGAACGGGTAGCAGCTCCTGAGAAGGCCCGCGCGCCGAAGCATTTTTCAGACAGATCGGTCGAAAAAGCCGACTGTCAGCTTAGGGGAGCGGTCATTGAACTGGTCAACGATGCCTTCATGCAGACCCGTCGATTGGCGGGTACATCTCAACATAGTCCGTGCCGCGCGCTGTTGCATTTCAGCGGGGGTATAATCGGGCTAGCCTTAAGGATAGGTTACAATGTGCTTGGATTGGTTCCCGTTCTCAGGGACCAACCTGCGCCTGCATCGCCGCCTCTGTGGCGTTCCACGTATCCGGCAAAGCATTGCATAGGCCGCGTGCCTCTTCGGGTTTGTCGGTCTTGCATGCGGTCTCGATCTCTTTGAGCAACCCATGGAGCCGATCCGCTCCGAGCATCCCGCACATCCCGGCCATGGCGTGGGCACGCGCCTGTAGATCAGGCAAGGCGTCGGCCGCCATCAGGGCTGGCAGATCATCCGCGACCTGATCGGACAGCTTTTGAACCCGTTCGCGCAGTTTCTCTTCGCCCAGCAGGTCGATCAAATCTACCATCTGTTGGTCGTTCAACAACGGGCGTTTCGCGGATTTCCCCTGAATTGGTGATGGCACACTTTGCGCCTGTTTTCGCAACGCCTTTTCAAGCATAGCCGTGCGCACCTGAACCTCTCGCAATTCAGCGCGCAACACTTTCATATCCAAGGGCTTTTGCAAGAAACCCGACATGCCGACTGCACTAAACTCCTCGCGCTCTTTGGGCATGGCATGGGCCGTTACGGCAATAATCGGCGTCGCGTGGTTCGGGCCACTGCCGGATAGAATTGCCTTTGTCGCCTGAATGCCATTCACCTCTGGCATAGAGATATCCATCAAAATCGCGTCGAAAGTTGCGCCTTCCGCGATATCAATCGCTTCGCGCCCCCCGGTCGCCAGGGTGACATCATGGCCGATCCGCTCGAGCATCGCTTTGATAAGCTCGCGGTTGATCTCATTATCATCCACCAACAAAAGGTTCAGCCGTTGTGCTGGGGCCTGCTCAACACGTTTGTTATGCACATCAATCGTCTCATCACAGCAGGTCTCTACCATCACAGCGAGTTCCACCGGCAGGCGCAGGGTGAAGCTTGTCCCCTCCCCCACCGTGGACTCGCAGGTGATCTCGCCGCCCAACCGTTTCACCAACCGGCGCACGATTCCAAGCCCCAGCCCGGTGCCCCCGGTTCGGCGCTCATACCGGCTGTCGAGCGAAACGAAATCTTCGAAGATACGATCAATATCATCGGCCGGGATTCCAGAACCGTCATCTTCGACCTGCAGGAGAAATTCCTCCCCCGCGTCTGCCTTTGCGAACCACCCTCTTAGCGTCACATCGCCGCCGGGGCTGAACTTGATCGCGTTGCTTAGTAGATTGACCAGCACCTGCTGGATCGCCCGAGGATCGGTGACGATAGATTTATCGTCCAGCTTTGTCAGATCAAGATGCAGCCGGGTGCCGCCAGCTTCGGCCAGAGGCTCCATCGTGTTGATGATCCCCGCCATCAGCGCGGTCATATCGCAGGCCTGCCGCACCTGTTCATATGTCCCCGCCTCGCTGCGCTCAATCGCTAGCACGTCATTAATATGCCCCAGCAGAATTTCCCCCGAGGTCATTGCCGCATCAAGATAGCGTTTCTGCTCATCATCAAGCCTATCATCCAGCAACAATTGCAAAGCAGAGATCACACCATTGAGCGGGGTGCGCATCTCATGGCTCATCATGGCGAAGAAACGTGATTTTTCTTGATAGGCGTCCAAGGCCTCATCACGTGCGGCGATGATTTCGGCTTCGCGCAGACGCTTTTCGGTAATGTCACGAATATAGGCGATGAAAAGCGACCCCTGCGCCGACGGCGATTGCGAGACGGACATCTCTACAGGGAAAATGCGACCGTGTTGGTCGATCATCTCGAATTCGCGTCGGCCTTTGTCAGCCACCTCCGTCTCACCAGTTTGGCGGAATTTCATAAGGCGTTCGCGGTGCGCCATACGGTCAGCAGGGGGAATCAGCAGACTGATATAGTCACTGCCCTTTGCCGCCTCATGGGTGATCCCAAATATCTCTTCAGCTGACCCGTTAAAATCTTCGATCTCTCCCTGCGCGTTGATCACCACGATAGCGTCCAATGAGGCTTGGAGTGTCGTGGCGAGGCGCAGGTGGTTTTCTTCGACCATCTGCGACGTGCTGTTCAATCGGCTGGCCTGCCGCGACAGGCGATAAACAGCGCCAACCAATGCCAAGGTGACAATCAATACAATCGCCGCCATCACTTCGATCAGGCGCACAATTTCATGGCGTTCGTTTTGGGACATTTCACTTGCGATCGCGATGGAAGCCAAAGCAATTTCGCGCGGGATATCCTCTACTGCGCGCAGCATCCCATCAATATCGCCCAGCGCGGCGGCCAGTTCGGCATCCGTGCCATCAATCGTCGGCAAGAAACTATCGAGTAGAACCCGCAACTCGCGGATCTGCGGCTTGGCCTCGGCATTGTTGCGTACCCGCTCGGCCAAAAGAACGCGGCTGTAGAAGATGTCGAACCGTTTGCGAAGCTCATCCAGTGCTTCCGGCGTGGCGGATTGTGCCTCGGCCAACGCACGGTCTGTCTTGAGAAACTCAATCTCAATTTGGGTAAAAACCCATTCGGCGTGATCCTGCTGCGCACTATCAAGCGCCTGAATCCGATCCCAGATGTTATAGGCCAGATAGGCGGCGATACTCATCCCTACAACAAGGATGAGCATCAGAACCTGCCGGCTTCTGGCCCCTGTTGGCCCAACTCTTCCTGCGTCGTTCATCTGGGCCCTCTGAACCATTTTCAATTACTCGACACTAATTCGGTCAAGCTGCCAGATCGACCGGCTGTAGACCAGTTCAGTCTGGTAGGCGATGTCGCTGTCATAGGGGTACACAACCCAGAGCGGCCCTTTATCCCGGCGCGACATCTCTTCACCGTTAGTGTGGTAGGCGATGATCGGGCCATCCTCGCCGGCGTCGGACATCGGGATTTCCACGGCGTAGTCATTGATCGCCGTTGCGGTAATCGTTCCCTCATCGACGTTTAGGGTCTCAAACAGGTGCTTAAGAGAGACGCCTTCAAACGCCTGCGCGCCATCGGTCCAGATGGTTGTCGTCTCAAAGCGGGAGACCGGCATCGACTTAAGGTCCGATAGCGTAAAGCTGTGAGTTTCTTCGGCCAGCGTCACATTAAGCACTGCTTCTTCGTCTTGGGCGACCACCGCAGAGGCAAGGCCGATTGTGAGTGCGGCAGCGGTGATGGTCTTGCTGAGAGTTCGAGCGATCATGTCCAGTTCCCTTATCTAGCGTTATGACCTGACCATAACCTGCGCGAAAGGAAGGGGCGAAGGCGCAAGAGTGCATCCCCCCTATACCAAAGGATAGGTACGCGTGCCTTTGCGACCTCTTCACTCCAGGCTTTTATCTTTCTTTTCAAACAGGCACCCTCTACCAATAAGAGTACCCCGGCCACGTTAGGCTTCAGGAGATCTATTATGTCTTTGCGTATTTTAATTGCCGATGATCACGACATGGTCCGAGAGACCATCGCTATGTTTCTTGATGCAGATGGTGCAACCGTCACTGAAGCGGCAAGCGATCTGGCAGGAGCACTGGACAAGATCAAAACCCAACCACCCTACGATTTGGTGCTGCTTGATTATACAATGCCCGGCATGAAAGGCCTGCAAGGTCTGCAGACCGTACTTGATATCAATGAAGGCCGCCCCGTCGGGCTGATCTCTGGCACGGCGACCAGACTAATTGCAGAACAAGCGCTGGAAATGGGGGCTATTGGCTTCCTGCCAAAAACACTACCCGCGAAGTCACTGGTCAATGCGGTTCGCTTTATGGCCGCGGGTGAAACCTATGCCCCGGTCTCGTTCATGTCGGGCAAAGATAACCCTGAAGAGACCGATTTTGAGAAAGCCCTGTCAGAACGCGAGCGCCAAGTGCTGCGCGGATTGATGACTGCCCAGTCCAACAAAGAGATCGCGCGCGACCTCGATCTGCAGGAAGTAACGATAAAACTGCATGTCAAAACACTTTGCCGCAAATTGGATGCAAAGAATCGCACGGATGCTGCGATTATTGCACGTGACGCTGGCTTCGTCTGAAACTGCGTTTTCACGCTTGCCCCCCTCTGCGTCTCTAGCGAAAGCGTGGCGTAACCCGCCTCAGTCTACACCGCCTTTGTAAACCTTGCTCGCCCGCCTTGCGCGGGCGTTTTTGCGTTAGCTTTATGGCCTTGGCCAGCGAATCAAAGGTTCGCGGGCACCATTTTTCCCTTCGAAATTAACCATTTTTGCGCCTCATCACCGCGCCAATTGATAGCCCGCAGCGCGACTTGATAGGCCCTCCTATCCTTTCGAATAAACGCCTGACCGCAGGCTCAGCGCATTAACCGTTCGCTCAGATGAACTCGGTATCCGTTTCCCCGAAGATCAGAACAGGACAACGCAATGGGCGTGTCCGTTCATTGCAACTGCCGGCGCTTCACCGGTCAACAAGGGAACTATTAGATGCGTATCCAGATCTCCCAGTTATCCAAAACACTCATTGCCAGTACGGCCTTGTCCATCGCTGGCTTCGCCGCTGCCGCGGAGGCACTGTCGAGCGAATTTTCCTTCCGCGTGGTAGAAACCAACGCCGAAGGTGAAGAGGTTCTCGTTGAGCGCGAAACCATTCGCCCGGGCGAAGTGATCTCCTATGAGCTGCGTCACGAGAACATGACCGACGGCGCGATGGAAGGTCTCGTCATTGCCGCACCGGTTCCAGATGGCGTTTCTCTCGCACTCGGGTCCGAAGTGACCTCTGTCGCCGCTGTGTTTGAAGTCCAGGCCGAGATGGACCCAGAGCAGGAAGGGCTGGAATGGTCGACCGTTCCTGCCACCCGCAAGGTCGTCGATGCCGAAGGCAACATGATCGAAGAGCCGCTCCCCGAAGAAGCCGTCGCCGCTGTGCGCTGGACCCTGTCGGAACCGCTCGAAGCAGGCGGCTCTGCCTTCAACAGTTACCGCGTGCGCCTGAACTAAACCGGCGCCTCTCTCTCCAACCTCCATAGAACTAGGAATATTAACGTGAAATACCAAACAACCTTCCTGCGCTCTGTCAGCGCTATCGCATTGACTTCCGTGATTGGCACCGTCGTTTTCGCGGCCCCAGAAGCGGGCTCGGTGATCGGCAACCAAGCTGTCGCGACCTATACCAACGGTGCTGGCGATACGATCACGGTAACCTCCAACACAGTTGAGACGATCGTTCAGCAGGTTGCTGGCGTGTCTATGACCTCCGACAACACTGAAACCATCGCCCCCGGCGGTAAGGCCTTCTTGCCTCACATCATCACTAACGATGGTAACGGCGCAGATGCGTTCTTGCTGGAAGCGGCGGAAAACAACAGTGGTACGCTCAATTTGCAACCGTTGGTCTTCTACCCAGACGCCAACATGGACGGCGTGGCAGATAGCGCCACTCCGCTGTCTGAAACACCGACCCTGGCCCCGGGCGAGCAGTTCGGCGTCGTGATCGAAGCCACGGCCCCTTCTACGGCTTCCGGCTCTGACACGATCACCGTCACAGCGACTTCCAATCTCGATGGCACAGTGCTCATCACCAACACAGACACGCTGACAATCTCCAACGACGCAATCGTCGAACTCGTTAAATCCATGACGGCGGACCCGGCCTCGGGCGGGAACCCCAACATCATCGACGCAGGCGACGAAGTGACCATCACCTTGACCTATTCCAGCACCGGTCTGGCCGCAGCCAACAACTACTCCGTGCAGGATGTTCTTGATGGCCGCTTGACCTACGTGCCCGGCTCGGCCCGCTGGTCTGACTCTGCAGTGCCCCTGAACGATGACAACGGCTCCACCGTCGTCGATGCCACAAACGGCTCTGGTGAGACGATGGCTTGGGACTATGATGATGGCCAGAACGTCAACTTCTTGATCTCTTCGGTAGGCTCCGGCCGTTCGGGCGAGGTGACATTCCGCGCCGTGATCGCCGACACCGCGAATGCGGGTATCATCACCAACGTGGCGACCCAAGACGTAGACGGCACGGCTTTTCCCCCGTCGAACACAGCCTCCGTTACCGTCGACAACCAATATGCGGTGGCCATTGCCGATACGGCGATTAACGCCAACGGCACCGCGAACCCGGCGATTTCATCGGCAACCGATGATGACGCGGCCAACAACGATATCGTCACCGAAACCGGCGATGTCTTTCAGGGCGGCGTGATCCGTCAGGAATTCGTGCTGACCAACCTTTCAAACAGCCCGGACAGCCTTCAGCTTGACGTGGCCAATGTGGACTTCCCGAACGGCACCACCTTCCGCTTTGTCGGCGCTGACGGTGTCACACCGGTGGTAAGCTCTGTTGGCCCGCTCGGCATTGGTGATAGCGCCAAAGTGACGTTGATCGCGACTTTGCCAACAAACGTCACACCAACCGCCACCACCAACTATACCGCGACGATCACCACGACTTCGGACAACTCTGGCGTCTCTGACGTGTCGACAGCCGAATTCTCAGGTGCGGTGCTCGCCGCTTCGGTCGACCTTGAAAACGACGTTGCTGGTTCCGAAGGTGATGGAGCCGCGCCGACGAACGGTGGCAACCCGTGGGTGACACAAACGACAGACCCCGGCGAACCCGTCATCTTTGAGATGCTGGTCGAAAACAACGGCCCCGTCTCGGACAGCTTCAACCTCTCGCTGGATCAAGCGTTGCCCCCAGGCTGGACCGTTGAGTTCCAACTGCCCGATGGCTCGGTTGTGTCCAACACAGGCACCATCCCGGCAGGGGCTTCGCAGTCAATCCGCGCGGTGATCACGCCGACAGATGATGCCCTGCCCGGCGACACCTTAATCGACATCGCGGTTGTCTCTTCTGTCTCGGGACAGGGTGACCGCATCGTTAACCAAGTGTCGGTCAACGAAATCTACGACGTAAAGATCATCGACGATCAAAGCGCGCAGGCTTCGCCCGGTGGTATTGTGGACATCCTTCACACGATCTCGAACGAAGGTAACGTGGCCGTCACCGAAGGGACGATCACTGCAGGTGGCCTGACGAACTTCTCCGGTGCGATCTTCTGGGATCAGGACGGCAACGGCGTTATTGATCCAAACGAGCCGGTCATCGATAACTTCAATGATCTGGGTGTAGGCGGGCTGGCCCCCGGTGATAGCATTTCGCTGATCTACCGTGTGCAGACCCCATCTACAGCAACCCAAGGTGTGTCCGAAATCGGTACGATCACCATCGGAAGCACTCTGAACGGGACCGGGACCGACATTGACCTGACCAACAACGCCGTCGAAGACCGCGTGGTCATTATCTCGGGCGATGTCACGCTGAGCAAGTACCAGTACATCGACGCTCAATGCGACGGAACCGCGGGCACCTTCACCAAGACGCGCCTTGATGTCGAGCCCGGCCAGTGCATCCGCTACATGGTCGAAGCCGAAAACACCGGGGCTTCTCCGGCGGACAACGTGAACATCTCGGATGCGGCCCCAGCCTATACCACAGTCACTGACTGTGGCGGCGCCTGCTCTGAAAGCCTGTTCCCGGGGGCCAGCACGGCAACCATCACCTCGACAAACGTGTCGAGCGCGCATGGTACGATCCTTCCCGGCGGCTTTGCCCGGGTAGAGTTTACCGTAAGGGTCGACAATTAATCGACCTCCCCGGCACCCCCGGCTGAGCCATGCTCACCGGGGGTGCCACCTCCTCCCCCCGTTTTCGTCTCCCCATTCTATTCACGCCCTTCGCAGGGATCGCAACAGGAGCAAAACTGATGCGCAGTTTCCTTATGTCTACAGCCCGCTCGGCTCTGGCCCTGATAAGCGCCTCCGCATTGGGTCTCAGCCTTCTGCCCCAATCCACCGCAGCTGACGCGGCACTCGCCGGAACCTTCATCCGCAACGTCGCAGAAGTAAGCTATTTCAACACGTCGCTCGGCATCATGGAGCGCGTTCTCTCTAACCCGGTACAGGTCGAAGTCGCCTCGGTTCCTGGGCTCGAAGTGACAGGCTACTCTGACCTTTTGCTGACCCGTGGTGCGTTTGGCCGCTATCACTTTGACGTGGTCAACAGCGGCAACGTGCGCCTTTTCACATCGCTCAGCATCGACGAAGAGAACCAGTCCCCGCTGATGTCGCACCAAACGCTTTACCCCGATCTTAATGGCAACGGCCAGATCGATGGGGAAGACATAGCAGCAGACATGTCAGCCCCGTTCCTGCTGGCCGTGGGCGAGCGGCTCCAACTGATCTATGACTTCCGCATTTCCGCCGAAACCCCGGTGAGCACCCGGTTCTCCAGCATACTGACGGCAGTTGGCGTTGCCGACGATGGTCGGAGCCTGACAGGTCAGGCGATGGGTATCTCGCGCGTCGAAGAAGGCGGGCTTGAGATCGCCAAAGGGCAGGTCATCTCCGAAAACGAAGAAGGCGCGATCATCACCTACACCCTGCGCATGCGCAACGACTCTGAGCGCGACGCTTTTGGCTACCCTGAGATCGACGGCCAGCCCATCGTGATTGATGGTGCACCCCAGACGGGGGTTTTGCTGCGCGATGCGATCCCGCTGAACACGGCCTTCGATGCAATACAAAACGCAGGCGGCATGACGGCGCTGGTCCACATGCGGGGCGCGCCTGTCCATACCTACCGCAGCGCCGTTCCTGCGGGTCTTGCCGACGACGTTGATGCGGTGGCCTTTTTCCACGAGGGCGACTTTGCTGTCGGCCACGCCTCTGCCCCCAGCTTTTCGGTGCGCGTGCCAATGGCTTTGGGCGCGGTCGAAGTGCACAACACCGCTTCTGCCTTTTACAACAACCAAGAAAACACATTGTTGTTGGACTCGAACACCGTGGTCTATGAGCGCGAGACTGATACCCCCGGAACGCTTGTATTCGAGCACCCCGAAACCGGTGCAGACCAACCCTACGGCACACCGGGCAGCGATACGCGCCTGCGCGTCACTGCTGGCATGTGCAACGGCACCACCGAAATCGACAGTACTCCGGTAACCGTCCGCAGCGTACTGACCAATGATGTCGAGACGCTCATCGCGACCGAGACCGGAGCGAACACTGGCGTATTCCTCACCCCCGTTCTGCCTATGGCGCAGATGTCCCCAGCCGTGGCTGGTGACCAGGTCATGGCGACAGACTTTGGCGATACTTTTATCGCCACGGCGCTCTGCGAAAACGAGGTGCTTGAAGACGATCTGATGATCAACCCCGGCAACTTTTTGTTCAACTCAGTCACCAACGCTCCGATCGACGATGTGGTCATCGCTGTTGTCAATGCGCGCTCTGGCGCGGAAGTGGCGCGCACCCAAACAGACCAGCGCGGCTTTTTCACCTTTTTCGATATTCCAGAGGGCGATTACCGCTATGCCGTGATGGATGCGCCAGCGTGGATTTTCCCATCGGCGCGGACGGACTTTGTCGGTATGGGCCGCAACGTGATTGATGCAGGCTATGGCGAAGAGTTCAGCCACGCGGGCGGGGCACTTTTTGTCTCTGACATTCCGGTCGATCCGCATTACGGCACACCGCTAGCGCTGGATAAGACGACAAATCTCGACAGCGTAGGGCATGGCGAATTCGTTACCTATACGCTCAGCTTTACCAACAACATGCACCAAGCCTTGATCGGTGGAGAGATCCTTGACCGTCCTGCCTATGGTGTAAACATCGTTCCCGGCTCGGTTACGCTGAACGGCGCACCGCTGGACGATCCGCAGCAAATTGGCAATGGCGATCTGCGCTTTGATGTTGGCATGCTTGAACCGCTGTCCCGCCATGAGCTGTCCTATGTGATGCTCTTCTCTGCCGCCGCCCGTGAAGGCCGCAACGAAAACGCCGCAATCCTGTCGGGCCGCCAAGCGGGCACCGGAACACTGCGCCAATCGCAGACTTCCCGCGCCATGGTACGCCTCGACAACTCGGGCGGCGTCTTTGCCCGGCAGGGCACAGTGCTCGGCGCTGTGTTCATGGACTGCAACGGCAACGGCCTCCGCGACCGCGCATCGGATGAGCCCGGCATTCCCGGCGTGCGCATCGTGACCCAAGAAGGCCTCTTTGTAGTGACCGACATTGATGGTGCCTATTCGCTGAATGGCATGCGCCCGGTGACACACGCCTTCCTCGTGCAGCCAGAGACCCTCCCCGCCGGGACCGAAGTGCAGGTGACCCGTACCAACGATCTGCGGCGCGGTGGCTCTCGACTGGTGCCGCTGAAGAAGGGCGAGCTCAGTACCGAGAACTTTGCGGTGGCCCAGTGCACCCCCGAAGCGCTTGATGAGGTCAGCAAACGTCGCGACCATTTTGATGGAAAACGTCAGTCCCCCGGCATGAATGCGACCGACCTGCCGATTGATGGCCAACGCAGCAGCACCCGTTCCGTGCGCAGCGAAGCGGGTATCGCGACCACGACACAGCTCACTCCCGGCATGATCGCCGCCCAGAGCGAAGAGGCCGGTGCGAATGCCACCTCTGTGGCCCAGTCCGCCCGTGCGTCGGCCCAGCGCCAGTCACTCGATAGCATGATCCGTAACCTTGATAGCGCCGCCGGCTTTGTCGACTTTGCAGAACACACCAGCGTATCCCGCGCCACCCAGAACATTCGGGTTAAAGGCAAAGCAGACCTGACGCTTGCACTGTTGGTCAATGGCCGCGAACTCGGCGCAGATCGGGTGGGCGAACGTACCAATTGGGAAAAAAACAACGTTCAGGCACTGGAATATGTCGCAGTTAAACTGAGATCGGGCGAAAACGTTCTGACACTGGTGGGCCGTGACGGATTTGGCATCGAGCGTGTCCGCAAGGAACTGCGCCTCACCGCCCCCGGCAAACCCGCCCGGATCGAGATTTTGTTGCCTGACACGGCAGCGGCCAACCCGGCCTCTGTGGTGCCCGTGGTCGTCCGCGTTCTTGATGCCGGTGGCCGCCCAGTGCCAGCCTCTGGCACGGTGACCCTTTCGGCCCGCCGTTCGCTGTGGGATGTGACCGATATCCGCAGCAGCACGCCCGGCGTGCAAGCCTACCTCGACAATGGCGAAGCCACCTTCAACCTGATCCCGCCGCAGGCCTCTGGCCCCGACTTGATCACCGTGCGCTCTTCTTTTGGGGAGGCCGAGGCGACGCTGACCTTCACCCCTGACCTGAACGAACGAGTGCTTATCGGCGTGATCGAAGGCGCGGTATCGCTGAGCGGAGACGCAGGCAATGTGCTTGAACAGGATCGCTTCAGCTCTTTCGAAGACACCACCACCGGTGTTCGGGGTGAGCTTTACCTCAAGGGTGTGATCCGGGGCGATGCCCTGCTCACTCTGCGCTACAGCTCGGATCGTGACACCGAAGACCGCCTGTTCCGCGACATCCGGGGTGAAGAATACTACCCCGTCTACGGCGACAATTCCGAACGCGGTGCCGATGCGCAGTCCTCCTCCAACCTCTTTGTGAAGGTGGAAAAAGGCCGCTCCTATGTTCTCTACGGCGACATCGCCATTGAGCCGGAAGCCAGCGCACTGAAACTCGGCGGACTGCAACGTGTCGCCACCGGGGCCAAGGGGCACTGGGAGAACGACCGTGTGTCGGTTACCGTGTTCGCAGCCCGGACAGCACAAGAGCAGCAAGTACAGGAAATCCGTGGTCGCGGCGTCTCTGGTCCCTATGACCTTGATCTCGGGGGCTATGTGCAAGGCTCTGAGCGCGTTGAAATTCTTGTGCGGGACGAAGATGGCGGCGATATCCTGTCGGCCACACCTCTGCTGCGCGGCACCGACTACCTGCTAGATTTCTTCCGCAACACGATCACCTTCGACAGCCCCGTGCGCCAGTTCGACCTTGATGGTAACCCCGTGTCGATCCGTGTGACCTATGAGGTTGAGGCCGAAGGCGCCGAGGCATACTGGCTCTATGGGGGCGAGGTGAACTACGCCCTGTCCGAGCGGACCTCAATCGGTGCCCGCGCGGTTCATGCCGATGCACCGCTTGGCAACACAGCCCGCCAGCGGATGCACTCTGCCTACCTGCAACACGAAGACCGTCAGGGCGGCGTTTGGGAGGCCGAAGTGGCCCGCTCGGAAAATGCTATGGGCGAAAAAGACACCGCTGCGCGCCTATCTTATGAACTCAAGACCGAGACTCGCCACTTTGCTTTCGAGGCAATCCACACCGGGCGCGACTTTTATGCGCAGGGGGGGCTAGCACGCGCAGGCACCAGCCAGGTTCGTCTAAGCTATGGTGCAGAGATCGACCAACGCAGCGACATTGCTTTTGGTGCGGAATACACCCGTGATCGGATCAATAACCGCGAACAACTGACCGTTGATGCGATCTATTCGCGCCGCCTGAGCAAGACCCTGCGCGGCGGGATCGGCCTTGAATACCGCTATGACCGCAACGATGGCACCAATGAAAGTGATACGGCCTTGATCCTCGGCGCCCATTGGACCCCAGCGGCCCGCCCCGGCACCGTGATCGAAGCCAAGTTGCGTGCGCCGCTCAATGGGGACACCCCAACCGAGCTGACCTTGGGACTTTACGACGAACCCAAGAACGGCTGGCGCGTCTATAACGAGATCGAGCTTCAGTTCGGCAGCGATGAGTTGGTCACCCGCGCGGCTTACGGCTTCACCTACACGCTAAATGAATGGGTGACTGGACGGACCGAGATGACCAAAGCCAGCGGCACTAGCGATACCAACATGGTGCAGGGGCTGTCGGTTGACTGGGACCTCAATCAAAGCACTAACCTGCGCGCCGATCTGGAACATGCGCGCAACCTCGACACCGAAGAAGGCGAACTGACATCCTTTGCGATCGGCACCAGCTGGGAATCGGCCGATGGCGATTGGGTTGGCGATGCCGAGTTGGAAACCACTTGGGAGGATGTGGGCAAAACGCATTACGCCAGCATCGGCATTGCGGGCAACGTCACCCCAGACCTTACAATTCTGGCGCGAAGCCGCGCAGCACTTGATCGGCGCAATGGCGAGAATTTCCGCCAGATGCGCACCCGCATCGGGGCGGCCTATCGGCCCAAGGACAACGCGCGCCTTGATGTTTTGGCTTGGTATGAACACCGGCTTGAGGAAAAGCACAGCAGCACCGAGACGCATATGTGGTCGATCGATGCCAACTATGAACTGGACGCGGACCTGCGGATCAACGGCAAATACGCTGGCCAGTACCAGAAGGTTGGCACCGCGGCGGGCACATCGTCCAATGCAACCACCCAACTGGTCCAAGGCGGTCTGAACTACGAGTTTGGGAATGACCGCTTTCAGCTTGGGCTTAACGCCACGCATCTATGGGACAGTGAGGGCAACTCCTCCAACGGGATCGGCGCTGAGTTCGGCTTCACCCCGCGCGAAGGTGTTCTGCTGGCGCTCGGCTACAACAAAGCGCGCGGACGGGTCGCCGGCCAAAGCAGCCTCTATGACGAAGGGTTCTATTTCCGGTTCAACCTATTGTTGGACAACTCACTCTGGACCCAATTCGACCAGTTCCTCGGAAGCTGACCGGGAGACTCAGCCACGAGGGAGAGCCACGTTCCAAGCGCATCTGGAACGTGGCTCGACTCATTTCATAAGTGCCACCGCGCCCTAAAGCTTACCTAACTACCCCATGCATCAGGACAGCTATCCTTTTGAGAAGCTAACTACCTGCCCGCATTAATGAAATATCGATTTTAAGCGGGCATCATCTGAGTCAACGCAACTTGAAACCCAGATGGGAAACTCCGATGAAAAAGCTCGCTGCCAGCACTGCCTTTTGTCTAATCGCCGCCACCCTTTCCAGCGCGGCCAGTGCGAATGAACTCGCCCGCTTTGATAGTAGAAAGATTGCCGTGACCGGGTTGAACTTTGCGCTCTCGCCCTCTGCCTCGGAAAGCCGCATTCATTTAAACCGCAGCATGATAGCGACACCGTCAAAACCGTCGGCGCGCAGGCTGACCATCCCCACAAGCGGTGGGCCATCAGCGGCCGTGCGCCATGTGATCGCCACGGCTGAGGCCGGTGGCAAAGGCTATGATGCCGTTCAGCATGGCGCGCGGATCAAGCCGCCGAAACGCCCCACCGGTATGACCATTGGTGAAATCTATCGCTGGATCGCCGCAACGCCTGGTCAACCGCATGCAATCGGGCGTTATCAATTCATTCCCAACACACTAAAAACACTGGTCGCCGAAGCGGGGCTGAATAGGAATGATGTCTTTACACCGCAGGTTCAGGACCTGCTTGCCGATTTCCTGCTTGAAGATGCGGGGTTCACCCCCTTCATGCAAGGTAAGATCAGCCGCCATCGCTTTATGGAGAATCTCGCCCGTATTTGGGCTGGGTTACCGACATCGACGGGCCGCTCATATTATCACGGCCATGCAGGCAACCGGGCCGTCATCACTTGGAATGAGTTCGACAGCCATATGAAAAGCATCTTCGACAGCAGCCTGCGCGGCACCTCCTAGCTACGCGGCACCTCTCTCTCCCTCCCACCTGACCAAAGCGCGAGCATTCTCTCCGCTTTGGTCATTTTTCTTTGCTGCGCTGTATCTCAATACGTTTACAGATCAACGGAAATGGCAGGGACTTC
Organism: Sulfitobacter sp. SH24; assembly: GCF_965641895.1. NCBI lineage: Bacteria > Pseudomonadati > Pseudomonadota > Alphaproteobacteria > Rhodobacterales > Roseobacteraceae > Sulfitobacter > Sulfitobacter sp. SH24. The sequence continues at coordinate 2,887,631 of NZ_OZ282575.1, forward strand.
CGATGCAGCGGAAGAGCCTTCTGCCAGACTGCGCTGCTGAACAACTCTCTATGCAGTGATTGGTTCTTTCGGATCGCGCCAAATTAACCAAACGCACCTTAGGTTGGCCCAGATCGATATCCACCTCTTACCGAGGAGGTTTGCTCGGCGCACTGCACATCTCAACCATGATGTCCGAGTTCGCTAAAGGATTCGGCTATATTGCGCGTAGGATCACGCCAATGCGCTTTCACACAAAGCTACAAAAACACGGCATCACAGAGCGCTAAACCCCTGCTTAAATTTAATTTTGGGTAGTGGCGGACCGAGGAGGATTCGAACCCCCGACCCCCTGATTCGTAGTCAGGTACTCTATCCAGCTGAGCTATCGGTCCACTGAGCGGGGGTTTAGTCTTACCTCCGGAGAGTTGCAAGCCCTCGTTTTGAGGAAATGCAATTTTCTTCGAAGTTTATAAAGTGCCGTCGCCTTTGGGCAGGGTAATGTCAAAAACGGTGCCTTCGGGCCCAGTGCTGCGCAGCGCCAAAGTGCCGCCATGGCCGCGCACCAGTTCCGACGCGATGACCAAACCCAGCCCCGAGCCGCCCTTGCGCGCACCGCCTTGAAACGCCGTAAACAGATGTTCGCGCGCTTTGGGCGGCAGGCCCGGGCCAGTATCGCTGACTGTGATGCACCAGGCCCCTGCCCCATCTTCGGCACGCAGATGCACCTCACCCGGTTTGCCGGTGGCTGTGATCGCCTGACGCGCGTTGCGCATCAGGTTGGCCAGCACGCGGTACATCTGTTCAGGGTCCGCACGCACAGTCAGTTGCGCAGGAATGTCGGCAGCAAAGCTGATCTCGCTTTCGGGATCTGCAAGGCGTTCGCCATCAATCACCTCTTCCACCAGCTCATCCAGCGCCATGAGGGTCAACGTCGGCCCCGGCTCTTCGGCCTTGCCGAAAGCCAGCGTCGATTCGCATAGATGAACCGCGCGGGTGATCGAACCAACCAGTTTTGGCGCCATGCGCTTGACGGTAGGGTCTTCTGACATTTCAATGCGGTCGGTGAACAGCTGCGCCGAGGTTAGGATATTGCGCAGGTCATGGCTGATCTTGCTGACCGCGCTGCCCAGTTGGGCCAATCGCTCTTTCTGTTTCAGCGCCTGCGTCAGGTCTGTTTGCAGTTTTTTCAGCGCCTCTTCGGCCTCGCGCAGCTCGGTCACGCTGGAGGATGGCTCAAAGATTCGGCGCGCATCTTCGGGCGCGGCGGCATAGCGCTGCATATGGCCCGCCACCCGCTTGATCGGCTTTAGCAACAGGGCACGCATGGCAAAGAACAAAAGCACCGCCGTAATAACCGAGATTACCGCCGACAACATCAGGATCCGAATCCCGTAGTCGAGCATGGCGACACGCATAGGCGCGGTTTCCATTGTTACTTCGATCAGCAACCCCGCCTCGCGCACGGGTGCACCGATCACCCGCACAACTTCATTGCCGGGCCGGAACAGCCGCAGCATCGCGTCGCGGATCAGCACCATCGCAGTGGCATCGCGCAGGTCATAGGTTTGCGACACGGTGCGCGGCATGGGTGAGGCCAACATCAGCTGCCGCGCCTCATCCCGGCGCAAGACGACGTTGAAAACTTCGGCGTTGCGCAGCAGCTCCTCTTCCAGCTCTGGGTCGAGCATGTCGTCAGCCAACAGCGCCAATGACGCAATCTGCGCCCTTTCCAACCGCGTCAGCATATATTCCTCGCGGAACCGCGCGATTGAAGGAACAAAGATCAGCACTTCGGCCAGCATCACAAAGATGGTGGTGAGGATCAGCAGACGGCCAGAAAGCGAGTGGATCATAAGCTATCTCAGGGCAGCAAGCGCTGCACAGCCCGCACGACCGTCTTGACCAGCGCGCTTTCAAACAGGCGCGGGCTGAAATAGGCGCCCGCAGCGCGTTTGTTAATTTCCGAGATCGTGGGGTAAGGGGCGACCATAGCCGCAATTTGGCTCATCTTCATGCTATTGACCAGCGCCAGCGACCACAAAGAAATCAATTCACCCGCTTGATGGCCCACGATACTGGCACCAACTGGGCGACCTTTAACCACCATAACCTTAATAAAACCTTTCGTCTGACGCTCGGCGATGGCGCGGTCGTTGTGGTTATAGTGAAAACGCACAACCTCCAGCTTATCCCCATGTTCCTCATGCGCCTGCGCCTCGGTCAGCCCGACCTGGGCCAGTTCCGGCGCGGCATAGGTGACCCATGGGATATGATTCAGCTTGGTCTTGCTCGGCAGGCCAAACAGAATCGAACGGATCACCACCCCGGCGTGATAGCCTGCCACATGGGTGAATTGCAGCCCGCCTGCCACGTCGCCAATGGCATAGACGCGGCGGTTGCTGCTGCGCAGGCTGTCGTCCACCTTGATGCCCGCTTTGGTAGTTTCCACCCCCGCTTTATCGAGGTCGAGCCGGTCGATATTGCTTTTGCGCCCCACGGCCATCAGCAGATGCGAGCCATTGATCACCCGACCATCCTTGGTTTCAACCGTGATCGCGCCCGCCGCGCCGCTGATTTTGGCGGCATCACTGCCCTCTTCAAAGACCACACCTTCGTCGCGCATGGTTTGCAAAACAACTTCGGCCAGCTCTGGATCATCCTTGCCAAGCGCACGACTGCCTTCGATCACCGTGACCTTGCAGCCCATCCGCACATGGGCCTGTGCCATTTCGATGCCGATAGGCCCGCCACCGATGATGATCAAATGCTCCGGCTTCTCCCGTAGCTCAAAGAGGGTTTCGTTGGTCTCATACGGCACATCATTCAGCCCCGGAATCGGCGGCACCAGAGGGGATGACCCTGTGGCCACAACAATGCGCCGCGCGGTGATGATCGTATCGCCCGCCTGCACCTCTTTATCGGAAATGAAACGCCCGTATTCGCGGATCACCCGCACGCCCAAGCCCTCGAACCGCTCAACCGAATCGACCGGCGCGATTTGCGAGATGACATCGGCCACGTGATCCTTGGCAGCCGCGTAATCCACCACCCCGGCGGCAGCCTCCACCCCGTATTGCGCGCTGTGTTGTTGGGTATAGGCGGCCTTGCCGGTCTTGATCAGCGCCTTAGAGGGCACGCAGCCATAGTTCAGGCAATCGCCCCCCATTTTATGCCCTTCCAGCAGGGTCACATTCGCGCCCATCTGCACGGCCCCCGCTGCCACCGACAACCCGCCAGAGCCTGCGCCGATGATCAGAACGTCGGTCTTGATACGGTTGGTCATTTCAGCAGATCCTTCTTGCCGGTAAATGTCTTGATCGCCACGGGCAGCAGCGACAGCACGCAGAGGCCCAGAATGGGCAGCAAAATATGGGGTTCAAAAATGATCCCGAGGTTGGGCGTCTCACCTCGGGCAAAGACTGCACCTAGCCCAGCCCCGACAGAGGTAAAGACCAGCGCCCCCGGCATGATGCCGAAAAACGTTGAGATGGCGAAACGAAACAACGGCACGCCGAGAAAAGCAGGCACCAGATTCGCAACAAAGAACGGCACCACCGGCACGAGCCGGATAAAGAAGAGCATCGACCATTGGTTGTCGTCGATCCCCGCCTTGATCTTGCGCACCACTCCATCGGAAGCATCCATCCGTTCTTTCAGCCGGTCGCCCAGACCCCATTGCGCGGCCAGAAAGATCACGATCGCGCCAAGTGTCGCACCGCCCACGTTATAAAGGACGCCCGGAAACAGCCCAAACAAGAACCCACCCGTCAGCGTCGCCACCGTGGCACCGGGCAACGAAAAGGCCACGATCACCACATAGGCGGCGACAAAGGCCAGCGCGGTCAGCAGATAGTTGCTGTCACGAAAGGCGATAAGCGCCTCGCGATTCTCACGCAGGGCGTCGAAACTCAGGTAATCACGCAGGGTAAACGCGCCGATGGCGGCAACAGCCACAATCACCGCGAGGGGCAGGTAACGCATTAGCGTTGGTTTACTTTGGTCATTGGGGCTCATGTCATCACTTCCATTGGGCCTGCATCAGACCATCTGTGTTTCTATAATGATGGCGTGCCGCGGCCCGCACGAACAGGCTCTTCACGCGTGGTTGATAGGACTTGTGCGCAAAGGGCCGATTTTGCAGGGTACGGGGGCAAACTGAAACAATCCGGCCCCTACGGACCGGCATTTTGTTGCAAAGCGCGGTTTTTCCCTGTCAGGGGGTTTGACTTGCGCGCCCTCCCGCATTAGAGGACGGGCTTGAATTGACGCTGGCCGCGGTGGAACCCTTTAAGTGATTCCGTGCCCAGCCAGCTTTAAATGGAGACGGAGCGATGAAACGCACCTTTCAACCCTCGAACCTCGTGCGCAAGCGGCGCCATGGTTTCCGCGCACGTATGGCAACCAAAGCCGGTCGTAAGATCATCAACGCACGCCGCGCACAGGGCCGGAAATCGCTGAGCGCGTAAGCGCTTTCGATCTTCGGAACCAGAATATGACACCGCCGGAGGCACCCTTGAATGGCACTTGCGCCACGAAGGGGAACCCTGCCCCGGCGGTTTCTCTGCGTTTGGAAACCCTGACCAAACGGGCGGATTTCCAGCGTGCGAGCCGCGCCAAACGTGTGGCGACCCCGGGATTCATCCTGCAAATGCGACCCCGCCGGGAGGAAGAGCCCAGCGCGGCGCCCATTCGCGTGGGATTTACCTGCTCGAAAAAGGTCGGCAACGCCGTTGCCCGCAACCGCGCCAAGCGCCGCTTGCGTGAAATCGCACGGCTGACCCTGCCGCAGACGGGCCAAGCGGGCATGGACTATGTCTTTGTCGGGCGGCGCGAGGCGACGGCGGCCCTGCCCTTCGACCAATTGCTTGCCGATCTCACCCGCGCGCTCGATATCCTGCACGGGGCGCGCAAATGACCCCCTTGGCGGCGCTGCTCGCCCTACCGGTGCGCGGCTACCGGCTGCTTTTCAGCCCGTGGGTCGGATACAATTGCCGCTACCAGCCCACCTGCAGTGCCTATGCGCTGGAAGCGTTGCAAAAGCACGGCGGTCTGCGGGGCGGATGGCTGGCCGCGCGGCGCATCGCCCGCTGCCATCCATGGGGACAAAGCGGAATCGACAACGTCCCCGATTAGCGTCACGCTTGCGGCAAAGGGGTAAAATGCCCTAGGTGAAGCCAAGTTGATAGTGAGAGACAGACGATGCTGGACGAAACCAACGAGATTCACCCCCTCTTTGCCGGCGCACCGCAAAGCACCGAGTTCAAGAAACTGCGCAAGCGTATCGTCCGCATGACCCGCGAGGCGATCGACCAATACGGTATGGTCGAGCCGACCGCCGAGGGCGCGCCGAAACCCAAATGGCTGGTCTGCCTGTCGGGCGGCAAAGACAGCTACACCCTGCTTGCGGTCCTGCATGAATTGCAATGGCGCGGCCTGCTGCCTGTCGAGCTTCTGGCTTGCAACCTCGATCAAGGCCAGCCAAACTTTCCGGCCACCGTGCTGCCGGAATTCCTTGAAAAGATGGGCGTTCCGCATCGCATCGAATATCAAGACACCTACTCAATCGTGATGGACAAGATCCCCGCCGGACGCACCTTTTGCGCCCTTTGCAGCCGCCTGCGCCGCGGCAATCTCTACCGGATCGCGCGGGAGGAGGGCTGCTCTGCCGTGGTGCTGGGGCATCACCGGGATGACATTCTAGAAACCTTCTTCATGAACCTCTTCCACGGCGGGCGACTGGCGACGATGCCGCCCAAACTGGTTAACGAGGAAGGTGACTTATTCCTCTACCGCCCCCTCGCCCATGTGGCTGAAAGCGATTGCGAACGCTTTGCCACGGCGATGAATTACCCGATCATTCCTTGCGATCTTTGCGGGTCTCAAGACGGGCTACAGCGCCAGCAGGTAAAGGCGATTCTCGATGGTTGGGAGACTAATAGTCCCGGCCGACGGCAGGTGATGTTCCGGGCCCTGATGAATGCCCGCCCCTCGCATCTTCTGGATCCAAATCTCTTCGACTTTACGGGGCTGATGCGGAACGTTGAGGGTACGAAGCAAGAACAATTTTAGATAAGAATCCACAAGAAACTGCTCTCTGTTAACCCACAGCACACCCCAAAGGCGATATTCCACTTTCGAAGGCGCAGACATTGCGTACATAAGATAGGGATATCGCGATGGCACTTTACCAGCGTTCTGGGCTAACGCAGCTGCGCCAGTCGTTTGCCGCTTTGCTCAGCGGACAGGCCGCTTTGGCTTTCCTTCCTGCGATGTCATTGCTTGCATTTTGGCTTGGCGGTGAATTGGCTTTGATCACGACCTCCGCCGCGCTGCCGCTTCTATACCTTGCAGGACAGCGTTTCGGTGGGGGGGTAATGTTGCCCCGGGATGCGGTCAGCGGCATACTTCAGCGCCGCACTTTTGAAGAATTGACCGAACAAATCTTTCAGCGCGCCCAATCACAGGGGCGATTGTCAGCAACGTTTTTCATCGCGATTGAGGAATTCGACCAGCTTATCGAACGTTACGGTCATGCGGCTGCCGACATCATTGTCCGACAAAGCGGCCAACGTCTGGTTAGCGCCCTACGGGATGACGACAACATCGGCAAAATGGGAGAGGCGCGTTTTGCGATCTGCATGGCCCCAGTGCGCCAGCTTGACCTTGAGCTTTGCATCCAGCTCGCTGGAAGGGTTCAGACAGCATTGGAAGAGCCTATCTCTGTCGACGGCGTGACCGTTTATCTAACCGCCTCGGTTGGCTTTTGCCTCAGCACCCGCGCCCCAGGTCCCGATGGCGCCGCATGGCTTGCTGCTGCAGCCACCGCCCTGCGTATTGCGCAACAACACGGACCTTCTTCCATACGTGCCTTCTCTGATCAGATGCGGCGCGAAACCGAAAACCGCGCAGAACTGCGCGAGGACGTCACGATCGCCTTGGATGGCGGCCAAATTCAGCCTTGGTTCCAGCCGCAAATCTCAACCGACACAGGCCAGATCACCGGGTTTGAAGCCTTGGCACGCTGGAACCACCCGGTGCGCGGCATGATCCCCCCTTCGGATTTCCTACCCGCGATCGAAGAAGCCGGCCTTCTAGAACGATTGGCCGAGGTGATGATGTACCATTCCTTCGCCGCGCTCAAAGCCTGGGACAGCTCCGGCACGGAGGTGCCGCAGATTGGCGTGAACTTCGCCGGTGGCGAACTTGCCAACCCCCGGCTGATTGACAAAATAACTTGGGAGCTGGACCGTTTTGATCTGAGCCCAAACAGACTTGCTGTCGAAGTTCTTGAGACTGTCGTCGCATCTACCCCCGACGATGTGATCACGCGAAATATCAATGCCTTGGGCAAGCTGGGCTGTCGTATTGACCTTGATGACTTTGGCACTGGCAATGCCTCCATCGCCTCAATCCGCCGTTTTTCGGTCAGTCGGATCAAAATTGATCGGTCGTTCGTCATGAAAGCGGACCGAGACCCGGACCAACAGCGTATGATTGGTGCGATCCTCACCATGGCCGAAAGGCTGGGCGTCGAAACCCTTGCCGAAGGGGTGGAAACGGTGGGAGAGCATGTTTTGCTGGCGCAACTTGGCTGTGATCATGTGCAGGGATTCGGCATCGCACGCCCCATGCCGTTTGAACAAACACTCGACTGGATTGCCCGCCACAATGCAAAATTACAAGATGTTCCACGTATCATGGACGGCCGCGCAACCTAGCGCGTCCATTTTGCCCAAGCATCAGCAAAATCCAACATTTAGCCGCAGCAGGCAAACGAGAGGCGCATGACAAACCAGTAACCGTTTCACAATCCCAAAGAACTTCCCAGCTTGCGCGATGGGCCAAAGCCGCCACGCAACCAACCCTATCAACTCACCCCGGCAAAACTCCGCAAAACCCATGCCAGATGGAGCAAAACCACCCCATACGCCCAGTGATCCTACCCGATTCCGCTTGACCTTTGGCCCCGCACTCTGTTGAACCCCCGTGATATTCAAAGACATCAGGTGGCGGTCCCCATGGACGAACAGAACAAGAATCTCATCCTTGCCACGGCGCTCAGCTTTGCCGTCATCCTCGTGTGGTTCCTCTTGTTCCCGCCCCCCGAAGCCGACCCCGCGCTAGAGAACAGCGTCGAGATGACCCAAACCGAAGATGGCACCTCCGTTCCCGCTTCCCCAGCAGAGACGGCTGCGGCACCCGGTGCGGATACCGGCGAAGGCGCCGCTCCCGAAGGCCGCCGCGCCGCACTGGCCGATGCGCCTCGGGTGGAAATCGCGACCGATAAGGTCAGTGGCTCTATTTCCCTGATGGGTGGTCGGATTGATGATCTCAAGCTGAACGACTACCAAACCACTCTCGATGAAAACGCCGAAGTGGTCACCTTGCTCTCTCCCGAAGGGTCGAGCGACGCCTATTACGCCCTGCACGGCTGGGCGGCAGGCTCCGGCCTTGGGCCTGATGCGGTTCCGGGCGTAGACACGCTTTGGACCCTCAGCGAAGGTGAGGCATTGGGCGTTGACAGCCCCGTCACCCTGACATGGGACAACGGTGCCGGTCAGGTCTTCACCCGCCAAATTTCGGTTGATGATGAATATATGTTCGACATCACCCAGAGCGTCACTAACAACGGCGAGGCGCCCGTCAACCTTGCCCCGTTTGGCATGATCGCTCAGCACGGATTGCCCGAAGACCTGAAAAGCTTCTTCATCTTGCACGAAGGCGCCGTATCGATGGCCAATGGCGAGTTGTCGGAAGTTGATTGGGACGATATCGCCGAAGCTGAGGTAAACAGCACTTGGGGCCGCCCCGCCGTGGTCACCGAAGGCGTCACCGAAGGCTGGGTCGGCTTTACCGATCACTATTGGCAGGCGGTGCTGATCCCCGAAGCAGGCGAGACCTTTGAACAGGCGCTCACCTATGACCCGCGCGCCGACACCTACCGCGCTTTCACCCGCCAACCGACCCGCTCGGTCGCCGCAGGCGAAAGCGTAAGCACTTCCAGCAAGTTCTTCGCAGGCGCGAAGGAATGGGAAACACTGCAAGATTACCAATCCGCAGGCGTTGCCAAATTCATCGACAGCATCGACTGGGGTTGGTTCTTCTTCCTGACCAAGCCGATCTTCTGGCTGCTGCACAACCTGAACCAACTGATCGGTAACATGGGCGTTGCGATTATCGGCCTGACCCTGCTGATCAAAGCGCTGCTCTTCCCTCTGGCCTATAAATCCTACGTCTCCATGGCGCGGATGAAAGAGCTTCAGCCCGAGATGGAAAAACTGAAGAAGGATGCGGGCGACGACCGTCAGAAGATGCAGCAAGGCATGATGGAGCTTTACAAGAAGAACAAGGTGAACCCCGCTGCGGGCTGTCTGCCGATCCTGATGCAGATTCCAATCTTCTTCTCGCTCTACAAAGTTATCTTTGTCACCATTGAACTGCGCCACGCGCCCTTCTTTGGCCCGTTCCAAGACCTTAGCTCACCCGATCCAACCTCGATCATGAACCTTTGGGGGCTGCTGCCCTATGCTGCGCCCGAGCCTGGCTCGATGCTGGCGCTGGTGTTCATCGGCATTCTGCCGCTGCTCTTGGGTATCTCCATGTTCTTGCAGCAAAAACTGAACCCGGCCCCCACCGATCCGACACAGCAGATGATCTTTGCTTGGATGCCTTGGGTCTTCATGTTCATGCTGGGCGGCTTTGCATCTGGCCTCGTGGTGTACTGGATCGCGAACAACACGATTACCTTTACGCAGCAGTACCTGATCATGCGCAGCCAGGGATACAAACCTGACCTTTGGGGCAACATCGCGGGCGGCTTTAAACGGACGCCCAAGGGCAACGCAGCCAACGCAGATGCCAAAGCCAAGTCTGGCAAGTCGAAAAAGTGATGCAGATCACCGCGCTCAACCGGCATCCGCTCAAGGCCCATGGCCGCGAGACGGTTGAGCGTGTGACCCTGTACGCCGGGCAATCTATGCCCTATGACCGCCTTTGGGCCGTGACGCATGATGCCTCCAAAGCCGTGCCCGGCGACTGGGCGCGGTGTTTGAATTTTACGCGGGGCGCGTCCTCTCCGCAGTTGCAAGCGATTACGGCCAAGCTTGACGAAACAAGCGAGATGCTGATCTTGCATCATCCAAAGCGAGGCGAGATCACCTTTCACCCTGATCGCGACAAAGCAGCCTTCCTTGATTGGGTTGGCCCTTTGGTGGCTGAAGGCCGGGCCGCGCCGGTGGACATCCTGCGCCTTGATGGCCGCGGCTATACCGACAGTGCCGAGCCGACACTTTCGCTGAACAGCCTTGCCTCTCACGCCGCTGTCGAAGCGCTTTGCGGCACACCGCTGCAAACCGCCCGTTGGCGCGGCAACATCTGGTTTGACGGGGCCGCCCCTTGGGATGAATTCGAATGGGTCGGGCGCGATATGAAAATCGGTAGCGCACGGTTGCATGTGTCCAAACGCATCACTCGCTGCCTTGCAACCACCGTAAACACCGACACCGGCGCACGCGACGTGGACACACTCGCGGCACTTGACCAATTGGGTCACCGCGACTTCGGTGTTACCCTGACCGTCACCACCGGCGGAGAGATCGCCGTGGGCGACGAACTGGAGCTGATTTGATGCAAGTGAACTACACCATTGCCGAGGAGCCGGACGCGCCGAGCGCCGAAAAAGGCCGGATGCTTTTCGCCGGTGAGACGACATTCGTCAAAGGCGTGGTGGCGATGGACGGGCTGCCGCCCCCCGACCGGATGGAGGTCTGCTTTGCGGGCCGCTCGAACGTCGGGAAATCGACCCTGATCAACGCGCTGACGGGGATGAAGGCGCTTGCACGGGCTTCCAATACGCCGGGCCGCACGCAGGAGATTAACTTCTTCACCGCGGGCGAAGAGCATTACCTCGTTGACCTGCCGGGCTATGGCTATGCCAATGCCCCACTGCCCGTGGTCGAGAAATGGCAGCGCCTGCTGAAACAGTACCTCTCGGGCCGCCAGACTTTGCGCCGCGCCTTCGTGCTGATCGACGCGCGGCATGGGGTCAAAAAGGTCGACAATGAAATTATGTCCCTGCTCGACAGCTCTGCCGTGACCTTCCAAGTGGTGCTGACCAAAGCCGATAAGGTCAAAGAAGCCGAGCGTGAGAAAATCCTAACGCAGGTGAAAGACGCGCTGAGCAAACACCCCGCCGCCTACCCGGAGATTGTCGTGACATCTTCGGAAAAGGGCTGGGGCATCCCGACCTTGCGTGCCATCATCGCCACGCTGGTATAACACCTCCGCCGCTATCGGCTTCCCATGGGTCAACAGATGAGAACGCAAGACATGAACCGCGACTGGATCGCCACTGCCCGCACACTCAGCCAAGCCCTGCCCTTTTTGCAACGCTACGCCGATGCCACCGTGGTCATCAAACTTGGCGGTCATGCAATGGGCAGCGATGAGGCGATGGATGAATTCGCCCGCGATGTCGCGCTGATGCGGCAGGTCGGGGTGAACCCGGTGATCGTCCATGGCGGCGGGCCGATGATCAACGACATGCTGGCGCGGCTGAACATCAAATCGGAATTCGTGAACGGCAAGCGCGTCACCGATGCCGCGACCATGGAAGTGGTCGAGATGGTCCTGTCGGGCCTCGTCAACGCGCGGATCGTGCAGGCGATCTCGGAGCAAGGTGGCCGTGCGGTTGGTGTCTCGGGCAAGGACAGCGGCCTGATCGTTTGCGACCCCGAAGACCCCGTTCTGGGCCTCGTGGGCAACCCAACGCAGGTCAATCCGCGCATCCTGCGCGATTTCGCCGATAAGGGCATCATTCCCGTCATCGCACCTCTCGGCATGGGCCGCGGGGGGGAGACCTATAACATCAACGGTGACACCGCCGCAGGCGCCATTGCGGGCGCGCTGAAGGCTGATCGTCTGTTACTGCTTACTGATGTGGCAGGCGTCAAAGATGGCTCGGGCGAGGTGGTTACCGACCTGACGGCAAGCCAGATCAACGAGATGATCGCGGACGGCACAATTGCGGGCGGGATGATCCCGAAGGTGCAGACCGCGCTGGATGCGCTCGAAGGTGGCGTGCGTGCGGCGGTGATCCTCGATGGTCGTGCGCCAAATGCCTGCCTGTTGGAACTCTTCACCGAACACGGCGCGGGCAGCATCATTCGCAAGGGGTAAAGCCCTTGCCCCCTGCCCCTGCTTCGCGCCTATGATGGGCCGAGCAGTGAAAGGAATGACATGCGCCGCCTGATCCTAATGCGACATGCGAAATCGGACTGGTCCCACGGGACCAGCGATCACGATCGCCCTTTGAACCCCCGTGGGCGTAGCGCTGCCGAAGCGCTTGGCAACTGGCTACGGGCTGAAGGGCTGCTGCCTGATGCGGTGCTCTGTTCCACGGCGGCGCGCACGCGCGAAACCTGCGCGATTTTGAACCTGCCTGAAAGCTGCGCAGTGGAACACCTCCGCCAGCTTTACCTCGCCGAACCCAGTGAGATTATAGCAAACCTGCGCCAGCGGGCGACCGGCGACACAGTGTTGCTTGTAGCGCATAACCCCGGCATTGCCGCTGCCGCAGCGCTGCTGTTGCAGCAGACGCCCGATCAGGATGCCTTTGATCGCTATCCTTCCGGCGCAACCACGGTGATGGATTTCGACATCGACAATTGGGCCGACCTTGCCCCCGGTAGCGGTGCGCTGCACACCTTTACCGTCCCGAAGCAACTGGTCTGAAACGCAAACGCCCCGACCGATTGGCCGGGGCGTTTAGTTCACGGTACTGGCGCAGCGCGGATCAGTGACCCAGAATCTGACTCAGGAACAGCTGTGTGCGCGGGCTCTGTGGGTTGTTGAAGAAGGCTTCCGGCTCGTTCTGCTCAACGATTTGACCTTCATCCATGAAGATCACCCGGTTCGCCACCTGACGGGCAAAGCCCATCTCGTGGGTCACGCAGAGCATAGTCATGCCCTCTTCCGCGAGCTCGATCATCGTGTCGAGCACCTCTTTGATCATCTCAGGATCAAGCGCCGATGTCGGCTCATCGAACAGCATGATGCGCGGGCGCATGCAAAGCGAACGGGCAATCGCCACCCGCTGCTGCTGACCACCCGAAAGCTGGCCGGGGTATTTGTTGGCCTGATCGGGGATCTTCACCTTTTCAAGGAAATGCATCGCCGTTTCTTCGGCTTCTTTCTTGGGTGTTTTGCGCACCCAAATCGGCGCCAGCGTGCAGTTTTCAAGGATCGTCAGATGCGGAAAGAGGTTGAAGTGCTGAAAGCACATGCCGACCTCGGAGCGGATCTTGTCGATGTTCTTGAGGTCCGAGGACAGAAGCGTGCCGTCAACCTCGATGGAGCCCTTCTGGTGCTCCTCCAGCGCGTTGATGCAGCGGATCAGCGTCGACTTGCCCGAACCCGAGGGCCCGCAGATCACGATCCGCTCGCCGCGGTGCACAGTCAGGTCGATGTCGCGCAGCACGTGAAACGCGCCATACCATTTGTTCATGTTATCGATACGGATCGCGACTTCGTCGGATACTTTCATTTGTGCGGTCTCAGCCATGCGAGAACCCTCCCTTAACGATGGTCAGTCGCAAGACGGCGTTCCAGCCACTGCGAATATTGTGAAATGCCGTAGCAAACGATGAAGAACAGCAACGAGGCGAACATAAAGAGTTCCCAGTAAACGCCGTTCCAATCGGTCGAAGCGAGGATCGGTCCGCGGATCATGCCGATGATATCAAACAACGAGATGACCGAGACCAACGTGGTATCCTTGAACAGACCCACGGCGATGTTAACGATGCCCGGAATGGAGATCTTCATCGCCTGCGGCAGGATGATCAGACGCATCGCCTGCGGGTAATCAAGGCCAAGGCTGTCAGCGGCCTCATACTGGCCCTTCGGCAATGCGGCGAGGCCCCCCCGGATCACCTCGGCGATATAGGCCGAAGAGAACATGGTGATCATAATGACCACGCGGATGAAGAGATCGACCCCCGAGCCCGGCGGGAAGAAATAGGCCAGCATCACGTTCGCCACGAAGAGCAAGGTAATCAGCGGCACGCCCCGCACGAATTCGATAAAGACCACGCAGATGCCTTTAACGATTGGCAAGTGGGACTGACGCCCCAGAGCCAGCGCGATGCCAATGGGCAGCGAAAGGGACACACAGGTGATACCCAGCATCATATTGAGCATGAAGCCACCAAGGTCACGGCTTGGGATCGCCTCTAGTAGGGGCGACGCGGGGCGCAATACATCCCCGATGAAGCCGCCGATGTACCAAACGACCACCGCGGCAGCGAGCCCCCCAGCCAAGGCCAAGGCGAAGCTTTTGTGCACCAGACGGCTGTAGACGACATAGCCCGCAATCACGCCCAACAAGGCAAAGATCGGCCCCCAGATCGGGCCACCCCAGATCAGCCAGAAGGCAAGGAATGGATAAAGACCTGTAAAGAGCAGCATCTTGCGCGGCAGGTCGATGAACAGGACAGGCGCGGCAGCAAGGAACAGCAGCACCAGCGCAAGGGTCGGACGCCAGTATTGATCACTTGGGTATTTGAACCCAAAGAGCAACTGGTGCCAACGCTCGCTGAGCACCGAGAAACAGGCCCCCGAAGCACCATCAAGTATCTCACGGCACTCCGATAGGCTGCTGGCAGACCAGACCCCGTTCAGCAACCAAGGTAGAGAGCCCGCAAGCAGCAGATACAGGAAGTAAAGCGCCACGAGGGTCAGAATCGCATTGGCCCATGTCGGGAAAAGGTTGTCTTTCACCCATTTCAGCGGCCCGCCAACTTTGTCAGGCGGAGCGGCTGGCGGCAGGGAGGACTCGCGCACGAAGGCGATGGATTCAGCATGTGTATCTGACATGGCTTAACGCTCCTTCAGCTTCGTTGCGTTGTTATAAACGTTCATCACCATGGAGATACCCAGCGAAATCACGAGGTAGAACAGCATAAGCAGAACGACGCATTCAATCGCCCGCCCGGTCTGGTTCAGGGTGATCCCGCCCAGCGTTGCGGTGATGTCGGCATAGCCCACAAGGATCGCCAGCGACGAGTTCTTGGTGATGTTAAGATAGTTGGAGATCAGCGGCGGGATGATCACGCGCAGCGCCTGCGGCAGGACCACAAGGTTCATTACTCGGCCCGGACGGAGGCCCAAAGCGGCTGCGGCCTCTGACTGGCCGCGGCTTACCGCTTGAATGCCTGCGCGGACGTTCTCGGCGATGAAAGCCCCCGTATAGATCGACAAAGCGAACCACAGTGCGATCAGCGGCGCACCGATCTGGATTCCCCCCCGGAAGTTAAAGCCCGCGAGTGCCGGAAAATCCAAGCCAATGGGCATACCCATTATAAAGAACACAACAATCGCGGGCACAAACAGGATCGCGACCGATGGCCAGAGCATCGGCAACAGACGGCCCGTGTCATAAAGCAGTTTGGTCGCGTAGCGGCGATAGGCGAAGACGCCGATGATGGACGCCACAAATGTCGCCACCACGATCATGGACCCCGGTCCCCAGACCGGTCCCGGAATATAGACACCCCGGTTGGTAAAGGCGAAAGAGCCAAGCATCATGGTTGAAGCCGGATCATCGCCGCGGAAGGCCGAAGGCGCGGGCATCGCGGCGGTCATGATAGTGTAGATGATCAGAATCCAGATCAGCACCGGGATGTTGCGGAAAATCTCGACGTAGCCCGCCATCAGCTTGCGCACGAGCCAGTTGTTCGACAGGCGCAGAACCCCGGCGATGACGCCAAAGATCGTCGCGGTGACACAGGCAAGGAAGGACACCAGCAGCGTATTGATGATACCCACCCAAGCGGCCTGAAGGTTGGACGACTGGCTGGTATAGGGAATCAGCGTTTGGTTGATGTCATAACCGGCTGGATTGCCGAGAAACTGGAAGGAAATGTTCAGGCCAGCGGCGCGCAGGTTGGCAGCAAGGTTAGAGCCCAGATACCAGATCGCCGTGACCAGCAGCGCCAGCGCAATCACCTGAAAGGTGATCGACCGATAGCGGGTGTCGCTCAACAGCATAGATGGCCGGAACGACGCCTTGGGAGGGTCGGAGAATGTCGTCATGTATGTATCCCTGTGTTCCGGCTTGTTTTTTATTGGTGCATTTAGCGCACCTTGGCCGAATCATTTTTGGTCGTTGATCGTTTTAGCCGATCGTGGGTTTTTATTGTCTTCTTAGCGCGTTGTTGTTCGCTTTGGAGTAGCTTGCTTTAGTTAAGTCCAAGTTACCCGGTTCCGAGGCACAAGGGGCGCAGGAATTCCCGCGCCCCTTGGCAACTAATTTAGCGTACTGGCGGTGCGTAGAGCAGGCCACCGTCTGTCCACTGAGCGTTCAGCCCACGTGCCAGACCGATAGGTGTCTCTTCGCCGATGTTCTTGGCAAAGATTTCACCGTAGTTGCCTTCGGCCATGATGGCGCGCTTGGCCCACTCATTGTCGAGGCCGATCATCTCACCCAGCGTACCCTCGGTGCCCAAAAGGCGAGCAATCTCAGGGTTGTTGGTGTTGCCGGTCATCTCTTCGATGTTGGCAGAGGTGATGCCCAGCTCTTCGGCTGCGATCAGCGCGTTCAGCACCCAGCGGGTGATGTCGCCCCACTCGTTGTCACCGTGACGGACCAGCGGGCCGAGCGGCTCTTTCGAGATGATTTCGGGCAGCAGAACGTGGTCGCCAGGGGTTTCAAAGGTCGCACGTGTGGCGGCCAGACCGGAGGCGTCAGTTGTGTAGGTGTCGCAGGCACCAGCAAGGTACTGCTGCTGGCCTTCGGCGTTGGTTTCAACAGGCACGGGCTCGTAGCTGATGTTGTTCTTGCGGAAGAAGTCCGCGAGGTTCAGCTCGGTTGTGGTGCCGGTCTGGATGCAGACGGTCGCGCCGTCCAGATCCTTGGCCGAGGAAACGCCAAGCGCTTTCGGAACCATGAAGCCCTGACCGTCGTAGTAGTTCACGCCGATGAAATCGAATTTCAGGTCGGTGTCACGGCTGAAAGTCCATGTGGTGTTCCGTGCGAGGAAGTCGATCTCGCCCGAAGCCAGCGCGGTGAAGCGGGTTTTGCCAGTTGTCGGAACGAATTCCACGGCGTTCTTGTCGCCCAGAACGGCTGCGGCAACGGCACGGCACACGGCCACGTCGAAACCTTCCCATTCGCCGTTGGCGTTAGGCGCGGCAAAGCCTGCAAGGCCTGTGGTCACGCCACAGTTCAGCTTGCCGCGGGCCTTGACGTCATCAAGCGTAGCGGCACCAGCAGCACCGGCCGCAAGGCCAGCAACGGTCAGCGCGCCAAAAATTACGGTTTTTTTCATTTTTACCTCTTCCTGATAGTCCGCCACGTTCACTGGCGGTTAATCCGACGCCAAGTGACGCCGAAAGCGATCATGTGCAGGGTCTCCCCTGCTCAATGGAAAGCAGTGTGGGCGGATTCAGGTTTGAAGGTCAAGGGCGCGATGGGCAAATTTAGAACGTGATTTGCCCATCCGCACGCAAAGCTTTTAGCAAGTTAAGCAGCCTTGGAAAGCACAATCATTGCACATGCATGTAAAAATGCCTGCCGCTTAATTTCGGCCTCTTGCTCGGCCACGTCATCGCGGCCCCATTGCTCAGCCTGCCAAACCTCATCCAAGCGCGAAAGCGCCCATATTTTTTGAGGGTCAAACGCCTGTTCATAGGCGGCAAAGCCCAGCACCAGCGAGCCGGTCAAGCTTACGAGATCATGAAATGCTGCCAGTTCAAAAGCATCCAGCGCAGCCGTCCGGCGGTGCATTTCGGCCAAAGCGTCAGGCGATTGCGGCTGATGCATAATGCCCTGCCGCGTCTCTAAATTGACGCCAAGGAACGCAGCGGCCCAATCAAGCATCGGATCCCATTCAGCCGCCTGCCGCGCAACCAATTCTGCGGGATTGTCGGCGCGGTAGCACAGAAGATCACTGTCGCCATAAGCGGCCAGCATATCAACGACCTCATCCTTTTGCACCGCGACCTTATCAATCGCCGCATTTGCAGTCTTGGTCACCGGCATGGTGCGCGGGTCAATCTGTTTCTCTTGCGCCTGCCATTCGGCGGCCACGGCTTCTGCCATGGCACGGGTCGGCAAGGTCAGCGGGCGCTTGGCCGGTGTTTTCACCCGGCGGCCATCCAGTTCGACGGTAAAGCCGCCATCGACCTCGACCACGGCAGCATCTTTCCAAAAACGTTTGGCTTTCCAGTCACTCATGCGGGAATGCTCCAGATCTGTTCCAGCAGGGCGGGTAGCGCCGCGAAGTCCTCGACAAGATGCGCGGCAGCGGCCAGCCGTTCCGGGCCGTGATAGCCCCATTTCACGCCGATCCCAGTCACCCCGGCAGCGGCGGCCATGTCCATGTCGAACGAAGTGTCGCCGATCATAACCGTCGCGTCTGGCCCGACCCCAGCATCCGCCATCGCCTGATGGATCATCGAAGGATGCGGTTTTGAAGGATGAAAATCCGCAACTTGCTGGGTTATGAACAACCCTTCCAGCCCATGGCCCGCGATCAGCTTGTCCAAACCGCGCTTTGATTTGCCCGTGGCAACACCCAAAAGCACCTCTGGCTCAGCGTGAAGACAGCGCAGTGTTTCTGTCGCGCCGGGATAGAGCGGCGAAGACTGCGCCACCCCGGCCTCTGCCCGAAGGGTCATGTAAGACGTCTTATAGGCCTCAACCATCACAAGGTGATCCCCAGCAGAGCGCGTAGGGGCAAGTGTCGGCAGCGCCACATCAAGTGACAAACCAACGATCGATAGGATTTCATTGCGCGATGGAACAGGCGCGTCCACGGCTGCAAACGCCGCCGTCATCGCGGCAATGATATCAGCCTGACTGTCGACGAGCGTGCCGTCGACGTCAAAGATCACTAAGCGCAGCGGCTTGCTCATTGCAACGACTCAAACGGGTCTTCATCAGCCAAGTCTTCGGTCCAGCCGAAGGTGTCCCAGCTATGCTTCATATGATCCGGCAGCTCAGCCGTGATCGTGACAACCTTGCGCGTCTGAGGATGCTCAAACCGCATCATCCGCGCGTGCAGGTGAAGTTTCTTCGAGATGATCCCGCCCAGTTGTGCGCCCCAACCATCGCCAAGGTTCTCTTGACCAGAGCCGCCGTATTTCCCATCGCCGACAATCGGATGCCCGATCTCGGCCATATGCGCGCGCAGCTGGTGCGTGCGGCCGGTGACTGGCTCCATCGCCACCCAAGACGCGCGCGAGCCGACGCGGAACAGCGTGGCGTAAAGTGTATGCGCGCGTTTCGCGCCCGGCGTCGCATCCATGTCGCGCGGATGCACGGCGATCATCTTTTCGCCCTCCCCGCTGCGGCCATGACCGCCTGCTTTGACGAGGCCGTATTTGATCTCGCCCAGGTAGGGCGTCGGAACACCGGCCACGATGGCCCAGTAAATCTTGCGGGTCTCACGGTGGCGCATCGCCGCCGTCAGCGCCTTGGCCGCCAGACGCGTTCGCGCCAGCAGCAGTACGCCGGAGGTGTCGCGGTCCAACCGGTGTACCAGACGTGGCTTTTCCTCGGCGTCAAAGATCAGCGCTTCCGACAGCGCATCGACATGGCGATCCGCCTGCCCCGAGCCGCCCTGCACCGCCAGACCGGGCGGCTTGTTCAGCGCAATCACATGATCGTCGCGGTAAATCACGCAGTTGCGGATCATCTTGGCGTCGGCATCGGTGATCCGCGTCCGCTTGGGCGGCGGCGGAGGCGCGCTGTCGGGCAGCGGCGGCACGCGCACCTCTTGGCCCGCCTCCAGCCGCGTGTTGGCCTTGACCCGGCCCCCATCGACACGGATTTCGCCCTTGCGGCACATCTTCTCGATGAGCCCTTGGTTGATCTGCGGAAACATCCGCTTGAACCAACGGTCCAGCCGCTGGTCGCCATCGCCCACGGCGACGGTAATGGTTTGTACGCGGCTCATGCCAACACCTCTCGGGCCAACCAGAGGCCCAGCAAACAGGCGGCCAGCGACAAGATCACCGAGGCCCCCACATATGAAAATGCGACCCCTGCACGGCCCGCTTCAAGCAGCCGCAGGGTATCGAGTGAAAACGCCGAAAAGGTCGTGAAGCCGCCCAGCAGCCCGGTCATCAAGAAGGGCAGCAGCAGCGACGTCTTGTCGGCCAGCACCCAGACCACGCCAATCGCCAGCGAGCCAGTGACATTGACGGCCAAGGTGCCCAGCGGAAAGCCCACCGCGACCCCGACTAGGAACCGCAAGCTGGCGCCCAAAGCGCCGCCGAGGGCCACCATGATCAGTGTTTTCATCATCGACACCCCATCGCGCGGGCGCGGCCCGGAGTCAAGTTTTCCGCTTGGCGCGCAGCCCTGCAAAGTAATCCTGTCGCTTTTTCAACTCGCGCTCGAAACCGCGCTCCACCGGCTCGTAAAGACTGGGACGTTCCATCGTGTCGGGAAAGTAGTTCTGCCCCGAGAACCCGTCTTCGGCGTCATGGTCATAGGCATAGCCGCTGCCGTAGCCTTGCTCCTTCATCAGCTTGGTCGGCGCGTTCAGGATGTGTTTGGGCGGCGGCTCTGACCCGGTGCTGCGCGCCAGTTTGCGCGCACCTTTATAGGCCTTGTAAACCGCGTTCGATTTTGGCGCGAGGCAGATGTAGGTCAACGCTTGCGCAATGGCCAACTCCCCCTCGGGACTGCCAAGCCGCTCGTATGTCTCCCAAGCCTGAAGGCAAAAGGCCTGCGCCTGCGGATCGGCAAGGCCCACATCCTCGACCGCCATTCGGGTAATACGGCGCATCAGATAACGGGGGTCTTCGCCCCCCTCCAGCATCCGCCCCAGCCAATAGAGCGCCGCGTCGGGGTCTGACCCGCGCATAGACTTATGCAGGGCGGAAATGAGGTTGTAATGCGAATCGCCTGACTTGTCGTACTGTGCCGCACGGCGCATCAAGCGTTTGGAGAGCCCGATTTTATCGAGCAATTCATCGCCCTTCCACGCAGTCACCTGTTCGATCAGGTTCAGCAAAGCGCGCCCGTCGCCATCGGCCATTTCCAATAGCGCTTCGCGAGCGTCCGGTTGTAACGGCAATGGCTTACCTAGCTCCTGCTCTGCCCGTTGCGCCAATCGTTCAAGATCGTCATGCGGCAAGCGCTCTAGTACCAGCACCTGCGCCCGAGAGAGCACCGCAGCGTTTAGTTCAAAGCTGGGGTTTTCCGTTGTGGCACCAACCAGAAGGATCGTTCCGTCCTCCATATGCGGCAGAAACCCGTCTTGCTGCGCTTTGTTGAAGCGGTGGATTTCATCGACAAACAGCAGCGTCCCCTGCCCCTGTCGCCGCCGCAGCTTGGCCGCGTCAAAAACCTTGCGCAGTTCCGGTACGCCAGAGAAAATTGCGCTGATCTGTACGAAATGTAGATCTGTCTCATCCGCCAAAAGACGCGCGATGGTCGTCTTTCCCACCCCCGGAGGACCCCAAAAGATCAGCGACGACAATGCACCCGACGCGAGCATTACCGTCAGCGGCGCATCGGGGCCAAGCACTTGTTCCTGCCCGATAACCTCCGCCAATGCGCGCGGGCGCAAGCGGTCTGCCAATGGCCGGTGGCCGCTTTCTGCTGCCGCTGCATCGCTGTCGCCGAATAAATCCGCCATACTACCCCCCCTAGGCCGCTGCGCCGATCACGGCGGTTGTGTCATAATGCGAGCGCAGATGGCCAACCCTGCTTGGTGCAGCCAGCGGTATTAAGAACGCCAAAAAGTATCTCATACGTCCTGATATGCGCAGCCGCCTTCACTGGTGCAACTGCCTATCCCTACGCCGCCAAAAGAAAAAGCCCCGCCAAATGGCAGGGCTTTCCCATCCGCGATCTGCGAAATCTTATTCTGCGGCGTCTTCTTCGGCCAGACGCGCTTTGTCTGCGGCGCCTTTGGCGTCGCGGTCGCGGTCGACGAATTCGATGATCGCCATCGGCGCCATGTCACCATAGCGGAAGCCAGCTTTCAGCACGCGAACGTAACCACCTTGGCGGTCTTTGTAGCGCGGGCCGAGGATGTCGAACAGTTTCGCGACATACTGGTCTTCTTTCAGCTTGCTTGCGGCCTGACGACGGGCGTGCAGATCGCCACGTTTGGCCAGCGTGATCATCTTTTCGATGATCGGCTTCAGTTCCTTGGCTTTCGGCAAGGTTGTTTTGATTTGCTCATGCTCGATGAGCGAGCCTGCCATGTTCGAGAACAGCGCCTTGCGGTGTTCATGTGTACGGTTCAGGCGGCGGTATCCACGTGCGTGACGCATTGTCTTACTCCAATCGTGATGCCCTCTACGGGCGGTTTTGCTTTGTCTGGCCCGCGATGCGTGTCACGGGCTCTCCTTGGGGCTTGCGCCCGGTCGTAACGGTGCCCGATTTCTTTTGAAGAAATCGGCCCGGAAACTTTGAAAGTTTCCGGGTCCGTGTCTCTTAGAACGAATCCTCGAACTTCTTGGCGAGGTCTTCGATGTTTTCTGGCGGCCAGTCCTCGACGTCCATGCCAAGGTGCAGACCCATGCCCGACAGCACTTCCTTGATCTCGTTCAAGGACTTGCGGCCAAAGTTCGGCGTGCGCAGCATTTCGGCTTCGGTCTTCTGGATCAGGTCGCCGATATAGACGATGTTGTCGTTCTTCAGGCAGTTCGCCGAACGGACCGAGAGCTCCAGCTCGTCGACTTTCTTGAGCAGCAGCGGGTTGAACTCAAGACCATCGTCGTCGTCCTGACGGGACGCCGATTCCGGCTCGTCGAAGTTGACGAAGATGCCCAGTTGGTCCTGCAAGATGCGCGCGGCGAAGGCCACGGCGTCATCCGGCGTGATGGAGCCGTCTGTCTCCACTTTCATGGTCAGCTTGTCATAGTCCAGCACCTGGCCCTCACGGGTGGGCTGCACGTCATAAGAGACCTTCTTGACCGGCGAATAGATCGCGTCGATCGGGATCAGGCCAATGGGCGCATCTTCGGGCTTGTTCTTGTCAGCCGAGACATAGCCCTTACCGGTGTTGACGGTCAGCTCCATGTAGACATCTGCACCATCGTCGAGGTGGCAGATCACATGCTCGCGGTTCAGAATCTCGATACCGGCGGATTCGGAGATGTCACCGGCAGTGACAACGCCCGGACCCTTCGCAGAGATCGACAGGCGTTTGGGCCCTTCGACTTCCATGCGCAGGCTGACGCCTTTGAGGTTCAGGATGATGTCGGTCACGTCTTCGCGCACACCGGCCACGGAGGAAAACTCGTGCAGCACGTTGTCGATCTGCACGGATGTGATCGCCGCACCCTGCAGCGACGACATCAGCACGCGGCGCAGCGCGTTGCCGAGCGTCAGACCAAAGCCCCGCTCCAGCGGTTCTGCCATAACAGTTGCCTGACGGGCTGGGTCATTGCCCGGCTTGACGTCAAGCTGTTGCGGCTTGATCAATTCAGCCCAATTTTTGTGGATCATGCGTCCCTCCATCCTTGTTTGTGCCTCATGTCCAAATGACACAAACGCTCGAGGTTTCTGAAAAGCGGTATGGGGCCGCACGTAAGGCGCGACCCCATGTCAAACAGTCCCGACTTAAACGCGGCGGCGTTTGGGCGGGCGGCAACCGTTGTGGGCCATCGGGGTCACATCACGGATCGACGTGATGTTGAAACCGGCAGCAGCCAGAGCGCGCAGTGCGGATTCACGGCCGGAACCGGGGCCTTGCACTTCGACTTCCAGCGTCTTGACACCGTGATCCTGAGCTTTGCGGCCAGCATCTTCTGCGGCCATCTGAGCTGCGTAAGGTGTCGATTTACGCGACCCTTTGAAGCCCATGGTGCCAGCGGAGGACCAGGAGATTGCGTTGCCTTGAACATCCGAGATCAGGATCTTGGTGTTGTTAAAGCTCGAGTTCACATGCGCCACACCTGCGGCGATGTTCTTGGAGACCTTACGCTTGGTCTTTGTCTTATCGCGTGCCATTGATCAGACCCTCCCTTATTTCTTCTTGCCAGCAATGGCCTTAGCGGGGCCTTTGCGGGTGCGAGCATTGGTGTGGGTACGCTGACCACGGACGGGCAGGTTACGACGATGGCGCAGGCCACGGTAGCAACCAAGGTCCATCAGGCGCTTGATGTTCATCTGCGTGTCACGACGCAGGTCGCCTTCTACGGTGTAGTTGGCGTCGATGTGCTCACGCACGGCCAAAACTTCGGCGTCGGACAGTTCGTTAACGCGACGGGTCGCGTCGATACCAACGGCTTCGCAAATGGCTTTGGCGGAGGAGGTGCCAATACCGGTGATATAGGTGAGGGCGATTGGAACCCGCTTTGCAGTCGGGATGTTTACGCCGGCAATACGTGCCACGTTAGCTATTCCTTTTCGTTGCGGGTCCGTCGTTCCAGACCCTTTTTTCACAACACAAGCCCGAGGCGATAAGGCCATCGGGCTGAGGCTGATCAGGTGATCTTGCGGGGTTGGGTTGAACCCTTGCCACAATTTGATTCTCTCGCGAGATAGGGGTGACTATGAGGTTTTGCGCAGGGCGTCAAG
This sequence comes from Sulfitobacter sp. SH24, assembly GCF_965641895.1. Taxonomy (NCBI): domain Bacteria; kingdom Pseudomonadati; phylum Pseudomonadota; class Alphaproteobacteria; order Rhodobacterales; family Roseobacteraceae; genus Sulfitobacter; species Sulfitobacter sp. SH24. The sequence goes on from NZ_OZ282575.1 coordinate 2,912,160, forward strand.
CCACTGCGCAAAACTGTGCTGCCGATGCGCCATCTAGGGAAAGAGAGCGTCGCCGCCTGCCCTTCCCTGCGACCCGATCAAGCGTCGAGGATTGCTGCGATCTCGGCGCGAACTTCGTCGATCTTACCCAAACCATTAACGCTCTGAAGCATGTCTTTGGCATAGTAATAGCCCAGCAACGGAGAGGTCTGTTTGTAGTAGGCCATCAGACGGGTCTTGAGACTTTCCTCATTGTCGTCCGCCCGGCGTTTGAACTCTGTGCCGCCGCAATTGCTGCATTTGCCATCTTCGGGAATCGGCTTGGTCAGGTCGTTGTAAACCTCACCGCAGCTTGCGCAGGTGGAGCGAGCGGTGATGCGGGCGACCAGCGCCTCATCGTCGACCTTCATCTCGATTACGGCATCAAGGTTTTGATCCTCATCCGCCATCAATTCGGCCAATGCGTCGGCTTGGGCCAGCGTGCGCGGGAACCCGTCAAAGATGAAACCGCCATGCTCGGCCTTGTCGGTCAGCTTTTCACGGATCAGGCCAATGACGATCTCATCAGTGACCAGCGCGCCACGGTCCATAACGTCCGCGACGATCTTGCCCATCTCTGTACCGCTGTCTTTCGCTTCACGCAGCATGTCGCCGGTGGAGAGTTGAACCATATTGCGGGTCTCGACGAGATGACGTGCTTGGGTGCCTTTGCCTGCGCCCGGAGGCCCGAGTAGAATAATGTTCATCGACGTACGGGGCTCCGTTTCTTGCGTGTACCTTTGCCTTTGCCTGCACCTTTGCCGCGCAATTGCGAGCGTTCAAGCAAACCTTCGTATTGATGCGCGAGCAGATGGCTCTGCACCTGTTGGATGGTGTCCATCGTCACCGACACGACGATCAGCACCGATGTACCGCCGAAGTAGAAGGGAATAGCGAACTGACCGCGCAGAATTTCCGGCAGAACACAGACCGCAGCGAGGTAGAACGAGCCCAAGACCAGAATGCGGTTCACGACATACTCAAGATACTCGGCGGTGCGTTTGCCCGGACGGATGCCCGGCACGAAACCGTTCTGGTTCTTCAGGTTGTCGGCCACGTCATCGGGTTTGAAGCTGACGTTGAACGTATAGAAATAGGCAAAGAAGACGATCATCGCCACGAAGAACAGCAGATAAAGAGGCTGGCCGGGGCCAAAGTTCGCCAAGAGCCAAGACATCACAGGGCTGGTGGAGTTGCCCGAGAATGTGCTGACCGTCACTGGCAGAAGCAGCAGTGAGGAGGCAAAGATTGCCGGGATCACGCCTGCGGGGTTCACTTTGATCGGCAGGTGCGACGTGCCGCCGTCATACATCTTCATGCCGACTTGGCGACGGGGGTACTGGATATGGATCTTGCGCAACGCGCGCTCCATGAAGACCACGAACATGATCGTCGCGATCACCATGACCAGCACACCAACAATCACCGCAGGGCTGATCGCGCCAGAGCGGCCCGAAGCAAAGAACTGGGCTATGGCGGCGGGAACTTCGGCGATAATGCCGACGAAGATGATCAGCGAGATACCGTTGCCGATGCCGCGTGCGGTGATTTGCTCACCGAGCCACATCAGGAACATAGTGCCGCCGACGAGCGTGATCATACAGGCTGCGATAAAGCCAAAGCCCATCTGCCCGTCAGCAACAATGTCACCCGCCTGAAGACTGACCGCGAGACCATAGGACTGCAAAGTCGCCAGCGCCACGGTGCCGTAGCGTGTGTACTGGTTAATCTTCTTGCGTCCCTGCTCGCCCTCTTTTTTCAACTGCTCCAGCGCCGGAACCATGGAGGTCAGCAGCTGAACGATGATCGAGGCCGAAATATAAGGCATGATGCCCAGAGCGAAGATACCCATCCGGCCTAGCGCGCCGCCGGTAAACATCGACACCATGCCGCCGATGCCTTGGCCCGCGCTTTCCATGAAGTCACGCAGCGCCCCACCATCGATGCCGGGCACCGGGATAAAGGTGCCAAGGCGGTAAACGATAAGCAGCCCGAGCGTGAACAGGATCCGGTTGCGCAGGTCAGTTGCCTTGCCCAATGCGGCCCAGCTCGTGTTCGCGGCCATGTTTTCGACGGCAGATACCATGAGGGGTCTCTTCTTTTGTTACAAAAACGCCGCCCGGGCCGTTTTCCGGCGGGCGGCGTTCGGGAAAACTTGAGGATATGTAAGCGGCTGGCGCGCCGCTCACAAGCCTTAAGGCCGCATTACTCGGATGCTTCGACCGCCTTGGGGGCAGTCACAGTCACCTTGCCGCCTGCCTTCTCGACCGCCTCGATGGCAGACTTAGAAGCGCCGGCAACGTTCAGGTCGATCTTAGAGGTGATGTCACCTTTGGCCAGAACGCGGATACCGTCCAGCTCACGACGAACCAGACCGGACGCAACTAGAGCAGCACCGTCGATGGTGTTGCCAGCGTCGATCTTCTTGGCGTCGATGAACTTCTGGATCAGGCCTAGGTTCACAACAGCGAAAGACTTGCGGTTGGGCTTGTTAAAGCCACGCTTGGGCAGACGCTGATAGATCGGCATCTGGCCGCCTTCAAAGCCCTTGATCGCCACGCCGGAACGGGACTTTTGACCTTTGATACCACGGCCACCCATTTTACCCTTGCCGGAGCCAGGGCCACGGCCGACGCGCATACGCTTCTTGGTTGCGCCTTCGTTGTCGGAAAGTTCGTGCAGTTTCATGTCGCTTCTCCTTTTGCCGGAAATGGCCCCCAGCGACGGGAGTGGCCAAACGCGGCGTTTCGATTCCATTGCAACCCAACACGGGCCACCGGGGGCGTATAGGGGATGGCGCAAGGCGTGACAAGGGGGTGGCGGCAAACATGGGCTCTTACGAGGCAACACGGGCCATCGCCTGCCCGTGAGGTGGCGACCTCAACAGTGATCCAGGCCACTTTAGCCTGCAGTGATAGTGTGACTGCGCAGAAGAGCGCCAAACCTCACTAACTCGCCAGCACGCCCGGCGCCTGCAGCTTGATCCGGGCCGGTGGCACAATCAGCCCAAAAAGCAAAACGCCCAGCAGTTTCCTGCGAGGCGTCTTCGTAGAGTGGTCCCCCACTCTACCGCTGAACCCTAGGTTCAGCCTTTCTCTTCAACGATCTCGACCATGTGCGAGACCTTGTTGATCATGCCGCGGACGGAAGGTGTATCTTCCAGTTCACGGGTACGACCCATTTTATTCAGACCCAGGCCAACCAGAGTTGCCTTTTGCTTGGCGGGGCGGCGGATCGGCGAGCCGACCTGCTTGATTACGAGTGTCTTGGCCATGCTTATGCCTCCTCAGCCACTTGTGCGGAGGACTCTACGTTGTCATCACGCTTGGGCAGAATGTCAGCCACTTTCTTGCCGCGACGTTGCGCGACGGAACGGGGCGATTGCTCTTTTCTCAGACCGTCCAAAGTGGCGCGGATCATGTTGTATGGGTTCTGCGAACCGACCGACTTGGACACAACGTCCTTTACGCCCAGCATCTCGAATACGGCACGCATCGGACCACCGGCGATGATACCGGTACCTTCAGGTGCTGTACGCATGATGACTTTGCCGGCGCCGTGGCGGCCGTGCATGTCATGGTGCAGCGTACGACCTTCGCGCAGCTGCACGCGGATCATCTGACGCTTGGCTTGCTCAGTCGCCTTGCGGATGGCCTCGGGCACTTCTTTCGCTTTACCCTTACCAAAGCCGACGCGGCCTTTTTGATCGCCCACGACTACAAGTGCGGCAAAGCCGAAACGCTTACCACCCTTAACGGTCTTGGACACGCGGTTGATCGCGACCAGACGGTCAGCGAATTCCGGGGTCTCGTCGCGCTGGTTGCGGCGGTTGCCCCCACGGTTGTCATCTCTTGCCATCTGGCATCTTCCTTTTTCTGTGGCCCTTGGGCCCCCTTTGGTCAATCCTGGTGGGCCAGCGGCCCCCGGATCATCGAGAGGGCCAGCGTGGCCCTCTTCGTAGGAAAGCTGCACACGCGGCGCAGCCTCCATATGAAAGCAGGTGCGTGGTTGCCCACGCACCGCACAATCAGATCTTCAGACCGCCTTCGCGGGCCGCTTCGGCCAAAGCTTTCACTTTGCCGTGGAACAAGAAACCGCCACGGTCGAAGTATGCTTCTTCCACGCCAGCTTTCTTGGCACGCTCGGCGATCAATGCGCCGACCTTGGTTGCCGCTTCGACGTTGTTTTTGCCAACGACGCCCAGATCCTTCTCCATGGTGGAGGCGGATGCGAGTGTAACGCCGTTCACATCGTCGATCAGCTGAGCCGAGATGTTCTTGGACGAACGGTGTACCGACAGGCGCATGCGCCCGGCGTTCACTTTGCGGAGTTTGTTCCGAACGCGCATGCGGCGTTTCAGGAACAGCTGTCTTTTGGTATTTGCCATCTTTCCGTTCCTTACTTCTTCTTGCCTTCTTTGCGGAACACGAACTCACCCTTATAGCGGATGCCTTTGCCCTTATAGGGCTCGGGCTTGCGCCAAGCGCGGATGTTCGCAGCGACCTGACCAACAAGCTGTTCGTCAATGCCTTCCACAACGATTTCGGTCTGCTTCGGTGCTGTTACGGTGACGCCCTCGGGCGCAACATAGTCAACATCGTGGCTGAGGCCGAGGTTCAGGCGCAGCGTGTTGCCGTTGATGGCAGCACGATAACCAACACCTTGGATCTCAAGCTCTTTCTTGAAGCCCGTGGTGACACCGGTCACCAGGTTTTCGATCATAGTCCGGGACATGCCCCACTGCTGACGTGCGCGCTTGGACTTGCCGCGCGGTGTCACAGTGATTGCGCTGTCTTCGACCGTCAGCGTCACGTCATCAGTCGCACGGAAGGTGCGGGTCCCCTTAGGGCCCTTCACTTCAATCGTCTGACCGCTGACCTCTGCCGAGACGCCCGAAGGCATGGCGACAGGTTTCTTACCAATTCGAGACATTGTCTTCTCCTTAGAATACGGTGCAGAGCACTTCGCCGCCAACATTGGCAGAGCGTGCAGATGCGTCCGACATCACACCTTTGGAGGTGGAGACAATCGACACACCGAGGCCCTGACGGACAACAGGGATGTCATTGACGGCCATGTAAACGCGACGACCGGGCTTGGAAACCCGCTTCAATTCGCGAATAACAGGCTCGCCTTCGTAGTACTTGAGGCTGATCTCGATGGCGGGGTGGCCATCGGCGCCCGTCACCTTTTCGTAGCCGCGGATGTAGCCTTCGTCGGCCAGCACGTCCAACACCCATGCACGCAGCTTGGAAGCTGGTGTGGATACGGTGGATTTGCCGCGCAGCGAAGAGTTACGGATGCGTGTCAGCATATCTGCGATAGGATCGTTCATCTGATGCGCTCCTTACCAGCTCGACTTGACCATGCCGGGGATCTGGCCCGAAGAGCCAAGGTCCCGCAGCGCGATCCGCGAAATTTTCAGTTTACGATAGTAGGCGTGCGGGCGGCCCGTCAGCTGGCAGCGGTTGTGCAGACGCACAGCAGAGCTGTTGCGCGGCAGTTTCGCCAGTTTCAGGGAAGCGCGGAAACGCTCTTCCATCGGTTTGCTTTCGTCGCTCACGATCTCTTTCAGAGCCGCGCGCTTCTCAGCGTATTTTTTGACCAGTGCTTCGCGCTTCTTTTCGCGCTCAATCATGGATTTCTTAGCCATTTCTAATCCTTCCCGCGCTTATGAATTGAAGGGCATGTTGAAAGCTTTCAACAGCGCCTTGGCTTCAGCGTCGGTTTTCGCCGTGGTGGCGATCACGATGTCCATACCCCAAGTCTCGTCAACTTTGTCGAAGTCGATTTCGGGGAACACGATATGCTCTTTCAAGCCCATGGCGTAGTTGCCACGGCCGTCAAAGCTTTTGCCTGGCACGCCGCGGAAGTCGCGGATACGGGGCATTGCGATCGTGATCAGACGGTCAAGGAATTCGTACATGCGGTCACCGCGCAGGGTTACTTTCGCACCCAGCGGCATTTCCTCACGAACGCGGAAACCAGCGATGGATTTCTTGGCCACGGTTGTCAGGGCCTTCTGGCCTGCAATCACGGTCAAGTCTTCCTGAGCCGACTTGGCTTTCTTGCTGTCACGTACGGCTTCGGCACCACAGCCGATGTTCAGAACGATTTTGTCCAGCTTGGGGATCATCATGTCGTTCTTGTAGCCGAATTCCTCTTTCAGGGCGGCGCGGATCTTTTCGCGGTATTCGGCCTGAAGGCGGGGTGTGTAGGTTGCGGTATCAAGCATCGATCACGTCCCCCGTGGTCTTGGCAAAGCGCACTTTTTTGTCGCCTTCGATTTTGAAACCCACGCGGGTGGCTTTGCCATTGGCATCCACCAGTGCGAGGTTGCTCAGGTCGATCGGCATCGCCTTGGGGATGCGGCCGCCTTGAGATGTCTGTGTCTGGCGTGTGGCGCGGATGGCGATTTTCACGCCGTCAACGATGGCCTTGTTCGACTTGGGGTCAACGGACGAGATGGTGCCCGTTTTGCCTTTGTCCTTGCCGGACAGCACGATGACCTTGTCACCTTTGCGAAGTTTAGCAGCCATGATTACAGCACCTCCGGAGCGAGCGAGATGATTTTCATGAAGTTCTTCGCGCGCAGCTCACGAACAACCGGCCCGAAGATACGGGTGCCGACAGGCTCGTTGTTGTTATTCAGGATAACAGCAGCGTTGCGGTCGAAACGGATGGCGGTGCCATCGTCGCGACGAACTTCTTTGGCGGTGCGAACAACAACGGCCTTACGGACGTCGCCTTTTTTCACACGACCGCGAGGGATGGCTTCCTTGACCGACACGACAATGATGTCGCCGACGGATGCGTATTTACGCTTGGAACCACCCAAGACCTTGATGCACTGAACACGGCGCGCGCCGCTGTTGTCAGCAACATCCAGGTTGGTCTGCATCTGGATCATTTGGTTTCTCCCGACCTTCTGGGGGGCGATGCGGCCCTCGTCCCAGGGTTTCGTTTAAGGGGCTCAGGCTTCGGTCTTGTCCGAAGTCAGAACTTCCCAACGTTTGGTTTTCGACTTTGGTGCACACTCGATGATGCGAACGCTGTCGCCCACTTTGTATGTGTTGTTCTCATCGTGAGCCCGGTACTTCTTGGACTTACGGATGGTCTTTTTCAGAACCGGATGCGTAAAGCGACGCTCTACGGAAACGGAAACTGTTTGTGCGTTGGCGTCCGATGTCACGGTGCCTGTAAGGATACGCTTGGGCATGTTTCAGGCTCCTATTATTCGGCTGCCGCAGCAGCGGCTTTCTGGTTCAGCACGGTGTGGACACGGGCCACGTCACGCTTCACGGTCTTCAAACGTGCGGGATTCTCCAGCTGGCCGGTGGCCTGCTGAAAACGCAAGTTGAAGGATTCTTTTTTCAGGTTCACAAGCTCGTCGCGGAGCTGGTCCGGCGTCTTGTCGTGCAGTTCGCTGGCTTTCACGGCCTCTTCCTTTCAACATCACCAGTAGGCCCCTGTCAGGGTGACCATGATTCTGGTGGAGTTCATGATGAAAGGTGCCAATACGCGCTGAGGTCGCACATGGCAACCCCCGATGGCCCGGCGCCTGTGAATTAGGCGGGAAAGACGCTGGCGATAGGAACATGTTCCGCATAAGAAGGGCCTATGTCAAACATCAAATCGCTTTTCGCCACCCGCCTCTATCACGCCGCCCTGTCGGCGCATGGCAAACCCATCGACACTGATGAGCTGGCCGCCTCTTGTTTCTCGATTGCCGAGGATGACGAGGCCGGACAGGATTGGTGCGAGGAGAACGGCTATGCGGGTTACACCTCTTATGCCTCATTGGACGACCTGCCCTACCGCTTCCCGATCTTCAAAGATCTGGTCGCCGTGCTGGACAAACATGTGGCGGAATTTGCCAAAGATCTAGAGTTCGATCTGGGCGCGCGCAAACTGGTGCTGGATTCACTGTGGCTGAACATCCTGCCCGAAGGCGGCATCCACACATCGCATATTCACCCGCATTCGGTAATCTCGGGCACGACCTATGTCACCATGCCCGAAGGCGCCAGCGCGATCCGCTTTGAAGACCCGCGCTTGCCGATGATGATGGCAGCCCCCGGCCGGGTGAAGGACGCCCGCGAGGAGCTGCGCCCCTTCATCTATGTCGCGCCCCAAGCTGGTGATGTGCTGCTGTGGGAAAGCTGGCTGCGCCACGAGGTGCCGATGAACATGATTGAGGAAGATCGCGTGTCGGTGAGCTTCAACTACAATTGGGCCTAGGATGGCAAAACACGCCGATGGGCGGCCCCTGACTGCGTTAACGATTGACCCAGACACCCGCCCGCCGATGCCTCAGCTAGGTAAGGTAACCGACAGTCAGCGGCAAGCGGGGCGGCATCTGGCGGCCATTCACAGACATTACTTAAAGGATCTTGCCCGGATTGCACAGGTCATGGCCTGGATGGAAGGCGGAGAGACACCACCCGCCGATCTGGCCCATATCGTGCTGCATACAGAAATGGCCCAGAATTTCGCCGCTGCCGGAACGCTCTGCGGGCAGCAATGCTGGGCGTTGACGATGCATCACAACATCGAAGAACAAAGCATTTTTCCGCAATTGCAGGCCCGTGGCTCTGATTCTGTCCGCACCATCGTAGATCGGCTACGGGAGGAGCATGAGGTAGTGCATGCGCTTCTAGAGCGGCTCGGCAAGGCCGCAGAAAGCTTGACCGAAGCACCAAGTGCGAAGGACTTCGCCGAAACCCGCGCGATCTTTGACCAACTCGTTACTGTCGTGCAATCGCACTTTCATCTCGAAGAAACCGCGCTGGCCGAGGCTTTGGGCGTCTATCAGGTCGATATCTGACGGCACACCCTCGCGCTCGACACTACTTCTTGGCCGCCTTTGCCGCCTCTTCCTGCGCCTTTACTGCGGCTTTCTCCTCTTTCGTCAGCTTATTGCCCCACTGATTGTTGCTGAGCCCCAAATCGCTGGGCATCGGCTTGGTCTTTCCCTTTTTGACCTCCCCACCCTTGTCGAGGAACGCACGGATCAAGTCTTCGTCGGTATTGGGCTTTGGGACGTGCTTCATGTGGCTGGGCCTTTCCTGTCGCGATGGGTTGTGACGAGGCTACCGACTATTAGGCGGGATGGCCAGTACGGGCCGCCGCGCCTTGCTCAACGCGCCTATTTGCCTGACACTCAACCTTAAGCACTATTCAACGCAGTTATCTCAAATATGATTTGCCCCTTCTTATTATTACTCGGTTCTTTGGTCCTGACCATCGCCGGAGCATCTATCCCCGGCTGGCAAGATCTCACGCTGCTCGGTGTGCCCTGCGTTATCGCCAGTGCGATCCTCTTGCTGCGCGCCCTGGCTCAACCCAAGCGCGCCCAGAAAAAGTGGATCATCGTGGATGGCTCGAACGTTATGTATTGGAAGTCGGGCGAGCCGAGCATCAAAGTCGTGCGCGAGATCGTGGACGAGCTGCGCGACCGCGGTTACACACCCGGCGTCGTGTTTGATGCCAATGCCGGTTATCTGCTTATCGGGCGATATCAACACGATAATGCGTTAAGCAGACAACTTGATCTTCCGGTGGACCGGGTAATGGTGGTCCCCAAAGGCACCCCGGCCGATCCCTATATCCTCCAGTCGGCGCGGGACTATGGGGGGCAGGTGGTGAGCCGTGATCGGTTTCGCGATTGGGCGGATGCTCACCCTGAAATCGCCGAACCGGGGCATTTGGTCAAAGGGGGCTACCAGAAGGGCAAGCTCTGGCTTGACCTCAAAAACGAAGCCCTCGTCTGACAAAGAAAAACCCCCGCCGATCGCTCGACGGGGGTTCATTTCTCTTACCCACCCCTCGCGGGGGGTGCGGCTTACCAGTCCTCGCGGACGACAACCCGGGTCTTGATCGGCAGCTTCATGGCTGCCAGACGCAGGGCTTCGCGTGCCACGTCTTCACCGACACCGTCGATTTCAAACATGATGCGGCCCGGCTTGACCTTGGCTGCCCAGAAGTCAACGGAACCTTTACCCTTACCCATACGAACTTCGACGGGCTTGGAGGTGACCGGAACGTCCGGGAAGATGCGGATCCAGACACGGCCCTGACGCTTCATGTGACGCGTCATGGCGCGGCGTGCCGCTTCGATTTGACGGGCTGTAACCCGCTCCGGCTGCAGTGCCTTCAGGCCGTAGGTGCCAAAGTTCAGGTCAGACCCGCCCTTTGCCAGACCCTTGATCGAGCCCTTAAACTGCTTGCGGAATTTAGTACGCTTTGGTTGAAGCATTTGTCATTCCCCCTTAGCGACGACCGCCGGCACCGCGAGGTGCTGGGCCGTCTTGGAGTTCCTGTGCCTTACGGTCACGCGCGGCGGGGTCATGTTCCATGATCTCGCCTTTGAAGATCCATGTCTTGATCCCGATGATGCCGTAAGCGGTGGCCGCTTCGACATGCGCGTAATCGATGTCGGCACGCAATGTGTGCAGAGGCACGCGACCCTCACGGTACCATTCGGTACGCGCGATTTCAGCACCACCAAGACGACCCGCGAGGTTCACGCGGATGCCCAGTGCGCCCATGCGCATGGCGTTCTGCACGGCACGTTTCATGGCACGGCGGAAAGAAACCCGGCGCTCCAGCTGCTGTGCAATGCTCTCACCAACCAGATGTGCGTCCAGCTCGGGCTTGCGGATCTCAACGATGTTGAGGTGCAGTTCCGAGTTGGTCATCTTGGCGATCTTCTGGCGCAGCGTCTCGATGTCCGCGCCTTTCTTGCCAATGATGACACCGGGGCGTGCTGTGTGGATCGTGACGCGGCACTTTTTGTGCGGACGCTCGATGATTACACGGGCAACACCAGCTTGGTGGCACTCTTTCTTGATGAAGTCGCGGATTGCGAGGTCTTCGAGAAGAAGATCACCGTAATCCTTGGTATCGGCGTACCAGCGGCTGTCCCAGGTGCGGTTCACCTGAAGACGCATACCGATCGGATTTACTTTGTTACCCATCAGGCTTGCTCCTCAACTTGACGCACTTTGATCGTGATCTCGGCAAACGGCTTGATGATCTTGCCGAAACGGCCACGGGCACGCGGGCGACCGCGCTTCATGGTCAGGTTCTTACCGACATAGGCCTCGGCCACGATGAGCTCATCGACGTCCAGGTTGTGGTTGTTCTCGGCGTTGGCAATCGCGGACTGAAGGCATTTCTTCACGTCCTGGGCGACCCGCTTCTTGGAGAAGGTGAGGTCGGTCAACGCTTTGTCCACGGACTTGCCACGGATCAGAGCTGCAACCAGGTTCAGTTTCTGCGGGCTGGTGCGAAGCATGCGCAGTTTTGCCATTGCTTCGTTGTCTGCCACGCGGCGGGGATTCTTATCCTTGCTCATGGCTTATTTCCGCTTCGCTTTTTTGTCGGCGGCATGACCGTAGTAGGTCCGAGTCGGGGAGTACTCACCGAACTTCTGACCGATCATGTCTTCGCTGACGTTAACAGGGATGTGCTTATGACCGTTGTACACGCCAAACGTCAGACCCACGAACTGGGGCAGGATCGTGCTGCGGCGCGACCAGATCTTGATCACTTCGTTACGGCCGCCCTCGCGGGAAGCCTCTGCCTTTTTGAGGACATAAGAGTCAACAAAAGGACCTTTCCATACTGAACGAGCCATGAATTAACGCCCCTTCTTCTTGGCGTGACGCGAGCGGATGATAAGCTTGCTGGACGCTTTGTTCTTGTTGCGGGTCTTGGCACCCTTCGTCGGCTTACCCCAAGGAGTAACCGGGTGACGACCACCAGAGGTCCGGCCTTCACCACCGCCGTGCGGGTGGTCGATCGGGTTCATCACCACACCACGTACAGAAGGACGGATGCCCTTGTGACGCATGCGGCCCGCTTTACCGTAGTTCTGGTTGGAGTTGTCGGGGTTGGACACGGCACCAACGGTGGCCATGCATTCCTGACGCACGAGACGCAGCTCGCCGCTGCTCAGACGGATCTGAGCGTAGCCACCGTCACGACCCACGAACTGGGCGTAGGTGCCGGCGGCACGTGCGATCTGACCGCCCTTGCCGGGCTTCATCTCGATGTTGTGGACGATCGTACCGATTGGCATGCCCGAGAAAGGCATCGCGTTACCGGGTTTGATGTCCACTTTGGCGCCGGCGATGATCTTGTCGCCGATGGCCAGACGCTGGGGGGCCAGGATGTAGGCCTGCTCGCCGTCTTCGTACTGAATCAGTGCGATGAAAGCGGTCCGGTTGGGGTCATATTCGATCCGCGCGACAACAGCGGACATGTCCAGCTTGTTACGCTTGAAATCAACGATACGGTAGAGGCGCTTTGCACCACCACCTGTCCGACGCATTGTGATTCGTCCGGTGTTGTTCCGACCGCCAGATTTGGTCAAACCCTCAGTAAGGGCTTTGACCGGGCGGCCTTTCCACAGCTCCGAACGGTCGATCAGTACCAGTCCACGCTGGCCTGGCGTCGTCGGTTTGTACGACTTGAGTGCCATGTTCTCTGTCTTCCGTTTGCTTGGCACGCATCCATCATGATGAAAGCGCGTTGGTTGTAGGGCCCCGAAGGTCCCCTGTAGGAGTGGTGGATGGGCTTAAATCTCTTGCGAGGCAGGCATCCCAACCACCGGGATCGTTCAAATAGCCAAACCCCGGACGAATCCGGGGTCTGAGCCGATGTGGCGACCTAGCAGGTTCAAATCTGCCCGTCCAGTGGGCATAGAAAGATTCCTCCCGCCGCGCCTACACAAACGAAAAGATGGCGCCGGGGCGCCTTCTTCAATATGCTCAGATTTTCCGGAAGGCGGGATCAGTCAAGGCCAATCTTTCGGCCAGACGCATACCCGGATCAAGGATTGCAAATTCGGGTTCGTTGAGTTCCGGCATATGATTGGAGCGGCCTGTCCCGCGCTCTCATTTTGGTTTTAAGTGAAGGACGTAAATGCAAAAAACCCCGCCGAAGCGGGGTTTATGTCTATGCCTAGGTCGGTTGCGCGTCAGGCCGCGCTGCGGGCCTGAGCGAATGACAACAGGCGCTTGGTCTTCTCATCCCACAGATGCAAACGCGCATTGGAAAGGCTCTCGCGGATGGTCATCCGGTTCCCCTCTGCCAGCGCCGCGTGGTCACGCAACACCTCAGGCAGACGGTAGAATGGGATACGGCTGTAGAGGTGGTGAACGTGGTGGATGCCGATGTTGGCGCTCAACCACTGCAACGGCCGCGGCAGGATATAATGCGACGAGCCGTGGAACGCAGCATCATGCAAATCCCATGCCTCGTTTTCCTCCCAATGAGTCGTCTCAAACTGGTGCTGAACGTAGAACAGCCACATGCCTGCCGTCGCCGCCAATAGCGTGCTGGGCACAAAGATCAGCAGGATCGGCATGATCCCCCCGAAATAAAAGATCACCGCCAGCGCTGCGAGGATCGACAGGTTGGTGCCCATCGCGCTCATCCAATAGCGCGCTTTGGCCATCAACCCCAGCGGGATGCGGTTCTGCACGAAAAACAGATAGCTTGGTCCAAGTCCAAACAGCACCACCGGGTTGCGATAAAGCCGATAGTGAAACCTTCCGAACACCCCAAGCGCGCGGTATTCTCCAACTGTCAGCGTGTGAATATCCCCAATCCCCCGGCGCCCAAGATTCCCGGCAGAGGAGTGGTGGATCGAATGCGTACGGCGCCAAACGTCATAGGGCGTCAGTGTCAAAACCCCCAACACACGCCCAACCCAATCACTGGTACGTCGGCTGCTAAAGAACGCAGCATGACCACAATCGTGCTGGATCGCAAAGAGCCGCAGCAAAAAGCCCGCATTGACCAGCGAGATCGCCAGTGTCAGCCAGCCGCTGATCGACATCGCCCACCACGCCAGTGCCCAAAGCAGGACGAAGGGCCCAAGCGTGATCGCCAGCTCGAAACTGCTGCGCCAAGTGCTCGGCTCGCGGTAGCGAGCCAGCACGCGGACCCAGTCGCGCGCGTTCGACACGTCCGCAGACGCGCCAGAGGGAGATTTTTCGTGAAACATAGAACTGCTTTTTATCGTTGCTCTATGCCTTGTAGAGGAAAGCACGCAGCAAGCAACTTATCCGTTGACTATTAACGTCGGGTTTCGGTGTCTGTGGCCAAAATTAGCCGGTAGGGCGACGCTTTGGTACACCCCGACAATTGAACATGCCGCCCTCCCCTCCTAGGCTGACGCATGAATTCATCCAGCCCACCGCTTCAAAACGAAGGCGTAGCAGCCGCTTTTGCGTGTTTTCCTGCGTTGGCACGCGCTGGCCTTCTGGAGATACGGCAGCTTATTTACGAAGTTGCAGAGACCGAAGGCGTAGGCCCTATCGAAGAAACTCTCAAATGGGGGCAACCGGCCTATCTTACTTCCCAAAGAAAATCGGGAACGTCTTTGCGACTAGGTGTGCCGAAATCCGGCGGATACGCGCTCTATGTTCATTGCCAGACCACACTCATTTCAGACGCGCGCACGGCGTTCGGGGATGCGTTCACCTATGAAGGGAACCGCGCAGTCCTATTTAATGCACAGACTAGCATCTCAGACACACCACTGGCGCTTTTGATTGCCAGTGCGCTGACTTACCACCGCCGCAACAAAAAAGGCCCCCGCTAAGCGGAGGCCTTTTTCCAGATCATTCACCGAAAGCTTACAGCCCGGTGGATACGTCGATTGTGTTGCCTTCTTCGAGCGTCACATAAGCCTTTTTCACGTCTTTACGGCGGCCCATCTGGCCCCGGAAACGCTTGACCTTGCCTTTGGTGATGGACGTGTTCACGGCCTTCACCTTGACGTTAAAGAGCGCCTCAACGGCCTCTTTGATCATTGGCTTGTTGCTCTCGATCGCCACTTCGAAAACGACAGCGTTCTGTTCGGACGCCATTGTTGCTTTCTCGGTGATGATCGGCTTGCGGATCACATCGTAATGTTCATGCTTGGCGCTCATTTCAGGCGTGCCTCCAATGCTTCGATCCCCGCTTTGGTGATCACCAGAGTGTCACGCTTGAGGATGTCATAGACGTTTGCGCCCATCGACGGCAGGATATCCAAACCTTCGATGTTGCGTGCGGCCTGTGCGAAGTTCTCGTTGACCGAAGCGCCATCGATGACCAGCGTGCGCTTCCAACCCAGGTTCGAAACCTGCTTGGCCAGAGCGGCTGTTTTGCCTTCGGACGTTGCTTCGTCGATGATGACCAAGGAACCGGCTTTTGCTTTGGCGCTGAGCGCGTGGCGCAGACCCAGCTTGCGGAACTTCTTGGTCAGCTCATGGCCGTGGCTACGCGGGGTTGGGCCCTTGTAGATACCACCCTTGCGGAAGATCGGCGCGTTACGGTCACCGTGGCGTGCGCCGCCGGTGCCTTTTTGGCGATAGATCTTCTTGGTCGAGTAGCTGGTCTCGGACCGCGTCTTGACCTTGTGCGTACCCTGCTGCGCGTTGTTACGCTGCCAGCGCACGACGCGGTGCAGGATGTCGGCACGCGGCTCAAGGCCGAACAGTGCTTCGTCCAGGTCTACGGACCCGGCCTTGCCACCGTCGAGTTTGATGACATCGAGTTTCATGCGTCACCTTCTTTCTTGTCAGCGTCGGCATCGGAATTGTCGGCATCCGAACCTTCAGCTGCGATTTCAGCTTCTGCGGCTTTCAGCGCTTCGGCTTCCTGTGCGGCTTGCTCTTCGGCCAAACGCTTGGCTTCGGCTTCTGCCTCTGCTGCGGCTGCGGCGGCTGCCTCTTCGGCGGCTTTCGCGGCTTCTTCAGCGGCGGATTTCAGAGCGGCGGGCAGAATCGCGTCTTCGGGGAACGGCTTTTTGACCGCATCCTTGACGGTGACCCAGCCACCTTTGGAGCCAGGAACGGCGCCTTTAACCATGATCAGGCCACGCGCGCTGTCAGTCTTGACGACCTCGAGGTTCTGCGTGGTGACACGGGCAGCGCCCATGTGACCGGCCATTTTCTTACCTTTGAAAACCTTGCCGGGATCCTGACACTGGCCTGTGGAACCGTGCGAACGGTGGCTGATGGAAACACCGTGTGTCGCCCGCAGACCGCCAAAGTTGTGACGCTTCATCGCACCGGCAAAACCTTTACCGATCGAAGTGCCTGCAACGTCAACGTACTGACCTGCGAAGTAATGGTCCGCGATGATTTCCTCACCGACTTCCAGCATCGCTTCCGCATCGACGCGGAATTCAGCAACCTTGCGCTTGGGTTCCACTTTCGCTGCTGCGAAGTGGCCACGCATGGCTTGGCTTGTGCGTTTGGCTTTCGCCGAACCTGCACCGAGCTGAACGGCAGTATAGCCGTCACGGTCTGCGGTGCGCTGTGCGACAACCTGAAGCTTGTCCAACTGAAGAACGGTCACAGGAATCTGCTTGCCGTCTTCCATGAACAGCCGGGTCATGCCGACTTTTTTTGCAATAACGCCTGAGCGCAACATATGATTACCCTCCCAGCTTTACGATTGCAGCTTGATCTCGACATCCACGCCAGCGGCGAGGTCGAGCTTCATCAGCGCGTCCACGGTCTGGGGGGTCGGATCAATGATATCCAGCAGACGCTTGTGCGTGCGGATTTCGAACTGGTCACGGGATTTCTTGTCAACGTGGGGACCACGCAGAACGGTGAATTTCTCGATTTTGTTCGGCAGCGGAATGGGTCCGCGAACCGAAGCGCCTGTGCGCTTCGCGGTGCTGACGATTTCCTGTGTAGAAGAATCGAGCACCCGATAGTCAAACGCCTTCAGGCGAATGCGGATGTTCTGGCTTGGAGCGGCCATATGCATATCCCTTGTTTTGGGATTTCAACGGATTGGAGGAAGCAGGCTCATCCGGCCCCCTCATCGCGCCTTGGTATCAAATCAAACGGGGCGCGTCTGACGCACCCCGGTGATTGGCGTCCTATAGGGGGAATCGATGGCCGTGGCAAGCAGGTTCTAAAAACCCCCGTGTTTTTAGAACCTGTGCGCAAAGTCATGCCGCTCGCGGCGTGACAGCGCACACCGCCAGAGTTCAATCACGACCGAAAAAACACCTGATTCCTGACTTGGCCGGCAGGCGCAATAGCTCCTCCCCCGCAAACGCAAAAGGCCGCAGCGAATGCTGCGGCCTTTCGAAAGTCTTACAAGTCAGGCCCAAAGGCCTACCCCATAATTACTCAGTGATCTTCGACACAACACCGGCGCCAACTGTACGGCCACCTTCGCGGATCGCGAAGCGCAGGCCGTTTTCCATGGCGATCGGTGCGATCAGCTCAACGCCGAAGGACACGTTGTCACCAGGCATGACCATCTCGGTGCCTTCTGCCAGCTGAACGGTGCCGGTCACGTCAGTTGTACGGAAGTAGAACTGTGGACGGTAGTTCGCGAAGAACGGCGTGTGACGGCCACCTTCCTCTTTGGTGAGGATGTAGGCTTCGGCTTCGAACTTGGTGTGCGGGTTCACGGAACCGGGCTTGCAGAGAACCTGACCGCGCTCAACGCCGTCACGCTCAACGCCACGCAGCAGCGCGCCGATGTTGTCGCCTGCTTCACCACGGTCCAGCAGCTTGCGGAACATTTCCACACCTGTGCAGGTGGTTTTCTTGGTGTCGCGGATGCCGACGATTTCGATTTCGTCGCCAACGTTGATCACGCCACGCTCAACACGGCCGGTCACAACGGTACCACGACCAGAGATCGAGAACACGTCTTCGACTGGCATCAGGAACGGCTGGTCAACAGCACGCTCAGGTGTCGGGATGTAGTTGTCGACTTCTTCCATCAGCTTGCGGATCGCGTTCTCGCCGATGTTTTCGTCACGGCCTTCCATCGCCGCCAGAGCGGAACCGGGCACAACAGGGATGTCGTCGCCGGGGTAGTCATAGGAAGACAGCAGCTCGCGGATTTCCATCTCAACCAGCTCAAGCAGCTCTTCGTCGTCGACCTGGTCAACTTTGTTCATGAAGACGACCATGGCGGGGATGCCAACCTGACGGCCGAGCAGGATGTGCTCACGAGTCTGGGGCATCGGGCCGTCGGCCGCGTTCACAACCAAGATCGCGCCGTCCATCTGAGCCGCACCGGTGATCATGTTTTTCACATAGTCAGCGTGGCCGGGGCAGTCGACGTGGGCGTAGTGACGTGCTTCGGTTTCATACTCAACGTGCGCGGTCGAGATGGTGATGCCGCGGGCCTTTTCTTCGGGCGCGCCGTCGATCTGGTCGTACGCTTGGAAGTCACCGAAGTATTTGGTGATCGCCGCGGTCAGCGTGGTTTTACCGTGGTCAACGTGGCCGATTGTGCCGATGTTGACGTGTGGCTTGTTACGTTCAAACTTTGCCTTTGCCATGGTGTTGGCTCCTTTAGATGTTGGGTGGTGGGCTTAAAGACCCACCCTACAGATTGGGTAGGGCGGGGTTCACCCCGCCATCCCGGTTATGCAAATTTGGCCTGAATCTCGTCAGAGATGTTCTGCGGCACAGGCTCGTAGTGGTCGAACTGCATGGTGAAGTTCGCACGACCGGAAGACATCGAACGCAGCGTGTTGATGTAGCCGAACATGTTGGCCAGCGGTACGAAGGCGTCGATCGCGATGGCGTTGCCGCGCGTGTCTTGACCCTGCACCTGACCCCGACGGGATGTCAGGTCACCGATGATGCCACCGGTGTACTCTTCCGGTGTCACAACTTCGACCTTCATGATCGGTTCCAGCAGTTTCGCGCCAGCTTTCTTCATGCCTTCGCGCATACCCATACGGGCGGCGATTTCGAAGGCAAGAACGCTGGAGTCAACGTCGTGGAACTTACCGTCGATCAGAGCCACCTTGAAGTCGATGACCGGGAAGCCCGCTAGCGGACCGGAGTCCAGAACCGACTTGATACCCTTTTCCACGCCCGGGATGTATTCCTTGGGAATGGCACCACCGACGATACGGCTCTCGAAAGAGTAACCTTCGCCCGGCTCGGTCGGCATCAGGATCATCTTAACTTCACCGAACTGACCCGAACCACCCGACTGCTTCTTGTGGGTGTAGGTGATTTCGGCTTCGCGGCTGATGGTCTCGCGGTAAGCCACCTGCGGCGCACCGATGTTCGCTTCAACTTTGAATTCGCGCTTCAGACGGTCCACCAGAATGTCGAGGTGAAGTTCGCCCATGCCCTTCATGATGGTCTGACCGGATTCCAGATCGGTTTCGACGCGGAAAGAGGGGTCTTCGGCGGCCAAACGGGCCAGACCTGCAGACATTTTCTCTTGGTCGGCCTTGGTCTTTGGCTCAACCGCGATCTCGATAACCGGATCGGGGAAGGTCATGGTTTCCAGAACCACCGGATCGTTGGCAGCACAAAGCGTGTCACCTGTGGTGGTGTCTTTCAGACCGGCAAGCGCGATGATGTCGCCCGCAAAAGCTTCTTCGATCTCTTCGCGGTTGATCGAGTGCATCATCATCATACGACCGACGCGCTCTTTCTTACCTTTGGTCGAGTTCAAGAGGGTATCGCCCTTCTTGAGCACGCCCGAATAAACGCGGGTGAATGTCAGCGAGCCAACAAAGGGGTCGTTCATGATTTTGAACGCAAGGCCAGAGAACGCCATTTCATCATCCGCACGACGCGGGATGTTACGGGTTTCTGTCTCATCGCCCGGCTTGAAGCCCATGTAGTCGACAACGTCCAGCGGGCTGGGCAGATAGTCGATCACGGCGTTCAAGAGTGGCTGAACACCTTTGTTCTTGAAGGCAGAGCCACAAAGAACGGGGATGAATTTGATCGCCAGCGTGCCCTTACGGATCAGCGCGCGCAGGGTGTCGACGTCCGGCTCAGCACCGTCCATCAGGTAGTTTTCCATCGCCTCGTCGTCCATCTCGACCGCGGTCTCGATGAGCTTGGCACGCCATTCGTCAGCGGACTCTTTCAGGCTGTCACGGATCTCGCGCTGTTCCCAGCCGGCACCCAGATCTTCACCGGACCAGACCCATTCCTTCATTGTGACGAGGTCAACGAGACCTTCAAGCTCGTTCTCGGCGCCAATTGGGATCTGGATCGGAGCAGGTGTGGCACCTGTGCGGTCTTTGATCATCTTCACGCAGTTGAAGAAGTCAGCGCCGATTTTGTCCATCTTGTTGACGAACACAATGCGCGGAACTTTGTAGCGGTCAGCCTGACGCCACACGGTTTCGGTTTGCGGCTCAACACCAGCGTTGGCGTCAAGCACGGCAACCGCGCCGTCGAGAACGGCCAGCGAACGCTCAACTTCGATGGTGAAGTCAACGTGGCCGGGGGTGTCGATGATGTTCATCCGGAACTTGGTGTCGGATGTCGCATCGGCTGTAGGCTCTTCCTGGCGCTGCCAGAACGTGGTGGTCGCGGCGGATGTAATGGTGATCCCGCGTTCCTGCTCTTGCTCCATCCAGTCCATCGTCGCGGCGCCGTCATGCACCTCACCGATGTTGTGGCTTTTGCCAGTGTAGAACAGGATGCGTTCGGAACAGGTGGTTTTGCCGGCATCGATGTGAGCCATGATGCCGAAGTTGCGGTAGCGTTGGAGCGGATAGTCGCGTGCCATGGGGCTGCTTCCTCGAAAATATCAGTACGAACAGATCGCGCCCGAAACCGGGCGCGACGTTGAAATTACCAGCGGTAGTGGCTGAACGCTTTGTTGGCGTCGGCCATCTTGTGCGTATCTTCGCGCTTTTTAACGGCAGTACCACGGGACTGGACAGCGTCCATCAGTTCGCCTGCAAGACGCTCTTCCATGGTGTTTTCGTTGCGGGCGCGCGCGGCTTTGATCAACCAGCGGATCGCCAGGGCCTGACGACGCTCGGGGCGCACTTCGACTGGCACCTGATAGGTGGCACCACCAACGCGACGCGAACGAACTTCGACGGACGGCTGGATGTTTTCAAGTGCTTCGTGGAACACTTCGATCGGGGCGCGCTTGATCTTGTCTTCGACGCGGGTCATCGCGTTGTAGACGATGCGCTCGGCGACAGATTTCTTGCCGTCGATCATCAGGTTGTTCATGAATTTGGTGAGAACCAGATCGCCGTATTTGGCGTCTGGCAGGACTTCGCGTTTTTCAGCGGCGTGGCGGCGTGACATGTCAGTGTCTTCCTCTTGGCGGGTGGTGGGGCCATGCCCCACCCAACATCGAATGGATTGGTGGGGGCATGCCCCACCACTGCGAGATTACTTCGGACGCTTCGCGCCGTACTTGGAGCGACGCTGCTTCCGGTCCTTGACACCTTGGGTATCGAGAACACCGCGCAGGATGTGGTAACGCACACCGGGAAGGTCTTTTACACGACCGCCGCGGATCAGAACCACGGAGTGTTCCTGAAGGTTGTGGCTCTCACCCGGGATGTAGGAGATGACTTCGAAACCATTGGTCAGGCGCACTTTGGCAACCTTACGCATGGCCGAGTTCGGCTTCTTGGGTGTTGTTGTGTAAACCCGTGTGCAGACGCCACGCTTTTGCGGGCACTCCTGCAGGTGCATGGATTTCGAACGTTTGACTTTCGGCTGCCGCGGCTTGCGGATCAGCTGTTGGATCGTTGGCATTCCGGATATATCCCCGTATCGCTCAGATTTCATACACGGGGGATCCCCCATGCGGCTAATTTCGGTTACCTTGCGCGTCCACAAAGCAAAATGACCGCAACGTTCCCGTACCGAGGAAAACGACGCGGTGGGTTAACAGAGGATCGGGCCAGTAGTAGGCCGGATCGTGACCACTTCAGTAATGATGTCGGATTGGCAGAGCGGCCTCCGCCTCCGAGATAGCGGGCGTATAGAAGGTTGCGCAGGGGCTGTCAACAGCCCGGCCCTCGGAGGGCCGTCCAGAGCGGGCCGCGGCGCCCCCGGTTCCGAGCAACCCGCCGGTTCTGGCTCCGCCCCCTTGCCAGCAACAAAGCTCTGCCGCCATATTCATCAGAGACTTATCCTTGAGGGACAATATCATGCAAGCCATCGGCCTGTGCCGTTTTTCTTACCCTGCCCTTGGCGGGTTTCAGGTCGGGCACGAGACCATCGAGGAGCGGATCGCATACCTTTACGCGGAAGCACGGCTTGAAGAGCGCTTGCGATTGCTAGAGACGGTCGCCCTGCCCTGCCTCAAGGCGCAAACGGACCCAGATTTTTCCATCGTCTTCCTAATCGGAGACCAATTTCCAGCCCGGCATGTCCAACGGCTCGAATCGCTTCTCACTGACCTTCCTCAGGCCGTAATTCACCGCGAGCCCCCCCGACAGCATCGCGAAGTGATGAAAGAGGTGCTGAACGCCGCGCGGATAAACCCCAAGGAACCCTGCCTGCAATTTCGCTATGACGATGACGATGCGGTTTCGGTGGATTTCATCGCCCGCCTGCGCGGCACAGTCGAAGACAGCGCGGGCCTGCTCCGCGGGCAACGTTCCGTCGCCTTTGATTGGCCCAAGGGCTATATTGCCGAATTTGGGCCAAACGGCATTCGCGCGGCAGAGGTTTTTCGCCCGCTGAACGTCGCGGCATTGGCGATGTATGTCAAAGGCGGCAGCTCCCTGACCATAATGAACTTCGCGCATATGAAGCTGCCCCGGTTCATGCCCTACGTCAGCCTGCCTGACCCCGCGATGTTTGTGCGCAGCCACAACGGGTCAAACGATTCGCGGCAGGGGCTTGCGCATAAGGTACAAGTCTCCCCACTCAACGCAGAGGGCGAAGCGCTCTTTCGGGAACGCTTTGCCATTGATGCGGGTCAGATACGCCGGACTTTTGCCGCCTGAATTTTCAGCTTTCGCTCGCGGTAGAGGGTGAAGACCCCCGTGGCGACAACGATGCCCGCGCCGATCAGGGTAAGCGTGCCCGGCCAATCGCCAAAAATAAGCCACCCCAGCAACAGCGCCCAAAGCAACCCGGTGTAGCGAAACGGCGCGATGAACGCGACATCGCCGGTGCGCATGACTTGGATCGAAAAGAAGTAACCGCCCAAGACAAACACCCCAGAGCCGCCGATCAGCAACGCCAGCGAAGGCGTCACTGGTGCCCAAGGTGCGCTGAGCGATGCTAGCCCCGCCGCCGTCATCACCGACAAGGCGGTGACCAGCGTCACAGTCATCGATGGCACCGACGCCGACAGCGCCCGCGTCGAGAGGTCGCGTACCGTTACGCAAAGCACGGCGATCAACACGTAGATAGACCAGATGTTAAAGCCCTCTGCCCCCGGTTTGACGATTAACAATACACCACAAAAACCGATCCCGATGGCGAGCAGCCGCCGCCAACCCACCGCCTGCTGCAGCACCAGTGCCGCGGCCAGTGTGACCGAAAGCGGCACCGCCTGAAGGATCGCTGTGACATTGGCCAAAGGCATGTTGAACAGCGCGGTAAGAAAAAAATATGCCGCGGCAATCTCGGCAACAGAGCGCAAGGCGATCACACGCCAATCCCGTGCCTCTAGCCGAAAATCGATGCGCCCTAACTGCCTGCTGAGGGCAAAGATCAATACCGAAGTCGTCGCACCTCGAAGAAACAGCAATTGGAACAGTGGCAGCGCACCGTCCGTCATTTTCAACAGCGTGTCGTTAAACGTGAAACATGCCATCGAGGCGATCATCAGCAATGCGCCGATGGTATTGGGGGACATGAACGCGCTCCGGGAAATTGGGTGCGGCTTATATCGGTGCCGCTGTCCAATGACTGGCAGCGGGCACTAGGGCTGTCAAGAACGGTGGCTTGCGCCCATCGTCTGCGGGTTAACTAGTACAACAGTTGACGGATCGATCAGCGGCTGCCCGTTCTCACTGGTTCGACGCCTGCGTCATCTGTTGTTGCTGACTGGCAAGCAGTTGCCGGACCGTGCTGCGAAGTTGTCCCGGGTCGACAGGTTTCTGCATCACGGTGGCTTCCAGGTCGCGGAAGGCGTCATAGACCTCAAGGTCGCGGGTACGCCCACTGAGGAAAATGATCGGTGTTCCCGCGATGGCAGGATTCTGGCCAAACCGATGTGCGAGTTCCATCCCCCCCATATCAGGCATCGAGATATCGCTGATGATAAGATCGGGTTTCAGGTCTTCGACCACCGCCAGCGCATCGCGGGCGTTCAGGCAAGAGACAAAGGTCAAAGAGAGATCGTCGGAAAAGATCATCTTTACCAATTCCAGAATGATCGGATCATCATCGATATGTAAAATGCGGGATGCCATCTGAAGAGCCTTGCGACGGTTGAGCTGCCCCCGTCCTATTGCGGCTATGTGGCGGATGTAAGGCTAGCGCGACAGAACCGTGCAATCTGGCAGCCACTGTGCCTTAGGAGCCGCGGCGCAATCGAGGGAACGAAAAAGCCCCCGCAGCTTTCACTGCGGGGGCCATTGATTTTCAGGTCAAGCCTGCGATCAATCGCGGCTTTCGTCATCACCCACTGGCGTGTTGAACACATCGCCACCAACGACGTCGTCCTGCGCAGAAGCGGTCGGAGCGGCCAGAGCGGCTGCCGCCTCGGCTTCTTCGCGGCGCGCTTCGATCACAACGTTGTCGCGGTCTGTCGCCACTTTGCGCATCTGCTGGGTCGCCCCACCAGTACCCGCCGGGATCAAACGGCCCACGATGACGTTCTCTTTCAGGCCAACCAGCTTGTCCCGCTTGCCCTGAACCGAAGCTTCGGTCAGCACGCGCGTTGTTTCCTGGAAGGACGCGGCAGAGATAAAGCTGCGGGTCTGAAGCGACGCCTTGGTGATGCCCAGCAGGATCGGTTCGCCCTTGGCAGGACGGCCACCTTTCTTCAGCGCCTTCTCGTTGGCGGTGTCGAACTCCTGCTTGTCGACGTGTTCGCCCTTCAGCAGTGTGGTGTCGCCGCTTTCTTGGATTTCCCACTTTTGCAGCATCTGACGGACGATGACTTCGATGTGTTTGTCGTTAATCTTCACACCCTGCAGGCGGTAAACGTCCTGCACCTCGTCAATCATGTACTCGGCCAAGGCCTCGACGCCCATAATCGCCAGAATGTCGTGCGGCGCGGGGTTGCCGTCCATGATGTAGTCACCCTTCTGCACGAAGTCGCCTTCGGCAACGGGGATGTGTTTCCCCTTGGGCACCATGTATTCAACCTTCACGTCCGGATCATCCGAGCTTTCAATCGCGATGCGGCGCTTGTTCTTGTAGTCCTTGCCGAAGCGCACATAGCCGTCGATTTCCGCGATGATGGCGTGATCTTTGGGGCGACGTGCCTCAAAGAGTTCGGCCACACGAGGCAGACCACCGGTAATGTCCTTGGTCTTGGCACCTTCACGCGGGATACGCGCGATGATGTCACCCGCTTGGATTTCGGTCTGATCCTCAACGGACAGAACGGCATCCACGGACATTGGATAGGTCACCGGGTTGCCCGCGTCGTTGCGTACCGGTTCGCCATCGTCACCAACCAGAATGATCTCAGGCTTAAGCTCGTTGCCTTTGGGGGCCGCGCGCCAGTCGATCACAATCTTCTGGGTCATGCCTGTCGCGTCATCAGTGTCGTCTTTGACAGCGATGCCCGACACAAGGTCGACGTATTTGGCCATACCTGGCTTCTCGGCGATGATCGGCAGGGTATAGGGATCCCACTCGAACAGCTTGTCGCCGCGCGCAATGGTATCGCCATCCTTGACGAAGAGTTTGGTACCGTAGCCGACTTTGTGGCTGGACCGCTCATCACCGCTTTCGTCAACGATCGACAGCTTCATGTTCCGACCCATGACGAGGATCTCGCCAGAGCTGTTTTCCAACGTCTGAGCGTTTTCGAACACGATTTTACCGGACTGGCTGGCCTCTTGGAAGGACTGCTGGCCACCCTGAGCAACGCCGCCGATGTGGAACGTCCGCATCGTCAGCTGTGTACCTGGCTCACCAATCGACTGGGCCGCGATGATGCCAACGGCCTCACCTTGGTTCACCAGCGTACCGCGTGCAAGGTCACGACCATAGCACATGGCACAGACGCCTTCTTCGGCCTCACATGTCAGCGGGCTACGGATACGGGCAACCTGAACAGCCGCCGCATCAATCGCATCGGCCATCCGCTCGTCGATCAGACCACCGGCGGGCACGATGACCTCCTCGGTGCCTGGCGCCAGAATGTCATCAGCTGCAACACGGCCCAGCAGACGCTCGGCCAGCGAGGAGACGACTTCGCCATCGTTCACAGCCGCTTCGGCAGTGATCGCAGTTTCGGTCCCGCAGTCATGCTCACGCACGATGCAGTCCTGGGCTACGTCCACCAGACGGCGAGTCAGGTAACCGGAGTTCGCTGTTTTCAGAGCGGTATCCGACAGACCTTTCCGCGCACCGTGTGTCGAGTTGAAGTACTCAAGAACGGTCAGACCTTCTTTAAAGTTCGAGATGATCGGCGTCTCAATGATGTCGCCATTCGGCTTCGCCATCAGGCCGCGCATCCCGCCCAGCTGTTTCATCTGCGTGACCGAGCCACGCGCACCGGAGTGGGCCATCATGTAGACCGAGTTCGGCTCTTTTTCGGAACCATTCTCGTGGTACGTGGTGGCCGAGATGGAGCCCATCATCGCTTCGGTGACTTTGTCGTTACACTTCGACCATGCATCGACGACTTTGTTGTACTTTTCGCCCTGAGTGATCAGGCCGTCCATATACTGCTGCTCAAAGTCCTTCACCTGCTCGCGGGTCTCTTCAACCAGCGGCCATTTGGTGTCGGGGATCAGCATGTCGTCTTTGCCGAAGGAGATGCCCGCTTTGAAAGCTTCACGGAAACCCATCGTCATGATCTGGTCACAGAAAATAACCGACTCTTTCTGACCGCAATAACGGTAGACGGTGTCGATGACCTGCTGCACTTCTTTCTTCCGCAGCAGACGGTTGACCAAGTCAAACGGCGCTTTGGCGTTCAACGGCAGCAAGGCACCAAGACGCACACGGCCGGGGGTCGTGTCGAAGCGCATCATCACTTCGTTGCCTTCGGCATCGATCTGTTTGATCCGTGCCTTGATTTTCGAGTGCAGGTGAACCGCACCGGCGTCGAGGGCGTGCTGCACCTCATCAACCGAACCAAAGACCATGCCTTCGCCAACCATGCCTTGGCGCTCAAGGGTCGTGTAGTAGAGACCCAAGATCATATCCTGCGACGGCACGATGATCGGCGCACCGTTTGCAGGCGACAGAACGTTGTTCGTGGACATCATCAGAACACGCGCTTCGAGCTGGGCTTCCAGCGAGAGCGGCACGTGAACGGCCATCTGGTCACCGTCAAAGTCAGCGTTAAAAGCCGAGCAAACCAGCGGGTGAAGCTGGATCGCTTTACCTTCGATCAGAACGGGCTCGAACGCCTGAATGCCAAGACGGTGAAGCGTCGGCGCGCGGTTGAGCATGACGGGGTGTTCGCGGATCACCTCGTCAAGAATGTCCCAAACCTCGGGGCGCTCTTTTTCTACCAGCTTTTTCGCCTGTTTCACGGTGGAGGACAGACCTTTGGCCTCAAGCCGCGAGTAGATGAACGGCTTGAAAAGCTCCAAAGCCATCTTTTTGGGCAGACCACATTGGTGCAACTTCAACTCAGGGCCGGTCACAATGACCGAACGGCCCGAGAAGTCGACGCGCTTACCCAAAAGGTTCTGACGGAAGCGACCCTGCTTACCTTTCAGCATGTCGGACAGCGACTTCAGCGGGCGCTTGTTGGCACCGGTGATGACGCGGCCACGACGGCCGTTGTCGAACAGAGCGTCGACGGATTCCTGCAGCATCCGCTTTTCGTTGCGGACGATGATGTCAGGTGCGCGCAGCTCAATGAGACGCTTCAAACGGTTGTTCCGGTTGATCACGCGGCGGTACAGGTCGTTCAGGTCGGAGGTCGCGAAACGGCCACCATCCAGCGGTACCAGCGGGCGCAGTTCTGGCGGGATCACCGGGATCACGGTCATGACCATCCACTCAGGACGGTTGCCCGACTCGAGGAAGGACTCAACCACTTTCAGACGCTTGATGATCTTCTTGGGCTTCAGCTCGCCTGTCGCCTCTTTCAGATCGGCGCGCAGGGTCTCGGCTTCGGCTTCCAGATCGATGGCGGCCAGCATTTCACGGATCGCTTCGGCACCGATGTTGGCGGTGAAAGCGTCCATGCCATAGGCGTCTTGGGCGTCCATGTACTCTTCTTCGGTCATCATCTGACCGTATTGAAGATCGGTAAGGCCCGGCTCGATTACGACGTAGTTCTCAAAGTAGAGAACACGTTCCAGATCACGCAGGGTCATGTCCAGCATCAGGCCAATGCGCGAGGGCAGCGACTTGAGGAACCAAATGTGCGCGACGGGCGAGGCCAGCTCGATGTGGCCCATACGCTCACGACGGACCTTTTGCAGCGTCACTTCGACACCGCATTTCTCGCAGACAACGCCGCGATACTTCATCCGCTTATATTTGCCGCAAAGGCATTCGTAGTCTTTGATCGGGCCAAAGATACGCGCGCAGAACAGGCCGTCACGCTCGGGCTTGAACGTCCGGTAGTTGATGGTTTCCGGCTTTTTGATCTCACCGAAGGACCAGCTGAGGATCCGCTCGGGCGAGGCCAAAGAGACCTTGATTTCGTCAAACGCTTTTTGTGGCGTCAGCGGGTTGAACGGGTTGTTTGTCAGTTCCTGGTTCATTTTCAAATCCTTGAAAGGGGTGCGTTAGGAGGGGACGGCCCCGTTTTCTTTGAAAGAAAACGGGGCGGAATTTTTGAAAAATTCCGTTACCGCGTCACTCATCCTCGTCCGCATCCAGGAGTTCCATATTCAGGCCGAGGCCGCGCACTTCCTTGACGAGAACGTTAAAGCTCTCTGGAATGCCCGCTTCGAAGTTATCCTCGCCCTTGACGATGCTTTCATAGACCTTGGTTCGGCCCGCGACGTCGTCCGACTTGACGGTCAGCATTTCCTGCAATGTGTAAGCGGCGCCGTAGGCTTCGAGCGCCCAGACTTCCATCTCACCAAAGCGCTGGCCACCGAACTGTGCCTTACCACCCAGCGGCTGCTGTGTGACGAGGGAGTACGGCCCTGTAGAACGTGCGTGGATTTTGTCGTCCACCAAGTGGTGCAGCTTGAGCAGGTACTTGACGCCGACAGTCACCGGGCGGGCAAACTGCTCACCTGTACGACCATCGAACAGCACCGACTGACCGGAGGTGTCGAACCCGGCCCGCTTGAGGCTGTCGTTCACGTCCGCTTCCTTGGCACCGTCAAAGACCGGTGTGGCGATCGGCACACCGCGGCGCACGTTGTCGGCCACTTCAAGAAGCGTGTCCTCGTCCATGCCGCTGATGCCCTCTTCGTAGACATCATCACCATAGGCCAGCTGCATTGCTTCACGCACAGGTGTCAGATCACCGGAACGCTTATACTCTTGCAGCGCCTCGTCGATGTTGATGCCCAGACCGCGTGCGGCCCAGCCCATATGTGTCTCAAGAATCTGACCAACGTTCATCCGCGATGGAACACCGAGCGGGTTGAGGCAGAAGTCGACCGGGGTACCATCGGCGAGGAACGGCATGTCCTCCATCGGCACCACTTTCGAGATCACACCCTTGTTCCCGTGACGACCGGCCATCTTGTCGCCCGGCTGCAGCTTACGCTTCACCGCCACGAACACTTTGACCATCTTCATCACACCCGGGGGCAGATCGTCACCACGACGTACTTTCTCGACCTTGTCCTCGAAACGCGCATCCAAGGTCCGCTTCTGGATCTCATACTGCTCGTTCAGGGCTTCGACGATCTTCGCGTCATCCTCGTCCTCAAGGGCCAGCTGCCACCACTGACCACGGGTCAGCGTTTCCAGCAGTTCCTCGGTTATCTGGCTGTTCGCCTTCACGCCTTTCGGGCCTTTGACGGCAATTTTGCCAAGGATCATATCCTTAAGACGCGCGTAGATGTTGCGGTCAAGGATCGCCAGCTCGTCGTCCCGGTCACGGGCCAGACGTTCGACTTCCTCACGCTCGATCTGCAGCGCACGCTCGTCTTTCTCGACGCCATGACGGTTGAAGACGCGCACTTCGACAACGGTGCCGAAATCGCCCGGCTTCACACGCAACGAGGTGTCGCGCACGTCAGAGGCTTTCTCACCAAAGATGGCACGCAGAAGCTTTTCTTCCGGCGTCATCGGGCTTTCGCCCTTCGGTGTGATCTTACCCACAAGGATGTCGCCCGGCTCTACGTCCGCACCAATATACACGATACCGGCTTCGTCGAGGTTGCGCAGGGCTTCCTCGCCGACGTTGGGAATGTCGCGGGTGATCTCTTCTGGCCCAAGTTTCGTGTCACGCGCGGCGACCTCGAATTCCTCGATGTGGATCGAGGTGAAGACGTCGTCTTGCGAAATCCGCTCGGAGATCAGGATGGAGTCTTCGTAGTTGTAGCCATTCCACGGCATGAAGGCGACGACGACGTTCTTGCCGAGCGCCAGTTCCCCCATGTCGGTGGACGGACCATCCGCGATGACCTGACCCTTGGTGACCTTCTCGCCCACTTTCACCAGCGGACGCTGGTTGATGCAGGTGTTCTGGTTCGAGCGCTGGAACTTGCGCATGCGGTAGATGTCCACACCCGCGTCGCCCAGCTCGAGGTCTTCGGTGGCCCGGATCACGATACGCGACGCATCGACCTGGTCGATGATACCCGCACGGCGTGCCGTGTAGGCCGCCCCGGAATCGCGTGCCACAACTTCTTCGATGCCGGTGCCGACGAGCGGCGCTTCGGCTTGAAGAAGCGGTACGGCCTGACGTTGCATGTTCGAGCCCATCAGAGCGCGGTTGGCGTCGTCGTTTTCAAGGAACGGAATCAAGGAGGCAGCGACCGAGACCAACTGTTTCGGTGAAACGTCGATCAGGTCCACGTTTTCCGTCGGCGCCAGCGTGTAGTCGCCGGATTGACGGGTCGAGACCATCTCGTTCACGAACTTCATGTTCTCGTCGAGGTTGGCGTTCGCCTGTGCCACGGTGTGACGCATTTCCTCGGTCGCGGACATGTAGTGCACTTCGTCGGTGACGGTGCTGTCTTTGACAACGCGGTAAGGCGTTTCGATGAAGCCGTATTTGTTCACGCGGGCAAAGGTGGCCAGCGAGTTGATCAGACCGATGTTCGGCCCTTCCGGCGTTTCAATCGGGCACATCCGACCATAGTGGGTCGGGTGAACGTCACGCACTTCAAAGCCCGCACGCTCACGTGTCAAACCGCCGGGTCCAAGCGCCGAGAGACGACGCTTATGCGTCACTTCGGAGAGCGGGTTGGTTTGGTCCATGAACTGCGACAGCTGCGAGGAGCCAAAGAATTCCCGCACCGCAGCCGCGGCTGGCTTAGCGTTGATCAGGTCTTGCGGCATCACGGTGTCGATCTCGACGGAGGACATCCGCTCTTTGATCGCGCGCTCCATGCGCAGCAGGCCAACGCGGTACTGGTTTTCCATCAGTTCGCCGACGGAACGCACACGACGGTTGCCAAGGTGGTCAATGTCGTCGATGTCGCCACGGCCATCGCGCAGGTCAACCAGCGCTTTGATACAGGCGACGATGTCGTCACGGTCCAGCGTACGCTGTGTGTCGGGCTTGTCGAGTGCCAGACGCATGTTCATTTTCACGCGGCCAACGGCCGAGAGGTCATAGCGTTCGCTATCAAAGAACAGCGTGTCAAAGAGCGCGGAGGCGGCCTCAACGGTGGGTGGCTCGCCCGGGCGCATGACGCGGTAGATGTCCATGAGCGCGGTGTCGCGGTTCATGTTCTTGTCCATCGCCATGGTGTTGCGCATGTAGGGGCCGACGTTGACGTTGTCGATGTCCAACAACGGAATCTCGGTGATGCCCGCGTCGATCAGCTCCTTCGCGGTGCCACCGATCAGCGTGCCGTCCTTGTCATACTCCAGCGTCAACTCGTCACCGGCCTCGACATAGATCGCGCCGGTTTCTTCGTTGATGATGTCGCGCGCGACGAACTTGCCAACGATGTGATCGAAGGGCAGCAGCAGTTCTTTGACTTTGCCTTCGTCGAGCAGCTTTTTGACGGCCCGAGGCGTGACCTTTTTGGTGGCTTCGAACAGAATTTCGCCAGTGGCCGCATCAACCAAGTCATAGGTCGGACGGGTGCCGCGCACGCGGTCGGGGAAGAAGGGTGCAATCCAGCCCTTGTTCTTCTCAAGCGTGTAGGTGACCGTCTTGTAGTAGGCGTTCATGATCGCCTCCTGGTCCAGCCCGAGGGCATAGAGCAAGGTCGTCACAGGCAGTTTGCGGCGGCGGTCGATCCGGGCAAAGACGATGTCTTTGGCGTCGAATTCGAAGTCCAGCCAAGAGCCGCGGTAGGGGATGATGCGGCAGGCGAACAGGAGCTTACCCGAAGAGTGGGTTTTGCCCTTGTCGTGGTCAAAGAACACGCCCGGGGAGCGGTGCATCTGGGATACGATCACACGCTCGGTGCCGTTTACGACGAAAGTGCCGTTCGGCGTCATCAGGGGCATGTCGCCCATGAACACGTCTTGTTCTTTGATGTCTTTGACCGACTTGGCACCGGTGTCTTCGTCCACATCAAACACGATGAGGCGCAGCGTCACCTTCAGGGGCGCGCTATAGGTCATGTCACGCTGCTGACATTCCTCAACATCGTATTTCGGCTTTTCGAGCTCGTACTTGACGTATTCAAGCACGGAGGTCTCATTGAAATCCTTGATCGGGAAAACCGACTGGAAAACGCCTGTGATACCTTCACCATCGGTGGGGGTCTCGGCGTCGCCGGAATTCAAGAACAGATCGTAAGAGGATTTCTGAACCTCGATGAGGTTCGGCATCTCCAGCACTTCGCGGATTTTGCCGTAATATTTACGCAGACGTTTCTGGCCAAGGAAGGATTGTGCCATGTGTCGTGTCACCTTTCGTGTCTCTTGCCGAGCGCATCAACCACCGGGGCCGTGGTGCGCGCCCATAAGAGCGGAAAATCCGGGTCAATTCTTGGAATGCGTCCCACTGCATCCCTTCCGACCATGGACCTCTCCAGAGAAATACTCCGCGGCGCGGAACATTCGTCAAAACAGGTCAGGCTGGACAGGAAAACCTCCCGTCCAGCCCTTGTTCATGCGTGGTGCGTGAGAACACGCACCTCTGGCTCAGGCCAGCTCGACTTCGGCGCCAGCTGCTTCCAGCTTGCCTTTGATGTCTTCGGCTTCGGCTTTGTCGACGCCTTCTTTGATCTTGCCACCGGCTTCGACCAGGTCTTTGGCTTCTTTCAGGCCGAGACCTGTGATGCCGCGGACTTCCTTGATCACGTTGATCTTGGATGCGCCGGCGTTCTTCAGAACGACGTCGAATTCGGTCTTTTCTTCTTCGGCAGCGCCGCCGTCAGCAGGACCAGCCATCATCACTGCGCCGCCAGCGGCGGGCTCGATGCCGTACTCGTCTTTGAGGATGGTTTTCAGTTCTTGTGCTTCAAGCAGAGTCAGACCAACGATGTCTTCTGCCAGTTTTTTCAGATCAGCCATGTTTAGCTCTTTCCGTTACGATATGTGTGTTCCAACGCGCGTGTTCAACCCGAGCGCCGGCTTGACGATATGCCTTACGCAGCCGCCTTGTCCTCGATCGTGGACAAGATGGATGCGATGTTGCTTGCAGGTGCGCCAATGGCCCCGGCGATGTTCGAAGCAGGTGCGCCGAGCATGCCCGCAATGGTGGAGATAAGCTCCTCCCGCGAAGGCATTTTCGACACGGCTTCGACACCAGCGGCGTCCAACGCGTTCTCACCCATGGAACCACCGAGGATCACCAGCTTTGGGTTTTCCTTGGAGAATTCCTGAGCAACCTTGGCCGCAGCCACAGGATCCTCAGAATAGGTCAGAACGGTCATACCCGTCAGAAGGTCAGCGATGCTTTCGCATGGCTTGCCCTCAAGGGCGATCTTGGCGAGCCTGTTTTTGGCAACACGCACGGCCCCACCGGCAGCGCGTGCGCGCGCCCGAAGGTCCTGCATTTCGGCAACTGTCAAACCGACGTAGTGGCTAACCACAACGACGCCAGAGCTTTCAAAGATCTGGCCGAGTTCGTCGACCAGCTGTTCTTTTTGTGCTCTATCCACAGTTTCACTCCAAATTTGGGGGTTGCCCCCCGGCTCAGTTCAGGATGCGGTCTTCTGCATCCCATTCGGGTCCAATGTCAGGGTCCCGGCCAAAACCGCCCGAGGGCAGAATTTTTCCGGTTTCCCATCTCAGGAAGGAATTATTCAGGCCAAAGCCCAAACCCTCCGTCTCGGACAGACGCGCGGACCGATCTTCTGGTCCTTGCGTATCTGACGGCCGAAGCCGCCAAATCTCGGGTCGTAAGGTGGGAGGCTGGCTCCCACCTCACTGGATCACTCGGCGGTTGCGTTCTCGACAGCGACCGACACGCCCGGGCCCATTGTGGAGCTCAGGTTGATCTTTTTCATATATGTGCCTTTGGCACCGGCAGGCTTGGCTTTGGACACCGCGCCAACGAAGGCACGGATGTTTTCGGCCAGCTTGGCTTCGTCGAAGGACAGTTTGCCAACGCCTGCGTGGACGACACCGCCCTTTTCGGCTTTGAACTGAACTTCACCACCCTTGGCCGCTTTCACGGCGTCAGCGACGTCCATGGTCACGGTGCCAACCTTGGGGTTCGGCATCAGGTTACGGGGGCCAAGCACTTTACCCAGACGGCCAACGATCGGCATCATGTCGGGTGTCGCGATGCAACGATCAAAGTCGATCTTGCCGGACTGCACGGTTTCCATCAGGTCTTCGGCACCAACGATATCTGCGCCAGCCTTTTCGGCTTCTTCAGCTTTCGCGCCACGGGCGAAGACAGCAACGCGCATGGTTTTGCCGGTGCCGTTGGGCAGGCCGACAACACCGCGGACCATCTGGTCTGCGTGGCGTGGGTCAACACCGAGGTTCATCGCGATCTCGATGGTTTCGTCGAACTTTGCGTTTGCGTTTGCTTTTATGAGGCTTACCGCTTCTTCAACGGTGATCTCTTCTTTGCCAGCAAAGGCTTCACGGGCGGCGCGGGTGCGTTTTCCAAGTTTTGCCATCTTACTTCACCTCGATGCCCATGGACCGGGCAGAGCCCAGAATGATTTTCATCGCCGCTTCCACGTCGTTCGCGGACAAGTCGGCGGCTTTTGCTTCTGCGATCTCGCGCAGCTGCTTGGTGGTCACGGTGCCGACGGTTTCACGGCTCGGCGTTTTCGCGCCAGAGTTCACCTTGGCAGCTTTTTTCAGGTAGTAGGACGCCGGGGGCGTCTTGATGTCCATGGTGAAGGACTTGTCCTGATAGTAGCTGATCACGGTGGGGCACGGTGCGCCCGGCTCCATGTCTGCGGTCTTGGCGTTGAACGCTTTGCAGAATTCCATGATGTTAATGCCGCGCTGACCCAGGGCTGGACCCACGGGCGGGGACGGGTTTGCTTGACCCGCTTTAACTTGCAACTTCATCGTACCGACGAGTTTCTTGGCCATCTGACCATTCTCCTTTCAACACCCTTGGGGCGCGCCCCGCGGGATCTTCGTTGCGTGGTCCGGATTGGGCGCCGCGGCGCCCTTGCCTCCCACAGTGACCGACACCCTCGGGCGCCGGGATGACGGGTATCGGCCCGCCTTACACTCAGATCTGCTTGTTGACCTGCGTGAATTCCAATTCGACCGGGGTTTCCCGGCCAAAGATCGAGACCGACACCTTGAGGCGCTGGTTGTCCTCGTCGACCTCTTCGATCATGCCGTCGAAGTCCTCGAACGGACCGTCGGCAACCTTGACCTTCTCGCCGATCTCGAAGTGGATCAGCGTGCGTGGGGCTTCTTCGCCTTCCTGCACACGACCCAGGATCGCTTGAACCTCAGCATCGCGCATCGGCATCGGACGGCCTTGCGGGCCCAAGAAACCGGTGACGCGGTTGATCGAGTTGATCAAGTGATAGCCCGCGTCGGACATTTCCATATGCACCAGCACATAGCCGGGCATGAAGCGACGCTCGGTTGTCACCTTCTTGCCGCGCCGGACCTCAATCACCTCTTCGGTGGGCACCAGCACTTCGTCAATCTGGTCTTCAAGTTCCTGCTCGGCCACGGACGCGCGGATCTGCTCGGCGATCTTCTTTTCGAAGTTCGACAGGACACTGACCGAATACCACCGTTTTGCCATCTGAACTCTGGTCCCTGTCTTGCCATGCGGGCTGCCCCGGCATGTAAATTCGTCAATCACACGAGGCAGAAGCCCCGCAACATCTGAACAAAAAATCGGCGCGCAACTCGAATCGCCGCACGCCCCTTTTCAGGTCAGGTCTGCG
Organism: Sulfitobacter sp. SH24; assembly: GCF_965641895.1. Lineage (NCBI taxonomy): Bacteria > Pseudomonadati > Pseudomonadota > Alphaproteobacteria > Rhodobacterales > Roseobacteraceae > Sulfitobacter > Sulfitobacter sp. SH24. Next base: position 2,948,434 of record NZ_OZ282575.1, read on the forward strand.
CAATAGCCCGCGCAGACGCAGGTTTCAAGGGTGTAAAGATAAATTCACCCAAGCGGGCAATGCTTAACCGAACATCCCAAGGATCTGCTGTAGACCGCCGCGGATCAGAATGTCTACGATCGCAAAGAAAACAGCCGTCAGCGCAGCAAGGATAAAGACCATCACAGTGGTCAGCATCACTTCCCGCTTGGTAGGCCAAACAACCTTTGCAACTTCGGTGCGAACCTGCTGGATGAACTGAAGTGGATTGGTGGTGGCCATGACTACTTTCCCTATTAGCGGATTGGGCGGATGTAACGGGTCCGCCCTCCAGTTTCAAGACGTCTTCGCGCACGGCTCAAGCTTCGGAGTTGCGCAGTTTGTCAAAGCGACGATCAAGGGCTTCGTCATGCCGAACATCAGCTGCAGCCATCTCCCCAAAGTCTGGCAAGTAGAGCCCATCGACCGTGCCTTCTGGGAAACAGTCAAGCACGGCATCCCATTTCATCGCAAAGGCATCCAGCCGCGCGCGCATACGGTCCGCCCGCTCGGGCCGGCGCTTAGAATACCAGCGCCCAAGCGCCATTGCACGTTGCCAAAACCCATCATAGCCTAGCGCGATGAAGACACCCAGCGTAATGGATACCGTCAAGAAGATGAGGCCAAGCATTAGCATCGGACGTAGAACAACCAGCAAAGCGAGTGCCGCAAGGATGATAACCCGCGGCGATGGGCGCCACTTGGGAAGCTTCAATGCGATGAGCTTACCTGATTTCTGCTTGATGGTCTCAGATTCTGACAAATCAGGAAAGGCCTTTCGCCCGGCAGAACGCGGCTTCACCGCCGGCTTCTGTGACGTTGTAGTAGGGGTAACTTTTCGGCCCGCCGCGGCCCCCTCAGCGTCAGCCTCCTGATCACCCTTAACCAAGTTGCGGATCGCCGACAGCGAGGCCGGATCCAAATCCTGCATGTCCTGTGGCTCTGAATCGTCAATCTGGGTCTTCATTTCAGTCTCTCTACACAGTTGGGAAAGAGTTACCGAAACTTTGCGCCGTAGATTGGACCGAAAGTGGACGGATATTGGGCATCCACGTCAACCATCGCCCACAAAGCAAAACCGCCGCAGCTTTTTGCGGCTGCGGCGGTTTTGTTTAATATTGGTTATCGTGGAGAGATACTGTTTTTGAGGACCTTATTAGGTTTGGCGATGACCTACTCTCCCACGTCTTAAGACGCAGTACCATCGGCGCTACGGCACTTAACGGCTGGGTTCGGGATGGGACCAGGTGTTTTGCTCGCGCTATGATCACCAAACCAAATAAAGTCCTCACAGTCGCTGCTGCATGGCAGAGCGCTGTTTGTTCCAAGTCATGTACAACTGATTGTATGTGTATGCTTTTGATTGATAAGTTGAAGTCTTGCTTCTACTGGATCAAATCAAGCCTATCGAGCAATTAGTACCAGTCAACTGAACGTGTTACCACGCTTACATCTCTGGCCTATCGACGAGGTGGTCTACCTCGGCTCTCAGGGATACCTTGTTTTGAGGGGGGCTTCCCGCTTAGATGCCTTCAGCGGTTATCCTGTCCGATCATAGCTACCCAGCACTGCTATTGGCATAACAACTGGTCCACCAGTGGATCGTTCACCCCGGTCCTCTCGTACTAGGGGCAACTCCTCTCAAGTATCCTACACCCACGGAAGATAGGGACCGAACTGTCTCACGACGTTCTAAACCCAGCTCACGTACCTCTTTAAACGGCGAACAGCCGTACCCTTGGGACCTGCTCCAGCCCCAGGATGAGATGAGCCGACATCGAGGTGCCAAACACTGCCGTCGATATGGACTCTTGGGCAGTATCAGCCTGTTATCCCCGGCGTACCTTTTATCCGTTGAGCGATGGCCCTCCCACTTGGGACCACCGGATCACTATGGCCGTCTTTCGACTCTGCTCGACTTGTCAGTCTCGCAGTCAGGCTGGCTTCTGCCATTGCACTCAACGAGCGATTTCCGACCGCTCTGAGCCAACCTTCGCGCGCCTCCGTTACGATTTAGGAGGCGACCGCCCCAGTCAAACTACCCGCCACACAGGGTCCCGGAACCGGATAACGGTCCGCGGTTAGACATCAAGCAGAACAAGGGTGGTATCTCAAGGGAGGCTCCACCGAGACTGGCGTCTCGGTTTCAAAGCCCACCACCTATCCTGCACATGTTCGGCCTAATGCCAGTGTGAAGCTGTAGTAAAGGTGCACGGGGTCTTTCCGTCTAACCGCGGGTAACCGGCATCTTGACCGGTAATTCAATTTCGCTGAGTCTATGTTGGAGACAGCGGGGAAGTCGTTACGCCATTCGTGCAGGTCGGAACTTACCCGACAAGGAATTTCGCTACCTTAGGACCGTTATAGTTACGGCCGCCGTTTACCTGGGCTTCAATTCAGAGCTCTCACCCCTCCTTTTAACCTTCAGGCACCGGGCAGGCGTCAGACCCTATACGTCGTCTTACGACTTCGCAGAGCCCTGTGTTTTTAATAAACAGTCGCCACCCCCTGGTTTGTGCCCCCAGCCCCTAGTTGCCTAGGAACCGGGCCTCCTTCTCGCGAACTTACGGAGGTATTTTGCCGAGTTCCTTCAACATAGTTCTCTCAAGCGCCTTGGTATTCTCTACCTGTCCACCTGTGTCGGTTTAGGGTACGATCTAGCGATGGAGCTATTTCCAGGGACCTCTAAGCAGCCCATTCAATCCGATAAGGATGAACTACCCTCGAGATCCGTCACTTCCATCTGGCCCAGGAATATTAACCTGGTTCCCATCGACTACGCCTTTCGGCCTCGCCTTAGGGGTCGGCTTACCCTGCTCAGATTAGCTTTAAGCAGGAACCCTTGGACTTTCGGCGAGAGTGTCTCTCACACTCTTTGTCGCTACTCATGTCATCATTCTCACTAGTGATCTCTCCACCGGATCGCTCACGCGCCAGCTTCACAGAAAGCTCCTTGTGTCCAACCCGTCCCGAGGGACGATAAGGACACATGGAACTATGTCACACTACGCTCTGCTACCATGCAATAAATGCATCCTCAGCTTCGGCTCATGGCTTGAGCCCCGTTACATCTTCGCCGCAAGACAACTTATTTAGACCAGTGAGCTGTTACGCTATCTTTAAAGGATGGCTGCTTCTAAGCCAACCTCCTGGTTGTTTTGGTCGTCTCACCTGCTTTCCCACTTAGCCATGAATTAGGGGCCTTAGCTGGAGGTTAGGGTTGTTTCCCTCTTCACGACGGACGTTAGCATTCGCCGTGTGTCTGCCGACTAGTACTCCTCGGTATTCGGAGTTTGGTTAGGATCAGTAAGCCTGTGGGGCCCCATTACCCATCCAGTGCTCTACCCCCGAGGGTATTCGGTCGACGCTCTACCTAAATAGATTTCGCAGAGAACCAGCTATCTCCGAGTTTGATTGGCCTTTCACCCCTAGGCACAGCTCATCCCGATCTTTTTCAACAGATGTGGGTTCGGTCCTCCAATAAGTGTTACCTTATCTTCAACCTGGCCATGCCTAGATCACTCGGTTTCGGGTCTGATCCCACGAACTCAACGCCCTATTAAGACTCGCTTTCGCTACGCCTACACCTAACGGCTTAAGCTTGCTCGTGAGACCAAGTCGATGACCCATTATACAAAAGGTACGCTGTCAGGACGCAAGGTCCCTCCAACTGTTTGTAGGCGTTCGGTTTCAGGTACTGTTTCACTCCCCTCGTCGGGGTGCTTTTCACCTTTCCCTCACGGTACTGGTTCACTATCGGTCAGTAAGGAGTACTTAGCCTTCGAAGGTGGTCCTCCGATCTTCAGACAGAATTTCACGTGTTCCGCCCTACTTAATACGTCCAATCATGCTTCTTATACGGGACTATCACCCACTTTGGTTGCGCATTCCAACGCATTCTAACCACACTCATGGCTCGGCTGGTCCCCGTTCGCTCGCCGCTACTAGGGGAGTATCATATTGATTTCCTTTCCTCCGGGTACTTAGATGTTTCAGTTCCCCGGGTTTGCCTTTTTAAGCCTATATATTCAGCCTAAAAATACCTGGTT
>NZ_OZ282575.1:2955000-3332537 GCF_965641895.1 Sulfitobacter sp. SH24
CGCGTTACTAACCCGTCCGCCGCTAGACCCGAAGGTCTCGCTCGACTTGCATGTGTTAGGCCTGCCGCCAGCGTTCGTTCTGAGCCAGGATCAAACTCTCAAGTTGAAAAGCTATTGCTAGCTTATCCTTGACGTCGAACCTCTGCACATCGACCTGTATCCCTTACTGAAAGATACAAGCCATTCTCTGTTTGTTGTGCTTCAGCTACAAAGTAGCGAAAGCCGTCCAAACAGTGAAGCTGACACTCTATCATCGGACCTAAACCCTAAGAGCGCGATATACAGACGTTGATCCATCGAATGAACCAAACCGCCCACATATCTCTTCAGATATCAAATTTTCAAACAGCGTTGAGACAAAAGAAACTGAGATGCGCCCTATAACCTTGGCGCGCCCCGCCTCTAATACCTCGAATTTTTATCCACCTTCCGAACCGAACCTAGCGTCTCCGCTCCCGTCCGCCCCGTCTGGCGCCCCGCCGCTGCATCTCTGCGCCGCCGGTAGAGGGGGTTCTAAGGTTAGACGCACAAACCCGCAAGCCCTTTTTCTGGGTTTTATGTACTTTTTGTGAAGCCCAAGAATAATATAGTTTATACAATAACTTAGGCAAATCTGACCCCTGCAGAAATTCTCGCCACCAACCTCCAAACAATAAGGCGATGTTAACGCCACCAGTTATCCACAGGCTATGGCGCTTTGTGCGACGAATCCGAGGCACGAATTGGTGAGCTCCCGCGGCTCCGAGTTATCCAGCCTGCGAAAATCGTCGGAAGATGCGCCTATGGGGCAAACGGTAGATCAATAGGGCTAGGATCAGGCCAGCGTAGACCAAAGGCTCTAACTGAAACCCCTTAGCGAGCCACAGAAAATGCAACCCAGCCAGAAGTGCCGCGACATAGGTAAGCCGATGGAGCTTGCGCCACCGCGCCCCTAATTTGCGCAGCGACCAGTTGTTCGATGTGGCTGCTAAAGGGGCCAAACAAAGGAACCCCGCCATTCCGATGGTAATGTAGGGACGTTTGAGGACATCCGCCCAAACACGTGACAGCGCCTGCACATCAAGAACGGCCCAAACCATGAGGTGTGCAAGTGCATAGACAAAGGTCATGACACCGACGGCCCGGCGAAATCTCAGAAGATTAATGCCTGTGGTTCGACGTAGCGGGGTAATCGCCAAGCCGACGATCAACAGACGCAGCGCCCATAAGCCATAGACATGCTCAAGCGCCTTTACCGGATCGCGACCCAGCCCACCGTTAAGCCCTTGATAAAAGAACCACGGGATCGGCAGGGCCAGCAGCAGGTAGACGGACCAGACAGGAATACGCCGGGCAAGACCGTTCAGGCTGTCAATCAGACCGGCCATCACTCCGCCACCCTGCCCCGTTTAGCCCCTCCGCCGGGGCGCCGAAAATCGCTGTGCATATATAGTGTGTCACGCATCAGAAGTTCGCGGTTAGGTCCATACCTTTGTAGAGGCCTACGACTTCTTCTTCGTAGCCGTTGAACATCAGCGTCGGCTGCCGGCGCGCGAACAGCCCGCCACCGATGGGCCGTTCATCGGCTTGCGACCAGCGTGGATGGCTCACCTCGGGGTTCACATTACTATAGAAACCGTATTCGCGCGGCCCGGCTTTGTTCCAACTGGTGGGGGGCTGTTTGTCTGTCAGGGTGATCCGCACCACAGATTTGATCGACTTGAACCCGTATTTCCACGGCACCACCAAACGGAGTGGTGCGCCATTCTGATTAGGGATGTCACGGCCATAGATGCCGGTCGCCATGATCGTCAGCGGATGCATCGCTTCATCCAACCGCAGACCTTCGACATAAGGCCAGTCCAATACCGGGAATCGCAGGCCGGGCATTTCCTCGGGGCGGTAAGCGGTTTCAAAGGCGACGTATTTCGCACCGGATTGCACGCCCGCCATATTCAGTAGATCGGCAAGCTCAAACCCGTTCCATGGCACCACCATTGACCATGCCTCGACACAGCGTAGACGGTAGATGCGCTCTTCGACGGTCATGGCCTTCATGATATCTTCGAATGCGTAGTCGCCCGGCTTATCGACCATCCCTTCGATCGACACCGTCCAAGGGGCGGTTGTCAGTGCATCGGCGTATTTCGCAGGGTCGCCCTTGTCGGTCCCGAACTCATAGTAATTGTTGTATTGGGTGATATCTTCGTAATCGTTCGGGGTTAGCCCCTCTTGGGCCATCGCCCCCTGCCCCAAGCCAGCAAGGCCCAGCCCTGCCGCCGCACCGCCGATAATCTGCCGTCGGTTCAGATAGATCGCCTCGTCGGTAACGTCCCGATCCGTAAGTTGGTTAATCCAGCGATTGGCCATTTCTGCGCTCCCTACTATAGTTAATGAAAGCTAGCGCCTGCCGCAGACTGTACCAAATCCTTTCGTCAGGATTTCAGCCAGCACACCGGAATGTCAGGTGCCGTTATCCAAAGGAGTACCGCCATGGTTCGTTTCATACTCGCAGTCGCCTTGATGGCCAGCGCAGCCCACGCCGACGAGATGGTCACCTATACCACCGACCAAAGCTTCGGGGATGTAACCTTTGGGGTAGAGAACGCCATTCTTAACCAAGGGCTGGTGCCTGAGAATGTCAGCCATGTCGGTGAAATGCTTGACCGCACAGGTGCGGATGTTGGCTCTGACGTGCAGGTGTTTGAAGCAGCCGATGTGTTCAGCTTCTGCTCGGCATCGCTGTCACGCAAGGTGATGGAGGCCGATCCGATGAATGTGGGTTTCTGCCCCTACGATATCTTTGTCATGCAACTGCCTGAAAGTGACGAGGTGACAATTGGCTACCGCGCTTTCCCCGAAGGGCCCATGCAAGAGGTGCAAAGCTTGTTGGACACAATCGTGAAGGAAGCAATTGGCGAGTAATCTCACATGATCGAAGCATCCTTCGATTGAGAACCTAAATGGGCCGGAGCTATCCCCGGCCCATTTTTATTATCGTCTAACGCTCAGTGTACCGTGGCATCATCCGGCTTAGGACGGTTCGAGGCAGCGATCTGATCGCCAATGATCAACCCATCGGCACCGGCGCGAACGGTGACGGTATCGCCGTCCTTTACATCCCCGGCCAGCAGCATCTCTGCCAGCGGATCCTGCACGGTGCGCTGGATCACCCGCTTGAGTGGCCGCGCGCCGAAGACCGGATCATAGCCCTCATCCCCCAGCCATTTCCGCGCAGCATCATCCAGATCAAGCGTGATCTTCCGCCCGGCCAGCCGCTTGAGCAGCCGTGCCATCTGGATCGTGACGATGCCGTCCATATCCGCACGGCCCAGACGGTCAAAGATGATCGTCTCATCCAGACGGTTTAGGAATTCAGGCCGGAAATGCGCCCGCACTGCGTCCATCACGTCACGTTTGGCCTGCGCCATGTCTCCGCCATCTGGCAATTGGCTGAGCGCCTGCGCGCCAAGGTTCGAGGTTAGGATGATCAGCGTTTGCTTGAAATCGACCGTGCGGCCCTGACCATCGGTCAGCACACCATCGTCAAGCACCTGCAACAGCACGTTGAAGACATCCGGATGCGCCTTTTCGACCTCGTCAAAGAGCACAACCTGATAAGGACGCCGCCGCACCGCTTCGGTCAGCACACCGCCCTCATCATAACCGACGTAACCCGGAGGGGCACCGATCAGACGGGCCACCGAGTGTTTCTCCATGAACTCCGACATGTCGATGCGTACCATCGCATTGTCGTCGTCAAAGAGGAACTCGGCCACGGCCTTGGTCAGTTCGGTCTTACCCACACCGGTTGGCCCGAGGAAGAGGAAGCTGCCCAGCGGGCGATTCTCGTCGTTCAGCCCAGCACGCGCACGGCGCACCGCATTGGCGACGGCTTTCACAGCGGCACTCTGCCCAATCACCCGGCCATGCAGCTGGTCTTCCATCCGTAGCAGCTTGTCCCGCTCCCCTTCGAGCATCTTGCCCGCGGGGATACCGGTCCAACGCTCCACCACGCTGGCAATCTGATCCGGGCGCACAGCCTCTTCGACCATCATGTCATCCTCACGGCCTTCGGCGGCTTCAAGGTCACGTTCCAACTGCGGGATCACGCCATAAGATAGCTCGCCCGCGCGCGCGAGGTTGCCTTCGCGTTTCGCGATGTCGAGTTCGGCCCGCGCTTGGTCGAGCTTCTCCTTGATATCACGCGCCCCGGCGAGCTTGTCACGCTCGGCCTGCCATTGCGCCGTCATCTCGGCGCTGCGGTCTTGCAGATCGCTGAGGTCTTTTTGCAAAGCCTCCAGCCGATCCTTGGATGCGGCATCGTCTTCCTTCTTCAGCGCTTCGGCCTCGATCTGAAGCTGAAGGATCTGACGGTCCAGCGCATCCAGTTCTTCAGGCTTGCTATCGACCTCCATCCGCAGACGGCTCGCCGCCTCGTCCATCAGGTCAATCGCCTTGTCGGGCAGGAAACGGTCGGTGATGTAGCGATGGCTGAGCGTCGCCGCCGCGACCAGCGCGGTGTCGCTGATGCGCACGCCGTGGTGCAGCTCATACTTCTCTTTAATACCGCGCAGGATCGAGACGGTGTCTTCGACCGTCGGCTCCTGAACCATCACCGGCTGGAAGCGCCGCGCAAGTGCTGCGTCTTTTTCGACATATTTGCGGTATTCTTCGAGCGTGGTGGCACCCACACAGTGCAACTCACCCCGCGCCAGCGCAGGTTTCAGCAGGTTCGACGCATCCATCGCGCCGTCGGCCTTACCGGCACCGACCAGCGTATGCATCTCGTCGATGAAGAGGATCACCTCGCCCGCAGCGTCGGTAACTTCAGTCAGAACAGCCTTGAGCCGCTCTTCGAACTCACCACGATACTTCGCGCCAGCGATCAGCGCCCCCATGTCGAGCGCGAGCAGACGTTTGTTGCGCAGGGATTCAGGCACGTCACCATGTACGATGCGCAGCGCCAAGCCTTCGGCGATGGCGGTCTTACCGACGCCCGGCTCACCGATCAGCACCGGGTTGTTCTTGGTCCTACGGCTGAGCACCTGCATCGCGCGGCGGATTTCTTCATCCCGACCAATGATGGGGTCGATTTTGCCCTCTTCGGCCCGCGCGGTCAGGTCGAGGCTGTATTTCTCCAAAGCCTCATAGCTGTCCTCCGCCGTCGCGCTGTCGGCTTTGCGGCCCTTGCGCACGTCATTGATGGCGGCGTTCAGCCCTTGGGCCGTTACCTTACCAGCTTCCAATGCAGCTTTCGCACCGGATTTCACCAAGCAGAGCGCAGTCAGAATGCGTTCGACAGTGACGAAACTATCGCCCGCTTTCTTGGCCATGGTCTCGGCCTCGGCCAAGACCTTGGCTGTGGTGCCGTCCAGATAGACTTGCCCCGCATCGCCGGTAACTTTCGGGATTTTGCCAAGCGCGAGGTCAAGCGCCTGCATCACGCGCGCACCATCGCCGCCTGATGCCGCGATCAGGTTGCGCGCCAGCCCCTGGTCATCGTCCAGCAGTGCTTTGAGTACATGTTCAGGGGCCAGCCGCTGATGGCTTTCCCGTGTTGCAATGGTCTGCGCCGCTTGAATGAAGCCGCGCGATCTTTCCGTGAACTTGCTCAAGTCCATGGGTCTCTCCTTTTCTACAAGCGCCCTAAAATGCTGCGCCCGACAAGTGGCACGCAGCGGTCTGAGCCTCGATATCAATTTGGGAAGTGGGCCCGTCGGTTCAAGACCGTTAGGCCGCAAATTACTGCTTAGTGAGAGGCAAACAACAGGTGGAATTCAACCAATAAGGCAAAAATACGGCAAATTCGCGTCAAAAAATACAACCCTATGCCCTTGAAATAAAGGCATTGTTAACTTTTATCCACAGAAGATGTAACCATAATGAAACCATTTGACTGCCTCTCGCGTTTACCCACCAGACGAGAGCAGGACTGCAAGACCTGCCAAGGTTCAGAAGAACGCAAGAGGTGAAACGATGCAGACGCGCCCTACCCAGTTGACAGATGTCACATATAATGCGGCCACTCAGTGTTTCGAAGCGCTAGTGACTGTTCAAGACGGTGAACAGATGCGCCGCTATGCCTGCGCCATTGAGGCGCCGATCACCATGTCATTCCGCGATGCCGCTGACGGCCTCTCCCGCCAAGCACTTCGCCGCCACGCCCAGAAGCGTGGCATGAGTTCCGAAGTATTGCGCCACGTCCCCGCTCAGCGGGCCGGACGCCGCAGCTTTGATCCGCTGCGTTGGCTGGAAGAGGTCATGGACCTCCCCGGCCGCGACGCAGCCTAACCCCCTTCCGCGCGGCTCCTGCCTGCCGCGCGGCTGCCCGCGGACCTGCCGCCACCTCATCTGTCCCGAGTTGGCGATCCGCATACCAGAGACCAGTGCCTGCCTGCTAAGTCTCTGAACACTTGGCCCGGACCCGCGATGCGGTGTTCGGGCCTCTTTTTTGCCTGCTACCCTCATGAAAGATGGACTTGCCCCGCGCCGCGGCGTAGGTCAAAGCCGTTTGAAAATTGGCAGGAGCCCTCACATGTCTGATGACCGTCTGATCGTCGCCCTTGATGTTCCCCACGCGGTCGCGGGGATGGAATTAGCCCAGACCCTGGGAGAGGCCGTGGGCTTTTATAAAATCGGCCTTGGCATGCTGACGGGTGGCGGGCTGGCACTGGCCAACGAGCTCAAACAGGAACATGGCAAGCGCATCTTCTTTGATATGAAACTTTTCGATATCGGTGCCACGGTCGAAGCTGCAGTGCGTGGACTGGCACAGTTCGATTTAGATTTTTTGACGGTCCACGGCGACCCGCATGTGGTGGCGGCTGCTAAACAAGGTGCGGCAGGCACCGATATGAAGATCCTCGCCGTTACGATCCTGACCTCGCTAGACCGCGCCGACCTTGACGCGGCCCTGATCCAATCGGGCGATCTGAAAGATTTGGTACTGACCCGCGCAGGCCGCGCATTGGATGCCGGGGCCGATGGTGTCATCGCCTCACCCCAAGAAGCTGCCGCTATCCGCGCGTTGCCCGAAGCGATGGGCAAGCTTATCGTCACTCCCGGCGTACGTCCTCAAGGTGCTGCTCTGGGCGATCAAAAACGTGTTGCGACACCGGGACAGGCCATCTCAGATGGCGCCGATCACATTGTTGTGGGCCGTCCAATCTGGCAGGCCAAAGACCCAGCCGCTGCCGCCCGTGAAGTGTTGCGGGAAATTTCCAAGCATTAACAAAGCGCTTCCCGACCTCTGTAGCAAATCGACCACAGGGCGGCGGGATGCACGTGCCACACAGCCATCATCGTTAGGCCAGATCGCCCCGACATGTTATGTTGAACTCAGGTGATACTCCCCGACGAACTGGTTCTTCCTGATGTTCGTCACCTCCCCCCGCTCACACAAGCGGGGGGCCTTTATTCCCCTCAAATAGCTTTAATTTTGTCGGCACCCGACTGCCCCAGATAGACCCGAAGCCTGTCCTGAAATGCGGGCACGGCGCGGGGGTGGTTCAAAAACTCTTCTTCCTCCATCAAACGCCAACGCTGTCCCTCGTTGCCAAATACGATCTCAGCCTCCGCATGCGCCGGTAGATGCGCGACGAAAAACCATTTGGTTAGCCCCGCCTCGTCAAAACTGCCCTGCCAGATCACCGCGTCCTCCGGCACAGCTATCCCCAACTCCTCGTGACATTCGCGCAGCGCACAGGCCAGCGGGGTCTCTTCTCCTTCACGCCCGCCGCCGGGCAAATCCCAATGATCGGCAAAAGGCAGCCCCGGCGTGTCATCGCGTAGGATCACGGCCAGCTTTCCACCAAGATAAAGCGCCAGCTTGGCCCCTTCAAAGCCCATGGTTAAACCTCCGCGATTTGTTTAGAGTTGTTGCCCGAACCCTGCCCTCTCGGTGTGTCCATGGCTACCCTCTGTCGCGACTGTTTGAACGAAATCCCGCCTGCGCGGCGCTGTTCGCGCTGTGGCAGCCCGCGTGTGCTGTCACATCCCGAGCTTTTCGACTTGTCGATCGCCCATATGGATTGTGACGCCTTCTATGCCTCGGTTGAGAAACGCGACAATCCCGAACTGGCCGGCAAACCCGTTATCATCGGCGGCGGGCGGCGCGGCGTTGTGTCGACCGCCTGTTATGTGGCGCGCATCCGTGGGGTGCGTTCAGCAATGCCGATGTTTCAGGCGCTCAAGCTTTGCCCCGAAGCGGTGATCATCAAGCCCCGGATGGAGGCCTATGTCGAAGCCTCCCGCGCCATTCGCGCGATGATGGAAGAAATGACCCCGGCGATTGAGCCTCTGTCGCTCGATGAAGCCTTCCTCGACATGACCGGCACCGCGCGGCTACACGGCCAGCCGCCCGCAATGATGCTGGCGCGGCTGGTGCGGCGGATGAAAATGGAACTGGGTCTGACCGGCTCTATCGGACTGAGCCATAATAAATTTCTAGCCAAAGTCGCCTCGGACCTCGACAAGCCGCATGGGTTTTCGGTGATTGGCGCAGGGGAAACGGCGGATTTTCTGCGCGACAAACCCGTCGGCATGATCTGGGGCGTTGGAGCGGCCACGCAAACCTCTTTGGAGAAGGCAGGCATCCGCAGCTTTTCCGATCTCCTGCGGTGGGAGCAAACCGATCTAATCGCCCGCTTTGGCAGCATGGGCGACCGGCTGTGGCACTTGGCGCGGGGCCAAGACAAACGCCGCGTATCGCGCCACCGTCCGGTAAAATCGATCAGCAATGAAACGACATTCTCTGACGATACAGGAAACGCCGAGATTCTTGACGGGCACATCTGGCGACTGGCGGAAAAGGTCGCGGACCGCGCCAAGGCCAAGGAGATGGCAGGCCGTGTGGTGACGTTAAAACTCAAACGCGCCGATCACTCTTTGCTATCGCGTCGCCTGTCGCTGCATGAACCGACGCAACTGGCCGACCGCATCTACCGCACGGCCCGCGCGCTGTTTGATCAGGTCGAACATCGTAGCTCCTACCGTCTTATCGGCGTCGGCTTATCCGATCTTTCCGGAGCCGAAGGGGCGGATACGGGGGGCGATTTGCTCGACCCCGGCGCGGCGCAGCGCAGCAAGGCCGAACGCGCCGCAGATAGCATCCGCAGCAGATTTGGCGAAAAAGCGATCCTAAAAGGGCGCGCCCTGCGCTGAGATTACTCCGCCGCCAGCGGCAGGCGTTCTTGTCCAATCTGCGCCACGTCGGCCACCACCCGTTGCAGCGCTGCCTGCACCGCCTCGAATGCGCCATTAGGGCGAATCAAACGCTCATTCATATAAAGCGCCCGGTCGATCTCAACCTGCACCGCGTGCTGTCCGCGCGAGGGGCGGCCATAGGCTTGGGTAATGTAGGCCCCGGCAAAGGGCGAGTTGCGCGTCACGATGAAACCAGCATCCACAAATGCCGCTTCGATCCTGTCGACAACCTCCCCTCCGGCCGCCGCGCCGAAACGGTCACCTAGCACGACATCAGGCCGCCGCATGCCGCTGCGCGCCACGCCGTCCATCGCTTCGTGCGGCATGGAATGGCAATCAACCAGCACTGCCTGCCCGTGGCGACGATGCGCCCGCGTCAGGAGTTCCTGCAATTTGCTATGATAGGGCCGCCAATAGCTATCGATTCGCAATTGCGCCTCTTCTTGCGAGAGCTTGCCGCGATAGATCGCGCGTCCATTGGCCACCACGCGAGGAATCACTCCCAATCCAGAAGCCACACGCGGGTTATGCCCCTGCCGCGGGATTCCTTCGATTACAGACGGGTCCAATTCTTCGGGCGCACGGTTGAGGTCGATATAGGCCCTCGGCGCCCCTGCTTTGATAAACGAAGCACCGTAGCGCGGCGCACAATCAAACAATTGATCGACAAACGCATCCTCAGAAGACCGGATTGCATGTTCATCCAAGATAGAACGCCGTAGGAAGGAGGCCGCATAATCACGGCCCGAATGAGGGGACGCAAAGACCACGCAAGACAGGTTGCGGTCCGGATGCAGTACTTCGTAGGCGGTCATTGGCATAATAAATCCCTCTAAGTCGAACATAGCGTGTTTATTCCGCGCCAAAAGCCCTTGATCCCGCCGCCGACTCCTTTTATAGCACCCAAACGGCGCGAAATTTCGCGCCCCATTTTTTGTGTGGGGCCGAGTTTGAAACGCCGTTAAGTGGGTGATTAGCTCAGCGGTAGAGCACTTCGTTGACATCGAAGGGGTCACTGGTTCGATCCCAGTATCGCCCACCATTTATTCATCGACCCGCCTTGGCGGGTTGCCCGCAACCCAGGCGCTGGCCCGCGCCACGACATGAGGAGACCACCTATGAAGGTTCGCAATTCGCTCCGCTCGCTCAAGAATCGGCATCGCGATTGCCGTGTTGTGCGTCGCAAAGGCCGCGTTTACGTCATCAACAAAACGCAGCGCCGGTTCAAAGCCCGTCAGGGCTGAGACTTGCAGCAATTCGATTTTAAAGGCCGCTCCTTCTGGGGCGGCCTTTTTCGTTGTGGTTAAGTGCTTGCAACCCCCGCCCAAAACCCCACTTTCAAGGCAGACCTGAATAACAAGGAAGACCATCATGTCGGACACGCCCGAATATACGCCCGCCAAAGTTTGGAAATGGGAGGCTGAGAGCGGCGGCAAATTCGCCAGCACCAACCGCCCCATTGCCGGTGCGACCCATGACAATGAGCTGCCCGTGGGCGAACATCCGTTTCAACTGCATTCGCTGGCCACGCCGAACGGGGTGAAGGTCACGGTGATGTTCGAGGAACTGCTAGAGGCCGGCCATAAGGGGGCCGAGTATGATGCGTGGCTTATTGATATCTCTGAGGGTGATCAGTTCGGCTCTGGATTTGTCGAGGTGAACCCAAATTCCAAGATCCCCGCGCTGCTAGACCGTTCCGGCGACACGCCACAGCGCGTTTTCGAATCGGGTGCGATCCTGCTTTATCTGGCTGAAAAATTTGGTGCGTTCTTGCCGACCGATCCCGCCCGCCGGACCGAGGCGTTGTCGTGGCTATTTTGGCAGATGGGCAGCGCGCCTTATCTTGGCGGCGGCTTCGGCCATTTCTACGCTTACGCCCCAGAGAAGTTCGAATACCCCATCAACCGTTTTGCGATGGAAACCAAGCGTCAGCTTGATGTGATGGACAAGCATCTGGCCGAGCATGAGTATTTCGCCGACGAATACTCCATCGCCGATATGGCGATCTGGAGCTGGTATGGCCAGTTGGTACTCGGGCGGCTCTATTCCGCGGCAGAGTTCCTCGACGTGGCCTCTTATAAAAACGTCATGCGTTGGGCCGAGGCGATTGATGCGCGCCCCGCCGTGACCCGTGGCCGTATGGTCAACCGCGCCTTTGGCGATGACCTGTCGATGCAACTGCGTGAGCGTCACGATGCCAGCGATTTCGACACCAAGACCCAGGACAAAATCGGCAACAACTAACCGCGCCGCCCCCGACCCTCTCGGTCGGGGGCCATGATTCCAATTCTGATTGAATTGGTTGCAGGAATGCTCAAAATCTGTTTCTTACTGTTTCAGTCAAGTTATCCCAATGGAACAGGACCCTGATATGACCCTCTGCAAAACATCGACTGCTGCCGCCGCGCTGATGTCGCTGGCCCTTCCCGCGCTAGCCGATGGCGAGCTGAACCTCTATTCCTCGCGTCACTATGACACCGATGAGCGGCTCTACTCCGACTTCACCGAAGCAACCGGCATCACCATCAACCGCATCGAAGGCAAAGCCGACGAACTGCTGGCCCGTATGGAAGCCGAGGGCGCGAACTCCCCGGCGGATGTTCTGCTGACTGTCGATACAAGCCGCCTCAAACGCGCGAAAGACATGGGCCTGCTGCAATCCATCGAGAGCGACACGCTCGAAGAGCGCATCCCCGGCAACCTGCAAGACGATGATAACCAGTGGTTTGGCCTGTCGCAGCGCGCGCGGATCATCTTTTTCAACAACGAAACGCTGGACAACCCGCCCGCAACCTACATGGACCTCGCCGATCCGGCCTACAAAGGTCAGGTCTGCATCCGGTCGTCCACCAACACCTATAACCAGACACTGCTGGCTTCGATCGTCACCCACGAAGGCGAAGAGGCCGCAACCGAATGGGCGCAGGGCGTGGTCGACAACATGGCGCGTGCACCTCAGGGCGGCGACACCGACCAGCTGCGCGGCATCGTGTCGGGTGAATGCGACATCGCTGTTTCCAACAGCTATTACTTCGCCCGTGCGATCCGCACCGACGTAGACGGCGTGAGCGATGAGATCGGCAAGATTGGCCTGATCTGGCCCGACCAAGAAGGCAACGGCGCGCATATGAACCTCTCTGGCGGTGGCGTAGCCAAGAACGCACCGAACCGCGAGAATGCGGTGAAGTTCCTTGAATATCTCGCCTCCGATCAGGCGCAGGTCTACTTCTCGGCGGGCAACGATGAGTTCCCAACCGTGGAAGGCGTCGAACTGGCCGATAGCGTGAAGCAACTGGGTGAGTTCAAAGCCGATGAAGTGAACCTGTCGGACGTGGCCGAAAATATCGGCACCGCGCAGAAAATCTTTAACACGGTTGGCTGGGAATAAACCCTACCAAAACCGGATTAGAGAAAGGCGGGTTTTCGAACCCGCCTTTTTTTGTAAGACAGTAACTACCCCGGTCCGGAACCAAGCCACAGACCATCGATCACTAACGCTGCCGACCTACCTGCCGACAGATCAAGATCACCGGCAGCAACCCCATCGCAACGATCACAAGGCTCGGCACAGCCGCGCCGTTCAACCGCTCGTCACTCGCCAAGCGATACGCTTGAACCGCCAGCGTGTCATAGTTGAAGGGCCGCATGATTAGCGTCGCGGGCAATTCCTTCATCACGTCAACGAACACAATCAACAGCGCGGTCAGCAGGCTAGGCGCGAGAATCGGCAGATGCACCCGTCGCAGCGTGCCCAATGGCGTCTGACCCAACGACCGCGCAGCAGCGTCCATATTGGCATGAACCATTGCCTGCCCGCCCTCGTAAGCGCCCAAAGCAGCAGCAAGGAAACGCACCAGATACGCCAGCACCAACAGCCAGATTGACCCGGTGATCAGCAACCCGGTGGAAAAATCAAAAGTCGCCCGCATCCAAGCGTCTAATGCATTATCGAACATCGCAAAGGGCACCAGCAGCCCCACGGCGATCACCCCGCCCGGCACGGCGTAGCCCAGCCGCGCCACATATGCCGCGCCCTGAGAAACCCGGCCCGGCCGCAACCGTCGAAAGAACCCCACACTGATCGCCGCCAAGACTGTCAACAGCGCAGCGATACCCGCCAATGTCACAGAGTTGCGCATGAATCCAAGGTAGCGTGGGCTGAAAAGGTTCTGTTCAGACTCCAACCCCATGGTGACAAGAATAACCACCGGCAGCACCGCCCCAAACAGCACCGGCACACCACACAAAACAAGTGCCGCCGCCGCCTGCCAGCCCGTCAACTCCGAAGGTGGCGCCGATTGCGTGCGCCGGGCAGGATCATGGTACTGGGCTTTGCCGCGCTGCGCGCGCTCAAGCATCGCCAAAAGTAATGCAAAGCTCAGCAAACATAGCGCCAACTGCGCGGCGGCGGCGCGGTCGAACATAGAAAACCAACTGGTGTAGATGCCCGTGGCAAAGGTCTGAACGCCGAAATAGGCAACCGTCCCGAAATCCGCAATCGTTTCCATCACCGCCAGCAACACGCCGCCCGCAATAGCGGGGCGGGCAAGGGGCAAGCTGACTTTGAAGAACGCGGACCACGCGCTTGATCCAAGCGCACGCGCGGCAAGAAAGGTCGTACTGCTTTGCTGGAGGAATGCCGCGCGGGCCAGCAGGTAAACATAGGGGTAAAGCACCAGCACCAGCATCGCGGCGGCCCCACCCAGCGAGCGGATTTCCGGAAACCAGTAGTCGCGCGGCCCCCAGCCCGTCACATCGCGCAGGGACTCTTGAACAATGCCGGGATGATCCAGCACATGTGTATAGGCGTAGGCCAGCACATATGCCGGAAAGGCCAGCGGCAGCACCAGCGCGATTTCCAAAAACTTTGCGCCGGGAAAGCGTGTCATGGTAACCAACCACGCCGCGCCGACACCAATGGCAAAAGTGCCCGCCGACACCAACAGCACCAGTAACAGTGTCGTAGTCGTATAGCGGCCCAGCACCGTCTGGATCAAATGCTGTACCGTTTCTGTCCCACCGCTAAGTGCTGCGATCAGCACCGCAAGCATCGGCAGCGCACAGAAAGCAGCCACAGTCAGGGCCACACCTGACAGGGCGCGCAGCCCGTCGCGGGCGCGGGGCGGTTTGGTCGTGTTCGTGGAAGCGGCGTTCAGCGTCATGCCCCTATTTCGACGATTTCACTAGGAAATGCCAGAGGGCGCAATGCGGCATCCTAATCGTAGCTTCGCTGGTCCTCGATCACCAATCCATCACGCGGCAAGGAGCCGGGGGAGACCAATTCGACCTTGCCCTTCAGCTTGAGCAGATCGGCCACGGATTGCGCGTAGCGCGCTTCGTCCCCATTCGCGGTCTCAATCTGCACGGTCATCACATCCGCCTCGCCTTCGCGGCTGGCGATGACACGGGCCTTTTCAATCTCGGCGTGTTGGGCCACCAATGCTGCCACCTGTTCAGGGCGAACGAACATGCCTTTGATTTTCGTGGTTTGATCAGCGCGGCCCATCCAGCCTTTGATCCGCTTATTCGTACGTCCACAGGGGCTTTCGCCTTCGAGCACGGCACTCAGATCGCCAGTGGCGAAACGGATCAGCGGGTAATCAGGGTTGAGAGTCGTCACCACAACTTCGCCCACCTCTCCGGGCGCTACAGGGATGCCGGTTCCGGGGGTGACAATCTCGACGATGATTTGTTCGTCGACGATCAGCCCCTCCATCGCGGGACTTTCATAGGCGATATTGCCCAGATCAGCGGTGGCATAGGATTGCAGGCAGGTGATGCCGCGCTCCTCATAATAGGCGCGCAGGCTGGGAAACAACGCACCGCCGCCGACGGCTGCTTTGGTGATCTTTAGATCAACGCCCATCGCGTCGGCTTTCTCCAAAATCACCTTGAGGTAATCCGGCGTGCCCGCATAGGCGGTCGAACCCACATCACGGGCGGCGGTGACCTGAAGCTCGGTCTGGCCGGTTCCGGCAGGGAGCACAGTTGCCCCCACCGCCCGCGCACCGGATTCGAAGATCATGCCCGCGGGGGTCAAATGGTAACCAAAACAGTTATGCACGATGTCGCCCGCGCCGATGCCTGCGGCATGTAGGAAGCGCCCCATGCGCCACCAATCGGGATCATTGCTCGAAGGCTCATAAATCGGGCCGGGCGATTGAAAAACATGACTGAACTCATAGACCGGCTTGGTGGTGAAACCGCCAAAAGGCGCCTGTCCCGCCTGCGCCTTGCCAAGCTCTGATTTGCGCAGCACCGGGAGATCGGCAAGGGCCTCGACAGAGGTGATCTGCGCCGCGTCCACCTCTTTCAGCGAATCACCATAACCTGAAAGCCCTTGCGCACGGGCAATCTGCTGCGGCAGCGCCTTGGCCAAATCAGCGGCGCGTTCAGTGGCGCTGCGGGTTTCCAGATCGTCGAAATGGGGCTTGGTTGGCATCCCTGTCACTTTCCTGCTACGGCATCACTGGAGAGGGCATAAGCCCGGCTCGGTTGCCTTTTTGATTTCAGTCTCGGGCGCTTAGCTCAGCCAGCGCTTCCGGCGGCGGTAGCTGCGTACGTCGCGGAAGCTTTTGCGGCCCTCGTCGGACATGCCGAGGTAGAATTCCTTCACGTCTTGGTTCTCTCGCAGGTCTTTGGCGGGGCCATCCATCACCACGCGACCGGATTCAAGAATGTAGCCGTAATGCGCAAAGCGCAGCGCGACGTTGGTGTTTTGCTCCGCCAACAGGAAGGTCACGCCTTCTTTCTCGTTCACCGATTTAACGATCTCGAAAATCTGCTCAACCAATTGCGGGGCAAGGCCCATCGACGGCTCATCCAAAAGGATCGTCTCAGGGCGGGACATTAGCGCGCGGCCAATGGCGCACATCTGCTGCTCACCGCCCGAGGTATAGCCTGCCTGCGAACGGCGTCGCTCTTTCAGGCGGGGGAAATAATCATAGACCATCTCAAGATCACGCTGGATCGCGGCATTGCCGTCGGTGCGGGTATAGGCACCGGTTAGCAGGTTTTCTTCGATGGTGAGGTGCTCAAAGCAGTGCCGGCCTTCCATGACCTGCACGACACCCTTTTTCACGGTTTCGGCTGGATCTTGGTGTTGGATCGGGCCACCACGGTATTTGATTGAGCCTTTGGTGACCTCTCCACGTTCCGAAGCCAAAAGCCCCGAGATCGCCTTGAGCGTCGTGGTCTTGCCCGCGCCATTGCCCCCCAGCAGCGCAGTGATGCCGCCCTTGGGCACGTTCAGGCTCACGCCCTTAAGGACAAGGATGACGTGATTGTAGATCACCTCGATATTGTTGACCTCAAGCAGGTTTTCGACCGCGACGTCATTGGTATTTGCAGCATCCAGCATGGGAAAGACCTCTCTTGGGCTTGGAATGTCCCCCGGCCACCCAAACAGGGCAGCCGGGGGATATCGCGTTTAGCAGTTGCCTTCGATGGCGTTTTCAGTCGCGTAGGCCGATGCGTCCTCATCGATCAGCGGCTGGATCACGTCTTGATCCGACTGCATGAAGTCCGACACGAGGTTCCATTCCTTGGCTGTCGCATCCCACTGGGTCACAGCCACGAAACCTTCGCCGCCGTGGTTTTCGCAAGAGACCGAGAATTCAGGGCCGAAGTCCGGCAGGCCAAGGGCCGCCATCTTTTCTTCGGTGATCTCTAGCTGCTCCATCCCATCGCGCATTTGGCCGCTGCTGATATCTGTGACACCGTGGATTTCCTGCGCTGTGCGGGCAGCTTCGGCCACCAGCATCGCGGCATAGATGCCCCGGTTGTACAGCACCGAACCCACCTGATCGCCAGCACCGGCGGCTTTACCCGCATCGACAACGTGCGTTTTCAGATCGTCATAAAGCGGATAGTCAGAGCCCACATTGTGGAACGTCAGCGCCTTATAGCCATCGGCCTTGGCACCCGCCGCAAGAACGTCGTTTTCCGAGCCGGACCACCAGATGCCGATGAACTTGTCCATCGGGAAGCGGATGTTGGCAGCTTCCTGAACCGCAACTTGGTTCATCACCCCCCAACCATACATGATCACATAGTCAGGCTTGTCGCGGCGGATTTGAAGCCACTGCGACTTCTGCTCCTGACCGGGGTGATCGACCGGCACTTCCTTCAGCTCAAAACCGTGCTTTTCGCTCAGTTCTTGCAGCGTGCGGATCGGCTCTTTGCCGTAAGCGGAGTTGTGGTAGACCAGCGCGATTTTCTTGCCGCTCAGATCGCCGCCTTCTTGCTCCATGATGTGTTTCACCGCGACCGACGCGCCATCCCAGTAGTTTGCAGGGAAGTTGAAAACATGGCTAAAGGTGTTGCCGTCCTTGGCCGAGGTACGGCCCAAACCGGAGGTCAACATCGAGATGTCATCGGCGGTGACTTTGGGGATCAGCTGGTAGGTGATGCCGGTCGAGAGCGGCTGATAGACCAACGCGCCTTCGCCCTTGGTCGACTCGTAGCATTCCACGCCCTTCTCGGTGTTGTAGGCGGTCTCGCACTCCGGCACGCGGATGGTTTCGCCACCGATGCCACCGTCACGTTCGTTCAAAAGGGTAAAGTAATCGGCATAGCCGTCAGCGAAGGGGATGCCCCCTGCGGCATATGGTCCGGTGCGGTAGCTCAGCGATGGAAAGACAAGGTCCGCCATCACGGGGCTTGCGGCCATCAGGCCAGCTACGGCCAGTGTTCCCAGTTTATATTTCATCGGTGTTTCCTCCCTTGGATTGTCCGATTTGGGTGTGTGGGCCGGGTTTCCTCCCCCCGCCTCAATTCTCGTGGCGCCCCCTTAGTGCGGGAAGGGCCACAATCTCAGTTTTTCCTTGGCAACGCGCCAGAGCTGCGCCAGCCCGTGGGGTTCTGCGATCAGGAAGATGATGATCAACCCGCCGACGATCACAAGCTGCAAATGCGCCACGATATCCGTGGGCCAGCCCAGCCAGTCGACGCCGACGATCTTCAGCAGCACCGGCAGCAACACAAGGAACGCCGCCCCAGCAAAGCTGCCAAAGATGCTGCCCAAGCCGCCGATGATGATCATGAAGAGCACCAAGAAGCTTTTCTGGATGCCAAAGGCTTCGCCGACTTCAACCGCGCCCAGATAGATCGAAAAGAACAGCGCGCCGGAGATGCCGATGAAGAAGGAACTGACCGCAAAGGCCGTCAATTTCGCCCGCAGCGGGTTCACCCCGATGATCTCGGCCGCGATGTCCATGTCGCGGATCGCCATCCATTTGCGGCCCACAGAGCCGCGCGTCAGGTTGCGTGCCACCAGCGCCGAGAAGACGGTAAAGATCAGGCAGAACATATAGGTGGCCCAAGCTTCGGCGCTCGGTCCGGTGATCAGGATGCCAAAGGTGTCACGCTCTGGCGCGCTGATCTGACCCGAAGCCGAATAGTTGTAGAACCACGGCACCCGGTTGAAGAGCCAGACAAGGAAGAACTGCGCCGCCAGCGTCGCCACAGCAAGGTAGAACCCCTTGATCCGCAGGCTCGGAAGACCGAACAGCGCCCCAACGGCAGCGGTAATCACACCGGCCAGCAGGATATGGATGAACATGCTCACATCCGGCATCGCCGTCATCAGCTTGTAGCAGGCATAGGCCCCCACCGCCATGAAACCGCCCGTGCCGAGGCTCACCTGCCCGCAGTAGCCCACGAGGATGTTCAAGCCAATCGCCGCAATGGCGTAGATCAAAAAGGGCAGGAACAGCGAGTTGACCCAGTAGTCATTGACCATGAAGGGAATGACAAAGATCGCGACAAAAAGCACCACATAGTAGCGGTAGCGGTCGAACTTGATCGGGAAGGTCTGCTGGTCTTCGGCGTATGTCGTGCTGAAATCGCCTGCTTCACGATAGAACATTAGACTGATTTCCCTTCTGCGATCTTTGTATCGTTGGATGCACAGCGGCGCATCATGCCTGTATCAAACGCGCTCAATGATCTTCTCCCCAAACAGGCCCTGCGGGCGGAAGACGAGGAAGACGAGCGCCAGCATATAGGCGAACCAGTTCTCGGTCGCGCCACCAAGGAAGGGGGCACCGATCAGGAACTCGAATAATTTCTCGCCCACACCGATGATCAGCCCGCCGACAATCGCGCCGGGGATTGAGGTGAAACCGCCCAGCATCAGCACCGGCAGCGCCTTCAGCGCGATCAGCGACAGCGAGAACTGCACGCCCGATTTAGCGCCCCACATGATGCCCGCGACCAAGGCCACGAAACCCGCCAGCGACCAGACCAAGATCCAGATGAAGTTGAGCGAGACCCCCACCGACAGTGCGGCCTGATGGTCATCCGCCACGGCCCGCATCGCGCGGCCCTGTTTGGTGTATTGCGCAAACATCACCAGCCCGATCACAAGGATCGCCGCGACGATGGAAGCCACGATATCGAGGTTGTCGATAAAGAACCCGTAGCCAGTGGCCTCAAAAGTGAACTCATCAATCCAGACGTTGATGCCCTGCGGCAGACCCACGTCGAGTGTCTTGATCTCGGACCCCCACATCAGGTCGCCGACACCTTCGAGGAAATAGGCCAGACCGATGGTCGCCATGAACAGAATGATCGGCTCTTGTCCCACGAGGTAGCGGAACACGAAACGTTGCACGCAATAGGCCAGCACGATCATCACGATCATGGTTAATACGATGGCAAGGAAGGCGGGCACATGCCAGCCAAAGTGATGCACTTCGGTGCCCAAGATCGCGTTGATCAGATGGCTGAAGGGCACCTGCCCCTCCATGATCCCGACCAGCGTCAGCGCGGCAAAGAGCGCCATGACGCCCTGCGCGTAGTTGAAAATGCCCGAAGCCTTGTAGATCAGCACGAAGCCAAGCGCGACGAGCGCATAGAGCACCCCGGCCATCAGCCCGTTCATGAAGACTTCGATTGTAAACGCCAGTTGCTCAGGCATCATTGGCCCTCCCCAAAGTCAGAACGGCTGTGTCATTGCGGGTGATGGTGCGGTGCTCAGTCATGGGCCACCCCCAGGTAGGCGTCGATCACCTCTTGGTTGTTGCGCACGTCATGGGGCGAGCCGTCACCGATCTTGCGGCCATAGTCCATCACCACGACGCGATCGGAAAGGTCCATGACCACGCCCATGTCATGCTCAATCAGCGCGATGGTGGTGCCGAATTCGTCATTCACATCGAGGATGAAGCGGGACATGTCCTCTTTTTCCTCGACGTTCATACCCGCCATCGGCTCATCGAGCAGCAGGATCGTCGGCTCAGCCGCCAAGGCGCGGGCCAGTTCAACGCGTTTCTTCAGACCGTAGGGCAGACGCGCCACCGGCGTCTTGCGGATCGCTTGGATTTCCAGAAAGTCGATGACCTTCTCGGCAATCTCGCGGTTCTCGATCTCTTCGCGCTCGGCCTTGCCCTTCCACAGCGACTGCGCCAGCAGACCCGATTTCATCTGGGTCAAACGGCCCGTCATGACGTTGTCGAGCACCGACATGCCCTCAAAAAGCGCGATGTTCTGAAAGGTCCGGGCAATGCCCTGCTGCGCTACCTGATAGGGTTTCATCGGCGGACGCTGAGCGCCTTTGTACCAAACCTCACCCTCCTGCGGGACGTAGAAGCCACTGATTACATTGAGCATCGAGGACTTGCCCGCCCCGTTCGGCCCGATGATCGCGCGGATTTCGCCCTCGCGGATGTCGAAGGAAATGTCCTTGATCGCCTCCACGCCGCCAAAGCGCAGGGTGATGTTTTTCATCTCCATCACCGTCGGGCCGATTGTGCGGCCGTCCTCGGTGACATAGCTGTCAGCCTGATCTTTCACGCTGTCCCTTTCCATAGTTCCCGCCTGCCCGGCGCTGGCCTGAGCCGCGCTCATTCCGCTGCCATCTTGTGGCTGGTCGGCTGCACCGCGGCGTCGCGAATTTCGAGCGTCGCCTTAATCGAGCCCTTGCGGCCGTCCTCGTAGGTCACTTCCGTCTCGGTGCTGACCTGTTTGGAGCCGTCATAAAGCGCGGTGATAATATCGGCGTATTTCTCTTCGATGATCTTGCGGCGCACTTTGCGGGTGCGGGTCAACTCACCGTCGTCGGCGTCCAACTCTTTGTGCAGCACAACGAAGCGGTGCACCTGACAGCCCGAAAGCATCTCATCCTCGGCGACCGAACGGTTCACCTCCTCCACATGGCTTTGAATCGTGTCCATCACCTGCGGATGCCGCGCCAGTTCTTGGTAAGAGGCGTAGCCGATGTTGTTACGCTCCGCCCAGTTGCCGACCGCCGTGAGGTCAATGTTGATGAAGGCGGTGCATTCGTTGCGCTGGTTGCCGAAAACCACGGCCTCAAGGATGTTGGGGAAGAACTTGAGCTTGTTCTCCACATATTTCGGCGCAAAGAGCCGCCCGTCGGCCATCTGGCCCACGTCCTTGGCGCGGTCGATGATGCGCAGGTGGCCCGAGCCCTCCTCGATAAAGCCCGCGTCGCCCGTGGCGACCCAGCCTTCGGCATCTTTGGTGTCTGCGGTGCTTTCGGGGTTCTTGTAGTATTCCACAAAAACACCCGGCGAGCGGTAGAAGACCTCGCCATTGTCGGCGATCTTCAACTCCACGCCCGGGCAGGTCACGCCCACGGTATCGCTGCGCACCTCGCCGTCTGGCTGGGCAGTGATGAACACCGTCGCCTCGGTCTGGCCGTAGAGCTGCTTGAGGTTGATACCCAAGCTGCGGTAGAAGTCGAAGATCTCCGGCCCGATCGCCTCACCGGCAGTATAGCCCACCCGCACGCGGCTGAACCCCAGCGTGTTTTTCAGCGGGCCATAGATCATCAACTCGCCCAGCGCATATTTCGCACGGTCCATGAACGACACCTTTTTGCCGTCCAGAATCGCGGGGCCAACCTTGCGGGCATGGGCCATGAAAGTGTCGAAAAGCCATTTCTTAAAGCGGCTCGCGTCTTCCATGCGGATCATAACGCTGGTCAGCTGCGTCTCGAACACCCGGGGCGGGGCGAAGTAATAGGTCGGCCCGATCTCGCGCAGGTCGACATGCATGGTGTCGGCGCTTTCAGGGCAGTTGGTGCAAAACCCGGTCCAAAGCGCTTGGCCCACGGAGAAAATGAAATCGCCCACCCATGCCATCGGCAGATAGGCGAGGATCTCGTCATTGCGCTTGAGGTTGTCGAATTCCGACGACGACTTCGCCGTCTCAATCACGTTGCGGTTGCTCAGCACCACGCCCTTGGGCTTGCCGGTGGTGCCCGAGGTGTAAAGCATCACGCCGGTCGAGTCGTAATTCAGCTTGGCCTGACGCGCCTCCAACTCGGCGATGTGCTTCTCGCGATTGGCGCGGCCCAGTTCCTGCACGGCGCTGTATTGGTCAAGCTTGGAGTGGTCGTATTTACGCAGGCCCCGCGGGTCGAGATAGACCATCCGCTCAAAGTCGGGCAGCTGCGCCTGCACTTCGATGATCTTGTCGACCTGTTCCTGATCGCCCACCACGGCGATGCGCGCCCCGCAGTGGCCCATGACATAGGCCATCTCTTCGGCGTTGGCGTCTTGGTAAAGCGGGACGGGGATGGCGCCAGCCATCTCTGCCGCGATCATTGCCCAATATAGATATGGTCGGTTACGCCCGATAACGGCGACGAAATCGCCCTCATCCAGTCCCAGCTCCAGAAATCCGAGCGCCAGCGCCTCAACCTCGTCGCGGGTTTGCGACCAGGTCCAACTTTGCCAGATCCCGTATTCCTTCTCCCGGTAAGCGGGGGCGTTTGCGAATTCACTTGCGTTGCGATGCAACAGCGCCGGCACGGACTGAGGTCCGTCGGCACGCGTCAGCGGCTTAGCCAAATTGTCTTCCTCCCATGCCCGCCCTCCCCGGCGGGTTCGATCGCTTGTGCGATCCTATGATCTCACAAGTGACGTTGTCTTAGGTGTGGAGGTCAACTTTTTCCTGATCTTTTCAGAATCCTAACGAATTGTTACAGCGCGATTTAGCTCCCTTCGCGGCTAGTCGATGCCGTTGGCACGCTGCACCTCGCGCACATAGGTCACGATGGATTTGACCTCGGCCGGGGTGATCCCTTCGACTGGGGGCATATTGCCAAAAGACCAGTGATGCTGGCGCACGCCATTGGTTGCCGCGACCATGAAGGCCCCGTCTCCATGATGGCTGGGCTCATAAATTTTATGGATCAGCGGCGGGCCTGCGCCTTCGCGCCCGGCGGCGTTATCCCCGTGACAGGCCGCGCATTTCGCTTCAAATGCACGCGCGCCGATCTGCGCCTGCTCGCTCAGGCTGTCCGGCAAGGTGACGGCTGCCATCGCCGCGCCGCTTGCCGTGGGGGCCGGGGCCTCTTCGGCACGCCACCACATATATCCGCCAATCGCGACCACCGCAGCCACCGCCACCATTCCAAAGTTCTTGTCCATGCTCTGCCTTTCGGGTTTCATTTGCCGCGCTTCTCCGGGCCTCCAGCGCAAGAAGGTCAAGCGCCATTTGGCCTTTCCTCCGCGCGGTGCTGGCCCTACCGTCGACGGATGCCGATGCAGATCACCGATGACCAAACTAAAGCCCTGACCCAAGCCGGTCTGAACCTGATCGCTCAGGCGCTGACGATCTATGACAGCGATCTGCGCCTTGCGGTCTGCAACGGGCCGTTTCAATCCATGTTCGATCTGCCTGATGAACTGGTCACCCCCGGCGCGCCCTTTGAGGATACGATCCGCCATCTCGCCGGAACCGGCGAATATGGTGAGGTCACGGATGTCGATGCCTTCGTGGCCGAGCGTGTCGAACAGGCGCAGGCTTTTGTGCCGCATTACATGGAACGCACCCGCGCGAACGGGCGCACCATCAGCGTCGAAGGCTCCCCGCTGCCGCAGGGCGGCTGGGTCACGGTCTATACCGACATCACCAACACCAAACGGCAAGAGGCGCTGTTGCGCGCGCGGTCCGATGCGCTGAGCGATCAACTGCTCTCCCATGCCGAACAGCTCGCCGCCAGCAACCGCAAGCTCGAAGCGACGATCACGGCGCTGGAAGAAGCCAAACGGCAGGTCACTGAAAGCGAAGCCCGCACCCGCCTGACAACCGAGATGATGCCCGCCCATATCGCCCATGTCGACGAGAATGGCCGCTATATCTATTCCAACCGCCGCCTCAGCAGTGTGATGCCGGGGCGGCCCAGCAATATTTACGGTCTGCACATCAGCGACGCGCTCGGGGTCTCCGCCTATGGGCGGATCAAGCCCGCGCTGACCCAAGCCTACGCGGGCAGCCCGGCGGTGATCGAGTTCACCCATGACGAATCCGCCCGCCGCATCCGGGGGGCCTTTACCCCCGACAGGCGCGGCGGGGTCTATATCCTGTCGATGGACATCACCGAGGAAACCCAGACCCGCGTCGCCCTGCAACAGACACTGAAACGCGAGTTGGCCTCTCGCATGATCTCTGGGCTGGCGCATGACTTTTCGAACCTTTTGACCATCATTCTGGGGATGCAGTCGAAACTCGCCCGGCTGCCCGACATGCCGGCGCAAGCGGGCGAATTGGTCGAAGGGACCTTGGCCGCCGCGCGGCGGGGCGGCACGCTGCTCAGTTCCATCGCCGATGTGACAGAACCCCGCGCCCTGCGCCCTGCGGCCACCGATATCGCCGACCTCTTGAACGAGCTTTCCACCCTCGCCGCCCCGACCCTGCCCCCGAAATGCGCACTGATGGTGCGCAATGACGCGCCTGAAGGGTCGGTACTGCTCGACAAAGGCCGCGTGCAGGATGCGCTTTTGAACCTCATCCTTAACGCACGCGACGCCTGCGGCGCGCAGGGCACGATCACACTGACCCAACGGCTAGTGCATGACACTTGGATCGAATGGGTGATCCATGACACCGGACCGGGCTTCTCGCCTTCGGCACTGGAACGCGGGGTTGAACCGTTTTTCACCACCAAGGGCAGCGAAGGATCGGGGCTGGGTCTGTCGATGGTCTATGACATGACCAAATCCGCCGGCGGCGATCTTCGGCTGAGCAATGCCCCCGAGGGCGGCGCGCAGATCAGCCTGCGCCTGCCCTACCGCGCCGCCGTGCCTGCCACGACGGGTCTGGTGCTGCTGGTCGAAGACACCACCGACATTCGCGCCGTGGTGCGCGACATGTTGATGGATCAGGGCCATTCGGTGATCGAGGCCACCAGCGCAGATGAGGCCACGGCCCTGATCGCCGATCTGCCCGACATCGCTCTTGTCCTCTCTGACATCCAACTCACCGGCGAAGGCACCGGCATCGACCTTGCCCGCCGTGTCGGCAGCAGCCTGCCGCTGTTGCTGATGACCTCTCTGCCCGCCGATCACCCGCTGTTTGTCGAGGCGCAGACCCTCGCGCCGGTGCTGCGCAAACCCTTCGACGCCGACGCGCTTTTGTCGCTGATCGCCCCATTGAAAGCCACCGCCCCATGAGCCGTGATACCGCCCCGCGCCCACTGGTCACCATTCTGGATGACGAACCCGAGATCCGTCAAATGTTGTCGGACACGTTGCAGGAAGCGGGCTTCGACACGCTCAGCTTTGGCCGCGCGCGGGCTTTTGAAGCCGCATTAGCCACCCATACGCCCGATGTCTGCCTTGTCGATCTCAGCCTGCCCGACACCGACGGTCTGACGCTGGTACATCGGCTGGCGCTGGAACAAGGCGCGATCGTCATCATCATCTCGGGCCGCGCGCAGGTGCAGGACCGGGTGACAGGGCTGGAGCTTGGGGCCGATGATTATATCATTAAACCCTTCGATCCGGCGGAAGTGGTCGCCCGCATCCGCGCCCGCCTACGCAGCGCCAAGCCCACCCCGCAGGCTGGCACCACCGCGCGTTTCAACGGCTGGACCGCACATTTCGACCGCTATGTCTTGCAGGATGCGCAGGGCACCGAGGTCACCTTCTCCCATGCCGAAGGCGAGGTGCTGCGGCTTTTCCTAGACGCGCCGAAACGGCTGATTAGCCGTGCGCAGATGCAAGAAAGCCTTGGCGGCGTCGCCTCTGAAAGCTTTGACCGGGCGATGGACGTGCGCATCTCGCGGCTGCGCACGAAGCTTGGCGAAGACCCGAAGAACCCGCAGTTGATCAAGACGATCTATGGCGCGGGCTATATCTTCCTTGGTGATGTGAACTGGGACTGACGGCGCTCAAAGCGCCGCAACGGCCCGGCCCAGCACCTCAACCGCCGCGACCAGATCGTCTTCGGCTGTGTCCTCTTCGAAAGCATGGCTGATCCCGTTGATCGACGGCGCGAACAACATCGCCACGGGCATCAGCCGGGCCACATTGGTCGCGTCATGCAAAGCGCCCGAGGGCATCACGCGCCACTTGCCCGGCGCTACCGTTTCCGCCGCCTCGGCCAGCGCGTCGCGCAGTCGGGTATCCATCGCTACCGGCTCCAACCCCAACATCGGACCAAAAGACAGCTCCATCCCACGTGTCTGGGCAACCTCTTCGGCGGTCTCGCGGATGATCTTCTCAATCCGGGCCAGACGGTCGGTGTCACCGTCCCGCCACTGCATGGAGAACACCGCCTTGCCGGGCACGATGGACGAGGCATTGGGGTGCAGGCTGACATGGCCGATGGTCCAAACGGTGCTTGGCGTCACCACGTTGCGCAGCCGGTCATTGAGCAGGCTGTTGAAGGCAGATACCGCTTGAAAGGCATCCTTGCGCACCGCCATCGGCGTAGTGCCCGCGTGGTTTTGCTGGCCTTCAAAGGTCACCTTCATATCGCGGATGCCGACGATGTCGGTGACGACACCGATCTGCTCGCCACTGTCATCCAGCGTCGGACCCTGCTCAATATGCAGCTCGATATAGCCGGTGAACTGCGCGGGATCGACGGGGCCGGTGACCATACCCGCCACCGCGCGGCGCGCCTCCGCCAAACTGACCCCAGCATGATCGGTGAGACCGTCAGCATCCACCTGATCCAGAGCGCCGGACCACACGGTCGAACCGGTGGTCACGCCAAAGCGCCCCTCTTCATCTTGGAACGACACGACCGATACCGCGGGGCCCCCGGTCTCACGCGTCGCGCGGGCGACTTCGAGCGCCGCGATCACGCCCAAGGCACCATCCAGCCAGCCCCCCTCGGGTTGGCTGTCGGAATGCGACCCCAACAGGATCGAGGGCCCCTCTGCCAGGCCAAAGAGGTTGCCCATCGCATCGACTTCGATCTTGAGCCCCGCCTCGCGCATCCGGCCCGCAAGCCACTCCCGCGCCTCTACATCGGCGGCGGAATAGGCCGGGCGCACCACGCCCTTACCCACCCCTGCCGCACCAATGGCACGCAGATCGTGCAAATCCTTCAGAAATCGCGCGGCATCAATCTTCATTCTTCAAAACTTTCTTTACTCGGCGGCGACGGTGCCTTTTGCCGCCTCCACCCTGACGGCAGAGAACTTAAACTCCGGGATCTTGCCGTAGGGGTCAACCGCTGGATTTGTCAGGATATTCGCCGCCGCTTCGACATAGGCGAAGGGCAGGAAAACCATGTCGGGTGATACCGCCCGATCCTCGCGGGCCATGATCTCGATACTGCCGCGTTTGGTCGAAAGCCGCACATGCTCCCCCGGTGCCACGCCAAGGCGACGCAGGGTCGACGGGTGCAACGAGCAATTCGCCTCCGGTTCCAGCCCGTCGAGCACCTTGGACCGCCGCGTCATCGACCCGGTATGCCAATGTTCCAACTGCCGCCCGGTGGTCAGTATCATCGGATAGGCGTCATCTGGCGCATCATCGGGTGCAACGATCGCGGCGGGGGTGAATTTGGCGCGGCCTTCGGGACGCGGGAAACCCTCGCTAAAGACAATCGCCTGCCCCGGATCGCTCTCGCTGAGCGACGGGTAGGTCACAGCATTCTCACGCGCCAAACGGTCCCATGTGATGTTGTCAAAGGACTTCATGTTCAGCTTCATCTCGGCAAAGATATCCGCCGGGCTTTCGTAGGACCAGCCAAGGCCCAGCCGCTTCGCTAGTTCGACCTCGATCCACCAATCCTCGCGCGCCTCCCCCGGGGGCGTCACCGCCGGGCGGCCCATCTGGACCTGCCGGTTGGTGTTAGTCACCGTGCCAGTCTTCTCGGCAAAGGCGCTGGCGGGGAGGATCACATCGGCATAATTCGCCGTTTCGGTCAGGAAAATGTCCTGCACCACCAGATGATCAAGCTTGGCAAGGGCCGCGCGGGCGTGGTCGACATCCGGGTCCGACATCGCCGGGTTCTCGCCCAGCACATACATCGCCTTGATCTCGCCGTCGTGCACCGCGTCCATGATCTCAGTCACCGTCAGCCCCTTCTCGGCGCTAAAATCATCTGAGCCCCAGACCTCGGTGAAAGCCGAGCGCACGCCGTCGTCGCCGACTGGCTGGTAGTCGGGCAGGAACATCGGAATGAGGCCAGCGTCCGAGGCGCCTTGCACGTTGTTCTGCCCGCGCAAGGGGTGCAGACCGGTGCCGGGGCGGCCGACATGGCCGGTCATCAGTGCCAGCGAAATTAGGCAGCGCGAATTGTCGGTGCCGTGGATGTGCTGGCTGACCCCCATGCCCCAGAAGATCATACCCGCCTTGGCCCCAGCAAAGGTCCGCGCCACATCGCGCAGCACCTCGGCCTTGATGCCGCAGACGGCGGCCATGGCCTCGGGCGGGAAGTCCTTCAGATGCGCCTTCTCAGCCTCCCAATTCTCGGTATAGGCCGCGATATATTGCTCGTCGTAGAGACCTTCTTCCACGATCACATGCATGATCGCGTTGAGCATCGCCACGTCGGTGCCGGGGCGGAATTGCAGCATATGGCTGGAGAAACGGCGGAGCCCCACACCGCGCGGGTCCATCACGATCAGCCTGCCGCCGCGCTTGGTGAACTGTTTGAAATAGGTCGCAGCGACTGGGTGGTTCTCCACCGGGTTGGCGCCGATGACGATGGCCACGTCGGCGTTCTCGATCTCGTTGAAGGTCGCGGTGACGGCGCCTGAGCCGACGTTCTCCATCAGCGCCGCCACGGATGAGGCATGGCAGAGCCGCGTGCAGTGATCGACGTTGTTATGGCCAAAGCCCTGACGGATCATCTTTTGAAACAGATAGGCTTCTTCATTAGTGCATTTCGCACTGCCAAAGCCCGCCACCTCGCGCCCGCGCCCCTTGAGGCCCTGTGCTGCGAAATCCAGCGCCTCGTCCCATGTGGCCTCGCGGAACACCTCGCCCCAATTGCCCGGATCGACATTCAGCCCTTTGGCGGGCGCGTCCTCGCGGCGGATCAGCGGTTTGGTCAGGCGGTGATCGTGGTGGATATAGTCAAAGCCAAAGCGCCCCTTGACGCAGAGCCGCCCTTCGTTCGCCGGGCCGTTGATGCCTTCAACATATTTGACCTTGTTGTCCTTGACCTTCAGCGAAATCTGGCAACCCACGCCGCAGAAGGGGCAGATGCTTTCGACTTCGCTGTCGTAATCTGCACTGTCACCGACCTGCGCCTCATCCACCACCGTGGCAGGCATAAGCGCCCCCGTCGGGCAGGCCTGCACGCATTCGCCGCAGGCCACACAGGTCGATGCACCCATAGGATCGTCGATATCAAAAACCGGATACGCATCATGCCCACGCCCGGCCATGCCAATCACGTCGTTGACCTGCACCTCGCGGCAAGCGCGGACGCAGAGGTTGCACTGGATGCAAGCATCAAGGTTCACACGCATTGCCACATGGCTGTCGTCCAACAACGGAATGCGGTCCCGCTCCAGCTTGGGGAAACGGCTGCTCTCTACCCCGCTCAGCGACGCCATTTCACGCATATGGCTCGATTTGTCATGCGCCACCTCCTGCGCGGGTTGGTCGGCCAGCAGCAGCTCCATCACCATTTTGCGGGCATTCTCGGCGCGCGCATTGTTGGTGGTGACGACCATCCCCTCGGCAGGCTCGCGGATGCAAGAGGCCGCCAGCACCCGCTCTCCTTCGATCTCGACCATACAGGCGCGGCAGTTGCCGTCGGGGCGGTAGCCGGGGGCGGGTTTGTGGCACAGATGCGGGATTTTAAGACCCCGACCATTGGCCACTTCCCAAATGGTCATGCCAGCCTCTGCCTCAACGGTTTGCCCATCAAGCGTGAATGTGATCCTCTCGGCCATGGCTGCCCCTCCCGCTAGCTATTGCCCAAACTATAAGCAGAACTCGGCCCTTGTCAGGGGCCAATCCCGACACCCCGTCACGGATAAACGCCGCGGCGGTGCATTGCATTGTATGGCCCGACAAGCTGCCCTATCACTTGGGCGAACAGTGAAAGCCCTTTGATGTCCCACATTACCCTGATCCGCCACGGCCAAGCCAATTCCACCGCCAAGGACGAGTTGAGCTATGACCAACTTAGCCCACTTGGCCATGAGCAAGCCGCATGGTTGGGCGAGCATTTGCGTCACAGCGAAAGCCACCACACGCGGCTCTATACCGGTACCCTGACTCGCCATATCGAAACCGCCGAGGGGATGAACACCGGGTTGGAGCCCATTCGCGACGCGCGGTTGAACGAGTTGGAGTATTTCACCCTCGCCAATCTGATGGAGCAGCAGCACAAGGTGCCCTTTCCCCGCGCGGGCGAGTTTGTGCATCACCTGCCGCAGGTCTTTGACTATTGGAAAGCGGGCAAGCTTGCCGACACGCCCGAAACCTATGAGAACTTTGAAACGCGGGTGCAATCGGCTCTGGCTGAAATTGCCGAAGGTGAAGGCCCGGCGCTGGTGGTGACTTCGGGCGGGCTGATTTCTCTAGCGATGGCGCAGGCCATGGGCGTGGGCATCCCGGCCATGGCGCGTTTGGCGCTGGCGATCATGCATACCTCGATGCACCGGCTCTTTCCCATCGGCGGGCATTGGTCGCCCGTGCTGTTCAACGCTGTGCCACATCTTGACCGGCCCGACCGTCGCCTTGCACAAACGCATATGTAACCCCTCGCCCGCGAAAGGCTGACCCATGTTGAAACTTCACTACGCCCCCGGGACGATCTCGGTCGCCGTCGCCATCGCCCTTGAAGAAGCGGGGCTGGACTATGAACCGGTGAAGGTCGATTTCGCCAGCGCCGAACAGACCGCCGCGCCCTATCTGGCGCTGAACCCCAAGGGCCGGGTGCCGACCCTCGTGACCGAAGCGGGCAGCGCCCTGACCGAGACTGGCGCGCTGTTGGACTATGTCGCAGCCCGCGCGCCCGAGGCGGGGCTGGTCCCGGCTGACCCTGAACTCGCGGCCCATATGCGCGGAGTGATGTACTACCTCGCCTCGACCATGCATGTGGCCCACGCCCATAAGATGCGCGGCCACCGCTGGGCCGATCAGCAATCCAGTTTTGACGATATGAAAGCCAAGGTGCCGCAGACCATGGCCGATTGCGCGGCCTATATCGAAAACCACGCCTTCCGGGGCGACTTTGTTGCGGGCGATGCCCTGTCGCTGGCCGATCCCTATCTCTTTGTCGTCTCGGGATGGCTGGCCGGTGACGGGGTCGACCGCGCGGCTTACCCACGGCTTGATGCCTTCGACGCCCGCATGGAAGACCGTGCCAGCGTCAAGGCCGTGCGCGCGAAGGGAATCTTGGCATGACCCATCTGTGGCTGCGCGCCGAACAGCGCGACAATGAGACCCGCACCGGCCTGACGCCCGAAGGGGCGGCCGCGCTGATCGCGACAGGCATGAAGGTGAGCGTCGAAGACAGCGACAGCCGCGTGATCCCCACCGCCGCCTATGCGCAGGCGGGCTGCGAGATCGTCCCCGCGCATAGCTGGCCCGACGCCCCGCGCGATGCGGTGATCTTTGGTCTGAAGGAACTGCCCGAAGACGGGACGCCCCTGCCGCATACGCACATCATGTTCGGCCATGCCTACAAGGGCCAATCCTCGGGCCGCAAACTATTGGAGCGGTTCAAGGCGGGCAGTGGCACGCTGCTGGATTTGGAGTATTTGACCGATGACGCGGGCCGCCGCGTTGCCGCCTTTGGCTATTGGGCCGGGTTTGCCGGGGCTGCGGTTTCCGTCAAATGCCGCATCGCACAATTGCGTGGCGAGACCTGCGGCCCGGTGCAGCCCTACCCCGACGCCGATGCCTTGAAATCGGCTCTAGCAGAGGAACTGGCACAGGTAGATGCGAGCGAAGACCGGGCGCTGGTGATCGGCGCTTTGGGCCGCGTGGGGCGCGGGGCGAGCGATCTTTGCGAGGCTTTGGGCATCCCCGTCACCGGCTGGGATATGGCCGAAACCGCCCATGGCGGGCCGTTCCCCGAAATCCTCGACCACGCCTATTTCTTCAACTGCATTCTCGCAGGGCCAGACACTCCCGCCTTCGTCCGCCCCGATGCTCCTAAAGCAAAGCGTGCCCTGCGGGTGATCGGCGACATCGCCTGCGACCCGGACAGCGCCTTTAACCCGGTGCAGGTCTATGACCGCGCGACGACTTGGGAGACGCCCGCCCTGCGTGTGCACGACGCCCCGCCGCTGGATGTCATGGCCATCGACAATCTGCCCTCAATGCTGCCGCGTGAAAGCTCTGAGGATTTTGCAGGCCAGTTGCTACCGACCTTGCGGGCCTTGCCAGAGGCAGGAAATCCCGTCTGGCAAGGTGCGCGTGATCTCTTTGGCAAGCATGTCGCCGAAGTCTGAGATCAGGAGAAGAACCGGTAATACAGCCAGTCCGGCAGGAACCGCCCCAAACGGAACAGCAGCGAAAACCCGTAAGGGAAATCCAGTTTAAAACTGTCGCTGTTCATATGCTCATAGACCCGCCGCGCGGCGTCTTCCGGCGCCATCAAGAAGGGCATTTTAAAGTCGTTCTTATCGGTCAACTGGGTCTTGATGAAACCGGGGTTGATGACCTGAACCTGCACGCCTGTCTTGCGCAGATCGGCGTGCATACATTCCGCCAAAGACATTGTTGCCGCCTTGGAGGCCGTATAGCCGATTGAGCCGGGCAGCCCGCGATAGGCGGTCAGGCTGGAGGTGATGACGATATGCCCCTCATCCCGGGCAACCATCTGCGGCACGACCTGCCCCAGCACGCGCAACAGGCCGGTAAAGTTCACATCCGCCATGGTCACGGCGTGACCCGCTTGCCAATCCTTCGCACCGAAGGGCCAATAGGCTCCGGCCAGATAGACCAGCCCATCAATCGGACCGATCTCCTGCGCAGCGGCGGCGACATCGGCCTCATCGGTCACATCCAAGACCCGCACCCGCGCCCGCCCCGGCAGGGCTGAGGCCAATTCGGTCAGCTTGTCCTCTGACCGGGCGGAAAGGATCACCTCCGCCCCGGTGCGGCTGAGTTGATGGGCCAGCGCCGCGCCAAGACCGTCGCTTGCGCCCACCAGCCAATAGGTCTTGCCTTGCCAGTCCTTCATCGTTCCTCCGCCGGTCGCAGCGTGGCGACCAATTCTGCTACTTTGATCCCGAATTTTCGAAACTGGCTGCGGTTCACGATGGTGCCGTCGGGGGTCAGATACATCCAATCGACCGTTTTCAGCACATGGCTGCCAAGCTCTTCGGGCAGACGGATACGGTAGCGTAGCAGCAATGTCGGCCCTGACTGGATCCCCTGCCCCTCACCGATCACATCCGGCGCGGTGCTGGTGAAATTGCCGTTCTTGCCCAGCGTCACGGTCCATTCCCGCTCCTGACGCGAACCGTCATTGTAGCGGAAAGTCTCGGCCACGGTCGCCACGTTCCCTTCCCAGGACACGTCGAAATTCGCGGTAAAACTGCTGGTGACACGGCCCAGGGGGCCAAAGATCACGCCCTCGCAGATCATTTTGTCCCGCAGATGCAAGCGCAGGTCGAAGACAGGGAAGGAATCGACATAGTCGCTCGGCGATTGCCCGTGGAACTCTCCCAAACGGCGGCGCAGAAAGGTCAGCAATAGACCAAGCGCAAGCCCGACAGCGATAAAGATCAACGGCTCTGTCACAGTTTCTCCACGTCATTGGTACTGGCAAGCAGAGCGATCGCCAGCAATTTCAAAGCGCAAGGTACACCAGCATAGAACCAGATCAACAGGGAGATGGATATGTCGGAACTGTCTCCCGCACCGGTCTGTAACCCTGCGCGTTCTAAAGCTGGAAGTAGGGCCGCCGCCGCGAAAGCCAAGGTCAATTTAGATACGAAGGACCAAAGACCGAAACCTTCGGCAGCGGAGGGGGCGATCTGCGCCATACGGGTGGCGAACATGGCGGGCAAAAGCGTCAGATCCGCGCCCAAAACTGCGCCAGATGCCAGACATACCAACGCAAAAAGCACCACGTCCCCCGGCCCCAAAAGCAGCGCGCCCCCAAAGGCAACAATGCCTAAGGTCATCGCAAACAACAAAACCTGCCGCGCGCCAAAGCGTTCGGCCAGCATTCCCCAAATCGGGGCCGCCGCCGCAGCAGCAAGAAAGAAGAGCAGCAAAAGCGGCCCTTCCCACCCCCGCGCGTCGAGCGCCAACTCAACGTAGAACAGAAACAGGGTCGACGTAACGGCCACCGGCGCGGCATTAACCAGCGCGATCAGCAGCAACCGCCGCGCCTGCTGGTCCCGCAAAACGGTGCCAAATCCGCTGGCCATGGGCGGCCCCGCCGCGCGCCATTCGCCGCGCATCGCAGTGATTGCCCAGAGGGCCAAGATGGCAAAGCCCACTGCGAAACCGGCAAAGGGACGTTCGAGGGCCAAGCCCAGTAGCAGTGGGGCCACGGATGCCATGCAAACGCCCAAGAGTGCCCCGGTCTCACGCCAACGCGCCAGCGTCAAATGCCCCGCACCGGGGAGCATGTCAGCCTTTGCGACCCCCTGCGCGTAAAAGCAAATGGTCAGGAAACTGAAAGAGGAGAAAACCAGCGTCAGCATCAGCGCGAACCATAGCACCGGAGCCACAGGGGCCGGCACGGCAAAAAGCCCCAGCATCGCCAGCGCCATTACCGCGCCTGCCCCCGCCACCGCCGCCGCCCGCTGGGCACGAAGCCTTTGAGCCAACCAACCGAGTGCAGGGTCTTGCACGACATCGAGCAGCCGCAGCGCAAACAGGACAGAGCCGAGAGCAGCCAGCGATACGCCATATTCATCGACATAGAATTTCGGTGCGTGGATGTAGATCGGCAGCCCCGCTGCTGCGAGCAGTGCCGCGAAGAGCGCATAGGCGGGCAGTCGCGCCGCAGGCCTCTTCATCTGCCACCCGCGCCATGGGCGCTGTCGCGCGAGACTTCGATCTCGGGCGCCTCAGGCCGACCGCGAAATCCGGCGCGCTTGAGCCAGAGTTTCAGCGCCTGCCAATGGATTAAGGCCAGCACCCGCCGCGCACCGAAGGGTCGGCGCAGCAGCGACCAGAGGATGCGGCCGTTCGTCAGCGGCGCACGCGGCCCGGTCAATGTCGCGATCAACCCATTCTCACCATCCGTGAAATCGATCCAGATGCCGATCCGCTCAGGGGTAATATCAAACCGAAACACATAACCGCCCGCGACATCCTGAAAGGGTGAAACATGCATGAGCTTGGCGGCCGTGAGCCGATCCTCAGGCAGAATAGGCCGCAAGTCAGGGTGATGGCAAAGATAAGAATGCCGGTCGCCGTAGGTATTGGTGACCTCGGCAATCACCGCAATCAGCGCGTTGTCCGCCCTGCGGCAAAGCCAGAAGCTGACGGGGTTAAAGACATGACCTAGCACACGCGGCTGCGCCAAAAGCTCTATCCGCGCCACGCCAGAGATGTCATGTGCCGCCAACACATCGCGCACCCAAGCAGCCCCGCGCCCCTGCCCCGGCGCGCCGCCATGGTCGCTGTCTTGCAGGCTGGTCAGCCCCGTACCATTGCGGGCGAACAGTGCGGGCGTGGCCAACACCTCGGTCTCCGCATCGCAAAGCACATAGTCCACCGAATAGCGAAAGCGGTTTTCGACCGCGCCCTTGCGGCCATGAAAGGTCTGACCGCTGATATGATCGACGCCCGCCGTCACTCCGCCGCCAAGGGCGCCGCCCGCGCGGTCTGCATCCGCTCAACCACATCCACCGCACTGGCCAGCCCGTCTTCGTGAAAGCCGTGCCGCATCCAAGCGCCGCAAAACCACGTATTCTGGCTGCCGTTAAACGCACGCACCTCCTCCTGCGCGGCCAAGGCGGCAAGATCATAAACCGGGTGGCGCAGGGTCACTTGGTCATAGATCAACTCCTCGCGGATCGTGCGTTTGGTGTTGAGCGTCACGAAATGCGGATCATCCTGCGGGATCGGTTGGAGCGAATTCATCCAATAGGTCAGGTCGATCCGGTCAGACTTCTGCTCCCGATCCTCAGTATAGACCCAAGACGCCCATGTGGAGCGGCGCTTGGGCATGATGCTGGTATCTGCATGCAACACAATGTCATTAGGCTGGTAGCGGATCGCGCCGAGCGCACGCTGCTCAGCCTCGGTCGGGTCAGAAAGCATTGCCAGCGTGTCATCGGAATGGGTGGCAAAGATCACTTCGTCAAACGCCTCCCACTCACCGCCCCAAACACGGACCTCAACACCCTGCGCGGTTCGCCGCACGGCCTGCACGGCGCTGTCGGTGCGCAACGCGACGCCCTTGGCGCGCAGGGCGCTCTCTAGCCGATCGACATACTGCCGCGAGCCGCCTTT
This sequence comes from Sulfitobacter sp. SH24, assembly GCF_965641895.1. Lineage (NCBI taxonomy): Bacteria > Pseudomonadati > Pseudomonadota > Alphaproteobacteria > Rhodobacterales > Roseobacteraceae > Sulfitobacter > Sulfitobacter sp. SH24. Next base: position 2,991,792 of record NZ_OZ282575.1, read on the forward strand.
GACCGTGTACCACTGATGCTGGCCGGAATAGTTCAACAGCGCATGGTTTTCGAAAAAGTTGACCATGGCATGAGCGGGGAAGTCCATGATCTTCTCGGTCGGAGTGGACCAGATCGCGCCCGATAGCGGCGAGAGGTAGAAGTCGCGGAAATAGCGCCCGGTGCCAAGCCGATCGAGAAACTCGGCAATGGTTATCGACGGATCGCGCGAGACAGCCAGAGCGTTTTTGTTGAAATGCACGATATCGCGCAGCATCCGCAGGAAAGGCGGGCTGAACATATTACGCTTCTGAGCAAAGACCGCGTTGAAATTGGTCAGCGCATATTCCAGCCGCCCACCGTCAATCGACGCGCCAAAGCTCATGTTCGACGGCACGACCGGCACGTCCAATTCCGCAAAAAGCGCCGCAAGTTGCGGGTAGTTGGCATAGTTGAACACAATGAACCCGGTATCGACCGGCTGATCACCATTCTTGCCCGCGATCACCGTCCGCGCATGGCCGCCGATCTTGGCCCCTGCCTCATAGAGGGTGACGCGGTCCGCAGGCGCCAGCATATGCGCCGCCCCCATGCCGGAAATCCCACCGCCGATCACGGCGACACGCCGACCAAGCGGCTGTTGGGGGAGGGTACTGTCGTTCAGAGCTTCAAAAGGCATAGGGGTCCTGCTTTGGTCCGGAACTTTGGATATGGGGCACCCACGGGTAAAGGGGAGTTAAAGTTGCAGCGTCCGATAGATTTTCTTGGAAGAGTTCACGCAGTTCCGCGATCGCGTGCAAAGCCCCTTGGAGGGCGCTAGGACAGGAGGCTGTCGAGCGCCCCTTGTCCGCGGCTTAGCTGGCCCAGATAGCTGTCAGTGTCGATATTCGCCCCGCAGACAATCACGCCGACACGCCGCCCTGCCAGTTGCGCGCGCAGAGGCCCGAGCGCCCCGGCCATCGCAGCCCCGGCGGCAGGCTCCACCGCCAGTTTCGCCGCCTGTTGCAGCACCACCATTCCGGCGCAGATCGCATCGTCGCTGACCGTCACCACATCGTCGACATAGACCGCACAGAGCGCATGACCGAAGGGCAACGCCATCGGCGGGCCGAGGCTGTCGGCGATTGTGTTGACCTGCGGGATGGTGACAGGCGCGCCAGAGGCGAGGCTTTGCGACATGCTGTCGGCGCCTGTCGGCTCCACGCCGTAGACCCGGCAGGCGGGGTTGATTGCTTTGACCGCCGCAGCCACACCGCTGATCAGCCCGCCGCCGCCAACAGAGACGACGACCGCGTCCAAATCCGCCACTTGCGCCATGAACTCCAGCCCGACCCCGGCGGTGCCGAGCGAGGTGTGCAGCCCCTCGAAAGGATGGATAAAGAACCGCCCCTCTTCGCGCACCAGCCGCTCTGCCTCGGCAAAGGTCTCTTGCCCGGCGGGTTTCATCACGACCTCGGCCCCGGTCGCGCGGGCCAACTCGACGCGGAAGGGGTTGGCGTTGTCCTGCATCACCACCTTGGCGCTGATGCCGAGCTTGGCCGCGGCCCAGCCTGCTGCGATGGCGTGGTTGCCCGCGCTAGCCGCGGTGATCCCGCGCCCGCGGGTGTCGTCGTCAAGCTGGCGCGCCACCGACAACGCGCCGCGGGCCTTGAAGGTGCCGGTATGCTGAAAACACTCCAGCTTGAGCGCGACACGCGCGCCGCCCAGCACATCATCAACCATAGGAGAGGAGAGCGTCACCACCGGCGTTGGCAAGATATCGCTGCGCAACGCGGCGGCCCGCTTCTGCATCGCCTCCAGCGTCATCCCGGTAATGTCTACGTCGTTCATTCAGCCGTTCCCTTCGGGTGTCCTTAGGGGAACAATAGCCTCGGTTTTGTCTTCTGCCAGTTCTTCGAAGTCGAAATTATGCAAGCGGCCCGCGCGTTTGGCGGCTTTTTCGCTGCTGACTTTGATCTCTTCGACATCGCGCCGCGCTTGGCTGAAATGCCGATCAAGGTTGCCGACACGCATCGCCAGACGCTCAACATCCTTGTTCAGATTGCCCAACTCCTTGCGGATCGCCCCCGCTTGTTCACGCATCCGCGCATCTTTCAGGATCGCGCGCATGGTGTTGAGCGTGGCCATGCAGGTCGTCGGGCTGACGATCCAAACACGCTTTTCAAACCCTTCGCGCACCAGTTCGGGGAAGTTGGCGTGCAATTCGGCATAAACCGCCTCAGAGGGGAGGAACATCAACGCGCCTTCGGCGGTCTCACCCTCCAAAATATACTTGTCGGCAATCGCATTCAGATGCACCCGCACGGCGACCTTCATCTGCTGGGCGGCGGCGCGGGTCTCGGCTTCGGTCTTGGCACGGCGCAGGGCCTCATAGGCCTCCAGCGGGAATTTGCTGTCGATCACGATCGGGCCGGGTGGGTTGGGCAGATGGATCAGACAATCAGGTCGTTTGCCGTTGCTGAGCGTGGCCTGCAGGGAATAGCTGTCGCTCGGCAGGGCTTTCGAGACGATATCGCGCAACTGAATCTCACCGAAAGAGCCGCGCGTCTGCTTGTTGCTCAGGATGTCCTGCAGCGACAGCACGTCGCCGGACAGTTTGGTGATATTATCCTGCGCCTTGTCGATTGAGGCCAGACGCTCCTGCAACTGCGCAAGGCTGGTGGTGGTGCGTTTCGACGAGCCGTGCAGCGTCTCGGTCATGCGCTGCTGCATCTCGGCCAGCGAACGGGCCGAGCCGGCGGCGTTGTCGGCCAGCCGGTCCTGCATCTGCTGCTGCACATAGGCGAGCCGCGCCTCCATGCTCTGCATCATCTGCGCTTGGGTGTTGGTTTGGGTGTCCGAGACCATCTGCAACCCGCCGCGCAACTGCTCCTGCCCCTGCCCCAACTGCTGCACATGGCCGCCGAGAATACGCATCTGCTGTGCCAAAGGGGCAGCCACACGGGCCGAGCGGCCAGCGGCGCGGACCGCCATGATGAGTAGGATAACGATGAGCAACAGCAGCCCGGCGCCGGCAAGGGCGGCCAGCGTCACAGGGTCAGACAGGTTCAACGTCGTGCCGCCAAGCTCCATCAAGTGCGCCCGAAAAGCCGTTCGATGTCGGCGAGTTTGAGTTCGACATAGGTTGGCCGCCCGTGGTTGCACTGACCCGAATGCGGGGTCGCCTCCATCTCGCGCAAGAGCGCGTTCATCTCTTCGGCGCGCATCCAACGGCCCGAGCGGATCGAGCCGTGGCAGGCGACCCGGCTCAAGATCGCTTCGATCTTGGCCTGAACGATGTTGCTGCTGTCGCCCTCGGCCAATTCGTCGAGCACGTCGAGGATCAGCGCACGGGCGTTCACGGTGCCGAGGATCGCGGGCGTTTCGCGCACGGCGATGGCGCTGCCGCCAAAGGCTTCAATGCCAAGGCCAAGTTTCGCAAGCTCCTCCGCCAGTTCCAGCAGGCGCGCGCAGTCATTGGCGGACAGTTCGACGATCTCGGGGATCAGCAGCGCTTGGGCCGCGACGCCGTTCTCGTTCATCTGCCGCTTGAGTTTCTCATAGACCAGCCGCTCATGCGCCGCGTGTTGATCGACGATGACCATGCCATTAGCAGTCTGGGCGATGATGTAATTTTCGTGCACCTGCCCCCGCGCGGTGCCGAGCGGGTAATCGGGTGTGGGCGCGACCTCTTCGGCTTCGGGGGCGGCGGCGTGGCTGGGCGCGGGCATCTCGGGCACCGGCGTGCCCTCCACCCGGCCCCAAACGCCTGCGGTCTCGGCAAAGCCGGGGGCCTGCGCCTGATAAGCAGCTTGCCGCGCGGCGGGGCTAGGCCGGTCCATGCCCGCGCGGTCCATCTGGTAGACCCGCGCACCCTGTGGCTCTGGCTGCATCGCGCCCAAGGTCGCCTGCGCCACGGTGGTCGAAGCGCGGTGCCCCGCCTCGGCCAGCGCATGACGCAGGGCCGAGACGATCAGCCCGCGCGCCAAACCGGGATCGCGGAAGCGCACCTCGGATTTCGCGGGATGCACGTTTACATCGACCAGCGTTGGCGGGCATTCCACGAACAGCGCCGCCGCCGGGTGGCGGTCGCGGCTGAGGAAGTCAAAATAAGCGCCGCGCAGCGCCCCGGTCAGCAGTTTATCCCGCACTGGGCGGCCATTCACGAAGAGATACTGCGCCACCGCAGAGCCACGCGAGTAGGTCGGCAGTGCTGCGAACCCCGTCAGATGCAGCCCTTCGCGCATGGCGTCGATGGGCAGGGCATTCTCGGCAAACTCCCGGCCCAGCACCTGCGCCAAACGGCCATGAAGCGCCTCAAACAAATCGCCCTGCTCAGCCTCGGCGCGGAACACATCACGGCCTTTGCCATCGCCCGAGACATCGCGCAGCACGAAGCGCACGAAAGGCTCAGCCATGGCCAACCGTTTGATGACATCGCCGATCGCCTGCGCCTCGGCCCGGTCGGTGCGCAGGAACTTGAGCCGCGCAGGCGTGGCAAAGAACAGATCGCGCAGGGTGACGATGGTGCCGCTGTTCAGCGCCGCCGGGCGCACCTCGCCCATACGGCCCCCGTCGACCGTGATCTCGGCCCCGTCAAACCCCGATGCTCGGCTGGTGATGGTCAGCCGCCCGACAGCACCGAGGGACGGCAACGCCTCCCCCCGAAAGCCGAAAGTGTGGATATCAAGCAGGTCTGAGCCATCGATTTTCGAGGTCGCGTGGCGTGACAAGGCCAGCGCCAAATCCTCGGGCGCGATGCCACAGCCATCGTCGGTCACGCGGATCATCGTCTTGCCGCCGTCGGCATATTCCACGGTGATGCGCCGCGCGCCCGCGTCGATGGCGTTCTCGACCAGTTCCTTCACGGCGGAAGCGGGGCGTTCCACCACCTCGCCCGCAGCGATGCGATTGATCGCGGAATCGTCCAACTGACGGATGACGGGGCGGTTTTCGCTTATATTGGGGGTCGGGCTTGGCATACCGCAAGACCTAGCATGGGCCATTCCGATTCTGCCAGATCGGATTGCGTCTATCAGAGGGGGAAGACAGAGTCAGCGGACCGCCGCCAAGACTGGGGCGATCCGCTTCTGGGTCGGCTACTCGGCGCACTGGTGCTTTTGTTATTCCGGTCTTATCAGCGCGGCGGGCGACCCGGGTACAAGTCGTCTCCGAAGGAGCTTGCCACCTGTATAGACGCAGGACGAATCACAGGTCAAAGCAAAAGCGAATCGGTTGCCCAGAAAACGAATCGTTGCGATTCGATTAAGCGGCGGGGGCAGCAGCGCCTCTTTGCCGATGCGGCCCCATAAGTGCCGAAAACCCAAGGATAACCCCTGAAACCGTGGCGATCATCCCCGCCGCCGACACCGAATCCCGCATACCGATCCAAAGCGGCCCGTATCCGGCCAGCACATAGCCCAGCACTGCGGCGAGCGTGGCAAAAAGCACCGACCACGCAATCTGGTACTCCAATCGGTTGGTCATCATCCGCGCGGCGGCGGGGGGGCAGATGAACATGGCGATCACGATGATACTGCCCACCGCGTCAAAGGCAGCCACAGCGGCAATCGCCGCAACGATGACCAGACCAAGACCCAGTGGCCCGGTCTTCATGCCGATGGTACGGGCGAAGCCCTCGTCGAAGGTGCTGATCTTGAGCGGCCGCCAAAAGAGCGCCGTGAACAGCGCCACGAAAAGAAACGTCATTGCCATGCGCGGCAGCTCCACCGGGAGGGTCGCCAGCGCCTCGGGGTCGAGCAGCGACGCCCAGCCGGTGGCATCCAGCCAAATCAGGCTTTCGAGGTTACCGTAAAGCGCATGTTCTACGTCGAGATGCACATTGCTGGTGTCGGATTGTTCCAACAGCAGCACGCCGCCCGCGAACATCGCGGTAAAGACCACGCCCATCGCCGCACCGGATTCGATCTTGCCCAAACGCCGCACACCTTCAATGGCCAGCACGGCGATCAGCGCCGCCCCCGCAGCGCCCAGTAGCATCGGCCAGGTGCTGACCACACCGGTCAGCAGGAACGCCACGACGATCCCCGGCAACACCACATGGCTGATCGCATCGCCGATCAGCGCTTGGCGGCGCAGGACAAGGAAGTTTCCCGGCAGGGCGCAGGCCACGGCGACGAAGATGCCGGTCAGCATCGGCACCAGTGAGAGGGGAACAAATTCAGAACCGTTCATGCCATCACCCCGCCGAGCATGGCGATGCGGCTGTCAATTTCGCGGATTTGGTCGGCGGTCAGCACCGTCTCGATGGGGGTCAGACCGTCATATTGCTGGGCGGCGGCCTCGTATGCCGGATCGCGGCGGATCAACTGCCAGCGGGTTTCGTCCCGCAACGCCTTGGCGGCACGGCCCCGGCCTGCTTTGGTGGCGACCCCATCGGGCAGCGCATAGCCCTCGGCGCGCAGCAGACGGAGGGTGAGTTGTTCGTAGATCGGTTGCCCATGGGCCAACGCCAGTAGCCCCTGCCGCAGATGCACCCGGCGCTGGTACCGGCGGTGGCGCAGCAGAGCCGACAGCGCTCCGCGCCCCGGGGCCAGCAGCAGCGACAGCGCAAAGAGCGCAAAGCCCACCAGCACGATGATCGGTCCCGTCGGCAGGTTCGGCTGCGCCGCCGACAGCGCCGCGCCGACATAGGCCGCGATACCGCCCAGAAGGCCTGAGATCAGCACCACGTGATCGGTCCGCTCGCTCCAGAACCGGGCGGTGACAGGCGGGATGATCAGCAGCGCGACGATCAGGATCAGCCCGACGATCTTGAGCCCCACCACCGTCACGGCCAGCACCAACCCCATCATCGCCAGATCCGTGCGCGGCACGTTCTGCCCAATGGCGGTGCCATATTCGGGATCGAACGAGGCGAGCGTGAGCGGGCGGCGCAAGAGCAGCACCAGCGCCAGCGTCAGCGCCGCCGCGACGGCGATGATCAGCGCATCGTTGCGCAGCATCCCGGCGGTAGAGCCCAAGAGAAAATCCTCCAGCCCCGCCTGTCGCCCCGCGCTCATGGTCTGGATCACCGTCAGCAAGACGATGCCTAGCCCAAAGAAAACCGACAGCACCGAGCCAATCGCCGCATCCTCGGCCAGTCGCGTGCGGTTGCTGAGCCATGAGACCAAGAGCAGCCCCGCCGCCGCAGACAAGGCCGCGCCCAGCAGCAGGCCGATCAGGTTGCGGCCGTCTCCGCCAAACGCGACCATCACCATAAACGCCAGCGCCACACCCGGCAGCGTCGCATGCGAGATCGCATCGCTGACCAATGCTCGCTTGCGTAAGAATAGAAAGGTGCCGCCAACCCCCGCCGCCATGCCCAGCAGCGTCGCCCCAAGTGTTACCAGCGTGGCGTTATAGCCCAGTTGCAGCGTCAGAGCGTCCCAGATCATGACAGCTGCAACGCATCCATCTGCGCCCCCGCCAAACGCCCGCCATAGGCATCTTGCAGGTGGTTGGCTTGGAATACCTCTTCGACACTGCCTTCGGCGACGCGGTGGGTGTTGATCAAGAACACGTTGTCGAAATACTCGACCACGGTGGATAGGTCATGGTGAACCGCCACAACCGTTTTGCCTGCGTCGCGCAAGGATTTCAGCACGGCGATGATCGCCTTTTCGGTCGCCGCATCGACCCCGGCAAAGGGTTCGTCCAGCAGATAGAGGTCTGCATCCTGTGCCAAAGCGCGGGCGAGAAAGACCCGCTGTTGCTGACCGCCTGACAGTTGGCCGATCTGGCGGGTGGCGAAATCCTCCATCCCGACGCGGGCCAGACAATCAGTGGCGCGGGCGCGGTGCACAGGGCGGATGCGGCCAAGCAGGCCCAGTTGCGGATAAAGCCCCATCAGCACCACGTCGATCACGCGGGTCGGGAAATCCCAATCCACGCTGGCGCGCTGCGGCACATAGGCGATGCGGTGACGTTGTTCGGAGACCGGCTTGCCATAGACGGTGGCGGTGCCCGCCAGCGGCGTCAGAATGCCTAAGGCGGCCTTGAGCAAAGTCGACTTGCCCGCACCATTCGGGCCGATGATCGCGGTCATTTTCCCCGGTTGCACCGTCATATCAACTGAAAACACCGCAGGTTTCTGCCCGTAGGAGACGGTCATGCCGCGCACGGCAAGCGGGCTGTCGGCGCGGGAGGTGGGCGCGGCGTCACGGCTGCTGGCGAGTTCAAGTGTCATGGATCAGCTTCCCTGTACCAGCTTGCCGGTCATCCCGCCCGCATCCACCGACGCGCCAAGCGCGCGGGCGATGGTGGTGACGTTGTGATCGATCATACCGATATAAGTGCCCTCATAGCTCCCCGGTTCCCCCATGGCGTCGCTATAGAGCGAGCCGCCGATCACGACCTCATGACCGCGCGCCGCAGCGCCTTCGACCAGCGCGCGCATGTTGCGGTCGGAAACCGACGTTTCGACAAAGACGGCGCCGATCTCACGCTCGACCAATTCATCAACCAGTGAAGAGATGCGATTGAGCCCCGCCTCGCTGTTGGTCGAGATGCCTTGAATGCCGATCACCTCGAACCCAAAGGCGCGTCCGAAGTAGCTGAAAGCATCGTGCGCCGTGACCAAGACGCGCTGGCCTTCGGGCACCTGCGCCACGGTCTCGGCGGCATAGGCGGCGAGTTGGTCCAGTTCCGCGCGGTAGGTCTTGGCATTCGCGGCAAAGGTCTCGGCCCCCGCCGGATGCGCTTCACTCAGCGCGCGGGTCACCTCATCCACCACGGCGTTCCATGTGTTGGGGTCCATCCAGACATGCGGGTCATAGCGGCCCTCGTAATCCGGGTGGCTGAGCAGCCCCTCCTTAGGCAGGGCTTCGGCCACGGCGATCACGGCGCGTTTGCGGCCCAGATCCTCAAAGAACCGCTCCATCTGCGCCTCAAGGTAAAGGCCGTGCCAGAGCACCAGATCGGCCCGGGTCAGCGCCACGATGTCGCTGCGCGTCTGACGGTAGCTGTGCGGATCGACGCCCGACCCCATGAGCGAGCGGACCTCGACCAGATCGCCACCGATCCGCCGGGCGGCGTCAGCGATCATGCCGGTGGTCGCAACGACGTTGAGCTTTGGCGCGGCAAAGGCAGCGGGCGCGGCCCCGAGGAGGGCAAATGCGCTCAGGCCGCCGATTAAAGCGGTGCGGCGGGACGGGCGAAAGGGATCAGATGCATGTGTCATGGAGGTATTAGTGAGAACGATTCTCAATTAAGTCAACAGTTGAGAATGGTTCTCATTAACAATTTCCACATTTCGCCTGTTTTTAAGGCATTCGACCGGTGACGCGGGGTTAGCGTCGCTTGCTTTGGCCCCTGCCCCATGCCATTTTGCGCGCCTGACCAAACCGGAGAGACCCCGATGGCCACCCAGACGACCCCGCAGCACCATGAGACAGAGACCGACGCGCCGGGCCATCTGCCCCAGGTCACCGAACCCCGCGTCGAACCGATGCCGTTTGATATGGATTGGCTGCGCTCGGTGCAGGCGAACACCTCGGCGATCGAACGTCGCGCCGCCGCCCTGCCCGCCCGCCGTTCGCTGAAAAAGGACCACCAAGCTGCGTGGCTGCTGCGCGCGGTGACCTGTATCGACCTGACGACCCTCTCGGGCGACGATACCGCGCGCCGGGTCGAGCGGCTTTGCGCCAAGGCGCGCCAACCGATTGCGCCCGATCTGCTTGAGGCGCTTGGCATGGCGCCGATCACCACCGGCGCGGTCTGCGTCTATCACGAGATGATCCCCGCCGCGCGGCGCGCGCTGGAGGGCACGAACATTCCCATCGCCGCCGTCTCGACCGGGTTCCCGGCAGGGCTGTCGCCCTTGGAACTCCGCATTCGCGAGATCGAGATGAGCGTCGAGGCCGGGGCGAGTGAGATCGACATCGTGATCTCGCGCCGTCATGTGCTCTCGGGCGACTGGCAGGCGCTTTACGATGAAATGCGCGCCTTCCGCGAAGCCTGCGGCGAGGCCCATGTGAAGGCGATCCTCGCCACCGGCGAATTGGGATCGCTGCGCAATGTGGCGCGCGCGTCGCTGGTTTGCATGATGGCCGGGGCCGATTTCATCAAGACCTCGACCGGGAAGGAAAGCATCAACGCCACCCTGCCTGTCAGCCTCGTGATGATCCGCGCGATCCGTGAGTATTATGAACGCACCGGGGTGCGTGTGGGCTACAAGCCTGCGGGGGGCATTTCAAAAGCCAAGGATGCGATCACCTATTTGGCGCTGATGAAGGAAGAGCTGGGCGACCGTTGGTTGCAGCCTGACCTGTTCCGCTTTGGCGCGTCTTCGCTGTTGGGCGATATCGAGCGGCAGTTGGAGCATCATGTGACCGGCAATTATTCGGCGGCTTACCGCCACGCGACCTCCTGAGCCTGTTGCAGGCTGCGGGACGGTATTTGGAAAAGGATGAAGGCATGAGCGTGTCCGAGATTTTTGAGAGCATGGAATACGGGCCGGCCCCGGAATCGGCGGCAGATGCGCTGGCGTGGATCGTGGATCAGGGCGGGCGTTTTGGTCACTTCATTGATGGGGCGTTCACCGCGCCGGGGGCAGGTTTCGACAGCACCAACCCGGCGACGGGAGAGGTTTTGGCCAGCCTAACGCAGGCAACGCAGGGCGATGTCGATAGCGCCGTGAAGGCGGCGCGCAAGGCGCAGTCCAAGTGGGAGAAGTTGGGCGGCCATGGCCGGGCGCGGCATATCTATGCGCTGGCGCGGTTGTTGCAGAAACACGCGCGGTTGTTTGCGGTCTTGGAGGTCTTGGACAACGGCAAGCCCATTCGTGAGACGCGCGATATCGACGTGCCTTTGGCGCAGCGACATTTCTATTATCACGCGGGCATGGCGCAGTTGATCGAGAGCGAACTGCCCGATGCGCAGGCGCTTGGGGTTTGCGGGCAGATCATTCCGTGGAACTTCCCGCTATTGATGCTGGCGTGGAAAATCGCGCCCGCGCTGGCGATGGGCAATACCGTGGTGTTGAAGCCTGCGGAATATACCTCGCTGACCGCGCTTTTGTTTGCCGATATCTGCCGTCAGGCGGGCTTGCCGAAAGGCGTGGTCAACATCGTGACCGGCGATGGCACCGTGGGCGAGATGATCGTCACCCATGAGGATATCGACAAGATCGCCTTTACCGGCTCCACCGCCGTTGGCCGCCGCATTCGTGAGGCGACGGCGGGCTCGGGCAAGGCGCTGACTTTGGAGCTGGGGGGTAAATCGCCCTATATCGTGTTTGACGATGCCGATCTTGATAGCGCCGTAGAGGGGCTGGTTGACGCGATTTGGTTCAATCAGGGTCAGGTCTGCTGTGCGGGCTCGCGGCTGTTGGTGCATGAGCCTGTTGCGGACCGGTTCTATGCCAAGCTGCGCACCCGGATGGAGAAGCTGCGTATCGGCGATCCGCTGGACAAGAGCATTGACGTGGGTGCGCTGGTGGACCCGGTGCAACACAAGCGCGTGAGCGAGATGGTGGAAGCGAATACTGCGGGTGAGCGATTTGTCACGCCGGGTGAGATGCCTGAGAATGGGTGTTTCTATCCGCCGACGCTGATCACCGGGCTGAACCCGGCGGATACGCTGATGCAGGAAGAGATTTTCGGGCCGGTGCTGGTTTCGACCACCTTCCGCACGCCGAGCGAGGCCGTGCAACTGGCCAATAACACCCGCTACGGGCTAGCGGCGACGGTCTGGACCGAGAATGTGAACCTCGCCCTTGATATTGCGCCGCAGTTGGAGACCGGGATCGTTTGGGTCAACGGGACCAATATGATGGATGCGGCGGCCGGGTTCGGCGGCAGACGTGAGAGTGGCTTTGGCCGTGAGGGCGGCTGGGAAGGTCTGGCGGGCTATACCAAGTCCAAGACCGCTCAGAAGCCGTTGAAAGAGATCGAAGCCTTCAGCGGTGAAGGTGGCCCGGAAGACGGGATCGACCGCACCGCAAAGCTTTATATCGGGGGCAAGCAAGCGCGGCCCGATGGGGGGTATTCCGCACCGGTCTGGGGCAAGTCCGGCGGGCTTTTGGGGCATGTCAGCCTCGCCAACCGCAAAGATGTGCGCAACGCCGTGGAGGCGGCGCATGCGGCGAAGGGGTGGTCGAAAACCACTGGCCATCTGCGGGCGCAGATCCTTTATTATATTGCCGAAAACCTCTCGGCGCGGGGCGATGAATTCGCCGCGCGGCTGGATGCGATGCAGGGGACGAAGGCGGGTCGCAAAGAGGTTGATGCCGCCATTGACCGGCTGTTCACCTATGCCGCTTGGGCTGACAAATACGACGGTCAGGTGCACGGCGTGCCGATCCGGGGCGTAGCCTTGGCGATGAAGGAACCTGTGGGTGTGATCGGCGCGCTGTGCCCTGCCGAGGCGCCTTTGCTGGGCCTGATCTCTTGCATGGCCCCCGCCATCGCCATGGGCAACCGCGTGATCCTTTCGGCGAGCGAACCTTTCCCGCTGGCGGCGACCGATTTCGTGCAGGTTTTGGAGACTTCCGACGTGCCTGCGGGTGTGGTGAATATCCTGACCGGGCCGCAGGCCGATCTGGCCGACCCGATGGCGCGGCATATGGACATTGATGCCGTCTGGAGCTTTGGCGCGGCGGAACTCTCAGCCGTGGTCGAAAAAGGCGCGGCGAGTAACATCAAGCGCACTTGGGTCAACCACGGCATGGCGCGCGATTGGTTCGGGGCCGAAGGCGCGGGGCGTGCATTCTTGCAGGCCGCGACAGAGGTCAAGAATATCTGGGTGCCCTACGGCGAATAAGCCCTGACGCCCGAGACAAGTTGAAAGCGCCGCCCCTTTTCGGGAGCGGCGCTTTTGTCATTCCTGCGGTAAGGTGGAAGCCTCGAGCCCTTCAGGCTGGCCGACCACGACGAAGTGCAGGTTCTCCGGGTCCAGCAAATCCGCCGCGACGCGCTTGACGTCTTCCAGCGTGACCGCTTCGACCTTGTCGTTGCGGGTCGCGATATAGTCGGTCGGCAGGCCGAGCATCTGCATGCCAACGAGGATATTGGCAATCGGGCTGTTACCGTCAAACCGCAGCGGATAGGCGCCGGTGATATAGGTCTTGGCGGCCTCCAGTTCCTCTTGGGTGATGCCCTCGGTCGCGGCTTTGGCCCATTCGGCGCGGATCACGTCAATCGCCTCACCGATACGGTCATTGGCCGAACTGACGGAGCCGAGGTAGGTCTCAGCCAGATCGCGCGGGGCGAGGTAGGAGTAGACGCCGTAGGTCAGGCCACGCTTCTCGCGCACCTCGGTCATGAGACGGGATTCGAAACCGCCGCCGCCGAGGACGTGGTTCAGCACTGTCGCCGTGAACCAATCGGGATCGTCCTGCGCGAGGCCCGGCTGGCCAAAGATCGCAACGGATTGCGGTGTGGCGAAATCGACCACGGTCGTGCCCGCGGGGATATCCACATCGGCAGGCGGGGGCATCGGCGCACCCTTGGCGGGCAGATCGCCCAGCAGGGTATCGAGCAGCTTGCCCAGTTCTTCGGGGCTGATGTCGCCCACGGCGCCGACATAGATGCGGTCACGGGCCAGCACGGCGCTATGCGCCTCAATCAAGTCGTCGCGGGTCAACCCGGCCACCGTCTCAAGCGTGCCGTTCAGAGAACTGCCATAGGGATGGTCGCCAAAGGCGATCTTGTCGAAGGTCTGGCGGGCGATCTCATTCGGGTCTTTCTGGTTCGACTGGATGTTTGAGATCACCTGACCGCGCACCCGCTCTACCGCATCTTCGTCAAAGCGCGGCTCCAACAATGCGGCGCGCAGAAGCTCGATGGAGGCGTCGCGGTTTTCGGTCAGGAAACGGGCCGAGACGGAAAGCGAGTCATCCGACACGTCGAAGCTGAGGTTGGTTGCCAGCGCTTCGGTCTCGCGGCTGAAGGCACGCGCGTCCATGTCGCCTGCGCCCTCTTCCAGAAGGCCGGTCATCAGGTTGATCGCGCCGCGTTTGCCGGGGGCGTCCAGAGATGCGCCGCCCCGGAAACGGATTTCCAAGGCAACAAAGGGGATCGAATGTTCTTCGACCAGCCAAGCGGTGATGCCGCCGGGGCTGGTGACGGGTTGAATGTCGACTTCGGCACGGGCGGGGAGTGCGGCAAACGCCGACAAGATCAGGGCGTAGAAAAATCTCATTGCGCGTCCTCCTTCATCAGCCATCCGGTGACCGATGCGCGTTTGTCGAACAGGGTGCGGGCCGCCTGCATGATGTCTTCGGCAGTGACGGCTTGTAGCACGTCGGGCCAATCTTGCACGTCTTGCACCGTTAGGCCGATGGCGAGGGCAGAGCCGTAGCGGTTTGCCACGCGGTCGGCATCGTCGCGGGCGTAAATCTGATCAGCGCGCAATTGCGCCTTGAGGCGCTCAAGATGCTCAGGGTCCACCCCGGCCTCCATGAATTGCACGAGCACCTCGTCCAGCGCCTCTTCGGCCTGCTGGAGGCTAACGCCGGGCACGGGCAGCACCACGACATCAAAGGTCGTGTCGTCGAGCGTATCAGCCTTGTAAAAGGCGCCGGTGTAATTGGCGATCTGTTCGTCGAATTGCAGCTTTTCAGCGAGGTAGGAGGTGGTGCCGCCGCCCAGCAATTCGCTGAGAAGCAAAAGCGCCGCCGCCTCTTCCTGCGCACCGCTGTCGCGTTCCTGCGCGAGGTAGGAGCGGCGCACATAGGGCTGGGCCACGCGGGCATCTTTGTAGATCAACCGGCGTTCGGCGATCTGCGGCGGCTCTGCGGTGCGCAGGCGTTCGGGCAGGTCAGGGTTGGCGGGGATCTGACCATAGGTGGCTTCGGCCAGTTCGCGTACGTCCTCGGGCATCACATCGCCGGAGACCACGAGGATGGCGTTGTTGGGCGAATAGTAGAGCTCATAGAACGACAGCGCATCTTCGAGGTCCAACTCCTCCATCTCATGTTTCCAGCCGATGATCGGCACGCCGTAGCGGTGGTTGAGATATTGCGCGGCGTTGAGCTGTTCGCTGAACAGGGCGGCGGGGTTGTTCTCGGTCCGCTGGTTGCGCTCTTCCAAAATCACATCGCGTTCGGTTTCGATGTTTTCGGGGGTGAGGCGGATGTTCTTCATCCGGTCGGCCTCCATCTCCATCATCAGGCCGAGACGGTCAGCGGCGACGCGCTGGAAATAGGCGGTGTAGTCGTAGCTGGTGAAGGCATTGTCGCGCCCGCCGTTGGCGGCCACGGTGGCGGAAAACTCGCCCGACTCCAGCTTATCGGTGGCCTTGAACAGCAGGTGTTCAAGGAAATGCGCCACGCCGGACGACCCTTTGGGTTCATCGGCTGAGCCTGCGCGGTACCAGACCATCTGCTGCACGACCGGGGCGCGGTGGTCTTCGACGACCACGACCTCCATGCCGTTATCGAGGGTGAAATGGGTTACCGCCTCATTCTCGTTATCGCGCGCCTGCGCGGAGGGGGCTGTGAAGAGCGTCGCCACCAGGGCCGCCATCATCGGCAGTCGGATCATTGCTTACCTCGAAATATATCGCCTCCCGCATTACCTACGCGGTCTGACGCTACATTCAAGAAGCCTAGCGAAAACGTGTGTCTTGTGGCGGGTAAGACGGCGTGCGCCCGCCTGCCTTGCGCCAGCGCTCTGCCTCGCTATAGGCATCGAGTGTTTGCCGCTGGTAGGCTTGGCTGTAGCGATCCACCGGCACGATGCGGAACTGGGTGAAGCGACCCTTGCGTTTGCGGAACTCGGCATCGGACTGTGCCAATGTGCCGCGAATACCGGGCTGTACACCCATCCGGCCTGCATGTTGCACCAGTGCTGCGTCGCCTGCGGGGATACCACCGGACGTATCCAATCGCCCGCCAAAGGCTGCAACGCCTTCTGCAATCGCCGAACGATCGGTCAGGTTCGCCTGCCCCGGTGTGGGGACGGGCAAGCTGTTCAAACTGTCAGGCCGTTCCAGCGGCTTGACCGGTTGGATCAAGAACTCATCCGGACCGTCAGAAACAGGCTGCAAATCGCGAAGGCCCTGATTGCTGCAGGCGGCGAGGGCCAGCGGGATCAAGCTGATGAGGGCAATGCGACGCATGGTGTCTCCTTTCGGGGTCTGCATGTTCAATATCGCAGGCAGGCGGGCAATGTCACTGACCTTTTTTGCCCCGGCGCTTGGACGCGCTTTTTGGCTCTCCGGTAAAGAGGATCAGGCCCAAGGCTCCGGCGAAAATGAAGACATCGGCAAGGTTGTAAACAAAGGGATTATTGATGCCACAGCAAGAGTTATTCAGGAAATCGAGCACATAGCCATAGATCAGCCGATCCGCCACATTCGCCAGCGCCCCGCCGACCAACATCCCGCCGCTCAGTTGCGCCCAACGCCCATGCGGGCTGCGCCACAGCCAAACAGTGACGCCCGCGCAGATCGCCAGCGCCAGCACAATGAGCACCCATTGGCTCATGTCGCCGCCGAGGCCGAAGTTGATGCCCCGGTTTTCACCATAGCGGAAATTCAGCACCGGCGGCAGCACATCAATGGAACGGATACGTGCCAGTTCCATCATGTGAATGACCACATATTTGCTGATCTGATCGATCAGAAAGGCCACGAAGGCCGCGATGCCGAATGTCCGCATGGTGCTGCCCTTCGCTTAGTGCCGGAAGTGGCGCATATTGGTGAAGACCATGGCAAGGCCCGCTTCATCCGCTGCGGCGATCACTTCGTCGTCCCGCATGGAGCCGCCGGGCTGAATCAGCGCCGTGGCACCGGCCTCTGCCGCCGTGATCAGACCGTCCGCGAAGGGGAAGAATGCGTCGGAGGCCACCACGGAGCCTTGTGTCAGCGGTGCCTCGATATCCATCACCTCGGCCATGTCCTGCGCCTTGCGCGCGGCGATGCGCGTGCTGTCCACCCGGCTCATCTGGCCCGCACCGACGCCGACGGTGGCGCCGTCTTTGACATAGATGATCGCGTTGGATTTGACGTGTTTGGCCACGGTCCACGCGAAAAGCATGTCGTCCAGTTCTTGATCCGATGGCTTGCGCTTGGTCACGACCTTGAGGTCGTCGCGGCTAACCCGGCCCACGTCTTTGTCCTGCACAAGGAACCCGCCCGAGACCTGACGCACGGCCAAAGCAGCGGCGGCAGGGTCGGCCAGACCTTCGGTGGTCAGCAGGCGCAGGTTCTTCTTAGCGGCAAAGATGCGCTTGGCCTCCTCATCCGCGCCGGGCGCGATGACAACTTCGGTAAAGATCGCGGCAATCGCCTCGGCGGTCGGGCCGTCGAGCGGTTGGTTCAGCGCGATGATGCCGCCGAAAGCGGAAGTGCGGTCACAGTCGAAGGCGCGTTTATAGGCGTCGAGCATTGTCTCGCCCCGCGCCACGCCGCAGGGGTTAGCGTGTTTGATGATCGCGCAGGCAGGGCCATCCTTGGGGTCGAACTCGCTGACCAGCGCAAAGGCCGCATCGGTGTCGTTGATATTGTTGTAGGATAGTTCCTTGCCCTGATGCTGCACGGCGTTCGCCAGACCGGGCGCGGTGGAGCCATCGGTATAGAAAGCCGCCTGCTGATGCGGGTTCTCGCCATAGCGCAGGGTCTGGGCCAGCGTGCCGCCAAAGGTCCGGCGGCGCGGGGTCCCTGCGACCTGCTCGGCCATCCAAGTGCTGACGGCGGTGTCATAGGCGGCGGTGCGGGCATAGGCGGTCTGAGCGAGGCGCTGGCGCAGGGCGTAGGTGGTCTGACCGTCGTTGGCCTCCATCTCAGCGATCACCTCGGCGTAATCCTCGACATCGACCACGACGTTGACGAAACCGTGGTTCTTGGCCGCCGAACGGATCATCGCTGGTCCACCAATGTCGATATTCTCGATCACCTCGGCATATTCCGCGCCCTTGGCGACGGTTTCCTCGAAGGGGTAAAGGTTCACCACAACCAGATCGATTGCGCCGATGTTATGCTCGGTCATCGCGCCGACATGGGCGTTGTTGTCGCGCAGCGCCAGCAGACCACCATGCACCACCGGGTGCAGCGTCTTCACGCGCCCATCCATCATCTCAGGAAAGCCCGTCACATCGGCCACATCCAACACCTCAAGCCCCGCGTCGCGCAGTGCTTTCGCGGTGCCGCCGGTGCTGAGCAGTTCCACGCCGCGTGCCGCCAAAGCTTTGCCAAGGTTCAAAAGACCGGTCTTGTCGGATACGGAAAGAAGCGCGCGTTTGATGGGATAGAGATCGGGCATGGGGCTGGTTCCTTGGTCAGTCTTCATCAGCATAGGGATCGTCGATCGACAAATCTCGCACGCCAATCGCAGTTTCCTGCGCTTTTGACAACGACCAGCGCACCCGTGTGGCATAGTTCATGGCATAGCCCGAGAGCACGATCTGCTGCGCGGCGCGCGGTTTAAGACGGGTTGTCTCTAGGTAAACCCCCGGTTCCAAAGACAGATTATGCGTGCCGTCATGGCGAAAAACCCAAATCTCACCGCTTTTCAGCGCCATTGAGATCGCAGCCCCGCCAAGGTCAACCGTGGCATCTACATCCGGGTGGAGGTGAAAACGGATGTCAAAGGGCACTCCTTTCAACCGTGTGGCATCCAGCATCTTGTCGAAACGCCGCTTCTCGGCATCCTCTATCGCCAGCAGCATATCTTCCCCCGACAGGCCGCGCCCGTCCGACGTCAGTTCAAGCCGTCGCGCATGGGTCAGCCCGTGGCTGCGCAGATAGGCATCGTGCCCCCCTTCAAAGCGCAGACCATCGGCGGCCTCTCCGATCTCAACGGGCACATGGCGCGGCCCGTGGATCAGCGCCTCTTCTCCCGTGTGGCGATCAGGCTCTGCCAGCCGCGCGCTGGAATAGCCCACCAGCGACAGCGCTGAATGCGACGGCGTGGCCCGCCCTGCCCGACGCCACTCCAGCCCAAAAGACGCGCCTGAGCCGCAGTTCACCACCAAAGGCCGCCGCCCCGAGGTCAGCTCGAACGCCAATGTCGAGGCATGGGCATTGCTCGATGCCGAGCCACCCGGCGGGGGTGCGGCATCGACAATCACGCTGGTGCGCCCCGCAGACAGCCGTGCATAGCCCATCGCCAACCCATCGGGCTGCCGTGTCTTGACCTTGGCCGCCGCCAGCGCGTGATCCAGCCAGCCTTCCATACCGCGCCCACCGCCGTGGAACCGCGCCAAAGCGCCATCCGCATGGCGCAGGCTGCGCAGGGTGGGCGCGATACGCTCGATCGCAGTCAGATGTTCCTTTGGCGTACTGCGGCCTGCATCGCTTAGCGCGGCAGCGGCCCATGTCAGCAGGGTAAACACGGCTAGCAACTCCTCAGGGTTGCGGGTGGGCAAACCGCCCTCGGCGTCGATCTGGCTGGCACATTCGCGCGCCAATGCCTTAATCGCCGGATCGGCCAGTTCCTCCAACCCTTCAAGCGATAGGCCCGCATAGATCAACCCGGTCAGCGCCTCGAACCGAGGCAATCCCGGCGCAGAGGCACGCCAGCGTTTCGACAAAAATCGGGTCTGTTGCTCTAGCGAACGGTAGAAAACATCGCTCTGCTCGGCCTCCGTGCCCCGCAACATGAAAAGCGCATGGTTGATCCAACGGATCAGCCGCCGCCCCGTCAGCGCCGGGGTCCAGCCCGGCCCCTGCCCGCGCCCGAAGCGGTTGATCCAATCCCAAAGCCAATCCTGCGCCGCTGTCCGCGCCCGCGCGTCGCCCACTGCGGCAAGGTCATCCAACCATGCAAATCCATGCAGTTCCGCCGCAAAGACGTGATCTGGCGGGGCCAGTTCCCACATCGCGGTCTGCGGCGCGGTTAAAAGGCTGCCAGCAAAAAGGTAATTGCCCGCGATCAACTGCCGCCCCCGTGCAAAAGAACCAATGGTGCGCGGCTCGGGCGAAGACACAAAACCTGTCGCCCGCCCGCGCCCACGAGTCGCGCGCCACGCGTGCCAGCGGTTCAAGAACCGCGCCCTTCGGGCCATGACGCTGGAAAGATTAATCATATCAAGCTGCCCCTGACGCTCTGATGGCGTTTGACGGGATCATAGCCCCCGCGCCGTGATGAGTCACCGAATTTTCCCCATGCGCCGGGCAATCGGCGGGGAACGGTCCCTTGCCAGCGCGGCCGCGCCTTGCCTAAAAGATAGTCGTCCCAAGCGGAGCACGCAGATGATCGCCAGCCTGATGATGTACCTGCGGCCAGAGACCGCCGAGGCCCATGGCCGCTATTGGGCGCTGATCAGCGAAGAACTTGCCGCGCGGGGCATCGCAGCGCCCGAAACACTGAACAACAAAGCAGAGGAATTTACAGTTTGGAAGGCGCCGGACCTGACCCTCTCGCAAACCTGCGGGATGCCTTACCGTCTGTGGCTGCACGACCATGTCACGTTGATCGGTACGCCTGACTTTGCCGTCGCAGGCTGCCCGCCGGGATATTACAACAGCGTCTTCGTGATCCGTGCCGATGATCCCCGTGAAACAATTTCCGAATTTCGCGCGGCGCGGTTCACCTACAACCAGTCATTTTCACAGTCTGGATATGCCGCTGCTTACACGCATTGCAGCGCAGAGGGGTTCTGGTTCAAGGACCGCTCACAAAGCCATGGTCACCGCAACTCTGCCCAGACCGTCGCAGATGGGCGCGCGGATATCGCAGCACTTGATGCGGTGTCATGGCGATTGATCCAGCGCTACGATCCCTTCGCCAGCCACCTGCGGGTGCTAGAGCGCACCACACCAACACCCGGCCTGCCCTATATCGCGGCGGCGGGGGCGAATCGTATCGCGACTTTTGCAGCGGTCAGCCAAGCCATCGCGCGGCTTATGCCTGAAGATATCGAAACGCTGGGCATCAGGGGTTTGGTAGACATCCCAAGCGCGGCATATCTTGCCGTGCCGTCACCGCCGATCGGCGCGTGACGCTTAACCTTTGCGCAAACAGGCGATGTAGAACCCGTCCATGCCGCCTTTGTCAGCCCAGAAATCAGGGCGCAGACGCAACCCGCCCTCTTCGGTGATCCACTCTGCGTTGACCCCGGCCACGTCCAGCGCGGCGCGGTCAACGGTCATGTCGCCATGCCGCTCCAGTGCCTCATCGACCTGCACTTCGCCCTCGTCCGGCAGCAGGCTGCAGGTGCAGAACACCAGCCGCCCACCGGGTTTCAGCAGGCTCCATGCGTGGTCGATCAACTCGGATTGCAACTCGATCAGATCACCGAATTCCGAGCCGTCCTTGGCATGGGGCAGATCGGGGTGGCGGCGGATTGTACCGGTGGCAGAGCACGGCGCGTCGAGCAGGATGGCGTCGAATTCCCCTTCTACGGCACGCGCGTCTTTGGTCAGCGTCTTAGCCTTAAGACCCACGCGGGTCAGATTTTCCTTCACCCGCTGCATCCGGGGATGGGACTGGTCGACGGAAGTGACAACGGCCCCGGCAGCGGCGAGTTGCATGGTCTTGCCCCCCGGTGCGGCGCAGAGGTCCAGCACGGTCTCGCCTTCTTTCGGGGCCAGCACCCGCACCGCAATCGCGGCGGCAGCGTCCTGCACCCACCAGTCGCCTTCGGCAAAGCCGGGCATGGTCGAGACCTGCCCGGCATCCGTCACCCGAACGGAGCCGGTCGGCAGCAGCGTGCCGCCCACGGCCTCGGCCAAAGCGGCAGGGTTGCCCTTGGCGGTCAGATCAAGCGGCGCGCCCGCGAAATGCGCCTCTTCCATCGCGGCGATGGCGTCCGTTCCCCAAGCCTCAGCCAGCGGGCCGCGCAGCCATTTGGGCAAGCGCGGTGCGCGCAGGGCGCCCCATGCTTCGGGGCCCTGCGCGGCAATCTTGCGCAAGACGGCGTTGGTCAGCCCTTTAAGGTGGCTAAGCGTGCGGTGCTGGGACACAAGATTGACCATCGTGTTCACGACCCCATGCGCCGCCCCGCCCTGACAGAGCTCCACCGTACCGACGCGCAGCACGTTGCGCACGGTCAACGGGGGGGCCTTTTGCAGATGTTTTTGCAACAGCCGGTCGGCACGCTCCAACCCGCGCAGCGTGTCCTGTGCGAGACGTTGTGCCCGCGCCCGGTCATCGGGGGGCAGCTTGTCCAACGCGCCGGAGGCGAGCAGTTCCGACATCAGACGTGGCTCTTCGCCCAAAACCTGATCCAGCAGATATACCGCGCTTCTGCGGGCCTGAACGCCTGTGTCTGCCATGATCTTATCCTATCTGGGTCTTGCTTCGGGGGTTGCCGGGTTGTCTGGGCCAGCGCGCGACGTATATCAAGGGAGAACTTGGCTCAAGAGGACCATGATGCCCGATCAACGCCCCATTCCCGACAGTAGACCCGGCCCTGACCCAACTCCAAGCCCCGCGCCGGACCTGCCCCCGCAGCCCAAACCGGGCCCGAAACCGATCCCCGACACGCCGCATGACCCGACACCGGCCCCCGGCCCAGACCTGCCCGCCGCCGCGCAACGTGCCTTGGCCGAAGCTGCCGCACGGCGCGAGGCCGCCGCAGCGCTGGATCTGCCCGCCGAACTCGGCGGGCGAGATGGGCCGGAGCCGGTGCGCTATGGTGATTGGGAGAAAAAGGGCATCGCTGTCGATTTCTAAGCGGCCTTAGCGCAGGGTCAGCACCGCCGATTCACCCGTCCCCTTGTCTGAGGTGAAACGGATTTTCGCGCCATCGCGCATGACAACTTGGCAGTTATAGCCCAGATCCTTGCCGCCCCAGACCAGCGTCCGACAGAAGAAACCGTCTTTCCACGTCCAAGTGCCCGTGACCTCCCAAACCGCGCCTTTGCCGGAAATGGCTCCGCCAGAGGTCACCCGCAGATCGACGAGCGGGCGGGTCAGCCTTTTGCCATTCACCGCCGCGACGAAGTCGGATTTGCTTTGGATACGGGCATATTCCGCCGCCGCGGGCAGGGCGCTCAGCGCCAGCATCGCAGTCGCGGCGAGTGCAAAGATAAATCTCATCGAAACCTCCCATCAGTGAATTGCCTTCGGCATTCACGTAGCTCACGCGGGTAAAGTTTCAGATAATCTGCGCTATTATGAGGTTTTCAGGCCCAGCACATCCAGCATGTCATATTCGCCCGGCGCCTGTCCCTGCCCCCAGAGCGCTGCCTTCAGCGCGCCTCGCGCAAAAAGAGCCCGGTCAGAGGCGATGTGGCGCAGGATGATCCGCTCGCCAGCGGCGGCGAACATCACATCATGTTCCCCCACGATGTCACCGCCCCGGATCGCGGTGAAACCGATATCGCCCTGCTGGCGCGAGCCAGTGATGCCATCGCGGCCCCTGTCGGAGACATCCGCGAGTTTCACGCCCCGCCCCTCGGCGGCAGCTTCGCCCAACATCAAAGCGGTGCCTGACGGTGCGTCGACCTTTTGATTGTGATGCGCCTCGATGATCTCAATGTCGTAGTCAACATCCAGCGCGGCGGCGACCTGACGGGTCAACTGTGTCAGCAGGTTCACCCCAAGGCTCATGTTGCCCGCGCGGACGATGATGGCCCCCTGCTCGGCTGCTGGGGCAAGCTGCGCGATCTCCTCATCGGTCATCCCGGTGGTGCCGATGACATGCACGATCCCGGCCTTCGCGGCCTCGGCAGCAAAGGCAATCGTAGCTTGCGGCGCGGTGAAGTCGATCACGGCTTGCACCTTGGCAAACGCCTCGGCTGCGTCGTCAGTTACGGTCACACCAGACGCAGTGCCCCCCATCGCTTCGCCCACATCGCACCCCACCCAGTCATGACCGGGACGCTCCACCGCCGCGGCCAGATGCATTTTGTCGCTAGCGGTGATCTCACGGATCAACATCTGGCCCATGCGGCCAGAGGCGCCGGTAACGGCAATGCCGGGGGTCTGTGTCATGGGGGTGTCTCCTGCAGTTCGGGGGCATGAATGGCTCGGCTGGTTTAGCCCGTCGGCGAGCGCTTGGCAAAGTGCAACCGAAGCCTTAGATGGGGTTCATGGCAAAGAACAAGTTTCATGAGGGCGCAGGCCCGTCGCAACGACAACTCCGCGTGGGCGAAACCGTCCGCCGCGCCTTGTCTGATGTACTCGCACGCGGGGACGTGCATGACACCGACCTCAACCGTCTGTCGATCACCGTGGGAGAGGTGCGCATCTCGCCCGATCTCAAGATCGCCACGGCCTATGTGCTACCACTGGGTGGTGAAGGTCAGGATGAGGTGCTCAAGCTGCTGGCGCGCAATAAGAACGAATTGCGCCGACAGGTGGCTAAGAAACTCACGCTCAAGTTTTCCCCCGATCTGCGGTTCCAATTGGATCGCACATTCGACCGGATGGACGACACGCGCCGGATGTTGAACCAAGACGTGGTGCGCCGCGATGCGGATGCGCCGGATGATGACGCTGCAGACTGCGCGCCGGATCAGTGATCCGCGCCGGTCTGATCGCATTGGCGCTGATCGCGCTGAAAGGCACGCCTTCGGACGCCGCCGAATGTCGCAACATCACGTTTGACGGCAGTTCCTATACTATTTGCGAAGTTGATCTGGAGCGTGACGATCTGCGGCTCTTTCTTAACGATGACACAGGCGCGCCCTATGGGTTCTTCGGATCGCTTGATGAGGCCTTGAAGGCGCAGGGCTTGCGGCTGGGCTTTGCGATGAACGCGGGCATGTACCACGAGGATCGTTCTCCGGTCGGGCATTACGTCGAAGAAGGCGTCGAGGCGCGCGGCGTGATCGACAGCGCGGGGCCTGGCAACTTTGGCCTGCTGCCCAACGGCGTCTTCTGCCTGCGCGATGGCCGCGCCGATGTGATTGAGACCAAGCGTTACCTCAAGAGCAAACCTGACTGCCGCTTTGCCACGCAATCGGGGCCAATGCTGGTGATCGACGGGGCGCTGCATCCGCGATTCTTACCCAACAGCACCTCGCGCTATATCCGCAACGGCGTTGGCACCACGGCAGACGGAAAACGCGCGGTTTTCGCGATTTCCAATGACGTGGTAACCTTTCATGAGTTTGCCCGGCTCTACCGCGATGAGCTGGACCTGCCTAACGCGCTGTATTTCGACGGCAATATCTCACGTCTGCGCGCACCGGGACTGCGCCGCACCGGGGCGGGCTTCACCACGCTAGGGCCGATCATCGGCATCGTCACGCCTGCAAAGTGACTTTTCCCCGGCGCTAGGGCTGGGCAGCGGCGCGCGGCTCCGTTAGAGGGCAGCACCACAAAGGCGAAGGGGCAAGACATGGCACGCAAACGCAAAGGTCGCGACATTTCCGGTTGGCTGGTGGTGGACAAACCCGCCGGGCCGACATCGACCGCCGTGGTCAACAAGGTTCGCTGGGCGCTTGAAGCCAAGAAGGCGGGCCACGCGGGCACGCTTGATCCCGAAGCCACCGGGGTTCTGGCCATCGC
Source organism: Sulfitobacter sp. SH24 (assembly GCF_965641895.1). NCBI lineage: Bacteria > Pseudomonadati > Pseudomonadota > Alphaproteobacteria > Rhodobacterales > Roseobacteraceae > Sulfitobacter > Sulfitobacter sp. SH24. The sequence continues at coordinate 3,017,094 of NZ_OZ282575.1, forward strand.
CTTGGGCGAAGCGACCAAGACCGTGCCCTATATCACCGACGCGCTCAAAGCCTATGAGTTCACCGTGCGTCTGGGGATTGCCACCAACACCGACGACGCCGAAGGCGAAGTCATCGGCACCTCCGATCTGCGCCCCGACGATGCGGCCATCAAGGATGCGCTAAGCAATTTTATCGGCGATATCCAACAGGTACCGCCGCAGTTCTCTGCCGTGAAGATCGACGGCCAGCGCGCCTATAAACGCGCCCGCGATGGCGAAGAGATGGACATCGCCGCCCGCCCGCTTTGGGTGGAAAGCCTGCTGCTGCTCGACCGGCCCGACGCCGATCACGTCACACTTGAGATGGTCTGCGGCAAGGGCGGCTATGTCCGCTCCATCGCGCGCGACTTGGGGCAGAAGCTTGGTTGCCTCGGCAACGTCCGCGAGCTGCGCCGCACGTGGTCCGGCCCGTTTGAGGCCGCGAACGCGCTGACGCTGGCACAGATCGACGAGATCGCACGAACGCCAGAACTCGACACGCATCTGCTGCCGCTGGCCGAGGGGCTGGTCGACCTGCCCGAGGTCAAAGCCACGCCCGAAGGTGCCACCCGTCTGCGCAATGGCAACCCCGGCATGGTCATCGCCCATGACGTGGAATATGGCGACGAATGCTGGGCTTCGCTGGATGGCCAGCCCGTGGCCGTGGGCCGCTTCAAAGTGGGCGAATTGCACCCCAGCCGGGTGTTTAACCTCTCTACGGACACGAACGAGGGCTGAATGCCCCTCATCACCCGCAGCCATACGAAGGGCGATGCGCCCTCAACGGCGGTCTACTCTGCTTGCGAGCAATACCGCTACAGCCTCACACGAGTCTGGGACAGCGCTGCGCCGCGGGTGATGTTTGTCATGCTGAACCCCTCCACCGCGACGGAGGTGCAGAACGACCCCACCGTCGAGCGTTGCGAGCGTCGGGCGCGGGTGCTGGGCTTTGGCGGTTTCCGGGTGACCAATATCTTTGCCTTTCGCGCCACCGATCCGCGCGACATGCGTGCCGCCCCCGATCCGATTGGCCCCGACAACGACGCCACGCTGGTCGAAGGGGCCGACTGGGCCGACCAGATCATCGCCGCTTGGGGCGTGCATGGTGCCCATCTGGACCGGGGCCTTAGCGTCGCCGCACAGTTGGCGGCGGGGGCCAAACCGCTCTACCACCTTGGACTCTCCAAGGCCGGGCATCCGCGCCACCCCCTCTACCTGCCCTACACACAAGAGCCGGTTTTGTGGCAACCCTAGCGCCCCGCGCTGGCAGGCATTCGTTAACCACTTTCCCGCTATTCCTTTGATTTTACAGCCACAGCGTGCCCTTCTAAGGGCGGGATGATGTGTGGGGCATCAAGCAATGAACGGGTGGAACTGCGCATGTTGTGGCTGGCTGGTGTGATGGGTCTGATGGCGGTCAGCGCTGTCACTTTCGTTGAAATCGAAACGCCGCCCGATGATGATGTTCCAGAAGGTGACACTCCGCGCGGCCCCAACACCGTCGGAGACATCCTGTCGGGCAGCGATGGCGGAGAGACGGTGCAGGGAGGCACGGGCGACGACCAACTTGGTGGCCACGGCGGGAATGATCTGATCCATGGCGCCGCCGGCGATGATGATCTGCACGGCCATGATGGCAACGACACGCTGTACGGCGATGATGGCGACGACAGCCTGCACGGCAATGACGGAGATGATGACCTTTTCGGCGGCGCAGGGAACGACAGCCTCTTTGGCCATAATGACGATGACTTCCTCTATGGCGGTGCGGGCGATGACGCGCTGCAAGGCTCTGCGGGTGATGACGTGCTGCATGGCGAAGCTGGGAGTGACGCGCTCCAAGGCGGGCTTGGCGATGATGCGCTGCGCGGTGGCGCGGGCGAAGATACGCTCTTTGGCGGCTGGGGCGACGACACGCTTACCGGGGCGGATGACCTGCAAAGCCGCGATTACCTGAACGGTGGCGGCGGGGATGACCTGATCGTAGCGGGGGCCGGGGACGTGGTGACATCCGGCGAGGGCACGGATCGGATCGTAATGGGCGAATGGATCGGCAGCGGCGGTGCCGCGCAGATTACGGACTACCACGCACAGGATGATTCGCTGCTTTTTGTCTGGGATGACAGCGCCGCAGCCGGGGCGGAACCGCCGCTCGCGATCCTGCCCGACCCCGATCTGCCGGGCCAATCGCTGGTTATGCTTGATAATATTATTGTTGCACGGGTTCTCGGGGACAGTGTTGCGCTTGATGATATTGCCCTGATCCCGCTCAGCGCGGCCTTTAACCTTGGCTTTGCGGCATAACGCATCTGACAAGCTGGCATAAATCAGCCTTTGCCAAAGGCGCAAATTCCTCCTATACGCCCCCATCGCCTGCTGATTCCGTCAGCGGGTGATATCTCCATGGGCCTGAGCTGGACGACATCCCGGCCTGCGCCATCCATTTAAACTCTTTTCGAAAGGAGACCCCGATGTCGATTACTGCTGAAGAAAAAGCAAAAGTCATGAAAGATTTCGGCACCAAAGAAGGCGACACAGGTTCGCCCGAAGTACAGGTTGCCATTCTGACCTCGCGCATCGTCACGCTGACCGAGCACTTCAAGACCCACAAAAAAGACAACCACGGCCGCCGTGGTCTTTTGAAAATGGTCGCGACGCGCCGCAAGCTGCTGGATTACGTTAAGGCCAAAGATGAGTCCCGTTATCAGGACCTGATCAAGCGCCTCGGCCTGCGCCGCTAATTGCGGACAGCCCGCCGGGTTTCCCGGTGACAGGACGACCCAAACCTCCCGGCCCACGCCGGGAGGTTTTTTGTTGCGCGCAGGTCAGCGCAGAGCGCAACGGAGAGAAGCCGCCGCTCATAGCCCCGCTACGACAGAACGCTTCCCATTTGCCTTGAAAACCTGTATGTCCGCGCAATCTGAAATCCGGCGCGCGGACTCCTGCGCCTGAAAAAGAAGATACCGGAGTCAGGGGCAATACGGCCCCTATGCAATGGCCAATGGGCCAAAAAGGAAACGTAGATGTTTAATGTAACGAAAAAATCGATCCAGTGGGGCGAAGAGACGCTGACACTGGAAACCGGTAAGGTTGCCCGTCAGGCGGACGGGTCGGTGATTGCCACGCTGGGGGAAACCAGCGTTATGGCCAACGTGACGTACGCACGTCAGCAAAAGCCGGGCCAGGACTTCTTCCCCCTGACCGTGCACTACCAAGAGAAATACTATGCCGCCGGTAAAGTACCGGGTGGCTTCTTCAAGCGTGAGGCCCGCCCCACCGAGAAAGAAACCCTGACCGCGCGTCTGATCGACCGTCCGATCCGCCCGCTTTTTGTCCCCGGCTTCAAAAACGAAGTTCTGGTGATGTGTACCGTGCTGAGCCACGATCTGGTGAACGACCCCGATATGGTCGCGATGATCGCCGCTTCCGCCGCGTTGACCATCTCCGGCGCGCCCTTCATGGGTCCGATCGCGGGCTGCCGCGTGGGCTATGAGGATGGCGACTACATCCTGAACCCAACAATCGACGACATGCAGGACCTGCGCCTGAACCCCGAGCAGCGCCTCGATCTGGTTGTCGCCGGCACCAAAGACGCCGTGATGATGGTCGAATCCGAAGCCTATGAGCTGTCGGAAGAGGAAATGCTGGGCGCCGTTAAGTTCGCCCACGACCAGATCCAGCCGGTCATCGACCTGATCATCGATCTGGCCGAAGACGCGGCGAAAGAGCCGTTCGACTTCCAGCCCGACGATTACTCGGACCTGTCCGCCGCTGTGAAAGCCGCTGGCGAAGACGAAATGCGCGCTGCATTCGCCATCGCCGACAAGCAAGAGCGCACCGCCGCTGTTGCCGCCGCCCGCGAGACGATTAAGGGCAAGCTCACCGAAGAGCAGCTTGAGGACAAGAACCTCGGCTCCGCGATGAAGGGCCTTGAGGCCAGCATCCTGCGCGGCGACGTGGTGAAAACCGGCAAGCGTATCGACGGTCGTCGCACCGACGAAATCCGTGACATCGTGGCTGAAACCGGCATCCTGCCGCGGACACACGGCTCGGCGCTCTTCACCCGTGGTGAAACCCAAGGCTTGGTCGTGACCACGCTCGGCACCGGCGACGATGAGCAGTTCATCGACGCGCTGCACGGCAACTTCAAATCGAACTTCCTGCTGCACTATAACTTCCCCCCCTACTCGGTTGGTGAAGTTGGTCGCGTGGGCCCTCCCGGCCGTCGTGAAGTTGGCCACGGTAAGCTCGCTTGGCGTGCTCTGCAGGCGGTTCTGCCCGCAGCGACAGACTTCCCCTACACCATCCGTCTCGTGTCCGAGATCACCGAATCCAACGGTTCGTCCTCCATGGCATCCGTCTGCGGTGGTTCGCTCTCGATGATGGACGCAGGCGTGCCGCTGAAATCGGCTGTGGCCGGTGTGGCGATGGGTCTGATCCTCGAAGATGACGGCTCCTACGCGATCCTGTCGGACATCCTCGGTGACGAAGACCACCTCGGAGACATGGACTTCAAAGTGGCCGGTACCGAAGCGGGCATCACATCCCTGCAGATGGACATCAAGGTTGCAGGCATCACGCCCGAGATCATGGAAAAAGCCCTGGCTCAGGCCAAAGAAGGCCGTATCCACATCCTTGGCGAGATGAACAAGGCGCTCTCGGGTGCCGCGGACTTCTCCGTCCACGCCCCGCGCATCGAGACCATGCAGATCCCCACCGACAAGATCCGTGAAGTGATCGGGTCCGGCGGTAAGGTCATCCGCGAGATCGTCGAAGTCTCCGGCGCCAAGGTCGACATCAACGACGAAGGCATCATCAAGATCGCAAGCGCCAATGGCGACGCCATCAAAAAGGCCTATGACATGATCTATTCGATCGTGGCAGAGCCCGAAGAAGGCGCCGTCTACACCGGCACCGTGGTCAAGATCGTCGATTTCGGCGCTTTCGTGAACTTCTTTGGCAAGCGCGACGGTCTGGTCCACGTGTCCCAGATCGAAAACCGCCGCCTGAACCACCCTTCGGACGTTCTGAAGGAAGGTCAGGAAGTGAAAGTGAAGCTCTTGGGCTTTGACGATCGCGGCAAGGTGCGCCTGTCGATGAAAGTTGTCGATCAGGAGACTGGCGAAGAGATCACTGCCGAGAAGAAAGAACCGGCAGAAGGTTGATTAAATCCTGCTGCGGACCCTCCCCGGGGTCCGCAGCTTTTCCCGCAGGGCAGTACAAGACATGAGCGCAGAGCATCTGGTCACGATTTGCATTACCATGGGGCTGCGTCCCGATGTCCTGCAACAAACGCTCGAAAGCCTCGGCCCAGACCTGCGTAAGCTCCCCATCATTGGCATTAACGACTTTGGCGATGCCCAAACAAGCGCGGTCTTCGACCGTCTCTGCCCCCACGGCCAGCGCGTTGATCTGGGCAAACAGGTCGGACACCACCCCGCCGTTGACGCCATGTATGCCAAGGTGCGCACGCCTTACGTCTTTCACATGGAGGACGACTGGGAATTCACCCGCCACGATTTCTTAGATGACGCCCTGCGCCTGCTAGAGGCCCATCCCGATGTTTCCTCGGTCTGTTTCCGCGACACCGATAACTTCTTCATCGAAGACGCGGCCCGCGCCCAGATCGTCAATGAGGACTGTGCAGGCGTCTCCTACGCGCGCATGGATGCCCTTAGCCCTAAATGGTATGGCTATACGTTCAACCCGCATCTTGCCCCCCTCTCCCTCTGGAAAGAGGTTGGCGGCTTCAGCGGTTTCAAACGTGAAAGCCATATCTCGCGTCACCTGCGCAAACAGGGAAAATTTACCGCCTTTTTGAAACCCGGCGCCTGCCAGCATATCGGGTTTGTCAGCGTCGCTCACAAACCGCCCTCCGCCTTCAAACGGTTCAAAAACTGGCTGCGCGGTCGACCTACCCCCAAAGCTTAACCCGTAAGAACCTGTCACCCCCGGGGCCGATAGGAATGAGGTCAAATCCATGCCGCAGCGCCCAAAGGGATTCGTTATCAATCTCGCCGCCTCCCCCAAACGGCTGGACAGCGCGAAGGCCGAGTTGGACGGCGCCCAAATTGACCCGATCCGCGTAGACGCATTCGACGGGCGTGAAATCGACCTTGCGCAGTTCGCGCCCTATAACGATAGCAAAGCCCGACGGTTCATGGGCCGGTCGATGACCCAAGGTGAGGTCGGATGCTACGTCTCCCACCAACGCGCCGCCACAGCCTTTCTAGAAAGCAGCGATGAGATCGGCTTCGTTTTCGAAGATGATATCGCCCTGCAGCCTGAGTTCAAAACCGCCGTGCCACAACTGATAGAATGGCTCCGCGCCCGCGACGATTGGCACTGCGTCAACTTAGGCGCAACGCGCTTGAAAATCACCAGTCCCATGGCAGAGGTCGCAGGCATTGAAGTGCTCCGCGCCCACTATTTCCCCATGCTCGCCCATGCGCTGATCTGGAACCGCGCCGGAGCCAATGCCTTCCTTGCCGCCTCCGAGCCTATTTTCTGCCCCGCGGACAATATGTTAAGACAAGTCCTCACACGTTCCGACATGGGGTTGGCAACCGCCCAAAGCCTCGTCACCGCTGGCCGGTTCGACAGTGACATTTCCGCCCGCTCAGGCGGCAACCGGGGTCAGTTCCGCCGGTCGCCGCTCTATGGCCTGCGCAAACAGCGCCGCTTGCTGCATGAAAAAGCGATGGCCTTCGCACATAAGCTCGGCCATCGCTGACAGCGCATCAGCCCGGCAGCTTGGCCTTACGCAGATAGGGCAACACAGTATCGAAAGCCCCGAACTTCGCCTTGGCGTCCTCGTCTGACACGGTCGCGGGAATGATTACATCCTCGCCCACCTGCCAATCCGCTGGCGTTGCCACGCCATTCTTGCCAGCAGTCTGCAACCCATCCAGCGCCCGCAGCACCTCGGCAAAGTTACGGCCGACATTCATTGGATAGGTCATGCTCAGCTTCAACTGCTTATCCGGCGAAATGATAAAGACCGAGCGCACCGTGGCACTGTCATTGGGCGTGCGGCCATCAGGCATATAGGCTTCGGCGGGCAGCATATCAAAGGCCTTCGACACCTCCAGCCCAGCGTCAGCGATAATCGGGAAACCGGCCTTGGTGCCCGCAACCTTCTCAATATCGCCCTTCCACTTTCTATGCTCTTCAACCCCGTCAACGCTGACGCCGATCACCTTGGTGCCGCGCTTTTCCCACTCATCGGAGAGCCGCGCCACGGCGCCGAATTCGGTCGTGCAAACGGGGGTGAAATCCTTCGGATGCGAGAACAGGATCGCCCAGCTGTCACCGACGAACTCATGCAGCGAAAAACTGCCCTGATCGGTTTCGACGGTAAGGTCGGGAATAGTGTCGTTGATACGCAAGCCCATGATATCCTCCGGGTCAATCTGTGAACAGATAGGCTAGAGGTAATCGCAAACCCCGCCATTTTCACCCCCCGATTGCCACAAAGCAAAACTTCACCGCAGCGCCACGGCCCCTTCCCCTTCATCCTTTCTTAAATACCGATCCCGCCCCCACCTCACATCGCAAGGCTGGGCACGGAGCGCCCTTCAGAACGGCGCCTTCGCCCGTACCTTGGTCGATGTCCCGCCCTGCGGATGGTTAAACCGCAATTCCTCACTATGCAGCATCAAGCGCGGAAAATCCCGCGCAGGCCCGGTAGCATAGAAAGGGTCGCCCAAGATCGGATGCCCAAGCGCCAGCATATGCACGCGAAGCTGGTGGCTGCGTCCGGTCTTGGGGAACAGCCGAACGCGGGAGGTTTCTCCATTAGTCTTGAGCATCTTCCAATCTGTTTGTGCGGGTTTGCCCGTTTCATGGCAGACCTTTTGCAAGGGCCGATTGGGCCAATCAACGATCAACGGCAGATCGACCGTGCCGGACTTCCCTTCCGGCACACCCCAGACCCTTGCAACATAGGTTTTCCGCGTCATGCGTTTTTCAAACTGCAGCCCAAGATGGCGCTGCGCATGGGGCGTCATCGCAAAGATCATCACGCCCGAGGTGTCCCGATCCAACCTATGCACCAGCAGTGCCTCGGGAAAGACCGCCTGCACCCGCGCGATCAGGCAATCGGCCAGATGCTCGCCTTTGCCGGGCACGCTCAGCAAACCAGAGGGTTTATCGACCAGCAGCACTTCGGCGTCTTCATGCAGAATGACCAGCGGGTCCTGTGGCGGGTTATATTCGCTATCCATGGCTCCCCCTCGCAGATGACGCCCCGCTGATCAAGCAAGGCGCGGCCTTTAGGCGACAGCGGCGAAACTGTCTTTGAGAATCGCCGACAGCGCATCGGCATCCGCTTGGGTGAACGCATTGGGTTGGTCGCTGTCGATATCAAAGACCCCCAGCAATTCGCCTGCCCCGTTCCAAACCGGCAGCACCAGTTCCGACCGTGTCGAGGATGCGCAGGCGATATGCCCGGGGAACGCATCGACATCCGCCACCAACTGCACCTCGCCCGTGCGTGCAGCAGCCCCGCAGACCCCACGCGAGAACGGAATCACCAGACAGCCGTGCCCGCCTTGATAGGGCCCGATTTTCAGCAATTCAGGCGCGGTCACGCGGTAGAAGCCCGTCCAATTAAAGCGGTCATCGGACTGATGCACCTCGCAGGCAATCGTGGCCATCAAGGCCACGGCGTCATCTTCGCCGTCGGTCAGGGCGGCGATGGTTTTGGCAAGGGTTTGGTAGTCGACTGTCATGGTGAAACTCTTATTGCAGACGGGAAAAGGGAGGCGGGCCGCCTCCCTTCGAATGGTTAAAGAAACGTGGATCAGGGACGCTCAATCGCGATGGCGGTGCCTTCGCCGCCACCAATGCAGATCGCCGCGATACCGCGCTTCAACCCGCGCTTTTCCAGTGCGTTCAAGAGTGTCACCATGATCCGCGCCCCCGAGGCACCGATGGGGTGGCCAAGCGCACAGGCGCCGCCGTTAACGTTCACGATGTCATGCGACAGGTCCATTTCATGCATGAAGGCCAGCGGCACTACGGCGAAGGCTTCATTGACCTCCCACAGATCCACGTCTTCTTTCTTCCAGCCGATCCGCTCCAGCAGTTTTTGCGCTGCGGGCACGGGTGCGGTGGTGAAAAGCCCCGGCGCTTGGGCGTGGCTGGCATGGCCGACGATCCGTGCGCGGATATTCAGATCCTTGGCTTTGGCGCTGTCCTCATCCGCCAGAACCAAAGCCGCCGCCCCGTCTGAGATCGAAGATGAGTTTGCCGCCGTCACCGTACCGCCCTCGCGGAAAGCCGGCTTTAGCTGCGGGATCTTCTCGGGCCGGGCGCTGGCGGGCTGTTCGTCCGCGCTAACCGTGGTGCTGCCCTTGCGCGATGTCACCTCCACCGGGGCGATTTCATCGGCGAAAGCACCGCCTTCCTGCGCCTCAATCGCACGCGACAGCGACGCGAGTGCATAGTCGTCTTGGGTCTCACGGGTGAACTGGAACCGTTCGGCGCAATCCTCGGCAAAGGTGCCCATCAGGCGGCCCTTGTCATAGGCGTCTTCCAAGCCATCAAGGAACATATGGTCGATCACCTGCCCATGGCCCAGCCGCGCGCCGCCACGCATTTTCGGCAGCACATAGGGCGCGTTGGTCATGCTTTCCATGCCGCCCGCGACCATCACATCGGTATGGCCAAGCGCGATTTGGTCAAAGGCCATCATCGCCGCTTTCATGCCCGAACCGCACATCTTGTTGAGCGTGGCGGCGGGCACTTCTTCGCCCAGACCTGCCTTGAAGCCCGCCTGACGCGCGGGCGCTTGGCCCTGACCTGCAGGCAATACGCAGCCCATCAGCACTTCCTGCACAGCACTTGGGTCCATCGCCCCCAAGGCCGCTTTGATCGCGCTGCCGCCCAACTCCGCGGCCGTAAGCCCTTCGAAAGCGCCCTGAAAGCCGCCCATTGGGGTTCTGGCTGCACCGGTTATCACGACATTGCGCATCACGTTCTCCTTAAGTTGGGCCGCATAACATGAGGTGAGGTTTTGCGGTTAATCACGTCTGGAACTTTACAGTCTTGAGCCATGTCTATGGAAGTTTCCGCAAGAAAAGAAGACCGCTTTTGCACGGTCAGCGTGCTCCACAAGCAGATCAACGCGGCTGTTAGCTGGCCTGATTGCCCCGTTATTACCCCCCTCCTTTGAGGCAGGGCGGTACGCATATTCCCCAAAACAGCCTCGCTGGGATCACAATTGCGCCTTGGTTGAGCGGCATGAACCTAGTTGTAGCTGCATATAGCTTCCCTCGGTGCCGCGTTTAATAGCCCCCACCCAGTACGCGGTGCCGAGGAACTTCTCCCAAATTTCACCTCGCATTGGCAGAACCAACATCACGGTCTAGGGTCGCGTTGACGTATATCAGCGAGAGGCACCCCATGCGCGATTTCCATCTTCCCGGCCGGTCGGCTGTTTTGGCAACCAATGGCATGTGCGCCACCTCGCACCCGCTGGCCGCGCGGGCGGCGGTGGATATCCTTGGGCGTGGCGGCAATGCGATGGACGCGGCGATTGCTGGCGCGGTGCTGCTGGGCATTTGCGAACCACAGATGACCGGGATCGGTGGTGATTGTTTTGTGCTTTACTCCCCTGCGGGCAGTAAAGAGGTCCATGCGCTCAACGGCTCTGGTCGTGCGCCTGCTGGGCTGGATGCCGCCAAATTGCGGGAAAAGGGCGAGACAACGGTGCCACTCCGCTCTGCCGATGCTGTGACCATTCCCACCGCCATTGACGCCTTCTGCCACCTGTCTGAGAGCGTGGGCAAGCTGGGGTTGGACGCCCTACTGGCCCCTGCGATCCACTATGCCGAGGCCGGTGTGCCCGTCGCCCCGCGCGTGGCCTTTGACTGGGCCACAGATGGCGGCACCTTGCAGGGCCGGGCACGCGACCACTTCTTGATTAATGGCAAAACGCCCCGCGGCGGTGACATTTTCCGCGCGCCGGGCCAAGCCGAAGTGCTGCGCCGCGTTGCTGCTCAGGGGCGCGATGCGTTCTATAGCGGAGAAATCGCTGAAGACATGATTACCACGCTGCAAGCCGCAGGCGGCAGCCACAGCGCCGAAGATTTTGCAGCGGCCCGCGCCGAGGTCACGACGCCTGTGTCGGGCCATTACAAAGACCTCGAAGTGGTCGAGCATCCGCCCAACGGCCAAGGCGCCACCGCCCTTTTGCTGATGAACATCCTCAACCATTTCGACATCGCCGGAATGGACCCGCAAGGCGCCGAACGGCTGCATATTGAGGCTGAGGCCACCAAGCTTGCCTATGACGCGCGCAATCGCTTTCTGGCTGACCCGGATCATACGACGCGGTTGGACCACATGCTCGCGCCTGAAACAGCCCGCGCACTCGCAGCGCTAATTGATCCCAAACGCGCGATGGCCGCCGCCGCGCCGATCAGCGAGGCGGTGCATAAAGACACGATCTATATCACAGTGGTAGATGGCGACGGCATGTCGGTGTCGTTGATTTATTCGATCTTCCACGGCTTCGGCTCGGGGCTAGCCTCGGACAAGTTCGGCATCCTGCTGCAGAACCGCGGCGCAGGCTTCACGCTGGAAGAGGGTCACCCCAACGAACTGAAGGGCGGCAAGCGCCCGATGCATACCATCATCCCCGGCATGATCCGCGAGAATGGTCGCGTGACGATGCCCTTCGGCGTGATGGGCGGTGCATATCAACCCTGCGGCCATGCGCGCTTTGCGTCCAACCTCTCCGATTTCGGCATGGATGTGCAAAGCGCCATCGACGCGCCCCGCGCCTTTGCCGATGGGCATGTTATGAAGGTCGAGCGCGGCTTTGGCGATGACGTTCGTCAAACGCTGAGCGACTTGGGGCATAAGGTTGAGATACCCGCCACCGCGATCGGCGGCGCGCAGGCCATCCGCATTCGCGAGGACGGCGTGCTTGAAGGGGCCAGTGACCCGCGCAAAGATGGCTGTGCTTTAGGGTATTGATTGGCGAAAGTCTGGCGGGCAACAGCCCGCCGGGCTCAGTTCATCTGAAAATGCAGCGGATAGGCGCCGTCGGTGAAAGGGCCAAACAGATCAGGGATATCGGGGTGATCCACCGGCTCGCCCGAATAATCCGCGACGAGGTTCTGCTCGGACACATAGGCCACATAGTAGCTCTGATCATTCTCGGCCAGGAGATGATAGAACGGCTGATCCTTCACCGGGCGGTTCTCTTCAGGGATCGACTCGTACCATTCTTCGGTATTGGCGAATTCCGGATCGACATCAAAAATCACGCCACGGAAGGGATGCTTCTTGTGACGGACGACCTGCCCGAGGTGATATTTTGCGCGCGTACGTATCATAACATGCTGCCCCTACCCCTCGACGGTAGCCCTTTCAAGGGGTTTGTCCAATCATGGCGATAGTTCATAGAGAAACAGACTGTGATCGGCGTACCGACAGCGGCCTTCGGGCGTTGGCACCCCCAAAGCGGTGTGCGATCAGCGCAATCCCGCCAAGCCGGGCGCCCATCCCGCTAATTTAGTGATGTGATGAGACACGGGAATCGGGTAAAGTCCTTGAAAAAACGTACCTATAAAAAACGAGAGGCGAGAGGCAAATGAGCAAGCATCTTCGCGCAATGATTATCGTGCTGCTGGTGGCATCCTGCGGCGGTGGCCCCCAAACGGCCCCGCGCGATTTGGATAACGCCTGCACGATTCTGAAAGAGCGCCCCGATTATTTACGTGCATTCCGCGCGACCGAACGGAAATGGGGGGTGCCCATTCACGTGCAAATGGCCACCATCCACCAAGAAAGCAAATTCGTGGCCGACGCGCGGACGCCGTTCAAATACGTGCTGGGCGTGATCCCCATGGGCCGTCAATCCAGTGCCTTTGGCTATTCGCAAGCGCTTGACGCGACATGGGATGAGTATCTGAACTCCGAAGGCCGCCGCCGTGCGAAACGCGATGAAATCCGCGACGCGAGCGATTTCATGGGATGGTATATGAACCTGACGCGCGATCGGAACGGCGTTTCCCTGCATGACGCCCGGAACCAATACCTTGCCTATCACGAAGGCCACACCGGTTTTTCCCGACAGAGCTACAACAGCAAGGCGTGGCTGGTTGGCGTCGCCGGCAAGGTCGATTCGCGCTCAAAGCTGTATGAACGTCAAATCGCCGGATGCCGCCTGCGCGGTTGGTAAATGCCCGCAGCCAGTTCTAAACGCAAAACGCCCCGGCTCATCGAACCGGGGCGTTTTTGTTTCTGCAGGGCCGCTTAGCGCTTGCTGCCCGCCCGCGCACCTGCGGTGTCAAACAAGCTATTGGCGATATTGCCGCCGACCTGCATGTCACCCAGCACGACGGTTGTGGCACTGCCATTGCCGTCATTGATGATCCACTGGCGCAGTTGCACCGGGTTGCCGGTGAACTTCATCTGGATGTTACCATATTGCGGGTTCGCGGGGTCTTGGGCCGTGACCGTGGTGGCGGTGCCGTCATAGCTGTGACCGGTCACCATCTTGGCACGGCCCAGATCGACATTTTCCGCCAAGATGATCGACAGAGGGGTGCGCGCCAGCGGATAGGTCTCTGCCGGTTGGTTGGATTTTTTGTCGTAGATCACAACCGTGTTCGCGCCCGCAATGACCAGCCCAGAATCGGGGGCGTTATATTCAAAACGTACCTTACCGGGGCGTTTGATATAGATCGTGCCCGAGCTGATCGACCCATCGTCGTTGATCTGGGTAAAGTCGCCCTTGGCGGTCCGAAGCTGGTTCAGATAGCCCGAGATCTCGTTCAGCGACAGTTGCTGCGCCGCCGCGGCGAGGGGGGCGGATACGGCCAAACCAATCGCCAGAATCGCAGAAGTAAGTTTACGCATGTTGTTCGTCCTGTGTTGCCTCACGCTCTGACATAGGGCGGGTTGCCGTGATATTCGATATCAGGGGGCGGTTTTTCGCTATCACCCCTCACCCGGCCCATAAAAAAAACACCGCCAGGACAGTGATCCGGGCGGTGTTTTTATGTCTATCCCCCAAGAGGGGAGGGGGAGATCGCCCCCTATGCCTGTTCCGGTACCAGAATTTCGCGCTTGCCAACGTGGTTGGCCGGAGAGACAAGCCCTTCGTCTTCCATCTGCTCAACCAGTCGCGCGGCCTTGTTATAGCCGATCGCCAGTTTCCGCTGGATGTAGGAGGTCGAGCATTTGCGGTCTTTGATGACCACCTGAACGGCGGTGTCATAAAGCGCGTCTTCGCCATCGGTATTGCCGCCAAGGCCCAGCACCGCGTCGATGTTGCTTTCCTTGTCCTCGGACGGCCCTTCGACCACGCCGCCGACATAGTCGGGCTCACCGAACTGCTTGAGGTGGTTGACGATCTCTTCGACCTCTTCATCGCTGACGAAGGGGCCATGGCAGCGGGTAATCTTGGCCCCGCCCGCCATATAGAGCATGTCGCCCATGCCTAGCAGCTGCTCGGCACCCATCTCACCCAAGATCGTGCGGCTGTCGATTTTCGAAGTGACTTGGAAGGAAATCCGCGTGGGGAAGTTCGCTTTGATCGTGCCGGTGATAACGTCCACGGACGGACGCTGCGTCGCCATGATCAAGTGGATACCCGATGCCCGCGCCATCTGCGCCAGACGCTGAATGCAGGCTTCGATTTCCTTGCCCGCGACCATCATCAGGTCGGCCATCTCGTCGACGATAACGACGATATAGGGCAGCGCCTCGGGGGTATTTTCTTCGGTCTCAAAAATCGGCTCGCCGGTGTCCTCGTCAAAACCGGTCTGCACGGTGCGGGAGAACATCTCGCCCTTGGCCAGCGCTTCGCGGACGCGGCCGTTGTAGCCTTCGATGTTCCGCACGCCCATCTTGGACATCTTGCGATAGCGCTCTTCCATTTCGCCCACGGTCCATTTCAGCGCGACCACGGCCTTTTTCGGATCGGTCACAACCGGGGACAGCAGATGCGGAATGCCGTCATAGACCGACAGTTCCAGCATCTTGGGGTCGATCATGATCATCCGGCATTCCTGCGGTGTCAGCTTGTACAGCAGCGACAGGATCATCGTGTTGATCGCCACGGATTTACCCGACCCTGTGGTCCCCGCGATCAGCAGGTGTGGCATTTTCGCGAGGTTGGCGACAACCGGATCACCGCCGATGTCCTTACCAAGCGCCAGCGGCAGGCGCTGGTTGCCGTCGCCGAAATCACGGCTCGACAGGATCTCGCGCAGAATCACCTTCTCGCGGTGCTCGTTGGGCAGTTCGATCCCGATCACGCTGCGGCCGGGCACGGTAGACACACGGGCGGAAAGGGCAGCCATGGAGCGCGCGATATCGTCTGCAAGACCGATCACACGGCTGGCTTTGAGGCCCGGCGCAGGCTCAAGCTCATACATCGTGACAACCGGACCGGGGCGCACGGCGACGATCTCGCCCTTCACGCCGTAATCATCGAGCACGGTTTCCAGCATCCGCGCGTTTTCTTCCAGCGCCTCGTCGCTCAGGTGCAGGCGCTGCACGCTCTCGGGGCTTTCCAAAAGGCTCAGCGGCGGCAATTCGAAACCGGGGTGCGTGTCGTCGAAGGTCAAGGTGGGCTGCGCTTCGACCTGCGCCTGTTTCGAGGGCTGGACGGGTTTGCGGGTGGGCTGCTGCACCACTTTGCGCGGCTCGGCCACGGGGATCTTCATCGCCTCTGGCGCGGGCGTTTGCTGCAACGGCAGGGTTTCAGAGGCTACTGTATCCTCGTAGCCCTGAACCGTCGGCTCGTGCATCATCGGCTCTTCGACCATCGGCTCCGGTGCCGGCTCAGGTTGTACCTGCGGTTTGCGCAGCAGCGGCTCGGGGCGCAGGGTGGCCGCGCCTGCGGTCAGCGGCGGCTCGGCGCGCAGGGTGGCGGGCTGGCTGGTGTTCAGCAACAGCGGGTCAGGCCCGCGGCCCCGGCCCTTGGTCAGCGGCGCGGTTGTGGGCGTATGGATCGCATTGGCATTGCGAACGCGGTTCTTGATGACATCAGCGATCTTGCTTTTGATGCGCTCCTCGCCCGGAGTTTCATCCACGATGGCATCGCTGTAGGTCTCGATCAGTTCCGGCTCGGGCATGTCGTCCGCTTCGGGGCGTTTGATAAGACCAGGCATCCGGCCAAACAGGCTGCGCGGCTCTGCTTCCGGCTCGGCCATTGGGGCTTGCTGCGCGTAATAATCCTGACCAGCATCCTGTGCTGCCCAAGTCTCGGCTTCCTCAGCCTCCTGACGGCGACGCTCACGCCGTTCGGCCTGACGGGCCGACAGGTTCTGCGCGGCCACAACGGCACCGCTGGCGCCACGGCCCAGAAGGGTCATCAACCCGGCATAGGCCATGATCAGACCGACCAGCAGGAACCGCGTGATGCGCATCAACTCGGCCTTGGTGAAGCCCAGCACAAAGGCACCCAGAGCCAGAATCGCCACGCCCATCAAAAGCGACATCAGCTTGACCGTCAGGGTCGAGCCGATGGGCAAGACCGTCAGCAACGCGCCCATGACGGTATCGCCAAAAAGCCCGCCCAGACCAAAGCTATGGGTCAGCAGCCATTCCTGACCGGGGGCCAGCGTCGCGGCATAGATCGCCCCAAGAGCGACGGCGATGGGGGCAAAGATCAGACGGCCAAGAGCGCGGTCATCGCCTTGATGCAGCGCGAAACGCCCGCCCCAGAACAGCAGAACGATGGCAATGCCCCAAGCGCCCCAGCCCACGATCATGAACAGTGGTGCCGCGATGGAGGCACCGATCCGGCCCATCCAGTTCTGCACCGGCGCATCGGTCGAGACCATCCAGTTGGGATCGTCGGGCGTGTAGCTGCCGATCATCATGGCGGCCATAATGCCCAGCATGATCAGCGCCAGCCCCAGCAGTTCACGACCGCGCTTTTCGATTGCCTGGGCCATGTTGCTGTCTAGCAATGGATCGCGTCCCCGTGTCTGATATGCCATGTCGTCCCTCGCTTATGTCGAATACAGACAGTCGCGGATCGCTTCCAACCCGCGCGTCGTTTCGTCTTTTGGGGCCACCAAGGCGACCCGAATGTAATTTTGACCGGGATTGTTCCCGGCAACGTTCTGCGCCAGATAGCTGCCGGGCAGCACCCGCACGCCTGTCTCGCGCCACAGTCTCAGCGCCGCGGCCTCATCATCCTCGACCGGGAGCCACAAGAAGAACCCCGCCTCGGGGCTCGCATAGCCCGGCACATTGCCAAAAATGCGGTCGGCGATGGCGTATTTCTCTTGGTAGAGCGCGCGGTTCTCTTCCACATGCGCTTCATCCGCCCAAACGGCGGCAGCGGCCTGTTGCAAGGGCAGCGGCAACGGCGCGCCCGCGTAATTGCGCAACTGTTTGATCTCGCGCATCGTCTCTGGCCCGCTGGCGGCAAAACCCGCCCGCAGCCCCGGCAAGTTCGAGCGTTTCGACAGCGAGTGAAAGATCACCACCCGGTTGCGGTCGGTGCCGAGTTCCTTAACCACCTCCAGCGCGCCGGTCGGCGGCGTGTCGCGGTAGATCTCAGAATAGCATTCATCAGCAAAAATCAGGAAATCATATTTCTCGGCCAGCGCGATCAACTCGGCCCAGTAATCGCGCGAGGCGACAACGCCCTGCGGATTGGCGGGGGAGCAAAGATAGGCCGCCGTGGTGCGGCGGAGCACCTCTTCGGGCAAGCTCGCGAAATCGGGCAAATGCCCGGTCTCGGCGGTGGCGGGGACCATGATCGGCTCCGCCGCGCCCGAAATCGCGCCGATCATATAGACTTGGTAAAAGGGGTTCGGCATCAGAATCGCCGATTTCTCCCCATTCTTGGTCGTTGGGCAGAGTGCGATGACGGCGTTATACAGCCCCTCGCGGGTGCCGTTCAGGGCCATAACCTCGCTGTCGGGGTCCATCTCGACCCCGTAGCGGCGGGCAATCCATGCGGCGATGGCGCCGCGCAATTCGGGCGAGCCGTCGTTTGGCGGGTACTTGTTAAAGCCTTCGGCGTGTTTCGTGATCTCATCCGTGACCCAAGCCGGAAACGCATGTTTCGGCTCGCCAATGGTCATATGGATAGGCGTGCCACCGCCCTCATGCCCATCAAGCAAGGCGCGCAGGCGCGGCCACACGTGGGCCGGAAGGTTCGAAAACCGCTCGGAATACATCATCAAAACTGCCTCGGATCGGGATCATTCATGCCCCGTTTGCCCCAAGGTACCCAAGGCCGCCTCTCCCGTCCAGAAAAACCGGGAGATTTGCGGCCCTTGTGGCTTTTCGGTCGTGCGCTGTTATGCCTCGCGTAGGGCCGTTTCAGCCGCTGCACCAAGGCGCAAAAGCTGTTCCTCGGCATTGGGCGCAGCCATAAAAGAGATGCCGCACGACGGCGCGCCGGTTGGCAACGTAAGCGCGCAGAGCCCCATGAGATTCGCGACTCGCGTGTTGCGTAGAGACAGGAGATTCTGCGCGAGGTAGTAGTCATGGTCGCTGTTCAGCCGCTCAATGTTCGGTGGCAGCATCGGCGCAGTTGGCACCAGTACGGCGTCATAGCCCGCCACGGCCCGGTCATAGCCCGCCCGCGCCAGGTCAAGTTTGGCCCAAGCGGCGACGTAATCAGGGCCGGAGAACCCTTTACCTAACCGAAAACGCTCAAGGATTTCGGTGAACATCGCCTCTGGATTGGCCTCGATGACATCTCGCCAAAGACCGTAGGCTTCGGTGGTGTAGAGACAAGAACTCAGCGGCATCGCCTCTTCGACGTCGGGCACGGCGATTTCATCAACCGTGGCACCGGCCTCTCTCAGCCGTTCCACTGCCGCTTCGAAAGCCGCTTTCGGCTCTTCGGAAAGCTCCTCCATCACAACATTGGTCAGCACCGCAAAGCGGCAGCCCTCCAATTCGCTTTCCTGCAAATCAGCAGGCTTCGCCCCTTCCAGAACGCCCAGCAGCAGCGCCGCGTCCTCAACCGAACGGCAAAGCGGGCCAACCGTGTCGAACTTTGCCGCCAGCGGCACTGTCCCGGAAAGGGAGACCCGCCCAGCCGTGGTTTTGAGCCCCACCAAATCGTTCCACGCCGCCGGGATACGCACCGACCCGCCCGTATCCGACCCAATCGCCGCCGCCGCCAGCCCAAAGGCCACCGACGCCGCAGCCCCGGAAGATGAGCCGCCCGAGACACTGTCCGGCTCGTTCACACAGGGCGGCGTCGCGGTGCTGGGGTTATGACCGAGGCCCGAGAAGGCCAATTCGCTCATGTGGGTTTTGCCCAGACAGACCAGCCCCATCGCGGTCGCACTGGCGAGCACTTCGGCATCGCGTTCGGGCACCCGGCCTTCGAGCAGTTTGGTGCCTGCTTCGGTGGCTGTTCCGGCGGTGTCAAAAAGGTCTTTCCAAGAGATCGGCACACCATCAAGCGGCGACAGGCGCTGGCCGTCGCGGGCACGCTCAGCCGCGGCGGCGGCTTCGGCGCGGGCGCGGTCGGGGGTGACGCGGGCATAGATACGGTCGCGCATCGGATGTGCGTCGATGGCATCAAGATAGGCATCGCAAAGCGCCACCGGATCGATATCACCTGCCGCGATCCCGCGCCCCAGATCCGCCGCCGTCATTTCCAACCATTCTTGCATGTCATTCCCCTTGCCGCTGTTCTTGGCGAACCTAGCGACCGTTCGGCGCATGGACAATCCCCGCGCGCAGGTCATATCTAGGGCCATGGATTTTGACCACGATATCGCGATCATCGGCGGCGGATTAAACGGCCCCGCCCTTGCCTTGGCCCTCAGCCGCGCAGGATTGCGCGTGGCGGTGATTGATGCCCTGCCCGCGCAGACCTTTGACGACGCCGAATTCGATGGCCGAGCCTATGCGCTGGCGCTGACCTCGGTCAGGTTGATGGAAGGCATCGGCATCTGGCCCGAGATTGCGGATGACGCCCAGCCGATGCTGGAGATCAAGGTGACCGACGGGCGCGCGGGCACCGGCCCCTCGCCCATGTTCATGCATTTCGACCATGCCGAAATCGAAGAAGGCCCCATGGGCCATATGATCGAAGACCGCCACCTGCGGCGCGCCTTGCTAAAGGCCGTCGCGGCTGATCCGGCGATCACCCTGTTGAACGACACCCGCGTCACCGATCAAACGGTCGAGCCGACCGGCATCACCCTGACCTTGGACGGCGGTAAGACTCTACGCGCGCGGTTGGCCGTGGGGGCCGATGGGCGCGGCAGCGGGACCGCTGAACGTGCCGGGATCAAGCGCATTGCATGGTCCTACGCGCAGACGGCGCTGGTCTGTGTGGTCGATCACGAAAAACCGCACCACGGCATCGCACATCAATTTTTCATGCCCCCCGGCCCGCTGGCAATCCTACCGCTGACGGGTAACCGCTCCCTCATCGTCTGGAGCGAAGCCAGCGCCAATGCCGCCGCGATCAACGCCCTGCCGAATGCGCAATACCTCGACGTGCTGCGCCCGCGCTTTGGCAGTTTTCTGGGGGAGCTTTCCCTGACCGGCCCGCGCTACAGCTATCCCCTGGGCCTGTCTCTGGCGCATTTCATGACCGCCCCGCGCGTGGCGCTTTTGGGCGACGCGGCCCATGGCGTGCACCCCATCGCGGGTCAGGGGTTGAACGCGGGTCTACGCGATGTGGCGGCCCTGGCCGAGGTAATCGCTGATGCGGTGCGCCGGGGCGAAGACCCCGGAAATGACGCCGTACTGGCACGCTATCAGGAGTGGCGGCGGTTCGACAACGCCAGCCTTGCGCTGGCGACCGATAGCTTCAACCGGCTGTTTTCGAACGATAATGCGTTTTTGCGCCTGGCCCGCGACATGGGCATGGCCGCAATCAACGCCCTGCCCGGCCTGCGTCGCAACTTCATCCGCGAGGCAGCAGGCCTGACGGGAGAATTGCCCCGGCTGATGCGTGGAAAGCCCCTTTAACAGGGCCGCGCAGCGTTACAGCGTACGCGCTTCATCCGGCAACATCACCGGAATGCCATTGCGGATTGGATAGGCAAGCCCGGCGGCCTTCGACACCAATTCCTGCTTTTCCGCGTCATAGACCAGCGTTGTCTGAGTACGCGGACAGATCAGTGCCTCCAGCATCCGGCGGTCGAATTGAACGGTCGCATCCGTCATTGCATCAAGCCCTCTTCCTGACCGCCACGCATCGCGAATTCGATCAATGTCACCAATGTCTCGCGCCGGGTCTCCAGCGATGGCGCCTCAAGCAGCGCCTGTTTGTCTTCGTCCTCAAACTCCAGCATCATCGACAGAGAGTTAATGAGCAATTCATCTTCGGCGTCTTTCAAGGTATCCCAATCCGCCGAAAGGCCGCGGGCATCGAAATAGCGGCCTAACAGATCAAGGAAACGCGTCCGGTCAAAGGTGTCGTCAAACTCATCCTCGCCAAGATCCCGGTCGAAGCCCGACCAGTTCACATCGCAGCGGCGATAGGGGCTAAAACCTTCGATCTCTTCCACAACGCGAAACCGTGACACACCACCCAAGGTCACCATATAGCGCCCATCTTCGGTCTCGGAAAATTGCGTGATGCGCCCGGCACAGCCAATCTGGTGCAGGCCATTGCCATCGCGGCCCGGCACTTCGTTGGGCTGGACCATGCCGATCAGCCGAGTATCCGTTTTAAGCGCATCTTCGATCATCTGAAGATAGCGCGGTTCGAATATATGCAACGGCAACCGCGACCGGGGCAGCAACAGCGCCCCTGCCAACGGAAAGATCGCAATTGTTTTGGGCAATTCTGCTGGCTTGATCATGACAAGGGACTTAGTGCGCCCGGCTCCTCAGGCAAATATCATCGACGACAGTTTGCGGCGCCCGTTCAAGACCACCGGATCATTGGGCTTTAACGCCTCGAAAATGGTGAACATCTGGGTCTTGGCAGCGCCCTCATTCCATTCACGATCCCGGCGGAAAAGCTCCAGCAAGTGATCCACCGCCCCTTCGGCATCGTTATGCGCATAAAGCGCCTGAGCCAAATCAAAGCGCGCTTGATGGTCGTCAGGATTGGCCTCAACCGTGTCGGTCAGCTCGGCCACCGGGCCCGCGTTGGCCGCTTGATGCGCCAGTTGTAGCTGAGCATGAGCCGCTTCCAGCTCAGGCGACTTGGAGATTTCGATCGGCGCACCATTCAGCAAAGCTTCGGCCTGCTCCAACTCGCCCATCGCGATATAGGCGCGCACCATGCCACCGTAGGCCGGGGCGTTCATCGGGTCTTCTTCCAAAATCGCGGCAAAGGTCTGCGCCGCGTCGGCCGCAGCCCCTTCGGTCAGCATTTCTTCGGTAGCGGCCACGGCGTCGGCAAGCGTATCACCGGGCGCTTCGCCACCACCCGCTATTACCACGCGGTCAACGAAGGCCTTGATCTCGGACTGCGGCTGCGCGCCTTGGAAACCATCAATCGGCTGACCTTTGTAGAAAGCATAGACTGTCGGGATCGATTGGATCTGCAATTGCCCTGCAATCGCCTGCGCCTGATCGACATCGACCTTCACCATCTTTACCGCACCATTCGCGGCGCGCACGGCGTCTTCCAACATCGGGCCGAGCGTCTTGCACGGGCCGCACCAAGGCGCCCAGAAATCAACGATGACCGGCACCGTCTGCGAAGCTTCGACCACATCGGCCATAAAGGTCGCTTCGGTCGTGTCCTTGATTAGGTCGGCATCTGCCGAGGCCGGGGCGGCGGTGGAAAGGTTCAGGTCAATCATGCTGTCATCCTCGCTAATCGCGTTTGGCTTTATATGGACGTGCGGTGGTCCGATTCAAAGGTCAAAACTGGCAAAAACCGGTGCGTGGTCGCTAGGTTTCTCCCAACCGCGTGCATCGCGGACGATATGGCTGGAGTGTCCGGCCTGTGCGATATCAGAGGTGGCCCAGATGTGATCGAGCCTGCGGCCCTTATCAGCGGCGTCCCAATCGGCGGCGCGGTAGGACCACCAGCTATAAAGATTGCCCGTCGGCACGTCCTGCCGGGTGATGTCGATCCAATTGCCCGCATCCTGCACCGCGCCAAGCGCTTCGACCTCCACCGGGGTGTGGCTGACGATCTTCAACAGCTTCTTGTGGTCCCAGACGTCATCCTCACGCGGGGCGATGTTCAGATCACCCACAAGGATCGACTTCTTGGGCTTTTCACTATGAAACCAGTCGCGCATTTCCGAGAGGTAGTCGAGCTTTTGTCCAAACTTCTCATTGATCTCGCGGTCGGGTTTGTCACCGCCAGCGGGGACGTAGAAGTTGTGGATCGTGGTGCCGTTTTCCAGCTTGGCCGCCACATGGCGGGCATGGCCCAACATGGCGAAATCCTGATCTCCTGCGTCCAGCAGAGGCAGCTTCGACAGGATCGCCACGCCGTTGTAGCCCTTCTGACCGCGCGCCACCATGTGCGTATAGCCAGCCGCCTTGAACGCCTCGACCGGGATTTTATCGACCGGGCTTTTGCACTCTTGCAGGCACAGCACATCCGGCCCGTGTTCGGCCAGCAGTTTCAGCACCAAAGGCTCGCGCAGGCGGACGGAGTTGATGTTCCAAGTGGCGAGGGAAAAGGACATGGGGCAGGCTCCGGTCTGAGGGTGGTCCGGCACAGTAACGCGGGCGGCGCGGGGGTGCCATGAGGAAATCTGCGCACAGGTCACTGGGGCTAAAGATGGACAGAAGATAAAAAAAGGCCGGGCACTACGGCCCGGCCAGTCCAACAGGGAGGTATGTACCTTTAACCCGGGTACAAAAGTCGGGCTTCAAACCGAGTGGCGGGTCATGAAAACCCCGCCTCTCAGAGTTTCCAACCACGCGGGGTTGGAAATGGTTCCATGATTTATGCCATCAGGCGATAACCACCGGATTCAGTCACCAGCAAACGGGCATTCGAGGGGTCAGGCTCGATCTTTTGCCGCAGGCGGTAGATATGGGTTTCCAGCGTGTGGGTCGTGACGCCAGCGTTATAGCCCCAGACCTCATGCAGCAGCACATCGCGCGGCACGACACCATCGGTTGAGCGGTAGAGGAATTTGAGGATATTGGTCTCTTTCTCGGTTAGACGCACCTTGCGGTCGTCCTCTGTTGTCAGCACTTTCATCGCGGGTTTGAACGTATAAGGCCCAAGCTGGAACACCGCGTCTTCGGACTGCTCGTGCTGGCGCAACTGCGCGCGGATGCGGGCCAAAAGGACGGGGAATTTGAATGGCTTCGTGACGTAATCATTCGCCCCCGCATCAAGGCCAAGGATCGTATCGGCATCGGTGTCATGGCCCGTAAGCATCAGGATCGGGCTTTTCACCCCCTGTTTGCGCATCAAGCGACACAGTTCGCGCCCATCGGTGTCCGGCAGGCCCACATCAAGGATCACCAAATCGTACAGCGCCTCTTTGGCTTTGGTCATCGCCTCGGTGCCATTGGCGGCTTCGAAAACGTCGAAATCCTCGGTCATGATCAGCTGTTCACTCAGCGCCTCACGCAGGTCATCGTCGTCATCAACGAGCAGGATTTTCTTAAGCTGGGGCATCTATCTCTCCGTCTGTTGTCTTATACATGCGCTTCGGCAGGGGCTCCGACAAGGGATGTGACCTCTGTCTCACAGCCTCGTGTCAACAAAGCGTGAAATGTTTCAATTCCTTGCGAAATAACCTAGATAAACGCTGAAGCCTTTGCGGAGTTGCAACAAACCATGAGTTTCGCCCCGGATATCACCGAACAACTGGCGCGTGCGCGGGCCGATTTACGCATGGGCGTGCCCGTGGTTTTGGCGGATGGGGCGCAGGCCGCCCTCGTGCTGGCGGCGGAGACGCTGACCGCGCAGCGCCTTGCGGATGTACTGGCCTTGGGCGGAGCGCCCGTGCTGGCAATCACCGCGCGGCGAGCCGAAACGCTGAAAGCCCGCGCCTATGATGGCCAACTGGCCCGCGTGCTACTGCCCCCCGGCGCGACACCCGCTTGGGTGCAAAGCATCGCTGATCCGGCAGATGATCTGCGTGCCCCGATGAAGGGTCCGCTCCAGACCGCGCGGGGCGGTGATACGGTCGCGCATAGCGCCGCGCTTGATCTGGTGAAAGCCGCGCGGATGCTGCCTGCTGCATTGGTGCTCGATCTGCCGCAGGGTGCTGACTTCGCGCGTCTGCACGGGCTGACCCTGATTAACCTCACCGCTGCCGTCCCGATCCTTGCGCGGCGCAGTGCCCTGCATCCGGTGGTCAACGCCCGTTTGCCGATGGAAGTGTCTGAGGCGGGTCGTCTGCATATCTTCCGCCCCGAAGACGGTGGCGAGGAGCATTACGCGATCGAGATCGGCCGCCCTGCCCGCAACACGCCCGTTCTCTGCCGTCTGCACTCAGCCTGTTTTACCGGCGATCTTATGGGCAGCCTGAAATGCGATTGCGGCCCACAGCTTCGCGCGGCACTGGCGCAGATGGGGGGCGAAGGCAACGGCGTGTTGCTCTACCTCAATCAAGAGGGGCGCGGCATCGGCCTTGCCAACAAGATGCGCGCCTATTCTTTGCAGGATCAGGGTTTTGACACGGTTGAAGCCAATCATCGCCTCGGCTTTGAGGATGATGAGCGCGATTTCCGCCTCGGCGCGGACATTCTGCGCTCGATGGGGTTTTCCGCCGTTCGGTTGCTGACCAACAACCCGCGCAAGGTGGGCATGATGGAGCAAAGCGGCGTTGCCGTCACCGAACGTGTCCCGCTGGCCGTGGGCGAGAACCGCCACAACAGCGCCTATCTGGCTACCAAGGCCGCGAAATCGGGACATCTTCTGTGACGCCGAGTGACATGGTTCTGACGCCGACGGGCCTGCGGTTTCAGGGGCGGCGCTATGCCTGTAGCATCGGCAAGGGCGGTCTGACCCATGACAAACGCGAAGGCGACGGGGCCACGCCGCGCGGGATCCATCGTTTGGTGGGGATGCTCTATCGGCCTGACCGTATCCCTGCCCCAAGCGCTTGGGCACAGCCGATCGGGCCCGGTGATCTGTGGTCCGACGCCAGCGGCCAGCCTGACTACAACCACCGCGTCCATGCCCCCTACCCCCATAGCCACGAGGCGCTGCGCCGCGCTGATCCGCTCTATGATCTGGTGATCCTGACCGACTGGAACTGGCCGGAAGCCGAAGCTGGCCGCGGCTCCGCGATCTTTATCCATCAGTGGCGGCGGCCGGGCTATCCGACCGAGGGCTGCATCGCCTTTGCACGGGCCGATCTTCATGAGATCGCCGCCCGTGTCGGCCCGGCGACGCGGTTAATTATTCGCTAACCCGTTCACCAAAAATAGCAGAGCCGACACGCACATGGGTCGCCCCAAGGGCAATGGCCTGCTCAAAGTCACCGCTCATGCCCATCGACAAGCCGTTCAAATCGTTGCGCGCGGCGATCTTGGCAAGTAATGCGAAGTGCAGCGATGGCGCCTCATCTACCGGGGGAATACACATCAACCCCTTGATCGGCAGGTCCAGCGCGCGGCATTCGGCAATGAAATCATCCGCCTCACGGGGCATCACCCCGGCCTTCTGATCTTCTTCGCCGGTATTCACCTGAATGAAGAGGTCGGGACAGCGGCCAATCTCCTGCGCCAAGCGCGCGATGGTCTTGGCCAGTTTGGGACGGTCTACCGTGTGGATCGCCTCGACCAGTTCCATCGCCTGACGGACCTTGTTGGTTTGCAAGGGGCCTATGAGGTGTAGCTCAACATCCGCGAAATCCTCGCGGAACCCCGGCCATTTGCCTGCCGCTTCTTGCACGCGGTTCTCACCAAAGATGCGATGCCCTTCGTCCAATACCGCACGCACGCGGGCATCAGGCTGCACCTTACTCACAGCAATCAGCTTGACCGATCCCGCCGCGCGGCCTGCATCGGCTTCGGCTTTCCTGATGCGGTTTTGGATGTCGTTCAGACTCATTTTCGGCCCTCCATTTCAGGCGCGCAGAGAACACCAGCATCGCGCAAAAGAAAAGGGGCAGACCAAAAGGCCTGCCCCAATATTCAGAGTATGTCGCTCAACTTAGAAGTTGAAGCGAACACCCATGTCGGCAACGGTGTCGCCGTCGATCTGCTTAACCACACCACCGCGCAGCGAGGTGCCGCCGCCGAGGTCGTGGTTGAAGTCAACGCCGTAGCCGGTGTCGTTTGCAGAGTCTGTCGAGTCGCTGTTGTCAGCAACATAGACTTCTACGTCTGTCGCTGCACCAACGTCAAAGCGCGCGGCCAGAACAACACGATCACCGCCGGTGCCGTTGTCAGCATAGGCCAAAGTCACGTCTGCGATGCCGAAGGAACCACCAGCGGATGCGGTCCACTCGGTGTCAGCTGCGCTGTCGGAGTCTTGACCACCAACTGCGAAGGTCCAACCGCTCCATGTGTACGCAACGTAACCGGCAACGCGGTCGTTGTCGTCGGAAGCCGACACGTGCACAGCAAGATCACCAGCGGAGTACAGAACTTCCAGACCGTTTGCACCGGCTGCGCCGCTGCCGCTGGAGGAGTACTGGTCGCCACGGTCGTTGAACGCGGTGTAGTCATAACCGAGACCGGTCAGACCCATGTCGACAGGGTACTGACCTGGCATGGATTCCAGAGCACCGAAGATGTTACCAACGCCAACTTCGAAGCCACCGGTGCGAGCGAAGAAGCGAACACCGTTGAGGTCAGAACCGGCAGGATCGTTGCCGTTGTCTGTGTTGTTCTGCTGGATGCGAGTGCGTGCACCGAAGACAACGCCAGCGTCGGACTCAGCTGTCGCGTCGATCTGCAGACGGAAACGCGAAGTCACGTCTGTGGAGCTGTCACCAGTTGTGGAGTCGTTGTCGTTGTACATGATACCGAAACGGCCGTAGCCGCCGAATGTCACGTCTGCTGCTGCTACACCGGCGGTCGCAACCAGGGCTGTTGTAGCGAAGAGAACTTTTTTCATGAGTTTTCCCTCGGTTTGAATTCATATGCCCAGACCGGGGAATCCGGTAAGGGTATGAAGGGTGTTTGCCCCCAATGCCCTGCACTTGGCAAGGTTCACGGGCCGCCCACCTACAATGTCACCGGGGCTGGTGCAGCTATGCCACAGTTTGGCCGTCTCGAGCTGTACACAGCGCCCACACAGCGCCTGCCCCCATGCACACGCCTTTGACATAGACCTTGCCGATATGGGCCCGCTTGGATAGACCGGAGCGCAAACAGGCAAAGGAAAGCTGCAATGGCCCTTCGTACCGCTTGCAAGATGGCGATCTCCGTTCTGGCGCTTAGCGCGCTTGCCGCCTGTGGTGGGGGCTTTGGTAGCCCTGCCACGGAACGGCCAGATCAATACACCAACTCAAACAACCCTAATAACATTGAGACCAACCCGGAAAACACGATCTGGTCGATCTTTAACCGCAAGAACACGGACAGCAGTGTTTCGGTGAACAAATACCTGTGGTCGGCCTCGCTTGAAGTACTGAACTTCTTGCCGGTGCAATCGGTCGATCCTTTCACCGGCGTGATCGTCACGGGCTACGGCACCCCGCCGGGCGGTGGCCGTGCTTACCGCGCGACGGTTCTGATTGACGATCCGGCGCTTGATGCCCGCTCGCTCAACGTCGCACTGCAGTCCTCGGGCGGCCAGCCTGTCGCACGGGCCACCTCGCGTGCGGTAGAGGATGCGATCCTAAGCCGGGCGCGGGAAATGCGTGTGTCCGACAGCAAATTCTGAGCCCGCTTAACTCAACACCTTTCCAACGCCGGGCCTTGTGAAAACAGCAGCCCGGCGTTTTTCATGTCATAAGGTCCCCGTCATGCCCCGCTATACCCCCGCCGAGATCGAAGCCCGCTGGCAGCAAGCCTGGGAAAAGGATGGCGTCTTTCAGGCCACCCGCAATGCAGACAAGCCGAAATACTATGTGCTTGAGATGTTCCCCTATCCGTCGGGCCGCATCCACATGGGGCATGTGCGCAACTACACGATGGGCGACGTGATCGCGCGCTACAAGATCGCCACCGGGCATAACGTGCTGCACCCGATGGGCTGGGACGCCTTTGGCATGCCCGCCGAAAACGCCGCCATGGCCATCGGCGGCCACCCGGCGGATTGGACCTATGACAACATCGCCGAGATGAAGAAGCAGATGAAACCTCTGGGCCTGTCGATTGACTGGAGCCGCGAGATCGCCACTTGCCATCCCGGTTATTACGGCCAGCAGCAGGCGCTGTTTTTGGACTTCCTCGAAAAGGGTCTGGTCTACCGCAAGAACGCCGTGGTGAACTGGGACCCGGTCGATATGACCGTGCTGGCCAACGAGCAGGTCGAGAACGGCTGCGGCTGGCGCTCTGGCGCGCCGGTGGAGCGGCGCGAGCTGACGCAGTGGTTCTTCAAGATCTCCGACCATTCCGAAGAGTTGCTCTCTGCCCTCGACAGTCTCGACAACTGGCCCGCCAAGGTCAAACTGATGCAGGCCAACTGGATCGGCAAATCGCGCGGGCTGCAGTTTGCCTTCTCGACCATCGAAGCGCCCGAGGGTTTTGACCGGATCGAGGTCTATACCACCCGCCCCGACACACTGCTGGGTGCCTCCTTCGTCGGCATCTCGCCCGACCATCCGCTCGCCAAGACGCTGGAGCGGGACGACGAAGCCGTCGCCGCCTTCTGTGCCGAATGCCGCAAGGGCGGCACCACCGAGGAAGCCATCGAAACCGCCGAGAAGCTGGGCTATGACACCGGCATCCGCGTGCGCCATCCCTTTGACACGGCGCATGAATTGCCGGTCTATATCGCCAACTTCATCCTGATGGATTATGGCACCGGCGCGATTTTCGGCTGCCCCGGCCACGACCCGCGCGACTTCGAGTTCGCCACGAAATACGACCTGCCGATCATCTCGACCTTCCTGCCGTCCGAGGATGCCTCGCCAGAGCTGGACGCCGCTTTCGTCCCGCCGAAGACCGAAAAGGTGTTCTACAACCGTGGCTTCGCGGGCGACCAGTGGCAGACCGGCGAAGACGCCGTCGACGCCGCCATCGCCTTTTGCGAGGAGAACGGCATCGGCCACGGCGTCACCAAATACCGTCTGCGGGACTGGGGCCTCTCGCGTCAGCGCTACTGGGGCTGCCCGATCCCGGTCGTTCATTGCGATGACTGCGGCGTGGTGCCCGAAAAGAAAGAGAACCTGCCGATCGAGCTGCCCTACGATGTCACCTTTGACACCCCCGGCAACCCGCTTGACCGCCACCCGACATGGCGCAACTGCGCCTGCCCCGCCTGCGGCAAGGACGCCCTGCGCGAGACCGACACGATGGACACCTTCGTCGACAGCTCGTGGTATTTCGCCCGCTTCACCGCGCCGCGCGCGGAGACGCCGACCGTCATGGAAGACGCGCAATATTGGATGAACGTCGATCAATATATCGGCGGCATCGAACACGCGATCCTGCACCTGCTTTACTCGCGCTTCTTTGCCCGTGCGATGCAGATCACCGGCCACCTGCCCGAAAGCGCGGTGGAGCCCTTCGACGCGCTCTTTACCCAAGGCATGGTGACACATGAGATCTACCAGACCCGCGACGCCAATGGCCGCCCGGTCTATCACCTCCCCGAAGAGGTGACCGAGGGCAAACTCAGCGACGGCACCGAGGTTGAGATCATCCCCTCCGCCAAAATGTCGAAGTCTAAGAAAAACGTCGTCGACCCGCTGCACATCATCTCGAACTACGGCGCCGACACCGCGCGTTGGTTCGTGCTAAGCGATTCGCCCCCTGAGCGGGACGTGGAATGGACCGCCAGCGGCGCCGAGGCGTCTTACAAGCACCTGTCGCGCGTGTGGAACATCTGCGACCGCGTGAGCGAAATGGACCGCGATGCAACCGGCACCGGCGATGATGATCTGCTGCGCGCCATGCACAAGACGATCCATGACGTGACGATGGGCGTGGAATCCTTCGGCTTCAACGCGGCGATTGCCAAGCTCTATGCCTTCACCGCCACTTTGCAGAAATCCAAGGCAGGCTATGCCGCGCAGCGCGAAGCGATCATGACGCTGGCGCAGTTGATGTCGCCGATGACCCCGCACTTGGCCGAAGACATCTGGGCGCATCAAGGCGGCGAAGGGCTGATCACCAAGGCCCCATGGCCCAAGGCCGATGAGAAGATGCTGGTCGATGACACCGTGACCCTGCCGATCCAGATCAACGGCAAACGCCGGGCAGAAATTCAGGTGCCCGCCGACATGCCGAAGGAAGAGGTTGAAAAAATCGCGCTGGCGCATGAAGCTGTCATTCGAACGCTGGACGGGGCCACACCGAAAAAGGTCATCGTCGTGCCCGGACGGATTGTGAATGTCGTTGCCTAAGCCCACTCATATGCGCCGCCGCTTCCTGCTGGCCCTTCCCCTGTTGGCGCTCGCCGCCTGCGGGTTTGACCCGGTCTATGGCCCCGGCGGCGCGGGCACGGCCCTGCAAAACCGCGTGCTGGTCGATGTGCCCGAAGACCGCTTTGGCTATTTTCTGGTGCGCGAAGTGGAAAGCCGTTTGGGCCGCGCGGCCACGCCCCGCTGGGGGCTGGCGCTGACCACCACCACAACCGAAGACGGGCTGGCCATCGACAGCGAAGGCAACACTCGGCGTTATAACCTGCTTGGCACCACCTCTTACGCCCTGCGCGACCTCGACAGCGGGCAGATCGTGACCTCGGGCAAGGTCGAAAGCTTCACCGGCTATTCCGCCACCGGCACCACCGTCGCCACCCGCGCCGCCGAGTTGGACGCGCAGGAACGCCTGATGGTGATTCTGGCTGACCTCGTCGTGAGCCGCCTTTATGCGGCTGACCTGCCGCAATGAAGCTCACCCCGCGCGAGGCGAAACCCTATTTCGCGCGGCCTGATCCTGCGCGGACGGGGCTTTTGATCTACGGCAGCGATGCCATGCGCGTGGCGCTGAAACGGCAGGAATTCCTGAAAAACCTGCTCGGCGCCAATGCCGAAGAGGAAATGCGCCTCAGCCGGATGCCCGCAGGCGAATTGCGCCGCGATCCGGCGATGCTGTTGGACGCGATCAAGGCCGTCGGGTTCTTCCCCGGCCCGCGTGCCGCGCTGGTGGAAGAGGCCAATGACAATATCGCTAAAATCCTGCTCGACGCGCTGAAAGACTGGCAACCGGGTGACGCGCAGATCATCGTCACCGCAGGCGACCTGAAAAAGACCTCCAAGGTGCTCAAGGCCTTCGAGAGCCATCCCAATGCCTATGCCACCGCGATCTATGACAACCCGCCCGACCGGGCCGAGATCGAACAGATGCTGAAGGAAGCTGGCCTCACCCCCGAGGCCGACGCGATGGCCGCGCTCAGCGATCTGGCCCGCACGCTTGATCCGGGTGATTTCCGCCAAACGCTAGAGAAGATCACGCTCTACAAACTGGGCGACAGCAGCCCCATCGGGCTGGAAGACATCGCCGCCTGCGCCCCCACCTCAACCGAGGCCGAGGTGGACGACATCCTGCATGTGGTCGCCGAGACCCGCGCCGCCGAAATCGGCCCGGTGATGAGCAAGCTGCAAGGCCAAGGCGTGAACCCGGTGACGCTGACCATCATGGCGACCCGGCATTTCCGCACTCTCTACCGCATCGCCGCCAACCCCGGTGCGCCGATCTATGGTGTGCGCGACCGCGACCGCGCGATGCGGCAGGCGCGCAACTGGGGCGCGGTGAAGCTGGAAACGGCGCTTGCGGTGCTGACCGAGACCGACCTCAAGCTGCGCTCTGCCGGGCAGCACGCCCCGGCGCTGGCATTGGTTGAGCGGGCCTTTATCCGTCTGGCAATGCTGGGCGCACAACGTTGATTTTGGGAGAGGAAATTCAATGTATACAGTCATCGGCGGCACCAAGTCCCGCGCGTTTCGCGTTATGTGGATGCTCGAAGAATTGGGCCAACCCTACACGTTGAACCCCGCAGCACCCCGTTCGGAGGAGGCGCGCAAATACAACCCTTCGGGCAAGATCCCCGCGCTTGTGGACGGCGATGAGGTGCTGACCGATTCCCTCGCGATCATGACCTATCTGGCCGACAAGCACGGCGCGCTGACTGCCCCCGCAGGCACGCCCGAACGCGCGCGGCAGGATGCGATGACCTTTTGGCTGATTGACGAATTCGACGCCGTGCTTTGGGCGGCTGCGAAACACAGCTTTATTTTCCCCGAAGAAGCGCGTGTGCCAGCAATCAAAGACAGCCTAAAGGCCGAGTTCGAACGCGCGGCCAATGCGCTCTCCGACCGCCTTGAGGGACCGTTTCTCATGGGCGATCAGATCACCGTCCCCGACCTGCTGGCGGTACATTGCATCAACTGGTCCATCGGCGCGAAATTCCCGCGTGTGGATGACAGGCTGAACCTCTGGGCCAAATCCCTACGCGAACGCCCCGCTTTCGTCGCGGCGATGGCCAAGGAAAATGGTTAACGCCGCGCCCATTCCACAGCATGGCGGCCCGCCCAATGGCCGGTCGCTAGACAACCGTTGATCAGATAGCCGCCCGTGGGCGCTTCCCAATCCAGCATTTCCCCGGCGGCAAAGACGCCCGGCACCTCGCGCAGCATCAGCCCGTCGTCAAGCGCGTCGAGCCGAATGCCCCCCGCCGTCGAAATCGCCTCATCCATGGGGCGCAATCCGGCGTGGGCGATGTGCAGGTTCTTTAGCAAGGCGGCCAGAGCTTCGGCATCCTGCGGCAGCGGGCGCGCCATTTCTTGGAGCAGCGCAATCTGTGCGGGGGTCAGTTTTAACCGCTTGCGCAGGTGGTTCGCCTGACTGTCCTTGCCGCGCGGTTTCGCCAGACGCGCCGCCACGTCGCCAACCTGCAAGTCCGGCAACAGATCAAGCGCCAGCCCATGTCCTTCACGCAGCCCGCGCGAGACGGAATAGATGCCACCACCCTCCAGCCCTTTGGCTGAGATCACCGCCTCCCCGCGAGAGTGGTAGGGGCCGGCAGACCATGCCCCCCCCTTTAGCGCCGCGCCGAAATGGCGGGTCATATGCGGCGACCAATCGACCAGCAGCCCGACATTGGCCGGGGCGAAATCCCGCAGGGCCACCCCGCGCTCCGCGAGAAGAGGCGCCCATGCCCCCGTTGCGCCAAGCCGCCGCCAACTTGCACCGCCAAGGGCTAGCACGGTCACATCGGGATCGACCACTTCCCGGCCACCCGGCGTATCAAAGCCCAAGGCATCCCCGTCCCAGCCCTGCCACTGCCAGCGGGTGTTGATCGTCACCCCACGCTCGGCCAGCTGCGCCAGCCAAGCGCGCAGCAAAGGGGAAGCTTTCATTGCGCGGGGAAACACGCGTCCGGTTGAGCCGGTAAAGACCTCTTGCCCGAGCCCTTCAGCCCAATCCTGCACCGCTTGGCCATCAAACGCCTTAAGTATCGGACGCAGGGCGGGGCTTGCCTCCTGAAAGGCTGCGAGGAACGGGTCGAACGGCTCTGCCTTGGTCAAGTTCAGCCCGGATTTGCCCGCCATTAGAAACTTCCGCCCAACCGAGGGTTTTGCTTCACAGAGCGTCACCGACAGCCCTGCATTCACCATGACCTCTGCCGCCATCAACCCGGCGGGGCCGCCTCCGATAACCAGCGCGCTCTTCATCGACGGGTCTGCGGGTCGAAGACGCCGCCCTCTGGCGCGCACATTTCTTTGATGCCGCTGGCGATCTCGGCAGGTGCTGCAAGTGTATCAGCGGCGAGCTGGGCGGCGTGGGTAAGCAGGTCGTCCCCTTCAACGATGCGGTCGATCAGGCCAAAGGCCAGCGCTTCTTCCGCCGTGATCTTTTGCCCGCCCATCAACATCAGCTTGGTTCGCGCAGGGCCGATGAGCGCCGCCATCCGTGCCGGGTCCGAAGGCTGCGGCAGAAAACCGAGCTTCATCACCGGATAGAAAAACTTCGCCCCCGGCACCGCGATGCGCAGATCGCAGGCCAGCGCCATGCCCATCGCACCACCCGCCAGCGTGCCGTTAAGGGCGGCGATGCTCAGCCCCGGCAAGGCCGCCACCGCGCCCGAGAGACGTTCCCAAACATCCGATTTGGCAAGTCCCGCGCGGGC
Source organism: Sulfitobacter sp. SH24 (assembly GCF_965641895.1). Lineage (NCBI taxonomy): Bacteria > Pseudomonadati > Pseudomonadota > Alphaproteobacteria > Rhodobacterales > Roseobacteraceae > Sulfitobacter > Sulfitobacter sp. SH24. Next base: position 3,052,157 of record NZ_OZ282575.1, read on the forward strand.
CTCGTCAAGATCGGCCCCGGCGCTGAACACCTTGCCACGCCCCGTGAGGATTACCGCGCGGGCGGTCTGCGCCGCTTCCATAATCTCGGCCAGTTCGACCAGCATGGCATGGGTCAGGGAATTGGCCTTGTCGGGGCGGTTGACCGTGATGGTCCAGATGTCGCCTGCGCGGTCGAGCTCGATCATATGAGGCCCACCGCCTTGCGGATGTCTTCGTCCCGCAGGGAAATCTCATCGCCCAAGAAACGATCCGCTTCGGGGCCACACATCCACAGCAGAGCCCGCGCAGGCCAATCGGCGGGGATATGTACGTCCCAGTCAAGCTGGCTTACCGGGTTTACGCCGCTTTGTTTGATGTCGCGCTGCATGTCGGTCGCGACCGTGCCGGGTGACAGGCCGATGGCGCGGATGCCATTGCCGCCCTCTTCGTGGTGCAGGCATTGGGTCAGCATATTCGCCGCGGCCTTGGAGGCGCAGTAGTGGCTCCATGCCTCGACCGGACCGTGGGCCGCCCCGGAAGAGATCGTGAGGATCGTGCCGCCGCCCCCGTCTTTCATCACCGGAAGGGCTGCACGCATCCCATGGAAGACGCCGGTCACATTGATGTCGACGGCCTTGGCCCACTCGGTCGGCTCGGCTTCGGCCAAAGGTGAGATCGGGTCGATGACGCCTGCGTTGTTGATCAAGACATCCAGCCCGCCAAATGCCTGCCGGGTTGTTTCCACCGCCGAGGACATCTCGTTATAGCGGGTCACATCGCAAGGGATGGCGATGGCCTGTTTGCCCAACTCCCCCGCCAAATCGGCGATGGCATCCTGACTGCGTGCAAGCAGGGCCACATTGCCGCCCGCTTTGGCAAAGACACGCGCGGCCGCAGCGCCGATGCCCCGGCTGGCGCCGGTAATCATGATCGTCTTGCCTGTCATATCCATGTGATGATCCTTCCGCTAACTTTGTCATTGCTTAAGTGCTGTGGTAATCCGCCGATCAATCAGGGTCCAGCCTCGCGTGGCTTGACCCTGCGCAGGGAATGGCAGACTCTGCGCCTAACTCATTGCCGAAAAGGATTTTCTGATGTCCCGCATTCCCACAGCATCGCTGTTTCTCTCCCTCCCGGTTACGCTGGCATCGACGACCCTTTGGGCCGATCTGACCCCGGCAGAAGTCTGGGGCGACTGGCGCCAATATATGGAGCGCATGGGCTATCAGGTCGAAGCCCAAGAGGCCACGGAAGGGGATGACCTTACCGTAAGCGACGTGACCCTGAAAATGGACATGGCCGAAGACGGCGGCGATTTCTCCATGTCCCTCGGCACGCTGAACTTTGAGCAAGAGAGCGACGGCGCGGTTAACATCCTTATGCCTGATGTGATGCCGATGACCATCAACGTAGCCCCCGAAACACCCGAGGATGAGCCGGTGTCGATGGTGCTAAACTACACCCAGACCGCCCCGGTAATGCGCGCCAGCGGCAGCCCTGATGCGCTGCAATATAACTATGCCGCCGACACGATCTCGCTCACGCTGGCGGGTCTGAAGGTTGGCGAGCAAAGCTACACTGAAGAGCAGGCCAAGTTCAGCCTAACCGGGACCGGCGTCAGCAGCCGGACTGAAATGAGCGGCACCGAGACGCGCAGCTATGAGCAATCGGGCCGCATCTACAACCTGACATATGACGTAGTGATGAAGACCCCCGATGACCCGGCGCGCGTCGCGATGAACGGTGGTTTGGCACAGGTTGTGTTTGACGGCAGCGGCGCATTGCCGATGATCGACGCGGGTTCGGATATGGCCGCGATGATGCGCGCAGGCCTGACCTTTGACGGCAGCTTTACCGCTGGGGCGGGCAGCACCGAGATGGAAGTTTCAGACCCAGAAAATGGCGACTTCGGCCTGATCAGCAGTTCTTCGGGCGCGAAGCTGGGTGTCAGCATGGGGCCAGAGGGGCTCGCCTATAAGGGCGGCCAGCAGGACATCGATGTCAATGTCACCGCCGCTGACATGCCCTTCCCAATCCAGTTCAGCATGGCCGAAAGCGCCTTTGACATGAAGATGCCGATCATGGTGACTGACGAGCCGCAAGACTTCGCCTTCGGCGTCACGCTCGACAGTTTTGAAATGTCGGACATGATTTGGGGCATCTTTGACCCCACCGGCCAACTGCCCCGCGATCCGGCGACATTGGTCGTCGATATTTCGGGCAAGGCCAAGATGCTGTTTGAATTGCTGGACCCCGAAGTCGCATCCACCATGGGCGATCAGGCACCGGCAGAGATTCACGAGTTGACCGTGAATGAGGTCACCCTTGACCTTGCTGGCGCTGAATTCGACGCGACGGGCGCCATCACATTCGACAACGACGGCATGAGCGGCGCCCCCGGCATGCCCCAACCCGTCGGCTCGCTGGACCTGTCGCTGATCGGCGGCGTGACATTGCTCGATAAATTGGTGACCATGGGTCTGGTCCCACAAGAGCAGGCAATGGGCGCGCGGATGATGATGGGTCTCTTTACCGTACCGGGCGACGGCGAAGATTCCTTGACCTCAAAGATTGAATTTACCGAAGACGGCGGCATCCTCGCCAATGGTCAGCAAATCAAATAACCCCACAGCGCTGGCTTTCCCGCGCTCTCTCAACTGGGGAAATACAGCGTTGCCCTTGCCCCCTGCGGGGCGGGGGATTACCCCTTTTGCAACCCAAGCGGAGCCAAACCATGCCAGAAGCCCTTGATGCATTGACCAAGTCCCTTTTGCAGGCGGCCACCAAGGCCGGTGCGGATGCGGCCGATGCAATGGCGATCACGGCAAGCTCTGTCTCGATCGAGGTGCGCGGCGGGGCGCTGGAACAGGCGGAGCGCTCCGAGGGGACGGACATCGGTCTGCGGGTTTTCGTCGGGCACCGCTCGGCCAATGTTTCGGCCTCTGACACATCGTCGCGCACGATTGATGAAATGGCCGAACGCGCTGTTGCCATGGCTCGCGAAGCACCCGAAGACCCCTATTCCGGGCTGGCCGATCCCGATCAACTCTCTGCCCGCCGCGATGCCGAAGGGCTGGAGCTTTGCGATCCAACGCCCGAACCCTCCCCCGAAACCCTGCAAGATGACGCCGCCCGCGCCGAAGCCGCCGCGCTGGCCGTGAAAGGCGTCAGTCAGGTGCAATCGGCGGGCGCAGGCTATGGCGCGCAAGAGATTTACCTCGCCGCGACCAACGGCTTCGAGGGCGGCTACGCCCGCAGCGAACGCGGGCTGTCCTGTGTCGCCATCGCCGGCAGCGGCACGGGGATGGAGCGGGATTACGACGGCGACAGCCGCATCTTTCAGGCTGACCTGCGGGATGCCGGGGACATCGGTGCACGTGCAGGCGAACGCGCGCTGGCGCGGCTGGGTGCGCGCAAACCACCGACCGGCAGCTATCCGGTGCTGTTCGACGAACGCATCGCCGCGTCGCTGATCGGGCATCTGCTGGGCGCGATCAACGGTCAGGCGATTTCGCGCGGGGCGTCCTTCCTGCGCGATGCGATGGGGGAGCAGGTGCTGCCCGAAGGTCTGTCCCTGATCGAAGACCCGTCCCGCATCCGTGCCACCGGCTCACGTCCTTTCGATGCCGAAGGGTTGCCGACCCAGCAACGGGCCATCGTTGAAAAAGGCATCCTGCAAGGCTGGACGCTCGACCTTGCCACGGCCCGCAAGCTGGAGCTTACCCCCACCGGCAACGCCGCGCGGGGCCCCGGCTCTGGCCCTCAGCCCTCCAACTGGAACATCGCGCTGACCCAAGGGCAGGCCAGCCGCGACGATCTGATCGCTGAGATGGGCACGGGGCTTTTGGTGACCTCGATGATCGGCAGCACGATCAACCCCAACACGGGCGACTATTCGCGTGGGGCCTCGGGCCTCTGGGTCGAGAATGGCGAGATCACCCATGCGATCAACGAATGCACCATCGCGGGCAATCTGCGCGACATGCTGCGGGCGATGATCCCCGCCAATGATGCACGCACCCATCTGAGCCGCGTTGTGCCCTCGCTGCTGGTGCCGGGAATGACCCTTGCCGGTGCCTGAGGATGACCTCGCCCTTTTAATCGACGCGGCCCGCAAGGCGGGTGCGGTCGCGCGCGGCTTTGTCGGGGCCACGGCCAAACGCTGGGACAAGCCCGATAACGCAGGACCGGTAACCGAGGCCGATCTGGCGGTGAACGATCTGTTGCTCGCGGAACTGCGCGGCGCACGGCCCGGCTATGGCTGGCTGTCGGAGGAGACCGAGGACAATACCGAACGGCTGGGGCATGAACGGGTCTTTATCATCGACCCGATCGACGGCACCCGCAGTTTCGTCGAAGGCTCCGACACATGGGCGCATTCGCTGGCGATTGCCGAGGCGGGTCAGGTCACGGCGGCGGTGGTCTACCTGCCGATGCGCGACATGCTCTATGCTGCCAGCCGGGGCGGTGGGGCCACGCTGAACGGCACGCCGATCCGTACCTCCGAGGTGAGCGATCTGGCCGAGGCGACTGTACTTGCCGCCCGCCCCGCGCTGGTGGCCGAACGCTGGCACGGCGGCGCACCGCCTGTGTTCAAACGCAGCTACCGTCCCTCGCTTGCCTACCGCATGGCGCTTGTGGCCGATGCGTCTTTTGACGCGATGATCACCCTGCGCCGTACATGGGAATGGGACATCGCCGCAGGGACGCTGATCGTGGCCGAGGCGGGCGGCACCTGCGCCACCACCAAGGGCGCGCCGCTTAGGTTCAACAACCCGGACCCGCGTGTCGATGGCATCGTGGCGGGTGGCCCAATGGTGCAGCGCGCGCTGATTGACGCCCTTGCGTGACCGGCCCCATCTGCTAGGCACTATGCGCAGCACCGCAGCTTTGACAGATCAAAGGACAGCTCCATGACCCAACGCCTGCACCTTGTTTTCGGTGGCGAACTTGTCGATCCGACCAAGAACGCGTTCAAGAACGTCGACGACATCCATATCGTCGGGATCTTCCCCAACTACGCCAGCGCCTATGACGCATGGAAATCCGAAGCGCACCGGACCGTGGATAACGCGCATATGCGCTATTACATCGCCCATCTGCACCGCCTGCGCGACGAAGAGACCTCGGCCTCACCCACCGAAGAGCTGGAATAAACCACCATGGCGGCGCGGTCGCTGGGGCTTGCAGCCTATCGCGCCCTCGTGCGCCGCGGCGGGGCCGAAGACGCACCGCCCTATGCCCCCCGCCCCAAAGGGGAGCTGGTCTGGATGCATGCCGCCGAGGCGGGCAACGTGCTGGCCGTGCTTGACCTTGCCAAACGGTTCATGGCGATGCGCGACCGGGTCGCGGTGCTGGTCACCCTTTCGGAAAGCGCGGCTGCGCAAGACCTGCCAATCTGCGACACGCGCGATCTGTTCATCTTCCCTGCCCCCGGCGAACACCCCGACAATGTCGCGCGGTTCCTTGACCACTGGCGGCCCGATTTCTGCCTGTGGACATGGGGCGGGCTGAGGCCCAACCTCGTGTTGGAAACCGCAGAGCGCGGCTGCCCCATGATGATGATCGACGCCGACAGCGCCGGTTTCGATGGCCGACGGGACCGCTGGCTGCCTGATGTGACGCGGCAGTTGCTAGGGGCTTTCGAACAGGTGCTGGCCCGCTCCCCCGCCGTGCTGCGCCGTCTCGTGCAACTGGGCCTGCCGCGCAGCAAGGGAGAGGTGACATCGCCGCTGCTGGGCGGCGGTCAGGCGCTGCGCTGCGCGGAATCGGATCTGGCGGATATGTCGGCCTGTCTGGTCGGGCGTCCGGTCTGGTATGCGACGCAGGTGCTGGCCGAAGAGATACCGGTCATACTCACCGCCCATCGCCAAGCACTGCGCCTGTCGCATCGGTTGCTGCTCATCTTGCACACCCATGACTACCCGACCGCCGATATCGCCTATGATCGCGCCCGTGCGCGCGGCTTCACCACGGTGCGATGGGGCGATGACCCCTACCCTGACGAGACGACGCAGGTCATGGTGGCGGACGATCCGGGCGATCGGGGGCTGTTCTTTCGGGTGGCTCCGGTGTCCTTCCTCGGGTCTTCGCTGGTCTCGGGCCACGGCGGCTGCGATCCCTTTGAGGCGGCGGCGCTTGGCTCGGCGGTGCTCTACGGCCCCAAGGTGAGGAACTTCCTACCCTCCTACGGGCGGCTGGCGACAGCAGGCGCGGCGCGGATCGTCAACGACGCGGGCGCCCTTGGCAACGCGGTGTCGCGGTTGATCGCGCCGGATCAGGCCGCCACCATGGCCCATGCGGGCTGGGACGTGATCAGCGAAGGGGCCGAACTGGCCGATAGGGTGATTGAAATGGTGCAGGACCGGCTCGACGAACAGGCGGGAGCATCCCATGCGCGCGCCTGATTTCTGGCACCTGCCCCGCCCCGACTGGCGTGCACGGTTGCTGCAACCGTTAGGCGTGCTTTATGCTGCGGCCACCGCGCGGCGGCTGGCCAGCGGCACGCCGCTGCGCTTGGGCATCCCGGTGATCTGCGTCGGCAATATCAACGCGGGCGGCACCGGCAAGACGCCCACGGTGATGGCGGTGCTGCAATACCTGCTGGAGCGCGGCCACCGCCCGCATGTCGTCTCACGCGGCTATGGCGGCACGCTGGAGGGGCCGGTGCGGGTTGACCCCGTACAGCACAGCGCGAATGAAGTGGGCGACGAGCCGCTGCTGCTCGCCGCATTCGCCGATGTTTGGGTGGCCCGTGATCGTGCAGCCGGTGCGCGGGCGGCAGAGGCGGCGGGGGCCACGGTGGTGGTGCTGGATGACGGTTTTCAGAACCCCGCGCTGGTGCAGGATCTGAGCATCGTCGTGGTGGACGCGGTCAAAGGGTTTGGCAACGGCCTCTGCCTGCCTGCCGGGCCGTTGCGCGAGCCTGTCGCGGCGGGGCTGGCGCGGGCTGACTTACTGTTGTCGATTGGGGCTGACGCAGCGCAGGCAGCTTTTGCAGAAAGGCTGCCAAAGACCGATCTCCCCCACGCGCGCGCCGAACTCGCCCCACTGCAAACCGGAATGGATTGGTCGGATTCCCAAGTGCTCGCCTTTGCAGGCATCGGCCACCCTGAGAAGTTTTTCGCCACGCTGCGCGGGCTGGGGGCCACGATCCTCCACGCCGAGGCGCTGGAGGATCACCAGCCACTGACGCCACGACTGATGCTGCGGCTAAAGACCGAGGCCGCGATGCGCGGGGCGCAGCTCGTCACTACCGAGAAAGACGCGGTGCGCCTGCCGATGGAGTTCCGCGCAAAGGTGCTGACCCTGCCGGTGCGCCTGTCCCTGCCCGAAGGCAATGCGCTGCATACAGCGCTGGACAGGCTGCCACCGCCTTAGGCCTTATTGTCTTCGCCCAATTTCGGCGCGGGCCGGTGCAGCGAAAGCTCGGCCCCTGAAAAGGTGAAAGGCGACCGCAGCCCCGGCACACCGTCGAGTTCGATCTGCATGCCCCGCGCCACGACCTGCGGATCGGCCATGACATCGGCCATGTCGTTGATCGGCCCGGCGGGCACGCCATGCGCTTCGCACGCCGCCAAAAGATCATCGCGGCTGCGCAGACGGGTCGCCCCGGTCAGGCGGCGGATCATCTCGGGCCGGTTGGCGACACGGTCGGCATTCTTGAGGTACTCGGGCGCGGTGGCCATGTCATCCAGCCCCAGCAACTGACACAGGCGCTGATATTGCCCGTCATTGCCCGTGGCGATGATGAGATGGCCGTCGGAACACTCAAACACCTCATAGGGCGTCAGATTGGGATGCGCGTTGCCCATCCGCGTCGGCGCCTTGCCGGTGGTGAGATAGTTCATCGCCTGATTGCCGGTGATCGCCACGGCGCAATCGAGCAGGGCCATGTCGATATGCTGGCCCACGCCGGTTTGGTGACGCTGATGAACCGCCGCCAGAATCGCGGTACTGGCATAGACCCCGGTAAAGATATCGGTGATCGCCATGCCGGATTTCTGCGGCTGGCCGTCCGGCTCCCCGGTGATCGACATCAGGCCAGACATGCCTTGGATGATGAAATCATAGCCCGCGCGATGAGCGTAAGGGCCAGTTTGGCCGAAACCCGTGATCGAACAATAGATCAGCTTGGGAAATTGCGCAGACAGGCTGGCATAATCCAACCCGTATTTCGCTAATCCCCCGGTCTTGAAATTCTCGATCAGAATATCCGCATCGGCCAAAAGTTCTTTGACCTGCGCCTGACCTTCCTCAGTGCGGAAATCGACGGTGACGGAGGCTTTGCCCCGGTTCGTCGAATGGAAATAGGAGGCGGTAACATCCTCGTCCCGGGTGACGAAGGGCGGGCCCCATTGGCGGGTGTCATCCCCCGCCGGGCTTTCCACTTTGATCACCTCGCATCCGAGGTCCGACAGTGTCTGACCGGCCCAAGGGCCGGCCAGAACACGCGCCAATTCGACGACTTTCAGTCCTGCAAGCGGGGCGGTCATTAGCCAGCCAGCGCTTCGTCGAGGATTTCCTTCATGTCAGCATAGGACATGTTGGAGTGTTTTTTGCCGTCGATGACAAAGCTCGGTGTGCTTGAAATGTCATCCTCTTTGGAGTTCTCGGTGTACCATGCCACCAGCGCCTCGGCTTTTTCACCGTCTTTCAGGCATTCGTCCAACGTCTCGTTGTCAAGGCCAGCCAGACGGCCAATCTTGCGCAGCTCGTCGACGATGGCGGCAGGTTCGCCCGCGCGGGTCCATTCGCTTTGCGATTTGTAGATCAAGTCGGCGATGCCAAAGAACTTCTCCTGACCGCCGCAGCGCGCCACCATGGAGGCCCAGAGACCGTAGCGGTCGAAATAGACTTCGCGGTAGATGAACTTGACCTTGCCGCTGTCGATGTAATCGGCCTTCAGCTTTTTGAAGGTATCGTTGTGGAAGGTCGCACAATGCGGGCAGGTGAAGGAGGCGTATTCGATCATCGTCACCGGCGCGTTTTCATCGCCCATGACCATCTCGGTGATGCCTGAGGTATCCACATCGGCTTCGGTCGTTTGCGCGTTCGCGGCCCCAACGAAAGGTGTCAGCGCGGTGCTGCCAAGGGGGGAGGAGCCGAAGCTGCTTGCGGCAAACCAGCCACCGACGCCGAGTGTGGCGAGACCGCCAAGGATTACGTTTCTGCGATTCATGAGATGTTCCTTTGTCTGTTACGTCAGCTTTAGGTTGGTCAGCTTTAGGTTGGTCAGCTTTGGTTCTTGTTCAATATGTTCTCGCCCAGACGTGCAAGGGCTGCGCGCAGCCCTTCGTCGGCCACGGGCTGAGCGGCTTCGGCTGCTTTGCGTTGCAATGCAGGGCTCGGAGCGGTCTTTTCGCGCTTGGGTTTATGATCAAACGCCACTTGCCCTTCGGCAAAGCCTGTCGCCGCTGTCTGGGTGATCCGCACCCGCGCGATGGCGTTGTAGCCGTAGACCGCGTTGACCCGCGCGCGCAGTTGCTCTTTTTGCATCTCGAGCATGGGCGCATTGGCCCCGGTGGTCAGCAAGGTCAGCGTGGCACCGATGCCTTCCTTGCGGCCATAGCTGACCTCAACCGGGCGTGAGATGGCGGCGGTCGCTTCGCCCACGATCTCGGTCCAATGGGTCAACAGACGCGATTGCGCAAAGCCACGGGTCTCGCTTGCCTTGCGAATCTGCTGCGAGAGCAGGCTGTCGGTGCGTTTAAACCCTTTTGTAGTTGTACGACGTGGCGGCATGGCTTTGTTTCCCGAATGTGCTGACATACATAACCATTTGCCCCAGCGTCACCAGCCCCTGCCCTGTGGAAAGGCCTAAACATTGCGTGAGAAGACATCCGTCAGCAAGCTGCCGCCGATCCTGCTGGAATGGTACGACACCCACGCCCGCGCCCTGCCGTGGCGGGTGCCGCCGCACGACCGGATGGCAGGTGTCACGCCCGATCCCTACCGCATCTGGCTGAGCGAGGTCATGTTGCAGCAGACCACCGTGGCCACGGTAAAGGACTATTTCACGCGGTTCACCGCCCGCTGGCCGGATGTCGCCGCCCTTGCCGCCGCCGAGGATGCCGATGTGATGGCCGAATGGGCGGGCCTTGGCTATTACGCCCGCGCCCGCAATCTGTTGAAATGCGCGCGTGCGGTGGTGGCCGAGCATGGCGGCAGCTTCCCGGCGGATCACGACGCGCTGCTGAGATTGCCGGGGATCGGACCTTATACGGCGGCGGCGATTTCTTCCATCGCGTTCGATCTGCCCCATGCGGTGCTTGATGGCAATGTCGAGCGGGTGATGGCGCGGGTCTATGACATCCACACGCCCCTGCCCGCTGCGAAGCCCGAGCTGATGGCGCGGGCCGTCGCGCTAACCCCGCAGGACCGGCCCGGAGACTATGCCCAAGCGGTGATGGATCTGGGCGCTACAATCTGCACGCCAAAGTCCCCCGCCTGCGGTATCTGCCCGTGGCGTGATCCCTGCGCTGCGCGGGCGGAAGGCACGGCGGCGCTTTTGCCTAAGAAGACCCCAAAAAAGCCGAAACCGGTGCGGCACGGCACGGTCTATCTGGCGCAGCGCGAGGACGGTGCTTGGTTGTTAGAGACGCGGCCCGATAAGGGGCTGCTCGGCGGCATGCTTGGCTGGCCCGGCTCCGACTGGGTAGACGCATCCGAGCCGCGCCCCGAAGGCACGCCGCCGCTGGCCGCCGATTGGCAGCCCCTGCCCGGCGAGGTGCGCCATACCTTTACCCATTTCCATCTGATGTTGACGGTGCAGCACGCGCGGGTCGGCCATGATACCGCGCCCCGAAACGGCGAGTTCATCGGCCAAAATCAATTCAGCCCCAGTGATCTGCCTACCGTAATGCGCAAAGCCTTCGACCTGACGCGCTAGCGCCGCGTCAGGCTTTGAGCGCCGACTGAACTGCGGTATATCTGGCGCGAAACAGCAAGGTGACCCATGGCAAACCGGATTATCTCTCCACAAGACCTCGCTCGCCTGTCGCGGGCGCTGCCATTCTGGATGTCGCTGTTGCTGATCCCGCTGGCGTGGTTCTGTGCCATGCAGGGCGGCTGGACCATTGCGCTCCTGCCGCTGGTCACGTGGTATCTGTTTTCAATGCTCGACGCGGTGCTGGGGCTGAACCTCGACAACGCGGACCTAGAGGCCACCGAAGATGACCTCTATTGGTACCGCCTTGTCACGCTGATCTGGGCGCCGCTGCAATTTCTCACTGTTTTCGGACTGATCTACTATGCCACCCGCGCCGGACATCTAGACACGGCAGAGCGGATATTCCTTTTCTTCGGCGTTGGCGTGATCACCGGCACCATCGGCATCAACTATAGCCATGAGCTGATGCACCAGCGGAACAAGACCGAACGCCTATTGGCGGACACATTGCTGGCGATGGTGCTCTATTCGCATTTTCGATCCGAGCACTTGCTGGTGCACCACCGCCATGTCGGCACCCCGCGCGACACGGTAACGGCGCGTTATAACGAAGGATTCCACCGCTTCTACCCCCGCGTGCTGCGCGAGTCGCTGACCTCGGCCTTCCAAGCGGAGAAAAACATGCTGGCGCGCAAGGGGCTGCCTTGGACCGATCCGGCCAATCCGTTTTTCAAATACTGGGCGCTGCAAGCCACCTTCTTGTTGCTGGCGCTGGTCTTGGGCGGTTGGAGCGGGCTCGGTCTGTTCCTCGTGCAGGCTGGGGTCGCGATATGGCAGCTGGAGCTGGTCAATTACATCGAACACTACGGGCTCACACGCAAGCATCTGGGCGGCGGGAAATATGAGCACGTCCAGCCACGCCACTCGTGGAACGCGGCGCATAAAGCGTCAAACTGGCTGCTGATCAACCTGCAACGCCATTCCGATCACCACTACAAACCCGACCGACGTTTCCCGGTCTTGCAGACCTACGGCACCGGCGACGCGCCACAGCTGCCCTATGGCTATCCGGTAATGACAATGGCCGCGATGCTGCCCCCGCTGTGGCGGCGCATCATGAACCCCCGCGTGCGCAAATGGCGCGAAATGTACTACCCTGAGATCACCGACTGGAAAGCCTACAACAAGGCCAGCAATCCCCTACCCCGGCTTTAGGCTGCGATTGTTACCAGTGGAGTGGTATTGCGCGAATTTCGCGTTTGAGCTGGCCTGCGTCGACTGGCACGTAGACACCCGTCATTAAGCTAAAGAATTGGTCCTCCCCTATCATTTGGGAGAAGGCGGCCTCTGCCGCGGTGCTCTAACTCTGAGTTCGACGCCCGCTACCTGACCGCCGCACTGCGGGACTTTCAGGCGCGAAAAGGGCGGTTGCATTAGGCCGATCCAACAAAAAAACCCCGCCATGGAGCGGGGTCAAGGTAGGCACCCGTGTGGCTGCCCCTCACGCAGAGGGGCCACGGGTGCCGGCGGTGTTCGAATGTCTGTGGGTGGATCAGTTGGCCATTTCGGCTCTGATCTGCTGACGTAGAATGTCGATGGGGACATTCTTGCCGTCTTTCTTGTAGCACCAATAGGTCCAGCCATTGCAGCTTGGCGCTTTCTCATAGGCCGCGCCCACCTGATGGATCGACCCTTTGACATCGCTGCCGATCAGGGTGCCATCGGCACGGACCTTGGCCTTATGCCGGCCATTCATAGAATAGAGGTTCTCGCCCGGGCGCAGCATGCCGCGCTCGACCAACTGGCCGAAAGGCACACGCGGCTCGGCACGTTTGGAGGTGGTGGTTTGCAGCGCTTCGTTGTCGAATTTGCGCACCATCGAGATGCGTTTTTCGGCAACCTTGCGGTAAGATTCCTCGCGCTCAATGCCAATAAAATCACGGCCCAGCATCTTGGCGACAGCGCCGGTGGTGCCGGTGCCAAAGAACGGATCGAGAATCACATCGCCGGGGTTGGTCGAGCCTACGAGAATGCGGTGCAGCAGGCTTTCGGGCTTTTGCGTCGGATGTGCCTTGTCGCCTGCTTCGTCCTTCAGACGCTCATGGCCGGTGCAGATCGGCAGCACCCAATCGCTGCGCATCTGGATGCCTTCGTTCAGCGCCTTCAGCGCTTCGTAGTTGAAAGTATATTTGCTGTTCTCGCTCTTACCTGCCCAGATCATCGTTTCATGGGCGTTGGTAAAGCGCTTGCCGCGGAAGTTCGGCATGGGGTTGGACTTGCGCCAAACCACATCGTTGAGGATCCAGAAACCTTGATCCTGCAATGCCGCGCCGACACGGAAGATGTTGTGATAGCTGCCGATCACCCAGATCGCGCCATCGGGTTTCAGCAAACGCCGCGCGGCTTTCAGCCAAGCGCGGGTGAAATCGTCATAGGCTTTGAAGCTGGCGAATTGGTCCCATTCGTCATCAACTGCATCGACCTTGGAGTTGTCCGGGCGATGCAAATCACCCCGCAACTGCAAGTTGTAGGGCGGATCCGCGAAGATCAGATCCACCGACTCTGCTGGGAGGGCGTTCATTGCCTCAATGCAATCGCCCGCAACAATAGTGTTCAAGGGAAGCGCCGCAGCGCCCTTTGTCATCGTTTTCATATCTCTGCCTCATTACCCGGCGCTTAAGCGCTCATTGGTTGTGGATAAAATGGGCCATCAACGATTCGTGGTCAATTTCTTTTTTGAATCAATCGGTTAACAAATTGGCTTGATACAAGATATTGTGTACGGGTTTGAACAAACGTCTATGGTGTGGGGTCACACCAAGATCCCGGAGGGCAGCCATGTGGCTTTTCGATCCGTAGCCCATATTGGTTTCCCAGCCATAGCCGGGATGCTGTTGCGCTAAATCCACCATGAGGTTATCGCGCACGGTTTTGGCAACGATAGAGGCGGCTGAGATCGACAGACAGCGGGCGTCACCCTTCACCACAGGTTGCGCCGGAAGGCTCAGATCGCGCGGAAGCATATTACCGTCGATCAATGCGTAGTCCGCCACGCAGGCCAATCCGGCGAGTGCGCGGGTCATCGCCAGATGGCTGGCACGCAAGATGTTGTGTTCTTCGATCTCTTCGACGGTAGCATGGGCCACGCAAACCACGGCCACCGACATGATCTCATCATAGAGCCGCTCTCGGGCGCGGGCGGTCAGCTTTTTAGAATCGTTCAGCCCCTCGGGGATCTGCCCTTCGGTAAAGACCACGGCAGCGGCTGTGACGGGACCGGCCAGCGGGCCGCGACCTACTTCGTCCACCCCGGCGATGGTGCGAAAGCCGCGGGCAGCCGCGCCGCGTTCAAATTCAAAGTCTGGTATCATGGAGGCGGTGAAACCGCATGCGCCGAAAAGGTGCAACAAAAAAGAGAAAGGGGAAGCGCCCGAACACCCCCCCTTTCAACACCCGAGCGACAGGGACGTGCCGCTCGGTCAAGGCACGCCGGTGTTACCGACGGGCCAAGCTGTAACCCGAGTCGCGCAGGCAGCGGGCATCATAGCCGTAGCGCGCGCCGTCCGCCGTCTTCACGCGCTTGGCGCAATAGTTGGGCAGACGGTCGACTTGGGCGTAATTCTTTTCAAGGCAGGGTTCGCCAAACATCATCACCTTGCCGTCTTCGCCGTTAAAGCTGCGGAAGCACTGCTGCGGCAGCAGCTTGCGATCCACCCGCTCAGGCAGGGGGCGCACTTCGCGCTTGGGCGATGTCCGGGCAGTGCGACGGGGCTGCGGGCGCCGATCAACATAGGGGCGCAAACGGGGCCGCTCGGAAACCGTGGGGTAATAGCGTGGCGCTTCATAAACCGGGGCGGCACGACGGCGGGTCACGGTCTCGCGTTCTTTGCGCTCTTTGTTATTGTCGTAGATCATCTTGCCCACGATCGCGACGCCCGCAATCGCGGCGAGGGTGCGCAGCACTTCCTTTTCATCGGCAGCGGCGTCGCGGGCACCAAAAGCGGTGATGGCAACCGACAGAGCGGCGATGGTAGCAATGAACTTGCGGTACATGGGTCTGGTCCCTTCTTGTTATCGGCGCGGTGTCCTGCGCCCTTTGTCGTCTGCGGCCAACGCTCGGGGGCCGTGTCTGAGTTTTCGTGTCTGTTGATGCCAGCAAATTGGGGAGAGGGCCAAAGACAGGCAATAACAGGGGGTCGTTATCGAATAACAAGAGGCCGAAAACACCTTAGTTATTGAATATCAGCGGGCAAACGCGCATTAAAAATGTATGAAAAACGCATGTTTCACCCTGATGACCGCGCTGGCGGTCACTGTGGCCCTGCCCGCGATGGCAACGGCTGGCTGCTATGCCGATTATAAGGCCAAGCAAGACAATCCGCTGCGCCTCCATTATGGGGTGGCGCAGATTAATGATGCCTGCGATGCCGCCGGCGCCAAGGCCGAACTCACGCCACGACTTGCGGCGGAGGGCTGGACATTGTTGAATATCCTCTCCGTATTCGGCGACGAAGGTCTGGATCAAAGGAAAGACAGTGCAGGAACATTCTACCTCCGCTTCTGACATGCGCAGATTTGGCGGGCGTTTCGTAGGCGGTGGCATTGCCGCCGTCGTGCTGGTGTTGCTGGCCGGGGCGGCGTTGCTGCTTTGGGCGCTGCCCGATGCCAATGCCTTTAACGCGCGGGTTGAGCGGATTTTTATCGAAAATGACGATCTGACCACCCAAGCCGAGATCAAGCTGCTCGAAATCCTCGCCCAGTCCGGCACCGCATTTTCCGAGACATTGGCCAGCTATCGCATTGTGATCGTGGTCTTGCTGGTCTTTGCCAGCGCGATGCTGATCGCGGCGATGGTGTTTCTGATCATGCTCGTCGGCTTCAACCGTCGCATGGCGCAGATCGAGCGGACGGGCATTCAGGTGAACTCATTGCTGATCAGCCGCGAAGAAAACACCGTTTACCTTAATAACCTCGGATTCAAACTGACCGCAGCGGCGATGGAGACGATGTCAGTTCTCGCCGAAGCGCGGATGGATGACGACGTACTGTCAGGCTCCGAGATCGAGGGCATGATCTCTGGCCGCAGCCCCGCCGATTGCGATGAGGCCGCCGGGGCCACGCGGATCAAACGTTTGCGCGACACATTAGGCAATCAATTGGTGTCGGAACTGCTGGTCAAAAACATCGCCCGGCGTGGCTATATGCTGGCGATCAACAAGGACGTCATCAAGGTTCTTTAACCCCGGCAGAGCGGCGCCCTGCCCGGTCTGCGCGCGGCTGGCCCTAGCCAATGCCCCGCAGGCACGTTAAATGGCGTCAAATTTAATTGGACAGACTGGAGTAATCAGATGGGTTATCGCGTCGCCGTCGTCGGTGCCACAGGCAATGTGGGCCGTGAAATGTTGAACATCCTCGCGGAACGTCAGTTCCCCGTGGACGAGATCGTGGCCCTGGCCAGCCGCCGTTCGCTGGGTTCGGAAATCAGCTTTGGGGACAAGACCCTCAAGACCAAAGACCTCGACACTTTCGACTTCACTGGCTGGGACATGGCGCTCTTTGCCGTGGGCTCCGAAGCGACCAAGAAATACGCCCCCGCCGCTGCGAAGGCGGGCTGCGTGGTGATCGATAACTCGTCGCTTTACCGCTATGACCAAGACGTGCCGCTGATCGTGCCCGAGGTGAATCCGCAGGACGTGCACGGCTATTCCAAGAAAAACATCATCGCCAACCCCAACTGCTCGACCGCGCAGATGGTCGTGGCGCTGAAGCCGCTGCACGACCGCGCCAAGATCAAGCGCGTCGTCGTCTCGACGTACCAGTCGGTTTCCGGCGCGGGCAAGGAAGGCATTGATGAGCTTTGGGATCAGACCAAAAGCATCTACAACCCGACCGATGACAAGCCCGCCAGCAAGTTCACCAAGCAGATCGCATTCAACGTGATTCCGCATATCGACGTCTTCCTCGAAGACGGCTCGACCAAGGAAGAATGGAAGATGGTCGCCGAGACCAAAAAGATCGTCGACCCGTCGATCAAAGTCACCGCGACCTGCGTGCGTGTGCCGGTATTCGTGGGCCATGCGGAATCGATCAACATCGAATTCGAAGACCACCTCGACGAAGCCGAAGCCCGCGACATCCTGCGCGAAGCGCCGGGTCTCATGGTGATCGACAAGCGCGAAGACGGCGGCTACGTCACGCCGGTGGAATGCGTGGGTGACTTCGCCACCTTTATCAGCCGCATCCGTCAGGACAGCACCATCGACAACGGCATCAACCTGTGGTGCGTCAGCGACAACCTGCGCAAGGGTGCCGCCCTGAACGCCGTACAGATCGCCGAACTGCTGGGCCGCGAAGTACTGAAAAAAGGCTGAGGTTCAGCCGCAGTTCTGAATAAGAAAGGGGGCCAAACGGCCCCCTTTTTCGTCTCTGCCTCATGCATCTGCGATGGGCTCAAACCGGCTCGAATGTCTTTGCCTTGGCGTCGTAATATTCCAAGCTGCCCTCGCCGATGTCCGTCCACAGGCCGTGCAGGCTCAGCGTGCCATCTTCGACCTTTTCCTTGATCCACGGGAAGGTCATCAGGTTCTCAAGCGAGGTCAGCACGGCCTGACGCTCCAGCAAAAGCTGCTGCTCCGCCGCGTCTTCGACCTTTTCTACCGTCTCGTATTTCGGGCGCAGCAGGTCCATCCAGCGGCCCACGAAACTGTCTTGGTTCTCAAGCTCGGGCGCGTTGCCTTTGCACATCTGGATACACCCCGCGACGCCACCGCAGCTGGAATGGCCCAGCACAATCAGATGCGCGACCTTCAGCGCGTTGACGGCATATTCCACCGCCGCCGAGGTACCGTGCTGTTTGCCATCCGGCTCATAGGGCGGGACGAGGTTGGCGATATTGCGGTGAATGAAGAACTCGCCTTGATCGGCGCCAAAGATCGAGGTCACATGCACGCGGCTGTCGCAGCAGGAGATCACCATCGCGCGCGGGCGCTGCCCCTCAGCGGCCAATCGGCGGTACCATGTCTGGTTCTCGGCATAGCCGGTCGCCTTCCACCCTTGATAGCGTTGCAACAGATACGACGGCAGAGCCTTGGCCTTGTCCATGTGTAAACGTCCCTTAATGCATGAAGCGGTTTCAGCGCAGATAGCGCAAATACCATACGAATTCGAGAGAAAAGACTCCACCATCGCAACCCTTTGCACACCATCTTGCGTGATGTTGCGACATGGCCGTGGGGGCTGATTGAAGGATGACAACGATGCAACTTGTGCAAATACGCCCGATGGAACAAATCCGTGTCGATCAAGACTGTCTTGGGCTGCTCTACACGCAACTCGGAGAAGTGGGGGCCGAAGATGTCGTCTGTCGCGCGTCGGAGGAATTGGCTTTGCGGATGTCCCATTGCAAAAGTCTGCACCAGAGCCAAGACCGCGCCGGGCTGCGCAAAAGCGTGCATCGTCTGATCGCCATTGCCGAGCAGATTGGCATGGCATTGGTCTCGCAGGTGGCGGCCGATGTTATAGCCTGTATTGATGCCAAGGATGACATCGCCACCGCCGCCACGCTGTCGCGCTTGATCCGCAGCGGGGAACGGTCGCTGACTGCGATCTGGGACTTGCCAGACCTCACGATCTGATCGCTTGCGGGTGGCGATGGAAAGAGTAGGCTGCGCGCAAATCCAGATTTGCAAAGGTTTGTCATGTCCGCCGAATTCGCCACCCCCTCCGCCAATGCCCTGCCGCTTCATGTCTTGAGCGAAGCCGCGCTTGAAGGCTGGCTTGCCGATCAGCCCGGCGCTGTGCAGGCATGGGTGAAAGCCGGCGGTTTTTCGGGCGGCCTTGGTCAGGCGCTTGTCGTGCCGGGGGAGGAAGGCACTCCCGCGCTGGCATTGGTGGGCTACGGCACCGAAGCCGCGCGCCGGCGGGGCCGCTTTCACCTTGCTGCCGCTGCGGCAAAGCTGCCTGCGGGGGACTACCGAATTGAAAGCGGTCTGCCGGAGGACCAAGCGGCGAATGAAGCGCTCGGCTGGCTGCTGGCAGGCTACCGCTTTGACCGCTACCGCGACCAGACGCCACTGGCGGCCCGGCTTGTCGCGCCCGAAGGGATCGACGCCGCGCAGATCACCGCACTTGCCACGGGCGAGATGCTGACCCGCGACCTGATCAACACCCCCGCCTCTGACATGGGGCCGCCCGATCTCGAAGCCGCCGCGCGCAAATTGGCCGAGCAGCATGGCGCGGAGATTGGTGTCATCACCGGCGATGCGCTCTTGGAAAACAACCTGCCGATGATCCACACCGTGGGCCGCGCCGCCGACCGCGCGCCGCGCCTGATCGATATGGCGTGGGGCGACAAGGGGCCAAAGCTGACGCTTGTCGGCAAGGGCGTCTGTTTCGACACCGGCGGGCTGAACCTGAAACCCGGTGCATCGATGGCGCTGATGAAAAAGGACATGGGCGGGGCCGCTGCCGTATTGGGGCTGGCGCATATGATCATGGCCACCGGCATGGAGGTGCAGCTGCGCGTGCTGATCCCGGCGGTGGAGAACTCCGTCTCCGGCAACGCCTTCCGCCCCGGCGACATCCTGACCTCGCGCAAGGGGCTGACGGTAGAGATCAACAACACCGACGCCGAAGGGCGTCTGGTATTGGCCGATGCGCTGGCGCTGGCGGATGAGGACAAACCGGATCAGATCATCTCGATGGCGACGCTCACTGGGGCCGCACGGGTCGCCGTGGGGCCGGACCTTGCGCCTTATTACAGTGACGATGCCGCTTTCGTCTCGGCCTTGGAAAGCGCCGCTGCGGGCTCTGCCGATCCGGTCTGGCGGATGCCTTTCCATGACGCTTACGAGGCGCTGATTGAGCCCGGCATCGCCGACCTCGACAACGCGCCCAAGGGCGGGTTCGCCGGGTCGATCACCGCAGCGCTTTTCCTGCGCCGTTTTGTGACCGAGAGCAAATATGCCCATTTTGACATCTACGGCTGGCAGCCCGCCGACGCCCCCGCCCGCCCCAAAGGCGGCACCGGGCAAGGCACCCGCGCGATCTATGCCGCACTGCCTGCCCTGCTAAAGCCATGAGCGATCCACGCCTCACCCCAGACCCGGCGCTGGCGAGCCAAAGCCGCGCCGCGCAGGTGGCGGTGCCGGTGGCAGACCTCTGCCGTCGACCCGACGGGCCGCGCGACCGGCAGGTGTTGTTCGGTGAGCAGGTAACCGTCCTGCATGAGGCGTCGGGCTGGGCCTATGTGCAGGCCGAGAAGGATGGCTATTGCGGCTATGTCCTGCAAAGCACCCTTGGCACACCGCGCAACGCCACCCACCGTGTCTGCGTCCCCGCCACCCATGCCTATGTCAGCGCCGATCTAAAATCGCCCGACCTGCTGAGCCTCAGCTACGGTGCGCGCGTCACGGTCAGGGCAGAGACCAAGGATTTCGCCGAGACCCCGCAGGGCCATATCCCGCGCGGCCACCTTGCCCCCATCGACAGCCATGAGGAAGACCCCGCGCAGATCGCGGCGCTGTTCCTCGGCACGCCCTACCTTTGGGGCGGCAACAGCCGCTGGGGGATTGATTGTTCCGGTCTCGTGCAGGCGGCGCTGCTGGCCTGCGGCATCCCCTGCCCCGGTGACAGCGACCAGCAGGAAAAGACCGTGGGCGCCCCCGTCAGCGGCGCCTATCAGCGCAATGATCTGCTGTTCTGGAAAGGCCATGTCGCGTTGGTGGTGGATGGCGAGACGATGATCCACGCCAATGCCCATGCGATGGCCGTGAGCTATGAAAACATCGCCGACGCCATCGCCCGGATCGAGGCGGGCGGGGACGGCCGGGTGACGGCACATCGCCGCCCCGGCGTTTAGTCCACCGCGCGGATCAGCTTACGCTCTAACACACGCAGCACCGCTTTAAGGTCATGGCCCCGGCGCAGCACCTGCCCGCCGGTGCCCACCACCGCATACATGCCCTGCCGATTGCGCAGCTTGGGCCGCTTTTCGATCCGGTACAGCGGTATCTCCGCCGTGCGCCGAAAGACTGAAAAGACCGCCACTTCTTTAAGGTGGGAAATCCCATAATCGCGCCACTCTCCGGCGGCGACCATCCGGCCATAAAGCGATAGGATCAGCGACAGTTCCGTGCGGTGGAATGCGACCTGTTCGGCGGGGCGCTCGAAAGCCGTGATCGGCGATGGGGGCTCTATGCTCATGGCTTTACAGTTGACCCTGATGGGGGCCAAATCAAGCCCTGACATGGTCGAATGCGCCGCTCAAAATTTCTTGAAAGCGTTACAGAATTGTGCAACCAATCTGAAAAATGAAACACAAAGGCCCGATGGAATGACCCCAGAAGCCCGCGCCCGCAAATGTGCCGAGGTGATGTTCGCCCAAGATTCCGCCTCTGCCGGATTGGGCATGACCATCGACGATGTGACCCCCGGCGGCGCGGTTTTGTCGATGTCGGTGCGCCCGGGCATGCTGAACGGCCACGGCATTTGCCACGGCGGATTTATCTTCACACTGGCCGACAGCGCCTTTGCCTTTGCCTGCAACAGCTACAACCAAACCACTGTCGCCCAGCAGAACCAAATCACATATCTCAGCCCCGGTCAGCCAGAGGAGCGGCTGACCGCCACCGCATGCGAAGTGTCGCGTAGCGGGCGGTCGGGCATCTATGACGTTACCGTCACGGGCGAGGATGACCGTGTCGTGGCCCTGTTTCGCGGGCTCTCCCGCAGCATCAAGGGCCAGCTATTTACCGAGGAGGAGCCGACCTGATGAAAGACCTGACCCCCGCGAAGGACACGCTCGACCCGATTGAGATCGCCAGCCGGGACGAAATCAGCGCCCTGCAATTGGACCGTCTGAAATGGTCCCTGCGCCACGCCTATGACAACGTGCCTTTCTACAAGCAAAGCTTTGATGATGCAGGCGTGCACCCCGACGATCTGAAACAGCTTTCCGATCTTTCGCGTTTTCCCTTCACGGTAAAGACCGACCTGCGTGATAATTACCCCTTTGGCATGTTCGCCGTGCCGCGCGATCAGGTGGCGCGGATCCATGCGTCTTCCGGCACCACCGGACAGCCGACGGTGGTGGGCTATACCAAGCACGATCTGGCGAACTGGGGCCAAGTCGTTGCCCGTTCCCTGCGCGCGGCGGGGATGCGCCCGGGCGACATGCTGCACAACGCCTATGGCTATGGGCTGTTCACCGGCGGTTTGGGCATCCACCTCGGCGCTGATGCGCTTGGCCTCTCGACCGTGCCAATCTCGGGCGGGATGACACCACGCCAAGTGCGGCTGATCGAAGATTTCCAGCCCAAGGGCATCACGGTGACACCCTCCTACGCGCTGTCGATCCTGGATGAATTCGCCAACCAAGGCATTGATCCGCGCCAATCCTCACTTGAGGTTGGCATCTTCGGGGCTGAGCCTTGGACCAACGCCATGCGGCTTGAGATCGAACAAGCCTTCGACATGCATGCCGTCGATATCTACGGCCTCAGCGAAGTCATGGGGCCGGGCGTTTCGATGGAATGTGTGGAGACCAAGGACGGGCTGCACATCTGGGAGGATCACTTCTACCCCGAAATCATTAACCCCGAAACGGGTGCCCCGGTCGAAGATGGTGAAATGGGCGAGCTGGTGTTCACCTCCCTCACCAAACAAGCCTTCCCGATCATCCGCTACCGCACCCGCGACCTCACCCGTCTGCTGGCGGGCACCGCGCGCTCCATGCGCCGGATGGAGAAGGTCACGGGCCGCAGCGACGACATGATTATCCTGCGCGGCGTCAACGTTTTCCCCACCCAGATCGAAGAGGCGCTGATGGCCACGCCCGGGCTGGCCCCGCATTTCCAGATCGAACTCTCGCGCCCCGATCGGATGGATCAGATGCGCGTGCTCTGCGAATGCGCCGATGCCAGCGTGACCCCCGACGCCCGTGCCACCGCAATCAAAGCGCTCTCGGCGCAGATCAAGCAAACCGTCGGCATCTCGGTCAAGGTCGAGGTTATGGACGTAGGCGGCGTTGCCCGGTCAGAGGGCAAAGCCGTGCGCATTCTCGACAAGCGGCCAAAGGGCTAGGGGGTCGAGCCTAGCCGCAGGTGACCTTGGCGATTTTCCCTTCCGCGTCCAGCACGATGTTGGTGCGATTGGGATTGGCGTCCATGGTCACCGGGTCGCCCTCGGTATAGACGCGCTTGGGCTCGGACACGATGTTTGCCGCCGCGCGGGGACGGCCAATCAGACCCCACCAGCTGCCTTCTTTGCACGTCTCCGCCAGTGGCTTGGCAGGCGTGGGCGCGGTAGGCGTGCTGGAATTGCTGGAACTGCTGGAGTTACTAGACGGCTCATTCACCGCGTCGATCACCGAATTGGGCAGGGGCTTGGGCTTGGTCGTGGAGGCGCGCGCTTCTGTCCGTGCGGGGCGTGGCGCGGTCTGTGTGGGCGGTGTTGTTGTGGCCGCCGGAGGCGTAATCTGCCCCCTCGGCGCAACCGGGGCCGGAATGGGGTTTTGCACCGGCGCTGTCGCCACTTCGGCGCAGCCCGCCACCAATAGGGGTGCCAAGAAAACTAATCTCATGTTCCAAACCTCGTTATTCGCGTGGCGTCGGAGCAAGGGCCGACCATCTCGCAACAGGTAGGTCCATCCCGCGCGTCGCCAAGGGCAAGGCGCTTTGCATTTGCTGGAACCCGCCGATGGCACTACGGTAAGCGCCAGATTACGGAGTTCTCCCATGCGATTTTCGTTCAACCGCAAACGTTTCAAAGACCTCAGCGAACAAGAGGTGCTGGCGCTTGCTATTTCCTCCGAAGAGGACGACGCGCGCATCTATCGTGACTATGCCGAACGGCTGCGTGAAGAATACCCCGACAGCGCCGCAATCTTTGACGGGATGGCCGAGGAGGAAAATGAACACCGCCGCCGCCTCATTGATCTGCACCGCAGCCGTTTTGGAGAGGTCATCCCCCTCATCCGGCGCGAGCATGTTTCTGGCTATTACGCCCGGCGCCCGGTCTGGCTGATCGAAAACCTGTCGCTGGAGCGCATCCGGCAAGAGGCCGCCGCAATGGAGCAGGATGCCGAGAAGTTCTACCTCGCCGCCGCGGCCCGCACCAGCGACGCCGCGACCCGGCAGCTTTTGGGTGATCTGGCCGCAGCCGAGGCAGGCCACCAAGG
This sequence comes from Sulfitobacter sp. SH24, assembly GCF_965641895.1. NCBI lineage: Bacteria > Pseudomonadati > Pseudomonadota > Alphaproteobacteria > Rhodobacterales > Roseobacteraceae > Sulfitobacter > Sulfitobacter sp. SH24. The sequence goes on from NZ_OZ282575.1 coordinate 3,076,205, forward strand.
CAACGCACAGGATCTGACAGAACGGCACCTTGATGACGACAGCCGCAGCGACGAGGACAGCCGTGCGCATCGGCAATTCCTGCTGACTTGGGTGCAACCGGGTCTGGCGGGGCTGATGGACGGCTCTGTCTCTACCCTCGCCCCAATCTTCGCCACGGCCTTTGCCACCCATAACACTTGGACGACCTTCCTTGTGGGCCTTGCCGCCAGTGTGGGCGCCGGCATCTCGATGGGGTTTACTGAGGCCGCGTCGGATGACGGCGAGTTGTCGGGTCGTGGCTCCCCCATAAAACGCGGGTTGGCGTCGGGCGTGATGACCACTGTGGGTGGGCTGGGCCACGCCCTGCCCTACCTCATCACCGACTTCTGGACCGCCACCGTCGTCGCGATCATCGTCGTCTTTGTAGAGCTTTGGGCCATTGCGTGGATCCAGAATAAGTTCATGGAAACACCCTTCTTTCGCGCCGCGTTCCAGGTGGTGCTGGGCGGCGCATTGGTCTTTGCCGCTGGGGTGCTGATCGGCTCAGGTTAAGGCAAAGAGCCATGCCCCATTGCACCCCAAGGGCGGGCTGGCTAATGCTTGACCCATGGTCGCGATCTTCCTGAAAACCCTGCCGTTCTTTGCGCTGATCGGCCTTGGCTACTGGGCCGGGCGCACGCGGTTCTTCTCAGCCGAAGCGACGGCCTATCTCACCAAATTCGTCTTCTACTTCGCCCTTTCGGCGATGCTGTTTCGCTTTTCTGCCAACCTGTCACTGGCCGAGGTTTGGGACAGCCGCCTTGTCGCTGCCTACCTTTGGGGGACGGCTTTCGTCTATGCCATCGCGAGCCTCATTGGCTTCCTGCGTGGGCTCGACGTGGCGACCAACGGGATCGAGGCGCAATGTGCCGTGATCGGCAACACCGGGTTTCTGGGCGTGCCGATGCTGACGCTGCTCTTGGGGCCAGAGGCGATTGGCCCGGTACTGCTGGCGCTGACCGTCGACATGATCATTTTCTCCAGCCTGATCGTGATCCTCATCACCGGCTCCCGCGAGGGGCAGTTGCGGCTGGCGACCTTCAAGATCGTCGGGCTCGGCCTGCTGAAAAACCCAATGATCGTCGCCATCACACTGGGGTTCCTTTGGTCCGGCTTCGGCATCCCGATCCCGGTGCCGCTGAACGAATTTCTGGCCATCCTAGGCGGGGCCGCCACCCCCGGGGCGCTCTTTGCCATTGGTGCCTCGCTTGCCTCTAAATCCGCCGAACGGATCGAGATCGCGGGCTGGCTGACCTTTTGCAAGCTCGTGCTGCACCCGCTGTTCGTGGCCTTTGGCGCGCTATTCCTCTTCGGCGTCGACCCGTACAAAGCCGGGGTTATCATCGCCACGGCCTCTCTCCCGGTCGCGGGCAATGTCTATATGCTCGCTCAACACTACGGCGTCGCCCCTCAGCGGGTCTCTGCCGCCATTCTCGTCTCAACCACAGTCAGTATCGTGACCGTCAGCCTTGTCGTAGGCTGGGTCTCGGCCCTGTGACACATTCAAGTTCGAAAGGAACGCTGCCATGAAGACCATCTCGGAAAACGCCTGTTTCGGTGGCACGCAGGGGGTCTATTCTCATGCGTCCGACGCCTGCGGCTGCGACATGACCTTTGGCCTCTTCCTCCCCGCCGAGGCCCAGGACGGCCCGGTGCCGGTGCTGTGGTATCTCTCGGGCCTGACCTGCACCCATGAGAACGCCATGACCAAAGCGGGTGCGCAGCTTTGGGCGGCAGAGCACGGCATCGCTGTCGTCTTCCCCGATACCTCCCCGCGGGGCGAGGATGTGGCGGATGAAGACGCTTACGACCTCGGCAAAGGCGCGGGGTTCTATGTGAACGCGACGCAGCAGCCTTGGGCGAAAAACTATCAGATGTGGGACTATCTGGCTGATGAGCTGCCCGGCCTGATCGGCGAAAACTTCGCCATTGATATGGAGCGGCAGGGCATCACCGGGCATTCCATGGGCGGGCATGGCGCGTTGACACTGGCGATGAACCTTCCGGGGCGGTTCCTCTCGGTCTCGGCCTTCGCGCCGATCACCCACCCCACGTCGAGCGACTGGGGCAAGAAGCAACTCAGCGCCTATCTGGGGGCGGATGAAAGCACTTGGACAAAACACGACAGCACTCTGCTGATGCGCGAAAAAGGCTTCGATGGCCCGATCCTGATCGACCAAGGCAGCAGCGACCAATTCCTTGACCTGCTGAAACCCGAAGCACTGGCCGAGGCCATGGCCGCCAAACGCCAGCAAGGCAGCTTCCGCATGCAGCCGGGCTATGACCACAGCTATTTCTTCGTGGCGAGCTTTATGGAAGATCACGTCGCCTTCCACGCCGACGCGCTCTATGCAGGTTAAGCCATGACCGCGCTCTACATCGACGCCGACGCTTGCCCCGTCAAAGCCGAGGCCGAGCGGGTGGCGACCCGCCATAAGGTCAAGATGTTCCTCGTCTCGAACGGGGGCCTGCGCATGTCGCAAAACCCGCTGGTCGAGGTGGTGATCGTACCTGACGGGCCCGACGTGGCCGACATGTGGATCGCTGACCGCTGCGGGCCCGGCGATGTGGTGGTCACGGGGGATATCCCGCTGGCCGCGAAATGCGTGGAAGCCGGGGCAAGGGTGCTGAAACACAACGGCGAGGCGCTGACGCAGGCCAATATCGGCAACGTGCTGGCGACCCGCGATCTGATGACCGACCTGCGCGCCGCCGACCCCTTTCGCCAAGGCGGCGGCAAGGGGTTTACAAAGGCCGACCGCTCCCGCTTCCTAGAGGCATTGGAGCGGGAATTGCGCGCGGCAACGCGGGGTTAGCCCCGCGTTTAGGAATTGATAGGGCAAGTGATATGACACCACAGGCAGTCGTTTTCGACATCGGCAACGTATTGATCGAATGGCAACCGGAACGCTTTTACGACAGCGTCATCGGCCCCGACCGCCGCCGCGCCATGTTCGACGCGGTAGACCTGCACGGCATGAACGACCGCGTCGACAGCGGCGAAAACTTCCGCGACACGATCTATGCCACGGCTGAGGAATACGCCGATTGGCGAGATGAAATCCGCCTCTGGCACGACCGCTGGATTGAGATGGCCGCCCCGGTGATCGACCACTCCTTGCGGCTGATGAAAGCGCTTCAGGCGCGTGGCGTGCCAGTCTTCTCGCTCACTAATTTTGGCATCCAGAGCTATGACCACGCGGCAACCCATTATCCCTTCCTGCGTGAGTTCGACCGCGATTTCATTTCGGGCCACCTTGGCATGATCAAACCCGCGCCGTCGATTTACAAAGCCGTGGAGCAAGGCAGCGGCCTGCCGCCCGAAGCGCTACTGTTCACCGACGACCGCGCCGACAATATCGCCGCCGCCGCCGCGCGCGGCTGGCAGACGCATCACTTCACCGGACCGCAGGGCTGGGCCGACCGGCTCGTTCACGCCGGGCTGCTGAGCCGGGAGGAAGCCGCATGACCGTGATCCCCAATATCTCTTTCGACGAAGGCGAAGCGCTGCTGGACTGGATTGCGCTCACCGATGCGCTGGCCGCGGGGCATGACCTGCCCAAGGCCGAGATTGGTGATACCTTCCTCTATCGCGGCAAAGACACGCTTCTCAGCCGCGCGGCATGGATCGACGGGCTGGGCATCGCGGTGAAATCCGCCACGATCTTCCCCGGCAATCCCCACCGCGAAGTGCCGATGGTCAATGGTGGCGTGTCCCTCTTTGATGACGAGACCGGCACGCTCGCCGCGATCGTGGATTTCCACCTCGTCACCAAATGGAAAACCGCTGGCGACAGCCTGCTCGCCGCGCGGCGGCTGGCGCGACCCGACAGTGGGAACATCCTGATCGTCGGCGCGGGCACCCAAGGCCGTGCGCTTCATGCCGCCTATTCCGCAGCCTTCCCGAAGGCGCGTTTCACCGTCTGGAACCGGACGCCCAAGAACGCCGAGGCGATGGCGGCTGAGCTAAAGATCAACGTAGCGACCGATCTGGAGCAGGCCGTCCGTGCCGCCGATATCGTCACCTCTGCCACCATGTCGACCGACCCGCTGATCATGGGCGATTGGCTGCAACCCGGCCAGCACGTCGATCTGATCGGCGCCTACCGCCCCGACATGCGTGAGGTGGACGACACGGCGCTGCTGCGGTCGCGGGTCTTCGTGGACAGTTTCGACACCACGATCGGCCATATCGGCGAAATCAACATCCCGCTTGAGGCAGGCGCAATCGCTCGCGATCACCTGATCGCGGATTACTACGACCTCGGGGTCTTCACTCGCCAAAGCGATGACGAAATCACCCTGTTCAAAAACGGCGGCGGCGCGCATCTCGACCTGATGACCGCGCGACACATCCTTGAGCGTTGGCGGGCCCGTTAAGCGGTCACCAACCCCTCGAGCCGTTTCTCGCGGATCGGCAAATGGACCACGGCGCTGAACGCCCCCACGGCCACACCGACCCACCAGACGCCGGTGTAGCTGCCATAGATGTCATACATCCGCCCGCCCAGCCACACGCCGAGGAAGCTGCCCAACTGGTGGCTGAAAAAGACGATCCCATAAAGCGTGCCCATGTAGCGCAGCCCGTAGATATGCGCGACCAATCCGCTGGTCAGCGGCACTGTGGCAAGCCAAAGCGCCCCCATACCGACAGAGAATAAGATCACCGTCATCGGCGTGATCGGAAACATGATAAAGGCCGCTGCGATCACCGTGCGCCCCACATAGATCCCCGCTAGCAGGTATTTCTTGGAATAACGTTTGCCCGCCCATCCGGCGAGCAAAGTGCCCGCAATATTTGCGAGGCCAATCAGCGAAATCGCCACCGCACCGAGCGCCGAGGTGGTCGTGATTCCGATGTTATGCAGCACGCCACCGGCCAAAATCGGACCGCACATCTCGGTCACGAAAGCCGGGAAATGCGCGGTGATAAAGGCAAGCTGGTAGCCGCAGGAGAAGAAGCCAAGAAAGATCAGCGTATAGGAGGGATCGCGGAAAGCTTTACCGAGGATCTGGCCCATCGACTCCTCCAGCTCTGCCCGGCTGGCCATCGCAGGCGCGCGCATCATCGGCAGGGTCAGCAGCATCGCAAGGATCACACCCGCGAAACTGACAAAGGTCATCTGCCAAGACATGAAGCTGAGCATCCACTCCGCCACCGGCGCGCCAAAGACCTGCCCCGCACTGCCCGCCGCCGTGGCAATCGCCAGCGACATGGAGCGATTGTCATCCGACGCGGCGCGGCCCACCACGGCCAAGATCACGCCGAACCCGGTCCCCGCGATGCCAAAACCCACCAGCCACGCATAGGTCTGATGCTCAATCGGTGTGGCGGAATTGGCCGAGAGCAGCAGACCCACGGCATAGACGACCGCTCCGATGATGATCGCCTTTCGGTCGCCAATCTTTTCCGCCAGCGCCCCAAAGATCGGCTGGCCGATGCCCCAGGCAAGGTTCTGGATCGCGATGGCGAGCGAGAATTCGCTCCGCGCCCATGCGAATTCCTCGGCAATCGGGATTTGGAAAACACCGAAGGAGGCCCGCACGGCAAAGCTGACCATGATGATGATACATCCGACCATCAGGACCGGGGTGAACAGGGGCGCGCGGCTTTGCATGGAGGAAATCCTTTCCGCGGCAGATTATGAGTTTCCCCGCCGCCGTCAATTGCGCATCCGTAAGGCCAAAGACTGGCCAGCCCGCCCGCGCTGACGTAAACCCTGCCTGACAAAGCAAACGGGATCCCCATGGACGAGATCGACAACAAGATCATCGCAGAACTGCGCCGCGACGCACGCATGTCCTATTCCGCGCTGGCGGCCACCACCGGTCTGTCGCGGGTGACGGTGCGGGCGCGGGTGGAGCGGCTGGTCAGTTCCGGTGCAATTTTGGGCTTCACGCTGATCCTGAAAGAAGACATGCGCCACAGCCCAATCCGGGGTCATACCCTCTTGGCCATCGAAGGGGCGGGCACCGACCGGATCAAACGCATCCTTGCGGGCATGCCCGCCGTACAGGCGATCCATTCGACCAATGGCAAATGGGATTTGATTGTCGAAACGGGGACCGAGACCGTCGAAGAGTTGGACAGCGTGCTGGGCCAGATTCGCCGCATTCAGGGGGTGAGTTCCAGCGAGACGAACCTGCTGCTGGCCACCCAAATGACGGTCACGAAATAGCCTAATCGGCAGAGAGCACCACCACCTCAACCCGGCGGTTCTGCTCGCGGCCCGCTTCGGTCAGGTTGCTGGCCCGCGGCGCGAGATAGCCCGCGCCCTGCGCCTCGACCCGGCCGGGGGCCACGTCATAGCTCTGCACCAAACGTTGCCGCACAGCCTCTGCCCGACGGCGCGACAGGGCGGTGTTGGCGTCCAAACTGCCCACCGCATCGGTGTGGCCCACCAGCGCCACGCGCAGATCCGGCTCGGCCTTGAGCAACTCGGCCAGCCGCTCAAGTGTGGCAAAAGGGCCGGGACCAAGCGCAGAGGTGCCGGTCTCGAACTCCAGCCGGTTGAGGACCAGATGGCCGTCGACTTTCAGAGTTTCTGCGAAATCGCCCGTCGCAGTGGCAAGCGGCACCTCGGCAGTCGCCTCTGGCGTGATGGGGGTGCTTTCCCCTTCGGGCGCATCGCCGCTGCGGGCTTGGATAATCTGCACATAGGCCGAGGTCGCCGCCGTGCTGGCAAGGATGCTGATCGCCTCGGTCGGCGTTCCGTCCTCGCCCCGGCGCAGGGCGGTGATGAAGTGGAAAGCCCGCAGGTTCACATACATGTTCGGCCCCGGCAGCACCTCCACGGCAAAGCGAAAATCAAAGCCCCCGCATTCCCGCGCAGCACAGTCGAGCACGATGTCAAAGCCCGCTTCATTAAGCTGCCGCCGCAGCGGGCGCATCACCTGCAAGGCGGTCAGCCCCGGCGTATCCATCCGCCAAGCGGCGCGGCGCACACTGCCATCTACATTGACCCGCGCCACCTGACCTTCGGCATAGACCCCGACCGGCGCCGCATAGCGATCCGGCGCGGTGTTACGCTCTGCCGTCGGGCGTGCGATGCTGGGCAGCGCCAGTTCAAGCGCCGCCGCCGGAGCTGCCAGCAGCACCCAGAGCAGAGCCGCAGCAGCCCCCGACCGGCTCATCGCGCCTGCGCGTGGTAATCGTCGTTCGGGCGCATGTCGGTGGCGCTGGCCACCCGGTTGGTCATGTTAAAGAAACCCGCCACACTGGCGATATCGAAGATGTTACGGTCGGTGAAGCCTGCATCGCGCAGGGCCTGACGGTCGGCCTCCTCGACCTTGGCGCTCGCCTCGGTCAGCTTCACCGCGAAATCCAGCATGGCGCGTTGTTTGGCGCTGATCTTGGCCACGCGGTAGTTCATCACCAGCGCCTCGCCCAATTGCGGATCGCCCGACATTTCGCGCACCGCCGCGCCATGGGCCACAAGGCAGTAGTAGCATTTATTGACCGAAGACACCGCCACCGCGATCATCTCACGCTCTAGCTTGCTGAGCGCACTGTCAGCCAGCATCAGATCGTTATACATGCCCGCAAAAGCGTTCAGCTTGTCGATGTCAAAGGCATAGGCCCGCAGGACATTCGGCACCATTCCGAGCTTTTCCTGACAGATGTCGAAATACTTCTGCGTCGCTTCGGGCAGCGGATCGACCATCGGCAGATCAAGGGCGGTGGGCATGTCGTTGGCCATGGTCTTATCCTTTACTCAGTGCTTTGACGGTAATGATAGTGCCCGACCGGGGCAAAGCCCAGTTTGGCATAGAGCGCCTGCGCGCGGGTGTTGGTATCGACGCAGAGCACCGAAAGCCGCTTGGCCCCTTGGGCCTGCCCCCAATGGGCGGCGGCGCGCATGATCCAAGTGGCCACACCTTGGCGCTGTTGATGGGGCAGCACCTCGACCGCGTGGACCATGCAGATATCATTGTGCACCCCGGCAAAGGCCACGCCTGCGGGTTTCTCGTTCCAGCGCGCAAGGATGCCTGTTTTGGTCGCGGCACGGTCCATCACGGCAAGGCGCGCGGGGCCGACCCCGCCGGCGGCCCAGACCTCGGCCATGATCGCCAGCGGCTCCCAAATGCAAAAGGCGGTGACTGGGGGCATCGGCACATCCGTCAGTCGGGTGATCGGCAGGCTTAGGACCCTGACCGGATCGACCACGTCATAGCCCCGCGCGGCCAGCAGCGCGTCGAGGTCATCTTCCCCCGCGCGGACCATGAAAAGCGGGCGCTGGTCCATCTCGCGCATCGCCGCTTCGGCAGCCGGAATGTCGGCATCGGAGATCGCCCCACGCGCTGTCGCTGCCGAAACACGTTTGCCGCCGCCCTGCCCTTCGCGCAGAGTCCATGGCCCGTGATCAAACCGCCGCGCGGCGGGCCATGTCGCGTCACCCGCGTCAAAAAACGCCTGCGCCTCACTCATGCGAAGGCGGCCTTGAGCTTGGCCATCGCGGCTTCGACCATCCCCGGATCGCTGCCCCGGATCACCACATGCGCGCCAAAGACACCGTCCTTTTGAAACGGGTAGCTGCCCATCGACAGATGCGGATATTCCTCGGCCAGCCCCCCCAGCGGCCCGGCGATATCGCCTTCGCCCCGGTCGATGCGCAGCGTCTCACTGATCAGGGGTTGGCCGCCTGTGAGCCCCGGCAGAACGCTGGCAACCATCGCCTGAAAGACCGTGGGCACCCCGGCCATCACATGCACATTCTCAACCACGAACCCCGGCGCGGCAGAGACCGGGTTTTCGATCAGCGCGGCGCCCTCAGGAATACGCGCCATGCGCAGGCGGGCCTCGTTCATTTGCGTTCCCGCGCGGGCGTAGTGTTCGGCCAGTATCTCGCGCGCGTCGTCGCGCACGTCGATATCACGGTTAAAGGCGGCGGCGATGCAATCGGCGGTGATGTCGTCATGGGTCGGCCCGATACCGCCCGAGGTGAAGACATGGGTATAGGCAGACGACAGCGCCTGCACGGCGGCGATGATCGCCCCGTGATCGTCCGAGACCACGCGCACTTCGCGCAGGTCGATCCCCACTTTCGTCAACTCCCCCGCAAGGTGATGCATATTGCTGTCGCGGGTCCGGCCCGAGAGGATTTCGTCGCCGATCACGATCATCGCGGCGGTGGGGTTTGACATGGGGCGGCTCCTTGAGGATGGCGTCCCTTCGGTATAGGCCGCGTGCCATGCGCTTTCAAACCCAACTTGTCCCCGCCCGGCTGATCCGCCGCTACAAACGCTTTCTGGCTGATTGCAGGCTAGAGGAGACGGGCGAGGAAGTGATCGCTCATTGCGCCAACCCCGGCTCGATGATGGGGCTGGCGGAACCGGGCAGCCGCATCTGGCTGGAGCCGAACGACGATCCGAAGAAAAAGCTGAACTACGGCTGGCGTTTAGTGGACCATGAGAACGGCCATTTCACCGGCGTCGACACCTCCCTGCCCAACCGCGCGATGAAGGCGGCGTTGATCGCACGCGAGGTGGCGCCGCTTGCCGCCTATACCGAGGTCCAGCCCGAGGTGAAATACGGCGAAAACTCCCGCATCGACTTCCTGCTGCGCGGCGATGGCCTGCCCGATGCCTATGTCGAGGTCAAATCCGTCACCCTCTCGCGGCAGACGGGCCTTGCCGAATTCCCCGACAGTGTCACCGCACGCGGGGCGAAACACCTTGGCGAACTAGCGCGGATGGCTGAGGCCGGGCACCGCGCCTTGCTGCTCTATCTGGTGCAACGCACCGATTGCACGCAGATGACCCTCGCCGCCGATATCGACCCGACTTATGCCGCTGCGTCCCAAGCGGCGCGGGCGGCGGGGCTGGAAATCTACGCCATCGGCACCCATATCACGCCCCAAGCCGTCACACTGGCGCAACCGATCCCCTTTGCGGGCTGAGCTGCACTGGCCCTTGCCGGAAAGCCACGCTAAATAGGAGCGAACACAAGGATGGAGAGAGCGGTGAACAACGCACACCGAGGCCGCCAGACGCGCGACGGCATTCGCATTTACGAGCCTTCGGATCACGCCGGGATGCAAGCGGCGGGCCGTCTGGCCGCCACGATCCTCGACGAGATCGCAGAGCATGTCTTCCCCGGTCAAACCACCGGAGAGCTTGACCGCCTGATCGAAGAGAAGGTCAACGCCGCCGGCGCGAAATCCGCGACGATCGGCTACAAAGGCTATCAGCACGCGAGCTGCATCTCGGTGAACCATGTGGTCTGCCACGGGATCCCCAGCGACAAGAAGCTGAAAGACGGCGACATCCTGAACATCGACGTGACCGTGATCGTCGATGGCTGGTTCGGCGACACCAGCCGCATGTATGTGGCGGGCAAGCTTTCGCGCAAGGCCGAGCGATTGATCAACGTGACCCATGACAGCCTGATGCACGGGATTGAGGCGGTGAAGCCGGGCAATACCTTTGGCGACATTGGCCATGCGATCCAGACATTTGTCGAAGGCCACCGCATGTCCGTCGTGACCGATTTCTGCGGTCACGGGCTTGGGCAGGTCTTTCACGCGCCGCCCAACGTGCTGCACTATGGCCGCCCCGGCACGGGTGCTGTGCTTGAGCCGGGCATGTTCTTTACCATTGAGCCGATGGTGAACCTTGGCCGGGCCGAGACCAAGACCCTCGCCGATGATTGGACCGCCGTGACCCGCGACAAATCCCTCTCGGCGCAGTTCGAGCATTCGGTTGGCGTGACCGAAGATGGTGTGGAGATTTTCACCCTCTCGCCCGGCGGCTTGTTCCACCCGACTTATAAAACCGACTGAAACGCTGCGGGGGCACGGCCCCCGCACGCCTATGCGTCGATGGCGACCAAATGGTTGTCCCACGCGCGGCTGGCTGTGGTCAGCCGCGATAGCGTAGCCTCTTGCAGCGACAGGATACCGCCCAGCCCATCCGTGGCGACAAAGCCGCCCCGGCCCGGCGCCAGCCCGCAGACATCGGCACGGCGGTGGCTGGCGAGGAAAGCACCATTGTCGTCAAAGACATGCAACCGCCCGCCCCGCGGTGACGTGATCCCGACCGCCCCGCCATCCGCCGCAAATGCCACGCTGCCCGCGTAGCCCTGCATCGCGATCTGCTCGGCCAGATCGGCCTCGGCTAGGATCGCCGACTGCCCGCGCCGGTGCAGCCCCAGCAGGGGCACACCGTCACCCGGCTCCCCTTGCCATTGCATCGCAAAAGCCACCTGCCCGTCTGGTGCCAAGGCCAGATGACGGATCGAATTCTTGTGAAGCTCATCGGGCAGCGCCACCTGCTCCAGCACTTCGCCCGAGAGGCTGACATAGGACAGGTTGGGCCGCATATCTCCAATGTTCAACTTCTCCCGCCCGCTGTCGGGATGCGTGCGGATGCCGCCATTGGCCACCACCAGCACATCCTCGGCCCAGCGGCGGATTTCATGCGGGCCGATCCCGCCCGAGGCGATCTCGCCAATCCGGGCGTAACCCTTTGCGCGGGACCACAGTCCGATGCGCCCTTCGCCGGTGTCGATCTCATTCTCGCTGGTGGCGAGGATGGCCCCGCCCTGCAAAAACGCCCCATGCCCGTAGAAATGCCGCCCCTCTGGCGCGTCGAGGCGATGGGCCACTTGCCCCTTCTCACAGTCGATCACCAGTGCAAACCGCCCTGGACGGCGGGCAAAGGCCACGGCCTCGGGCGCCGTGGGATGCGCGGCGGCGGCATGGCCACGGTCGGGCAGCGGAATGCGGAAAATGTCGTGGCCGGTCCCGTCCAGCCCGAAAAGCGCATAGTCCCCCGAGGGGTCGCGCGCAGCGGCAAGGTAGACGGGGCTTCCGGCGGCAGCCCAGCCCATCGCCGGCAGACTCGACGCGGCGGCGAGACCGGCGAGGAAATGGCGGCGCGACGGCATCAATCGCCATCCGCCGAGTTAAACCCGACCGAAACGCCGAGCGCAGGGGCGATCTCGGCCCCCACCGCCTCGGAAATGGCACGCACGTCATTTTGCAGTGCTTCGACCCGGATACGGCTGATCGGATCGGCCACCCCGGCGAAAACAGGGTCTTCCAAGCCGCGGGCGGCGGTGAGCGCGCGGTCAAATGCGGCATCGGCCTTGGGGGTGGGCGCGTCCGACAGCGTCCCGGCCAGACCCTGCAATGCTTCAAGCGACAGAACCACATTGCGCAGGCTGCGACCCGAACGGCGCGCCTCGGCCACCTGCGGTTTGGGGGCGTCAAAACTGCCCATTGGGCGGCCCAGACGTTGGTCGGCGACGAACTCCAACCCGGTGGCGAGCGCAGTGTAGAGCGCCTGAGATGCTTCGCGCGGGCTGAGGAAACGGCTGTTCCCCGCCTCCCCGGCGCTGCCGAGCGTGGCGGCGAAATCCTCACCCCATGCGGTGTCGACCTCGCGCCCCAGCACGGCCAGATCAGCCGCCATCGCTTGGGCCAGTGCGCAGCTATAGCTCTCGGCCCCGTAGCCTGCGAAGTCTTCGTCATAAAGCAGCCGTTCCAGCGCAAAGAGCCCGCGCGCGGCGATGGAGACTTCGGCATACTCCCCGCTTGTCGCAATCGGGTCTTCCTCGGCCACCAGCCGCGCCACGCTGCGCCCCACCATGCCGCGCGTATCGGGCCAGAAGGCGATGGCCAGCCCGCGCCCGTCTTCTTCCAACGGTCCAAGGGTCAGATGCGCGATGCCCATCCATGCGTCGAAAGCCTCTTGATAGGCCGGGCGCAGGGCCGTGTCGGTGCAATCCGCCTCCGCGGCCGCGCCTAGCGCTGCGGTAGCTGAGGCGAAACGGGCGGTGCCCGGCAACGCGTGATCGTCGATCACCTCGCTCACCCCGGCAAGGGCGGGGGCGGCGGACAACAGAAAGGTGGCGGTCAGAAGGCTGCGCATCAGAGGCTCTCCAGATAGCGGATCAGGGCGTCGCGGTCGGCTTTGGGCATGGCTACCACGGCATCACGGGCGGGCTGTGCTTCGCCGCCGTGCCAGAGCACCGCTTCGAGCAGCGACCGCGCGCGCCCGTCGTGCAGGAATTGGGTATGCCCGTTAACCTGTTCGGTCAAGCCGATGCCCCAGAGCGGCGCGGTGCGCCATTCGCGCCCATTCGCGCGGCCCTCGGGGCGGTCGTCGGCCAGCCCTTCGCCCATGTCATGGAGCAAAAGATCGGTCATCGGCCAGATCAGTTGGAAGCTCTGCTCGGGCTGATCCTCCAACCGTTCGGTCACGAATTTCGGCTGATGGCAGGAGGTGCAGCCGACCTCATGGAACACCGCCTTGCCGCGCAGCACCTCAGGTGCGCCGACATCGCGGCGGGCGGGCACGGCAAGGTTGCGGCTGTAGAAGGTCACCAGATCCAGCCCCTCGGCGTCGATCTCGGTGCCACGCGTGTCACCATCCCCATGCGGGGCGTCGCGGCAGGCGGTCTGTTCGGTGGTGCAATCGCCCCAAGCTGCGTCGAAGATGGGGGATGAAATGCCGATGTCGCCCGCAAAAGCACTGGCGGATTGTTCGCGGATCGTCGGTGCGCCGGATTTCCAGCCGAAACGGCCCAGCATCGGGCGCGCGTACTCAAAGGACCAGACGATCTGCGCCCGGCCAGAGATCCCGTCGCCGTCGGCGTCTTCCGGGTCGGCCAGTGCCAAGATATCCGCCGCCGGGATCGCCTCCAACAAGCCCAAACCGATCATCTGCGGGGCGACGCGGGGGCTGAGCATCGCGCCGTCGGCCAAGGGGCCATAGCCGAGGTCTTCGGCGCTGTAGGTCGGGCGGCGCAGGCTGGCTGTCTCCCCCTCCGACAGGGCGACTTCCACCTCTTCATAACTCACGCCCAGACGGTATTCCGCCGGATGGCCCGCCACCCCGAAATCCTGCAATTGCCCGCCATAAACCGGATCGGGCCGCGTGCGCGGGGTGCTGTCGCCCACCGAAAGCAGAAACGCCTCGATCTCGCTCATCGCCTCTTCGGGGGGCGTGGGGACCGAGATGCGCAGGAACATCGACACCGCGTCATCCTCTGGCCCCTCGGGCGGATGGCCGCGCCCGTCTTTCAGGTGGCAGCGCTGGCAGGAACGCGCGTTAAAGAGCGGCCCCAGCCCGTCAGACGCGAGCGTCGACGAGGGCGAAGAGACCCAGAGCTTTTTAAACAAACCATTGCCGACCTTAAAGTCCAACTCCCGCTCGAACGGAATGTTGCCCGAGGGCAGCGAAAACGCATCGGCATTGCCGCGCGGGCTGACCGTGGCGGCCCCTGCCGGGTTCGTCTCAAAGGGTTCGGGCTTGTCGAATTCGGTCGCGGGGGCGGTGACCTTGGCAATCCGGGCGGCCTCTTCTGCGGTGCGGGGGATCACCTTGAGATGCGGTTCCTCCAGTGCTTGTGGAGCGGCGGCGGCCATGCTCGCGGCGGCCACCGTGAGCATCGGAATGAGGAATCGCATGGGGTATGCCTTGGATAAGCGGCAGGCCCAGAGCCGGGCCTGCCATTCGAAGTTACTTGCTGTCGTCTGTCGGCTTGGCCTGAAGCTGGCCATAGACGGCCTCGCCTAGTTCGGCCTGAAGCGACAATTGGGTTTCGAGGAAGTCGATATGCCCTTCCTCGTCGGCAATCAATTCCTCGAACAGGTTCTTGGAGACATAATCCCCAACCTGATCGCAGTGATTGCGCGCCTCAATGTATAGGGTGCGGGCCTCATGTTCGGCGGCCAGATCGGACTCAAGACATTCCTTGACCGTTTCACCGATGCGCAGCGCGTCCAGCTTTTGCAGATTCGGATGCCCCTCGAGGAAGATGATCCGCTCGATCAGCTTGTCGGCGTGGTTCATCTCTTCGATGCTTTCCTCGCGCGACTTATCGGCAAGCCGACCATAGCCCCAGTCTTCTTGCAGCCGGTAGTGCAGCCAGTATTGGCTTACCGCTGTCAGCTCGCTGCGCAGTGCCGCGTTGAGATATTCGATGACCTTTACGTCGCCCTTCATGAACCTGTCTCCTTGTTTGGTTTTGCCTGACGTAGAGTGGGTTTCAGCACAGGCACGGAAAAGTTGCCATTTCCTCGCATGGTAGACAAGAACAGAGGCATGCAGCCACCACAATCGGCTGCTTTGCCCAAGGCGCGGTAAATTTTACCCGCAGTGATGACCGTCCGCGCGTCAGAGGCGCGCATCCAGTCGATGGCGTTGTTGATGTCGCGATCGGTAATGTTCTGACAGTGACAAACAATCATGGTTTTGCGTATTCCCTTGCTGGCCTCGGGCCGCCGCAGCGGCCCGAGGATGGATTAGGATTACTGGAAGACGGCCTCTGGCGCGTCGAGGCTGTTGGAGCCTTCAAAGGCGATCTCGTCACCGCCCAGAGCCGTCACGGCACGCTCAATCGCGCGGGTCTGACCCACCAGCGCATCGACCGCGCCCATGATCAGCGCCTCGCCTTCGGCATTGCCGCGCTCAAGCATCATGTCATAGCTGAACCCCGCTTCGGCGGCGGTTTTGATCTGGCCCAGTTCCACCATGGAGGCGTTCAGCTTGGCGCGCAGGTCTTCGTCGACGCTGGCATCGGCGCTGGCCACCAGATCGGACAACGACGCGCCGGAAACCACGCGGCCATCGACGCGCAGGTATTCGCCCAGATAGACGTTCCGCACGCCCAAACCGTCGTAGTAGTGGCTGTTGTGGGTGTTGTCCGAGAAGCAGTCGTGCTCTTCTTCGGGGTCGTTCAGCATGACGCCCAGCTTCATCCGTTCCCCGGCCTGTTCACCGTAGGAAAGCGAGCCCATGCCAGTCAGGATCGCGTCGATCCCGGCGTCTTCGTCGGCCAGCACGGCGGCGCGTGCCTCACCGCCTTCGGCCCATTGCCCGGCCATCCACTCCAGATCGCTGACCAGCAGATCAGTCGTGGCCTTGAGGTATTGCCCACGGCGGTCGCAGTTGTCGCCGGTGCAGTCTTCGCCGGTCGCGTAGTCGGTCCAAGGACGGTTGCCCGCGCCATGCTCAGTACCGTTCAGGTCTTGGCCCCAGAGCAGGAATTCGATGGCGTGGTAGCCGGTGGCGACATTGGCCTCGACTGCGCCCGCCTCATGCAACTGCCCTTCGAGGAGCGCAGGCGTAATCTCGGCGGCGTCCACCTCTTCCCCGCCCAGCGTGAAGGTCGGGTTGGCGATGATGTTCAGAACCGCCAGTTGGTTCTCATCCGTCTCACCGCCATAGGAGGCATCGACATAGTCGATCAGACCTTCGTCCAGCGGCCATGCGTTTACCTTGCCTTCCCAGTCATCGACGATGGCGTTGCCAAAGCGGAAAACCTCGGTCTGCTGGTAGGGCACGCGGGCGGCCAGCCATGCGGACTTCGCGGCCTGAAGCGCTTCGGCCGAGGGGGTGGCGATCAGCGTCTCGACGGCGGCTTGCAGCGTCTGCGCGGTAGTCAGGCTGTCTTCGTAGCCTGCCTGTGCGATGTCGGCATAGGTGCCAAGCACCTCGGCCTTGTCTTGTGCAAATGCCGGAGCGGCGGCGCATGTGATCAGCGCAATGGCCGTGGTCGCTTTGAGGCGCATCGGATGTCCTTCCTTGAAAATCACCATAGTCCCGACGCAGGCGCGGCGGGCCTTCGGGCAATAGGTGACTTATTCTGTCGGAAAAGACAAGGATCAACCTGAGAGGGGATAGCGCTCGGCAAAAAGCTGTTAGCTTGCAGCCCTTTGCAGCAGCGTCACATGGGTATCGCCGTATTTGCGCGTGTCGATCCGGGCGAATCCCTCGGGCGCGTGCATGGGCGCGCTTTCCTCCCAAACGATCATCGCGCCGGGCGCAAACCAACCGCCTTCGGCTGCCGCAACAAGCGCCTTTTGCCCCATGGATTTGCCATAGGGCGGGTCAAGGAAGACCAGATCGAAAGGGCCCTGTGCGCATGGCCCCAGCCGCGTCGCGTCATTGCGCAGCAGCCGCGTTTCCGCCTCTGCCTCCAGTTTGCGCATGTTCTCCCCGATCAACTGTTGGCCTGTCCGGCCATTCTCAACGAAGCAGACCGACACGGCTCCGCGCGACAGGGCCTCAAACCCAAGCGCGCCGGTGCCTGCGAACAGGTCCAACACCCGCGCGCCCTCGATCACATCGTGATGGGTCAACATTGAAAAAAGGCTCTCGCGCACCCGGTCGGAGGTCGGTCGCAGATGCGCTCCGGCGTCGCCCTTGCCAAGCGCGGCAAGCGGTCGGCCACGGTATTTCCCGGCAATGATCCTCATGTTTCCAGCAGAGCCTTAAGGTCGGTATCAGGGTCCGCGACCAGCGCGGGATCAGGCGATTTCCCCGCCTCGATCAACCGTTTACCCACCATGTAACCACGTGGGTCGTTCGCAGCATCCACGGCCAGCAGGGTGTCACCAAGGTAGTACCAGAAGGACGCGCTGCCGTCGCCAAGGCGGCTGACCACGCGGTCATAGCCTGCGTTCAGCCCGGCGATTTGCAGTTTCACGTCATATTGGTCCGACCAGAACCACGGTTTGGCAATGTAGTCCTTACCCGCGCCGAGGATATTTTCAGCGACCACCTCGGCCTGGTCGATGGCATTGGGAACGCTTTCCAAACGGATACGCCCGCCGCGATAGGGGAAAGAGGTGCAATCCCCCGCCGCCCAGATGCCCGGCACACTCGTGCGGCCCCGCGCGTCGACCTTGATGCCGTTGTCGATCTCGATCCCTGCTGCCTTGGCCAGCGTGATGTCGGGCTCAATGCCCACGCCGGTGATGACGAAATCGGCGGCAATCTCTGTCCCATCGCTCAGCCGTGCGCCGGTGACGTGACCTTCGCCCAAGAGCCGCTCAAGCCCCACGCCTTCGCGCAGGGTAACACCGTGGCCTTCATGCAGGGCGCGGAAATAATCACTGGTCTCGGGCGCTGCGACGCGCTGCAGGATGCGGTCGGCCATTTCCACCAGCGTGACCTCTAGCCCCAACTTGGCCGCGACAGCCGCGGCTTCCAGCCCGATGTAGCCACCGCCGACGATCAGAACCTTCGCGCCCTTCACGAAACGCGGCGCCATGGCATCCACATCCGCCAGATCGCGCACGGTAAAGACGCCATCCAGATCGCCGCCAATCGCCGCTGGCAGCCGACGCGGGAGGGAGCCGGTAGCAAGCACCAGTTCGTCATAGGCGACCTCGCCCTCGGTCGTGCTCAGAACACGCGCCTCGGGGTCAATCGCGGTAACGCGGCAATCGGTCTTGAGCGCGATCCCTTGGTCGGCATAGAACGCCTCGGGCCGCAGAAACAGCCGCTCCAGTGTCATATCGCCCAGCAGGTACCCTTTAGACAGCGGTGGCCGTTGGTAGGGCGGGCAAGGCTCGGCCCCGATCAGGGTGATCTTGCCCTCGAACCCGCCATTGCGCAGTTTGGCCACGCATGAGGCCCCCGCCTGCCCGGCTCCGATCACCACCACATGCTGCATTTGCCGCCCCCCAATTGATCTGGTCTCAGTCGCGGTCAAAGCCTATATCTGGCCCCAAGACAACCGCAATGACAGGAGAGGCTATCCCATGACGATTTCTCAAGGTTCTACGCTGCCCGACGCAAAACTGGTTCAGATGGGCGCGGATGGGCCCGAGCCGGTACAGATGGCCGACAAGCTAAAGGGCCGCAAAGTGGTGATCTTTGCCGTGCCGGGCGCCTTCACGCCGACCTGCCACTCTGCCCATGTGCCGAGCTTTGTGCGCACCAAGGATCAGTTCGACGCCAAAGGCGTGGATGAGGTGATCTGCGTCTCTTGCAACGACCCTTTCGTGATGAAGGCTTGGGGCGAAGCAACCGGCGCAACCGAGGCCGGGATTACAATGCTGGCCGACGCCAGCAGCGAATTCACCCGCGCCATCGGCATGGAGTTCGACGCGGCCCCTGCCGGTTTGGTCGCACGGTCCAAGCGCTATGCGATGCTTGTCGAAGACGGCAAGGTGACACTTTGGCAGCCCGAGGAAAGCCCCGGCACCTGCGAGATCTCCGGCGGCGAAGCACTGCTGGACAATATGTAAAACGCGAACGCCCGGCCAGATTGGCCGGGCGTTTTGCTAACTGGGGCTGCCCCCTCAAGGTCGCACGGGCGAAGGCCTACTCTGCAGCAGCCTGCACAATGGTACGCGTGGGGAACGGAATATCGACACCGCCCTCATCCAGAGCCTCTTTGACCTTGCGGGTCATATCGGCCTTGAAGGCAAAATAATCATCCGCGCTGCACCAGACCCGCACAAGAAAATCAACGGAACTGTCGCCAAGGTTGCTCACCTGCACAAAGGGCTCAGGATCGGCATGCGCGCGCGCGTCTGCTGTGATCGTGCTGCGGATGATCTCTTCGGCGGTCTTGAGGTTCGCACCATAGCCCACACCAAAGGTCCATTCCGCGCGGCGGGTTGGGTTGACCGAATAGTTGGTGATGACATTGCCCCAAACTTCGGAGTTCGGCACGATGACCTGCACATTGCTGAGGTCCGCTAGCACGGTGTAGTTGAGGTTGATCTGCTTGACCGTGCCCATCTCGCCCGCGATCACAACGAAATCCCCGATTTTAATCGGGCGGAACAAGATCAGCATGACCCCCGCCGCCACATTCGACAGCGTGCCTTGCAAAGCCAAACCGATCGCCAGACCCGCCGCACCAATGACTGCCACGACCGAGGTCGTTTTGACACCGAAAGTGTTGAGCACGAACAGAACCGTAAAACCCAGCACCACATAGCGCACGATGGAAGCCAGAAATTCGAACAGCATCTCGTCAAGATGCTTGTTCCGCTTGCCAAGGTTTTCGACACGGTGCTGCAGCCAACTTGAAATGACCCAACCCAGCAACAGGATCACAATCGCGCCAATCACCGATCCCGCCGCGCTGGCAAGGAATTCAAGCGTCAGCAGATCGGCGATCGTCTTGCCCTGCCACAGTTCCGTTTCAAACAAATCTTGCATCCGGTCTCTCCGTCAGTCTTTCCCGGCCCCAAAGAGACCATCCATCTTGCGCGCCAGTTTCGCATCAAGCGAGCTTAGCCCATCTACGTCATGGGTGATCAACGTCACCTCCACACGGTTGTAAACGTTGCTCCATTCGGGATGGTGATTCCATTTTTCCGCCCAAATGGCCACCCTTGTCATCCAGCCAAAGGCATCGGCGAAATCACTGAACTTGAAGGTCTTGTGGATCGCATCCCGTCCTTCCACCATCTCCCAGCCCGTATTAAACAGCGGCTGAAGCAGGGTCTTGCGGGTCTCGATGCTCAATCTCTCGGTCATTCTTGTTCCTCGATCGTCGTCTTTTTGAAAGGGCCGTAGTCAGTCAGCACGCTGATCTCCTCGTCCACGGCGTCGCGCTCGGCCTGCAGATACTCCCCCACGGCAGAGGCAAAACCCGGATCGCGCATCCAATGCAGCGACCATGTGGGTGACGGCAGATAGCCGCGTGCGAGCTTGTGTTCGCCCTGTGCACCCGCCTCGACACGGGAAAGCCCATGGGCGATGGCAAATTCCATGGCGCGATAATAGCACAGCTCAAAGTGCAAAAAGGGGTGATGTTCGGTACAGCCCCAGTAGCGGCCAAAGAGCGTCTCAGCCCCGATGAAGTTTAGCGCCCCGGCAACCCAACGCCCGTCACGTTCGGCCAGCACCAGCGCGATATCGTCCCGCAGGTTTTCTTGCGCGTGGTCAAAGAATTCCCGCGTGAGGTAAGGCGAACCCCATTTCCGCGCACCGGTGTCTTGGTAGAACTGCCAAAAGGCATCCCAATGTTCGGGTTCGATCTGATCGCCAGTGAAGGTGTGGATCGTGCCGCCAAAATCCTGCGCCTGCGCGCGTTCCTTGCGGATATTCTTGCGCTTGCGCGAGGATAGACTGGCGAGGAAACCGTCGAAATCCGCATAGTCGCGGTTGTGCCAGTGAAACTGCTGGCTTTTGCGGCTCATCAAACCCAGTGCTTCGGCCCGCGCGACCTCCTGCTCGGTGCAAAAGGTCACATGCAGCGACGACAGCGCGTTGTTATCGGTCAGCTGCACCGCGCCCTGAACCAGCGCGGCGGTGCCTGTCTCTTCAAACTCGGGCCGCACCAAAAAGCGCCGCCCGGTGGCGGGCGTATGTGGCACCGCGATCTGCAGTTTCGGGTAATAGCGCCCGCCCGCCCGCTCATAGGCATGGGCCCAGTTATGGTCGAAAATATATTCGCCTTGGCTGTGCGATTTGGCATACATCGGCGCCACGGCGATCACTTGGCCCGCAATCCGTGCAACCAGATACTGCGGCTGCCAGCCCGTGCCGGGCCCAACTGACCCGCTGCGCTCCAAGGCCGATAGGAATCGATAGGTGGTGAAAGGGTCACGCGGACGCGCCCCGTCTGCGGTCTCAGGACAGGCGCAGGCGTCCCAATCCTCTTGGCCGATCTGTGCCAGTTCCGGCACCACCGTAATCTCGATTTCCTGCGCGCTCATCTGAACCTTGCCTGCCTTGCGTCCTATGTGTGGCCTTGGCCCCGCGGATCAAGGGCGCGGCTGGGGTAGATAGCTTTCAAAGGTAACGTTCTGCGCCACCTGACGTGCGATGTCTTCTTCGGCTTGACTACGGATCGTCCAACACAGCACCGCCGCACCACCGGCTTTCAACTCGGCCACACGGGAGCGGCTGAGGTCATCGGCCTCGTGGCTGATGAAACAGGCGCCACAGTCGGCATAGTCGGGAATTTCACGCAGCCGGTCGCAGGTCGCCGTGGGCAGCGGCCATTCATCGGCGCGGTAGCCGCTGGTGGTCAAGCCGCGTGGCACATCCGGCAACAACCGGGAGAGTTCTCGCACCGAATACGGGTTAAACGACATCACGGCCAGATCCCCGCGATAAGCGGCAAGAGGCCCGGCGGCTGCGGCCTCTAATGCGCCTACATCCGGCCCCATACTGCCATCTTGATCCTTGAACTCCACCAGCAGCGGCACGCGGCCGGCAACAAGATCAAGGATCTCTTCGAGCGTCGGGATGCCTTCGTCGCCCCCTTTGAGGGGGATCTTCGCCAGAGCATCGGCATCGCGCAGGCGCAACGCACCTCGCTCTGCCGTCAACCGCTCTAGGCCATAATCGTGAAAAACCATCGCCTTACCATCGGCGCTAAGTTGCAGGTCGATCTCAATCCCGAACCCCGCCTCAACCGCCGCGCGCACAGCGGCACGGCTATTTTCGGGCCGTCCGGCGGCGAGATCATGCAGCGCGCGATGCGCCAATGGAACATTCAGAAAGGCGGAAGGAAGGGTCATTCGATCTCAAAAATGCCTTCGATTTCGACGGCAACGCCCAGTGGCAACGATGCGGCAGAAACCGCCGACCGCGCGTGACGACCTGCCTCGCCCAAGGCCTCAACCATGAAATCTGATGCACCGTTGATGACTTTGGGCTGGTCGGTGAAATCTGCGGTGGAATTGACAAACCCGGTCAGTTTCACAACCCGCTTCAGCCGATCCAAATCGCCGTCACAAGCGGCGCGCACCTGCGCCAAAAGGCTTAGTGCACAGCTGCGTGCGGCAGCGGCCCCGGCGTCGACATCCATGCTGTCACCCAAACGCCCGACAATCAGCCCATCCGGCCCGTTCGAGATCTGGCCCGATACATAAACGGTGTTCCCTGTGACCACGAAGGGCACGTAGTTCGCGGCAGGTGCAGGGGCGTCGGGCAGGGTAATCCCGAGGTCGGCAAGGCGGGCGGTCAGGGACATGGCGTTTTCCTTTGGCTGCGGTTTCAGGCGGACGCTATCCGCCCTCAAGGCCGAGGAAAAGCCCCTTTGCCGCCTGGCCGGTCGACCGGGTCAGCTTTCGCGGAAGGCGCGGGCAAAATAGTCGGCCATGGGCTTGAGCAGATAGGCCATGGGAGAGCGCTCTCCGGTGCGGATAAAAGCCTCGACCGGCATGCCGGGTAGTAGGATGGTGCCTTCTTCCAGCTTGTCAGTTTCACCGGGATTCAGCGCAATCTCAGCTCGGTAATAGGTTTGCCCGGTGGCGTCGTCTTCGATGGAATCGGCGGACACTTGCAACACCTTGCCGATCAGTTCTGGTGTGGTGCGCTGGTTCAGGGCCGACAGGCGCAAGTTCACTTCTTGGCCCACCGCGACCTGATCAATGTGGATGGTTTGCACACGCGATGCGATGATCAACGGGCGATCTTGTGGGACAAGATACATCAGCGGTTCTGCTGCGCGCACGACCGAACGCGGCGTCTGTACTTGCATGGCGTAGATGATCCCCGACACCGGAGCGCGGATAGAAAGGCGGTCAATTTCAGCCCTAAGCGCGCGGCGCTGTTCTGCCATTTCCAGCTCTCGATAGCGCAGGTCGCGCAACTGGGTGATCGCCTCTTCGCGGCCTGCTGAACGAAGTTTAAGGCGTTCGATATCAATCTCGGTCACACGCTCTTGGGACTGGGCTTTTTGCGCTGACAGTTCGCCGATCTGCCCCGTTAGACGGGCCTCTTCACGTTGCAGGTTCAACACGGCAGACGCCTGCGTCAACCCGCGATCCAACAGCGACTGTTGATTGCCCAATTCTTCTTCGATCAGGTCCAACTGCCGTGCCAGTGCCGTTTCCTGCGCGTCGACACCGCGGATTTGGGCGTTGATCTGCAAGCGGCGCTTGCCCAACTGCTCAAGCTCTTGGGCCACGCTGACCCGCCGCG
Source organism: Sulfitobacter sp. SH24 (assembly GCF_965641895.1). Lineage (NCBI taxonomy): Bacteria > Pseudomonadati > Pseudomonadota > Alphaproteobacteria > Rhodobacterales > Roseobacteraceae > Sulfitobacter > Sulfitobacter sp. SH24. The sequence continues at coordinate 3,099,858 of NZ_OZ282575.1, forward strand.
CGTCGAAAAGGTTGCGCTGCCCGTCGATCAATTCCTGCACATCCGTATTTTCCGACCCAGCGGCGATCAATTCATCATCAAAGGTTACCGCGTCGGTTTCGTCGCGCTGCGCCTCCAACCGGCCCCGGCGGGCCATTAGTTCAAACAATTGCCCTTCGACGATGGCCAATTGCGAGGTGAGCTGCTCAGCGTCGAGTTGCAACAACACATCCCCGGCGGCGACGCTGTCGCCTTCATCAACGCGGATCTCGGCCACCACGCCACCCGTTTCATGCTGAACGATCTGCCGATTGCGGTCGACTTCGATCCGACCTGACGCAACAACAGCCCCAGCGATTTGGCTGGTCACGGCCCAAGTACCAAAGCCACCGAAAAGCACAATCAGCCCCAGAAACCCAAGGATCAAAGGCCGCGTTGCGGACCAACGCTTGTCCGTTTGATCGCTCATGTCACACCCCCGGCATGCGCAGGTGCTTTTTTGATTTCGCGGTGGTTCTGCACCATTTCTGCCAGCACTTCATCCTTGGGGCCAAAGGCCTTGCGCATACCGCCATCAAGCACCAGCAGCGTGTCGCATTCCTGAATGGCCGCTGGGCGGTGCGCCATGATCAGCACCGAACGCCCGCTGGCTTTCATTTGCCGGATCGCATGGTTCAGCGCCTGTGAGCCGATATTATCAAGGTTCGAGTTCGGCTCATCCAACACAACAATCACCGGATCGTCATAAAGCGCCCGCGCCAGCCCGATACGCTGCATTTGCCCACCCGAAAGCCGTACCTGACCCGCACGGATCGGCGTGTCGTAGCCTTGGGGGAATTCAAGGATCATCTCATGGGCCGCTGCCATCTTGGCGGCTTTGACCACTTTGGCGTCATCCGGCTCGGACAAAAGACGGGCAATATTCTCGGCAATTGTTCCGTCAAACAACTGAACCCGCTGCGGCAGGTATCCAATGTGCCGCCCCAGCGTCTCGCTCCCGTAATGCTCTAGCGCAGCCCCGTCGAGGCGAATTGAGCCACCCGCAGGCTGCCAAACCCCGGTAAGAGTGCGCGCCAGCGTCGATTTGCCCGCCCCCGAAGGGCCGATCACGCCAACCGCTTGGCCCGGCTCTACGGTGAAGTTTATCGACTTTAACGCGGCTTGCTTCTCACCCGGAGCAACGACGGTCAGGGCCTTAGCGACCAGTTTGGCCTTGGGCTTGGGCAACGCGGTGCGCGCGGGTTCGACCCCGACAGCCCCCAAAAGCTGAGCCAGATTGGCCCAACCGGCCCGCCCGCGTTGCACCACCGGCCATTGGTTCAACGCCAATTCCACCGGAGCCAGTGCACGGCCCAGCAAGATTGAGCCAGCAATCATCGCACCCGGCGTCATCTGGTTTTGCAAGACCAGCCACGCGCCAAGACCCAGCATTGCCGATTGCAAAAACAACCGCAGCGTCTTTGTCATTGCTGTGAATGTACCGCCCACATCGGTTGATTTAACCTGCTGCTGCAGCGCCTGACCACGGGCCTGCTGCCAGCGCGAAAAAGCGGCGTCGCGCATGCCCATCGCCTGCACCATTTCGGCCTCGACCCTGATTTGGTCTGACATGGCATTTGCCGCCTGCCCCGAAATACCAGCTTGTGCTTGGCTTTCGCGCGACAGCAATTGGTTCGCCACGGTGATCGCCACCAGCACCGCCGCCCCGCTGAGCGCCAGCCAACCCAGCATTGGGTGAAACAGGAAGATCGCCGCGAAGAAGATGGGCGTCCAAGGTGCGTCGAAGGCGGCCATAAGAACAGGCGAGGTCATCAAACGCTGCACGGCCTCAAGATCCGCAAGGCTGGCATTGGTTTTCACATCCGGCGCCACCGCAGACTTGCGCACCACCGCATCAAACACCCGCCGGTCGAGATCGGATTGAAACCGCGCCCCCACCCGCGCCATGATCCGACCGCGCGTGTAATCCAGCACCCCCATCACACCATAAAGAAAGACAACCAGAACAGAGAGCGCGATCAGCGTTTCCTCAGAACCAGAGCCAAGCACACGGTCATAAACTTGCAGCATGTAAAGCGGGCCGGTCAGCATGAGCATATTGGCAAAAAGACTGAACAGCGCCACCGCCCAATAAAGCCCACGGCTGCGCCTGCGTATCTGCCGCAGCTCAGCCAGCCCTCTTTTCACAACATCGCTTTGCATCGATATCTACCAACCCTATCCGCCACCGAGCACCGCTGCGCAGTATGCCCTTTTTAAGGCATAATTAATTTAACAACTTATTGCCAACTTTCCTTTTGCGAAGGCCAACACCCAACCGCCCTAGCGATCGAGGAAACCCGGCGCGGGGGCGCTGGCCCCGTCGCCACTGCTGCCGCCCCCAAAGATGTCGCGCAAGACCCGATCAATCACGTTGTCCGCGCCACCGCCCTGATTGCCGCCCCCTTGGGGTTGCGGCGTTTGAGGCTCCGGCACGGGCTGCGCTTCGCCGAAATCGCTTGGCGGTGCTGGGGCGAGCATCGGCAAGTCGGTCAATGGCATTCCCTCATGCACGCGGCTCATGGTTTCACGCCAAATCTCTGCCGGCAGGCCGCCGCCAGTGACCCCTGTCAGCGGTGTGTTATCGTCATAGCCCATCCAGACACCGGCCACATAATCCGCCGAGAAACCGACAAACCATGCATCTTTGTTCGCTGAGGTCGTGCCCGTTTTCCCGGCCAACTGACGACCGCCAAACTTGGCGCGTTGGCCCGTCCCTTCAGAGATGACCTTCTCCATCATGTAGACCAACTGCCGCGCGGCATCTTCTTGAATGACACGCTCGTTGATGCCGCCACCGGTCCCCATCAAGGGTTCGGTTTCGCCCAGCAGACGCAGATCAATCAGACCATAGGGCGTCACGGACGACCCGCCATTAAGAATGCCCGCATAGGCACCGGTCATTTCCAGCAGCGTGCTTTCCGACGCGCCAAGCGCCAGCGCGGGGCCAGCAGCCAGATCGCTTTTGATCCCGAATTGCGAGGCAACCGAGCTTACGATCTCACGCCCCACACTTTCAGAGACTTTGACCGCCGGAATGTTGAGCGAATTTTTGAGCGCATCGGTCAAGGTGACCGGGCCTTTGAAGTTCTTGGTGTAGTTCTTGGGGCACCATTGACCTGAGCCGGGGATGTTCAGACAGTAAGGTTCGTCCACGATGATGTCATTGGGCGAATAGCCCAGATCGAGTGCCGCCGCATAGATGAAGGGTTTGAAGGCCGAGCCGGTCTGACGCATCGCCTGCGTGGCACGGTTGAATGCGCCTGCGACTTTGGTTTTGCGCCCCCCCACCAGTGCGCGCACCGCACCGTCCGAAGACATAACAACAATCGCTGCCTGCGCTTTCGAGCTTTCGCGCACCTTGTTCTCGAAAATCCATTTCAAGCCGTCTTCAGCCGCACGCTGGATGCGCTGATCGAGCGTCGTTTTAATGATGACATCTTCGGTGGTGTTGCGCGTAAAGAACTCCGGCCCCGAGGACATGACCCAATCGGCAAAGTAACCGCCTGCTTCGGCTTCTGCCGCTTCGGACAGTTGCGCGGGGTTGGCGATGGCTTCATCGGCTTCGGCAGCGGACAAATAGCCCTGTTCTTCCATCAGGCGGATCACTGTGGCGGCGCGGCTTTGTGACCGATCAAGGTTGTTGGTCGGCGAAAGCGTTGTGGGCGCGGTCAAAAGACCGGCCAGCATCGCCCCTTCGGACGCCGACAATGCTGCGGCAGGCTTGCCGAAGAAACGTTGCGCTGCGGCCTCGGCGCCAAAGGCACCGCCGCCCATATAGGCGCGATTAAGATAGATCGAGAGGATGTCGTTCTTGGTATATTTTAGCTCCATCGCCATGGAAAAGAGCGCTTCCTTGGCTTTGCGGCCCAAAGAAGAACGTCGGCAATCTGCCTCATATTCCTTTTCCGTCATGCCTGTGCTGGGGTCATAGGGTTCCCCAAGACAGAGCAGTTTTGCCGTTTGCTGCGTGATGGTGGAGCCACCGTGCCCCTGTAATGGGCCGCGCCCCTCGCTGAGATTAATGCGCACCGCCGAAGCGATGCCCCGCGGGCTGACCCCGAAATGACGGTAGAATCGCCGATCTTCGGTAGCGATGACCGCGTTTTTGAGGTGTTTGGAAACGGATTCAGCCGACACCACGCCGCCAAACTGGTCACCGCGCCACGCAAAGACGTCGCCTTCGCGGTCCAACATAGTGACAGAGCCACGCGCACGACCATCCAGCAATGCGTCAAGCGGCGGGATTGTGGTATAGATATAGCCGACAGCCAAGCCAAGAACGAGGAAAGCCACCAGGCTAACGCGCCAAGTTATTGTCCAGATCAAGCGCCAGAACCAACGAGCCAATCCGGCAAAAAAGCCACCGATGCCCCCGCGCCGAGGCCGTTTGGTCCGGGCTGGCTTACGGCGCGCGGGTGCCGCCTTGCGCGCGGCAGGTTTGGCCTGTGCACGCGACTTGGGTTTCGGCTTTGCCTTACCCGGATACCGCTTGTCCGCCACCAAAGGGCGCTTTCGCTTGTTCTTGTCGGTCATAAAATTGCCTGCCCGGCCCTATTTTTTGCCACTTTAGCCTGACTGCAGCGGTTTGTTTAGCGCTTCAAGGCGCAATCGGCGTCAATTGTCTGATTAATTTATAGGCAGATTCCAGCCAGCGCCCGCTTTTTGAGCAGCGGTGCCAATGAATGGCGCAAATTTGGCAAGCAAACCTGTCCAACAGCGCCTGATTCCCGGTTTTCTCGTGCTGCACGGGCAACCGCCCGCTTCGGTAAGCACGCATTCGGACCCGCAGACAGGAAACGACCATATGAAACCCATCTTAATACTTCCCCTTGCAGCGGCGGTCAGCGCCCTGCCAGGGCTGGCGCTGGCACAGGACGCAGAATACGCGACGCTGGCGGATACGACCTTCATCTTTAACACACTCCTCTTCCTGATCGGCGGCTTCCTCGTCTTTTGGATGGCGGCAGGCTTTGCCATGCTGGAGGCTGGACTTGTCCGATCCAAGAACGTGACAACGCAGTTGACCAAGAACATGGGCCTCTTTGCCATCGCGGCAGTCATGTATTGGCTGGTGGGATACAACATCATGTATCCCGGTGACGGTAATTGGATCATGGAAGGCGTCTTTGGCACCTTTGCCACCAAAGACATCAAGTCCGAGATCGACGCGGGCGGCTACTCCAACGCTTCCGACTTCTTCTTTCAGTTGATGTTCTGCGCCACCACGGCCTCCATCGTCTCAGGCGCGCTGGCCGAGCGGATTAAACTCTGGCCCTTCCTGATCTTCGTGGTCGTACTGACCGGCTTCATCTACCCGATCGAGGCATCCTGGCAGTGGGGCGGCGGTTTCCTTTCCGCGATGGGCTTTAGCGACTTTGCTGGCTCGACCCTCGTGCACGCTGCTGGTGGCTTTGCCGCACTCGCCGGGGCCATCGTACTGGGGCCGCGTTTGGGCAAATACGGCAAGGATGGCCGCGTTGTGCCGATGCCGGGCTCCAACCTTGCGCTCGCCACTCTGGGCACATTCATCCTGTGGATGGGCTGGTTCGGCTTTAACGGCGCCTCGCAGCTTGCCATGGGCACCATCGAAGACGTTGACGCCGTGGCGCAAATCTTTGCCAACACCAATATGGCCGCTGCCGCTGGTGCCGTTGCCGCGCTGATCCTAACACAGGTGATGTACAAAAAGGTCGACCTGACCATGGTGCTGAACGGTGCGCTGGCGGGCCTCGTCTCGATCACTGCCGGACCGCTTGACCCGACATTGTTCGGCGCGCTTTGGATCGGTGCCGTTGGTGGTGTCATCGTGGTCTTCACCGTGCCCATGCTCGACAAGTTCAAGATCGATGACGTGGTCGGCGCGATCCCGGTTCACCTGATCGCTGGCTTCTGGGGCACGCTGGTTGTGCCGGTCTACACCGAAGGCACATCCTTCGTGACGCAGATCATTGGTTTTGCCGCGGTTGGCATCTTCGTCTTCGTGGTCAGCATCGTGGTCTGGATGATCATCAAGGCCGTAGCCGGCATCCGCGTCAGCGAAGAAGCTGAGATCACCGGTCTGGATATGTCGGAACTGGGGATGGAAGCCTACCCCGAGTTCGCCAAGGGCTAAACCCTAGCGACATCGCTAAACAATCGACCGCCCGACCTGAAAAGGCCGGGCGGTTTTGCGTTAGGCCACCAGCGGTAAAGAAATCGTAAAGGTTGTCCCGACACCCGGTGCGCTGACATAGCGGATGCTGCCATTGTGACGGTCCAGAATCTGTCGTGTGATATGCAGCCCCAGTCCGCTGCCATAGGCGGTTTTCGTGTCGGAACTGTCCAACTGGCAAAACCGTGCAAACACTTGATCTTCGGCCCCCGGTGGGATGCCACAGCCACTGTCACTCACGGTCACCACGGCCATCCCTGCTTCACACCGCAGGCTGACCTCGACCAACCCACCCAGAGGTGAAAACTTCACCGCGTTCGACAGCACGTTGGACAGAGCTTGGGCCAGCCGCGCGGGATCGCCTTCCACCATCAGCGCAGCTTCAGGAATGTCACAGGTAAAGCGAATATTCTTCTCGGGCTGCAGGCTCTCGGCCTGCGCCAGCGCGTTCTGAACCATGGGGCCGAGTGCGCATCGTTTCGGGTCTATGCTGAACTGCGCGCTGCTGAGGCACTGGGTATCAATCAAATCATTCACCAGCTTTGTCAGCGCCTCGGAACTGCTGGTCGCCTTTGCGATCAAGCGGGCCTTTTGCGCCTCGTTTACCTTAGTGCCGCCTTGCGACAACAAGCCAAGCGCGCCGTTAATCACCGTCAGCGGGGTCCGCAGTTCGTGGCTTACCGTGGAAAGAAATTGCGCCTGCATCTGTTCGGCGGCAATCGCCTTTTGCGCGGCAATCTTCTGTACGGTGACATCCAAAAGCGCCACGGCCCAGCCGACGTGCTTTTGCCCCATTCCCAAAGAAATCGCATGGGCGCGCACGGCGAAATGGCGGTGACCCAGCTGAAAGTCGGTCACATCTGGCAAACAGCCCTGTGCCGCGAGGTAGCGGATAATCGACCCTAACTCTCCGAATTCACGCAGCGCCGGGGCATGCACGGCCTCCCGGCGCAGCAATTCTGCCGCCGCTGGGTTCGTCTCAAGTGCCTCGCCCTCGGGGTCGATCACAAAAACCGGATCGGTGCTGTTGTAAAACAAAAGCTCCCGCGCAATTGCGCTGACGTCAATCCAGCGGTTGTCGGCCACCAGCCAGACCACCAGCGTCAGCGAGAGGGCAAAGGAAAATGGCGTAGGGTCGGTGTGAAACAGGGTAACCCCGCCCATAATATAGGTCAGATTGGCCACCATCGGAATGAGCGTCGCAGCAAAAAGCTTGAGAAAAAAGCTCCGTACTGCTGGATTTGCCGAACGCACTGCGCGGCCCGCGACGACTGCGGCCGCCATGATGACCATATAAAGATATGTAATCGCTACAAAAAACAGCGGACCATGGTCGGACAGAATATATGATCCATTCTCCCCCGCCAGCCATTTGGTCTCTGATCCGTAAAACTTTCCATGCCAATTGTTGGTTACCGCCCCAAGGGTGATAAGCGCAGGCGCGACAACACTGCAAAGCGGCACCAGCCGCCGCGGCACCTTGGCCCCAAGCGCGTATTCATAAAGAAAAAAGGCCCAAAATGTCGGCAGCAGCACAAAGCCGATCCACGCCCAACGGCTGATCGCAAAGGCACAAGAGGCTGAAGTGGCGGAAAGCTCTATCCCGACGGACAGAAGCCAGAAATCCATGGCAAAGATGGCCCATAGGAACCAATGTTTACCGGGCAGGCTGCTATGTCCACGCACCCAAAGGGCCAGCACGGTGACGAGCGAAGCCGTCACAATCACCAGCTGCACAGCTGGCATGCTTACATCCATTCGAATGCACTGAAAAATTGATTCTAAAATCTGTCTGACCCTGAGTTTTCCCCAGAGGTATCCAAACAGACCATTCCGACCAAGTTTTGATCTAATCTGGACAGAACCGGGGCAATGGTGCCGCTGTGGTCCGGATCAACCCGGTACAGATAAAGAGATCGGGCCGCGACAGGCGCGGCCCAGATTGTTGTTAGATACCTACGTCAATGATCGCGCGGGCCAGAATTGGCACGCTGTTCTGGTTCAACCCTGCGATGTTCATACGGCTGTCACCCACCATATAGATGCCATGCTTTTCACGCAGCGCTTCGACCTTGTCCGGCGTGGTGCCAAGGCGCGAGAACATGCCGCGGTGCTGAGCGAGGAAGCCAAAACGGTCCGAGCCAGACAGGCGCTGCAATTCACCGGCCAGTTGCTCGCGCAGGGCCAGCATGGCGTTGCGGACATCCTCCAGCTCGGCCATCCAGTCGGCTTTGAGTTCGTCATCGGTCAGGATAGTCGACACGATCCGCGCGCCGTGGTCGGGCGGGAAGCTGTAGTTCTGGCGGTTGAGGAAGGCCAAGGTGGCTTGGTTCAGCCCTTGGGCCGCCTCGGAGGCCACCAGCATCAGGATGCCGGTCCGCTCACGGTAGATGCCGAAGTTCTTGGAGCAGCTTGCCGCGATCAGGCACTCTGGCACCGAAGACGCCACTTTGCGGGTCGCGGCGGCATCGGCTTCCAGCCCATCGCCAAAGCCCTGATAGGCGATGTCGATCATCGGCACGGCACCAGTGCTTTGCAGCACTTCGATTACCGCGTCCCACTCGGCGCTGTTCAGGTTCGCGCCTGTCGGGTTGTGGCAGCAGCCATGCAGCAGCACCACATCGCCTTTCTTGGCGGTCTTGAGGTCTTCGATCATGCCATCGAAATTCACGCCACCGGTGTCGCTGTCGAAATAGCGGTAGTTGACCACTTCCATGCCCAGGTAGGACAGGATCGACAGGTGGTTCGGCCATGTCGGGTCAGAGACGAAAACGCGGGCCTTGGGATTAGCCATACGCACCAGTTCAAAGGCCTGACGCACCGCGCCTGTGCCCCCGGGGGTGGCGGCGGCTGCCACGGAACCGCGCGGCACGGCATCACCCAACACAAGGGCCGCCATAGCATCGGCATAGGCCGGATCACCCGCCAGACCGGTGTAGACCTTGGTATCTTGGCTTTCCCAGATGCGCTGCTCGGCGGCTTTCACGGCGCGCATTACCGGCGTGTTGCCGCTGGCGTCTTTGTAGACACCGACGCCGAGGTCGATCTTCGTGTCACGCGGGTCTTCGCGGTAGGCCTGTACAAGGTCGAGGATCTTGTCAGCGGGCTGGGCCTTGAGCGTCTCGAACATGGGGTTCTCCGGTTGGAAGGTAACTAAAAAGGGTTAAGCCGCGCCAGTGGCAACGGGTACGGTGGGGAACATGCCCCACTCCGCCCAAGAGCCATCATAGAGCGACCATTTGCGGTGCCCCATCCGTTCCAGCGCCAGAGCCAGCACGGCGGCAGTGATGCCAGAGCCGCAGGAGGTGATGACCGGTTTGGAAAGGTCGACGCCCGCAGCTTCGAAAATCGCGCGGGTCTGATCGGGGGTCTTCATCGTCTTGTCGTCGTTCAGCAATTCGGTGAAGGGCACGTTACGCGCCCCGGGGATATGGCCCGCGCGCAGCCCCGCCCGCGGCTCGGGCGCATCACCACGGAAGCGGGCGGTGGCACGGGCGTCAACAATCTGCGGATCCCCGAGCTTGGAGGCATGGGCGACCTGCGTCACATCGCGCACCAGCTGGTTCTGGAAACGCACGGTCATATGCCGGTCACGGGGGACGGGCGGCATGTCTTCCGTCTCGCGCCCCTCGGCCTGCCATTTCGGCAGACCACCGTCGAGCACGGCGACGTTCTCTTGACCCATCAGGCGGAAGAGCCACCAGACACGCGCTGCCGACATCAGCCCCGCGCCGTCATAGACCACCACTTGATGCCCATCACCCACGCCCATCGCGCGCAGGCGCGACATGAATTTTTCAATCGGGGGGGCCATATGCGGCAGGTCCGACCGCGCGTCAGAGATGTCGTCAATATCAAAGAACCGTGCGCCGGGAATGTGCGCTGCGTCATACTCGGCCTTCGGATCGCGCCCGGCGTCGGGCAGATACCACGAAGCATCAAGGATGCGCAGATCGGGGTCTTTCAGGTGCTGAGCCAACCAGTCGGTTGAAACCAATGTCTTGGGATCGTCGGCCATTGGGGCCTCCTTCGTCGCGGGCGTTGCCTCTGACTATAACCGGCGAGGGATGCTGGCAAGTGGAAGGGGGCTGGTGAGGGGCGTTGCCTGCCCCTGGGTTGGCGATGCTATGGGGTATTCATGCCACTTTATGGTTCAGGTTTGATGTGTGCTTGCGAAGGAGCACCCAGCCTCACCAAATCGCCTACCCCGGGGAGGGGCAGGCGATGGCCCGGCGCCTGCGGCTCGATTCCGGGCCTGCCGCGCGTATCAGCCGTGATCCTTCAACAACCGCTGCTTCTGCCGCGACCAATCGCGCTTGGCCGCCGTCTCGCGCTTGTCATGCAGCTTCTTACCCTTAGCCACGCCGATCTTGATCTTCGCCATGCCGCGATGGTTAAAATACATCACCAGCGGCACCAACGTCATGCCCTTGCGCTGCGTCGCGTTCCACAGGTCGGCCAATTGCTTGCGGCTCACCAACAACTTACGGCGGCGGCGTTCCTCATGCTGAAAGGTCTTGGCTTGCCGGTAGGGCGCCACATAGGAGTTCACCAGCCACAGCTCACCATCCTCCACGGCGGCGTAGCTCTCGGCGATATTCGCCCCGCCTTCGCGCAGAGATTTCACCTCGGACCCTTCAAGGATGATGCCGCATTCGATGTCTTCTTCGATAGCGTAATCAAACCGCGCGCGGCGGTTTTCGGCGATCACCTTGTAATTCGGATCGGATTTGGAGCTGGTTTTGACCTGTGACATGCCAAAGCATGTAGAGCGCGACCCGCCCCGGTGCAAGATGCTGCCGCTCAGTCACCCAGTTTGGCGTGTACCTCATCCAGATCGATCTCGCCCACAGGCTGCTTGTTCCCCGGATTGTCGAAGTCATATTTGAACAGATCGAAGTCGCGTTTGTAGATCTCGCGCATCAGATGCATCGACAGATCGTCAAAGTAATCTTCAACCGGATGCGCCCGCTTGGGGCCGTGACCTTCGCTTTCGTTAAAGCGCGGGATTGCTGCAAGATCGACCTTATGCGGCGTCTCCACCGCGTTGAGCACTTGTTGCATGCCCTCGTTAAACTGCTCGGTCCAAATGATATTATCGTAGGTGCCGCCATTAATGATGAAGGTGCTGACATGGCCCGACACCGCAGACCAGTGAATGTCCGGGTCCATCGGCCGCCGCCAACGAATGGTATCGCGCGCAAACAGCAAGAAGCGCCGGAAGCTGGCGATCTGGTCAAACTCCTGCTTGCCGTCATCGCCGCCCACGTCGATCCCGTATTTCTGCACCAGCAGCGGCACCAAATTGCCGCGATACCGCCGCCCATTGCGCTGGATGCCGCAAATCTTGTCAAAGAAGGACGATAGAACCCGCGTGTAGGGATTGCGCACGCAGGTAAAGGCATAGGACTTGCGCGCCGTGACATTCTCGGTGATCGGCCCCTGCGATGCATCCAAGGCCCATTTGTGAATGCCCGCCTTGGCATCATGGATGTCCCCGTCAAAGAATTCGCCATGATCGGAGTAATACATGATCTGGCCGATTGTCGAACAGGCGCATTTGGGCACCACCCGGTACACCATGCTCTCACTTTCCGTCATCCATGTTCCGGGAAAACCCATGCGCGTTCTGCCTCCTGCTGGCGCTGACTGTTTTGAGCAACAATCTGGCCTTGCTGCAAAAAAGCAAAGAAATGCTGTTTATTCAATCGGTCTTCACGATTACCTAGGTAAATGACCCACGACAAAAGGCCGATGCAAGCGGGCCACGACAAGGACATTCGGTATCCTGCATGGCGAAAATTGCCTACATCCTGCTGTGCCACAAAGATCCGGAGGCCGTCATCCGGCAGGCGGAGCGGCTGACTGCGGCGGGCGATTATATGGCGATCCATTTTGACGCCTCAGCCAGTGCTGCCGATTACGCCCAAATCACTGCCGCCTTGGGCGACATCGCCAACGTCACCTTTCCGCGCAAACGCATCCGTTGCGGTTGGGGCGAATGGTCTTTGGTACAGGCCACGCTGGACACGCTCAGCGCCGCGATGGAATGCTTCCCGCGCGCCACGCATTTCCACCTGCTCTCCGGCGACTGCATGGCGATCAAATCAGCAGAATACGCACACCAGTTTCTTGATGAGAACGACACCGACTTCATCGAAAGCGTGGACTATTTCGAAAGCGATTGGATCAAAACCGGCTGGAAAGAAGAGCGGCTGATCTACCGTCACTGGTTCAACGAACGCACACAGCGTAAGCGATTCTACGCGATGTTCGAGGTACAAAAGCGCCTTGGCCTGACCCGCAAGATCCCCGCTGACCTTCAGGTGCAGATCGGCAGCCAATGGTGGTGCCTGCGCCGCCGCACCGTTGAGGCGGTGATGGCGTTCACCCACAAACGCCGCGACGTGATGCGCTTTTTCCGCAGCACATGGATCCCGGATGAGACGTTTTTCCAAACCCTCGTGCGCCATCTGGTCCCCGAGGCCGAAATTTCCAACCGCAGCCTGACCTTCCTGCTCTTTACCGACTACGGCATGCCGGTAACCTTCTACAACGACCACTACGACTTGTTGCTAAGCCAAGACTACCTTTTCGCACGCAAGATCAGCCCCGAAGCGCTGGACCTCAAACGCCGCCTCGGCCTGCTCTATTCCGCCCGAGGGGTACAGTTTCAGATCAGCAACGAAGGCCGCAACCTCTTTAAGTTTCTCACTGCGCGGGGCCGTATTGGCCGCCGCTTCGCCCCCCGCTTTTGGGAGACCGAAGCCAGCCTTGGTCGCGAACGTGAACTGCTGATCGTCATCGCAAAGAAGTGGCATGTGGCCAAACGCGTGCTCGAACGCATGCGTCAGGTGACCAACCTGCCCGCCATCGACTTTCTGTTTAATGAGCAAGACACCCCCCTGCCCGACCTCGGCGGCATCCAAACCACGCTGGAAAAACGCACCCGCCACCGGCGCGCGCTGATGCGGATGCTCTATAACTATTATGATAGCGAGCGGCTGATCGTCTGTATGGATACATCCAACCTCGACCTGCTGAATGATTTCGCCTCGGACCGCGCCCAAGTGCGCATGCTTGAGATCGAATGCAAGCTGACAGACCGGTACTTGACTGACCACGCCCTACGCATCGGGCTGGCCGGAGAGCAGACGTCCCAAGAAACCCTGACGCGCCTGCTGCCCACAATCCGAGGCGACATGCTGCACGAAGCCGATCAAATTCGTGATGCTCAGTTCGAAAATTATGGCCGCCTGTCTGAGTACGCCGACACAGAGACCAATACCGCAGCATTGGCACGCTTCTTGACCGTTACTGAGGATAAGGCCCGCGCGATCGCGCAGACCGACAATCTCTTCGCAGATTAGCACCACCACTCTAACTAAATGGAACAGCCCCGACCGACAGGCGTTGAACCCGGAACGCCGATACCGCGCACCATCTGCGGATCGGCAAAACCAACATGCAACTAATGAGGTCACCCATGCACCGCAAGTTCACCGCCATCGCCACTTCCCTCCTGCTTGCCCCAGCTGCCCTCCATGCCCAAGAGACCGCCCCGCAGGTAGACCGTGTCAGCATGTCCCAGGCCGTCAAAGCCGCGCAAGGCAGCATCGACGGCGGCGTACTCGAAGCTGAGATTGAAACCGAAGGCGATGCGCTGGTCTACGAAATTGACCTCGTCCGCGGTGATGCCGTTTACGAAGTGACCGTGAATGCCGCTACGGGCGAGGTGCTCTCGCAATCCGAAGAGCAACTGACGAGCTTCCTCAGTGGTCTGTTCCAGGAGGATGAGCTACGCGCCGCCGGTGACTCCCGCGAAGTCCTGATGCAAGCGCTTACCGAACTCGAAAGTCAAGACGGCACGCGGGTTGAAGAGCTATCACTCGACGAAGAAGACGACCGCATGGTCTATGAGGTCGAACTGACCGACGCCACGGGCGAACGCGACGTGCTAATCGACGCCAGCACCGGCGAGATCACAAACGACGGCTGATCTACAAGCGCAAGGTGCGGCTGCCCTAGCTGGCCGCACCTAACAATCAACAAAACGCCCCTCCCCTAATTTCATCCTTTCTTAAATACCGCTGCGCAGCATCGGCCCCAGCCGCAACGCCAGCGTTTCCCCCCGCCTCACCGCTCAAATCTTGCCGTCACCGGCCACCAGATCCACCGGATCGATCCCCCGTTTTTCCGCACTGGCCCACACGGCGTCTCGCAGTGCAGCGCTCCGTTCAAGCAGGCGTCGAAAGCGGTCTTCGTCCAGCACCAGTAGAGTCGTGGGTGCGATGGCCCGGACATCCACCCGACGTACTCGGTTGGTCAGGATCGCCATCTGCCCAAACATTTCCCCGCGCCCCAAACGCCAAGTTTGCCCCGCGCTTTCTAACTCAACCGCGCCCGAAGCGATAAAGAAAACGCTGCTCGCAGGACTATCCTTATGCAGAACCACATCGCCAATATCGACATAGCGGGTTTTAAGCGACCGGCTCAGCCGCTTCAGCGCGGCATCCTCCAGATCTGTGAACAGAGGAAATTGCTCAATGAGCGCCCCGCGCCGCACGGCGAGATCCAGCCCCGGTCGACCCTCCGCTGCCATACGCCGTGTCGTCAATTCCTGCATCAGAGCGGTATAGACTTCGGCCCCAAACAGCCCATCTTCGCGCATCAACGTATATTCACGCTCTTCCAAACGCAGCGCGGTCCGGCGAATGAAACGGCGTTCCAATTCCTCGGCGTAACCGGGGTACTGTAGCCGCAAACCTTCCAAGGCGGTTTCAATTCCTTCGATGCGGCGCGCCAGCAGATCGTGCAGCAGTTCCGCCACCCGGCGCCCATGAATACGGCGAATGCGCCCGTCGATGAATGTCCCCAAGTCGCGCAAGATCAACCGCTGCGACAGCAACATCTCAAAGCGGTCCGCCGTCATCCGCGCCAATGGGCCAGACACACCATAGCGCCCGTGCAGCACCGCCGCTGCGCGGAAGGTGCGCCCATAGGCCACACTGCGCCGCGCCGCGCGTTGATAGCCGCTGCGGCCTTGGGTGCGCGCCCCTTCGATCAGCCGGTCAGCGTCAGAGAGCACCAGATCGGCCATCCGGGCCGAGATCGTCCGCTCCCGCACGCGGGCAAGGATCGTGTCGCGCTCATGGCCCGCCAGCGCGATCAGGCCAAGCGCGATGCGGTCGCGGTCAAGGATGTCGGTCGCCTCTTCGGCAGTCTTCACCGCCGTCTCCAACCGCTCGCCAAAGCGCTTGGCCTCAGACCGCACGATATCGCGGTTCAGATCGTAGTTTTCGGTCGTTTGGGCCACATCCTCGCGCACGGTCTGTAGGGCAACGGCGATCACCTGCCGCGACAGCGCGTGGTCGATGGGGGAAAGCTGATCCAAGCCCAATCGCCCAATGATCCAACGTAGCGTCGTACCCTGTGCCAAAAGGGTAAAGAGCGTGAACCCGGTGGCCAAGATACCCACGATCCGTTGGATATCATCCGGCACCCGCACGCTTTCCGTCACGGCTAGGGCCAGCGCCAGCGTGACCGCGCCGCGCAGCCCACCCCAAAGGATGGCCACGCGATAGGGCCGCTCAACCATCGGGGAAAGTTTGGCAGCCGTCAGCAATGGCAGCAGGCCAAAAAGGATCACCGCGCGGGAAAGGATCGCCGCAATGACGACCACCGCAATAAGGAAGAAATCCTCCAGCCGGACTTCTTCCAGCAAGCGCGGGATCAGCAAAGCGGCAAGGATAAAGATGAGCGCTCCCGCCCAATGGGCCAGCACATCCCACAACTCGCGCAGATTGGTCAGCGCTTGCGGTGGCAGCCGGCCCGGCGCGGTGAGGTTCAGCGTCAGCCCCGCCGCGACCACGGCGATCACACCCGACGCGCCGACGCTTTGCTCGGCCACGATATAGGCTAGGTAGGGCAGCGCGACCGAGATCGATTGCTGTGCCAGTTCGTGCCGTGCAAACAGCGCCATCACCCAAACAGCGACCCGCGCGCCCAGCCAACCGACAAGTGCCCCGCCCGCGATCAACATCGGGAATTGCGCCAAGGCACTGCCCAGTTCCGGGTCGGGGATGCCCAGCATGACATAACCCATGAACAAACCAAAAAGCGCGATCGCCGCGGCATCGTTCAGCAGGCTTTCACCCTCAATGATCCGCGCCAACCGACGCGGAGCCGAGATTGAGCGAAAGATCGAAACAACCGCCGAGGGGTCAGTGGTTGAAACAATCGCCCCGATCAGCAGACAGGCCGCCAATGGAATGGCGCTAAACCAGAAAAGCGCGTAGCCAATGCTGACCGTCGCCACCACAACCGCCACGACCGCCAGCACAAGGATTGGCACCCAATCGTCGACCATCCGGCGCAGGTTCATCCCCAAGGTCGCTTGGAACAACAGCGTCGGCAGAAAGACGTAAAGAAAGACGTTCGACCGGATCGGCAGCCCCAGAATGGCGGCGGCCATCGGGTTCAGCGCATCGGTCAAATCCGTACGCAACAAAAAGATCGCCGAGGCCCCGATAAGGATACCCACAACAGCAAGGATCACGCTGAATGGCAGGCGCAATCGCGCCGCCAAGGGCTCGGCCAAGCCGATGACCACAAAGAGCGACGCGAT
The DNA here is from genome assembly GCF_965641895.1 of Sulfitobacter sp. SH24. Lineage (NCBI taxonomy): Bacteria > Pseudomonadati > Pseudomonadota > Alphaproteobacteria > Rhodobacterales > Roseobacteraceae > Sulfitobacter > Sulfitobacter sp. SH24. Next base: position 3,116,657 of record NZ_OZ282575.1, read on the forward strand.
GATCGTGGTGACGAGGATGATGTCCATATAGGATGGAATACCAGAGTTTTACCTGAATGCGGGACACTTCTTGCCCCGCTCAGCGCTTGCAGTTCTCAGTGATGTTACTTCCGCGCGCGGCGTTCGGCCCGCCAACGGGCAAAACGGCCCCGTCGAACGGCGATGTCATCCTCGATCGCCTCTATCTTGGGGTCCAGCCGCGCCCGGCGGAACCGCCGCCAGCGCACCCAGATCGCATAGACCAGCGCCGCGAAAAGCAGCAGCACGATGATGGTGACAAAGGGAATACCCTTGCTCGCCTCAGGCCCTTCGACCGCTCGGAGCGAGATGGCATTGGGGTAGATCGACAATAGCTCACTGCGCCAACCATAGTGCTTCAGCGCGTAATACTGCGGTGCGCCAGTGGTGCTGCGTGCGTCTGCCGCCTCGGCCTGAAGGTTGGCGGTGTCGAATTTGAAATAGGGCGGCCAGCCCCAGCCCGTATCTTCGTTACGGTAGACCATGACATCGCCCTTAGCGCGGCGGGTCTGGATGAAAAAGACATCGCGGTTGACCGCCTGCCCGGCGCTGTCCGTCGACGATCCGGACCAGAATATAGAGCTGTTGCCGAAGTCGATCCGCTTTTCATAGGTGTCCGTGACACGCACGATATCGGTCTGTGGCAAGGTATAGTGGAAGAACGCCCCCACCATCACCCAAATGGTTACCCAGAACACCCATTTGACGATTTTCATCTTCGGCCCTTTCAATTACGTCGCGCGGCCGATCAGGGGCCTTCCCCTCACGACATAGTGCCTCTGCGGCACTGCGGCAAATGCCTTACGCCTTGGCGCAGGGCATTTGTCGCGGCGCAAGCGATTTAGCTGCCCAAAAGTGCTTTGGTCAGCTCACTATCAGCTTCGGCCAGCGGATCAATCACATCGAAATGATGCTTGCCCTCGGCCACAACCTGCTTCGCGCCCCAACTACGGGCGAAATTCTCGGCCTGCTCAAGGAAGACCGGGCGCTCATCCGCGCCAACCCAAACCGTCACGTCAACCCCATGGGGCGGGGTCATGTTCATCGGGCTTTCAGCGGCAGCTTCGGCCTCATCCAGACGCAGGGTGTCGTTCATTTCGGTCTGAAGCAGCGGTGTCAGATCGGCCACGGGAGAGATCGGCACGATCCGTGTGATCCGGTCCCGCACCTCCGCCCCCAGCAGCAGGGGGTCGGTCATCCGTGCCACCAGATGCCCGCCCGCCGAATGGCCCGACAGCACGATGGTGCCCTGCGTGCGGTTCGCCACCTCAGTCAGCGCGGCGGCGATCTGTGTGGAAATCTCCGAAATGCGCACATCGGGACAAAGATCATAAGACGGCATCGCCACGGCATAGCCCCGCGCCAATGGCCCAGCGGCCAGATGCGACCAATAGCTCTTGTCGAACGCCTTCCAATAGCCGCCATGCACAAAGACGGCTGTCCCGCGCGACACACCCTCAGGCTGGAAGAGATCGAATTTCTGCCGGTCCGAAGGGCCATAGCGCACATTCAACTGCGCCCGCGCACCCAAGTTTGCGCGAAACGCCTCTGCCTCCTTCTTCCAGCGGGGCGGAAAGCTGTCGGCCCCGTCGATATAGGCAGCGTTTGCGTAGGCGTCATCAAGCATCATTTGGGTCTCCCACCCCGGATTTGATCAAACTGAACTGGACAATCATACTCGTTGTTGCTTTGGAGGCTATAGAGAATAGCGGAGAGATGACATGACTGATGCTAAGACGGATCTGAAATCACTGCTGAAAGACCCCAGCCTGCTTGAAACCCGCGCCTATATCGGTGGCCAATGGGTCGACGGCGATGACGGCACCTTTGACGTGACCAATCCTGCGCGGGGCGATGTCATCGCACAGGTTGCTGACCTCAGCCGCGCGCAAGTCGCGGGCGCGATTGCCCAAGCCGAAAAGGCGCAAAAAGACTGGGCCAGTTGGACCGGCAAGGAACGTGCCGCAGTGATGCGCAAATGGTTTGACCTGATGATGGAGAACCAAGACGATCTGGGCACCATCCTGACCGCCGAACAGGGCAAACCGCTGGCCGAAGCCAAGGGCGAGATCGCCTATGGCGCGTCGTTCATCGAGTTCTTCGGCGAAGAAGCCAAGCGCGTCTACGGCGAGATGATCCCCGGCCACCAGCGCGACAAGCGCATCATGGTGATGAAGCAGCCCATCGGTGTTGCCGCCTCGATCACGCCGTGGAACTTCCCCAATGCGATGATCACCCGCAAGGCGGCTCCGGCGCTGGCGGCGGGCTGTTCCTTTGTGGCGCGTCCGGCGGCGGAGACTCCGCTCTCGGCCATCGTCATGGGTGTGCTGGCCGAACGTGCGGGCATTCCGGCGGGCGTGTTCAACGTGCTGCCGTCGTCGTCCTCGTCGGCTGTGGGCAAAGAGTTCTGCGAGAACCCCGCCGTGCGCAAGCTGACCTTCACCGGCTCCACCGAAGTCGGGCGCATCCTGCTGAAACAGGCCGCAGACCAAGTGATGAAATGTTCGATGGAATTGGGCGGCAACGCGCCGTTCATCGTCTTCGATGACGCCGATCTAGATGCCGCCGTCGAAGGCGCGATCATGTGCAAGTTCCGCAACAATGGCCAGACCTGCGTCTGCGCCAACCGGATCTACGTGCAGGCGGGCGTCTATGACACATTCGCCGCCAAGCTGAAGGACCGTGTGAGCAAGATGAAGGTCGGCGACGGCCTTGAAGAGGGCACTGACCTTGGCCCGCTCATCAACCCCGAAGCCTCGGACAAGGTGCGCGAGCATATCAAGGATGCGGTCGACAACGGGGCCGAAATCATTCTGGGCAACGCCAAGGATGACATGGGCGGCAACTTCTTCGGCCCGACCATCGTGACCGGCGTGACGCAGGATATGAAGGTCGCCAAGGAAGAGACATTCGGCCCGCTCGCGCCGCTGTTCAAGTTCGACGATGTGGACGACGTGATCGCCATGGCGAACGACACGATCTTTGGCCTCGCGTCCTACTTCTATGCCAAGGACCTCAGCCGTGTCTACAAGGTGGCCGAGGCGCTGGAATATGGCATCGTCGGCGTGAACACCGGCATCATCTCGACCGAGCTTGCGCCCTTTGGTGGGGTCAAGCAATCCGGCCTTGGCCGCGAAGGCAGCCACCATGGGATCGAGGACTACCTTGAGATGAAATACGTCTGCCTGTCGGTCTAAGAACCGACCGGAGGAATGAAACGGGGCGTGCCTAAGGCGCGCCCCGTTTTGTTTTGCCTTAACGCTCCGGGCGGTCCTGCGCCAGCATCCGACCTTCTGCGCGGCTCAAGTGATGCACGGCCTGCGCCACATCCCCTTCGCAGCGCTGCAACGCCCGGCACCAAATCCGATGCGCGGATTGCGGCGACCACGGCAATGCCGCCTGCGCTAGCCAAGCCCGCAGAGGCGGTGGCAGGCGATCATATGCCGCCATCGGATCACCCTGCCGCCGCCTATGCTTCAGCCCGCTGCGCAGGTTTCGTTTTCTGCCAGACATGCTGATGGGCCGCCTTTAGTGCGCCTGCATATCCGCCGCGATGTCAGCGGCGCTCATGCTGGTGGGGAAGTAGGTTGGCCAGTTGGTGAGTTCCGCAAGCACTTCAGCGCGATCATCGCCCCAATAGAGGTGGTAGTGGTCGGCCTTCTCGGGTGCGATGATATGGTCGCTGAATTGAATATACGCCGGTGCTTCGGCATCGCCGCCCTCTTTGGCAAAAACATAACGCACGCCGCGGTTGCCCTTTTCGTAGGTCAGAACTTCGTAACCATCGCTCGCATAACGCCCCTGTACCGGATCGCCCGCGCGGAAAAAGGTCACGGCATCACCTTCGATGGTGATGCGGTCCACATCGGTGGCATAGCCAACCTCGTAGTAGGCTTTGTATTCCTGCGCGGTCTTGTCGCCTTTTTCAGCTTTGTGCTGCATCACCGGATCAAGCGCGCCCTGTTGCAGCAGCGGAAACACGGATTGCCAGTCGCCTGCCCAATCAGACAGGGGGCGATCCTTGATCTGCTCATCGTCGAAGTAGCCTTTGTAGATGTCTTCTTTGGCATAGTCGTGATCATGAGCGTGGTCGTGGTCGTGGTCGTGACTATGCGTCTCATTCTTCGTCTTAGAAGCCGTTTCCGCGTACGCCGGTGCCGAAAGCGCGAGGCCAGCGCCAAGAGTGAGCAGGTAAAGCGGGGATGCGAGTGTCTTTTGCAAGGTCATACTCCGTGTTTATGCCGAGTGGTGAAAAGGATATGTTATATCATAACTAAATCTCTTTAACTTTCTTCGGACATCTTGGCAAGCTGACAGAACTCTCGACCAAAGAGCGGGCACAAAAAATGCCGACAGCACTTTCATGCTGCCGGCCTCGGGGCGCGGGAGAGGACGCCCTATCGGAATGACCAGACTTAGTTGGTCTGGGTCTGTGCAGCGCCGCCTGCATTCATCTGATGGGTCAGGGTTGCGGCAAATTCTTCGCCTGTCATGCCAATGACAAGTTGGCCCTCGGCATCAACAACCTGATCGATCTGCACCACGGCACGGTCGCTATCGACGTCCAGATCGCTAGATAGATCAATGGAATAGCGCACGGAACCATCAGGCTGCGGTTCAACGTTTGAGATCGTGCCAATTACAGTGTCATCCGACGCTACAGCGATGGAGCTGCCATCAAGCGCGGTGTCGATGTCTGTGTCGGCTGTGGCAGCTTGGTCTGCGGGCAGGCTGCCATCGACGTCAGCCGCGACATTCGCGTCGACTTCGGTGCCGGCCACATCGGCACTCACGTCAGAGCCAACACCCGCATCTAGCGATTGCGCGGCGACCGGAGCGGCCATCAAAGCTGCCACAGCGGTGGTCAGAGTCAATTTGCGTAGGGAATTTACATAGGTTGTCATGGGTCTTCCTTTCATTGCGCGTGCGGATTCTTGCACGCAGTTGCCCGAGCACGCCTGCCCGGTCCCACCCTCAACCCGGTGGCTGGCCCTTGGTTTCGCGCCTAACAATGCGCAGCAGAAACACGCCGGTTTCGGCTCCCCTCACCGGCAGATATCCTCCCAAAGCCATGCCCGCAGTTGCCCGCTACCCAACGAAAAAGGCCCGCTTGATAGCGGGCCTTCACAAAGCTCGGAATGGAACCGCGCTTAGTTTACGGATTTAGCGTCAACCACGTCCTTGTCGATCGCCTTCACCTCGGAAGAGATCGCAATCTGGCGTGGTTTCAGGGCCTCGGGCACCTGCCGCTCAAGCTCGATATGCAGCATGCCGTTGGCATGGGCCGCGCCGATCACCTGAACGTGGTCCGCCAGATGGAAGCGACGCTCAAAGGCGCGGGTGGCGATGCCGCGGTGCAGGTAGGTCTTGGCCTCATCCTCATCCGCCTTGCGGGCCGAAACGATCAGCGCCTTCTCACGTACTTCGACGCTCAGGTCGCTGTCAGAGAAACCAGCCACGGCGATGGAGATGCGGTAGGCATCGTTATCGAGCTTTTCGATATTGTAGGGGGGATAGCTGGGGGTGGCCCCATCATTTGTCAGAACCCGGTCCATCATATTGGCGATCTGGTCAAAACCAACGCTGGAGCGGTAAAGGGGTGCGAAATCAAAGCTACGCATGTGTTCATCCTCATCTTTGAGCGATTGACATATCGGGCCTTCCACCATTGGACAGACCCGGTTTTTCAAGCGCCGAAGCCCTATAGAGGCACTTCGGCAAAGCTCATGTGGGAAGGGTTTTGCGCGCTTTCAAGTCTTGGGTCGCAGATTTAGGGCCGGATAAATTTCGCCCCGGTGCCGCGCTCTTCTCCGACCCGGATGCGCTTGCCCGCGGGGTTGGAATCCAGAAACACACCTTTGCCCGCCACCAATTCCGCTTGCAGCAGCGCCAAGGGCGCGCCCAAAGCGGTGCCGAGCGAGACCTGCGTGCCTTCGACCTCCGCCTTGGCCGAAACAACCGAGACGATATGCGCCTCGCCCGCGACAATGCTAAAGATCGGCGCGCCACTGGAGCCGAAATCGACCGCGCAGGAGGTCACCAGAACCCCTTCTTGCTGCGCCAAAACCTTACAAACCTCTTGCAGGGACGGCGCTTCGGCCCGGTCGCGGGCATAGCTAACCACGCCGACGCTGTCGCCGGGACGCGGCCGCGCGGCGGTGCCAAAGGGGCGGATCGTCGTGTTGCGGATGGGGCGGGAGAGTTCCAAGAGCGCCAGATCATTGCGTACCCGACCCGAGGATACCTCTCCGTCATAGACGTAGTCGGGGTGCACCACGGCGCGGCGGATATCGCGGTAGGCCCCCGCGCGGCCATTGCGCCAGCCGGCGAGGAACTGCACTTCGCCATGGTCGATCCGGGCTTTAGTTTCGCGGTCAAAAAGACAATGCGCTGCGGTCAGGACAAGACGCGGCGCGATCAGCGTGCCGGTGCAAAAGCCAGTGCCGCCGATGTCGAGACGGCCCACGGCCTCCCAAGCGGCGGCGTCGACACCGTTGTCGAGCGCTTTGAGCGCGCTGTCTTGGGCCATCGCCGTCGTTGCGAAGGTAAAGACCCCGAGAATAGCCGCCAACAATTGTCGCAAAATGCACCTCAAAACCATGTCCACTTTGGCGGATATAGGGGAGTTGCGGCGAAAATACGGCGCAGGCTTAACGCAAACGCGGCACCTGCGCAGGCGCGTCGGGATCACGGCTGAGTGCAGGCGGTTTCGGCCCGCCGCAGGCCCAATCAAGCAGTTCGACGCTATGCACCACAGGCACCCCGGTGCCCGAGCCGATCTGCATCATGCAACCGATATTGCCCGCCGCGATGACATCCGGCGATTTCGCCTCCAACGTCTTGATCTTGCGCTCTTTAAGCTTGGCCGAAATCTCGGGCTGCATGAGGTTATACGTGCCCGCCGAGCCGCAGCAGAGGTGACTGTCCGCCGGCTCCACAACCGTAAATCCCGCCTGTTTCAGCAGCGTTTTCGGCGTGGCCTTGATCTGCTGCCCATGTTGCAGTGAACAAGCCGCGTGATAGGCGACGACCATGCCTTGCTCCGCAGGTTCAGCGAAAGGCAGGTCCAACTCCGCGAGCAGCTCCGTCACATCCTTTGCCAAGGCCGAAACCCGCGCGGCATCTTCGGCCAGCGGATCATTGCGGAACATATGGCCGTAGTCCTTGACCGTGGTGCCACAGCCCGAGGTGTTGATCACGATGGCATCCAGCCCTTTGCCGTCCATCTCAGCACACCACGCGCTGATGTTGCGGGCGGCGTGGGCGTGGCTTTCATTGGTTTTACCCATGTGATGGGTCAGCGCGCCGCAACAGCCCGCGCCTTCGGCCACCACCACCTCGCAGCCCGCACGGGTCAGCAGCCGGATTGTGGCATCATTGATATCGGTGTTCAGCGCCTTTTGCGCGCAACCGGTCATCAGGGCCACACGCCGCAGCGGTTTGCCCTGAGCCGGGAAGCTTTGCGGATCGTCATTGCGGCTGACCGGGGGGATCGTTTTTGGCGCCATCTCAAGCATGGCGCGCAGCCGGGCGTCGGGCATCAGACGGGCGAAGGGCCGCCCGATCTTGGCCCCTAAAAGCGCCAGTCGAAAGCGTGTCGCATAGGGCAGGATCCGCGCCAGCATCCAACGCAGCGCGCGTTCGCCTATGGGCCGTTTATACCGTTCCTCGATATAAGCACGGGCGTGATCGACCAGATGCATGTAATGCACGCCCGAGGGGCAGGTCGTCATACAGGCAAGGCAAGAGAGGCAACGGTCGATATGCTGAACCGTCTTTGGGTCGGGGTCGCGGTCGTTCTCAAGCATGTCCTTGATCAGGTAGATACGCCCGCGCGGGCTGTCCAACTCATCGCCCAAGACCTGATAGGTCGGGCAGGTCGCCGTGCAGAAGCCGCAGTGTACACAGGCGCGCAGAATGTCGTTGCTGCGCTGCGTGTCAGGATCCTGCAACTGTTCGGGGGTGAATGTAGTTTGCATGGATGCTCCGAAATTATGTGCTGCGCATCAGATTGGCGAGGACGAGACCGAACCAAGGAACGGTCGTGCCCACGGCCCCCAGAACCCCGCTCCATCGGCGCATGGCGGGGCTCGGGTCGGCGCGACGGAGCGCTTGGACCACCAGCGCAATCACCCCGATCCAAGCGGCCCAGAGTGCGAGGGCCACGGCTCCGAGCAACCACAGGCTGTCGCTCCAATAGCGCAAGAAGCCGTAGCGCAGGCCGATGGCGATCAGAAAGGCGGCCAGAACCACGGCCCCCAAGGCACGGATGGCCTGCAGGGAGGGTGGCATGGCGACCAGCGCTTTGAACAGAAACGGGCCGATCAGAAAAACGATGAGAAAGATCAGCAGCAATGTCATGGGGCCAGCGCCAAGGCTTCGGCGTTGAAGATACCGCGCGGGTCGAACTTAGCCCTCAGCCCCGCCGTCAACCGCGCCACGCCCGGCGCTTCAGGTTCCTGCCGGGGCAGTGCCTGCGCTACGTCATTGGCCCGCGATAGGGTCGCGTGACCGTCATACCGCCCCAACCGCGCGCGCAGGTCGGTGCCGGGGGCCATGCGCAACCAGATCAGCCCCCCGGCCCAGTCATAAAGATGTGCCTCGGCCCCGGCCTTTGCCGCCAGCGCGGCGGCCACGGTCGGGCGGCAATGCACCCGCCAGACATCCCCCGCCGCCCCATGAAAGGCCGCTACATCACGCAGGTCGCGCCAGAGGGTCGCGGAGGGATTCGCCGCGAGACTCTCAAGCGCGGCACCGGTTGCCGAGAGCAAATCCTTCAGCCGCCCGATGCGGTAGGTGACTGAGGTCTCAAACCCCTCCAATCGTAGATACGTTCGGCGCTGTGCCGGGTCATGGGCGGCTGCGGTAACCTCGAAAGGGCTGCGCATCGCCTGTGCCATGGCGGCAATGGCTGCGGGGTCGTCCAGATCACAAAGCACAAGCGTCGCGCTGGTTTCCGGTTCGGGCAAAACCTTGAGCGAGACTTCGGTCAGCGCGCCTAATGTTCCGCGCGACCCGGCCAGCAACTTTACCAGATCATAGCCGGTAACGTTTTTCATCACCCGGCCCCCGTTTTTGATGACGTTCCCTTGCCCATCGACAAAGCGCACACCCAACAGGAAATCCCGCGCGGCCCCAACAGCAAGCCGCCGCGGGCCGCTGACATTGGCGGCAAAGACCCCGCCGATGGTCGGCGTGCCACTGCAGCCCATAAGCGCGCGGTGGTCCGACGGTTCAAAGGCCAGCCGCTGCCCTTCGGCGGCCAATGTCGTCTCAATCTCGGAGACCGGCGTGCCTGCCTGCGCCACCAGCGTCAGCGCGCCCGGCTCATAGAGGCTGATGCCCCGCAATCCGGCAAGCGACAGGTCCGCCCCCGGCCCGGCCATGCCGCGCGTATTGCCGCCCCGCAGGGACAAGGGCGCTTGCGCGGCTCGGATCGCATCGACCAATTCTGTCTCTGAGGTTATCGTCACGCAGCCACCGATGCGCCGCTGCCGCGCCGCCCTTCCGTGACATCCAAAGGAAAGACCTTGGCCGGGTTCAACAGCCACGCCGGGTCAAACACATCTTTCACCGCCAACTGCGCCTCCAGATCCGCCGCGGCATATTGCACATGCATCAGATCGCGCTTCTCGATCCCGACGCCATGCTCCCCGGTCAGGCAACCGCCCGCCTCAACACAAAGCCGCAGGATATCCGCACCAAAGGCCTCGCATTTTTCCAGATCGCCGGGTTTGTTGGCGTCAAACAGGATCAGCGGGTGCATATTGCCGTCGCCTGCGTGAAAGACGTTGCCGACTTTAAGGCCATAGCTGTCCGACATCTCGGCAATGCGCCGCAGCACCATCGGCAGTTCGTTCACCGGGATCGTGCCATCAAGACACATGTAATCGTTGATCTGCCCCATCGCGCCAAAAGCCGATTTTCGCCCGAGCCAGATGGCGGCGCTTTCCTCGGCACTGGTGCTTTCGCGCAGTTCGACCGGATTGTGACGCCGCGCGATCTCGGTAATCAGCGCAAGCTGGTGGTGAATCTCCGCATCGGAGCCTTCGACCTCAACGATCAACAAGGCCTCGCACATCGGGTAGCCTGCATGGGCGAAAGCCTCCGTCGCCTCGATGCAGGGGCGGTCCATGAATTCGATCGCCACGGGCAGCACACCCGCCTTGATGATGTCACTGACACAGGCCCCCGCCACGGCGTTATCGTCAAAGCCCATCAGCACAGGCCGCGCGCCTTCGGGTTTGGGCAGAATCCGCAGCGTCGCCTCTGTCACCACGCCCAGCTGTCCTTCGGAGCCGCAGACCAGCCCCAGAAGGTCCAGCCCGCCTGCATCCATATAGCCGCCGCCGATTTCAACCACTTCGCCATCCATCATCACCATCGTGACGCCCAGCAGGTTGTTGGTGGTGACCCCGTATTTCAGACAATGCGCCCCGCCCGAGTTCATTGCGATATTGCCCGCGATGGCGCAGGCCAGCTGGCTGGAGGGATCGGGCGCGTAGAAAAACCCATCCTCCTCAACCGCGCCGGTCACGCTGAGGTTGGTGCGCCCGGTCTGCACCCGCATGAGCCGGTTGTCATAGTCGACCTCAAGCACCTCGGCCATGCGGGCGACCCCCAGCACAACACTATCGGCCGTGGGCAAGGCCCCACCGGCAAGCGAGGTGCCCGACCCGCGCGGCACGACCGGCACGCCTTCCTCATGGCAGATGCGCAGCACGGTCGAGACTTCTTCGGTGCTGGCAGGCAAGGTGACAACGAGGGGCGGACATTTATAGGCGGTTAGCGCGTCGCATTCATAGGCGCGAGTCTCATGCACATCGTCGATCACAGCGGCCTGCGGCAAGGCCGCGCGCAGCCGCGCAACGATCCGCGCCTTGCGCGCAATGATACCGGCATCTGGTTTTGGCATGTCCATCGCGATCCTCCCCCTACCGCGCAGCATAGGTATCGTGGCGCGGGTTTGACCAGTCTGCCGCGTGTTTGGTGCAATTGCACCACGAATTCACGGTATCACAGTGATTTGCGCAGCCCAAGTTCGGCCAAGCTTGGAACCGCGGCCAAATGCTCTATATAAAGCTTGTTATTTTAGGTGGTGTCATATGTTAAATCGCAGCCTCATCTTTGCCATATTGGCTTTTGCCACACCGGCCTTGGCCGATCCTCCCGCCATTTTGAATGTCAGGGTCGATCAACTTGGTGACCTGTGGAAGTTTGACGTAACCATCCGCCATAACGACAGCGGTTGGGATCACTATGCTGACGCTTGGCGCGTTCTTGACCCCGATGGGAAACCTCTGGGCACGCGCAATCTGGCGCATCCACATGTTCAGGAACAGCCCTTTACCCGGTCCCTGTCGGGCGTACGTATCCCCGAGGGTGTGACCGAAGTCAGCATTCAAGCGCGCGACAGTGTAGATGGCTGGGCGTCGGAAATCGTCCGCGTTCCACTGCGCTAAGCCAAGACGGGCCTAGACCCGGTGATAGGGTCCGCCCGATAGGATCGCCGCCGCGCGGTAAAGCTGTTCGGCCAGCATCACTCGCACCAGCATATGCGGCCAGACCATCTTGCCAAATGACAGCGCGTGATCCGCCTGCGCCCGCAGGCTGGGATCAATGCCATCTGCCCCGCCGATGACAAAGGCCAAATCGCCCCGCCCGGCATCACGCCATGTGCCAAGACGTTCGGCGAAAGCGGGGGAAGTTTCGACCTTGCCGCGTTCGTCCAGCACACAGATCACCGCCCCTTGGGGGATCGCGCGCTGCAACAACACCGCCTCGGCGGCCATGCCACCGCCTTTCTTGTCTTCCATCTCGACCACGCGCGCAGGGCCAAGGCCCAGACCGCGCCCGGTCCGGTCAAACCGGGTGAGATAGTCATCGACAAGAGATTTTTCGGGACCGGCGCGAAGCCGGCCCATAGCGCAGATATGTACCCGCATGGCTTAGTCCCGCGAAAGCGGGATCAGTGCGGCATGACCGCGGCCGCGTCTTCGCCGCCCAGCCACATCTTTTCGAGCTGGTAGAACTCACGCACTTCGGGGCGGAAGACATGCACAACAACGTCGCCTGTGTCGATCAAGACCCAGTCGCCGGTTTCGCGGCCTTCCATCTTGGACGTACGTCCGGTGGCGTCTTTGACGGCCTGTGCCAGCTTTTCCGAGATCGCCGAAACCTGCCGCGTGGAGCGGCCCGAGCAGATCACCATATAGTCGCCGATGGCCGTTTTGCCGCGCAGATCGATCTGCACGATGTCTTCGGCCTTGTCGTCATTCAGCGAGGAAAGGATAAGCGCCAGCAGGTCGTCGCTGGTTGCGATTTGCGAGGCAGCAGTCATTGCGGCCCCATGGTCAGCAGCCTGCGCTGCGTCAACGTTAAGAGACAGGACATTGTCCTCCTTCGTAATGCACCGCCAATGCTGAACGCTTGCCCCGGTGCCGAGCCCCCCTAATTTAGCGATATAGGCCAGATTTTTCAATGGACCCTATGCGTTCCGCGCCAACCGTGGCGCAAATCCCCGCTTAGTCAGGCAAATTCTGCGTCGCTGCGGCCCGTGAGAGCGCCAATTCACTGTCTTCGATGATCTTCACCTCGCGCTGCGGGAAGGGGATCGAGATGTCGTTTTCCTTGAACGCATCCCAAAGCGCCAGATAGACATTGCCGCGAATGTTGGTCAGCCCGCCGGTCGGATCCTTGATCCAGAAGCGCAGGATGTAATCCACCGACGAATCGCCAAAGCCTACGATGTGGCAGACCGGCGCCTTATAGCTCAACACCCGGTCGACGCCCTTGGCCGCATCAACGGCCAGTTTGCGCACCACATGCGGATCATCCGAATAGGCCGTGCCAAAATAGATATCGAGGCGCACAAAGTCATTGGAATGCGACCAGTTCACCACTTGTCCGGTGATCAGGTCTTCGTTCGGGATCAGGTATTCTTTGCCGTCGCGCGTGACCACAGACGCATAGCGCGCGCCGAGCGTTTGGATCCAGCCAAAGGTCTCCCCCAGACTGATCACGTCGCCGGGTTTGATCGATTTATCCAACAGGATGATCACGCCCGAGACGAGGTTCGACACCACCTTTTGCAGGCCGAAACCAAGGCCCACACCGATCGCACCTGACAGCACTGCAAGCCCGGTCAGGTCGATCCCCACGGCTCGCACCCCGATGAAGAACGCCAGACCATAGAGTAGGATCTGCACCCCCTTCACGGCCAGCACCTGCATGGAAGGGCTGATGTCTTCGTTCTTGCGGATCGTCGCGGCGGTGGTGGTGCTCACCAGCCGCGCCATGGTCAACAACGCGCCTACCACGACCAGCGCGGTGAGAACGGTCAGCACCGAAAGCCGGAATTCACCGATGGTCAGCGCCACGCCATCCAGAAACACCGCCACATCATCGGCGACATTAAGCATGTAGAGCGTGGCGTAGATCCACAGCCCCCATGTCACCATGCGTCGCAGCGGGCGGTTGCGCACCAGACGCGCGGCAAAGGCGATGCCGACATAGATCGCCGCAAGTGTCGCCGCCAAGCCGATGAGATACGACCGCGATGGCCAAGTGACGTTCTGCATCACCTGATACAAAAGCCCCGCCAGCAGCGCGAACCACATCAGCCCCAGCCGTCGCTTGACCTGCACCACCACCCGCAACTGCCACTTGGACCACCCTTCGCGCGAGCGGACCCAGTTTTGCAGCATCACGCCGGTGACCCGATGCAGGATCCACGCCAGCGCAACCAAGGCCAGCAAGATCAAAATCTGGTTCTGCCGCCAACCGGGGCTCAGGACGCTTTCACCAAAGCCGAGCACCCCATCAAACAAAGCCTGAAGCGATAGAAGGAAGTTCGAGAAAGGGTGGGACTCAGGGATCATGTACGGCCTTTGCAACTCAGGAAGATCACGGTTGCACAGGCTCCTCGCCAGAGCAAGAACCGCCGCGCGACCTGCCCCGCACACCGCCCCACGATGCCACCTTGCGAGACTCGCTCAGGGTCTATATCCAAGGCCCCATGATACTGGTGTTTGATCTTTGCGACCGTGCGCGTCTGCGCGAACGCTTTTTCGGCGCGACGCATAGCGTTCTGGCGCGACTATAAGCCAGCCCTCTCAGCCAGACCCTTAGCCATTCCAAACCACGGGAGAGGACCATCATGTCCCCCAAGACGCTTTACGATAAAATCTGGGACGCCCATGTCGTCCACGAAGCCGATGACGGCACCTGCTTGCTTTATATCGACCGTCACCTCGTCCACGAAGTGACCAGCCCGCAAGCCTTTGAAGGGCTGCGCATGTCGGGCCGCACCGTCCGCGCACCGGACAAGACCATCGCCGTGCCGGATCACAACGTGCCGACCACCGAGGGCCGCGAAGACCCCGCCGCGATGACCGAAGACAGCCGCATTCAGGTCTCTGCGTTGGATAAGAACGCGCGCGAGTTCGGCGTGCACTACTACCCCGTCTCGGACGTCCGCCAAGGCATCGTGCATATCGTCGGCCCCGAACAGGGCTGGACCCTGCCCGGCATGACCGTCGTCTGCGGCGACAGCCACACCGCGACCCACGGCGCTTTCGGCGCGCTGGCGCATGGCATCGGCACATCGGAGGTCGAACATGTTCTCGCCACCCAGACGCTGATCCAGCGCAAGGGCAAGAACATGAAGGTCGAGATCACCGGCAAACTGCGCCCCGGCGTGACCGCCAAGGATATTACCCTATCGGTCATCGGCAAGACCGGCACCGCCGGCGGCACCGGTTATGTCATCGAATATTGCGGCGAAGCGATCCGCGACCTGTCGATGGAAGGCCGCATGACCGTCTGCAACATGGCGATTGAAGGCGGCGCACGCGCGGGCCTCATCGCGCCGGACGAAAAGACATTCGAATACTGTAAAGGCCGTCCCCATGCGCCGAAGGGTGCCCAGTGGGAAGCGGCGATGGACTGGTGGAAGACCCTCTTCTCTGACGAAGACGCCCATTGGGACAAGGTCGTGACGCTGAAAGGCGAAGACATTGCGCCGGTTGTGACTTGGGGCACCTCGCCCGAGGACGTGCTGCCGATCACTTCGGTCGTTCCTGCGCCCGAAGACTTCAAAGGCGGCAAGGTCGACGCGGTGAAACGTGCGCTGGAATATATGGACCTGAAGCCCGGCCAGAAACTGACCGACATCCAGATCGACACGGTCTTTATCGGGTCGTGCACAAATGGCCGCATCGAAGACCTTCGCGCTGCCGCCGCGGTGCTGAAAGGCAAAAAGATCAAAGATGGTTTGCGTGCGATGGTCGTGCCCGGCTCCGGTCTGGTACGTGCACAGGCCGAGGAAGAAGGGCTGGCAGATATTTTCCGCGAGGCCGGTTTCGAATGGCGTCTGGCGGGCTGCTCCATGTGCCTGGCGATGAACCCCGACCAGCTCGCCCCCGGCGAACGCTGCGCGGCCACGTCAAACCGCAACTTTGAGGGGCGTCAGGGCTATAAAGGCCGCACGCACCTCGTATCGCCCGGCATGGCCGCGGCGGCGGCTCTCACTGGTCACCTGACCGACGTGCGCGAATTGGCGTGACCGACCGGGACGTGGATACCGGGCGCGTTGCGCAGGGCTCAGTCGGCCTTGCGCAACTCGCTGCCGGACTTCAGCACTTCGCTGCCGTCGTCCTGTTCGATCTTATAGGCCGGTTCGTCATCGCTCGCTTTGCGGGTCACCTCGCTGCCCTGCAGCTTCAGCGTGATCTTCTGCGTGTATTTCTTGACGATCTTGCCGGTCCCGGTGCCATTGCCCCAGTCCCACTCTACTTTCGTGCCGGTTTGGTACGACATGCCATGCCCTCCTGATACCCATTTGCTTAGAACGCGCCGTTCAGCAGCGCGGTTCCCGCACTCTCCGAAGGATACCCCGATGGAAAAGTTTACAGAAATCACCGGCACCGCAGCCCCCATGCCGCTGGTGAACATCGACACCGACATGATCATCCCCAAGGTCTTTCTCAAAACGATCAAACGCTCCGGCCTTGGCGTGAACCTGTTCGACGAAATGCGCTATGACCGCGAAGGCAACGAAATCCCCGATTTCGTGCTGAACCAACCGCAATACCGCGACGCTCAGATCCTCGTGGCGGGCGACAACTTCGGCTGCGGCTCTTCGCGCGAACACGCCCCTTGGGCGATCAAGGATTTCGGCATTCGCTGCGTCATCGCACCCAGCTTTGCCGATATCTTTCACAACAACTGCTTCAAGAACGGCATCCTGCCGATCGTTCTCCCGCAAGAGCAAGTCGACGTGCTGATGAAAGACGCCGAGAAGGGCTCCAACGCGCGAATGACTATTGATCTGGAAGGCCAGACTGTCACCACTTCGGACGGTGAGAAGTTCCCCTTCGAAGTCGATGCATTTAAAAAGCATTGCCTGCTCAACGGCCTGGACGACATCGGTCTGACGCTTGAGAAGGGCGCGGCGATCGACAGCTATGAGGATTCGCTCGGCCAAAGCCGTCCTTGGGTCTAAGAGCAGCTTCCATACTAAACTTGTGGGCGCCAGTTCAGTGCCCACAAGATGTTGCGACTTGCCATTAAACCGCCATCTAATTGATGCAAGATCGCACCACCCTTTCCCTCAAAATACCCCATAACCCTGCTGTTCTCCACGCGGAGCCTTGAGGCGCGCTCGGAAAGAAGGCAAAAATTGGACAAGAATGAGGCGATCCCCAGAAACCGGGGTCATCAAGTTGGAACAAGCACGCGGCAATGTATCGCGGCTGGCCAGTTTGAAAGGGCAGAGCAGTGATCGGACGTATGACAGGCGCGGCGACGCGTGGCCTATTGGTGGCGCTATTGATAGCCACCCCTGCCCTGCTTTTGCCGGGAGCCGATGCGGAATCGAGCCAGATCACCGTGCTTCTCGCTTTTGTCGCGGCAATCTTAACGTTCTTAGAGTACAACTCGCGCCAGCCTAGCATCGTCGAATTCCGAGATGCGCCGCCGTTCAATCGCTTGCGGTTTATCAGCCTGCTTTTTACCATAGTCGTGCTGTCGCTGATCGCACGGGGCCAAGTCACTCCCACTCTGCTGACAGGCGCGCTGGCCTCACTCGGCACGATCTTGGGCAATGCGCTCGACTTTCCCTATTCTCCGGTACGGCTCGTAGTGCTAATGATGCCCGCCGATGCGCCCTATGAGTCCGTCAATCTGATCCGCACGGCAGCGGGGCTGGCCTATCTCGTTTCGCTCATCGCACTAGCAACCTTCGTGGTCTTGGTGCGCGTCATGGGCTGGCCCGCCCGCCATGGTGCATTTAACGTTTGGGTAAACTTGCCGCTTTTTGATCCGACTGCAGGTGGC
The DNA here is from genome assembly GCF_965641895.1 of Sulfitobacter sp. SH24. Classification (NCBI taxonomy): domain Bacteria; kingdom Pseudomonadati; phylum Pseudomonadota; class Alphaproteobacteria; order Rhodobacterales; family Roseobacteraceae; genus Sulfitobacter; species Sulfitobacter sp. SH24. The sequence goes on from NZ_OZ282575.1 coordinate 3,134,012, forward strand.
GACGTGCTCTACCGCTTGCAACGCGACGCCCGGATCAACATCGCGCTTGGCTTCCTGCTGCCCTTCATCATCCCCGCAGTGGTCAAAGCCACTGCCGATCTGCTAGATCCAATCTCACTGAGCAATCCGCAAACCATGATCTGGACAATAAGCGCATGGGCATTCCTTCCGGCCAGTATGATCATGCGGGGCATCGCCATGGGGCGCGTGGCCGAGATGATCCACGACAAACGCCGCCGCGCTTATGCCGAAGCGCATATGCAGGCCGCCTGATCCGGCTGCTGCTGCCAGCGCTGTTGCTGCTGGCCAGTTTCGCGCAGGCCGAGCCGTTGCGCATCGCCACCTTCAACACCGAACTTTCACGCAAAGGGCCCGGCATTCTGCTGCGCGATATCCTGCGCGATGATGACCCAAGCATCGCATCGGTGGTGCAAACCATCACCGCTGCCAATCCCGATATCATCGCCCTCCAAGGCATCGACTACGATCTCGAACTCAGCGCCCTTAATGCCCTCGCCGATGCCCTCACCGCTGCTGGTGCGCCCTACCCACACCACTTCGCCGCGCCGCCCAATGCAGGCCGTCAAAGCGGTGTCGACCTAGACGGCGATGGCAAGCGCGGCGGCCCCCGCGACGCGCAAGGTTACGGCCGTTTCTTTGGCCAAGGCGCCATGGCCATCCTCTCGCGCTACCCGATCATGACGGCGCAGCTCCAAGACTTCAGCACCCTCCTCTGGCGCGACCTCCCCGGATCACTTTACCCGATCATCGACGGCACCCCCTTCGCCGGAACCGAGGCGCACGCCACGCAGCGCCTGTCGTCCAACAGCCACTGGTCCCTACCTATCCAGACACCCAACGGCCCCATCACCCTGCTGACATACCACGCCACCCCGCCTGTCTTCGACGGCCCCGAAGACCGCAATGGCCGGCGCAACCGTGATGAAACCGCTTTTTGGGTGCACCATCTAGCCGGAGAGATCGGCACCCCGCCCCAAGATGCTTTCATCCTCCTCGGCGATGCCAACCTTGATCCCACCCGCGGCGACGGTCGCGGCAAAGCCATTGCCGCCCTGCTGGCCCACCCCGCCTTGCAAGACCCGCTTCCCGAACACCCCACAGCCAGCTGGTCACAAACCGGCCCGATGCGTGTCGACTATGTCCTGCCCTCCCGCGACTGGCAGGTGCTCGACGCTGGCCTCATCTGGCCTCAGGGTGACGCCGCCAGCCGCCATGCCCTCGTCTGGGTCGACCTCACCCGCTAGGCCCCGCTATCTTGACCCTCCGGAACCCGCAGGCTACCCATCAGCAATCGTATTTTCAGGAGTTCCCCATGGCCAACCCATCCTTGCTCATCCTTCCCGGCGACGGCATCGGCCCCGAGGTCATGGCGCAGGTCACGCGCATCATCGATTGGTTCGGCGAAAAGCGAGATTTGGCCTTCGACGTAGAGCATGATCTGGTCGGCGGTGCCGCCTATGACAAACACGGCACCCCCCTGCACGACGACACGATGGCCCGGGCTCTCGAAGTCGACGCGGTGCTCTTAGGCGCGGTGGGCGGTCCAAAATACGACGACCTCGATTTCTCCGTGAAACCCGAACGTGGCCTTTTGCGTCTGCGCAAAGAGATGGACCTTTTCTCCAACCTGCGCCCAGCACAATGCTTTGACGCGCTGGCCGATTTCTCCTCGCTGAAAAAAGACATCGTCGCGGGCCTCGACATCATGATCGTGCGCGAACTGACCTCAGGCGTCTATTTCGGCGAACCGCGCGGCATCTTCGAGGAAGGCAACGAGCGCGTCGGCATCAACACACAGCGCTACACCGAAAGCGAGATCGAGCGCGTCGCCCGCTCCGCCTTTGAACTCGCCCGCCGCCGGGGCAACAAAGTCTGCTCCATGGAAAAAGCCAACGTCATGGAAAGCGGCATCCTGTGGCGCGAAGTCACCCAACGGGTCCGTGACGCTGAATATCCCGATGTCGAACTTAGCCACATGTATGCCGACAACGGCGCCATGCAGCTGGTCCGCGCGCCGAAGCAGTTCGACGTGATCGTCACCGATAACCTTTTCGGCGACATCCTCAGCGACTGCGCCGCCATGCTTACCGGCAGCCTCGGTATGCTGCCTTCCGCCAGCCTCGGCGCGCCCAATGCCGATGGCCGGCCCAAAGCCCTCTACGAGCCCGTCCACGGCTCCGCCCCCGATATTGCAGGTCAAGGCAAAGCCAACCCGATCGCCTGTATCCTCAGCTTCGCCATGGCACTGCGCTACTCCTTCGACCAAGGCGAAGAAGCCGCACGTCTGGAAAAAGCCGTCGAACAGGCACTGGCCGACGGCGCCCGCACCCCCGATCTGATGGGCCCCGAAGGCGGCACCCCCATCACGACCGAGGAAATGGGCAACGCGATCCTCAAAGCGCTCGACGCGAGCCTCTAAAGAACCGCGGCGGGGTTCACGCCCTGCCCCTTCCCCCTTCATTCTTTCTTAAATACCCTCGGGGGAGCAGCCGAAGGCTGCGGGGGCAGCGCCCCCTGCCCACACATACGGGGCCGCTCGACAATCGCCGCTTACGTCAGGTCTTGATTAGATAATAGTGCGGCGGATCACGGCTGAGACCCATTCGCTCACAACCACAGTCGCAAGGATCAGCAGCAGGATCACCGCCACCTGATCCCAGGCCAAAATCGCCATTGAGGCGTTCAGCTTCAGCCCGATGCCGCCCGCGCCCACCAACCCGAGGATGGCGCTTTCGCGGATGTTGATGTCCCAGCGGAAAACCGAAATACCCCAGAGAGCGGGCATGACCTGCGGAACCACCCCATATGTTAAAACCTGCGCAGGGCCGGCACCCGTGGCCTGGATCGCCTCGATCTGCTTGGGATCGGTTTCCTCAATTGCCTCGTAGAACAGCTTGCCGATGAAGCCGATGGAGCGCAGGGCGATGGCGATGATGCCAGCCAGCAATCCGGGGCCGATAATCGTCACCAGTAACAGCGCCCAGATCAGCGAATTGATTGACCGGGAGGCCACGATGATGAACAGCGCGATAGGCCGCAGGAAGGTCGCCGAAGGCGTGGTGTTGCGGGCCGCCAGCAGGGCGACCGGCACGGCCATGATCACGCCACCAATGGTGCCAAGAGTCGCGATGTTCAGCGTGTCCCAGAGTGGCTGCATCAGCTCGGGCAGGTAGCCCCATTCAGGCGGCAACATGCGCCCGCCAATGTCCTGCGCCTGACGCGGCGCGTCCCAGACAAAGGCCCAGATCGTGGTTTCTGTCATGATCTGCCAGCACCACACAAAAAGTGCAACAAGCGCCAGCCAGCCCATCCAGATCGCGATCCGCTTGGCGCGGCTGCGCAGGCACCAGTCCACCGGAAGCATTGAAATGTCGCTCATTGCAGGAACTTTCTGAGATAGCTGGAGCTATATTCGGCCACCATCACAATCGCGATGATGATAAGCAGGATCGCCCCTGCACTGTCGTACTCGTAGCGGTCAATCGAAGTATTCAGCGTGGCGCCGATGCCGCCCGCGCCAACGATGCCGATCACCGCGCTTTCACGGAAGTTGATGTCGAGCCGATAAAGCGACAGGCCAATCAGTCGCGGCATGATCTGCGGCTTGATGGCGTAGTCCAGCAGTTGAAACCAGGTCCCCCCGGTAGCGCGGATCGCTTCTGCTTGGGTTTCGTCGATCTCTTCGATGTCGTCAGCTAACAGCTTGGCGATAAATCCAATGGTGGCAAAGGTCAGTGTCAGGAAGCCAGCAAAGGGGCCAAAGCCGAACATCGCGACAAGGAAGATCGCCACAATCACTTCTTGCAGGGACCGGCTTACCGCAACGATGGCGCGGCAGACCAGATAGACTGGTCGTGGCACAAGGTTGCGTGCCGCGCCAATCCCGATGGGCACAGAGATCAACACGCCTACGACCGTAGAGGTCAAAGTCATGGTCAGGCTCTCGATCAACCCTTGGCTGATGTCGCGCCAACGGCTGGTGAAATCAGGCTGTAGGAACCCCATGATGAATCGCTGCCCACGTTCCATCCCTTCGGTGACACGCTGCCAGTTTACCTCAACCGTGCTGAAGGCCAGCACAAGGTACACAAGCACCCCGATTTGCAGCGCAATGCGGAGCCGTCGGTCGGGAACGATCTGATGCGGTCGTCGCCAAGTGGTGGGGTACTGCGCGGTCATGCGCCGACCTCGGCAAGCTGGCGCAGGGCGTCGCTTTCGGCTTCGGCCTGCTCATCGTCGCCCTTACGCATGGCGTCCCAATCTTCGGCGCCGTAGATCTCGGTCAGCGCGTCCTCGGTCAAGGCACTGGGGGCGTCATCAAAGACAACCGTGCCGGCCCGCAGCCCGACGATGCGCTGCATGAACTGGCGCGCAAGCGGGACGTCATGGATGTTGACGATGGCGGGTAGGTTACGCTCTGCGCAGATCTCGGTCAGCAGGCGCATAATCTGGCGGCTGGTCTTGGGATCAAGGCTCGCTGTGGGTTCATCCACCAACAGCAAATCAGGGTCTTGGGCCAAGGCGCGGGCGATGCCGACCCGTTGGCGCTGACCACCCGAGAGCGCATCGGCGCGTTTATTGGCATGGGCGAGCAAACCAACCCGATCAAGCAATTGATAAGCGCGCTGAATGTCCGCGCCCTCATAGCGGCGGAGAAAGCTCCGCCAGAAGGGGACATAGCCAAGCCGCCCGGACAGAACGTTCTCCATCACCGTCAGCCGTTCGACCAAAGCGTATTCCTGAAAGATCATGCCGATCCGGCGGCGCTGTCGACGCAAATCGCGCCCACCCAGCGACACGAGGCTCTTGCCGCCAAGAACGATGTCACCCGCGGTCGGCTCCACCAGCCGGTTGATGCAGCGGATAAGCGTCGATTTGCCAGCGCCAGATGGACCGATCAGCCCCACGATCTGGCCTTTGGGCACTTGCAATGAGACATCTGACAAGGCGGCGTCGCCAGTTCGATAGGTCTTGGAGACGGAGCTGAGTTCAAGCATGAATGGGGCTTTCGATAAAGATGGTCAGGCGGCGCACAGGCCGCCTGACTGGTTTTCCGTCAGAAGTGTTTATTGGCAGTCGTATGCGACGCCGTTGGCCTCGTCGATCTTGCGGATCACGGCCCAATCTTCCTTGAAGGTGATGTCGATAAACTGCGCTTCGCCGTTCTTGCCGAACTCTTCTTCAAGGCCGGTGCCGGACCAGTCAAAGGAGAAGAACGCCTCGCGGATGCTCTCCTGCAGGGCCGGTGTGAGGTTGTAGGCGGTGCCGTAACCCGTGGTCGGGAAAGTCTGCGAGGTATAGATCACCTTCATTTGGTCTTCGGTGACAACGTCACGCTCAATCATGCGCGCCTTGACCGAATTGGCGATCGCCGCTGCGGGGTAGTCTTTGTTGGCGACGCCAAGGATCGAGTTATCGTGTTTGCCAGAGAAGACAGGCTCAAAATCGCTGCCCGCTTCCATGCCGAAATCGGCTTTCAAGATCGCGGAGGGCGCTTTGAAGCCTGAGTTCGAAGTCTCGGAAGTGAAGGCCATTTGGCCACCATTGATGTCTTCGACAGCTTCAATCCCAGAACCCGGATGCGTGATGATCTCCATTTCGTAACCGAAAGAGCCGTCTTCCGCCGCCATCATGGCAAAGGGGCGAAAGCCTGCACAGGCCACGGCCAACGGATTGGAGCCGGTGTTGAAGCCCGCAACATGCAAGCGACCTGCGCGCATCGCTTCGATCTGCGCAGCGTTCGACTGAACGGGGAAGAATTGCACTTCTTTGCCGGTAACCTCGCTCATATGCGCAAGGAACTCAGACCAAACATCAGCGTAAACGGCAGGGTCTTCGACCGGGGTATAGGCGAAGATAAGTGTCGAGGGATCGATCTGATCAGCGGCATCTTGTGGGATGTCGGCGATCAAGTCGCCATCCGCGTCAGAATAACGCTCTCCAAGTTGAAATTCAGCCATAGCCGGTACGGCGCAAAAGGCCGCGATGGTTGCGCCTGCGATGCTATTGGAAAGAAGGGACATGATATCTCCGTCGGATGTGCGGTCGGTGCCGCGTAAGGAAAATGGCAGTCTTCCCGCGCCCTGCCGAACAGCGAGGCGCGTGACCACGCCAGATTGGGCGCAGTCATTTTGTTATTTCACGTAGAGTAGATTTATCAAGCTCACCGTAGCGCGAATTCGCCAAAAAACCGTTTTTTTACAAAAACTTCACATTCAGGAACTCTTCCAGCGGCGTTGTATTACGATCAAAGCACAGGTGCCAAAATGAACGGCAATGCATGAAAATGGCGATTTTTCCCTCGGCCAGTTCTGTTTATAAATTTTTCAATTCAATATTTCATGAATTCACAAAACTGAAACAAACTTTCGTTAGCCCGACGCTGAGCTGCAAACATCGACAGGAGAATATCTGCTCATGCGTACTCTATCCCTCACCACCCTTGCCCTTGCTTTGCCGGGTATGGCTTTCGCCCAAGACGCCGTCCAGGTTGACGGCTCTTCCACGGTTTTTCCGGTGTCCGAAGCCTTTGCCGAAGAATACCAAATCGCAACTGGCAACCGCGTGGTGGTCGGTGTTTCCGGCACCGGCGGCGGCTTTAAGAAATTCTGCCGTGGCGAGACCAGCTTCTCGGGTGCCTCGCGCCCAATCAAAACCGAAGAAGCCGACCTTTGCGCGGAAAACGGCATCGAGTTTCTGGAAATGCCGGTCGCGATGGACGCGCTTGCCGTCATCGTAAACCCAGAAAACCCGCTAACCTGTATGAGCATCGAAGAGCTGAAGACAGCCTATGAGACCGAAGCGCAGGGCAAGATCGATAACTGGAACCAGTTGAATACGGAATACCCGGATCAGCCGCTGACCCTATTCGGGGCAGGCACAGACTCAGGCACCTATGACTATTTCACCTTTGCTGTGATCGGTGAAGAAGGTGCTTCGCGCGGGGATTTCACTGCGACCGAGGATGACAACATTACTATTCAAGGTGTGTCGACCGACCCCGATGCCATCGGCTTTCTTGGTCTAGCCTATGTCGAAGAAAACCGCGGCCGCGTGAAGCCTTTGGAAATCTCCTACAACGGCGGCGATTGTGTTGAGCCTTCGACCGAGAATGCAGCATCGGGCACCTACCAGCCGCTGACGCGGCCGCTGTTCATGTATGTGAACAAAGCCCACCTTGATGAGATGCCGAATGTCGAGGATTTCGCCAAGTTCTTCTTCGATCCGGCCCATGCCATCGATTTGGTATCCTCCACCGGCTACCTCGCACTTCCCGAAGCGGCCTTTACCGCAGCGGAAAAAAAGATTGCGGCCCGCAAGACCGGCTCATTCTTTGACGGCGGCTCCAAGGTTGGCGTGACACCTGACGATCTTCTGGCGGCGAACTAAGCATCGCGCCTTTGCGGCGGGCCGCTGGGTCCGCCGCGCATTTCTTCACGACCGAACGAGGACACGCGTGCCTAATTCTTCCATCCCCACCTCTGCCGAGTTGATCCAAAGCGGTTTCGTCCGACGCCGAAAATGGATCGCGCGCGGTATGAAGACCTTTTTGTTCCTTTGCGCGGCCCTGTCTGTCTTTGTGACCACGGCCATTGTCTTTGTTCTGGTCCGCGACTCTTGGGACTTTTTCGCGAATGTCCCGTTGTTTGATTTCCTCTTCGGCACAATGTGGACGCCGGTATTTGCCAACCCTCAATTTGGCGTGCTGCCGCTCTTGGCTGCGACGCTGCAAACCGCAGGGCTGGCAATGGCAATCGCCGTCCCCTTCGGCCTGATCATGGCGATTTACCTCAGCGAATATGCGCGGCCCGCAGTGCGCGAAACGATCAAACCTGCGCTAGAGATGTTGGAGGCCGTGCCAACGGTGGTTTATGGCTATTTCGCCCTTTTGGTCATGACACCTTTCTTGCAGGGCTTCGTTCCTGGGTTGAAAGGCATCAATTTGTTGGTGCCGGGCATCATACTTGGCATCATGATCCTGCCTTACGTCGTTTCTGTCAGCGAAGACGCGATGCGCGCCGTGCCCAACAGCCTGCGCGAAGGCGGCTATGGGCTGGGTATGGCGAAATGGCAGGTGGCCACACGGATCGTCATTCCCGGTGCCTTTTCCGGTATCACTGCGGCCTTCATTCTTGGGATGTCACGCGCGGTGGGCGAAACCATGGTGCTGGCTGTCGCGGCAGGGCAGAACCCGAACCTGACATGGGATCCCCGCGAAGGGGCCGCGACCATCACCGCCTATATTGTGCAGATGAGCCTCGGCGACGTGGCCCATGGTTCGATCGCCTATCAGTCGATCTTTGCCGTCGGATTGCTGCTTTTCGTCATCACGCTGCTTTTCAACATCATCGGCTTCTATCTGCGCCGTAAATTCCGCGAGGCGTATTGAGATGAGCACGACTACCAAAGGCGCGTTGAGCGCCGCAACCACCAACCAAACCGCCTTTGATGCCGTTCGCAAGGCCAAGCAAAAAGACATCCTTTTCGCCACCGGCGGGCTTGTTGTTATGGCGCTGGCCATGACGCTGCTGCTGGCGCTGATTGGGGATTTGGTCATTCGCGGCGCCACGCGCATCGACTATGGTTTCTTAACCAGCTACCCCTCTCGGTTGCCTGAACGGGCGGGCATTCTATCGGCATGGGTCGGCTCATTGCTGGTGATGCTGGTGACCGCATTTCTCGCCATCCCCATCGGCATTGGCGCGGGGCTCTATCTTGAGGAATATGCCCGCAAAGGGTGGCTGTCGAATTTCATTGAGATCAACGTATCAAACCTCGCTGGGGTGCCGTCGATCATCTATGGCCTGCTCGCGTTGGGCCTGTTTGTCTATGGCTTTAGCTTGGGCAAGACGATCCTTGTCGCAGGGATGACATTGGCCCTGTTGATCCTGCCGATCGTCATCGTTTCAACCCGCGAGGCGGTGCGCACGATCCCCCGGATCATCAAAGAGGGCGCCTACGGGCTTGGGGCAGATCAATGGCAGGTGATGTGGAGCTATATCATCCCTGCCGCCCGCCCAGGCATCCTGACGGGTGCCATCGTCGGGCTGAGCCGCGCCATTGGCGAAACAGCACCAATCATTACCATCGGTGCGCTGACCTTCATCGCCTTTCTTCCCCCTGCTCCGGTGACCGGCGAATTCCCATTCATCTCATTCGCTTGGCTAAACGACGGTTTCACCGTGCTGCCGATCCAGATGTTCAACTGGGTCTCGCGCCCACAAGCGGAATTCCACGTCGCTGCCGCAGCTACCGGCGTGGTTCTGATCGCGCTGACTTTCTCGCTCAACGGGATCGCGATCTGGATCCGCTATCGACTGCGCCAAGGCTATAGGAACTGACCCATGACGGATACCACCATGACCATAGACAAGACAAAGACGGATACGCAGCCGGCGGCCCCCACTAAGGCCGAGCCCGACATGCCGCCCGCCATCAAACCCGCGGCAGAGCGCGATCCGCTGCGCGCACGAATTGAGAACTTTAGCTTTTACTACTCGAACGGCTTTCAGGCGATCAAACAGGTCGACATGCCAATTCTTGATCGCAAGATCACCGCAATCATCGGCCCTTCGGGCTGTGGCAAGTCGACCCTGCTGCGCAGCCTCAATCGGATGCATGACCTCTATCCCGGTAACCGCTATGAGGGCAAAGTGATCCTAGAGCCCGAGGGCGAGAACCTGATCGGGCCTGAGGCCGACCCCGTGCTGGTGCGCCTGCGGGTGGGGATGGTGTTTCAAAAGCCCAACCCCTTTCCAAAGTCGATCTATGAAAATGTTGCTGCCGGGCTCCGCGTGCGGGGGATCAAAAAACGCGCCGTGATTGATGAGGCCGTCGAAACCGCCCTCCGCCGTGCCGCCATTTGGGATGAGGTTAAGGACAAACTGCACGGCTCGGCCTATGACCTTTCTGGCGGACAACAACAGCGCCTTTGCATCGCACGCGGGCTGGCACCCAACCCCGAAATCCTGCTGCTGGATGAGCCGACCTCCGCCCTTGATCCGATCGCCACTGCAAAGGTCGAAGACCTTGTACAGGAGCTGTCGGAAACCGTGACCATCGTGATCGTCACCCACAATATGCAACAGGCCGCGCGGATCTCGCATCGGACGGCGTTTATGTATCTGGGCGAGGCGATCGAGTTTGGGGACACAAACCAGATATTCACCAATCCCAAACACCCCCGCACGGAAAGCTACATCACGGGCCGATACGGGTAAGCATCATCATGTCCCAGCATCCGCATTTCTTGAAATCCTTTGATGCCGCGCTTCAGGTGCTCCGTCAGAACTTCCAGCAAATGGGAAATATGACAGCCGAGAACTGCGTTTTGGCAACCTCCGCATATCTTGCCCATGACGAGGCGCGCGCGCTTGAGGCGATCAACCACGACCTTGATATCGACGAAACCTTTGAACAATTGCGATCGGATTGTTTTGACGTGCTGCTACGGTTTCAGCCCGTCGCAAAGGACCTGCGGCTGGTCATGGGGATTGAACACGCGGTCGGCAATCTGGAACGGGCCGGGGATCACGCCAAGACCATCGCCCGACATGTGATTGCCACACCGAGACAAATGCTAGCCCCCGAGGATCGCATCCGGCTTGACGAAATGGCGGCTTTGGTCGCGCGCACGCTGGGCAAAAGCGTGATCGCGATGACAGATCATTCAACCGAAGCCGCAAAACAGGTTCTGGCTGCGGATCTGCGGGTTGATGCTTATCGCGACGCGGTCTTCGACGCGACGATTGTGGACCTTCAACGGAATGCCGCGCAGGCGCGTGACCACATAGGGCGCATCTTGGTTGCCGTGGCGCTTGAACGGATCGGCGATCACGCCACCAACATCGCAGAAGAGGTGCTATTCGTCTCGCGGGGCGTCGCACCCGGCGCGACCAGAACAGGGTCTGGGATTGGATGACTTGGGGCCGAGCATTGATCGCGGATGAACTCGTATTCGAGTTTGACGACATCGTGCTTGATATAGAATGCCTGCGTGTGCGCCGCGCAGGGCGATTGGTACACCTTGGATCGACTGAGTTCGTCATGCTGGTCGCCTTGATCGAAACCCCCGGCAAGGTCTGGACACGGGCTGCCCTTGTTGATCGCGTTTGGGGCTGGGATGCCAGAGTCGAAGCACGAACGGTTGATGTCCATGTGGCCCGGCTGCGCAAGGCGCTTTGCCAAACCGACAGGTCCTATCCGATCCGAACCGTGCACGGCGTTGGCTATGCCCTCGGCTAAGCGACCCATCGCGCTATTGCGGTTGTCTGGCGGGCCGTTGGGATGCTAAATGCGGTTTCTCGGATGGATTTTCCTCCACGCAAAGCCGCCATCCTACTGTTGTTTTAGGTGTTAAGTCCGGTCAGCCATGAGCGAAAAAGAAAACATTGCGGCACTGGCCGCACTGGCCCACCCGGGGCGCATGGCAGTCTTTCGGCTTTTGGCCCGGCGCACCCCGGATACCGTTTCGGCGGGGGAGCTGAACGAAGCACTTTCGTTAAAACCCAGCACGCTATCGGTTTATCTGGGAATTCTAACGCGCGCGGGCCTTATCCAGCAAACTCGCAGGGGCCGCTCGCTCCACTATAGCATTGATCTCGCGTTAACCGGTTCTTTGATCGAATACCTTGTGACCGATTGCTGCCGTGGTCGCCCAGAACTTTTGACGTCTCTGATATCTCAGCCTCGACCAGACGAAATCACCGGCTCGCAAAAAATCTTTAACGTTCTCTTTGTTTGCACCGGGAATTCCACCCGATCGATCTTTGCCGAAGCGATCCTGAAGGCCGAAGGCGGAGGAAAGTTTCGCGCCTTTTCCGCAGGCACCCGCCCCCGCGCGACCCTTAAGCCCCTCGCAAGTGAGGTGCTGCGTGCCAAAGGGCACGAGATATCGCAGTTCTACCCCAAAAGTTATGACGCCTTCTATGAAGTCTCTGCCCCGCGCATGGATTTTGTCTTTACCGTTTGTGACCGCGCAGCGAACGAAGAATGCCCCCCGCTTTTAGGCCAGCCCGTTACGGCCCATTGGGGCATGACCGACCCCAGCAGGACAGAGGGCACTGAGGCCGAACGCGCCTTAGCCTTCAAGCAGTGCTATGCCACGATGGAGCGCCGTCTAAAGGCATTTACGTCATTGCCGTTTTCCTCCCTTTCGAAGATTTCTTTGCAGCAAGAGCTGGATTTCATCGGACAGACGCCGGAAAAAGTAGACGTTGTTTGAGCGTTGTCTGGTGCGGGGCGTATATTTCTACAATTGCCTATGTAGCTGACAATTAATGGCCGGGCGGTGCCCCTAATTCCGTCGTGTCAACTCAATGCAGCTCTTCCAATCTCTGGCCAGACAGCATTTGCCAAACTTACCTAGTTACGCTATGCGCAGCGCATCGGTCGGGCTGTAGCGCAGCCTGGTAGCGCACCTGCTTCGGGAGCAGGGGGTCGGAGGTTCGAATCCTCTCAGCCCGACCAATTTACCTCTCGCATCACAACGCAGTGTCAGTGTTCGCTCCGTGGCAACGGATTTGCTCAACTATAGACCTTGATCAACATCCAAATCCCCATCCCCAACATCATGACATTCTCGGTAAGCGACACAAACCCCAGCGGGACATTGCTGGACCCGCCCACGCAGGCGCATTTAAGTTCGCGTTTATCGACATAGACCGCCTTGATCACCGACACCGCGCCAATCGAGCCGATGACGATCGCGACCGGGGCCGATAGCCAGGTCAATGCACCCGCGGTCATCAAGATACCCGCCAGTGCCTCGTCAAAGGGATAGATCTTTCCATAGGGCACCCAACGCTGCGCCAGCAGGTCGTAGTTCAAAAACATCGTCGAAAAGCTCTCGGACGTCCTGCAGCTTTTGCACGGCTAAGAAACACATAGATATTGAGATGAACCACTCAAAGGCGCGCAAGGTAAGGATAGTGTCAAAAACATACCACGACAGGCCCAACGCCATCAGAAAAGCCACACCAAAAATCGCGATAACAGGCTGATAGCTTGTGCCTGATTGTTCGTCTTTGGGTTTATCCAAGCCAAAATGGACGCGCAGATCATCGTAGCCACCGATCCGCTCGCCGTCGATATAGGTTTGCGAAGTGGTATCGACCCCTTCTTTCGCCATGAAGGCATCCGTCTCTTCACGGGTCGTAAGGTGGTGATCGTCAATGGTATAGCCTTGCCGTTCCAAGAGGTCTTTCGACTTCAATCCGTAAGGGCAGAGATGTTGCTCCATCACCATCCGGTAAAGGGATGCAGTCTTGCTATGTCCATTGGCCATCATATCCTCCAGTTTACGCGCTTAGGGCGCGCTGCTAAGGAGGAAACAAGTTTCCAGCGCAGGAGAGTTCCGCAACCTGTGCAAATAGTTCCGCGGGAAACGGATTGCGCTCAGCCTGTCGCACGCGACAGACACGTCCTTTCCAACGGCTTTCAGCAGGGGCTACTTAGATGCGCAGCCGGGATCGTGACCGTCCATGTCAGTGTGTTTTCACTGGTCACTGTCTCTGCTGACCCGTTGACCATGGCAGGTGCCAGCACCGAAAGGACTTTGCTGCCAAAGCCTGTCGTTTTCTTGAGCGAAGGATCAAGGGTGATCCCCGTCTCAGCCCAATGAAAGTGCAGCCCGCCCTTTTCTGTATGAGACCAATGGCAGAAGATATGCCCGTTTCCGTCGCTCATCACGCCGTATTTTGTGGAATTGGTCGCCAATTCATGCAGCGCCATACCGATCAGTTGCAAAGCTTGCGGGCCCAGCGAAACAGGAGGGCCGGCCACATCGACAACGTCGTCTTGTCCGTGCAAAAATGGATCTAACTGCGCCCGAACCAGCTGATCAAGGTCAACGGACGACCACCCCCCATCGACCAATAGGTCGGTCGAACGGGCAAGCGCTTGAATGCGATCCCCGAAGGATTTGTTAAACTCGGCCAGTGATTTGGCAGATTTGGCCGTTTGACGCTGCATCGCTGTGACCAATGACAGCATGTTCTTTGCGCGATGAATAACTTCGCGCGAGACCAGATCGCGCACCTCCTCAGCCTTCCGCGTGGCCGTCACATCATGGTGAATATTTGAGATCGAAACGATGTCACCAGAGAGCGTGCGAATGGGCGTGCAGGCAATCGTCACATGGCGCTTTGTGCCATCTTTCGCGACACGTACCGCATCGAACTGGCGCAGATTGCCCGCCACGATCTGATCGCGATACTCAAGCACGCTGGTTGGCCAATCCCGCGGATAGAGCAACTCAACCGACTGGCCCAAAGCCTCCTGTTCGGTATAGCCATAAAGCCGCTCTGCCGCCGGGTTCCAACTGATGATGCACCCTTCCAGATCATAGGTCAGAATCGCTTCGCCCGTGGTGGCGACCAGCGCGGCGAAGGTCTCGGCCTGCAGATGGGCGCGTTCAATGTCATCATGGGCCATGCGTCGGGTGGTCACATTGCGGTGCTGAAGCAGCAAACAAGGCACCCCCCGGATCGCCATACGGTTGGCATTCAGTTGAAACCAACGCCGCACACCCGGCCCATCACAGGGGTATTCACCCTCAAAGGGCGCGCCGGTTTTGAGCGCTGTCCGAAGCCCGTCCAAAACGGCCTCGGCCTGCACTACGGCGTCCAACACAGCCAATTTGCAGATGTCGAAGTAATTGGCCCCCACATAATGCGACTTCAGGTCACCGCCGTTTTCTTCGCAAAAGAGTTTCCAAGCCGTATTGGCCGCCACAATCGTTCCCGTGGCGTCAAGGATCACGACCTCATCGGTCATTGCCTCTATCAATTCAAAATGGCTGGCGTCGAGCGCTACGCTCTGAGTGCTTTGCAACATATCAGTACAATAGCCCAGTTCCGGGACTGGCTAAAGTTAACATAGGTATAATCACCAAGCGCAAACCCGTTGTTCTATCGGGCACCAATGGCCTCAGTCGTGCCAAAAACCGTGTGTTTTAGATCACATTTGCTTTAGCAAACACCTTCTTCCTTGAACCTCCAGCGGGGAAAGGCCGTTAGTCCCTCATACACGCATATGCGTCTGCCTCCGGCAGTGGCGCAATTACGGAGCGAATACATGCTAACACGACGACATTTCATTCAAACAACCACCGCGCTGTTTTCCAGTGCCATCGCCACGCCGCTGATGGCCCGCACCCGCCCCACTAGCGCCGAGAAGGCTGCGTGGGACGCGCGGATCACCCCCGCAGGCTTTGACCCCGCGACCAGCAACCCTTGGGGTGTACACCCCCGCTTCTTGCCGCAGCGCGTGGTTGCCAATGATAACCTACGGGTCGGCGACGTTCACGTGGACGCCGTTGCGCGCTATGTTTACCACATCGAAGAAGGTGGCACCGCGATGCGTTACGGCGTGGCGATTGCGCGCGGCAACCTTTACGAGCCCGGTACTTATACGATCAAGCGCAAGGTGGAATGGCCGCATTGGACACCCACCCAAAACATGATTAAGCGCGATCCTGAACTCTATGCTGGCCTTGAAGACGGCGTACCACCCGGCCCGGAAAACCCGCTCGGCTCGCGTGCGCTGTATCTATTCGAAGGCAACCGCGACACCTATCTGCGCATCCACGGCACCCCTCAGCCGCAAAGCATCGGTGGCCGGGCAAGCTCGGGCTGTGTGCGGATGATCATGGCGCATATCAATCAGCTTTACCCGAATGTGCGGACCGGCTCGACCGCCTACCTCTATTCGGCGGAAGAAAGCGTTGTCGCGCGCAGTTAAGCGCTGGCGACAAGCGGGGGGCCACCCAGTAGCGGCCCCCCGTTAGCAATTCAGACCTTAATTCAAGCCGCGCTTTTGGTGCAGATCGGGTTGCCGCCCACCGCACGGAGCGGCACCAGAGTTGTCTCAACCGGGCCGTTATGTTCGTACCAGTAACAACCATCTTCGGGCCGCAAACGCGCCGTCGACAAGTCTTGGTTTGGCGCGGCAAGGTTAACCACCGCCTCTGACACTTTGCCTACGCGGGCAGGTTTGCCCTCTGGCCCTGTCGCGGGTACCGTACAGCCGGCGACGACCAGCAATGCCGCCCCGATCACATATGTTCCTGTCTTCATCGAAGCCTCTGCCATTCATAATTATATCGCGGGCAATCTGACAGACCGGGTGGGGATTTCAAGCAGCAAGGGGCGCTGGCCTGCTGTTTGAGGCACAAGCTCACACCCTTGTTAAGCCTGCGCCCCCTGTTATGCCGCTTGAAGACCGTTGCCGCATCGCAAAACGCCTGCAAAGCACGGGCCCACCCTACCGCCAACCAACAGGCTCCAAGCGCCCTCTACAGCAGATTAGGTCTGTTCCGCCGCGAACCCTTTCCCGATGATCGGTCCCGTCGGACGGCCGGTCGGAGACCCACCAAGGGGTTCAAGCGTGACCTCATAAAGCTGCTCGGCGCTTGGGTCCGGCAGATCGTCAAAGGACAACTGCGCCGCCCCCGCGCCGGTCAATACACCAAGGGATGTGGGGCCCATGTCGGTTGATGGCAGGGTCCAGACTTGCAAACTTCGATCTGCGGGCACGGGCACATCCGCCACGAAGCGGACGGTGGCCGTATCATTCCCGTAATCGTCGACAACCGCCTGCGGCACGCCTTGGGCATCCATCAAAACGGCAACGACCTTGGGCGCTGGCGCCGGCTGCATCCACGCAACCCCAAAGCCCACTGCAATACCCGCCAAGGAGGCGGCCAGCATCCCGGCCAGCCACGGCTTGGGCGCGGCGGGCTGGTTCGCGGGATTTTCTGTCTGAACCCCGGCAAATTGCATCTTGGGCAGTTGGTCTTTGTTGGCCAACTGTTCTGCAACTTGCACGCCAAAGCCTTCTGGCAGGTCCACCGGGGCCGCAGACAGATCAAGCGGCAGCAGACGGTCGCGCAGATCACCGACACGCTGTGCCAGCTCGAGATCGCGGGCCATGATCTCTTCCACCAGCGCGGCTTCGGTAGGCGTCAAAAGGCCCAGAACATATTCGTCTGAAAGGGCGATGATCTCTGCTGATAGATCGGTCATGACAAACACTCCTTCAGAGCCTGTAAACCCCTACGGATCAAAGACTTGATCGTACCAAGAGGCACATCCTGCCTCGTTGAGATTTCGGCGTGACTGTAGCCTGCGACATGGGCCAGTAGAATGGCATGGCGGCTTTGACTGTCTAACCCGCCAAGGCAATCACGAATGCGGCTGGGCCCGGCAAGGATTTCCCAGCCTTCTTCGGGCACGATCTGCTGGCGGCTTTCTTGCAATGTCGCAAGATCGGCCGGAGCCAGCGTGCTGAGCCGCTTGCCCCCCCGCAGAATATTCAGACAACGATTGCGCAATATCGCATAGATCCAGCCCCGTGCAGAGCCGCTACTGGCGTTGAACTGCTTGGCCATACGCCACACTTGCAGCATGGCATCCTGAAGCGCCTCTTCGGCCAGATCGCGACGGGCCAGAATACGCTGCGCGACACCCAAAAGCTGTCTACCCTCGCTCTCAAGAATGGCATCGACACCAGCCTGATTACCCGCAGCACAATCGGCAAGCGCCCGCGAAAGCAGAGTGGACCGCGCGTCTGCGTCCGTATCTTTAGCCAAAATGGACTCCTCCCTGAATTCCCACACCGTAATGGGCAACCCCGCCGGAATGAAAGGGAAAGCCTGTCGTGGCAACGCTAATGCGACCGTTAAATTCTGCATAGATTTAACCTCTCTTACCCCTGAAGACACCCGGCGGAGCGATGCGGATGCAATTTTTTCAAAAAACCTGCATCCAATTTTCGGGCTGGCGTGTCTTCGAGATATGGACGGCGATAACCGCCGTGCTTTTGAAGTCCAAACAAAGGGAATTTAACCATGCTTCGTATCGCAGCTTTCTCCACCACAGCTTTGACCCTGTCGCTTTCGGCCGCCGTCGCGGCACCGGCGGTTGGCCTTGTCGGTGAAAAGACTTTGGTCATGTTCGACACAGAAACCCTAGCCGTTTCGGGCACGATGGATGTAACCGGCGTTGACAGCCTGCTTGGCCTTGACCTGCGCCCTTCCAACAACACATTGGTCGGCGTCACACCTGACATGCAGATCGTGAGCATTGATCCCGCGTCTGGCGAAGCGACAGAAATGTCGATGATGGACACGCCGCTGCCGGTCGAAGATCAGCCCGTCATCGTTGATTTCAATCCAATGGCCGACAAACTGCGCTTTATGACCGGCACGACCAACCACCGCGTTGACGTCGATACCGGTGCCGTGACCGTCGATGGCAGCCTTGATTGGGAAACCGGTGACATGCACGTCGGCGAAACACCCGCAATTGCCGCCGCCGCCTACATCAACAGCTACGGCAAACCCGACAGCACCGCGATGTTTGACATCGACTCGACCATCGTTGCCGTGATCCAACAGGTCTCCCCCAACGACGGGACATTGGGCGCGATCGGCAAGCTGGGCATCGACGCTCCCGAAGCGGCCTATGCATTCGACATCCAAACCACTGCCGAGATGGAAAACATGGCATGGTTGGTCAACGGCAACACGCTTTACTCCGTTGATCTGGAGACAGGTGCCGCCACCGAAACAGGCATGATCGAAGGTGTCGACGGCATGATCCGCGACATCACCATCCTGCCAGCAATGTAATCTGCGGCGATACCATAGTAGCGGGCCCAAACTGGGGCCCGCTACACGAAACGACTTCTGGATACCTACGCGGACCGTGTAGAAGCTTCGCGTTTGGAGCGATCAGCCAGCGTTGCAGCGCCTATGATGTGCCCCCTCCTGCAGCAGACGCCCCTCGCGCCTTGCGACGTAGGCGGAGCTCCAACTCCACCGTTTCAAGACTGGAAAACGCAGGCTGCAAGCTGCTTTTGATAAGCGCGAAGACGGCTCAACTCAGGCAATGGCCCTCATTCAGGACCAGAGCGTAAGCGTCACCATAAAAAATAAGGCTCAAGCTGTTTGCTTGAGCCCCATAGTTTTACAATGGCATCCTGAAAGAAGCTTCGATCAATTATTGCCGATTGCTTCGTTCATGATTTGGGTCGCTTCGTTTACCCATTCCTCACCGCCGATATCAGCGGCAAAGCTTGGCCAAAGCGCTTTGGCGGCTTCTTGCCATTTTTCTTCGTCCTCAGGCGCACCCGTTAAGGTCATACCGAGTTCCACCAGTTTCTCTTTGGCAGCGGCAGTTTCCTTGGCGGAAACCTCACGCTCATAAGAAGCTGCCTCTTCGCCCGCCTTGTCGAGAGCAGCTTGCAGGTCTTCCGGCAGCCCCTGATAGAACCGATCAGATACGATGATGGGTCCTGACCAGATCAGGTAGTGAACCTCGGTGATATACTTCTGAACTTCGTAGAATTTCGAAGAGATCGCCGTGGTATAGGGGTTTTCTTGCCCGTCGATCACACCCTGCTGCAACGCGGGGAAAACTTCGGCCCAAGCCATTGGGATTGGGTCCAGACCCCAAGATTTGAACGTCTCAATGGCGATGTTGTTCTTTGACACGCGAATTTTCAGACCCTTAAGGTCTTCAAGTGTTTTTACTTCGCGTTCTCCATTGGTCAGAACACGAAACCCTTTTTCGAAATAGCCCAGCACACGCACACCAGCCTCTTTCGGCAGACGCTCGTTAAGCGGGCCTTTGAGGGCATCCATCGCGGCATGCGCTTCCTCGTTCGACGTGAAAGCATAGGGCAGCATCATCACGCCAACGGATGGGGCCAGCGGGACGAGGTTACCTGTATAAAGGATCTCAGACTCAATCGACCCCATCCGCAGCGCCTGCGCTACTTCCTGTTCCGAGCCAAGCTGGTTCGAGGGGAAAATCTGCACATCAATCCGACCGTCGGAGTATTTCTCGACAAGCTCTTCAAATTTCAACGCGCCCTTGTGGGTCGGGTTGTTTTCGTTGTCACCATGGCTCAGGCGCATGGTGTACTCGGCTGCTGCCGCTGGTAGTGCGACCAACAGGGCAAGCGCCGCCGTGGATAGTCTCTTGGTTAGGTAGTTCATGGTTCTCTCCTCCAGTAAAAAATCAATTGATGAAGCCCATCAGTCTGGGCAGCCATAGCGTCAGTTCTGGGATGAAAGCGACGAGCACCATCACCAGTATTTCTGCGCAAAGGAATGGAATTGATGCTTTCGATACGCGCTCGACCGTGGTGTTCCCAATCTCTGCCGCAACAAAGAGGTTCACCCCCAATGGCGGTGTGGAGTAACCGATCTCACAAGCGATGACGAAGATGATGCCAAACTGAATCGGATCGATCCCGACATTTGCCACCACGGGCAGAAGCAGCGGAGTGAGGATAATGATCTGCGTGAGCGTCTCCATCCACATCCCGATGAAGACCAGCATCAGCAACACCAGCAGGATCAGCAGGATCGGATTCGAAACGGCATCAATCAGATAGCCAGACACCATCTGCGGCACTTGAAACATCGACAACATCCGCCCGATGATCCGCCCTGTGACCAGCACCAGCATCACCGTCCCAGTGATTCGCACCGCATAGACCACGGCATCAAAGAACAATCCGAGCTTGATTTCACGGTAGACGAATACACCGACCAGCAACGCATAAAGCACGGCCACGACCGATGCTTCGGTCACTGTAAAGACACCGGTATAAATTCCGCCCAAAATGAGGATGGGCGCGGCCAAGGCCCATTTTGCTTCCCATGCGGCCTGCCGGATATGGGACAGGCTGCGCTCATTCACGCCACCCGAGCTATATCCCCGCTTGACCGAGATGAAGCGGCTGGTCATCCAAAGCGCCACGGCCAGCATCAGCCCGGGCACGACGCCCGCCACAAACAACGCGCTGATCGACGTTTCCGAGGTGATGCCATAGATAATCATCGGGATCGAAGGCGGGATGACCACCCCAATCCCCCCCGCCGAAGAGGTGATCGCCGCGCCAAACCCCTTGTCATAGCCATCTTTAATCATAGCGGGGATCATGATTGACCCGATGGCGGCCGTCGTCGCCGGACCAGACCCCGAGATTGCCGCAAAGAAGGTACACGCGACGATTGTCACGGTCGCCAAACCGCCCGGCGCAGGGCCAACGATTGCCCGGCTAAAGCCGATAAGCCTGCTCGTCAGGCCGCCCTTCTCCATCAAGGTGCCCGCCAGAATGAACATCGGCACGGCGATGATGGTGAATTCGTCCACCGCTGAGTAAGCGGTCTGTACGAGGTAAGACATGGGCATATTGGCCGAAGCCATAGTGACCACGGCGGCAAATCCGATGGAGACCGCCACAGGAACGCCCAGCAGCAGCAGAACAACGAAAGAGCCTGCCATCAAGAGTGTCGGATCCATCGTTATTCTCCGATCCGCGAGTCGACGGGCCCTTGCCCGGTTCGCCATCTACGCAGCATGACCTGCACGATGCGGACCGACATAAAGGCAAAGCCCAGCGGCACGATCATCTGAACCCAAACGAGATTGATGCCCGTCGTTTGCGAAATATAGGGGAACTCAAACATTGATACCGTGAAATGGTAACCGTGCCAGATCACCACCGCATTGAAGGCAAGCCAGATCAAATCTGCCAGCGTTAACATGACCAATCGGGCCTTGGGCGGCAGCATTTCAATATGCAGCGACACACGGATGTGCCGGTCACCTGCAGCAGCAATGACAAAACCGAAATAGACAGCCCAGACAAAGGCAAAACGGCTTACTTCTTCAAGCCAGCTAAACGACCGCCCCATGCCGAACCGAGCAATAACCTGAAAGCCGAGCAACACGACCACAAGGGTCATCAGAAGCGCCCCCAACCATTCTTCAGGCGTGCGGCCCCCAAGATACCTACGCATTCATTCTCTCCTTTGAAAACGCGCCTATCTCTGCGCGGCAGGTGGCCGGGTCTGCGCAGGCAAGGGTCTTCACCCATTTAGCGACGTTGGCAGAAAACCCGCTATCCGCCTGCAAGCGCGGAGACCAGATCGGCAGGGCAAGAACTGCCTGCGCAAGATCTGTGGCAGAACCGTTATGGCGCTCTCTTAATTCGGCGACCGTTCGGCCCAGCGGATCTTGAGTGACCACGCCGTCTGCATCGGGGGTCATATTGCCTGCTTGCAAGGCCCACCCTGCCAAGACCATGGCCTGCGGTTCAGCGCAGAGGCCGCGTTCGATCCGCTCGGCGGCTGGCGCCCCAATTCGCTGGGGCAACTTGAAACTCGCGTCGCTGGCGATCTGGTTGAGCGGGTGATGAATGGTCGGGTTTTGCAAGCGCTTTAGGCTGGTGCCCGCATAGTCCGAAAGGTTCTCGCCAGCGGGGCATTCCAATGTGTCAGACTGCGACGGAAAGAAGATTGCGGCCCAATTCTGCAAGACAGGATCCATTGCGGCG
The DNA here is from genome assembly GCF_965641895.1 of Sulfitobacter sp. SH24. Classification (NCBI taxonomy): domain Bacteria; kingdom Pseudomonadati; phylum Pseudomonadota; class Alphaproteobacteria; order Rhodobacterales; family Roseobacteraceae; genus Sulfitobacter; species Sulfitobacter sp. SH24. The sequence goes on from NZ_OZ282575.1 coordinate 3,156,386, forward strand.
CCATGCGAACTCTCGTGTCCACAAAGACGCCCCAGTTCGGCATAGGAAGATTGGATGCCGTTCAGCAGGCGGTGCTTCATATGCTCATAAGGCGCCAGCACATCAACGATCTGTACGCCGACATCCTCAAAGACTGGGCGGTCAGAAGCGAAACGATTTTCAATGACCCACTGCCGGAACGGTTCAGCGACCACGCCAAGCGAACTGCGATGACCACAAGCTGCCTCGAGCCGTGCGCGCCCCGCGTCTGACATAGCCGGAACGATGCGATCCACCATCGACGTGGGGAATGCCACATTCTCTTCAAGCCATTTGGAGAGGTTCGGGAAAACACGTGCTGCATAGTCCCGCAGGACAGAGCCCAGCAAAACCCCGTTGTCGGCGACGTTGTCACAGCTTGCCAAGGTGATTGGGCGCCCGCCACTGCGGCGACGTTGTTCCAGCATCCATGCAAGATAGCCAATCGCTGTAGTGGGCGTTTCCGGATTGGCCAAATCCGCCCCAACGGCATTCAGATCAAGGTCCATGCTACCTGATAAGTGGCAATATCCCTTTTCAGTGATCGTCAGCGTGGCGAATTCAATATCGCTCCAATCGACGCCACGGGCGTCTTGCGCATCCCAAAGCTGAAGCAACGTGCCGATCGGTCGACAAACGGCGCCATCGTCATCTTCTTTAAGAAGTACATAGTTCGCGCCTTCAGCCGCATGGGTGCCTGCGATATCCGGTGGCGTCAGATTGATGCCCACCACGCCCCAGCTTGGGCCGTTCGCTTCACGTGCAAGATCGTCATAGTACTCTTCCTGGTGCGCGCGGTGAAATGCACCAACCCCGATATGCGCGGCGCGCGGGCGCAGTTTTCTGCGATCATAAGGGAAGTTACTACTCATCAGAAATGCACCATGACCTTTAGCGCGTCGGTCTTATCCAAGGCGCGGTCAAAGGCGGCATCCGGATCGTCGAGCGACATATCTGCCGATATCATCGGGCGCAGATCGACCTCTTCCGCAACAATCTGGCGGACGGCCTCTGCAAATTCATCGATAAACCGATATGTGCCAACCAGCTTGATCTCTCGGGTTAGCAGTTTGGCGAAATCTACCGGCGCTTTCGGAGGCAAGAAGCCGACCTGAACCACTGTGCCGCGCGGTTTTGACACCGAGATTGCCATGCTGAGAGCGGGCGCCGCGCCTGACGCCTCGAAAACAGCATCGCAGCGGGGCGTATCGGTTAGGCCAGCCATCGCCGCTGGATCAGCCGCATCAAACAATTCATCTATACCAAGTGCTTTGGCGCGCTTGAGCGCTGCCGGTGCAATATCACTCATTAAAATACGCGCGGCACCCGCTGCGCGTGCAGCGGTGGCACACATTTGCCCTATCACCCCTGCCCCGGTGACCAACACAGTGGCTCCGCGCAAATCGCCCGCCATAGAGACCGCATGCAGGGCGACGGCATAAGGCTCAGCCATCGCCACGTGGCGCATGTCAGTGTCCTCTGGCAGCTTGATGCACTGGCGCGCTTCCACCACCAAGTCGCTGGCGAACCCACCGTCGCAATGCGGAAAACGTGCTGCGCTACCCATAAAAGACATGTCAGTGCACAAGTTGGACAGACCCCGCTGGCAATAATCGCATGTCTGGCAGGGCAGCGCGGGAGTTACCGCGACTTTATCGCCGGGCGCGAAATCTGCCACGCCCTCGCCCACACCGGAAACGACAGCGGAAAACTCATGGCCCAAAACCATCGGGCCGCGCAGGATCGAATCGCCAACTTGCCCGTGCTCGTAATAGTGAAGATCTGACCCGCAGATGCCACCGTAAGCGAATGAAAGTAGAAGCTGACCCGCCATTGGAGAAGGCGTCGGACGCGTTTCTATCGCGATATTTCGCGCCCCGTGAATCACACACGCGTTCATAAATCCCCCTCCTCGTTCATCAAACTTTGCCCTTGATGTGTGACGTCTTAGAACATAAAGTTCACACACAGGTCAATATAGAATACAAATTCTAAAACAGAAAACGGAGGGCCGGGAAGTCAGTGGGAAACAAGATGGCAACCGACGAGGACACCCCTCAACGCGATTTCAAAGCGCTGCGTGAAGATATCGCCGCATCTTACGATGATCTCAGCAACCGACTGAAACTTATCGCGGATTTCACACTGCGCGACCCATCCGGCTTTGCCCTGCGCACGGCTGCGGTATTGGGGGATGAGATCGGCGTCGCACCATCAGCCATTATTCGTTTTGCCAAGCACTTCGGGTTTTCAGGCTTCTCAGAGCTTCAGTCGGTCTTCCGCGACGAGCTTCAAGCCAGCTCCACGCCCTATCAGGACCGGATCAGAAACCTAGAAAAAAGCGGCGCTGCCCGTGATACGGCTGAGATGACCGACCGTTTTGTCGAAGCGGGCATCGCATCTCTGCGGGAGTTGCAGCGCAGCACGCCCATCGACAAGATTGAGACAGCAGCCCGTTTACTGGCAGATGCCCGCATCGTGCATGTTCTGGCACAAAAACGGACATTCACCGCCGCCACTTACCTTGTCTATAATCTGGCACGCCTCGAAGTCCCCGCCAACCTTCTGGATGGCAGCGGGGGGACCTTGGACCAACAGATGATGATGATCAGCCCCGAAGACACCGTGGTGGCCATCTCATTTCATCCAAGTGCCGAAGACACAGTACGGTCTTTCGAGCGCGCCCGCGCCATCGGCGCCCGCACGATTTCGATCACTGATCTGCCTCGCGCTCCATTCACAAATGCCGATAGCTGCTTCCAAATTTCCGAGGCGAGCGTCGACGGCTTTAGATCGCTAAACGCAACGATTTCACTCGCACTCATTCTGGCGATCCGCGCCGGAACGCTTTGCGGCGAAGAACGACCCAAAGAAGATTAAGGACCCACCATGGCCACACAGCCTATGCCCATTTATGATATCATCACAATCGGTCGTTCCTGCGCCGATCTTTATGCTGACCAAATTGGCTGTCGCATGGAAGATGCACGTAGCTTCTCTAAATATGTTGGGGGATGCCCGACCAATATCGCAGTCGGGGGTGCCCGTCTCGGCCTCAAAACCGCGCTTCTAAGCCGGGTCGGTGACGATCAGATCGGTCGGTTCGTCCTTGAAACACTTAAGGCCGAAGGCGTGGAGACCCGCGGTGTGGCCACCGATCCAGAACGGTTGACCGCAATGGCCTTTCTCGGGATCGAAGACGATCGGAATTTCCCCTTGCTCTTCGTTCGCACGGATTGCGCCGACGCTGCATTGTGCGAGGATGACGTCGACCCGGATTTCATCCGGTCCGCCAAAGCCATTGTCGTATCAGGCACACATTTCTCGAAACCTCATTTGGAAGCCGCAAGCTTCAAAGCGATGCGGATAGCCAAAGAGGCTGGCCGCAAGATCATCTTTGACATCGACTATCGCCCCAATCTCTGGGGGCTTTTGGGCGCAGGCGCAGGCGACGTTCGCTTCATCGCCGATGCGAAAGTAACTGCCCGGGTCCAGAGCATCCTGCCTGATTGCGACGTTGTCGTAGGCACTGACGAAGAAGTGCATATCGCAGGCGGCTCGACCGACACGCGCGAGGCCCTTCTCAACATCCGCAAACTTACGAAAGCGACGATCGTACTCAAGACCGGCCCCAAAGGGTGTCTGGTTTTCCCTGATGCAATTCCACAGAACATCGAGGACGGAATATCATCCGAGGGTTTCCCCGTCGAAGTGTTTAACGTGCTGGGGGCCGGAGATGGCTTTATGGCGGGCTTCCTTCGTGGGTACGTCCGTGATCTCCCGCTGGAAGACTGCTGCCGCATTGCAAACGCCTGCGGCGCGCTGGCTGTCTCTCGCCACGGCTGCGCGCCATCCTATCCAAGCTGGGAAGAGCTTGAGTTCTTCCTCGACCGCGGCGTGGTAAATCCGCGCCTGCGCGAGGATGCTGACCTTGAGCACGTCCATTGGGCCACCAACCGACGCGGACAGTGGGACAACATTTGCGCCTTTGCCATCGATCACCGCATGCAACTTGAGACGATGGCTAAGGATGTCGGCGCTGATCCAGAGCGTATTGCGAAATTCAAAGATCTCGCACTCGACACAATGCTGAGTGCGCGGCGTCCGGATATGAACCTCGGCACCCTGCTTGATAGCAAATATGGCCGCCAAGCCCTATTCCGCGCCGAAAAGGAAGGCCTGTGGATCGGTCGCCCGGTCGAACTGCCGGGTTCGCGCCCCCTGCAATTTGAAGGCGCACCGTCCCTGGGGGCCGAGGTGGCGTCATGGCCGGACGATCATGTCATCAAATGTCTTGTCTTTTACAATCCCGACGATCCGGAAGCCTTGCGCCGTCAGCAATTGGATCAATTGCACCGCCTTGCCTCCGCGGCCCGTCTCAGCCGCCATGAGTTCCTTATTGAGGTAATCGGAACAGCAGAGGGCAAGGTAGGAGAGATGGCCACCTCAGAGGCCATGCAGCAGATCTATGACGAAGGAATCCGCCCGGACTGGTGGAAGCTAACCGACCAAACCAAGGCAGGTTGGGCGGCGATCAGCGCAGTAATTGAAAGCAATGACAGGTGGTGCCGAGGCATCCTATTGCTCGGCTTGGATGCACCATTCGACAAGCTTGAAAGCAGTATCGCACGCGCGGCAGACAGCCGACATGTTCGTGGCTTCGCAGTAGGGCGCACGATTTTTGGCGATGCAGCGCGGGCTTGGCTTGCAAACGCTATCGACGATGCGACGGCTCAGAAGATGATGAAAGAACGTTTCGAGCGCCTCATCAACTGCTGGGTAAAGGCACGCCGACAAGAAGCGGCCTAAGCCGGTTGACCAGAAGGCAAACGGAGCTGGCAGAGCTTCAGCAGCAGTTCGCTCGCCCCACGGCAGAATGTAGCGGCGAAGCTTCTTTGCCAGCAATCGTGGTGGCCGCAGTGCACCATGCGTAGGCGTGGCCAAATTGAGGAAGGCGCGGGCTCTGAACCGAAGCAGTACGCGGATCGGCCAAGTGAGATCTCTGCTCCCGAGACCATGGGCTGCACCGGTTTGTACGATTGAAGCTCGAAATGAGGGTCAAATACGGCGCCGCATAGTTTAGGCGAACCGAAGAGATTCAATTTTCAGAAACGTGGTATACTGATTTGTAAACAATTCTTGGCGACCCCGGCAGGATTCGAACCTGCAACCTGCCCCTTAGGAGGGGGCTGCTCTATCCAGTTGAGCCACGGGGCCGACAGGGGCGGTTTATCGCAAGCACGGGCCGATGTCATCGGCAGAATGGCAACCGATTGGACCTGCTTCGCAGTACCGCGGCGGCAATGCTTGATCGCGCCTCCCGCTTCGCGCTAACTATGGCAGAGGCAAACAGGAAAACCAAATTGACCACACCCCCCAAACGCCCGTTGACCCTGCGCGATGTATCCGATGCATGTGGCGTTTCCGAGATGACGGTCAGCCGTGTTCTGCGCAAGCGTGGGGACGTATCCGACGCCACCCGCGACCGCGTGCTTGCTGCTGCCAAGGCACTTGGCTATGTGCCCAACCAGATCGCCGGATCGCTGGCCAGCCAACGGGTGAACCTCGTTGCCGTCGTGATCCCTTCGCTGGGCAATATGGTGTTCCCCGAAGTGCTGAACGGCATTAATCAGGTGCTCGAAGATACACCGCTGCAGCCGGTCGTGGGAGTCACCGACTACCTTCCCGAGAAAGAAGAGCGGGTGCTTTACGAGATGCTGTCGTGGCGGCCCTCGGGGGTGATCATCGCAGGGTTAGAGCATTCGGAGGCCACCCGCGCCATGCTGCGCAATGCGGGCATTCCGGTGGTTGAGATCATGGACACCGATGGCAAACCCATTGACGCGATGGTGGGCATTTCGCACCGCCGCGCGGGGCGCGAGATGGCGCAGGCGATCCTGCGCGAAGGCTATGAGCGGATCGGTTTCATGGGCACGAAAATGCCGCTGGATCACCGCGCGCGAAAACGGTTCGAGGGCTTTACCGAAGGGCTGGCCAAGGCAGGGGTGGAGATCGAAGACCGGGCCTTTTACTCCGGCGGCTCCGCGCTGGCTAAGGGGCGCGAGATGACGCAAGAGATGCTGGAACGCTCGCCCGACCTAGATTTTCTCTATTACTCCAACGATATGATCGGCGCGGGCGGCTTGCTGCACCTGATCGACCGAGGCATCGACATTCCCGGTCAGATTGGCCTTGCCGGGTTTAACAACGTCGAACTGCTACAGGGTCTGCCGCGTCAATTGGCGACGATGGACGCCTGCCGGAACGAGATCGGTCAGGCCGCCGCGCGGATCATCCTCAATCAGACGGTCCCCGAACCCGACCCCGATCTGCAGACCCAGGTCACCCTGACCCCGACGCTGTCGCTGGGCGATACCCTGCGCCGTCGCCGTCGGGGGTGAGCCGCCCGACGCTTGGCAATGCCGCCGCGCGGCGGTTGTTTCTGGCGCGTCACCTGCTGTCTGAGCCGCCACAGGGCCTGGCCAAGGGCACGGCTCTGCTGAAGGTGATCCATGATCTGGGCTTTGTGCAACTCGACAGCATCAACACGGTGGCGCGGGCGCATGATCTGATCCTCTTTGCCCGCCGCCCACGCTACCGCCCTGCTGCACTGAAACGGCTCTATGAAAAAGACCGCGCGCTGTTTGAGCATTGGACCCATGACGCCGCCGTCATCCCGATGGACTTCTACACTCAATGGCACCTGCGCCGGACCCGCGATGCGGCGAAGCTTTTGGGCCGCTGGAAGGATTGGCAGCGCCATGATTTCGAGGCGCAGATGGAAAGCGTGCTGGCGCAGGTCCGCGCAGAGGGCACCGTTACCTCATCGGATGTGGGCCAGGACGAGCCGCGCAGCAGCGGGGGCTGGTGGGAATGGCATCCCTCGAAAACCGCGCTTGAATATCTCTGGCGCAGCGGTGCGCTGGCCGTGGCCGGGCGTGAGGGGTTTCGCAAGCGTTATGATCTGACCGAACGGGTGGTGCCCGCTGTGCTTCACGATCCGGCCAATGCCCCCGATACCGCGCAGACCATCGACTGGTGCTGCGACCAAGCACTGGCGCGTTTGGGCTTTGCCACGGCCGGAGAGTTGGCAGCCTTCTGGGCACATATTTCCCCCGCCGAGGCGCGCGGATGGTGCGCGGCGGAGCTGGCTGCTGGGCGGTTAGAGGAAGTAAATATCGAGGCTGCCGACGGCAGTTTGCGCCCCGCCTTCCTCCGCCCCGGCTGGGCCGATGACCCTGCCCTCACACGCGATCCACCCAAGCGCCTGAGGGTGCTCAGCCCTTTCGACCCCGTCCTGCGGGATCGCAAACGCGCGGCACGGCTCTTCGGTTTTGATTATCGGATCGAGGTCTTCGTGCCAGAGGCGCAGCGCAGATACGGCTACTATGTCTTTCCGCTGCTACAGGGCGACAGGCTGGTGGGCCGCGTCGACATGAAAGCCCATCGTGACGCGGATGAGTTGCGCGTCACCGCGCTTTGGCCCGAGCGTGGCGTCCGCTGGGGCAAGGGACGGCAAGAGGCGTTTGAGGCAGAGTTGCAACGTCTCCTGCCGCTTGCCGGGGTGAGCCAAGTCTGTTTTGCCGACGACTGGTTGCGCGATCCGGTCTAGGCGAAGCTGGGCGGCAGCAACCCTGCGTGAAACCAGTTGAGATAGCTGTGGATCGAATGCACGGGCCGCCCGGTCGCCGCCGCGATGTCGGGGGCATATGGCACCATATTCGTGCATTCCAACAGGATCGCGCCGACATCCGCATAGGCCTCCACCAACCGCTGCGCCGCCTGCACCATCTCAATCCGCGCCTGCGCCACGTCGAGGTCGGGCAGATTGCCAAGAATGGACCGGGCAAAACTGCTGCCTTCCAAACCCATCACCGGGCTCCCCTTGGGCACCCTTGCCGCGCGCAGATGGTTGGGCGAGAGGGAGCTGGCAGAGATCGTCAAAATCCCTACCCTTTGCCCCGGCGGCAGACAGGCCGCGATCTGCCCCGCCTGCTCCAACGCCGAGGCAGCGACGGGCACGCTCAGCGCCTCGGCCAGACGGGGTCGGATCAGCGCCAAGAAGCCGCAGGTGGTCGCGATGCCGGTGCAGCCTTTGGCGGTTAACTCTCGCCCCACGGCGATAAAGGCCTGCACGAAGGGTTCGATGTCATCGCAGACAATCGCCTCAGGCGTGGCCCCCGGCACCACTGCATAGCGCACCGGAAAGGACCAACTGCCCGCGTTGCCCACATCACCCAGAATTCGAGGAAACCGCGTGTCGAGCATAAGTATCCCCAACCGCGCGCCCGTCTCGTTTGTCATATGCCCTCCGTTTAGACGCAGGGTGCCTTTGCGGGCAGGGCGAGACAAGCGAAACCGGAACGATGACATTTTATCAGCATTTTGTTGACGTGGTGATTTTTTGTGTAAAAGATGCCCCAAAGGAACCAAACCATGACCCAACGCAAAATCGAGAGCTGCCACCCATGAGCCAGCATGTCGTCGTTATCGGCGCCGGAATTGTCGGCGTATCTGCCGCGATCTGGCTGCGCCGCGCCGGGGCGCAGGTGACGCTGTTAGACCGGGCCGAGCCGGGCCGTGGCACTTCGCACGGCAATGGCGGCGTGCTGGCGGCTGCCGGGGTGGCCCCGGTGACCGGGCCGGGTCTGCTGCGCAAGGCACCGGGTATGTTGCGCGATCCTGAGTTCCCACTTTTCCTACGCTGGCCCTATGTCCCGCGTTTGCTGTCATGGTTGCGTCGCTACATGAGTCACGCCAATGATGCCGACACGCGCCGCATATCAGCCGGGCTCGCGCCTATCGTCAGCGACAGCGTGGCCCAGCACAAAGCCCTCTGCGCCGATCTGGGGCTGGAGGATTGGGTTCACGACAGTGACTACTGCTTTGCTTATACCAGCCGCGCTGCCTTCGAAGCCGAGAGCTACACTTGGGCGCTGCGCCGCGAGGCGGGCTTTGTGCCAGAGATCATCGAAGGCAGCGCGGTGCAGGAATTCGACCCAGCTTACGGCCCGCAGATCACCTGCGTCGCCCGGCTGGCCGACCACGGCTTCATCGCCGACCCCGGCGGCTATGTGCGCGCTTTGGCAAAGGCGTTTGAGGGGATGAACGGCACAATTAAACGGGCCGAGGTTGAGGACATCACGATCCTTGATGAAGAGGTCACCTCGGTCTTGACCGATCAAGGTCCCCTGCCCTGCGACGACGTGCTGCTGGCCACGGGCGTCTGGTCGAAACCGCTGATGCGCAAGCTGGGGATCAATGTGCCGCTGGAATCCGAACGCGGCTATCATATCGTGTTCAAGGATGCCGAGGGCGGCCCGTCACGCCCCACCATGATGGCGGCAGGCAAATTTGTCGCCACGCCCATGGCCGAGGGGCTGCGCTGCGCCGGGATCGTCGAGTTCGGCGGATTAGAAGCAGGCGCCTCCAAAGCGCCACTGGCGCTGCTGCGCCGTCAGGCCAAAGCCGCGTTTCCCAACCTCACCGCCGAGGAAGAGATCGAATGGCTGGGGCACCGACCCGCCCCCAGCGACTCGCTGCCCCTGATCGGGCAGATCGGGACGAGCCGGGTCTATACCGCCTTCGGGCATCACCACATCGGGTTGACGGGCGGGCCGAAAACGGGCCGACTGATCGCCGGATTGATCACGGGGCAGCCGCCAAACACGGATCTAACCCCGTATCACCCCCAGCGCTTTGACAGATAACGCCAAGCGCGCACGCAAATAAACAAGGGAGAAACCAAATGACACTGACAGCAAGACTGATGGCCGGCGCGGCGATGACCGCCCTGACACTCGGCACCGCCATGCCCGCCTTCGCGGCCGAGAAATGGGATATGCCTATGGCCTATTCGGCCTCGAACTTCCATTCCGAGAACGGCGTGCAATTCGCCGAATGCGTGACCGAAGCCACCGGCGGCGAGATCGAGATCACCGTGCATCCGGGCGGCGCGCTCTTTGCGGGTGCCGACATCAAACGCGCGATCCAGACCGGTCAGGTTCAGATCGGCGAGCGTCTGCTCTCTGGCCACCAAAACGAAAACGCAGTCTTCGGCTTTGACTCCATCCCCTTCCTCGCGCCTTCTTTCGAGGCGAGCGCAAAGCTCTGGGAAGCCGCCAAGCCCAAGGTCGAAGCCGTGCTGGAAGAGCAAAACCTCGTCCTGCTTTATAACGTGCCATGGCCGCCCCAAGGGCTCTACTTCAAGAAGGAAGTCGGCTCGGTCGAGGACATGAAGGGCGTGAAATTCCGCTCCTACAACAACACCACCGCGCGTCTGGCCGAACTGACCGGCATGTCGCCCGTCACCATCGAGGCCGCCGAAGTCAGCCAAGCCTTCGCCACCGGTGTCGCGGAATCGATGATTTCTTCGGGTGCCACCGGCTATGACCAGAAAGTCTGGGAAAGCCTGACGCATTTCTACGAAGTCGACGCATGGCTGCCGCGCAACTATGTGATGGTGAACGCCGATGTCTGGGCCGAAGTCACGGACGCCAACAAAGAAGCGATCACCACCTGCGCGACCGCAGCCGAAGAGCGCGGCCTTCAAGCCGCCAAGGACTACACCCAGTTTACCTATGACGGGTTGCGCGAAGGCGGCATGAATGTGGAGCCAGCCAGCGAGGAGCTGATGTCCGGCCTGCGTGAAGTGGGTGAAACAATGACGCAAGAGTGGCTTGAAGCCGCTGGCGAAGACGGCGCAGCAATCGTCGATGACTATAAGGCGATGCAATAATCGCACAACTTGCGGCGGTCCTGTTTGGGGCCGCCGTTCTCATGCCGGTGCATGATTTAGGGAGGGTCGGATGAAGACGCTGCGCAGACTATTGGACGGGCTTTATACCGGGGCGGGGGCGCTTGCGGCGCTCTGTCTTGTGGCCATCCTTACCTTGATCGTGACCCAGATGGTCGCCCGTTGGACCGGCAATGTCTTTCCGGGCGCTGCCAGCTATGCAGGCTACGCCATGGCCGGGGCCAGTTTCCTTGCCTTCGCCAATGCGCTGAACCGCGGCTCGCATATCCGCGTGTCGATCCTGCTCAACGCGCTGAGCACGGGCGGGAAGCGGCTGCTTAATATCTGGTGCTTCGCCGTGGCGGCGGCGGTCGCGTGGTATTTCACCTATTACGCCTATTGGTTCGTCTATTGGTCTTGGAAGTTCAACGAGGTCAGCCAAGACCAAGACGCCACGGCGCTGTGGATACCGCAATCTGTCATGGTGATCGGCGGCGGCATTCTCGCAATCGCGCTAACGGACAACCTTTTGCACCTCATCTTCAAGGGTGACCACCGCGTCACCCGTGACCTGGTCGACCAAAGCTTCGGGGAATGACGCCATGACCGAGATTTATGCCATTACCCTGTTTCTGATCGTCCTGTTCTTCCTCCTCGGCACCGGTGTCTGGGTTGGCCTAGCCCTGATGGGCGTGGCCTGGGTCGGGATGGAGCTTTTCACCACCCGCCCCGTGGGCGATGCAATGATCACCACGATCTGGGCCAGCTCTTCTAGCTGGACGCTGACCGCCCTGCCGCTTTTTGTCTGGATGGGCGAAATCCTTTACCGCACGCGATTGTCGCAAGACATGTTCCGCGGGCTGTCGCCTTGGCTCGCGAAACTGCCGGGCGGGCTGGTGCATACCAATATCGTCGGCTGCACGGTTTTTGCCGCCGTGTCGGGGTCTTCTGCCGCGACACTGACAACCGTCGGTAAGATGTCGATCCCGGAGCTTCGGGCGCGCAACTATCCCGAGAAGATGATCATCGGCACGCTGGCCGGGGCCGCGACACTGGGCCTGATGATCCCGCCTTCGCTGGCGCTGATTGTCTACGGCGTCACGGTGAACGAAAGCATCACCAAGCTCTTCTTTGCCGGCGTCATGCCCGGCCTGCTGCTGGCGCTGATGTTCATGGGCTATGTCGCGATCACCAGCAAGCTGTCGAAAGACTGGAACCCCGATGTCGAGACCGACATGAGCTTTGCCGACAAGCTGCGCAACTCGCGCTTCCTGCTGCCGGTCTTTGCGCTGATCTCGGTCGTGATTGGGTCGATGTACCTCGGCTTTGCCACGGCGACCGAAGCCGCCGCGATCGGCGTCATCGGTTCGCTGACGCTGGCGCTGTTCCAGGGCTCGCTGAACTGGCACAGCTTCCGCGAGAGCCTGATGGGCGCGATGCGCACCTCCGCCATGATCGCGCTGATCCTTGCCGGTGCGGCCTTCCTGAAACTGTCGATGGGGTTCACCGGCCTGCCCCGCGCCTTGGCCGATGGGATCGCGGCGATGGAACTGTCGCGCTTCGAGCTGCTGATGGCGCTTTTGGTCTTCTACATCGTGCTCGGCATGTTCCTCGATGGTATCTCCTCGGTCGTGCTGACCATGGCGGTAGTGGAACCGATGGTGCGCGGCGCAGGCATCGACCTGATCTGGTTCGGTATCTTCGTAGTCGTGGTCGTCGAAATGGCGCAGATCACCCCGCCGATTGGCTTCAACCTCTTTGTGCTGCAAGGCATGACCAATCACGAGATGGGCTATATCACCAAGGCCGCCCTGCCGATGTTTGCGATCATGGTCTTCATGGTTTTCGTGCTGATCTGGTTCCCCGAAGTGGCCACATGGTTGCCCGAGAACCTGCGCGGCGCACCGGTTTAGCGGTGAAGGGCCATGCGCTATATGCTGAGACTGGCCTCGCGCCATGCGCGGGTCTGCCTGATCCTCGGGCTGCTGGCGGGGCTGGCCCTGCCCAGCCTTGCGGCGGCGCTGGCCGGGTGGCTGCCGCAGATGGTGGCGGCGCTGCTGACAATCACCGCGCTCAGGATCGGGCATCGCGCCGCCCTTGGTGCGGTGCGCGATCTCATCTGGGGGCTGGCTTCGGTGCTGGCCTTGCAGACGCTGCTGCCTTTGCTGCTGTTGGGGGGCTTCGTACTGGCCGGGCTGGGGCAGACCCCTGCGGCACTGGCCGTGACCCTTGCCGCCGCCGCCCCGGCGCTCACGGGCAGCGTGAACCTCGCCCTGTTGATGCGGCTCGATGCGGGGCGGATGATGCAGCTGATGGTGCTGGGCACCGCCGCCTTTCCCTTGACCGTCCTGCCGGTGCTGGCGGCCCTGCCGCAACTCGGCCCGGCCTCGGAAATCGCCCTCGCCGCCCTGCGGCTCTTGGCCGTGATCCTTGGCGCGACGGGGCTGGGCTTTGCCCTGCGCCATGTTTTCCTGCAACATCCCACCCCCCGCCAGACCGAGGCGCTGGATGGCGCATCGGTGCTCGCCTTCTCGGTCATCGTGGTGGGGTTGATGGCCGCGCTGAACCCCGCGCTGCGCAGCGATCCATGGGCGGTGGCGGGCTGGACGCTGCTGGCCTTCGCCCTAAGCTATCTGTTGCAAGCGGGCACGTTGCTGCTGACCCGGCGCGGCCCGCTGCGCGCCGTGGCCGGACCATTGGCGATCGGCGCGGGCAACCGCAATATTGCGCTGTTTCTCGTGGCGCTGCCTGCGGATGTCATCGCGCCGATGATGATCTTTATCGGCTGCTGGCAACTGCCGATGTATCTGACCCCGGTGCTGCTGCCGCGCCTTTACGAAAGGATGCTTCGCAATGACTGACTGGCCCCGCATCCGCAGTGTCGGCCTCTCTGGCCTGTTGATCACCTTCGCCGAGAAGATGTCCGAACCCGCCAACCGCGCCGCGCTGGCATTTCGCGCGGCGGTCGAGGAACAGGACTGGCCCGAGGTGCGCGAGACCAGCTCCTCGCTGGTGTCGACTTTTGTGCAGTTTGAGGTCAGCCAAGAGGCGATCACCACGATGACCGACCGCCTGCGCGACCTGCTCGAAACCCGCGACTGGTTCGCCGAAGCCCTCCCCGCCGGGCGCAGCCTGTGGCATGCGCCCACGGTCTATGGCACCGACCTCGCCCCGCAGTTGGAGGAGGCCGCCGAGGCTGCGGGCCTCGACCCCGACGTGGCGATTGCGGAACTGTCTCAAACGCGGGTGCGGGTGCTGACCATCGGTTTTGCCCCCGGCCAGCCCTATATGGGCGAACTGCCCCCGCATTGGGATATTCCACGTCAACAGGGGCTGACGAAATCGGTGCCGCCGGGGGCGCTGGTCGTGGCAATCCGGCAGTTAATTATCTTCACCAATGCCTCCCCCACCGGCTGGCGGCACATTGGGCAAACTGCTTTCCGCACCTTCCGCCCCGGCAGCGATATGCCCTTTCCGCTGTCGCCGGGCGATGAGCTGATCTTCCCCTCCATCACCCGGCAAGAGTTCGACCGGATCGCCGACGACCCCACCGGCGGGGCCGAGCGGGAGGCGCTGACATGAGCGGCACGCTGACCATCCTCCAAGCTGGTCCGGCCATGACCATCCAAGACCTTGGCCGCCCCGGCTACCGCGCCGTTGGACTGACCCATGGCGGCGCGGCGGACCCGACCGCCCTGCACGAAGGTGCCGCCTTGCTGGGCCAAGACCCGAACTGTGCGGCACTTGAAATGGCGGGCAGCGGCGGCAGTTTCGAGGTCGATGAAGACATCCGCATCGCGCTGACCGGGGCGCAGATGCAAGTGAGCATCGACGGCGAGCCGGTCGCGTGGAACGCCAGCCACCTCCTGCCCGCCGGGGCGAAACTGGCCGTTGGCGGCGCGCGGGACGGGGCTTATGGCTACCTGCATGTGGGCGGCGGTTTTGATATTGAGCCGGTGATGGAGTCCCGTTCCAGCCATCTGGCCGCTGGCATTGGCGCGCTGCTGCAAAGCGGGGAGACCCTGCCGCTGAGGGCGGACAAGGGCCGTGAGACGAACCTCACCCTGCCCCGCGACAACCGCTTTGGCGCGGAGCGTGTGCGCATCGTCGCCTCCATGCAGACCGACGCGTTCGACGAAGCAACCCGCCAGCGGTTCACCGAAACCACCTTCCGCCGCGATGCCCGCGCCAACCGCATGGGCGCGCGGATGGATCACGACGCCGAAGGCTTCACCACCGGCGGGCAGCTGACCATCGTCTCCGAAGTCATCACACCCGGGGACATCCAAATCACCGGCGACGGCGCGCCCTTCGTGCTGATGTGCGAATGTCAGACCACCGGCGGCTACCCTCGCATCGGCACGGTGATCCCCTGCGACCTGCCGATCGTCGCGCAGGCGCAGCCCGGTACCGCGCTGCAATTCGCGTTCATCGACCTCGACGAAGCGCTGGCCGCCGAGACGCGCCACCGCGCCGACCTTGCCGCCCTGCCCAAACGCCGCCAACCGCTTTTGCGCGATCCCGCGCGCATCCGCGACCTCTTAGGCTATCAACTGATCTCTGGCGTGGTCTCGGCCACCGCCGACCCCTTCGAGAAGGACAAGACATGACCACCGTCGATCTTAATGCCGACATGGGTGAAAGCTTTGGCCCTTGGAAGATGGGCGACGACGCGGCGCTTCTGCGCGTCGTGACCTCGGCCAATATCGCTTGCGGTGGCCATGCGGGTGACGCCGATGTCATGGCGGCAACCATGCGGATGGCGCATGAGAACGGCGTCGGCATCGGCGCGCATCCGGGGTTCATGGACCTCGCCGGTTTTGGTCGCAACCGCATGGCGGTGCCGCGCGGCACCTTGCGGAACCAGATCCGCTATCAGGTCGCGGCAAGTGTCGGCATGGCCCGCAGCGTCGGCGCAGAGGTGCGGCACCTGAAGCTGCACGGCGCGCTGGCAAATATGGCGTCCGAAGATGAAGGCTTGGCCCGCGATCTTTATGAGGCGGCGCTAAGCGTGGCCCCCGATCTCATCGTTATGGTGCTGGCCGCCACGGCGCAGGAACGGGCGGTGAAATCACTGGGCTGCAAATGGGCGGGAGAAATCTTTGCCGACCGCCCCTATAACGACGACGCGACGCTGGTCGACCGCAGCAAACCGGGTGCTGTGATCCATGACGCCAGCACCGCCGCGGCGCGGATGGTCGAGATGGTCAAAGCGGGCGCAATCATCACTGAGAGCGGCAAGCATATCCCCACGCGGATCGACACGATCTGCCTGCATGGCGACACCACAGAGGCCGTTCAAATCGCAACCGCCGTCCGCAAGGGTTTGCAGGACGGCGGGGTAACTTTGGCAAAATTCGGCGGCAGCGTTTAGCTGCGCACCAGCTTTTCATAGTCCAAGGCAATCTCACGGGTCAGCGCGCCGACCTCAAATTTCCAGTCGCCGATCTGCCCCACCGGGGTCACTTCGGCGGCGGTGCCGGTCAGCCAGCACTGCTCGAAGCCGTCAAGTTCCTCGGGCATGATGTGGCGCTCGTGGACGGTGATGCCTTTGTCTTTCAACATGCCAATGACCGTCTGGCGGGTGATGCCATTGAGGAAGCAATCAGGCGTCGGCGTGTGCACTTCGCCATCCTTGACGAAGAAGATATTCGCGCCTGTCGCCTCGGCCACATAACCGCGGTAGTCGTACATCATCGCGTCCGAACAGCCCTTCGCCTCGGCCGCATGTTTGGACATGGTGCAAATCATATAGAGACCCGCCGCCTTGGCATGGCTCGGGATCGTCTCTGGCGAGGGGCGCTTCCATTTGGAGATGTCGAGCTTGGCGCCCTTCATCTTGGCGTCACCGTAATAGGCACCCCATTCCCATGCCGCGATGGCCAAGCGGACCGGGTTGCGGGCCGAGGCGACACCCATGTCTTCGCCCACACCGCGCCATGCGACCGCGCGCACATAGGCGTCTTGCAGACCAGAAGCCGCGAGGACTTCGGCCTTGGCGGCTTCGATCTCTTCAATGGTGTAGGGGATCTCGAAGTCGATCATCTCAGCCGAGCGCTTGAGCCGTTCGGAATGCTCCCGGCTTTTGAAGATTTTGCCGTTGTAGGCGCGCTCGCCCTCGAACACCGAAGACGCATAGTGCAGCGCATGGGTCAGGATGTGGACATTGGCCTCGCGCCACTCGACCATTTTGCCATCCATCCAGATGTGCCCGTCCCGGTTGTCATATCCGCCTGCCATGGTGTTTCCTCTCCAAATGACCCGCTATCTTTCCAAAAATTGCGCAAAAATCGGCAGAAGCAGACATTTAATTGCGCAAAACACGAGATTCGATAGCCTTTCACTATTGGAATGTCAACAAGGCTGACGTAAACTGATCCCCAACAGGCCCGAGAGAGAATGAGACATACTATGGCTGACGGGCGGATGATGGCCCCAAGCAGTGGCGACAGCCTGCTGTTTTTGACCGACGAACAACTGCGGCAGGGGATCGAGGCGATGTTCTTTGCCTATCGCGGTTTCACCGCTGATCCCGACCGGATTCTGGCCGATATGGCCTATGGCCGCGCCCATCACCGCGCCATCCACTTTATCAATCGCGCCCCCGGCACGACCGTGAATAACCTGCTCAACATCCTCGGGGTCACGAAACAATCGCTCAACCGTGTCTTGCGCACATTGATCGCCGATGGTCTGGTGCAAAGCAAGGTTGGCCGCAATGACAAGCGCGAGCGGCATCTGTTCCTGACCGACGAGGGTCGCAAGCTGGAACAGGAGCTATCGGACGCTCAGCGCGCGCGCATGCGGCTGGCCTTTCGCACCGCCGGCCCCGAAGCTGTGGCCGGCTTCAGAACGGTATTGGAGGCCATGATGGACCCCGAAATGCGCCAAAGCTTTGACCGGCTGCGCGAAAGCGCCCCATGAACGAACTCGACGCGCACCTGCTGGTTGTCGACGACGATGAGCGCATCCGCAGCCTGTTGAAGAAATTCTTGATGCGGCATGGCTTTCTGGTCAGCACCGCCCGCGATGCCGCCCATGCCCGCCGGGTGCTGGCCGGGTTGGAATTCGACCTCATCGTGCTCGACGTGATGATGCCCGGCGAAGACGGCATGGCGCTGACCCGATCCCTGCGCGAAAGCCTGCAAACGCCGATCTTGCTGCTGACCGCCAAGGGCGAGACCGACAACCGTATCGAAGGGTTGGAGGCCGGGGCGGATGATTACCTGCCCAAACCTTTTGAGCCGAAAGAACTGCTGCTGCGCATCAATGCGATCCTGCGCCGTATGCCCGATACCTCTGCCGCCGATGCTGCGCCGAAGGTGCTGTCGCTCGGTGTGATCCGTTATGACATGGAGCGGGGCGAGATGTGGCAGGGTGACGATCTGGTACGTCTCACCGCGACCGAAGTGCAGCTGATGAAGATCTTTGCCGCGCAACCCGGTGTCGCGCTCAGCCGGTCAAAACTTGTCGAAGAATTGGGCCGCGACCGGGGGCAAGCGCAGGAACGCGCGGTTGATGTTCAGATCACCCGGTTAAGACGCAAGATCGAGAGCGATCCGAAGCAGCCGCAATACCTGCAAACTGTGCGCGGCGCGGGCTATATGCTGGCCCCGGACTGACCCGGCCCTGCGGCGAAACACATAGGTAAAATTCATAAGGCCAGCCCGCTGGCAATGCCCGACGCGAAGCACTATTGTCGCGCGAAATTCCGACCAACGAGGCGCGCAATGTCTGACACACCCGTAGAAGAGATGAACTTTGAGACCGCCATGGCCGAGCTTGAAAAAGTGTTGGGCCAGCTTGAAAACGGCAATGTCGCGCTGGACGAAAGCATCGCGCTTTACGAACGCGGGGCGAAGCTTAAGGCGCGCTGCGAGACCAAGCTGAAAGAGGCCGAAGAAAAGGTTGCCGCGATCACGCTGGATGGCGATGGCAATCCCAATGGGCTGAAACCCGTCGAAGGGCTTTGACCGCCTGCATGACCTTCCAGCCCACCCCCCTTCCCTTTGCAGCGGCGCTTGCCCATGCCCGTGATCTGGCACAGGCGCAGATCGAAGCGGCCTTGGCCGAGCGCACAGGCCCGGTCGCCGAGGCGATGCGCTATGCCTGCGGCGGCGGCAAGGGGCTGCGCGGCTTTCTGGTGATCGAATCCGCCCGGCTGCATGGCATCGCCCCCGGCATGGCCGCCCCGGCAGCGGCAGCCATCGAGGCGCTGCATGCCTATTCTTTGGTGCATGACGATCTGCCCTGCATGGATGACGACGACCTGCGCCGGGGCCAGCCCACGGTACACCGCAAATGGGATGAGGCCACCGCCGTTCTGGCCGGAGATGCGCTGCAAACGCTGGCCTTTGAACTACTCGGGCAGCTTGCCTGCCCTGCAGAAGCGCGTCTGACCTTGATGACCAGCCTCGCCCAAGCGGCGGGCGTCGGCGGCATGGTCGGCGGCCAAGCGCTGGACATCGCCGCCGAAACCGCCCCCGCGCCGCTGTCGTTGGCCGAGATCACGGCGCTTCAGGCAGGCAAGACCGGCGCGCTGATTGAATGGTCGGCCATGGCTGGCCCACGCATGGCCGGAGCCGATGCCACGGCGCTTGGGGCTTACGCCAAACACCTTGGCCTTGCGTTCCAGATCGCCGATGACATCCTTGACGTTGAAGGCGACGCCGAGACCGTGGGCAAAGCCGTGGGCAAAGACGACGCAGCGGGCAAAGCGACCTTTGTGTCCCACCTTGGGCTGGCCGGGGCCAAGACCCGTGCCGCCGAATTGGTGGACATGGCCTGTGACGCCCTATCTGACTATGGATCAGAGGCGCAGAGCTTGCGAGCGGCTGCCGCCTTCGTTATTGCCCGCGACAGCTAGCCGGGCGGCACATGCGCCAATGCGGCACCAGAGAGGCCCCGATGAGTGACAAACCCGCCACCCCCCTGCTTGATCAGGTGACCCGCCCTGCGGACCTGAAACGCCTGTCCGACGCCGAACTGACCCAAGTCGCGCGTGAACTGCGGGCCGAGACGATCTCGGCCGTGTCGGAAACCGGCGGACACTTGGGCGCGGGGCTTGGTGTGGTGGAGCTGACCGTGGCGCTGCATGCGGTCTTTGACACCCCGCGCGACAAGATCATCTGGGATGTCAGCCACCAGTGCTACCCGCATAAAATCCTTACTGAACGCCGCGACCGTATTCGCAGCCTGCGGATGAAGGACGGGCTGTCAGGCTTCACCAAACGCAGCGAATCCCCCTACGACCCCTTCGGCGCGGCGCATAGTTCGACCTCCATCTCGGCAGCGCTCGGCTTTGCCGTCGGCCGCGATCTGGGCGGTGTGATCCCCGAAGGACTGGGCGACGCGATTGCCGTGATCGGTGACGGCGCGATGAGCGCGGGCATGGCCTATGAGGCGCTTAACAACGCGGGCGATCTGAAAAAACGCCTGATCGTAATCCTCAACGACAATGAGATGTCCATCGCCCCGCCCGTGGGCGCGATGTCGAGCTACCTCAGCCGCCTCTACGCCGAAGCGCCGTTTCAAGATTTCAAGGCCGCCGCCAAGGGCGCAGTGAGCCTGCTGCCCGAACCGTTCCGCGAAGGCGCGAAACGCGCAAAGGATATGCTGAAGGGCATGGCGGTCGGCGGCACCCTGTTCGAGAACCTCGGCTTTTCCTACCTCGGCCCGATCAACGGGCACGACATGGACCAGTTGCTGCCCGTGCTGCGCACCGTTCATCAACGCGCGACGGGGCCGATCCTGATCCACATCCAGACGCAAAAGGGCAAAGGCTATGGCCCTGCCGAAGCCGCGCGGGATCGGGGCCACGCCACGGCCAAGTTCAACGTGGTGACGGGCGAGCAAAAGAAAGCCCCCTCAAACGCGCCGAGCTATACCCGCGTTTTCGCCGACAGCCTGCTGGCCGAGGCCGCCGAGGACGACAAGATCTGCGCCGTGACAGCCGCCATGCCCGACGGCACCGGCCTTGATCTTTTCGCCGAACGCTACCCCAGCCGCTGCTTCGACGTGGGCATTGCCGAACAGCATGGGGTGACCTTCTGCGCAGGGCTGGCGGCGGCGGGGATGAAACCCTTCTGCGCGATGTATTCCACCTTCCTGCAACGCGGTTACGATCAGGTCGTGCATGATGTCGCAATTCAGCGTCTGCCCGTGCGCTTCGCCATCGACCGCGCCGGATTGGTCGGCGCTGACGGGCCAACCCACGCAGGCGCATTTGATGTGGCTTTCCTCGCCAATCTGCCGGGTTTCGTGGTGATGGCCGCCGCAGACGAGGCCGAGTTGCGCCATATGGTCGCCACCGCAGCCGCCCATGACGAAGGCCCCATCGCCTTCCGCTATCCGCGCGGCGAGGGGCGCGGGGTCGAGATGCCAGAGCGCGGCACGCCACTGGAAATCGGCAAGGGGCGGATCATTTCTGAGGGCAGCAAGGTCGCGCTTTTGTCCTTTGGCACGCGGCTCGAAGAAGTCGAGAAAGCCGCCGAACAGCTTAGCGCCAAGGGCATCACCCCCACCATCGCCGATGCGCGTTTCGCCAAGCCGCTGGACCGCGATATGATCCTGAAACTGGCCGCCGAGCACGAAGCGCTCATCACCATCGAAGAGGGTGCCGTAGGCGGCTTTGGCAGCCATGTGGCGCAACTGCTTGCCGATGAGGCGGTCTTTGATAAGGGGCTTAAGTTCCGCTCCATGGTGCTGCCCGATACCTTCATCGATCAGGCCAGCCCGGCGGATATGTACGCCGTGGCGGGGATGAACGCTGAACAGATCACTGCCAAGGTGCTCGATGTGCTCGGCGTCGCTGAGTTAGGCGCGCAGCGCGCCTAACTGGTGGCGGTCAGCACCAGCAGACCGCCCGCGACCAGCGTGATCGCCACGCAGAGATAGCCCAAAAGCACGTAGAGCCCGTCGCGGGTGAACAGGCCGAAAACCAGCAGCGCCACGGTGCCAGCGCCTAGCGATGACATCATCGGAAGCACCTCCATAAAGGGCCAGCCGAAGGGGATAATTGTCACCATGACGAGCGTGATAAAACGCATTTTCCCCGTGGTCAGAAACTGAAGCCGAGGCTTGCAACGCCCATCAACAAAGGCGCAGGGACGGCGCAGAAAACGCACGCAGCCGCTCAACCGATGGCCCGCGACCTCTCGCCGCAATAGAAACTGCGGCATCCATAGCCTGCGCCGCCCGGTCACGGCCTGCACGGCCAGCAGAATGATCGTCACCGCCGCAAGGGTTGACACGCCGGGAATGCCCGACAGGGGCGAGACCAGCAGCAAGGCGACGATCAAGATCAACGGCGTAATCGAGCGGTCGCCGATCTCATGCAATACATCGTTGATCGACACCGCTTCCTTCTCGGCCGCGCGCTCCATACTATCGAGTAGATGGGCCAAGGTGTGTTCGTCTTGACGCATGCAGAGCCTCAGGTTCAGTCATCCGACCCCAAAAGCGCGGCCAGACCAGAGCGGTAGTCGGGGTAGATCGGTTGCCAGCTCAACGCCGCCTTGGCATGATCGTTCCTCACCTTCTTGCTCTCCGCATAGAAACTGCGGGCCATGGGGGTCATCTCGGCGTCGTCGAAATCCACCGCCGGGGGTAAGGGCAGGCCCAAGAGGTCGGCGGCATGGCCGATGACATCCTGCGGCGGCGCGGGATCGTCGTCGCACAGGTTATAGACCGCGCCCGGTTGCGGATTGGCCAGCGACAGTTCCAACGCTTGGGCGATATCCTCCACATGGATGCGGGAAAAGACTTGGCCTTGCTTGATGATCCGCCGTGCCGTGCCCTTGCGCACCTTGGCAAATGGCCCGCGTCCGGGGCCGTAGATGCCCGCCAGCCGAAAGATATGCAGCGGCAGGTCTGGGATCGCGCCCCATGCGGCCTCGGCTTGCACCCGCGCTGCACCGCGTCGGGTTGAGGGGGCGAGAGGTGTATTTTCATCCACCCAATCGCCGCCGTGATCGCCGTAGACACCGGTGGTCGACAGATAGCCGACCCATCGCAGATGAGGGGCCGCGGCGGCGATTTCATTGTGCAGGTCCAACAGCACCGGGTCGCCCTCTGGCCCCGGCCCGGCCGAGACCAAGAGGTTAGGAACCTGCTGCAAAAGCGGGATCACATCGTCGCCGGGCCAAAGCATAGACTCCACCCCGGTCGCAGCGATTTCATCCAATTTTTCAGGGCTGCGGGTGGTCCCAATGACGCGCCAGCCTTGCGGGATCAGCCGCGCCGCCAATGCGCGGGCGCTATAGCCGTGGCCAAGTGATAGAAGCGTCTTATCCATGCCGTCAAAGTGGCCCACGCGGGCTCTGGTCACAAGCACCAAGCGGTGAATTTAATCTTTCAAAAGATCAATCGCCATATAGCCAAACTGCGGCCCGGCCCATTGCCGCGAGCGGCGGATTTTGCCTGTGCCAGCCTCTACCCAATAGTCATTGCTGAAGGTGGTCTCGCCATAGGCGCAGTCTTCGCGGAAGTGACGGGCCGACAGGCGCCGATCCACGATCTGGATCGTCTCGGACCCCAGATGTGTCACATCGCAGGCGAAGGGCACCGTCTGCGCCGTGCCATCCAGCCGCGCAAGCGTAATCAGCCGTTCGCCCCCGCCGCCCTGTCCGTCGCGCGCCGCGATCACCGTCTGAGCCTCAGCAGACCGCATGTCACCGCCCAGCCCCTTGGTGCCCACCAGAGCGCCTTCCCGCAGGATGACCTGTATTTGATCGGACGATTGCCAGACTTCGACCGTGCCAGGTGTGCCATCGGATCGCTGAGCAACCCGCTGGAGGAAGTCTTGCAACCCTGTCTTTTCGGGCACCACCTGCAAAACCGCGCCGGGCGTCTTATCGAGCAGCGCACGGGTCACGGTGACCTTGCCTTTGGCGGGTGCCTCTGGCCCCGTGCGGGCCTTGAGAATGGTGAACAGCGTGCTGCCCGCGCTGAACAGCGGGCTGCGTTCCGCTTCGCGCCCGCCACCGGCACAGGCGGTCAAAGCAAGGCTGGCGATCAGAAGAAGGCCGGTTGCAAGATGCTTCATTCCCAGACCCTCGACCATTGATCTTCTAATGCGTTGCGGTGGCCACTGCGCACCTGTTCATACAAACGACCCGGCACTTCAAGCCGCGCCCCGCCATCGCGTTGGATGGGCCGGATCGTGGTCGAAACGCTGCGCTTGTCCGGTTCGCCAAGGAACCAACCGATTGGGATCGTCAGGTTGATCCCTTTGTCAAAGGAGCCTTCGCCGAAGTCATCAGCCGAAACATCCGTGATGGTGAAGAACCCACCGACCTTCCAGCCGTTGGCGAATTCGCGTGTCAGGGTCACCGTCGCGCCGACGTCCCCTGCCAGATAGCGGCCTACGTCCAACTGCCCGTGATAGCCGCCGCCCATCTCGTAATAGGCCGAAACATGGCCCGTCGCGACGCTGTAGTCGAGAAAACCCAAACCGCCATCATAGTCGCGTTGCTTAACGTAGTTTGCTTCAACCCCAAGGGCGAGGTTGCTGCTCACAGGCTTCCACAAAAGCTCAGCCGAGACGCCGCCGAACATCCGCTCTAGATAGCCCGCTGAGACCCGCGCATATAGATCGTTTCCGGCCTTCCATTGCTTGCTTACATAGGCGTTGTCGATGAACGTATCGCCTTCGTTGGCATAGCGCGGCCCATCGGTGCGAACATGTGGCAGAACGGAATTACTTTCTTGGGATTTATCGCCGACATTGCCAAACAAGCGATGCTTTAGTCCGCCCGCGATCGTCCAACCCGGTGCAGGTCGATAGGCCGCCGTGGCCTCTATGCCGCCATCAAGGCGAACCGGCTCTTCCGGGTCGAAATAGCTGGGGGATACATAGGGGCCGATGGACCAAGCAAAATCGGGATAGAGGTCATCATTCTCTAGAGCATCCGGAAGGCGCGGTGCCGCCTCTCCTATGCCGGCCACGGCCAAAAGCGCATCTGCCGCCTGCGGATCATATGCCAAAGCCTCAAGGTCGGAACGCCGCACGGTCACCGCCGATTGCGCCAGCCCCCCTTCGACCAGAACGATACGGAACGTCTCAACCGATGCGGGCAATACCCACGCCAAGGCCCGCGCAGCACGGCCCACCGCGACCGCCGGAGCCTGATACTGATCATTGCGCAGTCGCAGCTCGGCCTGCGCGGAATCAAGCTTTAGCGCCACCAATGACAGATCACTGGCAGCCAAAACCTCTTTGACCTGATCGCGCAGGCTGCGCTGCTGGTTGGTGCTCGCAGCCCATTGCGTATCCCAAGCTGCCGGGGATGCCGCGCGGTTTGGCCGTACTTTCAGCGGTGCAACGGGGGTGATTTTAACGGGATTAAGCGGTTTGCGGGGGTTTAGCTGGTATTGCAGGTTAACCCCAATTTCCGATCCATAAAGGTAATAGGCGCCCAAGCGCAGCCCATCGGAGTATTGGTACTCTGTGCCGAAGTTGAACTGGGATTTGCGCGTAAAAATCTCGCGCGAGCCGTCTTCGGTTTCATAGGCGTCGGAACTGTATTCTGCTTTGACGGTCCAGCGGTCATTCACCGCCCATTCGACCCCAGCGAACGGGGCAGCTTCCCCGCGAAACCACTGATCGAAAGAGGGTTCGCCCCCCGTGTCGCCCGCATCAAATGCCCCGCGGTTGCCACCGAAAGGCGTACCGATGCTGCCATGACTTCCCAGCCGTCCCCAGCCCAAACCGCCGGTCACCTTGATGCTGCCGGGCAACACTGTGTTGTCAAAGCTCTTGGTGGCGACGACATATTCGCCAGCGTAAATGCCGGTGCCTGCAAAATCTTGCAGGCCGACGGTGATCGCGGGCCAAAAATCGTCTTCTTTCTTCAAAAGGTAGCGGACGTCAAAGCTGCGGTCGCGGTAGGTGTCAAAGTTGCTGCGAACAACGTCGTTCCAATCCCGTAGCCCAACATAACGGAAACTCGCCGATAGGCGCGGTGTGGCCTGAAAGGTAATCGTGCTGCGGGTCATGCCTGCAAAGCTTGATACGCCGACCGTAAACTGCCCATCTGGCAGCGCATGAGCAGTGGGCATATCAACCAAGCCCGGCGAGCCATAGAAGTTCAAAGAAGGCCGGTCTGGAGTTTCGAATATGTGGTAGGTCGGGTCGGCCAGCGCGATGCTGGGCAGCGCCACGCCCGCCAAAAGCATAGACACTGCAGGGCCACGGCGCAGCTTGCGCGTTCTCAATTCCGTCCCATGATCCACGAGCCGCCCCTTACCTGCACTATTTGTTGCCCTGATTTGGCACGGACGCGGCCTGCAAATCAATGTCTGTCCCGCCGCTCATTTGTTGCGCCGCAAATGCGCGGCAATATCGCGACATGTACCGCCCGGTCAGGAGGACTTTCTCAGGGCCTCTGGCGCGGCAAAGCCTTCGACCCAGCGATAAACCACCTGACGGGCCAAATCCTCATCGTTAGCGACAAGCGCTTCGCGTAGATCCCGCAGGACCGAGGCGATTTCAAGTTCGTTCAACCCATCTTCCCGAGCCGAGTAGATCTTGGGGTGGGCCGTGTTAAGAAGCACACCGCTGAGCGTCAGTTCCTCGGTCATCTTTTCGCCGGGGCGCAGGCCGGTGATCTCGATCTCAATATCGCCATCTGGGTTATCTTCATCCCGCACAGTGTAACCGGCGGTTTCGATAACCTGACGGGCCAGTTTGAGGATGGGAACAGGCTTGCCCATGTCCAGAACAAAGACCTCCCCCCCCTGAGCCAAGGATCCGGCCTGCAACACCAGGCGCACGGCCTCTTCGACGGTCATGAAATAACGCGCCACGCCACGGTCGGTCACTGTCAACGGTCCGCCCCGGCTGACCTGCTCTTGAAACAGCGGCACGACAGACCCAGATGACCCCAGCACATTACCAAAGCGCACCATGGAAAAGATGACGCCAGCCTCGCCACCATATTTGCGTGCCATGTCTTGAATGACGAGTTCAGCAAGCCGCTTGGACCCGCCCATGATATTCGTCGGGCGCACGGCTTTGTCGGTCGAGATGAGGATAAAACGTTCCACACCCGCGCGGGCGGCCTGTTCGGCCAATGACTGCGTGCCCAGTACATTGTTCACCAACCCAGAAAGCGGGTTCGCCTCGACCAGTGGGACATGCTTATAGGCTGCTGCATGGAGGATCACATTGACCTTATGCTGCGACAATACTTTGCGCAGTTGCCGAGAATCGGTCACTGTGCCCAAGACTGAAACGATCTCGATGTCGCTAACTTCGGCAAGCTGCCGGATTTCCATGTCAGCGTTATAAAGCGCAAGCTCACTCAGTTCAAAAAGAACCAATTTGGTCGGACGGCAAAGCAATACCTGGCGGCAAAGTTCAGACCCGATCGAGCCGCCTGCACCAGAGACAAAAACCACCTTATCTGCATAGCTGCCCACCCCTTCATCAATCCGAGAGGCGATCTCATCCCGGTTGAGAAAACGGCGCGGAGCCACGGGAGAGAGTTTGTCGACCAAGGCTTCTTCGCCGATCAATTGGGCGAATGAAGGAAGGGTCTGCACCTCAAGCCCCAGCTTCTCCAACCGCCGCGCGATCTGCGCCTGCTTCGGCGTGCTCAGCGACGGCACGGCCAACAGCACGCGGTCGATTTGCTTTTCAACGACCAACTCAGCAATGCCCAGCGGAGAGTAAACCGGAAGCTTGGACACGTTGAGCCCTTGCAGGCCGATATTATCATCGACAAAGGCGATAGGTTCGATGATTTCATGTCCACGCAGCGCCGACACCAACTGCGTTCCCGTGGTGCCCGCGCCATAGATCAATACCCGGCAGCGCCCGTCTCCCAAACGATAGATTTTCAGCACGATGTGCAGCAGCACTACGCGCGAAAGCACCACGAGGGAGAAAAAGATCGCCCCGAACATAATGTGCACGCCGAGCGGAAAATCGAGCTCCAGAACAGACGCAGAAAGTAGGGAAACGGCAGACAGGATTGTCGCCAATATCGCCGTGCTTCCGACCGCTGCGGTCTCATAAGCGTTCAACTGGGTGCTACAAACCCCAAGCCGGATCGAGACAAATATACCGACGATTACAGTGACTGGCAGAACCGGGGCATAGCCGCCTAGAGTGTCGAGGAAATGTTCGGGTAGTCCGCGTACTGCCAAGGCAAAAATAGTCGCACAAACGATCAGGAGCGAATCCAGCGTCAGCATAATCATACGCTTTTGCCGTTTGGTCAGCGACTTGATAATGCTCAGCATGCGCCGTTCCCTTACTTGCGACTATTTCTGCGAGCGCACGGCGCTCGGAGCGCGACGTTAATGTCTATCGTCCATGCATCCCCTAGCGCATAGCATCAAGCACGAAATATACTACCTGTGCGCGTTAAATCCTTAAACGAATCTAAAACTGCTTAATTATGCAGCACACAATGCCATGGTTTCCTTGGAAAAACCAATTCTTTAACATTTGTGACCAAAGATGCGCCACATTCTCACCCCGGCGTCACCCCCGCTTGAACAGATTCCCAATCGTTTGGAACACCAAATCAAAATCGTAACAGGTGCTTTGGTGGCGCTGGTAAATCAGATCAAGCTGAGCTTTGCGCGGCACACAGATTAGACTGTATATCCTATCCGTCTCTTCTGGCGTTTCGCAGCGCGAAAGAAGTCGCTCTTCATGTTTGTGAAAGCGGATCGTGGCCAAACCAGTCACGCCGGGGCGGGATTTGAGGACGTCGGCGTAAACTTTGGGGAAACGCTCCACATACTCGCGCAGTGGCGGGCGCGGTCCAACAAAGCTTAGATCGCCGCGAAGAATGTTCCAAAGTTGTGGAAACTCATCCAGACGCCGGGCCCGCAGCCAAGCCCCGGTGGGAGTGATCCGCCCGTTTTTGTTGCCACCTGACACGCCTTGATCCTCGTCGACCACTGTCATCGTGCGCAGCTTCCATAGCTTAAAGCTCTGCTCAGGCGTTTTCATCCGTTCGGCCACGTGAAACAGCGGCCGCCCTTCTTTCAGCAGCAGCCAGACCAGCAACCCCAGCAGGATCGGTCCAAGGATGATGACCAGCAAGCTGGCAAAAAACAGATCGAAGATGCGCTTGCGCCACGTCATAGAAGGGTCTTCATAGTTTTTTCATATCCTGCTGCCATTCACTTACCAATCCGGCGGGCGTTTGGTTTTCTGGCGCAAAATAGACATGGCGTTCAAGTGTATTCGTATCGAGCCGCACCTCTGGAATGGCAGAGGCAGGTGCGGGTTTGGGCTGCCAATCCAGCCCCGCCGCATCCAATAGTGCACCCATCTGTACCGCGCCGGGGGCGGCGATATTAAGAATGCGCGGCAGCCCCTCTACAAAACAGAGATGATGCATCACCCGCGCCGAGGTGATCGGCCCGATATAACTGCGGCTTGGCGTACGTCCATCAGGGAACCGATCAATTCGCATCTCTGGCTGCCAGCCGCCGAGGATCGCATCCGCGCCAGCGACATTTCCGATGCGAAGGATGGTCACCGCTGCGGCGGCGGATGCTTCCAGCAGCGCGCGCTCCATCGCGAGTTTCTGCTTGCCGTAATCTGATACCGGCATGCAGGTCACATCCTCGGTCAATGGTCCTTCCCCCGCGCCGTAAACCGCCGCCGAAGAGGCCGCTAGAAACCGGGGCACGCCGGCGGACTCCGCCAAGTTCAAGGCGCCGAGGGCGAGGCTGATGTTATCATTCAACGATGCCCCGCTTGCCCCCGCCCGCGCCGGGGTTATGCCAGCCAAGCAGATAATCGCCTGTGCCCCGCGAGCGGCAGCGATTGCCGCATCGCTGGGCTGCTCCCCGATTGCGGGCAAGTCAAACTGCACAAAACCGGGCAAAGATTGCCGAGATTGACAGCACAGCGTGTCAGCAGCAGGCCAGTGGCGACGCAGCATGCCCCCCAAACGTCCCGTCGCCCCGATCAGCAGAACCTCGCCAAACCTCTCAGCTCTGCTAGAAACCTTACCACTTTTCGTAATCATTGACGCCATGGGTTCAGTCACTATCCTGCGGGACGAGAATTTCAAATGAGGGCTGGGGGTCACAACATCCTTTGCAACCCGCCAATTAACGCTGCATACAAGCACAAATACTCCGGTCAACCGGCGAAACACCAGAAAGCGATTGCGCATTTTATGAAGTACCTGAGCAAGCTTTTCCTCGCGGCCCTGATGGCACTTTCGCTGGCAGCATGCAGCAACCTACCACGTGGCGCTGCGATCCAAAAAGAAGTCACTCAAGAGGCGACAACGCCGGATGCCGATATAGCCGTCTATCCCGTGACCCGCGCTTTTCTGCCCAGCGTCGCCCAGTGGCCTCGTACCGGGGATGCCCGGCATGGCTGGATTGGGGCAAGCCGGGGGTCAAACGCGCAGGTCATCCGCCCCGGTGATCGGTTGGACGTGCTGGTTTGGGACAGCGGCGACAATTCATTGCTGACCTCCCCGACCCAACAGATGGCCACGCTGCCGGGGATCCGCGTCTCGGAAAGCGGGACGATCTTTATGCCCTACATCGGCAAGGTTCAGGTTTCTGGCCGGACCCCGGATTCGGCGCGGCAATTGCTTCAGCGAAAATTGGAAACAATCATTCCATCCGCGCAGGTACAGCTGGCCATGACCGAAGGCCGTGGCAACTCCATCGACCTTGTGGGCGGCGTGAATAGTCCCGGTAATGTTGTGATGCCAGATAACAACTTCTCGGTTCTTGCGGCCATTTCCGCAGGCGGAGGGGTACAAAGCAGCATCGAAAACCCGCAGGTCAAACTGGTCCGGGGCTCGAACATCTATAGCACCTCCATTGATCGACTGTATGAGAACCCAAGCCTCGACACACGCCTGATCGGCGGTGACAAACTTATCGTCGAGAAAGATCGGCGTTATTTCCTGTCGCTGGGTGCCGCAGGAAGCGAGGCACAGTTTCCCTTTAACCGCGATGATGTCTCGGCGTTGGATGCGCTAGCGATCATTGGGGGCGTGAACGATTCCCGTGCCGACCCCGAAGGCATCTTGATCCTGCGCGAATACCCTGCCAGCGCGGTCAGTGCCGGCGTGCGCGGCCCACGCCGCACGCGGGTTGTTTTCACGCTTGATCTGACAAGTTCTGACGGGCTTTTCTCGGCCCGAAATTTTCATATTCAATCCGGCGATCTGGTACTGGCGACCGAGACACCTCTATCCGATACACGCACCATTCTCGGCATCGTCGGATCGGTCTTTGGCCTTGTGAACACAGCCGGAAACCTCTGAAACCAAGCTCAGCTGATCTGCTTGTCCTCGGGTACCAGCGCGTTAATCTGCGCAAGGTGCTCGGGCAGGCAGCGGGTCAGAAAATCATAATTTTCGACCACATGCGTCCGTGCAGCCGGGCCAAGATGCGCATGGTCCTGAGGATTGGCCAGCACATCGACCACCTGCGCGGCCAAGGCATCAGGATCAAAGAAATCCACCAAAAGCCCGGTCTCTCCATGGGTCACCGCTTCGCGTACCGGGGCCACATCAGCGGCGACGATCGTCGCTTGCATCGACATGGATTCTAGCAGCGACCATGACAGCACAAAGGGCATCGTCAGGTAGATGTGGCAGCGACTGATCTGCACAAGTTTCATGAAATCAGGGTAAGGCACTTTGCCCACGAAATGCACCCGCTCCCAGTCGATGGTATCGCCCAGTTCCGTTGCCATCTCTCCGCGCAGCCCGCCGGGGTGGTCGCTTTGCTTGCCATAGGACACCTCATTGCCGCCGACGATCACCACCCGCGCATTGGGTCGCTCGCGCAGGATACGCGGCAAGGCACGCATCATCGTATGAAAGCCCCGCGTCTTTTCCAGATTGCGCGCCACATAGGTCACAATCTCATCATCGCGCGTCACCGGTTGCGCCAACCGCCCCAGCCTTAGACTGACATCCGGGTTCGGCAGCAACTGATCGGTGCGGATACCATCGTGACAGACATACAGCTTGCGGTGAAAGCTTTCCGGGAAACGATCACGCTGCCAATAGGTCGGGCAATGGCCCAGATCGACGGTTTCTATATTCGCCAGCGGCACAAGGTTGCGCGCGTGATTCAGATAGGGCGCATGGGCCGAGATTTTCTCGGCAGGGTCAAATCCCACCATGCCGCCGGTCATGTTATAGTAATATTCGAAATAGCCAACGATCGGCACATCGTGCCAAAGCTGTTTGAAAAAGCTCAACTCCCCCCAGCCAATATGGCCGATGATAATATCGGGACGAAAGCCTTCTTTCTCTTCGATCTGCTGCGCGGCCATGACGGCCCCAAATCCATTGCCTGCGGCCTCTTCCCAAACGGTTGACAGACCGTAGGCTTTGGCGTCCGGCCGATGATGCGAAGGGTAGACACGGGTTTCGACCCCCGAAAGCTTTGGCGCGTTTTGACGTTGGGTGAGGAAATAAATGCGATGGCCGCCCGCTTGGGCCAACCATTGCAGCAATTCCCGGTACTGACCGGGCATGTTCTGATGCACAAAGAGAAAATTCATCCGACCGTCCCGTCATTACCTTGGCCCACAGTTAGCCCCAAGCGTCGCGCTCTGGCAACATGTCGCGCCTTTTCCTCCTGCCCGCCTGCTTGAACCTCCCTCGCCCCTATGTCACCTTTGGCCATGACAGATAAAACATTCCCCTCTTGGCCCGATGTGGCCGCGCAATTGGTCGAAGTCGCCGCCGGACGGCGCCCTGCTGACACGATCATCACCCGGGGCATCTGGGTAAATGTGCACACCCGCGAATGCCTGCCCGATCATGACATCGCCATTGCCGCCGGGCGCATCGCCTTTGTCGGACCGGATGCCAGCCATTGCCGTGGCGACAACACCCAGATCATCGAAGCAAAGGGCCGCTATTTGGTCCCCGGACTCTGTGACGGGCATATGCATATCGAGAGCACCATGCTCACCCCAGCCGAGTTCGCCCGCGCGGTGATCCCGCATGGCACAACATCGGCCTTCACTGACCCACATGAGATCGCCAATGTGCTAGGCCTGAACGGCGTGCGCATGATGCATGATGAAGCGCTGATGCAGCCGATCAACATCTTCACCCAGATGCCCTCCTGCGCCCCCTCTGCACCGGGGCTTGAGACGACAGGCTTTGAGGTCACCGCCGAGGATGTGGCCGAAGCCATGGCATGGCCCGGTATTATCGGCTTGGGCGAGATGATGAATTTCCCCGGTGTCAGCAATGCCGACCCGCAAATGCTGGCCGAGATTGCAGCGACGCAACGCGCGGGCAAGACCGTCGGCGGGCATTATGCCTCCCCCGACCTCGGCCCCGCCTTTGCCGCCTATGTCGCAGGCGGTCCGGCGGATGACCACGAAGGCACCTGTGAGGCCGATGCGGTGGCGCGGATGCGGCAGGGGATGCGGTCAATGATCCGGTTGGGGAGCGCGTGGTATGACGTCAAAACCCAAATTACCGCGATTACCGAAAAGGGCCTCGACCCGCGCAATATGATCTTGTGCACCGATGACAGCCACTCCGGCACCATCACGAACGAAGGGCATATGAACCGGGTGGTGCGTCATGCCATTGATTGCGGCTGCGACCCGTTGATTGCCTTGCAAATGGCAACGATCAACACCGCCACCCACTTTGGATTAGAACGTGAGATCGGCTCGCTGACACCGGGCCGCCGTGCCGATGTGATCCTGTCGTCGGACCTTAAGACACTGCCCGTCGAAATGGTCATTGCCCGTGGCGAGGTTGTCGCGGAAGACGGCAAATGCCTCGTCGATTGCCCGCATTACGACTGGCCTGACATGGCTCGCAACACTGTGAACATGGCACGCGACCTAAGCGCCGATGACTTCGACATCCCCGCCCCCGAAGGCGCAAACGCCGTCACCGCCAATGTCATCGGTGTAGTCGAAAACCAAGCCCCCACACGCGCGTTGAAGTTTGAACTGCCGGTCACCGAAGGCCGGGTGCAGGCCACAGGCGAGGTCTGCCAGATCGCGCTGGTCGAACGCCACCGCGCTACCGGCACAGTCACCAACGCTTTCGTTTCAGGCTTTGGCTATGAAGGCTGTATGGCCATGGCCTCTACCGTGGCGCATGACAGCCACCATATGATCGTGGTGGGTACCGATGCCGAGCAGATGGCCCTCGCCGCCAACCGGCTGCGCGAGGTTGGCGGCGGCATCACCATTTTCCGAGACGGCGAAGAATTGGCGCTTGTCGCCCTGCCCATCGCCGGGCTCATGTCGGACCGCCCCGCCGCTGAGGTCGCCGCCGATGCCGAAGCACTTGTGCAGGCGATGATCGACTGTGGCTGCAAGCTGAACAACGCCTATATGCAGCACTCGCTCTTGGCCCTTGTGGTGATCCCGGAACTGCGGATCTCGGACCTTGGGCTGATCGATGTGCAGAAGTTTGAAATTATTCCATTGTTAGAGCCGCAAACATGACCACGATCCTGACCCCGGATACCCCGAACCCCGAAGAGTTTCGCGATGCCACCGCCGCCGTGGACCGGCTGACCGAACTGTACACCAACGCCACCCAGTTCCTGCGCGATGGCTTTGCCAAGGCGATGCAAACCACGGCTCCCGAGGCCCGCATTCGCGCCTTTTATCCTGAAGTGCGTTTTCGCACTTCCTCCTATGCCCATGTCGATACGCGGCTGTCTTTTGGCCATGTCTCCTCTCCCGGCAGTTTTTCCGCGACGATCACCCGGCCTGATCTGTTTCGGAATTACCTGATCCAGCAGATTGGGCTGCTTATCGAAAACCACGACCAACCGGTGATTATCGGCCCCTCCAGCACGCCGATCCCGGTGCATTTCGCCATGGGCGGCGATAATGCCATGAATGTGCCGCAAGAGGGTGCCGCCGATTTCACCCTGCGCGATGTCTTTGATGTGCCGGATCTGAGCACCACCAACGACGATATCGTAAACGGCACCTATGTTCCCGAAGATGATGTGCGTCCGCTTGCGCCCTTTACCGCGCAGCGGGTCGACTACTCGCTCGCTCGGCTGGCGCATTACACCGCCACCGATCCAGAGCATTTTCAGACTCACGTACTCTTCACCAACTACCAGTTCTATGTGACCGAGTTCGAGCAATACGCCCGCACCATGCTGCGCGACCCGGAGAGCGGCTACACGTCGTTCGTCTCAACCGGCAATGCAGAGATCAGCGACCCCGACGCGCCACTGCCCGAGACGTTGAAGACCCCGCAAATGCCGACCTATCACCTGAAACGGGCGGATGGCTCTGGGATCACGCTGGTCAACATCGGTGTCGGCCCATCCAATGCCAAAACAGCGACCGATCATATCGCCGTGCTGCGCCCCCATGCGTGGCTGATGGTCGGCCACTGCGCCGGGCTGCGCAACACGCAGGCTTTGGGCGACTTCGTCTTGGCGCATGGCTACCTGCGCGAGGACCACGTTCTGGATGATGACCTGCCCGTCTGGGTGCCGATCCCGGCGCTGGCCGAGATTCAGATCGCGCTAGAGCAGTCGGTGGCGCAGGTCACCCAGCTCGAAGGCTATGAGCTGAAACGCATCATGCGCACCGGCACGGTCGCCACGATCGACAACCGCAACTGGGAATTGCGCGATCAATCCGGCCCGGTGCAACGCCTCAGCCAGTCCCGCGCCGTGGCGCTGGATATGGAAAGTGCGACCATCGCCGCCAATGGCTACCGTTTCCGCGTGCCCTACGGCACGCTGCTATGCGTTTCTGACAAGCCGCTTCATGGCGAGTTGAAACTGCCCGGAATGGCCTCGGACTTCTATAAATCGCAGGTTGCACGGCATTTGATGATCGGCATTCGCGCCATGGAACTGTTGCGCCGCATGCCGCTAGAGAGAATTCACAGCCGAAAATTGCGTTCCTTCGACGAAACTGCGTTCCTGTAAGGCTAAAAACAGCGGAAAATCGCATGTTTTCGCGTTTAGAGCGCCACAATTCGTTGTGTTATCCCACAACATACCGTTACATTCCGGCCATGAGGCCCTAAAAGCGGGCAGTCTAAGGAGAATAAAATGGCAAAACCGATGACCAAGACCCAGCTCGTTGCTGCTCTGGCAGAAGAGATGGACACCGACAAGAAATCCGCAGGCGCAGCGCTCGACGCCGTTTGCAACCTGATCACCCGTGAAGTGTCCGCCGGCGGTGCCGTGACCCTGCCGGGCGTTGGCAAAATCTATTGCCGTGAGCGCCCCGAGCGGATGGTCCGCAACCCCGCCACTGGCGAGCAGTTCAAGAAAGACGCCGACAAAGTGGTCAAGATGACCATCGCGAAGGCGCTGAAGGACAGCGTGAACGAGTAAGCCTTTGGCTGATTGTTTGCGAAAGGGTCGCCCTCGGGCGGCCCTTTTTTGTTGGCCTTGAGGGCCATCGCCTGCCCGCGGGTCGGCGATCCAACGCTAGCTTCGTGCCACTTTATGGCTCAGCCATGATGTGCGGTCGCGAGGTTCTAACCCAGCCTCGCCATATCGCCTACCCGGGGGGCGGGCAGGCGATGGCCCGGCGCCTACGGCTTGCCTCCGGGCCGGGTGGTATACATTAAAACCGGACATTCCTACCCCCCCCTCCACAACATCCCACCAAACCCACCTTGTCCTCCTCCCACAAACCCGCCATTGCTTAGCAAGTTCAGCACAGGAGGCACCTCATGGACATCCGCGCAATTCTCATGGGTCTGGCCTTTGCCGTGATGTGGTCCTCGGCCTTCACCTCTGCGCGGATCATCGTCATGGACGCCTCACCTCTGCTGGCCCTGTCGCTGCGCTATCTGATCTCTGGCCTGATCGGCGTCGGCATCGCGCTGGCCTTGGGGCAAAGCTGGCGGCTCACCCCCGCGCAATGGCGAGCGACGATCATCTTTGGCGTGCTGCAAAACGCGGTCTACCTCGGCCTCAACTTCATCGCCATGCAGACCATTGAGGCCTCCCTCGCCGCGATCATCGCCTCCACCATGCCGCTTCTTGTGGGCTTCGCCGCATGGGCGTTCTTGGGCGAAAAGCTGCGCCCCTTGGGCATTGCGGGACTGTTTGCCGGTGTCATTGGCGTCGCCATCATCATGGGCGCGCGCCTCGGCGGGCAAGTCGACCTCTATGGCCTCATCCTTTGCGCCATCGGCGTGGTGGCCCTCACCGCGGCCACCCTGCTTGTGCGTGGCGCGACCTCGGGCGGCAACTTCCTCATGGTGGTGGGCCTGCAAATGCTTGTCGGCTGCGTGGCCCTCTCCATCGCCACCCTGCTGTTTGAGACCCCCCGCATCGACCCGAGCCTGCGCCTGACTCTCGCCTTTGCCTATACCTGTCTTGTCCCCGGCCTTGCCGCCACCGTGGTCTGGTTCTGGCTGGTCAACCGCATCGGCGCCACGCGGGCGGCGACCTTCCACTTCCTCAACCCGTTCTTCGGCGTGGCCATCGCGGCCCTGCTGCTGGGCGAAACACTGGGACCGCGCGACATCCTTGGCGTTGCGATCATCGCGGGCGGCATCCTTGCGGTGCAGATTTCGCGTCAACGAAAGCGGTGAGCCGCCTCACGCCGCTGTTACCGCGCCCGCGCAAACCCTTTGAATTTCGCCGCCACACCCCATCTAATAGGCCAAGCCCATGAATGGAGGACGCCATGCCCCGCTACGAAAAAACCAACGAAGCGCTTGATGCGCTGAGCCCCGAAGAATTTCACGTCACCCAACGCAGCGGCACCGAACGCCCCGGCACCGGTAAATACCTGAGCAACAAAGAGCCGGGCATCTATGTCGATATCGTCTCGGGCGAGCCCCTGTTCGCCAGCGGTGACAAATACGAGAGCGGCTGCGGCTGGCCGAGCTTTACCAAACCGATCGAGCCCGCCTATGTTGAAGAGCTTCAAGACGCCTCGCTCGGCATGGTCCGCACCGAGGTGCGCAGCAAGCACGGCGATAGCCACCTTGGCCACGTCTTTCCCGATGGCCCGCCTGACCGAGGCGGGCTGCGCTACTGTATCAACTCCGCCTCCCTGCGCTTCATCCACCGCGACGACATGGAAGCCGAAGGCTATGGCGAGTACCTTAACCAAGTGGAGAATGTGACATGACAACCGAACGTGCAGTATTGGCCGGTGGCTGTTTCTGGGGCATGCAGGACCTGATCCGCCGGCGCCCCGGCGTGGTCTCGACACGCGTCGGCTATACCGGCGGCGACGTGCCCAATGCAACCTATCGCAACCACGGCACCCATGCTGAGGGGATCGAAATTAACTTTGACCCCGAAAAGACCTCCTACCGTGAGCTGCTGGAGTTCTTCTTTCAAATCCATGACCCCACCACGGCGAACCGCCAAGGCAATGATGTCGGTATGAGCTATCGCTCTGCGATCTACTACACCAACGACGACCAAAAAGCCATGGCCGAAGACACCATCGCGGATGTGGAAGCCTCCGGCCTCTGGCCGGGCAAAGTGGTGACCGAAGTCGAGCCGATCGGTGATTTCTGGGAAGCGGAGCCGGAGCATCAGGACTATCTTGAACGTCTGCCCAACGGCTACACCTGCCACTTCCCTCGCGCGGATTGGGTGCTACCAAAACGCGAAGCAGCCGAGTAACGCCGCAGCCCCCGGCCCCGCGCCGGGGGTTAGCCTACCGCCACTCGTGGCCGTCCCGAGGCCTCGACCGTAAGCTCTGCCTCCACGAAAACCTCCCGCCCTTCGACTCCCGCCGTGCGAATATCGCGTGTGACTTGGCATTCGATCTCAACCGCCCCTGCGGATTTCGCGCGGGCGCGGGCGGCCTTGGTCAGAACTATCTCTACATGGGCCAAGGCGCTCTCCGCATCTGGGAAATCCTTTGGCCCTTCAGCTAGATGCACCCGGAACTTGCCTTCGCCCGGCGATGTCACAATGCCGCTTTCGCGCGTGATGACCCGCCCCACCACCGCGCCAATGGCGTTGGCGACGGCGGCATGTTCAGGCAAGATCATCTGGGTGCCCAAGGCCTCTCCGACTGCCGGGTAATAGGTCAATGCCGAAGCGCCAAGTCCGACAATCGGCAGGTTCAGACCCGCATCGATCCGCAACACTCCCCGGTGCCCCGCCAGCCCGCGTTGCAATAACACATGGCGCGCCAAGGTTTCCGGGGAAAGGTTAAAATCAGCGTCTTCCTCAGCAAAAGCAGTCTCTAACAACGCCAGATTGGTTTGATATGTCAGACGGGCAACAATGATCTGCGCAAGCGCTTCGGGTTCAGGGCAGAACCGTAGTCCAGACCCACCGCGCTTGCGCCCGAAAAGCTCAAGCGTCTTACGGGCGGCACCGCGATCCCATGCCAAAAGCTGCCCGGTCACATGGCTCGCGTCCGATGGGGTGACCCCGGCGACCTGAACCAGCCCACGCGCCACCAGCCGCGCCAGTGCGCCCTGCTCCATCCGATTGCGCAGCACATCTCCCAACGGGCGCACCGTGTCACCGATCCGATCCAGCAAGGCCAATTCCCGCCCCGCCAGCCCTTCGGTCGCCTGCCCCGGTACGGCGCGGACAAAGCGGCCGTCATGCTCCCCCGGAACGTTGCGGCGCAACTGTGCGTCTAGCGCGGTATGCACCACCTCTGGCGCATCGACAGCGATCAGAGAGACAGGCAGCAAGCGTTTCGGCCCAAGCGTCACCCCTGCCGTCAGCCCTTCGGCTATGAAATGCACTTCGCTGTCACCGCCCAGACCGTGGGTGCGCATCGCCACGGCCTCGACCATGGTGCGGTATGGCCCCACTTGCGCGCCTGCCGGATCAATCGCCGGACGCCCATCACGCAGCAACGCCACATCCGTCGTCGTGCCGCCGATGTCAGAAACCATCGCCGTCTCGGCCCCAGTCAACCAGCGCGCACCCACCAGTGACGCCGCCGGGCCACTGAGGATCGTCTCTATCGGCCTTTGGCGGGCCTGCGCGCTCGACATCAGGGCCCCATCGCCGCGCACCACCATCATCGGAGCGTTGATGCCCAAGGCACGCAATTGGTCTTCGGTGCGCCCGATCAGCTGGTCAATCATGCCGATCAACCGCGCGTTTAACAGGGCAGTTAAGGCACGTTTCGGGCCATTAAGCTTGGCGGAAAGAGTGTGGGAGGCAGAAACCGGGCGGCCCGTCCTCTGCGCCACCAGTTCCACCACCCGCAACTCATGCGCCGGATTGCGCGTGGCGAATTGGCTGGCCACTGCGAAACCGCTTACCTCATGCTTATGTGTCTCTAAAAACGCGATTAGCGCAGTTTCGTCCAGCGCCGCAGCCTCGGCCCCGGCGTGGTCATGGCCCCCGGCCAGCAAGAGGAACGGATCGCCGCGCAGCGCGTCAGATAGGCCATGTGCCTCCAGATCACGCGCGGGAAACCCAACATAAATCAGCGCCACGCGGCCGCCCTGCCCTTCGACCAGCGCGTTGGTGGCAAGGGTCGTCGACAGCGACGCCATTGCGATCTCGGCCGCTGCCACACCGGATTGCGCCAGCACCGCGCTCACCGCTTTGCCAACGCCAATTGCCAAATCTTGACGGGTTGTCAGGGCCTTGGCCGACGCGATCACCTCGACTTCATCCCGGATCAGCACTGCATCCGTATAGGTGCCGCCCGTGTCTACGCCCAATAAAACCGCCAATGGCGCACCCCTATGCCAACCGCTCTACCGCCCAACGCGCTGCATCAGCAACAGTCGGATCAGCATCTTCGGTCAAAGATTGCGCCGCACTGCGCAGCGGTGCCAGCCCCGAATTCCCTATCGCATAAAGCACGTTGCGCACAAAGCGGTCCCGCCCAATCCGCTTGATCGGAGAACCAGAGTAACGCGCACGAAAGGCGGTATCGTCTAGTGCGGCAAGCTCGGCCAGATCGGCGGGCTGCACTGCTAGCCCGTGATAGCGCATATCGCTCGCCGTCACGGCGAACTTGTTCCATGGGCAGGCGGCAAGGCAATCGTCACAGCCATAGATCCTGTTGCCCAGCTTTTCGCGGAGCTCCAGATCAACGGGGCCTTTATGCTCAATCGTCAGATAGGAGATGCAGCGCCGCGCGTCGAGTTGGTAGGGGCCGGGAAAGGCATCTGTCGGGCAGACATCAAGGCAGGCCCGACAAGAGCCGCAGTGATCGACCTCTTGCGCGTCTGGGGCAAGGTCCAGCGTGGTAAAAACAGAGCCTAAAAAGGCCCAGTTGCCGAACTTACGGCTCAGCAGATTGGTGTGTTTGCCCTGCCAGCCCAGCCCCGCCGCCTGCGCTAAGGCTTTTTCGGGCACCGGGGCGGTATCGACAAAAACCTTCACCTCAGGCTCTGCCGCGCGCGCCTCTTCCATCAGCCAACGCGCCAGCCGCTTCAGCCGTTTCTTGACGATATCGTGGTAGTCGCGCCCCTGCGCATAGACCGAGATTGCCCCCTTGTCGGGATGTTCCAACACCGCGCGGGGGTCATGTTCGGGGGTATAGCTTTCGGCCAGCATGATGACCGACCGCGCCTCAGGCCAGAGGGCGGCAGGATTGCCGCGCCAGTGCATCCGGTCCTCCATCCAGCCCATTTGCCCGTGATATCCAGCTTCGACAAAACGGGCGAGGCGTTCGGGCACTTCCGGCACATCCGCAGGGCGGCAAATGCGGCAGGCAACAAAGCCTTCTTCGAACGCTCGCGCGACCAGTCGTACCTTCAGATCTTCGCTGTCCACGGTCACCCTCTTGGCGCCCCGGACGCCATCAGAAATCCAAGTTGTTGTATTGCCTTGGCGGCGGGAAACCCGGCACTTGATCGGCAAGGATCGAGCGGAAAGCCGGGCGGGATTTGATCTTGGCGTACCAGTCTTTGACCACGTCCGACCGATTCCAATCAACATCGGAAATATAGTCCAGCGAGGACAGATGTGCCGCAGCCGCAAAATCGGCCAACGTCATCACGTCGCCCGCCAACCACCGGCGGTGATCCAGCAGCCACGTCATGTAATCCAGATGGTACTTGATCGCCTTGGCCCCGGCTTTGACGTTTTTACTGTCCGGATAGCCCTGTTTGGTGACTTTCTTGTTCACCCGTTCATACAGCAGCTTGGAGGTGACCTCATGGTGGAACTTATCATCGAACCAACTGACCAATCGGCGCACCTCAAGCCGCTGCACCGGGTCGCTGGGCAGCAGCGACGCTTCGGGGCGGGTCTCTTCGATATATTCGCAGATCGCGGCGCTTTCGGACATCATGATCCCGTCGAGCCGCAGAACGGGTACCTTGCCCGCCGGGTTACGGCGCAGAAAATCCGGGTCTTGCTCCCAGTAACGTTCCTCAACCAGTTCCACCTCGATCTTCTTCTCCCCAAGGCTGAGCCGCACCTTGCGACAGAAGGGGGACAAGGGAACGTGAAACAAGCGAGCCGTCATAAGAAGTCCGTGTGATTAAAGGGATTGCACTCTTCCATGCCTGCTGGCGCAGGGATTTTCAACTGTCGAAACAGGCGGCACGACCGTCCGCGCGGATGGTCGCCGCCCCATCCATAATCTGCGCCGTGCGCTTGCGGGTAAAGTCACTAGGGCGCGAGGCAGAGCGGTCTTTGGGCGCGGGTAGAATAGCGGCGAGCCGCGCCGCCTGTGTCGCACTAAGCTCTGCGGCGCTGACCCCAAAGTAATGCGGAGCCGCCGCGCCGACGCCAAACACGCCTTCGTCAAACTCTGCCACGTTCAGGTAAACCTCAATAATCCGCCGCTTGGGCCAAAGCGCTTCGACCAACGGCGTCATCCCCGCCTCCATCGCTTTGCGTATCCACGATCGGCCATGCCAGAGATAGACATTCTTGACCGTCTGCTGGCTGATCGTCGATGCCCCGCGCTCAGAGCCGTTCTCGATCGCGGTGCGGATCGCCTCCATGTCAAAGCCCCAATGGTTGCAGAAATTCGCATCCTCCGCTGCCACGGCAGAGCGGGCCATGACCGGGGCAATCTGGTTCAGCGGCACCCAATCGCGCTGAACCCCGCCCAAACGGCGGCTTTCGGAAAACATGTAGACCCCGGTGGGCGGGTTAACGAACCGAAAAAGCAGCACCAGCAAAACCACCAGCGCGCCAGACACAAGGGCTGCACCAAACAGCCAGCGGGTGACCCGTTTTTTCAACGTGATTTTTGGCGCGGCTTTGCGGCGGGTTTGGCCTTTTGAGGCGGTCTTTTTGCGCGTGGTCATGAATTAGCTATAGGCTGCTCGCAGGGATTTGTGAACTTTTCTCACGCGCGGTGATCTCTTGCGCGAGATAGGCACCGATCCGGGCCGATCCACGGGCGGAGGGATGCACGTTGTCCCCGGCAAAAAGCCCGCGGTCCCCCCGGTCGATCACGTCTTCGGAATCGACGAAATGGATCCCCGGGCGGCCTGCGGCGAAAGTGGCGATGCGGGATTCGATTTCGACCAGATCATCGCGGCATCCGGCAAAGGAGCCCGAGCCGGAGCCTGCGTAATAGCCCATCCACATGACCTGCGCCCTGGTTTGGGCACGAAGGCGTTGCAAGAAGGCGGGGATGCTACCGCTTTGACCGTTCGGTGCGATTAGCGCACTCACCGAGGCCCCGCAGGCCCCGCAGCCGCAATCGGCGCTCAGATCGTTGGCACCGCCATTCACCACCACCCAGTTCCAGCGCCCGCCGGGGAACTGCTGCTGGATGTCAAAGCCAACGGCAGAGGCGATGGTCGAGCCATTGTCGAACTGCGCGCCGGGCACGGCACGGCTGGTGACGCTGCGGCGCGTTTGGTTGGCAATGACATCGGGTATCGAGCGGCCTCCATTCCACGCCATGATGGAATCGCCCAGCACCAGGATATCGCCTCCGCCACGCGGTGCGGTGTCGGTGCAGGCGCTTAGGCCTGTGATTATCAGCAATACCGCTAGAATTCTTCGCATGATCTGCCTCCCGTGGAGAGGCAGAGGTAGCGCAGACACTTTTGAATACCACCCTAGCCCGGAATCAAGCCGCAGGCGCCGGGCCATCGCCTGCCCGTCCCGGCGGGCTGGCGATGGCCCTCCCGCGCGACCGAAGCCGCGCGGGGGATAACTTACTCCGCCGGAACTGCCGCCTCTTCCACCGACAGCGGCGCAGGCAGATGCACCAGCATCTCCTTCGGGCAGACCTGCAAGAAGTTGTGCTTCTCCGTGTCCCAATGCTGGAGGATATCCGCGCCCTTGCGGCTGTTGGTCTCCGCTACATGACGCTCAATCAACCCATGCAACTGATTCAGCCAATGCTCTACAGTGACCGCACAGGTCACAATGGTTTCGGCATTCATCAGCTTCGGTGCAAGCCCTTCGGGATCATACAAATAGGCCATCCCCCCGGTCATCCCGGCGGCAAAGTTTGCGCCGATCTCACCAAGGATCACCGCCACACCGCCGGTCATATATTCACAACCGTTGCTGCCGCAGCCTTCGATCACCACATGGGCGCCTGAGTTGCGCACCGCAAAACGCT
Organism: Sulfitobacter sp. SH24; assembly: GCF_965641895.1. Classification (NCBI taxonomy): domain Bacteria; kingdom Pseudomonadati; phylum Pseudomonadota; class Alphaproteobacteria; order Rhodobacterales; family Roseobacteraceae; genus Sulfitobacter; species Sulfitobacter sp. SH24. The sequence continues at coordinate 3,200,575 of NZ_OZ282575.1, forward strand.
CGCCCGCCCGGCCCGCGGCGAACAAATAGCCTGCCGTCGCACCGTAAAGCACCGTGTTGCCGATGATCGTATTCTCTGACGCCACAATCGGGCTCGCCATCGTTGGCCGTACCACAATCGTGCCGCCCGACAGGCCTTTACCGACATAGTCGTTGGCATCGCCCGAGACTTCCAGTTTCAACCCCGGTGCTGCAAAGGCCCCCAAGGACTGCCCGGCGCTGCCGGTCAGCTTCACCGTCAGGTGGTCCGGCTGCAGCGAATTGCGCATCCCGAACCGCTTGACGATATGGCTGCTGACCCGCGTGCCCACGGTCCGATGCGTGTTTTGCACCGCATAGGAGAGTTGCATCTTCTCGCCGTCTTCCAAGAACCGCGCTGCATCGCGCACGATCTGAGAGTCCAGCGTATCGAGCACCACCTGACGCGGCTTGTCGCGGTCGTAGACGTTTTCATGCGCCCCATCGACGGTAATGAGCAACGGGTTCAGGTCCAGATCATCAAGATGCGACGAACCTCGGCTGACCTGCGTCAACAGGTCCGCGCGGCCGATGACTTCATCAAGGCTGCGCGCCCCGATGCTGGCCAGAATCTCGCGCACTTCGGTCGCGTAGAAGGTAATCAGGTTCACCACTTTGTCCGCATTGCCGGTGAACTTGCCGCGCAGCGCTTCGTCTTGGGTACAGACGCCCACGGGGCAGGTGTTCGACTGGCACTGGCGCACCATGATACAGCCCATGGCGATCAGCGCGGCGGTGCCGATGCCGTATTCCTCGGCTCCCATCATCGCCGCCATGACGATGTCGCGCCCGGTGCGCAGCCCGCCATCGGTGCGCAATGTCACCCGGTCGCGCAGGTTGTTCATCGACAGAACCTGATGCGCTTCGGTCAGGCCCATCTCCCACGGCAGACCGGCATATTTGATCGAGGTCGCAGGCGAGGCCCCGGTGCCACCGTTATGGCCCGAGATCAGGATGATATCGGCCTTGGCCTTCGCCACCCCGGCGGCAATCGTGCCAACGCCCGAAGAGGCCACCAGTTTCACCGTCACCTTGCAGCGCGGGTTGATCTGCTTGAGGTCATAGATCAGCTGCGCGAGGTCTTCGATCGAGTAGATGTCATGGTGCGGCGGCGGCGAGATCAGCGTCACGCCTTTGGTCGAATGCCGCAGCCGCGCGATCAGGTCGGTGACCTTCATGCCCGGAAGCTGGCCACCCTCACCGGGCTTGGCGCCCTGCGCGACCTTGATCTCCAACTCTTCGCACTGGTTCAGATATTCCGCCGTCACGCCAAAGCGGCCCGAGGCGACCTGTTTGATCTTGGCCGACGGATTGTCGCCGTTGCTTTCTGGCACGAAATGCGCCGGATCTTCGCCGCCCTCGCCGCTGTCGGACTTCGCACCGATGCGGTTCATCGCCACGTTCAGCGTTTTATGCGCCTCGGGCGACAGCGCTCCCAGCGACATGCCCGGCGTTACGAACCGCTTGCGGATCGAGGTGATGCTTTCCACCTCTTCCAGCGGCACAGGATTGCCGCGCGGCTTGATGTCGAGCAGATCGCGCAGATGGATCGGCGGGTTGCTCTGCATCTTCTTCGAATACTGCTGCCACATCTGATAAGAGGCGCGGTTGCAGGCCATTTGCAACATATGCATGCTGCTGGCTTCCCACGCATGTTTCTCGCCAGTTTTGCGCTGCTTGTAAAAGCCGCCGATAGGCATGACGACGCCATCACCCTGCCAGCCACGCGCGTGGACTTCTTCGGCTTTGCGTTGAATGCCTACGACGCCGATGCCGCTGATGCGGCTGGTCATGCCGGGGAAATACTCCGCGCACATGGCGCGGCTCAGGCCTACGGCTTCAAAGTTCAAACCACCACGGTAGGAGGAGATCACGCTGATCCCCATCTTCGCCATGATCTTGAGCAAGCCTTGGTCAATCGCCTCGCGGTACTTCTGCACCGCTTGCGTCAACGTCATATCCAGCAGGCCGCGCCCGATACGGTCGGCCAAGGAATCCTCGGCCAGATAAGCATTCACGACGGTCGCACCGCAACCCACCAACACGGCAAAGTAATGCGGATCAACACATTCCGCCGCGCGCACGTTCAGCGACGTAAAGGTCCGCAAGCCTTTGCGCACCAAATGGCTGTGCACCGCACTGGTGGCAAGGATCATCGGCATCGCGACTTTGTCTGCGTCGCTGTACTGATCGGTCAGCACCAAATGCCCCGCGCCAGAGCGTACTGCATCCTCGGCCTCGGCCCGAATGCGCGCCAGCCCGGCGCTCAGGTTACTGCTGCCCGCCTCAAAGGTACAATCAATGGTGACGGTATGAACCTTAAACTGCGACATCAGTTCTTCGAACTGAGCGTTGCCGACAAAGGGGCTGTCGAGCACCAGAATCTCGGTCTGGCTGCTGTCTTCGTCCAACACGTTCTTTAGGTTCCCGAACCGTGTCTTAAGGCTCATCACCCGGAATTCGCGCAAGCTATCAATCGGCGGGTTGGTGACTTGGCTAAAGTTCTGGCGGAAGAAGTGACTGAGGGGGCGGTATTGCCCGCTCAGAACAGCCGAGGGCGTGTCATCACCCATCGACGCCAGCGTCTCTTTACCGTCCTCGGCCATCGGCGCGAGGATCTGCTCCAACTCTTCGATGGTATAACCCGCCGCAACCTGACGACGGCGCAGGTCATTGCCCTCAAAGAGCGGCTTTTCAGTGACCGCGCTCAGCACGTCATCCAACTCATGGATTTTGCCAACCCAATCGCCAAAGGGCTGGTTGCCTGAAAGCTTGTTTTTAATTTCAGTATCGTGGAACAGCTTGCCCTCAGTCATATCCACGGCGATCATCTGCCCTGGCCCAAGCGCGCCCTTGGCGACAACCCGCGCCTCGTCCAACGGCACCATACCAGCTTCGGAGCCCGCGATCAGCATACCGTCCGAAGTCACCACATAGCGCATCGGACGCAGACCGTTCCGGTCAAGCCCGGCACAAACCCAACGCCCATCGGTCATCGCCAACGCGGCTGGGCCGTCCCATGGTTCCATCACCGAGTTGCAGTAGGAATACATGTCGCGCCACGCTTGGGGCAGCTCCACAGCCAGCTTGGACCACGACTCAGGCACCAGCATCGTCTTGGCCATCGGCGCAGAGCGGCCTGCGCGTACCAATACCTCAAACACCGAATCCAAGGCGGCAGAGTCGCTCGACCCGGCTGCGACAATCGGTTTGATATCTTCGGCCATGTCACCAAAGGTCGAAGATGCCATGCGGATTTCGTGGCTCTTCATCCAGTTGGTGTTGCCTTTCAGTGTGTTAATTTCGCCGTTATGCGCCAACATGCGGAAGGGCTGCGCCAACCACCACTGCGGGAACGTGTTCGTCGAATAGCGCTGGTGATAGATCGCAAAGGCGCTGATGAACTTATCATCTTTCAGGTCGGGATAGAATTCGGCCACCTGTTCGGCCAGCATCATGCCCTTGTAGATGATGCTGCGGCAGGACATCGACGCAATGTACATCTGCGGCACCTGCGCGGCGATGGCGGCTTTCTCAATCCGGCGGCGGATCACGTATAGCTCACGCTCGAATGTCTCTTCATCCACGCCCTTGGCGTTTGAGATCAGGATTTGCTCAATCTCGGGGCGTGTCGCATTGGCCTTATCGCCCAGCACCGAGATATCAACCGGCACATGGCGCCAGCCGTAGATGTAATAGCCCATGCGCAGCACTTCGGTTTCCACGATGGTCCGGCATGTCTCTTGTGCGGCAAAGTTGGTACGCGGCAGGAACACTTGCCCCACGGCAATCAATTCATTCTCGCGCGGAGTATGGCCGGTGCGGCGCACCTGATCGTAAAAGAACGGCACGGGGATCTGCAGGTGAATGCCCGCGCCATCGCCGGTCATCCCATCAGCGTCTACCGCGCCACGGTGCCAGATCGCCTTTAACGCGTTGATCCCGTTCAAGACAACTTCGCGGGTCTTTTCGCCGTTGATGTTAACCACCAGCCCAACACCGCAAGAGGAATGTTCCTCTTCGAAGCTATACATACCCTTTTCGGCCATCATCGCCCGTTTGGCTTCTTCGCGGGCTACCCAGGCGTCATCATATTTGGTCATGGCTTGGTTCCTTCCACAAATGCCGCAAATCCTGCTGTGACTTCGGCCTTGGTTTTGGTTTTTTGCGTCCCGGCAAAGTCATGACCTGCGGGTTTCGCATCTATGTAAATCTCGGGTTTGGGCAGCAGCCCGCGCCGTCGCTTATTCTGCGGCGATGCGCTGCACCCCATTGAAATCATTCAGGATCGCTTCGGCGCAATCGCGACCGTCTTTAATCGCCCACACCACCAAGCTTGCGCCGCGCACAATGTCACCCACGGCATAAACGCCTTCCAGCGCGGTGGCCCCGGTGACGTAATCCGCCTTGATCGTCCCCCAGCGGTTGACCGGCAGGTCCGGCTCATCCCACAGCACCGGCAGGTCTTCGGGTTCAAAGCCCAGAGCCATGATCACCAGATCGGCGTCTTCGACGTAGTCGGCCCCTTCGATGACTTCGGGTGCCTGACGGCCCGTCACATCGGGCGCACCAAGGCGCATTTTTTGCACCATGACCCCGGTCACCGGATCACCGACAAAACCTTTAGGCGCGCTGAGCCATTCGAAAATCACGCCTTCTTCCTCGGCGTTTTGCACTTCGCGCTGGCTGCCCGGCATATTGGCCCGGTCACGGCGGTAGAGACATTTGACGCTCTCCGCACCCTGACGGATCGAGGTGCGCACGCAGTCCATCGCCGTGTCGCCGCCGCCAATCACGACAACCTTTTTGCCAGCAGCATTCAGGCGGCCATTCTCGAATTCTTCGACCGTGTCGCCAAAGCTTTTGCGGTTGGAGGCGGTCAGAAAATCAATCGCCCGCTCTACGCCAAAGCCACCTACGCCGGGGGCTTCGATCTCGCGCGTTTTATAGACGCCAGTGGCGATGATCACTGCGTCATGTTTGCCACGGATCGCGCCAAAGCTGATGTCGCGGCCTACGTCGCAGTTCAATTCAAAGGTCACGCCGCCATCGACCAGTTGCGCGTTGCGGCGCTCTACCACGTCTTTTTCAAGCTTAAAGCCGGGGATACCGTAGGTCAGCAACCCGCCCGCGCGATCATAGCGGTCATAGATCGTAACCTGCACACCGGTACGGCGCAGCATATCAGCTGCGGCCAAACCGCCGGGGCCAGCCCCGATGATGCCGACACTTTCCTGACGTTCCTCACGCGGGGCGGCGGGTTTGACCCAGCCTTTCTCCCACGCGGTGTCAGTGATGTACTTCTCGATCGAGCCGATGGTCACAGTGCCGTGGCCTGACTGCTCAATCACACAGTTGCCTTCGCACAGACGATCTTGGGGGCAGATACGGCCACAGATCTCGGGGAAGGTGTTTGTCGCCTGGCTGATCTCATAGGCTTCTTCCAACCGGCCTTCGGCGGTTAGGCGCAGCCAGTCGGGGATGTTGTTATGCAGCGGGCAATGGGTCTGGCAATAAGGCACACCGCATTGGCTGCACCGGCTTGATTGCTCGGCGGCTTTGCGGTCAGCGTATTCGGCATAGATCTCGTCGAAATCTGTTCGGCGCAGGTTGGGCGGACGCTTCTCAGGCATGTCCCGCGCCACATCCGTAAATTTCAGCATAACCTGCTTCGCCATATACCCGTCCCTTCGACAAATTCCGTCAGAAGGCCCAAATACAAGAGCTCAAAAATAAATAAAAGACAGTAGTGCTGACCTATTTACCTCTTTCCGGCCAAATGAACCGTCCGGACACCATTTTTATGCACGAATTAAAGTCCGATTCGGACCTATATACTTACAAACCCGCATAGAGCGCGACAATGACGACCCCGCCCACAAAGATTCGCCACCAACCGAACAGCGCGTAGCCATAGCGGCTCACGTAGTCGAGCACCCAACGCACCACGATCACCGCAGAGATGAAGGCCATCGCAAAACCAACCGCGATCTCTCCCATGGCCGAGGCATCCAGCACATCGCGGTTCTTATAGATGTCGTAGGCAAAGGCACCCGCCATGGTCGGCATCGACAAGAAGAACGAAAATTCCGCCGCCGCGCGCTTGCTCGACCCTAACAACAACGCCCCGACGATCGTCGCGCCCGAGCGAGAAGTGCCGGGGATCATAGCGAGGCATTGGATCACCCCAATTTTAAAGGCCATCGAAAGCGGAAATTTAGTTGCGTCAGAATAGGTCGGCGCGGGCGCAATACGGTCAACAACCAAAAGGACCACCCCGCCCAGCACCAGCATGATGGCAATGAGCAGCGGCGTTTCAAAAAGGACTGTCTTGATAAACTCATGCGCCATGACACCAATCACGACCGCAGGCAGAAAGGCCAAAAGCACCGACCATACAAAACGTCGCGCTTGCGGATCATGTGGTGCCGCCGAAAACACGGCCCAAAGCCGTGCTGAGTACACCGTTAGAATTGCCAGCACCGCGCCCAGTTGGATGACAACCTCAAAGGACCGCCCGGCGCTGTGGAAACCCAAAAAATGCCCGGCCAACAAAAGATGCCCAGTCGACGATACGGGAATGAACTCTGTCAGCCCCTCTAGCAAACCCAGAAAGGCGGCGATCAGAGTAGTCGAGTTTTCCATTATCCCTGCCGCAGATTACGTGCCGAAGCTTTGATCGCGTCATATTGCCCGGAGGGCCGGAAGCGCCACAGATAGTCAGGCAGTACCGCATCCATCGCCATTGGGGTGATGCCAAGCTCGGCAAAGCCGCGCGCATCCTCGGCCACGACGTTATCATTGCGCAGGTTTTTGACCTGATCGCGGGTCAGCATCTTATTGGTAAACAGCCCAAAGGTGGCCGATTGCAGCATATCGAAACCAAAGGCCACCATCTTGGCGACGAACCACGGCATGTTCAGCACCAAGCGTCGACGGTGAATCACTTTAAGCATCCGCTGCATCAAGCCACGGAACGTATCCACGTCCGGCCCGCCCAATTCATAGACGCCCGATGCGGCTTGCCCCTCAAGCGCCTTTTCAGCAGCCTTGGCAACATCATCGACAAAGACAGGCTGAAAGCGGGTCGAAGCACCGGCAACAGGCAGGATTGGCCCGGTGCGGGTCATACCTGCAAAGCGGTTAAAGAACTCATCCTCCGGCCCGAACATGATTGATGGGCGCAGGATCACAGCATGGGGCATATGCTTGAGCACCGCCGCCTCGCCTTCGCCCTTTGTACGGGCATAGTCACTGTCGGCTTCCATATCCGCGCCGATGGCAGAGACTTGAACACAGCGATCAACGCCTTCACCCGCGGCCATACGCGCGATGCGCTCTGCCCCTTCGGACTGCACGGCGTCAAAACCGTTTTTGCCGGTCTCAACCAGAATACCCACGCAGTTCACTACCGCATCGGCCCCGCGCAGCGCATCGCGCACAGAGCCATCGTCGCGAACGTTGCACAAAATCGGCTCGACTTGGCCGACCACACCATAGGTGCGCACAAAGAGCGCCTCGTTGGGATGACGCACCGCCACCCGCACCCGCCAGCCAGCTCTGGCCATGCGATACGCGATATAGCGTCCGACAAACCCCGAACCGCCATAAATCGTGACCAGCTTAGACATTTTGCCGCTCCTGTAGATCAAATTCTTTCACAGGATGTACCTGCGCGCCGCCCCTGTCACAAGGCCAAACCCCAATGCACAGCAGCCATCGCGGAGGATTTTAAGGTTTTCGCCCAAATTGCGATTGACAGTCACCCAGCCGAGCCTTAGAGCACCCAACACGATACGTGCCCAGGTGGCGGAATGGTAGACGCGCTAGCTTCAGGTGCTAGTACTGGCAACGGTGTGGAGGTTCGAGTCCTCTCCTGGGCACCAATATCAACAAAAAAACCCTCGAAAACTTCGGTTTTCGAGGGTTTTTTGTTTTCATATCCAACAGCTATCACACAAACTCACTCCCTATGGGGGCCGCGATTATGATGCCCCTTTAAGGAGAATCGCATTGCTCGGACGCGTATGCATTGCCGATCAGTTCACCTGCCGTGCGAAGTCTAGAAAGGTGATTGATCACCACTGCGTCCAAGCTTTGCTCACCTGAATTCTAAATGAGGTCCACCGCATCGATCGGCTTTCCCTCCGCGATAATCGGAACCGCAATCGCCGACAGCAAAGCACCACAATCGACGGCCCGCCTTGCACATATGCGCACGACTATCGGTTCGGGCAGGCAGGAGCTTGTCGCAAGCGCGGCAAGCGAGATTTTGCCGCGACCCTAAAGGCAAAACGCTACGCAGTTCAGCTATCTCTCATACCCCGATTGCGCGTTATTGATGCGCGTGCCTCGCCTTCTGCATACATAGCTGCAACCGTGCTTCGAGTTCTTCCAAACTAAAAGGCTTTTTCAAACAGTCGCTTGCACCTGCCGCCAAGGCACGTCGCAACAGATCATCATTTTTCCGAGTAGAGATCATTACGACAGGGACGCCCTGATAGAACGACAACCTCCGAACACTACTACAAAATTCAAGCCCGTCCATCGCCGGCATCATGAAATCAGTGGTAATGATATCCGTTGCAATGCGCTGTTTTCTCAGATCATCCAAAGCACGGGCCGGACATCCGTATTCCGCCACACATGTAAACCCAACTTCGGCGAGAGACGCCTGAATCACCTGCCGCGCTATATCAGAATCATCGACAATGATAACATTCCAGCTCATTTCACCCGCCCTCGACATTTACGATTACATCCCGAGGTCCTCAGTATATGTAAAAGAGCTAATTTGGAGTGAACCTTCAGATGCGCTTGCCGACGAACATGGCTGACGACGCACGCACGCAAGCGATATCGCCCTTCTGCCAGACAAGCTCACCCTGAGCCGTGGCAAATTTCCCCATGCTGACACAGGCCATGATAGGCGCAATCTTTGTGGCGTTTTGAATAGCTTCGCGGGTGCTGTCGAACTGGATAGTCATGGCTTGTGCTCCTGAGTTGAATTACCTCAACCTTCACACAAGTTGCTGCCCGATGCCTGCTGGCGTTGGCATAAGAACACTACTCTTTGGTATATGAGCAGCCCCTGAAAGGACCGTGTCAGGTCAGCACCCCGCGCATTTGCGCAGAGGACTGACCCCATCAGTCAGGGACGGTTCAGCAGTTTTTCGTACTTCGACACAAAAAGATGCGCGCCTTTCATCTTTTGCGTGACCCAGTCGCCCACGGTGAATAGCATCAAAAAGCTGTTGCCGCGTTTGGGCCCCAAGGGCAGCAGGATCGGCGCTTCGGGGCCCCATGGGCGGTAGGTCTTCATATCTGCCAGCTTGCGGCCCGTGATCAGCCCGGTCAGCGTCTTTTTCAACCACGGCAACTGACGGCTAACCGCAACGATGGTCATATTGTCACCGGGATTCGCAACGTCCCCGGCGGCAAAGACATTGGGCAGCGAGGAGGGGCGCATATAGTCATCGGTTTTGATCCGCTCAGCAGCGGTCACCTCTGCGCCGGGCAGGTTTTTAAGCAGGTCAGAACAGGCCCGCGCACCTAGGACAGGAAAGATCAGGTCAAATGTTCGCTGCGTCCCATCGCCGAGGGTCACACTCCCCGCATGCGGCTCTGTTTTTGATGCAAGCCCTTCGGCCTTTTCGCCAAGGATGATCTCCACACCACTGGCTTTCAATTTCTTGCTGAGCGATGTTCCAAGGCTATCGGGCTTCGCCGCAAAAAGCTTGTCGTCCATCGTGATTAGGGTGATCTTTTTGTCTGGCATTGCATAGGCAATTTCGCCTGCAAGCTCGACGCCCACAGCCCCGGCGCCGATAATGCCGATGGTCTTAGCCGACACCAGCTTTTCCCGCGCCGCTTGGTTTGCCGTGCGCATCCCCTCAATGTCAGCGCCCTTAGGCTTGAACGGAGCCGCATAATCCGAACCGGTGGCGACAACGATATAATCCGCGTCAATCCGCGCGCCATCATCTAACGTGACCCCATTCCCATCAACGCCCGTTGCCCGCGCCTCAACCACCCGGCCGCGCTTTAGCAATCGGTCATAAGGGATCAGCGCCTCTTCGACCAAACCGGGCTGAACCAAGGCACGGATCATCGCTGGCGCATGCACAAAATGGCTGCGCTGTTCGATCAGCGTGACATCGGCTATGTCATCCATCGTCTTGGCGAGCTCAGCGCCCACATATCCGCCACCTATGATTGCGATACGTTTGCCCATCGGTGCTGTCTCCTTCTGGTGATGTCAGGTTTCCGGGCCATTTACCCATGCGGTCAGCTACCTAAGATAGGCACTCTTTAAAAGATTTCCCGCTCTGCCCCCTGAAAACAGTTTCCGCTGCCACAAAAGCAGTCAAATGCCCGCCAGATAAGCCCGGCAAAGGCGAGGCGATTCTCTTAAGCGATACAACATATTGTTTAGAATCATCGCACCTGATTAACTCCCCCCAGCGACAGGGAGAGCCGCGGCACAATGAAAGACACCAAAGCAGAGACTTTTCTGCGTTTTGATAACGTCAAGAAGAGCTACGATCAGGAAAACCTCGTCGTTAAAGGCTTCGACATGGATGTGCAGGAGGGAGAGTTCATCACCCTTCTTGGCCCCTCCGGCTCGGGCAAAACCACCGTGCTGATGATGCTGGCGGGGTTTGAAAGCGTCACCTCGGGCGATATCGCCATCAACGGCAAATCGATCAACAAGACTGCGCCCAATAAGCGCAACATCGGCATGGTGTTCCAGAACTACGCGCTGTTCCCGCATATGACGGTGGCCGAAAACCTCGCCTATCCGCTCAGCGTTCGCAAAATGGCCAAGGCCGATATCAAAGAGCGCGTGGCGGAGTATCTGGCATTGGTCGAACTTTCGGCCTTCGGCGACCGCCGCCCCGGCCAACTGTCGGGCGGTCAGCGGCAGCGCGTGGCACTGGCCCGCGCGATGATCTTCCAGCCGACGCTGATCCTGATGGACGAACCTTTGGGTGCGCTCGACAAGAACCTGCGCGAACAGATGCAGTTCGAGATCACCCGCCTGCACAAGCAGATCGGCTTTACCGTGATCTATGTCACCCACGACCAGACCGAAGCGCTGTCGATGTCCGACCGGATCGCGGTTTTCAACGACGGCGTCGTGCAGCAATGTGCGCCCCCGGCAGAGCTGTATGAGCGCCCGGTCAATGCCTTCGTCGCTGAGTTCATTGGTGAGAATAACTTTGTGCAGGGCAAGGTCAGCCAAATCGAAGGCGAGATCGCCAAGGTCGAGACAGACACCGGCACCATCACGACCCAAACCTCCGAAGGGCTGACCGAGGGCGCGCAATGCCGCGTCTCAATCCGACCCGAGAAGCTGTTTATCCATCCCACAACCCACGCCCATGACAACGCGCTGACGGCGACCTTTGTCACGCGCATCTATGTGGGTGATTTCATCCGCTATTATTTCCGCCTACCCGACGGCACCGACATTATCGTCAAAGTGCTCAATGACCTGTCCGCGCCCGAGTTCGAAGACGGCGCGACGGCGCAGCTGTTGTCCCTGACGAAAGATTGCATCGCCTTTGCCAATTAAGGGCGACCGGGGGCAAACCGGGGCCCCGCAAAAGACCTGGACACAACAAGGAGAGACCTGATGAAGAAACATCTGACGTATCTGGCCACGACGGCGCTGCTTGCCAGCCCTGTTCTGGCCCAGGATCTGACAGTAACATCTTTTGGCGGCGCCTATGGCGCGGCACAGATGGAGCACATGATTGAACCCTACATGAAGGAATCCGGCACCAACGTCCTGTTCGAAGACTACGGCGGCGGCGTGGCCGAGATGAAAGCGCAGGTCGAAGCGGGCAACATCCTGTGGGATGTCGTCGACATCGAAGTGATCGACCTCGAACGCGCCTGTGCCGAGGGCTATCTGGAAGTGATCGACCAATCCGTTCTGCCCGAGGGCGACGATGGCACCGCAGCGGCGGATGACTTCATCGAAGATGCGTTGGCCAATGAGTGTGGCGTCGGCAATATCGTCTGGTCCGTCGTCTTTGCGGTGAACACCGAAAACGGCGAAGGCCCGAAAACCATCGAAGACTTCTTTGACACCGAGAAGTTCCCCGGCAAACGTGGTCTGCGCAAACGCCCCCAAGTGAACATGGAATGGGCGCTGCTGGCCGATGGCGTCGCCCCGGAAGAGGTCTATGAGGTGCTCGCCACCGAAGAGGGCCAAGCCCAAGCCTTTGCCAAGCTCGACACCATCAAGGACGAGATCACTTGGTACGACAGCTGGTCTCAGGCCCCCGTTCTGCTGAACGACGGCGGTGCCGCCATGGTGCAATCCGCCAACGGTCGTATCTTTGCCGCGATCAAGGACGATGGCGCACCCTTCGAGATTGTCTGGGACAGCCACATCTATGACCTCGACGTCTGGGCGATCATGAAAGGCACCGAGAAAAAAGAAGAGGCGATGGAGTTCATCAAATTCGCCACCGGCACCGTGCCGCTGTCGGGCATGCAAGACGTGGCCTATGGCCCGACCCGCGCCTCTGCCCAAGCGCTGCTGCCCGAGGACGTGAAGCAGGACCTGCCCACCGCGCATCTGGACGAAGGTGTCAAAGCCGATGGCATCTTCTGGGCCGACTATGGTGAGACGTTGGGTGAGAAGTTCAACGAATGGCTGCTGCAATAAGCACCCTGCCCCGCGCCTGACCGGGCGCGGGGAACCCAATCCCTATAGAAGAGTAACCGCGTGTCCAGCCTCAGTTCCCAAGACGCCGCCAACGCCCGTCGCCAAATGCGCAGACGCCGCCTGCAGGCGTTTCTTTTCGTGGTGCCGCTGCTACTCTTCATCCTTTTCGCCTTTGTCGCGCCGATCACCACGATGCTGTTTCGCAGTGTCTATAACCCGACCGTCGCAGAACTGGTGCCTGAGACGCTAACCATGCTGGAGGACTGGGACGGCGAAGCCCTGCCCGATCCGGCTGTGGTGACGCAAATGGCCGTCGACATGAAGCGCATGGCGGGCAACCGCACCTCCGGCAAATTCGCCGATGAGATCAACCGCGCCCTGCCGGGCATGTCGAGCGTGATCAAATCCACCGCCCGCGGGCTGCGCCGTGCGGATGATGCAGAACTCGCCGCCAATGGGGCTGAGATGCTGCTGGCCGAGAATGACCGCTGGGCCAAACCCGCCACATGGCGCGCGATCCGCAGCGCCGGGCAGGTCTATACCTCAAGCTATTACCTCACCGCCGTCGATCTGGAGTATGATGCCGAGGGTGAGATCATCATGCGTGACACGCAGATCTACAAACAACTCTATACCAAGACGCTGAAGATGGCGCTGATTATCACCGGGCTGACCATGTTGCTCGGCTATCCGCTGGCCTTCTACATGTCCCAAGCCTCTCCCGCGATGGCGAACTTCCTCATGGTCTTTGTGCTGCTGCCCTTCTGGACCTCGCTTCTAGTGCGCACGACCGCTTGGATCGCGCTGCTGCAAGCGGGCGGCGTGGTGAACTCGACGCTCATCTGGGCGGGGCTAATCAATGAGCCGATCGAGCTTCTCTACAACGAGTTTTCCACCATCCTCGCCATGACCCACATCCTGCTGCCCTTCATGGTGCTTCCGCTCTATGCGGTGATGCGCGGGATCGACGCGAGCTTCATGCGGGCCGCAATTTCCATGGGCTCGAACCCCATCGGCGCGTGGTACAAAATCTACCTACCGATGAGCCTGCCGGGTCTGTCTGCCGGGGCGCTGTTGGTCTTCATCATCTCGGTCGGCTATTACATCACGCCCGCGCTGGTGGGCGGCACCGACGGTCAGATGATCTCGAACATCATCGCCTTCCACATGCAGGTGTCCAACAACTGGGAACTGGCGGCGGCCTTGGGCTCGCTCCTGCTGATCCTGATCCTCGTTCTCTACTGGCTGTTCGACCGTTTCGTCGGCACCGACAACCTCAAGCTGGGATGACGCCATGAGCCCATTGCCCGACTATTACACGATCTGGCACAAAGCGGGCCACTACGGCCTGCGCATCATGGCGGCCTTGGTGCTCATCTTTCTGATGCTGCCGATCCTCGTGATCATGCCGCTATCGTTCAATGCCGAGCCCTTCTTTACCTTTACCCAAGGCATGCTGTCGCTCGACCCCGACGCCTATTCGACGCGCTGGTATCAAGAGATTGTCGACGACCAAAAATGGCGCATCGCGATCCGCAACAGCTTCCTTGTCGGCATTGCAGCCGCCAGTATCGCTACGGTGCTGGGGACACTGGCCGCCGTCGGCCTTGCCTCTCCTTGGATGCCGTTCAAACGGGTCATTACCGCGCTGTTGCTATCGCCGATGATCGTGCCACTGATCATCATCGCGGCAGGCATGTTCTTTTTCTACACGCAGTTCAACCTCGTCGGCACCTTCACCGGGTTGATCATCGCCCATGCGGCGCTTGGCGTGCCCTTTGTCATCATCACCGTCACCGCCACGCTCAGCGGCTTTGACCGCTCACTCTTCGTGGCGGGGCTGAGCCTTGGCGCTTCGCCGATCAAGGTGTTCTGGGACGTGGTGATTCCGCTCATCCGCCCCGGCGTGATCTCGGGCGGGCTTTTTGCCTTTGTCACATCCTTCGACGAGGTGGTGCTGGTGCTCTTCCTTGCAGGGCCAGAGCAGCGCACGATTCCGCGGCAGATGTTCTCGGGCCTGCGCGAGCAGATCAACCCGACGATTTTGGCGGTGGCGACGCTGCTGGTGGTGCTCTCGGCGACGATGCTCTTCGTGCTGGAAGCCCTGCGCCGACGCTCGGCCCGACTGCGCGGTCAAGAATAGGCAAAACCGCCCGAGGGCGGCACCAAACACCTGATCCATAACAATTTAGGGAGGGGGGTGATTGGTGAGCCGTGATGGGTTCGAACCATCGACCTACTGATTAAAAGTCAGTTGCTCTACCAACTGAGCTAACGGCCCACTAGGCGGGTAACTAGAAATTACGGGCGGCAGGGTCAAGCCCTTTATTACGAAAATAATGCGAGATGCTGGATTAGTTTTCATGCCGGGGTTATATGCCCCGAATGTACAGCGATCAGACCCCCGGATTGCCCTTCATGAAAATGCATGGGCTAGGCAATGACTTCGTCGTGTTTGATGCACGCGCGGAGGCAATCGACGTGACCCCGGCGATGGCGCAGGCCATCGGGCACCGGCAATTTGGCGTGGGATTCGATCAGCTTGCGGTGATTACACAAGGGGCGGGCGACGCGCATCTGACCTTTTACAACAGCGACGGCTCGCTCTCCGCCGCCTGCGGCAATGCCACCCGCTGCATCGCGCGCTATCTGATGGACGAGACAGGCCGCGATTCGCTGCATTTGACCACCGCGCGGGGCGATCTGGCGGCGAAGGACGCCGGGGGCGGCTTGACCTCCGTCAACATGGGCCACCCGCAGTTGAATTGGGACGAGGTGCCACTGGCGCGCGAAATGGACACGCTGCACCTGCCGATTGACGGCGACCCCGTCGCCACCGGCATGGGCAACCCGCATTGCACCTTTTTTGTCGATGATGCCGAGGCGGTGGATCTCTCCGATCTCGGCCCCCGCGCCGAGCATGACCCGCTTTATCCTGAGCGCACCAACGTCCAAGTGGCGCAAATCGTCGGGCCGGACCATATCCGCATGCGCGTTTGGGAGCGCGGCGTGGGCGTGACGCTGGCCTCGGGCTCGTCCTCCTGCGCCACAGCCGTCGCCGCCGCCCGTCGGGGCCTCACGGGCCGCGCCGTGCGCATCGACCTCGACGGCGGCACACTGCACATCGACTGGCGCGAGGATGGCGTCTGGATGACGGGGCCGACCACCCATGTCTTTTCCGGCACCTTCACCCCCGAGTTTCTGGAGAGCCTGACATGAGCGCCCCGATCTTCAGCACCATGGGCTGCCGTCTCAACGCCTATGAGACCGAGGCGATGAAGGAACTGGCCGAACAGGCCGGGCTTCAGAACGCCGTGGTGGTCAACACCTGCGCCGTCACCGCCGAGGCTGTGCGCAAAGCCCGCCAAGACATCCGCAAGCTGCGCAAGGCGCACCCCGATGCGCGGCTGATCGTCACCGGCTGCGCCGCCCAGACCGAGCCCGAGACCTTTAACGCCATGCCCGAGGTCGACGTCGTGATCGGCAACACCGAAAAAATGCAGGGCGCGACGTGGCAGGGTATGGCCGCCGATTTCATCGGCGAGACCGAGACCGTGCAGGTCGACGACATTATGTCTGTCACTGAAACAGCAGGCCATCTGATCGACGGGTTCGGCACCCGGAGCCGCGCCTATGTGCAGGTGCAAAACGGCTGCGACCACCGCTGCACCTTCTGCATCATTCCTTACGGTCGCGGCAATTCCCGGTCCGTCCCCGCAGGGGTCGTGGTGGATCAGATCAAGCGGTTGGTGGACAGGGGTTTTAACGAAGTGGTGCTGACCGGGGTCGATCTGACATCTTGGGGGGCCGATCTGCCCGCCACGCCAAAGCTCGGCGATCTGGTAATGCGCATCCTGAAACTGGTGCCCGATTTGCCGCGGCTGCGGATCTCCTCAATCGATTCGATTGAGGTGGATGAAAACCTAATGCAGGCCATCGCCACCGAGCCACGCCTGATGCCGCATCTGCACCTGTCGTTGCAGCATGGCGACGACATGATCCTCAAGCGCATGAAGCGCCGTCATCTGCGCGACGACGCGATCCGTTTTGCCCAAGATGCTCGCGCCCTGCGTCCCGACATGACCTTCGGCGCCGACATCATCGCCGGTTTCCCGACCGAGACCGAAGCGATGTTCGAAAACTCGATGAAACTGGTCGAAGAATGCGATCTGACATGGCTGCATGTCTTCCCCTACTCTGCCCGCCCCGGCACCCCCGCGGCGCGGATGCCCGCGGTGAATGGTGCTGCGATCAAAACCCGCGCGGCACGGCTGCGCGCGGCGGGTGAGCGGCAAGTGCAGCGGCATCTGGAGGCGCAGGTGGGGCAAACGCACGATGTGCTGATGGAGAACCCTCACATGGGGCGCACGGCGCAGTTCACCGAGGTGAGTTTTGCCGCGCCACAGGTCGAGGGCCAGATCGTGCGGACCGAGATTACCGGGACTTCAGGCACACAGCTGACCGCCTAGCGCGCAGGGCATCGCCCTTCCTGGGGGCGATGTAACGAGGCTGTGGTCGACACGGCTGCCGTACTCAAAACGACTCCGCATCATGAAACCTCGCCAAATCGCCCTCCGAGGGGAGGGAGGGCGATGCCCGGTGTGCCACCGGGCGGACCCTGTTGAGAGGTTTTAGACCAAATGGCCGCCGTCATTAAGCATGGCTAAAAAAAAGGGCGCCGGTTTCCCGACGCCCTTCGCATTTCTAAAAAGCCGTGGCCCGATCAGTCGTCCTTGCGGCGGTTCTTGACCGGCGCCCAGAGCTTTTTATTGGTCAGGTACAGTAGCACCGACAACAGACCCAACAGCACGACCCCGGCAAAGCCAGCCTGCTTGCGTGCGCCCAGCTTGGGTTCGGCGGTCCACATCAGGAAGGCAGAGACATCCTCGGCCATGTGCTGAACGTCATTGGCATGCTCATCCGCAAACTCGACCAGCTCATCCGACAACGGGGGCGCCATGGCGATCCAGCCGCCGGGGAAGACAGTGTTCTCATAAAGAACGGTGCCTGCTTGCTCTTTCTCTTCGCCAGTATAACCGGTCAGCAACGCGGTGATATACTCCGGCCCACCGATCCCTTTCAGGAACTGGTTGATGCCCAGACCGTAAGGACCGTGGAACGCGGCGCGTTTCTTGGCCATCAGCGAAAGGTCAGGTGCGTTGGGCAGGTTGGAGCCGGGGAAGTGATCAACCGGGGTGCCGGGGCGGGTGTCGTCCAGCTCGGCGTCATAGACGTCATAGCCTTTGGCGTATTCGATCACCTGATCTTCGGGCATGTTCGGACCGCTTTCGTCCGCCAATGTCCGCATCGCGACATATTCCAGACCATGGCAGGCCGCGCAAACCTCGGTGTAGATCTGCAGACCGCGCTGAAGCTGGTTTACGTCATAGCCACCGAAAGGCCCATCGAAAGAGAAGTCGATGTTGTCGATATGCGGTGTGGCGTGCGAATCATGCGCGTCGTCACCGTGGTCGCCTTCTTCGGCGTGATCGTCGGCAGCGTGTTCTTCGCCGTGATCATCAGTTTCCATGACACCCACGTTGGGGTCATCGCTATGCGCTTGGCCGTCAACATCATCTTCGGCGATTACGTCGTTCTCGGCGTTTTCCTCAGCTGTCGATTGCACTTCGTCGGTGGCTTCGACCTCTTCGGCGGGCGCTTCTGCCGCATCTTCTTCGGAAACTTCCTCTGTCGCGTCCTCAGCGGGTGCTTCTTCAGTTGTTTCTTCTTCAGCAGCTTCTTCTGCAGGTGCCTCTTCGGTCACAGCTTCGTCAGCTGCAGGGGCTTCTTCAGTCGCCACGGTCTCGGCAGGAGCTTCTTCGCTCGCAGCCTCTTCCGCTGGCGCCTCTTCAGGTGTCACTTCCTCGTCAGGCGCTTCCTCGGCGGGGGCCTCTGCGGTCGTGGGTTCCTCAGCAGGCGCTTCCTCGGCTGCGGGTTCGTCTGCCGGGGCCGCTTCGACTTCTGGTTCAGCCTCAGTCGCCTCGGCTTCCGCCGGTGCTTCTTCGGCAGCTGGTGCCTCAGCCGGTGCAGTCTCAGCCTCGGTCTCCGGCGTTTCCGCCGGAGTTGTTAGCAGTTCTTCTTCTGTCGCTGTGTCCTGCGCCAGCACTGCCGTTCCCGGCAGGGCAAGGCCCAAAGATACCACGGCAGAAAGGAGGTTGGTCTTCATCATGGTCATGATCCTTATTCCGCCGGGTTCACAAGCGTCTTGGTGCCGCCTGCCTTGGGCGCATAATGCGCGTCAAAGTCGGCTTCGATGGTTTCAGGCTGCGCCAGCGGCTTCTCGATCACGCCCAAAAGGGGCAGGATGACGAGGAAGTAGGCGAACCAATAGGCTGCTGCGATCAGCGAGAAGGTCGCATAGGGCTCTTCTGCGGGCATCGCACCCAGCCACATCAGGGCAAAGAAGTCGATCACCAGCAGTGCGAACCACCACTTGAACATCGGACGATACCGGCCCGAACGTACAGAGGATGTGTCCAGCCACGGCACCAGCGCCATGACCGCGATCGCCCCGAACATCGCCAGCACGCCGAAGAACTTGGCGTCGATGATGCCACCGGTCACGAAGGACGCGATTTGTACAACCCAGACCTCGGATGTGAAGGCCCGCAGGATCGCATAGAAGGGCAAGAAGTACCATTCCGGCACGATATGCGCAGGTGTCGCCAGAGCGTTGGCTTCAATGTAGTTGTCCGGGTGGCCCAGATAGTTTGGCATGAAGCCGACGACGGCGAAGAACAGCGTCAAGATCACGGCCAGCGCGAAGAGGTCCTTGATCACGAAGTAGGGCCAAAACGGCAGCGTGTCTTTCTTTGCGTCTTCTTTCGAGGTGCGGCGCACTTCGACCCCGGTGGGGTTGTTGTTGCCAGTCGTGTGGAAGGCCCAGATGTGGAGAACCACAAGGCCCGCAATCACGAAGGGCAGCAAATAGTGCAGCGAGAAGAAACGGTTCAGCGTCGCGTTATCAACCGCAGGCCCACCCAGCAGGAAGGTCTGAAGACCCTCACCGATGAAGGGGATCGCGCCAAAGAGGCCCGTAATAACCGTGGCACCCCAGAAGGACATCTGCCCCCAAGGCAGCACGTAGCCCATAAAGCCGGTGGCCATCATCAGCAAGTAGATCAACATGCCGATGATCCATGTGATCTCACGCGGGGCTTTGTAGGAGCCGTAGTAAAGACCGCGGAAGATGTGCGCATAAACCGCGATAAAGAACAGCGACGCACCGTTCATATGCAGGTAGCGGATCATATAGCCGCCGTTCACGTCACGCATGATGTGCTCGACCGAGGCAAAGGCCAGATCGACATGCGGCGTGTAGTGCATCACCAGAACGATGCCGGTGATAATTTGCAGTGCCAGACAGAAAGTCAGCACGATGCCCCAGATCCACATCCAGTTCAGGTTCTTGGGCGTGGGGATCATCAATGTGTCGTACAACAGGCCAACGATGGGAAGGCGGCGGTGCAGCCACTTTTCGCCGTTCGAATTCGGCTCGTAATGGTCGTGAGGAATTCCAGACATCTCTCTTCCGCTCCCTTAACCCAGTTTGATCGTGGACTCGTCCACGAATTCGGCGACAGGCACCGGCAAGTTGCGTGGCGCCGGCCCTTTACGGATGCGGCCCGCGGTATCGTAATGCGACCCGTGGCAGGGGCAGAACCAGCCGCCAAAGTCGCCAGCATCACCCAAAGGCACGCAGCCAAGGTGCGTGCAGACGCCCATTTGAACCAGCCACTCGCCGTTTTCATCCAAAGCGCGGTTGGCGTCCGTGGCAGGCACGTCGCCGCCAAGGTTCGCGTTCTGCGCGATAGGGTCCGGCAGGCTGGACACGTCTACAGAGTTTGCTTCTTCAATCTCGGCCTCTGTGCGGCGGCGAATGAACACCGGCTTGCCCAGCCATTTCACGGTCAGCTGCGTCCCGACTTCAACGCCGGACACATCCACACGAATGGACGACAGCGCCTTTACATCGGCAGAGGGGTTCATCTGGTTGACCAAAGGCCAGACGGCGGCACCAACGGCGACGGCACCTGTACCGGCTGTCGCGTAATACAGGAAATCCCTCCGGGTGCCTGCGTGTTCTTCTGCTTGGGACACGGGTTTACTCCAATTCTTGGCCAAATCTGGCCGTCAGACATAGGGGTGGCGTCACCTTGCCACCTGACTTCTCGCCGCTATCTACCGGGATGGACCGCGCCCGTCCAGATGTCAAAGCCGCGCATCTGGGATCAACCGCGCCACAACGCGGCAAAAATACCGCGATTGTGGCAATATCATTACGGCCCGATTACTGCGGCGGCACTGTATGGGTCATTGCAGGGCGCGAATCAAAGGCATCGAACCAAGCTGCCAGATCGGGGTTTCCGGCCCGCCAATCCCGCGCGCCATGGCGAAAATCGATATAACCCAAGGCGCAGCCAACCGCGATCTGCCCCATGTCCAAAGGCCCAGCGAGATGCGCAGCCCATTGGTTGTTCAGTGTTTTACAGGCCCGCTCAACCTTGCCCCACTGGCCCTCGACCCATTCCGACATGCGTTTATCTTCGGGGCGCAGCTTGCCCTCATAGACCATGGCAAGCGCTGCATCGAGCATGCCGTCCGCCGTGGCCTCCAGCGTCAAAGTGTCCCACCTGCTTGTGCCTTGGGGGTAAAGCCCCGCCCCCGCGCGGTCATCCAGATAGGCGCAGATCACCCGGCTGTCATAAAGCGTGCAGCCGTCTGGCCGCTCCAGCGCGGGTACTTTGGTCAGCGGGTTGCGCGCGGCAAAGCCCTCGGCCGGGGCCAGCGGCGTGCCCGAGGTCGGCTCCAGCGCGACATCGTCAAGCTGGCCGGTCTCATGCAGCAGCACCATGACCTTGCGGACATAGGGCGAGGTTGGAGAATAAAATAGTTTCACGTGAAGTCCCCCCTTGGTTGCCCGCACTATTCAACGGGGCCGCGCCGGACGCAACGGCGATCACGCCCCGCGCATCAGGGCCACCATCACCGCCGGATCCGTGCCGAACCCATGCGCCGCCATCTGTTCCGCCGCTGCCAGACGCACGGCCGCATCCTTGTTCTGGCCCAGCTTCCACGTGCCGTCGATCCCGGTGACGCGGAGCTGGCAAGGCACAATCATCCGAAGCATCTTGTCCCGCGCCTCGGGGGTCATCTTGTCCAATTTCCACGGGGTCTTGGGCGCAAGCCGCGCCTCATAGACCGCCGATTGCCGTGCCAGCAGATCGGGCAGTTCCTCTGCCGGGGGCAGCTCCAGCGTGCCAGTCAGATGCACGGCCACATAGTTCCATGTCGGCACTTGATCCTCGATCCCGTACCAATCCGGCGAGACATAGCTGTCGGCCCCGGTCACCGCCAATCGCACCGGCTGCGGGGTCTTCAGCGCTCGCGCGATGGGGTTGGAGCGCACCAGATGCAGCTCTGCCAAATCTCCGGCAGCGTTCAGAATGAAGGGCACATGCGCCATCAGCGGTCCCTCTGCCCCGTTGATCGCCAAGACGCCAAAGCCGGTGTCACGGGCAAAGGCAAGGTTCCGGTCACGGCCCTCTTTGCGGTAGATCGGATTGGGGTGCATGGTCACTCCTATGCGTTTCTTTTGGTATTGCAGAGCCTTGTGCAACTTGGCAACCTGACATCATTCTCAGGGCGGGGCGAAATTCCCCACCGGCGGTAAGCGGTCCCCGCAAGCCCGCGAGCGGCCTTTTCGAAGGTGTCAGCAGATCTGGTGCGACTCCAGAGCCGACGGTCACAGTCCGGATGAAAGAGAATGCGAACAAAGACGGGGGCCAAGCCTCGGTCTTTGCGCGTGATCGCCTTGGGTGGACGTGTCTGAACCTAAAGGAGATCACAATGACACAAGATCGTTCCGCCCGTTTCGCCTTTGTGCGCGCAAGTTGGCATGCGGATATTGTCGACCGCGCCTATGACGGGTTTACCGAAGTTATCGACGCCGCGCAGGTGGACAGTTTCGCCGTCCCCGGTGCCTTTCAACTGCCGCTTATGGCGCAGCGTCTGGCCAAGACCGGGCGCTATGATGCCGTGATCTGCGCGGCCTTCGTCGTGGATGGGGGCATCTACCGGCATGACTTCGTGGCGCAGACCGTGGTCGATGGGCTGATGCGCGTGGGGCTGGACTGTGACCTGCCGGTGCTGTCGGTCTCGCTCACCCCGCACCACTATCAGGAAACGGATCATCACAACGCGATCTACCGCGACCACTTCGTCACCAAGGGTCGCGAGGCCGCTCAAGCCGCCCTTGGCATGACCCAGGCGCTAAACACGTTTTCTTCAAAAGAAAACGGCGCGGAAATTTCAAAAATTTCCGCCGCCTAGCCGAGATAGGCGCGCAAGGCCGGTGGCGGGTTGTCGAGCAATTCCACCGCCGGTCCCGGCGCATGGGCGCGCCCGCCTTCGACAAAGATCACCTCATCCGCGATGCGGCGCACGTCATCCGGTGCATGGGTCACCATGATCAGCCCCGCCCCGGTCTCGCGGGCGAGGTCTTGGACCAAATCCAACATCTCGACCCGCAGCGCGGGGCCAAGCGCGGCAAAGGGTTCATCCAGCAGCACCCAAGGCCGCGCCTGCACCAGCACCCGCGCCAGCGCCACGCGGCTTTGCTGCCCACCCGACAGCGCGCCGGGGCGTTTGGCGGCGTGATCGCTCAGCCCCACCCGCGCGAGGGCGGCATCGACCGCCTCCCGATCCGCCGCTTTCAACCGCAAGTCAGGGCGCAGGCCAAGGCCAACGTTCTGACGCACAGTAAGATGAGGGAACAGGTTATTATCCTGAAACAGCATCGTCATGCCGCGCTGGCCGGGATGCTGTTCGGTGATCTCCTCCCCCTCCCGCAACAACCGCCCCGCCGCCACCGGCACAAACCCACAGATCGCCGCCAGCAGGGTCGACTTACCCGACCCCGAGGGGCCGATCACCGCATAGCTGTGCTCCTGCGCCAGCGTCATATCGGCCGTGAGGCTGAAATCGCCCCTCTCAATGCGCATCTTTTCAAGCGTCAGCATGCCAGCGCCCCCATTTGTCGCAGACGAAAAACACCGCCAGCGCCAGGACCAGCAGCAACAGCGCCGCGCCCGCTGCGGCCTCCATCCGGTAGGCGCCCATCAGACGGTACATCTGCAAGGGCAGCGTCGCACGGTCCTGATCGGCGAACAGCGCGATCACGCCGAGATCCCCCACCGACAGCGCCCCGGTCAGCCCGGCGGCAAAGCCCAGTTGCGGGCGCAAACGCGGTAAAACCAGCAAACGCCACAGGGCCCAACCATTCATGCCGAGGGTCTGCGTCAGCGGGCCATAATCCTGCAACGTCTCACGCAGCCGCGGCACCAGAATGCGCAGCACGAAGGGCAACGCCATCAGCGCGTTCACGAGGGCCGTAACGGGAAGGCTCAGCCGCGCCGGGTCGAGCACCGGGTTGATCAGAATGAACCAGCCCGTGCCGATCATCAGCGGAGAGGCGGCGAGCCCCATCAGGCCAATCGCCTCCACCCCGCCGCGCCGCCGGGTGGCGATCCAACCCGCCATCGGCAGCGCCAGCAGGGCCAGCACCGCCACGCTCAACCCCGCTACCAGAACGCTGTTCAACGTGGCCTGCCAAACCGAAGGCGGCAGTTGTCCTAAACCAACCAACCCGCGCAGCATCACAGCCCCTAGAGGCAGCAGCAAAAACAAGGCAGCGAGCATAATTACCACCCCATCCAACACCCGTTGCCCTCCGCCCCGCGCATCCCAGCGGCGCAGGGGGCGATCCAGCCCGCCGCCCATGCTGATCGGCGGGATCAGCCAAAGCGCCGCAACCGCCGCAGCACCCGCGAGCACAAGCTGCACTACCGACAAAAGCGCCGCCCGCCCAAGGTCAAAATCAAACCGAAACGCTTGATAGATCGCTAGCTCGATCGTCGTCGCGCGCGGCCCGCCACCCAGTGTCAGGGCCACGGCAAAACTTGTCAGGCAAATCACGAAAATCAGCGCCGCCACCCCGGGCAACACCTGCCGCAACATCGGCCATTCAAGCGTCAGAAACAGCGCGCGGGGCGTCATCTGTAGCTGTCCGGCCAGCCGAAACCGCTCGGACGGGATGCTTTGCCAGCCTTGTAGCAAAAGCCGTGTCGCCAATGGAAGGTTAAAGAAAACATGGGCCAGAACCACGCCGTGCAGCCCGTAGATCGACACCGACGGCAGGCCTAGAGCCGCACCAAACTGGTTGAGCACGCCCGAACGGCCAAAGACCGTCAGCAGCCCCAGCACCGCCACGATCACCGGCAGGATAAAAGGCGCGCCGAGTAGCGTAATCAACGCCCCCCGCCCCCAGAACCGCCGCCGTGCCAAGGCCCGCGCGACCGGTACCGCGAGCAGAACGGACAACACCGCCGACCACACCGCCTGCGTGACGGTAAAACGCACCGCCGCCCAATCCGCGGCCCCCAGCCCCGCCGCCACATCGGCCGCCATGAAAACGGCGACCAAGGCGGCGAGGATCAGGCCCGCGACCAGAGCGGCGGCGAAAAGCCCCGTCTTGTTGCTTAGCGCGACAGCGCGGTCAGCCATTCGTTCAAGGCCTCTTCCCGGAGCGCAGGTACATCGGCATTGGGCACCAACAGCGCCTTACCGGGCTGGATCATCCCGTCGAACCCTTCGGGCAGACCATCCTGAGGCGTCACGGCAGGATACATCCAGTTGGTCGTCGGCAGCACCGACTGTGCGGCATCAGAGACGAGGTATTGCAGGAATTGATCCGCCAGTTCCGGCTGATCCGACCCCGCAAGTTTCCCCGCCACTTCGATCTGCATGTAGTGGCCTTCGTCAAAGAGCGCGGCAGCCTTGCTGTCATCCTCTTCCGCGATCAGGTGGTAGGCGGGGGAAGTCGTGTAGCTCAGCACCATATCGGCTTCGCCTTCGAGGAAGAGACCGTAGGCTTCGGACCAGCCTTTGGTGACCGTCACGATATTATCCGCCAGCCCCGCCCAAACCTCGGGCGCTTCATCGCCATAGGCCGTCTTGACCCACATCAGCAGCCCCAGGCCGGGCGTCGAAGAGCGCGGGTCTTGGATCACGATTTTCAGATCGCTCTCGGCCAGCGCTTTGAAATCGCCGGGCGCGTCCAGATCGGTGCCGTGGACAAAGGCGAAATAGCCCCAGTCATAGGGGACGAAGACGTCATCTTCCCAAATGATCGGCAGGTCGTATTCGGCTTGCAACCCGCTCGGCGCAAACAACTCTGTCTCCTTGGCGGCGGCGACAAGGCTGGTGTCGAGGCCCAACACGATATCCGCGTCAGAGCGTGCGCCTTCGAGCTTCAGCCGTGCCAGCAAGGCCGCGCCATCGCCCATACCGACAAATTTCAGATCGCAGCCGCATTCGGCCTCAAAACCCTTTTCGATGGCCGGGCCGGGGCCCCATTCGGTGACGAAACTGTCGTAGGTATAGACTGTCAGTTCAGGCGTCTCCGCCCATGCAGCCGATGCGCCCATGACGCCCGCAGCAAGTGTAAGATACTTCATTGCATCCTCCTTTTGCGGCGAAAGGTAAAAGGTGGATGTCTGTCCGGACCTTCCCTCCGCCGGTGTTAACCGGTTCAGGTTCAACGGGTCCGCGCAACACGCACATCTCAGCCCAAAGGCCCCCCGAGGTAGCGTCAGGGGTAGATGCCCCCCACACAATTGGCAAGGCAAATCCCCTTGAGGCAGGGCGCTGCCCCGGCTAAGGGTTTGACAACAGGAGGTCCGCCCATGTCGATCAACAGCTTTGGCCATCTTTACCGGGTCACCACATGGGGCGAGAGCCACGGTCCCGCCCTTGGCGCCACGATTGATGGCTGCCCCCCCGGCGTGCCGATTGACGAGGGCATGATCCAACAGTGGTTGGACAAGCGCAAACCGGGCCAGAACAAATACACCACGCAGCGGCGTGAGGCGGATGAGGTGCGGATTCTGTCGGGCACCTTTGAGGGCGTCACGACAGGCACCCCGATCCAACTAATGATCGAGAACACTGATCAACGCTCAAAAGACTACGGCGACATCAAGGACAAGTTCCGCCCCGGTCACGCCGACATCACCTATTTCCAAAAATACGGCATCCGCGACTATCGCGGGGGTGGGCGTTCCTCGGCGCGCGAGACGGCGGCGCGGGTGGCGGCGGGCGGTCTGGCGCGTGAGGCGATCAAAGCGTTGGCGCCGAACCTGAAAATCACCGGCTATATGGTGCAGATGGGTCCACATAAGATCGACCGGGATGCGTTCGATTGGGACCAGATCGAGCAGAACCCGTTTTGGGTACCCGATGCCAAGGCGGCAGGCGACTGGGCCGCGTATCTCGACGGGCTGCGCAAATCGGGCAGCAGCGTCGGTGCAATCATCGAAGTCACCGCGCGCGGCGTGCCTGCGGGCATCGGCGCGCCGGTCTATGGCAAGCTCGACACCGATCTGGCCGCCGCGATGATGAGCATCAATGCCGTCAAAGGCGTGGAAATTGGCGAAGGCATGTCAGCCGCGATGCTGACCGGAGAGCTGAACGCGGACGAGATCACCATGGGGCCAGAGGGGCCGGAATATTCCTCCAACCACGCGGGCGGTATCTTGGGCGGCATCAGCACCGGACAGGATGTCGTGGTGCGTTTCGCGGTCAAACCGACCTCAAGCATCCTGACCACACGGCGCACCATCACCAAACAGGGCGAAGAAACCGAGATCATCACCAAGGGCCGCCACGATCCTTGCGTCGGCATCCGCGCGGTGCCCGTGGGCGAGGCGATGATGGCCTGTGTGTTGCTGGATCACCTCCTGCTGCACCGCGGGCAGATCGGCACCAACCGCGGACGGATCGGCCCCGAAGCATGAGGACCAGAGCATGAAAGTCGATGATTTCTCCGCCCGCCCCGCCCTTGGCGTCGGGCTGAAAATCACGGCGATCCTGCTCTTCACCTGCATGTCGGCCATCATCAAGTCGCTAGCCGACGACGTGCCCGCGGGCGAGTCCGTCTTCTTCCGCTCTTTCTTTGCCATTCCGGTGATCCTGATCTGGCTGGCACAACGCGGCAAACTGAAAAGCGGGCTCAAGACGAAGAACCCGATGGGCCATGTCTGGCGCGGGCTGTTTGGCACTACTGCGATGGGCCTGACCTTCACTGGCCTTGGCCTGCTGCCCCTGCCAGAGGTCACCGCCATCGGTTTCGCCACGCCGATTTTTACCGTCATCCTTGCCGCCGTGCTGCTGGGCGAGCAGATCCGCCTGATCCGCGTCACCGCCGTCGCGATGGGGCTGGTGGGCGTGATGATCATCCTCTGGCCGCGGTTCAGCAATATCGGCACGATGGAGCAGACGGCCACCATTGGCGCGCTGTTGATCCTGATGGCGACGATGGTGCGCAGCCTTGTGCAGATCCACATTCGCCAGCTGGTGCAGAACGAAGACACCGCCGCGATCGTCTTCTACTTCTCCTGCACCGCGTCGCTGCTGGCCCTTTGCACCCTGCCCTTTGGTTGGGTCATGCCGGATCTGCAAACCTTCGGCCTCTTGGTTCTGGCCGGGCTGATTGGCGGAGTGGCGCAAATTTTGATTACCTCGGCCTATCGCTTTGGTTCGGCCTCAATGCTCGCGCCTTATGACTATACCTCGATGCTTTTCGCCATCGTGCTGGGCTATGTCTTCTTTGCCGAACTGCCGACGATGATGATGCTGGCGGGCGCGGCGCTGGTGATCAGCGCGGGCGCGCTGGTGATCTGGCGCGAGCGGCAGTTGGGGATGGAGCGCGGCAAGGCGCGGTCTGTTACCGATCCGAAGGCATGATCTAATGCGGGCTTTCGCCCGGCTCGCCCTCTGCCTATGGTGCCCCGAAACCGGATAGAGGAGATGACCGATGAGCGACGCGGATCCGAAAGATCACAAGGAAAAGATGCAGCAGCGTCAGGCCGAGCAGCGCGCCAAGGTGGCCGAGCTGCAAGACCCGGACAAGGGTCTGGTGCTGGTTCACACAGGGCCAGGCAAGGGCAAATCCTCTTCTGCTTTTGGCGTTGTCGTACGCGCCCTTGGATGGAAACAGCGCGTCGGCGTGGTGCAATTCATCAAGGGCAAATGGAAGACCGGCGAACGGCTGTTCTTTGAACAGCTGGACGAGGTGACATGGCACACGATGGGCGAAGGTTTCACCTGGGACACCCAAGACCGCAACCGCGACATCGCCGCCGCCGAAGCTGCATTCGGCAAGGCACGCGAAATGATGGCGAGCGGGGACTATGACCTTGTGGTGATGGATGAGATCAACATCGCCATCCGCTATGAATACCTCAAGATCGAAGACGTGATCGCCGGGCTCGACGCGCGCGACAAGCGCACCGCCGTCGTGCTGACAGGCCGCGACGCCCGGCCCGAGCTTTGCGACTATGCCGATCTGGTGACCGAGATGACTGAGGTCAAACATCCGTTTAAAGCGGGCATCAAAGCGCAGCGCGGTGTTGACTACTAACCCCCCTCGCTTTGCATTTCTGAAGATACCAAAGGCTGTCCTTACCCAAGGGCGGCCTTCTTTTAATTCTCTCGCGATCCGGCGTTTCATGACCACACCATACGGCGCGGGTCTCTGCCGCCGATGGCCTCTCTGCACCGCGACATGTTACCGAAATCAACGCCTCAGTTCTATTCCGTAACATTTTGATTGAACCGAATCGCCCTGCTGTGTAAATTGCGTAGCAACAACAGGAGTACCCCCATGCAGGCATTCATCTGCGACGCGCAGCGCACCCCCATTGGACGTTACGGCGGCGCCCTCTCTTCGGTTCGCGCCGACGATCTGGCCGCGATCCCGTTGAAGGCATTGATGGAGCGGAACCCCTCGGTGGATTGGGCGCGTGTCGATGATGTCATCATGGGCTGCGCAAACCAAGCGGGCGAAGACAACCGCAACGTCGCGCGCATGGCCGCCCTGCTGGCAGGCCTGCCCGTCGACGTGCCGGGTGCCACGATCAACCGGCTCTGCGCCAGTGGCATGGATGCCGTCGGCGCCGCCGCCCGAGCGATCCGCGCCGGCGACATGGATCTGGCCATCGCCGGTGGCATCGAGAGCATGTCGCGCGCCCCGTTCGTCATGCCGAAAGCGGAAACCGCGTTTTCGCGCAGCAATGCGGTCTATGACACCACCATCGGCTGGCGCTTTGTGAACCCCAAAATGAAGGCGCAGTTCGGCGTGGATTCCATGCCCGAAACCGCCGACAATGTGGCTGCCGACCATGATGTGTCGCGCGAAGACCAAGACGCTTTCGCCGCCCGCAGCCAGCAACGCTGGGCCGAAGCGGATGAAAAGGGCCTCTTTGCCGAGGAAATCACCCCCGTCACGATCCCGCAGCGGAAAGGCGACGACGTAATCGTCGACCGTGACGAGCACCCCCGCCCCGGCACCACGCCGGATAAACTCGCCAAGCTGCGCGGCATCAATGGCGCTGACCTGACTGTGACTGCTGGCAACGCCTCTGGCGTGAATGACGGTGCGGCAGCGATGCTGCTGGCATCTGAGGCAGGCGTGAAAGACCACGGCCTCACCCCCATCGCCCGCGTTGTTGCCATGTCTGCCGCAGGTGTCGAGCCGCGCGTCATGGGCATCGGCCCGATCCCCGCGGTGCGCAAGGTGCTGGACCGTGCGGGCCTGACCATTGAGCAGATGGACGTGATCGAACTGAATGAGGCTTTCGCCTCCCAAGGCCTCGCTACCCTGCGCGCGCTCGGCGTGCCAGATGACGCACCCCATGTGAACGCCAATGGCGGTGCCATCGCGATCGGCCACCCGCTGGGCATGTCTGGTGCACGTCTGGTGATGACGGCGGCGCTGCAGCTCAAGCGGACAGGCGGCAAATACGCGCTATGTACAATGTGTGTGGGCGTGGGTCAGGGCGTGGCACTGATCCTCGAAAACGCAGGCTGAGACTTCTTTCCCGGAAAGGAACAGACCGATGTATGCACAGATGATCAAATCCACCGGCAAGGGCATCAAATCCCTCGACGAGATGGACCCCGAAGAGCGCGCCTTTCAGGAGCGCATCAATGCGGGTGGCAAGATCGAGCCCAAGGACTGGATGCCCGACGGCTACCGCAAGAACCTGATCCGCCAAATCGGCCAGCATGCGCATAGCGAGATCGTCGGCCAATTGCCCGAAGGCAACTGGATCACACGTGCTCCGACGCTCGAGCGCAAGGCGATCCTCTTGGCCAAGGTACAGGACGAGGCGGGCCACGGCCTCTACCTCTATTGCGCGGCGGAGACGCTCGGCGTGACCCGCGACCAGATGACCCGCGACCTGCTGTCGGGGAAAATGAAGTACTCGTCGATCTTCAATTATCCGACCCTA
This sequence comes from Sulfitobacter sp. SH24, assembly GCF_965641895.1. Classification (NCBI taxonomy): domain Bacteria; kingdom Pseudomonadati; phylum Pseudomonadota; class Alphaproteobacteria; order Rhodobacterales; family Roseobacteraceae; genus Sulfitobacter; species Sulfitobacter sp. SH24. Next base: position 3,231,627 of record NZ_OZ282575.1, read on the forward strand.
ACATGGGCCGATATGGGCGCGGTCGGTTGGCTGGTCGACGGCGCCGCGATCATGAACCAAGTGCCTTTGCAGCGTACATCCTACGGCCCCTACGCCCGCGCCATGGTGCGGATCTGCAAGGAAGAAAGCTTCCACCAGCGCCAAGGCTTCGACATCATGATGAAGATGGCCAAGGGCACGGCAGCACAGCGCAAGATGGCCCAAGACGCGCTCAACCGTTTCTGGTTCCCGGCGCTGATGATGTTCGGCCCCTCGGACAAAGACTCGGTCCATTCCGCGCAGTCGATGGCGTGGAAGATCAAGATGAACACCAATGATGAGCTGCGCCAAAAGTTCGTCGACGAAACGGTGCCGCAGGCTGAATACCTCGGCCTCACCATCCCCGACGAGACCCTGAAGTTCAACGAAGAGACCGGCCATTACGATTTCGCCGAGCCGGACTGGGAAGAGTTCTTTCAGGTGCTTAAGGGCAATGGCCCCTGCAACACCGAACGGCTGGCGGCGCGCAACAAGGCTTGGGACGAAGGCCGTTGGGTGCGCGAGGGGCTTCTGGCCCACGCCGAGAAAAAGCGCAGCAGACAAATGGCAGCGGAGTAAGCGACATGAGCAGCCCTGAATCCAGCGAATACAAAGGCACCGAGGCCGCCCCCCACGGCAAGGCGCGCTCCACCGAATGGCCGCTGTGGGAAATCTTCATCCGTGGTCAGTACGGGCTGAGCCACCGCCACGTCGGCAGCCTGCACGCGGCAGACGCGGAAATGGCGATCAAGAACGCCCGCGACGTCTATACGCGCCGCAATGAAGGTGTGAGCATCTGGGCGGTCGAGGCCAGCGCCATCGCGGCCTCCTCCCCCGAGGAAAAAGGCGCGCTTTACGAGCCCGCCAATGACAAGGTTTACCGTCATCCGACCTTTTTCGACATTCCCGACGAAGTGGGGGCGATGTGAGCACCGATCCTAAGTTCGAATTCCTCTGCCGCATGGGCGACAACGCCCTTGTGCTGGGCCACCGCGTCTCGGAATGGTGCGGCACGGCTCCGGTGCTGGAAGAAGATATAGCGCTGGCCAATATGGCGCTCGACTTGATCGGGCAAACGCAGCTGTGGCTGGGCATGGCGGGTGAGGTCGAGGGCGCGGGGCGTGACGCCGATAAGCTGGCTTTTCGCCGCGATGTTTGGGATTTTCGCAATGTTTTGCTGGTCGAGCAGCCCAATGGCGACTTCGGCCAAACCATGATGCGGCAGTTCCTGTTCGACGCTTGGCATCTGGCGCAACTGACCGCATTGATCGATTCCAGCGATAAAGAGATCGCCGCCATTGCCGAGAAATCCGCCAAAGAGGTCACCTACCACCTCGAACGTTCCTCCGACACGGTGATCGGCCTTGGCGACGGGACCGAGGAAAGCCATCGTCGGATGCAGGCGGCGCTGGATCTGCTCTGGCCATATGTGGGGGAGATGTTCCTCGGCGATGATGTCGACGCTGCCATGAAAGATGCGGGCATCGCCCCTGATCCAGCCATCCTGCGCGCTGGCTACGACCAACTGGTCCGGGACACGCTCGCGGCAGCGACCCTGACCAAACCCGAAGATGATTTTGCCCATAGGGGCGGGAAAAGCGGCGCACGGCACAGCGAGCATCTGGGCCATATGCTGACCCAGATGCAGTGGCTGCAGCGCGCCTACCCGGACGCCACATGGTAAGATCCGCGCCCCACAGCCGCCCGGCCGCCGCGCCGGTGCCGGGGGTGGTGCGCGATACCGCCCCGCGCGGTGCCGCGTTGGCTGAAAAGCCCGCGTTAGAGACGGTTTGGGCATGGCTTTCGGCGATCCCGGACCCGGAGATCCCGGCCATTTCGCTTACCGATCTCGGCATCATCCGCGATGTGGCATGGGACGGCGATACTCTGGTTGTGACCATCACGCCGACCTATTCGGGGTGCCCGGCCACCAGCATCATCAACCTAGATATCGAGATGGCGTTGCGCGACCACGGCATCGAAAACCTGAACCTGAAACGGCAGCTTTCTCCGCCTTGGACCACCGATTGGATGAGTGACACTGGCCGTGCCAAGCTGGAATCTTACGGCATCGCGCCACCCCGCCCCGCCGGTGGGCCGCAACATTGCCCGCACTGCAAATCCACCGCGGTGGAGCGGATCAGCCAATTCGGCTCGACCCCCTGCAAGGCGCAATGGCGCTGCACCGAATGCCGTGAACCCTTCGACTATTTCAAATGTATCTGAGGCCCCGATGAGCCAGTTTCACCCCCTGTTAGTGACTGATATCCACCACACCATCCGCGATGCGGTGGTGCTGACGCTGAAGCCGGAAAACCCCGAAGCTTTTGCGTTTACCCAAGGCCAATACCTGACCTTCAAGCAAGACTTCGACGGCACCGAGCTGCGCCGGAACTATTCGATCTGCGCAGGTCTGGACGATGGCGAGCTGAAGGTCGGGATCAAGCGCGTCGATGGCGGGGCATTCTCGACCTATGCGAATACCGACTTGAAGGTCGGCGATACGCTCCACGCCATGCCGCCGCAGGGAAAATTCTTCACCGCGATCGAGCCGGAGGTGGCGAAAAATTACCTCGGGTTTGCGGGCGGGTCGGGCATCACGCCGGTGCTTTCGATCCTAAAGACTGTGCTGAAACGCGAGCCGAACTCGACCTTCACGCTGGTCTATGCCAACCGCGCGGTGAACACGATCATGTTCCGCGAGGAGCTTGAAGATCTCAAGAACCGCTACATGGGGCGGTTGACGGTGATCCACATCCTCGAATCCGGGCAGGACATGGAGCTCTTCGAGGGCCGCGTCGATCAGGACAAATGCAACGCGCTGTTCAAGCATTGGATCCAGATCGACACGATCGACACCGCCTTCATCTGCGGACCGGAGCCGATGATGCTGGCGATTGCCGAGGCGCTGAAGACCAATGGTCTCAGCGAGGAACAGATCAAGTTCGAACTGTTCAGCGAAAGCCAGCAGGGCCGTCTGGCGAAACAGGAAATGGCCAAGCGCAGCGAGGGCCAGAAGGGCACCGAAATCACCGTCATCATCGACGGCGCCCGGCGCAGTTTCACCATGCAGAAGGGCCAATCGGTGCTGGAAGCCGCACTAGAGAACGGTCAGGAAGCGCCGTTCTCTTGCAAGGCCGGGGTTTGTTCGACCTGCATGGGCAAGGTGCTTGAGGGCGAGGTCGAGATGATCTCGAACCACGCGCTTGAGGATTACGAGGTCGAGCGCGGTTATGTGTTGACCTGCCAGAGCTACCCGCTGAGCGATACGCTCACCATCGACTACGACACACACTAAAGGAGCCGACATGCGCGATATTCACAGTTACGCAGCAGGCGAGTGGCTGGCCCCGGGCGCGGGCGCCCGCAACATCGCCAGCGCCATCACTGGCGAAGTGATCGCCCAAGCCGGAAACGATGCGCTGAATGTGCAGGCGATGCTGGGCTTTGCCCGCGAGCACGGCGGCCCTTCCTTGCGCGCGATGACCTTCCATGACCGCGCGCGGATGCTCAAAGCGCTGGCGCTGCACCTGATGGAGCACAAACAGGCGCTCTATGACCTGAGCTACGACACCGGCGCCACGCTCTCGGACCACAAGATCGACGTGGACGGCGGCATCGGCACCATGCTGGTCTTCGCCTCCAAAGGCCGTCGCGAGATGCCGGACGCGCATGTCTATCTCGACGGCGCGCCCGAGCAACTGGGCCGCGAAGGGCAGTTCATGGGCCGCCACATCTGCACCCCGCTGCAGGGCGTGGCGGTGCATATCAACGCCTTCAACTTCCCGGTCTGGGGCATGTTGGAAAAGCTCGCCCCGACCCTGCTCGCAGGTGTCCCGGCGATCGTGAAACCGGCTACTGCGACTTGCTATGTTACCGAACATTGTGTGCGCTTGATGCTGGACAGCGGGCTGCTGCCCAAAGGCGCACTGCAACTGGTCAGCGGCGGTCTGGGCGATATGCTGGACCACCTTGATTGTCAGGATTCCGTGGCCTTCACTGGCTCTGCTGACACCGCGCTGAAACTGCGGAGCAATCCGAAGCTGCTGCAAAACTCGGTGCGCTTTACCTCTGAGCAGGACAGCCTTAACGCCTCTGTCCTCGGCCCCGATGCCACGCCCGGCACGCCGGAGTTTGACCTCTTCGTCAAAGAAGTGCAGCGTGAGATGACTGCCAAAGCAGGTCAGAAATGTACCGCGATCCGCCGCGTCATGGTGCCAGAGGCACAGGTCGACGCGGTGATCTCAGCGCTCTCAGAACGGTTGGCGAAAACCATCATCGGCGACCCGCGAGATGAAAATACCCGCATGGGGGCGCTGGTCTCCAACAGTCAGAAACGTGACGTATTGGAGAAAGTCGCGCTGCTGAGTGCCGAGGCGGAGCGGATTTTCGGCGACCCTGAAGACTTTACCGTGAAAGGCGCGGACCGCGACAAGGGCGCCTTCTTGCCGCCGATGCTGTTCCATTGCGCCGATCCGGATAAGGCCGAGCGCGTGCATGACACCGAAGCTTTCGGCCCTGTCTCCACTCTCATGCCCTACCGCGATCTGGCCCATGCCACACAGCTGCTGAACCGCGGCCAAGGCTCTCTAGTGGCCTCCATCATCACCAACGATGGTGAAGTCGCGCGCGAACTGACCAAGGGCTCGGCAGCCTTCCACGGGCGGCTTTATTTCAACAACCGCAAATCCATGGGTGAGGCGACGGGCCACGGCTCCCCGCTGCCGCATATGGTGCATGGCGGGCCGGGCCGCGCAGGCGGCGGCGAAGAGCTGGGCGGCATTCGCGGCGTGATGCATTACATGCAGCGCACCGCTATTCAGGGCAGCCCCGACATCCTGACGGCCATCGGCAAACAGTGGGTTCCGGGTGCGGAAGAGATCACCGACCGCGACCACCCTTTCACCCGCCGCTTCACTGAGTTGGACTTGGGCGAGACCTTTTATTCCAAGTCCCGCGAAATCTCGCTCGAAGATATTGAGACCTTCGCCAATTTCACCGGCGACACGTTCTATGCCCATATGGACGACGAGGCCGCCGCCGCGAACCCGTTCTTCCCCGGCCGCGTGGCACATGGCTACCTGTTGCTCAGCTTTGCTGCGGGTCTGTTCGTGCAGCCTGATCCGGGTCCGGTGCTGGCCAATACGGGTCTCGACAATCTTCGCTTCCTTGAACCTGTCTCTGCCGGGGACAGCATGAAGGTGCGGCTAAGTGTCAAACACAAAACCCCCCGCAACGAGGAATATGGCGAGGTGCGCTGGCATGTGACCCTGACAAACCAGCGCGAGGAGGCGGTCGCGGAATATGACCTGCTGACGATGAATGCCCTCTGATTCTACCCTTCCCGCCGTCGCGGCCTTCTCTAGCCTAGGTGGCCAGCGGGTCTGGTCGCTGATGGTCAGCCTTTTCGGCGATCTGGCGCAGGGAGAGGGTGATGCGATCGACGGACCGGTCCTATCGACGATCATGGGGGCACTCGACGTGCGGCCAGAGGCAAGTCGCGTGGCGCTGCACAGGCTGCGGAATGACGGCTGGTTGCAGTCCCATAAAGTGGGCCGGATCAGCCAGCATAGTCTGACCGCGCAGGGTCGCGCGGAAAGTGCCGCCGCCAGCCCCCGCATCTATGCCGCGCCACCTGATTTGTTAGAGCCTTGGCAGATGGTGATGACCGAAGAGAACGGGCGCGAGACGGATGCCGCCCTGCGCGCCGCCGGGTTCATCCCTGCCCTGCCACGCGCCTATGTAGGGCCCGTCGGCAAAGCACCTGAAGGCTGCCTTGCCCTGCGCGGAGAAACCCCGCCCGATTGGCTGCGCCGCGCTGTAGAGCCTGCGGAACTTGAATCAGAATATGACGCATTGCTTGTCGCGCTGACGACGACCGAAAATGAACTGGCCCGCGTCCGCCATATGGACGCAGTTGATGTTGCCGTGCTGCGCTGCCTTATCGTGCACAACTGGCGGCGCTTGGCTCTGAAACACCCTGCCCTGCCCGGTGGGGTGATCCGACCCAATTGGTCCGGCTACCAGTGCCACCTGCTGGTCGATCAAATGCTGCGCCGCTATCCCCAGCCCGCCTTGCAAGATTTAGCCGCCACCTCAGCAGCGGGATGAGCCTGTGCAAAGCGCTGCTTTCCCATGGCGGGCAAGCGCGGTATAGACGACGGCATGACAAATTTCCTCTATCAGAATGACCTGCCGGATGACCTCGACCTTGGGCCGATGGTCGCCATTGATTGCGAGACGATGGGCCTCCACCCGCACCGCGACCGACTTTGCGTTGTGCAGCTGTCGGGCGGCGATGGTCACGCACATCTGGTGCAGGTCGCCAAGGGCCAGACCGAGGCGCCGAACCTCTGCGCACTGCTGGAAAATCCCCATGTGCTGAAGCTGTTTCACTACGGTCGCTTCGACATCGCCGCGATGCTCAACACCTTTGGTGCCACCGCCGCACCAGTCTATTGCACCAAGATCGCCAGCCGTTTGGTGCGCACTTACACAGACCGGCACGGACTTGCCAAACTTTGCCAAGAACTGCTGAGTGTCGACATCTCGAAACAGCAGCAATCCAGCGATTGGGGGGCCGAAAAACTGACCCAAGCGCAGATCGACTATGCCGCGTCGGATGTGCTGTATCTGCACCGTCTGCGCGATGAACTTAACAAACGCCTGATACGCGAAGGTCGGATGGACATGGCGCAGGCCTGTTTCGATTTCCTGCCGGTGCGCGCCAAGCTGGATCTGGAGGGATGGCCGGACACGGACATCTTCGCACACACATGAACACACCTTTCCTCGACACCGCCCGCCGCGTGATCCGCTGCGAATCCGATGCGCTGATCCAGCTTGCCGAGAGCCTTGATGATCGTTTTCGAGCCGCCGTTGATCTGATGCGCGCCTGCAAGGGCCGCATCATCGTTACTGGCATCGGTAAATCGGGCCATATCGGCAACAAAATCGCAGCGACCTTGGCCTCTACCGGCACGCCCGCACAATTCGTGCACCCGGCAGAGGCAAGCCACGGCGATCTGGGCATGATCACCGCCGCCGACGTGGTGCTGGCGATTTCAAACTCGGGCGAGGCACCGGAACTGGCGAACCTTATCGCCTATTCGCGCCGCTATGCGATCCCGCTCATCGGCATCACCAGCCGCCCCGACAGCAGCCTTGGACGTCACAGTGACGTGGTGCTGGAACTGCCCCGCGCGGCAGAGGCCTGCGGCACCGGCGTGGTGCCCACCACTTCGACGACGCTGACGCTGGCGATGGGCGATGCGGTGGCCGTGGCCCTGATGGAGAACCGCGCCTTCACCGCCGAACATTTCCGCGACTTCCACCCCGGCGGCAAGTTGGGCGCGCGGCTGAGCCGCGTGGCCGATCTGATGCATGTAGGCGATGCGCTGCCCGTGGTCTCTGCCGATGCCCCAATGGCCGACGCATTGAGCGAGATCAGCCGCAAGGGCTTTGGTGTGGTCTGCGTAACAGATAAGGCAGGTGCCCTGTCGGGGATCATCACCATGGGCGACCTTGCGCGCCACCTTGACGGTTTGATGACCATGACCGCGGAAGAAGTCATGACCTCCGCGCCAATCACCATCGGCCCGGAAGAATTGGCAGAAAAAGCCGTTGGCGTAATGAACAACCGCAAGATCACCTGCCTGATCGTTACGGACCCCTCGCAAAACGATGGCAAGACGCCGCTAGGCCTGCTGCATATCCATGACTGCCTGCGCGTCGGGCTGGGCTAAAGCGCGATGAAGGCCGATCGCCACTCACGCGTTGTTTCTTGGCTGAAAGTGCTCTTTCCGCTGATCGCGTTGGCGCTGTTGTCGACCCTGTTCCTGCTGTCGCGCGCGATTGAACCGCAGGCGGTGATCCCATTTGCGGATAAAGAAGTGCAAGAACGTCTGCGCGATCAGCAAATTACCGGCCCTTTCTATTCCGGCACCACGGCGGATGGCGATCTGATTTCATTTTCTGCCGAAAAGCTGACAACCCCCGGCGGCGTAAGCGGCACGAATGAAGCCGTAGACCTTGAGGCCACACTAGACTTGCAGGGGGGCGCCAAGATCACCCTTCAATCCAGCCGCGGCAGATTTGATACCGGCGCAGAGGAGGCGGAACTGGCAGGCGATGTGAAGATCAACACTTCGACCGGCTACCAGATCCTCTCTGAGCGGATGACATCGAACCTCACTACACTAGATCTTCTATCGCCTGGCCCGGTCGAAGCGACCAGCCCGGCGGGCGAGATCACCGCCGGAAGCATGGCAATCACCAATCGGCAGAACAGCGCCGGCTCGCAATTGCTTTTCACTAAGGGTGTGAAACTGATATACACGCCGCAAGCAACGAAAGAGTAAATGCCTTGAGACAATCGTTTATTTTGATGCTGCCGCTGCTTTTCGCGCTGCAGGCCGCCCCTGTCTCTGCTCAATCGGCAAGCGTGGCCTTTGGCGCGTTAGAGCAAGATACCAGCCTGCCTGTCGAAGTGACCGCAGACAATCTATCGGTTGATAACGCATCAGGCACCGCAGTTTTCACTGGTAACGTCCTGATTTCCCAAGGTGAAATGACCCTTTCTGCCGGTAAGGTGCAGGTGATTTATCGTGCGGCGGACCAAGGTATTGCCAAGCTTGAGGCGACCGGCGGCGTGGTCTTGGTTGCGGGCGAAGACGCCGCTGAATCGCAGCGCGCCGACTATGACATCGACGCGGGCACCTTGGTAATGAGCGGCGACGTATTGATGACCCAAGGCGCAAGTGCGCTGAGTGCGCAGGAAATGACGGTGAATCTCACCAGCGGTACGGCGCAGATGTCGGGACGTGTGAAAACCATTCTGCAGCCCGGCAGCGCCAACTGATGCCCCCCGAGCTCAAGGTTGCCGAGGGCGAATCCGGCCTGCGGATCAGCCATCTGCGTAAATCATACCGCAAAAAAGCGGTGATCCGCGATTTCTCGATGGAGCTTGACCGCGGTGAGGTCGTGGCGCTTTTGGGTCCAAACGGCTCGGGCAAGACAACCACTTTCTATGCCGTGGCCGGGCTGGTCACGCCCGAAGGTGGCCGCGTGACAGTGGACGGCAAGGATGTGACCACCCTGCCCATGTATCGCCGCGCGCAGCTTGGGATCGGTTATCTACCGCAGGAAATGAGCATCTTTCGCGGGCTGTCGGTGCAGGACAACATTAGCGCAATCCTTGATATTCGGGTGAAGCACCGTCACCAACGCCGTGAACGGCTCGAAGAATTGCTGACCGAGTTTTCTATCGAACACCTGCGCCGCGCACCCGCGTTGGCGCTGTCGGGGGGGGAGCGTCGCCGCGTCGAAATCGCCCGCTGTCTGGCCGCCAATCCCAGTTACTTGTTGCTTGATGAACCTTTCGCCGGGGTCGATCCGATTTCAGTCGGAGACATCCGGCAATTGGTCGCCGATCTTAAAAAACGCGGCATTGGCGTGCTGATTACTGACCACAATGTCCGCGAAACCCTAGAGATCGTAGACCGTGCCTATATCCTGCACGAAGGCAAGGTATTAATGTCGGGAACGCCCGAAGAAGTTGTGCAAAACGAGAATGTGCGCCGCGTCTACTTGGGCGATAACTTCCGCATTTCCTAAGACTTAGCGCTTTCTTGCCAATTGGCGAGCGCCCGGCGAAGCATTGCCTGCGCTTTGCAAGAAACCGCTCTGATTGTAATCATTAAACGCCATCGGCGTCATCGGCGCCATTGACTTTCAAACGGAAAAGCGGCCTCATTGATCTATGGTGAAATCGCGTTCCTGTTTGATCCTGCATCGCCCTTCCCGCGAAGGAACGGTCAAAATCATCCTGGTCGCAGCACCATTCCTCCATATCTGATAATTGCCCCCGTTCCACACTCGTGGACCGTTTGGCAATGTTCGGAACAAGAAAGACAAGGAGACGATATGCGGTATCAGATCAGTGGCAAACAGATCGACATTGGCGATGCGCTCCGGACACATGTCCGGACGGAACTGGACGAGGCGGTTGGCAAGTATGCCGAACGCCCGACCGATGCCATGGTGGTGTTTTCCAAAACGGGCCACGAATTTGCCTGTGAGGCAACTGTGCATCTTTCCACCGGTCTCAACGCGTCGGCCAAGGCCAAGGCGACAGAGATCTATGCCGCCTTCGATAGCTGCTGCGAAAAGATGGAGAAACAGCTGCGCCGCTATAAGCGCCGCCTGAAGGACCATCACAAAGATCGCGCCGAACCGGTTGAACTTCTGGGGGCATCCTCCTATATCCTCGCGTCAGACAGCGATTCAGATGCGCAGGAACCTGATACCCTCCAACCCATGATCATTGCAGAGATGCAGACGAAGGTACCAACTTTGTCTGTCGGCGAAGCAGTGATGCAGATGGAATTGTCGGGCGATCCAGTGCTATTGTTTCGCAAGGAAGGCCAGGAAGGGATGAATGTCGTGTACCGCCGCGAAGACGGCAACATCGGCTGGATCGACCCTTCGTAACCCACGGCGGTAAACTCCGCCAAAGAGCAGGGCGAGCGGAATGGATTTCGGCAAACTCCTCAAGCCAGAGGCCGTGAAGGTTTTGACTTCGGCTTCGAGCAAGAAGCGTCTGATGCAGGATATCGGCGAACTCGTCCAGCAGGCCTATGGGCTGCCGGCCGGTCAGGTGGTGGATGCGCTGATGACGCGCGAGACCCTCGGGCCGACCGGCGTTGGTCATGGTGTCGCCCTGCCTCATGCGCGAATGAATGGCATCGACAAGGTCGTCGGTGCCTTCGTCTTGCTGGACAAGCCGATTGATTTCTCTTCGGTCGACCGTCAGCCGGTCGATGTGGCCTTTGCCCTCTTCGCCCCCGAAGATGCGGGGGTGGAGCACCTCAAGGCGCTGGCACTGGTTGCCCGCACATTGCGTGACAGCAGCATCTGTACCAAGCTGCGGTCGAACCCAGACCCGGCAACGCTTTATACGATCCTGACCGAAGACAAGGCCGACAAGGCCGCCTAAGACCTATCAGACCGCTGCGGGCTCTGCCTCTTTCGGGGTGGGCGCGCCGCGGCTCGCTTTCTTCTCTCCCAACATCAACATCGCCGGTGTCACCACGAGCGTCAGCACCGTGGCAACCACCAGACCGCCCGCAATGGCCGAACTTAGTTCGGTCCACCACTGCGTTGATGGCGCGCCATAGACGATCTCGCGGGTGAAGAAGTTGATGTTGAGGCCGATCACCATGGGCATCAGGCCAAGCGCCGTGGTGACCGAGGTCAGCACCACGGGCCGCAAACGCTGCGCCCCGGTGCGCAAGGCGGCCTCTAGCGGCGACAGCCCCAGTTTCTTGAGATCGTTATAGGTGTCGATCAGAACGATATTGTTGTTCACCACGATCCCCGCCAGCGCGATCACCCCGATGCCGCCCATGACCACCCCGAAGGGCCGTCCGGTAATCAGCAGGCCAAAGAGCACCCCGGCGATCGAAAAGACGATGGCCGACATGACGACGAAGGCTTGGTAAAAGCTGTTGAATTGGATCACGAGGATCACGAACATCAGGAAAATCGCGGTAATAAACGCCCCCGCGAGGAAAATCATCGATTCCTGCTGGTCCTCCGCCTCCCCGGCGAAGGAGGCCTCGACACCCGGCGGCAGGTCCATCGCGTCAATCGCGCTGCGCAGGGCGACGGTTTGGTCGTTCACCAGAACGCCCGGCGCAACATTGGCCTCGATCGTGACCACCCGCTCTTGATCCACCCGCGTGATCGTGCCGGTCCGCGGACTCGGCTCAAAAGTCACGAAGTTCGAGATCGGCACCAGCCCTGCGGAGGTCGGCACGCGCAGCGATTGCAACTCTTCCAGCGTGCGCTCATCGGAGGGGAAGCGCACGTTGATGTCGATGGAGCCTTCGGCATCGTCGGGCCGGTAATCCGCGACCGTGATGCCCCGTGTCAGTAGTTGCACCGCCTGCCCGAGGGTCGAGATATCGGCCCCGAACCGCGCGGCCTCGGACCTGTTCACGGCGATGCGCCATTCCACCCCCGGCAGGGGGCGCGAGTCGGTCACATCGGTGAAACCGCCGATATCGGCCATCTTCTCGCGAATCTGATCCACCACCTGCTGCTGCACCTGCGGGTCATGGGCCTTGATCCGCAGATTGACGGGTTTGCCCGCCGAGGGGCCGTTCGATGCGGTCTGCACCTGCACGTCGATCCCCGGAATGGCCGCCATCTCGGTCCGGATTTCCTCGCCTATGATAGCGGCGGGGCGGCGTTCGTCCCACTCGGTGAACTCAACCTGAATGGTGCCGATCAGATCAGCACTGTCGCGGTTGCTGCTGCCGGTGCGGGCATAGACGCTGGCGATCTCGTCATAGGCAAAGAGGCGCTGTTCGACCTGCCGCACCAGCGCGTCTTGTTCGTAGATCGAGAAATTGTCCCGCGCACGCACCTGCACCTGCGCAAAATCAGGCTCTACATCGGGGAAAAAGGTGATGCCGTTGCCGAATTGCGCATAGGCCGTAAAGCCGCCCATCAGCATGGAGATGGCAAGGATCAGGGTCATCCACGGGCGCAGGATGGCGAATTGCAGCAGTTTGACATAGCCGCCGGTAAAGCCCTTCAGGTCACGCGGGTCGCCCTGTTCGGCGGCATGGAGCGTCGCCTTATCCTTGGCCGATTGCGGGGGGCGCTTGCCGATAATCCCGCCGACGACGGGGATAAAGACCAGCGCCATGAAAAGCGATGCGGTCAGGGTCAGGATCACCGTGATGGGCAGGAATTTCATGAACTCCCCCACCGTGCCGGTCCAGAACAGCAGCGGGAAAAACACGCTGAGTGTTGTCGCCGTCGAGGCGATGATAGGCCATGCCATGCGCTTGGCGGCATGGGCATAGGCGGCGCGGGGCGAATGCCCCTCTTGCAGGCGGCGGTCGGCCAGTTCGGTGGTCACGATAGCCCCGTCCACCAGCATCCCCACCACAAGGATCAGTGAAAACAGCACCACGAGGTTCATCGTGTAGCCCATAACCCAAAGCGCCGTGACCCCGGCCAAGAAGGCCCCCGGAATGGCCAAGCCCACCAGCAGGGCCGAGCGGACGCCCAAGGCCCAGACGATCACGATCATCACAAGGATCACCGCCGCGATAACATTGGCCTCAAGATCGCTGAGCATGTCTTGGACCTGCTCGGATTCGTCTTGGGTGTATTTGACGGTGATGCTGTCGGGCCATTCCGCGCGCATCTCGTCAATCAATTCGCGCACCGCCGCGACTGTCTCGATAATATTCGCGCCCGAGCGTTTCTTGATCTCAAGCGCCAGCGCGGGCTGGCCATCAATGCGGGCAAAGCCAGTCGGGTCTTTGAAGGTTCGGCGGATCGTGGCGACATCGGCAAAGGTCACCACCGTATCGCCGCGCACCTTGATCGGCAGCGACATGACGTCTTCGACATTCTCGATCAGCCCCGGCACCTTGAGCACCAGCCGCCCCGCGCCGCTTTCAATCGCCCCCGCCGCGATCAGGCGGTTGTTGCGGTTGATCTGGCTGATCAACTCTTCAAAGGAGATGTTGTAGGTCTCGAACACCGTGGGGTCGATCAGCACCTCCAGCAGTTCCGTACGCTCACCGCCGACATCGACCTCAAGCACACCTGACAGCCCCTCAATCGCGTCCTTCAACTCCTCCGAAATGGTGTTGAGCGTCCGTTCCGGCACCGGGCCGGACAGGATCGCGGTCAGGATCGGAAAAAGCGCGGTGTTGATCTCGGTCACGACCGGATCGGTGGCGTCTTCGGGCAGGTCCGACTTGGCCCGGTCCACGCCTTCGCGCACCTTGTCGAGCGCCTCGTCGGAATCAAAACCGGGCTCGAACTCCAACTGCACCGAGGCATGACCTTCAGCCCCGTTGGAAGTGATCTGTTTCAACCCGGTAATGGCACTGAGTTCGGTCTCAAGCGGTTCGACCAACAGCCGTTCGCTATCTTCCGGAGAGATGCCTTCGAGCGAGGTCGAGACATAGAGTGTTGGGATCGGAATCTCGGGCGAGCTTTCCTTGGGGATGCCGATATAGGCATAGGCACCGACGGCCAAGATCATCACCAAGCTCAGGATCACCACGCGTGCGCGGCTGAAAGCGGCGTCGATCAGTGTGTTCATTCCACCTGCTCCGGCTGGGCAGCTTCGGCGCTGCCCGTGATCTGGCTGTTGCCCGCCGGGGTTTCCTCAAGTTCATCCAGTTCCGGCACGCCCGCTGAGGGCAGTTCTTCGGCGGGGTCTTCGTTACTTGTCTCTGGCTGCGGGTCGACCACCTCGCCATCATTCACGAAGCCCTGCCCGATGGTGATGATCTGGCTCTCATCCGGCAGGCCCGCGATCCAGATACCGTCGGTCTGAGCCCGAACGATCGCGATTTTGTTAAAGACAACCTTATTGTCGCCATTCACCGTTTTAACACCCAAAGTGCCATTTGTATCCAGCGACAGGATTGCAGGAGAGACGAAATGCGCGCGGGTCTCGCCCGTGGGAATGCGCACACGGGCAGAGATACCCGCTGGGATCGCGCCATCAGCGTTTTCGACCCTAATCTCGGCGGTAAAAGTGCGGGTCTCGGCGCTGGCGCTGCTTGAGACGAACTGCACCTTGCCCTGCGCTTCTGCGCCGGTGATGAACATCACCTCGGCATTTTGCCCTTCTTTGATGTCTTTCAGCGCCTGTTGTGGCACCTGCACCTGAATCGTCAGCGGGGTGTTATCCACCAACCGCGCGATTTCCTCGCCGGTTGAGACGAACTCGCCCGCAGAGATATCCAACATCTCAAGCCGCCCGGGAAAGGGCGCGCGAATTTCGGTGTTGTTCAGTGCTTCTTCGGCCGTGGTGACAGCCGCTTGCGCTGCGGCCAAGGTTGCCCGCGCTTGGCTGACCCGATCAACGGTAGAGACGCCTCGGTTCAACAAGGCTTCGGCATTGTCATACTCGCGCTGCGCGCGGTTCAATTCCTCTCGGGCGCGTGCCAGATCGGAATCGCGCGCAGCAGTGCTAAGCCGGGCGATCAGATCACCCGCTGCGACCTCGGCACCTTTGGCAACCAGAACCTCGGCGATTTCGCCCCCTGATTCCGCGCGTACCATAGTATCACGATCCGGCAGCGCTTGGCCTTCGGCCACGAAGACCTGTGTCACACTGTCAGCCTGAGAGCCGCGTACGGCAACTGTGACCGCTTTGGCCGCGATTGGCGCGGGCGCGGCTTCCTGCTCCTCTTCAGATGGAAGGATATAGCCGCTGCCCATCCACAGGCCGATCAGCAGCGCGATCCCTCCAGCGATGAATTTCGACCGTTTAGAGCCGGCATCGCTATCAAAAGAGAGCGTCTGACGCTCTTGGGATGTGTCACTCATTAATAGAACTCCATCGCTGCGACCTTGTCTTTGCAGGTCACGCGTCAAATCTTGGGCTTGCTTACCCGAGTTGCGACATCATCAAGCGCGGTGCTGATCGTCTCGTAAAACTCCGCAAAGGAGTCGAGCCGCGCACGCACACCATCCGCTTCGGTGGGGAGCTTGTTGATTGTGTCGTTGATCTCGGCCTTGGCGTGGCGGGTGCCTGCAAGCGCATATTTCGTCATCGCGGCATAGGCATCATCGGCAAGTTGAAAGTAGTCTTGCCGGTCTCCGGTCTTGTTCATGCGCCGGATCAAGCCGCGTTCTTCCAATAAGCGGATCGACGTGCTGATCGTGGCCCGGCTGACCGATAAACGACGCGACAGCGCACCAAATGCGATCGGCTCGCCCTCAAAGACAAGCATGGCAAAGACCTGACCCGACATGCGGGGCAAGCCCTCGCCCATCGCGATTACGCCCATCCGCGTGATGAAATCATCGCGAACTTGGTCGATTTGGTCTGTGGTATCCATCTGTTCCCCGTCTACGGCAAGTTGCGTTGACGGTAGATAGCCAAGGGCCAGCACAAATCAAGTGTATTCGGAAAATTCCGAACAGACTGAACGTTGATTGTCGCAAAGTAACTTCAGACAGACAGCCTTATTTCAAACCGTTCTGTGCAATGTAGCGGGCCAGATCGAGCACAAGTTGACCACGCGCCGTTGCAATGGCGTTCACTCCGCCTTCTCTGTTGAATGGCACACTTAGGTCAAACAGGCCCGAACGCTCCCGCCGGTCGTCTGGAACGGCCACGAAATACTGTCCGGATGCGCGGAATTCACCGGCTTCGGTGGCCACAAACTCGGCAAAGCGTAGCTCGAGACGGGCATCGGGGAAGGCCTCAAAGGGCCAAGGCTCTGACGCGATGCGCCGCCCCGTCATCCGAGCAAGATTCTGGCTAAGCTCAAGCGCAACGGCGCGCTCTGGCGCGTCGGCCCAAAGCACATCGGTGGAACTGACAAGGCTGCCATCCGCCATCTGCAAAGAAATCTCTTCGGCGGCGGCATAAGTCGGCAAAGACACATCGCGCACTTCAACCGAACTAAAGGCAATAGAGGTCTTCTCCGTAACCACCGGGGTACGCACGGTAAACCGCTCAGCAGTGCCGCCGCAGGCCGCCAGAGCCGCCAGCAGTCCGAAAGTGATCAGGGGTCTTGCAATGTTCATGCTTTACCGTCCCAGCAATAGAGAATTGGGGTTACGTTCAATGGTCCGCGCCAAAGATGCAAGGGCATCGGCGGCTTTCTGGATGTCGCGCAGGGTTTGCTCAGCGCTGCGGCTGATCTGCTCACCCTTGTTATAGCCTTCGATGGTGCGGCTGGCCTGTGCGAAAAGCGCGGTCAAACGCTCAACCACCTGCGGCAGATCACGGGCCGATAGGGCGATGTTATCTGCCGCATTGCGGGCCGAGGCCAAGGTTAGGTTTACATTCTCAACCGCGCCGCCTTCACGCAATTCTTCGAGAGTGGCGTTCACCTCATCCAATGCCCGTTTCAGCGCGCCCGGCAAGGCGACCGCATCGTCGGTGCTGATCACCGCATCGGCGGATTCCGTAAGATCCGTCAGGGCGACGATTAACTCTTCCACCTCAAGGGTTTCGGCCTTGGCGGCGACCGCCTGAATGCTCTCCACCAGTTCTGGCACGCCCTCGACCGACGACGAGACCGCATTCGCCGCTTCAGAGGCCACATCCAACGCGCTGGAAAGCTGTTCGACGATGCGCTCTTCCTCAAGCTTGGCAACCAGTTGTTCAACCCGAACGAGCGTTCCGTTCAGGGCGACAGGCACGTTCTTAACCTCATCAGAGGACACCAGCCCGGTCAATTCGTTCAGCAATGTCCGCACGTCTTGCGGCGTTTCGCGCAGGTCTTCGTCAGAGACGAAAGATTCCGCCGAATTGAGGAAGGAAATCGCGCTGTTGAGCAACTCCTCGATCGGCAGGCTGTTGATGCGGGTAAAGACCCCTTCGACCGTGGCCGCAGCATCGGAGACGTCGCTTTCCGTGGTCGGCATCAAGGCGAGGCCATTCTCCGTCTCGTTCAACGAGGCCTCGGGCGCGTCTTCGACGGCCACGAACTCAACCTTCAAACCGCCGGTCAACAGACTGGCCGAAGCAAGCCGCGCGCGCAGACCGTTTTCCACACGTTCTTTCAAAAACGCCAGCGCGGCATCGGCGGTCACGTCATCCTGAAGCCCAAGATGCGCCGGTTGGATCGACAGGATCGCATTCAACCGCACGCGGCTGTCGCCAAAGCGTTCGAAATCCACGAGACCAGAAAGGGTCTCAACCTCGCCAATCTCAAGCCCGCTCATCTCAACCGGGGCGCCGACAATCAGGCCCGAAATATTATCGTCAAAAACGACGCTCATCTTGAGCGGATCGACTTCGGACGCGTTAAAGACAGAGTTCCGCGCGGTTTCCTTGTCGGGGTAGATCTCAAACACTGTCCCGTCAGACACCTGCGCCCCGCCTGAGACGAAAGTGTCAAAGGTGATCCCGCCGCCTACAAGGGTGGCGAGCGAGGAAAAGTCAATCTCGGCCCCCGCGGGGCCAATGTTGACGCTAAAGCCGGAGGCGTCCCAGAAACGGGTGGATTCATTGATAAGTTGCCGGTGCTCTTCAAAGATCAGTGCCTCGACGATGGCAAAGTTGCCGCGCGGGGCGATTTTGGCATAGCCTACGCGGCCCACTTCGATGCCCTTATAGAGGATCGGCGCATTGTCGGTCAGCTGGCCATTGGCTGTAGAGCGAAAAGCAATCTCAAGCCCGCCTTGACCGCCGCGGATCAATGGCTCGGTTGATGATCCCTGAAAGCGCTCGGCAACCGGGCCAACCTGTTGGTCCCACGAACCTTCGATGTAGACACCGCTCAGCACAGTGCTGAGGCCGGTGATCCCCTGCGCGGTGACCTCTGGCTGTACGATCCAAAACACCGCACCATTGTCGATATAGGGCGCCACATCTTTATCGAGGCGGATATGCGCCGTCACCCTTTCAAGGTCCGATGTGAAACCGACTTTTTCGACCACCCCGACCGTCACATCGCGAAAGCGCAATTCGGTCTCTCCAGCAGAAATACCAGCGCCTTCTTCAAACTCGATAACGATCAACGGGCCCCGTTCGGCATAGGAACGGTACGCCACAAAAAGCGCCACGATCAGCGCAAGGATCGGGATGATCCAGATCACCGACGCCCCACTAAGAAACATCTTGCGGGTCGGAGAAATCGGCAGGTCGGGAGGCGTCTTAGTCATTGGTTTTCAGGCCCTCGTCCTTGGTCTGAGTATCCCAGATCATGCGGGTATCAAACGCTTGTGCGGCTAACATGGTAAAAATCACGGAGAGAGCGAAAAAGATGCTCGCGGTACCGGGATTGATGGCTGCCAGTGATTTGAGTTGCACCAGAGACGACAAAATCGCAACCACAAAGATATCGATCATTGACCAACGGCCAATGTACTCAACCACTTCGTACAGGTAATGCCGCTGCCGCTGCGACGTAACAGAGCGCTGTTTGACGCTGATCGCAAGAAAGGCCACGGCCATGAATTTAGCGAGCGGAATGACGACGGACGCAAAGAGGATGATAAAAGCGATCCCCCAGTTGCCGTGATGCGCCAGTTCGACTGCCCCACCGATGATCGTGCTTTCATCCACCTGAAACAGCGTCCGGGTCTTAAGCATCGGATAGGTGTTCGCGGGAATGTAGCACATCAGCCCAACCGTCCAAAACGCCCAGACACGTTGCAGGCTCTGCCGGTCGCGGGACACCAGTCGATGCCCGCAACGGCTGCAGGTCTGCGCGCCCATTGGCGCGGGCTTGCTACAACGGGTGCAGGCGACGATGCCCAGATCCCGTGCGCTCAGGATTTCTTGGGATGTTCCAGAGAGTTCCATACGGACCACTTGCATAAGAATCTGTCCTGCGCGATGACAAGCACCACCAACGCGCCGAACATGTAAAAGGCCGGCCCAAAGCCGACATCCGCCAGATCGGCCACTTTGACCAATGCCACGGCACAGCCAATCGCAAAGACCTCGGCCATAGACCAAGGGCGCAGTTCCTCTGACAAGCTAAAGGCCGCCACAGCATGACGCGCGGGCGGGCGATCCAACACAATTGGAACCAGAACGTAAAGCGTCAGCAACACCCGCAGCAGCGGGATGAAAAAGATCAGCGCTGCCGTGGCCAAGGACAGCAAGATCATTGGACCCCCGGCAAAAGCCAGCGCGGCATCCAGCACCGAAACAGCATTGCGGTTGCCCGCCGCATCGATCGTCAAAAACGGAAAGACCGACGCGCCGATAATCAACACCATGACCGCCACCGCCACAGCGATGATTTGCAGCCCGGCATTATCACGCGGAGTGATCAGGGCCGTATGGCAACGCTCACAGGCCGCACGCTCCCCATCAGCGGGGCGCTGCAGCCGGTAAACGGCATCGCACTGCGGGCAGACGATGATCTCGTCCAGCGGCAATTCGGCAAGAGGTGTGTCAGGGTGATCCATTCTGAGTGGATATATGATGCCGCCCCCCAACGTATCAACAAATATTCCCGACCCTGTGGCGTATCTGCACCGGCGGATGCTCGCGCTCTCGCGAACGTGACCGGAACAGTCGGGCCTGCCCCTCGTTAGTCTAGCAGAAATCACAAAGGAGAAAGCAATGACCGATATCAGCAATGCAAAGATCCTGATCCTCGCCACCAACGGCTTTGAGCAGTCCGAGTTGGAAAAACCCCTGAACGACCTGCGCGGGCGCGGTGCCACCGTACATGTGGCCACCCCCGACGGGAATGAGATCAAGGGCTGGGACGAAGACGATTGGGGCAACACCACCCCCGCCGATTTGGCGCTTAAGGACGTGAATGTAGACGACTATCAGGGCATCGTACTGCCCGGCGGCCAGATCAACCCCGACCTGCTGCGAGCCAATAAGGATGCCGTGGCGTTGATCCGCTCGTTCCACGACAGCGGAAAAACCGTTGCCGCGATTTGTCACGCGCCTTGGCTGCTGATCGAAGCAGGCATTATCAAAGGCCGCAAGGCGACCTGCTTTGGCTCTATCGCGACGGACGTGAAGAACGCCGGTGCGCATTACGAAGACAGCGAAGTGGTCGCCGATCAAGGCATCATTACCAGCCGTTCGCCCGAAGATCTGGACGCATTTGTGGCTAAGATTGTCGAGGAGATCGAAGAAGGCAAACACGAGCGCGAGGCCGCCTAGGCTACGCATTTCGATGTGCGATTTACCCCCGGTCGTTTGGCCGGGGGTTTTTCATGGGCGACTTAATGACACGCCAATTTCTGCCAGAACCGCCTCGGTATCCGCGCCGATTGGGCGGGGTAGGCTCGGCATTACCGGCACTCCGGACCCAAAGCGCGGGGCGTGGCCCGATTGAAGCACGCCGTTCATTTTTAACATATTACCACGCGATGCCATCTGCGGATGATCCGGGGCTTCGGAAAAGCTGAGGACCGGTGCCACACAGGCATCTGAGCCGTCGAAATGCGCCGCCCAATCGTCGCGGCTGCGCGTTGCGAAAGCGGCGGCAAATTCGGCAGTGCGCTCGGCCCAAGTTGCGGTGTCATTTTGGCTTGACCCATAGTCAGCCGGAAGGTCCAATTTCTCTAGCAAGATTGCGTAGAATTGCGGCTCTAACGCCCCCACAGCGACGAACTTGCCATCGGCACAGGTGTAGCAGCGGTAAAACGGAGCGGCACCGTCGAGCCAATTCGCGGCGCGGGCCTCAGACCATGTGCCTTGGGCGAACATACCGTGGATCAGCCCCATCATCGCGGGCACCCCGTCGACCATCGCCGCATCGACAATTTGACCTTTGCCGGTCACGCCACGCTCAATCACTGCAGCAAGGATACCGAACAGCAAAAACATCGTCCCGCCCCCGTAGTCAGCCACCATGTTGAGCGGCGGCACCGGGGGCGCATCGGCGCTGCCCATGGCGTGCAGAGCCCCTGTTAGAGCCAGATAATTGATGTCATGCCCCGCCGTCTGCGCCCATGGGCCGGTCTGGCCCCAGCCAGTCATGCGGCCATAGATCAGCTTTTCGGAGCAATCTGTCGGGCCGAGGCCCAAACGCTCCATCACGCCGGGTCGGAACCCTTCGATCAGCACATCGGCAGACGAGATCATCGCCCGCGCTGCCGCATGGCCTTCGGGAGTTTTGAGGTCAAGCACCACCGACCGCTTGCCACGCCTGTTGATGTCGGCGGGATCCCCCGGTGCAGCTTTGCGGTCTATGGTGATGACATCGGCACCCAAATCAGCCAACAATTGCCCAGCAAGTGGCGCAGGCCCCAGGCCCGAAAATTCCACCACCCTTAGCGAGGCCAGCGGCCCTTTGCGTTCTGCCGTGCTCATGCCGCTCCCGGTACAAGCACCTGACGCGCGCCCTCGGTAAACTCACTTAAGGAAAGTGCCCAGGTTGTTCCGGGCCAGCGCAGTTCCATCTGGCGCTTTCGTGGTCGGTAAACCGCGGTATAAAGTGTGCCAAAACCCGCGTTAAAAGCCGTGGAGTAAAGCGGTGGTTTCAGAAACGCGCCGATAAATTTCTCTTCCGGATCGCGGTGCAGCCGCAACCGCTGTAAGAGATAGCGTTCACGCTCAACTGTTGCGGTGAACCGTGCATGGCTAATCCACTCAACGCTTTCTTGATGGTTCGTTGCCACCGCGGCACGGGTGATGACCGCCGGGCGGTCGGGTGCCATCATTGCGGTCAGGTAGTTACGCTTGCGGTCTAGAACGGTGACATTGTAGCTCATATGCGTCGGCACGCGCGATAGCACCTCGCCCGCCTCCTGCGCGGTTTCGCAGGTTTGTAGCACATAACGCAGGATCAGCGGCACGCCGAACCCTTCGCCCACCACACGCCGCCCGCCGAAGGTCAGCGAGATCGACAGCCCCGCGTCATTCACCCCATCAACCAGCCCCCACAGACCGTCCGAGGTGCCCATAACCTGACGACCCTGCCAATTCGTGCGCAGCACCATCGCGTCAAATGCGTTAGGATTGTAATCATAGTTGCGCACCATGACCGGCTCCTTCCCGGCCCAGATCGCTTGGGAGCAAGCTGAAAGATAGGGCGGCGGACAATAGAAACTAAGGAACCGGGCTGCATGATCGCTGCCACCCGCAAGTGTGCAGAGTTCATCATAAAGCGGTGCCATCTCTGGCATATGTTTGACCAACGCGCGGCGGCATTGGGCATAGGTCGGGCGCGCGGCCTCCCCCTCCTTCAGCCACCACGCGTGGTAGTCAGGCCAATAGGCCGCGAAGAGACCGGCCCACTTGGGGCCGGGCTGGTCTTCGGACATTGCGCGCCAGTACATCGCGGCCTTTCATCTTGCTACAGGATCTTGAACGCCGGATCAGAGAGTTCCGGACCAGCAGACGCGGTGGGCAGGGGTTTGCCCTCTACGCTGCGCTTGATCCCGTGGATCCACTTTTTCGCCCGCTCATTCAACTGGAAAGACTTGGTCATTGAACGACCCCGCGTCACAAGGATGCCAATGTCGGCCCCTTCATAGCGGTAATCACCCGGTTGCAGGATGCGCAGGAAAAAGGCTTCGTTCTCCGATTCCACCGCGCGGCGGTGATAATCGAAGCGGTCAAAGACCACGCTGCCGTCTTCCTTCATCTTATAGATGCCGGTCTCAGGCGCATCGGTACAGATGTCGACGCTGTCATCGGTGTGCTTGATCACCATCTGGCTCCAACCATCGATCATCTCAGGGTCGGCCCAGCGGGCGTTTAGCTCATCCACATCCAGATCGAATTTCTTACGGCTGAACTCGAGCAAGTGGAACAAGAACAAAGGCGCGTCGGCATGGGCGAAAGCCGCGTGGTTGGTCATCGAAGACGCCCCGGTGATGCGCGGGTTCAGCTCGCCCAGCCAAAGATCGCCGGTTTTTTTGTCGATCAGGAAATCGAGTTCGAAATAGCCGCGATACCCTTCTTTGCGCAGTTGCTCACCAAACTTGAAGGTCAGATCGCGGGCTTTTTCGCGCACCTTGGGCGGGAAGGCCGTCGCAAGAATCTCATTGCCGCACCAGCCGCCGCGATAGGGGGTCAGCTCTTTGAAGCCGACTAGCTCGGTCATCAGCGGGCCAACGATCGTGCCTTCCTTTGTGGCGCAGGCCTCAATCGCCGCACCCCGGCAATCGATGCGCTTCATGATTTTGATTTCGCCCTCGCCGACGATCTCGCTCTCATGGCGACGGAAATCAGCCTCGGACTTAATAAAGAACGTAGTGTGCCCGCTGTCGCCATAGGCCGATTGCAGCACCAGATCATGACCGATCCCGGCCATCTCGCAGGTCTTTTTCAGGTCGTCGTAAGACTTCACCTCGGCCAGAACGTTCGGCACGGAAGGCACGCCCGCCTTGTTGCCGATGCGGACGGTTTCGATCTTGTTGTCCATCGACTGGCGCAGCTTGGCCTTGGGGAACCAGACGTCCGCACCAAGCTCCTTGGACAGCCGCTCCGTCTCTTCATCGAACATCAAAAAGACGAACTTGGGCTTGCCGCCACGGCGCTTGATGAAGTCGATGACCTCTTTGTGCTGCAGCAGGTAGTTGTTGATGTCCTCGATGCTCTGGAACTCCGCATGGGGCTGTTCCGAGGGGCAAAAGACGTTCGGGTGCTTGCCGCCGTAGCAATCGATGTAGCAGATGTATTTGAAGTTCTTTACCCATTCATCCAACCCCAACAGGTTAAAGTTGGTGGCCGAAATGAAATAAACAGGGTCTTCGTTTCGGTGAAAGAACCGGCGGATTTCAGAGATATTTTTAAGTACTGTTGCCATGTCGTTGGTCCTTTTGGTCAAACGGGTGAAGAAGAAAGGTCTTTGCGGCGCACGCGCTTCAGCGCCTCCGCGGTAAAGACGCGCAGGCCCAGATCGGGCCGGTATCCGTGGATCTCGCTCACGTCCAAAGCACGCATGAAATCGAGAATTTCCTGACTGACGACCTGTCCGGGGACAAGGATCGGAAAGCCGGGCGGATAGGGAATGATGAAACTGGCCGAGACCACGGTCTCGCCCGCGTCCATCGCCTCTTGGAGCGAGCCGTTCAGGTCGAGGTAGTCACAGTTTTTCTCATCATAGGCGAGGAAGAAGGGCGTCCGAATGTCCCCCTCAGGCGTGTCTGCGGCGCGGAAGGCTTCGTGGAAGCAACTGAAATCCGGCAGCGGGGGGTAGTTTTCCATCAGGTTGGTCACACGCCGGTCAAACGACAGCCGTTCCATCCGGCTGGCATCGTCCAAAAGATCGTCGAGCGATTTGGCGATCTCTACCAGCACTTCGATCAGATAGGCGACCGAAGAGCGCGTGGTGCCGATGTTGGTCATGAACAACACGGTATTGCGCGAGGTCTTGTTGATCTGGATGCCGTATTTATCCATCAGGATCTGCGTCTTGAAGGTATCGCCATCCCAACCGGTGCCGCCAACGGCCAAGGTCACGCGGGTGGCGTCGAGTACAAACTCATCCTGCTCCCAACAATCCCACATATCAGTCCAGCCCTGCTCTACGTCATAATAGCTGGTGACGCCGCTTTCGCGGTGCTGTTCGGGGATCATGTCGCCGGCGGAGAGCACTTTGAAATATTTCCGCAGCAGGGCGTGTTCGCTGATCGCGCGGCGCATGGACATCGCCGCTTCGACCTGCCGCTGGACAAATTCGAACCCTTCCAGTTCCACCTGCCGTCGGCCAACATCCAGTGAAGCGATGATCTGGTAGTTCGGCGAGGTTGAGGTGTGGGTCATATAGGCTTCGTGAAAGCTCTGCTCGACCTCCCCTTTGAAGTCCTGATCGTTGACGTGGATCATTGAGCCTTGGCGCAGCGATGTCAGGGTTTTATGGGTCGATTGCGTGGCATAGGCCCGCACCCGCGCGTGGGGCGGCGGGATCAGCCGGGTGTTGAGTAGGGTCTCGTCATCCGCGTCTTTCAGCGTTTTCTGCTGCGCCTCATAGGCGTCGGCATGGGCGTCAGACTTGAATTTCTCGCGCAGTGTATTGGCCGCGTTCATCGCCGTTCGCTGGCGATATGTGGGACTAAACCGGGCGAATGCGAACCATGCCTCGTCCCAGAGGAAGATGAGGTCAGGCTTGATCGCCAGACATTCCTCCATCACCCGCTCAACGTTATAGACCAGCCCGTCAAAGGTGCAGTTGGTCAGCAGGAGCATCCGCACCCGGTCGAGCTTGCCCGCCGCTTTCAACTCCAGCAAACGGTGCTTGATCTCGCGCAGGGGCACGGCACCGTACATCGAGTATTCATTCAGCGGGTAGCTGTCGAGATAGCTGACCTGCGCGCCGGCCAGCACCATGCCGTAGTGGTGGCTCTTGTGGCAGTCTCGGTCGACCAGCACGATGTCGCCGGGCCGAACCAGCGCCTGCACGACGATCTTGTTGCAGGTCGAGGTGCCGTTGGTGGCGAAAAACGTCTGTTTAGAGCCGAAAGCGCGGCTTGCCAGTTCCTGCGCCTCTTTGATCGGGCCATGCGGCTCAAGCAGACTGTCGAGGCCGCCGGAGGTTGCCGAAGTCTCTGCAAGGAAGATGTTAGGCCCGTAGAACGCCCCCATGTCCTGAATCCAGTGCGAGCGCGAGATCGACTTGCCGCGGCTGATGGGCATGGCGTGAAAGACACCGGTTGGCTGTTTGGAGTATTCCACCAACGCCGTGAAGAAGGGCGATTTGTTCCGCGCCTGTACCCCGCGCAGGATGTTAAGGTGCAGCTCCATAAAGTCTTCTTGGTTGTAGAAAACCCGCCGACAGATGCCCAGATCAAGCCCGGCGATGTCCTCAACCGAGCGTTCGGTCACGAGATAGGCGTCCAATTCGGGGCGGACCTTGGCGATCATGCGGCAGAGTTCGGGGCCATAGCTTTCCGGTTCCAGCGCATCAATCTCATCGCGCCCCCCCGCGCGGGCAAGGTAGCGGGTCAGGATCTGCTGATCGACTTTCGATTTCAGCGTCAGCCCCGGACGCACCACAATCGCCTGGATGTTGTGGTTGAACATCACCGCAATCAGCGCGTCCTCAAGGCTGGGCACCACGACCGCCTCATAGATAAACGGGTCTTCGGTGCGGCGCATGCGGGTGACGTTGCTGCGCAGCCAGCGCTCTTGCTGTTCGCTTACATTGTCGACGATCAGCACTTCGAAATAGGGTTTCGCCAACGCCCGTGCCTCGGGCGGGAGCATCGCCTCGTCGTCGTGCTCGTCCTGATCCAGACTGTCGCGTTCCAGTGGGATCGTGCGGCGGCGATAGGCGCCGGTGGTCAACGCACGGGTCACACGGTTCACTGCAAAGGCCAGATCCTCGAAATTGCCATGCGCGAACTGGCGGCGCATATGGTCAAAGGCGCTCATCCCCGGGAAGGCCCAATAGGGCTCAATCAGGGCCAGCGAGTCGAACAGCGCCTCAATTTCCTTACGCCCTTGTGCCGCGCCCTTGTTCTTGGGGTCACGTGCCATGGCGGTGGTGGCGGCGCGCAGGGCGCTCCACCGATCCGACCGCAGTTGAATGGCCGAGGAATAGTCGTTCATAGAATGCATCAGTCGTCCTCTGCTGGAGGGCCGACCGATGCTTCAGGTCACGCTTTGCGCGAACCTCGCCCCGGCCTAGCCGCTGGTATTTTCGTTCAGCCCGGGTGTGTCGGGCGTTGTCTGTGGATCGGGCATCGCCGCCGCGGGGGCTGCGGGTACCGGTGCTTGGGCCACCTCCGGCGCAGTGCCGGCGGTGGGGCTGGCTAGCGGCTCGGGTGGGAAACCGTTCTTGCCTTTGTAGGTCGGAATATCGGCAGGCACCTGTTGCGCTGGCACATCGACATGCAGACCCGCGCGGCTGCCCTGCTGTGGAATCTCAAGCGGACCGAGGGTGTGCAGGAAGGCATCCGCGCCGCTTTCGCGGTCATAAACAGGGAAGTCTGTCGGGCGGTCCCGGAAGGATTTAAGCAGTTGGCCCAAGCCTTTCATGCCCGTTTCACGCTGGCGGCGCACCATGTTGAGATCGATCTCAATCGGGAACATGTCTTCTTGGCCTGCCGACTGGTGCAAAACCATTGAGGTCGGATCAACCACGCAGGATTTACCCACGCCGCCCGCGCCCAGACCGTTCACGTCGAAGATATAGCACTGGAACTGCGCCGCCGTGGCCCGCGCGATGGCAAGCTCGGCATCGCGATCGGTGGTGCCGGTCAAAACGGGGTGCAATAGCACTTCGACACCCTGAGAGGTCAGCTGGCGCGTCGTCTCGGGGAACCACATGTCATAGCAGATCGACAGGCCAAAGCGGCCCACATCCGGCACGTCGAAGATGCAGAATTCATTGCCTGCCGCGATCCCGGCCTCATAGGGCCGGAACGGGAACATCTTGGCATAGCGGCGCACCACTTCGCCTTCGGGGTTGATGACGACGGAGGTGTTATAGACCCGCCCATCTTCCGGATGCTTGAGGAACATCGAGCCGGGGATCAGCCATACGCGATGCCGCCGGGCAGCCGCCTGGAACTGCTCAATCGTTTCATTCTCGGGTGGCAGGGCAAACCGGTCAAGCGGGCCAAAGGGCGCCAATTCGGAGAACAGGACCATCTGCGTCCAAGGAAAGCGCGCCATCAGGATGTCGAGCCGCTGGATCATGCCCTCAACATTGGGCTGGAGGGCGTTGACGTACATTTGCACGCCGGCAATCGCGAAGGGGGTCATGCGTGAATACTCCGAACAACGCGGCGCAATGGACCATTTCCCTGCTTATCTCCGCGATCCACGTGTCTTACGCCCTCACGACCAGAACGGAAACAGGCGAACGGCGCACAATGCGGTCTGCGTTGGAGCCGACGAGGAATTCGCGCAGGCTGTCAGGGTGCTCAGATCCCATGACCACCAGATCGGCGTTTGATTTCTTTATCGTTTTCAGCGCCTCTCGGTGGATCTTGCCGAATTTTAGGTGCTGCTTCACCTTTACGTCATCAGGCACTTCCCGCTCGACAAGTTTTTCCAGCGCCTTGGCCGCGCGGCCTGTGGCCTGTTTTTCGTAGTCGGCGGGGAAAAACCCTTCGACCAGCGGCGTGCCCATGTCCGGCACGACAGAGAGGATATGCAAGGTGCCTTTGGACAAGCGGATCATATCAATCGCCTGAGGGAGCGCCTTTTCCCAAGATTTAGGGTCGCTCAGGTCAACGGTCAGCAGAATATTATCAAACATGGTGCGCCCTCCTCAGGCTGTCGCGGGCTTGCGCGTTTCGCGCGCAGCACGGCCCCGTTGCAGGAAGACGACCAGCGCCAGCAGCAAGAGCGCGGGGATGAACATCCAATACTTGCTGGGCTGGGGCACGGGTTTAAGTACGCGCAGCACTTCTTGATCCCAGTCCAGACCGGCCGATTGCGCGGGACTGTCGTAGATCACATCGTCGATGATCATCTTATCGCCTTCCTCGCGGAACATCAGACCCGAAGCCTCCAGCTTCTCGGCCCCCGTCTCTCCCGCGCCAATCGGCAGCAGCGCCACGAACTCCAGCGGATCGCCCAGATCGTTCACGCCCGACACCCGTAGTCGGAGCCGTTCGCCCGCCGGTGTTTCCTCTGCCGCCTGCACGATTTCTGTCGGGGCTTCTTCGCTATAGGGCGGATAGACCATGTCCATCCAAAAGCCCGGACGGAACAGGGTAAAGGCAATCAGCAGCAGCGCGATGGTTTCATAAAAACGGTTACGGGCCAAAAACCAGCCTTGGGTCGCGGCGGCAAAGAGCAGCATCGCCACAGTTGCCACGACAAAGATGAACAGCCCCTGCCCCCAGTTGACCCCGATCAGCAGCAGTTCCGTGTTGAAGATAAACAGGAACGGCAGCGCGGCAGTACGCAGGGAGTAGAAGAAGGCGACCAAGCCAGTGCGGATCGGATCACCGCCCGACACGGCGGCGGCGGCGAAACTCGCCAACCCCACCGGCGGGGTCACATCGGCCATGATGCCGAAGTAGAAGACGAAGAGGTGCACCGCGATCAGCGGCACGATCAGACCGTTCTGCTGGCCCAGCGTCACGATCACCGGGGCCAGTAGCGCCGACACGACGATGTAGTTGGCTGTGGTTGGCAAGCCCATGCCAAGGATCAGCGACAGCACCGCCGTCAGGAAGAGGATGGCAAGAATATTGCCGCCCGACAGCACCTCAACCACATCCGCCAATGCCGAGCCGACACCGGTCTGGCTGACTGCGCCAACGATGATACCCGCCGTTGCCGTGGCGATGCCGATACCGATCATGTTACGGGCACCGGTGACCAGACCGTCGATCAGGTCAAGCACACCCGCTTTCACGTCGTTCACGAACTGGCTTTCGCCACGGAACATCGCCATCAACGGGCGCTGTGTCAGCAGGATAAAAATCATATAAGCCGCAGCCCAGAAGGCCGAGAGGCCGGGGGACAGGCGATCAACCATCAGCGCCCAGACCAGCACGACCACGGGCAGGATGAAATGCAGCCCCGACCGCGCGGTCGGCCCGGGCATCGGCAGCGATGTCACCTCAGCATTGGGATCGTCCAACTTGAGCGGTTCTTCTTTACTCGCCACATAAAGCAAGCCGACATAGACCGCCGTGAGGAAGACAAAGATGATATATCCCGCCGTCTCAGGGAAGGCCGGGCGGATCCAGCCCATCAGGTAATAGACGGCAAAGGACAGCGCGCAGATCGCGATGATCGCAAAGGCGATGCCGATCAACTGCTGCACCAGCGGCTTGGGCGTATAGGCGCGCGGCAAACCCTGCATCCCGGCCTTCATCGCTTCAAGATGCACGATGTAGACCAGCGCGATGTAGGAAATCACCGCAGGCAGAAAGGCGTGTTTAACCACGTCGAAATAGGGGATGCCGACATATTCGACCATCAAGAAGGCCGCAGCGCCCATGACGGGTGGCATGATCTGCCCGTTGACCGACGATGCCACCTCGACCGCGCCCGCTTTTTCCGAGCTAAAGCCGACCTTCTTCATCAGCGGAATGGTAAAGGTGCCGGTGGTGACAACGTTGGCGATGGAGGAGCCAGAAATCAGTCCGGTCATCGCCGAGGCGACAACCGCTGCCTTCGCCGGACCGCCACGCATATGGCCCATGAGGCTGAAGGCAACTTGGATAAAATAGTTACCCGCGCCCGCCCGGTCGAGCAGCGAACCGAACAATACGAAAAGGAACACGAAAGAAGTCGAGACGCCAAGCGCGATGCCAAAGACGCCTTCAGTGGTGATCCACTGGTGGTTTACGATCTCGCTCAGGCTGTTGCCTTTATGCGCGATGATGCTGGGCATTTGAGGCCCAAGCACGGTGTAGAACAAAAACAGGCTCGCCACGATCATCAGCGCGGGACCAAGCGCGCGACGGGTGGCTTCAAGCAGAATTAACAGTCCGGTAACCCCGGCGATATAGTCAGGTAGGATCGGCGCGCCGACGCGGTTGGCAATCTCGCGGTAGAAGATAAAAAGATATAGTGCGCAAAAGGTGCCGACGATGGCCAAGGCCCATTCCCAGATCGGAATGCGGTTCTTCGGGGAGCCGAGGAGCACCGTGGCAATGACAAAGGCTGCGGGGATCGGGATCCACCAAACGGCGGTCGAATCCTTGGTGCTGACCATAAAGAGTGCGGCCAGAACGGCAGGAACAATGACGCCAAGCGCCACCTGAAAGCTGGTGCGCGTGGCCGGGAACACCATGATGCCAAGGAATACGGCAAAGCCCAAGTGAATGGAACGGGCCAGCGTATCGTTGAACAGACCAATAGGTGACGCGATATAGAGTTGGAACAGGGACCAAGCCAATGCCACCAACAGCAGCAAGGTGCCCATCAGCCCGCTGACAGCACGGCCGCCCGTATCAGAAGAAGCGACAAGTTCGTCCAGTTCCGCCTGGCTCAATCCGCCCCGGTCACCGGTTGCGGCGGTTTCGACAGCCGCCGCCTGTTGCTGGTCCTTCTCA
Organism: Sulfitobacter sp. SH24; assembly: GCF_965641895.1. Classification (NCBI taxonomy): domain Bacteria; kingdom Pseudomonadati; phylum Pseudomonadota; class Alphaproteobacteria; order Rhodobacterales; family Roseobacteraceae; genus Sulfitobacter; species Sulfitobacter sp. SH24. Next base: position 3,263,049 of record NZ_OZ282575.1, read on the forward strand.
GACATATCGTCCCCCTGTCGGCTCCACCTTAGGATGGATGCGCATATTGTTTTTTCGGGTCTCTGACGGCAGCGTACCGCCGCCAGAGCTATCATGTCACGCGAAGATTACTCGATCCAACCTTGCTCTTTGTAATACTTCTCTGCACCGGAGTGCAGCGGAGCAGACAGACCGCCCGAGATCATCTCTTCTTGGGTCAGATTCTCAAACGCCGGGTGCAGACGCTTGAAACGGTCGAAGTTGTCAAAGACGGCTTTGACGACCTGATAGACCACATCGTCATCCACATCGGCGGATGTGACGAATGTCGCTTTCACGCCAAAGGTTTTCACGTCTTCGTCGGTGCCCTTGTACATGCCGCCCGGCACGGTGGCCTCGGCGTAGTAAGGGTTGTCGTCGATCAGACCTTGGATCGCGTCACCGTCTACGGGGATCAGCTTGGCGTCGATGGTCGAAACGGCTTCTTGGATCGAACCATTCGGGTGACCAACGGTGTAGATGATCGCATCCACTTTGTTGTCGCCCAGTGCGGCGGCCTGCTCGGCCGGCTTCAGTTCGGACGCCAGTGCGAAATCGTCCAGCGTCCAGCCCTTGGCGTCCATCACGACTTCCATGGTGGCGCGCTGACCGGAACCGGGGTTGCCGATGTTGACGCGCTTGCCTTTGAGGTCGTCAAAGGACTCGATGCCGCTGTCGGCACGGGCGATGACGTTAAACGGCTCACCATGTACGGAGAAGACCGCGCGCAGGTTGTCGAACTTGTCACCTTCGAACTGCGAAGAACCGTTGTAAGCGTGGAACTGCCAGTCAGACTGTGCAACGCCCATATCCATGTCGCCTGCTTTGATCGCATTGATGTTGGCGATGGACCCGCCGGTCGACGGCGCGGTGCATTTCAGGTTGTGGTCCGCTGTGCCGCGGTTCACCAGACGGCAGATCGACTGACCGACGACAAAATAAACGCCCGTCTGGCCACCGGTGCCGATGGTGATGAATTTTTCCTGAGCCATGGCCGCAGTGCCGGCCACCATGGCACCGGTCATCGCGAGCATTTTGAACATTTTCATAAGATGTCTCCCATTGTTATATTTGGCGGACCACCCTTTAGGTGGACCCCATTGCATTCACAAGTAGAGCGCCGCAGCCTTCAGGCAATTGACTGGGCTAGGAAATTTTACACACGCCGTTCAGACCGCATGCAGACATGCCCTTGTGGCGGGAATCCCCGAATTCAGGTTAGGTCGGATTGCCATCGCGATCAATGCAACTGACCGACACGCTGCAATCAAGGTGCAAAAGCCTAGCCTACGGACTGGGACAGGTCCGGCAAAACCGGGGCAGCGGCGATCAGCGATTTGGTATAGGCGTGCTGCGGCGCGTCAAAGACCTGCGCGGTCTCTCCGGCCTCTACGATCCTGCCGGACTGCATCACCAGCACGCGATCTGTCACCGTGCGCACCACCGACAGGTCATGCGAGATGAAAAGGTAAGTCAGGTCATAATGGCTGCAAAGCTCGGCCAGCAGATCAAGGATCTGCGCCCGGACCGAGACATCCAGCGCGCTGACCGCCTCATCAAAAAGGATTAACTCTGGCCGGATAATCAGCGCGCGGGCGATGGCGATCCGCTGGCGCTGCCCGCCCGAGAATTCGTGAATGTATTTGCGCGCATCTGCGGGGCGCAGCCCCACGGCGGTCAGCGCCTCGTCAATCGCGCGGGTCCGCTCCGCCCCCTGCGGCGCGCTGTCGAGCAGGTGGAAAGGCTCGGTCACCAACCGATCAACGCGGTGGCGCGGATTGAAGCTGCCAAAAGGGTCTTGGAACACCACCTGCATCTTGCGGCGCACGGCAAGGTTCGGCTTGGTCCCGGTGAAGACGGGCTGACCATCGACGGTGATGCTGCCCTTTTGCACCTGTTCCAGACCCAAAATCGCCCGCGTCAGGGTCGATTTTCCGCAACCGGATTCCCCCACCAAGCCCAACCGCTCCCCCCGGTTCAGGGTAAAGCTGAGGTTGTCCACCGCGCGGAATGTGCCGGGCGCGCCGAAAAGCGTCTTGCGCGGCAAATGGTAATCGCGGCAGACGCCTTTGACCTCCAACAGCGGTACGGGCGCGGGCGCGGCGGTCAGGTTCACCTCATGGCGGGAGGCGTCGAAAAGCATCTTGGTGTAAGGATGCTGCATGTTGTGCAGCAGGGCTTGCGTCTCCCCCTGTTCGACGATCTGCCCCTTGCGCATGACGATGATCCGGTCGGCCATATCCGCCACGACGGCAAGGTCATGGGTAATCATCAACAGCCCCATACCGTCTTCCCGCGCCAACCGGGTCAGCAGGGTAAGGATTTGTGCCTGTGTGGTCACATCCAACGCCGTGGTCGGCTCATCCGCGATCAGCAGGCGGGGGCGCAAGGCGATGGCGATGGCGATCACCACCCGCTGGCGCTGCCCGCCGCTCAACTCATGCGGATAGCGCGACAGGGGGAAGCGGTCTTGGGGCAGGCCGACGCGGGTGAGCGTATCGGCGGCGCGTGCCTCGGCCTCGGCCCGCGACACGCTTGGCTCATGCACGCGGATGGTTTCGGCCACTTGGCGACCGATGGTCTGCACCGGGTTCAGCGCGGTCATCGGCTCTTGGAACACCATGCCGATGTCATTGCCGCGCATACCACAGAGCGCCGCCTCGTCCATCTGGGTCAGATCGTCGTCACCCAGCATGATATGCCCGGTGGTTGTCGCCCCCTTGGGCAGCAGCTGCATCGCCGCCAGCGCGGTCATCGACTTGCCCGAGCCACTTTCCCCGGTCACGGCCACGATCTCCCCCGGCGCGACAGAAAAGGTCACCCCGTCGAGGATGCGCAGCCCGTGGATCGACAGCGAAAGATTGGAAACGGTCAGAAGCGTCATGTGCGTGCCACCCTCAGGCGGGGATCAAGCAGGTCACGCAGCCCGTCGCCCATCAAGTTCAGCCCCAGCACCGTCAGGATGATCGCGAAACCCGGCATCAAGGCCATATGCGGCGCGATACTGACCATGGTTTGCGCATCGGCCAGCATCCGGCCCCATGACGGCACCGGCGGCTGCGCACCGAGACCGACATAGCTCAGCCCCGCCTCGGCGAGGATGCCGAGAGAGAACTGAATGGTCCCCTGCACGATCAGCAGATTGGCAACGTTGGGCAAGATATGCTCGAACGAGATCCGCGCGGCGGATTTGCCCGCCACGCGGGCCGCCATGATGAACTCGCGCTGCCACAGCGACAGCGCCGCCCCGCGTGTGATCCGGGCGAAGACCGGGATGTTGAAGATGCCGATGGCGATGATCGCGTTGATCGCCCCGGCGCCAAAGACCGCCGTGATCAGAATGGCGATAACGATGGCCGGAAATGCAAAGACCAGATCATTGCCGCGCATGATGACCTCATCCACAAGGCTCCCGCGCCGCGCTGCGGCCCAAAGCCCCAGCGGCACGCCCGCGCCCATGCCAATGCCCACCGCCACCAACGCCACGGCGATTGAGGTGCGCGCGCCGACCATAATCATGCTGAGGATATCGCGGCCAAAGTGATCTGTGCCCATGGGATGGGCCAGCGAAGGGCTGTGCAGTTTATTGGCGATGTCGATCCCGGCATAGTCATAGGGCGTCCAGACAAAGGAGATCAGCGCGGCCAGCAGAAAGACCGAGGTGAGCGCAGCGCCAAGGATCAAGTTGCGGTTCATGTGCGGGCCCTCAGCCGGGGATCAACGGCGGCATAGGCCAGATCGACAAGGAAATTCACCAAGATCACCGAAAAGACCAAGAGCATCACCACCGACTCGACCACGATCAGATCCCGCGCCGAGATCGACTGAAACACCAGCCGCCCAAGGCCCGGCAGGTAAAAGACCTGCTCGATAATGATCGACCCGGCCAACAGGAAAGAGAACTGCAGGCCGATGATCGTCAGCACCGGGATCAGTGCATTGCGCAGCCCGTGCCGCCAAAGCGCCTGCCGCGCGGTCAGCCCCTTGGCCCGCGCGGTGCGCATGAAATCTTCGCCCAGAACATCCAACAGGGCCGAGCGCATGACCCGCGCGAGGATCGCCGCCTGTGGCAAGGCAAGCGCAATGGCAGGCAGGGTCAGCGCGTGCAACCCGGCAAAAAGCCCCTTGTCCCAGCCGACGAAGCCACCCGCCGAAAACCAGCGCAGATTGATCGAAAAGATCAGCACGAGGATCATGGCGAACCAAAAGTTCGGCACCGCCACGCCCAACTGCGTCGCGCCCATTACACCGATGTCACCCGCCCGGCCCCGGCGGGATGCGGCATAGATACCCGCAGGAAAGGCAACGACGACGGAAAGGAAAAGCGCATAAAGCGCCAAAGGCACAGAGACCCAAAGCCTATCACCAATCATCTCTGTCACCGGAGTTCGATAGGTGTAAGAAGTGCCGAAATCGCCCTGCAGCATCCCACCGACCCATTCGATGTAACGCTCGGGTCGGGATTGATCGAGACCGAGCTCACTGCGCAAGGCGGCCAATGTTTCGGGCTGGGCATTAAGACCCAGCATGAACGAAGCCGGATCGCCTGGGGCGACCTCAATAACCACAAAAATCACCAGCGACGCGACCGCGAGACTGATGAGCAGGGAAAGAAATCTTTTTAACGCGTAGCGCAACATAGCGCCTAGGTTAGGCGGCGCGGTCGGGAGGGTCCAGAGCCCATGGCCGGTTTGCGTGGGCAAAAGTGAATATTGTATGAACTTTAGCAAGGTGAGGGACTGAAGCCGATGTTAAAGATTTATTTTTTAATTTTTTTCAAATACTTAGATCATAAAATGCCACGTTATCTGTCACTCAGTCCGATATGCACCGGAACCATATCCGCTATGCAGGGTTGTCTTCGGGAGAACAGAGGAAACTGGAGATTAAAAATGAAAACGACTTTGAAAACACTTGCGATCGCTGGCCTTCTGGGCACCGTTTCTGCACCCGCATTCGCCGCTGCGCACATGGACATGGCAACCATGACATGCGCTCAGTACCAAGAGCTTAGCGCCGACGAGAAAATGGAAGTTGCTTCCATGGCAATCGCCGAGCTGGAAGATGGCGGCCACGAAGGTTCGATGATTACGGAAACCAAAAACGACGGTTCCGAGCCTAGCGACATCACGGCCGAAGAGGCGACTGACTCTGAAGAAACCGAAGATTCCCTGATCGACAACACTAAAGCTGTCGAAGATTCGGAAGAAGCCGATGAGATGGCTGACACCGACATGGAACAGGAAATGGAAGACTTCGTAGTCGTCTGTAACCAGAACCCCGACGCATTGGTTAGCGAAGCAGCAGCTGGCCTGCGCGGCAAAGACTAATAGTCACCGCTTTTAGTATAAAGGGCGCGCTTTACAGCGCGCCCTTTTGCGTTTCCTAAAGGTCGTCTTGGAGGTTATTCCGCCCAGCTTACACCGCTTAGGTCCGTCGCCTGTGTCGGCGCGTTTACCCAAAGGCCCTGAACGCCCGCCTTGGCGATCGTCGGGAACGCCAGCTGAAACAGGAAGCCATTCACATAATCCTCTGCGATGATCTGCTGTGCTTTTGCCAGCATCTCGCTCCGTGCGGCGGGATCTGCGGTCTGGTTAAACTCCGCAATCAAAGATTGAACCTCGGCATTGTCATACTGAAAGTAATAGTCTGGGTTGGCATAGATGTTGATATCCATCGGCTCTGTATGGCTGACGATCGACAGGCCGAAATCCTTGCCCTTGAAAACTGTCTCTAACCACTGTGCCCATTCGACATTGGTGATCTGCGCCTTAATGCCAACTTGGGCCAATTGCGCAGCGATGATCTCCCCTCCTCGGCGGGCATAGGATGGGGGTGGCAGGTGCAGTGTCGTCTCAAACCCATCAGGGAACCCAGCTTCGGCAAGCAACGCCTTGGACTTCTCCGGATCATATTCGCTCATCTCGGTCAGGTCGATGTAATCGGGGTTATGGGGGGCAAAATGTGTGCCGATCGGCGTGCCATAACCAAACATCGCCCCGTCGATGATCGCTTGACGGTCAATCGCATGAGCCACGGCCGCGCGGACTTTGACATTGTCAAAGGGTTCACGCTGGTTGTTGATCGACAGGATCGTTTCGCCTTCGGTCGAGCCGATGAGCACCTGAAAGCGCGGGTCAGCTTCGAACTGGGGAATGTTCTCGGGCGCAGGAAAACCGGCAAAAACGTCGACATCTTCGGCCATGACAGACGCAAAGGCCGCTGTCGGGTCTGAAATGAACTTGAAGGTCGCACTGGCCAATGCGGGCGCGTCCCCCCAATAGGCATCATAGCGTGACAAGGTAATTTTGTCGCCCTGACGCCATTCGTCGAACTTGAATGCGCCGGTGCCGATCGGGGTTTGTTTGATCGTCTCAACGGATTCTGGCGCCACGATCACCGCATCGCCCCACGCAAGGTTGAACAGCAGGTTGCCATTGGGTTCGCTCAGCTTAACCTCAACGGTCTGCGGCTCGACAACAGTGACCTCAGAGATCGCGGAATAGAGTGCCTTTTGCGCGTTGGCGCTGTCTTCGGCGTTGATCCGGTCGAGGGTGAACTTAACATCTTCGGCATCCATCGTGGTGCCATCATGAAAGGTTACGCCCTCACGCAGCTTGAACGTATAGGTCAACCCGTCTTCGGAAATCTCCCAAGAGGCCGCCAAACCCGGTACGACAGACCCGTCGCCCATGAATCGTGTTAGCCCCTCAAAGACATTGGTATAAAGCACCGAGTCGATCGCCCCGGCGGCGGCAGAGGTCGGATCAAGGTGCGGTGGCTCTAGCTGCAAGGCAACGGTGATATCGTCCTTAGCCAGCGCCCCTGTGGCGGCAACGACCAGCGCAGCGGTGGCCACCCCGGTCATCAAGCGGTTCAAACGGTTCATAAAGTTCTCCCATATTGGTGTATTTTTCTCGGAGGCTAGCCAAAAGCCGCGCGGCACGCCAGCACTCGTTGCCAAGCACGCGTGGTAAGGGTATCGCGGGTGCTTTGCACAGGCGCCGCGCACCGGATCGGCTGTGATAAGGGCAGTAGGAGAATGCCATGGCCACGCTGGGGATCGATTTTGGGACGTCCAACACCGCTGCGGGTATTGCCGTTGATGGAACACCGCAACTGATTGCACTGGAGGCCGAGGCTCAGACCCTGCCGACAGCGGTCTTTTTCGATTTCGAGGCGAAAGAAATGCGCATTGGCGCCGCCGCGTCAGACGCGCTGCTTGCCGGGTCCGAGGGGCGCTATATGCGCGGATTGAAAAGCCTGCTGGGCACAAGGCTCATGCGCGAACGCCGGGTGCTGTTGGGCGAGCGGCTTGATTTCATTGACATTGTCGCGCGCTTTCTAGCGCGGGTGAAGTCACAGGCCGAAGCGGCAACGGGCGTGCAGTTTGATGCCGCACTTTCGGGCCGTCCGGTGCGCTTTCACTCTGCTGACGACGCGCGCGATGCCCAAGCGCTGACAGATTTGCGTGAAGCCTATGGTCGAGCGGGTTTTGACCGTGTGGATTTCATGAACGAACCAGAAGCCGCAGCGCTTGCCAACCGCGCGGCCTTGCAACCGGGCGATCTGGGGCTGGTGGTCGATATTGGCGGCGGCACATCGGATTTCACCCTGTTTCGGCAGCGTGGCAATGAGGGGATCGACATTCTGGGCAGTCACGGCATCCGCCTTGGCGGGACGGACTTTGATCGGTCCCTGTCTATTGGTCGGGTGATGCCGCAATTGGGCATGGGCAGCGAAATCCGTCATGCCTTTGGCGGCGACACTCATCTTGCACCGAATGCGATCTTTAATGACTTGGCGACTTGGGCGAAAATTCCGTTTCTTTACGGCCCCGATACCCGCAAGGCAGCCGCAGAGTTACATAAGTTCGCCGAACACCCCAAACGCTTGGCCCGGCTGATTAAAGTGCTTGAAGAAGAGCTTGGTCATGATCTTGCTTTCGCCGTTGAAGCAGGCAAGATCCGGGCCAATGGCGCAGGTGCCGAAGGGGACGCGGACCCGGTGATTGACGTGTCGATGCTAAAACCCCGCGCCACGCTTCCGTTGCCCCGTGACTGGATGCGGAAGCGGCTTTCCAAGCTGGCCGAACAAATCGGAACCGCGGCTGTAGCCACATTGAACCACGCGGGGATTGAGCCCGCAGCGGTGGATCGGCTGATCTTTGTCGGTGGTTCAAGCTTGATGGAGGTTGTCGAGGCCGCCCTGCGCGCGCGCTTCCCGCGTGCGGAGTTGCACCGGGGGGCGGCATTGACAGCGATTGTGGAAGGGTTGGCGTTGAGCAGTGCGCAGGCTGGGCGGAGATGAACGCATGCGGTTTTGCCAAATAGATAGGGCAGACGGTATTTAGGAAAGGATGAAGATGAGGGCGCGGCGCAGCTGACAGTTATGACAGGGCGCGAAACAACTGTGCGAACTGGGTAGAATTGGCTTTTTACTGTGCGTGAAGCGGCGGCGGGCTATGTTCATGATGTCCATGATTTTCAGGAAACCACTGATGGCCCCATTGATCCAAAAAAAGCCCCCCACTTCCGCCGTGCAGGAAGAAGCCGAAGAACGCTCTGTCAGTGAAGCGGCGGCGCTTTCGCCTAAACTGATCTATGAGGTGATCCGGCGCGAAGGTCGGGATGAGTTGAACCGCACCAACCGGTCGCTGATCTGGTCGGGGATCTCGGCAGGGATGCTGATCAGTCTTTCGGTCTTGGGTGAAGCGATCTTTCGGACCTATCTGCCGGACGCTAGCTGGCGTTTCCTTTTGGAGAACCTTGGTTATTCGCTGGGTTTCATCGCGGTCATCATGGGCCGGATGCAGTTGTTTACCGAAAACACGATCACCACCGTTTTGCCTCTGATGCAGGAACGCAGTTGGCAGGTTTTTGGCAGCCTCCTGCGGCTGTGGGGCGTGGTTTTGGGGGCCAATGTGATCGGTGCTTTTGCAGCCGCGGCGCTGTTCATTTATACGCCCGCCATTCCCGCCGAGATCCTACCTGCCATTATAAGCCTATCGGAACATGCGACCGGCATGCCCCCGTCAGAGGGATTTTGGCGCGCTATTCCTGCAGGGGTGATTGTCGCGCTGATCGTTTGGATGTTGCCCGAAGCCGATGAGGCGGCGTTTTTCCTGATCCTTACCTTTACTTGGCTCATCGCGGCGGGGGATTTCACCCATATCGTTGCGGGCTCGGTCGAGATGGCAGCGCTGATGCTGCATGGCGGTTTGGGATTCAGTCAGGCGCTCTTTGGCTTCTTCCTGCCGGTGCTTGTTGGCAACATCATCGGCGGCACGTTGGTCTTTACCCTTGTTGCTTGGGGTCAGGTCCGCGACGATGTTGAGTAAAGTTACACGGTACCGGTTTGTGCCGGGATCGGATCGAAAGGAATGGCCTTGGTGCTGCGCAGTCCCCCAACCCGACCGGCGATCTATTGGGATGCCTTTAAGGCAAGCCTCAAGCAGGCGGCGGACGAAAACCTTGCTTTGATCTCGGCTGGGGTGGCTTTTTTCGCCATGCTGTCGCTGTTTCCAGCGCTGGCCGCTTTGATTGCCCTGCTCGGGTTGATATCTGATCCGGTGGTCGTTGTGGCGCAGTTGGAAGACGTGCGCGGGCTGCTGCCCGATGATGTTTACGACATCATTAATACGCAGGTGACCGGGCTGGTTACCGCGCGGGCCGATACGCTGGGTTGGGCGGGTATCGCATCCTTGCTGGTTGCGCTGTGGTCGGCGCGGGCGGGGGTCGGCGCGATGGTGATCGGGCTGAACTCCGTCTATAATGAACGCAATCGTAATACGGCTAAACATTACCTGCATGCGCTGCTGCTGACAGTTAGCCTTGTTGCAGTTGGGATTGTGGCGCTGTTGGCCGTTGTGATTGCGCCGATCATACTTGCCTTTATACCCCTAGGCCCCTTTGGCAATGTCGTGGCTGATCTACTCCGTTGGACTGTGGCGACCGTGGTGCTTTTTGCCGGGGTTGGCGTGCTGTACCGCTTTGGCCCGAACCGACGCGCAGCCCGGTTGCCATGGCTCAGCAGCGGGGCGATCCTTGCGGTGCTGTCATGGGCTATCGTCTCTATCGGCTTTTCTTACTATGTGGCCAATTTTGGCAACTACAATCAGGTCTATGGCTCTATCGGTGCCGTTATTGCGATGCTTATTTGGCTTTGGATCAGCAGTTTTCTGATCCTATTTGGGGCCGCGCTGAACGCGCAGGTTGAGCGGCGTACGCGATCTGACAGCACTATCGGCGCAGCCAAGCCACGCGGGCGGCGCGGGGCCGAAGCGGCGGATACCTATATCGACGTGACCAACGACTAAATGGGCTTACAACAGCGGGCGTTTTTGCCGCCCCTCAAGGGTTGTCATTCCCTTTTCAGCCAGCGCTTCAAGGTTGTTGATTTGCAGCACACGGTCAGACCATGAAAGCAACTGACGTTCTTTGAGCGCGGCGAGCGTCTTATTCGTATGCACCACCGATAGGCCAAGCGCATCGGCAAGGTCGCGCTGTGAATAGGGCAGCGGCATCTGATTTTGGGTGACCATGCCCAGCGACTTGCCCCGCTCAAAAATCTTAACCATGGCCCATGCGATGGCCTGTATCGCGGTGCGCTGGCCGATGGTGGCCAAGACTTCGCCCATAAAATGCTCTTCGATCGCGGCGAGCCATGTGATGTCAAATGCGCGTTCAGGGTGAGATTTGAAGAAATTCCAAAATTCACTGCGCTTAAAGACACATAACCGCATATGCGTTCGGGCCTCTACCGAATGACCCATTTCGCCCATTATGCCCGCTTGCAACCCAATGAAATCTCAGGGGAAAACAAAACTAATCACCTGACGGCTGCCGTTTTCCAACGTCTTGTCACGGATGCCCATACCGGTAAGCGCGGTATAAAGTTGGGGTGAGTTTGACCCCTCTAACAAGATCGGCGTGCCCGGCTCGACGGTCAACTCACCAGACTTGAACTTCTCCATGAAGCTCAGCTCTTCTTTTGACATCGGCAGGAAGGCATCTTTGCGTTGAAGAGGGCAATAGCGGCATTGGGTCGTCATTTTATAAAATTGCTCTCTTATGTCCTAGTTTAATGCGCCCCTCCGACGCTTTCCTTAAATCGTGTCTTTTGCCCACCGGGGGAAGACCATGTCGATCTTGATCTACGAACCGGACCCATTGGTCTGTTCAGACATAAATGAAACGCTTTCTACGGCCTTTCCGCAATCGGAAATCGGCGTATTAGAAACTTTCGACATCGGCCGACTGGTTGAGAACATCAGCGAGACGCAGTTTGCCGTACTCTCGTTGAGACAGGAGCAACTGCATCAATACCTCCCGGAATTGCGCAACCTACAGGAGTGGTTCCCGATCATCTGTATCTTGAATGATCTGCCGCGCCTGCCTGAGGCGACGGATCACCCACGGTTTATCCTGCGACCGTTCTCCAGCGGAACCTTAGTAAACGCGGTTAACGCCGCGCTTTCTGACCAGCGGTTATGCCAGCCAGAAATGCCATAACCAGATTTTTCAGCCCGTCATGTTCAGACGCGGCTGGCTCCCCTTGATCAGGGGCGTGGCGGGGTGCGCTGCCGTCTGATCCGGCCAGTGCAAGCAGTAGAAAGCCAACGCCAAAGTATGCCGCGCCGAGGATCAGCGCAGCCGTCATCGCTGTGGTGACGGTGACAAGGTACAACCACGCGGCAAGCGTCAAGAACAACAGCCCGATCAGTAGCAGGATCGCGGCACCTGCGCTCAACATGGCAGTTCGTGCTGCGCGCCGTGCAGACCCGCGCAGGTGTTGCATCACCGCGGAAAGCATCTAGCGGCGCGCCGTCACAAGACCAACTAGGAAACCGATGCCTGCGGCGATCCCCAATGCGGTGCCAGGCTGGGCTTGCAGAAACTCTTCGGCCTGTTTTTGGGCTTCCATGGCCTTTAGGCGGCCCGTGTCGGCAAAATCGTTGGCCGCAGTGCGGGCGTTGTCGCGCATCTCTTTGGATTTGGCTTTGCCGTATTCGCCCAAGGTCTCGGTCAATGATGCAATATCGTTCTTGAGGAGCGCGATCTGGCTGGACAGATCGTCGATGGTAACCTCTTTGGCGGCTGTCGTCGGGGTCTTGGCCATGGGGGCCTCCTGAGTGGTTGAGTGATGGTAGGCGGCTTGAGGGCCGGATGCAAAGGTTCCCCGCGCAGCGTAATATGCGCAGGAAACCAAATATATGATGCGGGCCAGGATCGAGCCAATCTTAGGCGTTAAGCGTTTCCGTGGAGGAGAAGAACATCGCTTGCGATACCGCCGAAACGACTTGATCTACCGAGTAGGGCTTGGAGATCAGGAAGGCTGGTTCGGGTTTGTCACCGGTCAACAGGCGCTCAGGGAACGCGGTAATAAAGATTACGGGACGCATACCAAGTTCATTCAGCAGGTCGTTTACTGCATCAATACCTGAAGAGTTATCGGCGAGCTGAATGTCTGCAAGGATCAGGTCTGGCACATCGGCTTTGCCCAGCTTAACAGCCTCGTCGCGCGTGCGCGCGATGCCCGTAACGCGATGACCCATCTCTGCGACGATGGATTCAATATCCATTGCGATGATGGCTTCGTCTTCAATAATCATTACCGAACCAGAGGTGCTGTCGGCCATCTCACGGTGCGCGATCTGGATCAACTCGTCTGCTTCGGCCTCATCCACACCGATGATCTTGGCGATTTCCCCGTGGGAAAACCCTTCGATCGTGTGCAGCAAAAGCGCTTCGCGGCTGTTGTTGGTCAGGCTGGCAAGATGGCGCTGCGCCTTGGCCCGGGGGCCGCTCTCACCTTCTTCAACGGGGGCGCCTGCGCTGGCCCAAATTCCGTACAAAACCTTGAAAAGACCCGTCTTTGTGTCCACCCCATCGAGCACCGAGCGATCAACCAAGATGGCTTCCAGCGCCGCCGCAGCAAAGGTGTCGCCGCTGGTCTGGCTGCCTGTCATCGCCCGCGCGAACCGGCGAAGGTAGGGGATGTTGGCTCCCAGTTCATCGCTGATGCTGGTCTTTTGTGTCGCATCGTTCATCTAGTCGAATCCTTTTTAACTTTTCTTGGAACCAAACACCCCGACATTGTGTTTGGTTCCAGTATGCGTACATAATTATTTAAACGAGACGACGATGCCAGAGGTGATGTTAGTGAATTCAGGAAACAAGGACGAGCGCGAGCGCGTCATCGACGACAACCTCAAGCGTGTCTTCGATGAGACACTCGATGAAGGCATCCCTGACCGTTTCAAGGATCTGCTTCAGAAGTTGAAGGAACAGGATTCAGAAAAAGGAACGTCATAATGACCCGTCCCGATCCGCGCGACGAGCTGGTAGAACATCTGCCGGCCATGCGGGCCTTTGCCATCAGCCTGACCCGCAATGGCGCCACGGCAGACGACATGGTGCAGGACACTTTGGTCAAGGCGTGGACCAACATTGAAAAGTTCCAAGAGGGCACAAATATGCGCGCTTGGCTCTTCACGATCTTACGGAACACTTATTATTCCTCGCGCCGCAAAGCGAAACGCGAAGTCTCGGATGTGGATGGCGTACTAACCGAAGGTCTGGCCGAAAAACCTGCCCATGATGGTCACATGCAAATGACTGACTTTCGAAAGGCCCTTGCCTTGCTGAAGGATGAGCAACGCGAGGCACTGCTGCTGGTAGGGGCTTCTGGTTTCTCCTATGAAGAAGCAGCTGATATGTGTGGCGTCGCTGTCGGCACGATCAAAAGCCGCACCAACCGGGCGCGTGCACGCCTTGCCGAACTGCTTGGCCATCGTGACGATGAAGCTCTTGAGATGACCGATGACGCCACTATGTCTGTCCTATCCGCCTCAAAAGTTTCTTCTTTCTAAGTATGACATCTGGCTTCTTCAGCGGTGATCTGATGCGTGGGCTGACGATCCGTGTTCTGCTGTTTCTGTCTCTCGCGCTTTTGCCCATTGGGTTGATCGCGGTTGTGCAAACACGGCAGATTGCGGATCAAAGTCGCCAAAGCGCAGAATTGTCGCTGATCGCCGTCACGGAACAATCCTCTGCTGCGGAACGCAGGGTGATCCAAGAAGCCTTTGGCGCGGCAGAGGCGCTGACTTCTATCGTGCGCCTGCGCCGGGATGATCCCGAAGAATGCACTGCGTTCCTCAAGGAATATAAGCAAGCCTCTGACATCTATTCACTGGTTGGGTTCATTGCGCTTGATGGGCGTATGACCTGTTCCTCCACCGGGCAAGAACACGATTTTTCCGACGAGCAGAGCTTTCAGTCATTGCTGGACGCACCGGTCCGCCGCGCGATGCCGGTACTGCAAGGCGCGGTCAGCAATCAGGTGGTCACGTTAATCAATGCACCCGTCTATGAGGACCGCGAATTGATTGGCTTCATGGCGCTCAGCATTCCTGAAGACGCCATCAACGCCATCCGCGAGCCGAAGGGGAAGCACAGCAGTGTCGCGATGATGACCATCAACAAGATGGGCCACATCCTCACGACAGAAAACGGGCTGGACGTGGCCAAAGAGGAATATCCCAACGATGTTGCCTTGTCCTTGCTGACCACCAAAGATCCGAACGTCTTTCTCTCGCAAAATTCTGTCGGCAAAGAACGTGCCTATGCGATCGTTCCGATTGTGCCCGAAACGGTATTCGCGCTGAGCGTTTGGCCCAGCAACACGCCCTTCCTTGATACCGGTGTTTCTACGCGGCTGAGTGCGCTTTTGCCCATCGCCATGTGGTTGGCGAGCCTAATCGTGGCCTTTTGGGCATTGAACCGACTGGCGATTAACCACATTCGCAAACTCGGGCGGCAAATGCGCCGTTTTGCTCTGAACCGCACCCTCCCCCGTGGCACGCTTGGCCCGTCAGTGCCCACCGAACTGGTCGAGATGGAATCGGCTTTTGTTGGCATGGCAGAGTCTATCCTGCGAGACGAGGCAACATTGGAAGACAGCCTTCGGCAAAAGAACATATTGCTGAAAGAGGTTCATCACCGGGTTAAGAACAACCTGCAGCTTATCTCATCGATCATGAACATGCAGATCCGGCAGGCCAAAAGCGAAGACGCACGTTTTGTCCTACGCCGCCTCCAAGATCGTATTCTAAGCCTCGCCACCGTACACAAGAACCTTTACCAGAACGACGACCTTGTCCGCGTCAACGCGAGCGAATTGCTGCGCGAGATCGTGGGCCAATTGTTGTCCGTTGGGCTTGCTTCCAGTTCTGGTGTGAAGGTTGAGCAGTCTTTTGAAACCATTCAGATCGACGCCGACGATGCTGCCCCGTTGACACTGCTGGTGTCCGAGGCGCTGACCAATGCCCTTAAATATGTCTCTACAGTCGAGCATGGCAAAGGTTTCATTTCGCTCAAGCTCATCTCCACCGGGCCGGAAAAGGCCATGCTTGAAGTGCGCAACACCATCGGCAACCCCGAAGAGGTGAAGTCAGGCACCGGGCTGGGATCGCGGCTAATCCTCGCGTTCACCCGGCAACTGAACGGACAGGTCGAGGTTGAGACCACGGATGATGTCTATCAGATCCGGGTAAACTTCCCCGTGCCGACAGATAGCAAAATGGTCTACGACTACTGATCGCCAGCGCTCTGCGAAATCTTGCCGAAATCGTGCTCTGCACGCCACAGACTCGTCATGCGCGAAAAATTAGTGGGAACACTTTGGGCTGGGCGCGGTTGAGAACCTGAAACGCAGTGCGAAAAGGAATACGGAGATGACCACGGAGCTATTTCTCGGCGGTCTGACCATCCTGACCTTAGCTGCGGTCATCATACTTGCTCTTACAACGGGCAGAAGGGAACTTCATTCGGATGAGGACCGTACCGGGCGCGATAAGCAGCAACCGGAGGCCCAGAGGTCAAACTACCGGTCAGACTACTAAGACCTGACACCTATCGACCGCCCCGAGCAGACCGCTCGGGGCGGTCGATTTTTATCAGGGTCGTGTTTTTAGAAACTCGGCGGAGTGCAGGCGCTGACGATCTCGCAAGGCACATCTCCGATATTGCGGAACCGATGGGGCAGACGACTGTCGAACAAATATCCATCACCGCTTTGCAACACGCTCACCGCGCCGTCGACCGTCACCTCAATACTGCCCCGCACCACGACACCCGCCTCTTCGCCGTCATGGCGCAGGAACTCCGGCCCAGTATCGGCGCCGGGTTCATAGGTTTCATGCAGCACCTGAAGTGCGTGGTGTTCCGCATTGCCTAATTGGCGAAGCGAAACGCCCCCCTGATGGCTGGGCGAAATCTCGGTCAGTTCCTGCGCGCGGTAAAACACTTTGGCGCTATCGTCTTCCTCTAGGATCGAGAAAAACTCGGCCATGCTGATGGGAATCGCGTCCAACAGGCTTTTGAGAGACGCGACAGAGGGGCTGGTCCGGTTTTTTTCGATCAGCGATATCGTGCCATTGGTCAATCCAGCCTTGGCCGCAAGTTCACGCTGAGACAACCCGTGCTTTTTGCGGATCAATCTTAGTTTTTCACCAACGTTCAATGACTTGTCCTTCATGGGATCCGCCGTACTCTGCACGGCACTTACGCCGGGTCAGGTGGTGGCCGTGAGAATTGTTAAATAGAGGCTGCGATGGCGATTGACAATTATATTAAACAGAATATGGATTTTTTAAACGACCCATCTCTATGCCCCTCTTACTTTCGCAATAAGGTATCTGAACCATGTCCAGCACCGTCAAGAAATCGACCCGGAAGTCCACCGCCAAAGCCAAGGCAGCACCGCAAATGACAGTTGTCGAAGCCAACCCAGCCACCCAGCCTGACGGTCAGACCAATGCCGAGCTTGTCGCACGTCGCGATGCAGCCATCCCACGCGGTGTCGCGTCCGCTGCGCCGATCTATGCAAAATACGCCGAGAATGCCGAACTGTGGGATGTTGAAGGCAACCGCTACATCGACTTCGTCGGCGGTATCGGCGTGCTGAACACCGGCCACCGTCACCCGAAAGTGATCGAAGCCGCCAAAGCCCAAGAAGACAACTACACCCACACCAGCTTTCAGGTTGTGCCGTACGGCCCCTATGTCGAGCTGGCCGAAAAGCTGAACACCCTTGCCCCCGGCGACGCACCAAAAAAGACGCTGCTTGTCACGACCGGCGCCGAAGCGGTTGAAAATGCCGTAAAAATCGCCCGCGCCGCAACTGGCCGTTCGGGCATCATCGCCTTTACTGGCGGTTACCATGGCCGTACCCTGCTGACGCTGGGCATGACTGGCAAAATCTCCCCCTACAAAAAAGACGTTGGTCCCTTCCCGGCAGATGTCTTCCGCGCGCCCTTCCCTTCGGTTCGCGATGGCATCTCCGTACAGGACGCGCTGACCGGGCTGAAAAACCTCTTCCTCACCGATGCGCAGCCCGAACGTGTGGCCGCAATCATCATCGAGCCGGTGCTCGGCGAAGGCGGCTATACCCCGGTGCCCTTCGAAATGCTGCAAGAACTGCGCGCCATTTGTGACCAGCACGGCATCCTGCTGATCGCGGACGAAGTGCAGGCAGGCTTTGGCCGCACCGGCACGTGGTTCTCTATCGAACATTCCGGCGTGGTGCCTGACCTAATCACCGTGGCAAAATCCATGGCTGGTGGCTATCCGCTGGCTGGCGTGATTGGCCGCGCCGATCTGATGGACGCGATGATCCCCGGCGGACTGGGCGGCACCTATGGCGGCAACCCGGTGGCCTGTGCCGCAGCGCTCGCCGCTATCGAAGCGATCGAGGAGGAAGGCCTTTTTGCCCGCTCCACCGCCATGGGCGACACGCTCAAGGCCCGCTTTGCCGAGATTGGCGAGCGTTCCGCGCCCTTCCGTTTTTGGGATATCCGTGGCCTTGGTGCGATGGTCGCCGTTGAATTTGTGACCGATTTCGACAGCGCCAAGCCTGACGCGGATTTCACCAAACGCGTCATTGCCCACGCCCTAAAGCGCGGCCTGCTGTTGCTCAGCTGCGGCATGCACGGCAACGCCGTTCGCGTGATGGTGCCCTTGACCGCATCAGACGCCATTGTCGAAGAAGGTCTGGCGATTTTTGAAGAAGCGGTTGCAGCAGCCGTGGCCGAAGAACAGCACTAAATTTAACCGGCTTCGGTCAGAGATATTGGGCGCGCGGGGCAACCTGCGCGCCCTTTTTTACGGCGCGGGCTGAGTGGGCTGGAACCTAAGTCTGCCTCAGGTCTTGGCATCAGGCAGTGAAGCGCGCAAACTCCGCGAAATAGGACCTGATTTCCGGAGTTACGATGCGACACACAACGCCAGAATCCCGTGGATGTTTCACGTGAACAGCGCCGCTGCAAAAGCAAGCCGCCCATGATGCGCGCGATGTACCCCGGCCCACGCAACCTCATAACCGATGTCGCCGGAATCAAGGTCGGCAATGCCCAAGACGCGCGGCTGAAATCCGGCAGCACCGTGTTGATCGGCGATGCGCCCTTCACGGCCTCTGTTCATGTCATGGGTGGTGCGCCGGGCACGCGCGAGACTGATTTGCTGGCCCCCGATAAAACCGTCGCGGCGGTGGATGCGCTGGTGCTCTCGGGCGGCTCTGCCTACGGGCTCGACGCCTGCTCGGGCGTGGTGGATGCTCTACGCGCCCGCGGGCGCGGCTTTCGCGTGGGGGATGCCCTGATCCCGTTGGTGCCCGGTGCGATCCTGTTTGATCTGCTTAATGGTGGTGACAAGGAATGGGCGCAGAACCCCTATGCCGATCTGGGTCGCAAAGCCCTTGAGGCAGCGGGCAAGGAGTTCGAGATAGGCTCTGTCGGCGCGGGCACGGGCGCGCTCAGCGCGATGGTAAAAGGTGGTCTCGGCTCTGCCAGCCTACAACTGCCTGACGGCAGCATGGTCGGCGCGTTGGTCGGGGCCAATCCGGTCGGTGCCGTTACTACCCCCGGAGACCGCCATTTCCACGCCGCCCCATTTGAGATCGACGGAGAGTTTGGCGGGCTGGGGCCAGACCCGTCAGCCGGTCTGGGTCTTACATTCGAAAGCCGCAAAATGGCCGCTATGTCGGCCCGTGCCAACACCACCATCGCCATTGTCGCCACCGATGCAGCGCTGACCAAAGCCGAATGCCAGCGCGTCGCCGTGGCCGCCCATGACGGCATCGCCCGCGCGGTGGTGCCCGCGCATATGCCCAATGACGGCGATCTGGTCTTTTCCCTCTCGACCGCGGCGCGGCCTGCAGGCGATGTGGCGATGGTCGGCCATGCCGCCGCTCTGTGCCTCTCGCGTGCCATCGCCCGCGCGATCTACACCGCCACCCCGGCCGAGGGTGACCTCTTGCCTTGTTGGAGCAGCCTGAATGCCTGAACTCGCCCTTTCCGATATCACCCTGCATTTTGAGGTCGACGGCAGCGGACCACCCATTCTGATGTTGGCGGGGATGCTAAGCGACAGCGCAAGCTGGGGCGCTTTGGCGCCGCTGCTGACCGACCAATTCACCCTCATCCGCCCCGATAACCGCAGCACCGGGCGCACAACCCCGTGGGACGCCGAAACCTCTGTCGCGCAGATGGCACGGGATGCGCTGGCGTTGATGGATGAGCTGGGGCACGCAAAGTTTCACGTTGTTGGCCATTCCATGGGCGGCCTGATGGCAATGGAGCTTTTTGGCCTAGCGCCCGAGCGCATCCAAGCGATGAGCATCCTCGCCTCTGCCCCGGTCCGTGCGCCGCGCACGATGGCAGTGTTTGACGCGCTGCTCGCCGTCCGCCGCGCGCCGGAGGGGGAGCAGCTTTGGCTTCGCGCGCTTTACCCTTGGATCTTCGCGCCGGGATTTTTCACCGATCCAGCCAATACAGACACCGCCCTCGCCGCCGCGCTGGCCTATCCCCATGCACAAAGCGCCGATGCCATGGCCCATCAAATGGAAGCCCTGCGTGGTTTCCGCCCTACGGTGCGCCCTGCTGATCTGACCTGCGCAACCCAAGTGCTCCACGGTACCGAAGACCTGCTGATCCCCCGCGCCGCCGCTGAAAAAGCTTTCGCGCAGATACCGAACGTGGTGCAGGCCACCCTGCCCGATGCGGGCCATTCGATCCATTGGGATGCCGCCCCTGCTGTTGCCCAGCACCTGCGCCAATTTCACGACACCGCCGGAGACCCGAGATGACACAAGACCTTTACGGATTGGAAACGACAGCCAGCCGCCCGGAAACCCTGCAGGCGATCAATGATTTCATCCACGGTTTTCTGTCCTACCAGCCCAAAGCCGCAAGCATCATCGCCGCCGCCGATACCGCCCCAGACTGCCCGCTGGTCAACGCCTACGCGGCCCTTTTGTGGATGTTTCTTGAGCATCCCATAGCGCCGTCAAAGGCGCGTCCCTATCTGGAACGCGCCAAAGCCGCGTCCGGCGCGAACGACCGTGAACAAGAAGTCATTCGCGCCATAGGCCATTGGGTCGACGGCGATGTGCCCGCGCTCGTCGCCGCTTGTGACGCCATCACCGATAAATGGCCGCGCGATCTGGCGATGCTGAAACTGGCGCAATACCATCTTTTCAACACCGGCGATGCCGCTGGCATGTTGCGCCTGGCGCTGAAATCCTTGCCGGAGGCCGAGGACATTGCCTATACCCACGGCATGATCGCCTTTGGCTACGAGCAGTGCCACCTGCTCGACCGGGCCGAGGCCGCCGCCCGCCGTGCGATGGAGCTGCGCCATGATGAACCTTGGGCGCATCACGCGATGGCCCATGTGATGCTTACCCAAGGCCGCGTGGCCGAAGGCGCGCGCTTCATGGAAAGCGTGGCAGAGACTTGGAGCGATCTGAACTCCTTCATGCGCAGTCATAACTGGTGGCATCTGGCGCTTTTCTACCTGTCGCAAGGTCGCCATGACGACGTGCGCGCCGCCTATGACCAACACATCTGGGGGCTGGAGAAGGACTATTCCCAAGATCAGGTCGGCGCGGTGTCTCTATTGGCGCGAATGGAGTTTGCAGGCATTGATGTCGGAGACCGTTGGGGCGATGTGGCAGATCATGTAGCGGCCCGGGGGCAAGACACGGTCAGCCCCTTCCTGACACTGCAATACCTCTATGCCCTTTGCCGCACCGAACGACCCGAGGCGGCAGAGATGCTCACCGCAATAGAAGCCCGCGCCGCCGAAACTAACGCCTATGACCATGCCGCATGGGCCGAAGTCGCCCTGCCTGCCGCCCGTGGCATCGCCGCCCATGCCGAAGGGGATTGGAGCACCGCAATCCGCGAATTGGGCATGGCTCTGCCTCGGATGGCGGAATGCGGCGGCAGCCATGCCCAGCGCGATCTGTTTGAGCAGATCCATCTTGATGCACTGGTGCGTGATGGTCGGGCCTCTGCCGCGCAGCAGGTTTTGGAAATGCGCCGCACCTATGATCCCGACGGCGTGCCGCTGAACCTGATGCTGAGCGAAGTCTATGAAAAGACCGGCCTGCCTGACCTTGCCGCGCAGGCGCGTGCAAGGGCCGAGCGGACATTGGTCAGTACCTAAACGCTAGACCGCGTCGGGCTGGTTGGCCGGCACGGCAAGCTTTAACGCGGGTACGTCCATGCAATTTGCATGGATGCGGCGAATGGTGGCGTAGGGGGTCATATCGACCCCAAAGCGGGCATTGTTCAAGACCTGCGCATAGAGGCAGAGATCGGCCAAACCAACATCATCACCATGGCAAAAATCGCCCGTCTCGGGTTCCTGAGCCAACCGTGTCTCAAGTGCCGCCATGCCCGCACTGGCCCAATGGGCAAACCACGCAGCCTTGCCCGAGGGGTCGACGCCAAACTCCCCCTCCAGGTGCTGCAAAACCCGCAAATTGTTCACCGGGTGCACGTCTTGTACCACGATATAGGCCAGCGAACGCACCCGCGCCCGGCCCCACGCATCAGCAGGTAAAAGCGGCGGTTCGGGATATTCCTCATCAAGCCATTCAAGGATCGCCATTGATTGCGACAGCGGCCCCTGCCCCGTCATCAATGTCGGCACCGCCCCCGAAGGGTTCAGCGCCAGATGTTTGGCGCCATGCTGTTCTCCGGCAAGCAGGGACAGCGGCACATAGTCATAGTGCAGCCCCTTGAGATTCAGCGCCGCCCGCACCCGGACCGAAGTCGAGGAGCGGAAGTAGTTATGCAGCGCCAGATCACTCACGCGCGCGGGCCGACGGTAACCTCAAACTCAGCAATGCCATCGACGCCGCCAGTCAGCACATCACCCGGCACCACGGCGCCAACCCCGGCTGGCGTGCCCGTCATGATGATGTCGCCCGGCGCCAGTGTGACTGCCCGTGAAAGGGTTGCGGTATGCTCGCGTACCGACCAGATCATCTGCGCCAGATCGGCCTCTTGTTTCATCTCACCGTTTACGGCCAACCAGATACGCCCTGTCTCAACCGAAGCGACATCTGCAATCGGCAAGATCGGTGCGATGGGCGCGGAATTGTCAAACGCCTTAGACCAGTCCCACGGGCGGCCCATCTTCTTGGCTTGGGCCTGAAGATCACGGCGGGTAAAATCAATGCCCACGGAGGCCCCCCAGATGTGATCCATCACATCAGCTTCCGCGATATTCGCGCCACCCTTGCCGATGGCGATGACAAGCTCTGCCTCAAAGTGGAAATCCTCCGTCAACGGCGGGTAGGGCACGGTGCAGGGGGTATCGAGCGTGGCATCGGCGGGTTTGGTGAAAAAGAACGGCGGGTCGCGCATGTCATTGCCCATCTCAAGCACATGCGCCTCATAGTTGCGGCCCACGCAAAAGACACGGCGCACCGGGAAACGGTCGCTGGTGCCTTGAACGGCAAGGCTGCTTTGCTTTGGGGGGTCAATCACATACATCACTGGGTTCCTCTTGGCATGATGCGGCCAAGGAACACCCGCGCTTTGTAACAGTCAATGACCCCCGTGCGCTTATAAACCCTTGAGCGGCAACTCTTTCACAGGTTCGCGCCTTTGCGGATCGCCTCTTGCACCTCGCGGATGTCTTCGGCGCTCAGCCCATAGTCCGCCGCAGCCACCTCTGCGCTGATGTAGCCGCGCAGAAGGTCGCGTTTCACCAAGTCCTTGGGGCGCTCAGACGCATCGCCGTATCCCGCGCCACCGGGGAAGGCCATCATCACCCGGCGGCCATGCGGCACGAACTGTTTGCCCTTGCCGCGCATCGGCGTGCCATCGTCGCGGGCGATGGTGGTGGGGGCGCCGGAGGCGCCGCCCTGCCGCCCACGGGCGGGATGATCGACGCGGTCGAACATCGCCTGCATGTCGAACTCATGGCCCTCGCGGGCGCTGACCTCCATATATTGTCCCAGCCCGCCGCGCTGACGTCCTGCCCCGCCGCTGTCGGGCCGCAGTTCCTTACGCCAGATCACCACCGGGCCTGCATGTTCCGTGGCCTCAACCGGCATGGTCATCACGCCTGAAGGGAAAGCCGTGGCATTCAGCCCGTCAAGTTCTGGCCGCGCACCCGAGCCGCCGGAGTTGAAGGTCAGCACCTCGGCGCGCCTCGCACCCTTGGGCGGTTGGGTATCCGTGCGGGGGCGCAGACTGACTTGGAAGTTGCACAGGCAGCCCGCACCTTCGGCGGGCACCAAGTTTGGCAAGATTTGATCGAGCGCGGCATAGACCGTATCCGGCACGAAATGCCCGACAATATGGCGCAGCGCGACTGGCGCGGGGTGTAGCGCATGAACGATCGTGTTCTCCGGCGCGGCGATCTCAAACGGGGCGAGCGAGGCCGCGTTATTGGGAATCTCCGGGGCGATAGCGCATTTCAGCGCGTAGCAGGCATAGGCCTTGGTATAGACCAATGGACAGTTGATGCCCTTTTTATCAATCCCCGAGGTGCCGGCGAAATCTGATAGGATGCGATCCTCCTCGATGCTTACCGTGACCTTAAGCGTGATCGGCGTGTCGAAACCGTCAATCGTCATCTCCCCAGTGGCCCGCTGGCGCGGCAGCGCATTGATGCGCTCCAGCGTGGCGCGGCGGGAATTGTCGAGGATGAAGGCGGCGATACCTTCAAGATCTGCGAGGTCAAACTCCCCCATCATATCGACCAAACGGCGGTGGCCGATCTCGTTGCAGGTGGTCAACGCGTAGATGTCGCCAATCAGTTGATCCGGCTCGCGCACGTTGCCGCGGATGATCCGCACCAGTGTTGCGTCGACCTCGCCCGCATCGGCGAACTTCATGATCGGCAGATAGAGGCCTTCTTCATAGACACTCGCTGCATCCGCGCCAAAACCGCGCCCACCAATGTCTACGATATGCGCGGTGCAGGCGAAAAACCCGACCAGCTTGCCGCGATGAAAGGACGGCGTGACCATGGTGATGTCATGCAGATGGCCTGTCCCCTCCCAAGGATCGTTGGTGATATAGACGTCGCCCTCAAGGATGTTCTGCCGCCCAATGCGGCGGATGAAATGCGCCACCGCGTCGGCCATGGCGTTGACGTGTCCGGGCGTGCCGGTGACCGCCTGCGCCAACATCTGACCGTCGGTGTCATAGACCCCGGCCGAGAGATCGCCCGCCTCGCGCACCGAGGTTGAAAAGGCGGTGCGCACCAGCGCCTGCGCCTGTTCCTCGACGACCGAGATCAGCCGGTTCCACATGACCTGATAGGCAACGTTGGAGTGTGTCTGTGCCATGGGCTTACCCTTTCACGGTGATGTCGATGCAGCCGTCCGGCTGGCAGATGGCGCGGCGTGACGCGGGCAGGATGATTGTCGTCTCATCCTCGGTGATTGCGGCGGGGCCTTGGGCGGTCTGGCCGGGGGCCATCTGGGCGCGCAGGACCACGTCGGCCTCGCAGTATTCAGCGAGCGCCGGGTCGAACATACGCCGTGTTAGAGCCACATCTGCCGCCGCACCCGGGGACTGCTCTGCGGTGCGGGCGACCGCCTCGGGCGGGGTGGTGGCATTGACCGACCAGACCGTGATCTCGATATCCAACCCCTCGACGGTGCGGCCGAAAAGCTTGGCGTAATCCGCCTCGAAAAGCGCCTCGAACCTGGCGGCATCGGGGTTTAAGGCGTCTGTCTCGTCCAGCACGATGGGGATCTCCCAGCCCTGCCCGCTGTAGCGCATGTAGACTTTGTATTCCGACAGAATTTCCGCCCCGGCATCGCAGTTGCGGACAAAGCCGGTGGCCTCGTCGCGCAATTCGGCCAGCAGCGTCTTGATGCGGCCCGCGTTGAAGTCCGACAGCTTCATATAGACCGAGCGGTTGGCCTCAAAGCTGAAGGGCGCGCGCAGGAAGCCGATGGCAGAGCCGACCCCGGCGCCGGGCGGCACCAGCAGGCGTTCTACACCCAGCTTCTCACACAGCCGCCCGGCGTGCAGCGGGGCCGCGCCGCCGAAGGCGATCATCGTGTAATCGCTGAGGTCTTCGCCGTTCTCCACCGCATGCACGCGCGCGGCGTTGGCCATGTTCTCGTCCACCACCTCGGCCAGACCGAAGGCGGCAGTGGCGGCGTCCATGTCGAGTTCCTGACCGATCGCTTGGCTCAGCGCCGTCTCGGAATTGCCGGTCTCGAGCCGGATCGAACCGCCCGCGAAATTGTCGGCGTCGAGCTTGCCCAGTACGAGGTCGGCATCGGTCACCGCAGGCTTCGCGCCGCCCCGGCCATAACAGGCCGGCCCCGGCTCCGACCCCGCGCTTTCCGGCCCCACCCGGATCTGCCGCATCGCATCCACATGGGCCAGCGAGCCACCGCCCGCCCCAATCTCGACCATGTCGATCACCGGGATCGAGATCGGCATGCCGGAGCCTTTCTTGAAGCGATAGGTCCGCGCCACCTCGAAGACCCGGCTGGTCTTTGGAGTCTGGTTCTTGATCAGGCAGATCTTGGCCGTGGTGCCGCCCATGTCGAAGCTCAGCACCTTGTCGAGCCCATAGCGCGCGGCGATGTTAGCAGCAAAGACCGCCCCGCCCGCCGGGCCCGACTCCACCAGCCGCACCGGGAATTCGGCGGCGCTTTCGATCGAGATGATGCCGCCGCCCGAATGCATGAGGAAGATGTTGCAGGAGACACCCTCCCCCTGCAGGCGCCCTTCGAGCCGCCCGAGGTAGCTCTTCATCAGCGGCTTGATATAGGCATTGGCGACGACGGTGTTGAACCGCTCATATTCGCGCATCTGCGGCGAAACCTCGGAGGAGATCGACACCATGACGCCGGGCAGCTTCTCTTCCAACACCTCGCGGACCATGCGTTCATGCGCGTCGTTCAGATAGGAATGGATCAGCCCGACCGCGACGCTTTCATAGCCCGCCTCGGCGATGCGGTCCGCCAGCGCCTCGACCTCGGCGCGGTCGAGCGGGTGCAGAACCGCCCCCGTGGCATCGACACGCTCTTCCACCGTGTAGCGCATCTGGCGCGGCAGCAGTGGCTCGGGGAGGTTGAGGTTCAGATCATACTGCTCGAACCGGCTTTCGGTGCGCATTTCGATCACGTCGCGGAAGCCCTGGGTGGTGATCAGCGCGGTCTTGGCGCCGCGCCGCTCGATCAGCGCGTTGGTCGCCAGCGTGGTGCCGTGGATGATCTGGGTCAGGTCGGCAGGGGTGATCCCGGCCTTGGTGCAGACCTGATGCATCCCGTCGATGATCGCGTTCTCGGGCGCGGCATAGGTGGTCAGCACCTTGGTTGAGAAACTCTCGCCGCCCTTTTCCAGCACCACGTCGGTGAAAGTGCCGCCGATGTCTACGCCCAGTCGGATGGTTGATGCCATGTCTCACTCCTGTTTGGGTGCAGGATAGGGCTGGGCACAGCATCGGTGCAAATTATTATATTCTATGGGTGTGAAAGGTTTTTTCGATCCTCGACATCGAAGCTTCGGGCGCAGTCGCGGGCCAGTTCAGCGGCGCGGGCGACATAGGCGGGGGTGCGATCCGCGTGATAACGCGCGGCGACCTGCAAGGGGCGCGGGTGCCACGCGGCGGGCAGGGTTTGCAACGCCCCATCGGCCAGCGCGCCTGCCACCATGACACGCGGCATTACTGCCACGCCCATCCCGTCGAGCACCATGTTCATCGCCGCCGATAGGCTGCTAGACGGCACCAAACGGGCCTTGGGCGCGGTGGTGCCATCGAAATGGCGGATCAGATCAGAATGGGCCTGCGTGTGCCGCGCATGGCCCAGCACCGGATGGCGCAGCATCGCAGCAAAGTCGGGGGCGGGGCCGATCTGTGCG
The DNA here is from genome assembly GCF_965641895.1 of Sulfitobacter sp. SH24. Taxonomy (NCBI): domain Bacteria; kingdom Pseudomonadati; phylum Pseudomonadota; class Alphaproteobacteria; order Rhodobacterales; family Roseobacteraceae; genus Sulfitobacter; species Sulfitobacter sp. SH24. The sequence goes on from NZ_OZ282575.1 coordinate 3,290,263, forward strand.
GCGAGTTCAGGGGCGGCGACCCAGATGTAGTCATAGGTCGCCAAGTCCAACTGCCCGCCCGCCGGGGTGGAAAAGGGCGCGGTTTGCAGGGTCAGGTCGAGCGCATGGGCGGCAAGCTCCTGATCCAGATCACGGGATAGATCGACGGTAAGTTCGACGGTGAGATTGGGATAGACCTCGGCTAGCGCACGCAGAAAGGGCCGCAGCCATGTGCTGGCAACCACTTCGGTCACCCCTAGGCGCAGGCTGTCGTCGATCAAGTCAGGCCGCGCGGCGGTCTCGACCAGCGCTTCGGCCTCGCGCAGCACGCGGCGGGCTTGGGCCAGCAGGGCGGTGCCCTTTTCGGTCAGCCGGATCGATCCAGCGTCGCGTTGCATAAGGGTAACACCCAGCGTCGCCTCCAGCCCGGAAATCCGGGCAGAGATATTGGGCTGTGTCGTATTCAGATGCGCAGCGGCGCGGCGAAAACTGCCAAGGTCAGCGACCCAGATCAGCGCTTCAAGCTGTTTCAGCGTGAAGAGATTGCCGATCATTCGCGCCAGTCAAAGAAACCCGGTCCGGCCTCGGCCAGAAGCTTGCGGGCCATCGCCTCGCCCGCCTCGGCTCCGTCGGAAATGGCGCAGGTCACGTCGTCGCCGATGGCGTCTGACCCGTCCGGGCGCAGCACCTGACCGCGCAGACGCATCTCGGTGCCGTTGAGTTCGGCCAGACCGGCGATTGGCGTCTCGCAAGACCCGTCGAGGGTGGCGAGGAACGCGCGTTCGGCAGCAAGCTGTTCGCCAGTCTTGCGGTCATGAATCGCCGAGAGCATCTCGGCGGCGCGACTGTCGTCCTCGCGGCGCTCCACCCCGATGGCCCCCTGCGCGATGGCGGGGAGCATGTCGTCAGGGTGAACGGCAGCCTGCGGCACGTCGTCCATTTTCAGCCGGTTCAGCCCCGCCATGGCAAGGAATGTCGCTTCGGCCACGCCGTCGTCGAGCTTTTTCAAGCGGGTTTGCAGGTTGCCACGAAACTCGACGACTTCCAGATCAGGCCGTCGCAGTTTCACCTGCGCCCGGCGGCGCAGACTGGAGGTGCCGACAACCGCACCCTGCGGCAGGTCGGCGATGGATTTCAGGTGCGGCGAGATGAACGCATCGCGGCAATCTTCGCGCGGGAGATAGGTGTCGATCACCAGCCCACCGGGTTGCAGCGTCGGCATGTCCTTCATCGAATGGACCGCGATGTCGATGGAGCCGTCAAGTAGCGCCGCCTCAATCTCGCGGGTGAACAGCCCCTTGCCGCCAATCTCTTTCAGCGGGCGGTCGATGATCTTGTCGCCGGTGGTTTTGATCACGACGATGGTGAACGCCTCAAACGGCAGGTCAAAGGCGGCGGCGAGCCGGTCGCGCACCTCATTTGCTTGCGCAAGCGCCAGAAGCGATCCGCGTGTGCCGATGTTGAGGGGCCGGGCCGGGGTGGGGAGCTGATACGTCATGACGCATCCCTACCCCCGTCGACATGAACTGACAACTGCTGTACCTGCGCTACCTACGGGTTTGCCACAATTAGGAACGCCATAATGACTGCGAATAAGACCATCCTGCGCGCCCTTGCGGGCGAAACCCTGCCGACCCCACCGATCTGGATGATGCGCCAAGCCGGGCGCTACCTGCCGGAGTACCGTGCGACGCGGGCCAAGGCGGGGGATTTCCTGTCGCTGTGCTACAATCCTGAACTGGCCGCCGAGGTAACGTTGCAGCCGATCCGCCGCTATGGGTTTGATGGGTCGATCCTTTTTGCCGACATCCTGCTGGTGCCGCAGGCACTTGGCGCCGATCTGTGGTTCGTCACCGGTGAGGGGCCGCGTTTGTCAACGATCACCACCAAGGCCGAGATGGAAGCGCTGAAACCGGCGGACGCCATCCACGACCACCTCGCCCCGATTTACGAGACGGTCCGCATCCTGTCGCGCGAACTGCCCGAAGAGACCACGCTGATCGGTTTCGCAGGCGCGCCATGGACGGTGGCGACCTATATGATCGCGGGCAAAGGCACGCCGAACCAAGGCCCGGCGCATGCGTTGAAAGATGAGAACCCCGAAGTGTTCGACGCGTTGATGGAGCGGATTACGTTGGCTACGATCGAATACCTCGACATGCAGATCAAGGCGGGGGCCGAGGTGGTGAAGCTCTTCGACAGCTGGGCCGGATCGCTTCAAGGCACCGATTTTGACCGTTATTCGACCGAGCCACTGCGCCAGATCATCAGCGCGCTGAAAGCGCGGCATCCGGATGTCCCGATCATCGCCTTCCCCCGTGGTGCGGGCGCGCGCTTTGCCAATCTGCATGCGGCGACAGGAGCGGACTGCATCGCCATCGACGATGGTGTCAGCGCGGAATGGGTTGCCGAGCATGTGCAGCCCAATGGCTGTGTGCAGGGCAATCTGAAGTCATCGCATATGGTGACGGGCGGGGATGCATTGGTGCAGGAGACACGCGCGATTGTCGATGCGCTGGCGAAGGGGCCGCATATCTTTAATCTCGGCCATGGCATTACGCCGGATGCGGACCCGGAGAATGTGCAGTTGATGATTGATACGGTGCGCGGAACGCGCGGGTAAGACGTAGCCACATGTGAAGAGGGCCATCGCCTGCCCGCGGGTCGGCGATCTGGCCGCTGTTGAAGCCACTTTATGGTTCAACCATGGTGTGCGTTGGCGAGGTCACGCCAAGCCTTACCAAATCGCCTACCCGTCCGGGCGGGCAGGCGATGGCCCGGCGCCTACGGCTTGATTCCGGGCCGGGGTGGAATTGAGCAACCGAACGTCCACCCAAACGCTTAGCTCAAACCCACTTCGCCATCGGCGGCAGGCTCATCAGCACGGCATCAGGGTCATGCCCCGTCTCCAGACCAAACTTCGTCCCCCGGTCGTAAACGAGGTTATACTCAGCATAGAGCCCACGGTGGCGCAGTTGCACGTCCTTGTCGTCCATGTCCCACTCCATCTCGCGCCGCTTGTCGACCAATGGCACATAGGCGGGCAGAAACGCCCGGCCCACGTCTTGGGTCAGCGCGAAATCCGCCTCCCATTTACCGCTGTTGCGGTCGTCATAGAAAATCCCGCCCACACCCCGCGCCCGCTTGCGGTGCGGGATGTAGAAATACTCATCCGCCCAAGCCTTTAACTCGTCATAGAGCGTGGCGCTATGGGGGTCACAGGCGCCCTTCATCTCGGCATGGAAATGGGCCGTGTCTTCGTCATATTCGATACAAGGGTTCAAATCCGCACCGCCGCCGAACCACCACGCATGAGGGGTCCAAAACATGCGGGTGTTCATATGGACCGCAGGCACATGGGGGTTCTGCATATGCGCGACCAGACTGATGCCCGAGGCCCAAAACCGTGGATCATCGGCCATGCCCGGCAGTCCTTTGCGCGCGGCCATGGCCGCCTGCGCCCGTTCGCCCAAGGTGCCGTAGACGGTGGAGATATTGACGCCCACCTTCTCAAACACGCGCCCGCCGCGCATGACGGACATCGCACCGCCACCGGCGTCCGAGCCGTCGGGCGCGGTGCGGGTTGTGTTGCTGACCACGAAACGTCCGGCCTCTTCTTCCCCGACATGACGCGCTTCGATGTCATGGAACGCCTGAACGATGTCATCGCGCAGCTTGCGGAACCAATCCGCCGCGCGTGTCTTTTGGTCTTGCATGTCTTCGGTCATCTCTGGCCCGCCTTTGCTGTTATTTTATCGCCCCGCCGCCGAGGATCAGACCTTCGTGTTCGGCCATGTAGATCCGCAACCAAGGCGTATATTCTTCGGGGTTCTGCGCGAGGTTGGTGTGCAGATCGCTCAGGCTGATCCAGCGCGTCGCCATCACCTCATTAGGGTTTTCCGTGATCGACAGTGCCGGGTCTGCATGGGCAAGAAAGACCTCAACAACCTCATGCTCAATCAACCCACCATCAACATCGGCGCGGTATTCGACTTGACCGCGATGCTGAAGGTCCAACCCGGTGATCCCCAACTCCTCGTCCAAACGCCGTGTGGCGCAGGCTTGGGGCGGCTCATCCCATTGCGGATGCGTGCAGCAGGTGTTCGCCCAGAGGCCGGGGGTGTGGTATTTGCCAAGCGCGCGCTGCTGCAGCAGCAACTTGCCCTCGGCAATGACAAAGACCGAGACCGCCATATGCCGCAAACCGCGCTCATGCGCGGCGAGTTTTTCAACCGGTTGCAGGGTGCCGTCGACCCAAGCGGGGACCATGATCTCCATCAGAGGCGGCTCGCCGTTGTGTTCATCTCACCCTCGAAACAGAAGAAATTCACCGGCAGTTATCGGAGGAAATCCCCTTGGTCTCAACCGCTAACCGGCCCGCAGCCCGCCCGTGCTACCTTATGGCGCAGACGATATGCTTTACCCCCTCGCCCCAAACGCTAGTTTCAAATCAGCCAGACAAAGGAACTCACAATGAACATGCGTATCGCGTCGATCTTCGCCATCTGCCTCGGGGCCACGCCCCTATGGGCGGAAAGCCATGCCTCCGGTGATGCCGAAGCCGGGGAAAAGGTCTTTCGTAAATGCAAAAGCTGCCACATGATCCAAGATGATGAGGGCAACGATATCCAGAAAGGGGGCCGTACGGGGCCAAACCTTTATGGAATCTACAACCGCGTGGCGGGGTCGGTCGAAGACTACCGCTATGGCGATTCCCTCGTTGAAGCCGGCGAGGCCGGGCTGGCGTGGAACGAAGAAGACTTCGCCGGATATGTTGCCGATCCCAAGAAGTTTCTGGCCAGCTATCTCGACACGAACCGCGCCAAATCCAAGATGTCTTACCGTCTGAGAGACGAAGAAGACGCCAAGGATGTTTGGGCGTATTTGGTCTCGGTCGGGCCCGAGGTTACTGAAGCGGATATGGAAGAAGCCAAAACGACTGAATAATCCGACGTTTCACTGATTTTTAATAGACGGGGGGCCGATGATCCGGCCCCCCGTTTTGCGTTTTAAAAGCAGTCGCGCAGCAGCTGGGTGACATTCTCTTTGGTCAGTTCAATCGGGTTGCCGCCGCAGCTTGGGTCTTGCAAAGCCGAGGCCACCAGCGCGTCGATATCCGGTTCGGTCACGCCAAGGGCGGTCAGATTAGCGGGGATATTCAACTCCGCATTCAGCTTGCCGACGAAATCGTAAAACCCGTCAAAGCCGCCGACGATATCAAGATAGGCCGCCGCCTTGGCCAGACGGTCTTCGATCGCGGGGCGGTTCATGCGCAGGACGGGCTGCATGACAACCGCGTTGGTGGTGCCGTGGTGCGTGTGATGCACCGCGCCGATCGGGTGGCTGATGGCATGGATCGCGCCCAGACCCTTTTGGAACGCCGTGGCGCCCATGGCCGCGGCAGACATCATATGCCCGCGCGCCTCAAGATCAGTACCATCGGCATAGGCACGGGGCAGATATTCCTTGACCAGACGCATCCCTTCCAGCGCCATGCCTTGGCTCATCGGGTGGTAATGCGGCGAGCAGAAGGCTTCGAGGCAATGGGCGAAAGCATCCATCCCGGTGCCTGCGGTGATCATCGGTGGCATGCCGACGGTCAGCTCCGGGTCGCAGATCACGACGGAGGGCAGCATTTTGGGGTGGAAGATGATCTTCTTCTCATGGGTCTGGGAATTGGTGATCACGCTTGCGCGGCCAACTTCCGAGCCTGTGCCGGCGGTCGTCGGCACAGCCACGATGGGCGCGATGCCCTCAGGGTCGGCGCGGGTCCACCAGTCGCCGATATCCTCGAAATCCCACAGGGGGCGCGTTTGGCCCGCCATGAAGGCGATGACCTTACCCAGATCAAGCCCCGAGCCGCCGCCAAAGGCGATCACGCCGTCATGGCCGCCGTCGCGGTAGACCTTGATGCCCGCCTCGGCGTTCATCTCGGTCGGGTTCGGGTCAACGTCCGAGAACATCGCACGGCCAAGGCCAGCGGCTTCCATCAGGTCGAGCGTGGACTGGGTGATCGGCAGGTAGGCCAGCCCTTTGTCGGTGACCAACAGGGGGTTTTTGATACCTGCGGCGGCGCAGGCCTCGGCGATCTCTTTAATCCGGCCTGCGCCGAAACGGATGGCGGTGGGGTAAGACCAATTGGCAGTCAGGGACATGTCTCAGGCTTTCTTGAGGTGGTAGGATTTGGGGCGTGTCAGCGCGTGATAGCCCAGTTCAGACAGGCCCGCGCCGCGCCCGGTTTGCTTGCAGCCGGTCCAGCAAAGCGCCGGGTCAAGGTAGTCTGCGCGGTTCATGAAGACGGTGCCGGTCTCCAACCGTGCGCCGATGGCTTCAGCCGCCTCGGCATCGGCGGTAAAGATCGCCGCGGTCAGGCCAAACTGGCAGTCGTTCATCAGCTCGATGGCTTCTTCGTCGTCCTTCACCGGCATGATGCCGACCACGGGGCCAAAACTTTCGTCGCGCATGACGCGCATTTCGTGGGTCACATCGGTAAGCACCTGCGGCGTCAGATAGGCACCGCCATCGTCGGCGGGCATCTTTTCGATATGCGCCTTTGCGCCATCGGCCAGTGCCTCATCAATCTGCGCGCGGACCTCATTGGCGAAACGCACGTTGGCCATCGGGCCAAGCGTCGTGGCCTGATCCAGCGGGTTGCCGAGGTTGAGGTTGTTCACCCATGCCACGGCCTTTTCAACGAAAGCGTCATAAAGGCTTTCGTGCACATAAATCCGCTCGATCCCGCAGCAGCATTGGCCCGCGTTGAACATTGCGCCGTCCATCACGCCGTCGACTGCCGCGTCGAGATTGGCATCGGCCCGGACATAGGCGGGGTCTTTGCCGCCCAACTCGGTCGCGACGCCAGTGAAGGTGCCCGCCGCTGCACGCTCCATCGCCTGCCCGCCGCCGACAGAGCCGGTGAAGTTAACGAAATCAAAGGCGTTGTCCGCAATCAGCGCCGATGTGGTGTCATGGCTCAGCACAACGTTCTGGAACACATCTTCGGGCACGCCCGCCGCACGGTAGGCATCGGCGAGGTGTTCGCCGACCAGAATGGTCTGCGAGGCATGTTTCAGGATCACCGCGTTGCCCGCGATCAGTGCGGGCGCGATGGTGTTGTTCGCGGTCATGTAAGGGTAGTTCCACGGTGCCACGACGAAAACCACGCCATGCGGCTCACGCATGATCTTGCGGCTAAAGGCATCGCTGTCTTCGATTATCGTGGGGGCCAGCGCATCGGCTGCGATCTTGGCCATGTGGCTGGTGCGTTCCTGCAGACCGCCGAATTCGCCGCCATAGCGCACCGGGCGGCCCATCTGATGGGCCAGTTCCTCGGTCATGCGGTCGGTCGAATTCTCAATCTCTTTCAACGCGCCCATCACCAGATCGACACGTTCCTGCAAGGGCCGCGCGGCCCATGCCTTTTGCGCCTTACGCGCGCGGGCGACAGCGTCTTGCGCTGCCTCCGTGCTTAGGGTTTCGCGCTCCGCATAGACCGAACCGTCAATCGGAGAGATACATTTTACCGTCGTCATTCTCAGGCCCTTTCAAAGCCACGGGCGATTTCCCAATCGGTCACCACCCGGTCAAATTCTTCCTGCTCCCATTCCGCCGCGCGGGTGTAATGGGTCACTACATCGTCGCCCAAGACCTCGCGCAGGAACGTCGAGCCGCGCAGGGTCTCGGTTGCTGCCCGCAGGGTCTGGGGGATATCGACAGCATCGGATTTGCCGTAAGCATCGCCGCGTGTAGGCGGGGCCAATTCCATCTTGTCTTCGATCCCTTTGATCCCGGCAGCCAGCATGACCGCCTGCGCCAGATAAGGGTTCAGGTCTGATCCGCCAATACGGCATTCGACCCGCACGCCCTTTGTCCCTGCCCCGCAGAGGCGGAAACCCGCGGTGCGGTTGTCGACGGACCAGACGGTCTTGGTCGGGGCGAAGGTGCCTTTGGCGAAGCGCTTATAGCTATTCACATAGGGCGCGAGGAAATAGGTATATTCTGGCGCATAGGCGATCAAACCGGCCATATAGTGGCGCATCAGCTCGGACGTGCCCAACGCGTCATCACCATCGACAAACATCGGTTTTCCGTCTTTCCACAGCGACTGGTGCACGTGGCTGGAAGAGCCGACACGGTCCTTGTGCCACTTGGGTAGGAAGCTCGCCGCATGACCCTGCTGCCACGCGATCTCCTTAACCGCATGTTTGGCAATCGTGTGGTAGTCGGCACAGTCCAGAGCCGCTGAATAGCGGATGTTAAGCTCTTCCTGCCCCGCCTCGGCCTCGCCTTTGGAATTCTCAATCGGCAGACCGGCGGCAAAGAGATGGTTGCGCAGCGGGCGCATCACGTTCTCTTCCTTGGTGGTCTGGAGGATGTTGTAATCCTCGTTATAGCCGCTGATCGGCGTGAGGTCGCGGTAGCCGCCCTTGCGGATCGCGTCAAAGCTCTGCTCGAAAAGGAAGAACTCCAACTCCGTCGCCATCATGGCGTCGAAGCCCAACTCCTTCAGCCGGGCGATCTGTTTCTTCAGCATGGCGCGCGGGGAATGCGGCACGGGGGAATGCGTGTCGTGATCCAGCACGTCGCAAAGCACCATCACCGTCCCGTCCAGCCACGGCACCGGGCGGATCGTATCAAGGTCGGGCTGCATGACATAGTCGCCATATCCGGACTGCCACGAGGTGGAGGCGAAACCATCGGGCGTCGCCATCTCAAGGTCGGTGGCCAGCAGGTAGTTGCAGCAATGGGTCTCTTTGTAAGAGGTCTCGACAAAGTTAACCGCATGGAAGCGCTTGCCCATCAACCGGCCCTGCATATCCACAAGGCAGGCAAGGACCGTGTCGACGGATCCTTCTTTGACCAGTTTTTTCAGCGCATCGAATGTCAGGGTGCCGGGCATGTTCTGTCCACTTCAGGGGGTAAGGCGGGGGCGCAGGCAGCGCGCCCCCGGTTGTCGGTTCAGCCGTTGGTGTAGGGCGGACCGGCTTTGTTAATGACTTCGTTATAGTCGCGGAAGATCTGCACGATCTTGGCGTGCACTTCGCCTTCTTCGGCGATCTCTGTCCAAAAGTCCTTGGCCGCATCTTCGACCTCGGCCCATTCGTCGGCAGGCACGGTGCTGAGCTTGAGCTTGTCGCCCTGCGCCCGCAGACGCGCCTCGCCGCCCCAGTACCACTGGTTGCGGTAGGTGTGGCCCGCTTCGATCCCCGCCATGACCAACTGTTTGAGGTGATCCGGCAGATCGGCCCACTGCTGCTGGTTGACGAAGAACGACCCGATCCAAGCACCCGAGATGTTGTTGGTCAGGAAGTAGTCCGTCACATCGGCCCAGCCGACGGTGTAGTCTTCGGTGATGCCCGACCACGCCATGCCGTCGAGCTCGCCTGTTTGCACCGCGACTTCGGCGTCCTCGTAAGGGATGTTCACCGGCACCACGCCGAACTTCGAAAGGAAGCGGCCGGCGGTAGGAAATGTGTAAAGCTTCAGACCGTCCAGATCGGCGACCGATTTGATTTCTTTGGTGGTGTTGAAGTTACAGGGGTCTTGGCCCGCAGCCGACAGCCACTCGACGCCGACCTTGGCATATTCTTCTTTCCAGATTTCGGCCAATCCGTACTGGCTGAACAGCACCGGCACGTCGAGGATATGCTTGGTGGCAAACGGGAAATAGCCGCCGAACTGCTGCAAGGGCGTGGGCGAGGCCATGGAGTCGTCGTCGGAATGCACCATGTCGATGGTGCCGCGCTGCATGGCTTGGAACAGCTCACCGGTAGGCACAATCTGGTCGGCGTAGAACAGTTCGATCTCCATCTCGCCATTGGCGGCCGCGTTAATGTAATCGACTGCCGGTTTGGTCACCTGCTCACCCAGAGCGGCGCCGGCATAGGTCTGCATGCGCCATTTGATCGGCGCTTGGGCATGCACGATGGAGGGCGCGGCGAGGGCCGCAGGGGCGGCGACGGCGGCCCCGGATAGAAACTTTCTGCGAGTGGTCATACGTCTCTCCTTTGTTGAAATGTCAGGCCGTCTTCGCGCGGCTCTCGTTGTTATTTGTCGTAGATGTAATCGGGCAGCCATGTCGCGATCTGCGGGAAGACCATGACGAGTATTAATGCCAAAACCATCACCAGAACGAAGGGCGTGATCGAAGCATAGATGTCGCGCAATGTGATTTCCGGCGGAGCCATGGCGCGCATCAGGAACAGGTTATAACCAAACGGCGGCGTCATATAGGCGATCTGCGTGGTGATCGTGTAAAGGATACCATACCAAATCAGATCAAAGCCCAGCGCACCGACCAAGGGCACATAGAGCGGCGCCACGATCACCAGCATCGCCGTATCATCAAGGAAGGTGCCCATGATGATGAAGCTAAGCTGCATCATGATCAGGATCATCCAGGGGCTGAGGTTCATCTTCTCGGTGAATAAGCTCTCAATCGCCTTTACCGCGCCCAGCCCGTCAAAGACCGCACCAAAGGCGAGGGCCGCGAGGATGATCCACATGAACATGCAGGTGATGCCCAACGTGTTGCGGACGGAGTTTTCGAAAACCTCGCGGGTCATTCGGCCTTTGAGAACGGCGGCAAGAAAAGCCGCGCCCGCCCCAATGGCAGAGCTTTCCACCAAGCTGGTCCAACCGTTAACAAACGGCACCATCATCACCGCAAAGATCACCAGCGGCAGGATGCCCGCACGCAGCAGGCGCAGTTTCTCGGCGCGGGGAATATCGCGGTCCTCGGGCGAAAGCACCGGACCGAGGGTCGGATTCATCCAGCAGCGGATCACAATATAGGCGATGAACATCGACGCCATCATCAGCCCCGGCACCACACCCGCCAGCCATAACTGCCCCACCGGCTGCCGCGCGATCATCGCATAAAGCACCAGCACCACTGACGGCGGCACAAGGATGCCGAGGCTCGACCCGGCCTGGATCACCCCGGTCACCATCCTTTTGTCATAGCCGCGTTTCAGCAGTTCCGGCAGCGCAATGGTCGAGCCGATCGCCATGCCCGCCACGCTCAGCCCGTTCATCGCCGAGATCAGCACCATCAACCCGATCGTCCCAATCGCCAGCCCGCCGCGTACGCCGCCCATCCAGACGTGGAACATCTTATAGAGGTCATCGGCAATGCGGCTCTCGCTTAGCACATAGCCCATGAAGATGAACATCGGCAGGGTCAGCAGCGGATACCATTTCATCAGCTTCATCGCGGCGGCAAAACCGATGTCATAGCCACCCTTGTCCCCCCAGAGCAGCAGCGCCGAGACCACGGCGATAAAGCCAATCGCCCCGAAGACGCGCTGGCCGGTCAGCAACATCAGCATCATCGACGAGAACATCAATGTCGCGATCATTTCATAGGACATCAGATGGCCTCACCCTTAAGCCGCAGCACGTCTTTCGCGAGCTCGGACAGACATTGCAGCAGCATCAGCACGAAGCCGACAATCATTACGACCTTGATGGGCCAAAGGTAGGGCCGCCATGCGGAGCTGGATTGCTCCATATGGCCGATCTCTTCCGCGCCAGTAACCAGACCGCCGAAGAAGCTGAACGGCTCGGTCCCCCAATAGCCCAGCGAATAGGCGGTAGAACTCACCGCGCCATAGAGCAGCACACAGAGATAGAAGATCAGGAAAAGCACCGTGAATAGATCAAACCACGCTTTCCGGCGCAGCGACCAATCGCCATAGAGCAGGTCCATCCGCACATTCGAGCCAAGCTGGATCGAATAGGGCCCGCCCAAGATGTAATAGCCCACCATCACGAACTGCGCCATTTCCAGCGTCCAGAGGGACGGCACGAAGAACGCCTTGCTGACCGTCGACCACAAAAGCACCCCCATCAGGACAAAGATGCCATACATCATGACCCGCCCGATCCGCCGGTTCATCGCATCAATGCTCCGGATATAGCCCCGCATGAATTTCATGGTTTGGCGTCCTTCATCGCGTCACTCATTTCGGGCCTCTCAAGCGCGGCGCGCAGCCAGTTGCTGATCATCTCGGCCATCTGCTGTTGCTCAGCTTCGGTCGAAATAAGGTCATTACGGATCTCAAGCATGACATGCGGATGACCATGGGCTAGCCCATGTTCTTTCAGCGTATGGGTCACTCCGTCTTGGGGGCCGTAGGGCGCGTTGCGTACGACATTGAGACCCGTGAATTCGGACGCCGCCGCAAGCATCGCATCGGCCAGCCGTGTGTCACTGTCGTGAAGAATGCCGATCTCAACGCTGCGCGGTTTGCCGTGGTAGATCGGCGTGAAACTATGCACGGTAACAATCGCAGGCGCATTGACCCGCTTGATCGTCGCGGCAAGGGTCGCGCGGAAAGGCTCGTAGTAACGTGTCACCCGCTCGGTCCGGCCCGCCTCATCAAGTGACGCATTGCCGGGGATCGCAAAAATCTCGCTCTGCGCGGGCATTGCGCCGGGGGCTTCGGGCGGACGATTGCAATCATAGACAAGGCGCGAAACGCGCCCGGCCACCAATACCGCGTCCAAATCCGAGGCCATCGCCCGCGCCACGGCCAGAGCACCGGGATCCCATGCCACATGGCTTTCGCGGGCTGCGGCATCCAAACCAAGACCATCATAGCAGGCCGGTATCTCACGCGCCGCATGTTCGCAGACCAGCACCAGCGGCGATTTGGCCCCGGCGTTAATCACTTCAACGGCTTCATTTGAAAGCTCTGTCCGCTCTGACACCCTGTCCCCCTCAGTTACATCAAACCTCATTCGGGCGGGGGGCGTCTGTCAACAGAATAATGTCGAATTTATTACAACGCTGCTCAGCTTGTGCTATTACTCGTCAAAAGAGGGGCATCTATGGCTGAACCGACGCTGACCATTTCCGACCGTATCCAGCAAGAGTTGGATCGGCTGACCCGTGCGGAACGCCAACTCGCCCATTCGATTCTGGAGAATTACCCCGCCTCTGGCCTCGGCCCGCTGACGGCGCTGGCCAAGGATGCCAATGTCTCGACCCCCACCGTGGCGCGAATGGTGCAAAAGCTGGGGTTCAAGGGCTACCCCGAGTTTCAGAATGAGCTGCGCGAAGAGCTCAAGGCCAAGGCCAAGAACCCCATCGCCAAACATGACACATGGACCGAAGGTGCGCCCTCGGGCCATGTGTTGAACCGTTTCACCGACGCGGTGATCGACAATATCCGTCATACCCTCGGCCAGATTGAGCCCGAGACCTTTGACCGCGCCTGTGCGCTGATCGCCGACACCGCGCACCCGCTTTATATCGTGGGCGGGCGCATCACGCACACGATGGCGGAATATCTGTTCCTGCACGCCCAGATCATCCGGCCCCGGGTCACGCATATTCAATCCACCTCCAACGCTTGGCCACATTACCTGTTGGACGTTGGCGAAGGCGATGTTTTCGTCATCTTCGACGTGCGCCGCTATGAGAACAACACCCTGAAACTGGCGGAGATGGCTCATGCGCGGGGGGCCAAGATCATCCTCTTTACCGACCAGTGGCGCTCTCCGGTGCATAGCCTTGCCGATATCTGCTTCTCCAGCAGGATCGTCGCGCCCTCGGCTTGGGACAGCGCGGCGGCCACGCTTTTGCTGGTGGAGAGCGTGATCTCGGCCATGCAGGATATCAACTGGGCCGACACCAAAGACCGCGCCGAACGGCTGGAAGAGATGTTCGATCAGACCCGTTTGTTCCGCAAATTCACCTAACGCCCCTAGCAAGAAACGCCTTGTCACAAAGGGTATTGGCTTGCCCAAACCCCGCCAGTCGTCTATGGCCAGCACGCCGGGTGTGGTGTCCAGCGCGGTGCCGTGACACGCGCCAAGGCCGGAGGGGGACCGACCATGCGTGATGAAATCTTTTCGCCCAGCGAGCTTGAGCGCCATTATGACCTCGCGCCATCGCCTGCGCTGGCGGCTGAAATGGCCGATATCTACGCCAAGATGGACCGTGTCGTTTCCCCCCCCGATTGGGCCATCCACGCGCCCTATGTCGCCGCGATCAACAAGCTGAAAAAAGAGCGTAACGCGGTCATCCTCGCGCATAACTACATGACGCCCGACATCTACCATGGCATTGCCGATTTCGTGGGCGACAGCCTGCAACTGGCGATCAAGGCGACCGAGGTCGAGGCCGATGTGATCGTGCAATGCGGCGTGCATTTCATGGCCGAGACCTCGAAAATCCTGAACCCGTCAAAAACCGTGCTGATCCCCGACATGGAAGCAGGCTGTTCGCTGGCCGAAAGCATCACCGCCGAGGGTGTGGCCCAGATGCGCGTGCAGTATCCCGGCGCGCCGGTGGTGACTTATGTGAACACCACAGCCGAAGTGAAGGCCGCGTCCGACATCTGCTGCACGTCTTCCAATGCCGCGCAGATCGTCGCCGCGATGGAGAGTGATACCGTCATCATGACGCCGGACAAATACCTTGCCCAGAACATCGCCAAACTGGTGCCGCAAAAGCGCATCGTCTGGTGGGACGGCGCCTGCATTGTGCACGAACGCTATACTGCGAAAGATATTGCAGATTACCGCGAGTGGAACCCCGACACCCGCATCATCGCGCACCCCGAATGCCCGCCCGATGTGGTCGCGGAGGCAGACTTCTCCGGCTCTACCAGCGGTATCCTTGAGTATGTGCAGCGCGAAAAACCGGCCAAGGCAATGCTGGTCACCGAATGCTCCATGGCCTCGAACATCGCTGACGAACTGCCCGAGGTCGATTTCGTCGGCCCCTGCAACATGTGCCCCTACATGAAGAAAATCACGCTGGAGAAAGTGCTGTGGTCGCTCCACACCATGTCCGGCGCGGTTGAGGTTGAGGCGGAAGTGGCCGCTAAGGCGCGCGTGGCGGTGCAGCGGATGATCGACCTCTCCCGCGAACTCGGCCTCTGAGGGCCGCGCCGGTGCAAGAAATCACAACCGGCAGGATCATCATCGTTGGTGCGGGCCTCGGCGCGCTTTATGCCGCGCTTTGCCTTGCGCCGCGCCCCGTTTTGCTGATCTCGCCTGATCCGCTTGGCTCGGGGGCCAGTTCCGCTTGGGCGCAGGGGGGTGTCGCTGCTGCGATGGCGCAAGCCGACAGCCCCGAGGCGCATGCGCTAGACACAATCGCTGCCGGTGCTGGCACGGTCGAGGCGCGCGTCGCGGCGACTGTGACGGAAGAGGCGCGCGCGCATATCCTCGCCCTGACAGATTATGGCACCGCTTTCGACCGCAGCCCCGATGGGGGCTATGTCATGTCCCGCGAAGCGGCGCATAGTTTCGCGCGTGTGGTGCGGGTACAGGGTGATCAGGCCGGGGCAGAGATCATGCGCGCCTTGATCGAGCGGGTGCGCAACACCCCGTCGATCCAAGTACTTGAAGGCGTGCTGGCGCGCGGGTTGGACAGCGACGGTACCAAGGTCACCGGCGTTGAGATTGAACTGGCCCGGCCCGAGGGCTCCGCACCCGCCCTGCTGCGCGGCACAGGCGTTTTGCTGGCGGGCGGCGGCTCGGGCGGGCTTTATGCGCTGACGACCAACCCAGCCCGGATCCGGGGGCAGGTTATCGGCATGGCTGCCCGCGCGGGCGCGCTCATTGCCGATGCGGAATTCGTGCAGTTCCACCCCACCGCCATCGACTGCGGCGAAGACCCCGCTCCGCTTGCCACCGAAGCATTGCGCGGTGCCGGGGCGCATTTGATCAACCGCGAGGGGGCCCGGTTCATGACCGAGGTCCACCCGCTTGCCGAACTCGCCCCGCGTGACATCGTGGCCCGCGCGATCTTTGCCCAGACCCAAGCGGGCCAGCGCCCCATGCTCGACACCCGCGCGGCCTTGGGCCCTGCGGTACTGGCCGAGTATCCCGCCGTCGCCGCCGCCTGTGCGCGCAACGGCATCGACCCTGTGATCCAACCGATCCCTGTGGCCGCCGCAGCGCATTACCACATGGGCGGCGTGGCCACGGATGCGCATGGGCGTTCCAGCCTCGCCGGGCTTTGGGTCTGTGGAGAGGCGTCTTCGACCGGGCTGCACGGCGCGAACCGGCTGGCATCGAACGGGCTGCTCGAAGCGCTGGTTTTTGCCCGCCGCGCGGCGCAGGACATGGTTGAGGAATGCAGCACCGGCGACAGCGGCACGGTGGCCCTGCCGGACCTGCCCGCAGGCGAAACGCCCGATGAGACCCTCGTCGCCCAGTTGCGCCAAACCATGACCGCCCATGTCGGCGTTCTGCGCGATGCGGAAGGGCTGCAACGTGCCCTTGCCACGATTGCACAGATCGAAGCCGCACAACCCGACTGCGCCCAGCTCCAAAACATGACCGCCACCGCGACGCTGATCGCCGCCGCCGCCCTCGCCCGCCGCGAAAGCCGCGGCGCGCATTGCCGCACTGATTATCCCGACACGCTCCCCGAAGCCGCGCGCAGTTTTCTGACACTGGCCGAGGCCACCGCATTCCGCTCCAACCCTGAGGAACTTCCCGCATGACCACCGCCCTGCCCGACCTGATCCTTGAGCCGCTGGTCCGCGCCGCGCTGATGGAAGACCTCGGCACCTATGGCGATGTCACCACGCGCAGCGTGATCCCCGAGGGCACGACCTATACCGCACGGCTGCGCGCCCGTGCCGAGGGGGTCGTTTCCGGTATGCAGATCGCACGGCTGGCCTTTCATCTGGTCGATCCAACGCTTGAGGTGCGCACGCTGAAAGAAGACGGAAGCACGATTTCCAAAGGCGACACGCTGATGGAGATCGAAGGCTCTGCCGCCGCGATCCTGTCAGCAGAACGTGTGGCGTTGAACTTTGCTGGACGGCTGTCGGGCATCGCCACCCTGACGGCGGCCTGCGTGGCCGAGACCACGGGCACCGAGACCCGGATCACCTGCACCCGCAAGACCACGCCGGGGCTGCGGATGGTCGAGAAACAGGCGGTGCTGCATGGCGGCGGGTTCAACCACCGCTTTTCCCTCTCGGATGCGATCCTGATCAAAGACAATCACATTGCCGCATCCGGTGGCATTCGACCTGTCTTGCAAGCTGTGAAAAGCAACGCCTCGCATATGATCCGCGTCGAGATCGAAGTCGACACGCTGGCGCAGCTTGAAGAGGTCTTGGACGAAGGCGGCGCAGATGTTGTGCTGCTAGACAATATGGACACGGCGACGCTTCGTGAAGCGGTGGAAATGGCCAAGGGCCGCATCGTGCTTGAAGCATCGGGTAACATGACCTTGCCGCGCATTGCCGAGGTCGCGGCGACTGGGGTGAACTATATCTCCATGGGTGCGCTCACACATTCTGCGACAACGCTGGACCTTGGGCTGGATTTCTGAACCAACTGGGGCAAAGATCGCGCAGCAGCCAAGGGAGCCCGCCATGTCCGACCTTACAATCCGAACCGTGAAAGACCATGACCGCGCCGATTGGGAGCGGCTCTATCAAGGCTATGCCGAATTTTACAAAGTCGAGCAGACGCCAGAGATGCGCGCGCGGGTCTGGTCTTGGCTGCATGATCCGCTGACCGAAGTCGAAGGGCTGGTCTGCGAAGATGCCGAAGGACGGGTGATCGGCCTGACCCATTTCCGCCACTTTGCGCGCCCCTTGGCGGCGGCGACGGGCTGTTTCCTCGACGATCTATTCGTGGCCCCGGAAGCACGCGGCAGCGGCGCTGCAGACGCGCTGATCGGGGAGGTGAAAAAGATCGCCCAGAAACGCGGCTGGAGCCTCGTGCGCTGGATCACGGCCGAGGATAACTACCGCGGCCGTGGGGTTTATGACAAGCTGGCCACCCGGACCAACTGGGTCACCTACGACATCAAGCTGTAGGGTCCGGCGCCTTTTTCGGGGCGTCGGGATTGGTCGGCTCGTCTATGTCCGTCACCAGCTCTGCCTCCTCGATATCGTCAGTCCGGGTTGTTAGCGCACCCTCTGTTGGCATTGTTTCAGGCGTGCCGACGATCAGCGGCAGCATCTGCACACCGCTTGGCATGGCGACTTCGGAGAGCGGCGGGGTCTTCCATTCCAATGTGTCAAAGCTTTTGCAGTTTTCGCAGATCGGCTTCCATTCGGCGTGAATGTGGTGACAGTTCTCACAAATCCACTGCGGCCCGCGCGAGACATTCAACGCGCGTGTCAGCCAGCCTTTCACAACCGTATCAGACGCGCCTTCGCCCCGCTCAATTGCGGCCATCAGCGTGACGGAACGCGCCGATGGATCTGTCTCAACCAGATTGCCAAGCGCACGGCGCGCTTCGGGGAAATCTTCGTTGGCGATGTGCAATTCGGCCAGCAGCATCTTGGTTTCGGGATGGTCGGGCTGTGATTTGGTCAGCGCGCGGAACCGTTTGATGCGCTGCTGCGGGGTCTCATCCGGCTGAACCTCGGCAAAGGCGGCGGCGAGATCGGGGTGCGGATGCACGCTCCACGCTTTTTGCAGCACTTTCGAGGCATAGCGCGGCTTGTCCTGCGCGATGTAGCTGCGCGCGGCCATCACGGCGGCGGGCACCAGATCGGGCGACAAGCGGTTGGCTTCGATCGCGGCTTCGCGCGCCTCAATGCTGTTGCCCTCGGCGATGACTTCCCGGGCTTCCGACAGCGCCAGCACCGCATCGCGGCGTTTGTGCACATCGCGCGGCAGGTGGCCGTTTTTGTACTTGGCCTGCAAGGTGCCGCGCGCACCGGTCCAGTCATGCTTTTCGGCCTGCAACTTCAGCAGCGTATCGCCGGTTTCCTCATGCTTGGGCTTCAGCGCGAATGCCTTCTCAGCCAGTTTCAACGCTGTCTCAGTATCCCCGTCAGCCAGCTTTTGTTTCATGATGCCACGCACGCCGACAAAACGAGTCTTTTCGTCTTCGACCAGCTTGCGATAGGTCCGCTCGGCTTTGCGGCGGTCGCCTGCAAGCTCTGCGGCCTGCGCTGTCAGCAGATTGGTCAGCGCCGGGCGTTTAAGATAGCGGTCCGCCTTAGCGGCCTTGGCCATAGCAAGCTGTCCTTCACCGCTGGCCAGCGCCATCAGCCCGTCAGACAGCGCCTCATAGCCCTTCCGCTCACGGTTGCGGTCAAAGTAGCGCGACAGCGCCGTCTCATCTCCGTTCAGGAAATGCCATGTGGCCGACAGCAACGCGACGATCTTAAGCAGCACCCAGACCGCGAACATCAAAAGCAGAACGGCGATCACCGATTGAAGTGGCCCAAGGGTGTATTCCGTGCCTGCCACGGTCAACTGTATGCCGCCCTCGCTTTCCAGCAAGAAGCCCGCACCCCAGGCCAAAGCGGCGACAAGCACGACGAAAAGAACGATTTTAATAAGAGACCAGAGCATTTTTCGTTCCTCAGTTGGCCGTCAGGCGTTGGGAGAGTTCATCAGCGGCGGCTTCGGTTGCCTGCCGTGCGCGCGCATCGGCAAGCCATTCCGCCATCGTATCCTGCGCCGGGGCGGGCAGCGTTTCGATCTCGGCCAGCGCATCTGTCAGACGCCCATCGCGTACAGCCGCCTCGGCCCGAGACAGGACGGCATCTGGGTCTGTCCCTTCGCGCGGCGCGACCGAACGCGCCCCAAGTTGGCGTTTCAGGAAACTGCCAAAGCCGCCCCCTTCACCTTCGTCCGGCACTTCGGCGCGGGCGGTTGCCAGCGCTTGCCGCGCCGCATCAGGATAACGCGCCTGAAGGTTGGCAAGGGTCACGACACCACCAGCGGCAGTGTCCGCGAGCGGTTCGGGGATATCTTCGACCCCGGCGGCCTGCAATTCGGCCAGCGCGGCCTCATAGGGTCGTCCTGCGCTGATCGCGGCGTTCATCTGGGTTACGGCAGTTTGAGCGCGGGCTGCCTCCGCCGCGGCGGCAGTAGCCTCTTCGGCGCTTTGGGCGTTATCCAACATGGCTTCAATCTCACCTCGTTGTTCGGCAACCGAAGCACGCAGGGCTTCCATTTCACGCTCAAAGGCCGCAACAGCAACTTCGTTTTCACCGCCGCTCACGGGCTGTTTTTCAACGGTGGTAAGGCGGCTGTCGATCTCGGCCAATTGGGTCTGGAGGGCCGAAAGCGTCTCCCGCGCGGCGGTCAACTCCTCGCCAAGGGCATCAACCTTAGGGAGGCTTTCGGGGAAGGTAACGGGCTCATCGGCGCGGGCCTCCAAATCCGCGATTCGGGCCTGTTGCGCCTCCATCGCGCTTTGCAGTTCCGCCGCGCTTTGCGCACGGGTGCCCAGAACGTCGTATTCCGAAGCGGCAAAGCCCAATCCAGCGGCAATGACCCCACCCAGCAGCATCGGGAAGAACACGCTGCGCTTATGTTCTTTAGGGGCTGGCTCTGGCGTTGGAGTTGGTTTGGGCGTGCTGGCGCTGGTACTTGTTTTATTGGGTTTGCTTGCGGTCGATTTCGTGGCGGGCTCGCTCGACTTTGTCGCTGCTGTCGAAGCACGCGAAGGCGAAGAGCCCGTGGCAGATTTGTCATTTGAAGGCGGGGCGTCGGATGCAGGTTTCGCATCCCCCTTGGGCAGGGTCGGCTCTGGCTTTGTATCTTTAGCGGGCAATGGGTCCGAAGCCGCTTTGTCATCCTTAGTCGACGCGATAGGTGCGGCTTTGGTGGCCGTGGCCTTATCATCAGACTTCGACGTCACACTTGCTGCCGCGGGTTTCGCGCTATCGCTGCCTGTGGTTGGCTTGGCCGCGCTGCTGTCGGTCTTTCCAACTTCGGGCTTCGCCGCGTCGGACTTTGAGGCGTCATTCGTCACATCACTCGGCGTCTTGGCGTCACTCTCATTGGTCTTTGGCGCATCGGCCTTAACCTCTGGTGTCGCCTTATCCGCCAACGATGGCGTCTGATCGGCCGTGGTCTTGTCCGCTTCGCTTTTGCTGACCGTTTTCTTGGGTTTCGCCACGCCGTCCGCCTTTCAATTCTGAACCTGTCATTCACTCGCAAAGGCGAGCTTACCCGGCATACCTATGCCCCTCAAGGCAAGGTGGTGCGGCGAAAGAGTTTTTCAACGGCTTCCGCCATGGCTTCGCCAGTGGGTTCTGCGGCGACATCATGCGCATAGAGCGGCAGAGCTTCAAGCGCCTCTGCAGCGGCAGAGCTAATTGACACGGCCATGACTCCCGTGGTGCAGGCGGCCTGTTGGGCGAAATGGTGCGCGCTGCGGGGAGAAAAGAGCGGCACAATGACCGGTGTAGAGCCTTCTAACAGCGCCTGAGCCTCTGGTGAGAGCGGCATCAGGTTTTGTTCATAGACAATCACAACCTGTGTGGTCAGACCCGAAGCGCTTAAAATTCCAGCGATATCGCCGCGCCGATGACGACCAGCAAGATGCAAAAGCGGCCCAATATCGGTGCGCCCCGACAGGTTCGCTATCATTGCTTCGGCGTCCAACCCCGCCATTTGTGCCTGCCAACCTGAATTAGCTGCCGCCGCCGTGGTTTGCGGCCCGACACAATAGGCAGGCATTCCACCGCCCGCTGGCGCATGGGCCACCCCATTTGCGGAAGTGAAGATCACCCCGGCGAACGGCGTAAGGTCGACCAGCACAGCGGTCGGCGCAATTTCAACCAGCGGAGAGATAACAGCCCCCATGCGCAGCGCAGGAGAAAGCCGTTCCAGAAACTGCGCAGCACCGAGTTGCGGGCGTGTCAGAAGCAATCTTGGCTGTGGCATCGCAAGGCTCCGGCATTGTTTGCGCGTGAGAGCGGTGTTACCTGCGGTGCAGGTGCCTTGCAACGGAAAGCCCCCCATGCCCTATCGCCAATCCCAGACACGCCTGATCCTTGGTTTGGAAAGCAGCTGCGACGATACGGCAGCAGCCGTAGTGCGTATGGAAGAAGACGGACGCGGCACGGTTCTGGCGTCGGTTGTTGCGGGCCAGACCGAATTGCACGCCGATTTTGGCGGTGTCGTCCCTGAAATCGCCGCCCGCGCCCATGCAGAGAAATTAGATCACTGTGTAGAGGATGCACTGGCCGGGGCCGGGATCACCCTGCCGCAGATCGACGCCATCGCTGTTACTGCGGGGCCGGGGTTGATCGGAGGCGTGGTTTCGGGCGTGATGTGCGCCAAGGGACTGTCAGCGGCGACGGGCAAGCCGCTTTACGGGGTCAACCATCTGGCCGGCCACGCGCTGACGCCGCGACTGACCGATGATGTGCCCTATCCCTATTTGATGCTACTGGTTTCGGGCGGTCATTGCCAGTTCCTGCTGGTCCGCGGGCCTGAGAGTTTCGATCGCCTCGGCGGCACAATTGATGATGCGCCGGGCGAGGCATTTGACAAGGTCGCGCGGCTATTGGGCCTGCCGCAGCTCGGTGGACCTTCGATCGAGAAATGCGCGCAGGAGGGCGACGCCAAACGCTTCGCCCTGCCGCGTCCGCTGTTGGATCGTCAAGGGTGCGACATGTCCTTTTCGGGTCTGAAAACCGCCGTGCTGCGCGCCCGTGACAAATGTGTGGCCGCCCATGGCGGGCTAACGCGGCAGGATCAGGCGGATTTAGCGGCAGGGTTCCAAGCCGCTGTGGTTGAGGTGTTGGCCCATAAGACGCGCCGCGCCTTTGCAGAGTATCCGGCAGAGGGCGCGCGGGGTCTGTGCGTCGCGGGGGGTGTCGCTGCTAATCAGTCAATTCGTGCAGCGTTAGAGACTGTTGCTGCCGAGCAAGAGGCACGTTTTGTCGCTCCGCCGCTGGCGCTTTGCACTGATAACGCCGCGATGATCGCTTTCGCAGCCGGAGAGCAAGCGGTACTGCGCGCCCCCGATGATCTGACGCTTTCGGCCCGGCCGCGTTGGCCATTAGACACTGCGCGGCCGTCGATGTTGGGCAGCGGCAAGAAGGGAGCCAAAGCGTGAGCGTATCGGTTCTGGGCGCAGGGGCCTTTGGCACAGCGCTGGCGATATCGCTGGCGGGCAAAGGTCCGGTGACACTCTGGGCCCGCGAACCAGGCGACATGGCTGACCGACGCGAGAATAGCAAACGTCTGCCGAACTGCCCATTTCCCGATCGCCTCTCGGTGACCAATAGCCTCACCCTCGGGTGTCGAGCGGACATACTGCTGCTTGCCGTCCCGATGCAAAAACTGCGCAGCGTACTGGAAGAACACGCTACCCTGCTTCACGGGAAACATCTGGTTGCCTGCTGCAAGGGCATCGAACTCAGCAGCGGCGTCGGACCAGTGAGCGTGATTGCGCAGACGATCCCCGATGCGAAGGCTGCGATCCTCACGGGGCCAAGCTTTGCCGCCGATATCGCGCGGGGGTTGCCCACGGCGCTGACCTTAGCCTGCGCAGATGCAGAGGCTGGAAAATACCTTCAAGCGGAACTGACCACAGCGAACCTGCGGCTATACCGCACCACGGACACCATCGGTGCGGAATTAGGGGGGGCGCTGAAGAATGTGGTCGCGATCGCAAGCGGTGCCGCGATTGGGGCGGGTCTGGGCGAAAGCGCACGAGCGGCCCTGATGACGCGCGGATATGCCGAAATGCAGCGCCTCGCCACGCATCTGAAGGCCGAACCGACAACGCTGGCCGGGCTTTCGGGTTTTGGCGATCTGACGCTGACCTGCACATCGGAGCAATCGCGCAACTACCGGCTGGGGCAATCGCTGGGCCAAGGCACGCCCTTTGACCCGTCGACCACGGTCGAAGGCGCCGCCACCGCACGGGCTGTGGATGCGCTGGCCCGCGAGGCCGCGCTCGACATGCCGATTACGCGTGCGGTTGCCGGATTGCTCGACAACCAGCTAGATGTGGCTGGCGCTATGAAATCTCTGCTGACACGCCCCCTAAAGGAAGAATGATATGTTTATTGCCCTAATCGCCCATGACAAAGCCGATGGCCTGCCGATCCGTCAGGAAAACCGGCCCGATCACCTTGCTTACCTCAAATCCAGCGATGCTGTGGCCCAGGCTGGCCCGCTCTTGAACGGCGAAGGCAGCATGATCGGCTCGCTAATCATTCTGGATGTGCCTGACATGGCCGCAGCCGAAGATTGGGCCGCGAATGACCCCTATGCCAAGGCCGGATTGTTCCAAAGCGTTACCCTCACCCACTGGAACCGGGTGATCGGCTGATGGCTTATTGGTTGTTCAAATCCGAACCCGCAACATGGAGCTGGGCCGACCAGAAAGCCAAAGGCGACGCGGGTGAGGAATGGGACGGCGTGCGCAACTACCAAGCGCGCAACTTCATGCGCGAAATGAAGCTTGGCGATCTGGGGTTCTTCTACCACTCGCAGAAAGACCGTGAGATCGTTGGCATGGTCGAAGTTTGCGCCGAGGCGCACCCCGACAGCAGCACAGATGATCCGCGTTGGGAATGCGTGGACATTATGGCGGTACGGTCTTTCGCCGTTCCGGTCACGTTGGATACGATCAAAGCGGATCCGCGACTTGAGGATATGGTGCTGGTGAAAAACTCCCGCCTATCGGTGCAGCCAGTAACGGACGCGGAATGGGAGTTGATCTGCACCTTGGGAAAAACAGCACCCTAGGCCCAGCAGGTTTTGACCATTGTGAAACGAAAAAGGGTTCCGGCACCCCGCCAGAACCCTTCTCACCCCATGTGCTCCCGTAACCACCACACATGTTCTTTAAACGTCGGTCTGCCCTACCTAGCCGATACTAGAGAAATAGCCGAAACGACTGTTTTGCGCAACTTTCGACTATGTCAAAGCCCGTTCAAAAACGAAACGCACGCTTAACCAAGCGCGCGCTTCAAGAAAGGATTTGTTAAGCTATCCTAAGGGCTTGCTCAGCCGTAAACCGACTCTTTGCCAAAGTGTTTGACCAGCATATAATAAACCACGGCGCGGTACTTGTTCCGCTCGGAACGGCCATAGGTTTCTATCGCTTTTTGAATACCGCCCATCAGATGTTCATCATCCGGCAGGCCGAGTTTCTTGATAAGAAAATTGTCCTTCACGGTGTTCAATTCCGCCGTGTCGCTCGAAGACACCGTCTGCGCGTCGGCGTTATAGATCGACGGACCGCAGCCGATTGTCACCTTGGTCAATAGGTCCATGTCTGGATCCATGCCGCATTTGTTCTTCAGGTCTTCGGCGTATTTCGCGATCCATTCATCACGCTTGCCCATAACATCTCTCCCAATAGTAAACTTCGGCCCCGCAGGGGTTCCTGAAACGGGAGCCTAAAGTCATATCGCTGTTTTGCAAAAGATTTATTTCGCCGCCGTTTGTAGCCCCATGCTGAGCATAAAAAAGAGGCGCCCCAAAGGGACGCCTCTACGCTAAATATCTGTCCGTATCTTAGGATGCGTCGTCAAGGCTGACGTCGTCTTCAAGCCCTTCAATCTGGCTTTCATCAACCTCTGGCTGCGCTTCCAACTCGGCTTTGGTCCAAGTGCTCAGCTTCAGGTCATTCTCAGCCGCCATAGAGATTTCTTCAAGCGGTACGGCGACGGTGTGTTCGCCAAGGCCAAGGAAACCACCCACGCCAACGACTGCGGCATAGCCTGTGTCGGTTTGGATCACGTAATCAATGTCACCTATGGTATCACCGTCAGCTTCGACAACGGTCAGGCCAACCAAGTCACCTACGACCATGCCGGAAAAGGCGTTGCTCATGCCGGTGTCGGTCCGTGTGACGTCTGTTTCCATGTCAGCTTCGGTGTCGGAAGCGACATCTTCAGTCAGATCAGTTTCATTCAGATCAGTTTCATTCTCGCCTTCGATTTCAGCGGTCATTTCGCTATCGACTTCGGCGTTTTCCTCAGCAGCGACATCGGTATCGGTTTCAGTCGTCGCTGTGCCGCTTGTGTCTGTACTCAGCGTCGAATTCGACTCTGAATCAGCATTCCCGGCCAGACCCGCTTCGGCGTCTGTGGTTGGCGCCACCTCTTCGGTCTCGGCGGTCAGTTCAGCGTCATTATCGACTTCAGTATCACCGTCGATTTCTGCGCTTTCGGTCGGCGCGGTCAGCACTTCATCAGTTGCCTCCGGGTCGTTTGTCCCTTCGTAATCATCTGAATCTTCGCGCGACATTTCGGCAGTTTGCTCGGCTTCTTTTTCAACCGATGTGCCAAGATCGTCGGCGGTGTTGGACACGGTTTCACCAGAGACGGTCGCTTCGGCATTTGCTGCTGCACCAGCAGTGGTGTCGGCAGTCTGAGCGAAAGCGGTGCCCGCTGTCAGAGCAAGGGCGGCGACGGTCGATTTCAGGAATGTACGTTTCATTTTCGAACTCCTTTGTAATGGTCTGGGGAAGAAACACCGTCCGGATGACTATGTTCCGCTTCCTACCCGGAGCGCGCGGATATCTGCCTGAATCCGCCGAAAGATAATTTATATACATACTTTCAAATGGTTAAACGAAAGACGCCGCCCTGCGATATGCAAGACGGCGTGGTTATTTTTACGAAAGGGCGGTGAACCGACCGATTAGTATCGATAATGTTCGGGCTTGAACGGACCTTCGGGGGTCACGCCGATATAGGCAGCCTGTTCCGGGTTCAGCTTTGACAGCTTCACGCCGATCCGATCGAGGTGCAGGCGGGCAACTTTTTCATCCAGATGTTTGGGCAGGATGTAGACGTCATTGCCGTATTTGTCGGTGTTTTCCCAGAGCTCAATCTGCGCCAATACCTGATTGGTAAAGGAAGCTGACATCACGAAAGACGGGTGGCCGGTGGCGTTGCCGAGGTTCAGCAGACGGCCTTCGGAGAGCAGGATCAGACGATTGCCGTTCGGCATCTCGATCATGTCCACCTGTTCTTTGATGTTGGTCCACTTGTGGTTCTTCAGCGCGGCAACTTGGATTTCGTTGTCGAAGTGGCCGATGTTGCCGACGATCGCCATGTCCTTCATCTCGCGCATATGCTCGATGCGGATCACGTCCTTGTTGCCGGTGGTGGTGATGAAGATATCGGCGGTGGCTACGACATCTTCCAGCAGCACGACTTCAAAACCGTCCATCGCGGCTTGCAGCGCGCAAATTGGATCGACCTCGGTCACTTTCACGCGGGCACCGGCACCGCGCAGGCTTGCGGCAGAGCCTTTGCCGACATCGCCGTAGCCCATGACGACCGCGACCTTACCGGCCATCATCGTGTCGGTGGCGCGGCGGATACCGTCGACTAGGCTCTCTTTACAGCCGTATTTGTTGTCGAATTTCGACTTAGTGACAGAGTCGTTCACATTGATCGCGGGGAAGGGCAGTTGGCCCTGTTTCACCAAATCATAGAGGCGGTGCACGCCGGTGGTGGTCTCTTCGGACACGCCTTTGATCTGGTCGCGCATCTTGGTGAACCAGCCGGGGCTTTCCGCCATACGCTTTTTGATCTGGGCAAAGATCGCTTCTTCTTCCTCGGACTTGGGAACGGAGATCAGCTCATCTTCGCCATTCTCAACCCGTGCACCAAGCAGGATATAGAGTGTCGCATCGCCGCCATCGTCAAGGATCAGGTTCGGGCCGTCGGGGAACATGAAGGATTTGTCGAGGTAATCCCAATGCTCAACCAGCGACTGGCCTTTGATGGCGAAGACCGGAACGCCCGCTTCGGCGATCGCCGCCGCGGCGTGGTCTTGGGTGGAGAAGATGTTGCAGGATGCCCAACGCACATCCGCGCCAAGTGCGACGAGCGTCTCAATTAGCACGGCGGTCTGGATGGTCATATGCAGCGAACCGACGATCCGCGAGCCTTTCAACGGCTTGCTCTCACCGTATTCGTCGCGCAGCGCCATCAGACCCGGCATCTCGGTCTCGGCGATGTCCAGCTCTTTGCGCCCGTAGGCCGCCAGATTGATATCTTTAACAATATAGTCGTGGGCCATGCGGCGCTCCTGTTTGAAGTGTTGCAGGGCGGTTAGCACCTTCGCCGCGAATTCTCAATGTGAATGGCAGAGGCCCCTACCGTATCACTTCTGAAGAGCGGCCAGTTGCTTATCGCCGGACAGCCCCGCCATCCAATCGTCACCTTGGGCCAGGACGCAGGCATTACCGTCTGCCAATGTCTTGACCAATGTCCATGTGCCCGATTGATCCGATGCCCAAAGTTGATTGTTGTCCTCGCGCTGACCCGGCACAGGCTCTTCGCCGTACCAATCGATCAGGGCAGACTTCATTTCCTTGGCGGGCATGCAGACTTCTTCTGCCTGTGCAGCACCTGCGAGGCTGGCCAAGGTAACTGCAAGTATCGTACCGGAAAAAACGGGTTTCATGATTATCTCCTTCGTGGGATGAACAGGTTTGACAGGGATTTGTTCCCAAGGATCACGAGGTAAGGACTCCGGCGGATGGCGCAGAAACCACGGGCATGGCAAAGGATGCTGTCAGGTCGACGGCTAGATCTGCTCGACCCCACCCCGGTGGATGTCGAGATTGAAGACATCGCCCATGGGTTGGCCTTTGTTGCGCGGTGGAATGGGCAGACGCGGGGCGACTATGCCTATTCGGTGGCCGAACATTCGCTGCTAGTAGAAACGATTTTCGCCCGCATCGCCCCCCGCGCCCCTGCGAAATGGCGCCTCGCCGCGCTGCTGCATGACGCGCCGGAATATGTGATCGGGGACATGATCTCGCCCGTGAAGGCTGCTGTTGGGCCGGATTATCGCGCCTTGGATGAGCGGTTGACCACCGCCGTGCATGTCCGCTTTGGCCTCCCCGCCAGCTTGCCGGTGCGGGTGAAGCAGCAGATCAAAAAGGCGGATCGCGTCAGTGCTTGGATGGAGGCCAGCCAGATCGCAGGCTTTTCCGAGACCGAGGCGACCCGTTTCTTTGGCCGCCCCGATGCGGGGCTGATGGAGGGGCTTAGCATCCTGCTGCGCCCACCGGTCGAGGTACGGGCCGAGTTCGCCGAACGGCACGCGGCGCTGCTGCGCGAGATGGCGTGATCCACATCCGCCGCGCCGGGGCGCTTGATACGCGCGCTTTGGCCGAACTGCTGAACGCCATTATCGCCAAAGGCGGCACCACCGCCATGGTCAGCCCCGTCACCGCGCGTGAGTTGCAGGGCTGGATGGCCACCCCCGATAGCGCGTGGCATCTGGCAGAAGATGAAAGCGGCAGGATCAAAGGCTTTCAGTATATAGAACCCCATCCAGACCTGCCCGAAGGCGGTGTGGATGTCGCGACCTTCGTGCGGGTCGGCGAGACGGGCTTCGGCATCGGCTCGGCCCTGTTCGAGCAGACAAAGACTGCCGCGCGTGACCTAGGCTATGCCCATATCCACGCCATCATCCGCGCCGACAATTCCGGCGGATTGACCTATTACCAAAGCCGCGGGTTCGAAGATTTCCGCCGCCTGCCCAACTGTACACTGGCCGACGGCACGCGGGTCGATAAAATCTGGAAACGGTTCGAGCTTTAGCGCGGCGAGCGTTTTGCCAAGATACGCTGCAAGGTCCGCCGGTGCATGTTCAACCGCCGCGCGGTTTCCGATACATTGCGATCACAGAGCTCATAGACCCGTTGGATATGTTCCCATCGTACGCGATCCGCACTCATGGGATTTTCCGGCGGCTCGGGCAGATTGCCCCCGGTGGCAAGAAGCGCGTTCACGATGTCATTAGCATCAGCGGGTTTTGAGAGGTAATCCGTAGCGCCACTTTTGACCGCCGCAACCGCCGTGGCAATCGCACCATATCCGGTCAGCACGACAACCCGCGTATCGGCGCGTTTGTCGCGGAGCACTTCGACAACATCTAGACCATTGCCATCCTGAAGGCGCAGGTCGACAACGGCAAAGGCCGGGGGACGCGCGGTGGCGATGGCCTTGCCTGCCGCGACAGAACCTGCGGTTTCCACCTCAAAGCCGCGTTTTTCCATCGCCTTGGCCAAGCGGCGCAGAAACGGCTCATCGTCATCGACCAGAAGCAAACTACGGTCTGGGCCTAAGTCAGCAATATCCTGCATCAACGTCCCCTCTCAAAGGCTAATATGGGGCGGCTATCGCGGCGGGTCAATTTCAGCTTTGATCGAGGAAGCAACCAATGCTTTCGGCCATCTGCTCGGGGCGCACTTCGCGGCGGAAAAAGTCCACGACGCCTTCCTCGGGCATGACCAGATAGCTGAAGGTCGAATGATCGACGAGGTATTCACCATTCTCATCTGCCGGGTGGGCCTTGTAGTAGGTGCGGTACGCTTGGCTGGCCGCTTTGACTTGCTCAGGCGAGCCGGTCAGCCCCACCATACGCGGGTGCATTACCTCGGCAAAGTCACCGACCACTTCGGGCGTGTCGCGCGCGGGGTCGACGGTAATGAAGACAGGCGTAATGCTTTGGCCGCGCTCATCCAAAATCTCGGTCGCCGCTGCGTTGCGGTCCACATCCAAGGGGCAGACATCGGGGCAAGAGGTGTAGCCGAAATAGATTAACGCAGGCTCGGAGATCACATCAGCATCGGTCACGGTCTCGCCGGCGCCGTTGACCAATTCAAACGGGCCTCCGATATCGCCACCTGCCACTTGGCTCGACCGGCAGGAGGCATAGGCGTCATCCTCGCCGCGCAGCACCATAAAGGCCGTGCCCGCCAGAAATACTGCTGCAACCCCAACCGCACCAAATGCAATCATCCGTTTCATGTCAGTCCTCCGGGCCATCGGCCGCTCTTGATCGTGTTTCGCCGCAGACCTACGCTAGATCGCAGGTGATGCAAGACGCAATAAAGTGATGGGGCTAAGATGACGCAGGCAAATATTCGGCCCCTCGACGGGCGCACCCGCGCCAGTTGGATCCGGCTGCGCACCATGATCGTGCTGCGTTGGTTCGCCATCGCCGGGCAATTGACTGCCGTGACCGTCGCGCAATCAGCGCTTGGCCTGCAGCTGGCCTTTGGCCTTTGTTATCTGACGATCGGTGCCTCGGTGGTGGGCAACCTCGTCGCAGCCTTCGTCTTCCCACAAAACAAGCGCCTGTCCGAGCGTGAGAACCTCGCTATGGTGCTGTTTGACCTGTTGCAGCTCACCCTGCTGCTCGGGCTGACTGGGGGGCTTAACAATCCCTTTGCGCTACTGCTGTTGGCGCCGGTCACGATCTCGGCGACGGCGCTTAGCCTACGTTCGACACTGGTTTTGGGCGCGACTGCGATTATCGCGGCGTCGGTGCTGGCGTTGTGGCATCTGCCGCTGGTCACGCAATCGGGTGATGTGCTGCGCCAGCCCGGTATCTTTGTCTTTGGCCATTGGGCCGCCCTGCTGATCGCAATCGTCTTTACCAGCGCCTACTCGCGGCGCGTGACTTCTGAGGTGCATTCGATGGCAGACGCACTTTCGGCCACCCAGCTTGTATTGGCGCGCGAACAGAAACTGTCGGACCTAAGCGGCGTCGTCGCTGCCGCCGCTCATGAGTTGGGCACGCCGCTGGCCACTATCAAACTGGCCAGTACCGAACTGCTCGGGGACCTCGAAGACCGCCCAGCTCTAGCCGAAGACGCCGCGCTTATCCGCGATCAGGCTGACCGCTGTCGCGATATTCTGCGCGACATGGGGCGCATTGGCAAAGACGATCTGCACATGCAGCGCGCTCAGTTGACAGCCGTGGTGAAAGAGGCCGCAGAGCCGCATTTGGAACGGGGCAAGACGGTCATGTTTTCCGACAATCCGATGGCCCGAGACCATGCGCGCCCGCCAACCATTCCGCGCAAACCCGAAATCATCCACGGTCTGCGCAATCTGGTGCAGAACGCAGTGGATTTTGCCGAAACCACCGTTTGGATCGAAACTGAATGGTCGACCGATGATATTTCGGTGCGGATCATCGACAATGGGCCCGGCTTCCCCCCGCAGCATTTGGGCCGGATTGGTGACCCCTTCCTGCGCCGCCGCAGCGGCACGACAGGCGAACCTGCGCGTCCAGAATATGAGGGCATGGGGCTGGGGCTTTTCATCGCCAAGACCTTTCTAGAGCGTTCCGGTGCGCGGCTACGATTTGCCAATGGATCAGACAGTGGTTGGCTGCGCGGGCTGCCGCCAGCAGGCAGTGGGGCCGTGGTCGAAGTGGTCTGGTCGCGCCACCTGCTCGACCTTGGCCCAGATGACAATGTGTTCGGGGAAAACCAACGCCTGACTGTTTAACGACGGGCTTGGGAGAATTTGTTAACGATGCTTTAACCTTTGGTCTCCAAGGTAAGGCGTCGCATTTGCCGAAAGGGTTTTCCGTCATGGCATTGCCAGACGTTCTCATTGTGCTTGCCGCAGCCTGCGTATCTGCTTTGGTCGCCCTTTGGTGGCTTAGCACCCTCGGTACGCGTACAACGAAAGCTCCCCCAGATATCGACGACATGAGCCTGCTTTTCGAGGATGGGCACCTGATCCACGGGTCTGACAACGCCCTTACCCGCTTTGCCCTCGCCCCCGGTTATCACCATTGGGAGGACATTCGCGAGGCGCTGTTAACGCGGTTTCCCGAATTTCCCGCCTCCCCTCGCCATGGGGCGACCGGAAATCTGACGCTCGCCGCCGAAGATGGGGACAGCCCGCCAGAGCTTCGTATCACATGGCGGGACGCGCTGTGTTGGTTGCATCTGCCACAGACCCGTGCGGCAGAAGAAATCACAAAGGAAACATTTACCAAACTCGCCGCCCTGCGCCGCGCTAGCGACAGCAGCCCAAACCCCGCATGGCAAACCGAGGCGAGCGGATGCATCATCTGGCACAACAAGGCCTATGCGGCGCTGAAACAAAAGGCGCAGCATGATCCTGAATGTGGGGGCGCCGCCCTGTTCAGCACGCCGTCGCCCGATCATCCCAACCGCGTCTGCTTGCGCGGTGCCCAAGGGGAAAAGCCGGATTGGTACGCGCTGACTACCACCAGCGAAGATAATCTGCAGATTTACCACGCCACCTGCATCAATGCCGTTGTCGCCGCTGAGGAAGCACAACGCAACTTTGTCCAGACCCTCGCCAAAACCTTTGCGCATCTGTCCATCGGCTTGGCGATCTTTGACCGAAACGGGCAGTTGGCGCTGTTCAATCCGGCCTTGGTTGACCTTACCGCGTTGCCCGCACCCTTCCTCAGCGCCCGGCCCACTATGGTGTCTTTCTTTGATCAACTGCGCGAAAGCCGCCGCATGCCAGAGCCGAAGAACTACAAGAACTGGCGGCAAGAGATCGCCGAGGTGATCGCCGCCGCGACCGATGGGCGCTATCAGGAGACATGGTCCCTCGAAAACGGTCAGACCTACAGCATTCGGGGCCGCCCTCATCCAGATGGAGCCACCGCTTTTCTGATCGAAGACATCACTGCCGAGGTTACCCTGACCCGCAATTTCCGCGCCGAACTTGAGCAAAGCCAAAGCCTTCTTGACACATTAGAGGATGGTTTCGCCGTCTTTTCAGCTTCCGGCGTGCTGACGGTCTGCAACGCTGCATATCGCACTCAGTGGAAACAAGACCCCGATAAAAGCTTTGCCGAGATAACCATTGATGACGCCATCCGCGTTTGGCGCGAAATGTCATCGGCAAATCCGCTTTGGGCCGACATCGCTGAATTTGTCATGTGCCGGGGGGACCGCGCAGGCTGGAACATGCCCATCTACCCCCTCAAAGGTGCGCCGCTATCATGCGAAGTATCAGCCATCGCGTCAGGCGCGACGCTTGTGCGCTTTCGCCCGATCCCGGTTGGCACGGCCAGACAGGATCGCTCTGCCGCCCCTATGGCAAGCGACCAGCGGCAACCCCCCAAGTAGGGCACCTCCATCCGCTTTGATCTTGCGGCTGAGCGTCGGCACGCTAAGCATGGGGCATGTCCGAAGATACACTTTCCCTCCTGCTCAGCGGCCCGGATGAGACCGCCCAGCACGCGCGGCAGTTGGCCCGCCGCCTATCCCCCGGCGATGTTGTCCTGCTCAGCGGCGATGTCGGAGCGGGCAAAACCCATTTCGCTCGTGCGTTAATCTCTGAACTGCTCGACTATCCCGAAGACATCCCCTCGCCCACTTTCACGCTGGTGCAGACCTATGAGGTGCAAGGCGGCGCGATCTGGCACGCTGACCTATACCGGCTAACCTCTACCCATGAGATTGAGGAACTGGGGCTGATTGACGCATTCCACGATGCGATTTGTCTGGTGGAATGGCCGGATCGTCTGGGGCCACTCGCACCCCGCGGGGCGCTGCACATCACCCTTGCCCCCGATGCCGAGGAAGACACCCGCACACTGACCGCCAAATGGATTGGCGCCGATTGGACCGACAAGCTGATCGAGTGGCACAGATGACCCAGCGCACCCCCCTAGTCGAAACCTTCCTGCAAAATGCAGGCTGGTCCGATGCCACGCGAAAACTGCTGGCCGGTGACGCCTCAAACCGGCGCTATGATCGGCTTCGCAGAACGAATGGTGAAACGGCTATATTGATGGACGCCCCGCCTGACCGCGGCGAAGATGTGCGCCCCTTCTTTCAGGTTGCTGAACATCTGACGGCCAACAACCTCAGCGCGCCCCAGATTTACCACATAGACAGCGACCACGGGCTCTTGCTGATCGAAGACCTTGGTGACGCGTTATTTGCCAGGCTGATGGCAACCGATCCTGCTCAGGAACATCCGCTTTACCGTGCCGCTACGGACGTGCTGGTCCAACTCCATGCCGCGCCCCTGCCCGATCTGCCGATCTGCGACGCCGATTGGCTCACTGAAATGGCGGCCCCTGCGTTCGATTTATATGCGCCGGATAGCGGGCAAGGCCCAAACGTCGCTTTTGCGCAGGCCTTTCACCCTCTTGCAACCGCGTTGGACGCCGCGCCCAAAGTCGTGATCCTGCGCGACTACCACGCCGAAAACCTGCTTTGGTTGCCGCAGCGTGCGGGGGCCGCGCGCGTGGGCCTGCTGGATTTCCAAGATGCACTGCTGGGCCACCCGGCCTATGATCTTGTCTCGATCCTGCAAGATGCCCGCCGCGATGTTTCGCGCGTGACTGAAGCAAAAATAATAGATTATTATCTTGCTCAGACCGGGCAGGACGAAACCGCATTCCGGCACGCATATGCTCTGCTCGGTACGCAGCGCAACCTGCGCATCCTCGGTATCTTTGCCCGCCTCTGCCTACGCGATGGCAAACCGCATTATGTCGACCTGATCCCGCGTGTGTGGCAGCATTTGCAACACAACCTACGCCATCCCGCGCTATCCACTGTGGCAGACAGTATCGCGGGCGCACTGCCCCACCCTACCCCCGATTTTCTGGAGCATTTGAAAAGCCAATGCGCGAGTACCCCGACGCCATCATGATGTTTGCTGCCGGGTTCGGCACGCGCATGAAGCATCTTACCCAGAACCAGCCCAAGCCCATGGTGCCGGTCGCCGGTCGCCCGCTGATTGACCACGCGCTTGACCTTGCCCAAGCGGTTTCGCCTGCGCGGATCGTCGCGAACCTGCATTACCTGCCCGATCAGCTAGACACGCATTTGCGCGCACAAGGCGTCAAGACGATCACTGAGACGCCTGACATCCTCGACACCGGCGGCGGGCTGCGCAACGCGCTACCGCTGCTGGGCGCGGGGCCGGTTTTCACCATGAACAGTGACGCAATCTGGGCTGGGCCAAACCCGCTTACAATGATCCGCGAGGCGTGGGCTCCGGCACGAATGGATGCGCTTTTGATGACCGTGCCGTTGGAAAATACCCTCGGCCATGGCGGCACGGGCGACTTTACCCGCGCCGCTGATGGCCGCCTGCAACGTGGGCCGGGTGAGGTCTATGGCGGGGTGCAGATCATTAAGACTGATCTGCTGGCCGATATCGAAGCCAAGGCGTTCTCGCTCAACCTGTTGTGGGACATGATGCTGGCACGCGGGACGCTGTTCGGCCTGCCCTATAGCGGGCGATGGTGCGATGTGGGGCACCCCGGCGGCATTCCCCTTGCCGAAAGCCTCTTGGCAGGTGCCGATGTTTGAGCCGCAGGACAGCCCCCGGGTCTTTGGCCTTGCCCCCGGTGTCGATTTCCCGCGCGGATTGGTGCGCGGGCTGTGCGACCGGTTGGAGAATGCCCCCCCCGAGGCGATGGCCCGCGTTGAACTGCTGGTCAACACCAACCGAATGGCCCGCCGGTTGCGCCATGATTTCGACGCGGGCCCGGCGGGGTTTCTGCCGCGCATCCGGCTGATCACGGACCTTGACGCCTTGGCGCCCAGCGTTGCCCTGCCAGCGCCGACCCCGCCCCTGCAACGGCGGCTGGAACTCATTCAGCTGGTCTCGCGCCTGCTGGATGCCGCGCCGGATCTCGCGCCGCGTGCGTCACTTTATGCACTGTCGGACAGCCTCGCCGGGTTGATCGACGAGATGCAGGGCGAAGGGGTCTCTCCCGAGACAGTGGCCGGGCTGGACGTTGGCCATCTTTCAGCCCATTGGGAGCGCGCGCAGCGGTTCCTTGCCATCGCCCATGATTATCTAGGCCAGACCACAACCCGCCCGGATGCCGAGGCGCGGCGGCGGCAACTGGTTGCCCGGATCATCGCCCGTTGGCAGGACGCGCCGCCGCAGCATCCGGTCATCCTCGCTGGCTCCACCGGGTCGCGCGGGACCACCGCGCTGCTGATGGAGGCCGTGGCCCGCCTGCCCCAAGGCGCGATTATCCTGCCGGGTTTTGATTTCGAGATGCCGACCGCCGTTTGGAATGAATTGGATCAGGCGCTTCTGGCCGAGGATCACCCGCAATACCGTTTCCGCAAGCTGATGAATATGCTTGGCGTTTCACGGGGGGCGATTGAGCCTTGGTGCGAGATGCCCCCCGTTTCTGAGGCACGCAACAAGCTGCTGTCGCTTTCGCTCCGGCCTGCGCCGGTCACCCATGCTTGGCTGAACGAGGGGCCAAAGCTGGATGACCTGCATGGTGCCACGGCTGACATCACCCTCATCGAAGCGCCCACCCCGCGGGTCGAGGCTTTGGCCATCGCGCTGCGCCTGCGCCAAGCTGCCGAAGACGGGGTGAAAGCCGCGTTGATCACGCCCGACCGGATGCTCACCCGGCAGGTTACGGCAGCGCTGGACCGCTGGAACATCCTGCCTGACGACAGCGCCGGGATGCCGCTGCAACTCTCTCCGCCGGGGCGGTTCTTGCGCCATGTGGCGGCGCTGTTTGTCCGAAAACTGGATGCCGAAGCGCTGCTGACCCTGTTGAAACACCCGCTGACACACAGCGGCGCGGGGCGGAATTTCCATCAGCTCTATACCCAGCGCGTGGAGGCTGAGATCCGCCGCCACGGGCTGCCCTACCCCGACGCCGAAGGGTTGACCGAAATCGCGGAACGCGCGGCAAAGCGGATGGAAGACCCCAGCGGCTTCCGCGATTGGGTTGCTTGGCTGGGCGAGGTTTTCCCCGGCCACGACGCCCCCGGCGAGCGGCCCCTGCCCGATTGCGTCGCGGCACATTTGGCACTGGCCGAAAAGATCGCCGCCGGACAACCCTCCGACCCCGATCACCTGCTCTGGCAGCACGGCGCGGGAATCGCGGCAGAGGCGGTGATGGAAAACCTCACCGAACACGCCGTGCACGGTGGCGCGATGAATGCCGCAGATTACGCCGACCTGCTGGGCGCGCTTTTGTCCCAAGAAGAGGTGCGCGAGGCCGATACCCCCCATCCCGATATCATGATCTGGGGCACGATGGAGGCCCGGGTGCAGGGCGCCGAGTTGGTCATCCTTGGCGGTTTGAACGAAGGGACATGGCCCGAAGCGCCGCCGCCCGATCCATGGCTCAACCGTCAAATGCGCGAGAAGGCCGGGCTGCTGCTGCCCGAACGGCGCATCGGCCTGTCGGCGCATGATTATCAACAGGCCATCGCCAGCCCCGAGGTTTGGATCACCCGCGCGATCCGTTCGGATGAGGCTGAAATGGTGCCTTCGCGCTGGTTGAACCGCTTGGGCAACCTGCTGGGCGGCTTGGGCGAAACTGGCGGACCAGAGGCGTGGAAGGCGATGCAACAACGGGGCAACCGCTGGCTGGATCAAGTGCGCGCCTTGGAGGCAGTGGAGCGTACGCACCCCGCGCCGCGCCCCTCGCCCCGCCCGCCCCGTGCCGCGCGGCCCCGCAAGCTATCGGTGACCGAGATCAAGACACTGATCCGTGATCCCTATGCCGTCTACGCCAAACACAGCCTGAAATTGCGGCCGATCAATCCCCTCGTGCAATCGCCGGATGCGCCGGTGCGCGGCATCGTTTTGCACCGCATTATGGAGGACTTCGTGAAGCTGGTGGTCCGCGACCCTGCGCGGCTGAACCGTGACACGCTGATGCAAGTGGCCGCCGAGGTGTTGGAGGAGGAAGCCCCATGGCCCGCTGCCCGCGCCATGTGGCTGGCGCGGATCGACCGGATCGCCGATTGGTTCATCGCCCGTGAAAGCCAGCGGGCGGGTTTTTCCAGCCCCGTGGCCTTTGAGCAAGGCGCGCGCGGCAGCTATACCTTTGCTGACCTCGGCTTTACCCTCAGCGGGTTTGCGGATCGGATCGACCAGACCGATGATGGCGATGTGCTGATCTATGACTACAAGACCGGAACCCCGCCGGGCAAAAAGGAACAGCGCCTTTTTGACAAGCAACTCTTGATCGAAGCAGCGATGGTCGAGCGTGGCGGCTTTCCTGAGGTGGGCGTGGCCCATGTGGCCCATGCTGCCTTTATCGGGTTGGGATCGAAACCCGTCGAAGTACCCGCGCCGCTTGAAGAGGAGAACCCTCAGGAAGTGCTGGCTGGCCTTCACGCGCTGCTCTCACGTTACCTTGATGAGGGGCAAGGCTTCACGGCGCGGCGCATGGTGCAGACCGATGCCTTTGCCGGAAACTTTGACCAACTCGCCCGTTTCGGCGAATGGGACGGCACCAGCCCCGCCAAACCAGAGGATCTGGAATGATGCGCGATTTTGACGACGCCACCCGCGCCCAGATCGAAGCGGCGCGACCCGATGCCTCCACTTGGCTCACCGCCAACGCAGGCTCTGGCAAGACCCGCGTGCTGACCGACCGCGTGGCGCGGCTGTTGCTGGATGATGTCGAACCGCAGCACATCCTTTGTCTGACCTACACCAAGGCTGCCGCCTCTGAGATGCAAAACCGTCTGTTTAAACGCTTGGGCGAATGGGCGATGCTGAAAGATGAGACCCTGCGCAGCGCTTTGGCCGATCTTGGCGTGCAGGGTGAATTGACGCCCGAGCAACTACGCAATGCCCGCACCCTTTTCGCCCGCGCGATTGAGACACCGGGCGGGCTGAAAATCCAAACCATCCACTCCTTCTGCGCGGCCCTTTTGCGCCGCTTCCCGCTGGAGGCGCAGGTCAGCCCGCAATTCACCGAGATCGAAGACCGCGCCGCCGATCTGCTGCGCGCCGAGATCGTTGATGAGATGGCCGAAGGCAAAGATGCCCCTCTCGTGGCCGACATCGCGCGGCATTACACAGGCGAGGATTTCGCGAGCCTGACCCGTAGCATCGTCGGCCAGCGCGACGCTTTTACCGAAGCGCGGTCATGGGCCGATATCCTAGCGCTTTTTGATCAACCCGAAGATCTGACCGAAGAGAGCATCGCCGGTTCCGTCTTCCTCGGCAGCGAAGCGGCGATGATGGCCGAGATCATTCCCCATCTGCTCGCCAAAGGCGGCAATGACGGCAAAGCGGGGGCGGCCCTGCAAGAGATTGACCGCTATGACCTCTCCGCCCTGCCCCAGTTGGAAAATATCCTTCTGACCGGCAGCGGTGCCAAAGCACCTTTTACCGCCAAGATCGGCAGCTTTCCGACCAAGCCGACGCAGAAGGTCATCGCCGAGCAGATGCCGCAGCTTGAGCAATTGATGCAGCGCGTTGAAGATGCCCGCGAAGCTCGGCTGGCCCTGAAAGCGGCGCGGAAGTCCTATGTGCTGCACCGGTTCGCAGCCCGGTTCCTTGACCGTTACGCGGATGAAAAGCAAAAGCGCGGCTGGCTCGACTTTGACGATCTGATCCTCAAAGCCCGCGCTTTGTTGACCGACAAGGCGGTGGCGGCATGGGTGCTGTTCCGCATCGACGGCGGCATCGACCATATCCTTGTCGACGAAGCACAGGACACATCGCCGCGCCAGTGGGACGTGATCGAACGGCTGACGGATGAGTTTTACTCGGGCGCTGGCGCACGTAACGAGGTGGATCGGACGCTTTTCGTCGTGGGCGACAAGAAGCAATCGATCTACTCTTTCCAAGGGGCCGACCCCGAAGAACTGGACCGCAACGGCGCAACCTTTGAGCAGAAAATCGGCGAAGCGGGGCAGTTCTTTCAGCGCCGCAGCCTCGCCTATTCCTTCCGCTCTTCCTCGGCGATTTTGCAGGCAGTCGATGGGGTTTTCGACCCCGCGATCCAGACCGGCTTTACCAATGACGGCCATATGGCCTTCAAGGATCGCCTGCCCGGCCGCGTCGATCTTTGGCCTTTCATCGAAAAGGCGGGCCCAGACGAGGAAGGCGATTGGACCGATCCCGTCGACCGACGCAGCGCGCGGCATCACACCGTGCAACTGGCCGAACGCATCGCGCGGCGCATCAAGGAACTGACGACCGAGGAACATTACCTTCCCGACGATAGCAAGGGCGGTTTGGCGCGGCGGCGTATCCAACCGGGGGATTTCCTAATCCTCGTGCAGCGCCGCTCGGCCCTGTTTTCCGAGATTATCCGCGCTTGCAAAGCGGCGGAACTGCCCATTGCGGGGGCCGACAGGCTCAAGGTCGGGGCTGAACTGGCGGTGCGCGATCTGGCGGCGATCCTGTCTTTCCTTGCCACGCCGGACGATGACCTATCCCTCGCCACCGCGCTGAAATCGCCGCTTTTCGGCTGGTCAGAACAACAGCTTTTTACCCTCGCCCACTACCGCAAGGAGGATCACCTCTGGCAGGCGCTGCGTGGCCAGACCGAGACCCACGCCGCCACCCTCGCCGTACTGCGGGACCTGCGCGGGCAGGTTGATTACCTGCGCCCTTACGACCTGATCGAACGCATTCTCACCCGCCATGATGGCCGCCGCAAGCTGCTCGCGCGGCTGGGGCCAGAGGCCGAGGATGGGATCAACGCGATGCTAAGCCAAGCGCTCTCCTACGAGCGCGGCACGGTGCCAAGCCTGACCGGATTCCTGCAATGGATGCAGACCGATGATCTGGAGATTAAACGCCAGATCGACAGTGCGTCGAACCAGATCCGCGTGATGACGGTGCATGGGGCAAAGGGTCTGGAAGCGCCGATCGTGATCCTGCCCGATACCGGGCGGCGCGATGTGACGATCAAGGATGAGATCATCACCGTCGACGGCACGCCCGTCTGGAAAGCCCCGGCAGATGACATGCCCGAACCCATGCGCGCGCGGCTCGATGAGATGAAAGAGGCCGCGTTGCAAGAGCGGCTTCGGCTTTTCTATGTGGCCATGACGCGGGCCGAGAAATGGTTGATCGTGGCGGCGGCGGGGGAACTGTCGAAAGATGAATCTTCCTGGTATCAGATCACCGCTGCTGCTTTGGCCCGGCTCCGGGCCGAGCCTTTGGGCGATGATGGTACTCTGCGCTATCAACAGGGCGATTGGGATGCGCTCGACATCATTGAGACGCCTGAGAAAATTGTCACAACGCCTGCGTTAGACCCTATTTTCGCCCGCTCAGCCCCCTCTCCTCATGGGGAGGATAAAACGCTCTCTCCCTCTGATCTTGGCGGTGCCAAGGCGCTGGCGGGCGAGGCGGGCTTTGATATGGATACCGCGCTAAGCTATGGTACTTTAGTCCATGAATTGCTGGAGCACCTCCCGCTTATGACACCGGAAGCGCGGCAGGTATTCTTGGACCGTTTGGCCCGAAATCTCCCCACCGAAATGATCGCACGCGCGCAGGACGAAGCGGAAGCGGTGTTGCGCACCCCTGCCCTCGCCCCGCTGTTTGCCGACACGACGCTTGCCGAAGTACCAGTGACCGGAAGCCTCGGAAAACAGCGTCTACACGGCACGATCGACCGTTTGGTGATCGCCGAAGATCACATCCTTGCCGTCGATTTCAAAACCAACCGCGTGGTTCCCGGCACGGCTGAGGCTTGCCCGGATGGGCTGTTGCGTCAGATCGGAGCCTATGCCCATATGTTGCGTCAGATTTACCCTGATCGGCGGATTGAGACGGCCATTCTATGGACAGCAGCGCCCGCGCTTATGGTGTTACCCAACGATATCGTGACAAATGCGCTGCGTGCCCTGCCATATCTTGACGCCACCGCCCCGCGTTCATAGGTTCAGGCCTCAACCCATTCCTGTCAGGAGAGCATCATGGCAACCGTCGCAGTCACCGACGACACTTTCGACGCCGAAGTCAAAAATTCGGACATTCCGGTTCTGGTCGATTTTTGGGCCGAATGGTGCGGCCCGTGCAAACAGATCGGCCCTTCGCTGGAAGAGCTGTCGGATG
>NZ_CBFFKK010000001.1:0-246265 GCF_965641895.1 Sulfitobacter sp. SH24
ATAACAGAGTGTCCCATCGAACGCCTGTTCTAGCCTCGAGCGCCTGGATCAGCTGAGCCGCGCCTTCTTCACTCATGACTTTCTGAACTGCGATCAAGTCAAATCGGCTCGCGGCCTTTGCGACCGCGGTCAAATCCTTTCCGTCATCTCATCCGAGATGTTCGATATTCCAACTTGCAATAAAGGCATCCGCATAGATCGGTGAGGGAAGCTGAAATACAAAGATGAGCCACAGAAATTTTTACATGGTAATTCCGCCGTTATTTTTCCGCAGACGCGAGGCGACTCCATCCGATCGTCTTCAGCGCGGGGCAGGGGGCGCATAAATGAGATAGCGACGGGAGAAGAGGTTACATGACGGCAGTTCTTTGCCCAAGATCGGCCTCCGTTGACCGAAACTTAGAATTGGCATATATTGCCAATAAAGGAGGCCCGACCCATGGTGACACGCAACGTTGTCCTGACCGAAACCCAAGACCATCTGGTTCAAGCACTGGTGGCGT
The DNA here is from genome assembly GCF_965641895.1 of Sulfitobacter sp. SH24. Taxonomy (NCBI): domain Bacteria; kingdom Pseudomonadati; phylum Pseudomonadota; class Alphaproteobacteria; order Rhodobacterales; family Roseobacteraceae; genus Sulfitobacter; species Sulfitobacter sp. SH24. The sequence continues at coordinate 504 of NZ_CBFFKK010000001.1, forward strand.
CCGGGCGCTACCAGAATGCGAGTGAAGCCATGCGCGCTGGCCTGAGGCTGCTTGAGCAGGAAGAGGCGCAGATCACGGGCGTCCGCCAAGTGCTTCTCGAAGGTCTCGCGCAGGCGAAGGCGAGTGAACTTGCTGAGGGCAGCGGCAAAGACGCGATCCGTAGGGCCTTTGCGACCGCGCGCGCCCGTTCATGAGCCGACCCTTTCGGCTGACCCGTCGGGCGGAAGCCAGCCTCACGGAAATCGCCAGATGGACGATTGAAACTTTCGGGCTGCGCCAAGCAGAGCTTTACGAGGCCGAGTTGCTCAACCGCTGTGAAAGTATAATGAATGGCCAAGCCCATAGTCAGAGTTGCGCAGTTCTCGTCGATGATGTCGAAGACCTACGGTTCATACGGGCAGGGGAGCATTTCTTGGTCTTTCTGGATCGATCGGACGAGGTCATCATCGTGGATATCCTCCATTCCCGCAGCGATCTACCTCGCCATCTTGCTTCGCTTTCGGCTTTGAGGTCCGAAGACTGTTGATCCGCGTCATAAGCCGGCTGCCTTCGTCAGGTTTACTCGGAACCGGTCGCGCCGGCGTTGATAGCGTCGGGTCATTTCGGCCGAAGCGTGTCCGAGCTGCTTCTGGACATAGCGTTCATCAACCTCTGCCGAACTGGCAAGGCCGGCACGCAGCGAATGACCGGAAAACAGGGCCAGGCGGTCTTTTTCGGGAAGGTCCGAACGGATACCTGCTCTCTGAACTGTCTGCTTGATGAGCCGAGCGACATGCTTATCCGTCAGCCGGGCCTCCAGCGCCTTTTTGCCATCGCGCGACGTTCTGACAAAAATTGGACCGAAGTTGATCTTGGCAAAATGCAGCCAATTCTCCAGCGCATGAACCGGGCAAGTCTGGTCCGACGATCCGCGGCCGATCTCGACCTCGCGCCAACCGTTTTTTGCGTTCAATGTAAGAAGCGCTCCATCATTTAGGATCTCGATCCAGCCAAGTGAATCCGGGGTGTCATCCTTGTGAGCGTCGAGGCTGATAATTTCCGACCGACGCAGACCGCCTGCATAACCGATCAGCAGGATGGCTCGGTCTCGCAGACCGCGCAGGTCGTAGGGCAAGGTGGCCACCATCGCCCGAATGTCCCCGGCAAGAATCGCCTCCTTCTGCACTGGCGGACGGGCGTGTTTGCGTTTGATACCGACCACCACTGTGGCGATATGCCGGTTCTTACGATCGAGGTTGAAGCCGCGTTGCTTGTAGTTCCAGCTAAGGCCAGATAGACGGCGCTCGATGGTCGAGACTGAGAGGGCAGGGGCCTTTCCCGTGGGTGCCGCCAAGTTGGCGAGGTAGAGCCCGATTATCTCGGGTGAAGGCGGCAAGGGCTCCGTTCCCTTCAATCTGCACCAGCGGGCAAAGTGCGCCCAGTATTTTGCATAGGCAGTCAGGGTGTTCTCAGAGGCCGCCTGCTTTGCATAGCCGCGTGCGGTTTCTACCAGCTGATCGAGGGTGCCTGAGCCAGCCACATGCGAGGGCAGGGTGATGCCATCACTTTTCTCTTGATAGCTCTCCGTCAACCTGAGCATCATCGGAGGTACTAGCGCGTGCTGAGCTTAACTTCTTGTCCTCTGTGGCCATGTTTCCCCCGAAAACTCAGTAGTATTGAGACTGTGCTGCGACAGTATCTCATAGCGTCCGATAATGTAAACTTATTGGACATAGCTGTGCACAACAAGGTGGGGCGTTTTACACAGCATTTTGTGGACGAAAGCGCCGTGATCAACTACTAATTTCGGCATGATACATCAGCGCGCCGCCATTTCGAACGACCTAAGTACCCTACCGCGGCTGCCGGGCTGGGTCGCCTCTGGACGTGTGGAAACCCTCGAAACTGTGGCCTTTCGGTCCGGGGCGGCGCTGGCGGTTCTGGATCAATTGATCGGCGACCAGAGGAATATCTTGCCGATAAAACTTTTGGCCAACCGGCTGGCGCTGAAGGCAGCGCTGGCAACCTCGAAATTGGAGGGCCGCTTGGCGCGGGAGGCTGATATTCGCGACGCGTTCCATCTGACACCTCCCGGCGCGGCGCGGGGCCCGGATGGCGATCTGTTAGCTTTCTGGCGCGATGGAGGACGGCTTCGTCCGAGAAGGACCCGGGCGATCGGCGATCTGGTTGGAGTGGAGTACGCGGGCGAGATGGGTGTCTGGTTGAATGCGGGGCAAGAACATTCCGGAAGCCGTGGCCACTGGCGGGTTGCGTGGCGGTCCTACGCGCTGTGCTTAGCGCTGATGATCGGGCAGAGCGGGTCGCTTGCCTGCTCTCGGACTTTGTCCTAGCGCGGGCTCTGAATTGAAAGGAGGTGCTACCGGTTTCGGCCCAGCATCTGACGAAGGCGGTACTACGCGACCTGACCGCGGAAGGGCAGGGGGCAGAGCTGGTAGTGCAAGCGCGGCTCTTGAAAAGCATCGAGGATACAATCCGAATGGCACGGGACCTCGCCCGTCGGGCGGAAGCGCTTCGCACCGGGTCGCCAAAGTTACGGGCCAAAGGGTCGGATGCGGCGGTCGAGCTGTTCTTGACCGAGGATGCAGTGGCCCCGGCGTATTTGCTCTCTCCAAGAGTTCGCGGGACCTCGATCCTGATGACCGATCGCGCCGCGCGGCGGTTCTGTGATCGGCTGGTCGAACTAGGTGTAGCACATGAGCTTACCGGGCGGCCTACGTTCCGACTTTAAGGGATTGCGCCATGACGACTGCGACCAGGAAAGAGAATTCGACAGATGAGCGCAATGCCGGCTTTGACCGGGAACTCAGTGATCTCCCGCCGGAGTTGCGCTGGCGCGAATGGATGGGGCGGATCGAGGCGGTACTTCTTGCGAGCGCCTCGCCGGTTGGACGCGAGGATCTTGCACGTGTGGTCGGGCAGGGGGCTTCGGTCGAGTTGCTGATCGAGGACATCCAAACCGCGCTGGTCGGCCGTCCCTATGAGTTGGCACAGGTGGCTGGTGGATGGATGTTCCGCACTAAGACGCAGTTTGCGGATGCTATCAAGGCGGCTGCCGATCTTGGTGATCAGTCCTTGGCCTTCACCGGGTGTTGTCACGTTACCGAGCCTTAGGTTGCTGGTGCATTGATCTGGGCGTAGGCGGTGTCGATGCAGGCATTGAAAATCAGCTACAAGCGCCATCGGCTTCCACCTCAGATCATTGCTCATGTTGTCTGGCTCTACGCCCGGTTCAACTTGATCCTGCGCGAGGTCGAGGAGTTGATGCTGGAACGTGACGTGGACGTTTCGCATGAAACGATCCGGCGCCGGACCGTCAAGTTCAGCCCGCTGGTCGCCCACGTTCTACGGCGACGGCAGCCGCGCCCCGGCGATGTCTGGCACCTGGACAAAGTCGTCGTGAAGATCGCGAGCCAGTCATACTGGCTCTGGCGCGCCGTCGACTAACACTTTGTCGCTCTTAAGGAAATCCTCCAACCGAGGCGAGAAAAGCGCGCCGCAAAGCGGCTTTTGATCAAGCAAATGAAACGTTGGAGCTTCGTGCCCAAAAGGATCATTACGGACAAATTGCGATCCTATGGCGCCGCAAAACGTGAAGTCGGGCCCGGCCTTGATCATTGGTCCCACAAGGGGCTGCAATAACCGTGCAGAAAACAGCCATCTCCCTTTTCGAAAACGAGAGCAGGTGATGCAGGGTTTCCGATCGCCTGATAGCTTACAACGCTTCGTCTCGATGCAATCTGCAGCCCGTAATTCCTTCTCCGTACCAGCCCGTTGTCGTTCCGCTCTTACTATCCGTTACCATCGGCTAAAAGCATTCGAGGCGTGGAAATCTGCGGCAAACGTCGCCTAATCAACGATCGGCATGCCAACTTGCAATCTCGGCGAGTTAACGTGACAATACCAAGATTGGTGCTCAACAAGCATCATGTGCGATCTTCATAATTCTCCAAATGAGCGACCGCATCCGAGATTTTGGAGCGTATTTCCACAGCATCACTTTCGGTCGCAGAAAAACTGGCTTCAATCTATCAGTGTTACTGGAAAGGCTCTCTCGTTCTGATTCAGCTACTGGGTAATGTCCAACGCGGTGGACATGCTGGGAGGTAGAGATGGACTGTGAAAAGGGTTGCGCGTAGTGAGATCGTAGGAGTGACTTCCCACGCACATCGTGGAAAAGATCAGATGGCGAGGTCTCCCTGATAGATCCTGTCTCCCGTCATGAGGCATTCTCTTCGGCCTGCTTGTGCTGAGCCAGTTAAAAATGAGGCCCCTCCGCAGAGGAACTGGGCAAATTCACCTCCCACCACAAATTTTTGCAGGGCTTGAGCGTCCAGCTCGTTCTGACATGTGTTGTCTCTAAAGCGAGTTAGGCCTTCCAGCCGACTGCAGACACTTCCAGGCCATGTCTCTGCTGCTGAAGCAGAAACACCTGGCCCAAGATCACGCTCATTTCCTGCATGGTTCGGGATGCTAAGTCCACCATGCTTGCTGAGCCGACTCGCCTACGGAGAACATGCAGTGCGCTGCTTTGCATCCGATCGATCAGTTCCGCACCTTCGTGGTGCTTCGGGAGAAGGGTAAGGGCGCTGAAGAGAAAGAGGCCGCGTTCTTTGTCACTCCGCTGGTGGTAAGACAGCGCCTGAAACTCGCTGTCTGGCCCCTGCCCTGCTCGATCGTCTGATCGCCGACAAGCTTCAGTCTAAAGCCGAAGCGATCGTGACCAAAGGTTGGAGATTGCCGAGAACTCGCCTGACCTTTCCTATGCCTAAAGCGGCGGTTTGCGCAGGCAGAGCGAAGATCCAAAGAAAGATGTCGAAAGCGCGGCGCATGCCAAGCTGCTTGCCGATTACCGGGTGCTCGAGAAGGAATACGACCGCCAAGATGAATTTTCTGTAGAGAACTATGCGGTTCCTGGCAGTTGGAAATCGCGATGGACAAGGACGGGGCCCGGGCGCTGGTTTTCGAAGCGGATGAGTTCGTACGGGCAGGGTGTTCGTGACGCGTGACAGATCTTGCAATTTGGACATTGATTGGATGAGTTGAAGGACTCTATCAAGATAGTTGAGCTCTCAAACCCGATCCAGGTAGAGAAAACAGAGAATGGCTTTGAGCCTTCTCAGGATTATCGGCGGCTATTGGCCGACGGTACAGCCGTATCCCCGCCGCGATGGCCACCCGCGGGGAACCGCTTGTTGGCCTCTATCGCAAAATGGTCGACGAGAACCTGATCCGAAAAGATCTATCCTTTGGCGAAATGGCGCGGTTTGCACTGTCCTATGCACGCGACGAGGGCATCGATGCGACAGAGGCAGTCCCATCACTCCATGCCTCAGCCCTAAAACAAAAGAGGACCTATATCCGGCAGTTCGCTTGCGTACCGGAGGCTCTTGAGGGCGCCGTGCTCTACCCCGAAGCGAGTTCCTCGCGCCTTAGGGCTGGACCCTCTATAAGCTAATTGAGGGGCGTCCCGAACTGGCAAAGGATATTTGAGAACGCCTAAATGGGCATCCCGAAAAGAACAAGGATGCCGAGTTGAGGTCGGCCCGGGATACGCTGGCTGAGCCGAGAAAGGCAGGTTCAAAGGGGGAAAACGGTGTCCAGAACCTCTTCTGAGGATGGGCCTTCCGGCAGGTGAAGCGCAGATGACCGCCTTAGATGGGAAAGTCGAGTTGCTCTTATAGCGGGACTTCTCAGCCATTCCAAAGGCGCAGCTTTAGCAAGGTATTGAAGCGTTCATGACACTGCGAAACGCTAATATCTGACGAAACTGCATACTGCGACCTTTCCCGATGGTGTTATAACATATCATGTCATGGCAAGGATAATGCCTCTGTTCGCTTAGCATTCCTTAACCGACCGAGCCAGGGGAGCGTGGTATGAGTGAAAAGAGCATAGTGATTGTCGCGGGCTAGGGGGCCTGGGCAAAGGCAGACAACAATTCTGCTTTGGAAACGGCCGAACACGTCGCGGCTCAGAAATGGGCGCTCATCGCGTTGTTCACCTTGAAGTGCCGGTGCTGATCAAATTGCTGATGGCATTCTTAACAGATGCGATCGCAGAATACGCGCCTGATCATTGGTTGGGCTTTGGCGCTGCGCCCTGGGGGCTGCGGCATTCGAATTGAATGCGCTCGGAGGTTTCGTGCGCGTAACCTCCTTCAACCCACGGACCAATTGGGTTTCGCAGGCGGTTCATACAGCAGGCGTTATCGACGTAAGATGAGGCCTTGCCCTGCAGCTTTTGGGTTCACTGCAGACCTTCTTGCGTTCTTTTTCCGCGATTTTAAGGTTTCCCGACCACTTGCTTCTTTGAGGCCGATTTTGGCGGGCAAGCAATGTTGATGTAACACGTTTGTTCGGATCGCGCCTCTAAACAAGAGGTGAAATATGAGCAGAAAAAAAGATAAGAAAGTAAAGCACTTTACGGTTCGCGTAACACAATCTGAACGAGACGCGCTCACGAAGCGTGCGGCGGGCAGGTCGCTTTCTGATTACATTCGGAAGCATGTACTGGGCAAGAAATCACGTCCGCCATTGCGATCGGCTGAGAAGCAAGCCCTCGCGCGGCTGAGCCGGATGGGTGTTGTCGTCAGTGATTTTATCCAGCACGTCGCGACGCATGGCACGCTTAAGCGGGGGGAAGTCATTAAGTTTCTGGGTGGGATGGAGGATGATCTGCATGCCGTACGGCTTGCCATCCTTAAGGGCGGAGCTGACGATGGCGATTGCTAAAATCTCTCGCCCGCGCGGCCCGGGACCGACGGTTCGCTACATCGTCGGTCCCGTTGATCATGCCGGACGGGAACGGGGCCAGGTTGCCGTCATTGGTAGCACGATCGGCAAGAGGCCCGACACGGCGATTAAGTTCCTCGGCGAGGTTGCCAAACTGCGACCGAGACTTAGGCGCCATCTTTACCATGTGTCGATTTCCGTGCCGCCAAACGACCGAGAACTGTCGCGCTCTGGCTGGGCTGCGATCGGCCGGGCTTGGTGCGAGGGCATGGGAATCGAGAATTATATGATCGTACTTCATGACGCTCATATCCATATCATCGGTTCCCGTATCCGCCTCGACGGTACAGCAGTCTCTGACACTTTTGACTACCGGCGCAGCGAGCTGCTGCTGCGCACAATCGAAACCCAATTCGGGCTCGCGCCCACGCGCTCATCGCATCTGGTAGATCGGGCCCGAGGAGTGCCGCATCAGCGCGCGCGCACGCTGAAGGAGGTTCACGCGGTCAGAAGGGATGGGAGGTCTCACAAAGACTTCATACGCCAGTCGATTGATGACGCACTCGCTGAAGAGATTGACGCGGCACAATTGAGAACAGTTCTGGCAGAGGCTGGCATCGAGATGATGCTTGAACAGGCCGCAGATGGCGCGGGCTATGTTCTGTTCGGTTTCCAGGGGCGGTCGTACGGCGCGCGCAGCTTGGGGCAGGGGTATAGCTTGACCAACCTGCTTGTCAGAGGTTTGCAGCTTAGCGCGCCTCAGAATGCTCGGGCGCAGCTGCCAACGCCCCCATGGGCGCTCGATGAGGGGGTGAGCCGCAAAAAGCCACAGGGTGCAGGGCATCACGAAGACGCGCTCCGGCGGCTGCGTGGTTTTGGCCGAGAAGCCCATCAGGTCATTGACCGTTACAGGGCCCGTGACGGGGCGCAGCACCCGTCGCCCGGTTCTGACCCCTCTGGGGCGGGGCCAGAACCGGAGGAGAAGCCTCCAGATGTCAGCTAGCGACGTGATCGCAGCCTGATCTTTTGACCCCGCCCGAGGCTCACACAGGGGCCAGTTTCATATTTCTGGGGATCATAGTCTTATTTCATATTTTCGTTGTTCTCGATCCAGTCTTTGATCATTCGGCGGATCATTTCAGGCCGTGTGGGCAAGTCGTCCTCTTCTTTCCGAAGGTCGTCTATCTTTTTTATGATATCGTTATGGAGCCTGAGCATAATGCCGGATGAATCGACGGGAGGGCGGCCTTTTTTTACCATTTTACAACAGTTTCTCTCATTTGGAGTTGACTTATTGATATAATGGTATCATAATGAGGCGAGCAAGACAAGGGCGGCAACCCTTGCCTTGCTCTAAACACAACGATCTAAACAGGAGATCATTATGCCTAAGGACTATTTTAACGATCACATTGAACGAGCGACAGGCGAAACTTCTAAAGCCTCGCCGCAATCTTTGATGTTCGAGCGCTTGATCAGCAACCTGCAGTCGACGCTTGAAGAAGAGGTTTTCTTTGACGATTCCGATTGGCCGAGCGGTTTTGATTGGCACCATGAGGCCGATGCCGTCTGGGAAGGCCTGGCGGAGGAAGCCACGTTGCTCGCCACCTTCCGGACACGCCGGCCCACGGATCGTTTGCTGTGCCGCGCCGCGGGAGTGATCCGCCGCGCCATTTGGGCCAGCTCGCCGATGGAGCTTAAGGCGGCGCGGATTAATCTGGCAAAACTGATGCAGAACCCGGCCGCGCCTGGCGTTTACTTCATGCTGGAGGAGGCGGAGCTTTGTCTCGAGCAGATGGCAGAGCGCGCAGAGGCTGAAGACCAAGAGCCCCCGGAAGCCGATCTCGGTCTTTCGCCAGAGGCGTAACCCTTCAACGTTCTCAGATTTCTGTCCCTGACCGGCGCCGTGATGGCAGCCGGTTGGGTGATCTATTGCCATCAAAGGAGAGATAGGATGACCCACCAACCCCTTTTGGATGGGTTCGAAGAGGTGTTTCACGCCCCTTCGAGCGCGTCCCATCAAGACCTGCTTCAGTTCCCAAAACTCGATGCAGAGACCCTGCGCTATCACGGCAAGAAGTTTGGTCGGGCCGGCGAGTTGCTCGTTGAAAGCGTGTTCTTGAGCCTCGGGGTGCATAGCGTCGGCGTAGCAGAACATCTGCCTTTTGACTGCGTCGTGTTTCTCGAGCAGGGCGTTCTTCGCGTTCAGGTTAAAACGGCCACACGTCAGCGGGCTGGCTGCTTCAATTTCAACGTGTCGCGCGGATACCACCGTTCTCCGGGCGGCGTGCGCGGCTATGCGGAGAATGACTATGATCTGCTGGCGCTCGTTTGCCTGTCAGAGAACGTGGTCAAGTTTTCCGCAGATCGCCGCCGCGCGCAGGTCGTCGGGATCGAGGAGATTGAAAGGCTCAGGCGTCAGCCCGGCGCGAGTTTCGTGGCTGCGTTAAGCGCGCTTGGGGTGGATCAAATGGCCCCAGCCCCTGCCGGCCCTGTGCCGTTTTGCTATTGAATTGAAGGGAGCGCAGAATATGACCGAGCTCTTGAACCAACCCCCGCTTTTTCCGAGCGTATTTTCCGCAAATCTGGCGCGCTCCACTGTTGCTGCGCTGCGCGAGAGCGCCCTGTCTGAGTGGAGATCGAATGCAGAGCGTTTTTATGATTATGGAGACGAGGAAGCTGACGGAGAAGCCTCCATTGATCTCTTGCAGCCGCCCCTGCGCCAAGTTTTTGAAGATGATATGCGGCGTAGCTCCGATGGGTTCGAGGGGCCACCCGCGGCAGAAACCATGACCGCTGCCGAGATCGAGCGGTGTTTTGCTGCTGGTGACGACCCTTGGGCATGTGCTGACCTGGAGGTTTCTCCGCTTTGGGAAATCAATCCCAGGCCCGCCGCTGTTCTGGGCACGATCTTAATGTGCGCCATGGTCGAAGACGAGCAGGCTTTGGCGAAGATTTTCCGGCCGGGATGCATCACCTTAATGCTTTGTCCTTCAGGTCAGATGCGCTCACAGCTTGAGAGTGTTGCGACCGAAGTTCTATCGCATTGGCAGGGGAGGCCGCCTTGCCCCTCGAGCCAGCAGGCGGCGCACCATGTCTATGAAAGCGGGACAAGCATCGTGGCGTCGGACCAGAAGCGATCGGTTCCAAAATTCCGGCAGGCGATTGATAAAAGTCTGATGCGGCATGTGCCTGTTGTGGCAGTCTGCGGTGCGAAGAACCAGCTCTCGCCGGAGCAACAAAGCCTCGTCCATCAAACCTTCCGCTGGCCTGGAATTTCCCCGGCGGCTGTTATCGAAGTGCTGCGGTGCACGCATAGCAATACCCGGCAACTCGCTGATTATGAGCTGCTCAGACGGCTGCCAGACGAGGCCGCGCTGCGGCGTCTCGAGCCGTTGCAAATTGCTGCGGCCTTCGAAGAGACGACGACCCTTCGTGTCGCGGATCGTCTTTCGCAGATTACAGCCGCACAGAGGGGAGGGCTCTCCATCACTTTGGAGGACGTCAAAGGACTTGGGGCGGCAGTACGACCTTTAGAGCAAATGCTGGCAGACCTTACAGATTGGCGAGAGGGCAGGGCGGTCTGGTCAGAGGTTACGCGCAGCGTTCTGATGTTCGGGCCTCCGGGAACGGGCAAGACGATGCTCGCGCATGCATTGGCTGGTTCTGCCGGGATTCCGATTGTCGCGACATCATATTCTGACTGCCAGCGACACGGGCATCAGGGCGATATGCTTGCCGCTCTTTCTGCGGCCTTTGAACGGGCTGCTCAGCAGGCACCTTCGGTTTTGTTTATTGACGAGATCGATAGCTTCTCTGAGCGCGCTTCTGGCAAGCAAAGTGACGGCTACCTGCGCGGGGTGGTCAATGGACTCTTAGAGCAAATCAACCATGCGGCTCAGGTGGAAGGACTTGTCCTGCTCGGTGCGACCAATCATCTGCAAGATGTGGACGCCGCGATCACCCGGAGCGGGCGGTTCGACGTGAAGTTGGAGATCCCCCTACCGAACCGTGCCGGACTTCTGGCAATTATCGCCGCTAAATTGAAGCTCGAGAAGGACTCCGAGTTGGACCTGCGCCCAATCGCAGACCGCCTTCTCGGCGAACCGGGCGCCACCGCCGAGGCAATTGCGCGTGATGCGCTTGGCAAAGCGCGCGCGGAACGGGCCGCATTGGCGCAGCGACACTTGGAGGCTGCGGTAGATGAGATCGCGCCCTCGCTTGATCCGGCTCTACTGCGCCGGGTTGCCGTCCATGAGGCGGGACATCTGATCGCGGCCCTGTTGTCGCCCTTGCCGACCCCTCTTGGAGCTTGGGTAACGGCGCGCGGTGGGCAGGTTACGCCAGCCCCTCTGCCTACGATCACCCCTAAGCTTGCGGAGGCAAAACTCAGAATGTGCCTTGCAGGCCGCGCAGCGGAGAGATTGGTGCTGGGCGAGGCGGCCAACGGTGCCGGGCTTGGGGCGGCCAGTGATCTTGCACAGGCAACCCGCCTGGCTTTGGAGATGGACCTGAACTGGTCGTTCGGGAGCGCGGACTTGGTTTGGCGAGATGCGCGGCAGGTGGATTTTGACCGGCTTCCTCTCAGCACGCAGCGGAGGATCGAGGCACAGCTACAGCATGCAGACATGGCTGTGAGCAATTTGCTCGCAAACAACCTGCATGGTCTCAACCGGATCGCCACTGAACTGATCTGTCGAAGGGAACTGACCCAAAGCGATTTGAATGAGCTTTCCAAAGGGATGCTGCCTTCGCCGAGCTTTGAAGGCCCGCCCTCCGAAGGGGAATGTCTGGGCCATAGGGCGTAATGCCAACGTTCCGTCCGGTGGGCGGAGGGTCTTCTTTGTAAGACCATACGCATAGTACATCTTCGGCTGGTTCCTGAGAGCGCTCTGGCGGCCCGTTGAATGCATGCGGTGCTCTGCGTCTGTGCTTTGCGGAGGCTAATAAGCAGATCGCTCATGCCACCAGGCTCTGTGTTAAATGCTCACCCCCGGCTCTGAAGCCCCGTGTCGCATGGCGGATTATATCCTCATGTGCAGCTGGCCGGACGATGACGTCTCTGAACGCCCGTTGATTGATGTAGCAATAATCGCGTTGAGCGTGGATCAGCCGCCAGCCGTCGTGTACACGCCGCAGAACAACAAAGGTCGTTATGCTCCTGCCAATCTGTGCGCGTGACGCTTTTTTCCCGCCAGGTCGGTACCGCACCAAGGTGCCGGCTCTGTTTTTGACTTTAATGCCATGGGCGTCCAACAGGTCTTCGAACTCTTGGGCGAGAGCAATCAGCCTATCAGCGCAAATGGTGTTGGCCCATGCCTTGCCGTTCACCTGCCCGAGCGCTGTGGCCAGCTTAGAGTGCATCGCCAGTTCAAGGTCGCGCTTTACGCGCTCCTTCTGCGCGATGGTGGTATGAAGCGCGTCAATCTGCTCAGGCGGCAGTGACGTCAGGCAATCTTTGGTGTTGTGCTGCGCCTGATCGCGTTTGGCTTTGAGGACCTCAATCTGCGAGGCCAGTGTGCAAATCTCATTGTTAAATTTTTGGCTCGTAACGACATAGTTCATAGTTCAAATTCCATTATAAGTGTTGTTGTGGAAGAGGCCGCCGGCACCTTTGCTGCGCTGGCTTTTCCAAAGGGGAATGTAACCGAACGTGTTTAAGGGATGATTAAAATGGGCGGGCATTTGGGGGAGGGCGGCTTTTGCCCGATCTCAAACGTCCCCATCGCACCGGTTCGCTTGTGCCAGATAACCTGCGATCCGGCACGGGTGTTTAGCCATCCCCCTCTCAGTCGCAGATTGACAGATTTTGCGATCGCATGTTTGGCTGCGTTTGCGCTCGGCGCGTAAGCAAGCAAGCTTGGTGCGCGGGCCCTGAAAGAGCGTATCGTTCGAACTGTCGGGCTGTGTCGAGATATGTAAGGGTAGGCCACGCCCATCTCGGGTGGGGCTTCGTTTGGTTGGTCTATATGGTCGCTAGGAATAGGGGCCGGCGCTTACGGACGCGGAGGTCCTTTTGGCTAGAATAACATGGAAAGAACCGGATCGAAGGCGTGGCGCAAAGCTTTGGTTGTTCCGGCCGATTTGCTGGTTGCTAGGACATGGTATCTATCAAGCGGATGGCGAAAGCTGGATGGAAGCTGAACTGCAATGCCCCAGATGTGGGTGCAGGTTCCTCCGCTAGGAAACAAAAGCGCAGCAGTGTTCGAGCCCCAAGCATCGTGGCGCTGCTTGGCCGCTCGCTCGTCGACGCAGCCGGGCAGCCATGTCCGCAGTGGTCAGGTTGCGTATCCGAGCACTTGGCTCGGCTTTTTCTCTGGCTTCGATTAAAGCAGTCAATGTATAAACTTTTGACAGTACGTCAGGAACCAGATGACAAACTTCATAATCGGCGATCCGCGTATTGTTTTTATCCACCTGCCTAAGACCGGCGGGACGTCTGTGCGGGATGCCTTAGGCAAACTCGAAGGGCGTTATTTTGGGCATGTACCAGAGCGGTTTCGCGGACGACCTGGTCTTGCAGTTGTGCGTGAGCCTAAGGCCCGATTCCTATCAGCGTTCCGGATGTTCAAGTTCGGAAACAAGCTTGAAGGAGACTATTATGCTGAGCCGCGCTGGCCTGACCTTACAATTTCTAAGGCGCTTGATGTGCTTGAGGACCCATGGGTCGGCTTTGACCGAAGTCACCGAGACCTAGCTTGGAACTTCAAACATCATATTATCCCGCAAACCCACCCATTCAATTGTCTCTTCTATGCAGATACCATTCTGAGGTTTGAGACCCTAGAGGTGGATTTTGCAGCATTCTGCTCGGGACTAGGTTTGGCCACACAGTTGCCCCGCTTGCGCGCCTCTCGTGGGGGGCAAAAGCATGAAGAGACTTGGAACGCTGAGGATGTAGCGCGGTTCATGCGGCTCTTTGAACGGGATTACCGAATATTGAACTACGCGACCCCCACGACGGTCGGTAAGAAGGGTATCACTGAGCTCAAATCTATAAAGCCTAAAGAAGACACGATATATGATCTTTGGTCTGTCTATTTTTCTGATCAAAAGGTCTTTGTCGCGGCGGTTGCCGATGCGCTACCGGATGCAAACTGTGCACTTGAGCCTTTTGCCGATGAGATCATTCCAGGCGCTCCCAGTGGCCCTTGGGCGGGGCGGTCGAAAGACTTGATCGCACATTTCCGGAAACTTCAGCCTGAATTCGCGGGCGCCTCTCGTCTTTCGCATCTGCTGGCTTGTACAATTGTGGTGCTGCGCAGAGACCCGAACTGCGAGAAGGCTCTGACGCTCTTTTGGCGCATTCTGGATGAGCAGTTTGAGGTGATCCGATCAGAACTATCTCTGCGGTGGCTGGTGTCGATTGCCGATACGATCGCGGATTTTGGGCGGAGCTCGGGGGAGCGTGCGGTCGGCATGAGCGCCAGTATCTACGCCAATACTGCCAAGCTGCATGAAAGTGATCTCAAGCTCTTCTATCCGAAGCGGCCTTGGCCGCCCCTTAAGCGATTTACATCAGGAGGTGAGCTCTTTGATGGAATGCTAACCTATTGGGTGGAGAAAGGCGATATGATCGACAATATGTTTGCGCGGTCCATGAGGGTAGCGGCTTTAGAGCCGACAGCTGGAAAGGTTCTAATGGAGGTTATAGAGCGGTTGAAGCTCGGTCCTACTGTTTACCGGCGATTCAGCCGGATATCGGGCGTGACAGCAGCGCCGATCTTAGAAGATAAGATCAAAGATCGATTGCAGCGGATACTCAAAAAGAATGGTTGAGCGCGGTCGTTCGGACTTTACCGGTGATGATTTGGTAAAGAAGGGATTTGATCTGACCTTGGTCATGTTCGAGGCTGATATGATCAGTGGTTTCATATGAATAAAGGGCGCAAACCAGAGATCTTATGTATCGGGGCGCAGAAGGCAGGTACGTCTTGGCTGCATGTGACCTTGGCGACAAGAAGAGACATCTGGGTCCCGCCCTTCAAAGAGCTGCACTTCTTTGACCACAAGTTCATTGCGGAGTGTCGTCGGTGGGCACCTTGGCATGTCAGGCAGGGACTGCAAATGGCCCGAGACCGTCACTTTGCCACTACGGTATCGCCCGATGAGACCTATCTAGAGTACCTTGATCGCCTCCAGACCGCGCCGATTTTAAATGGCACGTGGTATAAGTACATATTCTCTCGAGCTGAGGTCGACCAAAAATGCTTGGACGTCACCCCAGAGTACTCTTGTATTCCAGACGAGGGGGTGGACTTCTTCAAGCGGTTCTTGCCGCGTGGAAAGCTGATTTACATCATTCGCAACCCCTTAGATCGCCTGAAGTCTCAATTGCGTATGAATGCGCACCGCAAGAAAAAGTTACCGTCTTCATCAAAGGAGTGGGAGGACTTGTTGGACATGCCAGCGCTTCAGACGAGAGGTGACTACCTCAACAACGTACCTCGTTGGGACGCACGGTTTGCGCCAGAACAATTGCTATATTTGCCGTATGGGAGAATCGCGAAAGATCCTCTGGGGACGTTGCGCAAGATCGAGCAGCATTGTGACCTACCTCCTTTTGAGTATCCGCAAGCAAAGGAGAGGGTCCACCAGACGAAACCGTTGCCACTGCCTGAACATGTCGTGGCACGGCTAAAAGCAATAGCAGCCCCCCAGGCTGCCTTCCTTCAAGATCGTTTCGGCAAGGCCTTCTACGAGGAGACTTAAGGCTGTTTGGCCAACGTCGTCACAACGTAAGTGAAAGAACGGTCATGGGCTCGCTCTAGACGATCCTTGTAGGCAGAGAAAACGGCTATCTTTTGAGTGCATCAATCTTAGGCGCGTCGATGCCGTGACCTTTGGGTACTAAGATATGAAAAGTGAGCTCCGGCGTTCCCGACCGGGCTTAGCCGGTCAGTCTCGAAGTGCGGGCAAGCCTACGCCTGTGGCTTCAAACCCACCATCGGAGGCCACCACTTGCCCAGTGACATAGCTCGCACGGTCGCTTGCGAGAAAACATATGACATGCGCGATCTCTTGCTCGGAGCCGTAGCGGTTGAGAGGAATCGCGTCGTGATAGGCTGCGCGTATTTCAGGCGAATGAACCGCTAGCGCGAGTTTTGTGTCCACCGGCCCGGGGCAAACACAGTTCGCACGGATCCCGACTTCACCGAGCTCTGCTGCTTGCTGTTTGGTCAAATGGATCACCGCGGCTTTGGATGTGCCATAGGCGACCCGCAGCGTTGAGGCGCGCAGACCGGAGATCGAGGCGATGTTGACGATTGAGCC
Organism: Sulfitobacter sp. SH24; assembly: GCF_965641895.1. Taxonomy (NCBI): domain Bacteria; kingdom Pseudomonadati; phylum Pseudomonadota; class Alphaproteobacteria; order Rhodobacterales; family Roseobacteraceae; genus Sulfitobacter; species Sulfitobacter sp. SH24. The sequence goes on from NZ_CBFFKK010000001.1 coordinate 16,508, forward strand.
GCCTTGGGCAGAGAGCAGAGCAAGGCAGGCTTGAGACATCAGAAATACGCCGTCGAGGTTGGTCTCCATGACGCGACGCCAGCGGGCGAAATCGGTCTCGGCCAAGGGGCCGAAATCGGCGACGCCTGCGTTGTTGACCAGAATGTCGAGGCGCCCGAAAGTTTGCTCCACCTCTGCGACGGCCTGTGCGACTTGCTGCGGGATCGAAACGTCACAAGTAATTGCGAGCGCGCGGGGGAGGGCGGCCGCGGCCTCTGCCAGCTCTTCCGCATCGCGGTCGAGCATGACAACGCGGCGGCCTTCGGCGTGGAAAAGCGCCGCAGTAGCAAGGCCAATGCCGCGGGCGGCACCGGTGATCAGGGCAACGGTATCGTTCATTTCAGTACCTCGGGGAGGAAGAGGGAGAGGGCAGGGACCGCCGCCACGATGGCGAGGCCGATGACGCTAATTGCGAGGAACGGCAAGGCGGCGCGGGCGATATGCTCCAAAGGTTGGCGCGTGATGTTTGCGGCGACGTAGAGATTGATTCCAACGGGCGGGGTGATCAGGCCGATGGCGAGGTTCACCATCACCAGCACGCCGAACCAGACCGGATCCCAGCCAAGTTCGCGCACCACCGGCAGGAAAATCGGAAGGGAGATGAACATGACCGTCACGGGGTCCATGAACATGCCTGCGATTAGGAGGATCAGCATGATGACCATCAAGATCACTCCCCCGTTCTCCGACAGGCCGAGCAATTGGTTGGAGTATTGGCCGACGAGATCTTCTACCGTCACGACCCACCCGAATAGACTGGCATAGGCGACCACCAACATAACGACAGCAGAGGAGGCGGCGGCTTCGGTTAGGGCGTCACAAAGGGCGCGGACCGTGAGGGTGCGGTAGGCGAATGCGCCTACCGCGATGGCGTAGACAGTTGCGACGAGGGCGGCTTCGGTCGGGGTGAAGATGCCGGAGTAGATGCCGCCGAGGATGACGACCGGGGTCATAAGGCCCCAAAAGGACTCCCGGAAGCTCTGCCCTAGGTCGCGCCAGTAGCCCTTGCTGGGCGGTGCGGGGGAGATTTTGTCCAGCTCTGCCCGGTTGGTCGATTTGATGAAGGGCAGGATGATCAGCATCAGCACGCCCATGAAAAGTCCGGGGATGATTGCCGCGATAAAGAGCGCGGAGATCGATGTCTCGGCAATAACGCCATAGATCACGAGGCCGATGGAGGGCGGAATGACGATCGAGAAGGCCGCGCCCGTGCAGACCAAAGCGGCGGCTGCGGCGCGAGGATACCCGTCTTCTTGCATGCCTTTGATGATCATCGGGCCGATGGCTGCGACAGAAGCAGGGCCCGAGCCCGAAACAGCGCCCCAGAAAAGGCAGACCACCGTGCCGACGACACCCATGCCGCCGGGTAGGTTGCCGATGAGGATGCGAAAGAAACGGATCATCCGCTCGGCGATGCCGAGGGTGCCCATCAAGGTCCCCGCGAGGATGAAGAAGGGGATGGCGAGCAGGGCGTATTTCGCGATGCCGGTGGCGATCAGATCGCCCGCTAGATCAAAGCCAAAGCCGATCTGCCACATGGCATACATGGCCGAAAGACCAAGCGCGAAGGCCACGGGCACGCGCAGGGCCATTAGCAGGAAGAAGGCGACGATCATTTGGGTGCCGGCACCCATGCTGAAGATATCAAACACTGGATTATGCCCGCGGTTCTTGGCGCGTCGCGCGCCAGATTTCTGCGGCATGTTGCAGGTAACGAATGATGATTAGCGCAAAGCCGAAGGGCAGGCCGATCTGATACCACCAGGCAGGCACGCCGAGTGCATAGCTGCGGATGCCGCTGCCGATCTGGTTCATCAAGGTGGCCCAAGAGAACCAAGCGGAGGCCGCCAGAAGGAGGACCGAGAGGATTACCGACAGCAGAAACACGGCCCGGGCTGCAGGGCGGGGCAGGAAATCGTGAACGATCGTGACCGCCAGATGCTGCCCCCGCCGCGCGGCAATCGCTGCGCCAAAGACGGTCAGCAGCAGAAAGCCGTTGGTCAACAGCTCTTCCGAGGCGGCGAAGGAATAATGCGTTGCATAGCGGACCACAACATTGATGAAACCGATCAGCGTCATGCCAAGAAACAGCACGGCACAGACGATCTTTTCAAACTCGTTCAGTAGAAATCGCATGGCTCCGACCCTCCCTGATCGGCGCGGCCCCGGTGCAGGGCCGCGCCGAAGCTTTAGTTCGCGGGCGTCGCGGCGATGGCGTCTTGGAAGCTACCGACGATGTCGGTGCCCACTTTGGCGGCCCAAGTGTCAAAAGCGGGTTTGGTCGCTTGGCGGAAAGCGGCCAGTTCCTCCTCGGAGGGCTCGTACACCTCCATCCCTTTGTCACGTAGGAACGCGACGCCCTCGGCAGTGCCTTCGCGGGTGATCTCGCGCTGGTATTCCATGGCTTCGGTTGCGGCTGCGCGCATCTGCTCTTGGGTCGCCTCGTCCAAATCGCCCCAGACTTCGGTCGAGACGCCAAGGAAGATCGGGTCATAGGAGTAGTGCCAAGCGGTCAGGTGTTTTTGCACCTCGAAGACCTGCTGGGGAATGATCACGGCCCCGATCGGGTTTTCCTGACCATCGACCACGCCCTGTTGAAGCGCGGTCATCGTCTCGCCCCATTGCATCTGCTGCGGGTTGGCGCCGAGCGCGTTCATCACGTCGATATACATCGGTCCGGCGACGCGCATGTTCAGACCCTTCATGTCTTCGGGGGTCTTGATTGGGCGGACATTGTTGGTGACCTCGCGGAAGCCGTTTTCGCCCCAAGCCAGCACCTCGATACCTTTGTCGCGCAAAATGTCTTCGAGCAGTTTCGCCGGTTCGCCTTGGGTGGTCGCGTCCACCTGATCGTAGTTGGCATAGAGATAGGGCAGCGAGAAAACGGCCATTTCGGGCACCAAGGGGGTCACGTTGATTGCGGAGGTGACGACGAGGTCAAGCGCCCCGCGGCCCACCATTTCGGCCTGTTTCATTTGGTCGCCACCGGAAAGCTGCGCGTTGGGGAAGACGCGTACGTCATAGGCGCCGTCTGTTTTCTCAGACAGAAGCTCACCGAATTTTTCGGCCCCCTTGTGCCAGGTCGTGGTGTCGCCGGTGTTATGCGACAGACGCAGGGTGTCGGCGCTGACCGCGCCGGAGAAGACGGCGGTTGCGAAAATTGCGGCGAAGCCCGCCTTTGAAATCATTTTCATAATAGTTCCTCCCTCATTGAGCCATAATATGGAACAGAGTTCAGCTGTTCGGGCAAGATATTTCTTGCAATCAATGGAAGAATGCGCAGTTCTTTGTGTCTAAACCCCGGAATGCCGACAAAAGAGGTCCATATTATGAACGGCGGAGATCAGGCGACCCCCGCCAGTGGCAGTCAAGCGGTGGACCGTGCCCTAGCGCTTTTGCAGGTTACTGGGCGCGCGGCAGGGCGGGGCGCGACTTTGTCCGAGTTAATCGAGGCGTCCGGTCTGGGCAAACCCACGGTGCGGCGGCTGATGCTCGCGCTCATTCGGCGCGGTCTGGTGGAACAGGACTGCGCCACGCGGCTCTATTATTTGGGGGAGGAAAGCTATGTTCTTGGCACGCTCGCGACCCCGCGACATGGGCTGTTGGAGATTGCGGCGGACGCGGCTGTCCGGCTGGCGCAGGTGAGCGGCGACACGGCCTTCGTTAACATGCGGCGCGGCTCGGCTGCGGTTTGCCTGCATCGCGAAGACGGGGCTTTCCCGATCCGGACCCATGCGCTTGAGACCGGCGCGCAGCACCCTTTGGGCATTGGCGCAGGCTCCCTCGCGATGCTGAGCGCGCTGCCGGATGCGGAGGTCGAATTGGTGCTCAGAGATAATGCTGAGCGGATGGCCAGCGACTACCCGGATTATGACGCCGACCTTTTGCGCAGTGATGTGGCGCGGACACGGGAGCGAGGTTTTGCTTTGAACCCCGGACGGATCGTGCCGGGTAGCTGGGGCATCGGCGTGGCGCTTTGCCGCCCAGACGGATCCGTTGCGGGCGCCATGTCGATTGCCGCGATCGAAAACCGAATGCTGCCGCCGCGCGATGGCGAACTGGCCGAATTGTTGAAGCGCGAAGCGCAGGAAATTGAAATCCGGTTGGCGCGCAGGATGCCGCAGCCGGTACTGAAGGAGGATAAATGATGACGGACCCCTATATCGTGGGCTGGGCCCATAGTGCCTTTGGAAAAAGCGAGGCACCCGATACTGAGGCACTGATGGCCGAGGTGACAGGCCCGGCCTTGGCCCATGCGGGCGTCGAGGCCGAAGACGTAGATGGCATCTTTGTCGGTGTCTTCAATAACGGTTTCTCGGATCAGGATTTTCAGGGCGCGCTCATTGGCATGGGGAATGAGGCCTTGGCCCGCGTTCCAGCCACACGTTACGAGAATGCCTGCGCGACCGGCTCCGCAGCCTTGCACGGGGCGATGGATTTCATCGCCAGCGGCCGGGGCAAGATCGCCTTGGTCGTCGGGGCTGAGAAGATGACCGCCACACCGGGCGCGGAGTTGGGGGACATCCTGCTCGGCGCGTCTTACCGGGTTGAGGAAGCGGGTGTTGGCGGTGGTTTTGCCGGGCTTTTTGGGCAGATCGCGGGCAGCTATTTCCAGCGCTATGGGGATCAGTCTGAGGCGCTGGCGATGATCGCCGCGAAGAACCATCACAACGGAATGCAAAACCCCCTTGCCCATATGCAGCGAGATTTCGATGTGGCCTTTTGCAATACCGTGTCCGAGAAGAACCCGCTCGTGGCTGGCCCCCTGCGGCGCACGGATTGCTCGCTGGTCTCTGACGGGGCGGCGGCGATGGTCGTAGCAGCACCTGAGGTGGCGGCCCAGTTGCGGCGCGCCATTCGTTTCCGCGCCCGCAGCCATACCAATGAACCGCTGGCGCTGTCGCGGCGGGACATCACCCGTTTTGACGGCGCGCGGCGGGCGTGGGTGCAGGCCTTCGCGGCAAGCGGGCTGACACTGGACGACCTGAGCCTCGTGGAAACCCACGACTGTTTCACCGTGGCGGAGTTGCTGGAATACGAGGCGATGGGTTTGACCAAGCCGGGCCAAGGCAGCCGCGCCATTCGCGAAGGTTGGACCGGCAAGGACGGGCGGCTGCCGGTGAACCCCTCGGGCGGGTTAAAGTCGAAGGGTCACCCGATTGGGGCCACGGGCGTGTCGATGCATGTCATGGCGGCAATGCAGTTGATGGGCGAGGCGGGCGGCATGCAAATCCCCGATGCCGAGCTTGCGGGGGTGTTTAACATGGGCGGGGCGGCGGTGGCCTCCTATGCCTCGATCCTTGAGCGGGTGGCGTGATGCAGCCTGTCTCTACCCGCGTCATGAATCTCTCGCAGTTTTTGACTGAATCCGCTCGACGTCATCCTGAGGAGATTGGGCTGGTCTGGGGCGAAGACACTTGGGCTTGGTCCGAGTTGGAAGCCCGCGCCACGGCCTTCGCCGCTGCCCTGCGTGACCGCTATGGCATGCGTAAAGGTGACCGCTTGCTGGTGCAATCTGCCAATTGCAATCAGATGTTCGAAGCGGCTTTTGCCTGTTGGAAGCTCGGCTGCGTTTGGGTGCCCGCCAATTTCCGCCAAACGCCGGAGGAGGTCGCATGGCTTGCCATGTCTTCGGGGGCCAAAGGGCTGTTGGCGGGGGCTGAGTTCGCCGGGCATATTGCGGCCTGCAAGGGCGTCGACTTCACCGTCACGATCGGTGGTGAGGGGGAGGGTGATTACGACGCGCTTGTGGCCGAGTTCGCTAAGATGCCGGTCACCGTGGCCGAGGTGGATCGCGACGATCCCGCGTGGTTCTTTTTTACTTCCGGCACGACTGGCAAGCCGAAGGCGGCGGTGTTGACCCATGGCCAATTGGCCTTTGTGATCACCAACCATTTGTGCGACCTGATGCCGGGGACCGGGCCGGGTGATGCTTCCATCGTAGTCGCGCCCTTGTCCCACGGGGCGGGCATCCACCAGTTGACGCAGGTGGCACATGGGGTGAAAACCATTGTCCCCGGGGGCGCAAAGTTCGACCCCGCTGAGGTTTGGCGCTTGGTTGCCAAGTGGCGTGTGACGAATGCCTTTACCGTGCCGACGATCGTTAAGATGCTGGTCGAGCATCCTTCGGTTCATGAGCATGACCATTCCAGCCTGCGCTATATGATCTATGCCGGGGCGCCAATGTACCGGGCCGACCAAATCCGCGCGATCGAGGTTTTGGGTCCCGTTCTGGTGCAGTATTTCGGCCTGGGCGAGGTCACGGGCAATATCACCGTCTTGCCCCCGGCACAGCACTCCGCCGATGATGCCATGATGCGGATCGGCACCTGCGGCTTTGCGCGCACAGGGATGCAGGTTCAGGTGCAGGATGCCGCGGGCAAAGAGGTCGCTTCAGGCGAGACTGGTGAAGTGGCCGTGATCGGACCGGCGGTTTTTGCTGGCTATTACAACAACCCCGAGGCCAATGCCAAAGCGTTCCGCGACGGATGGTTCCTGACCGGCGACCTAGGGCATATGGATGCCGAAGGTTTTCTCTACCTTACCGATCGAGCGTCGGACATGTATATCTCGGGCGGGTCCAACATCTACCCGCGTGAGATCGAGGAAAAGATCCTGCAACATCCGGCCATTAGCGAATGCGCCGTTCTGGGGATGCTGGAGTCGACCTGGGGCGAGGTCGGGATCGCCGTCTGTGTCGCTAAGGGCGCCGCGCCGGAGGCTGATGAGGTGCTCAATTGGCTGGGGGACAAACTGCCGCGCTATAAGATGCCGAAAACCGTCGTCTTTTGGGATGAGATGCCGAAATCGGGCTATGGCAAGATCACTAAGAAGATAATCAGGGCCGAGCTGGCTAAGCGCGGGGAGCTTGCGGGTGCCTGAGGCACGACGGGTACAGCATCCTGGACGGCCAACGCCTGCGCGTGTCAGCGCCGTACCGTGTCGTGCAACACGCCGTCGGGTGAAGTTATCCGCGGGATTGACCCTTATGCAGGCCATGATCGATGCTGCTAATGGTAAAGGCGCTTGGTTCGACTTGACTGACGTATCGACCGAGATACTCACCTTCGTTTGTCCCGCACCGGCTTCTGATGACAGCCATGTAGTGTGGTACAGTGATGAGAAGGTTTTGCGCAACGCGATAATTCGCCAAACCGGTGCGCATCTAGGGCGTCGGGACGGAGAAGCGTTTGCGCATGTTCACGGGATGTGGCGCGCGGAGGACGGGACCTTTCACGCGGGGCATCTTCTGGCGGAGAAAACTGTTCTGGCAGTTGATCACATGGTGGATGTTTGGACCCTGGAAGGGGCGATGTTCGAAAGTGCATCGGACCATGAAACAGGGTTCATCTTGTTCCACCCAAACGGTACTGGCCAGGTGGACAACCCTAATGCAGTACTTGGAACAATTCGACCAAACGAATTGCTTAACGAGGGAATCGCAAAATGTTCGGCGGCCGCAGGACTGTCCGGAAGTACCGTAAAAGGTCTGGGCAGTTTGGTCGGCACCAGACTGAAAGGCCGGTCAGCCCTGAACGATATTGCCACTGAAGTCCTGCTGGTCGGTTCTACAGCCCAAAACGTAATTGCAGTCGGCTTTGATGGCGCACCTATCTGCGGAGAGTTGTCACCGCTCTTGAACCGAGTCTGCGTAACTTTTGAGGTTCTTTTGGTGTCGCAATCGGATTGATATGAACAAGGATGCATGCTGTTGCATAGGCAGACGCTAGGCTGCCTTACTTCAAGATCGTTTCGGCGCGATTTCTTACCAAGAGACTTAGAGAGGAGCCCGGGCCAAGCCTTTGCTTAATTTTGCGCCTTAGCCTGGTTACGCTTATCACTCGATAAGGGTCACTTTCGGCATGGCTGCAAGAGTCGTAAGGTCGAGTTCATATTGCACATCCATACGGGTTTGAAGGTCTTCATCGAGCTGGATAATCTTGCTCAACAGCTTAGCATTCTTGAGCTGCTGGCATGCATGTTGCGTGGTTGCGGTTCGTGTTTTGCGATCAAGACGATCGCCATCTATGCCCAAAAGAGCTGATAAGAACGGCAGCACAACTTTTTCTGGTTGTTCAAAATTCCAAACTGTGACCTGTGCTCTTGGGCAAGCCGCTGTGATGCGAGAAACGAGATTGGCCCATGAATGCACTGGGGCCGAATTATCAGAGCGGGCCGGCGAAAAATCGTCATCGGCAAGCAGCGCCGCCCAGCATTCAGCTTGGGGTGCTATGGCCAGATGCAAATTGAGGCTGCGATCCGAAAAAGCGCGATCGATGTTCTGCACCCGGCGCTTGGCTTTGGGGAACATGGTCCTTTTGGTAAGCATCTCGCTCACAGGCCCCAAAAGTGCGTGTTCGCTGATGACAATGTGCTCAAACCCATCAAGGGCCGTTCTGCTCAACACGGGCTCTACTGCATCGTTCAATAAGCCTAAGTTGTCGGTGGCGATCATCGATGATCGAAGGTGTTTAACGTATTCGTTGCGCGATACCGGTTTGATGGAAGTGCTTTGTAGGACTTTCCTCAAATGGCCCGATATGTTCTCCGTGAGAGCCATGGCAACTCGGTTTGCCCCGAAATGAACTGAAGCTGATTTGGGGCTAGACATCGTCAAGCTCTAGGAACCCATGCTCGGCAATCGTTTCGCGGCCTTCAGCAACTGCTTTAGCTGCTATAGCTTGTTGAGTGGCTTGGTAAATAAGAAGTTTGTATTTCATCTCTAGTGCAGCCAAGCCCGGTTGCAGTCGCGTTAGCTCATCGTCGGTAAGGTTTTTTGCCGCCGCGTCGGATGCGATGATCGCGCGAAAGAGGTCTGCAACCTCTGTCAATCTGGTCGCAACAAGGTCTCGATCTTCTGCTACGACATTATCTACCTTGATAGAGAACGCGTCTGCTTCTGTGTCGATGCTTAGCTTGAAGCTCATGGCCATTCCCGTAAGTTGCGCTGCCCGTGGCACATTTTCTAACATGGGGTGGATGGCCTACGCCATGGGTTTCTCGTGGGGGATAAGAAGAGATAGCAGGCTATGCGCGCGGTTAGAAGTTGCTCGTGCGAGACTTCTGGGTGTGATGCAGAGCAGGAACAAGGCTTCAGCTAAGGTGCGGCGTGAAGAGTGGCTGTGAGTAGACTTTGACATTTTTTAGTTCTATCACATTGGCCCAAATGTGATGGGCCCCTTTCGCGCGGTATGATCGGTTGCGATTTCGGTGGGCTGGGGCGTCTCTGCTTTCTTTGGGCTGCTGCGCTTCTGACATCACTCACATGGCACTGCTTTAGGGTGTCCTTTTCGGTCGACTAGGCTCTCCACATCGCGGGCCTTTCTTTTTTTGCTTCAGCTCTAATACACCTGCGGGAAACTTGACGTCATACGGCTTGGCGTATAAATCCTCCATATGCGCTAACGCGTATATTTACAAATAATGCGCTTTGGCGTATATAGTTGGCATGAACGATCTTGCGCGTACACCAAAACAAATTGGTTCCATTATCCAACGGGCGCGAAAGAAGCGCGCCTGGTCGCAGATGCAGCTCGGCGAGCGGGCGGGCCTACGTCAAGCAACCATTTCAATGATAGAGAGTGGAGCAAAGTCCGCTAGGCTCGAATCAATTTTAGCTATCTTTGCAGCTCTCGATCTCGAATTCAGAATTGGACCACGTTCTAAGGGACATGCCAGTGATATCGAGGAGTTGTTCTGATGGCTCGACGTCGAGCCCATGCGCCCTTGCATGTATATACGAATAATCGCCGCGTTGGGATGCTCACACGCCGGGCAAATGGGGCCATCGAATATGCGTACGCTGAAGATTGGCTAAATTGGGAGCATGCTATGCCGCTCTCTCTTTCGCTGCCGCTAAGCGAGGTGCCCTATCGCGGCCAAGCCGTCTCTGCTGTCTTCGAGAACTTGCTACCTGATTCAGACAGGCTTCGTCGTCTCGTCGCTGAAAAGGTCGGCGCAAGAGGCACGGACGCCTACAACATGCTGACCAAGATCGGCCATGACTGCGTGGGCGCACTTCAATTTATCGCAGAAGACGAAGAGGTACCTGATGCTGTTGGCAGGATTGAGGGCGAAGCCGTCGATGCGGTTGCAATTGAGAAGATTCTGAACGGATTAGGCCAAGCGCCCCTCGGCTTAACCCGCGACGATGCTTTCAGAATTTCAGTGGCGGGGGCGCAAGAGAAGACAGCCCTGCTCTGGCACGATGGTCAATGGCTCAAGCCCCACGGCACGACGCCCACCACCCATCTGATAAAGACGCAAATCGGAAAGCTTCCCAATGGTGTCGATCTCTCAGACAGCGTTGAGAACGAATACTATTGCCTGCTACTCACCGCTGCATTTGGTCTGCCTGTGAACGCCGCTAGCATAGAAACTTTCGGGGAAACTAAGGCTCTAGTCATCGAGCGTTTTGATCGACGCTGGACGAAAGATGGGCGTTTACTACGTCTGCCGCAGGAAGATTGCTGTCAGGCACTCTCTGTACCGCCGACGCTAAAGTACCAGAATGAAGGTGGCCCCGGCATGTACGACGTTTTGAACTTGCTTAAGGGTAGCGATACACCGATCGAGGATCAGGACATTTTTCTCAAAGCGCAGCTCATTTTCTGGCTGATGGGCGCAACGGACGCTCATGCCAAGAATTTCAGTGTGTTCCTAGGCCCCGGTGGCAGCTATCGCATGACCCCACTCTATGACATCTTGACGGCGGAAGGCGCATTGCATGCCCATCAAATTGAACGGAAACAGATGAAATTGGCGATGTCGGTTGGAAATAGCCGGCACTATCGGTTCGATCAGATTCACGGGCGGCATTTCGTGCAAACGGCCATGCGCGCGGGTCTTTCAAGAAAGCGAATCACGGGCCTTATCGACGAAATCGCGACGAGAGCGCCCGAAGCCCTTGAAACGGCTGCCAACGCCTTACCCAAAGCCTTCCCACAGACAATTGTTGATATTGTGAGTAGGGCGGTCTTGGACCGGCTTGATGGTTTGAAATTGCGTAGCACGGCCTGAGGCAAGAGAACTTCCGCAAACAGCAAGTGCAATGGGCAGGAGAGGGTGGGGTCTGAAGGGCTACGCTATCTTGTCCATTACATGGGGAGTTCAAACAGGTCGATAAACCTGCGGCACAACTCCGTTTTGCCGATGATTTCGGTGTCGACCGTATCCGAAACCTCGTCGCCGTAAAACACTACCGCAAGGAGCGGGGAGCGGGGGCGGTAAAATGCAGGTCGGGGGTGTCAATTTCTCCGCGTGTCACAGACATCCTACCATTTTGAAGGTGGGCGGCGAACTTGGCCGTACCGATGAAGAACTGAACCAGAGCTGTCATGCCCTCTGCGGCCTCGACATTAAGCACTGTTCTCAGCGATAGCATGAAAGAGGCCGGCGACAGGGGCAGCGTAGGGTTGTGCATTGGCGAGGCTGCGGCCCAACCCCTTTATGATCGGTTCAGCGGCATATCCCCACCCAGTCAGCCAATAGAGCTTTGTTGGCACGGGTTCTGGCACCGTTGACCGGATGATCACGCCATGCGTCTCAAGCCCATGTGGGCGTTCGGTCAGTACATCTCCGGCAGAGCGATCTAGTATGACTTTTCGTCACCCCCGGTTCCCAAGCAGCATCGCCAATAGCCGCGCTGATCGGCTCGCCCCCTTCTCACTTTCTAGGATCAGACGGAGAACCGATGCGCGGTGTTTCGCACTCGTTGTCCATACCAACCTCCTGCCCATGAGGCCGAAACTTATCCACAGATCCGACCGCCAATGAAGGGTCTAGTATAGCAATCAGCTGGGCGTTAAATTTTCGATACAAAAGGATAATTCTGGATCAGATTCTGATTGATTACGGCGCAGTGACACCCAATTACTCGAAAAAATTTCCCCCAAAACGCAGAAACCGCCCTGCCAAATGCTGGAAGGACGGTTATTTTTTTTGTTTCAAGCTACTGTCTCGGCGTTAGTCCACCTGCGGTGCTTCTTTCCAGGCATTCCAGTCCGACATGATCGCTTCGGCGTAGCTCTTGGCGACACGATAGGCATTTTCGGCGGCAAGCGGGAAGCCACCTGATTTCGCCTGCAGCGAGGCGATGGCCGTTTGGTCCGTCCCCTGGCGGTCGAAATTGGACCCGGTGCGCAAAACGGCCACCCGGTCAAAATCGAGCAAACCGGCCTCGTCCGCGCGTTTCAGCGCGGTCAGCGTCGCATTGTTCTCCATCTGCGTGGTGTAATAGTCGCCGGCATCGTCGGTCAGCAGAGAGACCCATCTTTCCTTAGAATCGGCGATCTTGATCCCGTGCCAATAAGTGTCGCTGGAAAGAGTATCGCAAAGGCTGACAAAAGGTTTTCCCTGCGCGGCGACTTCAGCGTAATGCGTCCTGTAGCTGCTGGCCTCTTCCCCATCCGCCAGTGGGACATCCTTCGTGGTCTCATAAGCAAATTCCGCAAGGGCTGGGTTCAGCGCAAAGACCTCAGTCCCCGAACCCCATTTTGGCTTTTCGCCCGGCGCGCCAGCGCCCAAACCGATGGTGTCATCGCTCCAATCGTCAGGAGTCTCGCGCGGATCGATCCGATGGTTCAGATCCGCGTCGACCGCAAATTTTGCCCGATGCGCCGAACCTAGAGTGCCGTCCTTGGGATCAACACCGGCAATTCCCGCGATCACCACATAGGTCTGCTGCAAATCGAACTTCGGGCTCAGCGCAACCGCCGAGACCGAACTGGCGGCATTCGCGAAGCCCATGGCTGTCGTCATCATACAAAGCCCCGCGTCATTGCAGGTGACGGCCGGGTAATCTTGGCTCAGCCCTAGGACCGGAATTTCGGTGGTCAGATTCTCGTTCTCGGTCCAAGGGGCGGCTTCCTGCGCGAACATGGTCACGACCAGTACTTTCGGCGCGACTGATCCCCTCTCTTGAGCCATGAGAGGGGAGACAAAGGCGGCCGAGAAAGCGGCCGCGGCGGTGATGTAACGCATGTGATATTCCTTTCAATGGGGAACCTACCCCGGTAGCAGGGTGTAGCGTCGCGGCAGGGTATCCCACGGAGACGACAGGCGCACAACGGGGATCGTTGGGGGCGGCCGGCTTGCGCAATTTTCACCAAAGACTCGTAATTTTTTACATTATATTGGCAACCATATTAAGCGCCCGCCTCTGTCTCATAGGTGTCTGTGGCTCGCGTCGCGATTTACGCCCCCGGTGCCCCTTGTCAAATTCACTGAGGCGTTCAAGCATCGCTGCATTCATACAGCTAAACCGTGTGTGCTATGATGTTTGGTGGGAAGCGGTGGCGCTTGTCGCTGTCGATCATGCCTATGCGCCGCTGGGTCAGGAAGTTCGGCGCCGAGATCCGCAAACGGGCCTATGGTGGCCATCGTTCCTAGCGCGGGCTGCAGTGGCATGTCGATGAGACCTACGTCCGCGTTGGTGGACGCCGGTGTTATCTATGGCGTGCCGTCGATCAGCTCGGCCAGTTTATCGATTTTCGGCTGACGGCGCCGCGAGATGCCAAGGCTGCGAGGGCGTTTCTGAGGCAAGCCCGAGAGACCGTTCGCCTGTATCAGCCCCTGACCATACTGACAAGGCGCACAGCTACGCCAAAGTGATCGACGAGATCAACGACCGGCTCGGGCCAGAGCACACAATCCGCCATGTCGATAACAAGTACCTGAACAACCGGATCGAGAGCGATCTTGCTGCAATAAAACAACGGCTGCGACCGATGCGTGGCTTCCAGACTATGGCCGGTGCCAAGGCCGCGCTCTCCGGGATCGAAACCTTCCGCACCATCCGCATGGGTCAGTTCGAGAGCTGCAGGCCCGAGTTGAAAACGAGATCGATTTCGTCGCCAAACTCTTCCCGGAAGCCGCTTGAGGATCGCAGTTCCTGCTTTTACCGCGCCGAAGCGGCGTTAATGCAACGGACCCCTTCTAGATCTTTGTTCTTGACAGATATCGTGTCCGACGAAATTCTCTACACAAGGAATATATTTCACACTTGTGAAAAACGCAGCGTCCTTCAAGAAGGATGAACGGCTAAAATGGGGGGAGAGTATGTCTGTAAAGCAGGTCGAAAACGTGCTGCGTTTTTTCGAGTTTTTCTCGGATGAACGAGTGCCTGCAACGTTGACGCGGCTGTCGGCGGCCCTGTCGCTACCGGTCTCTAGCACCAGCAATCTAATTAAGACGCTGCGTGAACAGGGATACCTTTTCGAGGTGCGCCCAAGAGGTGGGTTCTATCCCACCCGGAGGCTATTCGACGTTAGCCAGAACATCATCGATGGCGATCCGGTTCTTGCCAGCGTGCGCGACCAAATGGCCAAACTACGCTCCGAAACCGGAGAGACGGTGCTGCTGGCAGCTCGCGACGGTAACGACCTAATCTACCTGGATACAATGGTTTCCGATCAGGGGGTGCGATACTCGGCTGAGCCCGGTGAACGGCGTCCCATTTATGCTGTGTCATCTGGAAAGGCGTTGCTCGCCGCGCTCGATGACAAGGCATTAATGGCTGAACTCGAGGCGATGGACTACTCCGGTGCCAACGATAATTCTGTGACCGATCCGGACAAGTTGTTCCAAATGATCGTTGAGGGCCGCCGGCGTGGCTGGTTCCTTAACGCGACCGAGTTCACTCCTGAGGTTTCGGGCGTGGGGGTTATGCTGGAGGTCGCAGGCCGCCAGCTTGGTTTGTCGGTAGCCGGGCCGAACTATCGCATGGAAGGCCGACATGCCTCAATCGCCGAGGCGCTTACTCGATCAATAACGGCGCTCCGCGACCAGATAAGCGGGTCGGGAGGCATCAAATGATTAATAAAGCCATGTACATCATCGACACGGCATTCACCGCTGTTGCCGTTACTGCCATCGCAGCATTGACGCTTCTCGTCGTCACGGATGTCTCCTTGCGCTACGGCATTGGCAAGCCAGTGTTCTTCGCACATGACGTCGTCGTCCTGTACCTGACACCCGCTCTTTTCTTCTTTGGTGTGGGTCCAACGTATTGGCGCGACGAGCACCTCGCTGTCGATCTTCTCGTGTTGCGCCTATCAGTTCGAAAACGTGCCGTGACAGATGCAGTCAGTGCTACCATCGGCCTGTTCATCTTCTCACTTCTTATCTGGGTCTCATGGGACAGAGCATGGACAAGCTTTGTTAACAGCGAGCGGATCGCCAGCATTGTGCCCTGGCCAGCATGGCTCAGTTACATCTTAGTGCCGGTCGGATCGGTAGCGATGGCCCTTGTCTGTTTGGCGCGCCTCTTTTTGGCCATCCGAGTCGTTCTCACCGGTGAAAAGCTTTCCAGGGCTCAACACACCGAACCCGGGGAAGAAATATTATGACCTCGCTGATTGTCGTTATCGGACTTCTCTTTCTTCTGTTCCTCGGCGTTCCGGTTGGTCTCGCGCTTGCATTTTCAGGCATGGTGGGACTGGTCGCTATTGTCGGATTCAACTCAGCCTTGTCGGTTCTAGCAACCACTCCACTGTCCACGACCAACGGTTATGAGCTAATCGCCGTCCCGCTGTTCATCCTGATGGCCGAGTTTGTGATCGTAAGCGGCATCGCCGATCGGATGTTCAAGGCGATTACGATCTGGGTTGGCCGTTTGCCCGGTGGTCTGGCTGTTGCCACGGCCCTTGCCGGGGCTGGCTTTGGTGCAATCTCCGGATCTTCGACTGCGGCCGCTGCGGCTCTGTCGTCGACATCAATACCCGCCATGCAAAAAGCTGGCTATGAGGCCAAATTTTCAGCTGGCGTGGTGGCCGTCTCGGGCACTTTGGCCATGCTCATCCCGCCCTCGATTGCCTTGGTCTTGTACGGCATTATCGTCGAAGTGAATATCGCGTCGCTGCTGATTGGCGGCGTTATCCCCGGTGTTCTGGTGACCTTTGGTATCATCGTAACGATCTACGCCCTCATGGCGCGCGATCCATCCATTGCCCCAGCGGCAAAGCGTTGGTCACTGCGGGAAAAGCTTTTTGCCCTGCGCGAGATTGGCCCAATGCTCGCCTTACTCGCATGTGTAACAGGGTCGATCTATCTCGGGGTTGCAACACCCACGGAGGCCGCTGGCCTCGGGGCATTCGGAGCCTTCGTCATCGCTGCCGCTTTTCGTTCGCTGACCTGGGCAAGAACTTGGGGCGCCCTGTCTCGTGCAGTGCGCGCGACATGTATGATTTTCCTAATCATCATCGGCGCGCACATCTTCGGCTATGTGCTGACATTGGGGCAGATAACCCCACAGTTCGTGACGTGGATCACCACGCTGAACGTTTCGCCCTATGTCGTGATGGCCGGGATCATCCTGTTCTACTTGGTTCTTGGCTGTTTCATGGACCAGCTCGCCATTCTGATCCTGACTGTTCCCGTCATGGTGCCAGCCATCATCACCTTGGGTTTTGATCCGGTCTGGTTCGGCGTGATCGTCGTCGTCTCCGCTGAGGTAGGCATGATCACACCGCCTCTGGGCATGAACATCTTTGTGGTAGCCCGCTATGCCGGAAGACCGCTATCAGAGATCTTCCGTGGCGTCGCGCCGCATGTGGTAACCCATCTGATCATCATCGCATTGCTTATCGCGTTTCCACAGCTGGTTCTGTGGCTGCCCAGCACAATCAACAACTAAAAAGGACACTGAAAATGACGCAACCAAAGGCTGCAGATCTGAACCCATCCGTTTTTTTCATGACCGAAGACATGGCGCAGCCCTATTCGCCAAGCGGACACTCCGGAACTGTAAATCGTCGTCTCGTTTCTCCTGAAACCGGCGCAACCCAAATGGAAGTTCTGATCGGACGGATCGAGCCGGGCCAAGGCGCCAGCGCACATTTACATCCGGGAATTGATCAGTTCTGCTGGATGCTCGAAGGCCGCGCGGCCGTTACCATTGGGTCGCACAAACAAGAGATTGGGCCAGGAGAAAGCTGCTTTTTCGCCGCCGACATGCCGCACACCTTCACCGCCATTGGTGAGACGCCGGTGCGTGTGCTCATTTGTTACGCCCCCCCTTACGGAGAAGGCGCTCGCGTCGAGTGCTAAGGGCAATTTCTACCAAACATGATGAACTGGAGGAGTAAAATCATGAAAACGACCCTAACTGCGATCTCTTTGCTGGCGGTAAGCGCTATCAACCCGGCGTTTGCGCAAGAGATTACACTGAAGATCGCCGACAGTCTGCCAGCGGACCACATCATCACCAAGAATACGACCGACGTGTTCATGGCGCGGGTGCAGGAAGAACTGGGCGACCGCGTTGCCTTCGAACACTATCCTGCTCAGCAGCTTGCTAAAGCAAAGGACATCCTTTCCATTACTCAGGCCGGGATCGCAGACATCGGCTATATCGTGCCGTCCTATGTATCTGAGAAGATGCCTTTGGGGGGCGTCGTGGAGCTGCCCGGCGAAATCGCAACTTCTTGCGAAGGATCGCTGGCGTTCCGCAACCTCGTGCAACCCGGTGGGATGCTCGACGAACTCGAGTTTCAGCCTGCTGGCGTTCGCGTGCTCTACAACGTTGCACTCTCACCTTACCAGGCAATTTTCTCAGAACGGGCAGGTGTGGGATCGCTGGATGAATTCGACGGTATGAAGCTGCGTTCGAATGCTGGCGCGATGGAATTGTCGCTACAGTCGGTCGAAGCCGTTCCTGTGCGCATGACGCCGCCAGAGATTTTTGATGCCATGACAAAAGGCACAATCGACGGTGCTCTTTTGCCATTCACCTCTACCTTCTCCTATGGTCTCGATCAGATCGTAGGGTCGGCTACACGGAACGCGAATTTTGGCACCGTTGGGATTACCTATTCCATCTCGGAAAAGAAGTGGGACAGCCTTCCCCAGGATGTTCAGAAAGTCCTGACCCGCGTCGGGCAAGAGGTGACGGAAAGCGCTTGCTTGGCGTTTGACGAAGCAGAGGTTCAGTTCGCCGACGACCTCTCTGCTAAGGGCGTTAATGTCTTCAGTCTCTCTGACGATGAGACAGCGCGGCTCAACGCATCCTTCGAAACTGTCGCCCAAGATTGGGCTAAAAACCTCGACAGCCGGGACAAGAAGGGCAGCGAAGCGCTCGCGGCCTTCCGCAGCGAAGTCGAAAAGCTACGGGTCGCGAACGAGTAAATCCTTCAATAGCGGCGACGGAAACTTTCGTCGCCGCGTGTATCGTAAGCCGATTTCCCGAACCTTACCCTAACCCGTCAGAGGCCATTGTGTTTGATCTTCTAAAAGGCGTTCGCGTGGTCGAACTGACCACGATTGTATTGGGTCCCATGGCGGGCCAGATACTTGCAGATTTTGGAGCCGACGTTGTTAAAATCGAGGCACCCGGCGGTGATCTAGCACGACATGTCGAGCCTCGTTCAGAAGCCGGCGAAAGCTCGATGTTTGTGAACTGCAATCGCAACAAACAGAGCATCGTTATAGACTTGAAAACCCAAGAGGGCCGCGAGGTTTTGAAGCGCTTGATATCGCAGGCGGATGTCTTCCTGCATAACATGCGTATGAAGGCGGTGCACAAACTTGGGTTCGATGCCGCGACTCTGCGCGCCATAAACCCCGGCCTCATTTATTGTTCCGCCATCGGCTTTGGCAGCGATGGCCCCTATGCTGATCGTCCAGCCTATGACGACGTTATTCAGGCAGCATCAGGTATTGCGCACTTGCCGACATACACAGGTGCCGAGCCCGCATATGTGCCGGGCGTGATTGCAGATAAGGTGGCAGCGCTCTACGCGGCCAATGCCATTTCCGCAGCATTATACCACAAAGCCCAAACGGGACAGGGCGTCGAAATCGAGGTCCCAATGTTCGAGGTTATGACCTCTTTCGTGATGACTGAGCATCTTGCCGCGGCATCTTTCGAACAGGACGCTAAACCAGGGTATCGCCGGCTGCTCAACCGGCATCGCCGGCCGTTCAAAAGCTCTGACGGTTGGGTCGCGGTTCTTCCATATACTGAAGCTCACTGGCGCAGCACGCTTGAGGAGATCGAGCGCGCTGACGTGATCGATCAAGAGTGGTTCAAAAGCGCCTCAAGTCGGTCAAGCCATGTGGCGGAGATGTATGAAATCCTCGCTCAAGTAATGCCAAAGCGTAGTACCGACGACTGGATCAACACCTTTGAGCGGCTGGATGTGCCGCATTCGCGTGTTAGTTCTTTGGGAGATCTGCTGAATGATCCACACCTCCAGGCTATTGATTTCTTTGGTGTTACAGATGATACAACTGGCCGAGCGCGGTCGGTTCCCCAGCCGGTAAAGGTCAATGGAGCTCACACCACCGTAGACAGAGCTGCGCCGCTGCTTAGTGAGAATTCGATCAGTCTGCTTCAGGAACTCGGTTACGAGCCTACCACAGTTCACGACATGATAGAGCGCGGCGTCGTCCAGGCCCCGCCACTAAAGGACGGGGAATAGCATGGCAGGTCTGTGGCTAGAAGAATTTAAGCCAGGCATGGTTATCTCGCATGCGATCACACGCACGGTCACCGAAGCTGACAATTTTGCTTTTTCAACCCAGACGATGAACCCCCAGCCGCTGCACATTGATCGGAACTTCGCCGTTCAATCAGAATGGGGTAAGCCGCTGGTTAACTCGCTTCTGACGTTGGGGATCATGATCGGTATTTCGGTTCATGAAACTACACTGGGCACTACTGTCGGCAACCTGGGAATGACTGATGTGATATTTCCGGCGCCGGTCTTTCATGGCGACAGCCTGCGGGTGGAGACTGAAGTAATCTCAGCACGGACTTCAAAGTCGCGCGCTGGTCAGGGTATCGTGGAGCTCATCCATCGCGCCTACAAACAGGACGGAACTTTGGTTGCTTCCTGCCGTCGTTCTGCGCTTATGCGCGCACGTCCAGCGCAGGAGGCAAACTGATGCGATCGTGGCTTTTCGTCCCGGGCAACCGCCCCGACATGATGGCAAAGGCAGTGCGCGTGGGCGCCGATGCCATCATCCTAGATCTCGAAGACTCCGTTGCGCCTCAACAAAAGGAAGAGGCACGCGAGGCAGTGGCAAACGCCCTCTCCACGCTTGATCGGAGCGCGCAGTTATGGGTGCGGGTGAACCCCATATCCAGCGCCTATTGCACGCAAGATGTCGCGACAGCGATCAATGGGCGCGCCGATGGGCTGGTCCTGCCAAAATCCGAAAACGGCGGAACGGTCCGCGACCTGATCGGTATGGCTGGCAACGCTTGCCCGCCAATCCTCGCTATCGCTACGGAAACCGCGGGCTCCTTGTTCGGCTTAGGCCAGTATGCAGGGCTGGAGACACATCTCTTTGGGTTGGCCTGGGGGGCAGAAGATTTATCGGCAGACTTGGGGAGCACAGCTTCACGCGACGATACCGGAGCCTTGACTGGCCCGTTCGCGCTGGCCCGCAATTTGATGTTGGCCGGTGCGAGGCAGGCAAAGTGCCAACCCATAGACACGGTTTGGACCGACATCCGGGATCTCGCCGGGCTGGAGAAGGAATGCAACGCCGCCCGGCGCGACGGGTTCACCGGCAAGATGGCAATCCACCCCGCACAAGTACCGATCATCAATCAGGCGTTCCGACCAACGGCTTCTGAAATTGCGCTGGCCCAACGGATCACGAAGGCGCTGGCGAGCAACCCTAATGTGGGTGCGGTCAGCATCGACGGACAGATGATTGATATGCCGCATCTCAAGCGTGCAAAGCGGGTTCTGGACCTCGTAGCAAAATACGGAGAAGATCAATGACGTCTGCACCCATTCGCCTAGGCCGTGGCTTTTACTGGCAAGAACTGACAGTAGGCGATCGGTACTCAACATACGGCCGCACTATCACCTCGGCGGATATCAGCACCTTCGTCGGTCTGGCCGGCATGATCGAAGTGCTTTTCACCAATGTGGAATACCGTAAAACCGAAAGCACCTTGAAGGGCGAACCGTCACCCGGAGCGCTAGTGCTTTCGGTAGCAGAGGCGCTGGCCCTTAATGCCACAGCTCAAGAAACGGGTTTAGCTTTCCTTGGGCTTTCCACACTAGACATTAAAGGGCCTGTCCAAGCTGGCGATACGATTGATGTCGAAATGGAAGTGCTCAGTGTTCGCCAGGAAAGCAATGGCGACCGTGGTCTAGTGCGAACACGCAACACGGTTCGCAATCAAGAAGGTAAAACTGTCATGGTGTACGAGCCGTTGCGCTTGATGATGGGAAATCCCCAATAGATAAGTATATTGTACGCCTGTAGATATGTAAGAACTCTCGGGGCACTATCCTGCGGTGATAAACAGCGAACAGAACGGCCATTGGTATTGACCTGGCCCCGCTGGTCCCCGTGTTCAAAAGGCTGAGGGCGTTAATGCAACGGACCCATCATGCCCATGCGCCGCAACTGCGCGAAATCTCCGAGGCTTCCAACAGATCCGAGTTAATGTGACAATGCCCTGCATAGGCCTCCGATGGGGCGGCGGCGGTCAAATCTCGGGTGGGGTTTTTAGTTTGACGAGTGGCATATTCAGCGCTCTCCCCCTCGGGGTGACGAGAGCCTTGCCGACGGAGGTCGACAAGGCCCTCTTACCGATCAGAAACTTGCTTAAGGCTCATGACCAGTAAGTCATTATACGCGCAAACAAGTAAGCTCCGCTAGCCGAACAATAGGCATGATAGCATTCGCGGTTTCGGTCTCCCCATTGAAAGGGGGATGAGAGTTCCCTTAGTTGGCAATGCGCATTGCATCAGGTGGGGTGCCATTGGCCACTTGCGCGCGGAACCAATTCGGCTGGCGGCCTTTTCCCGTCCAGGTTTGGGCGGTATTTTCTGGATTGGCATAGACGGGTTTTGAAGGTTTTCGCGTTGTTTTGGCTTTGGCCTTTTTTGGTTTTGCGGTCTCAGTTTCGGAAATTTCTCCCAGAGAGAAGCCGAATTCAGCGGCGGCTTTCGCTGCGGCCTTCTTCGCGTTCCGATGGTCCCGGGCACGCGCTGCTTGGAGGGCCTTTTTAACATCGCCCAGATGTTTCTCGAGTTCTTTGCGAGACATGGACTTCATGCAGACTTCTCAATCATATTGTTCTTTCGTTTGCGCGGTTTGGTAAGGTTTTGCTTCCACTTCATATGCTTGCGATGCAGTTCATATCAAGTCGGAATTGTTTTCTAATGAAATCGACTCAAGAAAGTTTTGTTTTGGATGGCCGAATGGCAGCTATTGAACGTTCCTGACTGGATCGTTTGCTCCTTTCAGTTTGTATTCCCTAATTGAGCCTTTAACGAATCGTGAGGCGACGGAGCAGTTGTATTGCGAAGTAGTGCTAACCCGCTGAAGTATAGCTATCTTCCTATTTTTGCTGGGCGTTTTTAGGTGCCTATGTATTCGTTTTTATTGAAGACGTATGTCTTTGTAGTGCGTATTGGTAGAGCTGCGCATCGCGGTGATGATATGCCAGAAAGCGCTCCCGCAAGTGGTCGTAGGTATGGGCGGCTTTGGGGCGGGGTCCTGTGTTTTGCACGAAGGGTTTTAGGGGGCGTTTGATCAGCTGCGAGAGGGTTGCGAGGTCTTGCGTTAAAGTTTCTGTTACGCCGATAAAGTCTATTCTCTGCCAGGGCAGGCCTTTTAAGAACATGGACTGATAGTTACGCAACGCAGGGTGGAACAGGTAGGTTTCTAGGTCCCAGCTTTCCGACAGGACGGTTCTGACCAGTGGGTCTGGCATGGTGTCTGGATCGAAGGTTTGCCAATAGAAGTAGTTCGAGACGGCCCGTGCGAAGGGCTCGCGCACCCAGGTGATGTAGAATGGTTTCCGCCAAGTGAGCGCGCGATGGTATTTTTGGGCTGGAAACTGGCCATGTACCAGTTGGACCGATTTTGGGAGTTGGGCGAGGTCTTTTCTGTAGCGCCAAGCCAGCTGAGGCAGGTTGAGCGAAAGCCATTTTTGATGCGTTCCGAGGGGCTCTACGCCTTGCGCTGCAACGAGGGCGTGATCTCGTTCGTGCTGATAGTCAAACTGGATCTCATTTGGGGAGAATGCTTGTTTTAGGGAGCTAGCAAAGCTTGTGCCCGCAGTTTTTGGTATATGAACTGATACGTAAAGCATGTGGGAGTAGCCGTTGTGTTGTGAGGCGTTCGTCATAGCCTAGGTTGTGCGTTTCAGAAAGACCGCGGCCTGCTGTCGGTAGGGGGGGATTAGCGCTTTATACATGGGCGTCACTCAGTCATTCAGGCCCTTAAATTGTGCCCAAAGTTGGGCTGGTCGGGCGCGATGTATTCGTGCATAGATAAAGCCTGTGGGACCTGCGCTTTGTTTTTGGGCGAGAATGGGATGGGTTCTGGGCGTCTTTTATCGGCAACGTAGGAGGCTCACCCTAGGAAAGGATACTTCTGTGCGACGTTTGCGAGCGACATGTTTTTCAGCAGCCTTTTTAGCCTTTCTGGGGCTTGCGGGCTGCGGCTTTACCCCGGTTTACGGAACCGGGTCGCCGATTGGCCAAGTGCTGACTGATATTCAGGTCGCGGCGCCGAACAGCCGCGAAGATTATATGTTCGTCCGCAGTATGGAGGAGCGATTAACGCGCAATCCTCAAGGCCGAAAAACCCTGCGATACGACCTGTCTCTCTCAGAGGTCGGTCTGGATATCATGGATGTGAGCCGGAGCCAGGTTCTTGGGAAGGTAACCTATGAGCTCATCGATGAGGCCAACGGAGAAGTGGTGGTCTCTGGTACGGTGGAGTCGTTCACGTCTTTTTCGACGGCAGATGATTTTCCGACGCTGATGCGCAACGACGCTCAAGAGCGTTTAATCAATATTCTCGCTGACCGGGTCATGTCGGACCTGGCGGCGAAGCTCGCCATGACTTGATGGTTTGCCGGCGTCGCAAGGCGCCAACTTGTATCATGCTCGCCTATAAGCAAGCGGCTTAGGCCGCGCCAGACGCGTCCGGGAGGCGGAGCGCGCGGGATTCGCAGGGCGCATTTTGGCCTGCATCCTGCTGCTCTAGAGCGAGTTGAGGGTGCTAGCGTGTGTCATTTTGGCAGAGCGCCAACAATCATGCGAGATTGTTTCCGTAAGGTAAGCCTTGATTTTCTTGCCAGATGAGATTTGTGGGCATACTATAGTAAGGTGTTAATCCTTTGGTATGTTTTTATCTGGACAAAGGTTGCGCCGAGCTATGTACGATAAAAAGTATGGGCGCCCCTGAGTGATTGTCGTCTCGCGAGATGGCGCTTTGGGGTTTGTGATGCGCGTCATTTGACGTGACGTTGCGCAGAGTTATGGAGCTGCCAGTTGGGCAAGTTTGAGAGCAGCAAGAGCGCGCAGGGGCGCGATCAAGTAGCCGATCAAGTCGGGTATAGCTCGATTCCGATAGGTTTATTGCGGTCTTCAAACGATACGGGCCCACGCAGCATTGGTATCTCGGTCACCGCTGGTGCGATTGGCATGGGGCTGGCCGCGCAAAGCGCGTCTCAAGACGGTTTGATGGCATTCGCAGCCACTTTGCCTGGAGCTGACGTTCTGGTCTCTCTTGCGAAGGGGGACACCCAAAGTCCTGCACAATCCGCGGATGTTGCGGGGGGTGAAGGTCTTGGTGGAGCTTCCCACTCTCAGGGGGCCGCAATCGAGGCTGAGGTTGACGTTGATCCTCTTCAAAAGACGGCTTTTGAATCTGCTGATGCCGAGTTGTCTGTCGCGCCGGGCATAGAAGAGGGCCAATTTACATCGCAGATTGGGGTCGATGCGAGCACTATTGGCAGCGTCTCAGGGCAGGGTGTGGCAAGCCTCCCGGCCAATCTCTCTGCAGACGCGCAACTCAATGTTGAGGCAGGGGCTGGTAGAAACACCGCTGCCATTACGATTGTGCCTGGGGACCGTGTTCTTCCTGACGCTGACGATATTGCAGGAGATGAAGGCCCAGCCGGGTCGATCATAGGATCGGTCATCGGCGATGACGGTCTCGTGGGCGGTGTGCTCGACGGCGTCGTTGGAGACGGAGGTCTGCTTGATGCCGTCGTGGGCGATGATGGCCTCGTGTCGGGCCTTCTTGGCGACGGCGGCGTTATCGATTCAGTTCTAGGCGACGGTGGCCTTGTTGATGGCCTTGTCGACGGCGTCCTTGGCGAAGACGGCGTTGTCGATGCCCTGCTTGGCGACGATGGATTGGTCGGTGGTCTTGTCGGTGACGGCGGCGTTGTTGATAATTTGCTCGGCGACGATGGTGTGGTCGGTGGCCTGCTTGGTGAAGACGGCGTTGTTGGTGGCCTGCTTGGCGATGATGGCCTTGTTGGAGGCCTGTTGGGTGACAACGGCGTCGTCGATCTAGTGCTAGGCGACGACGGCGTTGTTGGCGGTCTGCTCGGCGATGATGGCCTTGTTGGAGGCCTGTTGGGTGACAACGGTGTCGTCGATGTGGTGCTAGGCGACGACGGTTTGGTCGGTGGTCTTCTGGGCGACGACGGCGTTGTTGGTGGCCTGCTTGGCGATGATGGCCTTGTCGGCGGCGTGCTGGGTGACAACGGTGTCGTCGATGTGGTGCTAGGCGACGACGGTTTGGTCGGTGGTCTTCTGGGCGACGACGGCGTTGTTGGTGGCCTGCTTGGCGATGATGGCCTTGTCGGCGGCGTGCTGGGTGACAACGGTGTTGTCGATGTGGTGCTGGGCGACGACGGTTTGGTTGGAGGTCTTCTCGGCGACGACGGTGTTGTTGATGGCCTGCTCGGTGATGGCGGTCTTCTTGGCGGATTGCTGGGCGGGGGCGGCTCTGAGGCCGCAGAGATCGTTCCTGCTGACAGCGCGCTTGGCGATGGCGGGCTGGTTGACGGTATTATTGGTGATGATGGCCTTGTCGGCGGTGCCCTTGGCGACGATGGTTTGGTCGGCGGTCTTCTGGGCGACGACGGTGTTGTCGATGAGCTTCTCGGCGATGATGGCCTTGTCGGTGGTGCTCTTGGCAGCGATGGACTGGTTGGTGGGCTTCTAGGCGGAGTGCTGGGGGGCGGTGCCGCTGAGGTCGAAGAGGACGTTCCAGCTGAGCTGACCGATACGGGGATCACTGAGGTTTCAGGTGTTCTGGAGACGGGGACCGAGACTGTAACCCAAGTTACTGACGGCGTGCTTGGCGATGGTAGACTGGTCGACGGTATTATTGGTGATGATGGCCTTGTTGGCGGTGCTCTTGGCAGCGACGGACTGGTTGGTGGGCTTCTGGGCGGATTGCTGGGGGGCGGTGCCGCTGAGGTCGAAGAGGACGTTCCAGCTGAGCTGACCGATACGGGGATCACTGAGGTTTCAGATGCCTTGGAGGACGGAGCCGCAACTGCTGAGCCTGCCACCAATGCAGTCTTGGGCGCTGGAAGCGTGGTTAATGAGGTACCTATTGTTGGGGGTATCCTTGGCGGACTGCTGGGCGGCCAGGCTGCGTCGGCTGTGGTCCCGCCTCTGACCGAAGGGCCAGTTGCAGGTCTCTCAGAGGGCGTGACGGCTGAACCTAACGATGCCCAAACGTTGATAGGGCAAGATGAGACCGACCCGGTCGCTCCCACAGATACACCTGATACCTCATCAGAGGCTGACGTTTCTGGCGCTGCCTTGCTTGATGATGTGCCGGTGACGGAAGACGCAGGAGATGACGGCTTCCTCGACACGTTGGTTGCCGGGGACACTGAAGACCTATTGGGGTCTGTTGAAACACTTCTGGACCCCAGCGACGCACTTCTCGACGGGCTGCTCGGAGAGGTTGATGTATTTGGCCTCAATGTTGTTGAGGGTGGTGAGGGTGACGATCTGTTCGCCGGGCTGACGGGTGAGCAAGGGCTTACGGGCAGCTTGGTTGAGCAAGACGTGCTTGGCCTGTCCGATCCGATCGGGGATGATGCGCCTGATGCTGAGGTCGACAATCTGTTGAACGACATCCTTGCGGGCGGGGTGAGCGACATCACCGGCGAGGAGGGAGCTTTCGATGCGCTGTTTGGCAGCGATGCGATGGCCGAAGAAGAAGGCGAACTGCTTGGTGTCGAAGATGCTGCGGTTGCCGAAGCGGGTGCTGTCGAAGGCGCGCTCGACATTCTCTTTGATCAGGGTGCGGATCAAGGGCACTCTCTCTTAGGTGGATTGCTCCAGGAGACCTTCGACAACGACAATGCCTGATAGGCATTGTGTAAGCAGTTAGGATTGACGGCTATGGCGGCCTCCGCCTTAGCCTTCTTTGTCATATTGCTTACGATTTAAGCTATTCTTAAGGCGGTATTTTTTCATTTTGTCACAAAATGGGCTCAATTGGACTGCATCCTTTTGGGTGCAGGGCGTTTGCCCTTGTAACGAAAGTCTGAAAAAGTTCTAAGCAAACTACTTTAGGTTGGTTGACGATTTATACTATAGCGCTAAGCGATTGTGAGCGCGCATTTTGAGAAGGGGCATGCCGTGTCCGTTGGCGTAAAGCTTATGCAAAGAGGCTCCTCTGGGAATGAGGGCGTGCAGGCTGTGTCAAACATGTCGTTGGGCGCGCCGGCTGATATTTCGCTTGCGCAGGGGACCCCGGCAATCGTCGCATCCGACAAGCTAGGGTCCGATTTAGCCTTGCGTTTCGCGGATGGGAAAACGCTCCTGGTACAGGACTTCTTCGTGATCGGTGAGGAGGGGGATTTCAGTCGTCTGCTTCTGCCGGACGGGGAGGCTTTTGTGACGGGGCTGATGGGGCCCGAGCCGACCTATAGCACTGATGGCGATGTGGCAGAGCATGCTGTGCACAGCGCTGAGGGCGCAGCGACATCGCAAGCTGAACAGCCCGGCGCTCAAGAGAGTGCTGGGGAGGGCATGGATTGGTCTGGCCCGCTGCTTCTTGCGGGCACAGGCCTTTCACTTGGAGCGGGGGTCAATTTCCTTTCAGGAAGCGATGATGACGGCGCGTCCGTGGCGGCGCAAAGTGAGGCGGCGGAGCTCTCACTTGCAGTCGACGAAGTGATCGGCGCCGAACCCGACAGATTGGCGCCCGAGGAGTACGATTCAGAGGTGTCGACCCCCGATCCTGAGACCGCCGAAGCGCCCGAGGGCGCGGCTATGGAAGGTGCCGACCCGGCGGATGACGCCATGGAAGGTGCATTTGTCGGGGCTGCAGACATGCCTATGGACATGGAATACCAGCAAGATTTGCTGGCAGAGTTAATGACGGAGTTTGTTGGATGAGGGTTATGAGGCGCAACCAGAATGTTTTCAGGTGCGCTGCTGGTTGGTTTTATTCCACAGCTGCGATCGCGCTTGTTCTAACTCTGGCAACGCCGGTTGCCGCGCAGATATCGTTGCGCACAGCCGTATTGCAAGCCACGGAACGGGACGGTGAAGTCTCTGCACTTCGCCAAAAAGTTGCCAGTCGATCAATAGACATCCAATCGGCCCGCGATGAATATTACCCCAGCATCAGCGTTTCGGGCGACACCTCGACGACAGATTCCGACGGTCCTGGGATTACTCTGACGGTCTCACAGGTCCTGTTCGACTGGGGTCTGATCCGCAGTAAGATTAACGCGGCATCTCATGTCCGTGTGCAGGCAGTCTCGGATCTGAAAATGGCTGTAGAGGGGCTGACCCTCCAGGTGGCCGAATATTTTATCGATATTGAGATGATCGATCGCAAGATTGAGCGGACCCGTGATTATACGGCCTTCGCTCAGCGGATTGCCGACCAGGCACAAGCCCGTGCTCAAGCGGGGATCGGTGACAATGGAGAGGTTGCGCGTGCCCGGCTTGAGATTGCACGTGCAGAGGACCAGTTGTCGCAGCTTGTGTCGAACCGTCGTATCGCATTGTCTCAAATCGAATTCCTAGTCGGCCGCCAGGTTGGCGCCATCGTGATGCCGCCTGATCTTGGCTATGCCCGTCGCTATGCAGAAGCGGCCAAAATCCGATCCGCGGTGCGCATTGCCCCCGATTATGTTGCTGCCCGTGCGGGGGCGGACGAGGCTGCGGCTGGCGTGGAGACCGCCAAGGCATCACGCCTGCCCACGATCAAGTTGCAGGCACAGGGCCGCGCTGCGCTGAACGGCGGTAAAAGCAGCGCAGCCCTCGGGCTTTCCACGGGGGTGGACCTTAGTTCCAGCGGACTTGGGCGCCGGCAAATTCAATCTGCTGAATTGAACCTGCAGGCGGCAAAATCCACATTGGTGTTCACCGAGCGGGAGCTGACGAATACGGCCACCAGTGCTTTGCAGCAGATTAGCATTCTTCGCCGAACAGAGAACGCCCGGGCGCAGCAGCTGCTGGAGTCTCAGCGGGTGCTGGACAACTACGAACAGCAGTTCATTGGCGGTCAGCGCGAACTTTTGGACCTGCTGACCACCGGCCGTGATCTTTACGATTCCGAGATTGAGAAAATTGACACCTACGAGGAGCGCAAGCGCACGGAATACCAAGCCGCGCATGATCTGGGTGTTCTTGGCACACTGATACTCAGTGCCGCTTCTTAGTAATTGGGGCGGTCATGAGAGCACTATGATTGATGGGGAGCAGAGATGAAAGACCATGACTTCGCGGGCCCCTTGATCGCTGGGATTGTTGAGCTTTGCCGGGTGCAAGGGGTGACGACCTCGGCAGAGCAGCTGACCGACGGCCTGCCAAAGTCGGGTGATGCCGCTCAAGATGAGCATTTGGCGTCTCTCGCCCTGCGGCGGGTCAACATGAGTTGTCGTATTAGCCGGGAATCTCTGGATACTCTGCCTGCCCACTGCCTGCCCGCACTGGTCTTTCTAAAGGACGGACGCACCCTAGTTCTGGAGGGCCTCCCAGAGACTCAAGCACGGGTTATCTTGCCGGAATCGGGTGGCGGGCGCGCATTATGGACGCGCAGTAAGCTTGATGAGATGCATGACGGGCGCGTCTTGATATCCAAACCGATCGATATTGTGAGCAGTCGGCTGGACGCTTCCAAAAGCGGGCATCACTGGATTTTGGGACCGGTTTTTAGCAACTGGGCCATCTACCGCGATGTTATC
Source organism: Sulfitobacter sp. SH24 (assembly GCF_965641895.1). NCBI lineage: Bacteria > Pseudomonadati > Pseudomonadota > Alphaproteobacteria > Rhodobacterales > Roseobacteraceae > Sulfitobacter > Sulfitobacter sp. SH24. The sequence continues at coordinate 46,494 of NZ_CBFFKK010000001.1, forward strand.
TGGGCTTCTTTTGCGGCCAACTTGCTTGCCGTTGCGACGGCCCTTTTCTCAATGCAGGTCTATGACCGGGTCGTGCCCAGCAACGCTTTTGATACCCTGTGGATCCTTGCCAGTGGGGTGGGAATTGCCATCGTTCTGGAGTTGGTTTTGCGCATTATGCGCTCGACGCTTGTTGATGTTTCAGGGCGAGATCTTGATTTGCGGCTGTCGGCGCAACTGTTTGACAAAGTTGCAAACATGCGACTGAAGCATCAGCCCGCGTCAACTGGGGTTTTTGCCAACCAAGTCCGAGACTTTGCCACCGTCCGCGAGTTTTTTACATCCAGCACTGTGACCGCGATCTGCGATTTGCCATTTGTGCTGATCTTTGTGGGGGTCATTTGGTTCATTGGCGGGCCGATTGCCCTGGTGGTGCTGGCGGGTGTGATCTTGACGGTTTTGCCCGGCCTGGTGATGCAAAAGAAACTAGGGAAAGCCTCAAGGGAGAACACGCGTGAGGCTGCCGCGCTGAACGGGCTTTTGCTGGAAACGATTTCGAATTTAGAAACTGTGAAGGCGTCGCGCGCTGAGGGCCGGTTGCAACGTGCGCATGCCCAGTTGACGGCAACCATGGCGACCACGGCGATTAAGACCCGCAGCATTACCAATTTTATGACCCAGCTTGTGAGCTCAGTGCAAAAGCTGGCCTATGCAGGCGTGATCATTACCGGTGTTTATTTGATCAGCGCTGGTGAATTGACTGTCGGGAGCCTGATCGCCTGCACATTGCTTTCGGGCCGAACGATGGCTCCGATGGGGCAGGTGGCCGGCCTACTGGCGCGGTGGCAACATGTGCGTGCGGCGATGGAGGGGTTGGATCAGATCATGGATTTGTCCGTTGAACGTCCCGACGACCGCCACTTTGTCCGTGCGCCTTCGCTCTCGGGTGGTTTTGTGCTGGACGACGTGGTCTTCCGGCACGATCCCCAAGCGCCGCCGATCCTTTCTATTCCTGAGCTTTCGATTAAGGCCGGTGAACGCATCGCGCTTCTTGGTGGCAATGGCGCGGGCAAGTCGACCCTCTTGCGCATGATGGCGGGTCTGACGGATCCGCAGTCGGGCAGCGTGCTTGTAGACAGTCTGTCTCTAAGCCAGATTGATCCGATCGACCGGCGTCGTCAGATTGGTTATCTGCCGCAGAGTGTCGCGCTTTTCCAAGGCACTTTGCGGGACAATCTTTTGTTGGACCATGGGCTGCATTCTGACGAGGAGCTGCTTGAGGCATTGGACGCGGTGGGATTAGGCACGTTCGTGCGCCGCCACGTCCGCGGGCTTGATCTGCAACTTCAGGGCAATGCCAATGTCTCAGGGGGGCAACGTCAGTCAATTGGCCTTGCGCGGGTGCTGCTGCAGGACCCTCGGATTGTCTTGCTGGATGAGCCTACATCGGCTTTCGACCATCTCACTGAAAGCAAGGTTATCGCCCATATGAAGGAGTGGCTGCAGGGCCGGACGACGATTATTTCGACACATAAGCGGGAATTGTTAGGGCTTACCGAACGCGCGATCGTGCTCAAGGAGGGCCGGGTGGCGCGCGACGGTGATCTGCTGAGCATTCTTAACACAGCACGTGCGAATGCGGTTCAGAACAAACCGGTGCAGGCTGTGAAATGACCACCGTTGATGACATGCCAGTAAGCCACCTAGATGGCAGCTATCGGCGTCAGACACTCAAGGTCGCGCGCTGGACGATACGCACGGTTGTCATCACTTTGATCGTTGCCATCGGATGGGCGTCTGTTGCCCAGATCAATGAGATCACGCGGGGGGATGGCCGTGTCATTCCTTTACGCCGGATGCAGACGATCCAAAGTCTTGAAGGCGGGATTCTGGCGGAATTGGCAGTGCAAGAGGGTGACATTGTTAAAGAGGGCCAGACGCTGGCGCGTCTCGATCCGACCCGCTCAGAATCGGCTTTCCTCTCAGCGGAGTCTGAGATCATATCGCTGACTGCAGAGGTTGCGCGCCTAGATGCAGAGGTTCTTGAGCGCCCCGTATTGGATTTTGGCGATGCGCCAAACAGCTCGGAGCGCAATGAGCTAAAGTTGTTCACGGCCAGACGGACAAAACTTGAGGCCTCGCTTGAGGCCCTTGAGGCAGAGCGGCTCGCCATTCAGGAGCAGATCGACATAACGCGGCCCTTGACCCTTAATGGATCGGTAAGCCGTATTAATTTGCTTCAGCTGGAGCAAAAGAAGGCTGAACTGGATGGCAAGATCAGCGAAACCCGCAATGTCTATGTCCAAGACGCCTATAAGGATTTGGCTCAACGTCGGGCCAAATTGTTGATGATGCAGCAAGAATTGGTCCAAAAGCAGGACGAGTTCCGGCGGACAGAAATCCGATCTCCGGTGTCGGGCAGGGTTAACAACATCGAGATCACCACGCTCGGGGGCGTGGTGCAGCCGGGCGAGCCGATCATGCAGATCACGCCCACCGATGATCAGTTGATCATTGAAACGAAGGTCAAGCCGCGGGACGTTGCGCTGATTGCGCCGGGCATGCCTGCCAGCGTCAAGATTACGGCATATGATTTTGCCACTTACGGCGATCTGCGCGGTGTGGTTACGCAGATCTCAGAAGACACGGTCGAAGAGGATACGCCCCAAGGTCCGGCCGACTTTTACCGCGTTATGGTGCGCACCGAACGGAGCTATTTGGAGCGCTTCGGGGAGCAGTACGCAATCCGGCCTGGGATGATTGCTCAAGTTGATATTGAGAGTGGCGATCGATCCATTTTAAGCTACCTGACGCGCCCAATCCTTAAGGCGCGCCTCCACTAAACCCAAGTGGTGGGGCCGCTGCTGGCCCTATCCACTACAGAATACGACATAGAAAGTGCTGCCCTTGCCTTGTCTGCTGCCCCCTTCAAGCGCGTTCCGCGCTCTCTTTTCTGTTGTGTTTCGATCTGCGTCGCTGGCGGCAGCAATGACAGTGGTGCTGCCATGGGCCACAGCAGCTGAGGCACAGAATGTGCGCAGCGTGGAAGTGCGCGGTGCGCAGTTTATCCCCGAAGATGATATCCGTAAAACTTGCGGTGCCGAAGCCGGGATCGCCTATTCTCAATGGGAGCTGATGGCGATCGAGGAATGCCTGATGTCGACCGGCGTGTTTGAAGCGGTGAACCTATCGCTGGAAGGTGATTTGCTGGTTATCGACGTTCAGGAGTTGGACACGCGGCCCGGCCGGATCGATGCAAGCCTTGCCTATGTCTCACAGGATGGGCTGACAGCCAGTTTGTCGTTCGAGCGCTATAACCTCTTTGATCGCACTTATGGCGCGATGAGCCTCGAGTACGGCGAGGAAGTGCAGCGCTATAGTGCGAACCTCTATCGGACAGAAGTCTTCGAGACGTCGCTGGACTTGGGGTTTGAAGTCGTAGCAGGACGTGAAACCTTTGATGACCGCAGCTTTAGCTATGAGACGGTAAGAGCTGAGGCCTATCTGGCTTGGGCACAGCCGGCCAATACACGGTTTGAAGGGGGCATAGGATACCGAGATCATCGGCTTTACGATCTTGATCCAAGCGCCAGTGCCTTGTTGGTGCGCGAACAGACCGATGGCATCGCAGCCCCTTATGTTCGGTTTGGGCTGGCTCATAAAAGCTGGCCTGAGCCAGACGAGGGTGAAGCCCGGTGGCAGAACTTCGGCTACAGTGTGAAGTTGGATCAGTATTTTTGGAACGTTGGAACATCTGATCTGCTTTCCGATACACGCTTTGAAGCACGCATGCAGTTCCCGGTGGCAGACAAAACCCGTTTATTATTTGGCTTCGATGCAGGCGCGGTCTCTGGCCTCGATGGCAACGCCTCTCGGGCCATCGATAGGTTCTACCCGGGCGCTGATAGTTTCCGGGGATTTGCGCCGCGGGGCATCGGGCCTCGCGATGGAGAGGATGCCTTGGGCGGAAATAACTTTGTACGGGCATCCATCGAGCTGCAACGTGATTTTGGCGAGCTGTTACACACACCAATTCTTGGGGGCATATTTGTGGATACCGGAGGCAGCTGGGATTTGGACGACACGCTTGATGGGGGGATTGATGATGGTTGGCATCGCAGAAGCAGCATTGGTGTGTCGGTCACTCTCGACATTGGAGCGACCCCTGTGTCGCTGTATGTCGCCAGCCCCTTTGAGCGCGAGCCAGGCGACGCCCGGCAGACCTTTGGTCTGGGGCTTAGCACACATTTCTAATTGGCGCTCTGGGGTGGTCGCGTTAACGCGCCGAGCTTGCAAGTTGGCATGCCGACTGTCGATCAAAGACGTTTGCCGCGGATATCCAAGGTCTCGGGGGTTTTGGATGACTTCGCGTTTGAGTGATGTCCCTTGATCCTTATCGACAGGTGTCGTATTTTTGACGACAGTTGTCTTGCAAGGAGAGCTCTCATGGTAGCTGCAACTGTTAACAAAGAGGCCGGAAAGAAGCCGGTGCTTGGTGCCGATCAGGCATCGGAAGATTATGCTTTGCATGCTTGGCACATCCTAGGCGGGCGAAACAGCACGAAGCCCGCGATGCGCAGTTCACTTGATGCACATGACATGATTATGAAGGGCTTCGACACCAAGGCGCTTTTGCATCTAATCGAGAGCGTCTCGTTCTTGGCAGTCGATGAGCTTCTTCAGAGCGCCGTCGGCATCAGTCAGAGAACACTACAACGGAAGCGAAGCGCAGAGCGGCTATCTACAGAACAGAGCAGCCGTTTATGGCGGTTTGCTGAGATTTTGGCTCAGGCAACAAACACACTTGGTAGTCAGAAAGAAGCCGAACGGTGGATAATGGAACCTGCCATGGGTCTCGATAATCGGCGGCCAATTGATCTTTTGGCCACGGCAGCCGGAGCAGAAGCTGTCGAAGAGCATCTCACTCGAATGGAGTATGGAGTCTACATTTGACCCCTCTGCCACCGCCATTGGGAGATGGGGAGCTGCGTTTCTGGCGCCTCGATCAGAAGCAGCATGCTTCCACCTGGGATATCGGCGAAGGCTCTTTTCGGGTTGGGGGTAGATGGAACTCTAGAGGGGTGCGGGCCGTCTACTGTTCACTGGATCCAGCCGCAGCGATCCTCGAGGTTGCAGTACACAAGAAATTCCGTGCGCTAGATACTGCGCCTCATATTTTGACTTCGGCTCGCGTAATTGATCCTTCTGAGATCCACGTTCTCGATATAGACGATATCCCGAACGCTAACTGGCTTGTGCCTAGCGTCCATGGCCCTGGACAGCAAAAATTTGGCGACGAGCTTATCAGAAAACATAATTTTGTGCTCATCCCATCTACGGTATCTCGCCATAGCTGGAACCTGGTGTTTGATGCTACGCAAGCAGCCGGTCGCTTTGATGATATCCAGCAAGAAGCCTTTGCTCTGGATCCTCGGCTTCACGTCTAGAGTAGCCATATACGGCACCTTTTGAGCCGAGAATGCGCTATTTGAGGTGCATAGGAGAAAGCCAATGCCCGTAAAGCGCCTCTTTCAACTGCAGGCTGGGCATTGTTCCTCCTTCCCTGTCTGGCAATTGGATTAAGGGCCGCACCTTTCGCGCACTCGGAGCAGCGGTCAGACTTCAAGACGCGAGCGAAGCCCTTCGGGGGAGGCCTGCGGCTGCTCGAACGCGAGGACGCCGGGTTGGCCGATGGGGCGGCGCTGACTCCATGCGCCGCGTTTTCAGTGGAGCCTGTTCGCAAGCGTGACACGATCAATTCGCCTTGCGCGACGAGCAGAGGGCAGTCTGGTCGATATCGCGAGATGGACGATCCAACAGCTCGGTGCCCGTCAGGCAGGTATTTATGAGACTGCGCTGGTCGAAAGACGCGAAGCGATTGCGCGTGGCGATGTAGTCTCCCAAAGGTAATCAGGTCTTATTTGGGCATTAACCTGTTTGGCTGCTGGTTCCGAAACGCGGACCTCCCTGAGGGTGGAGGCGTTCTCGAGCTTGAGTTTTGGCAAAGATTGCCATGTTTTTATTGACGGGAGCGCAAAATGGTACCCATGAATATTTCACTGCCAGAACCGATGAAGTCTTGGGTCGAACATCAAGCCAAATCGGGTCGCTTTGCCAACTCTAGCGATTACGTCCGTGACTTGATCCGACGTGACCACGCGCGTCAGGAGGCCATTGCAGAGATACAGGTGGCGGTTGATGCCGGATTTGAGAGTGGCTCCGCCGCGCCGCTTGACCGGGACGCATTTAAAGCCGGGATGCGCGCGCAATATGCCAAGTAGCGTTCGCTGGACGCTTCGCCCGCCAGCGCAGGTCGATCTTGCCGAAATCTGGCGTCATGGTGCATCTAGCTGGGGCCTCGATCAGGCTGATCGCTATGCAGATGAGTTATTCGCAGTTTTTGACCTGCTTTCCGACTTCTCTGAGATCGCCCGCGCCCGTGCGGAATTCACCCCGTCGGTGCGGATACATCTAACGGGCGCACATCTAGTAGTGTATCGGTTGGACGGGCATACTGTCGAGATTATCCGGCTCCTGCATTGTGCGCAGAACCTGACAGCGTTTTTGCTTGAGCCGTGATGTTGGTTAGCGTGCCCTTGCGAACTTGTCGGCTCAGTAGGGCGCAGTCAGATCCGGTGCGTCGTCCTCAGAAGCGGTCGGCATATGTTTTTTGTTCTCGCTCATTGGCTTTGATGATGCGGCGCGCGGCAGAATTTGGGTTGGGCCTCAGGGCATATTTCTAGGTGAGTTGGCGGTCTCTTGGGCGTTCCCGATCCGGGCTGCGCGATTGGACATCGCTTGTCGGAAGAGCGTCATGTAGCGGGGGGCTGTGACAGATAGGTCGTATTGCGCGCGGGCGAGACTCCGAGCCTTCTGCCCATAACGGAAGCGTCGCGCTGGATTGTCTAGGAGGGCGAGGATTGCGTTGATCCAAGCATCGTCGTTGTCGGGAAGCAGCTGTCCGTTGACATCGTCTTGGATCATCTCGGCTGCATATCCACGGTCAGGTGCTAGGACGCAGCCACCGCGCCCCAGTATTTCCATCAAACCCCAATTTGCGACACCGAACTTTAGGGGGTAGAGGAAAAGGTCTACTTCTGTGATCCGCTTTGAGAATTCATCGTAAGGCAGTTTGCCGGGAAATTCGATTACCTTTGCGGCGCGGGGGTGCTTAAGCATTAGGTGATCGCGGAAAGTTTTGATCTGGCCGTTATGTGCGCGCGTGACGGCTTGTTGTTCGTAGCCATAAGTCACTTCCTCGGCGCCGCCGAAGGCAATGAATTGCGCATCAACGCCCTGTGACACCAGTTTGTCGACCAGCCTCACATAGGTTTCAAAGCCTTTGGCAGATGATAGATCGCGTGCCGCGAAACCGATTGTCATCTTCTCGCGGCCGCCGGTCACAGGTGCAGGCATTGATGTAAAATCAAACCCCTCCATTTGCACTTCGATATTGGAGCGCAGGGCAGGCGGGAACATGCTCTTTGCATGTTGGCTGGGGCAGATCACCAGGTCGCTGCAGACGGCTTGGTGAAAGTTCAGCATCTCAGCATTTCGGTCTGCGATCCGTTGTGCCAAGTCGGGTGGATAGGCGGGGTCCCAGCCATGCGCCCGGAAGCTTGGGAATTCGATGTAGCTGACAATGGCCGCGTCGATTTCATCATAGAGGAAATGCGGCGCACCCCAAAGGGAGTGGGCCACTACCACGTCGATCTTCGTATGTTTGCGCAGGTCGTGTAGAGCGTTGAGTAACCCTCTTCCGATGCGGGCTGAGCGCTCCACTTTGGCTGAATAGTAGTACCGATCATCGCTCAAAATTGGGCCATCGGGGCGAAACCCAAGAATATGATTGCCGCGTTGTCGGTTGCGTTTCATATGTCCTGGCGTCGTTAGAAAGTAGCTCTCGGCCAGGCCTGAATGGCGCAGGTAATCGCATAGCAGGCCGAACTGGCCGGGATATACGGCACCTGCAAAGACGATAACTGGTTTGCTCACCATTGGCTCCCGTTTTCGGGCCTCCCCCAGCCGTTATGGAGGGGGGGGTGGTGTGAGCGTAGCGCACATAAACTTGTGGGTGCAACTAAGGTTGAGGCGCTGTGAGGTTGCTGTTTCTTCGCTCAGAAGATGTTCCTGTCGCGGGCGACAATGACCGCTTGGGTGCGGTTGTTTGCACCCAGCTTGGCGCAGATGGATTTCACATGCATCTTGACGGTTGCTTCGGCCAGACCCAGCTCGGTTCCGATCTCGCGGTTGGGTTGGCCTTGGGCAAGAAGGGCTAGAACGGTCATTTCGCGTTCTGATAGAGGGGAATTGCTTGATACTTTACTGACTTTGGCGCGTGGCCGGTCGATAAGCTCGACTGGAACGTATCGCCCGCCGCTGGCCATAAAACGTATCTCGTTGGTGAGGCTCTTAAGCGATTCCGTTTTGAGGACGATGCCTGCGCCGCCCAGAGCAAGTGCTTCTGACACGACATGCGCTGAGGGATTGCTGGTCAGAATTCCGACGGGCTTGCCCCCGTTCCGCTCTAGGGCTTTTGACAGGCCTGTAATCCCGTTCATGCCTGGCATGTCGAGGTCTACCAACACCAGATCAAAAGGTCCTTCCGCGTCGATCTTGTCGAGCGCGGTCTCAAGGTCGGGCGCGGTCTGTGCCTCAAAATCGGGGAGGTTTGAGAGGAACTGCTCAAACATTTCCAATACCATCGCATGGTCATCTGCGATTAGGATCCGGGTTAGTTTGGTTTGAGGGGACGTCATATTACTCATCTTTGATTTACGAAACCCCTGGGTAAAGTCCTCAAGTCAACACTATCGACGGACGACATTAATCGACAAAGGCCGAACAAAAAGGGACCGTTTATCGGCCCGGACGCTAGATTTATCACGAAACCTCAGCGAAGCAAGCGATCATCTGTTATCGGGTGAACTTGATCCAAGCGTGTGTATGGCTTCTTGCGTCGCGTCTAATGCTTCCCTTGCGCCCTCAAGTGCAATTTGCTGTGTCGTTTCGGAGGTGTCGAGAGAAAGCTCTACTTGGCGCAGGCCGTGTTCTAGCAGCTTAAGGCCGGTAAGGCCGGAAGACCCGGTTGCGGCGTGCAGCAAGCGCTTGGTTTCGGCGCTCTGCTTGCCGGGTGTGATCTCATCAAGGATCGCCCGTGCCTCGGCATGGGCGCGCATCATGAACCCCACGGCGGCCTCTTGGCCAAGCTGCTTGGTCAGGTCTTTGACTGTTCTTGCTGAGAATGGTTCTGCCAAGGTGGCGGGGGTCTTTTTTGTTGGTTGGGCGCTGCCGTCTGTGGCGGCGGTTGTGTTATCATCCTTGCTGTGGGCTGCGCAGTAGACCGCGTGGCAAAGTGCAGCATTGCGGATGGGCTTTTCCAGGAGCCGGACCATTCCGAGGGCGAGACATGCCTCACGCAGCTTGTCGTTAACATGCGCTGTCAGTCCAAGGATCAGCCCGTCCCATTCCAGTCTGCCCTTTGATTGTTCATCTCGGATGCCGCGCAGCAGTTCGACACCGTTTATATGGGGGAGGGTCATGTCGGTCAGCAGAAGGTTAATGTTCTGCGCGGCGTCAGGCCGTTGCAGAATACGCATTGCTCGCAATCCGTTCTCGACCCCTTCGACCTGCGCCCCCGCTTGGCTGAGGCTGTGAACCAGCCAATCTCGGCTTGAGGGGCTGTCCTCTACGACCAGTATCCCGAGGCCTTTTAGCAGCCCATCGCTGCTTGGCGTGGCGTCTAGATCCTCTGCTGCGGTATCTGCAGCTGCGCCGGGCAATGAGAAAGTCGCGCGTAAGATTGTCCCGGCGACAGGTTGTGTGGTGTCTATCAGCGGTTCGCCGTCATGGGCTCGGTCAAGAAGTTCGAGATGGCCGCCAAGGTGGCTGATGGCATGGGCTAGGACGCTCATCCCGGCGCTGGTCCGCTCTGTCTTGGCGTCTGTGCTCCGGTCTATGCGTGTTCCGTCAATATTGCTTCCCAACAGCCGCGCCTTTTGGGCGTCGGGTATACCGCCTCCCTGATCTGCGACCTGAACGGTGATGATGTTTTCGCTCTGCCTTTTGATGTCTTGCTGTTTTGGGCCTGGGGCGCATGTAACATGTATGTCGATGGCTTCTCCGCCGTGTTTGCCTGAATTGTCGAACATGTTCTGCAGCAGGGCGCGAACCAGATGGACGGGCCCGTGAAGCCGGAGTTGGTCTTGTGGCTCTACGGTCAGGGTCACGCTCGCGCCTCGCCCGTGCACGATGGGTTTGATCATATCGACGATTGTTCGTGCTTCTTCGCCCAGGTCGAAGTCCTCGTCGGCTTGTAGGTCGGCGCTGGTTAGTTCCCCCCGGATCACGCGGATCACTTTTTCTATGTGAGTGAGGGCGATTTGCGCAGACTTCTGCACGTCTGCGGTACGCGGATTGGGCGCTGCAGCTGCGCCTTTCTCTTGCTCAAAGAGTGTTTCTGCGGAGGCTAAGACAGATTGGATTGGTGTTCTTAGGTCGTGGGCAACCCGAAGCAGGGTCGCTGCGCGCGCGCGGTTTTGTAGTTGCACAGCCTCTTGATCAGTTTCGACCAAACGCAGCAGGAAAGTTTCGGCATTGCCAAGTGAGAGGTGTACCAGCTCTCCCTCGAGCTGTGTTGCTTTATAAGTTGTGGATACCGCAACGCTGCCGCTGCGCTGTGCGCGGGCGCAGAGTGTGGGCCAGCTAAAGGTCGCCTTGAGAGCCGCCACGTCCAGCCCCAGTTGGTTGGCAGGGGGGTTTGAAAGTAGGATTTCTGCCTTCCCTGTTGCGAGTATCGCAATGCGTCGATCGGTGGATATTAAACGTGCGATCGCCTGCAGAACGGGTCTGACTTTTGCTGCGTTCAAAGCCGATTCTTTTTCCTCGGGCATTCGGTTCTCCAGCATGCTTTGTTCTTCTGGTGGGCAGGAGGGGTAACATACCGATCCAAGTGGGCCGTTGGGATGCTGCGATCCTGAGGGGCTATCGTCAACCGCGTGGGTTCCCTTGATGAGCATTTGGCTGAATATCGGGGTGTATGAGCAACGCAAGACGCGCATGTCTTAAAGTATGTACTCTCTCCATTGACCACAACTTTAGTATGTGATCTCATTATTGAGAAACTGGGTGAACCAATGGTCACGCTCCCAAGGGGCGTTGGATAGATAGAGGAAGAAGAGATGGCGATTACTGAGCTCCAGGCTGGCGGCCTAGCCAACGTAAAGATAGATGCCGCCAAAGGTGACATTTCCAGATACGTAAAGTCAGGGAACAACCTTGTTGTAGAGTTGCGTGATGGCGGTAAGATCGTCGTGTCTGACTTCTACGAAGCTGCGGCTGGCGGTGTGCCGCACAAGCTGATGCTGGCTGATGGTACGTTCAGCGGCGTTGAAGGGACCTTTGATGACACGGAAGAGGTTGCCGGTCTTGGTGGCAACATGGAGCAAATCGGTGCTGGGCTGGGCGCTCTGACCACAGCTTCTCTCGCGTTTGCTGATGACAGCGATGATGAGGCCGATCCAGCAGATCCTACCGATACGACTGATCCGACGGACACAACTGATCCTACAGATACAACAGATCCGACTGATCCGACGGACACAACTGATCCGACCGATCCGACAGACACAACTGACCCAACCGATCCGACGGACCCCACTGAGCCTACGGGTGAGGCGGACACTGGATTGCTTGATCCCGTGCTTGGGGATGAAGGCGTGCTGGGTGGTCTCACCGGGAACGATGGGCTGTTGGGAGATCTGACCGGGTCCGATGGCTTGCTCGGAGATTTGGTTGGCAACGACGGGCTTTTGAGCCCCGTTACCGGCGAGGATGGCCTGGTTGGCACCCTAACGGGCAGCGGCCTTTTGGGCAGCAGTGACGGGTCTGGTAGTTTGACTGGAGGACTCGTGTCTGATGACGGTCTTTTGGGCGGCGTCCTTGGCGGGACCGGGCTGACCGATGGTTTGCTGGGCGAAGGTGGCGCAGTGGACGGTATTGTTGAAACCGTAGAAGGCGTTCTTGATGGCGTTATCGGTGATGACGGTATTCTTGGCGGCCTGCTGGGCGGTGAAGGTGGCGTGCTAGATGGTGTCCTTGGTGACGAGGGTGTTGTTGGCGGCTTGCTTGGCGGCGAGGGGGATCTTCTTGGAGGTCTGCTCGGCGGCGAGGGTGGCGTGCTAGACGGTGTTCTTGGTGACGAGGGTGTTGTTGGCGGCTTGCTCGGCGGCGAAGGGGGCCTTCTTGGAGGTCTGCTTGGCGGTGAGGGTGGCGTGCTAGACGGTGTCCTTGGTGACGAGGGTCTCGTTGGTGGCTTGCTCGGCGGTGAAGGTGGCGTTCTTGGCGGCCTTCTCGGCGGGGACGGCGGACCAGCTGATGTCGTCTCTGGTACGGTTGAGGACCTGTTGGCCACCGTGGGGGCTGAGGATGGTTTGCTTGATCCGGTGATCGCGGACGGCGGTCTGCTTGGCGACCTGACGGGGAACGAAGGCCTACTGGGTGACGTGACCGGGTCCGAGGGCTTGGCCGGTGATCTTGTTGGAGATATGGGCCTGCTGGCTGATGTAACCGGCGAGGACGGATTGCTGGGTGATCTCACCGGTGTCGGCCTATTGGGCGCGGGTAGTGATGGTGGCCTGCTTGGTCATCTAGGAGGCGATCTGCTGGGTGGTCTCGGTGGTGACGTGGCGCTCTTAAGCGCCTCAGTCTCAGTGGATGGCGCATAAACAGACTATTTCCGCTGTCTCTCTCCCTAAAAGCTCCACCGAAAGGTGGAGCTTTTTCTTTAGCCGCAGGACCTTACCCAATTTTATATAGGGACCATTTCTGAGGTCGGGTGGTAAAGGCGGCCCCATACAGGATTGACAAGCAGGCGAGCGCCTGCTTCTCCTATACTTAAGTTATATACATACTTTAGAGGTAATCCTCTCCCGAGGGTAGTCCTATGAGGAGTTTGCAATGGTAAATCGAACCATCCAAGCCGGTTCTGAAATTGGCATCAATATTGACGTTAACCGTTCCGACATTGAGCGCTACGCCAGACAGGGGGATGACTTGTTCATTACCCTTGCGAACGGGGATGTGATCACAGTTAATGATTTTTACATTCCAGCAGCGGACGGTTCTTTGCATAGTTTGGTTCTCGCCGACGGGACCGAGAGCGGGGTCGAAGGTGATCCTCTTGTCGGTGGTAGCGGTGAGATGTCTAATGAGGGTTTGATCGCTGCGGCGGCTGGGGGCTTAGGGCTCATTGGTGCTGCGGCCAGCAGTAGCGGTGGGGGAAGTGACGAACCCACGGACCCGACCGATCCGACTGATCCCACGGACCCGACCAATCCAACTGATCCCACGGACCCGACTGACCCCACGGACCCGACCGATCCGACTGATCCCACGGACCCAACCGATCCAACTGATCCTACGGACCCAACCGATCCAACTGATCCTACGGACCCGAATGAGCAAGGCTTCCTTGACCCGGTGATCTCAGACGATGGGCTTCTCGGTGATCTGACGGGCAGTTCTGGGGCTCTTGGAGACATCACCGGTTCTGAAGGGCTCCTCGGTGACCTGATCGGGGAAGACTCCCCACTCGGTACCGTGGGGGATGGGCTTCTCGGCCAGCCTCTGCTGGGAGATGGCGTCTCTGATGACAGTGTCGGCATTCTCGACGGGGTCGTCGCGGATGGTGGCTTGCTGGGAGAACTGACTGGCAATTCGGGACTTCTGGGTGATGTTACAGGTTCTGACGGTTTGGTTGGTGATCTTGTCGGCAACGATGGCGCTTTGTCCGACCTTACTGGTTCAGACGGGCTTGTCGGTGAGCTCACCAGCACCGGCACCCTTGGCGATGGCGGTATCCCGGCGGAACCAGCCGATCCTACAGAACCGAGTGAGCAAGGCTTCCTTGATCCGGTGATCTCAGACGATGGGCTTCTCGGTGATCTGACAGGAAACGCTGGGTTTCTGGGAGACCTCACCGGATCTGAGGGGGTGCTCGGCGATTTGATCGGCGAGGGTACCCCGACGAGCATGGTGGGTGATGACCTTTTGGGACAACCTTTCTTAGGGGATGGTGTTCCTAGTGACAGCATTGGCCTGGTTGATGGGATCATCTCTGATGGTGGCCTGCTTGGTGATCTGACCGGAAATTCTGGAGCTTTGGGTGAGGTGACAGGAACTGAGGGTCTGCTCGGCGACCTTATCGGCAATGAGGGCGTTTTGTCGGATGTCACGGGCTCCGGTGGGATCGTCGGCAATCTGACCAGTACCGGTACTCTCGGTGAAGGTACCGAAATTGACGGGGGTGCCAACGATCCTTTGAGTGGCCTTTTGGGTGACGTACTCGGTGGTCTGACAGGAGAAGGTAGCGGTTCTGTTGATCTCGTGGGCGTATTGCTCGGCGGCGATAACTCACTCGGGGAGGCGCTTGGCGAAGTGACTGATCTCCTGGGAGGGCTCACCGACGACGGCCTAGGCAGTATCTAACCCTACGGGTGACCTAAAAAGCATATAGGCCCCTCCGGAAGCCCGTCGCTACCGGAGGGGCCTATATGAACTGACAAACCGGAGCTGTGTGGCCAAGCAGCTTGCCTGATTTTCTCTTCCTTTCGCTGAACCGAGGTGGACGGTTGCGTGACATTTTTAGCCTGCACATTCAGCGGTAGAGACCTTGTTTGCGCTTATGGCGGCAACGGTCTCTGAGAATGAGGTTTGCGGGAAAAAAGAGGCCAGCCGAAGGATTGGGTCGCAAATTTTCCGCTTTCGGCGCGGGGTTTGTTCCGAGCAAGAGTGTTGTGCTGATTGGCTTGCTCTATGCGTGCATCACGGCTTGCGTGGTGCACTTATTGGGAGGGGGCTACGGGTCCGTACTTTTGGGGTTCATGCTTGGAGGGGCCTGTGCTGCAAAGATTGCGGCTTTGGTACGTGCCGATATCCTGCAAAGCCTCCACACCCCTGATGTATCATCAGAGTTTCACTCTGGAAGAAGCGGCCCGGCCCTACCGTATGAGCCAGAGCGGGCCGAACTGCCTGAGATGCTTGCTTCGCGGCCCGGGGGTCAGCGGGCCGATGATACTGCTGATGTATGAGGGGTCCAAGAGTTGTTCTTGGAGTTCTGCCGCCCGGTCGCTCGATCAATCGCCCGGTTGAACGTGTTACGAACCCGTTGGGTGCGATTGGCATTCGGGCGTACTGGTCGTCCAATCGAAAGAGTGATCGGTTCGTAGGTTGCTTCCTCTCCCCAAGGGCCCGTGATCTGTAGATTGGCCAAGACCAACTCTTCGATCTGCGGCCAGCTAGGTAGGCTGTCGCCTGTGACAATACATAAAATCGTGCCGCCACCAAAATGTGCCATGAGAAGTTGCGGGCAGTCTACGACCCTGCTGATGGCGCCTGCTACATTGGCGATGGCCATAGCGTATTCGCGGCTATTGGTGCGAGAATATAGGGATGCGACGTCTTCGATTTGCGCGCAAAAGACCTGGCAGATGTTCAAATGCTTGCTGGACAGCTGCGACAGGTAATTGCCAAGTGAAAAGGGCGGCACCAACTGAGGGGCGCCAAGGACGTGGACGGGATCTTCTAAAGCAAAGTCGTGTGACCCTTGAGGGCCACCCGGAAGCATTAATTTTGGGTCAAGCCGCAAGGCCACTTCCGAGCTATCGAGCAGACGTTGGATGACGCGCAGGCGGCGCTCGACCTCTCGAACTTCGAAAGGTTTGACGATATAGTCATTGGCCCCGGCGGCGAAGGCCTGCTCGATCGATATCGCGTCAGATTTGAGGGTCAGCATGATGATCGGTGTCGTGCGATAGCTCGAGATCGCCCGAATTTTGCGGCAGAGCGTTATGCCGTCCATGAAGGGCATGACGATGTCCAGCAGCAGGCAGTCGAAGGGCTGCGCGGTGTTTGCGATAATCTCGAGCGCTTCCTTCCCTGAGGCAGCAACGGTCACATTTGCAAAATCCGTTCCTTTAAGGATGGCGGGAAGGAACTCACGGACGAAGGAGTTGTCATCAACGGCGAGGATTTTCATGTGCTTTGTCCTTTGAGCTTGGTACGGCCTGCTTAAAACTGGCTTCGTGAAGTTGACCGCATTCGACAGGTCCTTGAGTCTTCAAGAGCGGAAGGCTGATCAAGGCTGTTCCGTGGGTATCTGAAGGCAAATCCTTCTTGCGACATGTTCTTTGGTATGTGTCCATACTAAAGATTGTATTTGAGATTGTGGCGATTTGATGGCGTTTCTCGGCACTGCGGGAGAAAGTCCGCTTTAAATAGACCTGAGCTGCCAGAGTGGCTGGGTTTGTCAGGCCCGCCGGACGTGAACGATGCGGCATCATGAAGGGAAAGATGAACCTCTAGGGCTATCTTCGGCGGCACCCCCGTTGGAGGAAACTGAGAACTGGTAAGAGTAGACCAGATTCCAGTTGCTCGGCTTGCCGTTCATTGCACAAATTTTGCTCAACTGGCCTAAGGGGCGTTTGAAATAAGTAAGCGGTCTATTGCTGCCGTATTTCAGGGTCACTTTTCCATTATAGGTGCCATCAAGGGAATGCCATTTTATCGACGCATTTATTCCTTTGTGTTGACATGTGCAAATACACAACGCCATACTCTATATTTTATTGCTCTAATTCAATGTGTTATATCTGATCCAAAGGGCCTATTCTGCGCTTTCCAGGCGTTATCTGGGCTTTTGGTATTGATTGTCCCTACGGCTTTCCTTTTTCCTGATCCGGTAAGTTAGCGTATAGGGTGATAACCTTGAATTATCGTGTTTCCGAAAATTTCAGCGCATCTGAACCTATAGAATCGGGGGCACCTTTGTCAGAGCGTGATGCGCGCTTTGATAAGCTCACAAACATCGCATCCCTTATGATGAAGGCGCCTATATCCCTTCTCACGATTATTGATGATGCAGGCGATCAACAGCTTTTTAAATCAGCCACTGGCTTGACCGGAGAGCTTTTCCAAACGCGTGCGACGCCGTTGAGCTACTCTTTTTGCAAGCACGTCCGTGACAGCGGTAAGCCGCTTTTGGTTCGCGATTCTCGAATACACCCTGAACTAAAGTATAGTCCATCGGGCGCGGACTTCGGCATCATTGGGTACCTTGGGGTCCCGTTCCGCAGTGAGCAAGGGAACATCATTGGTGCACTATGTTGTATCGACCACTGCTCGCGGGACTGGGATCAGAACGACATTGAAATCCTTACACGACTGGCCTCCATCGCAACCGATCAGATGCATCTGAACTCTGCCGAGGCCGGGAGAGTAAAAGCAAAGCGGTTGGCGGAACAAGCCGCGGCAACACGCGCAAGCTTTCTGTCACATGCCAACCACGAGGTGCGCACCCCCCTTAGTTTTATTGGTGGGGCAACCCGTCTCTTGAGCATGATCGTTACCAATGAGAAAGCACGCAACCTCGTCGGGGTGATTGAGCGGAATGTCTCCCGATTGAGTGCAGTGGCAGATGACCTGGTGCGCATTGCGGATTTGGACGATGCGACGGCTTCGATCACGGCGGAATCCTTCAATCTGGCTGAGGTGGTTGGCGACGTCGTGGATAAACACCATGACGCTGCAAATGCCAAAGGGATAGAGCTTAGCTTTACCTCCAGCCTCGAAGGCAACCCGCTTTTCTTGTTTGATGCAGAAAACCTCTCCCAAGCGGTCGAACGCCTTCTGTCCAACGCTGTTAAGTTTACTTCCGTTGGCGAAGTGCGGGTTGCGATCGCGCCCGACCAGTGCCGGGATGGTGTGGTCATCCGCATAAGCGACACGGGCTGCGGCATGGGGCCCGAGCAACTCAATAGGCTTTTTGAAGAGTTCGAAGCACACAATCCAAGAACGGCACGCCAAGGAGGGGGCACGGGACTTGGTATGAGTATCGTGCGGCGTGAAATTGAGCGGATGGGTGGTGAGATTTCGGTGTCCAGCCGTCCGGGGGAGAGGACAGACTTCACCATATCCCTATCCAGCAGTCGCAATACGTGTGGCGATGAGGCTGTCGAGGATGAACAAGAGGAAGACTCTCACCTTCTTACCTGTTTGGAGTGTGGTGAGAAGATGAGCCTCCTACGGCGTCATCTGAGCCAGGTGCATGGCCTGACACCTGAGGCTTATCGTGCCAAGTGGAAGCTTGCTGGCGATTGCGCGCTATCGAGCAAAGCCTACAGAAAGATGCGGCAGACGGTCAAAAAGCTGATGTGAAGCTGCTTTGGCGTTTCTCGCCTCCGACCGCCACTGCTGGCTTCACTGCGACGATTGAGTGACCGCTAATCCAAAGGTTGAATATGGTCACGGAAACTCCAATCTGAACCGCTTGATCTGGTCATAGGGCGAGCAGAGCGCCTCTCTGAAAAGCGGATTAACACCCCCTCCTCAAGATTTAGATCTATATCGTCGCCGTTTGCTCAATGTTTTGCCAGCAGGTTTTCAACGCTTTCAATCAGTTCTTCGTTGTGCGCATTGTGGCGAAACTCAGCATAAAAAAGTTGCGCGACATCCAAGCCATATTTCGCGTTTATTCCAAGGAAAATGTGCTCGGCTAAGAACAGCCCTGCATCATCCCAGCCGGAAATGGCAGCGTTTAACAGGTAAGCGGTACCCGTATAGGGGTTATTAGCGGTTCCTTCACCTCGAAGCAGCTTGATGCCGTAACTGGTCATTGCAACGGGGTACCCTTGCTCTGCAGCACGCTTGTACAGCTTCGTAACAAGTGGAGGGTTGTTCTGAAAATAGTGGCAATGCTGCGCTCCAAAGAGCCATGCGAGAGCAGTATTCGCCGCTGCATTTCCCAAGGATGCAGACGCTTCAAGGGCATTGTCCAGAAGGCTGGAGCAGGGGAGCTGCATCTCGAGCGCAGTTTCAATGGCCGGTTGAGCGGACAGGCCGCTTATTGGGAAGGGAAACAATTGGTCCACTTTCAAAGTTTCAGGCCGGGCATGCGGAGAATGCCTTCTTTATTCTCCGCATTGGCGACCTGTAATCCCCAGGCCTTGAGCCAGCACGGTTACGCTCGGTGCATCAGTACGGTTGCCGCGTTGAACAACGCTGTTCGCAATGATGCATCACCCACTTTTGTGATCCGACCAGAAACGTCCCGTTCGCCAGACTGCTCTCTCCGCGGAGTCAGATCGGCCCATGGACCGATATCGCGCGACGAGTGGAACCGCCTAGGATCATCAATTGCCCACCGGACCGTCAGCGCGACTACGGCTCCAACGCCAGGCATGGTCATCATTAGTCTACAGGCATAGTCATGACGTGTGAGTGCGAGGACCTGACGTTCGAGGTCAGAAAGTTCACTGCGCAGTACTGCCCGGACCCTCAGGATCGCTGCAGATGCAGCCTCCAACGCAAAGTTTCCTGCTACCAGTTCGCGGATCCGCGCTTCGTAGCGAAGATTGCTGACAGGACCGAGCTTCAGCCCGAAGTTGCGCAACACTCCCCGAAGCGATTGCTCGATATCCAAGAATGCTTTCTGGACCGCCTTGCGAGCGCTGAGAAGAGCGCGCATCTATTGCATCGAAACCGATTTGCAATGGACCGGCCTGAACCAGCCCATGCGCAGCAGCCGCGCGATACCCTCGGCATGCGTCGGTCGGTCTTGACGGGCACCGCCTTTAAGACCGCCTTCACCTGACGCGTCTCCATCAGAATGAGCTCGAAGCCCGCCTCTTGCAAGCCACGGTGGCGCCATTGTGCCAGTGGTCCGGCCTCGAGGCCGATCGCTTCTATGGGCCATGGCAGGTCACTTAAGAACGAGATGTAAGCTTCAGGTTCACTGAGATGTGAAAGCGCCAGAGTATCAGAGCCTGGCCGCCCCATGACGACATCTGGAAACCTTCGATCCGCGGGAGCTGGCTTGGCGACGGCGCAGCAATGACCTGCGGATCTATGGCGATACGCATGTTAACGCATCCTTTACCTACACAAGGACCGGCGGGAACCGGTTCAATGATGAGGGCCGCGGCGCTTGGTACTGCTCTTGGGATGTAATGGTCTCTTTAAGTGAGGTGGCATTTCACCGAACAAGAGAGCTGGGCTATATTGGCCATTACCACGATAGCGCTCGGTATGTTGAGATGCTCAGCGATTTCATCGGCGTTTTCGACGGACATTACGGATGAGCCTGCGCATCCGGCGCTCAACGCCAATCCTGATGTTGGACATAGCCGGTCCCCTGAGGCGCCGGGTCGTGTCAATCATGCGGTGACTATTGCTTTCGCTGCGACCGTCTGGCGCTAGGGCTTTTCTCAGGCGATTACACTGACGAATAGCCTCGCGTTTGACCGGGGCTTTTTCGATCTCGTCCAGCCGTTCATCGCGTTTGGCCTGCTCACCCCTCAGCGCGTGAACGTACCTGCGCGACACAGATAGGGTCCAGTGGAAGTTCCGGCACGATGATGGCGTCATACCATGCGCCAATCGGCAATGGCAGGTTGCTCCATCACCCGACCGTTGCTCTGCGCGCTAGAACCGATCCATCAGAAAGGACGGCGGTGTCCATCGGAATATCCCATGGCATGGGGAAAATTGTGGGCATGCGACAATGAGAAAATCCGACGCCGATTACCTTTGAGGGAGGATCAAGCTGCGCTAAAGTCCGGTCGTAATAGCCACCGCCATTGCCAAGCCGGTAACAAGTTTCGTCTACGCCGAGCAATGGTGAGATCACGATGTCTGGTACCGCTTCTACGCCGTTCGTGGGTACTGGGATATTCCAGAGGCCGCGCTCCATCGCGCAACCTGGCTGCCAGGTGCGAAAACTCAACGGCGCGTCTTTTCTCGTGACGACTGGCAGAAGCACAAGGGCACCGGCCGCATGCGCTTTGGTGATCCAGGCGCGCAGGTCCGGCTCTCCGCGAATTGGCCAATAGACAGCAATCTTCATGTCCGGCTGCGGAGTGATGAGTGTTTCAAGTGTCGTTATCAAATTGGCGGTCATCGCAGCACGCTCTTGAACTGACAATCGCTGCCGAGCTTGTAACAAGCGAGCACGCTCTGCCGTCCGGAACCGGGCCACATCGCGCTTCCGGATCGGATCGATAGGGGTGCCGTCGATCAAAAGATGGGCCATGCACGGGCCCGAGCCGCCGGTGTCGTCATCCTCCATTCCAAGTCCTTCTTTGCTTCCATATTATCGACGTCCAATAGAAGCTCTGTTTTCTAGCGACTTTGCGCAAGACGCAGCATTGCAGTGGCTGGATCGGCGCTTCCTATTCAGCCGCTTTTACTCTTGCTGCACGGTTTCCTGTCGCGAGAGGGAGTGGCCGTTCCACGTCGTTCAAATGATGCAAAAGGTTGGCAATTTCACCGCGTAACCATCGGTGGGCGGGATCATCAGTCTGCCATCGGTTCCATGCCACCCATAATAGCGCAGGCTCCATAGGGAAGGGCATAGGGTGGATCGTCAAACCAAACCTTTGGCCCACCGCGCGGGCAAGAGTCCCAGGCAATACCGCGAGAAGATCGCTGCCTGCCACCGTCTCATAGAGGTCGCGGAAACTGCTCACCGAAAGAGCCACACGGCGCGAGCGCCCAACAGTAGACAGTACATGATCTTCATAACTTGCATGTCGTCCTTCGGAGGAGAAGACGACATGATCCATATCGCAGTAGAGATCGATTGGTATATTATCGCCTTCGCCGATTCCGGAGCGCGACAATCTGGAGTGTCCAGCTCGTGCCACGACTTGCCACGCCGACCAAAACATAGGCTCTGCGACGATCTTAGAAGGAATACTGTGGGTGCAGGGAAGTGCGATGTCCACGTCCATACGTCCCATCTCGTGTAGATTCCCGGGATGAACCAAATCTACGAAGCTCAATCTCAGATTAGGTGCTCGTTTGCCCAAACGCTGCATGAGTGTGGGCAGCAGCATAACTGAGAAATAATCTGACCCGGAAATCCGGAAAGATGCATCGCAATCAGTAGGATCAAACGGTCCCGCTCCGGCTAGAGTTTGCTCCAAGCTACTCAAATGCGCCCGGATCGGTTCGCGTAGCGCTTTTGCGAACTCTGTAGGGCGCATTCCGGCCCCTTCACGCACGAAGAGTGGATCATTCAATGCGGTTCTAAGTCGAGCAAGGGCAGCTGATACAGCAGGCTGTGAGAGCCTAACCCGGGAGGCTGCCCGGGTTGTTGATCCTTCTATTAGTAATGCGTCCAGCACCTTCAGCAGATTGAGGTCAAAGGTTGCAAGGTTCATCTTCGTCCCCCCCCCAAGCCATCTTGGCGTTTATGTCTGGCTTTGTCACCTTGAGCGGCAACCTTGGACCGCGCCTGCAGCAGCGTTTGCCTGCAGGCGTTCTCCGGGTCTGCTTTTAAGGCGCTGAAGGGGAGCTTCAAAAGCTGAGTGCTATTCGGCGGGTTGGCGGCGCTTGATGTTATCCGAAGCATTGCTTTCAGGCGGATGCCCGACGCCATGGCGAAGCACGATAAAACCGAACAACGCCATAGACAATACTGCCAAGGCGGAACCGATCTGGGCAAGGATCTCACCTTGTCCCGTAATCGCCATAACAATGCCCGGCGTCAGGACGATCACTGTCGCCACCGTCAAACCAAAGTGGAAATTGGCAATCTGACTTCCAGCGGCCCGCGGCGTCAACGCATAGTAAGCTCCAAAGATCGACATAGCGACAAAGCCAATTAGGTTCAGGTGTCCATGTGCCGGTGAAAGCGTATGGTCATGGCTGGCCGACATTTGGATTCCCCAAATCATACCAATCAACGCGAAGACCGCAGCAGCGGCAAAGAACCGTGTTGCTATCTGTTTCATTGCCTTATCTCCCTGGTATCGGCGCTCAGGGGCGGGCCCGTGAACGACAGTTTGTATCGCGCAGCGCTTTCTTCGATTGCAGGCATGTCTTCTGGAATGCGGAATTGCCCAGCTGCCATCTCAGCAAAGAAGCCCTCAAACCCGCCGGGCGTTAGAACTACGAGATGGCGAGAAGGTGCGTCGCCGACTACGAGAAAGCTATGCTCCGTTCCTCGTGGGATGAATACGGTTTCTCCTGGGCCTCGAACAAAGCGTTCATTCACTAGGCAGAACTCTACATCCCCCGTGAGCATCACAAAGACCTCGTCTGCATCGTGATGGATGTGACGGGGCGGGCCGGAAGCAGGCGGAGAAACAGCGTCGGTGATCGACATTGCGCTACCTGTCTCCGCTGACTTTAATATTGTGCGGTAGTGGGTGCCGAGCCATTCAACGGCCCCAGGGCCTAAACTTATGTCGTTCATCGTTCCCTCCTGACGAGTGCTGGAAACGAAGGCGCCTTCCGTAGCTAGAGGATAGCGCATCAACGCCAATATATATAATTGATCTTCTGTATGGCCTAAATCAGCTGCACGAATAGCCTGGTCCGCGGTCTGATTAGGGTGTCCGCAAACCGGGTTGGTACGCGTTATCTCCCAGAGAACTGCTTCGAACCCAAATGTATGTACCGGAGAAACCGTTCTGGATTGGGACGCGGAGCGGCTTCAGGAATAGCTTTGGCATCATTGTAGTCGTTCTTGAACGGCTGAACTTAAGTCGCCGGGATGATTCGAGGTTCGAATCTCACCTAACGCAAAGTTCGGCTGACAAAGCGCGCAGTACAGGCCAAGCCTAACCTGCTGGGTGAAGCAGCCGGTACATCCCGTTGCTGACTACGTGGGTCGTGTACTTTCTGCAGCCTTTGCCAGAGCCAGTAGCAACCGATCCCTTCCCGGTAGGGCATCAAACTCGATGCCCACGGGAAGATCAGAACAGACGGGGCATGGAAGCGAAATGCCGGGTGCCCCAATATTCGAACCCAGATCTGTGTTGCGTATATAGGTTGGGAATGTCGGGACTTGTTCCCCATTCAGGATGACGGTCTCATCCTGTCCGATGGGCCGGCCAGGCAGGGGCGTCGTCGGGAAGACAATCGCGTCAAGCTCGTTTGCCTCAAAGATCTTACTGTAAATCCTACGCATCGCCGGGCCATGCACATCCAGGGCTGCCCGGTAGGCGGCTTCGGGCATCGCTCCCTCCCCAAGTTGGCTGCAGATGGCCTCGGCCACATCTGGTGATCCAATGCCAGCAACGAGTGTTTCAAAAGAAACGTCCGGGGCATGCTTAGCCAAATAGGCGGGAAGGTCACGCATAACCTCGTAGAATACGACCGGGAAACTGAAGGCTTCGTTATGGGCCCAGATCGGCGCGAAGTCGACTTCTACCAGCCGAGCCCCGGCGGTTGACAACGCCGAAAGCTGCACCTCGACCGCTTTGGAGACCGCCGGATCGAGGTTGTCAAAGAACATCTGCCGAGGAACGCCCAGTGTAACATTGGACAACTCCACCCCTGTAATTTCGGCGTTGTCGCCCGACAGAACGCCATCGAACAGCGCAATATCGCGAACGCTTCGAGCCAGAGGGCCAACGGTATCGCGGGTGTGCGAGATCGGAACAATACCGTCGCCGCTATAACGACCGGTCGTCGGGCGGAAGCCGATCACGCCACAGAGGGCCGCAGGTATTCGACAGGATCCACCGGTATCCGTGCCCAGACCTGCGGGAAAAATTCCGGCGGCAATGGCAGCAGCGGTGCCGCCTGATGACCCGCCGGGGATCATGGCCGGGTTGTTCGGATTGCGCACGGCCCCGGTTACGGCATTGTTCGACGTGATGCCTAAGGCCAGTTCATGCATTCCGGCCTTGGCCCCGATGAAACCGCCCGCTTGAATGATTCTCCGGACAACACCGGCATCCGATACCGGGGTATGTTTCAGCATCGCCTTCGTGCCGCCTGAGGTTGGGTAGTAGGTCGTATTGATATTGTCTTTGGCCACGACCGGCAGACCGGCCAGTGCCGCCTCTGGGTCGGCCTGAAAAGCTTCGGTTGCTGTCCGGACGACATGCTCTGCATCGAAACTCTGAAGCGTGTTCAGTTCCGCGCATTTCGCGGCCCGATCAGCCAAAGCTTCGGCATATTCAG
The DNA here is from genome assembly GCF_965641895.1 of Sulfitobacter sp. SH24. NCBI lineage: Bacteria > Pseudomonadati > Pseudomonadota > Alphaproteobacteria > Rhodobacterales > Roseobacteraceae > Sulfitobacter > Sulfitobacter sp. SH24. The sequence continues at coordinate 71,445 of NZ_CBFFKK010000001.1, forward strand.
CCGCAGAAACCGATCCGTTTTTGATCGCAGCAACCGTGGCAACTGCATCCCAGCTTTTCATATCCACCGTCATCCTGACCTCCTTGAGAACTTTGGAAACAGGATAGGAACTTGCAGGTTCATTTGCCTATCATCACAAATGATGATTTTGCTCGGACAGGAATTGGGCAATCTGACTGCGCCGGTTCAGGCCCGATTTCCGGAAAATCGAAGCGATATGCGACCGAAGTGTCGGTTTGGAAAAACCGAGTTTGCCGCAGATATCGTCATCGGTGAGCCCTAAGACTAGGAGATCTGCCACCTCGGCCTCCCGAACCGTGAACCCCAAATCATCGGCGATCTGGGCAAATCTCAGGGGCGGAAACTGCACAATCGCGCTTCCCGCCCTGATCAACGCATTAACAAGGCTCGGCCCAACGGCATCCACGATCTTGGCATCCCTTGGTGTAAAGTCCTCTCGGTTCGCACCGCGCCATATCCGGAGATCCCCAATATTGTCGCCTCTGTCATAGGCGAAGTAGTTCATACCGTAACAAAGGCCGTCCCGCATCAGAAAATCATTGAAGAACTCAGTATTGACCAGGCGGTCATGCCGCATCACTTCGCTGACCGGCGTCGCCTTCTTGCGTCTTTGCAGTGTCGGCGTGATTGGGTCGTGAAACTGGAAGTGGCTCTCGTAGTTGCGCAGGTTGTTGTCCGTCATATTGATCTGGACACAGGACACGAATTCCTGTGCATCATCATCCCAGACATAGGACGCGAAATAATCAGCCTTTAGAAGATTAAGCATCTTCTGCCCAATACGCCGCCGAACCCCGGCATGGTCAAGCTCGCCACTCAGGTCTCGCATGATCGAAAAGATCAGGTCAGCTTCTTCATCCGTTAGATTCAAGGTTTGGGTTCCGATCGAAAACCGTTCTATCTCACCAACAGCATACCTAGTCGGCAGGGGGTTTGACTAGTTCAACCGCCTTTGCTCGCGTCGGAAATCCGTGTCACATTCGACGATGTTTGCATTCCGGATTTCCATTGGCTCGGCGGGACACCGGTCTCTCGTAGAAACTCACGATTGAAGTTCGACTTTGTATTGAAGCCGCTATCGAGCATCGCATTAGTGACAGTCACGCCGTCCTCGATCAGCTTGCAGGCATGGCGAATACGCCAAGTATTTATGTAGCGAGAGACATTGACCCCCGTCGCGCGATTGACGGCTATGGAGAGACGCTTTTCGGGCAGGTGGAAGCGACGTGCCAACCGCGACAGGGTGAGGTTTGGATCAAGATGCATGGGTTCGCGCTTCAGGAAGGCCTCAAGCGCTTCCAAAATTTCGATATCTTCTTTGCTCGTCTGTTTGGGCGGTGAAGTTGGCTCAGCTGAATCTTCGCCAACCATACCAGATGCGGATGGGCTACCACTCAGCAAACCGACAAGCACAAGGACCAGAGACGAGGAGAAGGTGATCAACCAGCCGGCCCAGTGTTCGTTACCCGTCATGAACGCACCGGCAATGAGCACATCACTGAAAGCCGAAGCAATCAGCGCCCATCCCAAGAGCTGCCAAAGAACCTTCGGAACCTGTCCGGCGTCCAACCGAGCAAGGGGCATGTCTCCGGAGCTGCGCAACAGACAAAGTATCGCAATGCCATAGCCCGCAAAGACAAGTGGCACGACGATATCGGTCGTCTCGGGCGCGAAGATACGACAGAACAGTGTAAAGGCTGGAGCGGCACCGTGAAAGCCGACTTGGAGGAACGACACACGGCTGATCAGGACATCTTGCAATGTGATCCACGCAAGCGGTGGGATGACCGTGGCACTGACGGGCAGAACGGGTCGGAGCCAAGCGACGTCATATCCGAAGGCCATCGCGACCAGAAACGATTGCATTGCGCAGGCGGTAAGAAAGGCGACCAGTAGTGGCCTGCCCTCTGACAGAAGAGTGCGGACCGCAAGATAGGCGAGAATGACAGCGGCGAAGGCAGGGATCGGAAGCATGGGCATGGCGCGACTATTGTCCAGAATCCGGATTGTGGCGACCTGAATCCCGAATTGAGGACGCAACAACCCACATATATCCGCACTCCAAGGCATGCGTTCAATCACGGAGGTTCCCATGAAACGCCTTGCTCTTCTTGCCATGCTCTTGCTGCCCTACGCAGACCCTGTCGCGGCGGATATGCTACCCGGCTACGACCGGTTTGATCTGACGGCTGATCACCGCGCTCGGCCCATTGCCGCTTCAATCTGGTATCCGGCGGCAAACCCGACCTATCGCGCGTCCGTCGGAGACGGTCCGATATTTGATCCGACCTTTGCGTTTATCGGCCCTGCCATCGCAGAAGGTCAGCACCCGCTCGTCCTTTTGTCCCATGGATCAGGCGGCAATGCCGATAGCCTGGGGTGGCTGACAAGCGGCCTTGTCGCGAACGGCGCGATCGTTCTGGCGGTGAACCATCCAGGTTCAACAAGCGGCGATAGTTCTCCGCGTCGCTCGGTTGATCTCGAAGCTCGCGCAAATGACTTAACCGCTGCGCTTGATATGATCCTTGCCGACCCCGCCTTTGCGCCCTTCCTCGATCCGGAGCGGATCGGCGTTGTTGGGTTCTCGCTCGGTGGGGCAACCGCTCTCGGGTTGGCCGGTGTCCGCTTCGATGGTGCAACTCAAGACATAAACTGTAGCACTTATCCGGAGGCCGCTGATTGTACCTTCTTCGGTTTGGGCGATGTGCGTTTCGCGCACTATCCCGGTTTTGAAGCGGATGCGCGCGATCCGCGTATATCACGAGCCGTCATTGTCGATCCCGGCTTCGGCGGCGCCACTGATCCCACGACGCTTCAGGGCGCTTTGGTGGGGATGACACTCATTAATCTAGGTGACGCAGACAGGCTTGGTGCTGCTGACGTAGGACCGGATGGCAATGACCTTGCGAACAGGTTGCCCGATGCATCCTATGTTGAGATTGCACCAGCGAACCACTTTACCTTCCTCGGCACCTGCAAGCCCCGTGCCGCCGAGTTACTCGAAGAGGAACAAGACGACCCGATTTGCACGGACCCGGACGGCACGGATCGAGCCACTGTGCATGTGCAACTCATTGATGCGATTTCATTTGGTCTCGACCTTTAAGGAGGTGCTCTACCAATCCATTCAAAGGAACCCCGCTTCCGATTGCAACTACTGGGGGTGGTCCTTCCTTGTCAAAGCGCACCCCTTTGTGTCACCGGCGGGAAGGACCACAGTAGTGTCAGCAAGGATGTGGTGACATCGTGTCGTCTTTGACAATGCTCCTCTATCTGTAGATTAATTGTGGTCCGCCGCCCGAACGCGATAGCATATCCGCCTAGTCCGTCGCGCGGGATTGCCTGAGTCCGAGGGGCATTTTGCACAGCACGCCATCAGGTGATCAGCATAGCTTTCCCGCGATTATCGGGAATTCTCAACCAGCGGCCCACCAAGGGCTCTGTCAGGCGAAGACGAGAGAACCGATTGGTTGGCTTTCTTGCATCATGCGGCGCAGAGCTCTGTATACGGTTATATTCTCTTCTATTTCTTCTGCGCTCATATCTAGTGACAACGTTGCTCTCGCTTCGGTTTCTTGACCGGCCAAGCCATAGACCAAAGCTAGATTGTCTCGAACATGGGGTGCGGCATTAGGATCTCGTACGAGCTCCTGTAAGATACTAATGGCCTTGTTGAAGTTCCCCGACAACGCGACCGACAAGGCATAGTTGCTGCGTAGAACGAAGTTTGTGGGGTAGGTGGATAGGCCTTCCTGATAGACCTTCTGTGCCTTCAGATGCTGTGACATCGTATCGAGAGCAACGCCTTTACCTGTGATTGCGGAAATATTGCTTCGGTTGGCGCGCAGTGCTTTGTCATAATATTTGACGGCCTCTTTCGAGCGGTCCTGGGCGAGGAAAACGCGGCCAAGAAGGGCCAGTACCTCATCATTGTTCGGGTCCAACTCATGGGCGCGTACAAGTACGGTTTCGGCACGACTTTGTTGGCCCATACGAGAGTATGCATCACCTGCTCCCTTAAGGGCTGCAACTGAATCAGCGTCTGTGCTTAGAACTTTTTCAAATAATCTGGCAGCATTCGCGTGATCACCAGATTTTGCGGTCGCTTGGGCAAGCCGCAAAGTGTCTGATTCCGCTTGAGGTGCACGCTCAGGGCTATTTTCTTGTTCGGTTGGTACAGCGCAAGCAGTTAGGCCGAGCATGGCCGTGATCAGGAAGATGCGGCGGATGTGTTTGAATGAATTAGACAATGTCGTCTCCGGTTGTGTTCTGTGGCGCGCTTGCCGCTGGTGTGTTTTGCGCGGGGTGCAGTCGGTTCACCTAACCAACATGACCTGACTGCAATGGGCTCGGTGCAGCGTCAGGTCCGCTTCTCCAATCCCGATCCCTAACAGTTCTAACACGCGATCGAGGACTGTATCTAAGGGAACAAGCAGCAAAGAGAAAATGCTGCCAAGCGCGTTGGTGATGAGTGAAAGTACGTGAGCCAATGCCGAAACAACATTCCCCAAAAGTAGGTTTACCACCCCCGGCTGTGGCGCGAGGCGGATATCTGCATTGGCGACAAGGGTGCTGACTGTTGAGTTTAATAGTCCCTTCGAGCCGAATGTCTTGGTGGTCCCTTCCTCGGCCTGTGTGAAAGTTGTTTGTGAGGCTTCAGAGGCCCCAATCGAGGCATGCGATTTGATCATAAGGTCAGCCCCCAAGGTGAGCGGAAGGCCTAACAAATTGGTCACGCCTATGTTGAGGCCTAGAAGCTTGGCTTCGCTTAGGTTGTTCTGGTTCAGTGGCGTTGTATTGTCTGCGAACTCAGGAGCCGGGAAGTGGCCTAGAAACAGTTCAGCCACATGGGTACCGGCTACCCCTGTGAGGGGCTGGGTTCCTGTATCAAAGGTAGTCAGAGGTTCGGCCCCCACAGCTGCGCAAGCTATCTCTGTAAGGGTTGCTGTGGCGCTTGCTATTTCAAGATAGATTGGCAATTCGACTGACGCGATGTTCAGAGCCAGGCCAGAAAGGGTATCGGTATCAAGGTCCAAGTCCAGTTTCATTCGCACCTGGGCGGTATGGGCTGTGGCTCCTTCTTCTGCGAGGCTGATCCACGCGGGGCGCTCACCTACGACCAACTGTAGATCGGTCGACGTCAGGTTGGGCACGCTGAGGTTCAATTGGGTTTCGATAAATCGGTTTGCGGTGATCACATCAACCGAAGACATAAGCACATCTAGCGCCGATACGGTGATTGTGGGTAGAACATCCTCTAGCTGCACGGCTACGTCATCGCCTTCAATGGCGATAAGCTTTTTGCCATCCAAGAGAGCATTGCTCCCAGTGCCGAGTATCGCATCCAGTACGGCTGTTGATCCGGTAACCACGCCGGTGTCTAAAATGGCTCCAGCAATATCCAGAAGTTCGATGTCGCTGGTCAGAAGTTCTTTGTAGGTGAGTGCTGTGAGATCTGCCCGCGTCGCTAAAGCATCTGAGAATGTTAATAGGTCGATATCGGCATTGGCCAGAGCTTGGTAGTCGCCTAACGACAGCGATACTGTGCTGCCAGTCGCTTCTGATAGCAGCGCGTTCAATAGCCCGCCGTCCAGTGACAGCAGACGCGACCCAAGGCTAAAGGTTGCTAGGTCGAACCGGGCCGCAGTTGCGCGTGCTTTAAGCGCGACGGTATCTTGTTGCAAAAAGGTGTTGGCGAAATACAGTGGCGCAACAGCTTGCAGGTGCACGGTCGCGGCGTTCAAATCTTGATCGCTCAAGGCGCGGTTCGTCAGTCTTGCATCGGGCTCCAGTGCGATATTCCGTTCGTAGTGCCCGTAGCTTATGAGCGTCATGGCCTGGGGGGCTAAGTCATTGCCTATTATGGTACGCGTCGCGTGATCCTCAGGGCTGTCGCTGAGGTTGTTTACGGCACTCACGGCGGCCAGATCGGCGCGCGTTTGCAAGGTTTTTTGCTGAAAGTACAATGCGCCGATATCGACCCCGAGGGCGACAAACCCTAAAAGCACTGTCAGCATCAGTGCAAAAATGATGATCGCTGCACCTCCTTCGTCTGCCTGGAAGCGCTCTATGTAGCGCTTAATAGGCAAGATAGCTGCTCCGCGTCAGTGTGGGTAAGTTCAGCCCGATGAAACCATCAGCCACATCAACCGCTGTGCCTTCCAAATCATATGCAAGTGACACTTCAATACCGTCGGGGACGGTTCCTGAGTGCATCGTGATTGTGGGCGCAATCTTGTCTTGCCTCAGAAAACTAAAGCGCACGCCTGCGTTTGTAATGAAGGATGAAGCAAGTGTTTCTCGTTCGGTTGCGCTTATGCCGTTGGCTGAATAGCGCGCAGCTTCGGCTGCGAGTTGCTGTAAGCTATTGGCGATGGCGAAGTATTGGCCAAAGCAAATGATACCGAAGATCATCGTCAGTAGTACGGGAAGGATCAGCGCGAACTCGACCGCAGAGGCGCCATCTTCCTGCGCTATGAATAGGCGTAACGTTTGTTTCATCCGCCGCCCCCGTTCATGATGTTGTCAAGAATGCTCAGAGCAGCGGGCCCGACCAGCACGATGAACAAGGGCGGCATGATGAATAGGATAAGAGGAATTGTCATAAGAGCCGGTGCGCGTCCGGCCTGTTCTTCAATCTTCAGCAGCCTGCTGGCGCGTTCGTCGTGCATGAGTGTTCTCATGGCGCCAGCAAATGGGGTGCCGAAGCGTTCAGCTTGGATCAACGTGTTCGAAAAGATTGCCATTTCAGCCATGGGTAGGCGTGTACTGAAATTGCGCCACGCGGTTTCTCTGTTTGGCAAAATACTGAGTTCGATCACCAGTTGTTGCAGTTCGAACGCTAGAGGAGGGCAGAATGCTTGGATCTCCGCGGACACGCGATTGAGAGAAGGGTTGGCGCTCAGCCCAGACTCACTGGCGATAACCAATAGCTCTAGCATATCGGGAAAACTGCGCCGGATCTGTTTGAACCTTTTGTCGCGCAGATGCTTCAAGACCATGTCGGGCAATATGGACAGGCCCAGTGCGACGCCGCATGCCCAGATTATAGTTATCGGCCAGTTCGTAGGCCCGGCGCGGGCAACGGTGAACCATAATATGGTGAGCAGGAAACTGGTGGGCGGTAGAACCAACTTAAAAAAAGCGTGGATCAGCACCGCATCCCGACTGCGAAACCCAGCCGAGCGCAGCAGCATCGCAGATGTTTCCGCATCCCCCCCGCGCATAACAGAAAGGCGTTCTAGCGTAAGGGTTGCATGATATCGGAAGTACTGCGCAATCCGTCCAAATATAGATGTCGGCTTGCTGCCATTAGGTGTCGGCATACGCCCTAAACTACGACTGATCCGTGCTTTGCGGGCGTTCAGATCAATGAGGTGTAGCCCAAAAAGCTGAATGGCAATCAAAGCCGGCACGCCAACCGCCATCGACTGCAATATGGGGGGGATTTCAAACATCCAAGCGCGACAATCTATACATGCTGAAAACCCCCATACAGAGGCTTGCGAGGGCAACGGCAACCATGACGTGGCCGCGTGGGTCCGCAATTAGCGGGGTGAGATAAGTGCGGTTCATAACAAAAAGTGCGAGGGCGACGACAAAAGGCAGGCTCGTGAGAATGACCGCACTGACGCGGATCTCGGCCGTTAAAGCTGCTGCTTTCTTGCGTAGCTTCCTTTTTTCGCGCAGCAATTCGGCTAGGTTCTCAAGTGTCTCCACAAGGTTTCCGCCTGTTTCCGATTGCAAGCTTGTGGCGACGGTTACAAAGCGCGCTTCAGGAGAGCCGATCCGTTCGGCCATACCGGTAAGTGCAGGAACCAGTGGAACCCCTAGCTTTAGTTCTTCGCAACAGCGCTTGAACTCATCTTGAGCGATGCCCTTTGAATTTTGCGCGACCACGGTCAGTGCGGCTGGAATGGGCTGACCTGCCCGAAGACCGCGCGCCAAAATATCCAGACAGTCAGGCAGAGCTTCGTTGAACGCGCGTACGCGTCGCGCATGCAACCCGTCCAGAAGTATCCCAAAGCCAATCCAACCTGAGCCTGCGCCGACTGCAAGGGCCAGTGGTAAAAGCAACAAGCCTGTGCTCCAAAGCGCTAAACATACTGAGATTGAGATGAGTGCTATCAGACCGACCGCGCCGGTTGGGGCCATTTCCAGGCCAGCCTCTCTCAGCCGCTGTTCAAGTACGCCCAAAATTCCATTTCTGTCTCTGCGCAGACCATTTGTTTCTTTGGCTTGGGCTGCTTCTAGGCGCCGCATGACCCGTACGGAGGATTTGGCAGGATGGTCGGTACTGAAGCGGACCAGTCGCGCACGGCGCATGCGGCGTGAGCGGTCAATCAACATAAGCCCCGTGACCCCCAAGCTGGTACAGATCAGAAAGGTCAGCACGAAGTACGTGATGGTAGGGGTCATGCGTTACCTACGATGATTTCGCGAAGGGCATCGTCTAGGCCGTGTTCTTTCGCGCGTGTGGTGAAATGCGGCATGGTGCTTGCGCTTTTGAACGTGCCAACGATTTGCTCACCAACACGTCCATCGTTGCGCCTAAAGCTGAACAGCTCTTGCATGCTGATTGTATTGCCCTCCATTCCAACGACTTCGGCGATTGAGGTCACGCGCCGCACGCCGTCGTGCATACGCGAGACTTGAACAACGAGATGGAGAGCCTCTTTGAGCTGATCTCGAACAAATGCAGTCGACAGTGGCACGCCTGACATCGCAATCAGGTTCTCCATTCGCGTGAGAGCTTCGCGAGGGGTATTGGCATGCAGTGTGCTCATCGATCCGTCATGACCGGTGTTCATCGCCTGCAGCATATCGAGGGCTTCGTCGCTGCGAACCTCGCCAATGATAATCCTGTCCGGACGCATGCGCAGTGCATTGCGAAATAGATGCCGCATGGTGATCTCGCCGGTCCCTTCAAGCGTGGGGGGGCGGGTTTCCAAGCGTACGACATGAGGCTGTTGCAAACGCAGCTCGGCGGCGTCCTCAATAGTGACAATGCGTTCGTTCGCCGGAATTTCTCTTGAAACGGCATTCAGCATTGTTGTCTTGCCCGCCCCGGTACCTCCTGAGAAGAGGATGTTCAGGCGCAAATATGCTGCTATGCGAAGCAATTCTGCCATCTGAGGGGATAGAGTGTTGCGGCTGGCGAGGTCCGCAAGCGTCAGGTCGTCTTTCGGGAATTTTCGGATTGTGATCGTAGGGCCATCCACCGCTAAAGGTGGGATGGTAACGTTGATCCGGCTGCCGTCTGCCAAGCGGGTATCGACCAGCGGGGTGCTTTCATCAATGCGACGACCAGCGGCAGATACGATACGGCTGGCAATATTCATAACATGTTGATCGTCCCGGAATGAGACGTCCGTTAGCTCCAATTGACCGCTGCGCTCGACATAGACCTTTTGCGAACCGTTCACCAAAATATCTGATATTGCATCGTCAGCGAGTAATCGCTCCAGCGGGCCAAATCCCATCATGTCATCGACGACATAGCCTACCAACTCTGCGCTTTCGGCCCCGTTCAACTCTAACTTTTGTGACGCACAGATTTTCAAAACTGCATTTCGGATGCTTTCGCGCTGTGCGTCTTCGGGCAACGCGGACAGCGCTTGAAGATCTAGTAAGGTGAGGGCTTCAGGCAGGATTTGGCGGCTCAGTGTGTTTAGCCGTTTGGCGAACCCCGGCATGTAGCTGGTTTGGGCCTTGCGTTCATGCAGATGTGGCGCGGGTTGGGGGTCGGCTTGTGGGGGCGGTGCGAGCTGCTGAATAAGGGCGCGCTGCATGTCGCGAGGCACGGCGTGCCCGGTTTGAGCTTCATACCAGTCAATTGCGCTGCTGATTTCGTGCAGCCCGATTGTGCTTCCTTCCTGCGTTAGTTTGGCCAACCGCGCTTCTATGCTTGTGCGCAAACGTGTGAGGCTGATCATGGGCAGAACATTCCCTTCAGACATGGCTCATCGCCTGCTTCTTGGGCCAAAAGCGCCGTTTGGATGCGGTTGAGGTTTGTGAAGGTCGTTCTAAATGCACTGCGAGCTTTGATATTGTGCGGCCGTATTTGCTGCGCGCAGATAGCTTTTGCAGGGGTTTCCCTTTGATTGAAGCACGTGCCAGATCTGTGGCGCAGTACGGCAGGGTCAGGGCGATCTCTCTGTTTAAGGCTGTAGAAATTTCTGACTTACGCAGCCCTGCGTCGCGACGGGTTTGGGACAGCACGCAGGTCATACGTGGAGCTTGCGCCTGATCTGCGAGCCGGTGGAGCAGCCTGCTGCAACTGCGTATCGATCCGAACCCCTGTCCGACCAAAAGAACTAATTCGTCGAGGCTTTCAGCCGTTTCCGGGTTTTGCAGTAAGAGTCTACGCGGCAGATCAACGATTACGGTAGGCTGGGCTGCTTTGATCTGCTCTAGCAAAGCTGGAAAGCCTGCTTCGTAGTTTTGCAGCCTTCCTGGTTCCGTCGTTTCTGCGGAGTAGACTGACAGGCCCTTAAGGGGTGAAGACATCGTAGCGTTCAGAAAGGTGCTATCTACCCGTTCCGGAGCCAGCAGAGCCTCAAGCAGGCCAGGGGTTGTCTCAATATCGAGGTCTACTGCGAGCGATCCAAAATGCAGATCGGCATCGAGCAAGGCGACGCGCCCTAGATTGTCGCGCGCGAGTTTCCCAGAGCGCGTAAGGTCTAGATAGCTGACAGCAAGGTTGGTCGCGAGGGCACTGGCCCCGACGCCGCCAGTCACACCGCAAATGCCGATCGTCCGCGCGCTGGCAAAGGTTGAAATCTGGGCCGTAGGTTGCTCTCGTCGTTCGAACTTTACTTGGGCGTCGGGTTCAACTGGAAGCGCAAGGTATTCATATACCCCTGCATTGATATAACTTCTGTAGGTGTCGATATCGTTCTGACGGCCAAGCAGAACCAATTGGAGCCCTTCAGCGACCAGATCATTGATAAGTCCCAGATTGACCGCTTTATCGTCAGTTCCTAGTTCGGCGACTAGAATGTCGCCTAGTGACGTCATGCCTGCCAGGCGTGCGGCGGTTGCCAAGGTGCCTGAATGGTACTGAACTTGCCCGCCGGAACCGATCTGGCGTTGGACCAATTCAATCGCAGCTTTTGCATCTTGAGTATCAATGAACGCTTCAATCTTTATCGTGCCGTGGCGGATGGTATTTGCGGATACGGGGCGGTTCACATTACTCTCCTTGCGGCTGTGCAGTCCTAGCGGTCGGTGCAGGTGCCAAAACGTCACCCGGTTCGTGGATCATGACAGCAAGGTTAATCGCGTTTGCGCACCCCAAGTCCGCAACACCCGCTTGGCAATCAACGCGAATGCCCTGCGCGCGTGCTACTCGAATGAGACCTGTTTGCCGTGGCACTGTGGGTGCGGTGGAGAAGCTCTCCTCCATACCGATGCGAATGCGGGCAGGTACGCGTGCAAGGGCTGCGTGTATTGTCTGGACGCGTGCAGCGTCGGTTTTGGGCGACCCACTGGTCGGAATGCTCACAATCACGACGTCGCCTGCGCGCAGAGAATGCCGATGTAGAAAGTGGTTGATTGCTGTGCGCTCTGATGTCGACAGGGCTGACGATTTGGGTGCAAATCGATACTGATGTTGTGCTTCTACATAAGGGGCGGACAGCCTTTCTGTAACGCCGACAGCGGGCTGCGGTGTGGTGCAGGCCGATACTGAAAAGCATATGGCAATCATGGTGCTTGCAACGGAGGGTTTGACGAACTGGGAGATCATTGAAGAATAAGCCCTGCCTTGCCATTGATGCTTTTTACCGAAACCGAGCTTGGACCATCCGCTGCCACACCGAAGGTGAGCTCGCCTTGTAGGTTGCGCCCTTGTCGGCTTGCGGGTGCAAATTTGTTGAGCGGCGTTTTGAATTTGTTAGGGGTGCCTGGCTCGACCAAGTAGGGCGTGACAATAATGACAAGCTCGGTCTCACCTTTTTGGAAGCTGGTAGACTGGAAGAGGGCTCCAATAAGAGGGATCTCACCCAGGCCGGGGATCTGCTTGATATTTTGCTGCGATGTTGCCTTGAACATGCCAGCGATCGCAAAGCTCTGGCCGCTGCTCACCTCAATGGTCGTGGCGGCGCTGCGCTCGAGAATAAGAGGAAGGTTTTGCAGATCAGTGGTGCTGCCTTTCGAGAAGTCGATCTCACGGATCTTGGTGTTGACGATTAGCTTGATTTTGTCGGATCTTTGCACCTCAGGTTCAAAATCCAGTTCAACGCCATAGGGTTCGAACACAACACGCACCTCTCCGTCGCCTGATTGAGTTTGATAGGGAAACCGCCCCCCGGCTAAGAACGAGGCTTTGTCGCCCGAGCGCGCCGTCAAGTTTGGTTCTGACAAGATGGTCACGAGGCCTTCGTTTTTGAGTGCTTCAAGCGTAACGCCTTGAAAGCTGCTTCCCACGCTGAATTGAGAAGCTAAGGAATATCCCCCCGTAACCGCAGTCCCTCCCGTCAGGCCATTGCCCGACAAAGACATCCAGTTGGTGCCTAAGTCTTCCGTTACGGTGCGTGAGACCTCAGCGATTTTGACCTGAAGGTTGACTTGGGGCGGTGTGTCGAGCGCCAGACCGTTCACCACAGGGACTGTCTCGCCTGCGAGGCGCTGAACAACTCTCTCTACCTGTTCGGCCTCTTGCAAAGTGCCCACGCGACCGCTCAAGACCAGGGCGCCGTCAACTTCGACCACTGAAAACGCGTTGCCCGGAACAGATGCTTGGGCCGCATTATTCAACGCGTCGACATTCGTTGTCACCTTGACGGAACTGGCAACGGAGACCTCATCATCGGTGTCGATGACAAACAGTGTCGTTTCCCCCATGGCTTTGCCGTAAATATAAACCAAGTTTGGTGACTTGATCTCCACGTCCGCAATTTCGGGGTCGGCCAGAAACACAGTTTGCGATGGCGTATCAAGCTTCACCAGTTTGCCTTCTCCAGCAAACAAGTCGATGGGACGGCCGGTGGTTTCGATTAAGGTTTGGGCTGACGTGGCTTTTGGCAGTGCCATGGCGCCGGTTCCTAAGAGAAGAAGAGTTAAAAGTTTGGCGGGTGTGGGCAGCACTTTTGAAATCATAAAACTTTTAATTAATATGGGGTTATCGAAGCGATCCCGCAGCGCCTGAAGCAGATTTCGGCAGCCGTGGGGCAACGTTTACTGTGTCGACTGGGCTTGATCCTTCTTGCTGGTGCTGCCCCGGATAATTTGGACGGCGGGTGGGCTGGGGGGCGCTATACTGGGTGCGGGAAGACCAGAGATTTGCGTAGACAGGACCGGCGTATCATCGGCGATTATTGGCATCTCATCGCCGGTCTCGTCGCTAAGCGTTAGGATCAGGTCGCCAGTATGTTTGGCCAAAGTCAGCACTTTAGCCCCCTCGGGATGGAGTTCTAGGGTAATCACTTTAGGGGGGGTGCGGTTTGCTTTACCGTTAGATGTCTCGGGTTGATCCGTCGCGATCACTTGCACATTGCGCAGCACCGTGCGGACGGCGCGAACCCCATCGGGTCGCAAGTAAGAAACCATAATATCAATTCTGTCTCGGAGGGAGATTAAGCCGGCAGTGGCCGTTTCTCCTGTCAGAGGCAGGGCGATGGCCCTCATATTGGGCTTAAGGGAAGCCGACACGCCGGTCGGCGACCCTGCTTCCATTGGAGTAGGCGGGACTTCGACAGTAGCGGCGGGTTTTGCGGGTGGTAAGAGGTCTGTCGAAACAAAAGGTGTATTCATTGGTATCGCTCGGCTGGCGAGCAATGCCGTCAATGCAGCCCTGTTTTCTGGTGTGTCTAGAATTAGATTGTCGCTGGTTTGGCTGACTTCTATTTCCTGTGATCTGATTATGTCAGGAGAAATAGAATGCCCTGTTTCAATTTCTCTTACTGCGAATAGATATTGTTTTGTTGGCGCAATAAGTGGCGTGTTGGTCGCTATTTCTGGGATGGGAGGCGGTTCAGGCGAATTATTCGCCTGAACGCTCACCCAGGCCACGCCGCAGGCCAGAGCTAGAGAGGAGATTATGACGTAAAAAATCCGCAATTTCAATACTTTAAATTATGATTAGTCTACAGATGTTATGATTAGTCTACAGATGTATTGCCTGATAGCTCAGTACTAATAGTTTCAAAGCCGCTGTGTACTTGTGTGCCAAGCGTTGTGACTGTGCCGACAATAACGGCCGCGATCAGAGCAGCAAACAGCCCATATTCAATTGCAGTTGCACCGTCTTCGTCGCGCGCGAATATTTTGAGGAACTTAATAATCATGGGGAGCAATAACCTCTTCGTTTGACCTAAATACATAGCGCTTCTGCACTAGCGATGAGCGATAGTCCGCTTCTCTAAATCAAGGCACAACTTTAGGGTGCGCGCAATATGGAATAGCTCTAAAGATGTAATGATTGTGGTTTTTTTGATGTATGGGGCATAAATAAGTCATTAAAATATACTTAGGTATTTAATGTGACATACTTAGGTATATTGGATATACTAAAGATATTATGCGCTCATTGAATCAGTTTTGCGTTTTTTGTCTTTCGACGGCCAAGTCTATGATCCTTGGGCGCGCTCTTTGGCATCGATTCATACGGGTTTGAGGGAAGGCCGCAGGCGGCTTTCCTCGAAGTCCTAGGGGGATCGGTTCGCACGGGTGGTGTCGGCGGGGCGTATATGCGGGCTCGAGACCTGAGATGCCACAAGACAGGCTCCATCTCTCACATTTAAGCGTAGCTGCCCTTTGCGGGGCGGTTTGTGATGGGTTCGCTTAAGAACGGTGCGGCTACTGAGAGGCTGGGCCTTTTGGCGGATGTCACGCTATTGCAAAAGGGTCGTCCAGCACGCCGATCATAGGCATTAAGAACTCGCCCTGGGTTGCATTGAGAGCGTCGCCGTAGAAGCTGTCTGTTGCATTGATGGCGGCCTCAATGCCCGCTTCGGTCCCATCATACTGCCCCATGACCTCAACGGCATGATCAACATCCGACATGCCTTTAATGACGGCAAAATAGGCGCCTAGGTCTGTCTTTGTCTCAAGGTATTGCTGATCGAGAGCAGATTGGGGAGTGGGGTTGCTGGGGTACTTGGCGCCATTGAGGATGGCGAGGATGAAGATGCCCGCCGTGATGTCGGGGTTATTTTGCAGTTCATTCACCCAGTAGTCGAAGCCGCTTTGATCCGCCGTACGGCCAAGCACATTATTGTAACCGGCGGCAACAAAAGCATCCGCATCCGTTAAAGTCCCGTCAGCGTCTAGAGCGGCTTCATAAGTGCCGCGCGTTTCAGGTTGCACGAAGAAGCTCTCGGCCATTTCGGGCAAGGAGTATCCTTTGGAAAACTCGGTGCCCCAATAATTCAAGCCCATCGCATCAGGGGCGCGGTTGAAGTAGGCAATATAGAGCTCCACCATATTTAGCATATCTGCCTCGGCGAGCTGTGCGGAGCCTCCGAAGAGCGACAAGTCGAACTTATCGCCCTTAATGCCGGTATCGAAGCTTAGAAATTCGATGTCGACCAGGGTGTCTGTACCATTTTGCTCAGGACGACGGTCAATGAGGGCGGTGCGGTCGGCGCTAAGCGCCAGCGTATAGCTGTTTTGGTGGCCGGTATAGCTAACCGTATCAACGCCACTGCCACCGTTAATGATCTGATCTCCATAGCCTGCGATCACCAGATCAACGCCGTGGGTGCCGATGTAATGTTCAATGACAGTGCCGGGCTGGATTTGTAGGCGGGCTAGGGTGGTGTCGGGGGTTATGGGGTCCGCCCAGGTCTGTTGGTTCCAGTTGTAGACTTCGATTATTTGCTCTGTGTCGAGAAATAGACCTTTGCTGAAATCGAATATTGTCGTGCTGGTCTGGGTCAAGCTGCTTGCATCCACGGTATCCGTACCGCCGGTATCGACCAAGGTGATGGGCGTAAGAATGGACATGTTCCAATGCGCACCCGACTTGCCCATGTGCCCGTGCTCATTGAGCGCGAAGACATTGTCGACGTTCGATATCCGCGGGCCGTAGATGTTTTGAAGAGCGGCAATATCGAGCGCTTGGAACCCTGTAACAAAACCTTTTTGGGTGGAGCCACTGTCGAACAGAACGCTGTTGTAGGACATGGTGGTCACGAGCCGCATATCGTGGGGGCTTTCGGCGAAAGCGGGCATTTGGCCTTCCCAGGGATGGCTCAGGCCGACGGCGTGACCGATCTCATGGGCTAAAATATAGTGGAAGTCTTCGCGCTGTGTTTGCAGGCGCGCGTCGGTGTTGAGAAATACGGCTTGATCGCCGGGGTAGGGGTAATGCGCGTAACCTCCGACCTCCATGTTGTGAAAGCCAAATCCCAACTGCCCGTCATTGCTCTCTACTTCTTTAAACGTCAGCTTCGAGAAGCTCTCGATGTAGTCTAAGTAGAAGCTGACAGCTTGCCGCTCCGCCAAGGAGAAGGCTTCAAAGACGAAAGGTGCGTCATCCAGGTAGTCTTCTGAGACCCGGCCATCTTCATGGGTGAGGAAGCTATAAGTGACGGTTGTTTCGTTGTGCTTGTGTCCACTGTTCAAGGCAGACCAATTCTCATTGAGAAAATTAGCTTTGTCTGTGTCAGACAACTGAAAATATGGTGTCATTTGGCTTCCAGAGTGAGGCAAAGGGTGGCGGATGCACTTGGTGCTTTGTCAGATCGCGGGGGGCGGGCGAACTCGAAAGCTCTCTCTAGAGAAAGCATGTGGCATGAGTGTGGCCTTAGAGGCGCAGGGTTCTGGGATGCGAGCATGGCGTCTTGAGGCGGCTGCCAAGGTCCTCACCCTCTAAGGGGTTGGAGTGGTGGCTTTGCTTGACACAAAGGGGAGGGAAACCTAGCAGTAGAGTAAAGATGATACACTATAAATAAATTAAAGCGTAGAGCCCCTTACTCCCTAGTTGTTTGATCTGGCGGGATTGCAAGGTGGGTACGTGCAGGCAGTGGGCAGTCAAATGGGTATGGTCGGGTTTAAAGGCGCTGTGCGAAGGGGCGTCACGGCGCTGTCATTCGCATTGGTGGTGATACTGCCTCGCCCCGCGTTTGCAGAGACTTTGGCTGATGCTCTGATTGGCGCGTATCAGCATTCAGGTCTGCTAGAGCAAAACCGGGCCCTGCTACGGGCCGCAGATGAGGAGGTGGCCAGCGCCCAGGCTACGCTAGAACCTGTGCTGCGTTGGGCGGGGGGATTGACGCAGAACTTTGGCTCTCTGCGGAGTTCTGGCATCCCCACCGCGCAATCGACTGAAAGCCTCACCGCCTCAATCAATTTGATTGCCGAGTTGCTGATTTATGACTTCGGTGCCAGTCAGTACCGGGTTGAGGCGGCTAAGGAGACTGTGCTGGCGACCAGGCAGACATTGATCGATATTGAGCAGCGGGTGCTTCTGCGGGCTGTGGCGGCTTATATGGGGGTCATTGAGGCGTCTGACGTTGTTGAGCTGCGCAACAAGAACTTACAGTTCCTTGTCGAAGAGCTGCGCGCGACGCGCTATCGCCTTGAGGTTGGGGAAGTTACAAATACGGATGTCGCACTTGCCCAAGCGCAGCTCGCACAGGCACGCAGCAATCTGGCTGCTGCAGAAGGGGAGTTGTTGCGCGCAGTAGAAGAGTACCGCACGGCCATAGGTCGCAAGCCTGTCAATCTTAGTCCCCCACCAAGCCTGCCAAACATTGAGGCAAGTTTGGAGACGGCCAAAGCGCTTGCCGTGCGCCGGCATCCTTCGGTCTTGGCGGCGCAACATCAAGTGGCAGCTGCTCGTTTGGCGGTAAGCGCCAACGAGGCGGCCATGGCGCCTCGCGTGACCCTCAAGGGGAATTATGGCCTGACGGAAACGTTCAATAGTAACAGCTATACCCGCAGTGGTAATGTGGGGGTGGAAGCCAATCAGACGATTTATCAAGGAGGCGCGCTGTCTTCTGCGGTGAGGCGTGCGATGGCACAGCATGATAGCCAACGCGCCAATTTGCATGTCGTTAGTAAGAATGTCGTCCAGGATGTTGGCAATGCCTATGCTGGGCTGAGGTCTGCGCGCGCCCAGCTGGAGGCGTCGGAGCGCCAAATACAAGCGGCCCGCACGGCCTTTGAAGGGGTGCGTGAGGAAGCGAGGCTGGGTGCGCGTACCACGCTTGATGTTCTTAATGCTGAGCAAGCGCTTTTGGATGCGGAATCGACGCGCGTTGCGGCGCGCGCCAATCTCTACGTTGCGGCCTATTTTGTCTTGTCGGCCACGGGTCGCCTGACCGCAAAGGATTTGGGCTTGCCGATGCAAACCTATGATGCGGCGGCTTATTATAATCTGGTTAAAGATAGTCCCGCGAAGCTTTCCAAGCAGGGCCAGGCACTAGATCGCGTATTGCGCAGTCTTCAGAGAAACTGAAGGTTTGGTGTTGCGAGCGCCTCGTGAGGGGAACGCGCTGCTGTCGCTATAATAGGTTACGTCTTTGGAGGAGGATCAGCCTGGCAAGCGCCTCAGGCTGTTTTGACTGGCGCCTTAGGGTTGGCGCGGCCTGCAAAGAGGGGATGGGGCGCTTGAGCTCTAGGCCGATAGGTCATGGTGTTCCGGCTTGGCGCCTGTGCTTTAAGCGGAGCGCGGGCTGGCGCTCATAGGGGTTTGTTGCACATATTCTGCGGCGCTCTCTCAAGTTAATCTATAATCTTAGATTCGCCGCTCAAATAACTGATATCTATTAAGTAATATGGCTTGTTGGCCTCTGGACGCGGCGCGCACTCTTTGTGGCCTGTTGCACGATTACCCTCTCCGACAGGCCGCCCTGCGGGTGTTCTCGGTCGCCAGGACAAAGGCACCACCTATGGGGGTATGAGTTTTGCTATACAGTTTATTATTGCGCGAAGTGTACAGTTAAAGTTATACCATGATTTATGAGCCAAAGGCTCTGTTCGGTCGTGCCTGTAGGGCAACGTTGTTGACCGAGGCATTTATCGAGCAGTGAACGCGGTTCACAAATTTCTGGAGGTATTTCACCCATGGCTACGCAAGCCCAAATCGATCAGATCGTACAGCTGTACATCGGCTACTTTGATCGCGCCCCCAACCCAACGGGGCTCAACTATTGGATCAATGAGCTAGATAACAACCCCAACATGTCCTACCTGGACATTGCGCAGTCGTTCTCGGTTCAGCCCGAAGCGACAGGCCTTTATCCTTTCCTGGCGAACCCGCAAGTGGCGTCGCCAGAGGCCTTTATTACAGCTGTTTACCTCAACCTGTTTAACCGTGCTCCCGATGCCGATGGCCTGGCGTACTGGGTGGGTGAACTAGCTGGCGGCAAATCCGCAGGTCGCATGATCATCGACATCCAGTCGGGTGCCCAGGATTCCGCTGCTGGTCAAGACCTGACCATCCTGAACAACAAAACAGCCGTTGCGCTCGATTGGGTTCAGTCGACTGCCGACATTCCTGGCTTCTCCTACTTCAATGAAGACGGCAGCATCAACGCCGCCGCTGAAGCTTCTGCCAAAGGCGTTCTCGATGGTGTGGATGCGACACCTGAATCCGTTGCAGAAGGTCAAGCCGAGACTGATGCCTATGTGGACGCTTACGGCGAAACACCGGCTGGCTCCACTGTCCTGACCGTTGGCGTTGACGATCTGACCGGCACCTCCGGTGATGATGTGTTCACGGCACCGCTCGCACAAAACATGCTGGGCGCTGTGACCAACACCTTTGAATCCGGCGACATGCTGGACGGTGGCGAAGGCATGGACACGTTGAACGTGGACCTGACGCTGACCACCTCTGGCACCGTTCCTGTTGGCCCGGCGATTTCTGCCACAACAAACGGCATCGAGGTTGTGAACCTGCGTGAGCAGACCAACAACATTGATACCGGCGGCGCGCCGTTCCTTAACTTCTCCAAAATCGATGCGGAGAAGATGATGGGTGTCGAGCAGTGGTGGTCTGACAACAGCCGCAGCAACATCCAGATCGAAGACATTCGCTCCAAGCCGATGGACACGGCCTTTGGTCTGAACGAGACCGATCCTTACGCCGGTCTGACAGCCTACATCAACGCCAACTATCTGGAAGGCGACGTGGATTCTGAATCCATCCTGACGCTGACCATCCAGGAAATTAACGCAGACGTGTTGGTTCCCGGTGCTGAGCTGTCCAACATTGCTGTTGGCAAAGTGACCTTCGAATTGGACGGCACAGAATACGAGTTGGAATCTGCTGATATTTCGGCAGCCGACACTTGGGCCGATCTGGAAACCGCTCTGACAGCTCAGATCGATGCCACCGCTGGCCTGGAGAACCTGACGGTCTCCCATGTTGGCGACGGTGTGTTCACCATCTCTGACAGCGAAGGCGGTGCACTGAATGCAGACCCGGCCACAGCTGTTCTGCTGGGCTTCACAGGCATCGACGTGCGTAACCGCGTTGAAGTCGGTGAGAACCTTGAGATGCTGCCGACACGCACCTCTGTCTTCCTGGACGATGCTGGTAACGGCTCTGAAGGGGGTGGCGTGAACATCGCGGGCATGTCCGGCGAGCGCGGCATCGAGGTAATGGACGTTGTTGTCGATGACGACAGCCACATTTCCACTCTGCGGTCGCTGAACCGTGGTGACATCTTCTCGGAAGAGCAACTGGAAGTGGTGAATGTGACCCGCGGCAATGCTGACGGCACGCAGGACACCGGTGATCTGAAGATCGGTAACCGTACCATCAGCTCCAACGGCGAAGAGACCACCACTGACGGTCGTTTGACCACCAATGGCGGCAACCTTGGTCTGCAGAACGTCCGCGTCTTCAACGCTGAAGGCTTTGACGGCCAGACCATGATCGCTGCAGATTTGCTTAGCAACGACGTGTTCGACAAATACCTCGACCCCGACAATGGCGTTGTGCAGTTCACCTACCACATGGGTGATGCAGGTTCTAACCTGAGCTTGAATGTGTCTGACGACGTTGCAGCAGATGACGACTTCACGCTCGACCTGATTGGCGGGGACGGCGACGACCGTTTCAACCTCACCAACATGGACATGAAGGACAGCATCTCCATTGACGGCGAAGGTGGCGTGAACACTGTCGAAGTTCGCTCCTCTGTCGATGGAACCATGGACAGCGCTGGCAACATGCGTGCTTGGGAATCCTTCACCAATGTGGATAACCTGGTCGTTGCAGGTGGTGGCACCACCACGCAGGACTTCATCAACGGTAATATGATGGGTCTGGACACAGTGGCAATTGCGACCAATTTCGGTGCAAGCACCACACTGCGCAACTTGGATGAGGGTACGGATGCCATCATTTCCGGCCGCAACCAAACTCTGAACTCCTTCGCGAACAACAATGCCAACCAGAACTTCGGAACAATCACTCTGGATCAAATCCAGGATGAGGTTGGTGTTGGTACGGCGACAGTCGTTCTGGAGAACACAGCGCGCACCAATGGGCAGCTTACCGTCAATAACCTGTCGGTGACCAACCCTGAAGCAGGTGTCAGTGCACTGGAAATCCAGTCCAACGGCCGGGCTCAAACCACCAACCAGGTGACATCGTTCAACGCCGCGGCGCTGAATACATTGACCCTGGAAGGGACGCAGGATCTGACCATTGCTGTGGACACATTCGCAGACGCGGATGGCCCTGGCGGTACGGCTGGTGCGGCTGCAACCATTGACGGTTCTGGCCTGACTGGTGATTTGGTTCTGGCCACTAACGGTGGTGTGTTGAACAACGCTGGTGCTGACAAAGTGACTGGTACTGCAGGTTCGAATGATACGCTGCAGCTTTCCGGTGTACTTACAGCGGGTGCTGTCATCTCGGGCTTTGAGACCATTCAGTTCGGTGCGCCGTTCAATGCCACTCTTGCGAATGCTCAAGGTGTGTTCAATGCGGCAACGGCAAGCGGTGTTGAAGAGTATGTGATCAACCGCCTCAATGGCGACTTGGCCATGATCAACACCGGCGGTGACGAAGAGATCACAGTCAACACCGATGGTTCGACAGTTGAAGGCAATAACCTGCGCTTTGTCGCTGGTGCCGCCAACAACAGCAATGAGCTGAACCTGAACTTTGAAGACCTCAACCCCGGAACTTTTGAAGGCCTGAACGACTTCAGTGCTGGGGGTGCGGAGATCGAAGTTGGGAACTACCGGACGATCAACCTGAACCTGGATGATGATCAGAGTACATTTACGAACAACTATGTGTTCGATCTGAACCTGCTCGACGGCCAAGGCGATGATGATACCGGTGCACCAGGCACTTATGATGAAGCAACCGTCTTTGCGCGGACGCTGAACATCACAGGTGGCGGTGACAACGGTGCTTCTCCGGAAGACACAGTGACAGTCAATGGTTTGACCAACGTCCTGTCGCTGATCGACTTCTCTGACTATGAAGGCGAAGTGTCTGCTCTGACCCTGACCATGCTGGACCCCACAACCGACCGGGATTCCAATGCAGGTGGTATCCAGACTGTGGACCGCAACGTGACAATCCGGTTCAACGACCAGCAGGCTGCAGTCACTGAGCTGGATGAAGTTGCTGCAAACGACGACGGCATTGTGACCTACGAGTTCACAACTGACGTTGCCACTGCGGGTGACATCTGGAGCATCACAGGCTTCGATACCTTCGCATCTGAAGGTCTTTCCGGTCTGTCCATCCTGGATGTGTCGGGCTTGGGTATCACTGGTCTTGCCGACCTGAGCATCGTGGATGATGGCACCGACATCGTTGTCACTGCAAACGATCCAGCGGCTTCGGGTCTGGACTTTGAGATCCGCCTTGAGAACCTGACTGGTCAGATGCTCAACAACGAGAACTTCCAGTTCGCGTAAGCTAAATCATAAGGCAGGGTTTCCTGTCGACGGAAAGCCCCCAGACCTTCTGGGGGCTTTTTGCTTGGGGTCGGCCTCATGCGATTTGCCGCTACTGACTGTGGGTGGAAAAGCGCGCAGTGTTTGCCAATTTCTTTAGTTTTGTGCCAGCTTGGTGGTCGGAGTTTGCAAGGCCGTATACTGTCTTTACCTAGCATCCCTGCAAATATACGGGATATTTATACACTCCGAGGGATGATAGAGAGCAGCTATGGCGACAGTGTATTACGATCTTTCCGAGTTGTTTTTGTCCGCTGGCTCTAAATTCAAGTACTACGGTATCGCCCGTACGGTGCTAGAGGTTGGATATGAGTTGGCGCAGTCGAAGGCGGACGTCCGCTTCGTCATCTTCTCACCTGCGCATGACCGTTTTTTTGAGGTCACGCCGCGTATCGGAGCCGCCTCGGCGAATGGCGTCTTTGATGTCGGCCTTCCGATAGAAGCAAAGCCTCTACGATTTCGCTATAGCTATCCGGGGCGACATGCGTTGCGCGATGCGCTCCATCCATTGATGCGCAAAGTTGTTCAAATGTTCAGCTTGAAAAGATGGCGTGTCTCCGTGCCGGCGGGCGCTGTGCGCGAAGTTGATCTCAACGGGCAAATACTGGTTTCATTGGGGCGGCCCAAAATGATATCTGACTATCTTGTGGCGATGGATGAGGCGGGAGTTCGGCCGCGGTTTTTCCCTTTGCTGCATGATATGATCCCACTGCATGAATACGCGCACCCGCGGCAAAGCATGTTCGCGCGCAATTTTGCGCATGACAATCACATCGTTGTTGAGCATGCCGAAAAGCTGCTGACAAACTCTGTATTCACCAAAGATGAAATTGAAAGGTTCTCTACGGCAGGTCGCATGTGCGCCTTGCCGCCAGTCGTACCGGTGCCGCTTGCCCAAGAACTGCGCAAGGCGGATGAGCCTATCAGTCTCGATCTGCCAGGCGTGCCTTATCTGCTTGGGGTGGGGGTAATGACGGGGCGGAAGAATTTAGAATGCCTTGTGAATGCAATGCTACTTTTAGAGCAGGCCGGGCGCCCGGTGCCTCACCTGATCCTAGCTGGCGCAAAGCGTAAACGGACATGCGCCTATGTGGATCGACCTGAATACGCTTCCATCCGAGATAAAATAGAGTTTGTGCTTGATCCCAACCAAGCCGAGTTGGCGTTTCTTTATGAGAACGCGCTGGCTCTCGCGATCCCGAGTTTTATGGAGGGGTGGGGGCTTCCGCTTGGAGAAGCGCTTTGGATGGGAACGCCAGGAATAGCGGCGGATGTCCCGGCGCTACGAGAAGTCGGTGGTGATCTCGCTGAGTATTTTGACCCTGATGATCCTCAATCACTTGCGGCGCTCGTTGAGCGCCTAAGCTCGGACAAAAAGTTTTATTCCGAGCTAAAGGCTAAAATATCGCAAGGCCATGTCGGTCTACGATCATGGAGGCATGTGGCGCAAGATATTGTTGCGGCGACCTCCTCTTAGATCAGATTGGGCATGATGCTGGGGCGCGTGTAGGTTGCATTTAGTTCACAGTATGGACCTTGATCTGTCGAATTGAGATTGGCTTGCTTCGCGCATAGCGCGAACCCATGCGAGCGTACCTGTAAAAATTACCAAAAATACAAATTTTCCCTTTATATATTGGCCTTGGGGGTTCCTCTTGAGTGGAGCTTCGCCTACAAAATCATTATATAATTTTGTATTGAGGGAGGCCGTTTTGGCAAAAGTTACCATTGATGGGCGTGAATACGATTCAGATAATCTGAGCGATGACGCCAAGCAGCAGCTTGCGAATGTTCAAATTTGCGAGCAGCAGGTGCAGAAGCTGCAGCGTGAGATTGCGATCACGCAAACCGCGCGCCAAGCTTACATTGGCGCTCTAAAAGAAGCTCTGCCCGCTGATAGCTAATAAGATCAACTAGATCGGGCTATATTCAGGCGAAAATTTAGTTCGCCTGAATATTGTATGTTGCGGTGTTCAACTGGGTCATCTTTGTTGACCTATAAGTGGGCCATATTGCGGCCCATTTTTTCTATGACACGAAGGTTTTTTGACGTAGGGTAAGACATCCACTGTACTGAGGATGAGAGCCCAAATTTAACTACGCGTATTTGAGGGAAAGCTGCTTCATGTCGGCACCAAATGCATTGAAACAGGCCTATGGAAGGTTCCGTGCCATCCTATTGGCGACGGTTATCTTTAGTTTTTTTGTGAACCTGCTGATGTTCGTGGGTCCGCTCTACATGCTGCAGATTTACGATCGAGTGCTCGCCAGCCGGAGTGAGTATACGCTTCTTATGATCACAAGCGTGGCGGTGGGGCTTCTCGTCACCTACGGCCTATTGGAGTTCATCCGCTCAAGAATGCTGGTGCGTGCCGGTTTGGAATTTGACGAGGTGCTTTCTGGGCCAATGTTCTCAAGAGTGGTTCGCCTGCAGTTGGCCAACCCAAATGGGGGTGCGCGGACAGCATTGGGCGATGCCGACCGAGTGCGTGATTTCATCACAGGGCAGGGCATTTTGGCCTTCTTTGACGCCCCTTGGACGCCGCTGTTCCTCGCATTGTGCTTTGCCTTCCACCCCTGGCTTGGCATTGTCGCAACGACAGGCGCGGTCATTATCTTTACCCTCGCGTTGCTGAACGAGCTGCTGACGCGATCTGCCTTGAAGGAGGCGAACAACGCAGGCCAAGGGTCCGCGCATTTCGCCAACGCTGCTTTGCAGAATGCTGATGTGATTCAAGCTATGGGCATGGGCAAAGAGCTTTCTGGCCGCTGGCTCAAGCAGCGTGAAGTGATGCTTAACAGCCAAGCCTCCGCGAGCGATTGGGCTGGATTTATCATGTCCTGTTCCAAGTTCGTACGCATGAGTCTGCAGGTCGCCATCCTGGGGACGGGCGCTTACCTTGCCATGAACCAGCAGATCTCCCCCGGCATCATGATTGCGGCGTCGATTGTGATGGGGCGGGCACTGGCACCGGTCGAACAAGCCGTGGGACAGTGGAAGCAATTCATCTCCGCCCGCCAGGCGAATGAACGCTTAGGTCGGCTTTTCGACAGCGTCTTGGATGAGACTGATCGGCTGGAGCAGTCACCGGCAAAGGGTGCGTTGTCACTTGAAGGCGTATCAACTGTGGTGCCCGGGACGCGTGAGCCGCTTCTTAAAGGTATTAGCTTTAACATTGACGCCGGCACTGTACTTGCGGTGATTGGACCAAGCGGGTCGGGCAAATCGACGCTTGCGCGGGTGCTTGTTGGCGTAACAGGCGCCGCGGCGGGCGCGGTACGGCTTGACGGGACAGAGCTTAGCCACTGGGATCCGGATCAGCTGGGGGGCTCGATCGGCTATCTTGCTCAAGAGGTTAAGCTTTTCTCTGGGACGGTGGCGGAGAACATTGCGCGCTTTGCCACAGATGCGACGGATGAAGAGATCATTGCGGCGGCCCAGCTTGCCGGGGCGCATGAGATGATTCAGGGTCTTAGAGAAGGGTACGCAACGGAGATTGGCGACGGCGGCGCGCAACTCTCAGGCGGGCAGCGCCAGCGCATCGGGCTTGCACGGGCGGTTTTCCGCACCCCAAGTTTGATTGTTCTGGATGAGCCAAACTCCAACCTCGACAGTGAAGGCGAGAACGCCCTGGCAGAATGTCTGCTCGCGCTCAAAGCGCTTGGTAAGACCGTCGTGGTGATTACGCATAAAGCGAACTTGCTCTCGACGTCCGACAAAACCCTCATGTTGAGCAATGGCGCTGTTCAAAAGATGCTGGCCACAAAAGACCTTTTGAAGCCCAAACAACCTGAAGCGGCACCTCAACAGGCCGCTGCCAAAGTCACGAACATTGGTGCTTAATGCGTAAGAGCTTTGTGCCAAGGATGAGTATCGCGTTGTTTCATACGCAAACAAGAAGTGTGGGATCATGAAAACTTCTCCGCGATTTTACGCCCGTCTAGGGTATCTGGTTATTTTTCTGATCTTTGGCGGGTTGGGGAGTTGGGCCGCGACAGCTGTGATTGACAGTGCTGTGGTTGCGCCAGGTACAGTTGCTTTGGAGGGGGACCGAAAGGTCGTCCAGCACTTGAATGGCGGGATCATCCGAGAAATTCGGGTGAAAGAGGCGGGTCAGGTCAAAGAGGGGGATGTCCTCATTCTCCTCGAGAGCGTCGAAGCTCGGTCGAATTTGAACCTACATATGCAAAGGCTGAATGTAGCGCGGGCGACCGAGGCGCGCCTGCTCGCGGAGCAAACCTCTCAGGAGAGCGTTGAGTTCCCACAGGACCTTTTGGAGTCGGAAGACCCGAGAGTTCAGAAGGCATTGCGTACGCAGCGCCAGATATTTGAGGATCGCCGGTCCATTCTGCTCTCCCAAACGGAGATCCTAGAGTACCGTTTGGAGCAATTGAACGAACAGATTACGGGGCTCGAGCTGCAAAAAAGTGCGATGGAGCGCAGGGTTGCGCTGCGCACGGCCCATTTAGACAGGTTGAAGTCTGGCGAGCAAAAAGGCGTCATTGAAAGCAACCGTTTGGTTGAGCGGGAAGATACCCTTATCGAGACGGAAGCCAGTTTGGGGGAGGTCATCTCGGAGGCTTCTCAGGTGAGAGGAGCGACAGGTGAGGCGCGCTTGAACCTGCTTAAGTTGGTTCAAGAGTATAGAGAGCGTGCCAATCTTGAGCTGAAAGACGTGCAAGCTGAGATCTCAGAGCTAACAGAGCGTGTTTTGGTGGCCAAAGATACGCTAGACCGCACTGTTATCCGGGCACCAACATCCGGTTCTGTTCAAGATCTACAGGCAACCACTGTCGGGTCGGTCGTCAGGCCAGGTGAAGTGTTGATGGAGATCGTGCCGGTGGACGAGAATCTCGTTATCGATGCCCGCGTGGCACCGGTGGATATTGATAGCGTTGTGCCGGGTATGGAGACGGAAGTGCGCCTCAGTGCGTTCAAAACAAAGCTCATGCCAATCGTATTTGGCACCGTACAGTCCGTTTCAAGCGATGTGATCAGCCCCAAGGACCCAAATGACCTGCCTTATTATTTAGCGCGCATTCATGTTCCTGAAGCAAATCTCCCTGAAGGTATTAAGGGCAACCTGACCCCAGGGATGCCAGGGGATGCCGTTATTATAACCGGGGAGCGAACAGTGCTGAACTATCTCGTCTCTCCTTTGTCAGAAGCTGTCTCAAAAAGCTTCCGGGAGGAGTGAGGGGGAGCGTTACGCTACGTTATAAGAGGAGGAATGCGGTCATAGAGGAACTTTGAACATCATTGATATAGCAAGGGAAGTGGTGCTATATTAGAGGATGTTAATTGAATCCTAGATGTGGAAGCCAAAGCTCATGCTCGCTGATTGCGAAAGTGTAAGAAAAAATGCGCAAGACCAGCGTCGCGAAATGGGGGTGTGGCTGAAGTGCCTCCGCGAGACGCAGGGGCTCTCACAGCGCGACTTGGCGAATATTTTGTCGCTCGAGTATTACACGTTCATTTCTCAGCTCGAGAATGGCCGCGGCAAGATACCTAGCAGCCGGTATGTGGAATGGGCGAATGCTCTGGGCCAAGAGCCAAGGTCATTCGTAAAGACCCTGCTGTCTTATTATGACCCGATTACCCATGATATTTTATTTGGAACGAAGGCGCAGGCCCACTGAGTTTCTAGCTCCGGTCGGTTTGCTTTGTACTTTGAGGCACACCTATGTCGGACATTATTAAATTCCCGCGCCTAAATACGGATGAGGCGCATACTCAGGCAGAAGGCAGCTCTTGCTCCCTGTTCGCGCTTGTTGATGGCGCAATGTCGTTTGACAGATTCAAGGGCGACCCCTTGATGCAGCTTGGGGGGCGCCAGAAGCGCGTTGCAAGACAAGCCCCTCGTCGGAAAAACCATGCTCCAACTGCGGGCAGCTATGATTGGACCAATCAAGAGCTCGCGACTTTGTTCCGTATCAATAGGCTTTTGAACCTTGCAGATCTTACGATCGGTACGGACCGCGGCGTTACAGATGAGGGCGATCCTTGGTTTGTCTTTCTTGACCCCAAAGGTGATGTTTTTGTTCACCTTTGCCGGATTAGAACGATTTATATGCTCGACAGCGCTTGTCAGAGCTCTGTTGTCAAAGGGCATAGCCTGAATGATCTTGTTGAGGCCTATGTCCAGCAACTGGGCGTGACCAAGGAGGACAGGTCTAGAGCGCGCCAGAACATCATCCAGCTTGCAGAAGCAAAGGATCGCAAAGTTACGGTGCATCCTGCCGCAGCCTTGGCCGCGTTGATTTGGACAATTTATCTGCAGACAGATGAAATGAATGCCGCACCCCTAACAGAAGAAAGCTCTTTTGAGGGGGCTGTGCCAGGTCTTTTGATGGAGCCTGCTTTGCTCGAAGAAGCAGAGCTAGCGTCCTTCTCTCTGGCGGAAGAAGGCACATTACTTGCTGCCGAGGCAAACATTGGACATGATCCGGATCATGCGGAGAAATCGGTAAACTTCACGGTGCCTGCCAATTATGTCGGTATGGGTCTTAGCGCCTTAGCCTTGACCTATGGCCTCGACCCGTTTGTCGGGAATATGATGCAGAGCGCAGACACTCTCTCCAAGGGGACTTCGGTAGAGAAGACCAAGCTCAACGAAACGGACCAGAAGTCTCTCGAAACAATGTTGCTCAGCATCTCTGGTGCCGATTGGAACATTCTACAGGATTTTGGTGAAGGTGCAGAGGGGATCTGGGGCTCTCTGCTTGATTACGATCTTTTTGCGAGCAGCCTTGTGAACTCCCAAGTGGAGACCATCGTATCTGAACTCATGCAGGCCATGGACATTACGGCTAGCTTGCTGACTTCCGAGCAGCTGCTGAAAGCGCCTTTGTTGGCGCTGGAAGTAGGAAGCGAGGTGTTCAGCAACATGAGGAACAAGTCTTACCATATTGAAAAAGAAGGTAAAAAGGAATTTCAGGAGTTGGCGCTTAGGGAGAGTTCAGATCCCGAGGATACTGTCGCCAGTGAGGAAGCCTTACTGGTCGAGATGCCGGAAATCCAAGTCGAAAGCAGTTATGTGCTGCCAAACTCTCTGCCTACGGATGTTGCGGCTGTATTGAAGGAATACGGTTTCTCTACCACAGGTGACATCATCACGAATGCCACAGCGCAGGACTATTTGTCGGGCTTTGAAGAAACCGCGGCTCAAAGTGAGGCTAAGGCCACCCAGCCTGACGGCCAGTTTGGGAAGTACGATCAATCTGTAAAGGACTTTATCAGCTTTTTGATGGAGAACGCTGAGGATGTTCAGATGATCTCTTATGAAACGGAATTGGTGATTATTGATGAAGCCACATTCCATCAAGATAGCTCCCTGACCTATATGAAAAGCTGGGATTTGGATGACGGCGGACGTATTTCCACGATCGGGCTGAAGGCTGATTTTGAAGCTTTTGATCTGATTGCTTGATTGGCTCTACACGCTTGGTCCAGCCGTGCCTGGCAGGCTTGCGGGTTTGAGGCGTTGCTTTCTGACAGCAAGTTCGCCTCTCATCTTATAGAGGAGTGGGGACAAAATACGTTCTAATCTGAACAGTTATCGGCACTAGAGCAGGGGGAGAGCATGCGGAAACTGGCAATTGGTTTGCTCACCGCATTTTGCGCCCCAGCTTTAGGCGCGATGGCCGAGCCCTTTGGCATTTGGTTGACTGAAAAGGGGCGAACTGGGGCCTATCTGCACGTCAAAGTGGCGCCCTGCAAAGACAATAGCGCACTACTTTGTGGTTATGTTCATAAGACATTCAGAACCCCGCATACAGAGATCGTCGGCCGGCCAATCTTTTGGGATCTCGAGCAAGTAAGCCCAACTGAATGGGCAAATGGTAGGGTTTGGGACGCTGAGAACCGCAAAGTCTATAGGGCTAAGGTTCGCTTGCGTGAGACTGAGCTGCGTGTCGAAGGCTGTCTTGGCATGCTCTGTGACGGGCAAAGCTGGAAACGTGTAAGGTAGCATTCACCTAGGAGCGAGGCAAAGGACGGCTATGACATCCCCCGCTCTTCGGAAGAGAAGATACGCGCCGCTCTCTGACTATCAACATCGCATGCTGTCTGCTGCACTTGATCCCAACACTCCTGATGCCTTCCATCAAGACCAGACAATTTCTTGGGCCTTGAAGGTTACCCCTGGTGTAAGTTCTCGCACCCTTCGGCGCGCCTTGGATAAGCTGGTCGAACGGCATGATTCATTGCGGTTGCGCATCACCCAGATCAGCACTGGCTGGCATGCTGAGATCCTACCCGAACATGCCAGCGGGCTTCTTGTGGAAGACCTAGGTGACATGTCTGATGAGAGGCAACAGGCTGCGGTCATGTCTTTTTGCGAAGCGCCCCTTACCGCTTTGTCCGAGCGGATGTTCGACATGCGATTGTTGAAGTTTGGTAGCGCGGGGGATGTGATCTTGGCGCGCATACATCACGCCATCATTGATGGTTACAGCGTGGCTTTGTTGCTGGAGGAGCTACTCAAGCATGCATTGAGCATGCCTGTTACTGATGTGCCTTTGTCCCATGTGGATTTTATAGCCTATCGCCGCAATCAGCTGGATGAAAATGCTTCTGCAAAGGATGAGTTTTGGCGAAAGGCGCTGCTTCCTCTTCCAAAGAGGCTGCCTGTTGGGCGTCAAGCCAAGGGGCTTCCCCCTTTGTCGACCCGCAACACCGGCCCTACCAACACGCTGAGGAATTTTCTCAAACCGCAAACGGTTGCGCTTATCAAGGCTTTGGCGAAGACCACGGAAGTATCTCCTTTTTGCCACTTGTACGCCGCGTTCTGCGAGGCTCTTTGTGCGCAAGCGGAACAAGATAGGGTTCTAGTGCATAGCATACTTGGGCGTCGGAATGCGGCGGTTGCGTCTTTCATTGGTGCTGAGATGCTTTTGCTACCGATCAGGTACTGCAAAGGCGCAGGACCGGCTTGGGTGTCTCAGCAGTTGGCAGCATCCTCTGAGATGGTGCCAACGAGAGCTTTCTGCGCAGAAACGCCTACAGGCCGAAAACTGCAGGCCGAAGATGGGGATTGGTACCGGTTTCTCGTGCATATTCCTACACCTACAGGCCGGATGTCATCTTCGCCTTTCCGTAGGCTCTTCGAGGGGGCTCTTGAAGGGAAAGTGTCTTTTGGGTTCGTGACGTTGGAGCGGTTGGCCTTGCCCAAAACCACAGAGACCGATTTTGAGGCTCAACTTAACATCTACCCCGCGCCAAGCGGGCCGCAAGCTTCTCTTATCGGGGATGCCGCAGGCTGGAGTACCGCTGATCTTCAGGGGCTTGCCGAAGAGATAGAGGGGCATGTGCGGGGATATCATTGAATGTGGTGATTTCTAGATGAGGGCGCCAGGTGTCGCCGTTTGATCTCCGCCCGTTTGCGTTCTTTTGTTGCCTGAGGTGTTTCGCTCATGTCATTATTTTTGCTCATATAAGGTCCCGCCATAGAATGGCTGCGCCTGTAAGGGAGGCCCTAGACGTATATGACAGCGCCAATACCCGTTTTGCAGCAAGGAAGGTTCTTCCCGCTTTCTCACTACCAACAGCGTATGTTGGCCGCGGCGCTTGATTCCGAAACCTCCAGAGGGTTTCATCTCAACCAAACGATCTCATGGGCCGTTCGTATCACGCCGGGAGTAAGCGCACGAACGTTGCGCCGAGCCTTCAATCGGCTTGTGGAGAGGCATGATTCCTTGCGTCTACGCTTGGTGGAGCGCGGCGAGGATTGGCGGGCTGAGATTTTGCCCAACCATCCGATTGGATTGATTGTAGAAGACCTAGGCGAAATGCCTGAGGAAGCGCAGAAGAGTGCCCTCTCGGAGCGCTGTGCAGACCCGTTGACCGCGCTCTCCGATCCCATGTTTGAAATGCGCCTGCTAAAGTTCGGCGGCGCGGGGGATGTGATCTTGGTGCGCATTCATCATGCCGTCATCGATGGCTATAGCATTGCTTTGCTACTTGAAGAGCTGCTCAAACATGCGCTGAGTATGCCTGTCTGTGCAAAACCATTGTCGCACGGTGGATTTATTTCGCACCGAAACAAGCAGCTCTTGGCGCGTTCCGTGGAGAAAGAAGCGTTCTGGCGAAAGGCGTTGTATCCTTTGCCAGATAGGTTGAACATTGGCCGTGAAGCGCTTGATTTGCCGTCATTATCCCCCCGAAGCATCGGCAAAACGAATACAGTTAACAACATTCTGTCATCCCAGGCTTCCGCTGACTTGGGGCGTTTGTCTAAAAGCACAGGGGCTTCGGCGTTCTGCCATCTACACGCAGCATTTTCAGAAACGCTTTGCGCTCATGCCGGGCAGCAGGCCATGTTGGTGCACAGCGTGGTCGGGCGCCGGGAGGCAGCAATGGCGTCTTTCATCGGCGCTGAAATGATCGAGTTTCCCCTTCGTTATACCCGCGGGGCAGGCCCTGTCTGGGTCTCAGATCGAATATCAGCCTCTGCCGAGATGCTGCCAACCATGGCCTTAGATGAAGGCACCTCAATGGGGCAGGAAGTGCGGACCAATGCGGACTGGATGCGTTTTCTTGTTCATATGCGGGCCCCTACGGGACGTTTCTCAAGTTCTCCTTTTCGCAAGATTTTTGAGGAGGCTATGGTTGGGAAAGTTTCTTTCGGCTTCATATCATTGGAGCGGATAGACTTGCCGAAAGAAGTCGATAGCGGATTTGAGCTCCACCTTAATGTTATTCTCACCCCGGAAGGGCCACAGGCCTCCATAATTGGAAATGCTGCATCCTGGCATAGGGATGATTTACAGCAGCTCGCTCAGGAGGTGGCGGTCAGGGTTCTGCGAAACTGATAGAATGAGCGGCGCACTTGCTACGGCAGGTCAGCCAGAACCGCTCCATATTTCTTGTCATTTAAGGTGCAAGACCCGTGGAATAGACCTGCGGTTTCAAAGAATATGCGCGCCCTGTGCCGTTTGTATGGCAGGATCACCAGCCTTGCCTCTTCTTGATTTTTACTTGAGAATGATTTGAAAAATTAAGGGGTTAGGAGGAGATGTCGCGCTGCAGGGCTCTCTTGGCATTTTGCCGCTATGATCAACGCGCGCGATGAATTTTATCATGACCACTTCAGTATCGCATTTCATCGATAAGCTCACCGCTCGTGTGTCTCCTTTGCCGGCCCCTTATCCCCGTTTTGTCGTTTTTGTGTCCGCCACAGATGGCGAAAGTCGCGCGCGGGTCAGAACGATCACAGCTTCGAGCATAGACGAGTTGCGCTTAAGGTTAGAGGAAAAGGGCTCTATGCAACTGCTTGGGGGCCGCCATGTGCGTTTGGATTGGCCCACGTCAGTACAAGAGGTTTCCTTTTCCACCTACAAAGCTGCCCTCCAAAAAGTGAAGCGCAACTACAGTCGCAAAGGGATGTCTCTTGATGCAGGGTTCAAGCATGCGGTCACCGAAGGTGAATTGAACGGAAGTGCCCTGTTTTATAAGGGTGCCAAAACTCCGCATTGTGAAATGAACCTCAACAACGTCCAAGTTTACTGGAAGAGGCGCTTTGGGGAAGCGTTTGAAGTTCCAGACGATTCAGACACCGTCTATCTATTTTCAGCTGAGGGGATGTTTCGTGACGACGATCGAGGAGAAGTGGTTGACCTCGAACCTTCCGGGCTGAATGGGGGGAGACGTGTCTTCAACCTCATGCAGCCCGATAACCTTGATGGGGTGATACGTGAGAGTGCTGAGTATCTTGCGGCTCAGGTGAAAGATGACGGCTTGTTCCATTATGGAAAGCATCCGTGCTTTGATCGCCCTATCAACCATTACAACACTTTGCGGCATGCCAGCAGCACCTATGCTCTGTGCGAGGCCTATGAGCTGTTGCAAAGCCCTGTGCTGCGTGAGGCCATTGATCGGTCTTTAAGGCAGATTGCGAAAAACCTTGTAAAATACCGCAGCCAGCCAAGCGGTGCGTCGGCCTTTCTGATGGACCGGGGCAATGAGGTAAAGCTAGGTGGTAATGCCGTTGCCATCTTGGCGTGTTGCAAGTTCTTCGAAGTCACCGGTGACAAAACTGTACTCGAACTGGCTCTTCGTTTGGGCAATGGCATTCTGTCAATGCAACAAGAGAACGGTAGTTTTTGTCACATTTTAGATGCGGAGACACTGACCCCGAGGGAAGATTTCCGCACAGTTTACTATGATGGCGAAGCGGCGTTTGCGCTGATGCGATTGTATGGAGCCACTGGCGATCAACGCTGGCTGGATGCGACCCGCCGTGCCGTCGACGATTTTATCGTCAAAGAGTATTGGCAGTACAACGATCACTGGCTGGCATATTGTGTGAATGAGCTGTCTCGCCATGATACGGACCCAAAGTATATTGCGTTTGGTGTCCGCAACGTCCGAGACTATTTGCCCTTTATCCGCGAAAGGATCACCACCTTTCCCACCCTTCTGGAGCTATGTTGCGCCACCCGCCTACTGCTGCAAAGGGCGCTAGGGGATGCTTCACTGGTACAGGTGGTTGATGAGCTGGATCTCGATGCGTTTCGCGAGGCGATGGAACATAGGGCGCAGTATCTGGCCAATGGGTTCTTCTTTCCGGAAGTCGCAATGCACTTCAGAAATCCGGCCTCGGTCACTGGAAGCTTCTTTATTCGACATCATGGGTTCCGGGTGCGCATTGATGATGTTGAACACTACCTTTCTGGGTTGATCGCATATCGCTCCTATCTGAAGGACCGCGATCGTTTTATCGAGCTTTGCGATCAACAAAAGCGCCGCCGGGTCACTGCCGCGGGTCAGGCGCGCTGGTCGACAGAGAATATAACCGACCTTTTGCCGGGGTCGGAATGGCTGATGCCTCCCAGTGAAAAGCTAGAGTTGAATGGCGTTTCCATCTTCGCCTCAAGCTTTCGCGAAGATGATATCGTTTTTGTGCGCCATGCGGATGACAGATTTGGCATTCCGTATAAAGAATTGGAAAAGAACGCGATTTTCCCGCGCCTCGCGATTGTGAGCGACAATAGCGGAGCTTTTGACCAAGCGGGCTCTGTCTTGCGGGTCCCAGATATGCGCGCCGCGTTGATGACCTTGGCAAAAGATGCGCGTCGATCACTCCTCTGCCCAGTGGTGGGTGTTACGGGAAGCGCGGGGAAAACCACTGTGACATCAATGATTGCCCATTGCCTTGGTGCGGCCGGCAAGGTTCACGCCACCCGCTTTAGCGCTAATATGACGCGCGGACTCGCTTGGAACCTGTGTTGCGCTCCCACGGACACGCAATATTGCGTTCTGGAGATGGCCATCGGGCAAATGCAAGATAACAGCCGACTGGCGCGACCAGACATTGCGGTGTTCACCAATATTCATCCCGCACATTTGGCCTACCATACGAACACGGCCACCATCGCTCAGAAAAAGGCGCGGATTTTCTCTGAGATGCCCGACCAGGGCGTAGCAATCCTAAATCGGGATATGAGTGAATATGAGATTGTAGAGGCTGCCGCCGAACGCAGGGGTCTGAGGATTGTGACCTACGGCTGGTCTGAGACGGCTGACATCTTTCCGACATCCTCAGAACCATCAGCAATGCAAGTCACGCTGAACGTCTTTGGAGATTATCATATTGTCCCCACTCTGAGCGGGGGGCGCTACGCGGTTGATAATGTAATGGCGGTCGCTGCTGTCGCCAATGTACTGGATCAACCGATTGGGCCAATGCTTGAGCGTCTGACCACCTTTGCAAAGGACGTAGGGCGCGGCCAGATTATCGATTTGGCCACTTCGGAAGGTCCTGCAAAGATACTGGACCATTCCTACAATGCTAATCCGGCCTCAATGCGGGCGGCGCTAGATGAAATGCTTGCGATGCCCTGCTGCGGAAAACGGATGGTTGTTCTTGGAGATATGGCAGAGCTTGGTGAGCAGAGCCGAGCAGAACATGATGCGCTTCTCAACTTTCTCAAAGAGAAACCTTTGGATGCCGTCTATCTTGTCGGTGATGAACTCAAGGCAAGCCTGCCATTGGTTGGCAATGACCCCAGGTTCGCCATTTTAGACGTGAAAAACCTTGAAGGCATCCTGACCCAGCAGGTCACTGCAGGTGATATTATATTGGTTAAAGGCTCAAACAGCACCGGCCTGTTCCAACACCTTTCGGGCTTTCGAAAGGCCTAATCTGCGCTTGTAGTTGAGGCTTGTTGCGGACGTAGGCAGCCTTCCAAATCAAAATGCTTGTTTGGAGCTATGGTCATGGCCGGCACCACCCGAGGTTGGAGCCGCCTTTTGCATTAGGTCGGCGCTTTCTTTCAACAGTCGCCCAAAAGGAAACAGGCCCCACATGTCATGTGGGGCCTGTAATTGTTCCGCAGGTCTACCGGTTAGACGATGTCATCTTGTCCACCACCTAAGCCGCCGAGCAAGCCTCCAGCGAGACCGTCTTCGCCTGTGACGCCATCGAGCAGACCGCTGTCACCGCCGAGGAGGCCACCGACGAGACCGTCTTCGCCTGTGACGCCATCGAGCAGACCGCTGTCACCGCCGAGGAGGCCACCGACGAGACCGTCTTCGCCTGTGACGCCATCGAGTAGACCGCTGTCACCGCCGAGGAGGCCACCGACGAGACCGTCTTCGCCTGTGACGCCATCGAGTAGACCGCTGTCACCGCCAAGGAGGCCACCGACGAGACCGTCTTCGCCTGTGACGCCATCGAGTAGACCGCTGTCACCGCCAAGGAGGCCACCGACGAGACCGTCTTCGCCAGTGACGCCGTCGAGCAGACCGCTGTCACCGCCAAGGAGGCCACCGACGAGACCGTCTTCGCCTGTGACGCCGTCGAGCAGACCGCTGTCACCGCCGAGGAGGCCACCGACGAGACCGTCTTCGCCTGTGACGCCATCGAGTAGACCGCTGTCACCGCCAAGGAGGCCACCGACGAGACCGTCTTCGCCTGTGACGCCGTCGAGCAGACCGCTGTCACCGCCGAGGAGGCCACCGACGAGACCGTCTTCGCCTGTGACGCCATCAAGTAGGCCACTGCCGTCGCCGAGAAGGCCATCCAGAAGGCCGCCGTCACCGCCGTCTCCATCGGTTTCTCCAAGTGTACCGGTTCCCACCAAGCCACCGACCAGGCCGTCTGCCCCGGTGACATCCGACAAGACACCATCGTTGCCAATCAGATCGCCAAGAAGACCTTCGGAGCCCGTGACATCACCAAGAATGCCATCATTCCCAGTGACAGGACCAAGCAGGCCATCGTCGGCAATGATACCGTCAACCAGACCGATATCCTCAGATATACCTCCGTCGCCGATTACAGGCTGACCTAACAGTTCCTCTCCGACTTCTCCCAAGGGGGTTCCGTCACCGAGAAGGTCGCCCAGCAATCCTTCTGAGCCCGTAACGGGGCCTAAAGGCCCATTGTTCCCGGTCACATCCCCGAGCAGTCCTTCATCGGAAAGGATGGGGTCGACGAAGCCGTGGTCCGCATCGGCGTCCGCATCGGCATCCGCATCGGCGTCTGCATCTGCGTCGGCATCAGCATCGGCATCAGCGTCCGCATCTGCGTCGGCATCCGCATCCGCATCGGCATCAGCGTCAGCATCGGCGTCCGCATCTGCGTCAGCATCGGCATCAGCGTCAGCATCGGCGTCAGCATCGGCATCAGCGTCCGCATCTGCGTCGGCATCCGCATCGGCATCCGCATCGGCGTCTGCATCTGCGTCAGCATCCGCATCGGCATCCGCATCGGCGTCTGCATCTGCGTCAGCATCGGCATCTGCGTCGGCATCCGCATCGGCATCCGCATCGGCGTCTGCATCTGCGTCAGCATCCGCATCGGCATCCGCATCGGCGTCTGCATCTGCGTCAGCATCCGCATCGGCATCAGCATCTGCGTCGGCATCCGCATCGGCGTCCGCATCTGCGTCAGCGTCAGCATCTGCGTCGGCATCCGCATCAGCGTCCGCATCTGCGTCAGCATCGGCATCAGCGTCAGCATCGGCGTCAGCATCGGCATCAGCGTCCGCATCTGCGTCGGCATCCGCATCGGCGTCTGCATCTGCGTCAGCATCCGCATCGGCATCCGCATCGGCGTCTGCATCGGCGTCCGCATCGGCGTCTGCATCTGCGTCAGCATCCGCATCGGCATCAGCATCTGCGTCGGCATCCGCATCAGCGTCGGCATCGGCGTCCGCGTCAGCATCTGCGTCGGCATCTGCGTCGCCATCGTCGTCATCTGCACTGCTGCCGCCGCCAGACATGGCGAGCCCTAAGCCGGCCAAGCCTGCTGAAAGAAGCCCGGCTTGCTCCTCTGGGGTGAGTTCTTCCTCGGGCTTATCTTGGATGTCGACGTTGGTGTTGTCGCGCAGGGTGAGGCTATGCAAGGAGCCGTCCGCTGCAGGCTTGTAGAAATCATTGACGGTGATCGTATCACCATTTTTCAGTTGGATAGTCAGGGTATCACCCCGACGACTATAGCGCGCAATGTCTGACTGCAGCGCGTTGATAGGAATGCTGATCTGTGGTCCGGCTTGTAAAACAGTGTTAGCCATGGGGTACTACCTCTCTTCACCCCATAATAAGGGCGCCGCAGTTAATATCTAAAGTATATAGATCATAACTTTGGTATGTTATCAATCAGCTATATGTGCTTTTGGGGGTCTGGGCGTGGAGTTAGGGCCACAGCATGATCAGTGCTGTGCACGGCGCCAGGCCAATCCCGCCAATGGCAGCTGATTGGGGCGGATTGGGAAACAACGCAGCCTCGAACCAGTGGGATTTCTTACAGACAGTCCTTATGGATTCGGGCCAGTGCAGGAATGGCAGACGCGGAAACTTAGGATAAAGCGGATCGTGCAGTCAGAAGGCTATGGGCCGTATTGACCTCGAGGGACCCGCAAAAACAACTCTTGCCTCAGAGGCAAACCCGTGAAGCCGCTTCAAGCTCTGCTGTCAATGGAAGTACCTGGCATCCTAATAGATTTTTCCAATCCATACTTTGGTATGGGTCTGTCATGGGCCTCAGCGACATTCTGAGGGTCGTCTCGATGTTTAAAGGCCTCACTTGATCTCTTTGCATCTTTCGTCGCCCGGGTACCGGATCAGGGCAAGATGTCGAATTATACAAAAAAGTCTGGGTAAATCTCCGGTTCTGGTGGAGTATTTACAGAAAAAGCATCGCGATCACTGTCGGTCTAGCGGCCGTAGAACAAGTTCGAGGGGCGTAATATTCTCTAAGCGCCTCAGATCCGAACAGGGACAGAAGGTAGATGAGATCAATGCCCTTTGCAGCAAACGATAGTACCAAACCTCATAACGCCACCAAAATCGCAATCATCGGACTGGCTTTTCGGTTTCCCGGCGCAGAAGATAATCCAGACAGTCTATGGCAAATGCTTTGTGAGCAAGGCACCGGGATTGTTGAAATCCCCAATGAGCGTTTTTCCACCGAAAAATTCTACGATTCGAACCCTGAAGCTCTCGGAAAGTCTTACACAAAATGGGCAGGGATCCTGCCTGGGATTGATCAATTTGACCCTAAGTTCTTTGGCCTTGCGCCGAGAGAAGCAGCCAGCATGGACCCCCAGCAAAGGCTCGTTTTGCAGGCGGTATATGGGGCCCTTGAAGACGCGCAGATAAAGATGGATGATGTGGTAAGCTGGCGTACCGGCGTCTTTGTTGGGGTTTCTCAATCTGACTACAAAACCATCCGCGAGATGAACACGGCAGATGAGGAAAAATATGCAGGCACTGGCTATGCGATGTCCATTGTGGCCAATAGGGTATCACATCGTCTTAATCTGTCAGGTCCCAGTGTATCGGTAGATACCGCTTGCTCGTCTTCTTTGGTCGCCTTGGATGAGGGCGTGCGTCATCTCCAGGCGGGCAGTTGCGACATGGCATTCGTCAGCGGCGTTAAC
This sequence comes from Sulfitobacter sp. SH24, assembly GCF_965641895.1. Classification (NCBI taxonomy): domain Bacteria; kingdom Pseudomonadati; phylum Pseudomonadota; class Alphaproteobacteria; order Rhodobacterales; family Roseobacteraceae; genus Sulfitobacter; species Sulfitobacter sp. SH24. Next base: position 112,233 of record NZ_CBFFKK010000001.1, read on the forward strand.
GTAATTGCTCACCCTGGCGCGTTCGTCGCTTTTTCAAAAGCTGGCATGCTGTCCCCGACAGGACAGTTATCGACTTTTGACAAGACAGCAAATGGATATGTGAGAGGAGAAGGAGTAGGGGCATTGCTCCTGAAACCTTTGGATGCGGCTATGCGCGATGGCAACCGTATCCATGCGGTGATCGAAGCCACAGCGGTCAATCAAGATGGCCAGACGGGTACGATGACGGCTCCCAGCCCGGAGGCCCAGATAGATGTTATCGAACAGCTGTTCGCAAAGTCAGGACGTGTCCCATCTGAGGTTGGCTATGCTGAAGCACATGGGACCGGTACGCCGATCGGTGATCCCATTGAAGCAGGGTCCATTGGTCAAGCTATTGGACGACGCATTCCAGACCGCAAATTGTATATTGGCTCAATCAAGCCCAATGTGGGTCACCTTGAATCGGCGGCGGGTATGGCCGGTGTCATCAAGGCAGTTCTCTCCCTACAAAAAGGAGAGATCCCGCCCAATCGCCGGTTTCACGATCCCAATCCGGCGATCCCGCTGGATGCACTTAATCTAGAAGTTCCCCAGAAGATCACGCCTTTCCCTGCGGTCGCCGGGGAGCGACGCGCAATCGTAAACTCCTTTGGTTTTGGCGGCACCAATGCTTCCACACTAATTGCTTCGGCGCCCTGCCAAGAGGGGGCGCTTCAGAAGGAGACATCTGCGGTTTCAGCGCCCGATAGCACTCAAACAAGTAGCCCTATTTTGGTTCCTCTGAGTGCCGCCTCTCCTAAGGCCCTTTCGGGGGCTGCGCGCAATCTTCTGCAGGCTCGTCAAAATGGCTCTTTGGCAGAGGTTTCGCTCAGCCGCTTGGCGGCAAGCTTAGCAGATGGCCCGGCAATGTATTCTTACCGGGCAGTTATCTTATGCAAGTCAGAACAGGATCTGCTTTCAGGCCTTGAGGCTCTCAGCGCAGAAGAACTGCCCGATGAGTTGCCAGAACATGTTCGCATGGGGCAGGTCAAACATGTGCCGAAGCTGGTGTTTACCTATTCAGGGCAGGGCAACCAGTCATGGAATATGGCGCGTGATCTGATGGCTCATGCGCCTGTTTTCAAAGCTGCTATTGAGGAGTTTGACGCGGCTTATGCTGCTGTCAGTGGATGGTCGGTGCTGGCTGAAATGGCCAAAAACAAAGAGGCCAGTAATGTTGATAAGACGTGGGTGACCCAGCCCGCTCTGGTCGCTGTGCAATATGCGTTGACGGCCCTATGGCGCCATTGGGGTGTTACGCCGGACATGGTTTTGGGGCACAGCGTTGGCGAAGTTGCTGCCACGATTGAATGTGGCGCCACATCGCTAAAGGACGCCGTGCGCTACTTATCCAAGCGCAGTACAATATTGGACCATATAACGCGTCCAGGGGCGATGGCTGCCGTGGGGCTGCCGCCAGAGGATGTCGAGGCGATGCTGCCTGGCAACGGAACGATCGATATTGCCGGACGAAACGGGCCGGGCGCTACGACCATAAGTGGACAAAAGGCTGCGATTGAAGCCTTTGTTACGGAGTTTGAGGCCACCTACCCAGACACTTTTATCCGATTGTTGAAGATTGATGGCGCCTGGCACTCCCATCTTTTGGAAGAAGCAGAAGATTGGTTGCGGCGTGAAGTCGGAGAAATCCGCTGGTCCCAGCCTAAAGTGGATTTCTTGTCTACCGTAACAGGCAAGTTAGAGACCCGTCTCGATTTAGATTACTGCTGGCAAAACCTGCGTCAATCTGTGCGCTATATGGATGCGATTGAGGCGGCGATTGAGATGGGCGCTACGACCTTTCTCGAGATTGGGCCACACACAACACTCAAACCTTTGACCGCAAGCACTGCGCTAGCCTCTGGGGCGGCGATAGATGTGGTGTCATCCATGAGCCACAAGTATCCAGACTTGGATTATTTCGCTGAAGCGGCGGCTGAGCTCTTTGTGCAGGGGGTCAATCTAGACTGGCAAGCTCTCTATGGTTCTAGAGATAGCAGCATTTCCCTTCCAAGCTATGCTTGGGATACTGACCGCTACTGGGCGGACTCAGAAGATTCAAATTTCCAACTTTTCACCTGTCCTGACCATCCCCTCTTAGGGCTCCGCACCCCAGGGCCGGCGGACGTTTGGGTTCAAGATATCAACCTATCCTCCCCGCCTTTTCTGAAAGATCACCGTTATGTCGGAGAAGCGCTATTTCCAGCCGCCGGGTATGTGGATGTTATGTTGGCTGCAGGGCAAGCACTGTTTCCAGACAAAGTACTCGAACTAGAGAATGTCGGTTTTCATAAAGCGCTGTTTTTGCCCGCCCAAGGGACGGTGCAGTTGCAAACAGTCTTTGTGCCCGACCGCGGGCGTATTGAAGTAAGCAGCCGGTTGCGCAACAGCGGTGAAGAATGGGTGTTGCGGGCCAGCGCGGTACTGCGCCCAGTAGATGTCGCGCGGCCTGGCAACTTGGCGAAGCGGCACCGGAAAGATGCGAACCTGCACGTTCCGGATATTTCTGCTTTCTACGAAGAGTTGGAGCATGCCGGTGCTGTCACATACGGCCCCGCCTTCGCCACGATCCAAAGCCTTGTGATGGACCGCGACAGCGCCGTAGGCGTGATTGCCGCGCATGAAAGCTGCCGGCCAACTTTGAATAAATATGTGGCCCATCCGGCAATTTTAGACGGATGTATGCAAACTCTATCAGGTCAGCTCTGGGTCGATAGGGATGTGGCGGCTCAGCATCAGCTCGCCCTGCTACCGACCGGAATTGCGCGGGTACGGTGCTATGCTCGTCTGCCTGCGGATGTCACTGCGAACATATCGATTGGAGAGAGCAGCTCTTATGAACAAGGGCGTGGCAAAATAGATATCGCGGATGCCGACGGCGCTATTTTGTTGAGCGTTTCTGGCCTGAGGGCCAAAGAGATGCCCCAGACCCCAGCCGTACCGGAAGACGCGCAAACGCCGCCTGATTTTATTGTCGAAGAGTTAGATTTAGTTGAATTGGATCTGAGCTTGAAAGAGACGCCTGGGCGCTGGCTCGTCTTGGGGGAGGACACTGCGCAAACCGCCAGTCTCATCGAGGCGATGCAAACACAAGGGGCAGATGTTACTCGTCTAGGACATGACACGCTTGGTGAGGATATCACGGATGCTTTGGCCGATATCCTTATGCCTGCCGCCAGTAAGGACGATGCAGCCCCTGCTATTGAAGGTATTGTTTTTGCTTGGCCTTTGTCTGCCCCTGATTTGGCGGAAGATTGCACAACAGCTGAGATCTATGAGGCTGTGCGCGGCCCGGTACAAACGCTCATCGAGATGGGGGTTGCGCTGCATGACATACGAGGACTTCACACCTTACCGCGCATCGTGATTGCCACCAAAAACGTGCGCGCGATTGCAGAGAACTGTTTGACCCCCTCCAGTGTAGCGGGGGCTTCTGTGATGGCGACAATGCGCACCCTGTCAACGGAATTGCCTGAGCTTAACTTCCGTCATATCGATGTGGCCCAAGAGCAAAGCGAGATGAACGCGCGGCTGGCGTCCGCGATCTTGTGCACGATGGAGGAAACCGAGATCGCGCTGTGCCAAGATGCGATTTATGCCGCGCGTCTAAAAGTGCGCGCACGTGATGATCTCCCGCAGCGCCAGCTGACCATCGAAGCAGAGGATACGCGTAACTTTAAAGTCACTATGCCCCAACCAGGGGTCATTGACAGGCTAGACCTTTTTGAGTGCCCGAGCCGTCCTTTGGGGGCGGATGAGGTTCGCATTAAGGTGCGGGCGGTTGGGTTGAACTTCCGAGACATCATGGCAGTGACGGCTTTACTGCCAGAAGATGCGGAAGCTGAGCCTGCTTGGCAAAACCTGGGGTTAGAGTTTTCTGGAGATATTGTCGAAGTAGGCGAGAAGGTCACAGCTTTTGCCCTGGGAGACAGGGTTATGGGTATGGGGCGCAATTGCTTGCAGCGTTTTCTTGCGATCAGCGCGGAGGGGTTGATCCCGATGCATGATGCTTTGGATTATGATGCTGCAGTCACAATTCCTTCAGCTTTCGCGACGGCCCATTATGCTCTCAAAGAAGTGGGGCGGTTGTCTGAAGGCGACAAGGTTCTGATCCATGTGGCTACAGGTGGCGTCGGGTTGGCCGCGCTTCAGATCGCTCAAGCGGCAGGGGCAGAAGTGTTCGCAACCGCAGGCAATGACGACAAACGTGCCTTGCTACGCGAGCGAGGTGTCGCGCATGTGATGAACTCGCGCAGCCTCGATTACGCCGATGAAATCATGGCGCTTACCCAAGGCACAGGGGTGGATCTGATCCTGAACTCTCTACCGGGAAGCAATATTGATAAAGGGCTAGACATCCTTGCCCCTTACGGTCGGTTTCTAGAAATCGGCAAACGTGACGTCTATGCGGACCATGCGGTAGGTATGAAAGCCATGCGCCGCAATCAGTCGTTTAATGTCATTGACCTTGCCGCCATGGGGACGGAGCGTCCTGAGCTTCTCGCAAGCCAGATGCATGCCGTCATGAGCGATATTCGCGAAGGCCGGCTCGCCCCATTGCCCACCACAAACTTCCCCCTTTCAAAGGTCCGCGCAGCCTTTCGTTACATGTCTCAGGCCCAGCATGTAGGCAAAGTGGTCGTGACCTTTGACGAAGAAGCGTTTGTCATTCGCGAAGATCGCGACAAACCAATGATCTTCCGCAAAGATGCTAGCTATTTAATTACCGGCGGGACACGCGGCTTTACTTTGGCGATGGCTGACTGGATGAGCCGCCAAGGAGCCGGTCGCTTGTTGCTTGCGTCTCGGTCGGGCAAGCTTGCGGAGGAAGACCAACCGCTTCTTGAGGCAATGCGTGCGCGGGGTACCGAGGTGCGCGAGCAAGTATTAGATACAACGGATGGCATCGCTGTGCAGGAGGCCGTCCTGGCTGCTGCTGGCGATCAGGATAAGCCCCTGGCGGGCATCTTACATGGTGCTGCGGTCATCAAAGACACCTTGATTACCATGATGACGCCTGAGGTCTTAGAAGCCGTGTTGGCGCCGAAAGTTGTCGGGGCTTGGGCTTTGCATCAAGCAGAGCAGGCACTCGATGCCCCTCTCGATTTTATAATAAACTTTTCTTCCATATCCCAAACGTTCGGGGCCATGGGGCAAAGCAACTATGTCGCGGCCAATGGCTTTCTGTCTGCTTTGGCAGAGTACCGAACAGCGCATGGCCATCAAGGCGGCACGATAGACTGGGGAGCTATTGCGGATACAGGTTTTGTTGCGCGTGACGAGCAGTTGGCAAGCTATCTTGAGACCTCCGGGATGGCTGGGCTTCACGCCAGAGAGGCCGAGGTCGCCCTTGGTACTCTTTTACGGACCGGGCTAGGGCAAATTTGTTATGGCCGTGGAGATTGGGAGCAAACGGGCCGAACGAATATAGCGCTTTCACGGACACCGCGGTTCGCCAGTATGATCAGTGGCAGAGGCCGAGATGACAGTGACTTGGCCAAACGCCTATCTTCGCTTTCTGGCGATGCTCTTGTCGCCGAAATCGCAGGGTTCGTGACATCTACCTTGTCTGATCTGCTCAAGGTTACGCTGAGCCCGGACGATCTAGAGATGCCAATGAGTGAAGCGGGATTGGACTCGCTTTCCTCCTTTGAGCTTAAAATGCGCTTGGAGACAGAGCTCGGCGTATCCATCATGGCGTCGCATTTTCTCAAAGCGCCCACCATTGGCGAGCTTTCGAAAGTTTTGGCGCAGGAATTTGAGGCGCAGCAAGCGCGCGCTTCAGGTGGTGCAGATGATGAAAACGTTGAGGGGCAAGCCACTTCTGCGATGGGGTCCCACAAGCGCGCATTTACGCAAGAGCAAGCAGGTATGATTGCAACGACGGTTGCGCGCTTTACCTCTTCGTCAACGCGCCGCGCATTTGAGCACCGCTTAACATTTGATGCTCCTGCAGGCGTGGGAGCCAGCGATCTCCAGCAAGCGATCTATGCGACATTCATGCGTTTCCCTCTAATGGGGCTGACATGCGACTTATCGCTGGGGTCTCAGCCGCATTTGGCTTTGGGGGAAGCCCCTCAATTGGCGCAAGGGCATTTGGCCCCTGAAGACGTTTTAGATGTAGAGCGCGGTGAATTGCTCCGGTTCGGCCAGATTGCTCACGATTCCGGCCTACAGGTGCAAATCTCTATGCATGCAGCTTTAGGCGACGCGCAGGCACTAAAAGTGCTAAAAGATGCACTTTGGACTGAGCTTTGTGCTGTTCCGGCTCAGGCGGAAACGAACACGTTCGATGCATTGGCTCATTTAAGCTTGCTCGCCCATCATGCAGATACACCCAAAGGCCTTTGTGACCGTTCTTTTTGGAGCCACGTCTTACATGAAGTGCCGGGCCCAGTGATCTTCCCTCATCGCGGGCGTGCCTTAGGGCCTGAAACGATGGGTCGGGATCATGGCGTTGCACAGATAAAAGACGGGCATTTAAAGAGCACCTTCTCAGAAGCCGATATGCTGTTAGCCTATGCTGCTGCATTGCAAGAAGCCACAAACGGGGCTCAAGCTGTTGTCGTTGCGCGAGAGGTGCCAGCCCGTCCATTGGGGCTATCTGAAGGATTTGGCCCCTTCACGGTCACTTTGCCAGCTATTGTCCCAGTCAGCGGCTGCGATGATTGGCAGGCCGCAGACTTTAAGCGCATTCTCGCTGCAGCCAATGATCATATAGCTTTTGATATATTCAACGCGGCAGAGGAATTCGACGAGCGACTTCAGGCATCAGGCGCACGGCTCAACCAGATCGGCTTTGCCCTGCAAAGCCAATTACCGCCTTCACGCGAGGGTGCCACATACAACGATGTGCGACTAGACGTGGCGGCCAACGAAAAGGGACTATCATATCAATTTACCTTTGATGGCGCTGTGGTCACAGAGGTAGAGCAGCAAGCCGTCGTCGCTGCATTTGAAGCAAAACTGGAAGACATACTGGTTTCTCCAAACCCTTCGTCGGTAGACGCCGTGGTTGCAAGTTAACGAGCATGAAAAGCCTTATAGAAAAGCTCTGTGCTGCTATGAAGGCAGCAGGCCCTCATGCGTGTTGAGAAAAAGGCGCATGCGGGCCGCTTAAGCACGCGTCGGCTCGCACACTATATCGTCACATATGATGTGATGTTTTTCGCACTGGGCGCAGTGCTCTTAATGATCGCCAGCCTCGGCCTGCTACGCTTGAGCTTTTCCAGTGATAACCGTGATTTTTTTGGTGCGAGCAACCCAGATATAAACGCTGTTCTCCAACTCGAGGATACCTATTCAAAATCTGACACACTTATTTTCGCCGTCGTGGGCGAGGAAGATATATGTACACCGCAAGGTTTGACGCGGCTGAGAGCCTTCACCGAAGAAGCTTGGTTGCTACCTGATGTGTTGCGGGTGGATTCTGTAGCCAATTTTAACCACAGCTATGCAGAGGGCGATGATATCATCATTGAGCCCTTGCTCTCCGAAGAGGCCGATCTGGGCCCGGAAGACGCGCAACGCGTCAAAGATATTGCGTTGACGTCGACCGAGTTGGTGCATCGCTTGATCGCACCTGATTGCAAAGCCTTCGGCATCTTTATTGACCTTGTTCCTTCTGAGAATGCGTCACTTGATCGATTGGATATGGCAGAACGCGCGCGCGCGTTGAAAGCCGATTGGCAGGCACGCGCACCTGACTTGACTATACATGTCAGTGGCGGGGTCATTGGGGGGGTCTCCATCAATGAGGCTGCGCAACGCGACATGCGCCACCTGGTGCCACTGTCCTTCGCGGTCGTGACGCTTTTGATGTTGCTGGGCTTGGGCACGATTAGCGGATGGTTGGCAACAACTCTCGTAACCTTAAGCGGCACGATCGCGACCTTAGGTTTTGCGGGGTGGATGGGTATTGCGCTTATTCCCGCCACGGCCACGAGCCCTCTCGCCGTCATGGTGCTGATCACAGCGTCTTGTGTCCATGTGGTCTTGGGGTGGGCGCGCCGTATGGCCCAAACACAAAATCGCTTATTAGCGACCTATGAGGCTGTGGAAGAGAACCTCACGGCCGTATCGGTCACGAATATCACAACTGCCATTGGGTTCTTATGTTTGAATTTTTCTGAATCGCCCCCGCTGGCTCAGATGGGAACAATTGTGGCCTTCGGCATTGTGGTTGGCTGGTTGCTCACAGGGATGTTCTTGCCACTGATTTTGCGAAGAGCGCCGGCTTTGTGCTTTAAGCCTGTACACATTCCTGGGCATCAGTTGGAAAAGCTTGCGTCCTTCGCCCTGCATAAGCGTGGCGTGGTGAGCCTCTTTGGTCTCGCGATAGTGGTCGCTTTACTAGGCCTGTCGCAAATCCGGTTCAATGATAGTGCCCTTCGCTACTTTGACGAAAGTTTTAGCTTCCGTACCGATAATGATGCCATTGAGGAGCACTTAACTGGTATGGAGAGCGTGCATTTTTCCTTCCAAGCGCCGGAAGGTCATAGTGTTTTTTCCCCAGAGTTTTTGAACCGCGTTGATAGTTTTACAGACTGGGTGCGAACCCAAGATAAGGTCCTTTTTGTAGGCTCCCTAACGGACGTCTTGAAACGGCTCAATCAGACTTTGGCAGGCGGATCACAGGACAGCTACGAATTAGCGGCGAGCCAGCAAGGCAATGCTCAAGCGATGATGCTATACGAACTGTCACTGCCCCTCGGGCAGGACATGAACCAGGTGATGAATATCGACCGGAATAGAACCCGCCTGACAGTGGTCCTGAGGGGGGCCGATGGTCAAGATATTGCTCAGTTTGCGCAGCGTTCAGAGGCGTGGTTGCGTGAGAACGAACCCCAAATTGCCACCAGAGCTGTTGGGGTTGGGGTCGCGTTTTCCAAGCTCACACAGCGGAACAATCAGTCAATGATCTATGGTATGCTAACGGTATTGGTGTTGGTGTCAGTTTTGATGACTTTGTCATTGAAAGACCTCCGCTTAGGGCTCGTCAGTCTGGTGCCAAATGTCGCACCTGCCATTTTAGCATTTGGTTTGTGGGGCTGGCTGATTGGAGATGTCAATTTGGGGTCAACCGTCGTGACGACAATGACCTTCGGCATCGTTGTGGATGATACAGTGCACATTATGATACATTACAATCGTCATCGACGCCGGGGTTTGGACCGCGAAGCCGCATTGCGCCTGACATTCCGCACTGTAGGCACAGCCCTCATGGTCACGTCTGTCGCAATTAGTAGCGGATTTTTCATCATGACCCAGAGTGGCTTTTTGATAAACCAACACCTAGGCGGCTTAACAACCATAGTTATTGTGTTGGCGCTATTCACAGACCTGATCTTGTTACCAGCCGTTCTTGAAAGGACAAAGCTATGATCTTCAAAAGATTGCTTATACCGCTTGTCATTATTTGCTCAGGCGCCACCTCCGGATTTGCGCAAGATGCGCAAAAAGGGCAGCAGATTTCACAGCGCGCAGAAGCCGCCGGAAACGGCTATGGCGATTTTACGGTGCAGGGAGATATGACGTTGCGCACAGCGGGGGGCGCCACCAGTAAACGCCGCTTTGCCGCCAAAAACCTGGAGCTGAATGGTGGGCGTGCCACGCGCTACATGATGGTATTCGATTGGCCCGGGGATATCCGAGGCACTGCTTTACTTACCCATTCGTTCAACGGAAAACAGGACAGTCAATGGCTGTATCTTCCCGCTGCGGGGCGGGTAAAGAAAATAGCGGGCAACGGTCGTTCGGGCTCATTTGTGGGCAGCGAATTTTCCTATGAAGATATGGTCGAACAGGATGCATCCAGTTATCGGCATGTGTGGTTAAGGGACGAGGCATGCCCCATTGGCGCTGGCACTTGTCACCTTCTACAAAGGACACCGATCTTTAAGTCAGGATATTCTCAACAAGCTGTGTGGATAGATACCAATGCTCTACGGTATCAACTTATCCAGTACTACAACCGCCAAGGGCAGCTCAATAAAACGCTGACCATGAAGAATTATAAGAAGTACAAAGGGCGTTTTTGGCGCCCATCTCAGATGACGATGGTCAACCACCTCACTGGCAAAAGCACAACGTTGAATTGGAAGAACTATCAGTTCAATGTAGGACTTCAGCCCAACCAACTGACCCGCGAGGCCTTGGCGCGCGCTCAGTGAAGTCACCTCATTGCAGGATCATAGCATCTTACTGCCTTCTAGGTGAGTTTCCCCGGACAGCGATCTGATGTTCATTTGCAAAGCATCACGCAAGTAGATACGCCAACCCGACAGCGCAGTGAGAGGGTGATATGGATAAAGTGCTCGTAACCGGTGGTGCCGGGTATATCGGATCGCATGCGTGCAAGGCGTTGAAAGCTGCAGGCTTTACACCTGTCACTTATGACAATCTCGCAACTGGCTGGCGCGACGCGGTAAAGTTCGGCCCTTTTGAGGAAGGCGACCTTCAGGATCGGGTGCGGCTGGATGAGGTATTTGCCAAACATCAGCCCATTGCTGTGATGCATTTTGCAGCGCTGAGCCAAGTGGGTGAGAGTATGAGCGACCCTGGCCGCTATTGGCACAATAACGTCGGCGGATCGTTGTCTCTGGTGGAAGCGGCCGTAGCCGCCGATTGTAAGAAGTTTGTTTTTTCCTCCACTTGTGCGACCTATGGCGATCAAGACAATGTCATCCTAGACGAAACCAGCGCCCAATATCCGATCAATGCCTATGGAGCATCAAAACGGGCAATTGAAGATATCCTACGTGATTTTGAAGCTGCGCATGAGCTGCAGCATGTGATATTTCGCTACTTCAACGTGGCGGGGGCCGATCCAGAAGGCGAGGTGGGTGAGTTCCATAAACCAGAAACACATTTAATCCCACTGATGCTTGATGCCATCTCCGGAAAGCGTGCAGCTTTGACGATCTATGGTGATGACTATGATACGCCCGACGGCACCTGCATTCGCGATTATGTACATGTCTGCGATCTCGTAGACGCCCATGTGTCAGGACTAAAATGGCTGCAATCTGGCAAGGGTAGTAGGGTTTTTAACCTTGGTACCGGCAGTGGGTATTCGGTGCGCGAGGTCCTTGATTACAGCCGTGCAGTAACCAATCAGGCGGTCCCCCATACCATTGGCCCGCGCCGCCCAGGCGATTGCACCAAACTGGTGTCAGGCTCTTCGCGTGCAATGGAGGAACTGGGGTGGACGCCTATACGGTCAACGTTGGAACAGATGATTTCCGATGCTTGGCGATGGCATCAAACCGGCCACTACAATGGTTAATCTTGCGGCTCTCTGGCATGCAAACACGTCCAGTGCCTGCAGCGCGTCAGAAAGCAAATACTTTAAAAGGTTTTGATGCTCTGTCCGATCCAATAGCAACTATGTGCGGATGTGAGGCCATGAGCCTCGTAAAAGGGAGCCGCTATGTTGTTAGGTGGGGGAGAAGTTGGTAGCCCGGACCGTCACAATCGACTTACCCCTACCTTCTTGGATGAAGCGCTTTGCGTGTTCCTAAGCACACAAGCACGATAATTGCGACCTCAGTGCTCCTCATTTTGTTTTCAAATTAGATAGAAGCGTTCATCAAGAGTGAGACCGGGGCATTCTTGGGCGGGCACTTCTATGCGTAGAATACTTAAATCCTGGGGCGTTGGCATATTCGGGCTTAGCGCCGTACTGGCGGGTTCTGCGGTTGCGCAAAACATCACATTTGAGGGAGAAGGGGGCCTGATCGCTCGTAGTTTCCTCCACGACGGTGAATTGCCAGGCCAAGCTTCGCAAGGAACCCACACAATTGCCAACCTTCGGCTATCCGCGTCGTCAGAGCTCTCTTATGGGCGATGGGTAGCCGAACTGAACGGCAGTAGCGATCTGCGTCTTGGCACCCAGTCATTTGATGTAAGTAAAGCCTATTTTGAGGGGCAGGGGGGCAGGCTTCGGTACCTGATCGGCAGCGACGTCGTACACTGGGGAGTGTCTGAAGCAGCAAATCCAGTCAATATCATCAATCAGTACGGTTCGTTCTTTGAGACAGATGAAGAGCAGCGATTAGGACAACCAATGGCCGTCCTCTCGTTTGACACCCAGTACTATGGGTCGTTTAGCTTTTTCGCGCTCGCAGGCTTTCGAGAGCAGAACTATGCGGTCGCCTCTGAGCGGCTGCGCTTTAACGCGGTTCCTGACGAAAGTCGGACCATGTTTGAAGACAAAGATGATCTAGATATCGCCCTGCGCCATACCCGGACGTTCAATTTCGCCGACGGCTCATTGGACTATGGCCTGTCGTTCTTCTCAGGTACTGACAGACAGCCAGTCTATTTGCCGGGCTGCTCGTTTCGATCATCCACCGTTTCTGAAGATACCTGTACGACGATCAATGCAGATATCCGCACTGCATATGAGGGTCTAGGGCAGGGCAGTAACGATCCCTTGGCGCAGCAAGTCTTCGAGGCGGCCAGCCCCATTACGCAAGGATTTTTAGCTTCTGGCGACAGTGTCGGTTCAATCGCATACTATCAAAATATTCACCAAGTCGGGCTCGAACTGGCCTATACCACCGGTGACTGGCAGTTGAAGTTTGAAGGCGCGCAAAAGTTCACCAGTCAAGAGGACTACTTCTCTGGGGTGGTTGGCGCAGAATACAGCTTTGGAGATGCATTTCGAACAGGAGGGGACCTGCGCGCGGTCGCTGAGTATATCTACGATGGCAGATCCAGCACGCAACCTCAGACATTCTTAGATAATGACCTGCTTGCTACGCTACGCTACAATTTTAATGACTTTCGGGATACGGAAATCGCGATAAGTGGGCTTTACGATATCCATACAGATAGCAACGTTCTAAACTTGAACCTTTCCTTCCGTCTGTCCGATAATGCGCGCATGGATATCTCCTCGACCCTTATCGATGCCGAAGACCCCACCGACCCGCTAACGTCTCTAGATGGCGATGATTTTTTAGAGGTCGGCGTAAAATACTACTTCTAGCTTTGCACCTGGGGATCTTTGTCGACAGTTAATGTTTTCGTTCTGGCAGTGCGTCCTTCGCCTCTAAATTCTTAACGTAGTATTCCCGCGCCTCATCTATAAATCCGTATAATTCTACGTATTTTATCAATACATTCTCCAGCACTTTTACCCGATCCGCATCATTCATAAGCTATACCTCTTCGCTCTATGTTATCCTATGAAAACTTATAGCCGATTATGGTTAAATATAGGTAAACTTAAGAACCACCGATAATATGCATCGCACTGCATAGCCTCGCGCTCTACAGTGCTTGCCGGCGGCGCCATATGGTATCTGAGTTTTCAATAAGAGCGAAAATCATTTACCAAGAGCTGTGGAACGGTGCGGGCCCTCTATGAGAGCCGACCATGCAGATATATAAGTGCACTCTAGGTTTTTATCTTTTGTATTCAAATTGTTATGGTCAATGTTTCCTTGCTCTGTAGCCCTATCTATCGCATCCCGCCATCCATTTACATCGTGGGGTTCCACGGCTTTCGCGCCGATGGCTAGGTGGTCTTTCAGGCCATCAACATTACTAACAAGTAGCTGTCTCCCTGCTGCTAGGGCTTCAATTGCAACAAGCCCATACGCTTCCCACTGTGAAGGTATGGCGACAATACTAACCTTTGCCATGGCCGCTACAGGGTCTTGCGCAAAACCCTTAAAGCAGATCCGAGGATCATCTCCTGCAAGACGGCGCAAATCCGCTTCTTCATGGCCTTCACCGTAGAAGTGTAAAGCAATGTTTGGGTTCGTGGTCTGACGAAACGCCTCGATCAACAGATCAAAACCCTTTTGCTTTTCTAGTCGTCCAATTGCACCAATCACGTATGGCGGACCTTTCGGAGGTTCTAGGTTCCGAAATCCAGACAGATCTACACAAGATTGGATAACGGTTAGTTTTTCAGATTTTACAGCGCCACTCCTTATGAGCCATTCCGCCTGCCCATAACTAACGGCAACAATCTGATCGAAGAGGCCGTATGCATGCCGCAGCAATGCGGCGAAACGTTTCTTCCGAATGACGTTCAAAGCGACAAAATGCTCTGTGTAGCTATGCTCAACATGAATGAGCTTGGCCTTAGGATGCATGAGGCGAAGTGCAATCAGCATTGGCATCGCGCGCCAACTGATTGCCAAATTAGAAACGATGACCTCTGCTCTGATCTTTTTAGGTAGCCAGCGATCTCGTGCAACTTTGTGGAAGCCGTGTTTCGCATGCTTAGCAAGCTCTGGTGTAGTGGTAATATAATCGAGCACACGCATAACGCCGCCTGCGGTGGTGTCGTCGACTAGATGTATGATTTTGATTTGGGTCATTGAGCTGCTGTCCTAAGATGCAGTGTTTGAGACACGAGCAGAATGCGGCGCAGCACGCGACTACCTAATGCCGATAGAGTTGCGCTCGCGGCCAAAGTCACAATGGATTTGACGGGCTCTTCTATCAGCGGAGTGCGGGACTGGGCTAACCAGGCCAAGCTAAGGCTTCGAGCGCGGGACACATCTAGCGCACTGACAGCGCGGCGACTGAGGTAGCGCAGCTGGTAGGCGCGCGCGGCCGTAGTATTCACAGCAAAAAATGAAGGGTTCAAAGGTGTAAGCTTTGCAACCATACGGTCCCAAGCGGCCAGCTGGCGATCGGTTGCGGCAGAGAGCCCCGTGGCATTGATCCGGTACTGTGTCAAAAGCCCTGGAAGGCCTTCAAAGCCCCAATGCGTGGTGAGAGCAATACGCAGCCAGCATTCGATGTCTTCCGACTGCCGGAAGGTCTCATCAAAATACCAAGGGCGATGCCTTTCGAAAGCAGGCTGGTAAGCGATTTCGTCGAAAACTGCACGTCGGATCACGGGAGCTGAGCCGTTGCCAATAGGGTTGCGTTTGAAAATGTGACTGGCGCCAATGCCTTTAAGGCGGGGGCGCTGCGCCTGACCGGTCAACACCCCTTCGTTATCAATAAAGGCGGAGCCAGCATAACTGACCCCAATCTTTGAATTGGACTGGAGGTGAGCCACATGACGCGCCAGCTTATGGGGAAGCCAGATATCATCTGCATCGCAAAAGCCGATGAAGGCGCCTTTTGCAGCAGCAATTCCACTGTTCCGTGCGCCGGCCAGACCCCGATTTTTCTGACGTATGACCCGCACGCGGGGGTCAGCTGCAAACTCTGCAGCGATCTGGGATGTGGCATCGGTGGAGCCATCATCGACAATGATGATTTCAAAGTCCCCATAGGTCTGCGCAAGCAGAGCCTCAAGTGTTTGGCGCATAGTGGCTTGAACGTTGAAGGCGGGCACAATGATTGAGGCAAGTGTCATAGTGAGAGCTCCGATTGGCGTTAGCAAAACAACGAACGGCGAATGCCGCGGGGAAGAACGGTAGCGACAAGAGCTGCCCCCAAAGTCAGGGCACCCCTGCGGGCAGGAGACATAAAGCCGGCTGGCGAGTGCAGGAGGCCGGTCAAGCTGTGACGAAGCGCGGTGCTGCGCGCCCTGTCCAGGCGAAGGGCGCGCCGGGCGAGATAACGGTGATGAATTGCATGGCTGGCACGACTAGGTTGGACGCCAAAACGCGCAGCGGTGGCAAGGGCCTGCTCGCGTCCTTTCAGCATGGCATCAAGATTGGCAGAAAGCCCATCTGGAGTGGTGCGATAGTAGGTTTGCAATTTAGCGACCGGTAAAATGTGGGCGCCTTTGCCAACGAGACGCACGAGCATCTCAAGGTCTTCGTTGTGAACGATCTCGGGGTTGAAGCCGCCGCAGTTTAGAAAGGCGCTTTTTCGCAAGGTGAGGTTAGACATCGTACAGACGGGGTTTTCACCGAGCAAAGCATTGATCGACAAAGGCGCAGTTGGGACTGTGGACCAAGTATGCGCATCTTCAGGCGTGTTATGGAAAAATGCAATTTGCCCAAACGCGCCATCTATCTTCGGGTCATCAAAGACACTGATAAGCTGCAAAAGCTTATTGGGGTGCCAGATATCATCTGCATCACAAAAGGCGATCAGGTCGCCATGGGCGTGTTGGGAAACGCCCGTGTTGCGCGCGGCGCTCGGCCCTTTTTCAGCGTGACGCACCAGATGAATACGTGCGTCTGTCTTGGCGATGTCTTTGATAAGCTCAGCTGTGGCATCAGTCGACCCATCGTCAATACAAATGGCTTCCCAGTCTTGAAAGCTTTGCGCAATCAGACCCGAGAGCGTTTGCTCAATTGTATCTTGGGCGTTGAAGCAAGGCAGAATGATAGAAAATCGTGGCATATATCAAACCTTTGCGAAGTTGCGGCCGAAGGCCAATGACAGGGCAGGTAAGGAAGCACCCACCATGAGAAGAGTGGCAGTGAGCGCATAAGCAATGGCCACGGGGAGGAGGCCGAATGATGCAAATGTGGCGGTGCTGATCATGAGTGCAGATGTGATCAGGGTGGTGAGCCAAAACTCAAGATGCGCACGACCGGTGGCCCGGAGCCATCCAGCTGTGGCGGACCATAGGGTCGTTGGTATGGCGACAAGGCAAAGGATCGAAACGATTTCATCGATCTGGGACCAACCCGGGCCGAAGAGCACTGGGACGTAATGGGGTGCTAGCAAGGCCTGCAGGATCACGGCAGGCGTGATCAGACCCATGGCTAGCAAAATGCTCTGGCGCAGGGCTACCGCTTTGTGCGTGCTGGCACACAGATGCGGAAATAGAACTGTGGAAAAGGCAACCGAGAAGGAGTTTGCCAGGCTGAGCCCCGCATTGAAGGCCATGAAATAAAGCCCAAGCGCCTCCGCCCCCATCAAGCTGCCAATAATGACTTTATCAGCCTGCAAGCGTAGTGCCTTGACCAGCTCAACCCCGATTACGGCACTGCCAAAGCTTACGAATGGCCGCAAAGGTGCGCGGCCTTGGGAAAGATCAAGGGTCCAAGGATGCAGACGACGCATGGCAACAAGCCAAAACGGAGCGGTCAGCAGGCGTGGCAGAATAAGCGCCAAGGCGGAGGGCCAAAACAGCGCAAGACCTGCGGACATGAGGTTCGCTCCGACGATCTGTCCTCCAGAGATGGCTGCGGTTTGGCGCAGTTTACCGGCCCGCATGGCGAGAGCCGTTTGTACCAGACCCGCCGGCATGAAGAGATACTCACCTGCAAGCAACAAGATGAGCGCCAAAAGCACAGCGTTCCCGTTCATCGCGTAGAGAGCAAAGCCCACTGCGGATTGGGCGCAGAACAGACCGATACACCACAGCCAGAAAATTCGGTGTGCCGTAGCGCAGGTTTGTGGCAGGTCTTGCTCGGCGCTGGCGATGATCTTTTGGCCTACACCGTTCTCGGTCAAAGATTTGAGGATGTCGGCTGCGGCCAATGCGGCCGCTGCGAGGCCAATTTGTGCAAGATCAAGAGAACGCGCAACGGCAACCACCACCAACAACCGCGATGCTTTGGCCGCCACTTCCGAAGCACCGTAAGCAAGCAAGTTCTGGGCAATACGCGATGTCTTCGTCGGAGCGATCATAATAGGGTCCAGTCACATTTGATGCCCTCAAACTATTGCGAGAGCAGCTTACTGTCCTGTGCGCTAGCGGAGAGGGACATGGGGCAACCGAACTGCATCATATCCTAAAGGATAGGCTTTCAGCATGGACATCCTCTCGACCCATTGGTTGTGAATGCGTATCAAGGTTATGATCAGAGGCAATCGACAGACCTATCCACCGATGAACACAGTCTTCAAACTGAGCTCCCTGGCCTGCGTAGCGCTTGCGATAAGTGGCTGTGCCAAGTTGGATCAGCCAGATAACCTAGAAGAGGTTTCTGTTGGGGCTGCCTATCAGGCGCAATACCGTGAGCCTGATGTAAGTCGGAGAGAAGTAGAGTTTTTGCGCTCGTCGGCCATTAATGCGCGCAAATGCGCGGCCCCTCGTGGAGGGCTCGTAGGTAAAACATCCGGGCTTGCAGCGGCAGCACTGCGTGGAGAGCGCCTGACGCGCAATGATCTTGTGGATGTGCGCATTGGAGATGACGAGACATTTAATGGCAACTACGTCGTGTCACGCGATGGGACGATCAATCTGCCTTTTTTAGCACCGATACGCGCACAGGGGCGTCTAACATCGGAGATCGAGCGCGATATTGCAGCTCAATTGATCGCGGGTGATTTTTTTGCGGAGCGGCCACGTATCTCTGTTCGGGTCGCTGACTTTGCTTCTGTGACAGTAGGGGTGTCGGGCGCAGTGTTTGAGCCGCGAGCGGTGGAGATTGGAGGCGTGCCGGGAGACCAAGTTGATGGCCGCCGGCAAGAGGCGCTTGGCGCGTCGACGGAAGCACGCAACCTTTCTGCCGCTTTGCGTGCGGCAGGTGGGGTACGCCCCGATGCTGATATCTCTGCCGTAGCAGTTCGCCGCGCTAGCAAGCGCTATATCTTAGATATGCGGGGGGTGTTTGAGGGACAAAACGCCGTAGATATCATGCTTTTGACAGGAGATGAAATCTCCGTGCCAAGCCGGGGCTGCTTTCAAGAAGATCTTATGCGCCCCAGCCCAATTAGCCCCCCAGGGGTCTCGCTATTTCTCTCCAACCTCACGGTGCCAGCAGCTGGCAATGCTGTCTCAGCCATCGGCCGTGACGTAAGGGAAGTCCCCTATGGGACGCGCTATCTACAGGCCGTGATCGATACCAACTGTGTGGGCGGGGCACGGGCCACCAGCGCGAACCGGTCCTCGGTTTTGTTTTCCCGCAATCCGGTGACCAAGGTCTCGGTCGTGATTGAGCGCGATATTGAGGACCTTCTGCGCCGCGCAGACCGAGATGACTATGACCCTTTTCTGCTGCCAGGGGACGCGATCGCCTGCTATGACAGCACGGTGACCAATATCAGTGAAATCGGTAGGGTGCTTGGTCAACTGGGCCTTTAAGGGAGGCCGCGGCAGCTACGAGCCGCGTTGCTGACTGCATTTTGATCTATTCGATTCCAAGCTGCTGCTGCGTCGCGCCCCAAATGCTTTGCAGTTTTGCGATGTTTCCCTCGAGTTTTGAGGGGTCATCAGTTTGAGCCGCCTTCTCGATCTCAACCAATGTCGTGCGCATTTCGACCGCACCAAGCGCGGCAGAACTGCCAGCAATGCGATGTGCAAGCTGAGAGATCTCTTCTGCAGAATGCTGCGTGTGGTCCCTCAGATAGGTGATCGCGGTCTCCATTTCAGATACATAGCGCAGCAGAAGTTTCTCAACCGCAGCTTCGCCCAAAGTTTCTCGCAAATCGTCCAAATAAGATCTCGAGACAAGCGTGGCAGTTTCTTGCTGTACTGGGGGGGAGTGTTTTTCTGGCTGGGCAAGCGCCGAAATCATGTCAATCATGGCACTTCGATTGAGGGGCTTGGTTAGAACCTCATTCATGCCATCTTGTAAGAACGCTTCTTGCTCCTCGGGCATTGCATTGGCTGTCAGTGCAATAATTGGTGAGGTGGCACAGGCGCCCCCGGCACGGATCTCGCGAGTGGCGCGTCGCCCATCCATCACAGGCATGCTGATATCCATCAAAATGAGATCAAACCTATGGGTCTTAGCCAGATCGACGGCGATCTGACCATTATGCGCTTCGGTGACCTTGTGGCCCACCGCCTGTAGCATCTCCCGGGCCACAGAGCGGTTTATCTCATTGTCTTCTACCAAAAGGATATCAATCGATTTGGCAGTGTGTTGCGGATTCTTCGAGGAAGTTTCAGTGGTCGGCGGTGCAATAGGAACGATGGGCAAAGAAAGCGCAAAACTGCTGCCAACATTTTCCTCACTTTCGACCGTAATGGTGCCGCCTAATGCTTTGGTAAAGCGCTGTGCGATCCCCAAACCAAGCCCCGTACCGCCCACATTGCGATCATAAGAACTGTCTCCCGTCATGAAGTCATCGAAAATCTGGACTTGTAATGCTGGGTCCATACCAATGCCGGTATCACTGACGATGATCTGTAGTAGCGGCTCTTCCGCTTCCTGCACCTCTGCTTCTATCGAAACCTGGCCATCAATTGTAAATTTCACAGCATTCCCAATGATGTTCATCAAGATATGCTGAAGGCGCTCGCGATCAGATAGGATCCAATCCACGGAAGGTCCCGACCAGCCCCAAGTCAAGGTAGTGTTGTTCGCCAGTGCGGCCCCGCTTTGACTGTCCACAATGTCTCGTAGCAGATCGCTCACATTCATCGGCACAGGGCGCAGGACCAGCTTCCCTGCGTCATACTTCGTGATGTCGAGGACGTCAGAAATATGGCTCATCAGGAGCTTTCCGGACGTTTCCATGTTCTTTACATAGCGGTTCTGGCGAGGAGTGAGCTTGGTGTCTTGCAGCAATGTAAGGTTGCCCAAAAGACCATTCAGGGGCGTCCGGATTTCGTGGCTCATAGTCGCAAGGAAGTCGGTTTTTGCTTTTTCTCCGGCAAGTGCGCGATCTCGAGCCTCTACGAGGTCCCGCTCAGCCTGCATCCGATGCGAGATGTCACGCAAAAAGGCGATGAAAATCTCCCCATCGTCAGTCTGCGCGGATTGAATTGCAAGTTCTACCGGGAACAGTTCTCCGGTCGCACGTTTGGCCTCTAGTTTGATGCGACCTTTACCCACAACATGACGTTCGCCGCCATCACGCAGCCGCTGCATTCCATCGTTATGAGCCTCAAGGTGATGATCAGGAACGATCAAATCCCCCAATTCTTTTCCAATGGCATAATCTGCATCATAGCCGAATATCTGCTCCGCTGCAGAGTTGAAGACAAGAATGCGTCCTTCTGCGTCACTGACAAGCACCGCATCGAGTGCTGTATCAGTGACAATATTCATGCGCTTTCCTGCATCTACGGCCTCGGCCCGGCGTTTAACGTTTTGCGCATTCAGCCGACCAAGATAGGTGGCCAATAGCAGTAGAGTAAGCGTGAGCAAGGTGACGCCGATGGCCAGTTGGGTCAGTGTCACCGCGATAGCGTTGCGTCGCACGTCGGAATCTACCGCGAAATAATTCAGACCGGAGATGGACAACTGCCGAACGGATGGTCGGATATCCACCGTACGGCCCAACAGCATAGGCAAGTCGGCGATGAGGTCACTGTCAGGCTGATCTATGATGGAGGCGCTTTCTTCCAAGAAAGCTTGCACCTCTGCGAGATAGGCAGAAAACTGCGGCTTTAAGCGCAGGTCTTCGTAGATCGAGGACTGTCTCAGGGTCACAATTCGGCTGTAGAAGATGTCGAATTCCCGACGTAAGGCTTTGAGGTCAGGCGTGGGCTCAGAGAGGGCTGTGATGAGCTGTAATTTGTAGTCGAGGAACTCGACCTCCGACTGGGAAAGGGTCCATTGGACGTTGTCCGAACTGGCCGAATTCAGCAGGTTCAGATCGCGCGTCACGTTGCGGGAAAGCACCGCAATGCTGATCAGAATGAGACAGCCGAGACCTGCAAGCGTAAACAAACGAATGCGGGAGTCGAATATTCTACTGGCCATTGTGCACTCTTTCTCGCCTTCCAGCCTGGGCCCCAAAGGGCCCAAGCTGGAGTAAAGACTAGTCTAAGACTTCAATTCGGTCGAGTTGCCAGATGCTGCGCGCATAAGTCACTTCTGTGCTGTAGTTGGGATTGTTATCAAAAGGGTAGACGATCCAAAGCGGCCCTTTGTCTCGCAAAGACATGACTGCTCCGTCCATTTTGTACGCAATGATCGGACCCTCTTCCACAGCATCCTCCAGTGGTATTTCTACGGCATAGTCATTAATCGCTGTGGCACGCAGACTCTCGCCTTCAATTCCCAGGTGCTCCACCATATGACCGCGCTGAAGCGCATGGGCGGAGATCATCTGGCTCAAGGCCCCGCGCGGCGCGCGGATCACGTCATCAGGCAACAAGACCGCAAAGGGTTCGTCTCCCACCAAGCGAGAGGCCAGACGAACAGCATGCCCCAGGCCCAGTGGATTGTTTTGGCGCAGAAAAGCGAGGGCCCCTTCTGGAAGACGTGTGCCTTCGAGCGCAGCCAAAGCTTTGGTTTTGTTGCCAGCGGCAAGCCTGTTTTCCAACGCTGCGGCCGTATCAAAGTAGTCCTCCAAGGCACCTTTTCCGGCCGCTGTGACGAAGATGAACTCCTCGATACCGGCCTCGCGTGCCTCATCAATCGCATACTGGATCAAGGGCCGATCGACGAGAGGGAGCATCTCTTTAGGGATCGACTTTGTCGCGGGCAGAAAACGTGTTCCCATACCGGCGACCGGAAAGACGGCTTTGCGAATATGTGTCATCTGTAGTTTCTCCTAAGGGTGTATGGGGGATAAATAAGGGAGGCGAGATCAGTAGGCCCCACGCCCAGAAGCGACCGCGCCAAAGGTTCTAGCGATAAGCAGCAAATCCAGCAGTAGTGTGCGAGACTCAGCGTAGGCGAGATCCATCTCCACCATTTGGTCGAAGCCAATCGTCGCTCGGCCGGAAACCTGCCAAACGCCTGTGAGGCCCGGTTTGACGGCAAGACGGCCCAAAGCGCGTGTTGGATAGGCTGCGACTTCGCAAGGCAGGGCAGGGCGCGGCCCAACAATTGCCATATCACCGCGCAGAATATTCGCGATTTGCGGCAGCTCATCTATGGAAAAGCGTCGGATGAAGCGTCCTACACGCGTGATCCGCGGGTCTTCCCGGGATTTGAAGCACACGCCTTCACGATCTGACTGGCTCAACAGGTTGGCTCGGCGCGCCTCGGCATCAACGCTCATTGAGCGGAACTTGAAGATGCGAAATTCTTTGCCATCTCGGCCCACTCGGGTCTGGGTAAAGATAACCGGGCCACGGTCTTCAAGCTTAATCGCCAGCGCTGTAAGAGCGAAAATTGGGGAGAGCAGGATCAACGCACTGGCGGATAGGACAACATCCAAAAAGCGGCTTTGGAAATCAGCCACGGATAGTTGGCCAAGCGCTTTTACTCCGGCATGGGCGAGAAAGCTTACATTGCCAGACAAATAACGTTTGGCCAGACGACGTGGCTCTTGAGCCAAACGCCAAACCCATTCCATCCGTGTCTTACGAACCCATTTGGGCGCGCGTGTCACGCTACCAGCTAGAAAGTCAAAGAGTGCACCGACCGCTAAGCTCAATGGCGCGTTAATACGATGGGCATGCTCGTGCAGCCAGAGTTCTTGCCGGGGCACCCCCAAGGCAACCAAGAGAATGTCTGCGCCACTTGCATTGATATCGGCAATGACAGCATCGGCATTGGTCGCGCCAGCATAACCATCGCGTGTTCCAGCGATCTGCAATCCGGGTATCGTGGAAACCAATGTGCTTGCTGCTGCTGCGGCCGTGCCTGGGGCGCCACCAAAGAGATAGACTGATTTGCCTTTTTGAGCAGCTTTCGCCAGCAGCGCGGGGACTAGGTCGGTACCGTTGAGGTTCGCGGTGAGTTTGTGGCCGGTCATCCGGCCAGCCAGCTCAACTCCAATACCATCTGGCAGCAGCATATCGGCCGCTGCTACAGCGTTGGCGTAGTCCTTGTCTTGGCGGCGGATGTTGCAACAATGGGCGTTCATAAAGAAGGCGCGGCGGCGGCCCGGAGACAACAAAGAGGCGATGGCTTCCTCTTCTGTGGCATTGGCCAAATCAAGGTCGAGCGCAGGCAGGTAGACTGTCTTCAACTGGGGTACGAGAGCAGAAATGGCGGAGGTTGCGACAGTATTGAAATCTACATGTTTCATCGGGCAAATCCTTGAGTACATTGGCGTTATCTCAAGGTTGCGCGTGTTGCGGATTCTCTCAACAGAGCGGTCGGACAGGTTTTGGCCGCAAAGGTTTATAGCCGCGGGCCGCTTGCGCCGCGTTCTACCCTAATGGAGAGGTGCTCAATCCGGTTGGGTCATTCTCACGCCACAATCGAACCCGAATTTTAGCGTGCATGATCCGTAGTCCCCGTTTAGAAATCCAATGTATAGGAGAGCCAGATGCGTATTTTGATTGCAGACGACCACGACTTATTGCGGGATACATTGGCTCTGTTCTTTCAGGCTCAAAGCGACATTGAAACCTATGTTGCCTCGGACCTGCCTTCCGCATGCAAAATGATTGAAAATGATCCCCCCTATGACCTGGTGTTGCTTGATTTAAACATGCCGGGCATGAATGGTTTGAGCGGACTTAAACACGCGTTATCGCTGAAGGGCGGGCAGCGTGTGGCGCTACTTTCTGGAGAAGCCACCCGAGAAGTTGTAGAGCAAGCCTTGGAAGTCGGAGCGGCGGGGTTTGTTCCTAAAACCTTACCAGCCAAATCCATGATCAATGCTGTCAAGTTCATGGCAATGGGCGAACAGTACGCGCCGATCGACTTTATAACAGCATTAGATGAAAGCCCCATCCATCCGTTGACCGAAAAGCTTTCACCCCGCGAGCTGCAGGTGCTCAAGGGTCTCACGGAAGGCAAGTCCAACAAAGAAATCGGTCGCGACCTTGATATTACCGAGCCGACCGTCAAGCTGCATATGAAGACGCTCTATCGCAAGGTTGGTGCCTCAAATCGGACGCAAGCCGCTTTGATCGCGCGAGAGGCCGGGCTGTTTTAACTATCCTATAGGATAGGGCTTAGTCTCCGATGCCCTTAGAACCAGCCGAGCGCGCCCGCGTATTTTACAAGGCGGGAAGGTAAGATTTGGGCAAAGGAGATGCCCCCAATGACCTTCCGAGATGCAGCGGCCTATGCCGCCCCTGAAGTACCGAAGCGCCGCCTTTCCATTCGCCGCATTTTGCTGGGCGGGCGCGTCAGCGATTTAGGGCGTTTCCCCCGGTATCTTGCATTTGCCATCCTGGGCGGCGCAGCTATCTGGGCGCCGATCACCGGTTACCTGCGTACGGCACCGCTTACGTTTAAATCTCATGCTTCTTTAATCCTTCCAGGTTCTGGCGCTTCGGCTTCGCTGAACCTGAGCGGGATTGGTCAGGCGTCCTCCTACGCGAACTCCGCTTTTTCCAGCAATTCCGTCAGCCCGACAGAAACCTACAAACGCTTGATCGGTGCGGACCGTATCTTGGCGGCTGCCGCCGATACACTTGGTATGAGTGCAAAAGAGTTTGGCAAACCTCGCATTAACCTTGTTGATCAAACCAGCCTTATTCATCTGGAGGTAACGGGCGGCTCGGAGGAGGATGCACAGGCACGCGGTAATGCACTGCTTGCCGCCTTTTTCAAGGAACTGGATGCATTGCGTGCAGATGAGCAGAATACCCGTGAAGATAGCGGTTTGGCTGCGATTGAAGACTATAGGAATTCTGTTGCTGCCACGCGTTCTGATATCGCTCGACTTCAAGACGAAACCGGCCTGACCTCTAGTGAGCAATATGACGCTATGGTTGAGACCACGCGCCTCTTAGAAAGCCGCGTTCAGGATTTGGCAGCTACCTTGAGCGAGAAAACCCAAAGTGTAGCTGCCCTTGAAGCTACTTTAGGCCTGCCTGCAGACTCTGCAGCTGCCACACTAAAAGTATATGCGGATGCGCAGTTTCTGACGCTAACCGAAGAAGTCGGCCTCCAAGCGGCTAAGCTTTCTGAAGCGCGGTCCCTGTTTGGCGAGGAGCATCCGAAGGTTCAAGCCGCTCGGGCTGGCCATAGCGCCGCACAATCAGCAGCACTTCGACAAGCAATTGCCGTAACAGGACTGGATGAGGCGGAGCTTAAGGGGCTTGATCTTGCCCCTGCCGGTGCGCGAGCTGAACTTTTGGCGCAACTTGTACGGATGGACGCGGAACGAGCCGGTGTGCGGGAGCAGCATGCAACTTTGTCCGCCCGCTTGAAAGAAGATCTGACCAAGCAACAGCGTCTCGCTGCCACAGCCGCAAAACTGCAGGATCTGCAACGGGATTTCTCGGTAGCAGAAGCCGTGTTTGCCACTGCAATTGCCCGTACACAGTCTACCAAATCTGACGTCTATGCCTCCTATCCGCTCGTTCAGGTTCTTGAAAACCCATCTCTTCCTGATCGCCCTTCGTCGCCCAACCGTAAACTGGCCATTGCCGCCGGTGGTGCTGCTACCTTTATGATGCTGTTGGGATTGACCCTTGGCTGGATACGCTCTGCGCTGATTGGCCGGCTGATTGGACTGCGGAAGCCTCGAGCATGATCGCTCAAAACCCCGCCGAAAGAATGGTCTACAAAGCCATGGTGTATACATGGCCATTCTATGCCATTGGGGCGCTCTATGTCGTGGGTCCGGTATTGGCATGGGTTTTGGGCGGTTTGGCAGGGCTTGCGTTATATTTGGGGCCCGCGATGCGCGAGGACCTTAGAGCAACTGGCAAGATGCCAGCACTCATCTGGTGTTGGTTCATCGGTATGTTCGTAATGCTGGTTGTTCTATGGATTGGGCATCTTGATTGGGGGCTGGGTCTCAAAAAGACGATCAAGTCTTCAATTGGCTGGGCGAAGGGATGGGCCCTGTTGGCACTCTTTCCGTTGGTAGGCGCTGTGCTCCCAATACGCCGCGCCGTTTTGATCCGCGGTCAATGCGTCATCGGAGCTTGGACTCTGGCGCTCGCACCTTTGTTGCTCATCGCACCCTATGTTGGCTTGCCTGAGAAAATTTTCACCTCCCCGCTGAAGGCTGTGGGCGGACCAGGGCCTGAGTATTTCTCAGTCTATTTCTTCACCTTTGATCCTGCCAGTTGGACGCCAAGGTGGCAGTTCTATGCCCCCTGGTCCCCCTTCGCCGCCTTGCTGGGTGTGATCATGGTCCTCTTTGCGCTGGAAGAGAAGGATCGCAGGTGGATGTTGGCCGGTGTGGGCGCCGGCGTGTTGATGATCTTGGCCTCAAAATCACGCATGGGACTTGTGGGCCTGGTGGCCTGTACGATTGGGCCACGAATGATGCCTTTGATCCTCAAGGGTTGGGCATGGCATGTTACCGCTGCTTTAACAGCTTCACTTGCCGTTTTCGGCACGGCTCTTCTGACTTTGGGCCAAGATGCAGTTGCCACCTTCAAGGGCGCGCGGGCTGATAGTACACGCGTACGCGAAACCTTACAGCGCATTGCTCACGAGCGGTGGCAAAACGAAGCTGTTTGGTTTGGACATGGAACCATACACCCCGGATCTCATGCCGTAGAATACATGCCTATTGGCAGCCATCATACTTGGTACGGACTACTTTTTGTTAAAGGTCTTATTGGTTTTGGCGCGCTTTTGGTGCCAATGGTTTGGCACACATGTTTTGCAATGCTCGACGCCGCTCGGCATTCGCGGGGCCGGCTGCCCATGGGCATCCTGATGACGATGGTTTTGCTGTCTTTCGGGGAAAATATCGAGATCGAAGCTTATATGCTTTGGCCTGGCCTCATCCTTTTAGGGGTGCATCTGCGCGAGGTCGCGAACAATGTTTCGGACCAATCGTGATCCGTCTCGCCTTTCTGCTATGGTCATTGGCCAAGATCATCTCTTGGCTCAGGCAGAAGAACCAGCTCAATCCAGAAGGTTGATCCTTTCCCTTCAGTAGAGCGAAACCCGACGCTTCCGCCGAGCAGGTCCATAAGTTGTTTGGTGATGCTCAACCCAAGGCCACTGCTCTTGTTTGCACCCGTTGTGCCAGGATTGACTTGGTGAAAGGCTTTGAAGATATCCTTTTGTTTTTCGAGCGGTATTCCAATGCCGTGATCAGTCACTTCAATCCGTGCTTTGTGGCCAATCTTCTCCAGCGTGACGCTCACCACATCCCCCGAAGAGGTGAACTTTGCTGCGTTAGAAAGTAAATTGCTCAAGACCTGTGACACACGTGCGCTATCAGTAAGAGCTACAGTCTTTTCTGATGGCATGGATAGTTCGTAGCCAACTCCAAGGGAGCTGGCATAGGTGTGGCAACCTTCCACAGCAGCCTCGACAACGCTTGCAAGATCAGTGGGCTCTTGTATGACCGTAACCTTTCCCTCGCTCAAAGCCTGAGCATCTAAAATATCATTCACAAGCGTGAGCAGCCGGTCACCATTGCGGCTACATATATCCAGCAACCTCAGGGAAGCTTTGTCTTGCAAAGACGCACTTACTCGGGCTTTCAACAAGTCCAACCCGCCAAGGAGTGATGTAAGGGGCGTGCGCAACTCATGACTGACAACACTCATAAAGTTCATTTTCAGGCGCGACGCTGACGTTGCTTCTTCCGCAAGGACTCGCATTTCCCGTTCTCTTTTTGCGGTAAAGCGAAGCTCAAGCATAAGCAGCGTCATAAATATTCCAAAGAGAACAAGGATCGTTGTCCCAAGATAGGTAATGGCTTGCGAGAGGGAGAGCAGGCCGGTTCTGAACTCGGTCAGCGAACTCGTTTTTGCTTGCGCAAGAGACAGTAGAAAACTTCTGAGAGAAGCATCAAAGCCTTCGAGGGCTTCCAGAAGAAATTCGGCCTTCTGCTGCCGGATCTCGTAGGTCATATCTTGCGTAGCGAACTCTTCAATCAGGGGCTCCAGCGTCTCAAACCGCTCTTCGAGCGCCAAAAGCACGCTTTGATCGATGTTGAAGGTTTCGATGATTTGGGCCAGTTTTGCTTCTTGGAGGATGGTGATCCGGCTCCAAGCAATGTCGAAGCGCAAAGCAACATCGGTCGCAGGTTTGAAGCCCAATGCAGCTTCACTAAGTTCTCTTTCAAGCCGAAGCATTTCGAACTGTAGTTGCGATCCGATCCATAGCGGATCGCTTTGTTCTGCTGTTTGAATGCTCTCGACGCTCTCGCCGAGCTTCAGGACCACAGCAATACCAAAAAGCACAGCTCCGACAAAAAGTACGAGAAGAATAGCTTGGATTTTTCTGCTTTTTCTCTTCACTCGACAGCAATTTCTTTGAGCTGCCAGACGAGCCGGTCGTTATAGATGTCGCTGCGCAGCTCAGGGTTGTCATCCATTGGATAAATAACCCAAATCGGCCCTTTGTTGCGTACCGTCATTGGTTCCCCGTCTCGTAGGACAGCCAAAATAACATCATAGTCAAAAGCATCCGAGGCAGGCACGGTTGAAGTGAAATCATTGAGCGCGATCATCTTTAGTTCGGCATCTTTGTCAATTTCGAGGGCCTCCAACACAGTGCGCAAGAGTGGTCCCTGAAACACAGCGGATGGCTCCACATAGTCATTTGCGGTGACCACGGTCGTTTGGGGCAGTGTTTGTAATTGCTCTAGGGTAAAATCTACTGACTGCTTTGAGGTCGTAAGGCTCAAGATAGTTTGAGCGAAGCCAAAATTTGGCAAGATCAATACAAAGATCGCGATGACTGCGCCCCATATCTTTTTGCTATGCATCATCAACCTCTTCTGTGTTTACCGTAAAAACCTTACCATAATTTTGGGCTAATTTGTGGCATACGGACAAAGCTTGCCTCATCGCCTTGACTCCTAACCAGCTACCACTTGAACTTTTTAAGTTAACGAACCTGTTAGGGAGAGTTCCCCCAACAACACAGGGTCCGCCGCATTGAAGCGCGGTACGTATGTCAGGAGCTCTCTCTTGATTTGATCTACGTCAAACCCCAGCCTGTTGTCCCTTGCTAAGCTGAGCATAGACGCACGGGATGTGCCAACAGGAGGCGTATTATGTCAATCAAGACAATTCTGACCTGCCTTACCGATACGCAAACCGCTGAAGCGGTATTGCGTGCCTCAGCTTTGCTGGCCCGCCAACATAATGCCCATGTCATCGGGTTGCATACAATAGAAGCTTTGGTGGTCTATCCTGGCATTGCCATGCATGTCCCAGACAGCGTGTTTGCAGCATATGGTCAGTCCCAAAAAGAACAATCGGCCGAGCTGAAGACCTTGTTCGAGACCCATCTTCACACTGAAGATTTCGCCTCCGAGTGGCGTCTCGTCAAAAGCCAGTCAGAGACTGCCTCAGAGCGGATCGTTGAAAGTGCGCAATGTGCAGACCTTGTGGTGATGCCGGCTGTAGATTCCGACGCACAGAACAATGGGCATGCCCGTCTTTTAGAAGCGGTAATCCGGGATGCGGGGAGGCCAGTCCTTGTGGTGCCTAAAGACTTCAAGGCTGACACGCTTGGGCAAGACATTTTGATTGGTTGGAACGGTACACGCGAGGCAGTGCGAGCTGCGCATGATGCCCGTGCCTTACTCAGCGCAGGTGATAGCGTCCATATTGTGCGGGTCAATGAACATCATCAGGACGTTAGCCGCGATGTAACATCAAGCGACCTCGCTGCTGCCTTTGCTCGACATGGGATTAAGACCACTTTGGTCAAGCGCTTCTGGGAGCGTCCCGGTGTGGCGGCTGCATTGAACAAAGAAGCGTTTGAAAGAGAGGCAGATATGATTGCGGTCGGCGCCTTCGGGCATTCACGAACATACGATCTCGTCATCGGAGCGGCCACCCGCGAGTTGCTGCGGAGCGCTGACTTTCCAGTGTTGTTTTCTCGCTAAGCACCCACCAAGACGAGGTGCCGCCAAGAACCTAGAGGCTGAAAGCAGCCGCTGCTTTCCTCCCAGAATTGGAGAACCCTATGTACACAAAAATCATGATCCCCATTGATTTGCGTCATGTTGACCAAATGGGGAAGGCGCTTCAGGTCGCTGCTGATGTCGGAAAACTTTATGGTGCGGAAGCCCATATTCTGGGGGGAGGGCAAACGGCGCCCAGCCAAGTTGCACGTACGCCCGAAAGTTTTACCGATAAACTGACGGCTTTCGCATCTAAAAGCTCCGAGATTTACGACATAGCTTTCGAGGCACATAGTGAGATCAGCCACGACCCTTCGGTTGATCTCAATAATGTCTTAACGCGCGCCGCGAAATCTATTGGAGCCGATCTTGTCGTTATGGCAAGCCACACGCCTGGATTTGCCGAACATATATTCTCGTCCAACGCCGGCTACTTTGCTTCGCATGCCGATATATCAGTGCTGGTCGTGCGCTAGTTTCACATATCTTGAGGGGGTCAGCCCAAAGCAGTATATTCACGTCTGCCTGCAAACAAACCAGAGGCAGACCCTCAGCCACTTTCGGCGTTATCTGCCAAATCGTACTCCTTCCAACCAAATAATCCGGAGAGCGTACCCAAGACAAGAGAAGCTGACCCCCAGAAAGCCATATCGGGAAAGTCATTTGAGATAGAAAAGGCCAAGAAGGCAGCAACCACGAAAATAACCCCCCCAAGGCGGGGGAGCTTGAAGGTAAGGGCTCCGGCGCCAAACACTAGGACGGCAAAAGTAATGCCGAAAGAGCTTGTCTGGGTAAGCTCTTCTCCGGTTTGCTCATGGAAAACCATGAACTGAAGCATCACCAGGATACTTAAGCCAATCCCAATCGCGCCTAATGAAAGCTTCATAAAGTGCCTCTTCGACAATTCTGAACAAACCCGGAACTTAGGGGAAAGACATCAGGTTACATGCATAGTCTCTTGTGGCCGATAGAGTGCCTTTTCACGCGGGGATTTACAATCCTAGGCCTTCAGGGCTGGTAGGCAGCGCACGCCACAAAGCGCGCAGCATGAAGCGCTTCGGTAATCTCCCCATTTTTAATGGGGTCCAGCCGTAGAATTCACGCAGCCGTTTTCAGTTTCATGGCGGGTGTCATCCCGCCGATGCCCATGTTGGGTCGCTCGTTGTTGTAAGTCCAGAGCCATTGTGTTGCTTGGTCTTGTGCCTCCTCGATGGTTTCGAAGATGTATTGCCCCAGCCATTCGCCACGAACGGTGCGGTTGTAGCGCTCGATATAGGCATTCTGTTGGGGCTTACCGGGCTGGATATATTCGAGCCGCGCATTGCGTTTCTCAGCCCATTCCATGAGCTTCCCGCTGACGTATTCTGGGCCGTTGTCCACACGAATAGCTTGGGGCTTTCCGCGCCACTCAATGATCTGGTTCAGCGCACGCACGACACGTTCAGCAGGCAGCGAGAAGTCGACCTCCATAGCCAGTCCTTCACGATTGAAGTCATCCAAGACGTTTAACGTCCTGATCGACCGGCCATCCGCCAACTGATCCGCCATGAAGTCCATGGACCAAGTTTTATTTGGTCTTTCAGGCACAGCCAGTGGTTCTGGTTTGTCCCGCTTCAAGCGTTTCTTCGGCTTGATACGCAGGCTCAACGCCAGCTCACAGTAGTTCCGGTAGACTCGTTTATGGTTCCAGCCATAGCCCTGCACGTTGCGCAGATACAAAAAGCACAGGCCGAAGCCCCAGGTCCGCTTGTTAGCCGTCAAGCGTTCAAGCCAATCTGCGATCTCTTCGTTCTCATCGCTCAGCACAGGGCTGTATCTGTAGCAGGTCTCGCTGATCTCGAACGCACGGCAGGCCAGAGCTATGCTGACCCCATATTGCGCAACTGCATTCATGGCCATCTCTCGCCGATGAGACGGCCTTAACGCTTTTTTCCAAGCGCTTCCTTCAGCAAGTCGTTTTGCATGCTCATCTCGGCATACATGCGCTTCAGACGACGGTTCTCTTCCGCCATATCCTTCATCTCGGAAATCAAGGACGCATCCATGCCGCCAAACTTGGCCCGCCATTTGTAAAAACTCGCGCTGCTCATTCCGTGCTCGCGGCACAGCTCAGAGACCGGCACACCGCCCTCCGCCTGCTTCAACACTGCCATGATTTGCGCGTCGCTAAATCGTCCGTTCTTCATCGTAAACCTCCTCAGATATCCTGCCGAGAAAATTCTACTTTTGAACACCTCTAATTTTAGGGGGGATTACCGGTCACCGATCTTCGCCGCGATTGCTTTCCTATACTTTTGATCGTTCGACTATAGATGTCGTCTTTGGCATTATCCTGAACTGAACGGTTTTTTGTGGCTATGTGATGGCCCTTATTGGATTAAAGAGCTTTATGACAGCGCATTACCAAAACAAGTTGGCCTCTCCTCATGAGACTGCAGATGCGAAAGCAATGCGGGACAAGGCCCGAGTCACCTTTGTCCGCTTGATTGCTCTGATGGAAGCGGAATTCTTAGCGCCTCGTAAATTAAAGCATCTACCTGACAGCGCACGCAGTCATCTCACCCTTCCAGAACTTCCAGCCGCATGGTTCTCTAAGCCAGTAGATGGTTGGAACTGGGTTACGCTCAACGCAGAAGCAAAAGCCACATTCGACGACTATTACGACCTCTTGTTCTGCTTACACGCAGTGCGGCAATTCAAGATCAATCTGGCAGCGCTTCAAGGAGCAGCAAACACACGAAATGACGACGCTAGAGCCTTTTCAGACCCGGTGCAGCAGGAAGTACATAAGTTGCAGTCATCTATAGTGACGCTTGCACTTCAGCAAAGCCATCAACCTTTGGCTGGTACAATTGGCATATTGTCGACCGAGAGCAAAGTCACGCCAAAGTACGTCCAGCAACCATATGCTTATCAAGTTAAGGGGCGCGCCACCGATATCTCTCTTGATTGCTGGGATGCGGCTGATGACCTAGAGAAAGTAAAACAATACCCCGCCTCAGGGTATATCCCCCGATTGGTCGTTTTCGATGACACACCTTCTCCTCGCTTAACCGCCTATATAGAAGCTTACCAAAAGTATGGCGGTGAGATTTTTCTTGGCGACCTTGCGTGGGAGCATGTTCACCAGCATGCGAACAAAAACCTTTGGATCTGCATAGATCGCTACTGCCGCAACCCGTTGAGGCTTGTATCTTCGGCGACAGACCTCGATCCCAAACCGCATGGCATAAACGCCATAAGCGAGCGTGGCGTACCTTCTTGGGCGAATAGCGTTCTCGGGCGTTGTTAAACCAAAGAAATTCTGAGACGGAAGCTAGCCCTCCACAGCAAGCTTAAATGTTGCCAACGGTCGCGATAGAGCCCGATGTTATCAGAGTGCCTGCATAAATTCTTCAGCGACATCATCCCATGTCCGAAGGCTTGCTTGCGCGATCCGCTCCTCAAGAGCCTTACGGTGGGCTGCATCATCAATTAACATCTTGCAGGCCGCAGTAATACTCTCCACGTCCAGAGGGTCACAATACTCTACTAGGTTTCCGCCCACTTCAGGCATCGAAGTAGACCTCGCCACAACTGCAGTTTTTCCCATAGAAAGGCTCTCCCCAATAGGGAGCCCCCACCCCTCGTAAAGACTAACCATGACGGTGAAGAGGCAGTTACTATAGAGCGCTGCAAGCTCTACATCAGATGGCCGGTTGACAATCTCGATCATGCCATTGAGGCTTTTCGTTTGCCTCATGAAATCAGTGAAATCCGGACTTTGCCAGTTTTGCTTTCCTGCAAAGACCAACTTTGGTGTGGCAATGTCTTCATCAGCGCACAGATGCTCCCAAGATAGGGCCAATCTCAGCAGGTTCTTGCGGTCTTCCAAGGTACCGACAACTAATACATAGGGATGATCAAGTATTTGATTAACCTGTTCGCTGCAGGCACCTCTGTCGCCCGCATCGGGCCGATGGAACTGCTGGGCTAGAGGCACCACTTTAACCGGCCGCGGGGTGCCTTCCTCTTCTAAATAGCTCAAAAGGTCTTTGGAGGTATGGCATGAATTGGCTAGGTAGCTGCTGCAGTAGTTTGTGGAGTTTCTCAGCCAATTGTCGAACTTATGGGAGAAGCCCCCGTTCAAATGCTCTTTAGCGAGAATAGGAATGAGATCGTGCACAAAGATGGTAATATCAATCTGCTTGTCGTTTTTTAGGCGTTCTAGTTCTTTCGCCAGCTTACTTAGACCGAAGACGGCCCCCAAAATAACCACCCGGTCACCAGGCTTTGCCAGATCACGCACCAACTGCCCTTTTGGCTTTGGTGGGAAGGGAGCAACCTCACGCTTGTGCTTGCTCGCATGATAGCTTTTCCATTCGGCAATTGAGCTCCCTTTGTTAACGAAATGAGCCTCATCGCCGATCGCCGCCCTAAAGTGTCGAACAATTGAGTAAATACAATACTTTAGGGGCCGCAAACGATACCGTCCAAGGGTCGGGGCTGTCTGCTCCATGCGGCGCGCCTTAGAGCCAAAGAACATATGGCTAAGCCGATCAGTATCGAACTCAGGCATATCTGTAATGTAGGAAGCTGGCAGAGCGATGTACCGGTCATCAAGCGTCCAGAACGAGATCATGACATTCGCGGGCCCTGACTGCGCCGAGAACCGCTTAATCAATTCGAGAGACACCCGCTGGATCCCCGAAATAGAAGACTCCGTGCGCACATAACTTAAGATGTCAGAAACGTCGAAGAAGTAAGTCGGGGCCACCACTGTTCGCCTTTGTGATCTAAATACTATTTTCATGTATAGTTGAAGTCGGGCTCTACTGAGGTATGTGAAGCCTCTAGGGGCGACCTCAGCCATAACTGTTGCGTTGAGCGGTGAACATGGCTGCGTAAAGTCCATCAAGCGCCATCAGCTCACTATGCGACCCTTTTTCTACAACCGCCCCCTCATCTAGCACATAGATCATGTCCGCATGCGTGACGGTAGAGAGCCGGTGCGCAACAATGATGGTTGTCTTATCTACAGCCAAAGTATCGATAGCGCCGCGCACCTTTTCTTCGGTGCGCTGATCGAGAGCTGAAGTGGCTTCATCTAGCAGCAAGATGGGTGCGGAGCGCAGAAAAGCGCGCGCGAGGGCAATACGTTGCTTCTGGCCACCAGAAAGCTGTGAACCTTTCGGTCCTAGAGGAGCGTCTCCGCGGCTTCGCATCAATGTATCGATCCCTACCAGCTCAGCAGCCCGCCAGATTTCAGCCTCGCTTGCTTCGGGACGCACATAACGAATATTTTCATAGATCGAGTTGTTGAAGATTACGATATCCTGTGCAACGACAGAAAACGATTGCCGCAACTTGTCGATACGTAGTTGGTCGACGCGATCTTCGCCAATTTTAACCGCCCCTTTGCTGACGTCATAGAGCCGTGCAATCAAGCTTAGTACGGTGGTTTTGCCCGACCCTGTGGCGCCGACGATCGCTGTAATCTTCCCCCCCTCAAACGTCATGTTCACCCCTTCGAAAAGAGGCTGATCTTCTTTGTAGGAGAAGAACACATCTTCCAGAACGATATCCGCATGAGGGTCAAAATCTTCTTTGGCGTTAGGCGCATTCGTGATGGTCGGACGCTCACGATAAAGCGATTGCAGGCTATCTAAGATGATTAAGCTTGCCTGCAGGCTAACAAAGAAGGTGGTCATGCGGCGCGCAGGGTCGAATATCAGCGCCATACCGACCATGAAGGCAATAATTGAGGCCCCATCCATATCAAAGCCAGGGTTGAGCGCCATGTAGCCCCCAACCCCGATGATCAGAACATAAATTATGGCAGCCAAGATATCGACCGAAGGGCTCATCAATGCTTGCACTGCCTGTAGACGAATTGTCAGGCGCCTGATTTCTGTCGTGGCCCGGTTAAGACGCATCTGCTCCACGGGCTCTTGATTAGAAATTTTGACCGTGCGCATGCCATTGCTCATCTCTTCGATGCCAGACATGTAATCGCCCATGGCATTCTCTGCGCTGGCCTGCACCTCTTTAACGCCATGAGAGATGTGTCGGACAAGAATGGTCACCGTTGGCATGACAAGAATGACCAAAAGAAACAGCAAAGGGTTCTTCCAAGTCAGATAGCCTGAGACGATAACCACCGTAACGGCATCGCGTGCAGCATTCACTGTGGTTTGCCCGATAAAGCCACTGAGATCCTGGGCCTGATTGACCAAGCGCAGAATGATCTCACCAGATTTGGTGCGCTCAAAGTATGCCAAATCAAGGGTCATCATGTGATCAATCAGATCACGACGCACCTTGTAGACTGCGTCGCTCGCCAGCCAAGTCGACAAACGGGGTACCGTATATGACATGAGCGCTCGTATGGAGAAAATCCCCATAACCATGGCGCAAACACCAACCAGACCTCCAACCGAACCATTGTCGAAGATGACCCGCAAGCCATCCTCGGTTAGTCGGATAAACTGCTGATAAGCCACCCCTTGTATCAGGATCATCCCCATTACGAGGCCAAGCCAAGGTGCCTTCTGCTTGAAGTATTCATGCCAGAACCATGCGATATTCTTCTTATCCTGATCTGTGAATAAAGGACGTCGGCCATTCTTCCGGAACATTTTGGATAACCTGATCATGGGCATAAAAATCGCGTTCTCTGACAAGTACGCGCTCTCTATAAGAGAGTAGGGGTAAAGTGTATCCCTCAACTGCTACTCGCCAGTCGGAGCGCTGGCCAATGTCACATAGTCATTATGACCTGCCCCCCGCGAGATCCCTCACTTTATTGTAGAGTTTGCTCAACCACGAAGGAGCAAACATATGCGAAAGAGCCGTTTTACCGAGGCGCAGATTATTGGGATGATTAAGGAGCAAGAGGCAGGCATGCCGACAGTCGAAGTGTGTCGTCGCCATGGCCTTAGCCCCTCCACATTTTATAAGCTGAAAGCCAAATACGGGGGCATGGATGTTTCCGAAGCTGCCCGGCTGAAGTCCCTTGAAAATGAGAATGCCAAGCTCAAGCGGCTGCTGGCCGATACGATGCTCGACAATGTCGTGCTGAAAGATCTGCTGGGAAAGAACTGACGACATCAAGCAAGCGGCGGGAGGCAGCGCTTAAAGCGATGCGGGACCATGAAATCTCGCAGCGTCGTGCCTGCAGGCTTGTTGGTGTCGACCCAAAGACAGTCCGGCGTGAACGCCCGCCGGACTGCGCTGAGATACGCAAGGAGATGCAGGAGATTGCCGGCAAGCGGCGTCGGTTCGGCTACCGCCGGATCGGCGTTCTGCTCGAACGCAAAGGTATGGTCATGAACCACAAGAAACTTTATCGGCTCTACCGGGAGGAAGGGCTTTCAGTGAAACGACGCCGCGGTCGCAAGCGGGCCCAAGGCACACGCACTCCTATGCCGCAGGCGGTGCGCCCCAATGCACGGTGGTCGCTGGACTTTCTCTCCGACAGCTTCGGGGCTTCACGGAAGTTCCGTATCCTGGCGGTGATCGACGACTGCAGCCGCGAGAACTTGGGCCTAATTGCAGACACCAGCATCTCCGGCGCGCGTGTCGCTCGGGAACTGGACGCGCTGGTGCGGATCTACGGAAAGCCCGCTTGTATTGTCAGCGACAACGTCCTATGTTGGGAAAATCTGGCTGCTTAGGTCAGCAGGTCATGGGACATCCGGAGCACCGGATGCCCTGTTACGTTTGCCCAGACGGGCTCTGCCGTCAAGAAATGATCTCTTCCATAGCAAACACAGGGTACGCGCGCTGGCGGCCCTCACCGTCCTTAATACGAGATCCCAAATCCCAAGCAGAAGGCCCGAACATTATCTACGAGGTCAGCAATCTGCCTCCACGGCTCATCAGAGAGAGGTCCTTCCGCCTGGGCTCACCCCCTCGAAGAAGGGGCGATAGGGTGCGCCATGTTTGACCACGGCGTGTACGGTGCGCGCCATCTTGGCCGCGATCGCGGTGTAGGCCTTGCGGCGCAGATGGGCGTTGTGTCGGTCCTTCGAGATGTAGCGTTCGAACTTGTCCCGGAAGCTGTTGGTTCGCTTGAGAACGGCGGTTTGGCCGGCCATCCAGAGCGTGCGCCGCAATCGGGCATTGCCATACTTCGAGATGCGGCTTTGGCCACGGAACATGCCGGACTGCATTGTGGCGAGGTCCATTCCGCAGAACTTCAGGAACTGCCGGTGATGGCGAAACCGACGCAGGTCACCGGCCTCGGCCAGGATGGTCATGGCGTTGATCGGGCCGATCCCGGGAATGGTCGTCAGCAGCTGATAGTCGGGCAGATTCGACAGCAACTCGACGGCCCGTGCCTCAATCACATCCCGCTGTCGGATCAGGCTGCGACCTTCGGCCAGTACCATGCGGAACATGCGGATGGCATCGGAGTCGGAATGCACTGGCAGTCCGACTGAACTGATCGCAGTGGCGTAAATATCTGAAAGCAGGCGCTCTTTGGAAACCTTGCGGCCAACGACCTCCCAAGCATCAGCTATGAAAGCCTCCTGGCTCATGACCGTGATCATATGTGGCGATGGATACTTCTCGAGGAACGCCAGGAACCAATCGGTCCGCGAGCTTCGGTGAAATCGCTCGGCCTCGGGAAAGTACAGCGGTAGGTAATGCGTCAGGATGCGGTGCCACAGCTCGGTCTTCGAGCGCGAAACGATCTCGTGGGTTTTGGAGAGCTCCTGGATGTCCGCGGTCCCGGTCACGAGCGGATCATGGAAGAACTGTACGGCCCCGATCTCCATCATGTGCAGAATGACCTGGGCGTCCTTGGGATCATTCTTGTCCCATCTGTTGTGCAGAGCCTCGCGCGTTCGGGCCAAGCCAACGGAAGAGACAAGCTTCAGGTCGAAACCGGCCTGGCCGAGATGATGAGCCAAAGCACGGTGATAATTGCCGGTCGCCTCAAACCCGATCCGTACCGGCAGTTCATAGCTGGCGAGAGAGATGGCCAAGCGCTGAAAATCTTCCAGCGTGTTCGTAATCGTTATGCGGCGACGGCGTTTCTTGCCGGGAATGCCAATAAGCACTTCGTGCCGGTGTTTTGAAATGTCGATGGCGACCAGCACGGTCGAAGCAGTAGAATGGGTGGCGGTCATAGCCGGTCTCCTCAGCAGTGTGGTTATGCAAAACCACTGTTGAGACCTGAGACCCGGTTATGGCCACCCGCTGCGCAATTTGGAGGCTGCGCGCGTGGCCATAACCTGTCCGCAGCCCTTCTTCCCGACGTGCTACGGGACCGAGTTCACCAGTCGGGCAGTCCTGCGATGGGCCGACCAGAACGCCATTCCATGGCATTACATCGATCCCGGCAGGCCACAGCAGAACGCCTTCATCGAGTCATTCAACGGCAGCCTGCGCGACGAACTGCTGAATGAGGAGATCTTCGACAGTTTGGATGATGCGCGGCGGAAGCTGGCCCTCTGGCGCTACGACTACAACACCGTCAGGCCACACTCATCGCTCGGAAACCAGACGCCAAAGCAAGCGCGGCAGGCGCTTGAGCAATTTGAGGGCTCAGCGCCCACCGCGCTTGCCCAATCCGGAACCCCCAACTATCAAAAACAAACCTGCAAACTCTCGTTATGAGCGAGGGACCAATGGGGTGCAGGTCAATTAGGCTCTTGGA
Source organism: Sulfitobacter sp. SH24 (assembly GCF_965641895.1). NCBI lineage: Bacteria > Pseudomonadati > Pseudomonadota > Alphaproteobacteria > Rhodobacterales > Roseobacteraceae > Sulfitobacter > Sulfitobacter sp. SH24. The sequence goes on from NZ_CBFFKK010000001.1 coordinate 152,320, forward strand.
ATAGCGACAAAGACGCCTTGAACTCCCTCTGCAGCCGGTAACTGTCCTCGTGTTGCGTTAAGCAACCAGCTTCAGAAGGTCGCGGCCCACATCGTCCCAGCTTCTCATGGTCGCCTTGGCAATCTTTGCCTCCAAAAGACCACGGTGCTCTGAATCCGAAATGAGTTTGAGGCAAGCCGCTTTGATGGACGAGAGGTCATGTGGATCAAAATATTCCACCAGATTACCGCCCACTTCTGGCATTGAGGACGTTTGCGAGACGACCCCGGTTTTGCCGTAGCTGAGCCCTTCACCGATCGGCAGCCCCCACCCCTCGTAGAAACTAGGTGTGGCCGTGAACAAGCAGTGACGATAAAGGAAATCCAGCTCTTGATCGGTAGGGCTCTCGCAAATTTCGATCCACCCCCCCAAACGACCCGTAGCTTGCATGAATGCCTCAAAATCGGCGTTGAGCCAGCCTTTACGGCCCGCGAAAACCAATTTGGGGAGCTGAACACCTGGCTCAGCGCGCAGTTGGTCCCATACCTGTGCTAGCGCCCAAAGATTTTTACGTGCCTCCATCGTGCCCACGCAAAGAACGAAGGGCCATTTGAGCAAAGCGCGAATGTTTTCATTCAGGTCCCAACTGGTAGCCAAGGCAGCATAGGGCGCAGGTATATCCGTCTTCGTATGCACTCGGGGAGCAGATACTCGGGGCAGGGCCTCTTGCGCCAACGGCAGAACAGCGACGTCCCGCTCGGCTTCGTGGCTGGCCAAGAATACATGCAGATCTTTTGCAGTCGCCTGTGAGTTGGCCAGGTACAGATCTGTACTTTGTAAAGTACTCAAAAGCCACTTATAAAACCGCATCGGATCGGTGCCTGAGATGTACTCAGGATTTTGCATCTGGATCAGATCATGTACCATTAAGGCAATTTTGACGCCCTTCTCACGCAAGTCGTCGCGCCAATTTTTCGCAACATTCCAGCTTGGATCAAGCCAGCCTGCATCCAAAAGGACCACCCAGTCACCCGGCTCACATACCTTTGAAGCCGCTTGGGTTTCAAAAATTGGCTTGTGACGCGCATGGCTCGGATTTGAAGCCCGCCATTCTTCTATTGTCAGGTTCCGTTTACGGAAGTGATCTTCATTCCCTATTTTGGCATTAAGATCGCGCAAAACCGTATGAATAATGCGTTTGGCAGGCTTTTTCGCGTAGCCTTCCAATGACGGCCGAGGCGCACTCCTCGGAGCGGCATCAAGCACGTGAGCGAGTTTTTCTAAGTCTGCGGCCCCCTGCGGGGCCAAGAAGGAATAGGGTAACATGCGATAGTCGCTCGCATCATCCCCGCAATATCCCAGCCAAAGCTTATCCTTAGGATAGTGAGCTGCGAGCGCCTCTATGAGCATCACCATAACCCGTTGGATGCCGCTCAGTTGCGCGTGTTTAGAAATATAGTTACGCAGTTCAGTTACATCGACAATTATCTTTGTCATATGTGAAAATGCCATGTCTAGGATAGAATGGTGGTTCTATTGGCAGACTGCCTGCTTCTTAGCAAGCAGCGCCTAAGCCCCCTTGTCCGGATGGGGGCACAGTAAAGCCAGAGTTGAGGGCAAGCATGAACAGGGACCTTTTCTACCGTGATTTTGAAGCGGCCTTTCGAGGATCACGGGAAGAGATCATCACGCGCTTAGGCTTTTATGCCCCCTTTGTGCAGCCGTTACGGGGCATTTCCGAGATGCCACTGGCAACCTTCGATATGGGTTGTGGGCGCGGCGAATGGCTGGAAACTTTGGGACGCTGGGGATTTGCAGCACGAGGCGTTGATCTTGATGAGGGGATGTTACTAGAGGCGCGCGACCTCGGTCTCGACGTCACCTGTGCCGACGCGCTCGAAAGCCTATCCGCACTACCCGATAATAGCCAATCCGTTATATCGGCATTTCATCTCGCGGAACACATTCCTCAAGATATGCTACTTACTCTTTTAGAGGGAGCCGTGCGAGCGCTCGCTCCAGGCGGTATTTTGATCATTGAAACCCCCAACCCAGAAGCCATTGGCGTAGCAACTCTGACGTTTTACAATGACGCAACGCATCAAAGCCCCATCCCGCCTGAGGTTCTGAAGTTCCTCTTCGGCTACCATGGGTTTAATCCTGTCGGGCGTTTCAGACTCAATGGGCCGAAAGACCGTGGCACACCAGGTTTGAAGGGTGTGCTTTATGGCGCTTCTCCTGATTACGCTGTGATCGGTCAAAAGCCGGGGAACGAGGCCGCAGAACAAGCTCTTGGGCGAGCGTTTTCTTTGGATATTGGAACTTCCAGTGAAGACCTTGCAGGAGCGTTCGATGCCGCACAGCAACAGCAGATCAGGATATTGAATGATCAGTTGCTCCAACTGCGGAACCAAACAAACGCAATGCAAGCCGACATTGCCCTTCTGCACCGCCTCAAAAAGACCAAGTTCATGCAAAGGTCCCGCAAGCTGCGCAGCCTTGCTGATTGGATCAAAAAGCCCAAACGCCTGCGTCCAGTGCGATTGAAACCCCGTCCGGTTTCTGCACCCCTGATGGCACCTGTTGTCCTTCCTCAAGGCCCACTCAGTTGGCAATTAGAAGGCCCTTTCGATAGCTCCTACTCCTTAGCTTTGGTCAATCGGGAGCTTGCGCGGGCATTGGATAGAGCCGGGCAAAAGGTGGCTTTGATCTCGGCCGAAGGGCCGGGCACCTTTGAGCCAGATCCAAAGTTTCTTGAAGCCGAACCCGATCTCGCAAAGATGTTTGGACGCTCCGAGGATGCGAGGATCGTCACTCGCAATATGTACCCTCCTCGCGTTAAAGATCTGCCTAAAGGCTCCGAGAAAACCCCGATTATCGGCGGCCTGCATTGTTACGCGTGGGAAGAAACAGGGCTCCCCGTAGAGTACGTCGAGCACTTCAACAAACATTTGCGGTTCATGACTGTAACCTCGCCACATGTGCAGAGGGTGATGATTGATAACGGTGTACGGGTACCAGCATATATCGTTGGGAATGGTGTAGATCACTTGGCGCTTGATCTAGATCCTAAGCCTACGCCTATTTTACCTCAGCGAATTAAACGCGCCGAACGGGTCTTCCTTCATGTCTCCTCTTGCTTCCCACGCAAAGGCGCTGATGCTCTCCTTAAAGCTTGGTCAAAAGCCTTCGGGCATCGGGATGATGTGGCCCTGATCATCAAGACCTTTGAGAACCTACATAACGATATTGCATCACAGATTGCGAAGGAGCCGGGCCTATCACAAGTTCATCTGATCTCAGACGACATGTCAGCCTCCGAGCTCTTTGCGCTTATGGCCTTGGCCCATGTTGCTGTGTTGCCGAGCCGCGCAGAGGGCTTTGGTCTGCCCGTTGCAGAGGCCTTGATGTCCGGATGCAGAGTAATCACCACCGGCTGGAGCGGCCAAACAGTCTTTGAAGGATGCCCACTCCTGCGCTTTGTCGATTATGATCTAGTGCAAGCAGATAGTCACTTAGGGGCCGGGAACAGCCTGTGGGCAGAGCCAGATCTCAACGATCTCGTTAATGCTCTCAACGAAGCAACCGAGATGGCCTTGCCGACCGCCGCGGAACAAAAGGCAGCGCGCGATTGGTTGCTAAGCCAGTTTACTTGGGATGCTGTTGCACAACGTAGCATTGCAGCTGTTAGACATGCTGCCGCCACCCCCACAACACCTCCCCGCATTGGCTGGATCAGCACGTTCAACACCCGCTGTGGAATTGCGACGTATTCCGAGCATCTGATTGATCACATGCCCAATGACGATATTGTCGTCTTAGCTTCTGATAGTGACGACACCCCCCAGCAAGATGAGAGCTTACCGCGTCCAATAGTGCGATGTTGGCGTGAAGGGCAGGGGGATTTGAGCCGCCTTACGGCACAAATTGACGCAACAAACCTCGATGTTCTGGTCGTACAATTTAACTACGCGTTTTTTGATATGTCTCAGTTAGGCACCTTTCTGACTGAGCAGCACGCGGCCGGTCGCCGAGTGGTGATGATGCTACATGGCACCAATGATGCGCGCGCACCTGCAGATCGCCAATTACGTCAAATCGCTCCATCGCTTCAAAGCTGTGATCGCCTCGTGGTACATACATTGGCGGATATGTCTCGACTTCGAGACATGGGAATTACAGATAACGTAACCCTGGTTCCCCATGGGATCCTAGCCCCCACAGAAAGTAAAGCTTTGCCACCCCGTAAGGGTCCAATTGTTCTGGGAAGCTATGGGTTCTTTTTGCCTGGAAAGGGTTTGGTTGACCTGATCGATGCCGTCGCTCTGCTGCGCAGACAGGGCCATGATGTCGTATTGCGTATGATCAATGCTGAATACCCTCAGCCAGTCTCACGCGCGGAAATTGAACTCGCACAAGATCGCGTAGCCTATCACCAGATAGAGGACGTCGTTCAGATCAATACAGAATTCACAAGCGATGCAGTGGCCATGGCAGCCTTGCAAGACTGTGACCTTATTGTATTCCCCTATCAATCAAGCGCAGAGTCAGCCTCAGGTGCAGTGCGCTATGGATTGGCAAGCGGTCGTCCAGTGGCGGTCACACCTCTAGAGATCTTCTCAGATGTCGCAGACATCACTCTGACCTTGCCCGGTTGTTCCGTCACCGACATGGCAAAAGGAATAGAAGGTTGGCTCGAGGGCTTACGTTCAGGCTCTCATGGCGCGTCGAACAGCGTGATCGAGGACGTACTAAGACGAAGCGCTGAATGGTGTGCCGCACGATCCTACACCCGCACGGGTGCCCGCCTTTCAGGAATGTTAACCGCATTACACAACGCACCACCTGCCACTCTCTTTGACATGGACGATTGAGAACACCTAGGGGCTGCATGACAGCAACGCTTAGGATCCATCATTGATGCCATCGCGCTTTGGCTCGCACAAAGCCACGCCAGCGTCTCAAAAATGCGCTCTTCGCCGGTCACGATGCTGGCGCAAACTGGGCAACAGAACGCGCTTCATCGCATGCAGGGGCTACTTCTGGGCCAGATTCTTTTAGCCGGGCCATCTCTTCTGCATGGAGCCTTTCGCCGCGCCGTTCTTGCTTAAGCTTGTCGAGATAGGGTTTGCCCTGTTTGAGAAGATTTTTGAAATGTACCCATCTATGTCCGAGGCGGCCTTTACGGATGCGCCCATCAGGTCCGCTAGCATCGAGGAATATTAGAGCCTGAACATCGCGGCCTGCCGCAAGAAGTTTCTGAGCTACTTCAAATGTAATGAAGCTGCTGACCGACACCGCAACGAGTGAGACTGCCCCAAGCTGCTGAAACCACTGTGCTAAGAGTCACATCCGTAGCATTTGCCAAAGAAACCAGGGCTTTCGTTTCGCGCATGCTTAGCTGCTGCGTCAGTGTCTCTTTACGACTTGGTTCTTGGCGAGGAGCAATGAGTCCGGTGTCACCCTCCCAGCTCTCAAGGGTTTGGGCAAAATAGGTTTCTCCCGATGTGTAGTTTAGAGCCTCTACTGCAGTGCAGTGCTGTAGGAAGATGCTGTCTGCAACCTCGGGCGTAACAGGCGAAGGGCGCCCAGCCTCTATGGCCTCATAGTTGATAAAGGCTTGAGCCAGTAAAGGAGCGAAGCTGCGTCCGTCGAGCAAAGCGTGTGGAAAAGACCAAACCAAGATACTTGAAGTCGGCCCAGTCCGTATTAGAGTGAGCCGAAAGGAAGGGGCTGCGTCGAGCGGGCAACCTTTAGCGCGGTCAGCTTTTAGAAATGCTCGAAACTGTTGGCGTATCTCATTGGGGGAAACATGAGCCCAATCAAGCGTTTCCACGGCCACATCATGAGACACCGCGATACGCTGCGTTGAACGTGCTGCTCCATTTGATTGTATCTCCAAACGGGGAATAGGAGACTGTTCGACAAGCTTCTGGAAAGCAGCTGCAAGGATACCGGGGCTTAAGCACTCATGATCCAGATGGCAGACAATCTGCTCAAGATATAACCATGGCCGCTTTGAAGATGCAGCCACCATAGCCTCTTGAACCGGCGTCAAAGGCACAGCTTGGGTTTGAAAACTCACTCGTAAAATCTCAACGCTTAATATTGGCAAGCATAAGCCGATTTCGCCTAAGAAAAAACAAAATTTCTATGCGATGAATGGATCTCGTCGTGCGGACGAAAGCCGAAACGGCCGTCGGAGGTGTTGATCGACGGCGAGACGGTCAAGGCTGTGACGAAGCAATACGAACTGCTGCCTTGGCAGTTACGCCAAACCCGTGTGACCAGCGTACCACTTACGTGAAATCGATGGCACTCTTAGCTTGGCTTATGGCTTCTAAAGAGTCAGGCTGCTACTGCTCTTAGCAGTGTTTGACGAGGTAACTAGATGACCCACATTGTGCACCCCATTCTGCTGTGCGGCGGTTCTGGCACACGGCTTTGGCCGCTGTCCCGCAAAAGCTATCCAAAACAGTTTGCGAAGCTGATGGGGGCATACAGCTTATTTCAAAGCTCGGCAGAACGCATGATAGGGCAGGGATTTGCCCCGCCAGTACTATTAACGGGATCAGACTTCCGCTTTGTGGTAACTGAGCAGCTTGCGGCAGTGGAGATTTCCCCTGCGGAGATTTTAATCGAGCCAGAAGGCAAAAATACTGCGCCGGCAATTCTGGCCGCAGCTTTGAGTCTGGCAGAGCGCGCTCCAGAAGCACTGATGCTTGTCGCTCCCTCAGACCATGTTATCCCAGATGCGGAGGCATTCCGCAGCGCGGTGCAAGCCGCTACACCTGCGGCACAAGCAGGTCAGCTGGTCACCTTCGGTATACACCCTGACCGCGCAGAGACTGGCTATGGCTGGCTGGAGATCGATGGTGCATTGGCAGAAGAGCTGGATGCTACACCTCAGCCATTAAAGCGCTTCGTCGAAAAGCCAGACAAACCTACTGCAGAGGCTATGCTCGCCGATGGTCAGCATTTGTGGAATGCGGGTATCTTCCTCTTTTCCGTAAAGGCGATCATTGCGGCTTTCGAAACCCATGCGCCCGAGATGTTGATGCAAGTGCGTACCGCCCTGGAAGAGGCGGAGAAAGATCTAGGCTTTACGCGGCTGGCGCCAGATGCCTGGGCCCAAGTCGACAACATTTCCATCGATTATGCCGTGATGGAAAAAGCAGATAACCTCAGTGTTATGCCCTACTCGGGGGCGTGGTCAGATTTAGGAGGCTGGGATGCTGTCTGGCGCGAATCCGGGCCAGATGAAGCCGGAGTGGTAACTTCCAACTCTGCGACGGCCATCGATTGTCATGATACACTGCTGCGTGCAGAAGACCCACGCCAGCACCTTGTCGGCATTGGCTTGCAAGATATCATCGCAGTTGCCATGCCTGATGCAGTGCTGGTCGCCCACAAAGATCGTGCGCAGGATGTTAAAGAGGCCGTGGCGGCCCTCAAGAAGAAAGGCGCCGCACAAGCCGAAACTCTGCCTCGCGACTATCGGCCATGGGGGTGGTTCGAAAGCTTGGTCTCGGGATCGCGCTTTCAAGTCAAACGTATTGTAGTGCACCCAGGCGCGGCGCTCTCACTGCAAAGCCATCATCATCGCTCTGAGCATTGGATCGTTGTCGAAGGTACCGCAAAAGTTACGATCGGAGAGGATGTGCAGCTCGTAAGCGAAAACCAGTCAGTCTACATTCCCCTCGGCACGGTCCACCGTATGGAAAACCCCGGAAAGATTCCCATGGTACTCATTGAAGTGCAGACAGGAAGTTATGTGGGTGAAGACGATATCATCCGCTACGAAGACGTTTACGCCCGCGGCCAAGGCGCTAAGGGCTAGATCCATAAACTTAAGTGACGGCTGTATGGCCGCACAATCAATCTGAGATTGCCCCCATGAAACGACTTATCTTGATACCTTTCCTGCTTCTCTCTGCTTGCGGCTCAACGCCCGGCAAAGAACCACCAATGCACTATGACCGCACCACTGGTGAGATGCGGCCCTGTGCTCACATTGGCATGTTAGGAGACTGCAAGCATTTCATGTGAGGACGACTTAGGCAGCGCCGAAAGGGGGCGTCCTTCAAACTCTTTATTTCCGACGGAAACCACAATGTTTCCGCAGGACAAAGCCCGAACAAATTGGCCTTGGATGTGAATATACTTGCTGATGAGAACAGTGCGGATCATGGCAGACCTCGAGCTTTAAGTGGGTAAGTCTTACCTATAAGTACCGCTTGGCCATGCGTAAAGACGCAAAGGCTAGATACCTGCGCAAGAGCGCCAGCGTTAAGCTGGGCACCCTTGAAGCAAAGCCATCCTTTGGCACCATATCCGCTCAAATGAGCAATCGTACTGTTAGATACCAGCTCGTTTAGAACCTGAACTTATTGAGTGGCCCAAAACAGAGCACGAGAGGACTGCAAGGGCCGCTTAAGGAGTGGGCGGAAGATTTTCTACAGCCGTCCCATCTAAGCGATAACGAGTCCTCAACGTTCAGATGGCGCGTCAAACTTGGGGGAGGGCACCTCTCAATCTGCTTCAACCGAAGCTCGCAACTATATAATATCATTGTTATTTTATTATTCATTAAATTCACTCTTATGTAAGCGAGGCCTGAGGCACGGCTGCTGTTCGGAGGGGAGGAACGGGTACCTTGCGGTATTATGCCGTCTCAAATGATCGGGGATCGTTCGTGTTATTGAGCTATGGTAGGCACGCCCGCAGCGCACATTCACCATGTCGGTCGCCTTTAGGCCAGTGGGGTATCTATGCGCCTTGCTTTCCAAAATTTTGAGCTGAAAACACCAAGATGAGAGACAGACCCAAACCTCAATCAACGCCGCTGAGTGTTAAGCAGCGCCGATTGATTGCAATTTGGCTAACTGCCGGTCTGGCCGCTGGCATCGCGGCGTTGACGTTGATGCCCTTAAACACACCTCAAGCCATCCCGGGCACCGACAAAATCCATCACATTATCGCATTCATGGCGCTAACGTTGCCTTGCGCTGCCTTCTATCCAAAGGCTCTCTTCCAAGTTATGGTTGCGGCTGTCACCTACGGTGCTCTGATTGAGGTAATCCAACCCTATATCGGACGATCCGGCGAACTCACAGATTTCTTCGCAGACTTGGCAGGGATAGGGCTTGGCGTCAGCATTGGGCTTCTCTTGAACATAATTCTAAAGAGTTCAGCCCTGCTGCGTCCGCTGCGAGGATAACACAGACTTCAGTTGCCGGCTCAATGAGCTACAAAGAAATCGGCCAAGCCCACACTTAAGTCTTATAGGTGGCCACTTATTGCCCCATTGCTGGTCAACAATGCATAAGCATAGAGCAGGATTGGAGCAAAAAATGACACAACACTCAAGAACCGATCTTTTCCATATGATTGGATACAGCCTGATCGCCGCAGTCGTCGTTTGCGTCACACTATATACTTGATAGCGCGTTCTTGGTGGATGAGCAGGAAACCTATAGTCTGAGTTGGGTGGGTAGTGTCTTAGGACATGAAGAAAAGCCGTTTCAGCGAAGAGAAGAAGGGCATTGGGATATTACCTCGAGCACTCTGGGGGCTACTGACCAATCTGCTTTGCTAAGAAGCGCAAAAACCGAGGATCGCTAGTGCGAGTGATGTTGAGCCTAATGCCGGCATTCCCACTGTTTTCCTGCGCTGAGAAGAAAGTAGAGGGGGCTAGGAAAATATCCTCTGTTGCGGCCTTGCGGGCGAGTTCAGTATCGCTCACCCCCTCGGGCAATTCCAGCCAAGCGTAATAGCCCTGTCCTGGGTCAAACTTGCACCGCAAGTTCAGGTCAGCCAAATCACTTTGCAACTTGTCCAAAGCGTCCTGCAATCTTCCTGCTAGTCGGTTGAGGTGACGGGCATAGCGCCGGCTCCGGATCGCTTCCGCAATGATCATCTCGGACATCCGCGAAGAGTTAACGGTCGTGATCATTTTCAGCTCAGCGAGTTCTTCGGCAATGCTGCGCGGGGCCGCGATATAGCCGGTTCGGAATGAAGCAGAAAGGGTCTTCGAAAATGTACCAACAAAGATTACCCGGTCAAAGCCATCAAGCGCCGCAAGCCTTACTCCTTTTGGGTTTGGTAGATCGATGAAAGGATCATCATCAACAACCATGAACCCCAAAGCTTCAGCCAGCTTCAAAACACCATGTGCTGTCATTAGGCTCATTGAAGTGCCCGTCGGGTTCTGAGCTAAGGATTGCGTGAAAAAGAGTTTGGGCCGATGCTGCTCAGCCAAGTTGCGCAGCTGTTCAAGATCCGGCCCCTCAGCACCACGCGGAACCCCAATATAGTTTACTTGAGCGAGACGCAGCTTTGCGAACAAAGGGTAGTACCCAGGGTCATCAACCAAGACCGTATCGCCAGCTTTCAGGTAGCGTCGCACAATCAGGTCCAAACCGTGGTTCGCGCCAAATGTCGTGACGATTTGGTTGGCATCAAGCGTAATACCATCGGCATAGTGATGCGCTGCAATTAAAGATCGGAGCGGCTGATACCCCATGTGAGAGCCGTATCCCGATGTGTCGCTGTCTTGATCCGGTAATTGGCGCATAGGAATGCCAGCCATCCACGAAGCGGGGGGGCGACCATCGCCAACCCGAACTGCATAGTTCTGGTCAAGCTGCGCGCGCAGCAGCGAGATGCTGTCAACCGCTTCGATCAAATGACGCGGCGCCTCGTCCTCTCGCAAGGTTTGATGTTGGCTTGCGACGGTAAATCCGGCCCCTTGTCGAGCTGTTATAAGACCGCGCGCGACCAGCCTATCATACGCCTCGACTATAGTGTTCTTAGACACAGCGTGGACTTGCGCCGCCACTCGGATAGAGGGAAGCCGTTCGCCCACCTTCAAGTCATCATTAACAATGCGGTCGGTAAGGCTCTTTACGATGGTATCGATTTTGTTCATCGCAATCCCCACTGTACCACTAAAAGTACCAGTACAGTCTGCCGCTGTTTTCCACAATTGTCCCTATAAAGCTTCTCCCAGTTCTGCATATGCTCCGCTCTGAATAAGGGGGGATATTCTAAATGGCTGACGGCACCACAGTGCAGATCAATTCACGGCTCGAAAACCTGCGCAATCTTGAGCCAGAGGAGCGGCTCGACCTACTAGCAAAGGCAGTCGGCCTCGCCGATACCGATCAGGCCGCACTGGCAGGGCGTGATGTCTTGCCGATGTCGCTTGCAAACGGGATGATTGAAAATGTGATAGGGAAGTTTGAGCTTCCGCTTGGCGTCGCTTCCAACTTTACGATTAACAACAAGGACTACCTGATCCCGATGGTAGTTGAAGAGCCCTCTGTGGTGGCTGCAGCCTCCTATATGGCCAAAATTGCCCGTGGCTGCGGCGGTTTTCACACATCCTCCGACCTGCCCGTGATGCGCGCGCAGATACAAGTAGCTGGCCTGACGGACCCAAGCGGAGCCCGTCATCGGCTGCTTGCTGCGGAAACCGAACTGCGCGAGATGTGTAATGCGCGCGATGAGGTTCTGGTATCGCTGGGCGGCGGCTGCATTGGGATCGAAGTTCATGTGTTCGAAAACACAGCTGTCGGGCCGATGGCAGTGCTCCATATTCTAGTCGATGTGCGCGATGCGATGGGGGCAAACGCCGTTAATTCGATGGCAGAAACGATCGCACCACGGGTCGCGGAAATTGCTGGTGGACATACCCGCCTGCGTATCTTGTCCAATCTGGCTGATCGTCGCTTGGCACGGGCACATGTCACCTTAACCCCCGAAGCCATGACTACAAAGGCAATGGACGGGCATGAGGTGATTACCGGTATGATCGAGGCTTATGCACTGGCCCAGATCGATCCGTACCGCGCAGCGACCCACAATAAGGGGATCATGAACGGAATCGACCCTGTGGTCGTTGCCACTGGCAACGACTGGCGTGCGATTGAAGCAGGAGCCCACGCCTGGGCTGCGCACAAAGGGAGCTATACCTCGTTGACTACGTGGGAGCGTGGTAGAAATGGCTCTCTCACAGGTACAATTGAGATGCCTATGGCGCTTGGTCTGGTTGGGGGAGCAACCAAAACGCATCCGGCAGCACAAGCGGCGCTTCGCATTCTAAACGTGGAAACAGCCCAAGAGCTTGCAGAAGTCACAGTCGCCGTAGGGTTGGCCCAAAACATGGCCGCACTGCGTGCTCTGGCGACAGAGGGTATCCAGAAGGGACATATGGCGCTGCACGCGCGTAATATCGCCATTCTGGCAGGCGCCACAGGGCCACAGATTGAAGCGGTGGCCAAAGTCATTGCGGGAGAGGGGCACGTGAGTGTCCAAGCAGCGAAGAAAGTATTGTCTGAGCTTTAGGACGACATACAGCATTCAGGTTTTTAGGGAGGATAACCAATGAAAGATAATCTCAATAATAGTGCGACGCGTCGGCATTTTTTGCGTGGAGCCGCAGCTACAAGTTTGGCTGCTCCGGCAGTTGTCGCGGCAAGCTCAGTCCGCGCTCAAGGTACGATTGAGTGGCGGATGCAGGCCCTTTGGGGCGGTGGCACCACACCAATGCTTTATGAAGAAAAGTTCTGCGATCGGGTGCGCGAACTGACTGGCGGAAGCCTTAGCATTACGCCTTTTGCAGGAGGGCAAATTGTACCGGCAGCACAGGCTTTCGACGCTGTGCGCGGCGGTGCATTCCAGTTGATGAAGACCTTTGATGGCTACACTGCCGGCAAGATCCCGGCACATGGATTTTCTTCTACTGTCCCCTTCGGCTTCCCCGAAGCTGACCAATACGAGGCATGGTTTTATGAACGTGGAGGCATGGAGCTTGCGGCCCAATCCTATGCACCCGCCGGCCTTACTTATGTAGCCCCAACAGTCTACGGTGAAGAGCCACTGCATTCGAAAGTCGAAATCCGCAAGATGGCGGATATGGAGGGGCTGAAAGGTCGCTTTGTGGGCTTGGCTGCGGCTGTCATGGCCGATTTTGGTGTTGCGGTGTCTCCGCTGCCCACGTCCGAAGTCTATTCCGCCCTTGATAAGGGTCTCATTGATTTTGCCGACCGCGGCGACATCAAAGCAAACTACGAAGAGGGCCTTCACGAGGTCGCAAAGTACCTCATCCTACCGGGCATCCATCAGCCATCCACCGCAACTTGCTATGTGGCCAATACAGCGGCCTACGGGCAGTTGGACGATCAGCAACGAGCCGCCCTGGCTGTGGCCGCGCGCGAAGTATCTGGCGCACTGCGCCAAAACATTATCGTGGACAACGCTGAATACCTTGCGAAGTTTGAGGATGCCGGCGTCGAAATCATCACCCTTGACCCCGAAGATGTCGCTCAAGCGCGCAGCAAGGCTGTAGCCTCTTGGGAGAAAGCGACTAAGGGAGATGCACTCGCCACAGAGATGATGGAAAGCCAAAAACAGCTTCTCTCGGATCTGCGCCTCCTCTAATCCTAAGGATAGCCACAGAACGGCCCGAGCCCGCAAGCATCGGGCCTTTTTTTGTAACGAAGAGAGGTGCCAATGCTTCGCGCGGCTCAAGCTATTACCACATTCAATCGCTGGACATTTGAGACCACAAAATGGCTGGTCTACGTCATTGCAGCACTCATGCTGTTCGAAGTCATCTCCCGCTACTCCTTTCACAACCCAACCAGTTGGGGGCCTGAGTTGGCCACTTTGCTCTTTGGCCCGTTCTTCCTTCTTGGCGGGCCTTACTTACTCCACATTGGAGGTCATGTGGCCGTTGATATTCTCTCGGCTACGGCGCGAGGCAGGTTGCGCACCATTCTCGCAGTTGCAGCCGCTTTACTTGCGCTCATTTTCGGCGTGATCTTGGTGCGGTTCAGTCTGCCACTAGCATGGCAAGCGTTTGAATACGGGGAGACCAGTTACTCCGCATGGAACCCTGTGGTCTGGCCCGCCAAGATGGTTCTCCCGCTGGCAGGGTTACTTCTCATCTTGCAGTCACTTGCCGAAGTGGTCTTCGCTATCAAAGTGAGGACCGCCTGATGGAAAGTAGTTTTGTTCTAGTCGGGATGTTTGCCTCGCTTATCGTGCTGATGCTCAGCGGCGCGGGCCTTGCCTTTGTCTTAGGTGGCATTGCTTTCTTAGCGACCGCTACCTTGTGGGGACCCAGTGCGCTGATTGTTACGGTCCTCAACACCTTCGAGACAATGACATCGGAAGCGCTCATGGCAATCCCGCTGTACGTTTTGATGGCGGCGATATTGCAAAAATCGCGGATCATCGACGACCTCTATACTGCTATGGAAACATGGTTTGGTGGGGTGTCAGGTGGTTTGGCGATTGGTACCGTGGTCATCTGCACAATTATGGCCGCAATGACGGGCGTGGTTGGTGCAGCAGTTGCCGCAATGGGCATTCTTGCGCTGCCCTCTATGCTGTCGCGCGGGTACCATCCCCCATTGGCGTTGGGGGCGATCTGCGCAGGCGGCACATTGGGCATCTTGATCCCACCATCAGTTGTTACAATCGTCTACGCGATCACCGCACAGATCTCGATCGGTCAGATGTTCATTGCAGGGATTATACCCGGTCTTATTCTTGCGGTGGGGTATTGTAGCTACATTTGGCTGCGCGTGACATTAAACCCGAAGCTCGCCCCTAAACCGATGGAGGAAACCACTATACCGCTCTCGCAAAAGATCGCTTCTCTAAAGCATCTGGCTTTGCCTGCGTTCGTGATCCTGTCTGTTTTGGGCTCAATCTATGCAGGGATTGCAACGCCGACCGAAGCGGCCGCGGTCGGCGTTCTCGGCGCGCTGCTTTCTGCGATCTTCTCTGGCCGCCTTCAGTTGTCGAGCCTAAATGCGGCGGCGACAGACACGCTGCGCGTCACAGCAATGATTTTATGGATCACTTTGGGGGCGAAGGCATTCATCTCAGTGTTTGTAGCGACTGGCGGTGCCGACAGCGTTTTGAGCTTTGTCGAAAGTTTGAATTCTTCTCGCTATGTGGTTTTGCTAGCGATGCTGTTGGTCTTGATATTCTTAGGGCTCTTTCTGGATGAGATCGGCATCATTCTGCTGTGCGTTCCAGTATTCGTGCCAATCATCAAAACGCTGGGATTTGACCCCCTTTGGTTTGGCGTCCTGTTTATGGTGACAGCCCAAATGGCTTACATCACCCCGCCCTTCGGCTACACGCTATTCTATCTCAAGGGGGTGTTGCCCGATGGGATTGGCATTGGTCAGGTTTACCGCGGCGTGATCCCGTTTTTTCTTATTCAAGTAGTCGTCCTGATCCTCTTTGTCGCGTTTCCTGAGATTGTTACTTGGTTACCGGAACAAGCGGCTGCTCGCCTCAAGTGAACGGATAAGCAGGAGACGGTCCTAGGGGCCAAGGTGGGGCACATTTTTACCGCTTTGAAAGCGCCACTGAAAGTCAGGCTGTCCCATCTTTGAGAGGGAGTGTTCCGGTGGGGTGGGCAACGAAATCAAAATACGTGGCCGTAGGGTATTCAGAACGCAAGCCTTCGAGGAACTCGCGTGCCGCAGAAATACTGCTAAAGGACTGCTCTAGAAGCGGAACATAAACGCCTTCGTGAACATCTCCCTGTGAGATAGAAACCATAAAACTACCCCGCGCGGCCGCAGAGCAATACGCTTCATTCTGCGGACACAGATCAGCCAGCATGCTGGCTGGGCCAAGATCGACTCGAATATCATGAGAGTAAAAATCTTTAATCTTCTCAAACATTAGGCGACACGTCATTTTTGGAAGTACATTGCGTACGTTAGGCAGATAATGCCCTAGGAGCAAGGGGTGCGAGCGCCCAGAAACGTCGCCCCAAACTGATCTGATCCAACGTCTAACTTGACTCTCAAGCCGAAACAAATCACTTCTTACCAAGGCAATCTGAACCGGCTCACCGCCTATAGGTTTGGATTGTACAGAGAAGGCGCCAACAAGATCTCGTCAAAAAATGTTGTTCGCGCCTTCTCGCTTTTTGTTCTAGCGCGCCAAAGCGCGCTGCATTTGGGCGTGAACTAAATAATCTTGAGCTTGCTCTGATCGGCGACCCGTCGCAATATAGCTGTATAGCTTATTGCGTGAGGAAAGAGAGCCGTTGCCAGCGTTCCTCGTTTCATATGACAACGAAGTTTTCCCAACAGCGTCGATACCATCGAATTTTAAGCTCTCAGAAGCCTCGTTGCCCAATCAGTTCGAACGATTTACGGAACCTACGAAGGGTAGTATAGATTATTCATACCTTGTGGAGGGTCCGTTAATGACAGTGAAAACTACACTCAGCTTTACTGATCGCCACCGTGACTTCCTTAGGTCTAAGGTTGGACAAGAATATTCTGCTGCGCAAAGCGCAGCTGCCGCTACTGTAACCGAACAGCTTAATTAAGACGAAGTTTATAGGGAGAGTGCTCTAGAAGCTATCTCGTCCATGATTGCCAAAAGGATGGACACGCCAAAGTCTGAGTTTACTTCCGGCGAAGGGATCTTCAGTAACGCGCTGTAACAGTTAGACTCCGATCAAACGTAGTGACCCCGTTAGATAAACTACTGTTTTCTAACAAGAGTCGCACTTGAGGGTAGCGCGCGCCTTAATCTGATAATAAAACTTATAAGGTTAATTATGGTGAAACTCGTCAAAATCTCTCAACCACCGTTTAGAGGTTTGAGTGATTTCTGTTTGATCCAAATACGCTTTGCTGGAATGGACTGGAGCCTTTTTTACTCCCCTGCATATCCACATTAATACCGATCCCGCGCACCTTAGCTTGCTTTAGAACTTCCTTTCCTAAAGCAAGGTCTTCTGTAGCGATACCAAGCGACTTGAAGAGCGTAATTTCCTGACCGCTCACGCGTCCCGGATGGGCACCAGATAGAACACTGTCCAATGAAATAATCTGTTGGTCGACGGCAATGACGCCTTCCGAACGAGCTAGAAGCAGTTCGCCACATTCGGATTCCGCTTGCTCAAAGGAATCTACTACAAATTTTGAGGCTGCAACGAGATCCCCTGCTATTTCGCGAGCGGCCGGATTACTCGCCCCAACTGCGTTGATATGGCAGCCTTCTGATACGTTGGCCAACTTGAGGATTGGCTCTTTAGCGCCAGTAACTGTACATATGACATGCGCTCGATCAACAGCTTCATCTATGCTCTGCGCATGAGTAACCTTCAGTTCTTTAGCGAGTTCGGCTCCATTAGAACGAGCCCAAAGGACCAATTCAGCGGTCGGATAGAGATGCCGCATTGCCACTGCGTGACTCCGAGCTTGAGTACCCCCACCTAGGACTGCGATCCGGGTAGGATTAACCGGAGCCAATGCTTTGGTCGCTACCGCGCTGGCGGCAGCTGTACGCATCGCGGTAATACTTGATGCATCAATAAGGGCAACAGGAACGCCTGTGCCACCGTCAGCTAGCAATAGAAATCCTTGATGACTGTCTAGCCCAATTGATCGGTTACTCTTCCCGACCAACACGACCTTAATGGCCCATGGCCCGCCATCCTCGGTATCCGCAACTGGCATAAGCCCCATCAAGGCGTGACGACCGCCAGCGCTGAGTTGGTGTCGCGCGAAAGACTGAATTGCGCCAGATGCGAGATGCATAAACCCCGCCCGCACAGCATCGTAGGCCTCCTGTGGACCAATTAAGCTACGAACATCTGAAGCATTCAAAATAAGCATACAGAATCTTTCCAGATAGAGGCAAATCTCATGCGCCCCATGACGACCGCATGAGATCTGTTTCTCTTATTTGTCTGCCATCAAGGCGTTAACGCGTTCAACACTCCAAGTCTCGATGTTGGTGAGCTCTCCGTCCTCGGCGATACCCCAAAGTAGATACGGGCCTGAAACGTCACCAAACTGGTCGAACTCGATAGGCCCTGTAGCCCCTACATAAGTGATGCTCTTGCCTTGCTTCAGGGCCTCAATGGCGCGCGCAAATCCTTCAGGACCTGGATTGATTACTTCGCCGCCGGGACCCGTAATTTTGCGGATGGTATCGCGAATTGCGGTTCCCTCGTAGGTGCCCGATGCTTGTGCCGCAAGGAGCGCCACAGCCGCGGCATCATACATAGTATGCAAACCAGGCCCTTCAGGCGCCTCGCCATAGCGATCTTTCCAACTACTGTTGAACGCGTCAACAGACGGTCCGTCAAATTGGGCGTTGTCGATACCGACAGCGTTAGTCAAATACTTCTCCCCGACAGCCTCAATAAATTCCTTTGAGCGCAAAGCATTGCTCAATAGGATGTTTTGAGTGCCACCAAAAGAAATCCATTCACGCATCGCAGTGGCGCCATCAGCGGGAAACGCCACCAAAAAGAGAGCATCTGGTTCCCCTTGAAGAGCTTGAGAAACTTCAGCGCGATAGGATGCCTGCTCTTGATTGTAAGCGACCATTTTCACTTCGCCACCGCCTGCTAAATGCGCTTCTTCAAAGGCTTCAGCCATAGCTAGACCATAGTCTGAGTTTACGTAGATGACCGCTACCTTACTATATCCCCGCTCAGCAGCGAGTTCTGACATTACGAACCCCTGAGGACGCACAGTTGGCAAAGTGCGGAACCAATACCCATCTGTACCACCCTTGCGAGCCAATTCAGTGAAGCTAGGCGCGCTAGAACAACAACTGATTTGGGTCACATTCTCAGGCACAGCAACAGATGTCAGGATTGGCATTGTGACGCCCGATTGAATTGCACCTAAGATAACCTCAGCCCCTTCAACGGCGACCAGCGACTTCGCGGCATCAATGCCGACATTCGGCAATCCCTGATCATCACGCAAACGATATTCGGCCTTGCAGCCGAGCAGACCTCCGGCTTCGTTCATATGCTCCACAGCAAGCTGCCCGGCATTCGCAATGGCACCGCCGATTGCGGCCATAGAACCAGATAAAGATACGACTGCTCCGATGGGATAGGAGCAATCACTGGATTGAGCAGCGGCCGGGTTTGGGAGCAGGCTGAGGGCAGAGAACGCCCCTACAACTGCAACTATACTAAGTTTGTAGTTCATGATTTTCCCTCTGTTGGTAACTCTTATCATTTCGCAAAATTTTCCACTTAAGATGTGGATTTATCTTCTACATGCGTTGAGATGACATCTTCTTCGCCGATCAATCCGCGTGGTCTGAACAGCAGTGTGAAGACGATTAACAACCCGATCAACATGGCTTGCACCGACCCCGCTTGAGATTGCAGCCCTGGTGGCACCATATTGCTGATCAGATAGCCGCTCGCGGTCCACAGCCCCCAGACTAAAAGGCACCCCAATACTGCGCCGCGGTTGTTGCCTGAACCGCCAACAATCAGCATCGCCCATATCTGGAATGTCAGGATCGGCATAAAATCAATTGGGCTGACGAACCCGATGAATCCCACATATATTCCGCCCGCTAAACCCATAATGGCCGAACCAAGAACGAAAGACTGAAGACGGATTTTTACAGGGTTTTTGCCGAGCGACAAAGCCGCGACTTCATCCTCACGGATTGCACGCAGAACGCGACCCCAAGGAGATCGTACAGCGCGCTCTAAGGCTACGTAAATCACGAAGGCAATCGCGAGTACCAAGCCTAGGAAGAATATCGCATAGACGTTATTGTCAGAAAATAGCCCAGCGAACGGGCGTGGCAGACCAACGATGCCGTTTGCGCCGCCAGTCAACGACGTGAAGTTCAACGCGACCAACTGAACTGAAATCGCCACGCCAAATGTAGCAATCGCTAAGTACTCTTCGCGAAGCCTCAAGGTTGCTAATGCCACGATTAATCCCGCAACACCGGCAAAGATGATCCCGCCCCCCAATCCGACGGCGTAGTTTAAATCAAATCCACCGATGAGCCTGTCATTTTCAGGTCCGCTAAGAATTGCCGTGCCGTAAGCGCCGATCGCGAAAAACGCCACGACGCCTGCATTGAACAAGCCTGTATAGCCCCACTGCAGGTTTAAACCCATGACAAGGATCGCATAGATCGACACGATAGTCATAAAGAAGACGAGATAGAGTGCGATACCAAACATCATTTCCCTCCCGAAGTTCCAGCAAAGATGCCGGTAGGGCGAAGATAGAGAACAAAGAGAAGAACAAGGAATGGCACCGCCACCTTGTAGCCAGCTGGAATGAAGAGGACCGAGAGGGACTCGATAGAACCAATCAGGAACCCGCCGATAACAGCCCCAACAACATTGCCAACCCCCCCGAGAATAGCTGCCGCGAAAAGCGGAAGTAGCAATTGGAAACCGAATTCAGGTCTCAGCTGTACAGATACGCCGTAGAGCACCCCTGCGACAGCAGCGAGTGCGCCCCCAATAATCCATGTCCATTGAACGACCCGGGCCAAAGAGATGCCATTGATTTCCGATAAAGTAGGGCTTTCAGAAACCGCGCGCATGGCCAAACCCAATCGCGTTTTCTGCAAGAACAGATGCACTCCCACCACAAGAGCAAGAGAAGTGCAAAAAATGAAAATCTGATCCGGCATGACCCGTAGTCCAGATGCTAGCTTGATAGCGATCTGTAGTTCATTGGTATAATAGGTGGCTTCACCACCAAACATGAGACTGATCAGATTTCGTATGAGAAGCGCCACCCCAAAGGATGCGAAAACAAGCGTAAGATGCCCGACGCGGCCTCGCAGGCGTGAGAAGACAATCCTATCTACAATCAAAGCAAGCGCCACCGTCAAGAGAACCGCCACTACTGTGGCGCCGATTAGGGGCCAACCAAATGTCAAAGGTCCTAATGGCGCGCTTTCCAAATTGAAGACCGTCAGCACGCCAAGAGCCATATAGGCTCCCCAGGTCATCATCTCTGCATGGGCAAAGTTAGCAAAGCGCAAAATGCCCATCGTCAAAGTGAGGCCAATTGCACCAAGAGCATAAATTGCTCCCGTCAAAAGACCGTCGGCCAAAGCCTGTGCGATCATTGTTTCTTTCCAGCTCTTCCAAGATAAATTTCAGACACTTCAGGATCGTCTAGCAGCTGATCGGAAGGACCTTGCAAACGGTTCCGACCCTCAGCCAAGACATATGTTCGGTCTGAGATCCGCATGGCTGCTTTAGCGTTCTGCTCAACCATTAGAACAGCCACACCTGCTGCACGCAGCTCCACCAAATGAACAAAGACTTCTTCAACCATTTTAGGCGACAAACCGGCACTTGGTTCATCCAGCATGATTACTTCTGGATGGGTTAACAGAGCCCGCGCAACAGCGAGCATTTGCCGTTGCCCTCCCGACAGAACCCGTGCCTTCTGACGTCTGAACCTTTGCAGGTCGGGAAACCGATCATAGGCCTCTGCTACCCTTTGGCGGGCCGTATCCTTTGCGAGTGCCTGGGCGCCAACCCGCAAATTCTCATCTATAGTAAGGCTAGCGAATATGTTTTCTGTTTGGGGAACATAGGCCACCGAAGCTTCTGACATTTGGTGGGTTGCAATACGCGTGATGTTGCGATCATTCAGCGTAATTTGACCCGTTTCGATATGCAGCAGACCCGCAACGGCCTTAATCAACGTAGACTTGCCTGCCCCATTCGGGCCGATAATTGTTACCAGCTCACCTTTAGACACGCTCAATGCAACGTCGCTGAGAATGGGGAGTCCCGGCTGATATCCTGCGGTCAGCCCCTCGATTTTTAAGGTCGCGCTCGTCATGCAGCCACCTCACCAAGGTAAGCATCAATAACAGCCGGGTCGGCCGCGACTTGCTCCGGCGTTCCGGTACAAAGTACCCTTCCTTGCGCGAGCACGACAATTGGATCACAGAGCGACATCACCATATCCATATTGTGTTCAATGATAAGAAAGGTTTTTCCGCGCTCGTTCAGCTCGACAATCTTCTCGACTAGAACATCCAGCAAAGCAGGGTTCACTCCAGCGGCAGGTTCATCCAACAAGATAAGCTGTGGGTCCGACATCAAAACACGAGCAAGTTCTAAAAGTTTTTTCTGGCCGCCGGAGATCGACCCAGCGACTTGGCTTTCAAGGTGAGCAAGATTGCAGAATTGAATAATTTCTCGTGCGCGGTCACGTATCTCGCGTTCTTGTAGCCGGACTTGCTTGGGCATGAACCAAGTGTTCCAGAACCGCTCACCCAGTTGGTTCGTCGCCGCGAGCATAACATTCTCAAGAATGGTCATTGTGGGAAACGGGCGCGGAATCTGAAATGTTCGCCCCATGCCACAAGCATAGATATCAGAGGCGGCAAGATGTGTAATGTCGATGCCGTTAAAGATCACCTCGCCAGACGTTAGGCTATTCTCACCCGCAATCGTACTGAACAACGTCGTCTTACCGGCTCCATTCGGACCAATAAGCCCTGTTATTGACCCTTCGGTCACGTCGAATGAAGCACCATCTACAGCGTGCATCATACCAAATTTTTTTACCGCATCGGTAACCTGAAGAAGCGGGGCCGCCATCAGGCCACCCGCTCGCCGTCAGTGCGATCTCGCTTGAGCGCAGTCACTTCGATTTCTACAAGTATTTCAGGTACTGCGAACCCGCATATGATCGTTGTGTTCGTTGGCCGAGGTGCGCTGAATGCAGCCCCCAGCACTTCCGACGCCGCCATGACATGGTCGGCATGAGACAAATACACTCGGACTTGGACGATATCAGACAAGGCTGCACCAGCTTTACCCAATGCGTCGGAAATCTGTTTTAGTGCGCAGCGCGCCTGCTCTGCAGGATCGTCAGGGAACTCACCGGTCCCGGCGTCAAATCCGGCTGTACCCGACACAAAGATCCACTCACCATCCACGACAGCTCGGGAATATCCCGCAAGCTTCTCAAATTTGGAGCCGGTTTCGATCGCCCAACGCTTAGATGTCATGCTCTTGTCCTAGAATTTCCTGTTGACCCGATCATATGATCATGTGATCACATCTACGTCAATGGTAGAGAATTGGGTTCTTCGGAAAGAAAACGTTTTCACCCGTCTTGCAGAGGTTTCGCATTAAAATGAGGCAACTCCCGAAGAATACGCTATGGCATGCGACTACGGCTGCAGGCCCTGAAAGCAGGACCTTGCAGGAAGACTTAGATGCCGAGGTGGCCATTATAGGCGGAGGTTTTCTCGGCCTTTCAGCCGCTCTCAGGCTGGCAGAAAAAGGCGCAAGCGTCATTCTATTAGAGGCGGGTGAGCTTGGCGCCGGTGCCAGCGGAAGAAATGCTGGCTTCGTCGTCCCGCATTTTTCTCGCGCCCACCCTGCAATGATTCAGGATGCTCTGCCTGCGCAGTTCGCTGAACGCCTGCTTCGTCTTGTCGAACGCGGCGGTGAGCAGGTTTTTCGTCTGGCAGAACGAATTGGGATGGGGGCACAGGCAGAACAATCTGGATGGCTGCAGCCCGCCCATTCTCCCAAAATGGCCGAAGCCTTGGAGCAGCGCGCAAAGGAATGGCAGCAGCGCGGCCGGCCCGTGCGCTGGATGTCTGCATCAGAGACGCAGGCACAAACCGGCACGTCCATCTATCACGGAGCTTTGAGCGATTCTTCGGGGGGAATGATCAACCCGTTGGCGCTGGTGCGCGGCCTAGCACGTTTGGCGTTGAACGGCGGCGCACAAGTTTACACAAGAACGCCCGTTGCGCGTATAGTGCCCCAAGGCGGTCAGCACGTCCTTCACACAGCACAAGGAAAAGTTGTGCGGGCCGATCAGGTCATAGTCGCAACAAATTCGGGTACGCATGGTGCAGCTGCAGAACTTGGCCGCAGTGTTTTGCCGCTGCAAGTTTATCAAATAGCAACCCGACCTTTAGATGTCGAAACTATCGCCCGGATCGCACCGAACCGCGTCCCTGTCTCCGACAGCCGCAACAATATTTTCACTTATCGTCTCGATGCTGAGAACCGTTTGATCTCAGGTGGGATGGCTTTGATACCATTAGCTGCAGAAAGGCGAATGGCCAAGCGCATCGCGACACGTCTGGCCACGGAACTTAAGCTGGAGAGCACTCCCGCAGTTGAATACGTTTGGCGTGGCACGGCCGCAGTGTCCCGAGATGGCTTGCCATCTGTTGTCAGCATGGGGGAGAAGATATGGGGCGCCACCGGCTGCAATGGCCGAGGTGTTGCGTTCACAAACATGCTTGGAGCGAGCTTGGCGGATTGGGTCCTCTCGGGAGCGGATCCGAACAATGCTCCCCTGCCCGTTTCACCCGCTGCAGCGCTACCATTTCGTGGGCTTGGACGCATGGCACCTTCTGCCGTGCTCTTAAAAGCAATGGTGGCAGATTGGATTAGGCCGCAAGAGGGCCAGCCATGACCCCATCACAAGCCAAAGCGTTGGAGTCCCATCTGATCCCGTACACGCCGATTGAGTTCAGAATTAGACCCGGCCAAACCGTCGAGCACTATGGTGATATGGTTCTGACCTGGAGCCGACAAAACATCGGTACCGACATGAGCTGCATAGGCGCGCGACTGTCGCTGAAACTCTTCCGTCTCCTCCCCGCCCACTGCGACAATCATCGGAGCGTCTATCTCCACTGGACAGCCAAGAGGCGAAAAATTTGCCACCTCATTGGGCGTCAGCTGCAAATCATCATTCTGAAACGACATCGTGACCGGTTGAAGATCAAAAAGGCCACTGATCGCTGTACCTCCACGAATTACATCCACAACTGGGCGCCTCATACACTCAGCAACAAGATGCCCCCCTGCAGAGTTGCCCGAGATAAAGATACGGTCTGGGTCCCCACCAAAAGACGCCGCATTTTGGTGGACCCATCTGACCGCCTTTTCGCAGGATTCGATTATGTCCGACATGCGACAAGACGGCATAAGCGGATAGTCAATCACCACCAGCGCCGCCCCAAATGGGACAAACCCCGGAGCAAGAAAACTGAACAAATCTGCGGTGAGAGACTTCCAAAACCCTCCATGAATAAAAATCATAACAGGTGCATCAGACCCGGCGGGGAAGATGTTCAGCATCTCGTTCTGTCCTTCCCCATACCGCACCCTATGCCGCAAATCGAACGTGTTCATACAGCTATCCGCTGCGCGCGAACGTCGGTCAAAAAGTTCACCCAAGTTTTCGATGCCGTCGAGAGACATCTGAAAATCCATGTGGCTTCGATGAGCAGTCATAATCATTCTCTAAATTTAAAAAATTCCGTCGCTTAAAGCGCCAGAAAACAGGAGCATACACGCAATGCCTACGTCAAGATTCGCCCGCCGCATCACCGATACCTCCGAGAAAAGCTATGGAATGGTGGCTTTAGCAATGGCTGAAAAAGGTCCGCTTATCCACCTTGAACTCGGCCGTCCCATGTATGACACGCCGCTCCATATCAAACAGGCTACGATTGATGCGCTGCTCGCGGGTGACGTACATTACAGCGACCTGCAAGGACTTCCTGAACTGCGCGAAGCGCTTGCTATCAAACTGCTGCAACAAAATGCGCTTCAGGTGGATGCGTCACAGATCATTGTCACAAATGGCCTCACGCAAGCGTCCTTCGCCGCCTTCATGGCACTTCTGGATGCCGACGACGAGGCAATCTTGCTTGACCCCTTCTACCCCCAGCATATCGGCAAGATCGAATTTGCTGGGGCCACCCCAGTGATCGCATCATTGGACCCCGCTGATAATTTTAGCATCAAACGGGAGCTAATCGAAGCGCATATCACGGAAAGAACGAAGGTCATCGTTCTTGTTAACCCCTGCAATCCGACAGGGCGTGTGTACAGTCGCGAAGAGCTGAGTATCGTCGCAGAGTTGGCTCTTGAGCACGATCTGGTGGTAATTACAGACGAGGTCTATGAGCAGATCACCTTCGACGGAGCGCAGCATATCTCAATCGCAACACTGCCGGGAATGGCCGAAAGAACGATTACGATGCAGGCTTTCACGAAAGCCTATGCAATGGATGGATGGCGAATCGGCTATCTTGTTGTCCCGGGCGATTTCGTCGAACCTTTGATGAAGGTAACGACTACAGAGGTCACCCACGTTAATACTTTTATTCAACATGGAGCGATCGCTGCACTCCAAGGCTCCCCTGAACCCCTTAGTGAGATGGTAGAAGGTGATCACCATAGCCGGAATCTAGTGGTCCAGCGTCTAAACCAAATGCCAGGGGTAACCTGTGCGACACCTGAAGGTACGATTTACGCCTTTCCGGACATTTCCGCTACGGGGCTCGACTCTGATACTGTGGCAATGCGACTGATGCGCGAAGCAGGAGTGGTTGTCGAATCCGGCCGTTTTTACGGATCTGCAGGGGAAGGGCACTTGCGTATTTGCTTCGGTGCGCAACCGCAGGAAGTCTTAACTGAAGCGATGAACAGACTTCAGAATTTCTTCAATAAACTGTAAGGCCGTACCGGGAAGCAGGAGCGAGACCTATGATGGACAACAACCGGACAAACCCTGATCCGAGTGACCTTGAACTCGAACCTGTGCGCACGCGTATGACCGTCGCAGACAACGTGCATGCGTCGCTTAGGCAGGCATTGATCCTGGGTAAATTTGATCCGGGTCAGCTTCTGACGATTTCCGCCTTAGCCAAAAGGTTTCAAACCAGTCAAATGCCGGTGCGAGAAACATTGCGCCGTCTCGCCGCAGAAGGCGCCTTGGAGATGAGATCAAATGGGTCGGCCTACGTGCCACAAGTTACCCGCGAAGCGCTGGATGATATTTGTCAGGCCCGCGTATCCGTCGAACGATTGGCAACCAAGTTGGCCGTCGAACGCTCGACAGAAGCGGAGATTGATGCACTGGCAAGACTAGAGGATGAACACGCCGCGATTTCGGGCACAAAAGATATTTACGACATGCTCGAAAAGAACCGAAATTTTCATTTTGCTATCTACCGCGCTGCGCGATCACCAGTACTATTACATGTCGTCTCTACCCTGTGGCTACGTTATGGCCCCTTCATGAGGATGCTGTCTCTGCATTTAGCTCCCCGGTTAGAGGATGGCCTGCATGAGCCGTTCTTGGACGGTCACCACGCGATTGTGGAGGCCATCCGTGGCAAACAAGCAGAAAATGCTGCCGATCTCATGCAAAAAGATATTGAGCGAACTCAAACCCTACTACAACAGCTCTGCGACTAGCGTGGCCAAACATTGCTCCTTCAGAGGGATCTGAAACAAGTAAGGCCGCAATTTCCAAGCCTACGTGTCAATCGGCAGGCAATCTTGGGTCCGACTCAATTTCTGTGGCGCCTTTCATGCCGAATGCTGAAGGCGCGCCAGGAGCAGATCGATGCCTGCGGTGCCATACATCTGCCGTTTCAGCAATTTCAGCCGGTTGATCTGACCCTCTGTCTGGCCGTTGGACCAAGGCTCACGAAGCACCGCGGTAACCGCATCGAGATCGGCAGAGAGGCCGCGCGAAAATGACGCCAGTCCAGACGCCTTCGTCTGATCTAACCAGTCAGCTAGCCCGTCTTCCTCGCCGTTGCGGACCATGGAGGTAAAGGCATCAAGGAGCCGACGATCTTGCGCCAGTTGCGGCAGAGCGTTTTCAACCTGAGCGACGAATATGCTGTCGGCTTTCGAGAGGTGATGCCGACCAGAGGTCATCATACGGGCGATCTTGCGACTCGGAGGGCATTTGCCTGTGCCCTGCGGGATGGCGGCCTCGGCTCGGCGCTGGCGTGTGGCCCATTCCCCGACCACGCGGAGACTTCCTTGGAAACCGTCCGCTCGCAGCCGGCGCCAGAGTTCAGCGCCATTGCGACATCCCTGCTGCCAATACTGTTCAAGCTGCGGGAACCAAGGGGTTAGGCTGCTTTGGCGTAGCCTGAAGACGTCTTCCCGTTCGCCTCGGCTTAGGCCAGTGACCCGGACGATCCGCTTGATAGGCACGCCTTCGGCACCCATCCGCTGGATCAGCACGTTGGTTTTCTGGCGCCGTTGAAAGCCTTCGAATTGCAAACGTTCCGCCGACGTCAGAATACCGGGATCCAGCTCGACGCCGCAGACAGGTCTTCGTATGTCCGGGATTGCGCGACGGACGGCGGCGAGAAACGCATCGCTTGCGTTCTGCAGAAGGTGCCAACGGTCGGCAATCTGGGTCGCATAAGGAAGCGCTTCGGAAATCGCCTGTCTGTATCCGCCGTTCCGGTCTCGCGCGACGATTTCGATCTGCGGATGCTGGCGCAGCCATGCAGCGACGGTCGCAGGCTCGCGATCCGGCAGCAGGTCGATGACGGCACGCCGTTCGAGATCGCAGATCAGCGTTCCATAGCGCTGTCCTTTGCGCCAAGCCCAGTCGTCGATCCCGATGACGCGAGGTTCATGGCCCATGGTCCGCGCACCTGACGCAGCCCCGCGGAGAAAGGTATCCTTGCTCACACCGAACCGGAGACGGCGTCCAAGTGCCTGAGCTGGCCGACCGCCCATCGCGCGACCGAGGTAGGCAACGAGGTCCTGAAATCGACCGGTCCGACGACCATAACGGCACGCAAGGTAATCTGGGACTTTCTCGCTGAAAGTCATGATGGAACATTGCGACGTAACACAGCGGAACCGTCGCACCGACAAGCGCACCTGAACGGAGCGACCAAGCGCCGGAAAGTCCTTGAGGTGCCGGACGTAACGTCCATGCTGACGAGTAGACCGCTGTCCGCAACCCGGGCAAATCACTTCCGCGCCCGTAACCTCTGCGTTAATTGCGAGGGTCGCGCCGCCCACGTGATATCCGGTGGCGTGAAGCCCTTCAGGCAACAGCTCGGTGTCGAAACGCTTTGTCATGGTGATCATCTCCTCCAGCATGTAAGCCAGATGTAGGAGTGGGGCCGCCAAAAATCACACAATGTGCGACAGAGCCCAAATTGCATGCTTGTTCACTTGCATACAGACCATCAGATTTGTTCGGCCTGAGATTGCTCTATCGTACGGCCATTCCGCCTTCTGCGTTGCGAGCAATCGCCCAGATAAATTTAACCAGTGCACGCGCGACAGCTGTCACAGCCACCTGACTGCGTTTGTGGCGTATCTGCGTGAGACGCTGATATCGGCCATACAATCGCAACTGCGCTTTCCAGGCGATATCCTTCGCCGCCTGTGAAAGGTCTTTTTGTCGAACCAGTGGCCACTGTCCCACTTTTGGCTTCAGCCGGTAGAGCCAAGCAGCCTCGAACAAGAGCGCGCGAACGTCCGAGGATCCTGCCTTAGTGATCCCGTGCAGGCGTATGCTGGACCCACTTGAGAATTCCCCCGGCACCAGACCAAAGTAGCTCATCAGGCGATTTGGGTTTTCAAACCGAGCAAAATCGCCGACTTCTGCGACAACCGTTGCGGCTATCACTATGTCAAGACCGCGAAGGGCTGTGAGCTCTCGCACGATCGGGGCCAAAACCCAGTCTGACATCAGGTTTTCAATCTGTCCGTCAATCTGGGTCCGTCGATCGACAGCTTGCTCTTCTTCATTGAGATAGCTCTGCAAAGCGAATTGCGTTGCAACATGGCCGAATTGAAGATCCGCCAGCCAGACCCGATGTCGATGTCCCCATTTCTTTCGTTCATAGCGCCGGCCGTGCTTCAGCAAGAAGCAGCTGATGCGCTGGCGTGCCTTACGAACTTGATGAGAGGATATGCGCCGCGCCTTCACCAGGTCCTGCATCGCCTCGTGGGTCGCATCCGGCGTCCAGATATAGGTGAGTTCAACGGCCCGGTGCAATCGGGCCAGATTCAGCGCGTCGATCGTATCGTTCTTCATGCGCCGCTTTCCCGGGTGAACAGGGTTCTGGAGGGCGCAACGACGTCGCAGACATGTCCGAGTCCGATAAGATGGCGGTGCAGGCCATAGCCGCACGGCCCTGCTTCATAGGGAAAAGATATCGCTTCAAACCTGACCGCCAATTTCTTGACCTCTCGATTGATGGCGGTCGTCTCGTGCGGGATAGAACCCAAAGAGCAAACCTCCCCGGATCGTTCGCTTTCAGCAAAAGCCACAGCGATTGTGTCCTTGTGTACATCCAGACCCACATAGGCATCAAAATTATCCATAACAGTTCTCCTTTCCTCGCCGAACGATTATGCACTGCAGCCACGGAAAACGGTCATCTCATCTGGCTCTTTGCAGGGGCTGACACAAGTGCGGAAACCTTAGGTCGCGCCATGATCATTATCGAAACAGCCAAGCTAAACGGCATCGATTCCCAGGCCTATCTCGCGGACGTTCTCGACCGCATCCAAGACCACAAGATCAACAAGCTGGATGAGCTCCTGCCGTGGAACTGGAAGGCGTTAGGACAAGCAGCCGCCAGTCAAGCCGCGTGAACTGCGGTATCAATGGCGCCGTTACCCCTGATCACGGGCGCTGCACGGGGCATCGGCCTTGCCACCGCCGCGCTTTTCCACGCCGAAGGCCGCTGCGTTGTGGTGCTCGACATCACTTGAGACGACTCGATCCCGCAGCAGGTCGCGCAGGCCCTCGCGGAAGCGGCGCAAACCTTCGGACGCCTCGACATTCTGGTCAACAACGCGGGTGTCGGCTATTTCTGCCTATTGGCCGAGGCCGATTTTGCCCGCTGACGGCGCGTGATGGAGACCAGCCTCGACGGCGTGTCTCTGTTGCCCCAAGCCTTCGTAAAGACGCTCAAGCGCGATTACGTGCGCGTCAATCCGCTACCCACTGCCGAAACCGCTTAGGCGTCTGGTGAAACGAGGGCCGGTCCAGAGATGTCTTGGCCGAGGCAGAGCACTATTTCGTTCTCGCCCTGCCCGGAGATGCCATCCCTTGAAGCCCCGGTGTCGGCATCTTCTTCGTCATCACCCTCTTCGCACAGCGCTATATCGGCCAGCCGCTCGCAATTTTTCTGGCGGCGCTTTATGCGGGTCTCCTTCCGACTCTCGTAGTCATGGCGCCGCTATTGGACGATACTGCAATGAGGGTTACCCCCTGCAAGCGGGGGATACATTTGTTCTTTTCCTAAGCGTGCCAAGCTTGATCACATCTCTAATTTATCTTGATGCTTATAAACCCTCACTACACTAGGAATATCTGAGTAATCAAATCCGAAAATGTTAAAATGGACCCTATTGCTGCATGCTTGGAAATCGCTAAACATTCGCTTTACAACAGCCTGAGCTTCTTCGAGTGTTTCGTAAACGCCATGCGCGTAAGTAGCAGTGTCATTGAATGTGCCGCACCACCCGTCAAGCTTCACTTCCCCGCTTAGATTCGTTGTAGCAGGTAGTGTCTCAATAACTATTTCGGTAGTGCAACGGTCAATTTCATTATAAATTTCCTTGATGTAAAATTCAGTCATATTCTTTTTCCTCAGTGGTAATCAATAAGTTAAATGTTGCAGTATGGTGATCTAAATCAACCTTACAACTAAGAAAAGCTGAAAAATCTCTGCTATTTTGACCTTATTGAGCGAGTACTGAGTTTTCCCAGCTTCAACCAGACGCCTTGGCCCATATGTAAGCGTTGGCTTGGGCTCACGCTGTTGGGTGTGATCCGCGCTGCGAGAACGAACCCATCTTATGCGTATCCGAGATGCAAGGAAATGAGTATGACCGCTTTGCAGTACGATCATATAGTGGTCGAGGCCCATGCCATCGCACCAGGCTTGGCCGATCGTGGCCCACTCGGAGTGGGACAGGTCCCGCTCGGTTTGCGGTACGGAAATAGACACATGATGTAGATGCCGCTGCAGTCGCGGGCGCAATTGCACGGAGAAACTTCTCAGCAGCCTTTGGCGTCTTGCCGATTGTGCTGCCGACAACAGTAACCTGATCCCGTTCGCGTCCGGCATGGTCGGTCGCTTGAAGCAGGTAGCGTGCTGTAGGTCCCGCCCTGCGGGGGCGTTAGATCTTAGCTAGTGCCATCGTCAGCCCCCCTTTATTATGGCAAGCCGGAGGGCGTCGAGATTAGCTTCCACCCGGCCCAGAACCTTAATGATTTCTCCACGCTTTAGGCTCTCGTGCGTCGCAACGTGTTGGATAAAGGCCCCGACGTCATATCCCACCTCGCCCAGTCTCACGAGGGCGACCCCATCCGAAGGCTGCAAAAGTGCCCGGGATCGCCGTCCGAGTAACATGGCGCGAATGTAGTCAGAGAGTGACCTCCCCGCCGCGCGCCTCGTGAGCATGTCTCGTTCTGCTTGGGTGACGCGCGCCGTGATTGTTGTGACCCTTTCGGTTTTGTTGTTTTTCATCTTTTTACCTCTCGTTTAGAGGCGCGATCCGAGCGGGCGTAATACATTGACATTGCTTGCCCACTGGTTTCGGCCTCAGAAAGGCAAGTTGTTTGAAAATCTTAAAATCGTGGAAAAGAAGGCTGGACTAGTTTGGAAGGGGCCCAAAAGCATTTGTCTGAGCGAAATCTAACGCTGAGCCGGGCTAAAGGTCAGCAAGCTTATTACAAATAGAGAGGCGCACGTATCCAAACTGAAAGCTATCGGATTTCGATCTCGTGACCTACTATAGAAGATAGGAACTCCGCGCCGGACCCTTCCGGTGCTAGATTGCCCCAAAAACGATTTCCCACACCGCCAGAGTTCCAGGCGCTGGTTCTTGGGATCCCACCGGTGGTTAGCCGAGCGGAAAGAAAAGACACGCTCCTTGGTGCGAGATTTCTCCTCATCGTGGCGCGCACCGCCGAAAGCAACATCAAAACCATGCTTGTCAAGCGCTTGCTTCAGGCCTTCCGTTTTCCACATGTCGGTATGCAGCGTGCCGTGGTCAAATGGGGTGATCCCCTCTTCTGCCGCTTCGGGGTTTTGATGCACCAGCAACTTCATCCCGGGCTCGCTCGCTGCGCGGTCCCGAAGCGCATACATGTCTTGGAGCTTCCAAGTGGTATCAACATGCAGCAGCGGAAAGGGGGGCGGTGCCGGGTAGAAAGCCTTCTTTGCCAAATGCAACATGACGGCGCTGTCTTTGCCAACGCTGTACAGCATCACGGGGTTTTCGGCTTCCGCGGCAACCTCGCGCAAAATGTGAATGCTCTCCGCCTCAAGGCGCTGCAGGTGGGCCAGGGCTGTCGTGGTCACAAAAGGCAATCTTTAGAAAGGGCATCTTTTGGAGGGTATACATTAGTTCTATTTTCTGAGACAGCGAGGAGAACCGTTAATTCAGAAAGGCTATCTTCCGATCGTTGGAGTTCTCGTCAATCCTATTGACTGAATATAGATTTCTGGGGCCGTACTTTCCCCCCCATGACATCGACACTATTGCTTGCTATGGAAAGTGTGAAGCCTCCAAGGATCACGCCGCCATGCAAGTAACCCAAACCGCCCTACCGGGGGTCTTCTTGTTAAAACCCGCAAGGTTCGGCGATGCACGAGGGTTCTTTTCCGAAAGCTGGAACCGTAAGAGACTGGCGGAACATAGGATCACGCTTGATTTCGTACAGGACAACCACTCGCTCTCTGCCGCCGTGGGGACCGTACGCGGGTTGCATTTTCAGGCCCCGCCTCATGCGCAGGACAAGCTGGTGCGCTGCGGGCGAGGCGCGCTGTTCGATGTGGCGGTGGACATCCGCAAGGGCAGTCCGACCTATGGCCAATGGGTCGGCTATGACTTGACCGCTGAGAACGGATTACAACTGCTGATTCCCAAGGGTTTTTTGCACGGCTTTGCGACGCGCGCGCCTGATACGGAGATCCTTTATAAGTGCACCGATTACTACGCGCCCGAATGCGAGGGGGCTGTGCGTTTTGACGATCCTGGTATTGGCATTGATTGGGGCATAGCCGGGGAGGCAATCCTCTCTGAAAAAGACGCCATGGCCGCGCAGTGGGCGGCTTTCGACAGCCCATTTTCCTATGGGGAAACGACATGAAGATTCTGGTGACGGGGGGCGCGGGCTTTATCGGCTCAGCAGTGGTGCGGCTAGCGGTGGCGCGAGGGCATGAGGTCGTCAACTTGGATGCGCTGACCTATGCGGGCTGTCTCGAAAGCCTCGCCAGTGTCGCGGATGATCCGCTCTATAGGTTTGAGCATGCCGACATCCGCGACCGCGCCGCACTGGATCGTATTTTTGCGGCGCATCAGCCAGATGCGGTGATGCATCTGGCCGCGGAAAGCCATGTGGACCGGTCAATCGACGGGCCCGGGGATTTCATCGAGACCAATATCACCGGCACCTACAACATGCTGGAAGCCGGGAGGAGCTATTGGGTGATGCGGGGAAAGCCGGAAGGGTTCCGCTTTCACCACATCTCTACGGATGAGGTCTATGGCTCCCTCGGGCCAGAGGGGATGTTCACCGAAGACACGCCTTATGACCCGCGCTCGCCTTACTCCGCCTCCAAAGCATCCAGCGACCATTTGGTCCGCGCATGGCATGAGACCTATGGCCTGCCGGTCGTGTTGACCAATTGCTCCAACAACTACGGGCCCTTCCACTTTCCCGAAAAACTGGTGCCGGTGGTGATCCTGAACGCTTTGGCGGGCAAGCCTATCCCAGTCTACGGTGAGGGGCTGAACGTGCGTGACTGGCTCTATGTAGAAGACCACGCCGACGCGCTGCTGCTGGTGCTGGAGAAAGGCGATTTGGGCCGCAGCTATAACATCGGCGGCGAGAACGAGGCGCGTAACATCGACCTTGTGAAAACCATATGCAGCATTCTTGATCAAAAGCGCCCCAAGGAAACGCCCTACGCCGATCAGATCACCTTCGTACAGGATCGAGCGGGCCATGACCTGCGCTATGCCATTGACCCCAGCCGTATCCGTGATGAACTGGGCTGGCGCCCGTCGGTGACGGTCGAAGAAGGGTTGGAGCGGACCGTGCAATGGTATCTCGATAATGAGGACTGGTGGCGCACGCTGCAGAACCGCGAAGGCGTTGGTCAACGACTTGGCACCAAAGGGTGAACGCATGACCATCCTCGTGTTCGGCAAAACGGGTCAGGTCGCGCGCGAACTCGCCGCCTTGGAGGGAACGGAATGTTACGGCCGTGACACCGCCGATCTCGAAAACCCAGTGGCCTGCGCCGCCCTGATCCACAGCAAGCGTCCCGAGGCGGTGATCAATGCCGCGGCCTATACGGCTGTGGACAAGGCGGAAGAGGAAGAGCCGCGCGCCACCACAATCAACGGTGCGGCCCCCGGTGCCATGGCCCGTGCTTGTGCGACACTGGCAATCCCCTTCGTCCAGATTTCGACCGATTACGTCTTCGACGGCGGCGGCGACTTGCCATGGCAGCCGGAGGATCGAACTGCCCCTCTTGGCGGTTATGGCCGCAGCAAACTGGCCGGAGAGCAGGCGGTAAGAACGGCGCTCGGCACCCATGCCATCCTACGAACCTCTTGGGTGGTTTCGCCCCATGGGTCGAACTTCGTCAAAACCATGCTGCGGCTCGGGGCAGAGCGTGACGCGCTCAACATTGTCGCCGACCAAATCGGCGGCCCCACCGGCGCTGCCGAGATCGCGGCGGCTTGCCATGCCATTGCGCGGCAGTTGATAGGCGATCCGGCTAAAAGCGGCACATATCATTTCTCCGGCGCGCCGGATGTCAGCTGGGCCGATTTCGCCCGTGAAATTTTCGCGCGGTCACAGCGTGATTGCACGGTAACGGGCATCCCCTCTTCCGAGTATCCGACCCCGGCCCAAAGACCGCTGAATTCCCGTCTGGATTGTCGCGCCACTGAGACCGTTTTCGACATCCCGCGCCCCGACTGGCGTGAGACGCTCACAGATATACTCAAAGACCTTGGAGCCCGATCATGAGCAAACGCAAAGGCATCATTCTCGCTGGAGGATCTGGCACACGGCTCTACCCCATCACCATGGGAATTTCGAAGCAACTGCTGCCGATCTACGACAAGCCGATGATCTACTACCCGCTCTCGGTTCTCATGCTCGGGAGCATCCGTGACATCGCCATGATCACTACGCCGCAGGATCAAGAGCAATTCATCCGGACATTGGGCGACGGCAGCCAATGGGGGATCAACCTGACCTACATCGTGCAGGAAAATCCCGATGGTCTGGCCCAAGCCTATCTGCTGGCCGAAGACTTTCTTGCCGGTGCGCCCTCGGCCATGGTGCTCGGTGACAACATCTTTTTCGGCCATGGGCTGCCGGATATGCTGGCCGCCGCAGATGCGCGCATCGAAGGGGGCACGGTGTTTGGCTATCACGTCTCTGACCCAAAACGTTACGGGGTCGTCGGCTTTGATGCGGATGGCAAAGCCGAAGAGATCATCGAAAAACCCGATGTGCCGCCCTCGAACTACGCGGTAACGGGCCTCTATTTCCTCGACGGAGATGCGCCGAAACATGCCGCAGAAGTTCAGCCATCCGTGCGGGGTGAATTGGAGATCACCTCACTGCTTGAGATGTATCTACAAGCGGGCAAATTGCAGGTCGAACGCATGGGGCGCGGCTATGCTTGGCTGGACACCGGCACCCATGGCAGCCTGTTGGACGCGGGAAATTTTGTCCGCACGTTGACCGAACGGCAGGGTTTGCAAACCGGTTGTCTGGAAGAGATCGCCTTTAAAAATGGTTGGATCAGCGAAGAGGCCCTTGCAGAACGCGCGGAGATGTTCACCAAGAATGACTATGGCAGCTATCTTGCAACGCTGAAGTAAGCCTGATCTCCCCAATTGCTCGCTGTGATTGATATACAGGTGTGTTTCTTCGATGGTCCGCTTCGTTCAACATGACGGATGGCCGTCGGCCACAGAATGCATTCTACGGTACCCAAGGTAGACTCTTCGGTGTAGTCATCTCCTGAGTGCTAGACTTCATGGATGCCGAAGCTTTTGTAACAAAAGGATTTATTATGACCATTCATCCCATCCTGCTTTGTGGCGGCTCCGGCACACGCCTTTGGCCCTTGTCCCGCAAATCCTACCCCAAGCAGTTCGCCCGCATCATGGGTGAGCAAAGCTTGTTTCAGGTCTCTGCCAAGCGGCTTTCCGGAGAAGGTTTCGCTGCTCCGGTCGTTCTGACAGGTGATCCCTTTCGTTTTATCGTAACAGAGCAGTTGGCCGCTGTGGAACTGGCCCCGCAGGGCATTCTGATCGAACCCGACGGGCGCAATACCGCCCCGGCGATCCTCGCCGCGGCGTTTTGGATGGCGCAGAAAGACCCAAAGGCATTGATGCTAGTGGCGCCGTCTGACCACCTGATCCCGCAGGCCGACGCCTTTCGCGAAACTGTCCAGGCGGCTGTCCCTCGGGCGCAAGAGGGCGATTTGGTTACCTTCGGCATCACCCCTACCCGGCCCAAAACCGGCTATGGCTATCTGGAGCTTGCCGCAGGCAGTGATGCCCAAGCCGACACTCCCCAAGCACTGGCGCGTTTCGTCGAAAAGCCCGAGGCGGCATGCGCCGCTGACATGGTGGCGGCGGGAAATTTCCTGTGGAACGCTGGCATTTTCCTCTTTACCGCAGAAACGCTGATCGCGGCATACCGGGTGCATGCCCCCGATCTGCTCGCCGCCGTAGAGGCCGCATTGAAAGATGCAGATACCGACCTCGGATTTACCCGATTGGCCCCTGAGGCTTGGAGCGACGCAAAAGACATTTCGATCGACTATGCGATCATGGAAAAGGCCGATAACCTAGCGGTCATGCCCTACCGCCATGAATGGTCCGATCTCGGGGGGTGGGACGCCGTTTGGATGGAAAGCCCGCAGGACATGGCGGGGAATGCCACCTCGGATCACGCCACGGCGATTGACTGTTCCAACTCGCTCTTGCGTTCGGAAACACCTGGGCAGGAAGTCGTGGGCATCGGCCTTGACGATATGATGGTCATTGCCATGTCCGATGCCGTTCTGGTGGCGCCGAAAGCCCAAGCGCAACGGGTTAAGGAAGCGGTCGCCGCGCTGAAAGCGAAAGGTGCCAGCCAAGCGGTGCAGTTGCCCCGCGATTTCCGGCCTTGGGGTTGGTACGAGAGCCTGATAATCGGAGGCCGTTTTCAGGTAAAGCGCATCGTGGTTCATCCCGGCGCCGCGCTGTCTTTGCAGAGCCACCATCACCGTTCGGAGCATTGGATCGTCGTCGAAGGCACAGCAAAGGTAACCGTAGATGATGATATCCAACTGATAACCGAGAACCAATCGGTCTATATCCCGCTCGGCGCGGTCCACCGGATGGAGAACCCCGGTCGGGTTCCAATGGTGCTGATCGAAGTGCAGACCGGGTCCTACTTGGGTGAGGATGACATCATTCGCTACGAGGACGTTTACGCGCGCAAGTAGTGAGATGCTGACGGCGGCCTGTCTAGCGCGATGGCGTACCGCTGCGCGCTAGACAGGCCCTTTTTGATGCGAGCAGGCCCTGGGTGGTCAACCTTTATTTAGGAACCATTGCGACCCAAGCACCCTCTTGGCGGCTTTTCTCTTTGACCGATCCCGATCAAACCCCTTTGATCGCGCCGCCGTCGATGCGGATGCGCGACCCGGTGACGTAGCCCGCCCGCGCCGAGGCGAGGAAGGTGACCACATCGGCAAATTCTTCCGGTTTGCCGTAGCGGCCCGCCGGGATCGTGGCGCGGGACCTGGCGGCCACCGTGGCCACGTCGCTATCGGTGCGTTTGGCCGCGGCGGCGTCCAGCTCGTCCACCCGCTGCGTGTGGATGCGCCCCGGCATCACCACGTTGACGGTGATGCCGTCACCCGCGACCTCGTTTGCCAGTGTCTTCGACCAACCCACCACCGCCGAGCGGATGCCGTTGCTGAGCGCGAGGTTCGGAATGGGCTGCTCCACGCCCGAGGAGGTGATCGAGATGATCCGGCCCCAGCCGCGTGCCTTCATCTCAGGCAGGAGCCGCGTGTTGAGGTGAAAGAGGTTCGCCGCCATCGCCTCGAAATGCGCAAGCCATTGGCCGCGCTCGGCCGCCTGCGCGGTGCCCGGGGGCGGACCGCCGCCGTTATTGACGATGATGTCCGCGCCGCCGTCCGAGAGCAGCCGGTCGGCTAGAGCGTTGACTTGGGCTAGAACCGACAGGTCGCATTGCACCGGGTGCACATTCTCCATGCCTTTCGCCCAATCGGCGATCTTGTCGCGGCTGCGCGCAGCGGCGAAGACGGTGGCGCCCTCCGCGGCGAGTGACTTGGCAATCGCCATGCCGAGGCCCCGGCTGGCCCCCAGCACAAGCGCGCGTTTGCCGTTCAGTTCGAGATCCATCAGTTCAATTCCTTCAATCGTTTTTTCTGTCGCGCGATCAGCCGGTCGACCTCGGCGCGGGTGGCTTCGCTCAGCGCGGCACCGGGGCGGCGCTGAGCGTCATGGGCGATAATTCCGCGTTTCGCGAGCGTGTACTTGCGGATCGCCAGACCCAGTCCTGGCTGTTGCTCGAAACGTGCCAGCGGCAGGTAGGCATCGAAGATGTCCTGCGCGCGGGTCAGCTCGCCGCGGCTGCACAGATCGACCACCTGCACCATCATCTCCGGATAGGCGAAGCCGGTCATCGCGCCATCGGCGCCGCGACCCATTTCCTCGGGCAGGAACAGCCCGCCGTTGCCGCAGAGGATCGATAGCGGGCGCTCCAACATGCCCTCGGCGCGTAGGGCGGTGATCTTCTCAAGCCCCGGCCAATCCTCGTGTTTCAGGCAGACGCAGGTGGGCAGTTCGTTGACGATGCGAGCGATCACCTTGGGCGCGATCTGCACGCCGGTGACCAGCGGGAAGTCCTGCAGTACGAAGGGCACGTCGCCCAACACTTCGGCCACCTGCCGGTAATAATTCACGATCTGGTCGTCGGTACGCAGGCTCCCGGGCGGGGCCACCATGACACCGGCGGCGCCCAGTTCCATCACCGCGCGCGTCAGCGTGTCGATCTGCGCGAAACCGGGGGCGGAGACACCCACGACCACCGGCACCCGGTCATCGACGCGTTTCAGGATGCGGGCGACGACCTCTTGCGATTCCTCGACCGTGAGCTTCGGAGCCTCGCCCATCATGCCCAGGACCGTCAGTCCGGTGGCCCCCGCCTCGATATAGAAATCGACCATGCGGTCGCAGCTTTCCATGTCGATGCGGCCATCGGGGTGAAAGGGGGTCACGGCGATGACGAAGACGCCCTTGGCGTATGCTGTGAGTGCGGACATGTTCTCTCCTATCGTGTCTGTTGCAGGGCGACCCGGCCGATCGCCATGGCGGTGGCCGCCTGACAGGGCTCGATGACGGGCACGCCGAGGGTTGTTTCAAGCTCACCGCGAAAGGCGGTCATCCCGGCGCAGCCGAGGATCAGCACACCCGCCCCTGCGCCATCGCGCAGCGAGGAGCCGACGGTCTTCAGCCGCTCGAAGGTGCGGGTCTCGTCGGCCAGTTCCAGCACGCCAAGCTCCAGCGGTTCATCCCCGGCAAGCCGGTCCATTACACCCATGGCCCCGAGGTAGCGCATGTGGCGCGGGATCGAGCGGCGCAGGATTGAGATAATGCCGAAGCGCTGGCCCAGCGTCATAGCCGTAAGCACCGCCGATTCCGCGATGCCCAGCACAGGGCGGTCCGATTGTTCGCGCAGTGCGGCCAGCCCGGGGTCCGAGAAACAGGCGACGACAAAGGCGCTGGCCTGATCTTCAAGCGCCGCGCAATGCGCCAGCATCGGGCCGACCACGCCGTCGACATGGGCTTGCGTCTCGATCCCCGGGGGGCCTTCGGCCAGGGTCCGCGCCACGATCGGCACCGGGGAGGCCGCGCGCATCGGGTCGACGGCGCGGTCGATGCCGTCGGTCACATGCTGGCTGCTGTTGGGGTTGATGATGTAGATGGTCATGACTGGCCTTCCGTGCCGTAGTGGGCGCTGCCCCAGAAATTCGCGGGCAGTTCGAGGTCCGCTGCACCGCCAAGGCGGTCGATCATCTGTGTGGCCTCGGCGGCGGCGTCCTGCAACGCAGCAGCCTCGTCGAGCCGTGTCGCGCGGGCATCGCGCAGCACCACCTCGCCGCCCACCATCACGTTGCTTACGTCGTTGCCGTTGGCGAAACAGACCAGCCGGTGCACCGCCATGTTGCCGGGCTGCAGATGCGGGCGGGAAAGGTCCATAGTCACGATGTCAGCCTGTTTACAAACCTCAAGCGAGCCAATCTGGTCTTCCATTCCGAGCGCGCGCGCCCCGTCGATGGTGCACATCGCGAGCACCTTGCCGATCGGCAGCACCTCGGCGTCGCGGAAGTGGCGGCGGTGGTAATGCATCACCTGCTGCATATGCCGGAACATGTCGCCCGAACGGTCCGGCGCTGTGGCGTCCGAGCCGAGGCCGACGCAAACGCCCATGTCCATCATCTCCACCGCAGGGCAACGGCCCGAGATCGAGGCATTGGCCGAGGGGTTATGCGCGATCTTGGTGCCTGTTTCAGCCACGGCGATCATCTCGTCGTCGTGCAGGTCGATGCAATGCGACAGCAGCGCGTTCGGCCCCAATGTCCCAAGTTCCTTGGCCCGCCGGATCGAGCCGCGCCAGTGGCCGTCTTGGGTAAACACCAACCCCTTGTCGCGGGCATGGGCCTTCACGGCTTGGGTCTGCACGCAGGCGGCGGCGTAATCTTCTGGGGCCATATCACGCTTATGCTCGTCGCGCAGCACGGGATAGAGCATGGCGATGTTGATCCGGCCTGCGTGTGTGTCATGCCAGTCCTCGGCCACGGATTTCGCGGTGTCGAACTGCTTCTCAAAGCTCACCGGATAGGTCCGCCGTCCGCCGCTGTCCCAATCACCGTAGGTCAGCGGATGCGGCGCGCGGGTGGGGCCAATGGCGACGACGCTGCGGGTGCCAACCTCCAACACGCCTTCGCAATGCGCAGCGGCATAGGCGGGATCATCGCTACGCATGATCGTGTCCCCGCCGCCCAGAAGCGACACGCCGGTGGTCACGCCGAAACGCAGCCGCTCAAAGGCGGCAAGCCGCGCTTCCGCGCGCCAGAAATCGGGGGGCGAGATCTGTGTATAGACCTCACCGCAGATCGCCTCCCAACGATCTCCCCCATGCACGCCCATGGTCTTGATCAGACCATGGCCAGCGTGGGCATGCACATCCACGAGCCCGGGAAAGACGACATGGCCGGTGCAGTCGATGACCTCTGCGGCCTCAACCTGTTCGGCGAGTTCGGCGGCCCGACCGATGGCCACGATCTTGTCGCCGGATACGGCGATGGCGCCGTTTTCGATCACCAGGCGGTCCGCATTCATTGTGATGACCGTGCCGCCGGAAAGGAGCGTATCAGCCTGCATGGGCCACCTCCGGCAGATACGGCAATTGCGTCACGTCGATCACCCCGTCGGCGGGCATTGTGAAGCCGGGGTACTCTCCCGCGATGCCGATCGCCCGCAGCGGGTTGTAGAGCGTGAGCCAAGCGGGGTCCTCCTGCAGCAGCGCGTAGGCTTCCTGCCAGACCTGCGCCCGGGCGGTGCGGTCGGCCATCACGCGGCCGTTGTTGATCAGCGCCTCGATCTGCGGGTTGGCATAGCCCTGCCACCACGAGCCCGCCACGCGGCTGTCGATCTTCTCGTAGAGCACGCGGTAGGTGCTCATCGGGCTCGAGTCGAAGACGCAAAGATCGCGAATTTCCTTGCGGCGGACCATATGGGCATAGGCTTCGCGCTCGGGATGGACGTGGACGTTAAGGGTGATCCCCACCTCCTTGAGTTGTTCCCCGAGGGCGGCGGTCAGCCGCTCGGCCTCGTCCGGCAAACGGGTCGGACAATCGACGTCGAGCTTCAGGCCATCGGCGTGGCCTGCCTCCGCTAGCAGGGCGCGGGCGGTGTCGCGGTCCATCTGGACGCCCTGCCCCGTGCCGGCCCCAAAATGGTTGGGGCTAACGAAACCGCGCAAGGGACGCGCGGCGCCCTGCATCACAGTCTCAATGATTGCCTCCCGATCCACGGCAAGGCTGAGCGCCCGACGCACGCGGGCGTCGGCCAGCGGACCGTGCGCAGCGTTGAGCAGGTAGATGATCGCGACGGGGGAGAGGAATTCGTGCCGCATGGCGCCGAGGCCGCGCGAGGCCGCGAAGTCGAGGCCGTTGGCCACCTGCACCTCGCCACGCTGCAACATCGCCTGACGCTTGGCGGCGTCAGGTTCCAGCAGCCATGTGACGGTTTCATTCGCCGGGGTGCCAGAGAAATGCCCCGCTATCCGCGCGGCACTGATCCGCTCGGACGTGATCTCGGTAATCCGGTAAGGCCCGCTGCCCACCTGCGCACTGTGATCGCCTGCATCCAATGCCGCGAAGGCCGAAGGGGCGACGATGAAGGCTTGCTCCAGCACGTCCAGAAGATCGGCCATCGGCGCGGCCAGCGTGACGCGCAGCCGCATCAGGTCCAGCACCTCCAGCTTGGCCCCGCCCAGAAACTGCCGCCAGACCGCCGGCGCGCCCAAAGTATAGCCCTTGTCCTCCCGCGCCATGCGGGTGAGCGAGGCAGCCACCGCCCCGGCATCGCAAGGCGTACCATCGTGGAAGGCCACATCCGGTTGGAGGGTGAAACTCCAGACCGTCGCGTCCTCCGACGCCTCCCAGTCTCGCGCGAGCGCGGGGACAAACCCCTGCCCCTCGCGTTTCACCAGCGTGTCGTAGATGGCATGCAGCACCGTCAACTCATCAGTGGCATCGGTGCAGTCATGCGGGTCGTGAAGGCCCAGCCGGGCCTGTGCGATCAGGGTCATGCGACATCCCTTTCCGGCTCGTCGATCAGGTGACAGGCGACCGTCTGGCCGTTGCCGACGTCGCGCAGGGCGGGCCGTTCGTCGGCGCAACGGTTCCAGGCGAAGGGGCAGCGGGTGCGGAAACAGCAGCCCGAGGGCAGGGAGAGCGCCGATGGCACCTCGCCCGTAAGCTCGATTTCCTCTTTGTCCCGCTTTTCCTTGATGCTGGGTGCGGCCGAGAGAAGGGCGCGTGTATAGGGGTGACGCGGACGCGAGAACAGCACATCGCGCGGTGCGTTCTCGACCATGAAACCGAGGTACATGACGCCGATCTTGTCGGCGATGTGATGCACGACCGAGAGGTCATGGCTGATGAAGAGATAGGCGAGACCGAACTCGTCCCGCAGGTCTTTCATCAGGTTCAGAATCTGCGCCTGAATAGAGACGTCGAGCGCCGAGACCGGCTCGTCTGCGACGATAAGCCCTGGGGTCACCGAAAG
The DNA here is from genome assembly GCF_965641895.1 of Sulfitobacter sp. SH24. Classification (NCBI taxonomy): domain Bacteria; kingdom Pseudomonadati; phylum Pseudomonadota; class Alphaproteobacteria; order Rhodobacterales; family Roseobacteraceae; genus Sulfitobacter; species Sulfitobacter sp. SH24. Next base: position 196,310 of record NZ_CBFFKK010000001.1, read on the forward strand.
CGCCCGCGCGATACCGATACGCTGGCGCTGGCCGCCGGAAAACTGATGCGGATAGCGCCCGGCGTGTTCGGCATTGAGACCGACCTTCGCCAGAAGCGCCTCGATCTTGTCGGGCACCTCGCGCCGTTCGGCGGCGGTCTTGGTCTGTTGCAGCAGCGGCTCCGCCACGATGTCCCGCACCTTCTGGCGCGGGTTCAGCGAGGCAAAGGGATCTTGGAAGATCATCTGCATCTTGGCGCGGACGGGCAACATCTGCGCAAAGTCATGCTCGGCCACGTCCTCACCATCAATGCGCAGTTCACCGCCCGTGGGTTTGTAGATGCGCGCGATGGTCTTGGCGACGGTAGATTTGCCACAGCCGCTCTCGCCAACCAGAGCCATGATCTCACCGCGTTCGATGGTAAAGTTCACCCCGTTAACAGCGCGGACCACAGGCTTGTCGATCCGAGGGCCCTTCTTGCCAAAGCGCAGTCGGTCAAGGACGGAACCGCCCAAGGAGAAGTGCATCTCAAGGTCGCGCACGTCGAGCATCGGTGCAGGGGCATCGGTCATGCGGTGTCTCCGGGGCTGAGAGGAAAGTGGCAGGCCGCGGATAGCGAGCCACGCTGTGGCATAAGATCGGGTTCAATCTCCGCACAAAGGGGCTGCGCGCGTGGGCAGCGCTCGCGGAAATTGCACCCCTTGGGCAGGATGCGAATATCCGGTACGGTGCCGGGGATCTGTTTTAGCCGTTCGTGCCGGTTGCCGAGGTCTGGGATGCTGTCGATCAGTCCGCGTGTGTAGGGGTGCGCGGGGGCTTCGATCAGCTCGCGGGTGCGCCCGCGTTCGACCACGTTGCCGCAGTAGAGCACCGTGATGTGGTCGGCCATTTCCGAGACCACGGCGAGGTCATGGGTCACAAGGATCATAGAAGCGCCCTTCTCGGCGATCTGGCGTCGCATCAGTTTTAGGATTTGACTTTGAATGGTTACGTCGAGCGCGGTGGTCGGCTCATCAGCGATGATCAACCGCGGCCGCGCCAGCAGGGCGATGGCAATCACCACGCGCTGTCGCATGCCACCCGAGAACTGATGCGGATAGGCCTTGAGCCGCTCCGCCGCGCGGCTGATGCCGACGCTCTCCAGCATCTCGACGCAGGCCGCATGACGCGCTTCGGCGTCAAGGTCGCTGTGCAGGCGCAGCACTTCGTCCATCTGCCGACCCACGCTGTGCAGCGGGTTGAGCGAAGTCATCGGGTCTTGGAACACCATCGAAATGTCACGCCCCCGGATCTCGCGCAGCCGCGCTTCGCCCGCTTTCACGAGGTCTTCACCGTCGAGCAGGATCTCCCCGCCTTCGATCTTGCCGGGGCTGTCGATCAGCCCGAGTATCGAGAAACCGACGACTGACTTGCCGCCACCGCTCTCGCCCACCAGTCCCATCACCTCGCCCGCCGCGATGTCGAAGCTGACGCCGTTCACGGCTTTCACGGTGCCCGCGAAAGTGTGGAAATGCGTCCGCAGATCGCGCACTTCGAGCAGTTTATCTTGTGCCGTGTCGCGCATCATTTCAGCCTCGGGTTCAGTTCGTCGCGCAGGAAATCACCAAAGAGGTTGATGCCGAAGACCAGCATCATGATCGCCACGCCGGGAAAAACGCTGGTCCACCACAGGCCCGAGAAGAGCACGTCGAAACCGTTCTTGATCAGCAACCCAAGTGAAGGCTGGGTGATCGGTACGCCGACGCCGAGGAACGACAGCGAGGCTTCAATCAGCACGAAGGTGCCCACTTGGATCGTCGCGATGACAATGAGCGGCGTCAGCACGTTGGGGAGTACATGTTTGCGAATGATCTTATGGTTCGGCAGACCCGCAACCTTAGCCGCCTGCACGTATTCCTTCTCGATCTCCGACAGGGTCGAACCGCGCACTGTGCGTGCATAGACCACCCAGCCCACGGCTGTCAGCGCGATCAGCACTTTGTCGATGCCGGTGCCAACGGCGGACATCAGGAAAAGCGCGATCAGGATCGAGGGGAAGGACAGCTGAATGTCAGCGATGCGCATGATAACGCTATCGACAATGCCGCCGTAGAACCCCGCGATTAGACCCAGAAGCGTGCCGATGAAACAAGAGGCCACCATAGCCACCAGCCCGATGAACAGCGAGATCCGCGCGCCATAGAGGATCGAGGCCCAAACGTCGCGCCCCTGCCCGTCGGTGCCGAGCCAGAACTGCGGGTCACCTCCTTCGAGCCAGAAGGGAGGCTTGTAGCTGTCCATCAGGTTCAGCGCCGCGATGTCGTAGGGGTCCTGCGCCACGAGGAAGGGGCCAAGCAGCACCGCGAGGGCAAAGAACGCCATTAGCGCGCTGCCGATCATCGCCGAGGAACTGCGGCGGTAGTTGTAGAAAAACTCGGATTGGAAGAATGCCGTCATGTCGCCGCCCTCATTTCAACGTGATACGCGGGTCGATCAGCGTGTAGACGATGTCGACGAGGAAATTGATCACCACGAAGATCAACGCCACCAGCATCAGGTAGACGACGATCACCGGGCGGTCGGCGCGGTAGATGCTGTCTATCAGCAGCTTGCCCATGCCGGGCCATGAAAAGATCGTCTCGGTGATCGTGGCGAATGCAATGAGATCGCCCAGTTGCAGGCCGAAGATGGTGATGACCGGAATGAGCGCGTTCTTCAGCCCGTGTTTGTAGAGCACGTCGCGGCGCGTCACACCCTTAGCGCGGGCGAACTTCATGAAGTCCTGCCGCCCCACTTCCATCATCCCCGCGCGGGTCATACGCAAAAGGATCGCCATGGTGGCGAGCGAGAGCGTCACCGCCGGGAGAATGATGTGATGCCAGCCGTCGGCGGTCAGCAGGCTAATGCGGAGCCCGAAAAGCTCGGCCGTGTCGCCCCGGCCCGAAGAGGGGAAGATCCCCCAATGCACAGCGAAGAGGAAGATCAGCACCATGCCGACCCAAAAACCGGGCAACGAGATGCCCAGAAGGGAGCCTGCCATGATCGTGCGGCTGATGCGGCTGTTGGGATTGGCCCCGGCGTAGACGCCAAGCGGGATGGCCACCGCGAGCGCCAGCGCCATGGCGACCAACACCATCTCAACGGTGGCGGGCAGACGCTCCAAGATCAACGTCATCGCGGGCTGGCGGAAAACGTAGGAATTGCCGAAATCGCCCTGCACGAGGCTCGTGATGAAGCGGCCATATTGCACCAGCAGCGACTGATCGAGTCCGAGGATCCGACGCGCCTGCGCGATCTCGGCATCGGTGGCGTCGATCGGCACGACCATGAACACCGGATCGCCAGTGAAACTCATCATCAAAAAGACGATCACGGAGACGATCCAGAGGACAAGCGTCATCTGGATCAGACGTTTGAGCAGATATCCGAACATCGGCGGCTACAGTCTTTCGGCAAGGAGAAGAAAGACCCCGGCAGCGCAAACCGCCGGGGTCGCAGGCTGCGGCTTACTCGGCCACGTCCATGTCATAGGCCCAGATGAACTTATCCACGCGCGGCTCGAGCATCACGCCGTCACGCTTGGCGTAGATGTCCTGCTCGTAATGCACGGGGATCATCGGGATGTCGTTCAACAAGAGCTTGGAGGCTTCCTGCAGGTACTGGTCACGCTCCTCGATGCTGGGGGTGGCGTCGGCCTTGTCGACCAGCGCGTCGAGTTGGGGGTTGGAATAGGAACCGCGGTTGACCTGCCCGTAGCCTTCCTTTTTGTCGCGGGTGTAGAACAGCGCGCCATACATGGAGCCCGCATCGCCCGCCGGCACATCCCAGCCCGACATGATGAAGCTGGAGTTCTCCGTGGGCACGCGGATGTAGCCCCAGAAGTTCGACTTGGGCATGATGTTCAGCTGCAGGTCGATGTTGATCTTGGCCAGCATCGAGGCCAGCGCCTGCGCGATCTGCGCGTCGTTGACGTAGCGGTTGTTGGTGGCGTCGAGCGTCATGGTGAAGCCGTCCGGATAGCCCGCCTCGGCCATCAGCTCTTTCGCCTTCTCGATGTCCACCGGGTACATCTCGCGGAAGCTCATGCCGTCGGCATAGCCGATGTGGCTTTCGGGGACATACTGGTCGCTCGGCGTGGCCAGACCGTTCATGACGATCTTGTTGATCGCATCGGTGTCGATGGCCCGCGCGATGGCCTCGCGCACGCGGCGGTCGGTCATCGGGTTGTCGCCCTCGATGGTCGGGGATTTCTCGCGAGTGTCCATCGCCAGCACGACGTTCAGCAGGCTCGGGCGGGTGACGACCTCAAAACCCTCTTCGCGTTTTACCCGGTCCACGTCACGCACCGCGAGGTCCTGGATCACGTCCACCTCCCCGGTCAGCAGTGCCGCGGTGCGTGTCGCGGGATTGGTGATCGGGCGGAAGGTGACAGTGTCGATCTTGGGCTCGCCGGCCCAGTAGTCGTCATTGGCCGAAAGGGTCAGTTTCTCTTCCTTGATCCAGCTCTCCAGCTTGTAAGGACCGGTGCCCATCGGCTCGAGGTCCATCTTCTCGTCGCCAGTAGCTTCGGTGTATTCACTGTCGAGGATCAGCAATTCGGCCAGATCGTTAGGCAGTACCGCATAGGGTTTGGGCGTCTTGATCTCGACCGTGTGGTCATCGACGGCAGTGATCGAGGCAATGTTCGCCACGAGGTCTGGGCGGATCGACTCACGCGTCTTCTCGATCGTGTAAACGACGTCTTCCGCAGTGAAATCGTTGCCATTGTGGAATTTTACACCTTCGCGCAGCTTGAAGCGCCATGTGGTGTCGTCGACATTCTCCCAGCTTTCCGCAAGGCCGGGGCCGAAGGACAAATCGGCGCTGCGCTTCACCAGCGGATCGTAGAGGTGGTAGTACATGATGTTAGACGACAACTCCTCGCCCGCCAGCGGGTAGAGGTGGCTTGGGTCCGCGGTAAGGCCAATGGTGACCGACTTCTCGGCCAATGCCGCGCCCGCCGTCGTGGCCATCAAGACCAGACCGAGGGCACTAGCACGCAGCGCGGTTTCACTGAGATATTTCATGGGTAGCTTCTCCACTGTTGGATGGGTGACGGGGCCACTTGGCGGGCCCTCATTCATTATGGTGACGGATCGGCGTCAGTGGCCCGGGCGGGCAGTCTGCACCTCGATCTGATAGCCCTCGGGGTCGTTCATAGCGAAGGCGCGGATGCCCAGCTCATCACTGTCGAACATCTTGGTTAGCCCGGCGACCTTGTTGGCCTCAGCCCATGCATACCAAGCGTCGACATCCGGCACGCGCAGGCAAAGTTGAACAGTCTTCTTCTCCTGCCATTTCTGCATACCCCGGGCCTCGTCCACGAGACCGACATGGGCCTGACCCTCAATCCGGTAGATCTTGGACCAGCCCTGATCGATGGCGAGGGTCAGACCCAGCACGTCCTCATAGAAGCGCATCGCCGTCGACAAATCGCGGTAATACTGAAATGTGATCGCGAGAACGATACCGCCCTCGGGTCGTTGCACCTGCATGGAATCCCCACTGCGTTCCTGATTGGTATTCGCACGGTATACACCTGGAATGCTGAGTCAACCACCTTTACGTCGACGCTGCCCCACGGAGGATCAGAATGGGTGATAAATGTGCGAAATGATCGATTCTCGAACATTGCTGAGATGCAGCTTCATTGCAGCGCTGGCAGCTTCCGGCTCCCCGGCGATGACCGCGTCGATCAAAGCGATATGTTCCTCGCAACCCGGTACCAGACGATCGGGGATCGAACCTTGATCATACATACCGGTTTTGACCTTAAGGCTTTCGATCAACTCAAGCAAAAGATTGGAGCCTGCCATCTCGGCAAGGATGAAATGCAGCCGCATATCCAGAGCCGAATGCTCTGCCGCTGTAGGGCGCGGGCCATCTATAAACCCCTGCATTTTATTGCGAATATCGCTTAGCTCTGCGGTTTGCTTGCCCGAAGATGCAGCTTTGCGTGCCGCCTCACATTCCAGCAAGCTACGGACATGGAGGATCTCCATGATCTCGTTCAAGGACACGCTTGAGACCACCGGCGCGCTACCCGAACTGCGCTTGGCAAGGCCTTCGCTGACCAGCTGACCGATTGCCTCTCGCACCGGTGTGCGCGATACGCCCAAATGGTCGGCGAACTTCTTTTCGCTCAGCCGCGTGCCCGGCTCAAGCGTGCCGTCCAAGATCATCGCCTTCAGCCGTTTGAAGGTGGCATCCCCGAGCGTTTCTATTTTATCGGTCATGTTACCTCCACTCAGGGCCAAGAGCCCGCCTCCGCCGCGATACATCTTTTATCGGTATACCATTTAGTATACGCATGGTATGATTATTTTCATCACCCTAGATACTGCATATCGTCGAGGTTGCCATGCAAAGCAAACAGATTGACACCGTCATTCGTGGCGGAACCGTTGTAACACCTTTAGGCGTTGCGGTTCAGGACATCGCCATCGCGGATGGTAAAATCAGTGAGTTGAGCAGCGCTATCACATCCGCTGCCCCGACAGAGATCGACGCACGGGGCCTCTTGGTATTGCCCGGTGGTGTGGATACCCATTGCCATATCGAACAGATGTCCGGCGCAGGGTTGATGAATGCCGATACGTTCCGCACCGCCACACGCTCTGCCGCGATGGGCGGGACCACGACCACCGTTTCATTCGCCGCGCAGCACGCTGGCCAGAAGATGCGGAAGGTCGTGGGGAACTATGCCGCGCTTGCCAAGAAGGGCGCGATCATCGATCACGCATTTCACATGATCGTCGCCGACACGGGCAATGGCAATCTGGCCGAGGACATCCCGGCATTGATTGCCGAAGGGCACCGTTCGATCAAGATTTTCACCACATACGCGAAGGTTCGTCAGGACGACAAATCTATTCTCGATATCCTTGCCCTGGCGCGGGATGCGGGCGCGCTCGTCTGTTTTCACGCCGAGAATGACGGGCTGATCGGTCATATGACCGAAAAGCTGCTGGCCGAGGGCAAGACCGCCCCGAAATACCACGCCGCCTCCCACCCACGCGAGGCAGAGATCGAGGCGATCGACCGGATGTGCCGTTTTGCCGAATTCACCGGGGCACGGGTGATGATCTTTCACGTCTCGACCCGCGAAGGGGCTGAGATCATCCGGCAGGCCCGCGCGCGTGGGGTGAAGGTGCAGGCCGAGACCTGTCCGCACTACCTTTTCATGACCGAGGATATTCTGGACAGCGAGAATCCGGCCCGCTTTATGTGCTCCCCTCCGCAACGCGGGACCGATGATCAGGCCGCTCTTTGGGAGGCGATGGCCGATGGCACGATTGAGCTCATTACCTCAGACCATGCGCCCTATCGGATGGACGCCAGCGGTAAGTTCGCCCATGGGGAGAACGCGCCCTTCAATCAAATCGCCAATGGGATGCCGGGTCTGGAGACGCGCTTGCCGCTGATGTTCAGCGCGATGGTGAGCGAGGGCCGCATGGATGTCGAAGCATTCGCCAAAGTGACCGCCACCGCGCCTGCGCGGGCCTTTGGTCTGGATGGCAAAGGCGCGATTGCCGAAGGCTTCGATGCCGATCTGGCGATCTGGGACCCGGAGGCGTCTTATACCTACGGCGCCGATGATCTGCATGACAACACCGGGTACAACCCCTTTGAGGGCACAACCGTCAAAGGCATGCCGCGCCATGTGCTGTCTCGGGGTGAGCTATTGGTGAGGGATCGTGCGCTGGTCACCGAAGCGCCGCGGGGGCGCTGGTTGCCAATGCGGGCGGGCTAAGGGGCGCCATTGAAGCGCCCCTCCCCTTCTGCGTTCTAAAGCTTAGTTCATGCCGTAGTTTGCACGGTCTAGCTTGTCATAGATCTCGCTTTTTGCCAGAGCCGCGAGCGCGTCGGTATCGGTGTGATCCACATCGGCCAGCAGTTCGGCCCAGCGGTCCACGATGCGCTTATAGTCTTCCAGCAGCGCCTCGGGGTTCTCGATCCCGCGGCTTTTGGCGTTTTCGATCAGTACAGCCTCGTCCGCTTTGACGAATTCCGCCAGCGCGTCCTTAAGGGCCTGATCGGGCTCGAAAACTTCCATACCGCCTTCTTTCGCAGCAGAGACCGCTTTGTCGACGTCCTTGTCGAACTCAACTCGGTGCTGCGCCAAATAATAGGCCATTTGGTCAAACAAAACGTCGCGCGATTCTTGCGACAGCCCCTGCCAGAACGTCGGGTTATAGCCCCACTCGAAACCGGCGTAGTAGTTGCCGACGGCCAGCATGTTCAGATGGGTCACTACATCGGAAAGCGAGAAGGAATCGAGCGCATCGGCTGCCGCCACGGCGCAGTCGAGCGAGCCTGTATCGAGGCCGGTGTACATCTCGCTTGAGGGGATCGACACGGGCACGGCGCCCACATGTTCGGCAAAACGCGACCAGGCGCCCCCGGCCATGCGCAGGCGTTTACCTTGGATATCCTCATAGGTGGCGACGGGGGTGTTGCACATCATATAGTATTCAGAGGTCGAGTAGCCGCCGCCGAAGACCACGCCATTCTCTTTCCACTCGGCCAAGGCGGCTTCGTTGGTGAGGCCAAACTCGGTCGAGGCGAAGGCCATGACCATCGGGTCGGTGTTGTAAAAGGCGAAGTTGCCGATCAGGTTCGCGACCGGCAGTTCGGACGGCGTGTAGGTGCCCGCGTGATAGGTCACCTGCGCCACGCCATCGCGCACGCCTTGCAGTGAAGCCGCAGGCGGCAGCAAGGAGCCGCCAGCGAAGACGGTGAAATTCACCTCGCCATTGGTTTCTTCGGCCACACGTTCGGCAAATTCCACGTAAGGACCGCGCACCATCGAATGGCGTTCCGCAAAGAAGTGGTTCGCGTTCTGGGATGCGGCCGCAGTGCCGAGGCCACAGACCGCGAGGGCCAGTATGGATGTGTTAAGTTTCATGTTGTCGTCTCCTCCGGTTAAAAAAGCGTTACTGCGCCATGAGCGAGGGCAGGAACAGGCTGATCGCGGGAAAGGCGATCAGGATAAAAAGCGTCACGATGTCCATGGCGATGAACCACGTTGTGCCCGAGATAATGTCGCGCAGCTTTACCTCGCCCGAGAGTGCGCTGTGCAGGACATAGAGGTTCAGGCCGACCGGCGGTGTCACCAACCCGATCTCCAAAAGCTTGATGCAGATGATGCCGAACCAAATGAGGTTGATGTCTGCGGCCTCGAGCACTGGTAGCAGGATCGGTAGCGTCAGCAGAATGAGACCGATGGAGTCGATCACCATGCCCAAGATGACGAAAAGCGCGGCAATCATCAGAATGATCACGATCTGATTGTCCGACACCGACAGCATCATATCCGTCAGGGCGCGCGGTACGCCCGACAGCCCCATGAAGCGGGTGAACATCACCGCGCCGATGGAAAGGAAAAAGATCGAAGAGGTCGCGAGCGTCGTCTGGCGGATCGCCTCGGCCAGCGCTTTGCGGGTCAGCGAGCGGCGCAGCAATGCAACCGTAGCGGCAAGGAACGCCCCCACGGCGCCGGCCTCAGTCGGGGTGAAGAAACCGCCAAAAATGCCGCCTAAGACGCCGAGCACCAGCACAGGAAATGGCCAAACAGACCATAGCAGGCCCAGCACTTGCGCCCGGTCGATCCGTTCGACCACGGGCGGGGCCAGCTGGGGCGTGACCGTGGCGCGCACGGTGATCATCGCCATATATACGAAAGCTGAGAGTACACCGGGAATGACGCCCGCGATGAAGAGCTGGCCGATCGATTGCTCGGTGAAAATGCCGTAGAGCACCATGAGGATCGACGGCGGGATGAGGGAGCCAAGCGTGCCTGAAGCCGCGACGACACCGGTGGCCAGCGAAGGGTGATATTTCGCCTTCAGCATCTCCGGCACGGCGATCTTCGACATGGCGGCGGTGGTCGCGATGGAAGAGCCGGAAGCGGCCGCGAAAAGCCCGCAAGCGCCGACACTGGCCGAAGCCAGGCCGCCAGGCACCCGCGCCAGCAACACACGCAAAAGGTCAAACGCACCCGCGGTGAGTCCGGTATTGGCGGCGATGAACCCCATGAAGAGGAACATCGGGATTGCCGTCAGCGACCAGTCTCCAATCAAGTTGAAGGGCATGGCGCTGACGATGCCAAACGCGGCTTGTAGATTGAACATCACGGTGATGCCGACGAAGGACACCGCCATAAGAGCCGTCCCGATGGACATCCGAAAGGCCAGCAGCCCGAACAGCGTGCCCACACCGATCCAGCCGATAACGAGATTACTCATGACATGCCCCCATCGAGGTCGGACTGGGTGACAGGCTGGCCGCGCAGCACCAGCAGACCCCGCAGCAACGCGGCCAGACTGGCAAGGCCGAAGCCAAGCGGCAGAACCATACGCGAAGGCCAGACGATGACCTCACGCCCGCCCATCACGACTTCGCCCACACGCAGGGCGCGCATGGCGTCCAGCCCGGTGCGCCATGTCATTACGGCCAAGATGGCGGCAGCGGCGAGGCAGCTAAAAAGCAGCGCGAGTTTCTGAAGCCATGCGGGGAAGTGATTGAACAACAGATCGACCGAGATTTGCTGGTCCTGCATCTCGACAAAGGCCATCGGCAACATGACCAGCGCGACCATATAGTAGTAGGACGACATCTCGACCGTGCCTTGGATCGGCGCGTTCCACACCAGTTTAGCAACGACGTCGGCCACGATGTTCAGCATCATCGCGATGACGCCAAAGCCGCCGATAAACATCAGCCAAGAGCATAATCTGTTGAACAGCGTCAGCATCGGGCCTCCTCCCCATACCAAGACGGGAACCGGGCCCGTAATTCCGATTCAACCTCACCGCTGAAGGGTCAGTTGACAAATAGCGATGGTTGATCGAGTGATAACGGATCGCGATCAACACGGAAGCATTGATGACCGACGGCACGAAACCCACAAGGCTCGACCTCCGACATCTGCGATACGCTTTGGCCGTGGCTGATGCCCAAGGCTTCCGCGCCGCAGCCGAGATGCTCAATATCGCGCAGCCGGCCATTTCGAAAGCCGTGAAAGACACTGAGGTGGATTTGGGGTTTCGGATATTCGATCGCAGCGGACCGCGCGTGATCCCCACGCCAGAGGGTGTCGTTTTCCTCGACGATGCGCGCCAGACGGTCGCGCAGTTCGAGCGGACAATCCGTGCCTCACGCCAGAATGCTGCCGGGGCCCGTGGGCATATCATCGTGGGCTATTCCGCCCTCGCTACCTCACGGCAAATCTCGGAAGCGCTGGATGCGTTCCACCGCAGCGTTCCCGGCGTGCAAGTCGAGATGCATGTCATGTCCACGGATAACATGCTGAAAAACCTAAAATCCGGCGCGATCGACCTTGGCTTTCTGCTGTCTCATCCCACCGTTGGCACCCCGGGGATTGACCAGATGCCCGTCTGGAGTTCGCGCATCGGTGTGGTCGTCCCCGCAGGCGAAGCCCCCGCGCAGGTGGATGATCTGGCTGAGATACCCTTCGTCATGGGGCTGCGGGAAAACTGGCGCTCATGGCGCGCGCTGCTCGACAGCGCATGCAATCGCGCGGGTCTTACCCCCGTGGTGGTGGATGAGGCTTGGGACGTGCAGGTGATCTTACAGCGCGTGGCCGAACGCCGCGGCGTCACGCTTTTCCCCATGAGCATGGCCGAGAGCCTGCCCGCAGCCCTGGAACTGGTGCCGATAGCAGGGCTGGATGCAGAGGCGACGATCTCGATGGCATGGAGCATCAAGGCAGATACCGGGCTGCTGCGTCAGTTCCGCAACCACTTCCCCCCGCTTGGTTGATCGCGTTCGGTTATCGCACGATACCACAAGTCTATTTGCGTAACGCGGGGATAGCGCGATCTTATGCGCCTATGAAACAGACCCCCATCGCCCCCTTCGACCTGCCTGAAGCGCAGCCTTTTCTTCTCGAAGGCAGCGACACCGGATTTCTCTTTTTCCACGGCTTCACCAGCACGCCGCAGAGCGTGCGCGAAGTCGCGGAAAAAGTACATGAGATCAGCGGCGCGACGGTATATTGCCCACGGCTTGCGGGACATGGCGAAACCCCCGCCGCCCTAGCAAAAACCGGTCAAGCGGATTGGGTCGCTTCTGCTGATACCGCCCTCGCCACTCTCTCGACACGCTGCTCGGGAGTGATCGTCGGCGGGCTTTCCTTGGGCGCGACGCTATCGCTCAACCTCGCCGCCAGAATGCCCGATAAGATACAAGGTGTGGTCAGCATCAACGGCTCAACAGGCCTCTACCGCCCCGAAGTTGTGGCGCCGCTTTACGAGGCAGACGGGCCAGCGTTCATCGCCGGCATCGGCTCCGACATCGCCGAACCCGGGAGGACCGAAATCTGCTATGATCGGATTCCACGTGATACACTCAAGGAACGCTTCCTGCTGACGAATGCGACCGGCGCCTTGCTGCCGCTGATACGGCAGCCGATCCAGATTATGCAGTCGCGATGCGACAATGTCGTCGACCCACAAAACGCGCTGCGGATCGCGACCTCAGTGGAGTCAAGTGAGATACGGCTGTCTTGGCTGGAGCGGTCTTACCATGTGGCAACGCTGGATTATGATCGAGGCGAGATTGCGCGGCGGATTGCTGGGTTCTTAGCGTAACCGGACCCGACCGCGCGCGGAGGCGAAGGCTGGTCAGATCGGCCTGCTCAGAACCCCGAAAAGACCATGTCGAGCGCTCCGCGGATCTCATAGTCCGATGTGGAAAGATCGGCGATGGGAGGACCTTTGAGCAACTCAGAGGGGATCGCCGCCATCTCGGCAGTGTGCAGGGCATAGGCATCGCCGTTAATCTCGAACACTGGCTCGAGGCGTCCTATAACCCCTGGCCCGCCTGCAATCGGGATCAAAGGTGCGACCACACGGGAGCCGATGTCGATGAAATCCGTCTGAAGGTCGAGCACAAGCCGACCGCCAGATACTTGGTAGACGTGGAACTGCGCCATCAGCCGAGTCGCAACACCTGTACGTCCGCCAGCGGCATCCCATTGGTCTCAATCCAAGCACGCCGCTCTGAAATCGCCGCCGCATTGTCTGACGCCCAAGCCGCGGCCCGTGCTGCACGCACCGCTTCTCCGACAGCAGCATCGCTGATCGCAGAGACGTTCAGGCCCAACTCCCGCGCGGCCGTGAGGTTCTCTGCCGTTAGGGTGATATTGGTGCGCTGCTTTTCGGCTGTCGTCTGCATGACGTTCTCCTATGTCACATATTAAATACACATGATTGGTGTGTAATGCAATGGGATTGGGATCGCCTCCATATTGGCGCGAATGCCCCGGCGGATTGCTGAAAGCAGCGTTTTCCGCGGCCCATCTCTGAATTTTGTTAGGCGGAGCGGCCCGCCCGCTGCTGATGGTGCGCGTTATCGGAACTTTGCCGGCGATGAATCTTGCAAGCGTGATTGAGCCGCACACGGAGCACCCTGCCACCCGGAAAGCTTCAACACACCGCAGCTAAGATATGCCGGGAATGCCTAACCCATGCAACCTCTGGGCGAGCACAAGGCCGTTTCGGGAATAGGACCAAAGGGTCGGCAGCTATAGCGAAACACAGAAGCGAACGGCAAGGAGGACCGTGTTCTGCTCCGCTTACACAACGAGGCGAAGATCGTCAGCGATCTCAAAAACGTCAAACTTCTGCATCAGGCCACGAGTGGTTCAAGGCCAAATGGAGCCCCGGGACACCGCTCGTTTCGACCCGCTCTGCTTCTTCGGCAATGGCCGCTTCATTTTCGCGAAACCAAGCGGCAGCGCGCTCATGTGCATTTCCCACTGCCATATCAGTAGCGACGATGGCTTTGATGTACTCGGTCGTGCTTGCGCCCCTCACCGCGGCCCAGGCTTTTAGCCCGGCTTTTTCTTCAGGGTTTAGCCTTATGGTCAGATTACTTGAGAGGCCCCAGTGGCGAGGCGCAGTGTCAAAATAGCCTGGATACTCGTGCGCCGTAAGATGTGAATGCTTTTCACCAGCAGGTCAGCAAACTGCCGCGTATGGAGAGGTGTGCTTGCCTAGATTAGTTCTGCGCATTGCCGCACCTATCCATTGGCCAGCGCCCTGCCCTTTCGGCCCTGAAGCTACCACCGAAGCCTCCATTCACTACCTAAGGGTGGATGAAGGTCCGTTTCGGGAAATTGTTCTTCGCAGGCGAAGTAGAGGGGTAAGATACCCGCTGGGAGAGCACGGCCTTATAGAACTGGGTTAGAGAAAGCGCGGTCAAGAAACCAGAGAAGGGCATCCGTCTTCCGCAGCACATCGCCCATTCAGCGGCCAGAGCTTTGATAGAAAACATGCAACCGTCAAGCGGCCCGCGCGCGCCTCGCTTCGCAATGCGAAGGCTCCGCTCAGCCCGCGCTACCGGTGGGAACCCCCGCCCTCACCGCAACAGAGGGCGAAACATTTGGAATGCATTTATTTTAAGCGTGCGATCGCAAAAAACTGCATTACGCTCGCGTAATTCGTGAAGATCACTTTCCAGCAGAAGCGCGTGACAAGTTCATGCCGACGGTTCGTGCAAGTAAAGGCGCGCTCTCGGGGCGAAGATCGTCTTCGCCCCGAGAGTAGTTGTTCCATAACTGTCAAATAGCGTGCCGTCCAAAAGCAGCGGCTGGTCTGTGACGGCAAATCCAGCGAGTCCTCCGCCGCCTGAAGGCGAACGGCTTAGCTAGCTTGGTGGGCAGGGATCGTCCGCGACAAGCGCCTTGGTATAGGCCGCCTGCGCTTTCCTTCTTCTGGTCTCAGCCTCGCGACGATAGCGCTTCAAGAGGTCTGCCTTTTTCCAATAGGCCTTCCAATATGCCGCCTCCTGCGCTGCAGCGACCGCAGCAGCGACGTCCACCGTTTGCGAAAGGACGATTTCCCGCATGGCTGGGACGTCCAGCACCATCTTTCGGAAATCGTCAATCGTAACAGCGTCTGCCCGCGCACTGCCGAAAAGATGCTCCCGTTCAGCCGTGCTGGCGCGCTCGACCAGGGCCTCGGCTTCCGCGAACTCCCATGCCAACCGGTTTACTTCGTATGTGACGTAGCTTGCCGCACATTGTTCGGGATTGTTGAGGATCTCGCGGTAGATCGTGAGTGTGTGCTGGGTCGGCACGGGCGCAGTCAACCCGTGCTTTCGAGCATTCTGTGAAGGGTCCGCAGGCGCAGCTCGGTCTTGGTCACGCTTATCCATTGGACCGCATCCGTGGGGCAATGACCCGGAGGGCGTCATAATCATCCGTGAGTTCCCGGCGACGCTTTTCCAAGCTTTCGATACGCTTTTCGTGATGGCTCAGCTTTTCTGCGAGAGTTTGATAGGCCCGCGCATAAATCTCATCCAACGTCGCGCCCGCGGCCTGTAGTTTTTCTTCCGCTGCGAGCTGGCGCGTTGGCTCTTGCCCCACCAGGTCTCGTGCGAGCTTCATGTGCCTTTGTTCAACATCTGGTCGAATTACAAACCGGCCGGTCGTGAAATAGCCAGCTGCGAGATCGCGAACAGCTGCCATGAGGCGCGTATCGCGCAATCGGCGATGCTGCTCCAACTCCATTTCCAGGATAGCGATTTCGCTGGCACGGCGGCGCTCCAACGCGCTGCGGGCCTGAAGGGTGTCTTGCACCACGCTTTCAATCCTTTCATGATTTGCGCGACTTCCTCCAAGAGCGACGGGGAGGCGCTTCTGTTGCGCGGCAACGGGCTTTTTGGGGTTCTTGGTCATCGTTGGGGTCCTTGCGAAGGGATAGATTTTCTCGAATGTCGCCTTTGCCGATGGGCAAAGGGCCAAATCATGACGCAAGGCGGCGCACGCGTAGGTGCGATGAAGCCGAAAATTGATATTGGAAAACCAAAAATGCGCATCGGTACGTCCCTGCAAAGAACGGAGGGACTGGCATCATGCACATCACCTCCGCTGAGCGGAAATCGAACCTAGCACATCATGCGCACGGTATGTGTTTCACACACTAGATATAGATACAGGCGCTCGCAACCCTTTTTGCGAACAACTCAGAAATCTGACCCTGAATTATTCAGGATAAGTTCAGGGATTTAGAGGATGGAACCGTAAGCCGGGCGCGTCATCGGGAGCACCGATGAATTCGATCCCGGCAGCCTCGAAACAGGTGCGCAGTATCTCAAGGTTGCTCTTGCGCGATTTCGGCACGGCAGCTTCTGCCAATTCATAGCGCACGATCGTTGCGGTACCGACACCCGTTGCATCGGAAAGGTCCTTAACCGACCAATTCAGCGCGGCGCGCGCTGTTCGTATTTGCTGACCTGTAATTGACATAGCCTTAGTTATGATTTAATTTTTATCATAACTAAGCGAATCTTATTGGAGATCGAGCATGTTGGATTGGAGTAAAGCATGAGAGACTCTTGATGGGGCATATTCTGATGCAACGATGCGCGCATATCATTGCGATGTTCAAGCCTATGTTAATTGGTGTGCCGAAGAGCGGCTTGACCCCTTTCCAGCGAGCGTGGAGCAGGTCTGCGCCTTCTTGGAAGCCGAAGGCAAGCTTATGGCACCCTCGACGGTAAGGCGCCGCCTATATGCTATCCGCAAAATCCACCGGTTGTTGGGTCTCGCGGATCCTACATATGACGAAGCGATCAATCTCGCCTACCGTCGTGTGCGACGCGCGAAACCTGTCCGCCCGCAGCAGGCCCGCGGATTGACAGCTGCGCACCTAGAACGTTTTCTTGCTGTTCAACCCAAGACCCCCTGGGGAATGCGCAACACCGCCATGTTGTCTCTAGGCTATGAACTAATGACCCGCAGATCAGAACTGGTTGCACTGCGCGATGAGGATATCACGTTGCGGGGCGATGGCACCTTGCGGGTTCTAATCCGCCGCAGCAAAGCCGACCAAGAAGGACAAGGCCGTGTCGCCTTTACCTCGGTTGATACGGCGCAGCGCGTCTTAGATTGGCAGGACTGGCGCGGCGCGAGTACTCAGTGGCTCTTTTGCCCGATTTATCAAGAACGCCCGGTAGACCGCAGCCTTAGCGATACCACCGTCAAAACGGTGGTCAAAACCGCAGCAAAACAAGCCGGCTACGCCGCGGAGGACGTCCGTGCGTTCAGCGGTCACTCGATGCGGGTCGGTGCCGCGCAGGACCTTCTGCGCAAAGGTTTCGATACCGCAGCCATTATGCGGGCGGGTGGGTGGAAATCCGTAAACGTGCTCGCTCGCTATTTGGAATATGCTGAGCAAAATGTTTGGGAGGCTTGAGCCTCTTTTATCCAGCCCCCCGATATAAGTACGCCAATCCTATGGTTTCCGTAGCGCCATCCGGTCAGCATTCTTTTGCGCTGCTCTCGCTGCAGCCAAAAGTTTCTTATCCTCGTTGCGTTTAATGCGAGGACCGAGCATTCCAAGATGGCGCATCAAGAGTTCAAGAAACCGAAGCCTATCTCTTATCTTGATTTGAAAGTGGAACGTCCCATTGTGGCCCGGTTTCGATTGAACCTTCACTGAATGGACGAGGCCCTTCCGCCATACGACCGGCCAGTCGGCAACAGGTCTAGGGCGTTCATTTGGATCGAAAATATCACTAAGATCCGCTTCAAGCATGTCCCGAATCCATTCTAGAGCTGCCTCCCGCATTTCCTCAGCGCGGCAATGTAGCTCTTCGTTGCGCGCCTTGAGAGCCGCTTGGATATTCCGCTGGTTCAGCAGCTTAAAAGCAAGCGCCTTCTTGTCCCGCCCAGTAAAGCCCGCGACGCGAAGCGCGTTTACCGGGTCAAAGTCTTGACGGTAAGCTTCGACGAAAATCGCCTGTTGGCGTGTCAGCCTGTACCGCATTGCCCAGAGCGCGACGTCGGGTATAGCAAGATCACTTGCCTGCATGCTCATGCCCAAAGCCCTCCGTGCGCGAGAACATCAAGCATTTCATCAAATCGCCGTGCATTCCGGCAGAGCTTAATAGCAGATCGACCCTGACAGTTCAATATGACGTCCTGACAGGCTGCTGTGTGGGAGGGGCGGTCCAAAGCCGTTTTTGTCCAAAAAGGCTGACCTTGGGAACTAATCATGAGCTGGCTCCATAGCATAGGGGCAACCCTGATGTGTCGGCGCCCGTTTCAAAGGCGACCGAAGCACATCATGCGCTCACGATCTAACAAAAGTGTACATCATCTGTTTTGAGCTGGCAAGAGACGGCCTACCTCGGTTTGGCGCACACCAACACACAATCAATTGATTGAGGCATAAGACCAAGGCTCAGTCCGGGGGCTATGGATACCCTGCAATCAGCCGGGCTTTTGACCTGCTCCCCGATGTGTCCGCTAATTTAGGTTAGCTCTGTTCAGGTTTTGGCCCTCTTCTGACCGGTTAGCATATTCAGCTGGCGTCAGGCCAGCGAGGCTTGTGTGTGGGCGGTTATGGTTGAAGTCGGTGCGCCACGCCGCGATCAACTGGCGGGCATGGCGGAGGTTATCGAACAGGTGCTCATTTAGACATTCGTCTCTCATGCGCCCGTTGAAGCTTTCGACAAATCCATTCTGCATGGGCTTGCCCGGTGCGATGTAGTGCCAGTCAACCTTGCGACCCTCCTGCCATTTTAAGATCGCATTCGACGTTAGTTCTGTGCCGTTGTCGCTGACCACCATGCAGGGGTAGCCGCGCATCTCGGCAATGCGGTCCAGCTCCCGACCCACACGGTCACCTGAGAGCGATGTGTCGACCACGGCAGCCAAACATTCGCGGCTGAAGTCGTCGATCACATTCAGAATGCGGAAGCGGCGACCGCAAGCCAGGCTGTCGGACACAAAGTCGAGCGACCACCGTTGGTTTGGTCCCTGCGGGATCGCCATCGGTGTTCGGGTGCCCACAGCGCGCTTGCGACCGCCCCGTTTGCGGACAGTTAATCCTTCTTCGCGGTAAATCCGGTATAGCTTCTTCCAATTCACCGCCCAGCCTTCACGTTTGAGCAGGATGTGCAGCCGCCGGTATCCAAAACGACGTCGTTCAGATGACAGCTCTTTCCATCGGTCTCGCAGATCAATGTCCGTTGAGCGCTTCGAAACCCGCCGATAAACACGCGGGTCGATCCCAGCCGAGGCGCAGGCCCGCTTTTGATTGTATTGCTTCTCTGTCATGGCCCAGGTCACTGCCTTTTTGCGTGAACCGGGCCTCATAAGTTTTTTCCCAACATCTCCTTAAGCGTCGACACATCCATCATTTGCTCAGCCAGCAGCTTCTTCAGTTTGGCATTCTCAACCTCAAGTGCCTTCAGCCTCTTGGCCTCCGACACTTCCATGCCGCCATATTTGGACCGCCATTTATAAAACGTCGCATCGCTCACGCCATGCTTGCGGCACAGCTCCTTCGCGCCAAGCCCTGCCTGATGCTCCTTCAGTATCCCGATTATCTCTTCTTCACTGAAACGGCTTCTCTTCATCGTCTGTCTCCCTCTTGGAGGACAGGCTAACTCAAAACACCGGACTTTTCAGGGGAGCAGGTCACTTTCGATGTATTGGCCCGTCAAATCGTCGCCACGCAAACTCTATACCAAAGCGATTCAATCGAGTGTGCGAGGTGACGGTTGAACGCCCCAGTTCACTCCTGCTAACGCTGACTAGAGAGCAAACATCTGCTTCCCCAATGAAGCAAAAGACCAATCATAGCTCCGATCGCAATCCCAAGTAGGTCGGCCAGGAAGTCAGCTATCTCCCCTGAGCGGCCAACAAAAGGTTGGATGATTTCGATGAGGCCAGCATAGAGCGCTGCAGCGAGCACAACTCGAACAAGTGCTTTCGGATAGAAAACTGCGGAAGGCAATGTCAAAGCCATGAAGGCTAGGACGTGATGCACTTTGTCGCCTCCAGGCACATGTGGTCCGGCATTCGACGGGATCAACGTCAATACCGCAATGCAGACTGAGAGGCCAAACGTCAGCCAGGACGCAATAGACCGGCGGCGATGATGGTTAAGCGACACCATTTGCAGATCTACCATGTCGCATGCCTGAACACTTCTGAAGCCACCTACATTGTTCTCATAGCGTGCGATTTTATCAGCGCTATATGCGGTAGGCCCCCTAGCCAGACCACTTCGATATACGCGCGCTACGGAAAGCTGGCCAACTGCGAAAATCGCGGACAGGTACCACCAATTTACCGCCGAAGCTTGGCATTTGGCAGGGAGGCCCCATCAAAGGTGGGAGCAAGACGTTCAAATCACAGCCAGTCACGCTATGCTCCATCACAGCCGGTTGTAAAAAACACTGACGTCAATCAGACCCGAATAGATCGCGGGTGAAGACTTTCTCTGAGACGTCATCAAGGTCACGGGTTCGGCGGTTCGCTAATATGACATCGCAATCTTCCTTAAAACCAGTAAGGTCGCGTGCCACCTTTGAGCTGAAGAATTCCTCTTCGGCCAATTCAGGCTCATAGACCACAACTTCGATCCCCTTGGCCTTGATTCGCTTCATCACGCCTTGGATCGCGCTTTGCCGGAAGTTATCCGACCCAGCCTTCATAACTAGCCGGTAGACGCCAACACGACTGGGGCGTCGGGCGAGGATCTGGTCGGCGATGAAGTCCTTACGGGTGCGGTTGGCGTCGACGATAGCCCGGATCATATTTTGCGGTACTTCGGAGTAATTCGCCAACAGCTGTTTGCTGTCTTTGGGCAAGCAATAGCCACCGTAGCCGAAGGAAGGGTTATTGTAATGCGCGCCGATTCGTGGGTCGAGGCTGACCCCTTCGATGATCTGCCGACTGTCCATACCGTGGCTCATTGCATAGCTGTCGAGTTCGTTGAAATAGGCCACGCGCATGGCGAGGTATGTATTGGCGAAGAGCTTGATTGCCTCAGCCTCGGAGGCATTCGTGTAGAGAACCGGTATGTCGTCGCGCAGCGCACCCTCGGCTAAGAGCCCGGCAAATGTCTCGGCCCGGGCCGAGCGTTCCCCGACGATGATCCGCGATGGATATAGGTTGTCGTGCAGCGCTCTGCCCTCGCGCAGGAATTCCGGGCTAAAAATGACCCGGTCTCCGCCGATCTGAGCCGAGACCCGTGCGGTATAGCCAACCGGGACGGTGGATTTGATCACGATTGTGGCGTGGTCGTTGACCGCAACCACGGCGCGGATCACCGCCTCGACGGTGGAGGTGTCAAAGGAGTTTTCTACTGGGTCATAATTCGTCGGCGTCGCCACCACTACAAAATCTGCCTTTGCATAAGCTTTCGCGGCATCAGTGGTCGCCGTCAGCCGAAGCGCTTCACTGCGAAGAAAGCCTTCGAGCTCAGGATCCATGATGGGGCATTGGCCTGCATTCACCTGAGCAACCCGTTTGGGGTTCACATCTACAGCCGTAACATGGTTGTTTTGCGCCAGTAAAACTGCGTTAGATAGCCCGACGTAACCGAGACCTGCGACGGCAATTATAGTATCTGACATGAGTATTTCCTAACCTAAACCGGAGAAACTTCGGCTCGCTTTGGTTTATCTTTGAACGCGACTCTTGAAGGCGGTACCGTGATGTTTTTCCCCTCATGTCCTGCCATTCCGAGCAAACATCACTACCGCCGCCAATCGCTCGGTAACAACAAAACGACAATCTGACCCCGTTAGGATCAGGATCGCGGGAAGCCCGTCATCGGACAACCTCTACGCCGAAGCAGGGGACAGATTAATTCCGGATGGTATCCTGATTGTCGATAAACCAGTCGTAAGTTTCCCGCAGCCCCTTTTCGAGGTCAATTGAAGCGCGCCACCCCATATCGGCGAGACGGTTCACATCCATCAACTTGCGTAGGGTGCCATCTGGTTTGCTGGGGTCATTAGTAATGCGCCCCTCGAAGCCGGTAACCCGGGCGACCACCTGCGCCAGTTCCATAATCGAAACGTCCGTACCGGTGCCGACGTTAATATGGCTGAGCATGGGCTGCGTATTAGCCCCATAAGTCTCGCGGTCGAGATCGAGCACGAATAGGCTCGCTTCAGCCATATCATCTACATGCAAAAACTCCCGGCGCGGCTTCCCCGTCCCCCAGATTTGCACTTCATCGTCTCCAGCCTGTGCCGCCTCGTGAAAGCGTCTGATGAGGGCGGGCAATACATGAGAATTATCTGGGTGGAAATTGTCACCGGGTCCGTAAAGGTTCGTTGGCATGACCGAACGGTAGTCCGTCCCATGCTGACGGTTGTAGCTTTCGCAGAGCTTGATCCCGGCGATCTTGGCCACCGCATAAGGCTCATTGGTAGGCTCCAACACACCGGTGAGCAATGCATCTTCCTTCATCGGCTGCGCCACGGCACGCGGGTAAATGCAAGACGAGCCCAATTGCAGCAGCCTAGTTACGCCGGCAGCAAAGGCCTGATGAATGACATTACACTCGATCATCAGGTTTTCGTAGATAAAATCCGCTGGATAGGTGTTGTTGGCGTGAATGCCCCCTACCCGCGCGGCGGCGAGGATTACCACATCCGGCTTCTCTGCCTGCATGAATTCACGCACGGCAGCCTGATCGGTCAGGTCTAGTTCCGCATGGGTTCGGGTGATCAGAGTGAAATCATTTGCTGCTGTCTGCCGCGCCTTAAGCTGGCGCAAAATGGCGCTCCCGACCATGCCGCGATGGCCTGCGATGTAGATTTTCTGCATGTCATCCTTGCTCCACAGTCATCGGCAGCGCGTAGCCATGCTCTTTCAGCAACGCATGCCGGCGCGCGATACGAAGGTCTGCCTCCACCATCTCTGCACACATCTCCTGTGCAGTGATTTCGGGTACCCAGCCCAACACCTTCTTAGCTTTGGCCGGGTTTCCAAGCAGCGTTTCTACCTCTGCCGGCCGGAAGTAGCGCGGGTCAATGCGCATGACCACATCACCGACCTTCAGCCCCGGTGCCATGTTCCCGTCGATAGCGCTGACCGTAGCAATCTCATCAACACCTTCGCCGCTGAACTCTAGCGTTAGGCCCAGTTCTTTGGCCGTCCAAGTGATGAACTCACGAACCGAATATTGCACCCCGGTCGCAATCACGAAATCTTCTGGCGTGTCCTGTTGCAGCATCATCCACTGCATCCGCACGTAGTCTTTGGCGTGACCCCAGTCGCGCAGGCTGTCGATGTTCCCCATGTAGAGGCAAGGCTCCAGACCTTGCGCGATATTCGCCAACCCCCGGGTGATCTTGCGGGTAACGAAAGTCTCGCCGCGGCGGGGAGATTCATGGTTAAACAAGATACCGTTACAGGCATACATGCCGTAGGCTTCACGATAGTTCACAGCTATCCAATAGGCATACATTTTAGCAACCGCATAGGGGCTGCGAGGGTGGAACGGAGTAGCCTCAGTCTGCGGTATTTCTTGCACGAGACCGTATAGTTCCGAGGTTGAGGCTTGATAGAAACGGGTGGTCTTTTCCATCCCTAGAAAGCGGATCGCTTCGAGCAAACGAAGGGTGCCGATGGCGTCAACATCGGCCGTATATTCTGGCGCTTCGAAACTCACCGCAACGTGGCTTTGCGCGCCGAGGTTATAGACCTCATGAGGGCGAACTTCGCTTAGGAGCCGTGTGAGGTTCGACGTGTCGGTCAGATCCCCGTAGTGCAGTTTGAAGCGGGCGTGATCCATATGGGGGTCTTCATAGATATGATCGACACGCTGTGTGTTAAACGAAGAAGCCCGTCGTTTAATCCCATGAACTTCGTAGCCCTTGTCGAGCAAGAACTCCGCAAGATAGGAGCCATCTTGTCCAGTAACACCGGTAATAAGTGCCCGTTTGGTCATTTAGGGTTTCCTTTCCTAGGAAGAAATTGTTCAAGCTTCGAGAAATTCTTGGCCATAAGTGTGCCCATGCCACCGACACCATAACGCCGCAACGCGGTGTAATCTTCACGGCTCTTTTGCAGCATGCGGGACAATGAGCGGTTGCTCTCACCGCCGACTCGCATTTTCACCAGCACTTCGGGGATATAAGCAAGACGGATTTCCCCCTGAGCGAGATAACGCAACATAGCCTCGTAATCAGCTGCAATACGCATCGACGTATCGTAAAGCCCCCAGCGGTCAAACACCTCCCGGCGCAGATAGAGGGTTGGATGTGGGGGCATCCAACCCCGCTTTAAGAGGTCTGGGTGATAAGGGCCTGAACGCCAACACCTTACAATCTTGCCCGTATTGCTCGCGGATACGTAATCTAGGTCACCATACACGCCATCGACCTCCGGATCGCGAAACGTCTCAGCGACCCTTTGCAGGACCAAATCATCAGCGAAGAAATCGTCTGAGTGCATGAGGCCGATGATGTCGCCACTGGCCCGGGAAATGCCTTTGTTGATCGCGTCATAGATCCCACCGTCAGGCTCAGAAACCAGCTGGGCCGGGGAACTACTAAATTGACGTATTATGTCCAGAGTGCCGTCTCCGGAACCGCCATCTTGAATAATATGCTCAATGTTCTGGTAGCTTTGCGTCTCTACGCTCTGCAATGCATCAGCGATTGTTCCGGCACGGTTAAAGACGGCCGTCACGATTGAAATTTTCATTTTTAAAGGCCGTTTAGGGTAATGGAGTTAGGAAGTGGAAGAGATGCGAATTGAGTAAGCACAGTCACCTAGTTGATGACTTTGCACCAGAACCTCAAGTGCGTTGCAGACCCGAAGCTTCGATAAGTTTGGATATCGAGCATAGAGCAATCGAGGCTCAAGTCCAAGCCATCACTCAGTTTCTGTTTGGGAATGAACGTTAATCCCAAGAACCTCGTGGATTGCGGTTTCTACATCGACGTTCTCTTTCTCCATCCGGACTTTTACCTCATGAAGCTTCATATCGACAAGGTATCGATACCAGAACCCCTGCAACACGTGGAATGCGGTGCCTTCCTTGCCGTCCAAGAAACCCAACCGAATAACATATCTGTAAAAGAAATACGCGAAGGCCCGCAGCCCACTGGGTAGCCGTGCGTACACATTTTCCTTAATCCAGCGCTTGATCCCTGCCTGGTTACCACCACGCAACTGAGCAACGCTTTCTTGAGCCATAAATTTGTACTTTTGATTGAGGATATCTACGACTTCCCTGCTGGCATATGAGTTATGCTTTTCCGTCCACCAGCCCAAAGAATTGCGATTATCGTCGATGATTTCACCGGAAAACTCAACAGTAGATCCTCCTACAACGATATGTTCGTCCATCCAGCGATTCTCGCAGTGACCGTAGCCATGGTGGAAAAGCCGCAAAATACGCACAGGGAAGACCCCACCCCAACGGATCGGACGGCCTAGGAAATGTATTCGTCGTAATACGTAAACACCTTTTATGCTTGAATCTAGCGAAGTAAGCCTATCAAGTATTTCATTACGTAGAACGTTTGTGATAATCTCATCTGCATCGAGGCGCAGCACCCAGTCAGTGTCTTCTGGCAGCTCCTTAAGGGCCCAGTTAAACTGTTGAGCCTGCGTCGTGAACGGGTTCACAAGAACTCTAGCGCCAGCTTGTCTCGCAAGATCAACTGTTTTGTCGGTAGAACCACTATCTACTACTACTATTCGATCGGCGAGCCCGGATACGGACTCCAGGGCACGCTCGATGTGCCGCTCTTCATCCTTTGTAAGAATAACAACAGTGATACCCATAAAACTTGCCCTATGACGACCCGCTACATTTCGCAAAGCCATAACATCAGACTGGCTATACCGCGAGAAGAAAAAATAGAATAGCTAGCCAAATCTCTCTAAACGCTAATCTAACAAGACTGAACAATACTCCATTTCAAGATATATCTAGCCAGTTCTATTGCGATGCCATCTATTAAGAGACCTTGGAGGGGGGGGCAAAGTAGACACTAGTGTACTGTACTAAATGGCCTGCTATGGCCAGTTAACATTCCCAATCACCGACTGTTTGTAGAGTAATCGATCATAATTGCCGAATAGTGCGTGCCGGGTTTCCTGCGACAATGCAATCTTCTGGAACGTCTCTAGTGACCACAGCACGAGCGCCGACAACTGCCCCAGCACCTACTTTTACCGCTGGCCCGATAAATGCATCAGCTGCAATCCAAGAATCCCTCCCGATAACAATCTGAGGCTTCAGTAGCGGACGATCTGACCTACTGAGGTCATGGGTCCCGGCGCAAATGTGAGAGCCTTGCGAAATGGTGGCGCGCGGTTCAACGATTATTCTCCCCAAAGAGTACAACAAAACTCTGTCCCCGATCGCCGCTCCCTCGCCCAGCACCAGATTCCATGGGATTGCAATCCGAACAGTAGGATAAATATGTACATTTCGACCTACCCGTGCTCCGAATGCCCGGAGAATTAAGCTCCGCCATACCCAAAACGGCCGCGGGCTAAATAAAAAAAATGGAACAACCATAGCCCACAGGACTCTACCGGCTAGTTCTCTTTTACTCCATTTTTTGGATGCCCGATTGGCAAGCACATCAACAGTATTTCCGCGAGGCGGCTTACGCCTTGTACTTCCGTGATTAGGCTTAAATCGCTTTTCGTTCCTCATACTTGGTCAGCTCCAATGGGCTTACAGTACTCACCCTTTCGCGGTGGCATGGCGAGAAACGCATCATGCTTTTCAGCATCCTGTTTATCAAACCGGTACCTAATAAGCTTAGCAGGAATGCCCCCAACTATCGAATAGGCTGGTACGTCGTGCGCTACAACCGCCCCAGCTGCTATAATGGACCCACGGCCAATGCGAGTACCCATTAGTATAGTGACGCGTGCGCCAATCCAGACGTCATCTTCAATTACACAAGTTGTAGGACGAGGCCGCCCAGAAAAGATTACAGCTGAGCCAGGTATATCAAAGCGATGGTCGTTGCCCGTAAGGATAAGATCGGGCCCGATCATTACATACTTACCGATCTCGACGCCGCACGGAATACTAGCTCGAGGGCCAATGTAACCATAGGGGCCCATAACTAGCGAGCGATCAATTTCACAATTTGCTCCAAGATAAACTGTTGGGTGCACATATTTAGCACGATATTGAAGACGGCGCCAACGCAGCCTAACCCACCTTAATATAGATCTTACCTTCATGTTCGGCCTCTTTCAATTGCCGCCAATACTGCTGACCGTATCCTTTTCGCTTGTATGCGCGGTGTGTAGTCAGCTTCAATTGTATCGATAGCTATAGTTCGGCGGCTCTCATGGCAATGATCACACTCTGTTTGTTTAAGGAACCCAGCCATGACTCCGGCTAGATCAGACGAATTACCCTTCTTAAAGAAGGCGCCAGTCTTGCCTGGTACAATAGCTTCGACTTCCGGCATCTGATAGTCAAAATCATCGTGAGTAATTACAGGAGTACCATACGCGAGAGCATGCATTGCAAGCAGGCCCACCTTCCCGGGCGATACCACTGCGATGGCGTCGACGAAAAGAGCGGCAAGGCGCTTTTCATCATAGATCGCACCCAGAAAGTGCACATCTACTCCCAAACTTTTTGCCAGCGACTCTAACGCGTCTCTCTCTTCCCCAGTCCCAATGATCACTAGGGTGGCTTCGTCAGGCAATTTGGATAGCGCTTCAATTGCAAGATCCAGCCTCACCTCTGGCACCAACCTTGACACTGTAAGAAAGTAAGGTTTATTCTCGTCAACTCCTTCTCGCAGCATTCGCTCCGCTAACATCTTCTCGCGAATCTCCCTTTGCGCTTCGTAGTCAAGGGAGTTATAAATTACATGTATCCGCGTTCCGGGGAAACCTGCTTCAATGCCGATCCTCCGCGCACGTTGGCCGTAAACCAATAGGTCAGTGCATAGCTTGTAGTACACCCTACGCAGCAAACCTTTTATCCCTGCCTCATGCCGAAGCCATCCGTGAGTCCAGAAAAGGACGGGACGTCCCCTCAGTCGCGCAGCGAAAGCTGCAAACCAACTAGAAAGAATGTAAGGATTTCCAAGAAATATGTATGCATCCGCTTGATCTGAGCACACAAGCTTCACCGCGCCACGCTGCCAAGAAAAACTTCGCCATTGCACAACCGGCAAGGCATGATGCCCACTTAAGAACTCACCGTTCTTGATCGTGCTTGTAATTCCTGCTGGATCATAGAAAAATTCAAATGACATTCCATCGCTACAGGCCAGCTCATTGAACACAGCCGTGCGGTAGTGAGGAAAATGTGAATATATAACCGCTACGTTTGGGTCTATCGACATAAAGATCTTTCCCTGCTCGCACACTGAAAACTTGCATTCTCTACAAGGGACAATAACGACAGCCCAATCGATGTAAAAGCGAAGAGCCACTTTCACCCTTCATTTAATTCAATTAAGATTCTTTTTTGCCATCTTCCGGGTTATCCCGATAACAAAAAATGCAACGATAAAGCCAAACACGATATAATTAAATTCGTGACGCCAAGCTGAGAATGCAAGGATAAAGGCCGTAAGTTGATAGCGCGGATCTTGAAGCGCCTTGTTTCCGTTGCTAAGAACAGACAGAACAGCGGTAAGTAAGAACATCATGACCGGAGCGAACCAACCGAAATTTGCGTAGAATTCACCCATAAGTAAGGAATTTAGTGAAAGGCCGTAAACGCCAAATACATCAACGCCCAACCGTGTTCCAAGCCCTAACGGTTTTGATGGCCATAGCTCCCGAGGAATGAAAAAAGTTAAAGGCTTCACTACTACCGTTTCGCCATTGAGAAATTCATGTGTGCGGCCAAACGTTTCGAAAATGTATTGAAAAATAACTACATTTGCGGCCTCAAATAAAGCGTATAACCCTGACATCTCGAACGATGCCGGTGCGCCGTTGTGCCAAACATACCAGAAAGCCGCTTCAAATCCGGAGAACCCACCAAATTGACTCCAAACGACTCCGCGAAATGCCGGGTATAGCACCGCGAGAAAATATGCTGGCGGCGCTGCGGTGACAGCCATTATAGCCAGCGTCACGGACCCAAATGCACCTGAAAATAATACTGCAAACACGAGATAAAGTACTGTGATCCGATTTCCTGTTAAGACAACATCTAAAGCTGTAAATACAATTAGTAGAACCATAACTTTCTTCGGGTCGCTACGCATAACAGCTATTGAGATAGCAAAGATATATGCTCGGAACGAGAGCGCAAACAATCCCACGAGGGCACCGATAAATCCAGCGTCTGCATGGGCGGCCCAGTGCGCTCCAGACAACTTACCACTGCTAATAAAAACGATAATCAAGCACCCAGTGGCATAAAGAAATACGGTGCGGAACTCACCGGCATTCGGTGCTCGGCTTCCTTCAGCAGAGCCGCGCGCGGATACTCTCCTAGGCTTGACCATCCTCGACACCTCAGTCGCTAGCACGATAGAAACTGAGAATAGAAAAGCATACAATCCGAGGCTTGGCGAAGCGGAAATAAAAGGGTCTATCGCTAAACCTTCAGCTACGATTTCACCTAGATATGGAGCCAAAGTCATCGGAATAAGCGCAAAGAATATATTTCCCGCTACGAGACCAGCACCTAAGTCTAGCAACTTATTCCGGAGAGCCAACCAAGAGATTGAGATTACAAGAGAGAGAATGATATAAATTGTACCCATCACATCATCCGCCACCACATAACGATAAAGCTCAGCATAAGACTTTGCGAAAGTCGCAAGTGAAACGAACGACTCCATTCCTTGAGAAGTATTTCGGATTCACCATGCTAGGAACGCGACGCTCGAGGTAAATACGATGAATCCTGCAATTTCTAAGCAAGTTAAAATGGCGGATTGTCTTGTTCCCAAGGGCAAAAGTGATAATGTCCTTGTTTCCCCGATAAAGGCAAACAAATGCCCCATGGCAATAGCTGAAGCAACTGTCATTGCGACGATTGTGATTGACCCTCTGTCATTCTCTGACAACCAGACAGTTGCACCGATACCGGAAGAAAGCAGCCCCCACTGGCCAACAATACTCCAACGCAACACACCTGCCGCACGAGCGTAAAGCTGGGTGATAAGGCCGAATGAGGAAGTCCCCCAGCCCAAGGAGAACACGGCAACGCAGAAAATGAAGTTGGAAGAAATTTCTTCAAGAAGAAAAAGACTTAGAAGCGGAGAGACTAAGACTAAAGCCAGAAAAGATAATATGACCGCCCTAATTGACTTTATACTTACCTGAGAATGGAGGGCCTTAGCGCCTTTAACACTCGAACGATGCAAGCGAGTGAATTCGGGAACTAGTGGATTTAGCGCAGCCTGAACGAGAGTGCGGACATTGCCGGCGAGCTTGTAGCTTAGATCGTATATTCCGAGAGATTCTAAGCCTAAATATCGAGCAAGAAGGATCCGCGTTAGTGGGTCGAATAGCGACATTGGGACCGTAGATGCTTGGAGTCTGAAGCCATAATTGGTCGATGAGGTCCAAGCCTCTCGAGAAAACCGGGTAGGTATTATACCCAGTGTAGGGATATTTGCGACCAATACAAGCCGAGCGAAGAAAAGTACCGTAACATATTGAGCAAATTGAGCATACGCCAGCCCGAGGATTCCTTCTGTTGGAACCAGTACAGCGGCTAACAAACCAAATATCGCAAAGCTTGAAATGTTCACTACTGATCGAATATCTGCTCGGCCAAGGCCATCGATTGCGCTTAATTGTGAAACTCCAATGATATTAATTGGTAGTGCTAATAGCGCCCAAATCAATAATTCATGAGCCACTTCAAGAGATGCCGAATTTACCGAACCGGAGATGGCGGATCGTAAAGGCAAGTATGCGAGAAATGACAATACAATATATAGTACAAAGATAAATCCGGTACAGGTGTCAATGTAAGCGGCTTGAGCTTTGCTACTGTTTGTTTCACTGGCCACCATGCGAGCTAGTCCGCTTGCTCCTGAAAGGTCCATTAGTCGAACAAGTGCGACGAAGCCCATTGTGAGCGACCATAAACCGACGCCCTCTAAGCCCGCGACTGCAACCACGTAGCGCATCACCCAAAAATAGGCTCCCACCCCGATGACACTTTGTATCAGCGACAGTAGTCCATTACGACCCACCCGCCCCCCCGCCATCGCCATAAAGGAACGAAGTCTTCGTACTACGGCCATTGAAAACTACTTCTCACACAAAAAGGTCTTTTTGGGCATCCGGTTCTTTATATTTAGAAAGCTCAAATTCCGCAGGCCAAATAGCGTGCGTATCGCCTAAATACTGTGCCCAAAGTGAAAACGTCGAACGAGAACCCACGAGTACTCTCGCTCGTGACATGAGAATAAGCGATGTTAAAGAGTTGGTATGAGGTTCTGGTTCTACTCCCCGTATTCCAAGTTCTCGAATTACCTCTGCCGGATTGTCGTCGGAAAACAGTATCGCTTTGAGGGGACGGTTCCCGCAAAGTGACTGAGCTTTCGCGAATGCATCACGATACCACTCTAGGGGCACCTGAGTGTTCACATGTGCTGCATCCTTTCTGGGTGGCGCGAAGTCGCCCAAACGCACGTGAATAGCGATATCGTATTGAACGACCGACGGAAGGAGCCGAGCCGCCGTCTCTAGGAAGCCAAGAACCATTTCTCTGTGTCCCTTGAGGTCGTGAAACTGTCGACCCATTCCAACGTATCGAACTAGTCTTGCTTGAGGATCTACTTCACCTTCTAACCGATGCTTAAGAGAACTTGTCTGCGCCCATTCGATCAGTTCATAGAGCGTCCGGGCTCTGAACAGATTTCCATATGTTCTCTTATCTTTCTCGCGCCTAATAAAAGTTCCGATCTTTACTTGACGCATTGTAGGAAAAATAAACGTTCCGCCGGTACTGTTCTGCGCGATTAACGCGCGAGAAATTGGGAATAGTAAGTTACCTAGGCCTGGTCCCGGAGCTCGAAAAAGTCCTAAGTCAGGTCTGCTAAGCATCGGATAATGAAACAACAAATTGTTCTTGTTAGTCATCGGTAAACTCCAAATCTGCCGGTAATGACTTTTTGTTGAATTAACAGCATACAGCAAAGCGGAGATCTCGTTCTCCAGCCCACCTCGCTACGAAATTAGAACTGTGGTGCTTGTAACTACTATTGGAAGAAAAAAATGAATTAGCATTCTTCTTAAACCTCCAATAACGCAAACTATCGGACATTTGCTGAAGCCCCCTGCCCGGCCGTCTCAACCTCATCCTGCAGTGCCTCAATCTCCGCCATTAACGCTTCATGCTCAACCATCCGACGCTTCAGAAACGCTCTTGTCAGCTTCGCTCTGGCTAAAACGCCGCGCGGCGTCAATACATAGGCATAGCGCAGCTTGTTGTTCGAGGCGCGAAAGTTGCTCACCTTCACCTGACCTTTGTCTACCAGACCCTTCAGGCAGTAGTTTACTAGGCCAAGGCTTATCCCAAGGGATTTTGCCAGCTCTCGCTGTGAAAGCTTAGGATCGACCTCCAACGCGCGCATCACGCGGAAGCGGGTATCTTCATCAATTTTTCTGGTCATCGCCACTGTGATCCACGGCTACCGCACCAGAGGTCGCCTTGCGACTCTGCTGCAAACGGAGCACCGTTCATTCGTGAACGCTTATACACCAAGCTTCGGGATTGGAAGCCTGAAGTCTCGAAGCCAGAAATATTTTTGGGCGGCCTAGAGCTACCGCGTCTCTATGACCTTGCAATCGCCCTGCAAAATATGCACCGCGCTCAACCGTCCAGTGCGATAGGCGCCTGTATCAACTGCAATACGGCCGCCATCTAAGCCCGCATTCTTTACGATCGTATGACCGTGAACGACAATGTTGCCATCCTTTCGGCGGGCCTTCAGGAAGTCAGGATGCCCCCAAAGCATGACCTGCCCACGCTGATCATCTGGCGCGCGCTTTGGCGACATTGCGGCATGAACACAATAGATATTTCCTGTCGACCACTGCATCGGCAGTGCACGAAGCCAGTCCTGCAGACCTGCAGGTAGTTTGGCCTCCAATTGATCTGCGAGTTGAACAGAAGCCTCAGTGTCCATCGTTCCACCACGTACCGCTATCCCAAAGCTCGCCAGGGTTTCTACCCCGCCATTTTGAAGCCATAGCAAGCCTGCCCCGGCAGGGTCATCGATAAAGTCGAGCATCATCCGCTCATGGTTCCCCATCAAGCAGACAACTTTTTCAGACATCAGCTGGCTGATCTCATAAAGCTGCGACAGGACCTCCCGCGACTGCGAACCCCGATCGATGTAATCGCCTAAAAAAACGCATGTTTCTTGACCTAGAGCAGCTTCATCAAGACGGTCGAAAAGTCTGTTGAGCTGCCCCGCACAGCCATGAATATCTCCGACCGCAAAAAACGGGCTATCTGGGCACAGGCTCACCGATGCCATCGTCTCTTGCTCAGCTGAGCGCCCTTGCCAGTTATTAAGTTTCGACTTGATGCGCGTCAGCACTTCGGCCCCCCGTATAGGTCTTAGGTCATCGTTTCGCTTCATGCGGCTTTCAGGTAGGTCAACTGCGACAGTTAGGCCACATCAAAATCTTGCGAACCGATGATTGGGCTCGAAATGGCGCGTACAGGTTGTACAGCTATGGGGCTGCCTTTATCAGATATGAGACAATAAGGGATATTTGAATGGATGGCATAGCGAAGCGAGGTTTGAAAAAACGGGCACCGCGCGCGTTGCTCGGCTTAAGCGCACTGCTGTTTCCTGTTGCGGCTGAAACACAGGGCTATTCATACTCCACATACGGCACACCCGGTCTGATCGACATGCCCACCGCACAGAGCGCGGAAGATGCCGAACTTGCAGCAACTGTAAGTAAGTTCGCGAATTCGACGCGTTCAACTCTCAGCTTTCAGATCACGCCGCGCCTTTCGGGCAGCTTTCGATACAGTATAATCGAGAATTATTTATCCGGAGGTGACCTTTTCGATCGATCCTTCGACCTGCGCTACCGGTTTCTAAACGAAACGGCCAGCCGCCCTGCTCTTGCTGTCGGATTGCAAGATTTTATCGGCACGGGCGTCTACTCTGGCGAATATATCGTTGCGACGAAAACCTTCTCGCCACGATTGACTTTTACAGGGGGTATCGGCTGGGGACGGCTGGCGAGCTACAATGGCTTTTCGAACCCCCTCGGCGTATTTGATGAGCGGTTTGAGACAAGACCCGAGCGCGAAGTTGGGCGTGGCGGCGAGATTGAGTCAGCCGGCTGGTTTCGGGGAGATGCCGCCTTCTTCGGCGGCGTTGCCTGGCAGGCCACCGACAAGCTGACCCTCAAGGCTGAATATTCCTCTGATGCCTATTCACGTGAGACGGGACCGGGCGGTTTTGAACGAGAAAGCCCATTTAACTTTGGTCTGGATTATAGAATCCAAGACAACATCCACCTGCAGGCCCATTATCTATATGGTTCCGAAATTGGATTTGCTTTGAATATGCGAACCAACCCGCGGCACCCTGCCGTCAATGGCGGCACCGGCATCGCTCCGCTACCGGTTCAGCGGCGCGCCCCAGGGACAACCGAAGATCTCGGCTGGACACAGGCCCAAGGGACTGAAGTTCGTTTGCGCGAACAAACAGCCGCCTTGCTTAATAGCGATGGGATGGCTTTGGAGGCGATGGAGGTCAGCGCGCGTAGCGCGACCATTCATATTCGCAACAATCGCTATCTCGGCAGGCCAGAAGCCCTCGGACGGAGCGCTCGGATTCTGACCCGAGTTCTGCCTGCCTCGATTGAAACATTCAAAATTGTCCCTGTCGAAAATGGCATTCCCCTTTCTGCCACAACGCTCAAGCGCTCTGATCTCGAAGACCTCGAACATGCGCCGGATGGCGCATGGCAAAGCTATGCGCGTGCGGAGATTTCTGACGCCGCGGGTAGCCTTGATGGTGCGACATATAACGACAGTCAGTTCAATCGCTTCACTTGGTCCTTGGGACCCTACGCGTCTCTAAGTTATTTCGACCCTGATCAACCGGTTCGCGTAGATGCAGGCCTGCGTCTTGAAGGCCGCTACAAAATTTCTCCCAGCTGGATTATCTCCGGCAGCGTCGAGCAGCGCCTGGCCGGCAACATTGGCGATGCAACCAGGCCGTCAGATTCCGTCATCCCCCGGGTCAGATCTGAAGGCTATATTTACGCACGCGAGGGTGATACAGCGCTCAAGCATCTCACGGTAGCACATTATTTTCGTCCCGCTAAAGATTACTACGCCCGTGTTACAGCAGGGTATCTCGAGTCTGAATTCGGTGGGGTTTCTGGCGAACTTCTATGGAAGCCTGTTGCGAGTCGTCTAGCCTTGGGTGCCGAAGTTAACTACGCGGTACAGCGCGACTTTGATCAGGGCTTTGGATTTCGGGACTATGACGTGACGACAGGTCATTTGTCGGCTTACTACGACTTTGGGAACGGCTACTTGGGACAGGTCGATGCGGGTCGTTACTTGGCCGGAGACATCGGTGCCACTTTTTCTTTGGACCGCACATTTGCAAACGGTTGGAGTGTTGGCGCTTACGCAACCTTTACGGATGTCTCGTTCGATGACTTCGGCGAAGGCTCCTTTGACAAGGGCCTTAGATTTACTGTTCCGCTTTCTCACTTCCTTGGTACAGCATCGGATAAGACCTATACCGCAGTCGTACAGCCCCTCACACGCGATGGCGGAGCCCGCCTAAAGGTTCAAGATCGTCTCTATGACAGTGTGCGCAGCTACCACGCGCCAGAAATGAAAGACAGCTGGGGAAGGTTTTGGAGATGAACAAGAAACTCTTCCTCATGTTGCTGCTGACGATTGGTGTCGCAAGTTGCGGCACCGAAAAGCCCGAGCAAGTGACATTTGCATCTGCGGTTCAGAGCCTCACAGGCCAAGCAACCAAAGCACAAACCTCACAAACGGTTGACAACATTCGCCGACAATTGACACCAGAAGTCCGGCAGCGCTTTGGCAACAATGCGCTGTTAATCGCGCGGCTAGAGAGTAGAGACCAAGCTTCAGTCTTAATACAATCCGGTGTAAACCGAGATGTAGAGACTTACGTCACTCCCGACGGGATCTCGCTTTCACTTAGAGACGGTGTCCTGGTTGGAACCCGCGGGCTTGGGTTTGATCTGATGAACACCGATGTCTCTGAGACAGCGATAAGCAACCGCGGGCGGGCGGTCCGAGTACATAGGTATCTTGATGGCGAGAGTAAGATCGTGATCAAAAGCTATATCTGCGACTATAGGGGAGTGGACCCTATCGTGGAATCCTGCAAGGGGAAGGATACACAGTTCCAGAACAGCTACAGGGTCTCGGCCTCTGAAATTGTCGCTTCTCGTCAGTGGATCGGGCCCGAAGTTGGGTATATCCAAATAGAACTGCCTTGATGGCACCTGCATACAATTACATTCTGGGTCGGGCCGCAGCTACCAGCGGAGACCACCCCCACCTTACAAACTCAATTAGGGTTCGCTTTATGCTCAAACGTCTTATGGCCATCGCCACAATGACACTTCTCACAAGTTGCGGCGTGGCATATGTATCTCCAAAGGTATCCGATGCAGGGAGCAAGGTCCGGATTGTCTCCCTAACATCTGAAACAGTTTTGGCCGCGAACCGATCGCAGTATAAGCCCAAAGAGCTTCCAGCGGTGTTTTTTCAAAACGCTGGCGGTTCAGGTGGGATGCGGGGCGCAGGTGCGACGCCTGATCCCGTATCAGACCTTCAAAACCGACCTGCTGAGCTTGCGCTGCGTGTTCCCAGTACCCCGCCACAGACAACATACGATATTGGTGTCGGCGACGTACTCCTCCTAGCAACCCAAGGCGGGACAAGTACCGTTGAAGAACTTAGTGGTTTGCTCGCCGCTCAAAACCGACGCCAAGGTTACACCGTCCAGGATGATGGCGCGATCGCTATCCCTGATGTTGGTCGTGTAAAAGTTGCAGGGCTCACTCTTGAGGAAGCAGAAGGCGCTCTATTCCAGAGACTTTTGGAAGCCCAGATCGACCCGTCATTCAGCTTGGAAATTGCTGAGTTTAATTCGAAACGAGTTTCGATCGGCGGTGCAGTAGGCAATCCAACGATCATCCCAATTGCCCTAACGCCACTAACTTTAGATCAAGCCATTGCTACGGCCGGCGGAATCCAAACACCCGATTTAGATTATGCATCTATCCGCCTTTACCGCGATGGGGACCTTTATCAAATACCACTAAGCGAGTACCTTCGCCGGGCCGATCTCCAGAAAACCCGTTTGGTGTCAGGCGACAGCGTATTTGTAGATACCGAATATCAATTGGACCGGGCGCAGGCCTATTTCGCTGAGCAGATCACGATCCGTCAATTCCGCCAGCAGGCCCGTGCCCAAGCCTTGGCAGAATTAACAGCTGTCGTGAACCTCAGACGCGCAAATCTTAATGAAAGCCGAGCAAACTTTGAAGCACAAATCGATAATGACGCCATTGATCGTGACTATGCCTATCTCACAGGAGAAGTGAAATCACCTGGGCGCTTCACGCTCCCGTTCGGGCGGACTGCTACACTGGCGGACGCACTTTATTCTGACGGCGGCTTTGATACAAAAACCGCGGACCCTTCGCAGATATATGTTCTACGGGGCTCAAATAACCCGAGCGAAGCTGGTTCGGTTACCGCATGGAACCTCAATGCGAAGAATGCCACAGACCTTATCTTGGCTACGCGCATGGAATTGCGGCCAAACGACGTGATATTTATCGCCGAACAGCCGGTCACACGCTGGAACCGCGTCATCTCGCAAATAACACCGTCCCTAATTACAAGTGTTGCCAATTCGGTCCAATAGGAACATGCGGACACATTCAGTCAATCTCGGAACAGAACAGCAGTTCCGCGATTGACTGGGCTATTCGTGGACTTGTACATGGCCATCCTGCGGAAGATTGCCGAAAGCACGTTGCAGCCTTTAATATTCCGAAAGCGCGAGATATTCCAACTTGAGGCTTCACGGCCTACTCGCCGCTAGTGGCGCAGTAGCGCCGATATCTATTTGATAAGAAAGGGACGAAATGTCTATTGCCGCTGGGAAAGGGTGGTTTGTGGCACAACTTCGCCCACATGGCCTGGCGCAGGCTCGTAAGCACCTAAAACGACAAGGATTCGAAACTTTCTCTCCAGAGTTGCTTGGTAGCCAAAAGCGGCGAGGCAAGTTACTTCAAACGCGCAAACCGTTGTTTCCAGGGTATATCTTCATCCACTTTGATCCGAGCCTTGGTGGGTGGACAGCTATCAATAGTACACGGGGAATTTCTCGTCTCATTACAACGGATCCGCGTCGCCCGCCCTACCCCCTCCCGGAAAAGTTGATGGCAGAGCTGACAGCGCGGTGCGATCCTAGCGAGCTTATACTCCCTGCTGACGACCTAGCGATAGGCGATCGCATTCGCATCCTGTCAGGACCGTTCGCGGATTTGATCACAAAAATCGTTTCTCTCCCGGATACGACAAGGATTGGGGTACTTATCGAACTAATGGGCCGGGAAGTACGAACCACCCTGCCCCGTTCACAAATCGATACTGCGCCGAGCTAGACACTCCCAAAACGAACCCCACATTCAAGCCGCCTCGAGAAAATACCTGAACGCTTCAGTATCAGACTTGAATTGCCCAGCATAGGTGACATCGCCCGTGCCGGAAGCCAACACATTCAAATTCCACAGTCCTTTACTATGCTCTCGAAAGATCTGCACCTCTAGCGCTGTCTCATTCTGCACATATGTACCCGAAAGAGGCGAAGTTAACTTTTTCTTTCCCCTGCGGCGTAAAGGGACCGCTAGAAGGGAACCCATTCCCGAGATTCGCCGAGCAGCGAAGAGTTTTGCAGTGAACACATAGGTTGCCATAAAAAGGAATATAAAGACAGCAAGCGCAAAGGCGGCAATCTCTGCCTGATCCCATAGCGCGACTCCAGTGAAAATTGGAAACGCGATTAATGGCAATAAAAGAATGCTTGCAATTGGGTTATCAAAACGCCCCCGCCGCCGTCTAACCATTCGCAACGTTCGAACCGCAAGGTGATGGAAATGCAAACGATCGGGTAGCCCTGTTGGGCGCTTGGTCACGCGGCGGCGAATTATTGAAAAAAGTGTGTCGCATACCGGCCAGAAAAGCAAAAGCAAAACAGCCAAACCAGCCACATCTGGGTTCCGT
Organism: Sulfitobacter sp. SH24; assembly: GCF_965641895.1. NCBI lineage: Bacteria > Pseudomonadati > Pseudomonadota > Alphaproteobacteria > Rhodobacterales > Roseobacteraceae > Sulfitobacter > Sulfitobacter sp. SH24. The sequence continues at coordinate 235,346 of NZ_CBFFKK010000001.1, forward strand.
GCCACCAAGACAATACTGATCCAAGCGAGAATGTGCCCGATACCGTAGGCTCCTGCATCACCAAGAAATATTAATCCAAAGGGCCAGTTCAGCACGAAAAATCCTAAGATGGCTGCAAGCAACAGCCCCGCCAAAATCTGGACGTCAGTGTCTCCAGTATGGCCGGCTATGACAAAAAATCCGGCAGACGCACAAACACAATATAATGATGACAATCCATTTAGGCCGTCGATTAGGTTCAAAGCATGGCATGTCCCGGCCGACCAGAGAAGTGTAATCAGAACCGCGGGGAAAACCCATTTAGACAGTGAACCCTCGAACAGCCCCAAATCTGGCACAATATGCCCAGTCAGGACGATAGCCGCACCCGCCGAGAAAAATGCGGCGATAAACCGCTTGCGAGGGCTGACATTGCGGAAAATATCTTCATGTAACCCTGCCCAGAAGACAAAAACCCCTGCGGCTAGAGCAAGTAGCAGATCATTTTCGAGTTCAGGTCTGTAGTAGAGGCAGCCTAAACCCAGAGCGATGATTACGCCTACACCTCCCACTCTTGGCGTAGGCCGCGTGTGTTGCGCTTGGGGTGCGTTTACGTCGCGCAGCATATGCTCACTGCTCATAACCAACGTAGGCCGGAATATAAACAGCGACCCCACTAATAGGCTGGTAACAAACACAGAAAAAAATACAATAAAATCAGTCATCACAGGCCAACCTTCTTCAAAGAGCCGCGCCCCCTGGGCGCCGCAATATCAAAATTTAACAAACTTTAGGGCCTTCAAGGCGCATAAACGGCTGCTTGTTCTAGCGGGCTTAGAAACCAGAAACGAGGCAGGAATCAAGGCAGAACTCAAATCGGACCGGAGATACCCACGGAATAACAATACAACCTCTCCCTGACATCGGACAAACACTTTTGGCGTGACGACAAAAAGGCGGCACCTTGTCGATGAGCTAGAATTTTTGGGGATCGGCGCCAGGTAGGAACAGGGCTGTGGGCAGGTGATTGGATCCTACTTGGATTTACAGTTTTGGCCATCACCAATCTCGGCGCCTTAAAATCAATCATCTAGAAATTACATGATTACAGATAGTTATTCGTAGTTACTCTTGCCATCACTGGAGGTAAAGATGGCTTTCTCAAGATGACTGCGGCCCCGAATCCCAAGGCCTCATAGTCGTAAAGCCTCCAAACTGGATCACCTTTAGGGAGCCTTTTCCAATTTAGACAAAAGAGTGCCTACTTTTATCGCATTTCCCGATCAAAGGTCATGCGCCCCCTGATATGAACGTGATAGCTGTTGGAGGCCCAAACTGAAAACAAACTGTCTCTGGACTGGTGTTGACGTTCATATCGGTGTAGGAGGCCGCCTTATTGGCGTGGTCACTGGCAGAACATAATATGAAGCAGTCTCAAAGACTTTCTCAAGATTCCCTCTCAGAGCAGGGAGATAGTGATGAAATTGATCTTGCCAGCCTTTTCCAGACTCTCTGGCGCGGCAAACTATGGATCCTTTTATGTGGGGCATCTGCGCTGCTGATCGGCGGGTTTTACGCCTATGGTATAGCCGTACCAGTCTACACCACAAAAACTGCGGTTGCCCTTGAAAGCAGGCAAGAGCAGGTCATGGATATCGAAAGTGTTGTCACGGGCCTTGGCGGCGATCAATCCACAATCAACACAGAGGTTGAAGTCATTCGTTCACGCGGATTGATTGAGGATCTTGTATTGGATATGGACCTTTTGGAAGATCCTGAGTTTAATAGTAAACTCCGTCCGCCGGCGCGGTTTTCATTGGGGCAGGTAGCGACGACTGTGCGCAACTTAGTCGGCGCTCCAGCAGCTTTGAAGCCGACTTCGGAGCGTGCGGTTTTGGATCAAACGATAAATTCTGTGCTCAACTCGATTTCAGTCTCGAACTTACGTCAGAGCTTTGTTTTTGAGATTACCGCGACCTCACAGGAACCTGCCAAATCGGCGGCAATTTCAAACCGCCTTGCAGAGCTCTACATTGAGAGCCAAATTTCGGTAAAATTTGAGAAAACCGAAGCGGCCACAGTCTGGCTCAGCGAACGAGTAACTGGACTTCAAGCTGAACTTGAATCCGCGCAAGCCGAGTTGGAGAGTTTTTCGACGAATACAGAACTGGTCAACGCCGAAACTCTGGCCGCGCTAAATCGCCAAGTCAAAGACCTGCGCGACCGTAGAGCCGCCCTTGCCGCTCAAGCATCAACTTCAATGGCCCGGCTAGAATCTTTACGTAGCGCACGCTCCGAAGGACCTGAAGCGTTCGCACAGGCTACAGATGATACTTTGCTTGACCAAGCCTTTCAGCGTCGACAACAAGAACAATCTGGAGGTCAACGTGGTTTCGAAGCCAGAGCAGATGCCTTGATTGCCCGAGCCGAGCTTGATGCCACCCGCGCTCGTTCACAGCTCAGCGCGATCGAGACCACCATCGCAGAAGTTTCGACACGGATCGACACTCAGTCAAAAGAGTTGGTGACGGTAGAACAACTTCAGCGAGAGGTGGAAGCAAGTCGGCTTCTTTACGAGGCATTTCTCAGTCGACTTAAAGAAACCAGCATCCAACAGGGGATACAGCAAGCAGATAGCCGTATCCTCAGTCGCGCAGTAGTGCCTTCAAGTCCCTCCGCGCCTCGAAAGTCGCGAGTGCTCGCCTTAAGCCTCATTCTAGGCCTCATGGCCGGGGCAGGAATAGTGCTGCTGCGTGAAATGTCCCAGAACACATTTCGTACGCCTGAAGCTTTGGAAGCAAAAACCGGATACTCGGTTATCGGTCAGATTCCCAAAGTTCCATCCAAACGAAGGAGCGATATTCTGAAGTACCTGGTCGAGAAGCCCAATTCCGCCGCTGCGGAGGCGATCAGGAACTTACGAACCTCCATACTACTAGCGAATTTGGACACGCCGCCCAAAGTAATCATGTCCACTTCATCACTACCCGGCGAGGGCAAAACCACGCATTCGATATCCCTAGCGCAGAACTTTGCGGGGCTAGGCGCGAAGGTGCTTTTGATTGAAGGTGACCTTAGGCGTCGGGTGCTAGACGAGTATTTCAAGCATGACCAACCAAAGGGCTTCCTCTCTGTGATGGCAGGGGAGATCGCGCTCGAAGATGCGACAATGTATGACGAGTCTCTCAAGGCAGACATTTTGTATGGGGAAAAATCGCCTGTGAATGCAGCTGATCTATTCTCCTCCAAGACGTTCAGCGATTTCATCAAAGAATTGCGAAAGCACTACGACTACGTTATCATCGACACCCCCCCCGTTCTCGCAGTGCCCGATGCACGTGTACTCGGCCAATTGGTAGATGCCATAATCTACACTGTGAAATGGGATAGCACCTCACACCGTCAGGTATTGGACGGGTTGAGGTCACTGGAGAATGTCAACCTTAGACCAAGCGGTTTGGTATTAAGTCAAATCGACCATACTAAGTTGAAACGATACGGCTATGGCAATAGCTACAGTGATTACTCAGGTTACTACACTAATTGAGTTTACCCCTTGAAGCATAGCCTCTTTGCTTGTTAGGGTTCCAAAAAGAAGATGCTTTTCCCCTGCCCTACGTTCTAGGGCCACCTATCGGAGATTTTGTTATGAAAACTTTGCTTGCTGCCTTTGCAGTGTCATTTGCCATTCCCCTCAGTGCTATGGCTCAAGGTGATGTTCAAACTGTAACTTGTACCGTCGCTGATATCCAATCAGGTGCGGGTGTTTGTAGCCAGGTTGAAATGCCGCAGCCGCCTGCAGACGTAACTGTTCGAGTTCGCCGGGTTTCAACCACCACGACGACCACAAATACATTGGGTGGGCTTGGAGCGCCCGGTATAGGTCTTATTGCATTGGGGGTAATCGGAGTCGCTGCCGCTGCCAGCGGTGGTGGTAGCTCGAACGGGACGAACTAACTTTTTTAGCGCCTCACTAGAAAGCTTTCTAGTGAGGCGCTATGCGCTCAATCGTTAAACTGGCAAGGTGTCTACCTTCTATTTGGCTTTGTGCTAATCTAGTGAATAGCACCTTTTGTGATCTGGCCCAAGCCGGTCTTTGATCTCGGCGATCACCTTGGCGTAGCTGTGCGCCTTGTCAGTGACGGTTGTCAGGGGCTGATACAGGCGAACGGTCTCTCGGGCTTGCCGCAGAAACGCCCTTGCAGCCTTGGCATTTCGCCGCGCCGTCAGCCGAAAATCGATCAACTGGCTGAGCTGATCGACGGCGCGCCATAGATAACACCAGCGTCCACCGACGCGGATGTAGGTCTCATCGACATGCCACTGCAGCCCGCGCCAGGAACGATGGCCACCATAGGCCCGTTTGCGGATCTCGGGGCCTAACTTCCTGACCCAGCGGTGGATCGTGGAGGCATCGACCGTCACCCCGTGCTCGGCCAGAAAATTGCGGACGTCGCGGCACGACAGCAGTTAGCGACAGTACCAGCGCACCGCTAGAAGGATGATCTCCCGAGGAAAACGATGCCGCTTGAACGGATTCTTGCGCTGTGCCACCGGCCCCCCCATCATCACCAACCCAAGGAAATTGCGGTGGTCGGGCAGTTAATGCAACGGACCCTCCCGACGCAGGTAGGCTACAATCTGTCGTGACCCGAAGAACGGATACTTTGTGAACACCCGGTCGATCTCTTTCATCATCGACAGCGTGTCCCCGTCGATGCCATCTAGCGTGTAGTAGAACGCCGACCGCGATAGCCGCACCAGTTTTTACTGCTGGCTGATGCTCAGTTCAGGGTGATCCCGTTTGATCATCGCGCGTTTCTTCTCAGGGCTCGCCGCTTCAGCCCTTCGGACAAAAATTCGTTTTCGACAGCCAACCTCCCGATCTTGACATGCAGTTCCTTGACCTCCGCCTCTGTCTGATCCTCCGGCTTGCCCCCGCGTGAAAACACATCCGCCATGCCCTCGACTGCCTGACGTTTCCACGTGCTGACCTGGTTGGGATGTACTTGGTGCTTCGCTGCGATCTCTTGGATCGTCCTGTCGCCTCTCAGTGCTTCCAACGCCACCTTGGCCTTAAACTGACCTGTAAACTTCCGGCGCTTCGCCATTTCCGTATCCCTTGAGAGGTTTGGGATACACCTTAGATGACTGTCCATTTTTCTGGGACCACTTCACTATGAAGGGGGGCTCCGATGGAAAGCCCACTGCTGGGCCACTTCAGCTTGTAGGTCTCCCCCCTTAAGGCTTTCGGTTCACAACGCACAACTGCAAACGCAAACCGTGCTTCGGCAATGGCCCTGGCTGCTTAAGCAGTCCTGGTCGCCTACCTGAAGCCCTCTCGCCTTGCCGCGTGAGCCGGAGTTCTCAGGCACCTGGCAACAGAAGCCTGCACATTTGCTGCATATCTGGCACGTTAGTTATCCGTGATGTTGTACAACATCGACGCACAAGTCGCCCTATCCCCCGGCACGGCTCCATGCAGGCAGATAGATTCGGACAAAATCGATCCCAGTAACGCTTTTTACCGATTACCCGGTTACAACTGTCCCTGAATCCCACTTTCAGACGGTATGGAAGCTCTGCTTCAAGAACCGCTTTATGCCAATTTGCGCTTCGATCGCCGCACCAGACAAACGAACGCCCCACAATACGGATCAGCCAACTCGAGCAAGAATGAAGTGTCTGTAGAGAAGGCGGCTTAGTGATTTTATCTTACATTTCAAAGCACTTGCACCCGTTCTTAGTGCGTTACATTAACTTCCTGTGCTAGCACTCATTGTCTATGTCTCCGGATTTTCAAGCACAAAATCCGTAATTCTTCTTGAGATTCAGGTCTGCCCGGGCCATAGCTTGTAACAGGATAAACACAAAACGATCGCAAAAGCCGTTTCTTGCCCACTAAACACTCGAGAAACGCCAATTGAAGGTCGAGGTTACAGGCAGACAAGAATGATAAACGTACTTCATGATAAGCTACGCGCAGACTCCGGAAGGCTATCGCAAGCGCTCGACAATATGTCGAAGCTCTTTCTTGCTCCTAAAGAAGAGAAGAGCCTCAGGGCCTTCTCGGCAGCGGAGGTTGCAGAACTGCTTCGGGTTAGCGGAGGCTACCTGCGCAAATCGCATTTCGAAGGCAAAATTCCTGAAGTTGTCCAGAGTACCGGAAACAAGCGCTCCTACACTGCTGAAGACGTTATGAATATCCGAAAGATCCTCGATAAGAACGCCAAAGATCCCCATCATTTTCTGCCGGGACGCAAGCCAGGTGATAAGCTACAAGTCTGGTCGACCGTCAATTTTAAAGGGGGCAGTTCGAAAACGACCTCATCGATTCATCTTGCATTTCGACTTGCGGCTCGTGGATATCGCGTTCTCTGCATAGATGCTGATCCCCAGGCCTCCCTGACAACCTTTTTCGGATATCAGCCTGAATTGGACTTCAAGGACGGCGGAACGCTCTATGACGCGCTGCGCTACACAGACGGAGATACGATCCGCGTGCCCATCACGGATGTGCTGCGCAAAACCTATGTGCCGAACCTCGACCTCGTACCGGGCGGAATCATGCTATCTGAGTTCGAGACCGAAACGCCAATGGCGCTCAGCCGCGGCGAACAGCCTGTTTTCTTCAATAGGCTGGGAGATAGCTTCCGTCAGGTCGAAGATGACTACGATATCGTGATCATCGATTGCCCGCCACAGCTGGGCTATCTGACTATGGCGGCCGTATGTGCGTCCACATCTCTACTGATGACCGTAATCCCTGAACGGGTCGATCTTGCCTCTGCAAGCCAGTTTCTCAACATGGCCTCAGGTGTGCTTGAGGTCGTTCATGGTAACGGTGGGGTCGCAAATTACGATAATTTCGCCTATCTGTTGACCCGCTATGACACCGGGATCAGTACGCAGGTCGATCTTGCTGATTGGATCCGGCAACTGCTGGGCGATAGCGTGATCCCTACCCCTTTCGTGAAGTCCTCCGCAATCAGTGAAGCGGGGCTTTCGCAAAAGACGATCTTCGAGGTGGATTTGGCTGGCGCCAAGAACCGCAAGACCTATAACCGCGCGCTTGAAAGCGTCATCGGCTTCTCAAACGACGTCGAGAAGATGATACAGGCCGCTTGGGGAAGGAATGTATCAGATGAGACGTGATCTGCTCGCTAAAAGCCTTAGTCAACTTAATGAGGCGCCTTCTCCACCCGAAGCTCTCGCGCAGCCCCCCTCCCCTATCGTGGAGGGGGAGACTAAAACGCCAAGCGGACCCAGGTCCTTACAAGCCATGTCCAATGTATTGAGCCAGGTCTCTTCCCAAGCCGCTCAAATGGTGGATACACGTGAGATCGCGGATTCCGCGCTGCAGGACCGTTTTGATACGAGCAATGGGCTCGACGAGCTGATTGCATCGATCCGGGCTTCCGGACAGGAGATCCCGGTTCTGCTACGTTATAGGCGCGGCGCCGGTCTGCGGTATGAAGTGGTCTATGGGCGTCGTCGCATCGCGGCTTGCCGTGAACTTGGCATCCCGGTGCGCGCGCTGATCCGTGAAATGGAAGAGCGCGATGCCCTCATGTCGCTCGCACGTGAGAACTCCGCGCGCCTTCAGCGGAGCTTCATCGAACAGGCGGTTTTCGCAGCGCATCTGGAAGAGTACGGCTTTAATAAAGATGAGATTTGTGGGCTCTTGGCGGTCGATAAAACGACATTGAGCCGGCTCGCTACCGTGGCTCGTGATGTGCCAATTGAGGTCATCGAACGGATTGGCTCTGGCCATGAAATTGGCCGTCGGCCATGGATGGATCTTCGCAAGGCTCTCAAAGAAGCTTATGTCCTTGATACCACTAAGCTGCTTGCGATGATCCCTGACGAAGAGGATCCCCTCAAAGCTCTGCAGGGCCTCATTGATGCCCTTCGAACAGCCACCTTGAGCGAAGAGACGCAGCAACAAAAAGCCGCCCCGGTGAGGCGCTCAGAACCGTTGACCGTGGGCGATAAGCCGGTTCGCTTCATCAAGAAGCGCGGGAAAATCACCATCGAGACAACGGAGGAATATGCAACTGATTTCATCGAGTATCTTGAGGACCAGCTTCCTCAAATATTTGACAGCTGGTCAAGCGGTTTGACCCGCAGCTAAAAAGGTTAAGTCATTGAATTTAATGAATTGACCATGGTCAATTCATCGCACCGAACGACAATAAGAGCCATAATGGCCACGTAACAACCATAGAGAAGAGCAAAGAGAAAGGAGGCAGACGCAGCGCAAAAAGAAACCCCCCGAAACCGAAGTCTCGAAGGGTCCCATAAGATTTAAGCACCTCATGGATACCTTGCTAGAGAATCGTTTGCAACATCGTTTTCGGTGAATGGTATCTCTTTGCCGTCTGAAAATTCATGATACAGGCTACAACCACGGTAATTCATGCCAGGGAGCGGAGGAGCTATGCCCCTACCCGCCCTGGACCAACACCCCAAGTAACCCGGCGCGACCTCATGACCGCGGTCAAAAGCAGTTCACCTAGCTATGGAATGACGCCAAGTACAATCCTTGTTCTTGAGACGCTTTTGAGCTTCCTCCCCTGTCGGGATCGCGAAACGGGCAAAGAGGCCCCGCTTAGCTCCGACGATCTTCTCGTGGTTTATCCTTCGAATAAAGCCGTCTGTGAACGCGCCAACCGGATGAATGATAGAGTGCTTCGGCGCCACATCGCGAAACTCTGCGATATCGGCTTCATCACGCGCAAAGACAGTGCCACCGGAAAGCGTTTCCCGCTCCGGGTCGGCGGGGTAGTGCGTGACGCCTTCGGCTTCGATCTGTCCCCCCTCCTCCACATCTACCCCGTGCTGGTGGCCGAGGCGGCAAGGCTCGATCTTGAGGCAGAAGAGCTTCGCTCGATGCGCTCCGTGGCGCTTGCAATTCGGGCTGATCTTCTACGCGCACCTGGGCAATTGACCGCGGCCCAGGCCGGCTTTCTCGCTGAGGTGAAGAAAATCTTGCGCCGGACCTCATTGAAGACTGAGGAGGTTTCGTCTCTAATCTGCGAAATGCGCGCGCTGAAACCTGCCGCTCAAACACCTCTCTCTGCGGCGGAAGAAGACATCCATATTGTTCAAGCCCATCACAGCGCTCCCTGCCCTGCCCCGGCCGTCGCCGATCAGCTGCGGAACGTTGAGCTCAATGAAATCACCCTTCAGGGAATTGACCGCGGCCAAAGGGGTGCCGGTGATGAGCTTGAGCATAACATTGAAGCGGCCCGATCAGGCACTTCGCCCCGCCGAAAGGTCGGTGTTCAGCGCGATGCCTGCCCGCAAAGCGGGTTTGCGGACACGCCGAAAGAGTCCGGCAGGAACGGTCAGGTTGTCCGCCAAGTAGAGTCCGTAAAAATAGATCCTACTAAGAAAGCACCCGATGAATATGCGCGGCTTGTCGAAGCATGGGAGCGCTGCCCCAATATCGCCAGCCTCTATCCAGACGCTGTCCAATCACCGTCCCGTCTGCGGGAAGCCGTTTTTCTTTTTGGATCTTTTTTGAGTTTGAAGAGTGAAGCCCTGGCGAAAGGTGTCGCTTCAATCGGATGGCCGAACATGCTTAGAGCGTTGGAATATCTGGCTGAGAACTCGATACGCATCAAATCACCGCCCGCCTATTTCACCTCGATGATCGAAGGCTTCATCGCGGGCAAACCGGTCGCAGGCATGCGATGAGCCTGACATGTTTCTGGGCTTGAACAAAATTGACCGCGGTCAATTACATATAAAACAAGCCGATGATGCCTGCAGATGTTGCCTCCCGCTTGAACTTGACCGCAGTCAATCTGGATCAATTGGTCATCTCGAAATCATCGGTTTAAGCTGAGAGCGCTTCAAAAGTCTCAGATACGTCCGGAGCTTCAGCCGCCATGTCGCGCGTGACCGGACGCACCGGTTTACCGGGAATAAGCTTGCCGGCGGTATTAATCGTGATCTACCCATCGGGTTCCCACGAATGTTGCGGCCTTCGAGCCGAAATGAATTTTCTTACCTGAACAGATACATTAGACATTCCGCATCCTTCTGCGTTGCACTGATTATTGCTATCTGACTTGCGCGAAAAACCTCAGCCCGGGAAGAAACAGATATTCTCCAAATCGAGCGCTTCAGCAATTCTTCGCCCTGCGGAACCCGGCTTGGCTCACAGCCGCCTCATCGTTGAAGCCAACGCGGTTCTTTAAAGCGGTTTTCGAATAGTCAGGACACTCTGGGAGATGGTAGATTTTCGAGTTCCTGTTTCCGATTACTGGAGGCTCCGTTTTAGGAGCTTCAACCAGATCGGTGGAAAGGAACGCCGCGTAGTCGAATTGACCGCGGTCAATTTTCGATGCTGGGTAGATGATTGGCTCCGCATCCGGGCTCAGCCACATCCAAAACGGGATATGATCCGAGACTCGATCGCGCGCCTCAGCATGGGTGATGCCCAGAACCTTGTGTGGAAATTCCAATTTACCGCTGGCATGGATGGGCAGGCTCACGCCACGCGGCGCCCTGATGCTATCGTAGAGGTTTGCGAAGTGGCCGTCCTTGGTGCTCAGCGTAGTGCCTCCATCCGTGATCAACGGCGCGGCGGTCTGACCGACCGGGCCCCAGGCCGGGTTTGTCGGAGGCAGGTTGAAGTCTCCCGCCAAGAATACCGGTGAGCCCTCAAAACTGTCATTGAGCCAGTCGAGATATGAGCGCAGCGCATGCGCTTCCTTTTCCCGCTCCGCAACGGATTTGCCGTAGGTGGGATGTACCGCGGCGAAGACGAATTGAAACCCATCATTGGTTTCAAAGCGGGCTGAGAAGGGCTCTCGCGCAAAGACATCGCGATCATCCACATAAACCACAGCGCCCTTGACCCAGGTGATTTTATCCCTGCAGTAATGGAAGGCCTAGAACCCTTTGTAGGATCCGCGCCGACAGCATGCG
>NZ_CBFFKK010000002.1:0-289028 GCF_965641895.1 Sulfitobacter sp. SH24
ATATGCTTGATGTCGCATCGATGTCGCAGTTTCTCCAGATGAGTGCGGATTTGCTCGATGTCGTCTCTAACGCGGGTGCAAGCATGGAATTTGATTTTCTACGCTTCTTAATCAACCGCTATGAGCCGAATGACGGGCCGCAACAACAGGTTCTATCGTTCCTACGTCAGCTTTTCGACGAAGAAGTCATGGTGGCGCCGATGCTGAAATCTACTGCAATTTCCGACGCAGGCCTAACCCACCAGACGATCTATGAAGTGGACCGGTCCCAATTTCACCGCACGACATACGATCGCGCGGTAGATTCCCTTAATCTTGTCAATGATGAGATCGAAACCATGATCCAGAAAGCATGGGGGCGCTAATGGCACGTAAAGGCATTTTATCTTCTGGCTCAGATACCAAGCAGAAAGCGGATACTAGACTCAAGTCTCCTGCTGTAGAGCCTACGCAATCGAATACGAAGGCACGCTTGATGCCTCGCGGTGCTGTTGGGGCGCTTCAGTCTTCCTTGAACCGGATGCAGGAGAATGCAGTCCAAGAGTTGGATGGCTCCCTGATCGATATGGCCGGGGTCGAGGACCGGCTAGGGACTGATATACAGGCTCAAAGGCAGCTTTTGGACAGCCTCAAAACTTACGGGCAGCAGGTGCCCGTTCTTGTCCGGCCTCATCCCAAAACCGCTGGTCGTTTTGAAATTGTGTATGGGCGCCGGCGATTGCAGGCGTTGAAGTCCTTGGGTTTGCCCGTAAAGGCGATGGTGCGTCAGCTTGATGACCACGCGCTTGTCATGGCTCAGGGTCAGGAGAACACCGCGCGCCAAGACCTGTCTTTCATTGAAAAGGCAAGCTTCGCGGCGCAGCTGGACACAGGCGGACATGATCGGCAGACAATCGCAGATGCCCTGTCAGTTGACCTGCCTATGGTCAGTCGGATGCTGAAGGTTGGTCATGCTTTTGACCTGCCCTTCTTGCGGCAAGTAGGATCGGCGCCTTCAATTGGCCGTGACCGCTGGATGGCGCTGGTCAAACTTTTTGCCTTTCCGGAGGCAAGGACGCGCGCCACTACCCGTTTGGAACACTCCGATTGGGGCGGGTTAACATCTGATGAGCGGTTTGAGGCGATCTTTGCCGAAGCTGCGACCCAGCCACAAAAGAAATCCACCCCCCCTGCCCTGTCGGCCAAGCCGCGCACCTTGCGGAACCGTGACGGCAAGGCATTGGCGGATATCCGCAGCGGCAAACGGGGCGTTACCGTCACCGTGCCCTCACGGGCGGCTGAGGGGTTCGATACATGGCTCGATGCGCATGCAGAAGAGCTTTTGCAAGAGATTCACGACCGCTGGCAGAAGACCCGCGCGTGAGACATTGAGGAAGTAGCAACAGGAGGCACATCAGGACCACAAAAGAAAAGCCCCCCAGGATAAATCCCGGAAGGCCCTTCTCAAACTTTGCACCTTCGAGATAGCCCCAAAGATTTATCGATGTCAACTCTACCCGATGGGATAGGGCCGGTATTTTGTTGTCTTTCGTGATTTTTACATGGAAACCACGTTCCAACCTGCGTTCGGGCGGCCCGAAAGGGCTACCCAACTGTCATGCGATGGGCCGGATAAATGGGCACTGCTTGATCGGCTGACAATTGCGGCCGATCGTTTTGAGTTGTCTCACCGTACCCTCACCGTATTGAAAGCCTTGCTTACATTTCTACCGCGCCGGGATATTCCCGATGGCGCTGCGGGTATTGTCTTTGCGTCCAACGCTCGGCTTTCTGAACGGTTGCATGGGATGCCTGAGAGCACGTTAAGGCGTCATCTTGCTCAACTCGTGCGGCTTGGCCTAATTGCGCGGCAGGACAGCCCCAACCGGAAGCGTTTCGCCCGGAATAGAGGCGGGGCGATTGCCCTCGCTTTTGGCTTTGACCTCTCGCCGCTTGTGATCCAAGCCGAAATGATTGAGCTGGCGGCACGAGAGACTGAGGCTGAACATGAGAGGCTTCTGGCTTTGCGTGACAGAATTTTAGTCCTAAGGCACGCTCTGATCCGTCAAGGTGGCGCAGATGGGATTGCGGAGGAAGTCGGCCGGGTATTACGGCGTAAGCCCGATGAAGCGGCGCTAACTTCGGTAGAGATCGCATTGCAAGAAGCGCTTCAAAACAATGCAGATGACGAAGCGGCCATCGGGTGTGAACCAGCCCCTCCTGCCCTATCGACACCGCAAATGATCGCCAATGACAGCCAAAATGAGCGGCACATACAGGATTCAATTAAACCCTATTTTGACTCTGAAGAGCACGAGCCAGTGCAAGCCCATCAAACGCATACGGCTGACAATGAGGAAACGAAGATCGCTAAGAACAAGGGAGTTACATTGGCTGAGGTAATGGTTGCCTGCACTGAAGTCCGGAGCTTTTTCCCTGAGGCTTTACGCAATTGGGCAGACCTTGTACGCATCGGAGATCAGATTGCGCCTATGCTGGGGATTGACCCGCCCGTCCTAAACGAGGCAAAACGAGATATGGGCGCTGAAAGCGCTGCGGTGACAGTTCTCTGCCTGTTGGAGAAGGCCGCGACGATCAGAAGTCCTGGTGCCTATTTGCGGCGACTGACACAAATGGCCCGAAATGGAACGTTTTCCCTTGTTCCAATGCTATCAGCGCTGAAAAACCGACGCGATTGTCAGCTGACAATCTGAAAAATGGTTTTATATCATGGGGTTAAGCTAACCTACGGCCGACAATGCGGGATTTTGGCGTAGTTCTCTAGGAGTATCCAGCCCTTATACTTCACCATCGAAGGATCCGCAGCTAAGTTGCTCAGAGTTTCTCGGGATAGCCCATGACCTCCGTTCGACTGCGCTTGCTGATTCTTGCTCTGACGCCGCTCATCGTGTTGATGCCCCTGCTGCTTATCTTGGGTATGTCGCGCTGGACGGCGGATTACGACAAAGTGCTCATCGCGAATGTCGAAAGCGAGCTGAAGATCGCAAGCCAATACCTCTCGCGGTTACTTGGGCAGACGGGAAATGAATTGGATGCCGTTGCAAGGTCAGTCGAATTTAGCCGCTGGTTGAACCGCCCCGGTGCAGACCAAGTCGCGTTTTTTACAGACACCCGTGAACGGTTAGGTTTGGATTTCTTGGAGTTTCTTCCAATGGAAACTGCGGTAGAAGCCGGGCAAAATTGGCCAGTGATCGCGCAGGCCACGCGTGGCATCAGCGGCGCAGAAATTGACGTATTCAGCAATGCACGGCTGGCAACTTTGGAAGACGCTTTGGCGGTTCGCGCCAAAGTACCCCTAATCGACACACCGGCAGCCGAGCCCACAAATCGCGAGATTGAGGATCGCGGAATGGTGGTTCACGCAGCAAGCCCGGTTAATCTGTCCGGTACGCAGGGCGTATTGGTGGGTGGGATGCTCTTAAACCGCAACCTCGATTTCATCGATACCATTAACGATCTTGTTTACCTCAATGCCGTGACCGGGGGGCACCGACAGGGAACCGCCACGCTTTTCCTTGATGATCTACGTATCTCTACCAACGTGCGCCTTTTCGAGGATGTGCGCGCCCTTGGCACCCGTGTTTCGGCAGAGGTGCGCGAGGCCGTTTTGATCGACGGGCGGACGTGGCTAGATCGCGCGTTTGTGGTGAACGATTGGTATATCTCAGGCTATCAGCCCATCACCGATAGTTTTGGCGAACGGGTAGGGATGCTATATGTTGGCTTCCTTGAGGCCCCCTTTGCGCAGGCGAAACGCGAGGCGTTCTGGTGGATGCTGGCGGCCTTCTTCGCAGTGCTGGCGTTGTCGGCGCCGGTGTTCTTGTGGCTGGCGCGGGGTATTTTTTCGCCGCTCGAACGGATGACAAAAGTTATGCACCGCGTGGGCAAGGGGGAACTCTCCGCGCGCATCGGCCCGGTGCCCGCACGCGATGAGATCGGCGCGGTGGCGCATCACCTTGATTGGTTGTTGGAACAGGTCCAAGAACGGGACCGGCAGTTGCGCAGTTGGAATGATGAGTTGAACCAGCGGGTGGATCAGCGCACCGCCGAGCTGCGCGAGGCGAACGAGAAATTGGAGCAGACATTCCGGCAGTTGGTGATGAGCGAGAAACTCGCCTCAATCGGGGAGATCACCGCCGGGGTCGCCCATGAGATCAACAACCCGGTCGCAGTGATCATGGGGAATGTAGATGTCATCCGTCAGATCTTGGGTCATGATGCCGAGCCAGTGGCGACGGAACTGGCGTTGATCGACCGGCAGGTGTCCCGGATTGAGGTGATCGTCGGCAAACTGCTAAAGTTCGCGGCCCCGTCCGAATTTTCTGACTGTGAACATAATATCGCCCTGCGCCCTTTGGTGCAGGACTGCCTCGTGCTCGTCGATCACCTTATCAGCCGGGGCGGGATTGAGGTGCATTGCGACTTTGAAGAGGTACCGCCGGTGCGGGCGGACTCGGGCGAGATACAGCAGGTCGTGGTGAACCTCGTGGTCAACGCCGTGCAGGCAATGCAGGGGGCAGGGCGGTTGGAGTTGTATCTGGCACCTGCGGATCGCGACGGCGTGGCGGGCGTGGCGCTTTCGGTTCATGACAGCGGGCCGGGGGTGCCGGAGGCGTTGCTGCCCTCGCTCTTTGATCCATTCTTTACCACCAAACCGGGGGAGGGGACGGGCTTGGGCCTGTCGATTTCTCATACGCTGATTCAGCGGGCTGGGGGGATCATCACGGTCCGCAATCGGGCCGAGGGGGGCGCGGCCTTTAACGTCTGGCTGCCGCAGGCTTCGGAGGACGGGGTGCAGCCCTGAGCGCAGCATAGCGCTCAGGGGGGAGGGGCTTCAGGCGGCTTTGCCCTCGAACCCTTCGAGATAGGCCACAAGGATATCCAGCGCCGCCTGTAGATCGCTTTTCGAGACCATCTCGGTCACCGTGTGGATGTAACGGGTGCCGACCACGATCCCCACAGCCCGCGCGCCTGCGGCGGCCTGCTGAGCCGCAGCGCCGTCTTGTCCACCGGCGGCGAGCATGGTGCGCTGGAAGGGGATGTTGCGCGTCTGCGCGAGTTTCTCAATCTCGCTGACAAGGCCCACATCGGCGATAAAGCTGCTGTCGCGCACGTGCAGACCAAACCCTTTGCCAAGGCGTGTGGTTGCCATGTGATCCGGCACACCGGGCGTATCGCAGGCGAGTGTTGTGTCGATGCCCAGCCCGATATCAGGCTGCACCTTATAGGCCGCTGTACGCGCGCCACGCAGGCCGACTTCCTCCTGACAGGTGAAGGCCACGTGAATCTCCGCTCCGCGACCTTTGTCGGCCAATTTGCGCATCGCTTCGATCCCGAGCCAGCAAGCCACCCGGTTGTCGAGCGCTTTGGACACGAACTGATCGCCCATCTCTAGGAAGGGCTCATCCATCACCACGAAGTCACCGACCTTCACGATATCCTTGGCCCTCTCGCCCAGTCCCAGATCGACGAAGAACTCCGACACTTCGGGAATTTTCTTGCGGTCTTCGGCAGAAGAGATGTGAATGGGCTTACCGCCGGGGTTCATCACGCCCTTCAGATCGCCCTGTTCGGTACAGACCAACACACGGCGCGAGAAGAGGTTGCGCGGATCGAACCCGCCCACGGGTTGAAGGTACAAAAACCCGTCTTTCGACACATGGCTGACCAGAAAGCCGATCTCGTCCATATGGCACAGCAGCATGATGCGCGGGGCTTTGTCGGCATTCGCATCCGCATCACGACGGCAGAGCAGGGAGCCCATCGCGTCGGTCTCTACGTGGTCGAACAACCCTTCGATCTCGCGGGTGATCAGATCGCGCACGCGGTGCTCGCGCCCCGGAACGCCTGGGGTTTCGCAAAGGTCTTTGAGTAGGTCGATGTTCATGCTGGCCTCATCCTTGGTGATTGGGCCGCACTATCGCGCCGCGCCTGCCGAAGTGCAAACAGGTGCGGCGGTAGGGTAGGGGGGTTACATTTGCCCCGGTAGGAAAAGCACCAGCGCGGGGAAGATCAGCAGCAGGATCAGCCGCAGGATATCGACCAGCCAAAACGGCGTGACGCCGCGAAAGATCGTGCCGGTGGAAACATCACCGACGACGCCTTTGAGGACAAAGACGTTCAGGCCCACGGGCGGTGTGATTAGGCTGATCTCAGTCACCACTACGACGATGATGCCAAACCACACCGGGTCGAAACCAAGGCTGGTGACCAGCGGGAAGAAGATCGGCACGGTCAGCAGCAGCATCGACATGCTCTCAAAAATACAGCCAAGCGCGATGTAGATCACGAGGATCAACCCCATGACCACCCAAGGTCCGAGATCGAGCGCCGTGACGGTTGCCAGCAGCCCTTCGGGAAGGCCCGCGAGGTTCACGAAGTTTGAGAAAATCCATGCGCCAATCAGTACCGAGAAAAGCGAGGCGGAGGTAAGCGTCGTTTCCTCCAGCACCTCACGCAGGCCGCGCCAGCTCAGCCCGCCACGCGCCCAAGCGATGAGGAAAGCACCCGCAGCCCCCATGCCCGCCGCTTCGGTCGGGGAGAAAGCCAGATGGATGGGCCAGAAGTCCAAGACCCCATAGAGCCCGCCGATGACCAGCGCAAAAAGCGCCAGCACCGACCAGACGTGGTTAAGCGCGCGCAGCCGCTCACCCCATGTGGCGCGGGGGCCAGCAGGGCCTGCTTCGGGGTTCATGGCGACGGAAAAGCGGACCGCGCAGAGGTAGAGCAGGATGCCAAGCGCGCCGGGTACGATGCCCGCGATAAACAGCGCGCCAATCGATGTCTCAGTCAGCAGCCCATAGATCACAAGGATCACCGACGGCGGGATCAGGATGCCGAGCGTGCCGCCAGCGGCAATGGATGCGGTCGAAAGGCTGTCAGCATAACCGTATTTGCGCATCTCTGGCATGGCGACCTTGGACATGGTCGCCGCCGTGGCCAAGGAAGAGCCACAGATCGCCGCAAAGCCCCCGCAAGCGACGATGGTGGCCATGGCCAGACCGCCCCGGAAGTGCCCCAAAAAGGCATTGGAGACTTGGTAAAGCTCACGGCTGATGCCGCCTTTGTTGACGAAAAGCCCCATCAGGATGAAGAGCGGGATCACCGATAGCCCGTAGTCTTGGCTGGTGTCGATGATCAGCCGCGACACCATGGAGATCGATGCGCGGTAGCTGGTCTCATAGACCAGCCCGATCATCCCGACGAGGCCCATGGCAAAGGCAATCGGCAGGCGCAGCAAGACGAGGACGAAAACGGCGGCAAAGCCGATGGCAGATGCGATCATGTGGCAGAGTCCAAAAGTTGCGGCGCAAAGAGGCGCAAAAGCCCGCGCAGGATCAGCACAACAGCGGTGAGGTAGGTCATCACCGCGATAAACATGCCGATGTAAAAGGTCGGAATTTGAAGGTATTCGGTCACGTCGCCATAGCTCAGCGCGCGGTAGGCCAGATCAATGACCCGACCTGCAGGAAACCACAGCATCGCCCCGCAGGCCAGCGTGATCAGCCCGTCGCGCCAACGTTGCAGGCCCCAGCTTTCAAACGGGCCATCCAGCAGGTCGGCGGCGATATGGCCTTCGCGACCAGACAGGACGGGCAAAGCAGAGAAAACGATCAGCGCAATCCCGATGCGGATCAACTCGGTCGCGGCTTCGATCGGGGCATTAAAGACCGAGCGCATGATAACGTCGGCAAAGGTCAGGACCATCAGCGCAAACAGCGCAAGCGAGGCCATCGTCATCGGCAACGCGGCGAGGCTGGTGGTTAGTCGGATTAAACTGCGCATGGCGGTTCCCTGGCTGAGGGCCGATTGCAGTGGCAACCGGCCCCTTTGGCGGTGGGGGGTTACTGGCTGGCGTTTGCCATTTCCTCACGCATCATCTCATAAGCGGCCTGCCCATCGACACCGGCCTCGTTCAACTCGGCGATCACCTTATCACGCACCTTGGCGGCCATCTCGGCAAAGCGGGCCTGATCCTCTTCCGAGGCGGTAACGATCTTGTTGTCGCCCGCGGCCTCGGTCGCCTCACGCGCGTCGACGTCGCTTTGGTCCCAGACGGCACCCATCATGCGGCTTGCAGTTTCGCCAAAGACTTCGCTGTCGAGCTTTTGCTGCACGTCTTCGGGCAGGCTGTCGAAGGTCTCTTGGCTCATGATGACTGAGAAGGAGCCGCGGTAGAAACCACCGGGCATTTCATAGACGTTCTTGGCCACTTCGTTGAGCTTGAAGCTGATCCGCTCGCCCATGTTCATGGCCACGGCATCGGCGGCCCCGGAATCGAGTGTTTCGTAAACCTTGGGTGCGGGCACTTGAATGCCGACGAGGCCAAGCTCCGCCCCCACATCCGCCGAAACACCGCCCCCGAGACGGGTTTTCAGCCCTTGCAGATCGTCGAGGTTGTTCACCTCTTTGTTAGAGTGGATTTGCCCCGGGCCGTGGGTCGTGAGCGCGATGACCTTCACGCCGCGGTGCTCGTCCAATTCAGACAGCATGGCCTCATGCACACGCCAATGGGCGACCGATGCAGCCTCGGCATTGCCTTCGTATCCGGGGATTTCCACCAGCTTCGTGCCGACGAAACGACCGGGCGTGTAGCCATGAAATAGGATCGCGATATCGGCGGCTCCGTCCAGCAGCAGATCCATCTGCGCGGGTGGCGGGGCGAGGCCGTTTTTCAACTCGGTCTCGATCAGCCCATCGCTGGCCTCGGCCATCATGTCGGTTAGTTGGGTGAAC
The DNA here is from genome assembly GCF_965641895.1 of Sulfitobacter sp. SH24. Taxonomy (NCBI): domain Bacteria; kingdom Pseudomonadati; phylum Pseudomonadota; class Alphaproteobacteria; order Rhodobacterales; family Roseobacteraceae; genus Sulfitobacter; species Sulfitobacter sp. SH24. The sequence continues at coordinate 8,737 of NZ_CBFFKK010000002.1, forward strand.
ATGCCGGTGTTGACCGGGTGGCTGGGTGGCAGCCATGTGGAAATGGTCAGCGTCTCGGCAGCAAAAGCGCCGGTCGCGGTGCAGAGCGCAAGCGCACTGGTCGTGAGAAACTTGGTGAATTTGGTCATTTTGGGCTCCTCCCCATATCGTTCGATATGCCTTGGCGGGGTTCTCCCAAACCCGGGTCGCCAAGTATATGCTTTTTCATGTATTCACATTTATAGCACGATTGGAACCGTTTTTTATGGCCAGAGCAAGGGGGGCATTCAGCCCTGTGTATCCGCCGAGCCATCCAATGCCGCGAGCAGGGATTTCAGTGCCGGTTTCAAATGCGCGCCCTCATTGCCCTTGAGCATTTCGATCAAAGCGGCCTCATGACGCCGCGCTTGGGGCACCAGTTCATCGGCCAGCGCGCGGCCCGCATCTGTCAGATAGACCCGCACGCGACGGCCATCGGCCGGATCACTGCGGCGGATCAAAAGGCCGCGCTCCTCCATCTGGGCGATGATTCGTGTAAGCCGTGATTGCTCGGCCAGCGCTTGCCGAGCCAACTGCGTGATCATCGCGCCATCGGTGTCTGAAAGACAGGCCAATACGCGCCATTCCGGCACCCGCAGCCCGGCTTTGCGCACCTGCGCGTGGAACTGGGCGCTCGCCACATCGCTGGCCGCCGCCAAGAGATAGAGCAGATAATCGGAGACGAATCCCCCCTCAGGGCCCGTGTCTTTGTCAGAGGTTGCGTCGGACTTTTGCTGCGTCACACCTTTTAAGCCTTTGATGGAAAGAGGGCTCCTTGCGCCTCGGCACCCCTAAATGGCGGGCAAATTCGCACTTGGCAAGAAAACCCTTGACCGAAACTATATGAAAAATCATATTGTTTACAACGGGAGGACATCACATGACGAAGATCAACGCTATTGTGCGCGAGGTTACAGCGCTGACCGATCGCATCAGTGAGTTCCAGTTCGCAGCCGCAGATGGCAGCGCAATGCCGCAGTGGGAGGCGGGGGCCCATGTGGTTTTCGATCTGCCCGACGGCGACACCCGCGCCTATTCTCTAATCTCCTTCGACCCGATCCCCGAAGCCCCCGAAAGCTACCGCATCGCAGTCCAGCGTGAGCCTGAGGGCAAGGGCGGTTCCACCCATATGCACGGGCTGAAACCGGGGGCAGAAATCACCTGCGCCGGACCGAAGAACGATTTCCCCCTGACCCAAGGCGCGCCAGCGGTGCTGCTGGCCGGGGGGATTGGCATCACGCCGATGATCTCAATGGCGACGACGCTTAAGGCGGCTGGTCAGGCGTTCGACTTTCACTACTCTGGCCGCAGCGCGCCGCTCATGGCCTATCGCGATACCCTGCGCGAGACCTTCGGCGATGCCTTGCATCTGCATTGCGACGACGATGACAGCGCGCTGAACCTTGACGCGGTGATTGCCTCTGCGGGTGCCGTCGCGCATCTCTATGTCTGTGGCCCCAAGGGGTTGATCGAAGCGGTAAAGGCCAAAGCCGAAGCGGCGGGTATCGCGCCTGACCGCATCCATTTCGAACTCTTCGACGCGCCCCAAGAGCAAGCAGGCGACAGCGCCTTTGAGGTCGAGTTGGCCTCAAGCGGGGAAGTCTTCACCATCCCGCCCGGCCAATCCATCATCGACGTGCTGGAGGCGGGCGGCGTCGACGTCATGTATGATTGCCAGCGCGGCGACTGCGGCATCTGTCAGTGTGACGTGATCAGCGGCACCCCCGATCACCGCGACGTGGTGCTGTCTGAGGCCGAACGCGCCGCAGGCAACGTCATGCAAATCTGTGTCAGCCGCGCCAAGTCACCGCGCCTTGTACTCGACATCTGAGGGAGGAACTCATGGGACGTTACGACAGCCCGGCGGCACTGGCCGCTCTCGTGCAGCCACATCAGGTGCACCGCGATATCTACACCGACCCGGAGGTGTTCCAGCAAGAGATGAAGCATCTCTTCGCCAATGCTTGGGTCTTTGTCGGCCACGAAAGCCAGACCCCGAACAAGGGCGATTATTTCAGCACCCATATCGGCACCCAACCGGTCATTCAGGTGCGTCATTCCACGGGTGAGATCCATGTGCTGCTGAACCGCTGCCCCCATAAAGGCACCAAGATCGTGATCGACCGGCAGGGCAACACCGGCAAATTCTTCCGGTGTCCCTATCATGCATGGAGCTTCAAGACCGACGGCTGCCTCTTGGCGATCCCGCTCAAGAAGGGCTACCAAAATACCGGGCTGGAAGAGGCCGACAGCGGCAAGGGCATGCGCAGCGTTGGCGATGTGAAGAACTACCGCGGCTTTATCTTCGCTCGCCTCGCGGAAGAGGGTATGACTTTCGAAGAGTTCTTTGGCGAGAGCCTGACCTCGCTCGACAATATGGTGGACCGTTCCCCCGCCGGACGGCTTGAAGTCGTCGGCCCGCCGCTGCGGTATATGCATCATTGCAACTGGAAGATGCTGGTCGAAAACCAGACCGACACCTGCCACCCGATGGTGGCTCACGAAAGCTCAGCCGGGACGGCGGTGAAGCTCTACGAAGAACTGGGCCTCCCTGAAGGCGCGCCCAAACCGCCCGCAATGGAGATCATCGCCCCTTTCATGTCGCCTTACGAATTCTTCGAAGGCATGGGCATCCGCACATGGCCCAACGGCCACGGGCACACGGGCGTAAACCATTCAATCCACTCCGATTATTCCGCCATCCCCGGTTATTTCGAAGCACTCTGCGAAAGCTATGGAGAGGAAAAAGCCAAGGCGATCTTGGACGAAAACCGCCACAACACGGTCTATTTCCCCAACATCATGATCAAGGGGCCGATCCAGCAGCTGCGCGTATTCATCCCCCTCGCGGCAGACCGCACGGTAGTGGAAAGCTACATCTACCGCCTTGTCGATGCCCCGGATGAGCTGACCGCCCGCACCGCGATGTACAACCGCATGATCAACGCACCGACCTCCATCGTCGGCCATGACGATTTGGAAATGTACGAGCGCGCGCAGGAAGGGCTGATGGTCGACGGTTTGGAATGGGTGAACATCCAGCGCCTGATCGAAGAGGATGAAGACTTCGAGGTCGAAGCGGTCGAAAACGGCACCACCGAACGGCAGATGCGCAACCAATTCCACGCTTGGGTCAAGTTCATGACCATGGGCCAAACGGCGGGGGCGGCGGAATGAGTGTGACGCGCGAAACCCTGATCGACTTCATTTATGACGAAGTGCGCATGTTGGACGAGGGGCGCTATACTGAGTGGCTGAACCTCTGGCTCGCGGACGGGCATTACTGGATGCCGTTGGACTATCAGCAGAAAGACCCGATTAACGAAACGTCGCTGATGTATGAAGATATGTTCATGCTCAAACTGCGCGTCGAACGGCTTAACGGCGCGCGGACCTTCAGCCAAAAACCCAAAAGCCGCTGCCATCATGTGATCCAGCGTCCCTTCGTGGATGAGATGGACACGGAGGCGGGGCGTTTCGTCACGACCACCTTCATGCACTACGTCGAGACGCGGTTGGACGAGCAGCAGTTGCTCGCCGTCACCGCGCGGCATGAGTTGGCGCTGGTCGAGGGGCGTCTGCGCATCGCCAACAAACGGGTCGATATCGTCAATTGCGATGCAGCCTTTCGCAACATTCAGTTGCTGCCATGATCGGGGCAGAGACTGAGACGGTCCACGCGGCCTTTGAAGACACCGCCGCGCGGCACCCCGAACGGGGCTTTCTGAATGTCCTGCCGGAAACGGCGGAAATCTACGGCATCGCGGCGGGGGAGGTGACTTATGCCGAAGCCGCGCGCGAGGTTGCGGCCCTGCGCAAGCGCATCTCGGCGGCGGGCTATTTGCCCGGGCAGCGCGTGATGCTGCTGATGGAAAACCGCCCGGGCTTCTTCCTCTGGTGGCTCGCGCTGAATGGTCTGGGCCTGTCGGTCGTGCCGGTGAACCCCGATCTGCGCGCGGCGGAGCTAAGCTATATGATCGACCATGCCGAGCCTGTCTTGGCCGTGGCGATCCCCGCGCGTGGCGAAGACTTGCGCACGGCAGCGCAGCAAGCAGGGCGCGACATGCCGGTGATTGCACCGGAGGATCCCTTGCCCGCACCCGCGACGCGTGAGACCATCGCGGCACGGCAGGGCGGGGCAGAGGCCGCATTGCTCTACACCTCGGGCACCACCGGCCAGCCCAAGGGCTGCATCCTGACCAATACCTATTTTCTCGACGCCGGGCGTTGGTACGCAGGCACGGGCGGGCTCTGCGCCCTGTCGGAGCACGGCGAGCGGATGATCACGCCGCTGCCGATCTTCCACATGAACGCGATGGCTTATTCCTTCATGGCGATGATCGCCGTGGGCGGCTGCCTGACTGCGCTCGACCGCTTCCATCCCCGCAGCTGGTGGGCCTCGGTCCGCGCCTCGGGGGCGACCTGCCTGCACTACCTTGGTGTCATGCCATCCATGCTGATGGGGGCCGAGGAAAGCAAAGCCGACCGCGACCATGCCGTGCGCTTTGGCTTCGGCGCGGGGGTGGACCCGAAACTGCACGCCGCCTTCGAGGCGCGTTTTGGCTTCCCGCTGGTTGAGGCCTGGGCCATGACAGAAACCGGCGCGGGTGCCGTGATCTGCGCCAACCGCGAACCGCGCCGCGTGGGTGAAAGCTGCCTAGGCGCGCCCGAAGGGGGGCTGGAGGTACGGCTGCTCGACGATGCCGGGCAAGAGGCCGATCAAGGCGAATTGCTGGTGCGCCGGTCCGGTGCCGACCCGCGGCGCGGGTTCTTCGGAGGCTATTTCAAAAATGCCGAAGCCACGGATGAGGCTTGGGCGGACGGTTGGTTCCACACCGGCGACATCGTCCGCCGTGCTCCGGATGGCGCGATGTTTTTCGTCGACCGCAAGAAAAACGTGATCCGCCGCTCGGGCGAAAACATCGCGGCGGTCGAGGTGGAATCGACCCTGATGCGCCACCCCGCCGTGGCCGGCGCCGCTGTCGCCGCTGTGCCCGATGCGGTGCGGGGGGATGAGGTCTTTGCCTGTATCGTGCCGAAGGACGCAGGCGCTGACCCGGCAGCCCTTGCGCAGGACATCACCCGCTGGTGCCTCACCCAACTTGCCTATTACAAAGCCCCCGGCTTCATTGCTTTTGTCGAAGCGCTGCCGCTGACCGCGACGCAGAAACTTCAACGCGGGGTGCTGAAAACGCTGGCCGCCGACCTGCTAAACGATCCCGCCACGCAGGACCTGCGCGGGATGAAGAAACGGACGGCGGCATGAGGCGCAGGGGCTACGACCGCGTCGTCCTCGCGGTGCCGACCTCGGTGCCCTACGCCCGCTATAGCAATGAGACCGCCCATTGGTGGATCGCCCGCGCGCTGCGCGCGATGCTGGGCAAGGCCGGGATCGCGCCGGGCGAGCTAGACGGTTTCTCGGTCTCCAGCTTCTCGCTCGCGCCCGACACGCCGGTCGGGCTGAGCCAGCATCTGGGGCTTAGTCCACGTTGGCTTGATACCGTGCCCACGGGCGGGGCCAGCGGGGTGGTCGCCCTGCGCCGCGCCGCGCGGGCGGTGCAGGCAGGCGACGTGGATGTGGTCGCCTGCGTGGCGGGCGACGCGAACCGGATCGACAGTTTTCGCACCCTGCTCAGCGGCTTCTCGCGCTTTTCGATGGATGCGACCTTTCCCTATGGCTTCGGCGGCCCCAACGCGAGTTTCGCCTTGCTGATGGACCGCTATATGCAGGAATACGGCGCCACGCGAGAGGACTTTGGCCGCATCGCCGTGGCCCAACGTGCCAATGCGCTGCACTATCCCAATGCGCTGATGAAGACCCCACTCACCCTCGACCAATACCTTGACGCGCGGATGATCTCTGACCCTATCGCTCTTTTCGACTGTGTGATGCCCTGCGCCGGGGCCGAGGCGTTTCTGGTCATGCGCGAAGACGAAGCCCTGCGCCGCGACCTGTCCTTTGCGCAAATCAGCGGCACAATCGAGCGGCACAACGCCTACCCCGAAGACCCAATGCAACTGCGCGGCGGATGGGGCGTGGATATTGACGAGCTTTATGACATGGCGGGCCATGGGCCGGAGGGTGTCGACCTGCTGCAAACCTACGACGACTATCCGGTGATCTCGATGATGCAATTCGAAGACCTTGGCTTTTGCGCCAAGGGGGAGGGGGCCGCGTTCGTCCGGGCGCGTGATCTGACGATTTCGGGCGACTTCCCGCATAACACCTCTGGCGGGCAATTATCGGTCGGCCAAGCCGGGGCCGCGGGTGGTTATTTGGGGCTAGTCGAGGCGATCCGACAGGTGACCGGACAGGCCAAAGGCACGCAAGTGGCAAACGCACAGCGGGCGTTGGTCTCGGGCTTTGGCATGATCAACTATGACCGGGGCGTCTGTTCGGCAGCGGCGATCATCGATGGGGGCGAAGCATGACCGACCCATTGACGCCGCCCCAAAAGAAGAACCCGCAAAAGCGCAGCACGGTGCCGACCCTGCCACCTGCCCAACGCTCGCGCGCGGCGCTTGGGCTCGCGATTGCCGCAGGGCGCGGGCAGTTTGCCCTGCAGCACTGCGCGGATTGCGGCGCGGTGCAATATCCACCGCGTGATGCCTGCGGCAAATGTCTGTCGGTGGCGCTGGACTGGCGCGAGACCGACCCCACGGGCGAGGTATTAGCCGAAACGACGATCCGGGTCTCGCCCGATCCCTATTTCCGCGAGCGGCTGCCGTGGCGCATCGGCACGGTGCAACTCACTGCGGGGCCCGTTGCAGTGTGCCATCTGCACGGCGATGTCGGGCGTGGGGATCACGTCTGTCTGGCGCTCAAATTGGACCGGGCCGGGCAGGGGGTCATGGTGGCCCTGCCGCGAGAGGGAAGCGAATTTATGCAAGACGATCCGATGCTGCGCGAAATGTCGAGCGACCCGAAACACCGGCGGGTGTTGATCACCGATGCCCGCTCCTCCTTGGCCCTGCCGCTGGCCCAAGCGCTTCTGAGCGCAGGTGCGGCGGAGATATTCGTGGGCGAGCCGGAACATTGGCGGCGGTGGGAAGGCCGCGCGGCCTTCGAGGGGATGGAGAGCGTCAGCCTCATGCCGCTCGACGTGACCGATACCGCCTCGGTCTCGCGCCTCGCGGCAGAGATTGGCGGCAAGGTCGATATTCTGATCAACTCTGCACAGTTCATCCGCCCGGGTGGGGTGCTGGGCAATGATACGATCTTTGCCCGCGAGGGGATGGAGACCAATGTGCTGGGCCTGATGCGACTGGCGCAGGGCTTTGGCCCGGCAATGGCGTCGCGCACGGCGGATGGTGTGAATTCGGCAGTGGCTTGGGTGAACATTCTGTCGGCGGGGGCCTTGGCGCCCGAGGCAGGGTTTGGCGGGTTCGATGCCTCGCAGGCAGCGGCGCGGTCACTCAGCCAGACGATGCGGGCGGAGTTTGCCGGATCGGGGCTGCGGGTGATGAATGTCTACACCGGCCCCGTCGATGACGAATGGCGCCAACCTCTGCCACCGCCCAAAGTCGCCCCCCGCGCGCTGGCGCAGACAGTGGTACGCGGGTTGGTCGACGGGTTGGAAGAGGTCGCCTGCGGTGACGTGGCCAAAGATGCGCTGGCCCGTTGGCTGGACGATCCGGCCTTGATGGAACGCGAAACGCGGGGGGGCGGCGCATGAGCGATGTAATCACGACACTGGCCGAAGCACTGGCAAGCGGTGCTGCAAAAGTCGTCGATCTGACCCATAGGCTCGACCCGGACTTTCCGGTCATCGTCCTGCCGCCAGAGTTTGGCCAATGCGCGCGGTTCCGGATGGAGGAGGTCTCGGCCTATGACCATCGCGGCCCGGCGTGGAAATGGCACAACCTCACGCTCAACGAACACACCGGCACCCATTTCGACGCGCCGATTCACTGGGTCTCGGGCAAGGACGTGGCCCATGGCGCGGTTGATGAAATCCCGCCCGAAGCCTTCATCGGCCCGGTCGTGGTGATCGACTGCTCGGCGGGGACGACGCAGAACGACGACTTCGAGCTGACGCCCGAGATCATCCGCGATTGGGAGGCCCAGAACGGGCCGATCCCCGCAGACGCTTGGGTGTTGATGCGCACCGATTGGTCGAAACGCAGCGGCGCGGATTACCTCAACATGCGCGAGGATGGCGCCCATTCGCCCGGCCCCACGCCCGCCTCTATCGAACTGCTGCTAGAGCGCGGCATTCGTGGCTTTGGCACCGAGACCGTCGGCACCGATGCGGGGCAGGGGATGCATTACGACCCGCCTTTCCCCGCGCATTACCTGTTGCATGGGGCCGGCAAATACGGGCTGCAATGTCTGTGCAACCTCGACCAATTGCCGCCCACGGGGGCCATGCTGATCGCACCGCCGCTCAAGATCAAAGGCGGCACCGGCAGCCCCTTGCGGGTGCTGGCGCTGATACCGGGAGAGAGACGATGAGCCATTACACCGCCGTCATCACCGGTGGCAGCAAGGGCATCGGCGCCGATCTGGCGCAGCGTTTGCTGGAGCGCGGCTATCGGGTGATCTCAATCGCGCGGGGCAAGCCGGAATGGGAGGCGGAAGGATGTGAGCATATCGAAGCCGACCTGCTCGATCCCGCCTCCGTCGCCGCCGTTGCCGCCGATATCGCCGCGCGCCATGAGGTGACCCATCTGGTGCATAACGCCGGGCTGATCTGGCCCAACCTGATCGAAGAGGCGAAACCCGAAGACATAACCGGCCTTGCGCAACTGCACCTCGGTTCGGCCCTGACGCTGCTGCAAGCCTTCATGCCCGCCATGAAAGAACGCGGCTTTGGCCGGGTGATGTTCAACGCCTCGCGCGCCGCCTTGGGCGCGCCCACGCGCACCGCCTATTCGGCGTCGAAAGCGGGGATGATCGGCATGGCGCGCACATGGGCGCTGGAGCTCGCGCCGCATGGGATCACCGTCAACGTCGTGGCCCCCGGCCCGGTGCAAACGGACAACTTTTGGGGCATCATCCCCAAAAAAAGCGAACGCGAGGCGGAATTGGCCAAACGCATCCCGGTGGGACGTTTGGGGCAGGTGGAGGACGTGACCAATGCCTTCCTGTTCTTCTGCGATCCGGCCAATAGTTTCGTCACTGGCCAGACGCTTTTCGTCTGTGGCGGGTCGAGCATCGGGACGCTGACGCTCTGACCCTAGGGCTTACCCCTTTCGGAAATGCTGCACCAATTCAGGGACATAGGCATCGCCCGCGCCCTTCTCGACGACCTTGGACAAGGCACCATAGACCCCATCGGCAATCTCAACCTGAGCGCCGGCCTGCGCGGACATCTGGCGGTAATAGTCGAAATCCTTCAGCGCGTTGCTGATCGCAAAGGGCAGCGCCTCGCGGTCGCCGTTTACGATGAAGGGTGACAGCCGATCAAGCGCGACACTGGCACCGCCGCCACTGGCCAAGACATCGACAAAGCTCTCCGGATCAATGCCCGCATCTGCCGACTGCGCGGCGGCCTCGGCGAGCAGCGACATAAAGCCAACCGAGACGTAATTGTGCAGCAGTTTCAAACGGTGGCCTGCGCTGACCTCGCCCACATGTTTGACCTCCTCGGTGAAGGCGGCGAGGACGGGAGAGACCTTTTCGACCGTGGCCGCCTCACCCCCGACCAGCAGGTTCAACTTCCCCTCATGGGCGAATCGCGCGGTCCGGGTCATTGGCGCGTCAACGAATTCGCCCCCCGCCGCTTTGACCGCCTCGGCCATCTTCACCGTCGAGGCAGGCAGGGAGGTAGAGCAATCGACCACAACCGCACCGGGCTTCAGCCCGGCAATCACGCCGCCCTCTCCGGTCAGGATCCCTTCGACCTGCGGCGAGCCAGTGACGCAGAGAATGATCACATCCGACGCGGCGGCCAAATCGCTAAGACTGTCAAAGGCCGTCGCGCCCAGCCCGTCCAACTCATCGGTCGGCTGGTTGCCGGGGTGGTCGAAATAGCCAAGCGCAAAACCCCCGCGCCGCATCACGTTGCGCGCAATTCCGTGGCCCATCAGGCCGACACCGATCATACCGATTTTCATGGATTTTCCTTCGCTTGCCACCGCCACCTCTGCGCGCGGTTCCCTTGGGGAAAGGTCTACCCCGCCGCCCGTCACGGTGCAACGCGGGCGGGGCGGATTTTCTCGGCCAAACAGGGCTTTGTATATTTGAAACCGACACGGCGCTTGATAGGAATGGCGCATTGATTGAATGAGGCTAATATGACTTTGACCTTCGACCCCCACCAGATCGCCGAGACCCTTTATCACGGGCAGTTCTGCCCAATGTTCATCGACGGCAAGGATGTGCCCGCGCGTTCGGGTGAGGTGCTGAACGTGGTCGATCCCGCCTCAAACCGGGCGCTGGCGACGGTGCCGTGCGGCGGGGCCGAGGATGTCGATGCCGCCGTCGCCGCCGCGCGCCGGGCCTTTGAGGGGGCGTGGTCGAAATTCACGCCCTATGACCGGCAAGAGGTGCTTTTGCGCATTGCCGATGTGATGGAGCGCGATTGGGAAAAACTCTGCGTCTCTGACACAGCCGACATGGGTCTGCCGCTGGCGCGAACCTTGGGCAACAAACGTCGGGTGATCGGGATGCTGCGGTTCTACGCGGGGCAGGCAGTGGCGCTGCATGGCGATGTGATCGAGAACTCGGTCTCGCAGTCGATGTTTTCCTTCACAACGCGCGAACCAGTCGGCGTGGTTGGGGCGATCATCCCTTGGAACGCCCCCACCGCCGCCTCGATCTGGAAAATCGCGCCTGCACTGGCGACAGGCTGCACCGTGGTCTTAAAGCCATCCGAAGATGCGCCGTTAACGCCCTTGATGATCGCGCGCCTGATGCAAGAAGCAGGCGTGCCCGACGGAGTGGTCAACGTGGTCACCGGCACAGGCCGTGAAGCAGGCGCGCGTCTGGCAGAGCATCCTGATGTGAATAAGGTCGTGTTCACTGGCTCGACCGCCACGGGCAAGACGATTGCCCGCGCGGGTGTTGAAAACCTCAAGCGGATCACGCTGGAGTTGGGCGGAAAATCTCCGCTGATCATTTGCAAGGATGCGGATATTGATAAGGCCGTGCCGGTGGCAGCAATGGCGGTCTACGCGCATTCAGGTCAGATTTGTATCGCTGGTTCGCGGCTGTTCGTGGCGCGCGAAATTCAGGATGAGTTCATTGAGAAGCTCACCGCCTTCGCGCGTGGGCTGAAGATTGGGCACGGGCTGGATGAGGGCACGGACCTTGGCCCGCTGATCAACCGCGTGCAGACTGAAAAGGTTGAGGGATATATTGCTGCGGGCAAGGCGGAAGGCGCACGGCTGGTCACCGGCGGTGCGCGGCCCGAGGGGGAGGGCTATGACGGTGGCAACTTTCTTGAGCCGGTGATCTTTGCCGATGTAACAGACGACATGACCATCGCGCGGGAAGAGATTTTCGGCCCCGTGATCTCGGTCCTGCCCTTCGACACGATGGAAGAGGTGATCGCGCGCGCCAATGCCACACCCTATGGGCTGGCGGCGGGCATCTTTACCCGCGATCTAAGCACGGCGCACCGCACGGTGAAGCGGCTGAAAGCGGGCTCGGTTTGGGTGAACATGTACCACGCAATCGACCCGGCGGTGCCGTTCGGCGGGCTCAAGATGTCGGGCTATGGCAAGGAAGGTGGCGTGGAGCACCTGCAGGCGTATTTGGATACCAAGGCGGTTTGGATTCAGACGGAATGATTTGAAAGCCGCCCGGCCTCACCGCCGGGCGGTCCGCTTTAGAAACCGCTGATTTTCGGCAACCATGTGCTCAGCACTGGCACGAAAGTCAGCAGCATCAACACGACAAAATTCGCCAGAAAGAACGGCGGCATCTCACGGATCAGCGCCGCCGGGCGCAGGTTCACCGCTGAAGACACCACGAAGATCAGGCTCCCCACCGGGGGCGTCGTCAGCCCCAGCGTCAAGTTCACGATCACCACGATGGCGAAATGATCCGGCGCAATGCCGAGGGCGTGGCTGATCGGCGCGAGGATCGGGACGAGGATCATCACGCCCGGCAGCGGGTCCATGAAAAGGCCAAAGAGCAGCAGCAACACGTTGACCGCCAAGAGAAACAGGATTGGCGACAGCTCCCATGCGATGATCGTTTCGGCCAGAAACTGCGGCACGCCTTCGATCACCAAAACCCATGCAAAGGCCCGCGCAGCGCCAAGGATCAAAAGCACCGCCGAAGAGATCAGCGCGGCGCGCAGGATCAGCCCCGGCAGGTCCCGCAGCCGCAGCGCGCGGTAGACAAAGAATCCGCAGAAGAGCGCATAGAAAACCGCGATGACTGAGGCCTCAGTCGGGGTAAATATACCGCCCCGGATGCCGCCGACGATCAGCACGATCAACCCAAGCGCTGGCAGCGCCATGAATGTATTACGCCACATCTGCGCCCGCTCGGGGCGTGCATCCGCGCTGCGATAGTCCCGTTTCCAACTGACCCAACCGTTGGCGGCAAGGCTGCCACAGGCCAGCAACAGCCCCGGAATGACACCGGCCATGAACAGCGACCCGACTGATACTTCCTGATCCTGCAGCGCATAGATGATCATCACGATCGACGGCGGAATGATCGGCCCCACCACCGCCGAGGAAATCGTCAGCGCCCCCGCGTAGGAGCGGTCATAGCCGCCTTTTTCCATCATGCGGATCATCATCGCCCCCGGTCCCGCCGCATCGGCCAGCGCCGAGCCGGAGATCCCTGCGAACATGGTGGAGGAGATCACATTGGCATAGCCCAGCCCCCCGCGCAGATGGCCCACGAACTGCGCCGCGAAACGCAAAAGCGTGTGGGTAATCGCCCCGCCGGTCATGATCTCGGCGGCGAGGATGAAGAAAGGCACGGCCAGCAGCGGGAAGCTATCGAGGCCCGAGAACATCTCTTTCACCACCACGATCTGCGGATAGGAACTTCCCAAACCAATTGCCGCAAAAACCGAAATGGCCATGGCAAAGGCAACGGGCAGGCCCAGCACCATCAACACGAAAAGTGAGATAAAGAGGATCTCAGCCATTGGCGGCTCCCGGCATGTTTTCGGTCTGGCCATCGGGCTGATGGTAGTGGCCCGCCATGATGAAAGGCCGCGCGATCAGCAGCAGATGCACGATCAACAGCGAGAACCCGACCGGCATGGCGGCATAGACATAGCGAAAGGACAGCCGCATCGCCGGGGTCATCTGGTACTGCGCGCGCTGCATATAGTCCCAGCCGACCTTGACCATGAAAGCGAAAAAGAACAACAGGATCAATACGATGACCCCACGCATGATGCGCTGCATCCGGGTGCTCATCACGTCATGAAGATTGGTGATGGCCACATGGCCGCCCTGCCGCAGGGCAAGGCCGGCCCCCAGAAAGGCCATCCAGATCATCAGGTAACGGGCGGATTCATCGGACCATGACAGCGAATGATTGGTGCTGAACCGCAGGGCGACATTGGCCCCCACGACCAAGACCATCCCCGTCAGACAGGCGATCACCACGGCGGCGTTCATCTTGACGAATAGCTGTTCCAATCTGCGCATGGTTTCCCTCCCGTGCAAAACGGCCGGAAGCGCTGCTCCCGGCCGTCTGTCTTTGCGTCGACGCGCTTACTCGGTCGCGGCGATCTGATCGATCAGCTCTTTACCATAGGTCTCGTAGTAGCCTTCATAGGCGCTCTCGATCGAGGCGCGGAAGGTGGCTTTTTGCTCTTCGGTCAGCTCATTCACTTCCATGCCACGCTCTTTCAGCGTCGCGACGCCGCTCTGCTCAACGTCATCCACAAAGGCGCGCATGACGGTGACGGCCTCGGTCGCGCCCTTCTCAAAGGCGGCTTTGTCTTCGTCAGACAGACCTTCCCAGAAGGGTTTGGAAACCAACAGCATGGCGGGCGAATATACGTGACCCGAGAGTGTCAGGTACTTCTGCACCTCGTCGAGCTTGACGGAGACGATCACCGACAGCGGGTTTTCTTGCCCGTCGATGGTGCCCTGTTGCAGCGAGCTGATCACCTCGGGCCAGGCCATCGGGGTGGGGGCGGCGCCGGCGGCGTTGAAGGCATCTAGGTGCACCGGGTTTTCCATGGTGCGCAGTTTCATGCCCGCGATGTCTTCGGGGGTCTCGATCGCGTTGCGGTTGTTGGTGATGTGGCGGAAACCCTGCTCACCCCAAGCCAGTGCTACCATGCCCGCGCTGTCGAATTCAGCAAGGATGTCTTGACCGATTGGACCGTCCAATACGCGGCGCGCATGGTCAAGGCTGCGGAACAGGAAGGGGACGTCGGTCACGCCGGTGGCGGGGACAAAGTTGCTAAGCGTGCCGGTGGAAACGATGGTCGCTTCAACGGTGCCAAGCTGTAGGCCTTCGACCACTTCGCGTTCCCCACCCAGACCGGAGGAAGGAAAGTGCCGGAAGCTGAATTTGCCGTCGGTTTCGGCCTCAACGACTTCTTGCCACTTCTGCGCCGCGACGCCGTAGTGGCTGTCGGGGGCAAGGGCGTAGCCGATCTTGACTTCGGTTTCCGCGCTCAGGGCTCCTCCGGTGAGCGCGGCAAGAGTGGCGATAATTGCCGTGGGCTTGGTGATTTTGAACATTTCGTATCCTCCAGCGATCTTATTAACAAGGTCACGAAAACTGCTAGCGGGCGATGCACGGATTGGCAATGGGGTGACGGGGCTTTGTGGACAATGTTTCCACAGCGTTTCGGATTAGATTTCCGCAACGATATAATCGGGGGCTATGTCCGAACCCTTGATCGCCGCCGCCACATCCAGCCCCAAAAGGGAGCCGTGCCCAGTGACTAAGGCCGTGGAGAACCCCGCCTGCGCCCCGCCCAAAGTATCGGTGTGGAGCGTATCGCCCACCATCAACACACGGGCGGGGGCGATTGGCGCACGGCGTGCAAGCGCCAGTTCAAAGATGTTTGGAAAGGGCTTGCCGCAGAAATGTACGGAAACCCCGGTCGCGTCGATCAGCCGATGTGCGAACCAACCGGGTTCAAGCGATAGCCCGTCTTCGCGCGGGGCCACGAGATCGGGGTTGCCGACAAAGACAGGGCGAGCATGGCGCGCGAGGCTGGCTTCGAGCAGGGCCTGCCGCGCATCGGTCCAACCATCCGCACCGACAAGCAGAAAACCTGCCACGTCGTCATAAATATTCGGATCATCCGCCAAAGCGATCCCGCCAAGGCCGGAAATTTCACCCATATCCTTGTCGGGGTTCAGCATCACGCCCCACTGCCGCGCGGGTTCTTGGGCCACGCGAGCAAGCAGTGCGTCGCGGCTGGTGATGACCTCATCCACGCTAAAATCAAACCCCAATCGGGCGTAGCGCTGCATCATATGCGCTTTTGGGTAGGCGGCAGAGTTCGACACGACCGATACCGCTTTGCCCATTTCGCGCAGGGTGGCGATGGTCTGTGCTGCGCCTTCAATAGCCGTTTCGCCCACGTTCAGCACGCCGTAAGCATCAAAGAGGATCAGATCATAGGGGGCGACGATATCCAGAAAACACGCCGTCTCCGCCGCGGCACCTTGCCGATCACAGCCGGGCAGGCGGGGCCGCAGGCGCCGGTATTCGGCCAGCGCCTGCGCAGGGTCGATCCCGGGCCTCACAGGATGCGACGGCGCAGATAGGCCGAGATGACCTCGCCAATAATCACCAGCACGATGATCGCGATGAGGATCGTGGCGACCTCGGGCCAGTTGAATGTGTCGATGGCCCCCTGCAGGATGATCCCGATACCCCCCGCGCCGACAAGGCCCAGAACGGTGGATTCACGCAGGTTGATGTCCCACCGCAGGATCGAAACCGCCCAGAAGGTCGGCATGACCTGTGGCACGATGGCATAGGCGATGACCTTGAACCGCGAGGCGCCCGTGGCCTCCAGTGCCTCGACGGGGCGGCGGTCGATCTCCTCAATCGCCTCGCCCAGCAATTTGCCGACAAAGCCGATGGAGCGGAACATAATCGCCAAAATGCCCGCCACGACGCCGGGGCCGAAGATAGCCACGAAGAGCAGCGCCCAGATGATCGTGTTGACCGACCGTGAGGTCACAAGGATCAGCCGCCCGAGCCAGAGCGTGGCGCGGTTGGGCGTGGTGTTTTGCGCGGCGATATAGGCAACAGGCAGCGACAGCAGCACCGCAAAGGTGGTGGCGAATGTCGCGATGTTCACCGTGTCCCAAAGCACCTTAAGGATTGTTTCAAGGTTGGTAGGGTCAGGCGGATACATGCGGCCAAAGAGGTCGCCGATCTGCTCGGGCGCGCCCCAGACCCAAGCCCAGATGACCTCGATAGAGGTCAGCGCCCAAGCAATGGCAAGCGCGCAGCCAAAGATCACGCCGTAGCGCGTCATACGCTGGCGCAGGGTGAAGCGGGTCCAGTCGTCGCGACCGAATTTCTCTCCAAGGGTCGTCATTGGATGCGCTTTCTGATCACGCCGCTGATGGCTTCGGAGACAAGGATCACACCGACGATGACCATGGTGATGGCGAGGGCGAAGTCATAGTCATAGCGCCCAAAGGCATTGGCGAGCGTCGCGCCGATGCCGCCCGCACCGACGATGCCGACCACGGCCGAAGCCCGCAGGTTGCTGTCGAGTTGATAGATTGTCAAACCGATCTGCCGCGGCATAATTTGCGGAAAGATCGCATATGTCAGTGTCGAGAAGTAAGGCGCGCCGGCGGCACGCATGGCCTCGACTTGGCCGAAGTCGATCTCTTCAATCCGCTCGGCCAGCATCTTGGCGACAAAGCCCACGGAATAGACAATCAGCGTCAGCACCCCGGCGAAGGGTCCAAAGCCCACGGCTTTGACGAAAAGGATCGCGACGATGACCGGGTGAAAACTGCGCGCGACAATGATGATGGCGCGGCCGAGGTAGAAGATCGGTTTGGGGGCCACATTGCGCGCCGACATGAACGCGATGGGGATCGACAATAGCACGCCGCCCGCGGTGGCAAGGATGGCGATCTTCAGGCTTTCGAGAAAGCCGTCGATCAACAGGCCAGAGCGTTCAAAGCTGGGCGGAAAGGCCCCGCCAAAGATGCGGCCCGCGCGGCCTAATCCTTCTGAGACGCGGTTCCAGTCGATGGGCATGGTCAGACCGACCCAGCCGAAATAGGCGACGGCGCCCAGGATCACCGCCCAGCGAAGCAACGGGTTGGCGATAAAGGGCGGCTTTTTCCAAGTGTCCCGCGGCGCGCTCATGCCGCGGCCCCGTCTTTTGCGCGGTCGGCATGGGGACTGCCCGCGTAAATTTGGTCCATCGCCTCTTGGTCCAGCTTGGCGGGGACATCATCAAAGATGATCCGGCCATAACGCATGCCGACGATGCGGTCGGTGTATTCCTTGGCCTCGGTTACATTGTGGATGTTGATCAGCACCGGCAGTTTCAGCTCCCCGGCGAGGTCACGCAGTAGCCCCATGATCTGCTCGGAGGTCTTGGGGTCGAGCGATGCGGTCGGCTCGTCCGCCAGCAGAATGTCGGGGTCTTGCATCAGGGCACGAACCACGCCGACACGCTGGCGTTCGCCGCCCGAAAGCTGGTCGGCGCGGGTGTTGGCATATTGCGCGATGCCGACACGCTCCATCAACTCATAGGCGCGGCGGATGTCGGCCTTGGGATAGCGGCGGGTGACGGCGGACCATGTCGAGATATAGCCCAAACGGCCCGATTGCACGTTCTCCATCACGGTCAGACGGTCGACGAGGTTGAACCCCTGAAATACCATCCCGATCTTGCGCCGCGCAGCGCGCAGGTTTGCGCCGCGCAGGCTGGTGAGTTCGGTGCCGTTGAGGTTGATCGACCCCGAGGTCGGCTCCACCAATCGGTTGATGCAGCGCAGCAGCGTCGATTTGCCCGCGCCGGAGGAGCCGATGATCGAAACGACGCTTTCTCCCTCGATGGTCAGGTCGAGGCTTTTCAGCACCGGGTCACCGCTGCCATAGCGCTTCACGAGGTCGGTAATTTTCAACATGTAGGATACCTTGTGTGCAGGGCCGACGTGTTCGCCGGCCCCGACGTTAAACGATTATTCAGCAGCGAGACCTTGGGGCGTGTACTCGACGCCGTTCGCCTTTTGGATCTGACGGATAACCGCCCACTGGTCCTTGTAGGTGATCGGGATGAATTTGCTCACGCCCGCGAATTCCTCACCCAATGCGGTGCCTTCGAAGTCGAAGGAGAAGAAGGCTTCCTTGATCTTGTCCTTCAGCTCGGGCGCGAGGTCATGCGCGACACCGTAAGAGGTTGTCGGGAAGGGATCGCTTTCCCAGACGATGCGCACGTCTTCAGGATCATAGAGACCACGCTCGGCCATGCGGTCGACCACTTCGGAGGCCACAGGCGCCGCGTCATAGTCGCCCGCGACAACGCCCAGCATCGACTGGTCGTGGCTGCCCGAATAGGTCACTTCGTAGTCCTCATCCGGCACAACGCCCAGATCGGGGAACAGCGCGCGCGGCGCTTGGTTGCCGGAGTTCGACGTGGGCGAGGTATGCGCGATGCGCTTGCCGGCGAGGTCTTTCATCTCTTGGATATCGCTGTCGGCCTGCGTGTAGACCTGAAGCTTGTAGCCAAACTGGCCGTCATCCGCGCCCATGATCGCAAAGGGCTCAACGCCCGCGAGGTTCACCGCGAAAGGGGTGGGCCCGGTGGAAAAGCCCGCGATGTGCAGACGGCCCGAGCGCATGGCTTCGACCTCGGCAGAGTTCGACTGCACAGCGAAGAACTGCACATCCTTGCCGGTTACCTCTTCGAGATGGTCAATGAAGGGGGTCCAGATGTCTTCGTAGATTGCCGGGTCTTCGACGGGGGTATAGGCAAAGACCAGTGTCGAAGGGTCTTTCAGCATTTCGGGATCAGTGGGCGCATCTGCAACCAGATCTCCATTGGCGTCACAGAACATCTTGTCCAAAGCGCCGCGCTCGCAGTCTTCTTGTGCGAAGGCAAGGCCGCCCGTGAGTGTGAAGGCCGCGGTAAGACCAGCGGCGAATAGGTTCTTATGAGACATTGCGTTCTCCTCCCTGAGAATCCGCGCATCTGGCGCGAAATACAATAATGCACAGATACGAACATCGAACAGTTTCGTTTGCAAGCAGTTCTGGCGCGCTGGCAAACACGTTTGTCACATAACTGTAACAATACCCGCCCAAAGGGGGCAAGGGCGGCACCGATGTCGGATTGTGAGGAAGGGGCCGGTTCGGCGTTTAGAGGTTTAGCTCGATCTTGCGCACCCGGTCCCGTAGCAGTGTCTTAGAAACGGTCAGCAAATGCTGCTCCATCGCCGAAGCCGCGCCCAATGAGTCGCGCCGGGCGATGGCGTCGTTCAGGGTCATGTGCTGTTCGCCCAGGATCTGCAGCGTTTCGGGCGCATGAGAACTGCGGCGGCGGGAGGTCCAAGCCACTTCGCGCCTCACAGCGCGGATGGATTCGTAGACCGTGAGGAACAACGGATTCCGCGCCATTTCAGCAATTTTATAGTGAAACATGTCATCCGCTGCCTCATAGGCGTCCGGGTCGCTGAGGTTCAACGTGGCGCGCATCAACTGATCCAACCGTTCGATCTCTTGCGGGCGGGCGCGGTCGGCAGCGAGGGCGGCAAGGGCGGGCTCGACCTCAAGCCGGACTTCCATGACATCGCTTGGTGTCACTTGCCGGGCAAGGTGGCGCAGGCTGTCGGCATTGGTGGCGGGCGGCGGCGTGGCAAAGGTGCCTTGGCCGTGGCGGCGGTAGATCGTGCCGTCTTCTTGCAGCAGGCCAAGCGCCAGCCGCAGCCGCGCGCGGCTCACGCCGAAATGCTCGGCCAATGTCCGTTCGGGTGGCATGCGCCCATCGTTTAGGATGTCCCCCTGCCGGATCGAGCTGCGCAGACGCTCGGCCAATTCATCTTCACTTGGGGCGGGCTGGGGGGACTGTGTCATAAGTTGGAAAACGCTTCAAATAAATCAAAAAACATGCGTAGAGAGGTTATCATCAGGAAGATTCCAAAGGCAAACCTAAGCGCGCGCCGCGGGATGCTATGTGCCAATTTCACCCCGACGTGGGCAAAGCTGCTGGTCAGCGGAATGATGATGGCCGCAGCGGCAAGGTTCACATAACCAAGCGAGAAGGGCGGCAGCCCCTCGGCGCCAAGCCCGGTCAGCGCATAGACCACAGCGCCGGGCAGCCCGATGATGAACCCAATCGCCGCCGAGGTGCCAACGGCGCGGCGGATGTCATAGCCAAGGAAGTTCAGCAGCGGCACGCCGATGGTGCCCCCGCCAATGCCCATCATGGCCGATAGCCCGCCTGTGACAACGCCCAGCATCGCCCAGACCGGTTTGGCAAAGCTGCGCGGCGTCGGCTCGTCTTTGGTTTTCCGAAAGATCATGTCTATGGCCACAAGGGCCGCGACCGTAGCGAAAACCGCGACTAAAATCAGGCCCGAGACATAGCCACCCAAAAGTGCCCCGATGACCACTCCGACCAACAGCGATGGCGCCCAGAGTTTGAGCAAATTCATATCAATGGCGCCGCGTTTAAAATGACCATAGCCCGACGAAAGTGAGGTGAAGACGATGGTCGCCAACGATGTGCCCACGGCCACCTGCATGGTGATTGCAGAATCCATGCCCGCCGTTGACAGGGCAAGGTACAGCGCGGGCACAATGACGATACCGCCGCCGACGCCCAACAGTCCGGCAAGGATGCCACCAAAGACACCTGCGGTGATTGCAATGGCAAGAAGCGGCAGAAGTTGGCCAAGGTCTAGCGCGTTCATCAGGTCAATCCTTCTCTGTCACTGTAACGGTCGCTTGTGAGCGACTGGTTTTACCTGCCGCTTTGCGCGCCTCTTCGGCCCGCGTGATGGCCGCGTCGATCGGTGCGCGGTCCGAGGTGCCTGAGAAATTATCAAGGCTCGGCATTGCCTCGGCCACGTGAAGGTAACGTTCCCCCGCTACTTCAAGCAGGCGATCAAGTTCGCTTAGCGGATCGTGGTGATCATCAACGCGCAGATCAAGATAGGCATGGTCCTGTCCGCGGTGAATGACCAGACCTGCGGCCTGACGGCCCCGTTTGTCGCCGCCTGCTTCTTCGCCCGCGCGCATGGCGGCAAGTAGACGTTCGGCCATCGGCAGATCACCGCGTGCGGCATAGGTATCGAATGTGGCCTCAACCACCTCGGGTCCAGTCAGCATATTGCCTGCAACCGAATGGATGTCGCCCACCCGGTGCCCGGCCCAATCGACGCAATCCGCACCGGTATGTGCGGCGAAATTTCCCGCGGCATCAAGCATATGACATTGGCGGATATCGCGGCCTGCGTCGCGTGTGGCGAACTCCTTTAACAACGCCTCGGCAGGGTCGCCGCTTTCCAACATGCGGCGGCCTTCTGTTCCCCATAGTGGGTTGACGAAGGCCTGCGTTGCGACCGCGACCCGGCGGCCGATATAGGGCACAGCAGCACCGCAGGCGAAAAAGCGGCTGGCGACGGCGATGCCGATTTCGTTGCTTTCGGGGTCACGGGCGATGATGGAATAGGTCATGGGTCAGCGTCCTACGGCATAGGCCTGCATCAGGCGGGGGGTCGCGGCGGCTTGAAGGCTGCCATCAGGGTTGCGTAGCGCGGCCGTGAGGCGACCCACCGACCACGGATCGGCCACGGTCACGATATGACCGCGCGCGCGCAGTCCATCGATTACGGCTGGCCCCACATTGGGTTCGATCATCATCTCACCGGGCAGGGCCTGCCGGGGGAAGAAGCTGCTTTGGAAGTGAAGCGTGTGGAACAGCGGCGCGTCCATGCCCTGTTGTAAGTCGATCCCGTGATGCACAAACCGCAAGAACCAGATCAACTGCCACTGGTCCTGCTGGTCTCCGCCCGGTGTACCAAAGACCAGTTGTCGCCCGTCGGCATGTTCGGCGAACGAGGGGGTCAGCGTGGTGCGTGGCCGACGCCCGGGGGCAAGCGACGTGGGCAGGCCCCGCTCAAGCCAGAACATCTGCGCGCGCGAGTTCAGCGGAAAGCCCAGCCCCGGCACGACCGGATTGCTCTGCAACCAACCGCCCGAGGGTGTGGCCGAAACCATATTGCCCCAGCGGTCGATCACATCAAGATGCACGGTATCGCCGCGTTTTTCGGTCAGATGCGCCATGGTGGGCTCTTGCGGCGCGGCATTCTGAACGCCGAAATCACGGGCTGCGCGTTCGATATATCGCTCCGCCAAATGCTCCAACCCCGCGATCACGCCGGGGCGCTGCTCAAGCGATGCCTTGCCGTTGACCAGCTTCGCGCGTTCCGCGTTATAGGCATCCGAGAGCAGTTCTTCCATCGGGATGATGCTCTGCTCAGGGTCGCCGTAATAGGCCTCGCGGTCGGCATAGGCGAGTTTCATCGCCTCGATCACCGTATGGGTGAAAGAGGCCCCCATCGGGTCCATTCCGGCAAGATCGAAATGTTTGAGGATGGCGAGGGTTTGCAAAAACACTGGCCCCTGCGACCATGCATGGGTCTTGTGCACCGTCCAGCCGTGGTATTCGTAAGTAAGCGTGTCTTCATAGCTGGCCTGCCACTTGGCCATGTCTTCGCGCGCCAGCAGGGCGCTGTTCTTTTGCTCTGACACGTCATGCACGCAGGCGTCTTCGAGGTAGTCGAAAATTGCATCGGCCACGAACCCTTCGGACCAGATTTTGCGCGCTGCCTCGATCTGCGTCACGCGGTCTTCGCCCGCGGCTTCGGCCTCGCTTACCAACCGTTCATAGGTCGCGGCCAGATCGGGGTTTTTGAAGTTGGCGTTCGGCTCAGGCGCTTTGCCGCCCGGAGTCCAGACGGCGGCGGAGCTGGGCCATTCGGCGGCGAAATACTCGGCCAGCCCCTTAATGGTGTTCGACACGCGCGGCAGCACCGGATGGCCATCGCGGGCATAGTCGATCGCGGGCTGCAGCACGTCGCGCAGGCCCATGGTGCCATGGTCGCGCAGCATCAGCATCCAGCCGTCAAAGGCACCGGGCACCACTGTCGACAGAAGCCCTGAGCCGGGGATCAGCTTGAGCCCGAGTTCCTCGAAATGCTCCAGCTTGGCGGCGGCGGGGCTGACCCCTTGGGCGCAGACGACCTTGGTCGCCTTCTTTTCCGCGTCGTGAAAGATGATCGGCAGATCGCCCGCCGGGCCGTTCAAATGCGGCTCGACCACCTGCAGGACAAAGCCCGCAGCGGCGGCGGCGTCAAAAGCATTGCCGCCTTTTTCGAGGATGCCAAAACCCACGGTCGAAGCGATCCAATGGGTCGAAGTGGTGACACCAAAGGAGCCGCGGATCTCGGGGCGGGTGGTGAAGGTGGTCATGTCGTCTCCGGTCAGTGTTCGCGCGGGTCCAGCGCATCGCGCAGCCCATCGCCAAGAAGGTTAAAGCCAAGCACAACCAAGAAGATCGCGATGCCCGGCCAAAGCGCCATCCACGGCGCTTGGTTGAGGAAGTTTTTCGCCGTGTTCAGCATCGACCCCCAAGAAGGCGACGGCGGCTGTTGACCAAGGCCAAGGAATGACAGCGACGCTTCGGCGATGATCGCTGTCGCCACTGTTAGCGTGGCCTGCACCAGCACGGGCGGCAGGACGTTGGGAAAGATATAGCGGCGTAAGATGCGTGGCGTGCTGAGACCGATGGCGCGCGCGCTTTCGACGTAATCTTCGGCGGCGACACTTAGCACCTGACCGCGCGTCAGGCGGATAAAGACGGGCGTGGCCGAGATGCCGATGGCGATCATGGCGTTGGTAAGGCTTGGCCCTAGAAAGGCCGCCAGCGCGATGGCAAGGATCAAGAAAGGTGCGGCCAGCAGCGCCTCGGTGCAGCGTGAAATCACCGCATCGGTCCAGCCGCCGAAATACCCTGCGATGATGCCCAACGGCACGCCAAGGCCAAGCGCGATAGCGACCGAAACGACCCCCGCGAGTAGGGATGCCTGCGCCCCCCAGATCAGCCGCGACAACACATCGCGGCCCAATTCATCGGTGCCCAACCAATGCGCCGCCGAGGGCGCTTTGCGCACCGCACCCCAATCGGTCGCAGCCGGGTCGGGGATCGGGAGAATAGGCGCCAGCAATGCGATGGCGCAGAAAAAGACCACCAGCACCCCGCCCAGCATGGCGCTGCGGTGGTGGCGAAATTTCTTCCAGACCCGGTTTTCAGGGCGTGCCGAGAGAACGGGATCGGCGGCGCTTTCGGCGTCAATGGTGATGGGTGTGGCAGGTTGAGCCATTATTGCTTCCTCAGGCGGGGGTTCAGCAGCACATAGGCGACATCGGCCAGCAGGTTCATGAAGATAAAGCCGACAGCGGTGACCAGAACGATCCCCTGCACCACGGCATAATCTCGGTTGAACACCGCATCGACCACAAGCTTGCCAAAGCCGGGGATAGTGAAAATCTGTTCGGTCAGCACCGCGCCCGCGATCAACTCACCAAAGAGCAGCGCGGTCAGGGTGACGATCGGCGTCAGCGCGTTGCGGAAGGCGTGTTTAAGGATGACTTTCCGCTCGACCAGACCTTTGGCGCGGGCGGTGCGGACGTAATCACTGCTCATCACGCTCAGCATGGCGGAACGGGTGTGACGCATCAGCGTCGCAGCAAGCGCCGTGCCGAGCACGAAGGCGGGCATCAGCATGACGGTAATGGAGCGCAGAGGGTCTTCGCTTAGTGGCACATAACCCGAGGCGGGCAGCAGCTTCCATTTCACCGAGACCAGCAGGATTAACATGATCCCCAGCCAGAAGTTCGGGATCGACAGGCCCGAGAGCGCCACCACATTGGCGACGTAATCCGTCACTGTACCCTTTTTCACGGCCGAGAAAATGCCCGCAGGGATACCGATCACCATGGCGAATATCATTGCCATTGTCGCCAGTTGGATGGTCACGGGAAGCTTCTCTCCAATCAGCTCCAGCACCGGTTGGTTGGTGCGCAAAGAAATGCCCAGATCACCGGTCAGCGCATTGCCGATCCAAGTGAAATATTGAACCGGGATAGGATCGTTGAGCCGGTATTTCTCACGCAGGAACTCCAGCACCTGCGGGTCGCGTTCTTCACCGGCCATGGCCAGCACCGGGTCGCCCGGCAGCAGCTTTTGTAGGGTAAAGACAAAGACCGAGATCAGGATGATCGTGGGGATCGCGATCACCAGACGGCGCAGGATGAAGGACAGCATGGGGGTATGTCTCGCTCAGAGGGGAGGCACCGCCGGGACTAGCCCGGCGGTGTTTTTTTAAAAGGCTTAGCCTTCTTCTTTCATCACACCGTCGAGACGGATCATGCCATCAGGATAGGCGGTGAAGCCGGTCAGGCCGGCGTCCAGTGCCCAGATCCATGTCTGGTGATAAAGATACACGATCGGCAACTCTTCGTTCAGGATCGCACGGGCCGCGGTATAGCTTTCGCGACGCACGTCTTGATCGTTGGATTTGCGCGCTTTGTTCAGCAGCTCATCCACTTCCGGGTTCGAGAACTTGGAATCGTTGATGCCGCCATCGGAGGTCATGAACTGGTGGATGTTGCCATCGGGGTCCACACGGCCCGACCAGCCGATCTGGCTCGCCTGATAGTCCCCCGCCGATTGGTCGGCCAGCAGCGTCGCGAATTCCTTGGAGGTGATCGAGATGTTGATCCCCGCCTCAGCCGCCATCGACTGCACGACCTGCATCAGTTGTAGCGGGATCGTGGTGTTGGGCACTTGTACTTCAAGGTCGATCCCATCGGCAAAGCCCGCTTCGGCGAGCAGTTCCTTGGCCTTTTCTACGTCACGCTCCGGCACGGGGAAGTCGGTGCTGTACCAAGGCGAGTTCGGCGGGAAGGGCTGGTTACCGGCCGCAAAAGCACCGTTGAAGACCACCTGATTGATCGCTTCGCGGTCAATCGCATAGCTCAACGCTTGACGCAGACGTTTATCGTTGCCCCAAGGGTTATCACCCTTTTCGCCATTGGCCACGTTGATCGTGATGCCCTGATAGCCTAGCGACACGGCGCTTTCGACATTGATGCCGTCGTCACCTTCGGCTTGGGCAAGGTCGGTCGCTGCGAGGCGTTCGATCATGTCCACGTCGCCAGATTGGAGGTTTGCCAGACGCACAGTTGTATCTGGAATGGGCAAATAGGTTACCGTGTCAAAGTGGAAGTCGTCGGCGTTGTAATAGTCGGCAAACTTTTCAAGCACGATACGGTCTTGGGCCACGCGCTCTTTGAACTGGTAGGGGCCCGAGCAGACCGGGTTCAGGCCAAAGTCATCGCCCGCCGCTTCGGCAGCGGTGGGGGAAACCATCATGCCCGCGCGGTCGGCGAACTGCGCCATCAGCGTGGCATCGGCATCGGCCAGATCAAAGCGGATTTCATGGCTGCCCAGCACTTCGACACCGGTGATGGAGGAAAGTTCGGATTTGCGGCGCGAGGTTTCAAGGTTCTGGCTGCGGTCGATGTTGGCGGCCACGGCCTCGGCATTAAACGGCGTGCCGTCATGGAAAACCGCATCGTCGCGCAGTTTCATGGTCAGTTGCTTGCCGTCCTCAGAAAAGGACCACTCGGTCGCCAGTTGGGGGATGATCTCAAGGTCAGGCGTGATGTCCACCAGCTTGTCGCACATCGACGTATAGACGATTCGCCCCACAAAGGTGCGCGACTGGTCGGGGTCCAGCACATCGGCGTCAGATTGCAGTGCGATGCGCAGGTCAGCCGCCTGCGCGCCGAGGGTCGTGGCCCCCAGCAGCGCGGCGGCGAGGGTCATTTTGGTCAGTGTCATATCGAACTCTCCTGTCGTTTCATTAAGTCTGTTTCAGCCTGTTATTCTTGGTCTTGGCGGGGGCGGAGCGTTGTCCGATCCCGCATGGCGTCTTGGTAAAGCGCAAAGCGTGCCGCCGCGCCGGGGGCACGTTCGGGCGCATCGGCGAGGCCGAGGTCCGGTGTGGCAGCGGCGATCTCTTCGAAATAGTGGCAGGCGGCGATATGGCCGTCGCCGGCATCGGTTTGGCGCAAGGCAGGCGGCTCGCTTGCGCAGCGCTCTTTGGCATAGGGGCAGCGGGTGTGGAACCGGCAACCCGAGGGCGGGTTTGCAGGGCTGGGCATCTCGCCCTCAAGCGCGGTCTGCGGCGTGCGCGCACCATGGGCGGCCACCGGAATGGCCGAGAGGAGCGCGCGGGTATAGGGGTGGCGCGGATGGTTGTAGACCGTATCGACATCGCCCTGTTCGACGATCTGCCCCAGATACATTACCGCCACACGGTCGCTCATATGGCGGATCACGGCGAGATCATGGGCGATGATGACCAGCGTGAGCCCCAATTCATCGCGCAGATCGCCCAAAAGGTTAATCACCTGCGCCTGCACCGAAACATCGAGGGCCGATACAGGCTCATCGCCGATCACCAGTTTCGGGGCCGAGGCCAGCGCGCGGGCAATCCCGATCCGTTGGCGCTGGCCGCCCGAAAATTCATGTGGGTAGCGTTCCGCGTGCTCGGGGCGCAGGCCGACTTTGGCCAGCAGTTCCGCCACTTTGCCGCGCCGCTCAGAGGCGGACATCTTGGGGAAATGCGTTTCCAGCGGTTCGCCGACCAGCTTGCCGACACTCATCCGCGGGTTCAGCGAGGAAAAAGGGTCCTGAAAAATGAACTGCATGTCGCGGCGAAGCGCCGTGAGGTCACGCCCGGCAAGGCTGCGCACATCAGCGCCGTCAAACTGTACATCACCTTCCGTCGGTGTCAGCAGCCGCATCAAAAGCCGCGCGAGGGTGGATTTACCGCAGCCGGACTCGCCAACGATGGCAAATGTCTCACCACGCCGCACGTCGAAAGACACGCCGTCAACGGCCTTCACGGTGCCACTTGCAGCCAGCATGCCGCCGCCAGTCTTGAAGTGCTTTTTAAGCGCACGCGCTTTGAGGATGTGATCGCTCATGCGCTCTGCTCCAGATGTGTTTCCAGCGGGGCGAAGTGACAGGCCACGGCGTGCCCGCCCTCAAGCGGGGCGAGCGGCGGCTCCTTGGCGCAGATCGGCTGAGCAAAGGGGCAGCGCGTGGCAAAGCGGCAGCCTTCGGGCATGTTCTGCGTCGTCGGCACCATGCCCGGCACGGTGGCCAAACGTCCGCGCGGGCCGCTCAGCTGCGGGATCGAGGACATGAGGCCGATCGTGTAGGGATGCTGCGGGTCGTTAAAAATCCGCTCCGCCGGACCAGTCTCGACAATGGTGCCCGCATACATTACGGCCACGGTATCGGCGATTTCGGCCACGACACCCAAATCATGGGTGATCATGATCGTGCCCATGTCAGTCTCGGCCTGAAGGTCGCGGATCAGCTCAAGGATTTGCGCCTGAATTGTCACGTCGAGCGCGGTGGTCGGCTCGTCCGCGATCAGCAGGGACGGATCGTTGACCAGCGCCATCGCAATCATCACCCGCTGGCGCATGCCGCCTGACAGTTGGTGCGGGTAATCCCGCATCCGCTTTTCTGCCGCCGGAATGCCGACCCGCTTGAGGATCGCCAGTGCCTTATCCTCGGCCTCGGATTTGCTGGCATCGCTATGGGCCAGAACGGCCTCAACAATCTGATCGCTGATGCGGAAGGCGGGGTTAAGCGAGGTCATCGGCTCTTGGAAGATCATGGTCATCCGGCTGCCGCGCAATTTGCGCATTGCAGTGTGATCAGCGAGGTCAAGCTTTTGCCCCTCAAAAATCATCTCGCCCGACCCGATCGTCGCGGCGCCCGCAGGCAACAGCCCCATCATCGCCAAAGACGTCACGCTTTTACCGCATCCGCTTTCGCCGACAACGCAAAGGGTTTTGCCCGGGCTGACCGAGAAATTGACGTGATTGATTTGGTCGCTCGGCGCGCCGCGAAAGCGCAGGCTGAAGTCGCGTACTTCGAGCAAAACCTTGTCGGAACCGGTGTCAGGGCTGGGCAATGGATCGCTTTCTTGAACCAATATAAGATTGGTCGAGTATGCGGTTGCAAATTTCCGACTGTCAATCCGGCGATTGGAGTTTCTGAAATAGGCATTTCAGATCATCGGGTTGCGGCAATTCTTGCCAGATATCTGATCGGAGTTGCGTAAAATTTGTGCGACATCGAAATGCGGTATTTGCTGATCTTGGTGGGTGTTCACGCCTACGCTCGCCTTTGCACGCTATGGCACTATTGTAGCATTCTTAGAATATTGCTTTACCAACAATGAACTAGAGACCTTTGAGCAGGACGATACCGCCCCATGACCAACAAACCTAAATCAGCAGAGCGCAAGCGCGGGTCAGGGGCGCAATTTGTCTATTCGATCCTGCGCGATGAGATTCTCGATCTTACACTGCTGCCGGGCAGCCCAATTGATGAGATTCGCCTGTCTGAGCGTCTGTCGATGTCCCGCACCCCGATCCGCGAGGCTTTGGTGCGGCTGGCCAGTGAAGGGCTGGTGACCACGTTACCCAATCGCTCGACCGTGGTATCGAATATCGATTTCATGAACCTGCACACCTTCTTTGATGCGATGACCTTGATGTACCGCGTCACCACACGGCTCGCGGCGCAGTTTCATACACCCGCAGATATGGCAGCTATCCGCGCCCGACAGGCCGAGTTCGCCAAAGCGGTTGCCGCACAAGACGCGCTTTCGATGATCGCCACCAACCGCGAGTTCCATGCCGAGATCGCCCGCGCGGGTCGGAACCCCTACTACGAATCGCTGTGCCTACGGCTTTTGGATGAGGGGCGGCGGTTGCTGCGGATGTATTATCAATCCTTCGATGATCAGCTTCCGAATGAATATGTGCAAGAACACGAAGACCTAGTCGCCACCATTGAAGCGCGCGACGTGGCCCGTGCAGATTCCCTTGCCGGGACGCACGCTGACCAGATCGTGCAACAGATCCAAGCGCTGATTTCGCGCGATCGTCGACAGCATATCGAACTATAAATCGCAAAAAAGTAGTTGCAGAAACTACAGATGTTTTTCCGCGTAGATTTATTGTCGACAAACAAAATACAATATGCAAAATATAGGCAAGCCCGGCAGATTGCAGCCGGTTTCTATGATGGAGAACCCAATGACCCCGACGATCTTTTCCGGCTGCATTCCGGCTTTGATGACCCCCTGCACCGAAGACCGCAAACCCGACTTCGACGCACTGGTGCGTATGGGCAAAAAACTCATTTCCGATGGAATGAGCGCGGTTGTTTACTGCGGCTCGATGGGCGATTGGCCATTGCTGACAGATGCTGAGCGGATGGAAGGCGTTGAGCGCCTTGTCGACGCTGGCGTTCCGGTGGTCGTTGGCACAGGTGCGGTAAACACCAAGCTGGCCGCCGAACACGCCGCCCATGCCCAGAAAGTTGGTGCTAAAGGCCTGATGTTGATCCCCCGCATCCTGTCGCGTGGGACATCGGTTGCCGCGCAGAAAGCGCATTTCAAAGAAGTTCTTTCCGCCGCGCCCGAGCTTCCTGCCGTGATCTACAACAGCCCCTATTATGGGTTCGCCACCCGTGCAGACCTGTTCTTTGCGCTGCGGGCAGAGCATGCAAATCTCGTTGGCTTCAAAGAGTTCGGCGGCGCCGATGACCTGCGCTATGCGGCGGAAAACATCACCAGCCGTGACGATGACGTCACATTGATGATTGGCGTGGATACCACAGTTTTCCACGGTTTCGTCAACTGTGGTGCGACCGGTGCGATTACAGGGATTGGCAATGTGTTGCCCCGCGAAGTGCTGCATCTTGTCGCGCTAAGCCAGGCCGCAGCGGCGGGCGATGCAGAGGCACGTCAGCGGGCGCAAGAACTCGACGCGGCACTTGGTGTTCTGTCCTCCTTTGATGAGGGGCCCGATCTGGTGCTTTATTATAAGCACCTCATGGTGCTTGAAGGCCATGCCGAATACGCGCTGCATTTTAATGAGTCTGACGTGCTGTCGGACAGCCAGCGCGGCTATGCCGAAGCGCAGTACAACCTTTTCCGTGCTTGGTACGCCGATTGGTGCAAACAGGGTGGCGCGGTCGCCAAATACGCCGCCTAAACCATACCCAAACGCTTCTTGTCAGGATGGCCCGTCGCTTCTGCGGCGGGCCGTTTGCGTTGTGAGGCGACCTTTTTGGAAGAAGATAATTGCAAACGCATATAAATTTGGCTAGCGTCTTCTCAGGGATCATTGCACCGGGAGAGGGTGCGTCCATCAAGGGAGAAAAAGACAGATGAGTGCGACAGATGTAATGCGCGAATTCGGGGCGATGCTGGCCTCGGGCGGGGTCGAAGTGGTCGATTGTTCCGGCGTTCTGGGGCCAGATACGCCGATCCTGCAACTGCCTGCCGACTTTGCAAAGCCGACACCCAAAGTTGAGATCCATAAGATCAGTGAATATGACCAAGATGGTCCGTTTTTCGCATGGAACTGGATGGTGCTGGGCGAACATTCCGGCACGCATTTCGACGCGCCGCATCACTGGATCACCGGCAAGGATTACGAAGACGGTTTTACCGATAGCCTTGATGTCCAGCGCCTTGTCGCACCGGTGAATGTCATCGACTGCTCGCAGCAATCCCAAGAAGACCCCGACTTTCTGCTCGACGCCAAAGGCATCAAGGAATGGGAATCCGAGTATGGCGAGATTGGCGAGGGCGAGTGGGTCGTCATGCGCACCGATTGGGATGCTCGTGTGAATGACGAGGCGCGCTTCCTCAACGCGGATGAAACCGGGCCCCACAGCCCCGGACCGACCCCGGATGCGATCGAGTATCTGATGAGCAAAAAGATTGTGGGTTGGGGCACGCAATGCATCGGCACCGACGCCGGACAAGCCGGTGGGATGGAACCGCCGTACCCGGCGCACAACCTGCTGCACAAGAATAACTGCTTTGGTCTGGCAAGCCTTGCCAATCTCGACAAACTGCCGCCCAAGGGGGCAATCCTGATTGCCGCGCCGCTGAAGATCAAGAATGGCACCGGCAGCCCCATTCGGGCGCTGGCACTGGTGCCAAAGGGCTGATCGGTGGCGAAAACACCTCTCTCAGACGCGGATAGCGCGCCGTTGGACCAGCTTGGGCTCGAAAACTTTGCGCCTTATCTGATGAACCGGATCATGGGGCGGTATAATGCCGCCCTGTCCACGGAAATGGCGGCCCTCGGGCTGACCACGCCCCAGATGCGCTCTCTTGCCGTTCTGTCGGTGATCGACGGCATCTTGATCCGTGAATTGGCTGTCTATGCGGTGGTTCAGCAATCCACGCTGAGCCGGGCATTGGATGCGCTGGTACGCGACGGTCTGGTGCGGCGTGAGACTGACGCGACCGACAGCCGCGCGACCCGCGTCTACCTGACCGACAAGGGGCGAGAGGCCTATGCAAGGCTCTGGCCGCATATGGCCGAGGCCTATGGCGCGATGTTCAAGGGCATCGACGCCGCCGAGAAAGAGGCCTTTGTAGGCACATTGCGCACCATGCTGCGCAACATCCGAAAACACGATTTTTAAGAGGGTCTCATGGCCGAGCGTTCGTTCAAAGCTGAGGTGGAACACCTGCGTAAAGGAGACGGTGACGTCTTCACAGGTGAGGGTATCCTCGCGATTACCAAAGCCCTTCTGGAAAACGGGGTCGGCTATGTGGGCGGCTATCAGGGTGCACCGATCTCGCATCTGATGGACGTGCTGGCCGACGCTGAGGAATTGATGGGCGAGTTGGGCGTACGGTTTGAGGCGAATGCGTCTGAGGCGGCGGCGGCGGCAATGCTGGCGGCGAGTGTGCATTATCCCATTCGCGGGGCCGTGACCTTCAAAGGGCCGGTGGGCGTCAACGTCGCCTCTGATGCGCTGGCGAACCTTAGCTCCTCCGGTGTGACCGGCGGTGCGCTGGTAATCGTGGGCGAGGATTACGGCGAAGGCTCGTCGATCATGCAGGAACGCAGCCACGGCTTTGCGATGAAATCACAGTTTTGGATGCTCGACCCGCGCCCGAACCTGCCCTGTATCACCAAGGCGGTTAAGGATGGGTTTGAGCTTTCGGAGGCCAGCAACACCCCCGTGATGCTCATGGTCCGTATCCGGTCTTGCCATGTGACGGGCAGTTTTGAGACGCGCGACAACCAGCGTCCGCCACTCACCGTGGCCGAAGCCGCCGCCAACCCACGCTCAGATTTCAATCGCGTTGTGCTGCCGCCAATGTCCTATCTGCATGAGAAGGACAAGATCGAGAACCGCTGGCCCGCGGCGGAGAAATTCATCCGCGACAATAAGCTAAACGAGTTCTTCGGCCCCAAGGAAGCCCCGCTTGGTATTGTCGTCCAAGGCGGCATGTACAACTCCGTCATCCGTGCCCTGCAACGGCTTGGCCTTGCGGATATCCACGGTCAGACCGAGGTGCCGCTCTATGTGCTGAACGTCACCTATCCGCTGCTGCGCGATGAGTTCGACGACTTCTGCAAAGGTAAGGATCACGTGCTGGTGGTCGAAGAGGGCCAGCCGGACCATATCGAACAGCAGCTCGGCTCCTACCTCTACAAACTCGAACGGAAGGTAAAGCTGCACGGCAAAGATGTGCTCCCGATGGCAGGCGAGTACACCGGACAGGTGCTGCTCGACGGGGTGACGGATTTCCTCAAAGTCGCCGCGCCCGAGATGCTGCCCGGCAAGGTACGCGCCCCCAACGCCGAAGCGCCCGCAATCCCCGATTTGTCCGACACCGTGCCGATCCGCCCGCCCGGTTTCTGTACCGGCTGCCCGGAACGCCCGATCTTTGCCGCGATGAAACTGACCGAACAAGAACTAGGCAAGCACCAGATCACCGGCGACATCGGCTGCCACCTTTTCGGCGTGCTGCCCCCCTTTGAGATCGGCGGCTCGACCATGGGCTATGGCCTCGGCCCCGCGTCGAACGCAGCCTTCGACGGGGGCGGCGACAAACGGGTGATCTCGATCCTTGGCGATGGCGGATTCTGGCATAACGGGTTGTCGACTTCGATCGGGAACATGGTGTTCAACAAATCCGACAGCGTGGCGGTGATCGTCGACAACTACTATTCCGCCGCCACGGGCGGGCAGGACGTGATGTCCTCGCGGGCGCATAACGACACGAAATCTACGAACAACCCAATCTCCAAGGCGCTTAAGGGCGTCGGCGTGGAATGGGTGCGCCAGATCGACCGGACCTATGACGTGGGCAAGCTGCGCGAAGTGCTGCGTGAGGCGCTGACCACCGATTACAAAGGGCCGAAGGTTATCGTGGCTTCCTCAGAGTGTATGCTGAACAAGCAGCGCCGCGAGAAGCCTTTGCGCAACAAGGCGATCAAGGAAGGCCGCCGCATGGAGGTGCCGCGTTTTGGGGTCGATGCGGATGTTTGCACCGGCGATCACGCCTGCATCCGGCTCTCGGGCTGCCCGTCGCTGTCGCTCAAGCGGCTCGACGATCCGCTGCGTGATGATCCAGTGGCGCATATCGATCAGACCTGTGTGGGCTGCGGCAACTGCGGCGAAGTGGCCGATACGGCGGTGCTCTGCCCGTCCTTCTATCAGGCCGATGTGGTGCATAACCCCACCCGTTTCGAGCGGTGGCGTGCCGAGAAAACCAGCCAGATCATCTCTTGGCTACAAAGACGGCGCGACGCAAGGCGGCTGCGCAGCGAAGGAGTGACGACGTGAATCTGGTCCTGCCGCAAAAGACACTCGATGCGCGTGTCGGTGAAATTATCAAGCTCGCGGTCATGGCCGTGGGCGGACAGGGCGGCGGCGTCTTGACCGGCTGGATCGAATCCATGGCGCGGGCCGAAGGCTATGTCTGTCAGGCGACCTCGGTCGCCGGCGTGGCGCAGCGCACCGGGGCCACGATCTATTACGTCGAAATGGCCCCGAAAAGCGCGTTGGAGCCGGTCTTTGCCCTCGCCCCTGCGGCGGGCGATGTCGACGTGTTGATCGCGGCTGAGATGATGGAGGTTGGCCGCGCCGTGATGCGCGGTTTCGTGACGCCAGACCGCACCACGCTCATCGGCTCGACCCACCGCGCGCTTGCGGTGAGCGAGAAGATGGCGCCGGGTGACGGCATTGCCGATGCGGATGAGGTCCGCGCCGCAGCTGAAATCGCGGCGCAAAAGCTGGTGTTGGAGGATATGGAAGGGCTGGCCGTCGGCGCAGGCTCTGTCATCTCCGCTTCGCTCTTTGGCGCTTTGGCCGGGTCCGGGGCGCTACCGTTCCGGCGGGAGGACTATGAGAACGCGATCCGTGCAGGCGGCAAGGGGGTCGAGCCGTCGTTGCGGGCCTTTGCCGTGGGATATGACGCGGCGCAGGGCCGTTTGCCGACCAGCGCGCCCGTCGCGATGGACGAGCCGGAAACTCCCTTCCGCCTCGCCGGACCAGAGGCTTTGCAAAGCCAATGGGACGCCCTGGTCACCCGCGCCGACGCGCTGCCCGAAGCAGTGCATGATTTGGCATTCGCGGGCTTGTCTAAAGTGGTAAACTTCCAAGACTGCACCTATGGCACGCTCTATCTTGACCGGCTCGATACCGTGTTGGCCCGTGACAGCGCCGCGCAGGACTGGCGGCTTTCGGCGGAAGCGGCGAAATATATTGCCAACGCCATGGCCTATGACGACATCATCCGTGTCGCAGACCTGAAAACCCGCGCCCCGCGGTTTACCCATATCCGGCAAGAAATGCGCGCAGGCGATGCGAACCTGATGCAGTTGACCGAATACTTCCACCCCCGCGCCGAAGAGATCGCAGGCCTGATGCCCGCGCGTCTTGGGGCCAAGGTGGAAGCGAGCGACAAATGGATGACCCGGCTGAACCGTTGGTTCGACAAGGGCCGTCGCCTGCGCACAGATCGGTTGCCTGCGTTTCTCATGCTGCACGTTCTGGGCGGACTCAAAGGGTATCGTTTGAAAACCCATCGCCATGCCATCGAAGTCGCCCATCTTGACAATTGGCTGTCGCGCTGTCTGGCGGAGGTTGAGGCCGATTATGACGTCGCGGTCGAGCTGGTGAAATGCCGACGGCTTATCAAAGGCTATTCCGACACCCATGCGCGGGGATTGGGGAAGTTCGACAAGGTGATGGATGCCGCTGGCTTGCTGCGCGGGCGCGAAGATGCGGCGCAATGGATTGCGCGTTTGCGCGAGGCAGCGTTGCAAGATGCCGAAGGCAAGGCGCTTGAGGGGGCCATCGCAACAGTGCGTTCTTTCGTTTAGGAGCATGCCTATTTTCTGTGCAAATCCGGCGTGACTTTTGACAGGACGCGCAGGTTGCTCGTATCCCAGTTGACCGGCCTCCAAAGCCGCGCATAGCTGATGCTGAACAACCGGGGTCATTGCCATGGAACTTTCGCATCTCATCACCTTTAACATCGCGCTCATCGCGTCGATCCTCAGCCCCGGCCCGGCCTTCCTGATCGCGCTGAAAACCACGCTGAGTTCAGGACGGCAGGCGGGCGTTGCCGTGGGGCTTGGCCTCGGCCTCGTTGCCTCCTTCTGGACCCTTGCCGCTCTCTTTGGGTTGGAGGCGGTATTCCTTGCTTTCCCATGGGCCTATGCCCTCGTTAAAGGGGTCGGCGCGGTCTATCTTCTCTATGTCGGCTATGGGATGTGGCGCGGCGCGCGTGAACCTGTGACCGCGACCGTGAAACCTGCCCGCCACGCATTTCGACAAGGCATGATGATCAACATCCTGAACCCCAAATCGGTGCTTTTCGCCGCGGCGGTGCTGGTGGTGATCTTTCCCGAAGGCATGCGCCTGACCGAGAACCTATTGATCGTCGCCAACCACCTAATCATCGAAGTGACCTTCTACACCACACTCGCTTTCGGCATGAGCCGCCCATCGGTTAGCCAAGGCTACCTGCGCGCGAAGGTATATTTAGACCGCGTTGCGTCGGTTGTGCTGGGGCTCTTGGGGCTGCGGCTGCTGTTTTCGCGCTAAAGCTCGGCCTCCCACCGTTTCGACAGGCGCATTGCGCCGTTGATGATACCGACCATCGAATAGGTTTGCGGGAAGTTGCCCCAGCCCTCGCCGGTGGCGAATGCCGTGTCTTCCGACATGAGGCCAAGGTGATTGCGCGCTTCCAGCAATTCTTCGAAGAGCTTGCGGGCCTCTTCCTCGCGGCCAATCCGGGCCAACGCGTCGATCCGCCAAAAGGCACAGACATTAAAGCCCACCTCCGGGACACCGAAATCATCCGCCTCCTCATAGCGCAGCATGAAGGGGCCACGGCCCAGCACTTCGGACAACCGCTCAACCGTCGCGATGAACCGCGGGTCTTTTGGTGGCAGGAAGCCAACCTCTCCCATGAGCAGTACGCTTGCATCCAAGGTGCTGCCGCCAAAGCTCTCAACAAAGGCACCGCGGTCCTCTGACCAAGCGTTGTCTAGGATTTTGTCGCGGATCACCTCGGCGCGGTCGGCCCAGTAGGTGGCGCGGTCTTCCAATTCCAAATGGCGCGCGATCTTGCCCAGCCGGTCGCAGGCGGCCCAGCACATCAGTGACGAAGACGTGTGTATCCGCGCGCGACTGCGCAGCTCCCAAATCCCTGCGTCGGGCTGATCGTGTAACTCCCAAGCCTGCTCGCCCAAAGGCTCTAGCTGTTCAAAGGCCGTGCGCCCGGTGTTCATCGGCAGGCGGTGATCAAAAAACGCGGGCGCTGCGCCAAGGATGATATTGCCATAGGTGTCGTGTTGGAAATGCTCATGCGCCTGATTGCCGATCCGCACCGGCCCCATGCCACGGAACCCCTGCAGGCTGGGTGAGATACGTTCGGTCAACGCCGTCTCAAGCCCCAGCCCCAGCACGGGCTGGATATGCCCGCCTTCGGCATCCGCCACGGCATTCATCAGCCATTGGAAATAATGCTCCAACGTGCGGGTCGCGGCGAGACTGTTGAGCGCGCGCACGGTGAAAAACGCATCGCGCACCCAACAATAGCGGTAGTCCCAGTTGCGCCCGGAATCCGGCGCTTCGGGCAGGGAGGTGGTGATTGCGGCAATGACACCGCCCGTGGCTTCATAGCTGCAGAGTTTCAGCGTGATTGCGGCGCGGATGACGGCCTCTTGCCATTCGAAAGGGATCGCCAAACGCTGGGTCCATCGCTGCCAATAGCGGGTGGTTTTGGTACGAAAGGTGGTGCCAATCTGCTCAGGACTGTCCGACAGCGTCTCGTCGGGGCCAAGGATGAATGTCATCTCGCCTTCAAGATTAATCAACCGCGCGTCCAGCACATGGTCAATCGGTGCATCGGTGGTCAGGCGCATGTTCTGCTCAGGCCCTACAAAACGCACATGGTTGGAGCCACGGGTGAGGGTTGGGGAAACTTCACCCCACTGAAACCGAGGGCGCAAGCGCATTCTCACGCGAGGCGAACCCTCAATGCGCCGCACCTGCCGGACCAGCATCTGCGGTCGGAAACTGCGGCCATAGGCGGTGAAACGGGGGCAGAAATCGACGATTTCAACCGCGCCCTTGGGGCTGCGCAGCACTGTGCGCAGGATCGCGGTATTGGGCAGATAGCTCTGTTCGCTTTCCGTCATGCCCTCAAGCTCAACGGCAAACTCGCCGTCACCCTCTTCGCCTGCACCGTGGCCCATGAGGCTGTGAAAGACCGGATCGCCGTCAAAGCGCGGCAGACAAAACCAGTTAATCGCCCCTTCGCGACTGACCAGCGCCGCGACCGCGCAGTTCCCGATAACACCCAGATCCATAAGTCCCTCTTTTCTATTCCTGTTGCGTCCTCCGGGCAGGCCGGTCAGCGCAAAATCTCTTCCAGCCAATCGGCAAAACCGGCCACATCTGCGATGCGATGCTGCGCTTCCGTCGGCCCTTGGCCGATCTTGATGCCAAAGCCGCCCATGGCCTGCGCCGCGCGGAAGCCGTCTTCATCCGTCACGTCGTCGCCGACCATTACCGGCAATCGCTCCGCAAACGCGGGGGCGGCCATAAAACGTTCAACCGCGCCGCCCTTGTCGACACCCTTCAGCGCGACTTCGCTGACCATTTTGCCATGCAGACTACGCAGGCTGGGGTCTTCGCCGACCAGCGTATCGACAAAGGCGCGGCAGGCGGCGCCTTGATCGGGGGCCTTGCGGTAATGCAGTGCAATCGCACCCGGTTTTCGCTCGGAGGTGACACCATGCAGCACGGCAAATTCCTCGACCCGGTCGATCACGGCAGTGGGGACGCCTGCGCTCTGCATCGGTGCATCCTCTCTCGCAGCGCTCAGGCGAAACTCCAGCCCATGAGACCCCGACACCGGCAGGTGTAGCGCGCCCAAGATGCGGTCCACATCCGCCATCGCCCGGCCTGAGATCACCGCAACAGCGCCATCGATCGCGGCCATAAGGCGGGTTAAGAGGTGCCGGGTGCGTTCGGGCAGGCAGGCATCTTCGGGGTTGTCGACAATGGGGGCCAAGGTGCCGTCGAGGTCCAGAAAAAACGCGTAGCGCCGGGCCGGGATCAACGGCGGCAGACTGCGGTGCGGCAAGGTGGTGCTTTCCATAGGGTCTGGTCTATCCGTCTCATTATACGGGCATTTCATTAGGAAACTTATGCGTCACCGCAGCGAAATCAAAACATTTATGCTGCAACTGCGCAGAGATGTGCGCAGCACGCCTTGGGAACCCATGTAAAGCAGGGGCGTTAATCTGCACAGCGGCTCGGGCCGCCGATCTCTTTGCTGCACATTAACCGACACATGTCGCTTCCCCGGAAATGCAAATGAACGCACCATCCATGCTTATGTATTACCCCGACAGCAAGCCCGGCATCGCCCGTCGGCGGTGTGGACGGGGGTTTTCCTACCACGCCGTCGATGGGCGTTGCATCAAAGACAAGGTTGAACGCGATCGATTGACCCAATTGGCAGTGCCCCCAGCCTATGAAAAGGTGTGGATCAGCCCGCATGTGAATGGCCATCTACAGGCCACAGGTTTCGATGCACGAGGACGTAAGCAGTACCGCTATCATCCGCTCTGGTCAGAGGCACAGGCACAAGAGAAATACGCGAGCCTGCCCGATTTCGCCGAAACGCTGCCCCGCCTGCGCCGACGCGTGCGGCGTGATCTGAATGGCGAGCTAGGGGAGCGTGAATTCGCGCTGGCCGCCGCCGTGGCGATGATAGACCGTCTGTCGCTTCGGGTGGGCAATCAGGTCTATGCCAAAACCAACCGCACTTATGGCACGTTAACGCTGAAACGGCGACATCTGGTGCTACGGGACGGTAGGTTGCAAGCGTCTTTCATCGCAAAGGGCGGCAAGCGGGTGCGCCGACAGATTGCCCACCGAACCCTCATGCGCGCGTTGGAAAAGATCCGCGACCTGCCGGGCGCTGATCTACTGACATGGCTTGATGAAGAGGGGGAGCCGCGCAGTTTGTCCTCCTCGGCCCTAAATGATTACATCGCCGATGCTGCTGGCATAGAAGGGTTCTCGGCCAAGACCTTTCGCACATGGGCAGGATCGGTCGCGGCATTCGGCGTAGCGCAGACCCAAGAAAAGCCTACCATCAAGGGCATGGCCGAAGCGGCAGCAGAGAGATTGCACAACACCCCCACCATTGCGCGTAACAGCTATATCCATCCGCAGGTGATTGATCTCTGCCAGCACCCTCAAGATTTGCCTGAGCCACCCGATATAGATGATATGACTCAGGCCGAACGCGGATTACTGGCATTCCTGCGCGCGGGGGACTGAGTGCAATTCATGATGCGCTCGAACTTTCGCCGCGTTCGCGCATTGTTAACATGAACAGTGCTGCGGCCCGGTATCATAAGGAATAGAATTTCATGAGCGACACAGATGGGCCTACTCTTGACGGTGTGCTTGACCAGATGGAAAATCTTTCCGGCGGCGATGATCGGCAGATCACGGTGGAAGAGATTATTAACTGCCTTGGCAAACATTCTTTTGCTTCGACCATTCTCGCGTTCAGCCTGATCTCTACATCGCCCGCCAGTGGCATTCCTGGGGTTACGGCTTTCGTTGGTCTGGTGGTCATGTTCTTGGTGGTGCAGATGATCGTGGGCCGCGATAGTTTGTGGCTGCCGGGGTTCATCATGCGCCGTGATATCGCGGCTGATAAGCTCCGCGAAGGTGTTAAATGGCTACGCCGTCCGGTGAGATTTGTTGACCGGTTTTTGCACGAGCGTACGACATTTCTGCTCCATCGCCCATGGATTTACCTGCCACTGATCATGGTCCTGTTGCTCACCATGTTCATGCCGTTCATGGAGATCGTCCCCACGTCGGGTTCCATTGCGTCGGCCATGATCGCCATATTCGCCGCGGGCTATCTTATGCGTGACGGTAAGGTGGTGATCTTGGCAATGGTCCTGATGTCTCTGCTGCCTGTGGGTGTTGCATGGTTCTTTATTGGGCGCTGAAAAAATAAACACGCCTCATTGCGATGCTGCACCTGCAAAATGTTTGACCATCTCAGCCCAAGCTGGGAACCTTTAGCGAACTGAACCATTAACCCGTTAGTGGTGGTCGGCGTTCCGTCTATTCAGGCTCGGCGGCCGAAATTGATTGTTCCCGAGGCACAAAATATGGCTGGCAGATTAATTGTAATCTCAAATCGCATCCCTTCAGAGGCCGCCCCTTCTGGTGGATTGGTCTTTGCGCTTCACGAAACCCTGCGCAAGATTGGCGGCGTCTGGATTGGATCGCATCCTGAGACGACAGATAATCCAGCAGAAAACCTGACGAAATATGGCGACCAAAGCGAGTACGCTCGATTGAGCTTCAGCCTCAGCCCAGAAGATTACCAAAACTTCTACCTTGGTTTTTCCAATTCCGTACTTTGGCCGGTCTGCCACCGCCGCGGTGATCTGGTCGAGCTCGACCGTGGGTTTGAGCGAGGATATAGCGCCGTTAATGCGCGCCTTGCGCAGCAGGTGATAAAGATTGCCGGACCGGAAGATATGATCTGGGTCCATGACTATCATTTTTTCCCTTTGGCGACTGAACTGCGCAAGCTTGGTTTTACTGGCAAGATCGGGTTTTTCCTGCATATTCCCTTCCCCGCCTTGGGTGATATGGGCGCCCTCCCGCGTGAGGCCAATTTGGCGCATTGGTTGGCGGATTACGATCTTGTCGGTCTGCAAACCCGCGCTGACGTGGCGCGCTGTCTTGAGATGTTCCGCGCCGAGACGGATTCCGAATTCCTGATGAACGGCACGATCAAATGCGGCGCGCGGGCAGTGGCGGTGCGGTCTTTCCCCATCGGGATAGACGTGGAAACCTTTGTTCAAGCAGCGCAGGGCGGCAGCGAACAAGATCGGCTGGCCGACGATATGGCGGGTGACATCGTCATCGGCGTTGACCGGCTGGATTATTCCAAAGGCTTGCCCAACCGGTTCCGTGCCTTCGGCCGCTATCTGGAAACCCGTGATGAACGTGAACGCCGCGTGAGCATGGTGCAGATCGCCCCACCGAGCCGCGAAGAAGTCGCGGCGTATCGTGAGCTTCGTTACGAACTGGAAGAGTTGGTTGGCCGCGTGAATGGCGAACATGGAGAGATCGACTGGACCCCGTTGCGCTATATTCACCGGAACCTTGATCGCGACCTGCTGGCGCGGCTTTACCGCCGCGCGCGTGTGGGGATCGTCACCCCTTTTGCCGACGGGATGAACCTTGTGGCGAAGGAATATATCGCTGCGCAAGACCCCGAAGACCCCGGCGTGTTGATCCTTTCGCATATGGCCGGTGCCGCCGAAGATCTAACCGATGCGATCTTGGTCAACCCCTATGACATCGAAGATATGAGCGAGGCGCTAAAGACGGCACTGGCCCTTCCACTGGAGGAACGCAAACGTCGTCATGCCAGTTGCATGGCGCAAGTGCGCGCCACGGATGTGAACCGCTGGAGCCAGACCTATGTTCAGGCTTTGAAAAACTGCGCACCGATGCTGGTCGTGAAACCTCCGGTACGAGAGTGGTCTGAGGCGTAGCGAACCGTATCACATCTCCGGCGCATAGATCACCTCAGTCTCCCAACTTCTGCATTTGTCGATTAGTCCCGTGGGCAGGGGAAGGTCGGTGAAAAACATATCGACCTCTCGGGCAGAGGCGATGCGCGCAGGCGCAGAGCGTTTGAATTTTGAATGATCGGTCACCAAAAACGTCTTGCGCGACTGCGCGATGATGCATTGGCTTACGCCCACTTCTTCAATGTCAAAGTCGAGCAAATCTCCATCTGCATCCATCGCCGAACAGCCAATTACCGCGATATCGAATTTAAACTGTCGAATCGTTTCAATCGTCAGGTTGCCGACCAATCCGCCGTCGACGCGGCGCAGTGCACCGCCAGTCAATACGATGCGACACTCGGGATTATCGACAAGGATGTTCGCCACATTCATGTTGTTCGTCACCACCATCAGATCGCGGTGATGCAACAGAGCACGAGCCACGGCCTCGGTACTTGTCCCGATATTCAAGAAAACCGAGCAACCGTCCGGAATATGTTCGGCGCAGGCGCGGGCGATGCGGTTCTTGGCGTCTTCATGCAGGTTGCGCCGCTCGGCATAGCCGATGTTGCTTGCTCCCGAAGGCAGTACCGCGCCGCCGTGCACCCGCTCTAACTTGCCGCTATCGGCCAGTTCGGTGAGGTCGCGTCTGATGGTTTGATGGGTGACGCCGAAATGTTCGGCCAGCCCGTCTACGGTGACCTTGCCCTCGCGCCGGGCGATTTCAAGTATGTCTGGATGGCGGAATGTCTGTGAGATGGCGTAGCTCCTGCCTGCTGTCGGTGCATTATCTCCAGTGTTTCGACTAACGCAAGCAATCGCGCGCCCTGTTGCGCTTAACATGTTCGGTATATCGTTAAAACGAACATAAACGAAAATAAATCTTGTGCAGTTGAGAGTCGTTTCGTAACACTGGCCGCGAATTACACCAATCTGTGCTGGGGGAGGGCCGGATCGTGAACCAACAGCCCGATAGCCATGTGGCCACGGCTCCGGTCGATCTTTTCGTCATCGGCGGCGGAATCAACGGTGCCGGTATCGCCCGGGATGCCGCGGGGCGGGGTCTGAGCGTGACTTTGGCCGAGATGAACGATCTGGCCTCGGCGACCTCTTCGGCCTCGACCAAACTGTTCCACGGCGGTTTGCGCTATCTTGAGTATTTCGAGATCGGCCTCGTGCGCCATGCACTGACCGAGCGTGAAGTGCTGTTG
This sequence comes from Sulfitobacter sp. SH24, assembly GCF_965641895.1. Lineage (NCBI taxonomy): Bacteria > Pseudomonadati > Pseudomonadota > Alphaproteobacteria > Rhodobacterales > Roseobacteraceae > Sulfitobacter > Sulfitobacter sp. SH24. Next base: position 52,918 of record NZ_CBFFKK010000002.1, read on the forward strand.
AAGGCGATGCCGCATATCTCTTGGCCGATGCGTTTCGTGCTGCCCTATCACCGCGACATGCGGTTTGAGGGGGACACGCCGACTTCCAAATTGCTGCGGTTGTTCATGCCGTGGATGCGGGGCCGCCGCCCGGCATGGCTGATCCGCTTGGGCCTGTTTCTCTATGACAACCTCGGCGGTCGCGAGATTCTGCCCGCCACCCGCAGTCTGTCGCTGCGCGGCACGGCCGAAGGGGCACCGCTGGAGGATCGCTTTGAGAAAGCCTTTGAGTATTCCGACTGCTGGATCGAAGATTCGCGCCTTGTGGTGTTGAACGCCCGCGATGCGGAACTGCGCGGCGCGCGTATCATGACCCGGACCAAAGTCGTCTCTGCCGACCGCAGCGCCGACGGTTGGGCGGTCACCGTAGAGCATGGCGCGGATGGCCAGCGTGAGGTGATCCGAGCGAAAATGCTGGTCAACGCGGGCGGCCCGTGGGTCGGCGACATCATCCACAATACCGCGCGGCTGAACTCCTCCGAAGGGGTGCGGCTGGTGCGCGGCAGCCATATCGTGACCAAGCGGCTTTACGATCACGACAAATGCTATTTCTTCCAAGGTACCGATGGGCGGATCATCTTCACGATCCCTTATGAGCAGGATTTCACTCTGATCGGCACCACCGACGCGGATCACCCTGATCCATCCGTCACCCCGGAATGCACCCCCGAAGAGCAGGATTACCTGATCAAGTTCGTGAACGGCTATCTCAAGCAGGACATCACCCGAAAAGACGTCGTCTGGACCTACTCCGGCGTGCGCCCGCTCTATGATGACGGGGCCAGCAGCGCCACGGCGGCCACGCGGGATTATACGCTCAAGGTGGACGAAACCGGCGGTGCACCGATCCTCAATGTCTTTGGCGGCAAGATCACCACTTACCGCAAACTGGCCGAAGATGCGCTGGAGTTGATCGCCCCGCATTTCGGCGGGCTGTCGGGCCATTGGACCGCTGGCGTGGCGCTGCCCGGTGGAGATTTCCCGGTAGACGGGGTAGCGCAACTGATCGCGCGGCTGAATGCGGATTACGGCTTTCTAGATGAAAGCTGGGCAGCACGGCTGATCCGGGCCTATGGTACAGATGCATGGGCGCTGCTGGGTGAGTCCAAGACGCTCGCGGACATGGGGGAGCATTTCGGCGCGACCCTCACGGCGCGTGAGGTCGCTTGGCTGATGAACAAAGAGTATGCTCTCAGCGCAGAGGACGTCGTCTGGCGCCGCAGCAAGCTGGGCCTGCGAATGGATGAGGCGCAGATCGCGCGTCTTGATGAATGGATGCAGATGCGTGCGGCGAAACAAGCCGCCTCTGCAGCGGAATGAGGGGAGGACGAACGTGAGTTTGATCCTAAAAAACGTGTCGAAAACGGTGGGCGGTCAAACGCATATCCACCCGACCGACCTGACCTTGGAAAAGGGCACGATGAACGTGCTCTTGGGGCCAACGTCTGCAGGCAAGACTTCGCTGATGCGGCTGATGGCGGGGCTTGATGTACCCAATACTGGCCAAGTGATCTGGAACGGCGAAGATGTCACCGGCATGCGCGTTCAAGACCGCAAAGTGGCGATGGTCTATCAGCAGTTCATCAACTACCCCTCGATGACCGTCTATGACAACATCGCCTCGCCGATGAAGCTGGTCGGTAAATCCAAAGACGAGATCGACCGCGCGGTGCGCGAGACGGCTGAACTGATGCAGCTGACCCCGATGCTCGACCGTAAACCGCTGGAGCTTTCGGGCGGCCAGCAACAGCGCTGCGCGCTGGCGCGGGCGCTGGTGAAAAACGCCGGGTTGGTGCTGCTGGATGAGCCGCTAGCGAACCTTGATTATAAACTGCGCGAGGAACTCCGCGCCGAGATCCCGCGTATCTTTGAACGCGCCGGGTCGATCTTTGTCTATGCCACGACAGAGCCGGAAGAGGCGCTGCTTTTGGGCGGCAACACCGCAACGCTCTGGGAGGGCCGCGTCACGCAGTTCGGCCTGACGCCAAGCGTCTACCGTCGGCCTGAGAATGCCACGACGGCACGTGTCTTCTCTGATCCGCCGATGAATTTTCTGAGCATGACAAAGGCGGGCAGCACCTTGCGATTTGACGGCGGCGAGATGCCCGCGCCTGCCACGATGGCAAGTCTGAAGGATGGCGAATACACCGCTGGCTTCCGCCCCAACCACCTGACACTCGCAGCGCAGACCCCCGGCGCGATTGGTTTTGACGCGAAGCTGAACGTGACCGAGATCACCGGGTCGGAAACCTTCATCCACCTCGACTACCACGGCGCAAAATGGGTCGGGCTGGTGCATGGCATCCAGCACCTGAAACCGGGGCAGCCGCTGCCGGTCTACCTCGATCCGGCGCATATTTACCTGTTTGACGCGAACGGGGCCCTCGCCTCTGCCGCGCCCTATGCGGAGGCGGCATAATGGCCAAGATCACGCTTGATAACCTTGCGCATTCCTATTTGCCGAACCCCGGCCATGAGGATGATTTTGCCCTCAAGGAGTTGAACCACGACTGGATCGACGGCGAAGCCTATGCCCTCCTCGGCGCTTCGGGCTGTGGGAAATCCACCCTCCTTAACATCATCTCGGGCCTGTTGCAGCCGTCGCAGGGCCGCATCCTGTTCAACGATGTCGATGTAACCAACGCCCCCACGGCAGAGCGCAACATCGCGCAGGTGTTCCAGTTCCCGGTGGTCTACGACACGATGACGGTGCGCGATAACCTCGCCTTTCCGCTGCGCAACCGGGGCGCGGATGCCTCTTATGTCGCAGAGCGCGTGCAGCAGATCGCGCAGATGATCGGCATGGAAGACGAGTTGAACCGCAAGGCGCGGGGCCTCACGGCGGATGCCAAGCAAAAGATTTCGCTGGGCCGCGGCATGGTGCGCGAAGACGTGAACGCGCTGCTGTTCGACGAGCCGCTGACGGTGATCGACCCGCATATGAAATGGGAGCTTCGCACGCAGCTGAAATCGCTGCACCATGAATTCGGCCACACGATGATCTATGTGACCCATGACCAGACCGAGGCGCTGACCTTCGCGGATAAAGTAGTGGTGATGTACGATGGCCGTGTGGTGCAGATCGGCACGCCGCAGGAATTGTTCGAACGGCCCGCGCATACCTTCGTGGGCTATTTCATCGGCTCGCCGGGGATGAACCTGTTTGACGCGCAAATTTCCGGCAATGCCGCGCAGGTCGCGGGCGCGAGCATCAACTTGAATAAAACTTACGCCCCCAAGGGCGGTAAAACCCAGCTGGGCGTCCGGCCCGAGTTTATCCGCCTTAACGGCGAAGGCTTGGGGCTACCTGCCAAGGTAACCCGCGTCGAAGACGTGGGCCGTCACAAGATCATCCGCCTTGATGTGGCAGGCCAGCCGGTCAGCGCCATCGCCGAGGAAGGCGCCACGGTGCCAAGCGAAAACACCGCGATCAGTTTCGATCCGGCGGGCATCAATGTCTATGCCGATGATTGGCGCATCAGCGCAGAGGGAGAGGCCGCATGAACAAGACCGTCAACCAAAAGGCATGGTTCCTTGTCCTGCCGGTTCTGATACTTGTGGCCTTTTCGGCTGTGATCCCGCTGATGACCGTGGTCAACTACTCGGTGCAGGACACCTTTGGCCGGAATGAGTTCTTCTGGGCCGGGCTTGAGTGGTTTTCCGACATGCTCGACAGCGACCGGATGTGGGACGCTTTGGGCCGTCAGTTGATCTTCTCGGGCGTCATTTTGGCGATTGAAATCCCCCTCGGCATCTTCGTTGCGCTGAACATGCCCAAAAACGGGTTCTGGGCCAGCTTCTGCCTCGTCCTCATGTCCCTGCCGCTGCTGATCCCGTGGAACGTGGTTGGCACGATCTGGCAAATCTTTGGCCGCGTCGACATTGGCCTTTTGGGCTACACGCTCGACAAGCTGGGCATCACCTATAACTACACCCAAGACATCACCGCTGCTTGGATCACTGTTGTGGTCATGGACGTCTGGCACTGGACCTCTCTGGTGGCGCTTTTGGCCTATGCCGGGCTCCAGTCCATCCCGGACGCTTACTACCAAGCCGCCAAGATTGACCAAGCCAGCCGTTGGGCCGTGTTCCGCTACATCGAGCTGCCCAAGATGGCGGGGGTGCTGATGATCGCGATCCTGCTGCGTTTCATGGATAGTTTCATGATCTATACCGAGCCGTTCGTCGTGACGGGCGGCGGGCCGGGCAATGCCACGACCTTCCTGTCCATCGACTTGGTGAAAATGGCCATTGGCCAGTTTGACCTCGGCCCCGCGGCGGCGTTCAGCCTGATGTATTTCCTCGTTATCTTGTTGATTTCATGGGTGTTCTACACTGTCATGGTCAACCTCGACAAAAGGGATGGTGTCTGATGACCGATAGCACCGTACAAGCCCCCGGCGCCGCGCCCATTCCGGGCGATGTGACCGCGACCACCACCGCCCGCCGCAGCCGTTTCCGGCCCAAGGGGTCGGTCGTGGTGATGACGCTCTATCTGCTGTTCTTGATGCTGCCGATCTATTGGCTCATCAACATGAGCCTCAAGACCAACGCGGAAATCCTCGGCTCCTTCTCGCTCTACCCGCGTGATCTGACGCTGGCGAACTATGCCAAGATCCTGACCGATCCGAGCTGGTACATGGGCTATGTCAACAGCCTGATCTACGTGGTGATGAACACGGTGATCTCGCTCGCCGTGGCGCTGCCGGCGGCCTATGCCTTCTCGCGCTACAGCTTTATGGGCGACAAACACCTGTTCTTCTGGCTGCTGACCAACCGCATGGCCCCTCCGGCGGTCTTCGCGCTGCCGTTCTTCCAGCTTTATTCCTCGGTCGGGCTGTTCGACACGCATATCGCCGTGGCGCTGGCGCATTGCCTGTTCAACGTGCCGCTGGCGGTCTGGATCCTCGAAGGTTTCATGCGCGGCGTGCCTAAGGAGATTGACGAGACGGCCTACCTTGATGGCTACTCCTTCCCGCGCTTCTTCATCCGCATCTTCACCCCGCTGATCGCTTCCGGCATCGGCGTCGCGGCCTTCTTCTGCTTCATGTTCTCATGGGTGGAACTGCTGCTGTCGCGCACGCTGACCTCGGTCGATGCCAAACCCATCGCCGCCACCATGACCCGTACGGTCTCCGCTTCCGGCCTCGACTGGGGCGTGCTGGCCGCCGCCGGGGTGCTCACAATCGTGCCGGGCGCTTTGGTGATCTATTTCGTCCGCAACTACATCGCCAAGGGCTTTGCCCTCGGGCGCGTATAAAGGGAGACCGCTCATGTCTTGGATGGCTTGGACCATGCCCACCGCGATCTTCTTCGGTGTCATCGCGCTGTTACTCGTGACCTTCACGATCCTCGCGATCAAATTTCCTGAGACGCCGCGCACCGGCATCCTCAGGATCGAAACAACCCGTGGTGACCGTCTGTTCATCACGCTTCTCGGCTCAGCCTTTATCAATTTGATCTGGCTGGGTTTCGAGGCGGGTCCGCAGCCCTATGCGCTGCTGGTCTGCCTTGCCTATGCCGCAGCCGTATTTCGCTGGGTCTAGGCGCTATCACGGCTGATCCCGGTTAATCGGGGCGGCCATACGACACGACCAAATGTCTAGGGAGGACATAATGAAACGATCTGTCATGAAATCGAGTACCGCTTTGGCGGTCACGCTCGGTCTGCTCGCCGGGCCAGCATTCGCGGATATGGATGCCGCGAAGAAATTCCTCGACGAGGAAATCGAACGCTCCGCGCTGAGCCGCGAAGAGCAGGAAGCGGAGATGCAATTCTTCATCGACGCTGGTGAAGCATTCAAAGGCATGGACATCAAAGTCGTGTCCGAGACCATCACCACGCACGAATACGAAGCCAACGTGCTGGCCCCGGCCTTCAGCGCGATCACCGGCATCAATATCACCCACGACCTGATCGGCGAAGGTGACGTGGTTGAGAAACTGCAAACGCAGATGCAGTCGGGCGAGAACATCTATGACGCCTATATCAACGACTCTGACCTGATCGGCACCCACTGGCGTTACAAGCAGGCGCGCAGCCTGACCGACTGGATGGCGAACGAAGGCAAGGACGTGACCAACCCCGGTCTCGATCTGGACGATTACATCGGCCTCGACTTCACAACGTCGCCCGATGGCGAGCTGTATCAGCTGCCCGACCAGCAGTTCGCGAACCTTTACTGGTTCCGTCAGGACTGGTTCACCGATCCTGAGTTGATGGCCGAGTTCAAAGAGAAATACGGCTATGATCTGGGCGTGCCGGTCAACTGGTCCGCTTACGAAGACATCGCCGAATTCTTCACCGGTCGCACCATCGACGGCGTCGAAGTCTACGGTAACATGGACTACGGCAAGAAAGACCCGAGCCTTGGCTGGCGCTACACCGATGCGTGGCTCTCCATGGCGGGCGGCGGCGACGTGGGTGAGCCCAACGGCCTGCCGGTCGACGAATGGGGTATCCGCGTTAACGAAAACTCGCAGCCCGTCGGTTCCTGCGTGACCCGTGGCGGTGCGACCAACGATGCGGCGGCGGTCTATGCGGTCTCCAAATCCATCGAATGGCTTGAAAAGTACACGCCCCCCGCAGCCGCTGGCATGACCTTTGGCGAAGCCGGTCCGGTCCCTGCACAGGGCACGATTGCCCAACAGATGTTCTGGTACACGGCCTTCACCGCGGACATGGTGAACGAGAATGCCACTGCCGTGTTGAACGACGATGGTACGCCCAAGTGGCGCATGGCACCCAGCCCGCATGGCGCCTATTGGAAGGATGGCCAGAAGGTGGGCTATCAAGACGTGGGCAGCTGGACGCTGATGGAAAGCACGCCCGTCGACCGCGCCAAGGCCGCATGGCTCTATGCGCAGTTCGTGACCTCGAAAACCGTCGATGTTGAAAAGGCCCACGCCGGTCTGACCTTCATCCGCGAGTCCACCATCCAGCACGAAAGCTTCACCGAGCGTGCGCCGAAACTCGGCGGTCTGGTGGAATTCTACCGCTCCCCCGCGCGTACCGCATGGTCGCCCACAGGGACGAACGTGCCGGATTACCCCAAGCTGGCGCAGCTGTGGTGGCAGAACATCGGCGACGCGATGTCGGGTGCGAAAACACCTCAGGAAGCGCTCGACAGCCTTTGTGCCGAGCAGGAAAAGGTCATGGAACGTCTTGAGCGCGCAGGCGTCCAAGGTGATCTGGGTCCGAAAATGAACGAGGAGCGTGAAGCCTCCTACTGGCTTGAGCAGGAAGGTTCGCCCGTTGCCAAGCTCGACAACGAAGACCCCGAGCCCGAGACAATCAGCTACGAAGAGTTGATCAAGTCCTGGCAGTAAGCCAAACTTTCGGGGGCCGGGACGCAGCAGCGTTCCGACCCCTTTTTTGTTTCATCCAACATCCGGGGGCTGCGCCATGACCCATATCCTCGCCATTGATCAGGGAACCACCTCTTCGCGGGCGATCATCTTTGACGGCAACATGTCGGTGACGGCCACGGCCCAAGAAGAATTTCCGCAGCATTTCCCCCGCTCCGGCTGGGTCGAACATGATCCGGGCGATCTGTGGTCCACCACCGCGGGCACCTGCCGCGCGGTGATCGAAAAGGCCGGTCTGCGTCCCGATGACATCACCGCCATCGGCATCACCAACCAACGCGAGACGACGCTGGTCTGGGACGCGAAAACCGGTAAGCCGGTGCACAATGCCATCGTTTGGCAAGACCGCCGCACTGCTGACTTTTGCCGCGAATTGCGCGAGAGCGGTGACGACAAGATCATCACAGAGCGCACCGGGCTGCTGGCTGATCCTTATTTCTCTGGCACCAAGCTGAAGTGGATCCTCGACAACGTCGAAGGTGCCCGTGACCGGGCGCGGGCGGGCGATCTACTTTTCGGCACGGTCGACAGCTTCCTGATCTGGAAGCTCACCGGCGGCGCGCGCCATGTGACCGACGCCACCAACGCCGCGCGCACCATGCTCTATGACATTCACAAAGGCCGCTGGAGCACGACGATCTGCAAGATGTTCGACATTCCGGTCGAGATGCTCCCCGAGGTACAAGACTGCGCCGCCGATTTCGGCACCACGCGCCCCGATCTCTTTGGCCGCGAGATTCCGATCCTTGGTGTGGCAGGCGACCAGCAGGCGGCGACCATCGGGCAGGCTTGTTTCCAGCCCGGCATGATGAAATCGACCTACGGCACGGGCTGTTTTGCGCTGCTGAATACGGGCGAGACTGCGGTAACTTCAACCAATCGGCTGCTCACCACCATTGCCTATCAACTCGACGGCAAGCCGACCTATGCGCTCGAAGGCTCAATCTTTGTCGCCGGGGCCGTGGTGCAATGGCTGCGCGACGGGCTCAAGATGATCCGCGAGGCGAGCGAGACCCAAGCACTGGCCGAGCAGGCGGATCCGCATCAGAACGTGGTTCTGGTACCTGCTTTCGTAGGCCTCGGTGCGCCTTACTGGAACGCCGAATGCCGTGGCGCGATCTACGGGCTGACGCGCAACTCCGGCCCTGCGGAACTCGCGCGTGCTGCACTCGAAAGCGTGGGCTACCAGACCCGCGACCTCTTGGAAGCCATGCAGGCGGACTGGGCCGCCCAAGGCCAGCCGGGCGAGATTGCGACCCTGCGCGTCGACGGCGGGATGAGCGCTAGTGACTGGGCGATGCAGTTTCTCTCGGACGTGATCGGTGCTTCAGTCGACCGTCCTGATGTGCTGGAAACCACGGCACTTGGTGCGGCATGGTTGGCGGGGCAGCGGGCGGGGATCTATCCTGACATGGAAGGCTTCGCCCGCGAATGGGCGCTGGATCGACGGTTTGAAATGCAGATGGATGCGGCGACGCGGGATGAGAAATACGGCGCATGGAAGCGCGCTGTGAACGCCACGTTGCAATTCTGATGGAGGAGATCGCAGCCTTTGGTTTCTCCACCGCCGGGCGCATCCGCTTTGGCCGCAGTGTGGCGGGTGAAGCGGTGACCGCTGCGCGCGGCTATGGGCGGCAGGTGCTTTTGCTGCGCGGCGGCTCGGTCGCTTGGGTCGATGAACTGGCGCGGGATTTGGCGGCGGCGGGCTGCGAGGTGACCCAGTTGCGCAGCAGCGGTGAGCCATCGGTCGAGGACGTACGCGCCGCCGTGGCAGCGGGGCGCGGCGCGGATGTGGTGCTGGGCGTGGGCGGCGGCGCGGTGATCGACCTTGCCAAGGCCGCAGCGGCGCTGATCCCGTCGGATTGCGACGTGATGGAACATCTCGAAGTCGTGGGCGCGGGCAAGCCGTTGCAAGCCGATCCACTGCCGATGATCGCGATCCCGACCACGGCAGGCACCGGGGCCGAGGTCACCAAAAACGCCGTTATCGCCGTGGCGCAAGCAGCGCGAAAAGTCAGCCTGCGCGACGACCGAATGCTGCCGCGTTTGGCCTTGGTCGATCCCGCGCTGACCGATGGCGCGCCGCGCGGCGTCACGTTGGGGTCGGGGCTTGATGCCTTGGTGCAGGTGATTGAGCCCTATCTTTCAAGCAAAGCCAACCCGCTCAGCGATGCGCTCTGCCGTGCCTCGATCCCGCAGGGGATCGCGGCGCTTAAATGTCTGGCCGAGGGCGAGGATCAGGCCGCGCGAGATGCGCTGGCCTATGTCAGCCTCTCGGGCGGTTTGGCGCTGGCGAATGCGGGCCTCGGTGCGGTGCATGGGCTGGCGGGTGTGATCGGCGGGCGTTTCGCCGCGCCGCATGGGCTGATCTGTGGGCGTCTGCTGGGGCCGGTGCTGGCCGCGAACGCGGATGTGCTCGGGGTCTCGGCCCGCTTCACGGAAGTTCAGAGGTGGCTCTCCGACGGGTTCGACCTGCCAGAGGACGGCACGTTCAAAGCGCTCACCGCCATGCTCGACGATTGGGGGCTGGACCGGCTGAACCGTTGGATCCCCGAAGATGCGGATCTGACTGAGACCGCCCGCGAGGCGGCAGCCTCTTCCTCCATGCGCGCCAACCCTTGCGTGCTTGAGACGGAAACTCTCGAAGCCTGCATCCGCGCGGCAATGTAGCGGGCAGGAGCCACAGCCCCCGCCCGGCATTCTCAGGTTGCGCGCGGCGGCGTGTTGCCTTCGCCCAAATCCCAGAACACGCCCGCCATTACCCGCAGCGCGTCGCGGCAGACGGGTTTCAGAACGTGTTCATCCGGCGCGTGCTGCGAACAGCTGCGGTAGGAATGCGGCACCCAGACCGTCGGCAGACCCAGAACATCGCTGAAACTGTCGTTGGGCAGGGAGCCTGCAAGGTTCGGCAGGATATGCGGCGCTTTTCCCGCACTTTTCGTAAGCGAGGCGGCCACGAACTTCACCCAAGGGTGATCCGCATCCAGCCGCGTGGCGCGGAAGAAGCCGCGGTCATGCGGTTCGATCCGGACGTCTTCGAACCCGTGTTCATCAAGGTGCCGGCGCAGCGCGGGCAGGATGTCTTCGGGATCGGTGCCGACGACATAGCGCAATTGGCAGGTGGCCGTCGCATGGGCAGAGATTGCGTTGACCGGCGCTTCGGGGACGCCGCTTTTCATCGCGAGAATTGCAAAGCTGTTCCAGCCGTAGGCGCGCTCGACTGGGGTCAGGTCTTCTTCGCCCCAGTCGCTGTCGATGGCGGGGCCATCATCGCTTTCGATCGGCAGGTCTTTCAACGCCGCGCGAACCGAGGGGGTCAGGCTGTCGGGCCGCCATTCAGCGATCTGGATTTGCCCGCGTTTGTCGGTGATGGTCGCCAGCGCTTGGGCCAAGATCATCGCCGGATCGGCCAGCAAGCCACCCCAGTTGCCCGAGTGATGCGCCCCTTCGCGTTTGTCGACGATCAGATCGAACGACACGCCCCCGCGCGAGCCCATGAACATGGTCGGCACATCGGGTTGCAGGCGCGGCCCGTCCGAGGCGATGAGCACGTCGGCGGTCAGTTCCTCACGGTGTTCGGTAAAGAATTCGGGCAGGCCCGCGCTGCCGGTCTCCTCGCTCATCTCGATCACGATGCGGCAGTTGAAACCCAGCTTGCCACGGGTTTTCAGCACGGCTTCGACGGCGGCGATGTTGATCAGGTGCTGGCCCTTGTTGTCGGCAGTGCCGCGGCCATAAAGTTTGTCGCCTTCTTCGACCAGTTTGAAAGGATGCAGCCCCTCGCGCCACTGGTCGGTCTGGGCGCGGATCACGTCGCCGTGGCCATAGGTCAGCACGGTGGGCAGGTCGTCGCCCTCGCGGCGCTCGCCCACCAGAAAGGGGCCACCGCGCGGGTCGGGATTGTCGTGAAAGCTACAGGCAAAGCCCATTGCCGCCAGCCGCGGCTCCATCGTCTCGACCAGATAGCGTTTGAGTTCGGGAGCTTGGTCGGGGTTCTGGCTCTCGGTCTCATAACAGACGAGGTTGGCCAGTTCGGCTTGGAATGTCCCCTCATCGAAATAGGTCGAGATCGCTTCGATCGCGCTGTCGCGGGTCATGCTTCAATGTCCTTTGTCATATCTTCGGAAATAGCGTCGCCCCAAGGCGACATGATCTCGGTACAGCCGGAATTCTGCCCGTTCGCGCGCATCACGCCTGCGGGACAGGCGAAAGCGTAGGGAAAGATCGTGCGTTTGGTCTCGGCGACCTCATTGTTCTCGCGCAGCCGGTCGAGCACATCGCGCGGCAGACTTTCATCGGCGATGAGCTGGTTGGCGTCCGAGGCGTCGATGCGCGGCGCGTGGAAACTGTCTTCGAGCGACATGTCGAAATCAGTGACGAAGGAGGACAATTGCGCCACCGCGCCGAGGATTTTGCGCCCGCCGGAGGCGCCGAAGGCAAAGCGTTTGTCGCCCTGTTCGCCGATCACCGGGCAGACGTTCATCAGGCAGCGCTTGTTCGGCCCGAGAGAGTTCGGGCGGCCCTGAACCGGGTCGAACCACATGATGCCGTTGTTCATCAAAAAGCCGGTGGAGGGCGAGACGACGCGGGAGCCGAAGATCGACAAGAGCGTCTGCGTCTGCGCCACCATATTCCCGTGGCGGTCGACGACCGAGAAATGGGTGGTGCAGCCCGGCGCCTCGGGGCTTTCGCCGGTATCGCCCATGGAGCCGAGGCGGCGGGCATAGGCGCCTTTGAGTGCCTCGGCCATCGCGGCATAGCTGTCGGGGCCGGGGGCGTTCCCGAGGTCTTCGGTCGCGAGGGAGGCAAAGGTATCGCGGAAGGTCGGCCCGGCGGTCAGCCCCGGCACCACGTGGAAGCGCGCATCGCGATAGGCGAAGTCGAGCGGCGCGCTGAATTCGGCGCGGTAGGCTTGCAGGTCGTCGTGGCTGAGGCAGCCGCCCTTGTCCTGCACATCCCGCGCCATCGCGGCCCCAAGGTCTCCATCATAGAGCGCGCGCGCCCCGTTCCGCGCGATCTGGTCAAGACTGTCGGCCATGCGCGATTGGTCCAGCCGTTTCTCGGCCAGCGCGGTCCAGCCGCTGATCGTGGGCCACTGCCCGTCTTCCAGAAAGAGGTCCGCCGCATCCGCATCCTGCGCAAGGGCGCGCGTGCAAGAGGCGATGACCAGCGCGGCATACCAATCCACCAACAGACCCTTGCGGGCATGTTCAACCGCCGGGGCAAGCAGCTCGCCCCAAGGCATTTTGCCGAAACGTTCATGCGCTTGGCCCAGCCCGTCGACCACGCCGGGCACGGCGATGGCGGTGGCGCCTTGGACGTTGCGGTCCCCCTCCACATGCTCCCACGGGAAGAGATCGCCCGCCTTGCCCCGCCCGCTCAGCGGATAATTCGCCGGATCGAGCGCGCCGGGGCTGCGCATACCGTGGTTCAGGGCATGGGCCTGACCTTCCTCAGCGCGCCAGATCATCATCGCCCCGCCGCCCGCCGGGCCGCTCATCCAAGGTTCCAACACGCCGATGACGAAAGAGGTGGCCACAGCCGCATCTACCGCGTCGCCCCCTGCCGCCAGCACTTCGGCCCCCGCGATTGCCGCCAGACGGTGCTGTGCGGCGACGACGCCATGTTCGGTTTCGATGACGGTTTTGCGGGTTTGACTGCTGTGCGACAGGTTCGATGACATGGGATTACTCTTGCTCGTACATGGGGGTTTCCGGATCGTGCAGATGGCAGGCGACATGCCCCTGCGGGATCGGGGTGTGACGTGGGGCCTTTTGTTTACAAAGATCCGTGGCGCGTGGGCAGCGCGGGTGGAAATGGCAGCCCGGCGGCGGGGCAATCGGGTTTGGATAGGCCATGCCAAGCTGCGTGTCCGGCACGCCCAAGCCCGGCTCGGGCGTCAGCACGGATTTCAACAGCGCCTTGGTGTAGGGATGACGCGGGGCGTCAAAGAGACCGGCGACCGAGTTCTGCTCAACGATTTCGCCCAGATACATCACCGCCACGCGGGTCGCGAGGTGTTCGACCACCGCGAGGTCATGGCTGATGAACAGATAGGTCAGGCCGAATTCTTCGCGCAGCTCGCCCAGCAAGTTGAGGATCTGGCTCTGCACCGACACATCCAGCGCCGAGGTCGGCTCGTCGCAGATCACCACCTCGGGCTTCATGATGAGCGCGCGGGCGATGGCGACGCGCTGGCGCTGGCCGCCCGACATCTGGCTGGGGTAGGTGTTGATCACCCGTTGCGGCAGGCCCACAACGTCGAGGATCTCTTTGACCTTTTTCTTGCGGCTTTCCTCGTCACCGATGTTGTGCACCCGCAGCGGCAGAGAGATCACGTCATAGATGCTCTTGCGCGGGTTGAGCGAGGAATAGGGGTCTTGAAAGATCGGCTGGATCCGCCGCGCCAGCGCCAACCGGCCCTGCTGCGTGATCTCTTCGCCGTCAATCTTGACATGACCTGCGGTTGGCTGCTCCAGCCCCAAAAGGATCTTGGCGAGGGTGGATTTACCGCAACCGGATTCACCGACGAGGCCCAGCACTTCGCCTTTGCCCAGTTGCAGCGATACGTCGTTCACGGCCGTCAGCGGTTTGACCTTGCCGAACATGCCCTGTTTCACCCGGTAGGTCTTGCTGACGCCGGAAAGCTCCAGCACCGGGGGGGTGTTTACGCTGTCCTTCATACGGTCAGCTCCTTCTCGGAATGGCGTTTGCCATCGGGGAAAATGCAGCGGAAGGCGTGGCTGCCGTCCTCTCTTTTCGGGATCTCGCCCCGGCATTCGGCGACGGCATGCGGGCAACGGGTGCGGAAAACGCAGCCTTCGACTTCGCCTACGAGCGAGGGCACGATGCCCGGGATCGTGCCGAGTTTCGCGCCGCGGTCGGTCTTGCCGGGCAGGGGAATGCAGCGCAGCAACCCGCGGGTGTAGGGATGCGAGGGCGCGTTGAAGATGTCGCCCACCGGGCCGGTCTCGACCAACTCGCCCGCGTACATCACCGCGACCTTGTCAGCGACCCGTGCCACGACGCCAAGGTCGTGGGTGATGAGGATCACGGCCATGTTCATCTCGCGCCCCAGATCATGCAGCAGCCGCAGGATCTGTGCTTGGATCGTCACGTCGAGCGCGGTTGTCGGCTCATCCGCGATAATTAGCTCCGGCTCGCACATCAGCGCCATGGCGATCATCACACGCTGGCGCAACCCGCCCGAGAGCTGGTGCGGATACTGCGAAAGACGGCTCTCTGCGGCGGTGATGCCGACTTTCTCCAGCAGTTCAATCGCCCGGTCCCGCGCCTGTTGGCGGCTGACCTTGCGGTGCAAAAGCAGCGCCTCGGCCAGTTGGTCGCCGATCGTGTAGGCGGGGTTGAGCGAGGTCATCGGCTCTTGGAAGATCATCGACATCCGCGCCCCGCGCAGCTTGCGCATCTGGCCTTGGCTGGCGGTGGTCAGCTCGGTCCCGTCAAAGGTCATCCGATCTGCACGGCGTTTGATGGATTTGCCCAAGAGCCCCATCAGCGCGAGCGAGGTGAGCGATTTGCCCGAGCCGCTTTCGCCGACGATGCACAGGGTCTCGCCACGGTTGAGGTCGAAGTCGATCCCGCGCACCGCATGCAGGGTGCCGCCGCCCGTGGGAATGTCGAGCCGCAGGTTGCGGACGCTCAGAAGTGGTTCTGTCATGGGTCAGCTCCGGTTTTCGGGGGCGGTCACGTCGCGCAGACCGTCACCCATCAGGTTGATCGCCAGCACCAGCACGAAAAGGACAGCGCCGGGGATCAGGACGAGCCATGGCTCGAACAGCATCATGTTCTTGCCTTCGGAGACCATCAGCCCCCAGCTTGGCGTCGGCGGTTGCACCCCGAGGCCAAGGAAGGAAAGTGCGGCTTCGAGAAGGATCGCATGGGCCATTTCCAGCGTCACGACGACGATCAGGTTGTTGGCGATGTTCGGCATGATCTCGGACAAGAGGATGCGCGGTGTGGAGGCGCCGATGACCTGCGCCGCCGCGACATATTCGCGCCGCCGCACCTGCATGGTCGAGGCGCGCATGACCACCGCGAAACGGTCCCAGAGCAGCAGGCCCAGCACCATGATCACGACTTGCAGTGACCCGCCAAGGATCGCCACGACCGCGAGGGCCACCAACACCACGGGCATCGCCAGACGCACGTTGATGAGGAAGGTAACGACCGCATCGACCTTGCCACCGAAGTAGCCCGCAGCGACGCCCATGGCTGTGCCGATCACGCCCGAGATCAACGCCGCCACGGCCCCGATCAGCAGCGAAATTCGCGCACCGTAGATCAGGCGCGACAGGTAATCGCGGCCCAGATGGTCGGTGCCCAAGGGATGCTCCCAAGTGCCACCCATGAAAACGGGCGGCTCCATCCGGGTCATCAGGCTTTGGGCATAGGGATCATGCGGGGCTATCCACGGCGCGAGGATCGCGATGATCGTGAGGATGATCAGAACGACCGCCCCGATCAGCAGACCTTGGTGCCCAAAGACGCGCTTGCGCAGCATCTGGCCGGGGGTCGGGCCGGTGATTTCGTCCAAAAGGCTGTCATGTGTACCAGCGGTGATCATGTCAGCTGCTCCTCATGCGGGGGTCGAGCCATGCGTTCAGCACGTCTGCGAGGAAGGTGAAAACGATGTAGAACATCGAGAAAATCAGGATCAGCGCCTGCACCGTGGGCAGGTCGTTGCGCGCGATGCTTTCCCAAGCGAGGTAACCCGCGCCATGCAGAGCAAAGATCGATTCAACCACGATGGAGCCGCCCAGCATGAAGCCCATTTGCACGGCGGCAAGGCTCACCACGGGGATGATCGCATTGCGCAGCGCATGACGGAACAGCACACGGGTTTCGTTTGCGCCCTTGGCTCGTGCGGTGCGGATATAGTCAGAGTTCAGAACATCCAGCATGCCTGCACGAGTCAGGCGCATGATGGCGGGCATGGCGTAATAGCCCAGCACGATGGTCGGCAGGATGAAATGCCGCCAAGTGTCGGTGCCCGAAGGCGGTAGCCAACCCAGTTGGATCGCAAAGACCACGATCAGGATCAGGCCGAACCAAAAGCTCGGCATTGCTTGCCCCGCGACCGAGATGAACAGTGCCACACGGTCAATGATGGAGTTGGGGCGGATCGCAGCGATCACGCCAAGCGGCACGGCGGTCAGCAGCGCAAAGATGATGCCGCAGACACCCAGCGTCATGGTGACGCTCAGGCGGTCAGCGATCAGCGAGGCGACGGGCAGGCGGAAATAGTAGCTCTCGCCGAAATCGCCCTGAAGGGCGGAGAACAGCCATTCGCCATATTGCACCAGCATGGGCCGGTCGAACCCGTAGAGACGGCGCAGCGCCTCGATATCTTCGCCACTGGCGGTTTCGCCTGCAAGTGCTGCGGCGGGGTCGCCCGACAGGAACAGCAGGCTAAAGCTGATAAACGACACGGTGAAGGCCACGAGAAGGGCCAGTCCCAATCGTTTGAGAATGAATTGAAGCACGGGTGCAACTACCTTGAGGCTGCGCCGCAGGCGGGGGCCTGCCGCGTGGGTCTGGGTTGGGTGCGGAAGGGGGGAGGGGCAGGGGCGCCGATCACGGCGCCCCTGCCGTTAAGTTTACTTCCAGCTAACCGTGGTGAAGCGCAGAACTTCGTCGGCTGTGGGTGTGTATTCCACCTCGTTGGTGGTCACGTAGTTGGTGTTGTAGGAGAACATCGGCGCCCAATAGGCTTCCTCGGTGATGCGTTCGATCGCCTTGGTGTAGTTCTCTTTGCGCACCGCCTCATCGGTCGAGCTGTCGGCGATGTTGAGGTATTCCAGCGTCTCATCGTCCATCGCGTAGTCGAGCGAGCCATGTTTGAAGAACTGGCTGACCATCGCGGAGGCGTCGTTGATCGAATAGCTGCCCCATGTCTGGAACGACACGGCGGTTTCACCCTTCATGTTCTGCTCGCGCAGGGCGGAATACTGCAACATCTTGAAGTTGGTATCGATGCCCACGGCGTTGAGATAGCTGGTGATCGCCTCGGCATATTCACGGTCGCGGTAGGCGTAGAAGTCGATGGTCAGACCGTCCTCATAGCCCGCCTCGGCCAGCAGTTCCTTGGCTTTCTCGGGGTTGTACTCATATTCGACCGCCGCTTCTTCGTCACAGCCGAACTGGCTGGGGAAGCAGGGGGTGTAGACGACTTTGGACTTACCTTTGAGCAGCGCGTCGACCAGTTCCTGACGGTTGATCGCGTAGTTCACAGCCTTACGTACGCGCACGTCGGTGAAGGGGCTGTCCTCGGACCGGCCCGCCGCATCCAACGTCAGATAGCCGACGCGCATGGTGGATTCGTTGGAGACTTGGAACTCGTCCCGCTCCGCCAGCTTTTCGGCTTGATCGGATGGTACTTGCCAAATCAGATCGAGCGAGCCGCTGAAGAGTTCGGCCATCTGCGTGTTCACATCCGGAATGGTGCGGATATCTACGTTTTTGATGCTGGGCTTGCCCTTGGGGCTGTCGTGGTAGCCCTCATAGGCTTCCAGTTTGAAGTGCTGGCCGGGCACGACTTCGGTCACCTTGTAGGGGCCGGTGCCGACTGGTTTCAGGCCCATGCCCTCGGGTCCGGCTTCTTCGTAATAGTCGCTGGGATACATCGACACGGGGCCGGAAAGGAATTCAATCGCCGCCGGGAAGTTTTCTTTCAGCATGATACGCACGGTGAAGTCGTCGACCTTCTCGGCCGATTTCATCCAGTTCACGTTGCGCTGCGTTTTCACGCCATTGGCTTCATCGGCGACGTAGTTGACGGTAAAGACCACGTCATCGGCGGTGAAGTCCGACCCGTCGTGGAATTTCACGCCTTCGCGCAGTTTGAATTCGATGGTCGTGTCGTCGATCCACTCCCATTCGGTGGCGAGGTTGCCCATGTATTCGTTGCTGACGGGATCGCGGTAGATCAGCCCATCCCAAACCGCACGCTGCAGCACAACGCCTTCGCGCGACGAGTTGAAGTAGCTGTCGACGTTCTCAAGCTCTTTGGTGAAGGCGACATTCAGCGTGTCGTCTGCCTTGTCCGCCCAGGCCGCGCCCGTGGCGGCGGCTAGGATAAGCCCGGTGATGGTTGATTTCAGGACCGTGGATTTCATGGTCAACTCCCCTGTTGGTTAACGAATTCAGTTCCGTATCTTTTCGACTTGCGAAACGTATCATATAATAATACTTGATATCGCTATACGATTAGTAAACGCAATCCGTTCGGTATACGTCAAGCCCCGGTTTGATGTTTTGGGCTAACTTTCGGGGTAGGTGATTGGAAAAGAAGCAAAATACGCTCTATGTGGGGTCACTCGCCAAAGGGCTGCGATTGCTCCGCGCCTTTGATGAATCGCATACGGAATTGTCCCTTGTGGCGCTGGCAGAGCGCAGCGGGCTGGACAAAAGCGCGGTGCAACGTCTTGCAAATACGCTGCATATCGAAGGGATGCTTGACAAAGATCCGGTGACCCGGCGTTTTCGTCCGTCCCATGCGTGGCTTGAGTTGGCCTATGCCTATTACTGGTCGGATCAACTGGTTGGGCAGGCGATTCCCAAGCTGATCGACCTTAGCCAAGAGATTGGCGAGACGGTCAATCTGGCCGAGCTTTCCAAGGATCATATCATCTACGTGAGCCGCTTGCCCTGCCAACGGACCTATTTCGCGGCCACGGTCATCGGGCGGCGGCTGCCTGCGCTTTCGACCTCCGGGGGGCGCGCGATTATCTCGACTTTCTCGCCTGAGGATCGGGAAGAGGCGATTGAGACTTGGCCGCTTAAAGCCTTCACCCCGCGCACCACTCTGGACCGCGCGACGATCCGCAACAGCATCGATGAGGCGGTTCAGCAGGGCCACGCGATTTCCAGCGATCAGATGATCCTGTCTGAGATTGGCGTGGCCTGCCCAATCACCGGCCCCGACGGGCGCGCCTTTGCGGCGGTGCAGTGCTCGGTTTCGGCCCATACATGGACGCGCGAGCGGATCAGGGCCGAGATTCTGCCGCGACTGCAAGACACTGCGAATGCCATCTCGCCCTCGTCACAGGTGCACCGACGTTAAAAGGCCGGGGCATTGCGGCCCCAGCCCGTGTTTTCTCATTCCCAGTTTAGCTTTTCTTCGCGTTCCCAAAACCGCAGCTTGCGGCAGGATTGAAGGAAATCATCCGCATTCTTGGCAGAGACTTCCACCGTGCCCTCGTCCTTCTCAACGCCGGCGGCATTGAGCAGCGGATCGGCGGCTGTGGTCCAGGCGATGAACTTGTTATGCGCAAAGGCGTCCGAGACGAAATCCTGTGCGGGTTTGTTCTTGGCGATCTTGTCAGCCTTTTCATCGCCAAAGACCAAGGCCACCGCATCAAAGACCACCGACGGCCCACCGTCGATCTTCTCATCTGCCGCGCGGGTGCTGCAGTCCGATAGGGTCACCCCTTGAATATGCGGCGTCACGATGGCGACCATCGCACCTTCATCGGCGAATGTTTTCTCCAAGGCTTCCACGATCGACGCATCGGCGCCCTCCGTCAGGAACAGACCCAGCTTGCGGCCCGCGAAAGTGTTCGGCGGGTTTTTCAGAATGCTGAGCGCATCTGACGGCGGCAGATCGGTGATCGGTTCCCGCGCGGGTGTGGCCGGTTCCGGCATCTCGGTCACGCCGAGCCCTTCGGCCACCTGTTTCGCCAGATCGTCATGCACGTTCATCAGATGCGACAGCATCCGCAGGCGAATGCGCTCTTCCTGACATTTCGACAGTTCGAAGGTATAGGCCGCCGCGATATGCTGCTGTTCGATCTCGGTCTGGCTGATGTAGAACTGCCGCGCTTGGCTGTAGTGGTCGGCGAACGTCTCAGAACGCACGCGCTGTTTGGTGCCGCTGACCTCTTCCGCATAGCTTTTGAACCCAATCTCGGGGTTTTCACGCGGGCCACCATCGTCGCCCCAACTGTTCGGCTCATAGTTCACGCGGCCCTTGGGGTTGTGCATCGCCATATGGCCGTCTTGCTGGAAATGGTGGAACGGGCATTTTGGCGCGTTGATCGGAATATGGGTGAAGTTCGGCCCGCCGAGCCGTTTGATCTGCGTGTCGAGGTAGGAAAAGTTCCGACCCTGCAGCAGTGGGTCGTTCGTGTGGTCGATCCCGCGCACGATGTTCTGGGTGCAAAAGGCCACCTGCTCGGTCTCGGCAAAGAAGTTGTCGACATTGGCATCCAGTGTCAGTGTCCCGATGATGCGCACCGGCACCTGTTCTTCGGGGATCAGCTTGGTCGCGTCGAGGATGTCGAATTCAAAGTTATCGGCAAAGTCATCATCAAAGACCTGAATGCCCAGATCCCACTGCGGGTAGTCGCCCGCGTCGATGGCATCCCACATGTCGCGACGGTGGAAATCGGGGTCCGCGCCGTTGATCTTGAGCGCCTCGTTCCAGACCACCGATTGCAGACCCTGCTTCGGCTTCCAGTGGAACTTGACGTAGTGCGATTTGCCCTCGGCATTGACCAACCGGAAGGTATGCACGCCGAAGCCTTCCATGAAGCGGAAGGAGCGCGGGATCGCCCGGTCGGACATCTGCCACAGCGTCATATGGATCGCCTCGGGCGAGAGCGAGACGAAATCCCAAAAGTTATCATGCGCCGATTGCGCCTGTGGGAAGCCCCGGTCAGGGGCGGGTTTGACGGAGTGGATGAGGTCGGGGAACTTGATCGCGTCTTGGATAAAGAAGACAGGTATGTTGTTGCCAACGAGATCCCAGTTACCCTCTTTGGTGTAGAACTTCGTCGCAAAGCCGCGCACGTCACGGGCCAGATCGAAAGAGCCCTTGTTGCCCGCCACGGTGGAGAAGCGGGTGAAGGTCGGGGTTTTCTCGCCCACACGCTGGAAAATATCAGCGGCAGAAAGCTCGGGGATCGCTTCGGTCAGCTCGAAATGCCCATGCACCCCGTAGCCGCGCGCGTGAACGACACGCTCTGGAATGCGCTCATGGTCAAAGTGGAACATCTTTTCGCGAAAGATGTGATCTTCCATCAAGACCGGCCCACGCGGACCTGCTTTGAGCGAGTTCTGATCATCCGCGATGGGCCCGCCCTGCGCGGTTGTCATCGTCTTTTCGCGGTCCGTGGTTTGCTGACGGGGCTCGCCGCCTTTGCCAAGTTCTTTGTCTGTCATGATCTTACTCCACAGGGCCCCCGGGATATGGTCGGGAGGATTTCTTGCTAATATGTGGCGGGCCGAAAGGGCCGCTTAAGAACGGGGAGCAATTGCCTGCCCCTACGAGAGTTCAACCTCCCCGAGAGCCAAGTGTTCCGACACATTTGCCGTCGGATTGCGAAAATTTTTGCTGGGCCGAAAATGGTCTGGGTCCGGATAATCGGTGGGTGTAAACTGATCTGCCTGCCCATGCAGAAACGACGACAAAACCGCGATATGTGTAGGTAGATCCCTTACGCGCACACGCTGAGATGGCGGTACCTGCGGGGGCCAGAATTCCAGCGCACCTTGGCGTAGCTGGTCAAGCAGCAGTGCCGCATTGGGCAGGCAGTCGTCGGCCAGATAATCCACTCCGGCCAGCCTGTCGCATAATGTATCGGCCATGCCGCCTTTGGCCCGTCCAACAAGGCGGCATGAGGCTTCGACCCAAATATCATCCGCATGAAGCACCGATTTGCCCAATGCCCTCAAGGCGCGGATTATTTGACGGTCTTCACCGCAGGGGATTGGGGCAAAGCCGCCAACGGCTTGATAAGCGTCCCGAGTGAAGCCAAGGCTGGCACCGGGGGCCCCGCCGTGGCTGCCGCGCAGATTGGCACAATTGGGGGCATTGCGGGCGTAGAACTCAATTACCAATTGGCGGTAAGCAACTTCATAGTGGTGTAAATTCGGGTCTAATCCG
Source organism: Sulfitobacter sp. SH24 (assembly GCF_965641895.1). Taxonomy (NCBI): domain Bacteria; kingdom Pseudomonadati; phylum Pseudomonadota; class Alphaproteobacteria; order Rhodobacterales; family Roseobacteraceae; genus Sulfitobacter; species Sulfitobacter sp. SH24. The sequence continues at coordinate 75,230 of NZ_CBFFKK010000002.1, forward strand.
GCCAAGCAGACGGCCTCTTTGGGGTTCAACGTGACTTTGCCGCAGATGGCATCAAACTGTTGCAGATGGTGAAGGCTCTGCGCGACCCAATCGGGGCTGACACGGCAATCAGCGTCGGTTGTCAGGATGTGGCGCAGGTGGGGCATCTGTTCTAACGCCAAGGCGCAGCCGCGCTGTCTAGCAGCGCCAACCCCCATGCCGGGGGCGAAGGTGAGGTCAAGAACGGTCAGATCAAGACTTTGCTGCAAGGCAATGGCCTGTGCTACTGCGCCGGTGTCATCGTCGGTGTTGTTCATCACAAGAATCACACGGACACGGTCGTTGCACTGTGGCGCCAGCGCGATGAGGCAATCGCCAATCCGCTCCGCCTCATTGCGGGCGGGGATGATAATCGCGGTATCCTTACAGCGCTCGAAACTCATTCGCCGCTCCCCGGCAGTGCCCGGTCGATGCGGTAATCGTCGGTTTGGGTCAGTCGGGCGAAATCACGGGCTGCAAGTGCCTGTGCAAATCCTTTCAACGCTTCCTCTCCCTGAAGCGGATTTCCGGTGGGGCCAAGCCATGTCACACAGATGATCTCGGCCTGCGGCCATCGGGCCTGAATGTCGATTGCCAGTTGTTCCAGTCCCGCACGATCAAGGAAATACAGCACCTCCGACAGGATCAGCAGATCGAAATCGCCCTCTGGCAAGGGACCGGGGTAGAAGCCCTGAACGAACCGGCCTTGGGGAACCGCCTGCCGTGCGGCGCGCAGGGCGCTGGCCACGGCGTCCATCCCGGTATAGCGCGCGCAAAGGTCGATCAGATGCCGCGCCAATTGCCCGTTGCCGCAACCCAACTCAAAGGCCGAGCGGTATCCGCTTTGTGACAGCGCCGCACGGGTTGCTGCAAATTTGGCTTGTTCATAGGCGCTATGTTCAAACCCCCAAGGATCGCTGGTTTGTGCATAAAGCCCTTGCAGGTGATCCAACCCCACACCCATCACGGCATCCTCCAGAAAATTTCGTCGTTCTGGGCGAAGAGGTCGACCATTGCTTCGGGCAAGACAAAGCCGTCGGGGTCGTCCTGCACGATCTGTCCAAGCTGGCTACGATGGGCCCGGATCCCGGCGATCTTGGTCTGGCGCACCGCAGAGGTATTGAGGCGGACAGGGTCATATCGCGCGGTATTCTGTGCAAACTCTGGATCGTCCCAACGGCTCCAGACCGGGTAGCTGTGGAAATGCAGGTCGGGCCGCTTTCCCCGCAGGGTTTCGGCATGCTGCGCCGTTGTTTGATGGTCGCAATGCTTGTCTTCGCGGGCCGGCACAAAGACGTGCTTTGCTTTGTGTCTGTCGATCACTTCGGTGAGCGCTGCCAAAACTTCGGTTTCAGCGACCACATGCAGGCGGCTGTCGGGCAAGCCGAGCCATGTCACGTCGTCAGCCGTGCCGCCCAAGATTTCAACTGCTTTGATCAACTCGATGTGGCGTTCAGCGGCCAATCGCGCTGACGGCCAGTTAACGGAGGACGGGTGGCTGGCGCTCCCGTCGGTCAGGCAGATCACATGTGCGCCTGCATCCGCGAAGGCGCGGGCAAGCAAGCCTCCACATGCAAGGGTTTCGTCATCAGGATGAGGGGCCAGAACCACAATCTTCTCGTGGCCCGAGAGGGCTTGGTGGAGGGCTAAGTTTCCACTCATTTAAAGACCCCCCAGATTGTTTCTTCGCTGGAAAGGGCATGGCGTGCGGCGCGCTTCAAAAACGCATCCCGTGCGGCTTGGCGCAGGTAGACCGACAAGTCACGCGCCATGCGTCCAGTTTCGGATGCTGCCGCGAAGTGTCGCAGTCCGAGGCTTTGCTCCACCGCTTTGATCGCCTCCAAGGCGCCTTCTTCGGTATAAATCCGTGCGGCGATTGAGGTGCTAACGATGGTCTCTTCTGGGGCGTTATCCAAACTGGCAAGCGCCGCGCGTTCCGCCAATGCCATCCCGGCCCAGACACGCATCAGTACCTGCATAAGTCGTGCCAATTGGGCGTCAGCCTCTAACCGGTCCATGTCGCGAAGAGCGGTTGCCGCCGCATCAATCAGCCCTGCCGCAGCGCCAGCCTGAAGTGCGGCGATCCGCCAGACCCCACCCACGAAATGCGGCTCTTTCAGATAGTCGCCGGGGACGCCGATAAGGTTTTCCTTAGTCACGGCTATGCCGGAAAGATCGAACTTGCCCGAGGCGGTGGCCTGCATGCCCAACATATCCCATTGCGAAGCATCGCCGCGTTGCGGGTCGGTCACGTCAATCAGCGCTAGTTGAACTTTGGAGCCAGAATTCACCGAAATGAGTGCATGGGTGACAGTGCCAAGGCCTGAGGCAAAAACCTTTTCACCCTGCAATGCACCGTCGCTAATCGTAGCAGGTTTTTGACCATCTGCGCCCCATACCCCCAAAAGGCCACCTTGCCGAGTCAGTTCTTTTGCGTGGCTTGCCTGCGCGGTATTGCCGTACAGATGGATGAGCCGCAGCGCGTTCACATGGCCCTCCCACAACCGCCCGACGCTAAGATTGGCCGCGCCAATCTGCATCAGCGCGTGAACGGTGCGCAGCGGCGTGGTCGCGCCGTCCTCCAGCATCAATCCGGCGTCGCGAAGAATGTCGATGGATGTGCCGATCGGCCTTTCGCCGATTTCTTCTTTCCGTGCTGCCGCGCGCAATGCATGTCTGGCAGCATCGTTCAAAACGTTAATTTGGGATGCGGGCGGGAATGGATCGAAACGCGGCGCACTGTTCATGGCAGGGCCCGACAACTGGCAATATGAAAAACCATCAAATCAGGCGTCACAATTCACTCCCTATTCATAGAACGGGAAGCTTGCGCGAACGGCAGCACTTCCCATGCGAGTGCAACCGTTCAACTTATGAGATGGTTCCCGCCCACGTTGCAGTCTTGCAAAGCGCGCGGAGTGGGCGCGTTTACCCTTCGGGGATGTCGCCCATCACTTTGGGGACATGGTAGCCTTTTTGCACCGCGTCCCGCGCCCGCAGGCGTTGGTACCACGCACGCACATTAGGATAATCGGCAAGGTCAATCTGCTGCCATTCATAGCGCGAAACCCAAGGCCAGCAGGCCATATCGGCGATCGAATATTCGCCGCAGATATGGTCGCGCCCTTCAAGTTGTTTGTCGAGCACGGAGTAGAGGCGTTTGACCTCAGCGCCGAACCGCTCTTCGGCATAGGCGGCTTTGCCGGGGTTGAAATGCAAGAAATGATGCGCTTGCCCGGCCATGGGGCCGAAACCGCCCATCTGCCACATCAGCCATTGCATCACCTCTGCCCGCGCCGTCTGACCTTCTGGCAAGAAGCGGCCATGCTTCTCGGCCAGATACCACATGATCGCGCCGGATTCCATCAAGCTGACCCCGGCCTCATGATCGACGATGGCGGGGATTTTGTTGTTGGGGCTGATCTTTAGAAACTCGGGGGCGTGTTGTTCATCTTTGCCAATATTTATGGCATGCACGTTGTAGTCGATCCCTAATTCTTCGAGTAGGATTGAGACCTTGCGGCCGTTTGGGGTGGTCCATGTATAAAGGTCGATCATCGCTTTTGGTCCTGTCTATGGATGCGCGCGGATTGATTTCTTGCAATGTTAAGCAGGCAGGCAAGGTTGGGTCAATGTACAGTCCTATCAGACGCCCCGCGTGAAGGCCGAAGAGAAACCCATGCATTTTGCGCTTGCACGCGAAGGGTGTAACAAGGTTCATCGGGTCAATCTGCCGCGCCATGACCCTAGAACGCTGCCAAATGACGATATTGAAGGAAACTCTGACGTGAGCACGAGCCAAGCCGACGCCTTTACCGCCTACCACCGTCATGGTTTTGTCCGCGTGGCCACCTGCACACCGCGGGTGCGGCCTGCCGATGTGACGTTTAACCGTGATAGCCTGCTGGAGGAAATGCGCCGAGCAGATGCGGCGCGCGTCGATCTATTGGTTTGCCCGGAACTGTCGCTTTCCTCCTATGCAATTGACGATTTGCATATGCAGGACGCGCTGCTGAATGCTGTTGAAGACGCCCTTGCTGTATTGATTGAGGCCAGCGCCGAGATGACACCGGTAATCCTACTTGGGGCGCCGTTGCGCCGCGAGGGGCGGCTTTACAACTGTGCCATCGCAATCTCGCGCGGGGTGGTGTTGGGCGTGGTGCCGAAATCCTACCTGCCAAACTACCGCGAGTTCTATGAGAAGCGCTGGTTTGCCCACGGCCGTGACACCAGCGGTGAAATCACCGTGGCGGGGCGTCGCGTACCCTTTGGCGACGATCTGATTTTTGAAGCGACGGATCTGCCCGGCCTTCTCTTCCATGCCGAGATCTGCGAAGACCTTTGGACCCCCGCGCCGCCCTCGTCGGATGCCGCACTTGGGGGGGCGTTGATCCTTGCCAACCTTTCGGCCTCCAATATCGTCATCGGCAAATCCTCTGACCGCCACCTTCTGTGCCGGTCACAATCCATGCGGGCCTTTGCCGCTTACGTTTATTCCGCAGCCGGTCCGGGTGAGAGCACGACTGATCTCGCGTGGGACGGGCAGGGGATGATCCACGAACTGGGCGATCTGCTGGCGGAATCCACCCGCTTTCCGTTGGAGCCGGAACTAACCATCGCCGATGTGGACTGCGGGCGGATTCAATCTGAGCGGATGCGGACGGGAAGTTTCCATGACGCCGCCCGGCACCGCGCATCCTCATTCCGCCGCGTGACGTTCACCCATCGGCCGCACTATGAAAACGCAGGCCTCGTACGTCCGGTGCGCCGTTTCCCCTATGTGCCGAACCGCGAAAGCCATCTGGATCAAGATTGCTATGAAGCGTTCAACATTCAGGTCGAAGGCCTGCGCCGCCGGTTCGAGGCGACCAAGAGCAAGACCATGGTTATCGGCATCTCTGGCGGGCTCGATTCCACCCATGCGTTGATCGTGGCGGCCAAAGCCTGTGACCGGATGGGCATCCCGCGCGACCGTATTTTGGGGTTCACCATGCCCGGCTTTGCCACGTCCGAGGGCACGAAGTCGAACGCTTGGAAGCTGATGCGCGCCATGGGCATCAGCGCTGATGAGATCGATATCCGCCCCGCCGCACGGCAGATGCTGGAGGATATGGATCACCCCTTCTCAGACGGGGAGCCGGTTTACGACATCACCTTTGAAAACGTGCAGGCCGGGCTGCGCACCGATTACCTCTTCCGGTTGGCCAACCAGCGGCAGGGCTTCGTGATCGGTACAGGTGATCTGAGTGAGCTGGCGCTTGGCTGGTGTACCTATGGCGTGGGCGATCAGATGAGCCATTATGCCGTGAACACCGGCGTGCCGAAGACGTTGATCCAATATCTGATCCGCTGGTCCAGCCGTTCAGGCCAGTTCGACGCTGAGACCGATAAAGTGCTCGACGCCATTCTGGAGACCGAAATCTCCCCCGAACTGGTCCCCGCCGGAGAGGGTGAGGAGATTCAAAGCACCGAGGCGATGATCGGTCCCTATGAGTTAAATGACTTCTTCCTCTTTCACACGATGCGCTACGGGCTCACGCCATCAAAGGTGGCCTTTCTGGCGTGGCACGCTTGGCATGATACCGAACAGGGGCGCTGGCCGGATGGTTTCCCGCAGGCCAAACGCCATGGCTATGACCTCGAAACCATCCGCCATTGGCTCGAGAAATTCCTGCACCGGTTCTTTGCCACCAGCCAATTCAAACGCTCGGCGCTGCCGAACGGGCCCAAGGTCAGCGCCGGGGGCGCGCTGTCGCCACGCGGCGACTGGCGTGCGCCGTCGGACTCTGTGGCGACACCGTGGTTGGATGAGTTGCGCAGCAACGTACCCGAGAGCTGGCCGAAAGGCTAAGCCGCGCTATTCCTCGCGGCTCAACTCGCCTTCGACAAAGTTCGGGGTGAGCGGCGGTGCCGCGTGCCGCTCTTGGGTTTCGGGATCGCTCCGCAGGGTCATGCGCAGCAGCCCCCATGCCACGATGATAAGTTGAAAGCCGCCAAGCGCCAGCGGCAGGCCGCGCGGCCCCAGCGTATCCAGCAGTACACCCGCCAGCAGCGGTCCGATTGCCGCGCCGATGCCTTGCATCAGCACCAAGCCGCCTGAGACGGCGACCACCGCCGACCCCGGCGCGCGGTCGTTGACATGGGCGATGACGATGGACTGCGCGGGTAGGACTAGTCCGCCGATGGCAAAGCCCAAGATCAACAGCACTGTACTTGATGGTGCAGGGATCGGCAGGGTCAACATCATCAGCGCGCCGCCTGCTGCGGCCAGTCCGACGCTCAGGCCCCGGCGGCTCACCCGGTCAGACATCCAGCCAAGCGGGAACTGCAACACCAGCCCCCCGATGGTGAAGGCCGCGATCAGCAGCGCGATACGCGATTGGGCATAGCCCATCTCCTGCGCGAACAACGGTGCCAGCCCATAGAACGTCCCGATAGAGGCCCCGACCAGCCCCGCGCTTACCGCGCCATAGGGAGATAGACCCCACAGACGGCGCAGGGAGGGGGGCTCTTGCGTGCCTTCGGCACGCGGCCCTTCGACACGGGTGAGCGAGATCGGCACGAGCGACAGCGACATCACGATCGAGACAAGCACGAAGAGGATAAATTCAGCCGGGTCCCCGAGGTTGAGCAGAAACTGCCCCGCAGCGCCCGAGGCCATGCCGACCATCCCGTAAACCGCCAACAACTTGCCGCGCTGTGCCGAACTGACCGACGCATTGAGCCAGCTTTCCGTCACGATGATCAACCCGGCAAAGGCAAAGCCCGTCAGGCAGCGCACCGCGATCCAGACCCACGGATCGATAAAGGCAAGATGCATCAGCGCCGCCGCCGAGGCGACAGAGGCGAGCGCGGCAAAGGTGCGGATATGGCCCACGCCGCTGATTAGGCGCGGGGCGACGAATGAGCCGATGCTTAGCCCAGCGAAAAAGCCCGACATGATTAGGCCCGTGGTGACCCCGCCAAAGCCTTCAAGCCCCGCTCGGATGGCCAAAAGCGTACCTTGCAACCCATTGCTCATCTGTAAAAGCGAAAAGCCCAATAGCAATGTCACCAGTGGCATAACGGTAGCGCGCATAATGTCCCCTTGGTCTTAAATACGGCCTCGGCATAGGCCATCTTGGCCCCGGTGATCCCAAAATATGTGCGGCTGATCTGTAATTTCTAGTATTCAACCCTGACGCTCTTCCACCAGACTTGGTTCCGCGTCATAGTCGTATCAGCCTGCGGCTCCTTCGTGGAATGCTTGGCCATCGATCAAGCAGATTTGACGTGCCTTTTTTGGGGGAATGCTCAATTATGCGCCTTGTAACGCCATTTGAAAGCGCACCCTTGTGAAATCTTTGCGCCAATTTATCGTATTTTTGCTGGTTCTCGTTGCTGGGCTCTATGTGATGTTAACCTATGTGCCCGCGTCGCGCCCCTTTGTGGCCGATACCGGTTTGCTTGAACTCTTGGGAATTGATCCCGCACCGGAGGAAGCGGACGGTGGCGGTGCTGGCTGGGGCGGCGGCGGGCCGTCTCTGGTGGTAACCGCCGAGGTGGGTGAAGAGACATTGGCCGACCGCATCACCGCAATCGGCGACGGGCGTGCACGCCGGTCAGTGACCGTGCGGTCCAACGCTGTGGGGGTCATCACCGAACTCAATCTGCCCGCCGGGCAATTGATTGAGGCGGGCACGGTGATCGCTCTGTTGGAGAATGAAGCGGAGCGGATTGCGCAGAAACAGGCCGAGTTGCAACTAGAGAATGCCCGCACCGAACAAGTGCGCGTTGAGCGGTTGCAAAACACCGGCGCGGTCAGCGAAGTGCGCCTGCGCGAGACTGAGCTGGCCTTGGAGAGCGCCGAACTCGCTCTGAGCCAAGCGCAGTTTGATCTGTCCCAACGCCGGATCCTCGCGCCGATCTCGGGCTGGGTTGGGATCACCGACATTGAGGAAGGCGACCGCGTTAATGCCCAAGACGAGCTTGCCACAATCACCGACCGCAGCGAAATTCTGATTGATTTTCGCGTGCCGGAACGGGTGGTCGGCAAATTGGCCTTGGGCAAAGAGATCACGGTTACCCCTCTTGGTATGCGGGATCTAACGCTTAAGGGCGAAGTCAGCGCGATCGACAGCGTGATTGACCGCGCCAGCCGTACCCTTTTGGTGCAGGGCCGGGTGCCCAACGAAGATGACCAGCTGCGTGCAGGTATGGCTTTTTCTGTTAGCCTCACATTTGTCGGAGAGGCGCTTTTGGCGATCCCACCGTTGGCGGTGCAGTGGTCTTCTGATGGGCCGTTTGTTTGGACGGTTCGAGAGGGCAAGACACACCAAGTCACGGTTGAAATCGCGCAGCGCAACAGCGATTCCGTGTTGGTCCTGTCGGAGGGGCTGACCGCGGCTGATGTTGTGGTAACCGAGGGCGTGCAAACCCTGCGCGAAGGGGGCGATGTCCGAGAGGTCAATCGATCTGGCAGCGTGCAGTCAGACGCAGCCCCCGCAGAAAAGAAAACCCTATGAGCGCCGAGGCATCTGGCGAAGGCGCGCCACCGCCTTCTACCGGCGCTGGCACCGCGCTGTTTGTCCGGCGCCCAATCCTTGCTTTTGTGTTAAATGCGCTGATCGTGCTGGCGGGCATTGCCGCGCTTTTTGGAGCGGAAATTCGCGAACTGCCCAATGTCGACAGGCCCGTCGTAACCGTCACCACGACATTCTCAGGCGCGTCGCCTGAATCTGTGGATCAAGAGCTAACGGGGCGGATTGAAGGCGCGGTGGGCCGTGTTTCCGGCGTGCGGGCAATATCATCGAACTCACGCTTCGGACGCAGTCGGGTCACGCTGGAGTTCAACGACAGCACCGATATCGACGTGGCCGCCACCGATGTGCGTGACGCTGTCGCGCGGATCGTGAACCAACTCCCTGATGGAGCCGAACAGCCGCAGATCGTCAAGGCTGACGCAAATGCGCAACCGGTAATGCGGATCGCTGTGACGTCAACGGGCCGTTCGCCCGAGGAACTGACCAAACTGGTGCAGGAAAGGGTCGAAGACCGCCTAATCTCGGTCAACGGGGTTGCGGATTTGCAAGTTTACGGCGACCGAGAACCGTTTTTTCGCGTCGATATTGATCAGTTGGAGCTGGCCAGCCGAGGCTTAACCTTGGGTGATATCCAAGGCGCTTTGGCGGATGTCGCTTATGACGCACCTGCGGGCGATCTGGCGGGGGACCGCCAGTCGATCAACGTGCGGACAACAGCCAGCGTCGCGACCACGCAGGCGTTCGAGGCGATGGAAATCAAGGAGAATGTCCGGCTTGGCGATGTTGCTCAGGTGACACTCGGTCCCGCCGAGGGAGAGACGATCTTACGCGCGAACGGGCAATTGGGGTTGGGCATCGGAATTATTCGGCAGGCAACCTCGAACACGTTAGAAATCTCAAACGACGTGCGCGCCGTGGTGGCAGAGTTGAACGACACCTTGCCCGATGATGTGCGGATCTTTGTAACCTCTGATGACGCGACCTTTATCTCGGGTTCGATCCGCGAAGTGCTGTCCACGCTGGCCTTTGCCGTCGGCATCGTGGTCGCGGTGATTTTCATCTTTTTGCGCGATTTCCGCGCCACGTTAATCCCGGCACTTACCCTTCCTGTCGCCTTGATCGGCACGTTGGCGGCGATCTACCTTGTTGGTTTTTCGATCAATATCCTGACCCTTCTCGCCTTGGTTCTGGCCACGGGCATGGTGGTGGATGATGCGATTGTGGTTTTGGAAAACATCGTGCGCCAGCGTGCGGCAGGCATGGGGCCACGGGCGGCAGCGGTTTTGGGCACATCACAAGTGTTCTTTGCCGTGGTCACAACTACGGCGACGCTGGCGGCGGTTTTCATTCCGCTGTCTTTCCTGCCGGGCCAAGCGGGCGGGTTGTTCCGTGAATTCGGCTTTACCCTCGCCATCGCGGTGATGCTGTCATCCGTCGTAGCGCTCAGCCTTTGTCCGGTGTTGGCCAGTCGACTGTTGACCCGACCTGCGGTCGAAAATCCGCGTGGGCCGGTGGTGGCGCTTGGCAACGGGCTTTATCGACTTTACGCCGCGACGCTTCGCTGGGCGCTGGCAATGCCCTATGTTGTGGTGCTGATCGCCGCTTTCGTGGCGCTGACGGCGGCGTTGGTCTCAGGCGAAATTCGCCAAGAGCTGACACCGCGTGAAGACCGGGCAGTTGCTCTGCTCAGCGTCACGGCCCCGCAGGGTGTCTCGCTTGAGTATACCCAAGGTAAAATGCGCGAGATCGAAGACCTTATCACTCCGCTACAGCAAACCGGAGAGGTAACGAACATCTTCTCCATCACCGGATTTGGCGCGGATAATCGGGGGTTCATGGTGTTCACCCTTGCCGGTTGGGCAGACCGCGAACGCGCGCAGGATGAGATCGTGGGCGAAATGAACGGCAAGCTGCGCGGCATCGTCGGGGTGCGGGCTTTTGCGATCCAGCCCAACTCGCTTGGTATTCGCGGTGCAGGGCGCGGGCTGTCTTTTGCGATCACTGGGAACAACTATGAGCAACTGTCCGAGGTTGCACAGGCGATGGTTGATCGACTGAGCACAAACCCCGCTATGGGGCAGGTTCGGTTGGAGTATGAGCGCACACAGCCGCAGTTGTTCGTGCAGATTGACCGGACATTGGCCGCCGATTTAGGCGTTGATATCACCGGTTTGGGTCAGGCTTTGCAGGCCATGCTCGACGGGCGAGAGGTCGCGTCGGTGTTTATCGATGATACCAGCTATGGGGTGCAGATGCTGTCGACCTCAGACCCCGTGAACGACCCGCGTGACCTTGAAAATGTCTTTGTGCAATCCGGCACCGGGCAGATGATTTCGCTGGCCAGTTTCGTCACGCTAGAGGAACGAGCCGTGGCACCCGAGTTGGACCGCGAAGATCAGAACCGCTCAGTCGAGATCTCTGCCGGGCTGACAGCGGGCCTGTCGTTGGGTGATGCGTTGGTGCAAGTTCGGGCAATCGGCGATGAAGTGCTCGCCGATGAAAACCTCATCGTGCCCTTGGCCGAGGCGGCCGCATTGGATCAGACCAGCTCGGGGCTTTTTGTGACATTCGGCTTTGCGATCCTTGTGGTTTTCCTCGTGCTTGCCGCACAGTTTGAAAGCTTCATCTCGGCAGTCGTGGTGATGGCGACAGTGCCATTGGGGTTGGCCTGTGCGATCTTTGCACTGCTGATGACGGGGCAAAGCTTGAATGTATATAGCCAGATTGGTTTGGTGATGCTGATCGGGATCATGGCAAAAAATGGGATTTTGATCGTTGAATTTGCCAATCAGCTACGCGATCAGGGCGCCGATATTCATGAGGCGATTTTTGGCGCGTCGACGATCCGGCTGCGCCCGGTCATGATGACGATGACCTCGACCGTGCTGGGGGGCGTGCCGCTGATCTTGTCTTCGGGCGCGGGGGCCGAGGCGCGCGAGGCATTGGGTTGGGTGATCGTCGGTGGTTTGGGCATGGCCACGCTTTCCACCCTATATCTCACGCCGGTCGCCTACTTCCTACTGGCGCGGTTCACCACGCCAAAAGCCGCTGAAGAAGCCCGGCTGCAACGCGAGCTGTCTGAAGCACAGCCTGTCTGAACGGGCCTTTCGGGTGATATTTTGTGACACATGCAACTTCCCCCTGCGGCGGGCGTTTAGCCATGTAGGACCGAACCGAAAGGGACATAACCGTGCGCGGCGATTTGAGTTTGGCACAGGCGGGCCAAGGGCGTCCGACTGATGGGGCAAGCAGCCAAAGCCTTTTCAACGATAGCACGACATGGCGCGTCGCGCGGGCTGACCGTTTTGGTCTCATCGTGGATGCGGCGGATTACTTCCGGGTTTTGCGTGAGATTTTTCTTGGGGCGCGGCAGCAGTTGATGTTGATCGGCTGGGATTTTGATTTTGAGCTTGAGATGCTGCCGGGTGAGAGCGACGAGAACGGCAATGCGCCGGATGGCTTCCCCAATCAACTTGGGGCCTTTGTCGAAGCGGTGGTTGAGCATACGCCGGAACTGAATGTCTATCTGCTGAAATGGAATGGGGCGGTTTTGGCCGCGCCGGGGCGTCTGGTGCCGTCACTTGCCCTTAGCCTATTCGGTGGTGATCGGATTCATTTCGCGTTGGACGGACACCACCCCTTTGGCGCCTGCCACCATCAAAAGATCGTCGTGGCCGATGATGCGCTGGCCTTTTGCGGCGGGATCGACGCGACCGAAGATCGCTGGGATACGCCTGAGCACCTGCCGAACGATCCGCGCCGAATTCGTAAAGATGGCACACCATCCGACCCATGGCACGACGCAACTTCGGCCATGTCTGGTCCTGCCGCAGCGGCGTTCGGTGAACTCTCTCGTCGCCGATGGCTGCGGGCCACGGGGGATGAGATTGAACAGCCCAGCGATATGTCGCAGTCAGAATGGCCCGACCGCCTACCCGTTGATGCCGAAGGCATTGATGTGGGGATCGCACGGTCCGAGCCGCCATTCGATGACGCCCCCTTGGTCAACGAGATTGAGCAACTCTACCTCTCAGGAATCAAGTCAGCGCGCGAGTATATCTATATTGAATCTCAGTATCTGGCCGCAGAAACGGTTTGCGAGGCGTTGAAGGCCCGGCTGGCCGAAGATGATGGCCCGGAGATTGTTATCATCAACCCGCGCGATGCGGAATCGCAGTTGGAAGATGACGCCATGCATGTCCTGCGGGAACGGTTGGTCGAAGAGCTTAAGCGCGCCGACCATCAAAACCGTTTCCGCATTTATTTCCCTGTCACCGAAGCAGGGGAGCCGATCTATGTCCATGCGAAGATTATGATTATCGACGACCACCTTTTGCGATTGGGGTCGAGCAACCTCAATAACCGCTCAATGGGGTTTGACACGGAATGCGATGTCGCGATTGAGCAGCCCGCGCAGGTGATCGAAGGGTTTAGGAACCGCCTGATCGGTGAACATCTGGGCCGAACGCCAGAGCGCGTGGCCGAGGTAATGGCCCGGACTGGATCAATGATTGGAATGATTGAGAGCCTCAACGGCAAGAAAGGCCGAGGGCTTCGCGCCGTCTTTCGAGACACAGAGACAGTGATGGGTGGCTTTCTTGCCAATACCCGCCTGCTCGACCCGCGCTATCATCCCGGAGAGGATACCTCGACCGGGCGCGGTATCCGCCCGCGCCATTTGGCGTTGATTGCGGGCGGCTTGGGTGTTGCTTGGATGGCATGGCGCAAATGGGCGCGCCGGGATTAGCATCGCCCCTTCAAGTTAAAGTTTTGATTGTACTGTAAGCGGTTTTTCAAAGCCTGTTCCAGTTAAGGCGGGCTGTCTTTCCGCTGCTGTCGGTGGGGCAGACAGCACCCGCCGTGATGCTTCGGCAATCCGCGCGATGCCTAAGAGCGCGCCTGTTCCGAGTACGGGTAGAACCCAAACCATCCACACGGCTTCCGGTTTGGCGAGCATCAAAGTCTGACAAAACAGTGCCAGAACGGTCCCACTTGCAAAGATAAGAAGCCCATGCTGCCCAATCAGGCGGAAGGGGCTGGCCATCCGATGCGCTGCCATGCGGGTCACTGTGGGAAGTTGCGACAAGAAATACCCCAAAGCCAGAATATGAATGAACCGAGGGGCCGAGAGATAGGTTTTGTCATGCGACGTTAAATTGAAAGGCACGCCAGCCTCTCGCAAATGATGCATTTGAAGGTTCAAGAACTGACCCAATCCTGGCACGTATTTCCATGCAAGTATCCCCAGCAGCACTGTGACTGACAGCCAGAACAACGCTCTGGACTGGGGAAAGAACCGATAGCCTTGGCGTTGGCTGAGCCCCACGAGCAGCCCGCAGATAAAAATCGCCTGCCATGCGAAGGGATTGAAAAACCAGCCGCCCGGATTGGGATAGTTTGGAAGGTTCAGGCGGTAAATACCGGTCACGAGCCATAGAGTAAGCGACAGGGCCAACAGCAGCCGGGGCCGACGTAGCCCAAGCATGATCGCCGCCGGGGCGCAAACGAGCAGGACCGAATAGGCGGGCAAAATGTTCACATAGCCGAACTGATGCGTCAAAAGCGGGATGCCGATCAGAGCTTGGGTCGGGTTTTGAAATACCTGTCGCATGTTGATCTTGGTCAGGAACTCAGCCTGCGTGGTGATCTGAAACGCTGCCGCAAAGATGCCCAATGCCACGGCAGAAAGCGCGATCTGCACGACGTAGAGCGACCACGCGCGTTTCCACAACGGCGCAATTGCACGCCAGAGCCCATGGCTCATGCGGTCTTTTTCAATAAACCTAGGCGTATAGGCCAGACCTGCGGCGATACCGGACATGAGGAAAAACGCTTCTGCAGCGTCGGCAAAACCAAGGTTGCGGATGGTCAAATACTCATAGGGGTTCCCTGGCACGTGATTGATAAAAATCATTACTAGCGCGATGCCGCGAAACACATCAATGCGCGGATCGCGGGGGGCTTTGCCCACGCGGACGGTCCCGACGGCCGCGGCCGCAGGGGGTAGGCCGGGATTATGCTGTTGCATGTGTCAGGTCCGGCGAAGTGGCTTTGGGCATCAAGTGTTCATCATTCCATGTCAGGCGCCAGACATCGCAGATGCTATCGTACTCTGTCACGACATCTAGGGGGGCCGCATCTTCAGGCACAGCGAACAGGACACGGTTCAGCGGAAGGGAGGTCCAGGCGATGAGAAAGGGGGTAAACAGCATCGGGACAGCCACTGGCAGCAGCCAGATTGTCAGGTCAGGCGCCAGCCACTGCACCGCAGCGATGATCGCCGCCCCGACCAAAACGATCCAATACCCGGCCGCCCAACCGTCACGTAGGCTGAGTTGCCCTTCGTTGCGCTGATTGGCAGGCCAGCCGCCGTCTTGCCCCGATAGAACCTGCACCACGGCGCGGCTATGATAAAGCAGCATCAACGGGGCTAAAAGCGTGGTCAGAATGATTTCGGTCAGCACGGAAAGCGCCATGCGCAGGCTGCGGCCAAAATCTCGTGCGCGATCAAACAAGATGGCATGCAGAAGGATCAGCATTTTTGGCACCACCAGCAGGCCCAGAACGCCCAAGGCCAGCAACGTGATTTCGCGTGTGCTGGTGTCAGGGAATACGGGGAAGAGTTGGTACGGCCCGGGGAAATACTCCGGCGGCGGCGCGTAAAGCGTGCTGATGGCCGAGGTGAACAAAAACGCCGCCCAGAGGAGAGAGACAACATAGGCGGTCACATTCTGGAGGAACACAAAACGGCTCCAACCCGCAAGTCCAGGGGCAAAGATCAGCCGGGAATGTTGTAGGTTGCCTTGGCACCAGCGACGCTCTCTTCGGGCGAAAGAAAGCACGTTTTCCGGACCTTCCTCGAATGAGCCAGCTAAGGTTTCATCAACCTCAACCTTCCAGCCTGCACGGGCGAGAAGTGCGGCCTCTACATAGTCATGACTTAGGATATGGCCGCCCAATGGGGGCGGGCCGGAAAGCTCAGGGAGGGCGCAGCTTTCCGCGAAAGCCTGTACCCGAATAATTGCGTTGTGGCCCCAGAACGGCCCAGTCGGGCCCTGCATGCGCGCAAGGCCACGGGTGAAGATCGGGCCATGAAACCATGAGGCAAACTGCAGAGCGCGGCCAAAAAAGGACCGTGCGCCGATGATTTTGGGAAGGGTTTGCAACAGGCCAAGCTGTGGATCGGACTGCATACGAGCAATCATCGCCCGGATTGTGTCGCCCTCCATCAGACTATCTGCATCAAGGATCACGGCAAGTTCATAGGCCCCGCCCGAAGTGCGGATGAACTCTTCGATATTGCCAGCCTTGCGGCCCGAATTGTCGCGCCGCCTGCGGTAGAAAATGCGCCCCGCACCATTCGTTTCCCGCAGCAATCGCGCAAAGGCGAATTGTTCTTTGCCCGCAAGCCCATCATCGCGGGTGTCGGACAGAACGACAAAATCTGCGGTCACATCCGCCCGTGCGACAGACCGGTCGATGGCTGCGATGCGTGCGAATGTGGTTAGCGGGTCTTCGTTACAGATCGGCACGGCGATCACGGTGCGGGGCTGCGGCGCATGAAGGTCGGGGCGAGGGGCGGTTGTTCTACCCCCGAACAAGCCGATCAACGCAAGCGACGCGCCCCATGCCAGCCAAGCCGTCGTGACAAAAACAAGTACGGCGCGGATGCCATCCCAACCGCTGAAACCATCCCGTGCAGCCGCCTCTGCCAATAGCATCGAAGCCAAGGCAGCACAGCCAAGCGAAATGGTCACGGCAAGCGCCCGCGCGAAGCGGGTGGGGGTATCCGCCGCCAACTGCCGATGCTGGAGTGTCATTGAGCTTAGGCCTTGCGGCGCAGCAACAAGGCCCGCGTCAGTTCAGCGATCCCAGTCCGTTGGGCGCGCCGTTCCAATGTTTGACGAGGCATGACAAGGGGGGCAACCGGGGGCATCCAATCCTCCACTGTCGTTGTCATTGCCGAATAGGGGGGCTCCCCATCGTTAGTGCTCATGCGTTGATCCATTGGTACACCCATGTCTCTGTAAGATTTCGGTCATATCCCGATAGAACTGCCTTGATCTCGACGATGGCGTCGGCCTCGGCGCGCAATTCCAGCACCAGCCGCCATTCATTTCTGCCATCTACACGGCTTAGGATTGCCTCTACTATTTCACCATTCTGCGCACTGACAACAGGCTCCAGCTCTGCGTCGCTTGGCATATCGCTCAGTTGGCCGCCGGCAAAATCAATAACGAATTTGCGCGTTTCGGTATCTGCTTCAACACCTGCCACCCCGCCGTGGCCAGAGCGCAGCCGCACAACACGGCCAAGGGTCTGAGATGTCGCACCCGGTGGGTTCATCCCCCAGTGCATACGGTAACTATAACCCAATTCGTCCCCGGCAAGGGTATCGGCCTCAGGAATCCAATAAGCGACGATATTATCGTTGCCTTCCAAATCCGAAGGGATCTCAACCAAACGCACCATACCTTTGCCCCAATCGCCCATCGGCTCGATCATCAACGAGGGGCGACGCTCGTAATGGGCCTGCGCATCAAGGTAATGCTCAAAATCCCGGTTGCGTTGGGCCAACCCGAAGGAGCGCGGGTTTTCGGCCCCGAAATACGAGCTTGCAAGCCGTGGTGGATTGTTCAGCGGCCGGCACAGAGTCGTGTCTTTGCCGACGTTCAGCACCAAGACTTCGCTGTCATGTACCGAGGGGCGGAAATCGTCGAAATCACCCTTGTCCGCACCGTTGTGCAGGAACATCGACGTAAGCGGCGCAATGCCAAGCTGTTTGACATCCTTACGCAGGAAAAGGCGCATTGTGACTTCAACGACCGTCGTCTCACCCGGTGTGACGGCAAACTGATACGCGCCGGTAACCGAGGGGCTATCGAGGGCAGCATAGATCATGACCGTGGTGTCGCCCGGCTCAGGTCGGCGCAGCCACACCTCGCTGAAACGGGGGAATTCCTCCCCTTCTGACAGTCCGGTGTTAACGGCAAGGCCGCGGGCGCTCAGCCCATAAAGGGTGTCTTTGCCAAGCGCGCGGAAATAGCTGGCCCCTTGAAAAACGATCAGCTCGTCGAAAACATCGGCGCGGTTCAGCGGTGTATGCAGCCGAAAACCAGCCACTCCCGGCATCTCGGCATTGGGCGGAACCGATTGGGCGAGGTCGTCATTGTCATATTCAAAATCGGCTGTGGTAAAGCCCATCGGCGCCACCGCGTCGCCATCGACTTCGTTGATCTTGACCGCTTCTTTGAAGAGCCAGCCGGGGTGGAAGGCATGCAACCTAAAGGTAACACCCTTTTCCTGCCAGCGTGCCTGTTCTGGACGGAAACGGATCCGTTGGTAGGCGTCGTAATCAAGGTCCGCGAGGAAACCCTCAACAGGTTCAGGGGCGACGTAGGCCGATTGGGCCAACTTGCGCATCTCGTTGACAAGATTATCGAAACTGAAGGACGCTTCGGCTACCTCTTGCGCCTGACTGCGCAAAGGTAAAAGGGCCGCAGCAAAGGACGCAGCCGAGAGCGTCAGAAACTGACGCCGCTCCAAGCCATCGTTCTTCGTTCCTTCAATTCGTTTAGTGCTAGAAACCGACAATGTATTACTCCGAGAGACACGTTAAGAGTGTGCAATTTTTTCCCTATCTAATGCTTTCGGCACCGCTGAAAACTTGAATCTGCAATTTTCAGCGAATTGCCGCACGGCAGCGCGGGAAACCGCCGATTGGCTTCGCGTTCTTCTGACAATGCTCAAAATTTCGCCTTGATTTCCGCAGGATCGCCGCTCTTTTGTGACATTGCGCCACGTCTTGGCCGCCCCCTAAGTCATGGGGTCAGGCTGCCTTAAGTCCGGACAACCGCCTTACCAAGCATAGGTTTACCGGAACGCCGGCCCATGCGCCCAAACCGTCATCGAATAGCGCGTGCCACTTGTGACCGGCGTGACCTGATGCAGCGTGAAACTGGGGAAAATGCTCACGCAGCCCTGCGTCCGATTGGCCGTGAGGGTATGAGCGCCCGGCATGACCTCCAAGTCACCACCCTCATAGCTGTCGGCATCGCTGAGCTGTAGGACAAGTGTCAGCTTGCGCTTTCCGGCGGCCGCGCCGCTGCCGATGTCGGAATGCCAGACGAAATGTCCGCTATCGGATGCCTTGTAGATTGCAACCTGAGGGCTTTCGGCGAACTCGGTCAGGTCGAATTCAAAATGCGCGCGGTTGGCTGTGCGCACCAGATCAATCAGCCGCTCCATCACCCATTCCGTGCCCTCTACTTCATCGGTCCAGACAAGTTGAGATTTGCGCAGATTGTGGTCTCTGTTCCGGCCCACCAACAGGGCTTCATCTGTCGGTACGTCCGAAATCCTTCTGATGATGGCATCGCATTCGCTTTTGCTGAATGCAGCCGGCATCGTGTGTAGTGCAAGCATTCCTTCGGTCCTTTGGAATGAGAAGAGCCTTGTTCGAAAGTGCGCGCCCATGGCGGCGAATCTCTCTGAGCAAGGAGGCTCGGTGAAGTGCCATAGCATGAATTTCAGATCGGAACGCTAGTGCTTATTTACGGGTCCCTCACTCTTCCACTTCTTCTCATCGGATCGGCCCACCGCCTGCGCGGTGAGCCGCTTTTTTCAAACCGCGTCCAGCCCTTGCACCAAGAATTGATCGAGAAGCTTCTTCTCAGAAGCTGTCAGGGGAATGCCTTCTGGCAGCGTTTCGGCGCGGGCTTTGAAACGGCGTTGCGAAGGCAGCCGCGCGCCCTGGCCGAGGATTGCCTCAAACAGCTGTTCGGCGCGGGCCATTGGATCACCCGGACGCCCTGCGGCGAAGCGGGCCGGGTCAAAAGCGATAATCAGCTCCCCATGGGCCGGGGCAAGGCTAAGCGATCCTAGGGCATCGCGCGCTTCCGGGCTGGTCAGATCACCGATCATAACCCCGGCGAGCAGTTCGATCATTGTCGAGATGGCCGAGCCTTTATGCCCGCCGAAGGGCAGCATGGCCCCGGCGAGGGCGGTTACCGGGTCGGTGGTCGGGCTGCCGTCGGGCGCAATGGCCCAGCCTTCGGGCAGGGGGGTGCCCGCGCGGCGGTGCAGTTCGATCTCACCCCGCGCGGCGACGCTGGTGGCAAAGTCAAAGACGTAAGGGTCGCCCCCCGCGCGGGGCCAGCCAAAGGCGAAGGGATTGGTCCCCATCAGCGGATCGGTGCCGCCCGCAGGGGCAACGCTGGCATAGCTGGGGCACATGGCCATGGCAACGAGGCCCATATCCGTCAGCGCCTCGATCTCAGGCCAAAGGGCGGCGAAATGGGTGCAGTCGTTGATCACCATCGCGGCGATCCCGGTGGCGCGACAGCGTTCGGCCAGCAACGGCGCGCCTGCGTCAAACGCAGCATTGGAGAATCCGCCGCCCGCGTTCACACGTACGATGGCGCTTTCGTCGTGGCTCACCTGCGGCACGGCGTCGGGTGTGACTTTGCCCGCTTTGATCGTGCGCAGGCAGCCTTCGATCCGATATATGCCGTGCGATTTGCAAGCGTCGCCTTCGCCCGCCACGATCACCCGCGCCAAGGCTGACGCGTTGAGCGGGGATAGGCCCGCACCTTCGAAAATCCGAATGACGATTTCATTGAGTTCGTCGTGGGACAGGGTGGTATCGGTCATTTGGAGCCTCGTGCAGCATGGGTTGCAATCATGCATACATCATGTATGCAGTGACGGAAAGACGCAAGCTGACACCGGGCCGCGGCCCGCATGAAAGGATAAGACGATGGCCTTTACCCCCCATGGCAAACACCTGATCGCTGGCGAGTGGATCGCCACCGACGCGCGTTTTAGCTCCAGTCCCGCGCACGGAAGCGCACATGAATTTTCGGTCGGCACGGTGGAACTGGTCGACCAAGCCTGCCAAGCCGCCGAAGCCGCGTTCTGGGACTATGGCTATTCCAGCCGGGCGACCCGCGCGAAATTTCTGAACGCCATCGCCGATGAGATCGACGCACGCGGGGCTGAGATCACCGAGATCGGCAGCCAAGAAAGCGGCCTGCCCGAAGCGCGCCTTGAAGGGGAGCGGGGCCGGACGGTAGGCCAGTTGCGCCTCTTCGCCTCGCATATCGAAAAGGGTGAGTATCTCGACCGCCGGTTTGATGCGGCGATGCCTGAGCGTCAGCCCGCACCACGTCCCGCTATCACCATGCTGCAACGCCCTATCGGCCCTGTCGCCGTCTTTGGCGCGTCGAACTTTCCGCTGGCATTCTCGGTTGCGGGTGGTGACACGGCGGCGGCGCTGGCGGCAGGCTGTCCGGTCGTGGTCAAAGGCCACTCCGCCCATCCCGGCACGGGTGAGATCGTGGCCGAAGCGATCCATGCAGCGATCGAAAGCTGCGGCATGCCGCGCGGGGTGTTTTCGCTGATCCAAGGCGGCAACCGCACGGTCGGTCAGGCCGTGGTGCAGCATCCGCTGATCAAAGCCGTCGGCTTTACCGGCTCTCTCGCCGGGGGTCGGGCGCTGTTTGATCTTTGCGCCGCGCGGCCAGAGCCGATCCCCTTCTTTGGCGAATTGGGCTCGGTCAACCCTATGTTCATGCTCCCCGCCGCGATGGAGGCACGGGCCGAGGAACTGGGCAAAGGCTGGGCCGCGTCCCTGACCATGGGCGCAGGCCAGTTCTGCACCAATCCGGGCATCGCCGTGGTGATCGACGGGGCAGGGGCAGACGCCTTCGTGCAAAGTGCCGCCACCGCACTGCAAGACGTGGCCGAACAGGTCATGCTGACCGACGGTATCGCCGAAGCCTTCTGTGCGGGTCGCGACAAGTTCAAATCCGCGCAAAGCCTGCGCCAAGTGCATATGGCCGACAGCACAGGCCGCAACGCCGCCCCGGCCCTGTTCGAGACCACGGGCGCAGAGTTCAAAGCCAACCCGGCGCTGCATGAAGAGGTCTTTGGTCCTCTGGGCTTGGTGGTGCGAGTCTCTTCGCTGGAAGAGATACGCGCGCTGGCGGTTGAGTTGGACGGGCAGTTGACCATCACCCTGCATATGAACGACGCGGATGTCGACGCCGCACGAGACCTCATGCCGGTGCTGGAACGCAAGGCGGGTCGCCTGTTGGCCAACGGTTTCCCGACAGGGGTCGAAGTGGTGGATTCCATGGTGCACGGCGGACCCTATCCGGCCAGCACCAACTTTGGCGCGACCAGCGTAGGTACCCTGTCGATCCGGCGTTTCCTGCGGCCTGTTTCCTATCAGAACCTGCCGGAGGCGCTTCTGCCCGAAGACACGGCGGAGTGACACCAGACCGAGAAAGCCGGACCGTGTGTCTGGCTTTCTCATTTCAGCCTGAAAAGGGAGCGGCTGCGGCTCTATCCCATCCCCAAACAACGACGATAGCGTCTCAATAGTTCAAAAATATGTCGACACACCGATAAAAGTTAAAAATACATATTGTATTTTTAATGAGGACATAGTTCCCTCATACCACCCCGTACCCCGCCCAGAGAGAGTCGGGGGCGACCAACCCAAGAGGGAGATATCTATGAAATTCACGCAACTCGCCGGAAGCCTCGTGGCTGCGACCGTGATCGGCACCGCCGCTCAGGCCGACAAACTGGACGACATCATTTCTTCGGGCACGCTGCGCTGCGCCGTGGTGCTGGACTTCCCACCCATGGGCTCGCGCGATGACAGCAACACGCCGGTCGGCTTTGACGTGGACTACTGCAACGATCTGGCCGCCGCCTTGGGTGTCGAAGCCGAGATCGTTGAGACGCCCTTCCCTGACCGTATCCCCGCCCTCGTTTCGGGCCGCGCGGATGTGGGCGTTGCCTCCACCTCCGACACGCTGGAGCGGGCTAAGACCGTTGGTTTCTCGGTCCCGTACTTCGCCTTCACCAACGTTGTGCTGACGCGCGAAGGCGCGGGCGTGGACAGCTTTGAAAGCCTCAAGGGCAAAACCGTCGGCTCCGTCGCGGGCACGTTTGAGGCCATCGCGCTCGAAGAGCAGGTCGACGCATGGGACGAGGGCAGCTTCCGCTCCTATCAGAGCCAAGCCGATGTGTTCCTGTCGCTGTCCCAAGGCCAGATTGATGCGACGGTCGTGACCTCCACCGTGGCCTCCTCCATCGTTAACGGCGGCAAATTCGAAGGTCTGACCATCGCGGGCGATGCGCCTTTTGACGTGGACTATGTCGGTCTGATCGGCCTGCGTCAGGAATACGGTCTGCTGAACTATCTCGATCTGTTTGTGAACCAGCAGGTGCGCTCGGGTCGCTATCAGGAACTCTTTGACAAATGGGTCGGCGGCGACGCGCCTGACCTGACCATCGCCAAAGCCTATCGTTGATGGATGCGGGGGCCGCAGCCTGCGGCCCCCACTGCCGATAACCGCTGATCGGAGCACATGATGGGCAACTACACCTTTCAATGGCGACAGGCCTTTCGCGCTTTCCCAGAAATGCTGGAAGGCGCGTTGGTTACGCTACAGATATCAATCCTGTCGATGTTGATCGGCGTGACCATTGCCGTGCTGCTGGCCGTAGGCCGCGATGCCAAGTCGCGCTGGCTGCGGGCGCCTGCGACCGCATGGGTCGAAGTGGCACGTAACACGCCCGCGCTTTTCCAGATTTACATGGCGCATTTCGGGCTTGGGTCTTTCGGGATTTACCTCAGCCCCTATGCCGCACTTCTGGCCGGGATCGCGTTCAACAACGCGGGCTACCTCTGCGAGACGTTCCGCGGCGCGATGCGCGCCATTCCGGGCACACAGCTGCGCGCCGGGCGGTCACTGGGCATGGGGCAGGCCAAAGCGTTTCGCCTGATTATCCTGCCGCAGATGTTCCGCATCTCCTTCCTGCCGACCACGAACCAGATGATCTGGGCGATCCTGATGACCTCTCTGGGCGTCACGGTGGGGCTGAATTCGGATCTCGCCGGGGTGACGCAAGACCTCAACGCGCGCAGTTTCCGAACCTTTGAATTCTTCGCACTGGCGGCGGTGACCTACTACGTGATCGCCAAAGCCGTGATGCTCGGCGCACGGCTTCTGGCCGCCCGCCTGTTTCGCTACTGAAGGAAGAGAATAGATGTTTGATACGGCTCTGACCTTCAACGACCTGTTGTTCATGCTCAAAGGCGCAGGCGTGACGCTTTCGGTCACCGCCTTCGCAGTGGTGGGCGGCACGCTGCTGGGGCTCTTCTTCGGGGTGCTGCGCAGCCAGATCAGCCCCTGGGCGGCGCTACCGCTGACCTTTGTGCTGGATATCTTCCGCTCGGTCCCGCTGTTGATCCAACTGATCCTTGCCAACGCCTTTCAGGCCATCGCGGGCTGGGGGATATCGCCCTTCGTGACCTCCTGCATCGTGCTGGCGCTTTATACCTCGGCCTATTGCACTGAGATCGTGCGCGGCGCGATTGAGGCGGTGCCTTCGGTCACCCGCCGTGCGGCCCGTTCGCTCGGTATGACATGGGGCCAAGACCTCACGCAGATCGTCTTTCCCATGGCGCTGCGGGTTGGCCTGCCCAGTTGGATCGGCCTGACGCTCGGTGTGATGAAAGACAGCGCGCTGGTGATGTGGCTTGGCATCATCGAATTGCTGCGCGCCTCACAAATTCTGGTGACACGCCTGCAAGAGCCGATGTTCATCCTGCTCGTGACGGGTGCGATCTACTTCGCGCTCAGTTTCCCCATTGCCCGGCTTGGCAGCCGCTTGGAAAAAAGGTGGCAAGAAAATGATTGAGATTGAAAACGTCCACAAATCCTTTGGTGCGCTTCAGGTGCTCAAGGGCATCGACCTGACCGTGCAAAAGGGCGAGGTCGTCTCGGTGATCGGCGGCTCGGGTTCGGGCAAATCGACGCTGCTGACCTGTATCAACGGGTTGGAGCCGATCGACAAAGGCCGAATTGTGGTCGACGGCACCGAAGTCCACGCCCGCGATACTGACTTGAACAAGCTGCGCCGTAAAATCGGCATCGTGTTCCAGCAGTTCAACGCCTTCCCGCATCTGACGGTGCTGGAAAACGTGACACTTGCCCCCCGCAAGGTAAAGGGCATGGGCCGCAAGGACGCCGAAGAGATCGCGGTGCAGCAACTCTCGCATGTGGGTCTGGCCGACAAGCTCAACGTCTACCCCAGCCGCCTGTCGGGCGGGCAGCAACAGCGGATGGCGATTGCGCGTGCATTGGCGATGTCGCCCGATTACATTCTCTTTGACGAGGTGACCTCCGCGCTCGATCCGCAATTGGTGGGCGAGGTGCTGGACACACTCAAATTGCTGGCAGATGAGGGGATGACGATGATCTGTGTCACCCATGAGATGAGTTTTGCACGCGATGTGTCGGACCGGGTGGCGTTCTTTCACAAGGGCGTCATGGCCGAGATCGGCGCGCCGGATCAGATCTTTGGCGATCCGCAGCAAGAAGAAACCCGTCAATTCCTGTCGAGCGTCCGGTAATGAACCAAACCCCGGTGACGGTTGTCGGCGCGGGCGTGGTGGGCCTGTCCATCGCGCTGGCACTTCAGGCGCGCGGGCTGCCCGTGCGGGTGATCGACCGCGAAGGTCCGGCAGCGGGCGCGTCTGCGGGCAACGCGGGCGCCTTCGCTTTTACCGAGATCCTGCCGCTCGCCTCGCCCCGGATGATCCGGCAGGCGCCGAAATGGTTGCTTGATCCGCTGGGGCCGCTTTCCGTACCACCGCGCTACGCCGCGCGGATCGCGCCGTGGATGTGGCGGTTTTGGAGGGCAAGCTGGCCCGCGCAGGTCCGTGCCTCTACCGTGGCGCAGACGGCGCTGATGAAGCTCTCGCAAGCCGCACTCGATCCGCATCTGGAGTTAACCGGTCTGGCCCATATGCTCCGGCACGACGGGCAGTTGCAGGTCTATGAGAGTGAGGCCGAGTTCCGCGCCTCCCTCCCCGGATGGCAGGCCCGCGAAGAGGCGGGGATCGCCTTCACGCATCTCAAGGGCGATGAGATCGCGGCCTATCAACCCGGTCTTGCGCCCGGCTTCACCCATGCGACCTTCACCCCGCAATGGCAGTCGATCTCGGACCCGCGCGACTATGTGCTGGCGATGGCCGACCGCTTCCGCGCAGGGGGCGGGGAGATCACCATCACCCGCGCCGAGCGTCTGGTTGCAGGCGGGGTCGAGACCTCAGATGGCTTCATGCCGGGCCGCGTGGTGCTGGCCGCGGGTGCGCATTCGCATCATTTAGCCCGCACCGCTGGCGTGAAGATCCCGCTGGAGACCGAGCGCGGCTATAACACGACCCTGCCCAGTGGTGCCTTCGACCTCAAACGCCAGATCACTTTCGGCGGCCATGGCTTTGTCATCAGCAAAGTCGGCAATGGACTGCGCGTCGGCGGGGCGGTGGAACTCGGCGGGCTCGACCTGCCGCCGAACTTTGCCCGGGCCGATGCGATGCTGAAAAAGGCCAAACGTTCTCTGCCGGGGCTCGATACCTCGGGCGGCACGCAGTGGATGGGTTTCCGCCCCTCGCTGCCAGATAGCCTGCCCGCCATCGGCGCGTTGCCGAACCGGCCAGATGTGTTCTGCGCCTTTGGCCACGGGCATCTGGGTCTCACCCAATCGGCGGGCACCGCCGCCATCATTGCGGACCTGATGACCGGCCAAGACCCCGGCATCGACCTTGCCCCATTCTCTCCCGCGCGTTTTTAGAGGCTGACATGACGCAACACACATTCCCCTGTATCGACGGCCATACCTGCGGCAATCCTGTGCGGCTCGTCACCGGCGGCGCGCCTCTGCTTAAGGGCGCGAACATGCTGGAAAAGCGCGCCCATTTTCTGGCGGAATACGACTGGATTCGCACTAGTTTGATGTTCGAGCCGCGCGGCCATGACCAGATGTCAGGCGCGATCCTCTATCCTCCGACGCGGGATGATTGCGACATCGCGGTGCTGTTTATCGAGACCTCAGGCTGCCTGCCCATGTGCGGTCACGGGACCATCGGCACTGTCACCATCGCGCTTGAAAACGGGCTGGTCACACCTGCCACCCCCGGCCAGTTGCGGCTCGAGACCCCCGCCGGGCGGGTAGATGTAACCTACCGCCAAGAGGGGCGTTTCGTCGAAGAGGTGCGCCTGACCAATGTGCCCGCTTTCCTCCACGCCGAAGGGCTGACGGCTGAGGTCGAAGGCCTGGGCGAAGTGGTGGTCGATGTGGCCTATGGCGGCAATTTCTACGCCATCGTCGAGCCGCAGAAAAACTTCCGCGATATGGCGGATTTCTCGGTCTCCGAACTGGTCGGTCTCAGCCCGAAACTCCGCGCCGCGCTCAATGCGAAATATGAGTTCATCCACCCCGAACACCCGGCGATCAATGGGCTGAGCCATATCCTCTGGACCGGCGCCCCCCGCGCGGGGGAGGCCGACGCCCGAAACGCGGTCTTCTATGGCGACAAGGCGATCGACCGCTCCCCCTGCGGCACCGGCACCTCTGCCCGGATGGCGCAGCTGGCGGCCAAGGGGAAGCTGAAGGTGGGCGACGACTTCGTGCATGAGTCCATCATCGGGTCGATGTTCAAAGGCCGTGTCGAGGCGGCGGCGGAGGTGGCGGGTAAGCCTGCGATCATCCCCTCCATCGCCGGTTGGGCACGGGTCACCGGCTTTAACACAATCTTTATCGACGAGCGCGACCCCTTCGCGCACGGCTTTGTCGTCACCTGATTTGGAGAGGCTGCCTATGGCGCAGATCATCGTTCCCGCAAAGGCTCAAGGCGAGGTGCTCGTCTCGACCGAGGGGTTGAGTTTCTGGGGCGGCGTCGATCCGGCCACGGGCAAGGTCATCGACGCGCATCACCCGCTCTGCGGGCAGTCTCTGGCAGGCAAGATCCTGCTCATGCCCACCAGCCGCGGCTCCTGCACCGGCAGCGGCGTGCTTCTGGAACTGGCGTTGAACGGTCATGCCCCTGCTGCCCTCGTGTTTCGCGAGGCCGAAGACATCCTGACCCTGGGCGCGTTGATCGCGGGCAAGATGTTCGACAAGCCGCTCGCGGTGCTGCGCCTCGGGGCCGAGGATTACGACCTGCTCGCCAAATCCCGCAGCGCGCGGATCACGCCTGAGATGCTCAGCACGGATGACTGGGATCTGCCCCTGTCGGACAGGCCCGCCCGCGTCTTGCATCTCACTGCCGAGGATCAGGCGATGCTGGACGGGGCCGAGGGCAAGGCCGTGCAGCTGGCGATGGAGATCACCTGCACCATGGCGCGGGGGCAGGGGGCCGAGCAGCTGGTCGATGTGACGCGCGTGCATATCGACGGCTGCATCTACGCCAGCCCCGCCAACCTGCTCTTTGCCCAGACCATGGCCGATATGGGATCACAGGTGCGCGTGCCGACCACGATGAACGCCATCTCGGTCGATCACGGCAATTGGCGCGATCAAGGCGTGCCGCCGGACTTCGGCCTGCCCGCCAGCCGTTTGGCCGACGCCTATGTTACCATGGGCGCGCGGCCCAGTTTCACCTGCGCGCCCTACCAATTGCCCGCCCCGCCCGAACGCGGCGAGTTCATCGCGTGGTCGGAGTCAAACGCGGTGATCTATGCCAATAGCGTGCTTGGCGCGCGGACGGTGAAACATCCCGATTTCCTCGATCTCTGTATCGCGCTGACCGGGCGCGCCCCGCTGTCGGGGGTCTACCTCGATGCCCACCGCGCCCCACGCCGGGTGATCGATGTGACATTGCCCGCGCAATATGATGAGGCGATCTGGCCGATGCTCGGCTGGCTGGCGGGGCAGGCGGCACCGGACCGGATCCCGCTCCTGCGCGGGCTAGAAACCGCCGCGCCGAACGAGGATGACCTCAAAGCACTCTGCGCCGCTTTCGGCACCACCTCTGCCGCGCCGATGCTGCATGTGGCAGGCGTCACGCCCGAAGCCGATCTGCCCCCTGTGGCCGAGGCCGATACACTGCGCATCACGCCCGAAGACCTGCGCCGTGTCTGGCGGCAATTCAACGCGGGGCCTGCGCAGGTCGATCTCGTGGCCTTCGGCAGCCCGCATTTCTCGCTCGCGGAATGCCGGGCTTTGGATGCGGCTTTAGCCGGGCGAAAACGTGACCCAGACACGGCGGTTATCGTTACCCTCGGGCATGATACGCTCGCCGCGGCGCGTGACGACGGCACCGTGGCGCGGCTCGAAGCTGCGGGGGTGCAGGTCGTGCCCGACATCTGCTGGTGCTCGATTTCCGAGCCGGTCTTCCCGCCCTCGGCCAAGGTGTTGATGACCAACTCGGGCAAATACGCCCATTACGCACCGGGCCTTTCAGGCCGTGCAGTGCGCTTTGGCAGTATCGCCGATTGCGTGGAGGCCGCCGTGACCGGGCAGGCGGGGGAGGCCTTACCGACTTGGCTGGCCGAAGAGGAGACAAGTAATGCGTAGCAGCAAAACCGTTCATGTGATCTCGGCCCATGCCGAGGGCGAGGTTGGCGACGTGATCGTGGGCGGTGTCAGCCCGCCTCCGGGCGACACACTCTGGGAGCAAAGCCGCTGGATCGCGCGGGATGAGACCCTGCGCAACTTCGTGTTGAACGAGCCGCGTGGCGGCGTGTTTCGCCATGTGAACCTGCTGGTGCCGCCGAAAGACCCCCGCGCCGATGCGGCATTCATCATCATGGAGCCGGAAGATACGCCGCCGATGTCTGGCTCCAACTCGATTTGCGTTTCAACCGTCCTGCTTGACGGAGGTATCCTGCCGATGACTGAGCCGGTGACCGAACTGACCCTCGAAGCGCCGGGAGGGCTGGTGAAGGTCCGCGCCGAATGTCGCAATGGTAAGGCAGAGCGTATCTTTGTGCAGAACCTGCCAAGCTTCGCGGCCCGCCTTGATGTTCCGCTGGAGGTCGAAGGATTGGGCACGCTCACCGTGGATACTGCTTATGGCGGTGACAGTTTCGTCGTCGTTGATGCCGCTGCGATGGGGTTCTCGCTTGAGGCGCATGAGGCCCATGATATTGCCCGTCTCGGGGTGCGGATCACCAATGCCGCCAATGCCGCGATGCGCTTTGAGCATCCCGATAACCCCGATTGGCAGCACTTCTCCTTCTGCCTTTTCGCCGGACCAGTGACCCGTGACGAGACCGGCCTACGCGCCGGGGCGGCGGTGGCGATCCAACCGGGTAAGGTGGATCGGTCCCCCACTGGCACAGCACTTTGCGCGCGGATGGCGCTGCTGCACGCGCGGGGGGAGATGGGGTTGGAGGACAGCCTGACCACGGTCTCGCTGATCGGTTCAACCTTTACTGGGCGGATCTTGGGCGAAACCCGCGTCGGCGATCATCCGGCCATCCTTCCCGAACTCTCAGGGAGGGGATGGATCACCGGCATTCACCAGCACATGCTTGACCCCGACGATCCGTGGCCCGGCGGTTACCGCCTGTCAGACACTTGGGGCGCGCGCGGCTAAGCGCCCATCCCTTTCGCCAAGTTGAACCCCGAACCCCCGCCCAAACCCGGGCCGGGGTGGGTCGAGGCGCCGATATGGTGCAGCCCCTTGATCGGAGTGGCGTAGTTCTTCTGTTCCGCAAATGGCCGCCAGAGGAAGAATTGATCCAAGGTGCAGGCCCCGCCATAGGGGTCACCGCCCACCAGATTGACGTTCATCGCGGCCAGATCGGCAGGCGAATAGGCGCGCCGGGCAAGTTTTATTTCATCGAAGTTGCGGATGCTTTTGCGCAAAATACTTTCGATCCGGTCGGCGAAGGCCTCCCGCATCGCTTCGGTCCACTCAGAGGTGGTTTCGATCTCTCCCGCGGCATCGCCCTTGATTGCGCGCGGCGCGTCGGGGATTTGCAGCCAGAGCACCGCTTTCCCTTCAGGACAGCGGCTGGGATCAAGGCGATGCGGTTGCCCGACGCAGATTGTAGGCACCGCCGGAAGCAGCCCGCGCTCAGCCTCATTGCAGGCGCGCGAGACGGCGTCGATCCCGTCGGTCAGATGGATCAAAGCGACATCCTCTAGCCCCTTGGCAACCCAATCGGGGTCACTATCCAGCGCATAGTGCAGTTGAAAATTACCCCGCCCGTGGCGGAATTTGCGGCGATGTTCGGGGCGCGGTTGATCTTTTAACAAGCCGTCGTAAAGCTGACCCGGCGCGACGGATGCGATGACATTCTTGGCGTTGATCCTCTCGCCTAAGGACGTCTCAATCCCGCGCGCCTCTCCGTTCTCGACAAGGATACGGCTGGCTTCGACGCCGGTGCGGATTCCGCCGCCGTTTGCTACAATCAATTTCTCGAACGCTACCGCCATCTGTCCCGCGCCGCCCTTGACCACAGGCGCGCCTGCGGCTTCCAGCGCGAAGGCGATGACCCGGCTCATCTGCCCGCCATAGCTGGCTTCGGGGGTCAGTCCGACATGCAAGACCCAGGGCGCCCAAAGCGCCTGAACGTCTTCACTTTCATAGCGCGTTTCAAGCCACGCGCGGCCCGGCTCCAACGCCTCACCGAACCATGATTTAAGCGGGCCAAGCCCTTTTTTCCATGCTTGCTTTGCCAGCAGCCATGCAGACTGGCGCGACCAGAGCGGCTGCCCCAAAAGCGCAAAAAGAAAATCCGCGTCCGCCTCAATCGCGCCCACATCCGCCGCGTGTTGATCCCCGTCCCCCGCCGCGCGCGCGTTGAAGGCCGCGACATTCGCCGCGCGGTCCATCTCCAGCCGCAGGGCTTGATCATTGGGGCGCAGGGCGGCGGTAGGATGCGGGCTATGGCAGAATTCCAGCCCATGTTTGGCGAGATCTTCGCCCAATGCCCCATAGGCGGGACCCGTCAGAAATAGAACGAAGGTCGCGGCCATGACGTCATGATGAAAGCCGGGCAGGGTGACCTCTTCGGTCATCATACAGCCACCGATCCGGTCTTCGCGCTCGACCACCAGCACGCTGTCGCCTTTGCGGCTGAGCAGTGCTGCCGCGACCAGCGCGTTGATGCCGGATCCAATGATGATGTGATCGACATCAGTCATGCCCAATCCTTCCGCAAATGTTTCGTGACGTTCGAGATACTTGAAACAAAGCTAGACAAAAAAATATGCGTTTGCAATTATCTTGCTCAGGGAGAATTGGGAAATGACATCAAATGTTGATGCCGTCATCATCGGCGCGGGGCACAATAGCCTTGCTTGTGCCTGCCATCTGGCGGCGCGGGGCTGGCGTGTGGCGGTTTATGAGCAAGCGGGCGAACCGGGGGGTGCGGTCAAGTCAGGCGCCTATACGCAACCGGGGTTCCGGCATGACTGGGCGGCGATGAACCTGTCGCTTTTTGCGGGGTCTGCGTTCCATACGGACCACGGCGAAGAGCTTGCACGCCATGGGCTGGGCTTTGCGCCCACGGCGAACCCTTTTGCGAGCCTGTTTCCGGACGGGCGTTGGCTCGGCATTTCAAATGACCGCGCGCTAAACCGGGCGCGGATTGCCGGTTTCAGCGCGGCGGATGCCGAGGCGTGGGACCGGCTAAGCGATGATTTTCCTGCTGAGGCTGAGACGATTTTTGCCCTGCTTGGCAGCCCAATGCGGGCGGCGTCTCTCGCCAAACTCGGCTGTTCGACGCTCCGCAAACGCGGGGCGGGCGGCAGCCTTGACTTGGCGCAGTTTCTGATGATGTCGCCACGGGCTTGGTTGGATCAGACCTTTGAAGATGACCGGGTAAAGGCCACTTTCGCCGCGTGGGGGATGCATCTGGATTTCGCCCCTGACATCGCGGGTGGCGCGCTGTTTCCCTATCTCGAAGCCATGGCAGCACAGGCCTTTGGCATGGTGTTGGGCCAAGGCGGGGCGGATACAGTGACCCGCGCGATGGTGCGGATGATCGAAGCGCGCGGTGGCAGCGTCACCTGCAACGCAGAGGTAACGGGCATCGAAGAGGCCGGTGGCCGGGCGACCGGGATCACACTTTCCGATGGGCGCTTTATTGGGGCCGACAAGGCGGTGATTGCCAATGTTGCGCCTTCGGCTCTGCTGCGCCTGACCGGCGGCAGTGGCGACGCGCGGCATGACAAGGCGATGAAAACCTTCCAACACGCGCCCGGCACGATGATGATCCATCTGGCGATGGACGCGTTGCCGAACTGGCCTGCCGCCGAGTTGAACCGCTTCGCTTATGTGCATCTTGCCCCGTCGATGGACCAGATGGCGCGGACCTATGCGCAGGCCAAGGCCGGGTTGCTGCCGGATGAGCCGATTATCGTCTGTGGCCAGCCCACGGTGGTTGACCCAAGCCGTGCACCAGAGGGGAAACATGTGCTTTGGCTTCAGGTCCGCATGGTGCCGGGGCAGATCAAAGGCGATGCCAAGGGTGACATCGCGGCGCGGGATTGGGAGAGCGCCGCCACGCCGATGGCTGAGCGCGCGCTTGATCTGCTAGAACGCTACGCCCCCGGCACCCGCGCCCGTATCCTCGACCGCCATGTGGTGACACCCGCGATGCTGGAGGCCGACAACCCCAACCTCATTGGCGGCGATCAGGTCTGCGGCAGCCACCACCTGCACCAGCATTTCCTGAACCGCCCCGCGCGCGGCTTTGCCGATGGCAGTACGCCGATCAGAGGGCTTCACCACACCGGTGCCGCTGTTTGGCCCGGAGGTGGCACAGGGGCAGGGCCCGGCACCTTGCTCGCCCAAAAACTCGCCGGAAAATAACAATAAAAACCAAAACAACCATTTCTCAGGGAGAGAAAGACAATGAAACTATCCAGACGTAGCCTACTCAAGACCAGCGCCGCGGCGGCAACCTTTGCCACTGTCGGCCTGCCCAGCTTTGCCCAAGACATTGATGAATTGGTCATCGCCTATAACGTCAACCTGCCCAGTTGGGACCCGACAGTGGGTCCTTCGGCGGTGAACCCAACAATCCAAGGGTTCTATCAGTCGATCTTTGATCTCTATATCCCGCAGAACCCTGACCTGTCCTTCGGCCAAGGCTTGATCACCGACTACGGTTGGAATGACGATCAGACCAAAATTTGGATGGAGGTCCGCGACGGGGTGACATGGCACAACGGCGATCCTTTCACCGCCGAAGATATTGCATGGTCGCTTGAACGTGCCGCGAATGCCGAGACAGGCAACCCGATCCAATTCATCTGGGGCAAGGTCGAAAACATCACCGCCGAGGGCAACCGTGTCACGGCGGATGTTAAGGAATATGAGCCGACGTTCTTTAAGTGGATGTCATTTCTTACCGGCTATGTGCTGCCCAAGAAGTACTACGAGGAAGTTGGCGCAGACGGGTTTGAGGCCGCGCCCATTGGCACCGGCCCCTATATGGTCGAGAAGTTTGAACGCAACGCTTTCGTGCGGTTGAAAGCGAACGAGAATTACTGGGGCGGCGCACCCGCATTCAAGAATGTGACGATCAAATTCGTGACCGACGCGGCCTCTCGCGTGGCGGAGATTGAATCGGGCAACAGCCATGTCACGCTCGAAGTGCCATACGAAGAGTTCGACCGCCTGAAAGCCAAAGACGGCATCGAAGGTGTGGCCGAGCCGATTTCCGAC
The DNA here is from genome assembly GCF_965641895.1 of Sulfitobacter sp. SH24. Taxonomy (NCBI): domain Bacteria; kingdom Pseudomonadati; phylum Pseudomonadota; class Alphaproteobacteria; order Rhodobacterales; family Roseobacteraceae; genus Sulfitobacter; species Sulfitobacter sp. SH24. The sequence goes on from NZ_CBFFKK010000002.1 coordinate 109,262, forward strand.
ATCGGGATGATCTTTCTTAACGACATCGATGTGATGACAGACCCGAACGTGCGCAAAGCAGCAGCGCTGGCGATCGACAAGGGTCTTATCATCGAACGGCTGCTGTCGGGTTACGGTGTGGCAATCGACACGATGCAGACCCCAGACTATGCCGCCTATGATGAGACCATCACCGTCGGTCATGACATGGAAAAGGCGAAGGAACTATTGGCAGAGTCGGGCTATAGCGTCGATAATCCAGTGACGTTCAAAATCCAGACCACTAAGGGCTTCAAGCCTAAGGATTACGAGATGGTGCAGGCCATCGTCGGGCTTTGGCGCAAGGTCGGGATCGAGGCCGAGATCGAGGTCTATGAGATCGCCAAACACTACGAGTTGCGCGCGGCGGATACGCTGGCACCGGCGGCCTTCTACAACTGGGGCAATTCGGTGGGCGATCCAACGACCTCGACCGGCTTTGCCATGTTCGGCCCCTCGCCGCATTCGGTCTGGGACGGGGAAGAAACCTTCAACATGATCCTGCCGCTTTGGGGCGAGAAGGACGAGGCCAAGCGCATCGAAGGTTGGAAAGCCGTTGACCGTCATATCGCCGAGAACGCTGAGGTGATCCCGCTGCTGCAATATGTCCAGCCGATCCTGCATGTCTCGGGCGTCAATGTGGTGCCGCACCGTTCAGGCGCGCTGCTGCCGCATCTGATGACGCGCGCCTAACGCAAGCCGGATTTGACGGGGCGGCGTTTGTCGCCCCGTCACCCCAACCTTCAGAGGTAAAATGACCCTATTGCGTAATATATTGATGCGGCTTCTTAGCACCGCCATCACGCTCTTTGGTGTGGCCGTGATCATCTTTGTGGTGATCCGTGTCGTGCCGGGCAACCCCATCGCCATGATGCTCCCCCCCGGCGCGACAGAGGCCGATATCGCCCGGCTTCAGGCGCAATATGGGTTTGATAAGTCGATCTTTGAACAGTTCATGATCTGGCTGGGTGGGGTGGTTCAGGGTGACTTCGGCACATCGATCTCGCTGCGCCAGCCGGTCAGTTCGTTAGTATTAAACCGTCTGCCCGCAACGCTGGAGCTAAGCATCGTCGCCTTGCTGATTGCGGTGGTGATCGGCGGCACCATGGCGCTGACCGGCACGCGCTGGCGCAATACCCGCAAGGAGGGTGCCATTGATGTCTCAACTGGCATGGCCCTGTCGATCCCGGATTTCCTTTGGGGGTTGGTGTTGATCCTGCTCTTTGGCGTGCTTTGGCCGGTATTTCATATCTCGGGACGCATTTCCCCCGCGCTCGACATTGATTTCACCACCAACTTTTACCTTTTCGAAGCCCTGCTGCGGCTGCGTTTTGACGTGTTGGGCGATCTGATCGGCCATATGTTCATGCCCGCGCTGGCGCTAGCAATCCCGCTGTCGGCAATCATCGCGCAGCTGCTCAAGCAAAGCCTGAAAGAAACCATGCACCTTGATTACGTTACCCTGTCGCGCACCCATGGCTATGGCGAACACCATGTCATTACCCGTGACGCGTTGCCCAATGCGATCCTGCCGACGCTGACCTTGGTGGGGGTGCAATTTACCTTTCTGATCGGCGGCACAGTCATCATCGAGCGGCTGTTCAGCTACGAAGGCCTGGGCAATATGGCCATCGACGCGGTGATCAACCGCGACCTGCCGTTGATCCAAGGGATCGTGATCTTGTTCGCGCTGATTTTCACCCTCGTGAACCTAGCTGTCGACATGCTCTATGTGGTGCTGAACCCGAGGTTGCGCCATGCGTGATGCCAGAGGTGATGCAAAACGCCCCATCGGGCTGCGGCTTTGGCTCTCGGGCGGATGGCTGATCCTGCTAGTGTTGGCCGCTTTGCTGGCACCGTGGATCGCCCCGCAGGATCCGCTGGCGCAGGATCTTTTTACCTCGCGCTTGCCGCCATTTTGGGAGGTGGGGGCCGAGCCGGGCTATTGGTTGGGGTCGGACTCACTGGGCCGTGATGTGCTGAGCCGTATCATTCATGGCGCGCGTCTGGCGCTGATTGTGGCGCTGGTGGCAGGCACGCTGACCTGTGTGATCGGCACGACTCTGGGGCTCATCGCGGGCTATTATCGCGGCTGGCCGGATCGGATCATCAGCCGCTTTGTCGACATCTGGATGGCCTTCCCGCCGGTGCTCTTCGCCATTCTGCTGATCGCGGTCTTGGGCACGGGCCTCACCTCAATCATTATCGCCATCGTGGTGATCGACTGGACCCGCTTTGCCCGCGTGATCCGGGCCGAAGCGATGACTCAAGGCGCGATGGATTATGTCGCCTCTGCCCGAGTGGCGGGGCGCAAACGGATGGGAACGATGTTAACCGAGATCTTGCCGAATGTGCTGCCCACGATCATTGCGCTGCTGACGCTAGAGATGGGCATTGCCGTGATCGTTGAAGCGATCCTGAGCTTCGTGAACCTGTCGATCTCGACCGATAGCCCCACTTGGGGGGGCATGATCTCTGAAGGGCGCACCTCGGTCCATCAGGCGTGGTGGGTGCTGGTTTTCCCGCTGATCACATTGTTTCTGACGGTGCTCAGCTTCTCTCAACTGGGCGAAGGGTTGAAAGACCGCTTTGATCCGGTGCTGCGATGAGTGCTTTTCTGGAAATCCGCAACCTCTGCGTCACGCTCAAAAGCGGCGCGCCGATCCTGCGCAATGTCTCGCTCAGCGTTGCGGCAGGGCAGGTGCATGGGCTGGTGGGCGAAAGCGGCGCGGGCAAGTCGATGATCGGCAAGGCCGTGCTGGGCACTTTGCCCCGCGCGCTGGCGGTGACGCGGGGCGAGATCTGGCTTGATGGGGTCGATCTGCAAACCCTGCGCCCGGCTGAACGTCGCCGCCGTATCGGCGCATTGGCGGCGCTGATCCCCCAAGACCCGCTGACTGCACTCAACCCCGCCCGGCGCATCGGGCCGCAGATCACCCGGCGGCTGGTGGATATCCTCGGCTGGTCCCGCGCCGATGCTGAGGCGCGTGCGCTGGAGCTGTTGGCAGAGGTCCAGATCCCCGACCCCGCCCGCGTGATGCGCAGCTACCCGCATGAGCTGTCGGGCGGCATGCGCCAGCGCATCCTGATCGCTGCGGCCTTTGCCGCCGAGCCGAAGCTCATCATCGCAGATGAGCCTACGACGGCCTTGGATGTGACGGTGCAAAAGCAGATCCTGCGATTGATAGCCGACATGCAGACGCGCCATGGGACGGCGCTTTTGTTCGTGACCCACGACCTTGGCGTCGTGTCCAAGGTCTGTGACACGCTTAGCGTGCTTTATGCAGGCAAGGTCGTGGAAGAGGCGCAGATGCGGCGGTTTTTCATGCATCCTATACATCCCTATTCGGCGGCACTCTTGGCGGCGACACCAAGTTACAAAGACCCCGAAGGATCGCTGACCCCGGTGCCGCAATCGGTGATCGATCAGGTCGAGCGCGAAGTGACGGACCATGACCGGAGGGCGGGCCTTTGATGTACCAAGTAAGAGACCTGCGACTGTCTTTCCCAGACATGACCCGCAAACCGCTGTTCGGCGCGGCCCCACGGATCGAAATCCTGCGCGGGCTCAGCTTCGATGTGTCGAAAGGTGCTGTGCTCGGCATCGTCGGTGGTTCGGGTTCGGGCAAATCCACATTGGGCCGCACCATGCTGCGGCTGTTGGAGCCGACGGGCGGCAGCATCACCTTCAACGGGCGCGACATTACCCATTTGGAGGAGGACGCTTTGCGCCCGATGCGCGCGCAGATGCAGATGATTTTCCAAGACCCGATGTCCTCGCTCAACCCGCGTCGGCAGGTGGGGGGCATCATCGCCGGTCCGCTGCGGGTGCAGGGGCATGACGGCATCCCCGCCAAGGTGACAGAGGCGCTGGACATGGTGGGGCTGCCGCGCAGTTTCGCCAATCGCTATCCCCATGAACTCTCAGGCGGGCAGCGGCAGCGTGTCGGCATCGCGCGCGCCATTGCGCTCAGGCCCGAATTTATCCTCGCGGATGAGATCGTCTCAGGGCTTGATGTGTCCTCTCAAGCGCAGGTGCTGAACCTCTTGCAGGAACTGGTGCGCGAATTGGGGCTGACCTTGGCCTTTATCAGCCATGATATGTCGGTGATCCGGCGGCTTTGTGATCAGATCATCGTACTCTATCAGGGGGAGATTGTGGAGCAGGCGCAAACCGCAGACCTCTTTGCCGCGCCGCAGGCGGAATACACCCGCACGCTGCTAGATGCGATTCCGTTGCCTGACCCGGATCAAGTCTGGGTTTGACATGTAGAAATCATTGACGAAAAGGCTGGTGCCGAGTTTCTTGCTCGGCGCTATGCCGCCGTCTTTGGCTTACGCGAGGCAACGTCTTGCATGTACTCTCTGTTTTCGATTGATTACTTTTCAATCAGAACACGAACTTCCAAACAACGGAGAGTCACCATGAAATTTCGCACCACACTTGCATCCTCTGCACTGGCGCTCGGCCTTGCCTTTCAGGCTCAGGCCGCCGATGTGCCTGAGGGCGTGAACCTTGCCGAGGATCAAAACTACACCTTCTGGCTGCTCGACGCGATCAAGTCGATGGACCCGCAAATCAACACCGACGTCGAAGGTTCTGACGTGCTGCGCAACCTCTTTGAGGGGCTCTACAACGAAGACGGCAACGGGGAGCTGGTGCCCGGTGTCGCGCTCGACCACGAAGTCTCGGAAGACGGCAAGACCTATACGTTCAACCTGCGCAAGGATGCCAAGTGGTCGAACGGTGAGCCGGTCACAGCAAACGATTTCGTCTATTCTTGGCGTCGTCTGGCTGATCCCGCGACAGCGTCGGAATACGCCTGGTACATGGAACTGATGCAGGTCGAAAACGCGCCTGAGATCATCGCAGGCGACACATCCCCCGAAGAGCTGGGGATCCGCGCGGTCGACGATCACACGCTTGAGGTCAAGATCACCACGCCGTTGCCCTATTTCCCGCAAATGTTGGTGCATGGCTCAACCTTCCCCGTGCTGCAAAGTGCGGTCGAAGAGCATGGCGATGACTGGACCGATGCGGGCACATTGGTCGGCAACGGCGCTTATAAACTGGTCGAACATCAGTTGGGCGAACGTGTCGTGATGGAAAGGAACGACTCCTATTGGGATGCCGATAACGTGGTGATGGAAACGATCACCGCGCTTACGATCAATGACGTGAACCAAGCGCTGACCCGCTATCTGGCCGGTGAGTTGGACCGCGTGGATATCCCCGCCGGGCAGTACCCGCGTCTGAAGAAAGAGTACCCCGAACAGGCGGTCTCAACCCCCTATAACTGCTCGTATATCTACATGCTGAACGTGGGCGAGAAGGGGCCGGAGGCGTTGAAAAACGTCAATGTGCGCAAAGCCTTGGCTTATGCCATCGACCGCGACATCATCGTGGAACGTATCCTGCAAGGCGGGCAGAAGCCGTCCTACAACTGGACCCACTGGGCGATTGCTGATTTTGAGCGTCCCGAGTTGGATTGGGCCGACAACATGGATCAGGCGCAGCGTGTGGAAAAGGCTAAGGAATTGCTGGCCGAAGCAGGCTATGGCCCCGACAACCCACTTGATCTGACGCTGCAATATAACACGTCGGAAGATCACAAAAAGATCGCCATCGCGGCCTCGCAGATGCTCAAGCAGATCGGCGTGAACCTCACGCTGGATAACTACGAGTGGAAGGTCCACACCGACCGGATGCAGAACCAAGACTACGATATGGCGCGCTATGCGTGGTGCGGGGACTACAACGAGGCCTCGACTTACCTTGATCTGCTGACCTCCTACTCGGGTCACAACAACGGCGAGTTCTATAATGATGCCTATGACAAGCTCATGAAGGACAGCAAAACCGCCGAGGATCCGCAGCCGCTTTATCAAGAGGCCGAGAAGATCTTGGCCGAGGAAATGCCGATCATCCCGATCTACCACTACGCCAACGTCGACATGATCGCGGAAGACATCGAAGGTCTGCCAGAGAACAACGTAAACAACACGTGGTACGGCAAAGACCTCTATCGTACCGCGGAGTAACCTCTCGACATTCGGGCAGCCCGGCGGTTAAGGCACGGGCTGCCCGATTCTATTCTACACCCCCACAACCCCCCGTATCCGGAGCGCACGCCTCTTGCTCAGTTACATTCTCAAGCGCCTTGCGATTGCGATCCCGACACTTTTGGTGTTGATCGTGATTTCCTTCCTGCTGATGCATTCCGCCCCCGGCGGGCCGTTCACATCCGAGCGGGAATTGCCGCCGCAGGTGCTGGCGAACCTCAATGCGAAATACGGGTTGGATGATCCGTTGTGGAAACAGATCGGCAGTTATGTCTGGGGCATCGTCTCTGACTTCGATTTCGGGCCAAGCTTTGTCTACAAAGACCGTTCCGTGAATGAGATTATTGCCCAAGGTTTCCCGATCACACTGACCTATGGGCTGTTGTCCTTTGCCGTGGCGGTGATTGTTGGCGTTGGCCTTGGCGTGGCCGCCGCCGTGCGGCACAACTCGCTGCTCGATTATGTCGCGGTTGGGGTTTCCATCGGGGCGCAGGTGCTGCCGAACTTCGTCATGGCACCGATCCTCGTGCTGGTCTTCACGCTCTGGCTCGGCTGGTTGCCCGGTGGTGGCTGGCAGGGGCCGGAATATTGGATCATGCCGGTGATCGCGCTGTCGACGTCTTTCATGGCCTCCATCGCGCGGATCACGCGCTCGTCGATGTTGGAGGTGCTGACCTCGAACCACATCCGCACCGCCCGCGCCAAGGGCCTGCCCGAGCGCCGGGTGATCCTGCGCCATGCGCTGAAACCCGCGATGCTGCCAGTGATTTCCTATCTGGGGCCCGCTTTCGTGGCGATGATCACGGGCTCCGTCGTGGTCGACATCTATTTTTCGACAGGTGGCATCGGCAAAGCCTTTGTCGATTCTGCGCTGAACCGCGACTACGCGGTGATGATGGGGGTGACGATCCTCGTCGGCGCGCTGACCATCTTCTTTAACCTCGTGGTCGATATCCTCTACGGATGGATCGACCCCAAGATCCGGTACTGACATGGTGATGACATCCGAACAACGGGTCGAAGCCAGCGAGCTTGCGGGCAAGGGGCGTTCCCCTTGGGCCGACGCGCGGCGGCGGTTCTTCCGCAACAAGGCGGCGCTGATGGGGCTGGTAATCCTCGGCTTCGTCGTGGCCTTTGCGCTTTTTGGCAACAGCCTCGCGCAATGGTCGAACGAAGAACTCGACTACAACGTCATGGGCCAGATCGTCGAACTGGGCGGACCGTCCTTCGAGAGTGGCCATTACTTCGGCACCGACGATTTGGGCCGCGACCTCTTCGCGCGCACCGTGCAGGGCACCCAGATCAGCCTCGCCGTGGGCCTCGTCGGCGCGTTGATCGCCTGTGTCGTCGGCACGCTCTACGGCGCGGTGGCGGGCTATTTCGGCGGGCGCACCGACAGCATCATGATGCGGCTCGTCGATATTTTCATGGCCGTGCCTTACATGTTCGTGCTGATCCTGCTCTTGGTCATGTATGGCCGTTCGATCACCATCCTGTTCGCTGGCGTCGGGCTGATTTCATGGATGGAGATGGCCCGCATCGTGCGGGGCCAGACCCTGACCATCAAGGGCCGCGAGTTTGTCGAAGCTGCCCGCGCCACCGGCGTTTCGGCCCCGGTCATCATCCTGCGCCATATCGTGCCCAACCTCTTGGGCGTCATCGCGGTTTACGCCACGCTGCTGGTCCCGCTGATGATCCTGACGGAAAGCTTCATCTCTTTTCTCGGGCTTGGCATTCAGGAACCGCTGACCTCCCTCGGGGCGCTGATCTCTGAAGGGGCGGGCACCATTGCCTATGGCACCACTTGGCAGTTGGGTTTCCCGCTGCTGTTCTTCTGTCTCACGCTGTTCGGCCTATTCTTTATCGGCGATGGATTGCGTGACGCCCTCGACCCCAAGGATCGCTGATGTCTCTGCTGGAAATCGACAAGCTCTCTGTCACCTTCGAGGGCGACGACGGCCCCGTGCATGCGGTCAACGACCTGTCGCTCTCGATCAACCGGGGCGAGACCTTGGGCATCGTCGGCGAAAGCGGCTCGGGCAAGAGCCAGACCGCCTTCTCGATCATGGGGCTGCTCGCGCCGAACGGGCGCACGGGCGGGTCGGTGCGCTTTGACGGGCAGGAGATTTTGGGCGCAAAGCCGAAAGTTTTGAACAAGATCAGGGCTGAGCGGATTGCGATGATCTTTCAAGATCCGATGACCTCGCTCAATCCTTACATGCGTATCGCGGACCAGATGACCGAGGTGCTGACCCTGCACCACGGCATGTCCAAACGTGCAGCATTGGCTGAATCGGTACGGATGCTCGACGCAGTGAAGATCCCGGCTGCCAAGGAACGCATCCGCCTCTTCCCCCATGAGTTTTCCGGCGGGATGCGCCAGCGGGTGATGATCGCCATGTCGCTGCTGTGCAAGCCCGACCTGCTGATCGCGGACGAACCGACCACCGCGCTCGATGTGACAGTGCAGGCGCAGATCATGGACCTTTTGGGCGATTTGCAAAAGGATTTCGGCATGGCCACGATCCTTATTACCCATGACCTTGGCGTCGTGGCGGGCTTCTGCGAGCGGGTGCTGGTGATGTACGGTGGTCGCGTGATGGAGCAAGGCCCGACCGAGCCGCTCTTTGCCGAGCCGACGCACCCTTATACCCGTGGCCTTTTGGCCGCCGTGCCGCGCGTCGATGACGAAGACGCCGCCATGAAGGCGATCCCCGGCAACCCGCCCAACATGGCCGCCCCACCCCAAGGCTGCCCGTTCCGCCCGCGCTGCACTTACGCAGGCGAAGATTGCCGCGTGATGCCACCCCTTGCGCCTTTTGCCGCAGGCCGTGCCCGTGCCTGCCACCGCCCGATAGCGGAGGTCACCGCATGAGCCCGCTTCTCTCAGTGCGCGACCTCAACGTGCGTTTCCCCATCACCCGCGCTGGCGATATGCCTTGGACGAAGCCGCGTTTCCTACATGCTGTGAACGGGGTAAGCTTTGATCTGGAGCCGGGCAAAACGCTTGGCGTGGTCGGCGAATCCGGTTGTGGTAAGTCCACCCTCGCGCGGGGCTTGATCCAGATGGTCCCGGCGACGGGGCAGGTGCGCTGGCGCGGAGAGACCGATTTGTTGTCGCTGAGCCCACGGCAGATGAAGCCCTACCGCTCTGAGATTCAGATGGTGTTCCAAGACCCGCTCGCCTCTCTCAACCCGCGCATGACGCTGGGGCAGATCATCGCAGAACCGCTTCGGACCCACCGGCCAGACGTTTCGGCGAAGGAGCGCCGCGCCCGCGTGGCACAGATGATGGAGCGTGTGGGCCTGCTGCCGCAAATGATCAATCGCTACCCGCATGAATTCTCGGGCGGGCAGTGTCAGCGTATCGGCATCGCCCGTGCTCTGATCGTTGAGCCAAAACTCCTGATCTGCGACGAGCCGGTTTCAGCCCTTGATGTATCGATTCAGGCGCAGGTGATTGAACTGCTCAAAGAGTTGCAGCGCGATCTCGGGCTGGCGATGCTCTTTATCGCCCATGACCTCAGCGTGGTGAAGAACATTTCGGACGAGGTCATGGTGCTCTATCTCGGACGCATCATGGAAAAAGCTCCCAAGGCGGAACTCTACGACAATCCGCAGCACCCCTATACGCAGGCCTTGCTGTCCGCCGTTCCGATCCCCGATCCGGTGGCTGAACGCGCCAAAAAGATCGTGCCGATGACTGGCGATATGCCGTCACCGATGAATCCGCCTTCGGGCTGTGTCTTTCGTGGCCGCTGCCCCCGCGCACAGGCAGATTGCGCCGAGGTGATACCAGAGGCGGGCAGCGATGAGCATCAGGTGGCTTGCATCCACCCCGGCCCGATGCGGGAAAAAGAAATGACAGCAGGGAACTAACGCCCTTCTGTTGATTTAAACCCCTTTATAACAACGCGCTACCCACACTCTTGCAATCGGGCAGCGACTTCTCATCCTAAGAAAATGATATACGTCTATCAAAAATGATTGACGTATATCAAAATATCCTCATAGATATGGTCAAGACGCGCCGCTTGGGAGGGTTGGCGCGATGGGGGAGGGATCATGACAAGTCCAACGCTAAGCGATGTCGCACGTGCTGCCGGGGTGAGCTATGCCACCGCAGATCGGGTGATCAACAACCGCGGCAATGTGGCTGAGAAGTCCATCGCTAAGGTACGCGAAGCGGTCACCTCTCTTGGCTATGTGCGCAATGTTGCAGCGGCAAACCTTTCGCGGGGTCGCATCTACCGGCTCGCATTTTTGATCCCCCGCGGCTCCAACGCTTTCTTCAACCGTATCCGCCAGCACATCGACCACGCCGCCGCCCATCAGGCCAGCGAGCGTGTGACCGCCGAGGTGATCGAGGTTGCAGCCTTCGCGGTAGAAGGGCTGCAAGACAGTATCTTGGCCCTGCTTGAGCGCGATTTCGACGGTGTTGCCATCGTCGGGCTGCAAAGCGCTGCGCTTGAAGCGCCTTTGGCCGAATTGCGCGCCAAAGGGGTGGCCGTGGTGGGCCTTGTCTCCGACCTGCCACACGCCGCCCGCGCGGCCTATATCGGCATCGACAACATCGCCGCCGGGCGCACCGCTGGCCGGATGGTAGGCCTTGCCCACGGCGGGCAGGGTGGGAAGGTGCAAACTTTTGCAGGTTCGCTCAACGCGCGCGACCACGCAGAGCGCCTTGCTGGTTTTCGCGAAGTGCTCAGCGCCGATTTCCCGCAGATTACGGTGCTTGATCCGATCATGACCAAGGACGAAGCGCAGGTCCTTCAAGCGCAGATGCAAAAGGTGCTAAGCCAGCAAGGGCTGACAGCGATTTATAACGTCGGCGCGGGCAACAGTGGCCTAATCGCAGCGCTTGATGGCGATCAGGGAACACGCCCCTTTTGCGTGGTGCATGAGCTTGTCGCCCATTCCCGCCAAGCGCTGATGGAGCGGCAGATTGATCTGGTCATCGACCAGCGCCCAGACGTTGAAATCAACCGCGCCTTTACCGTCCTGCGCGCCCTGATTGACGCGAAAGATTTGCCACCGATGCCGGACCTCGTTCCGACAGTTTATGTGCGGGACAATCTGCCCGCCGACACATTGACCGATAAGATGAAAGCCCAAGACACATGAGTGATTTCTTCAAAAATATTAAGCCACTTTCCTATGATCCAGACGGGTCTGATCTGGGCTTTCGCCACTACAACCCCGACGAAGTGTTTATGGGCAAGCGGATGGAAGACCACCTGCGTTTTGCCGTGGCCTATTGGCATTCCTTTGCGTGGCCCGGCGGCGATCCCTTCGGCGGCCAGACATTCGACCGCCCGTGGTTTGGCGAGACGATGGACATGGCACGCCTCAAGGCCGATGTGGCGTTTGAGATGTTCGACCTTTTGAACGCGCCTTTTTTCTGCTGGCACGATGCCGATATCCGCCCCGAAGGCGATACATTCGCCGAGAGCCTGCGTAATTTCGAAGAGATCATCGACTACCTCGGCACCAAGATGGAAAGCTCCAAGACCAAGCTGCTTTGGGGCACGGCGAACCTCTTTGGTCACCGCCGCTTCATGTCGGGCGCGGCCACAAACCCCGACCCGGAGATTTTCGCTTGGTCCGCCGCCACGGTCAAAGCCTGCATGGATGCGACCCACAAGCTGGACGGCCAGAACTATGTGCTTTGGGGCGGGCGCGAGGGCTATGAAACCCTGCTGAACACCGACCTGAAACGCGAACGCCAGCAGGCCGGGCGGTTCTTGCAGATGGCGGTGGAGTACAAACACAAGATCGGCTTCAAAGGCGCCATTCTGGTGGAGCCGAAGCCGCAAGAGCCGACCAAACACCAGTATGATTTCGACGTCGCCACCGTTTACGGTTTCCTTAAGGAGTTCGGGCTTGAGAGCGAGGTTCAGATGAATATCGAACAAGGCCACGCGATCCTTGCGGGCCATTCGTTCGAACATGAATTGGCGCTGGCGTCCTCTCTGGGCATTTTCGGCTCGATTGACATGAACCGCAACGACTACCAATCGGGCTGGGACACGGACCAGTTCCCTAATAACGTCCCCGAAGTGGCGCTGGCCTATTACGAGGTGCTCAAAGCGGGCGGTTTCACCACCGGCGGCACCAATTTCGACGCCAAGCTGCGGCGGCAATCGCTTGACCCGGTCGATCTGGTCGCGGCCCATGCAGGCGCGATGGATGTCTGCGCGCGGGGCTTCAAAGCCGCCGTCGCGATGTTGGAGGATGGCACGCTCGAGGCCATGCGCGATGAACGCTACGCGGGGTGGGAGAGCTCCAACGCCAAGGCGATGCTGGAGGGGGATCTGGCCAGCATCGCGGCGCGGGTTGCCAAAGAGGGCATCAATCCGCAGCCCCGCTCGGGCCGGCAGGAAATTCTGGAGAATATCGTAAATCGCTTCGTGTAAGCGAGGAGGGAGGACCACCATGAAAACGATTAAGGGACCAGCGCTGTTTCTGGCGCAGTTTGCAGGCGACGAAGCGCCGTTTAATTCTTGGGACAGCATCACCAAATGGGCTGCCGATTGTGGGTACAAAGGCTTGCAGGTGCCCAGTTGGGACGCGCGGCTGATCGACTTGGCCAAAGCGGCGTCGAGCAAGGATTACTGCGATGAGTTCAAGGGCAAGGCAGTCGAGAATGGCGTAGAGGTCACCGAGCTTTCGACCCACCTTCAGGGCCAATTGGTTGCCGTGCACCCGGCCTACGACACCGCATTCGATGGCTTCGCCGCTGAAGAAGTGCGCGGTAATCCGAAGGCGCGTCAGGAATGGGCCGTCGAGCAGGTTAAGATGGCCCTTTCGGCGTCGAAAAACATGGGGATCGGCGCACATGCGACCTTTTCGGGCGCTTTGGCTTGGCCCTATGTCTACCCATGGCCACAGCGCCCTGCGGGGTTGATCGAGACGGCCTTTGACGAGTTGGCCGCGCGCTGGTTGCCGATCCTGAACCACGCCGAGGATTGCGGTGTCGATGTCTGCTATGAGATCCACCCCGGCGAAGACCTGCATGATGGCATCACCTATGAGATGTTCTTGGAACGCACGGGCAATCACGTACGGGCCAACATGCTCTATGATCCCAGCCACTATGTGCTGCAATGTCTTGACTACATTGATAACATCGACATCTATAAAGACCGGATCAAGATGTTCCACGTCAAGGATGCCGAGTTCAATCCGACGGGTCGTCAGGGGGTCTATTCGGGTTACCAAAGCTGGACAGACCGCGCCGGGCGGTTCCGGTCGCTGGGCGACGGACAGGTTGATTTCGGCGCGGTCTTTTCCAAAATGGCGGCGAATGATTTTGATGGCTGGGCCGTGGTGGAATGGGAATGCTGCCTGAAACATCCCGAGGACGGCGCGCGCGAGGGGGCGCAATTCGTCTCCGATCACATCATTCGCGTGACCGACAAAGCCTTTGACGACTTCGCCGATGGCGGCACCGATGAGGCGGCAAACCGCAAGATGCTGGGGATCGACTGATGGCACGTATTCAACTTGGCATGGTGGGCGGCGGCAATGACGCCTTTATCGGCGGGGTGCACCGCATCGCCTCGCGCATCGACGACCGGTTTGAACTGGTCGCAGGCGCGCTGTCTTCGACCCCCGAGAAATCCGCCGCGAGTGCGGAGGCTTTGGGCATCCCGCGCTCCTACGGCAGTTTCGAAGAGATGGCCGAGGCCGAAGCCGCCCGCGAAGACGGGATCGAGGCGGTCTCGATCGTCACGCCCAACCACGTTCATGCCGCTGCCGCGAAGGCTTTCTTGGCCAAGGGCATCCATGTGATCTGCGACAAGCCCCTGACCTCCACATTGGAGGATGCGGAGGCGTTGGCGGCCAGCGTCGCGGAGGCCGAGGCGCTTTTCATCCTCACCCACAATTACACCGGCTATCCGATGATCCGCCAAGCGCGGGCCATGGTGGCGTCGGGTGATCTGGGCGATATCCGCATCGTTCAGGCAGAGTACCCGCAGGATTGGCTGACCGCTCCGATGGAGAACGAAGGCGTCAAACAGGCCGAATGGCGGACCGATCCCGCACGCTCCGGCGCGGGCGGCTCTGTGGGCGATATCGGCACCCATGCCCATAACCTTGCGTGCTTTGTAAGCGGCTTGCAGGTCGAAAGCCTCGCCGCCGATCTGCAAAGCTGGGGCAAGGGGCGCAAGCTCGACGACAACGCCCATATGATGCTGCGTTTTGCTGGCGGCGCGCGCGGCATGCTGTGGTCAAGCCAAGTCGCCCCCGGCAACGAAAACGCGCTGAAGCTGCGGGTCTATGGGGAAAAAGGCGGCTTGGAATGGTCGCAAGAGGATCCCAACTACCTCTGGTTCACGCCATTGGGAGAGCCGAAACGCCTGATCACCCGCAACGGGGCAGGGGCGTCTGAGGCGTCGCAATCCGTGAGCCGCATTCCCGGCGGCCACCCCGAAGGCTACCTCGAAGGGTTCGCCACAATCTATAACGAAGCCGCCGATGCGATCCGCGCGGTGCAGGGCGGGGCCAGCCGCGAAAGCGCTATGGGCGTGCTGCCAGACATCACTGCGGGCATGGCGGGGATGCGTTTCATCAACGCCTGTGTCACCTCTTCGGCCAATGATGCGGCGTGGACCAAGCTATGAGCATCAGCCCCGTTCTTGCCCTGCGCGACGTGAGCAAAAGCTTCGGCTCGATCGAAGTGCTGCACGGCGTGACCCTCGCGCTGGAGCCGGGGACCGTGCATGCGCTGATCGGTGAGAACGGGGCGGGCAAGTCCACCACGATGAAGATCATGGCGGGCTATCAACTGCCCAGCAAGGGCGATGTGCAACTCGACGGCGCGCCTGTGCGGTTCAACAGCCTGCACGAAGGCGAGATGGCCGGGATCGTTATTATCCATCAGGAGTTCAATCTGGCCGAGCAGTTGACCGTGGAGCAGAACATCTTTCTGGGACGTGAGTTAAAACGCGGACCGCTGCTCGACAAAGCTGAGATGCGGCGGCGCACGCGGGACTATCTTGACCGGGTAGCTTGCAATGTCTCTCCGGATGCGCTGGTGTCGAGCCTGTCGAACTCCGACAAGCAGATGGTCGAGATCGCCAAGGCCCTGTCGCGCGATGCGCGGGTGTTGATCATGGATGAGCCGACGGCGGTACTGACCAAACGCGAGACCGATGTGCTGTTTAAACAGGTCGCGGCCCTGCGCGCGGCGGGCACGGCGGTACTGTTCACCTCGCATAAACTCGATGAAGTGGCCGAGATCTCGGACCATGTGACCATCATGCGTGACGGGGCAGTGGTGCATTCGGGGCCAAGCTCGGACATCACCGAAGACGAGATGGCCACCGCTATGGTGGGCCGGGATGTATCGGACCTCTATCCGGCGAAGCCCGGCGTGGAGCGGGGCGCGCCAGAGGTGCTCTCGGTCGAAAACCTCAGCGTGCCGGACTTTGCCCGCAACGTCTCATTTTCGCTGCGACAGGGGGAGATCCTCGGGCTCGGCGGGCTGATCGGCTCTGGGCGGACCGAGGTGATGGAGGGTTTGGCCGCGCTGCGCCCGGCAAGCGCCGATCGTATCACCCTCTTTGGGGAGCCGGTGCAGTTCAAGAAGCCGAGCGACGCGCAGCGGGCCGGGCTTTGCTACCTCACCGAAGACCGCAAGCTACGCGGCCTGCTGCTGGACCGCGGCATGCGTGAGAACCTGACCCTGCAAAACCTGCATAAATTCGGCGGCTTCCTGATCGACCGCAACGCAGAGGAAAACGCCCTAACGGAGGCCATTGGCGAGTTCGACATTCGCGCAGGCAGCCGTGACGTGCGCGTCGGCAATATGTCGGGCGGCAATCAGCAGAAACTGCTGCTGGCCAAGATCATGCTCTCTGAGCCGCGCATCCTGATCGTCGATGAGCCGACGCGAGGCATCGACATCGGCACCAAGCAGCAAATCTATGCCTTCCTGCGCAAATTGGCCGATCAGGGCCACGCCATTATCGTGATCACCTCTGAAATGCCCGAACTCATCGGCCTTGCCGACCGTGTGATGGTCATGCGGTTGGGCGAGGTCAGCGGCACGCTGAACGCAGGTGAGATCACGGAAGACGCGATTGTCCGCCTCTCGATGGGGCTGCGCGCCGAACAAATGCCGATGACGGCCTAAGGAAACCGAAGATGACAGATGCAACCACACCTCACACCAAAAGCTTCCGGATGCCGTCGATGTCCGTCCTCGGGCCAATCATCGCGCTGATCGTCCTTTTGGTCATCGGCGCGCTGATGAACTCAAACTTTCTAAGTGCGGCGAATATCACCAACGTGCTTGCCCGCTCGGCCTTCATCGGGATCATCGCGGTGGGCATGACCTTTGTCATTACCGCCGGGGGGCTCGACCTTTCGGTGGGGTCGATGGCGGCCTTTATCGCGGGGCTGATGATCTTGGTGATGAACGCCGCTTTGCCAAGCCTCGGCGTCGGCGTGCCGATTATCCTGTTGGGGATGTTCACGGCCATCGTCGCGGGGCTACTGGCGGGGTTGTTGAACGGCTTTTTGATCACCGCGCTTGGCATTGAGGCGTTCATCGTCACGCTCGGGTCCATGGGCATCTACCGCTCGCTGGTGACGTGGCTGGCCGATGGCGGCACCCTGTCGCTCGATTTTGGTCTGCGCAGTTTCTACCGGCCCGTTTACTTTGACGGGATCCTCGGGATCAGTTGGCCGATCATCGTTTTTGCGCTGGTGGTCATCATCGGCGAAATCATCATGTCGCGCACCGTCTATGGCCGCCACTGCGCCGCCACGGGCTCCAACGAACATGTCGCGCATTATTCCAATGTGAACGTCAACCGCACGCGGCTGATCTCTTATGCCGCTCTGGGCATCTTGGTGGGCATCGCCACGATCATGTATGTGCCGCGCCTCGGCTCGGCCTCGGCCTCGACCGGGGTGCTGTGGGAGCTGGAGGCCATCGCCGCCGTTATCATAGGCGGCACCGTGCTCAAGGGCGGTTTTGGCCGGGTCTGGGGCACCGTCATCGGCGTGCTGATCCTCAGCCTGATCGGCAATATCCTGAACCTCACCGATTTCGTGTCACCCTATCTGAACGGTGCGATCCAAGGGATTATCATCATTCTCGCTGTGATCCTACAGCGCGAAAGGAAGACGGCGCTTTAAGCCGTAGTTGAACGCTTCATGGGAGGAGCAAAAATGACATTTACCAAAACATTCATTGCCACAGCGCTGGCCACGGCTGTCGGTACGGGCGCCTTTGCCCAAGAGACCAAAGTCATCGGCGTGTCGATCCCGGCGGCGACCCACGGTTGGGCGGGGGGCATGAATTACCACGCCAAGGAAACCGTCGAACGTCTGGAAGAGGTCTATTCCGATCTCGACTTCGTCCTCGCCACCGCGTCGGACCCCGGCAAGCAGGTGAATGATATCGAAGACATGGTCGCCACGCGCAACATCGACGCGCTGGTGGTGCTGCCCTTTGAATCCGACCCGCTGACCCCGCCAGTGCAAGCCGTGGCCGATAGCGGTGCATGGGTCACCGTGGTGGACCGTGGTCTTTCCGTCGAGGGCATTCAAGACCTCTATGTCGCGGGCGACAACAGCGGCTTTGGCAGGGTTTCGGGTGAGTTTATGGCCCAGCAAATGCCCGATGGCGGCGATATCGTCGTGCTGCGCGGCATCCCCACCACCATCGACAATGAGCGCGTCGAGGGGTTCAACGCGGCGATCGAAGGCTCCGGCATCAATGTGCTCGACATGGAGCACGGCAACTGGAACCGCGACGACAGCTTTACCGTGATGCAGGATTTCCTGTCGAAGTATCCCAACATCGACGCGGTGTGGGCGTCTGACGATGATATGGCGATTGGCGTGCTGGCCGCGATTGAGGCCGCAGGGCGCGATGATGTGAAATTCGTACTCGGCGGTGCCGGCATGAAAGAGATGATCAAGCGCACAGCCGATGGCGATGCGATGATCCCGGCCAATGTGACCTATCCACCGTCGATGATCGCCACCGCGATTGAACTGACCGCCGTGGGCCTCACCTCCAACGCGCCGGTCTCGGGCACTTTCGTCATCGGCTCGGTGCTGGTGACGCAAGAGAACGCGATGGATTTCTACTATCCCGACAGCCCGTTCTAATGGCCAAGGCCACCGGCAGCCTGCCGGTGGCTCCCTCTCATTTGTGAAGTAACGAGTACCGCATGACCTATCTCGGCTTGGACCTTGGCACCTCTGGCGTCAAAGCGCTTTTGATCGACGAAGGCCAACGGCCCTTGGCCGAGGGTCATGCCCCCTTGGAGGTTCAGCGCCCGCACCCGATGTGGAGCGAGCAAGACCCCCGTTCATGGATCACCGCCTGCGAGAGTGCAATTGCGCAGGTCCGCGCCGCCGCCCCCGCCGAATTCGCAGCCCTACGTGGCATTGCTGTTTCAGGGCAGATGCACGGAGCTACCTTGCTTGACGCAAATGACCGGCCCCTGCGTCCGGCAATCCTATGGAACGATGGACGCGCCCATGCCGAATGCGCGGAACTGGAGGAGCGTGCCGATTTTCGCGGGCTCGGTGGCAATATCGTCATGGCGGGCTTCACCGCGCCCAAGTTGCGGTGGGTGCAGAAACATGAGCCTGAGGTTTTCGCACAGGTCCGCAAAGTTCTGTTGCCCAAGGACTACGTTGGTCTTTGGCTGACGGGCGAACACGTCTCGGAAATGTCTGACGCGGCAGGCACGCTGTGGCTCGATGTGGCAAAGCGCGATTGGTCTGATGAATTGCTCGCCGCCGCGAACCTGACCCGCGATCACATGCCACGCTTGGTCGAAGGCAGCGCGCGGGCGGGCGGGCTTCGGGCGGATCTGGCCGCCGACTGGGGTGTCAGCAACGTCGCCGTTGCGGGCGGTGCAGGCGACAACGCTGCCACCGCCGTGGGGCTGGGGCTGGTGCAACCGGGGCAGGGGTTTTTGTCGCTCGGCACCTCGGGCGTGCTGTTCACCGTGACTGACCGTTTCGCCAGTAACACCGAGAGTGCAGTGCATAGTTTCTGCCATGCGGTGCCCGAGACATGGCACCAGATGGGCGTGATCTTATCGGCCACGGATGCGCTGGCTTGGCTGGGGCAGATCACCGGGCAGAACCCGGCGGCGCTGGCGGGCATGGTGGGGGACGTGGCGCAGCCCTCGCCAATCACTTTCTTGCCCTATCTTTCGGGCGAACGGACCCCGCATAACGCACCCAATGCCACCGGTGCCTTCCACGGTCTGCGCCGCGCGCATGGGTTGCCCGATATGGTGCAAGCGGTGATGGAAGGGGTCGGCTTCGCCTTTGCCGATTGCTGTCGTGCGCTCGAACACTGTGGCTCCCTGCCTGAGCGTGTCTGCGTGGCGGGTGGGGGCAGCAAGTCGGAAACCTGGCTTCAGATGATCGCCGATATCACTGGCCTGACCCTTGACGTGCCCGAAAGTGGCGCGCAGGGGGCAGCGCTTGGGGCGGCGCGGCTGGCGATGCTGGGCAGCGGTGAGGTGGCGCAACCAGAAGTGATTGTGCCCCCGAAAATCCGCAAGAGTATCGCTCCCAATCCCGCACTCAAACCAGCCTATGCGAGAGGCTACGCAGCCTACCGTGCCGCTTGGAATGGGGCGTCAACCTAGCGGATAGCTTGTGGGGAAGATCTCCTCGACCGGCGGATGAAACAGCGTCCGATCAGGATATTGTGCCACCATGCCATCGAACTGCGCCTGCGCGCGGCGGTGATACTCCCCCTCATCGACACCGGGGATGATGCCATCGCGCATGACGAATCGCCCGGCAATCATCACGTCAGACACATCACGGCCCGAGCCGTTCAGCAGCAGGGTTTGGATCGGGTCGATGCGCTGGCCGATGTCGGGGTTATCAAGGCGGATCACATTCAGATCCGCTGCCGCACCGGGGACGAGCCGCCCCAGATCTGGCCTGTTCAACGCCTCCGCTCCACCCAAAGTGGCGGCATTGTAGAAATCGGCGGCGCTCACACAGGTCGCATTCCCTTCGGCAATCCGGGCCGTCATCACGCCAATCGCCATATTCTGTATCATATCCGCCGGATGCGTATCGGTGCCCATGCCAATGGTCACCCCAAGGTCGCGGAAGCGTGGAAAGGACTGCATCACCTTCCCGCCCCGCGCCATTACCAGCGGGCAATGCACCAAGGCCGCGCCTGATTGGCACAGAATGTCATGGTCCGGCGCGTCATGGGTGATCCCGTTGACGCCCGATAGGAACAGACCATGCGGCAGGATCGTTGCTGGGGCGAAGAAGGCGGTGTCCCGCAGCAATTCCAGCGGGCTTTTGCCGTGCTGTTGCAACACCAGATCGTATTCCAGCCGCGACTGGCAGCAATGCAGCCGGATCGGTACGTTATGGGCGCGTGCGGCGGCACCGCTTCGGGCCAGGAGGTCGGGCGTACAGGTTTCGATCCGGTCGGGCGCCAGCATCGTGCGGATCAGCCCGCCGTGGGTGTTCTCATGGCGGGTGATGAAGGCTTCGGCATCTGCAAGCCCCTGAAACCCGCGCGCTTCGTCATAGTGAAAACCGATCTGCCGCTCCGCATTCACCACCAGATTGCCGCTGCGATAGGCGGGGCCAAGGTAGACCCGCAGCCCGAGGTCCGCTGCTGCATCCGCCGCGGCGTCAAACTCTTCCGCAGTCTCTCCCCAAGCGCGGTAGAACAGCGAAGCGATGGGCAGTGCCGTGGTGATGCCGTTGCGAATAAGCCGTGTGAAGGCGTAGCGTTTTTGAAAGGCCAGTTCGTCGGGCGAATACATCTCGCGCGGCCCGGCCCGCATGTAGCTTTCTGGCCAGACCCGGCCCTTCAACTCTGGCGGATGGTTGTCATAGCTCAACACCGTGGTGTCGAGGTCGGCCAGCGCGTCTAGGTCGATGAACCCCGGCCCGATCACCGCCTCTCCAAAGTCTATGGTTTCTGCCACCTCGCCGTCGAAGTCATGGCCGACGTACAGTACTTTCTCACCTTCAACGACGACGGTACCGTTGCGGTAGAGACAGTGCTGACCGTCTGCGTGGCCGACGACCCAAGCGGCGGTCAGAGCCGTGCGCTTCATGCCGTTTGCCATGTCGCCTCCGCCACGCCGTCACGCGCCACGATCTGACCTCCGGAAATGACCAACCGGCGCGGCGGGCGCAGAGTGATCGCTTCCGAGACTGCCTCAACATCCACCAGCACCAGATCGGCGCGGCTGCTTTCGGTGAGGCCGTAGCCCTCAAGCCCCATCACTCGCGCGCCCTCAGTCGTGCAGGTGTCGAGCGACCAGGCGACCTCAACATCGGCGCGGAAATTGTTGCGCAGGCCGACGAGCATTGCGCGTTCCAACATGCAGGCGTTGCCGTAAGGCGTCCACGTATCGCGGATGCCATCATTACCCGCGCAGATCGCGATGCCCCGTTCACGGCAGGCCGCGACCGAAGGCACCGGGCGCGAGGCAGGCGCGGTGGTGGCCAGCGACACGTCCAACGCCGCGATCCGGTCAAGCAGTGCGGCGACCCGCGCCTGATCGTTCATGCCAAGGCAGAAGGCATGGCTGACCGTCACCTTACCCTGCATCGCCAGCGCCTCGGTCCGATCGAGGATCATCTCAAGGCTGAATGCGCCCATCTCACCCGGCTCGTGCAGGTGAATGTCGATCTGCTTGCCGTGTTTCTCGGCCAAGCCAAAAACGGCATCAAGCTGTCCTTTGGGGTCACGGTCAATGCCGCAGGGGTCCAACCCGCCGACAATCTCGGCCCCGTCGCGCAGGGCTTGGTCCATCAACTCAAACGTGCCGGGGCGGATCATCATGCCCGATTGCGGGAAGGCGACGATCTCGATCTGCATCACCTCGGCGTAGCGGTCCCGCGTCGCGGCGACCCCTTCGAACAGGGTCAACCCATGATCGGTGTCGATATCGACATGACTGCGGATCGCCGTGGTGCCTTTGGACAGCGCCAGTGCCACCTGCCGCGACGATTGGCGCTCCGCGTCCATGTCCAGCTCGTGGCGCAGATGACGCTCGGTGTCGATCATCTGCTGTAGGCTTTTGCCCTGCTGGTGCGGATGCCATGGCATGCCCCAAAGCGTCTTGTCGAGATGCGCGTGGGCGTCGATAAGGCCGGGCAGGACGAGCGCACCGTCGCAGTCTTCGACGGTGACATCGCCAGAGGGCGTGACCTCAGAAGCGATCCGGGCAATGCGCCCGTCTTCGATCAATACGTCGGTTTTCGCGGCACCCATCAGGCGCAGGTTCTTGAGCAGCAGGGGCTTGGTCATTTTCTGGTCCAGTCTATCTTGTCAGGGGGGCTAGGCGCGGCGGCGCTTCAGCGGCTTGTTTCACGCGGGGCAGGGCGTAGGCACCTGCCTTGCTGGTCAACAGCCCCGTGGCGGCCAAGCCTGCGGCCATGCGAATGGCAAAGCCCACGCCGTCGATCACCGGCACCCCGGCGTCGCGGCCCAGTTGCTCCAAATGCGCGCTCATGCCTGCGCAACCCAGGACCACGGCTTCGGCCCGATCTTCTTCGACCGACTGGCGGATCTTGCGGGCAATGAGGGGCAGAGTTTGCACGGGGGCGAACTCAAGGTCGAGCACCGGGATGTCGGCGGCATGGACCGCGCAGAGCGCCCGGCCACAGCCATAGCGATCCCCAAGGTCTTCGATGATCGGCACGGCGCGGGGCAGGGTTGTGACCACGGAAAAGCGCTTGGCGATCCTTCCGGCCGCGATCAGCGCGGCTTCACACAGGCCGATCACCGGCCCCATGGCCACGGCGCGCGCGGCGTCAAGGCCGGGATCGTCGAAACAGGCGATCACATGGGCCACGGCGCCCTGCGCTTCAGCGGCGATAATGGCGTCGAGCATGGCGGGCACGGCGCGGGCCTCGTCGGCATAGCCTTCGATGCTGGGCGGCGTGCCGTGCGCGGTCACGGCCATGATCTCGATCCCCGGCCCGGCATGGGCGCGGGCGGTGCGGGCGATGGCTTCGGTCATCCCCACGGTCGAGTTTGGATTGATGAGGTGGATTTTCATGGGGCGGCTTTCCGTGTCACGCCAGCGGGAGGCTGGGCGGGGGCCCTCAGCTCGAACTGTCGGTCAGAGGTGATGTAATTGTCAGCATGCAGCCGCGCGATCGGCTGGTAGTTCTCGGGGCGCACATAGCGGCCTGCGTCATCAAGACAGTTGTCGCGGATATGCATCTGTATGACCCGACCCAGAATGATCTCGCGCCGCTCGTATCTGATGGTCTCGGCCACCACGCATTCCATGGCGCAGGGGCTTTCCGCGATCCAGCCGCCTTCGATCTGGCTGGCCGGCGTCATGGTCAGCCCGGCGGTGGCGATCTCGTCCACGTCCGGCTCATAACTGATGCCGCAGGTGATCATCGCTTCGGCCAGCGCCATGTCGACCATGTTGACGCAAAAGCTTTGTCGCGCGTTGATGTTGTTCACCGTGTCTTTGACTGTGCCATCTGGCCGGGTCTGGATGCCAAGGATCACAATGGGCGGCTCTTGCGAGAAGACGTTGAAAAAGCTCATGGGGGCCGCGTTGGCAACCCCATCGGGGCAAAGCGTCGTGACCAGCGCGATGGGGCGCGGGGCGACGAAGCTGGACAGCAGGCGGTAGCGGTCGCGCTCGGGCAGAGTGGTGAAGTCAAATTCCATCCCGCTACTCCGCCGCCAGCCGCAGCCATGTCGGCAGCCGCCCTTCGTCCGCCGCGTGACAGGCCGATTTCTGACCGCCCGCGCGCAGGTGCAATGCCGGTGCCACGCTGCGGCAGGTGTCATTCGCCAGCGGGCAGCGCGGGTGGAACGAACAGCCGGGCGGGGGCGAGATCGGGTTCGGCACCTCGCCCGCCACCGGGGTCCGTTCGGTGCCGCCGACAGTGAGTTTAGGCACGGTTTCCATCAGCAGACGCGTGTAAGGGTGCTGCGGGTTCTCAAAGATTTGCTCCTTGGGGCCGACCTCGACGATCTTACCAAGATACATCACCGCCAGCACATCGGCCATGTACCAGACCACCGCCAGATCGTGGCTGATGAAGATGTAGCTCATGTTGAACTCATCCTGCAGGTCTTTCATCAGGTTGAGGATCTGGCTCTGCACACTCACGTCCAGCGCTGAGGTGGGTTCGTCACAGATCAGCAGTTCGGGCCGTGTCGTGAGGGCACGGGCGATCGAGAGGCGTTGGCGTTGGCCGCCCGAAAACTCATGCGGAAACTTCTTGGCGTCGGCAGGGTTCAGGCCCACTTGGCTCAGCAGTTTTTCCACTTCGCGGGTGACCTCGGCGCGGGTCTTGCAGATGCCGAAGTTCTTTAGCGGCTCACCAATGATGTCACGCACCCGCCAACGCGGGTTGAGCGAGGCATAAGGGTCTTGAAAGATCATCTGCATCCGGTGGCGCAGTTCGGGGGGATTGCCGGGTGGCATATGGGTGATGTCTGTCCCCTCAAAGCGGATGGCGCCCGCGCTTGGCGTGTGCAGCCCCATCAGCAACCGCGCCACGGTGGACTTGCCGCAGCCGGACTCGCCCACCACGGCAAAGGTCTTGCCACGCGGCACGTCAAAGCTGATGTCGTTCACCGCCGTCAGGATGCGGCGCGGGCGGCGTTCGATCAGACGGTTCAGAAAGGGTTCGGACACGTCGAAGCGTTTGGAGATGTTCTGCACGCTCAGGATGTCATCGGGGGCGATCTGTGGGGTCATGCTGTCTCTCCATAAAGGTGGCAGGCGACTTGGCCGGTGCCCGCATCCTGTGGCGCGGGGCGCAAGCTGTGGCAGTGTTCCATCGCACGCGGGCAGCGCGGGGCAAAGGCGCAGCCGGGGGCGGGGTTGCGCAGGCCGGGCATCGCGCCCTCGATTTGCGTGAGGCGGCGGTCGCGGTTGCCGATCTGCGGGATCGAGGCCATCAGGCCCCGCGTATAGGGGTGCAGCGGCTCTTCGATGACCTGTTTAACGTCGCCGATCTCGACCAGCCGCCCGGCGTACATCACCGCGACGCGGTCGGCGGTCTCGGCGATCACGCCCATGTCGTGGGTGACCAGAACCACCGCCGTGCCATTCTCGCGGCAGAGCCGTTTCAGCAGGGCAAGGATCTGCGCCTGCACGCTCACATCAAGCGCCGTGGTCGGCTCGTCCGCGATGATCAGCTTCGGCTCGGCACAAAGCGCCAGCGCGATCACCACACGCTGCCGCATCCCGCCCGAGAACTGGTGCGGATATTGGTCGAGCCGCGCCTCGGGGGCCGGGATGCCGACTTCGGCCAGCCAGTCGATGGCGCGCTGGCGGGCCGCCTTCTGGTCGAGACCGAGATGCACGCGCATCGTGTCGACGAGTTGCTCGCCCACGGTATAGACCGGGTTGAGGCTGGTCAGCGGGTCTTGGAAGATCGCGCCGATCTCCTTGCCGCGGATGCGGCGCATCTTTTCGGGGGGCAGGTTGTCGATCCGTGCGCCACGCAGGCGCACCTCGCCCGAGCGGATCAAGCCGGGCGGTTCGATCAGCCCGGTAATCGCCGCCCCGGTGATCGACTTGCCTGCGCCGGATTCACCGACCAGCCCGAGGATCTCGCCTTCGTCGAGATCAAGGCTCAGCCCCTTGACGGCTTCCAACGGGCCGCGGCGGGTGGGGAATTCGACAACGATATTGTCCAGTTCAAGAAGTGACATTGGGGTACCTCACCGCAATTTGGGGTTAAGCGCATCGCGCAGCCAGTCGCCCAGCAGGTTCACCGCCAACACGAGGATCGCCAGTGCCGCGGCAGGGAAGACGACGACCCACCAGATGCCAGAGAACAGGAATTCGTTGCCGATCTGGATCAGCGTGCCGAGCGAGGGTTGGGTGGGCGGCATTCCGACACCCAGAAAGCTCAGCGTCGCTTCGGTCAGCACTGCCATGCCAAGGTTGATGGTGGCGATCACCAGCACCGGGCCAAGCACGTTGGGCAGGATATGCTTCATCATAATCGCCAGCTTACCGGTGCCGAGCGTGCGCGCCGCCTCGATATATTCCTTGCGGCGTTCCACCATGGTCGAGCCGCGCACGGTGCGGGCGTATTGTACCCAGTTGGTCAGGCCGATCGACAGGATCAGCACGATCAGCGCCGACTCCGCCTGCGCCGAACTTGGCAGCGCACCGCGTAGGATGCCATTGATCAGCAGCGCCACGAGGATCGGCGGGAAGCTCAACAGCACGTCGGCGATCCGCATCAGCACCGCATCGACGATCCCGCCGAGAAAGCCGCCCAGAAGGCCGAGCGCCACCCCCATCACAGCGGCGAGGATCACACTGGCGAAACCGACCAGCAGCGAAATCCGCATCCCATGCATGATCGACGACAGCACATCACGGGCCTGCGTGTCGGTGCCGAGGAGATAAGCGGTACTGCCGCCCTCGACCCAAAACGGGGGCAATTCGCTATCGAAAAGGTCCAGCTCTGCAATGTCGAAAGGGTTCTGAGGCGCGAGGCTTGGGGCGAAGATCGCCGTGAGGAACATCGCCAGCAGCACCAGCGCCGAGATGACAGCCACCCGCGATTTGCGGAAACTGTAGGTGATATCGCTGTCCCAGAAGGCGTACAGCATGGGCATGAAGTTTGACATATTCTGCTCCTCAGACGCCGCGCGCGGGCGTTCTCTCGGCCCGCAGGCGCGGGTCGGCGACATTGTACAAGAGGTCAACCAGCGTGTTGATGACGACAAAGATGAAGGACACCAGCACCAGATAGGCGGCCATGACGGGGACGTCGGTGAAATTCACCGCCTGAATGAACAGGAAACCCATGCCCGGCCATTGGAAGACCGTCTCGGTGATAATGGCAAAGGCGATCAGCCCGCCCAGTTGCAGACCAAAGATCGTCATGACCGGGATCAACGTGTTCTTCAGCGCGTATTTAAAATGCAGCATCCGGTTGGGAATGCCCCGCGCCTTGGCGAACTTGATGTAATCGGCACGCAGCACCTCCAGCATCTCGGCGCGCACCAGCCGCATGATCAGCGTCATCTGGAAGAGGGCGAGCATGATCGCGGGCAGAATTAGCGCTTTGAGGCCCGAAGTGGTGAGGAAACCCGTCGTCCACCAGCCCAGATCAACCACCGTGCCGCGCCCGAAGCTGGGCAGCCAGCCGAGGGTGACAGAGAAGACAAGGATCAGCAGGATGCCGGTCACGAATGTCGGCACCGAGATGCCCAAGAGAGAGACCACCTGCAACCCCTGGCTCAGCCAGCCGCGCGGGTTCAGCGCGGTATAGATGCCCAAGGGGATGCCAAGCGCGAGCGCGAGGCTTGCCGCGACCAGCACCAGCTCGGCGGTGGCAGGGAAGCGTTCGGCCAGAAGGTCCGACACGGGGCGGTTGTTGCGGTAGGATTGGCCGAAGTCACCTTGGGCGGCATCGACGATAAAGCGCCCGTATTGCACCAGAACGGGATCGTTCAGCCCCATCTTCTCGCGCATCTCGGCGCGGTCCTGAACGGTGGCATCTTCGGGCAGAAGATTGGAAATCGGGTCGCCCAGAAAGCGAAACATCAAAAAGGCGATCGAGGCGACGACGAGCATCACCAGCGCGGCCTGAATGATACGGCGGATAAGAAAGGCAAACATGCTGGCCTCCGGCTGGCAAGGAAAGGGTGGCGGGCGTGGGGAGGTCGCCCGCCGGGGGAGGTTACTCGATCCGGGCGAGCCAGAGGCGCGGCTTGTCATCCGCGGTCTGGGGGATCTTTACGGCATCCCGCGCGGCCCATGAGAGGGGCTGTGCATGCAGGGGCAGCCAAGCCACTTCCTCATCCGCGATGCGGAAGGCTTCGACCATCATCTCGTGCCGTTTCTCGGCGTCGAGTTCGGTGGCCACAGCTTGGGTCAAACGGTCGACCTCGGCGTTGGAATAGCCGCCGGGGTTCCATGTGCCCATCTGCCCGCCGGGGGTGTGCAGCATGGCCGAGAGGACCGAGTAGCCGTCGAGCATTGGCAGCGTCGCCCAGCCCAGCATGAACATATCGGTCTCATTGGCGCGGGCGCGCTCAAAGTGGATCGCCTTGGTCTCTGCCGTGAGATCCGCCTTTACACCAACACGCGCGAACATCGCGGCCAGCGCCTGACAGATCGCCGCGTCGTTGACGTAGCGGTCATTGGGGCAGTTCATGTTAAAGCTAAAGCCTTCGGGATAGCCCGCATCGGCCAGCATCTGCTTGGCCTTTTCGGGGTCATAGGCGGGGATCGCATCGACACCTTCGTCAAAGCCTGGCACCTGCGGGGCGACCAGCCCACCAAGGTTGCGGGATTTGCCGCGCATGATCTTGTCGCGCAGCAGGTCATAGCTGATCGCATGGACCAGCGCCTGACGGACCTCGACCTTTTGCAGCGGGTTGCCGTCTTGGTTGGGGTTGTTGGATTTGTCGGACATGTTGATGCCCATCATGATCGCGCGCAGGCCGGGGGCTTCCAACACATGCATGCCGTCGGTGGACTCGATCCGCTTGGCGTCCTGTAGGGGGGAGGGGAAGATCATGTCGAGTTCGCCAGACAGCATCGCTGCCACGCGGGTCGCGTCGGAGTTGATCGGGTTCAACTCGATCCGGGTCAGGTTGTGCTGCGGCTCGTCCCACCAGCTTTCGTTCACGGTCAGCACAGTCTGCGCGTCGGGGGTGCGGGATTCAAACCGGAAGGGTCCGGTGCCATTGGCATTCGAGGTCGTGTAGCCCTCTTCGCCCTTCTGCGCGTCGATCGGGTCAAGCGCGTCATGCTCTTCGAGCCAGCCGCTGTCAAAGATCAGCACGTTGGTCAGGAAGTTGTTCAGAAGCGGGTTTGGCCCGTCGAGCATCAGATCGACCGTCATTTCATCGACCATCTTGGCGTCGACCAGCCCGGCGATATTGCCGCGAATGGGCGAGTCTTCATGCGCCGCGCGTTTCACCGATGCCACCACATCCTCAGCCGAGAAGTCCTGACCGTCGTGGAACTTGATCCCTTCGCGCAATGTGTAGCGCACGGTGGTCTCGTCGATCTGCTCCCAGCTTGTGGCCAAGGCCGGCTCAATCTTGAGATCCGCATCATAACGCACCAGCGCCTCATAGACGTGATTCAGGAACGACACGGTAAAGCTGTCGGTCATCGAGTGCGGGTCAAGGCCGTAAAGGTCACCATTCGTACCGAGCCGGAAGGTTTCGGCCTGTACGGTGCCGGCGCAGGCCAGCGCCAGTGCCGAGGTTAATAGAAGGTTGCGCGGTTTCATTATTATCTCCCTGTTCATGCTGCCAAGCGGGCATAGCGGGCCTGCAATACAGCGACTAAAGACAGGCTGGCACGATTCCGATTTTCTGTCTACAATTATTGTTAACAATATTTGAACACATAAATTGCTTGCACAATATCGGGCATTTCGACGACAATTGCAGCAGATTCAGAAAAGAACAATTTATAAGGGGTCGGCAGGTGAAGGAAGCAAAGCTTACGGAAAAGCAGATTTACGAACGAATCTGGAAATCCATCGCCGAGCGCCGCTTGCCGCCCGGCACGCGACTGAAAGAAGAGCGCCTGTGCGAGATTTTCGGCGTCAGTCGCCCGCGCATTCGTCGGGCGCTGGATCAGTTGACCCATGATGGATTGGTCAGTCACATCCCCAACCGGGGCGCCTTTGTCACGACACCGTCGGTTGACGAGGCCCGCGATGTTTTCTTTACCCGCCGGGTGGTGGAGCGGGGCGTGATTGAGGCCCTTCAAAAACACGGCGCCCAAGATAAACTGGCGGCGCTAGAGACGCATATCGCCGAAGAGCGCGAAGCGTTGGCCGAGGGTGACACCGCGCGGATCATCCGTCTTTCTGGGGCGTTTCACATGCTTTTGGCCGAACTTGCCGCTTCTCCGCATTTGGCCGATATTTTGCGCGACCTTGTATCAAAAAGCACGCTGGTCACAGCAGTGTTCCAACCCAAATGCGACGCTCAATGCGGCCCGGATGAACACGCTGCAATCGTCGCAGCACTGGCGGCAGGCGATTTTGATACCGCCAAAACCGCGATGGACGCGCATCTAATAGAAGCTGAGCGACTGCTGGAGCTTGAGGCTTCAGGCGATGGCACCGGCCCGCAGGACGATGTGCTTGGCGCTGCATTGGGCAAGGAACTGTGATGACCACACGCGCGATAACTAACACCACTGCAATCACGATGGACCCCGCCCGCCGCGTCATCGAGAACGCAACAATCCTAATGGAGGCGGACCGGATTACCGCCGTTGGCCCTGCCTCAGAAATCAGTGTGCCGATCGAGGCTGACCGGATCGCGGGCGAGGATATGATAACGCTGCCGGGACTGATTGACAGTCATGCCCATGCGGGCCACGGGCTGACCCGTAATCTTGGCGGCGGGGATGGCGATGCGTGGTTTCAGGCCTGCGAAGACATTTATACCCGCGGCTCCACCCCCGGTTTCTGGCAGGCCGAAGCACGGCTGTCGGGGCTGGAACGGTTGAAGGCCGGGATCACCACCTGCACCATGCTGCTCGGTGGCGGGGCGGACCATTACCGCACCGATACGACCGAAGCGGGCGATCTGCACTGCGCCGCCACGCGTGAGATTGGCATTAGAACGATGCTTGCTGTCGGTCTGAACCGGCGGCCTTTTCCGAAACGCTACACAAGCCTTGATCTGGCGCGTGACATTACGCTGTCATTCGAGGATCAAATGGCGGTTTGCGGTGAGTTGGCGCAAAATCACAACGATCTGCTGGACAGCCGGACCGGCATCTGCCTGATCATGCCCGTCTACTCCCCCGCGGAGGCCACGCAAGACCCCGACGAGATCTGCCAGATGTGCGACGCGGCCATGGCCTTGCGCGAAAAGCACGGCCTGCGCTTTACCCAAGACGGGCACCGCGAAGGCTCGATTGCGCTTGCCGAAAGCTTTGGCATCCTCGGTCCCTGGGCCTATCTATCGCATTCGGTTGACCTGACCGCCGAAGACATGGAGGCCGCAAAACGCAGTGGCGCGTCTATTGTGCACAATCCGTCGGCTATCATGTCGGTGTTGGGCCGCTGCCCCGCGCCGGAACTGCGCGAAATGGGGGTGAATGTCGCCCTTGGCTCTGACGCGGCGGCACCGGATCGGGGCTATGACATGTTCCGCCACATGGCCCAATGCCTGCACTACCACCGCCGCCACTTCCGCGACCCCGAGGTGATGATGCCGCTCGACGTCTTGGAAATGTGCACCATCGACGCGGCCAAGGCCATTGGGCTGGAGGATGAGCTCGGGTCACTGGAAGTGGGCAAGAAGGCCGATATCATCCTGCTGGACCGGCGCAAACCGCATCTCTATCCGCCAATGATGCCTCTGACGACCGTGGCGCAATTTGCCAATGCGGCGGATGTGGATACGGTGATCGTGAATGGCGAGATCCGCATGCAAAACCGCCGCACGGCGCTGGACGAGGGGGCAATCCTTGATGCAGCAGCGCAGGAGCTGCAGGAGGCCGTGGCCCGTTGTGACCTGACGCATCTGTTGGCAGAGCAGGGGGCGGCGGGTTAGGCCGCCCCTTCTAACTCACATGCCCGCAATCACCTTGTCCAAGGTGGCGGGATAGTCGCGCACCCGCACTCCGGTGGCGTTGTAGATCGCATTGGTGATCGCCGCAGCCGCGCCACAGATGCCTAACTCACCGATCCCCTTCGCCTGAAGCGGGTTGGCCCAATCGTCCCGCTCTTCCAGCAGATCGACGGTCAGTTGCGGCACATCGGCGTTCACCGGGATGTGGTATTCGGCAAGGTTGTGGTTGGCCACATGGCCGTCGCGCGGGTCAAAGGCCATCTCTTCGGTCAGCGCGATGCCGATGCCAAAAGTCATACCGCCCAAACACTGCGACCGCGCCGTCTTTGCATTCAGGATCCGACCGGCGGCAAAGGTGCCATGCATCCGCCGCACCCGCGTCTCGCCCGAGGCGGCATGCACTGCGACTTCGGCGAAATAGGCGCCAAAGGTCGCCTGCCGTACCGCCTCTGAAGTGTCCCCGGGCAGCACATGACCGAGCTTGGCAATCTCATCCCCGTTAAGGATATCGCTCAGGCTCCGGACCTGATTGTCGAAAGTGGCCATGCCGTCTTTCAGCGTGAGGTCGTTTTCATCCACCTCCAGCCGCTCGGCCAATTGTTTCCGGATCGCTTCGCAGGCCAGATAAACCGAGGTGCCGCTCGACGACGCCCCCCAAGACCCGCCGGAGCCCGAGGCCGGGGGCAGGGCGGTATCGCCCAGTACCACATCCACGGCATCGCGCGGCAGACCTAGCATGTCCCCCGCGATTTGCCCGAGGATTGCATAGGTGCCAGTGCCGATGTCGGTCATATCCGTCTCGACCCGCACCCGGCCTTCTGGGGTCAAGGTCACCCGCGCTTGGCTTTCCATCAGCACGTTGACCCGTGCCGCCGAAGCCATGCCATAGCCGATCAACCATTCCCCCTCGCGCCGTTCATTGACGCCGGGCCGGTTGGCCCAGCCAAAGGTTTCGGCACCGCTGTCGAGCGCTTCGAGGAAACGGCGGGATGAAAACTCCTTCCCGCTTTCGGGGTCTTTTTCAGGAATGTTGCGGCGGCGAAGCTCAACCGGGTCCATGCCGATCTGGACAGCTAATTCGTCCATCGCCCCCTCAAAAACGGTGACGCCGACCGCTTCGCCCGGCGCGCGGACAGACCCTGCGCAGAGGCGGTGCACCCGCGCTAGATCCATCGACATTTTGCGGTTCTCCCCGGCATAGAGAAAATGCGACGCCTGCAAAACCGGTTCGGCAAAAGTCTCTCCGGGCAGGTTCGAGACGCGCGCATCATGGCCGAGCCCGGTCAAACGCCCCTCTGCATCGGCGGCAAGACGTACCCGCTGTGTGGTTTCAGAACGGCGCATCGTCGCCTCATAGACCTGCGGACGCTGCAAAGCGACCGATACTGGGCGGCCCACCTTTTTCGCTGCAATTGCCGCTGCGACCGCCTCGGGCGCGATCCCGAGTTTCGAGCCAAAGCCGCCGCCGACATAGGGCGACAGGATGCGCAGCCGGTCGGGGTGAATGCCAAGCGCATCCGACAGCTCATTCCGGTTGTATTTCAACATCTGATAGCTGCCACGCAGGGTCAGGTCATCGCCTTGCCATGACGCAATAGAGGCATGCGGCTCCATGGGGGAGCTGGAATGCGAAGGCGTGGTATAAGTCACATCGACGGAGAATGCCGCGTCTTTCATAGCGCCATCCAGATCGCCTTGATCCAGCGTTTTCGCCTCTTGAGGCTCCACCGCTGCGGTGGCGGGGTCGACTGGCATGACCTCGCCGTTTTCTAGCTGCACCTGCAAGGACTGTGCTGCGTGTCGGGCCTGCTCAAAGCCTTCGGCCACCACCACGGCGATCAGTTGGCCAAGGTAAGCTACATGCTGAGGCCCCTGTATCGGTGCCTTGTTCGCCGTGCCCTGCGCGGGATTGCGCAGCAGGCGGTCATCTTGGATCACGGCCAGCACGCCGGGCATTTTCTCTACGGCATCGCAGTTTGCCAAAACCACCCGCCCACTGTTGCCGGGCGCGCGGACCATGACACCATGCACCATTCCCCCAACTTGCCATTCATTAGCGTAGGTCGCGGTACCCGTCACTTTCAGCGGCCCTTCGGGCCGGTCAAGCGGCGCACCGACAAGACCCTGGGCCATGTCATCAAGCCTGCGTGCCGTGGCAGGGGCGTCCATTTTAAATTGCTCGGTCATTGCTGTGCCTCCTGTGTCAGTTCGTTCAGCACCGACACCAATGTGCGACGAGCTAGGGGGATTTTGAAATCATTCGCCCCATAGCCTTGGGCGTCGGCAAGCAGCAGATCGGCGGCTTTGTTAAACAGGTCTTCGGATGGGGCTTCGCCGGTCAATAAGGCCTCAACCTCGGCATTGCGCCAGGGTT
Organism: Sulfitobacter sp. SH24; assembly: GCF_965641895.1. Lineage (NCBI taxonomy): Bacteria > Pseudomonadati > Pseudomonadota > Alphaproteobacteria > Rhodobacterales > Roseobacteraceae > Sulfitobacter > Sulfitobacter sp. SH24. Next base: position 143,266 of record NZ_CBFFKK010000002.1, read on the forward strand.
TCGGGGCAAGCCCGCCAAAAGCCAGATTGGCACAGGCGATCCGCCCATTTTCAAGTTTGGCGATCCCGGCGACAGACACCAAAGCAAAGGCATAAGACGCCCTATCGCGCACCTTGCGGTAGGTTTGTTTTCCATCCACGGGGGCGGGCAATACCACGGCGGTGATTAACTCGCCCGGTTCAAGTACGGTCTCTTGATCTGGTCGGTCGCCCGGCAGCAGATAGAGGTCATCAAGCGTAAGGCGGCGCGTACTGCCATCTTCATTTAACGTTTCCACTTCGGCCCCAAGCGCACGCATGGCCACGGCCATGTCACTGGGATGGGTCGCAATACAATGTTCCGACGTGCCGAGCACCGCCAGAATGCGGTTGAACCCGTCTTTCGCCGAACACCCTGCGCCCGGCTCGCGTTTGTTGCAGGGCATGGCACGGTCATAGAAATACAGGCAGCGCGTTCGTTGTAATAGATTGCCGCCAGTGGTCGCCTTGTTGCGAAGCTGCCCACTGGCCCCGGCCAGCAAAGCGCGGCTCAGCACTGGCCAGTCTTTGCGAATACGGGCGTCATTTGCCAGATCACTGTTGCTGACTAGCGCACCGATACGCAGCCCGCCATCATCCGTCTCTTCAATCGCTCCCAAGTCTAGGCGATTGATATCAATCAACGCCTCGGGTGCCATGACCTCCAGTTTCATCAGGTCCAGCAGATTGGTGCCTCCGGCGATGAAAGTCCCTCCGCTGGCGGCCTGCCGCGCTGCGGATTCGGAGGTGTCGGCACGGGTATAATCGAATGGTCTCATGTGTTCTCTCCCGCCGCTTTACGGATCGCTTCGACGATATTTGGATAGGCCGAGCAACGGCAGAGATTGCCGCTCATCCGTTCTGAAATTTCCTCGGCCGTCAGCTTGGCTTTGCCGTCCAGATCATCGGTCACATGGCTGGGCCACCCGTCAGAGATCTCTTTGAGCATCGCAGTGGCCGAACAGATCTGACCGGGGGTGCAATAGCCGCATTGAAAACCGTCTTCGTTGACGAAAGCTTCTTGGAGGGGGCTAAGATTGCCGGGTTGGCCCAATCCTTCGATAGTGGTGACTTCATCGCCGTGATGCATACACACCAGCGTCAAACAGGCATTGATCCGGCGACCGTTCACCATGACGGTACAAGCGCCGCATTGCCCATGATCGCAGCCCTTTTTGCTGCCGGTCAGCCCAAGATGGTGGCGCAGCGCATCCAAAAGCGTGGTGCGTGGATCAAGGTCCAGCCGCTGTTCGGTGCCATTGATTGTCAGATTGGTTTCCACGGCAAATTCCTCTGGCTAAATGGGGCCAGGGGACGAAGCCCTCCGGCTATTGGCTAAACCGGACTTAGGTCGGCGGCCTTAGGCGGCAAGCGCGGAGATTTTTAAGGTTGAAGGAGATAAGGTTACATAATTAACCCTATGGGTGATTTTGTTTTACGGGGGCGCGCTACCCTCAAGTGCGACTCTTGTTAGAAAACAGTAGCTTATCTAATGAGAGAAAGCGGTATGGGAGCCGTTTACGACCAACTCAGTATCACAGAACGACGCAAGATAGAACGCTGGAGACACGCGAAGGTCCCAGTTGACGAGATGGAGCGCGTTCTGAAGCGCTGCAGATCAACGATATTTCGCGAGCTAAAGCGTAACCATTTCTCGGACGAAAACATGCCTGGATGCGATGGCTATTACGGTGCCGCCGCGCACCTGATGCAAACTGTTGATTGTCACTGAGAACTGATGGAGTGGATACCCCCTCCCGACGGCATCGCAATGTGCCAAGGTGATGTGGGTCACATCACTAATAGGAGGAAGCATCCATGGAACAAGTTACCATTGTTGGGTTGGATTTGGCAAAGCGGGTTTTCCAGGTTGAAGGTGCCACGGCTGATGGCGGCATTGCTATTCGCGAAAAGCTGTCTCGGGGCCAGGTGTTGGCATTTTTCGCGGACCTGCCGCCCTGTGTAGTGGCGATGGAGGCCTGTGCTACAGCACATTACTGGACCCGTGAAATAGATGCTTTGGGATACAATGTACGGCTGGTGCCACCTGCGTACGTTAAGCCTTTCGTAAAGCGCCAAAAGAATGATGCCGCTGATGCAGAAGCCATAGCCGAAGCAGCCAGCCGGCCGACTATGCGATTTGTTGAACCGAAGTCGCCGCAACAACAAGCGCGCGCTATGGTTTTCAGGACAAGAGAGCTTTTCGTCCGGCAAAGAACGCAAACGATCAACGCTCTGCGTGCGCATCTGGCAGAACACGGGTTGATCGCACCGCAAGGCATGTCCAATCTGGCAAATATCCGGCGGTTGATTGATGAGGCCGCAGCTGAAGTGGAGCCGTTGGTTGTCGAAACAGCTCGCACCTATCTTGAGCAAATTGATGATCTATCATCTCGCCTTTTGAAGTTGGAGGCGACGCTGAAACAAGAAGCCGCCCAAACTGATGCTTCATTACGGATGATGACTATGCCGGGAGTTGGCCCCATTACCGCAATGGCGATAGAGGCTTTTGCTCCATCTCTCTCTGCTTTTAAGCGCAGTCGGGATTTCGCTGCTTGGTTGGGGCTTGTGCCACGACAACATTCTACTGGCGGCAAACAGGTCTTGGGCCGAACGTCGAAGATGGGGCAACGGGATATCCGGCGACTACTAATCATCGGCGCAATGTCAGCTATTCGGTGGGCAACCCGCAAAGGAACAACCCCAGGGACTTGCCTACATTCCATTCTTCAACGTAAGCCCCGCAAGCTGGCGGCGATCGCACTGGCCAACAAGATGGCCCGAACGCTGTAGGCGATGGAAACGCGGAAAAATTTAGTTCTTCTATCCTCGTGACTGGCGAGTCTTCACCGTGGCCCAGTTTATTGACGAGGTTGGTGCCTACATCCATTGGTATAACGAAACGCGCGTCAAGATGTCCCTTGGTGAAAGAAGCCCAATCGAGTACCGTAAAAGCCTCGGCCTTATGCCGTGAAAACAGTCCAAGTTTTTGTCCGCACCCCCACCCCATCAGTTCTCAGTGACAATCAACAGACCGGCCCACAGCGGATCGTCACCCATGTGCCTGTACCGAGAGGCTATGAAGCGGCAGATCCAACTCAGCGATCCTGCAGCTCTATGTATCAAGTGCTCTCTCAAGAGCTTGCACAGGATGCTGCAGAGAAATTCCCGCAAAGCGTTTTGCCTGAGATCTGCATGAGAACCCCGTTGCCAACAACGCCCCTTGGGCCTCAGCGACGCGCTCCGCCCAGCTCAAACCAAAAATTTCGCGCGACATCTCGCGGTGCTCGGCTTCATGGCCGAAAAGTCCAGCCATGCCGCAACATCCGGCCCGTCGGGTCTTGAGGGAAAGTCCCGCAGCAGAGAATATGTCTTCCCATCGTCCCAAGCTTTCGGGATCAGCTGACGTTTCGGTGCAATGGCCGATCATTTCGAAATCCCCGGGGAAGCCCTGGGGAAGATACCGTTTGTATCTTACTAAGAAGCGATCGATCGGGACCGGCTCAGAGCCTGCGGGTGGCGCAGGAATATCTTGCCGGTAGTGCATGGAGACGGCCGGTTCCAAATTGATAAGAGGCAAGCCGGTCGCCGATAATTGGTTGAGCGTCGCAGCCGCATGTGCTCTGGTGAGATCAAAGTCTTTGAGATAACCGCGGATTTGTGCTGCCTTGCCGTTGCGCAGGATCGGGGTGTGTAGCACTGCAAAACCCATGCGGGTCAGGACCCGAGCGGCTGCTGCCAACACCGCTGGGTCGAAGGGGCCGAGGAAGCTGTCACATAGCAGGATCACGGCCCGGTCTTTGTTGATGTGTCCTGGTATAGGCTGACCCGGCTTGAGCAGTTGTGATCCTGCGGCGCGCATGTGTCCATGCAGGCCGGTGCGGTCGAAACGAGGTAGGTCGACAAGCTTAAAGACCCGGGACATCAAAAGTGGCCCTGCGGAAAGACCAATGTTAGCGAGAAGTGGCACTTGGGCGGCAAGGATTGTTAAGGCTTCCATTCGGCGGACCAAGCGATCTCTCAGGCTGCGTTGATGACCTTGCGTTTCCGCCAAAAACAAGGCCTTCATCGTAGGAATATCGACCCTTACAGGACATTGCGAGGTGCAGGCCTTGCAGGAGAGACAGGTCTCGAGAGATTGTGCCAAGTTCTCCTCTGCCTCCATCACCTCGCCACCCGTCTCGCGCGCAAGTAGCCAGTCACGGAACAATGCAGCGCGTCCTTTCGGCGATTGAACCCGATCGCGTGTCGCTTTGTAAGATGGGCACATCTCTTGCGCCGCATCCCAGTGGAAACAGACGCCGTTGCCATTGCAGTCACTCGCCTTGGCGTAAGCCGAGCGTTCTTCGATCAACTGATCGCGCGCGCCTCGGAAGGGGATCGTGTCGATGGGCTCCACTTGCAGCGACGTGCCTGCAGCGGTCACGAGTTTCCCCGAATTAAGGACATTGTCAGGATCAAAGGCCGCCTTAATCTGGCGCAACAGGTCGAAAAGCGCAGGGCCGAAGTATTGCGCAACATATTCTCCCCGGAACCCCTTGCCGTGCTCGCCCCAGATAAGGCCACCCTGTTCCTGCGCCAAAAGTGCCACTGCGTCGGAAATCGGGCGAATTTTGGCACGATGTTCTGGTAGGCGCATGTCCATTAGCGGGCGTACATGGACGCATCCGACGTCCGCATGGCCATACATGCCGTACTCCAGCTGATGCGCATCGAGAATATCGCGAAACCCACGCACGAAGGCGACAAGATTCTCTGGTGGCACAGCAGCATCCTCGACGAATGCTGTGCCTTTCAGGCGGCCTTTGCCTTTGCCCATTAAGCCGACAGCATCCTTACGGAGACCGTTCAGGGCATCCATGGTCCTCTCGTCCCGCGTAGCGATCACGCCATTTGCGTCCTCCTGACGGGCAAGTTGTTCGATAGCTGCGAGTTGTCGGTCGACTACCTCAGTGCTCTCTCCTGCGATCTCGGCAAAGAGATAGCCGCCGCTGCGAGCAAGCTTTTCGCCCAAAACCGGCTCCAGTATTGGCCACGCGGGGGTGGTCTTGCCGAGCTCAACAGTAACATCATCGAGAAATTCGATAGCCTGTGGATCTGCCGCCAATAATCCGGGCACGGCGCCGAGAGCATTTAAGCTGTCGGTGTATCCGATAATCGCCATGCCCCTGCATTCCGGCAACGGTGCCACATTAAGCGACAGTTCCGCGGTGATCGCCAACGTGCCTTCGGATCCAGAGATCAACTTGGCCAAACGGAGAGTCCCGTCCGTGCCTCGTACCTCGTCAAGATTATAGCCGGTCAGACCTCGGTTCATCACCGGAAAGACCCGCTCAATTTGCGTGGAGCATTGCGGTAGCGCGCCGCGCAGAAGGTCGACGACATCGCAGACAGGCCCGGGAGGTCCATTTACCTCTGGAGCGACATCACCAATTTCTGCAAGACTTCCGTTCGCCAAAACCACTTCGGCGGAAAGCAAGTAGTCGGAGGTTCTTCCAAGTTTGCGTGAGCCTTTGCCTGAGGCGTCGGTGGCTACCATTCCGCCAAGGGTCGCGCGCGAGCCGGTTGAGACGGCAGGTGGAAAAAAATACCCAAGCGGCCTCAAAAAGGCATTTAACTGGTCCAGGACCACACCCGGCTGCACTCGGACCACGCCTGCGTCGGCGTCAAAGCTCACGATGCAATTCATGAAACGGGAGGTATCAAGGATGACGCCCTCGGCAAGCGACTGTCCGTTGGTGCCCGTGCCGCCTCCGCGGGGGGTAAGTGACAGGCCCGCGCGGGTTGCAGCGGTCACTGCGGCCTGGATATCTGTTTTGCTGCGCGGCTCCACCACGCAGGCCGGTTCGCGGTAGTAGATCGAGTTGTCCGTCGCATTGACCACGCGGGCGGCGCGACCCGGTCGCATCTGGCCTGAAAATCCAAGACTGGATAGCGCCTGTAGAAAGGAGGTGACTGCCGGGTTCTGCGTCATGGCTTCATCCTTTGGGGCTGGGGGCTCAGCGGATAAAGGAGGGCAATAACAAGGTCACCGTCGGCACATATGTCACCAGCATCAGCACCACGAAGGACACCAATAGCATTGGCCACAGTGCAAGGCTCAACCGTTCAATCGACTGGTTGCTGATGGCTGACGCGACAAAGAGTGAGTATCCAAAGGGTGGCGTCGCCATCCCGATCGCAAGATTGATGACCACCATTGCGCCCAGATGGATCGGATCAAGACCCAATTGGGCACCGATGGAGGACAAGGTGGTCCCAAGTATGATCATCGCCGCGATATTATCCATGATCGCACCGATGAACAGCAGAAACAAATTTAGAATTAGCAAGATGACGATCGGATTGGTCGAGATCGACATGATTCCGTTTGCGATTGCTGAAGGCAATTGTTCGATCGCCACGAGCCAGCCGAACGCGGAGGCAATGGCGATGATGAAACAGACAATGGCGGAGGTCCGCATCGCAGCTATGATGATGGCCGGCAACTCGGCGAACTTGATTTCGCGATGGATAAAAAGTCCGACGATGAGCGCATAGAATACGGCGATGGCCGAAGCTTCAGTTGGGGTGAATACAGACCCATAGATGCCGCCCAAAATAACTACCGGCGCGAGAAGAGACCATTTCCCGTCCCAAAGGCTTTGCCCCAGCTCTTTCCGTGTCGCGCGTCGTTCGCGAGGGATATTTGGGCTGCGGCGTGCGACAATCCAGCATACCAGCATCAAGCCGAGAGCGATTAGGAGACCAGGGATGATCCCTGCAAGGAAAAGCTGGTTAATCGACTCTTCTGCCACCACCCCCCAGATGATCATCGGGATAGAAGGCGGGATCATCTGGCCGATTGGCCCAGAAGCGGCGGAGAGCGCGGCAGAAAAATCACGTTTCCATCCACGCTGCTCCATCTCTGGGATCATGATCCCGCCGATCGTGGCGGTAGTTGCGGGCGCCGAGCCTGAGATCGCTGCGAAAAAGGTTGCCGATAGAACGGTGACCATGCCAAGACCGCCCGTTACGTGCTGGACGAGGGACTGGCAGAACTTGACCAAACGTCGCGAGAGACCGCCATGCATCATTAAATCACCGGCGAGAATGAACCCCGGGATCGCGAGGATCGAAAAGCTTTGGGTCCCTGCGATCAAACGTTGTGCAAGAATCACCAGCGGGAAATCCGCCATGTAGAGCCCCAAAACCGAAGCGATGCCGAGGCCGAACGCAATCGGCACCCCTCCAAACATGGAGATGAGGAAAGTCGCGAGAATGGCAATGGCAACGGCACTCATCCGATGATCTCCTTGGGCGTACTGGTCTCTTCGACCGGCTTGAATAAGCGGGCCAGTGCATGCAGCGCCCCCAGAAGCCCACAAACGGGGGCGGCAAGATGGAGGACCTCGATGGGCAGCCGCATTGCAGCCGACACCTGCCCCACGGTGCTGACAGTGTATTCGTATCCCGATGCGGCAAGCGCGATGCAAAAGAACAGGATGACGAGGCTAATCAGACGGTTCCAAACCGCCTTAATGCCATGCGGTAAATAGGAAATGAGCACATCCAATCGCACATGTGCCATATCGCGCAGAACACTGGTAGCGGCCAGAAGGGTTGTCCATGTAAACAGCATCAGGGCCAGCTCTTCCGACCAGACAAGTGATGAGCCCAGCACGTAGCGTGAGAATACTTGCATGATGAGGGCGGACATCATGACCACGGCCATCGCAATAACCACCCAGTTGGTGGCCCGCGCCGTCCAGTAAGACAGTCTGTCGAGCAAATGAATCATGCTTGGCCCTCGCGTCATGCTGTTTGTAATGGAGTGCGGTTTCAGCGCCCCGCGACTCTGCGAGGCGCTGGCCGAACGACTTAGCCTTGAACGGCCGCCAGTGCCTTGTCGAAGAGATCTTCGCCGATCGCGCCTTTGAACTCGTCATAGACTGGGAGAACCTCTTTGCGGAATGCCGCGGGGTCTTCGATATCGTTGACGGTCATGCCGGCCGCCTTCAATTGCTCAATCAATGCAGCAGAGGCTTCGGCGACCTGAGTGCGCTGTTTTTCGATTGCGGCCGATGTGGCTGCCTTGAATGCAGCCTGCTCTTCTTCGGAAAGTTTGCCGAAAGTCCGCTCTGACACGATGATACCAAGCGCGGAATAGGTATGCTTCGTCAGCGATAGGTACTTCGTGACCTCAGGGTAGTTATTCGCAGCGATCACCGCCAGCGGTATCTCAAGCCCATCAATGGTACCTTGCTGCGCCGCGGTGAAGGTTTCCGACCATGCCATCGGGGTCGGGTTGCCGCCCAATGAGGAGAACATGCCGATGAAGACAGGGTTCTGCATCGTGCGAAATTTCACACCCTCAACGTCATTTGGCGCCGCGACTGGTCGGGTATTGTTGATCATGTGGCGGAAGCCCCCCTCCGCGAAACCAAGGCCAATCATGCCTTTGCTTGAAAGCTTGCTGAGCATTTCTTGGCCAATTTCGCCGTCCAGAACGCTGTGAGCTTGGGACTCATCTGCAAAAAGGAATGGCATATCGTTGAGCTGAAACACCGGATCGAGGTTGGCAATCGTAGCATTGGTTATAATGCCGACGTCAAGCGTGCCATATTGCAGACCTTCGAGCATCTGTTTCTCGTCACCCAACTGATTGTTAGGGAACATCTGCACGCCGAACTTGCCTGGCAGACGCTCTTCCAGCTCGGCCTTCAAGTTGTGCGCCATGATTGCATAGGGATCTTGGGCGCTGTCGGATGTCGTCCAGCCAACACGCAACGTGTCCGCTGCGGTTGCGGGCAAGGCAGCCGCGCTCAGAAAGGCAGCGGAGAGCGTAGCAATGGCAGTTTTTCTTAGAGTCATCATCGTGGTTTCCTCCCTAAAGATGATCAAATTTGCGTCGTGTCGAAGCCGTAGAGCCGCGCCGGGTTATCCGCGAGGATGCGGTCCCGCGTGGCAGCATCCGGGGCCCAATCGTCAAGCATATTGAGCAATGCGCCGTCATTCGGCATGTCGACGTTGATGTATGGATGCGGCCAATCCGTAGCCCAAAGAACCCTCTCTGGGTTCGCACGAATGATCTCGCGGGCAAACGGGGCGATGTCGGAATAAGGCGTCTCATTCTCGCCAGTAATTCGGTAGCTGCCCGACAATTTCACCCAAGACTTCCCATCGGCTACAAGCGATAGCATCTCCTGAAAGCCCGGGTGGTTTGTGCCAGCGGAAGTGGGCATGTGACCCAGATGGTCAAACACCGTTTCCACGGGCAGCCGACCCAACGTGTCTCGGATGTCCGCGAATTCAGAGACGTCAATGAGCATTTGCAGATGCCAGCCCAAAGCCGCGATCTTGTCTGCGATCCGGCGCACGTCGGACACTTCGACGCCGGAACGGAACAGAAGATTGAGCCGTACCCCTCGAGCCCCAGCATCATGCATCTGCTCAAGCTCTTTTTCTGAAACACTCTCATCGACAACGACGACGGCGCGCAGCCGGTCGGGATGCCTGCGTACAACATCCAAGGTGCAGCGATTATCCTGCCCATACACCGAAGGCTGCACGATGACGCCGCGCGAGAGGCCAAGTCTGTCGAGCATATGGAAATATTGTTCCTCGCTGGCTTCAGGCGGGGTATAAGTCCGATGCGGGGTATAGGGATATTTTGCATCTGGCCCAAAGATATGTGCGTGACAGTCCGTAGCTCCCGGTGGCGGGGTGAACTGCGGCGCATAGGGCTCGAGATCTGCCGCTTCACAGAATGGTATTTTGACTTCCCCCAATGAGGTCATCCGGCTTTCCTCCCAGCCTTGCAAGCCACGCAATCCAAGCCGGTCGGCTGTGCGCAGCAAATGGTTCCACGCCGCACGGCGCGCTTTATCTGGATCTCCGATACGGATCGCTTCGAAAACAATGTTCAACTCACGCCCTATACATTGAGGGCCATCGCCTCTGAGAACGGAATTGGCGAGATCTTCCGCAATACCCGCGTCGATGCGCTCGTAGAGGAACTGCAAAAGGTCGCGGAAATAGGGGTTGTTCGTCGCCACGGCTACAGCTTGATGAAAGGCGCGTTGCTCCGGCAAAGCGGCCGCGCCCTGAGCGAGCGCTTCTTTCACGTCCGCAAGAGCGATTTCGATTTTTTGCAGCTGAGTCAGTGTGCGACGACGCGCAGCCATTGACGCGCCTCCCACTTCGATCTCCATCCTAAGCTCAAGCAACTGACGCAGGTGAGCGAGAGAAGAAAGTGTTTTCGGGTCAATCTTAAATCCCGTGGCGGCCACCGGCGAGCAGACGAATGCACCGACGCCGTGGCGACTTTCGACCAATCCCGCCTCACGTAATTGTGCAATTGCTTCGCGCACGGCGCTTCGCCCGGCGCCAAAGTCTCGCACCAGTTCTGCTTCAGTCGGCAGCTTGGCGCCCACAGGCAAGCGTCCACCGATGATCATTGTGGACAGCTGCTCTGCGATGTCGTCCGAAACCCGGCGGCGGCCTACGGAGCGTATAGGTATAATTGATGGTTTTTTTGGCATAGCGAATCTCTCCATTAATCATGGTAACCAAAGGTAAGTTGTCTGACAACTGACTACAGGCGACTTAGTGGTGATATGGTAATCCCCCCCCAAAATTAGCGGTGTTCAAAAGTAGAATTTTCTCGGCAAGATATCTGAGGAGATTTACGATGAAGAACGGACGATACAGCGACGCGCAAATCATGGTAGTGTTGAAGCAGGCGGAGGGCGGTGTGCCGGTCTCTGAGCTGTGCCGTGAGCATGGCATGAGCAGCGCCAGTTTCTATAGGTGGCGTGCCAAGTTTGGCGGCATGGATGCTTCACTGATATCTGAGATGAAAGACATGGCCGAACAGAACCGGCGTCTGAAGCGCATGTATGCCGAGATGAGCATGCAAAATGATCTGCTGAAGGAAGCCCTTGGAAAAAAGCGTTAAGGCCGTCTCTGCGACGAGAACCTCCCGGGACATTGCTGCGCAATGCCCTGCCGGTCAACGGATGGCCAGGAATGCGGTCGCACGACACGGCGTAAGCATCGCGTCGGCGTACCGGGCGTTCGAGATCAGCGAGACTTGCTATAGCTACAGCCCCGCTATGAGCAATGAGAATGAAGAGATCGCCGATTGGCTGGAACGTCTAACAGCAAATAAGCGGACCTGGGGCTTCGGCCTGTGCTTTCTGTATCTGCGCAACGTCCAGGGCTACGGTTGGAACCACAAGCGGGTCTATCGGATCTACTGTGAACTGGAGCTAAACCTGCGTATCAAGCCCAAGAAACTCTTGAAGCGGGACAAGCCGGATCCCCTGTCTGTGCCTGATAAGCCCAATGAGACATGGTCGATCACTGCCCGGCAACACATGCCTGCATGTGTGAGAGGGGATTTCATGGCGGATCAGCTGGCAGATGGGCACTCGATCAGGACATTGAACGTGCTGGATGACTTCAATCGTGAGGGCCTATGCATCGAAGTGGACTTCTCGCTGCCCGCAGAGAGAGTGGTCAGAAGCTTAAACCCGATCATCGAATGGCGCGGTCAACCGCAGACAATTCGCATCGATAACGTCCTATGCGCGGAATGATTGGCTGATTTGGCATCAGGTTATTGTCGCATCGAGATGTCTCGACACGTTTGAAGCATGGCCCAGTTTGGCGTTTTGGTCAACGAACTGTCTCTCCCATAACAAACACAGAGTACGCTGTTGCGGCTCTCACCGTCCTTAAGACGAGATCTTCGGTCGTTGAGCAGAAGGCCTAAACATTATCTACGAGGTCAGATGTCTGCCTCCACGGCCCTTACAGAGAAAGGTCCTACTGCTGCTGATCACCCCTCAAAGAAGGGGCGATATGGTTCACCGCTTTTTATGATCCCGTGTACGGTTCGGGCCATCTTGGCGGCGATTGCTGTGTACGCTTTGCGGCGCAAATGGGTGTTATGACGATCTTTGGCGATGTAGCGCTCGAACTTGTCACGGAAGCTGTTCGTTTTTTGGAGAATGGCGACTTGCCCGGCCATCCACAGGGTTCGGCGCAAACGTGCGTTGCCGTATTTTGAGAGCTTGGTCTGACCGCGGAAGGTGCCCGATTGGATGGTGGCGAGGTCCATGCCACAAAACTTCAAGAACTGACGGTGATGGTTGAAACGGCGAAGATCACCAGCCTCGGCCAGAATGGTCAGGGCATTGATCGGGCCGATCCCTGGGACAGATGTCAGCAGTTGGTAATCAGGTAAATCTTGGAGCAGTTCGACGGCGCGGGCTTCAATCTGATTGCGCTGCGCGATCAGACCGCGCCCTTCTCCAAGAACCAAGCGGAACATACTGACGGCGTCAGAATGTGGACCAACGGGCAGGCCTACAGATGTTTTGGCGGTCTCGTAGATATCTGTAAGTAAACGCTCTTTGGCAACTTTGCGACCCACGACGTCCCAAGCCTCAGTGATGAACGCCGCCCTATCCATCGCTGAGATCAAGTGGGGCGACGGATAACGTTCCAGAAAGGCAAAGAACCAGTCACCGCGCGAACTGCGATGAAACCGGTCTGCCTCGGGAAAGTACAGTGGCAGATAATGCGTCAGGATGCGGTGCCAAAGCTCGGTCTTCGACTTGGATACAATGTCATGGGTTTTTGACAGCTCTTGGATGTCATTGGTGCCGCAGGCCAATGGGTCGTAATATAACTGGGTGTTCCCGATCTCCATCATGTGGAGGATGACTTGGGCGTCCTTGGGATCATTTTTGTCCCAGCTATTGTGTAGGGCTTCGCGGGTGCGGGCCAAGGACACTGAAGATACCAACTTCATCTCAAAGCCTGCTGCAGCCAGATGATAAGCTATGGCGCGATGGTAATTGCCCGTGGCCTCAAACGCCACCTGGACCGGGAAGCCGTAACTGGCCAATAAAGCGATCAAGCGCTTGAAGTCGTCCCGTTGGTTAAGAACCGTCAATCTACGGCGTCGTTTCTTGCCAGGAATGGCAATCAAAACTTCATGACGCGCTTTCGCGATATCGATCGCCACCAAAATGATCGCGTTCTGTGCAATGCTGGTCTCGGTCATAGTCGGTCTCCTTTGCAGTGTGGTTAGTGCAAAACCACTGTAGGGACCTGAGGCACGGCTATGACCACCTGCTGCGCAATTTGGGGGGCTGCGCAGGCAGTCATAGCCTCTTAATCAGCATCATTCCGAAGGTGTTATGGCCCAGAATATATTAGTGGTAAGCTCCCTCTCATCGATACTTCGTATCGACTGCCCGGCAGCGGATGGAATGGGCCGAAAAACGCAATGGTCGACTGGAATACATCCAGCCAGGCAAGCCACAACAAAATGCCTACATTGAACGCTACAACCGCACCGTTCGCGACGAATGGCTTGGGCAATACATCTTCGTAACCATCGAGGAGGCACAAGACCAAGCAACTGAATGGCTCTGGACTTACAACAACGAGCGACCCAACATGGGTATCGGCGGCATGACACCCGCCACGAAACTGAAAAAAGCCGCCTGAATTCTACGGCTGGACCCCATTAAAAATGGGGGGATTACCCCCGGGGCTTGAACGTCTGACTGCAATGCAGCTCGTGAATGACTATGAGGTGCAGCAGGTTCTCGATTATCTCGCAGCAGTAGATGCAGGTGTGTACGCATAACGACGGCTCGTGATACGTAGGGCGGACCTTCCCCCTTAGGAGGGGAGCGCTATCCGTCTCTGGCAAAAAAACGGTCGTTATCGCCGGTGACAAAACGTGTCAGTTACAGATTTGCGCGGCATGCTCGACCTCACAAACCGAACCTTCCCAAGGTCTGTGATTAGCGCGAAAGTTTCATGTGCTGTGCCCAGCTGAAAGCCGGACACAGAAGACTGAGTAGGTTTATCGAGATCAGATATTTTAGGCTGTTAGCGCCCCATAACGCTCGTCTCGAAAATTCAGTGCTGCACGAAGACCTTCGGTGCGCACAAGCTCTTGAAACTGAGCCTTTTCCGGAGCCTCCGCTGCGTTCAGGGTTGCTGCAATATCCAGGTTTACGTTCACGGCATTGCGAAGACCCATGGCCTCATAAGCCCGGACGAGGGCTGTTTTTGTCAAACGCAGTACTACTAAGGGGGTCAGCGCGATTTTCTGAGCTAGCGTGGAGACTGTCTGTTCGAGGTCTTCTGGGGCTACCACACGATTGATAAGCCCAATTTCAAGCGCGGTTTGGGCATCTACGGTGTCTCCAGTCAGTAAAAGCTCCATAGTTTTTTTCTGACCAAGAATGAATGGCATCAGAAGCGTAACCGGACCGGAACCGAAGCGGATTTCCGGTTCGCCAAACTTTGCTCGATCTGTTGCAATGATCATATCGCATGCCATAGCGAGTTCGCATGCCCCGGCCAAACACCATCCGTCAACGGCCCCAATCGTCGGCTTTGTACAGGAAAACACAGCCATGCTAAGGCCAACATTATTAGTAAGCGCGGCGTGCCAATCTTCGGGACGGGACAGCCCCATTTCTACCTCTTGCGCGATATCGTAGCCGACTGAGAAGTTATTCTCTGCGCCGCGCAGAACGATGACCTTTACTTCGTCATTTTTTTCCATAGCCTCTACAGCTTCGCGGGCCGCAGCAACGACTTCTGCTGCGAGTGCATTGAGCTTGCGGGGCCGGTTCAGGGTGATCCAGCCGATGCCCTCTGCGATCTTTGTTTCGACTACACTCATAGTTTTCTCCTTTGGTTCAAGATTGTGGTTCGTTGAGGTTTTTGGCTTGGGTGAGGTGGACGCTCTGCAACTTGCCCTTTATCAACCTCTCCCGAAGCTCACGTTTGTCCGGTTTTCCAAGTGTTGTGCGCGGCAAAGCGGGCAAAATGCTCCATGCTTTGGGTATCCACCATGAAGGTACTACAGCTTGTAGATGCGCACGTAATGCAGCCAGATCGACCGCCTCCGTTGAGCTGACAACCAGAACGCCAAATGGGCGCTCTTGAAAACGTTCGTCATGTTGCGCAATTACGGCGACATCGCGAACCCAGTTGACTTCGCAGATAGCGTTTTCGAGCGCAGCTGCCGGTATCCATTCACCGCCTGATTTAATGGCGTCCTTCAGCCGGTCCGTCAGGGTTAGTGCGCCCGATGCATCGATCGTACCGATATCGCCGGTCGACACCCAGCCATCTGGTGCCGCCGCTTCGGCGCCAGCTTCAAGATAATGCGAGATTACCGTGGGGCCGCGTACTTGTACTTCACCAGGCAACGACGCTCCCGGCATCAGAGGAACGCCTTTATCGTCAATGGTGCGTAACTCGAGCCCCGGCACCGGTCGTCCTATTGGGCTATGTGTTGCGACCTCAACCTGGCCGATTGCCGACATGGAAGAGGTTTCGGTCATGCCCCAAGCTTGAACTGGCGTGATATCGAGTGCTGCCAGCGCTCGTGATAGTGGCACAGGAACTGCAGCGCCTCCGGTGGCAATACGCTTTAGCCCGGCGGCAAGCTGGGTTTCCGGCGCATCCAGGTGTCCAAGAAGGTCCGTCCAGATGGTAGGCACGCCCGCGGCGATCGTGACTGATGCCCTGTTGATCAGTTCACACAGCACTCCGGGTCTGAATGAGCTGCCAGGCAAGACCAGTCCCGCCCCGGAGATGACACAGGCATAGGGTAGCCCCCACCCGTTCACATGATAGAAGGGGACGGCCAATAGAGCCCTGTCGGCTCGGCATAGTCCAAGTGTATCTGCAAGACAGAGATTAAGAGCCTGCAGCCAGATCGAGCGATGCGAATACGCCACCGCTTTCGGCCTTCCTGTTGTTCCACCAGTGTGACAGATCGTGGCCGCCATGTCTTCTGGCACGTCAGTAATATCTGAAGGTTCTGGAGTTTTGAAATCGGAGAAGAACTGCTGATAGTCTAAGACCTGCACATGTTCGAGACCTACGAAACTAACATCCTGGTTGCCGGTGACTAATATGAGACGCAGATCGCTCGACGTCAGATTCGGAGCGAGTGTGGCGAACCTCTCGGCTAGTTCGGAATCGAGAATAAGGACTTCGTCTTTAGTTTCCGCGACTATCCGAGCGAGGTCCTCATCCGACATGCGAATGTTGAGTGGGTGCAATACAAACCCATAGGCAGGAACACCGAGAAACGCCTCAAAATGTTCTCTGGTCGTTCCACAGAAAGTGGCAACGGGTGTACCGGGAGCAAGTCCGAAACTTCGCAGTGCTACACCCAACCGCGCTGCGCGTTCTGCGCAGGACCGCAGTGAATCGAATATCGCACCGGCTGAAGATTGGTATGTTACAGGCGTGTCCGCACCTGTCTTTATGGCATGTCTTAAGGCACGGGCGACACCGAGGTCTCCCCTCTGCATAGTACTTTTCATCTTAATTTCCCCCTACTACCCAAAAATCGACTTTTTTGTTGCCCGTAAGCAGACGCCTTGTAGTGCTTTCGGCAGCAGTTTTGCGGGAGGGTGATCGTTTGGTAGCTTGATCACGGATGCATCGTAGTGATCCGTCATATCGGAAGTTCCTCCTCTAAGGTGGCTAGCCTCGATTTACGATTGGATTGGAGCAAAAGCCGATCCAGTCGGCGCATCGCTTCGATTCCTACGAGAGGTCCGACGCCAAAGATTGCGAGAGCTGCGGGCCAACTGAACGAAGCGGCTAAAATGGGGGCCATCTGAATCGTTAAAACGGTGATAAGAAAACCGAGCGCTGTCTGTAGTGTCATCAGACTGCCAGATTTTCCCGCCGGCGCAGCATCTGCGACAAGCGCGGAAAAAAGGGCACTATCGGGGATGATGAAAATTCCCCACAGGATAGCAAATATGACGGTCAATTCGGGGGAATAATGGAAACTCAGGGCGGTGAAAAAGGCGAATGAAGCACTGAGCCCCATCGTGGCACCCGCAATCTTTGCTTTGCCAAACCTGTCGGCAAGAGCTCCGGTCGGGATGCAGAAAATCCCCCCAATTGAAATCGCGATAAAAGTGGCAAGTCGTGCCATATCCGGCGCGCTCGCGATGCCACGCTCCTGAAAAGACACTAAGAGTGCTGTGGCAATCCAGGCCCAGAAGGCATAGAGTTCCCACATATGAGCAAGGTATCCAGCAAATGCCAATCGAACCGGACGTAGGGTCCAGGCAAGGGTTAAGTCGCGGACTGAAAAAGCAGGTGTTCTGGTATAATACGGCCCGAGTTTCATCATCAGGATGAGACCGGCAGCGCCGAGAGCGAGCGCACTGGCGAGTGCCACAGTAAACCGCCAATCGGCCCCGCCGAGCAACGCCAAACCGTGAGGCATTGCGGAGCCCAGCGTCAGGGCGCCTACTAGCAGACCGACAAGAAGGCCTCGCCGCTTCTCCGTCCAACTGACCGCCAGTTGCATCCCAACCGGGTACACGCTGGCGAGACAGAGGCCGGTTGCAAAGCGTAGGGCGATTTGCGTGTTCCCAGCAGGCGCGGCGAAGGCGAGCGCGGCAGTTGAGATCGCGGCCAAAGTCGCCCCAATAGCAAAAACACGGCGGGGGTCGAACCTGTCGGGTATCCCAAATGCTGCGAGCCCGAGTGCGCCCACGACAAAACCGATCTGAACGGCTGCAGAGAGCAATCCGATCCGCCAAGGCTCGAGGTTTGTCCCCGCTGTCAATTCCGGCATGATCGCGTTGGATACGAACCAAAGCGACATCGCGCCAATTTCGGCGAAGATCAGTATGCCAACATTAGATATGATACGTCCTAGAGATGTTGTGGCGTTTATCATTCCGCCCGCCCTTGCTCCAAAATTAGTCGCCCCAAAGCGCTTCGGTCCGACTTTCCGGTATTCCCCAACGGCAACTCTTTTCCGAAGTGGATGACATCCGGCAGTTTGAACCTTTCCAAGCGAGGTGTAGCCCAGTCCATCAGCTCTGAAGTGGTTATCTCTGTTGCTTCGGTAGGAACGATTAGCAAATGAATCGCCTCACCAAATCGTTTGTCGGGCACGGCTGTCGCCAGTGCGGCGGACACATTCGGGTGTTGCTGAAACGTGGTTTCGACTTCAAGCGGCGAAACCTTATTGCCGCCCCTGTTGATGAGCTCTTTGATACGCCCAACCAACACAACCTCTCCGGTCGGAAGGATTTCCGCTTGATCGCCGGTATGTATCCATCCTTCGCAGAGAGTTTCCGCAGAGAGCTCGGGCATCTCCAGATAGCCGAGCATATTGTAAGGGCTTCTGATGAGTAGTTCGCGGTTTTCAGGATCGATTGCCACCTCGACGTTTGGAGAAGGAAATCCGAGGCTGTTGCCGCCGTTATCGGGAGCCTGATCCCGACGGAACAGGTCACATGTGCCAGTTTCGGTCAGGCCATAGATGCTATTGATTGTGGCGTGCGGCCAAGATTCGAACAGCGTTTGTCGTAGGCGGCTGCCGACAGCTTCGCCGCCCGTTAGCACTTGAAAGGACTGTTCCGAAATGGCCGAGCCTGCCAACATGCGTAACATAGTTGGGACGGCTGCTAGGTAATTAATCTCGGATGTTTCGAGTTTTTGTCCCACCCAATGCGGACTATATCGGCCCGTCATGTGAATTGTACCTCCCGACATCAGAGGTAGGAACGTGGCCCATTGTCCGAAGCTGAAAAGCAGTTGCAGCGGAACAAGCGCGACGGGCGCGGACTGCAGATCAATGGCAGTGCGGATAGCGTGGTACTTCGCCGACACACGCCCGCGCGCCAGAACGACACCTTTGGGGGTTCCTGTTGAGCCAGACGTGAAGGTCACGAAGGCGGCACCATCAAGTAGGGAATGATACGAGGGCGACCGATTGGAAATCTGTTTTATGCGTGGTTCGCGCGCTCTCTCCGGATCCGACGCATCAAGATAAAATCGCGCACCGGTGATTTTCCGAACATGATCAGTGTAATCGGCGTGAGACTTGTGATGGATAGGCACTGCTACTGCACCGGCCCCTATGACGGCAAGTATTCCGACGACATCATTCGCATTGCCGCAAATCGCGATTAAGATAGGTTCTCCGCATTTGGCATCGCGCCTTTCTAAATCGCGCGTGAGGCGGACGACTTGAGCTTGCAACTCGGCCATTTCTAAGAAGCCAGTATCATCGTGAATTCCGCCACTGCGGGCGCACATGATAGCTTCATAGAAGTCTTGCGTTTCAGCTGCCTGGCTCAAATGCAGAACCTCTCGTCGCGCCATGCTAAGGCGCCTTTCAAGCCACCTGTACGCAGAGCTTCGAGAAACGCCTTCTTGTCGGGGCTACCCTCAGCCTCGAGGTCCAAGTCTATCTCGAGCGATCTTTCCAATGCCCTCGACATTCCCGCGATGTCCATGGTCTCGTTAATCTGCGCTTTCGTACGCTGGATCACCATCGGATCGACTACGGCGATTCTACGCGCGTAAGCCATAGCGACGTTCAGCGCCTGATCGTCCGGCACTACTTCATTCACCATCCCGATCGATAGGGCCTCTTGCGAACTCAGAGTGTCCTTTCCGAGAAATGAAATCTCCTTCGCCTTTTTGGGTCCCACGATCCAAGGCAGAAGCATAACGACGATGCCTGCGCCGAACTTGACCTCCGGCTCTCCGAAAAACGCGTTTTCCGCGGCGATCGTGATGTCGCAGGCCATCGCTAGCTCGCAGCCACCAGCTAGGGCGGGACCATTTACAGCGGCAATAGTTGGTTTTGACAATGTCCAAAAGCGCATTACACTGTCAAAATCACGGCGAAGGACGGGGCCCCATTCGTCACGACCTTTCGGCGCTTGCGCTGCCTGATCCTGTAGGTCGAAGCCGGGCGTGAACGCCTTGCCTGCGCCCGTGACCACAATTACGCGACACGAGGGGCTGGACTCCGCTTCATCGCAAACAGCGACCAGTTCGGCCAACATCGACTGGCTCATTGCATTCAGTCGCGATGGCCTGTTTAGGGTCAATACCCAGACAGGACCTTGACGGTCCAGCGCTATGGTTTCAAATGCCATTCTCTTCCCCTATCTATCGTGTTGTTCCAGCAGAAACTCGCATTGCGCCGATCGATCTGATGCCGCCGACCACATAGGGCACAAGGGTCTCCTGGTATCCGTCATAGTCGACATCGAGCCCGGAATCGCCTAGTAAGCCATTGATTCTACTGTCGTTTGTTGTTGATCCGTAGAGGCCGGCAAGGAGAAATTGGAACGCGCGCACGCCATCTACTTCCGTAAGTGATGGGACGGCGCGGCGGATGGCTTCTATGTAACGATGGGCAGTGGGATTATACCCTTCCGTAATCGCTTCTGCGAGTTTGGCATCCCAAACATTTCGTCCAATGAAGAGCGCATAGCATCGCCAGCCGGGATCATCACTTTTGAGCTTAGCGAAATAGGGATCCACAAACGCGCGCACGATAGGTTCAAGTTGACACCCTCTATGGCCAACGAGACGTTCATAGGATTCGAGAAGCTGGATACGCTCTTCACTTATGACGCCAGCGCGACGCAGGATAACGGCGTTAATGAGTTCATCTTTCTGTCCGAAATGGTAGGAAATCTGCCCAACATTCGCAGCAGCCGCTTCGGCAATCTCTTTAAGAGTAACGACCTCATAACCTTTAATAGCAAAAAGGCGCTCCGCAGCGTCAAGCAAGTTGCCGCGTGTTGCTACATTGTATGAACTGGCTCGATTGGCGGTTGCCATCATCTACTCCAAAATCGTGTTCCTGTATCGAATTTGGATGGAAATTTAGTATTTGACAAGTGGTTTATTTTCGAAAAGCATGGTCAACATATGAAATTCGAGGCCAAAGCATGGAGGATGCTGTGGTTTTGAGTTGGGGGGATCCATGAAAATATTACTTTTGATCGAAAAGATTAATTTGCTCGTCGGTCGAACTGTTAGCTTCGTTGTTTGGTTCGGTGCTGGAGTTCTCGTCTGGGAGGTCGTGTCACGTTATGGCTTCGGCAGCCCCACAGTCTGGGCGCACGGATACACACAGAGGATTTTTGCATCTTATTTTATTTTGATCGGCGCATACACACTACTGCGCGGCGGTCACGTCAGGGTCGATATCTTAATGATCGGACGAGGGCCTCGAACGCTTGGAGTTTTTGATAGCCTTAATTACGTTTTTTTGCTGATCTGGACATCGGCGCTGACCTATTCCGGATGGGAGTTCTATCAAGAAGCACTCCTTTGGCAGGAAAAAGACGACAGCGCCCTAGCCCACCCCCTTTGGCCCGTGAAGTTGATCCTTGTAATTGCAACCGGGCTAATCATGCTTCAGGCAATTGCGGGTCTGATCCGCTCTCTAATCACCGTTGCAGTTCCATCAACATACCAAAACACCTCCGAAGTCGGTGCGGGGAGTGTATCGTCATGAGTCCTGAAATCCTTACCATAGGCATGTTCGGCGGCCTGATCATCGCGATTATTCTAGGTGTGTCATTATCTTTCGCAATGGGTGGTATCGCCGTCATCTTTGCAGTGATTATGAACGGTCTGCCGGGGATCTATTCCGTAGTATCAAGCACGTTTGGTAACATGTGGTCGATTCTTCTTTCAGCGATCCCAATGTTCATCGCAATAGGCATTGCCCTTGGGCGATCCAAGATCGCAGAGGACCTCTATCAAGCCTTCTATCTCTGGTCAGGCCGACTCAATGGAGGGCTCCTTGTAGGCACATCGGGTTTTGCAGCCGTGCTTTCGGCTATGACCGGTAACTGTTCGGCATCGACAATCACCACTGGGTTGGTTGGCATTCCCGCTATGAAGCGCCACGGATACGATGACCGCTTCGTGCTCGGTACGATTGGCGCTTCGGGTACGCTGGGAATCCTGATACCGCCATCCATTACGCTTATCATAATTGGAATGATGACAGGTCTTTCAGTAGGAAAACTGTTTTTTGGCGGCCTGATTGCCGGACTGTTTATCCTAATTGCTTTCATCATCTACGTAGTAATTAAGGCAAATCTACGTCCCGATCTCGCACCGTCAGCGAACGTCGCGGCGCCTTTCAAGGAAAAGCTAAAGGCCCTAAAATCAGTCTTGCTGCCACTTTTGATTGTACTTTCGGTACTTGTTACGATCTTTCTCGGAATCGCAACGCCAACCGAAGCTGCTGGCGTTGGCGTCGCCGCCGTCCTGTTTGCCGTTTGGCTGCGGGGCGAACTTACCTTCAAATTCATTAAAGCTGTTAGCTACGACACCGCATCGGTCACTGGAATGGTCGTGTGGATTATCTTCGGGGCGGGGGCTTTCGTCTCGGTATATTCTAGCGGAGGCGGTATTTCTTTCATGGTCGACCTATTGCGCGGGTCAGAGCTTGAGCCTTGGATGCTCATCGTCCTTATGCAAGTGGCTGCACTTGTACTGGGGATGTTCTTAGATCCGGTGGGCATCATCCTACTGACGCTTCCGATCTTCTATCCGATCGTTGTCGAGCTTGGCTTTGACCCAATTTGGTTCTGCGTGGTTTTTCAGCTTAACCTCTGCATCGGCTATATTACGCCACCCTTTGGGTACAACTTATTTTACCTCAAAAGTCTGAGTCCGGACACACCTATCACTGAGATCTATCGTTCGGTTCTTCCATTCCTCGGCATCATGCTTGGCACCGGTACGCTTCTGCTCGCCGTTCCCGATATCCTGATAACGCTAACACAGATCATGAACTGACCGGGGCCCGCTTAGCCAGCCCATGTCGTCATGCGTAATCCAGATCAACAAGGAGGAGACTAAGAATGAATATACCAACGATCAACCGCCGGAGAGTTTTGACTGGAGGCGCTATCGCAGCTGGGACGACTGTTCTATCCGCCCCGGCTGTCTTAGCACAAGAGCAGATCAAGTGGCGCATTCAGAGTCACTGGACACCTGGTGTAGAATACTTCGACTCCGTTTATGCCGAGTTCGCACGATGGATCACTGAAGCAACCGCAGGTGAAGTTCAGGTCGAAGCGCTTCAAGCCGATACCGTAGCTCCGACAGGCGAGGTTCTTGGGGCTCTGCGTCGTGGACTGCTCGACGCCGCGTTTATTTTTCCGGGATACTGGATTGGACGCATCCCTGCAGCCGGTCATCTCAATGGCAATCTGGCCACATGGGACAACCATGAAGAGATGCAGCTTTTCTTTTACGATATGGGAGCGCTCGACATCATCCGCGAAGCATATGCTCAGTATGGGATTTATCAGGCTGGGCCGATCTCGTTTGCCGGACTCGCCGTCTACTCCAAGAAGCCAATCGAAACTGTCGAAGACTTCCAAGGCTTTAAAATTCGCTCGACAGGCACGCCGGCAAAAGTCTTTGAGAAAATGGGCGCCACGCCCGTCTTCGTTCCAGGCGGCGAGTTATACCAGAGTCTTCAGACCGGCGTCGTAGACGGTGCTCATTGGGGTTGCGTATCTACCGGTTGGGGCATGAACCTTCAGGAAGTGACTGACCATATCGTCACACCTGACCTGCTCAGCCATTCCAACGGCGAGTTTATTGTCGGCATGGAGCAGTGGAATAAGCTGGGGGACGACCACAAGCGCATCATCCACAACGGAGTGCGTGCAATGAGTGCGAAGGCTAGCGGCCACTTCCGGCATCTGGACTTTAAGCGCATGGACGAGTTCACCGGCCAAATGGGAAAGAACATCTCTCGATTGAACGAGGATGTAATCGCCCAGGTTCGAGAACATTCGATGGAAGTTATTGATGAATACTCGCAACAGGATCCCGAGTTCTCTGGCCGCGTCGGTGACGTGTTGCACGAGTTCATGCGTCTTACTGGCAAAGCCTGATCGGTTTCCTCCCTCTCGCGCTCTCCCGGCGCGGGCCTTCCGCGGCGTGTTCTCTTTTGTGACGCCGCGCAAATGCAACAATTATCTCAAACATAGGAGCTAAAAATGCTGAATAAAGTCGATGTTGACGCGCTGGACGGCGCACGCCAAATGATCCGGGAAACACCCGAAGCTGGACTGGCTAAATATGGAGTAAATCTATCTTGGCAGGAGGGTGTTCGTGCAGAGGTCTCGGCCTTGCCCATGTCGCTTGGCGAGGAAGAAATTCCGCGAAACTTTACTTGGGTTGTGGATGAACCGCCGCAGCTTTTGGGTGAAAGCAAAGGCCCCACCCCGCAAGAATACCTGATGTCCGGCGTTGGGGCCTGCATCATGGTCGGTTTCATTGTAAATGCGAGTGTTCGTGGCATTGAAGTACGCAAACTAGATATCAAGGTGACCGGTGGGTTGGATCTTGCCGGTTTCCTCAACTTGCGGGATGACGCGAAAGTCGAAATGTCAGGGCTGAACTACGAGATTTTGGTCGATTGCGACGCAGATGCCGACACGTTGGCCGAAGTCGAAAAAGCAGCTGTCGGCTTCAGCCCTAACGCGATGTCAGTAAAGAACGGTATTCCGGTGGGTGGTTCCGTCAAAAGAGTTGCGTAGTGAAGGATATCTCGTTGGGAGCGCAAGCGCACCCAACGAGATGCTGCTTGCGCAGACCGTCGAGGCACAAAATGAGCGCCTGACTAAATCAAAACTGGAAATACGCTTGTTTGGTCACAGACCGCGCTTGGCTCAGCCACCCGCGGCAAGTTTTTGCGGCCAAATTTCGAGTGTTCAACTTTACTCAAAAGGTCTCACAATGACTCCTACGAATTATGATACTATCCTCGTCGAAACACGGGGCGCTGTCGGTCTAATTACTCTCAATCGGACCAAAGCGCTTAACGCACTAAACGAATTGCTGTCGGAGGAAATCCGTGCGGCGGTTACGTCGTTTGAGGCCGATGCCGACATTGGTGCAATTGTGATTACCGGGTCGGAAAAAGCTTTTGCCGCCGGGGCGGATATCAAAGAGATGCAGGCGAAATCCTTCGTCGACATGTATTCTGAAGATTACTTCGGGGCATGGGACACTGTCGCGCGCGCTCGAAAGCCGATCATCGCAGCCGTGCGCGGCTTTGCCTTGGGCGGCGGATGCGAACTGGCTATGCTGTGTGATTTCATAATCTGCGGCGAAAGCGCAAAATTTGGCCAGCCTGAAATTAAGCTCGGAGTTTTGCCTGGAATTGGCGGGTCGCAACGACTGACGGCACTCGTCGGTAAATCGCTCGCTATGGATTTAATCCTAACAGGGCGGATGATTGGAGCTGACGAAGCCAAACAAGCCGGTTTGGTCGCACGGGTAGTTACCGATGACAAAGTTCTCGATACGGCGCTTGAAGCCGCGACAGTCATCTGCAGATACAACGGACCTTCTGTGATGATGGCCAAAGAAGCCGTGAACATGGCACAGGAGTTGTCTCTTACTGATGGTGTGCGGTTCGAGCGCCGGTTGTTTCAGGCGGCTTTTGCAACTGAAGGTCAGAAGGAAGGCATGGATGCGTTCTTGAATAAACGCGAGCCGTCATTCTCAGGGCGCTGATTGCATGGTGCAGGGTTGTCTGTAGAACGCTGCGCCAGATCACCCTGAGCGTTCTTTCAGCCTCGCTCAGCGCCGCCCCATACCCTGAGATCTTAACGAAATATCAAA
This sequence comes from Sulfitobacter sp. SH24, assembly GCF_965641895.1. Taxonomy (NCBI): domain Bacteria; kingdom Pseudomonadati; phylum Pseudomonadota; class Alphaproteobacteria; order Rhodobacterales; family Roseobacteraceae; genus Sulfitobacter; species Sulfitobacter sp. SH24. The sequence goes on from NZ_CBFFKK010000002.1 coordinate 168,771, forward strand.
ATCGACGCCCCCCATAGGAGAAAGAAACTGATGCCTAGTATTTTACTGCCGCGTGCGCTGAGAATAGGAGCCGGAGCACTTTCTGAATTGCCAGAGGCGCTGACGCAAATGGGCCTTACAAAGCCTGTCATCATTACGGACGACTTTCTTGCAAAGAGTGGGGCGGCTGATCGCGTACTCGCTATTCTCGCGGACTACGGAATGAATGCCCGTGTATTTTCCAAAGTTGTCCCGGACCCGACAACCACATCGGTTGATGCCGCTGTCCAGTTTGTTGCAGAGGGTGATCACGATTGTGTCGTCGGCTTTGGAGGCGGTAGCTCCATCGATACAGCAAAAGCCGTAGCCGTTCTTGTCGCGCGAGGCGGAAGCATGCACTCGCTCAAAGCACCGCATCAGGAAAATACTCCCGGAATGCCCATTGTCGCCATCCCGACGACGGCAGGCACCGGGTCAGAGGCAACCCGCTTTACCATCATTACTGACGATAAAACCGACGAAAAGATGCTGTGTGGGGGCATGGCATACATGCCGATGCTCGCCATTGTCGACTATGAACTGACAATCACCGCTCCACAACGGCTTACCGCCGATACCGGGATCGACGCATTGACACATGCATTAGAGGCTTATGTTTCACGCCTCGCCAATCCATTCTCAGACGCACAAGCGACTGCTGCCATGCGTGCGATCTGGCCGAACCTGCGCCGCGTGTATGACGACCCCGAAGATCGCTCCGCACGCGAAGCAATGATGGTCGGATCGCTTCAGGCTGGAATTGCGTTCTCGAATGCGTCTGTAGCTCTGGTTCATGGCATGAGCCGTCCTATCGGAGCTCATTTCCACGTCGCCCACGGACTTTCTAACGCGATGCTACTGCCCACTGTGACCGCGTGGTCTGCGGAATCAGCGAAGGGGCGTTATGCCGACTGCGCCCGGGCCATGAATATCGTTGCTAATGATGTTTCAGATGAAAAAGCTTCAGAGCTTTTAGTGGAAGCGCTACGTGAGATTAACCTCGATCTTGCCGTCCCGACACCCCAATCCTACGGGATTGAGCAATCAAGTTGGATGGGCTTGCTACCCATGATGGCGCAACAGGCTATCGCTTCCGGCTCGCCTGGTAATAACCCCCGCGTTCCGCAGGCTGATGAGATCCAGGAGCTTTATCGGCAAGCTTGGGCCTGACCGCTGTACGCGATGGCGAGCCCAGTGTTGAAGCATAGTGTCTTCAACGTTCATTTCCTTATCGTCACAAGCGGCGCTTTTCAAGCAACTGCTCTGCGCGATCAAGCTGCGCAGCGCCTGTAACAGGAGATTTCACTTTGTTTGCAAATGAGATTGAAGATTACGTCCTTACGGAGCAGGTAGGACATCTCGGAATCATCACGCTGAATAGGCCAAGGGCACTCAATGCACTGAACGTTGAAATGGTGCGAAGTATCGCACGGGCTATCGAACAGTGGGATGGCGAGTGCGACGTTGACGCCATTCTCCTGCGTAGTGGGTCAAGTCGCGCCTTCTGTGCAGGTGGAGATGTGCGGGCGATCGGCACTCTTTCGAATTCGAATGCCCGTATTGCCATGGGCCGCGAATTTTTTGGTGAAGAGTTCGCATTAAACCAACGGATCAACAGGCTTAAAAAACCATTCATTTCGTTGATAGATGGCGTCGCCATGGGGGGTGGTTTAGGGATTTCTTTACATGGTTCCCATCGAGTTGTCAGCGAAAACGTCAAGATGGGGATGCCCGAAAATCTAATCGGTTACTTTCCGGATGTCGGCGCTACATGGTTTCTAAATAGGTGTCCTGGACATCTCGGCCGGTTCTTAGCACTCACGGGTACAAACTCGCAGACCGAGGATGCAATTTTCTCTGGATTTGCGACACATCATGTTCCCGCTTCTTCTTTTCAGTCATTGGAGAGCGATCTTGTTGCGGATTCGCGGCTTAATCATGGGGCGGTGGATTCAATTATCCGTCGCCATTGTGCGTCGATCAAAGAGAGTGCCTTCGAAGAAAAAATGGACCAGATCAACGAAATCTTTGGTCAGGATACTTTCGAGGCTATGCTATGCACCCTCGAAAAGGCTGCTGCTGCATGCGCTTGGTTTGCTACCGCGCATGAGACGATCATGCGGTCCGCGCCCACTAGCCTTCATGTGACTTGGAAACGCATGGTTGAGGGCCGGAATAAATCGATCGAAACCATCTTGCGGGATGATTATCGCGTGGCCCTGCGTATGGTGGCCCGTGAGGATTTCGCGGAGGGTATTCGCGCCGTGTTGGTTGATAAAGATCACGCGCCAAAGTGGAAACCGGGAAACCTAATCGATGTCAACGAAAACGGTGTCGAGGCATTTTTAAAGCCCCTAGGAGCATCCACTGACATCGCTGCGGAAGACCTGCAAATGAATACGGCTTAGCCCAACGCTATAGCTCTTGAAAGGCCAGCTTGATGGACCTCACCGGGATAAGAATACTCGGACTTTGGGCGGCGCTCGCCACCGTTATGATCTGGGCGGGGTTCCTTGTGATTACTCGGTTCGGCGTGGCGAGCAGTTTTACTGTTGAGGAAATAATGATCCTTCGCCTGGTCCCTGGCGCTCTGGTCATGGCCCCTTTCATGTGGCGATTGGGTGTCATGCCACGTGGGCGGTCTTGGCAGAGGGCTGCAATGCTGATGATTGGGGCCAGCGCAGTCTTTCCCTTCGCCATGTCCATGGGGTTGGCCTACGCGCCCGCTTCTGACGGCGGCGCTCTGGCTCCGGGCACTCTGCCATTCTGGACCGCGCTGGCGGTCTACATCATGACCGGAGAGGTTCCCGGCTCGAGACGGAGAGTGGGACTGGCGATAATTCTGGCCGGGGCGATTGTCATAAACTTATGGCAGGTTTTCGCCGGAGCCGAAGAGCATGCTTGGAAGGGGTACATCATATTTTTGGCCGCATCAGCGCTCTGGGCAGTATATTCTGTAATTTTTCGTCAAAGTGGATTGAGCCCTTTGCATGGGCTCGTCATCGGATTGTTCTGGGGAACGCTGCTTGGCACGCCAGTGCTTCTGGCAACCGGAAACGTCAGTTTTTCAGCGGCTAGTTTCAGCGACATCACGATAATGATTCTGGTTCAAAGCTTTGCAAGTGGCATTCTGGCCATGTTCCTCTTCGGCTTCGCCGTGCAGTGCCTTGGTGCGGCCGAGACTGCCGCCTTTGGAGCTCTGACTCCAATCCTTGCGTTGCTGGGCGGAGCGTTCTTTCTGGGCGAGCTCATTACACCGTTGAAGGTGGTCGGTGTCGTCATGGTGGCGATCGGCGTTGTCTTGGCGTCAGGTATTTCGAGCAAGTCTCGGCCAACCCTCGCCCCCTGAGCGCCCGGCCAGCCGCGGGTTACACCACGATATGGGGCATGATCCGTAAGACCGTCTTGGGTAAAGATTCTCTTCGAAAGAAACGCCGCACGGCCTGAGTATGTTGTAGAGATTATAGAGCGCGCCTCCTGCTGCTAGTAGATGGCGCGTGCTTCACCTCGTGCCTATACGTAAGCCGAATGTTTTAGGGATCGCGGATCCGACACGGTAGAGAAGCCGTGGCTTCTCTCCTCGATCCTCTGCCGCTTCGCAACCCATGATCGATCGGCGCACTAAACGACCGCCAACTGTCCGAAATGGTTCCGGTGGTAACTTGGGAGATTCCCGACGGCAGAACGACGAGTTGGCCCATTCGTCCTTAGAGTTCAGCACCAAAGCCGCCAAGCACTGGCCCCCAATGTAGGTCGGGTTAACTCCGTGACCTGAATAACCAGCTGCGTAGTGAATGCGCGTTCCGGGGCGCGTGCGAAAGAAGGGGAGGCGATCCGAAGAGATGTCAATGCCGCCACCCCAGACCTTGGAAACGCCCACTGAGGAAAGCCCTGGAAGGAGGCGCCGCAAGCCTGCCACAGCGCGCGCTCCGGACGCTTGATCTTCGGTGAGGAGAAGGGATGTTGAGCTACCGTTGAAGCTAATGGGACCAGACCCAGAACCCATCAGCACACGATTATCCGCAGTCTTTCGGAAGTAATGGACGAACACGAACTAACATCAATTGGCTGGCGACAAACGGTCGCGTAGAAGGGTTAAAACAGCTTTGCAAAGACTGGCTGGATGTTCTCAATGCGCGCAAGGCAACTCCGGCAGTGCCATCGCCGCGGCGGGCAGTGGAGCGAGACATAGGCAATCTCAACGCGGCTCCCGATGAGCAGAGGGCCCAGAGCAAGGATTTCAGTCTTTGATTTGACTGAGCGCCGCAAAGGCATCTTCAGCGTTTACGTGGACCACCTCATTGTAGATCGGACGCGCTCTCCAGTCTCCGCGAGATAAGCTTGTACATGCTCCGGAAGCTCATCCAGGGGAATGTCATCGCGGCGACGTAGCGCATCCCAGATCACGCTGTGGAGATATCGCCTTCTATCGTCCTGGGCAGTCATATTGCGTCCTGTCGTCAATCGCGTTCAGGGGTGGCCATGACACAGCTTAGAGCGGAATCCCGGCATGTCTAAATCGCTTAACATAAAACCCGTTTCTGGGAACCTTAACCCTTCAGGGTTGATCTGGTAGAGGCACAGAGGCCTCCGTGAGGCCATGTAGGAGGTCAGGGAAGCGCTCGTCAGCGGGCTCAATAGCCTTGATCGAGCGGTTTGGACCTGTCACGTTTTCGTGCCATCCCACATGCTCGTTTAAGCCACCTTCCGCTTAAAAGCGACGGGGCTTTTCCAGCCCAGTGCTGAATGGCTCAGATTATATAAGCCATTGATTTGTTTCAAGATAACCATCTCAGTTTGCCGCCTGATTGGCCATGACCGCCGCCAGATCAGCTCGGCCTTAGTGGTTTTGAAGAACGTATCAACGGCTGCATTGTCATAACAATTACTTTTGCCGCTCATGGAGCCTTCTGAAGCCATGCTGGCGCAGGATCTTCTGATAGTCATGCGAACAGTATTGGCTGCCGGGATTCGACCGAAACTCCCTGCCCGACCACAAGTTGCGGATGATCTGGGCGTTGGACTTTCGACGCTGAACAAGTGGGTGAACGCGCACCGTGACACGGATGTGGTATCCCCCGAGAATCGCAAGCTTGCACTGGAGAACGAACGGCTTCGGCGCGAGAACCACATCCTCAGGGAGGAGACGGACATGTTAAAAAAGCCACCCAGTTCTTCACGAGCCAAAAGCCATGAGATCCAGGTTCATCGAAGAACAGCGTGGTGCCTTCTCGATCGGCCGGCTTTGTCAGGTCATGAACGTCAGCCCACGTGTATTGCGGGCTTTCCGCAGCCGGTCTGCCGGCCGCAAGCAGCGCACGGATATGGTTGTGCTGGCGCATACCAAGGAACAGTCGCGCTCAAGCTTGGGCAGCGACGGCAGGCCCCCAATGATCGAGGAATTGAAGGAGGTCAATGTCGGGCACCGGCGTGTCGTTCGTCTGATGCGTGCAAACGGAATTAATGTTGAAAGAACGCGGAACCTCAAGGCGACCACAGACAGTGATCATAGGTTAAACATCGCCACGAACCTGTTGGATCGCGACTTCAGTGCGATCGAGCAGAACCAGAAATGGACGGGCGACATCGGCTACATCTGGTCCCGTGAGGGGTAGCTATATCTGGCGCCCATCCTCTATCTGCATTCCCGCAAACAACACCCAAGGATCTTCTTTATTCAGCAGTCCATCCCCCATCCAGCATTAAGGCACTTCCAGTCATAAGGGCTGACGCATTAGAGGCTAGGAAAAGTGCTGCGCCGGTCACGTCGCTCACCTGTCCTATCCGACCAATTTTAATCTTTGCAAGAACTGAATCGAGGAATGACTCATCCTCGAAGAATGGCTTAGTCATGGGTGTTTCGATGAAAGTTGGGCAGATTGTGTTGACACGAATATTCTTTGGACCGAGCTCTACCGCAAGGGCCTTAGTAAAGCCTTCGAGCGCCCATTTCGACGCACAGTAGAGCGTCCGGTTGGCTGCGCCAACATGCCCCATCTGAGATGACATGTTAATGATCGACCCAGCCGTGCCGGCGGCTGTCATACGACGGGTCACTGACTGGCAACAGAATATGGCCGCACGCACATTAAGCTCCATCACTGCATCATAGTCCTCCCCGGTCACCTCAAGAAGGGGTTTGGGACGGTTAGTTCCAGCATTGTTCACGAACACATCGAACGGTGCTACCGCAGTGATAGCGGAATCAAAGGCCATCACATCTGTCACATCGAGGGCCAAGGCCTCGGCCTTAAATCCCTCGGCACGGAGTGCCCCTGCTGCGGCCTCAATCTCAGCGCTTGTACGGGCGCAGAGTGTCACCTCTGCGCCTGCTGCTGCGTAGACCTGGGCGATGGCGAGGCCTATGCCGCGCCCCGCCCCAGTAACAAGCGCACGCTTCCCGTCGAGACGAAAATCAGGCTGACTGGCCGTCATTCAGCCGCCTCGCCATAGGGCACCTCTGTACCGCCGTAGCGGCGCACACGGATATTGCATTGTTCCGCATGGCCCACGAAGCCCTCGAGCATGCACAGCCGGGAACCATATTCGCCCATCAGCGTGGCTGCTTTGTCACTAATGATTTTCTGGTAGCTATGAGTCTTCAGGAACTTCCCGACCCAAAGGCCACCGGTGTAGCGCCCAGCTTTCTTCGTAGGCAAAGTGTGGTTAGTACCAATTACTTTGTCACCATTGGCCACGTTGGTACGAGGGCCAAGAAAGAGCGCACCGTAGGAATGCATATTCTCAAGAAACCAGTCATCGCGATCTGTCATTACCTGTACGTGTTCGGACGCAATGTCATTGGCCACAGTGAGCATTTCCTCGTAGCTATCGCAGATGATAACCTCACCATAATCCTCCCAGCTGACTTTGGCCGTGCCCGCGGTGGGCAGGATTTTGAGGATGCGGTCGATCTCCTGGAGGGTGCCTTCAGCCAGCTTGCGCGAATTCGTCACAAGCACCGCAGGCGAATTGTAGCCATGTTCGGCCTGTCCGAGAAGATCAGTCGCACACAACTCGGCATCCACAGTTTCGTCGGCAATGACCATTGTTTCAGTCGGACCTGCGAAGAGATCAATACCGACGCGGCCGTAAAGCTGTCGCTTCGCTTCCGCCACAAAGGCATTGCCCGGCCCCACTAGCATGTGAACCGGCTCAATGGTTTCGGTGCCAATGGCCATCGCGCCTACGGCCTGAATACCGCCGAGCACATAGATCTCGTGCGCGCCGCCAAAATGCATCGCAGCGATCACCGCTGGGTTGGGCTTGCCGTTGAACGGCGGTGTGCAAGCGATAATACGAGGCACGCCGGCCACTGAGGCCGTAGCAACAGACATGTGCGCCGAAGCTACCATCGGAAATTTGCCGCCAGGCACGTAACAACCAACGGATTGCACAGGGATGTTCTTATGGCCGAGTATCACACCGGGCATGGTCTCCACTTCGAGGTCGAGCATGGTATCGCGTTGCGCCTGCGCGAAATTACGCACTTGTTGCTGGGCAAACTTGATATCCTCAATCTCACGCTCAGATAGCTGCGCAATGAGCGCATCAATCTGTTCTTGCGTGAGGCGGAATGCCTCGGGGGTATAGTTGTCGAACTTCTTCGATAGCTCGCGCACGGCAACATCGCCGCGCTCTTTTATATCACTCAAAACGCCCTCGACGATCGAACGTGTTTTTGCGTCGTCCTCGGCCCGGTCGGCTTCAGTCTTGCCTCGCTTGAGGTAGGTTACAAACATGTAGTTTCCTTTCGGATGAATAGGTGGCGGTAATGGAGGCGCGGACAGTTCAACCCATAAGCCCCTGGTTTTTCTTGAAGGCCACGAGCCGCGAAAGGCGGGCATCGCGCCACGCTCTGCGGTCGGACAAATCTGCAAGCGGCAGCTCGGCTCGGCGCTCTTCGGCTGCACGGGAAATCACTGCGTCAGGCCATGGCTCAGGCGGTGGGGTGCGTACCATGCTCGCGTAAAGGTCGCGCAGGCGAGCGGCATAATCCTCGATCCCGCCGGGGGCATTAAGATCAATGGTTTCGAACGGGCCCATAAAAGACCAACGCAACCCAAGCCCGTGCGCGATGGTGGCATCAATGTCGGCAAGACTCGCAATTCCATCTTCGTAGAGCGCCCATGCCTCGTTAAGCAAGACCCCCTGAAGACGATTAAGAACGAAGCCATTGATCTCCTGTGTTAGGCGCACCGGAACCTGTCCTACCTCCTCCATCAACGCAGCAATACGATCGACGGCCGAAGGTTCAGTCCAAGGCGCGGGCACAATCTCGACCACCGGCACCAGATGGGGGGGGTTGACCGGGTGAACGATGGCGAAACAGGCTCGGTTCTTGCAAGCTTCGGTGAACTGGGAGGCAGGAATACCCGACGAGGAGGAACCCACAAGCACGCCCTCGCCAATAGCCGTATCGAGTTCGAGGCTTACCGCGGTTTTCGCCTCCACGGTCTCGAAGACCGACTCCTGTACATAGAAGACCCCCTCCACAGCCTCTGCGAGCGTCTCATGCACCGAAATTCGTGCAAGGATCGCGAGCTGATCATCATCGACGAGCCCAGCCTGGACCAGATCATTCAGGCTGTCGCGCGCCCAAGTCAGGATGCCAGCACGCACTGTCTCCGACGGATCGTAAGCACGCACAGAATAGCCTGCCCGCGCAAAAACAAGTGCCCAGCCGGAACCCACAAGTCCGGCCCCGACAACGGCGATGGAGCGGTTCTTATTCATCATGCCACCTTGGAGCTTTCGCCATCTGCAAGGCAGATCTCGGTTATCCGTAAACCTTCTTTCGAAATCCGAGACGGGAAGGTGTCGACAAGCCGCTCCTCGTGTATCGGGATCACCCGCCGGGCCTCGTAATCCACTTGGCTCATCATTTCCTCGGTGGCGAGCACGAGGTTTGTCTGACTACCCACGGCAAGGCCGACGGGTGTGTACATCTCCTCGACATCCACAACAGCACCATTGTTGCTAATGTTGTCGAACTGGTAGACAAGGTCGCCAGCCAGCACCCAGGTATCCTTGGAGTCTTGCTGGCCATCATTGCGAACAGTCACCCACATGGAGCCCCAAGTATGGCTATCAGGAGCCGCATGTAAGTCGATGCCCGGTAGTACATCTTCCATTGCCCCATTGATCGTAACGAGACGCTTGTCACGGGCGAGGTCGACGGCGCGCACGATGTCGCCAGGATCGACAGCTACCATCATCCAGCGCATCCGATCCGGCAGGGACATAGCCCAAACCCATTTGGAGATTTCCCGCTCCTGAATATAGAACTTGGTATTTGGAAAGTCCTCGACATTGCCAAAATGGTCGAAGTGGGCATGGGTGACGAAGCAGGTATCCACCTCTTCGGGGGTCACGCCCACCTCGGCCAACACCGTGCGCGGGTCACGCCAATTTTCTACACCGAAACGGTCACCTAGGGTCTTGCCATAATCCTTGTCGTTGTACCCCACATCGACCATGGCCACATGATCACGGCCTTTAATAACGACATAACAATAGGGAAGTTTGACGTAGCCTTCATTGTGCGCACCGTAGAGTACGCCACTTTTATGGTAGTTCGGTACATAGCTATACTCGAGCACCCAGATGGAATAATCAGCCATTTTTTCCTCCAAAGAAACTTGTTTGATAGTGAATGGGCCGTCAGACTGAGGTTCTCTGTCCGCAACAACCGCAAGCCTGTGACAGATCAACCATCTCGAGCCCGGCCTTTGTGGCACCCGCCGCGCGCAGATGGGCATAGCCTCGCTTAACCTGCTGACCAGCCAGCTCGTAGTTTTTCTCCGTCGACTCCGGACGCACGGCTGATAGCGTCGATAGCGCGGCTGTTGCGAAAACCAACGCGCTTTCGAGCTGTGCGCGATGTCTAGCAGTGCCACGTACGGCGCGGAGCACATCTAGCCGCGCTCGGGCGCTGGTGGCGCGCTCTTCGCAGGCCTTGTATTCGGGCAGGTCGAGCAGTTGTCGCTGCGCGGTAAGCTGTGCAAGGATCAACAAGCCAGAGACCTGCCCGATAATGCGACGCAGATCCTCGTAAATCGGGCGGCAAGCATAGGCATAGTGAGCCACGGCCTCAGACCCGAGAGTCACAGCCAGCTCGTCTGGCAAGGGTGCAATTTCGGGCAACGGGCCCTCGAGAGCCATGGCGCAATCAGGCTTGTGGGTTTGCGCTAAGCGAGTGAACAGGTGCGGTTGATCAGTCATCTGTAGTCCTCCGATCCAAGACGGTGCAGCGTTCGACAAGCGGCCCAGGAGGGATGTGTAGAATGCGCGGTACCACGTCGTTGGATGAGGCGAGTTCCCTTGCTAGTCGGACGGTCGCCGCCATCATTTCTTCGAGCGGTTGGGCAACCGTGGTAAGGCGATGTGAGGGCCATGCGGCCATGGCGATATCATCATAGCCCACCACTGAGATATCGGCGGGCACGCTCAAGCCAATGCCCTCTTGTACGCCTTCGATGAAGCCGATTGCTACGATATCGTTGGCGCAAAGAACGCCATCGGGACGGCGTGACAGCTCCTTCACGGTCAGGCCGGCCTCGTAGCCAGCTTCATAGGTAAAGCGTCCAGCCTCAATTATCTGAGGAGCGCCAAGACCCCGGGACACAGCTTGTTCCATAAAGCCCTTGCAACGCTCAACATTGGTAGACGCATCGGCGAAGGCGGAAATATAGAGGAGTTCTTTGTGGCCTAGATCAGCGAGATAATCCGCTGCCCGGCGCCCCCCCTCGACGTTGTCGCAGGAAATGCCGAATCCTCTTCTGTCTTCCGACAAGCGGTTGAAAAATATCACCGGAGCACCGGACGCCTCACAGCGCTCTCGTGCTTGAGACTTTAGATTCGTCGCGAGCACGATCAGCAGGTCCGGCTGATAGCTCAGCAACAGATCTACCGCTTCGTCTATGCCATCATACTGTTCGGCCGAGGCCAGCATCACGTTCATGCCCTGCTTCTGAAGCAAGCTGGTGAGGCGTGTCATCACCTCAGGATAAAACGGGTTCGTCAGGTCCGAAACTACCATACCGACGATCTGTGTCTTCTTAGTAATGAGACTCTGAGCAAAAGGATTGGGGCGGTAACCAATCTCCCCTGCGCGCTGAAGCACAAGCTTTCGGGTTTCCTCGGCAATTACGGCATCCGGGTAGAACGCACGGGAGACAGTCGAGACCGACATCTTGAGATCACGTGCCAGGTCCTTGACCGTGATCCTTTTTTGCTTCGTCCTAGGCATTATCTTTTCCATATTGTTTTTTTATGCTTAGCATGTCCGCGCTGGATATAGACTCTGATGTCACCGCGTGGGCGGCATCGCGAATTATCGGCTCCGGCGCCCGTCCTAGAAAGCGGGCGCCGGAAGATCGGTTACGGTTGGACCGTCGCCTCAATCTTAGTGAGCTTGTAGAGATCGTCGGGTGCCTCACAGCGAGTACAGTTGATACCTGGCACGTTCCCTGCTTCTGTCACATCAACCGGCAACGGTTGAATTGTAGCACCTTCAACCGGGGTGCCGTTAAGAGCTGAATCGACGTTCACCTCCGGCAGTAGCTCGGGGTTTAGCACCTCAGAAACGAAAGAGGTCGGCACCTTCGATTCAGGAAAGACGTTGCAAGCACCCTCATAGCTGTCGCCTTCACAGACCTTCACCGTATCAGCGGGCACCCACGGCAGGGGGTACTCAATGTTCATCGGCTCAAGCTCACGCTTTCCCGTGAGAATTTCCATTGCGAGCTTGAAAGCATAACCCGCCTGCGCCGGAGGCGAACCGGCGGATACGCCAGTAAGGCCCTTTTCTTGCATTTCTGGATCAGCCAGAGCGAGGCGGAAACCCGCGGAATTTTCACCAGTCATTGGTACCAGTCGGTCGCCTGCGTCAAGCATCGCCTGGACCGCGCCATATTCGCCGGCCTGCGCCCAAACGCCATCGACGTCCGGATGCGCGGTCAGGGCCTTCGCGGTCTCTTGCTGAGTAGTGCGATCATCCCAGTACGAATAATACTCGGCCACTACTTCGATGTCTGGGTACTGATTAAAGATATGCATCGCACCATCGGTATGACGCTGGTCGACCGAGTTGCCTGGCACACCGCGGGACAGAAAGATCTTACCTTTGCCGCTCAACTCGTTAACGAGCGCCTGCGCAGAGTTCTCACCAAACCCAGCTGAGAGGTAGCTCACGTTGTAAGCACATTCTTCGGTAACTGTGGCGTCATACATGAAGAACAATACGCCTTCGTCGCATCCGCGTTTAATGGTACGGTTCAGTGCGGTCGAAGAAATCGGGAAGCTGATAATTGCATCTGCCCCTTCGTCAATCATGCTTTCGTAGGCCGAGATCTGCGCTTGTGGGTCGGTCCCGGAGATAACTTCCTCCAGCTCGACGAGCTCATTGTAGGGCGCCGTCTGGGCCAACGCCTTCACGATATTGGCTGCTTCCGATTGCCATGCATTGCCTGAATAGGACAAGCTTAGGTAAACTTTGAACTTCTCTTCCGCCAGAGCCCCTGTGCCAATCGCCACAGTTGCTGTCGCAAGGGCCACCATGCCCGCCGTAGATTTGAACCCTGTCTTCGTCATTTTCTTCTCCTCCTGATATTACTTTGGCAGAACACTCTAAGCCTTGCGGCCGAACGAGCGCAGTTTCTGGAACAACTCTTCACGCAAAAGCAGAAGAGCGATCAGAATGATGGAACCTTCGATGATAGTACGCAGGCCGAATTCGAGCCCAAGAGCGGCGATTATTGTACCAAGGATAGTGAGCAGCAGCGCGCCTCCTACCGTACCAAGAAAGGTGCCGCGCCCACCAAGGATGGACGATCCGCCAATCACAACCGCCGCGATTGATGGGAGCAGATAGTCATCCCCCATGCGTAGCGTAGCTCCGTTGGAATAGCCCACCAATGCAATACCCACGAAGCCCGCGCACATAGCGCTCATCACGTAGGGCAGAATGCGGATTAAAGTGACTGGTGTCCCGGCATTGCGTGCGGCATTTACATTGGTGCCCACCGCATAGAGATAACGACCACAGACAGTGCGGCTCTGGAAGAGCCAGCCTAACAACCCGAAGACAATCAGTGCAATTACCGGGGTCGGCAGTCCAAGCATGTGGCTTTTCATTAATGCCACAGCAGCATCTGGAGCGGCCCCCCGTGGGGTACCACGAGTGTAGCCCAGTAGGCCCGAGGCCACGATGATCGACATAGCCATCGTCATGATAAAGGGCGGCACCCGTAACCAGATCACCCCAATGGCTGTGACCAGCCCTACTAGTCCACAGGTTCCGAGCACTGCCGTTAGCAGCACCCATTCGGTCGGATTGTTCGCGCCGACCCAGGTTGTCGACAGAATGCCGCCCATAGTGATGAGTGCCGGCAGCGACAAATCGAGCCCGCCGGTCAGAATGACCAGCCCTTGACCGAAGGATAGCACGACGAGGAAGAAGCCCAGTACAAGGACAGTTTCAACCTGTGACCACGAGCCGAGTGCGGGATTGATCAGCCTAGCACTCAACAGTAGCAGTATGCACAAAAACGCTACTGCTACGGTACTTACCGTTTCGCGATTGATCTTCGAGCTACTGCGGGTATCGCCTGTTTGGTCTAGGGAGAGTTCGCCTGGAGCAGATTTTCCTGATGCAATCATTTCTTGTCTCCCATGCCAATTAGAAAGGAGCTAAACACCACCGCCAGGATCAGCACGAAACCCTGGAACACACCGGTGTAGAACGATGAGATGCCGCTCGAGAACAATACCTTTTGTAGGAGTGTCAGGGTGGCAGCCCCCATCATGGTCGCAAAAACACCGCCGCGGCCGCCAGCAAGTGAAGTGCCGCCAAGCGCCACTGCGGCAAAGGTCAACATTAAGAGCGGAGTGCCTGCAGTCGGGTTGCCCGTAGCCGTCTGTGCGCTAAGCATGAAGCCCGCAACCCCATAGGCGCAGCCTGCAATCACATGGGCCATAAAACGCACGCGCACGGTGTTAATACCTGAAAGCGCTGCAGAGGGCTCATCGGCACCAATAGCGTAGAGCGAAATCCCAAAAGAGGTGCGTCGCAGCACGAACCATACTAAAAGCACCGCGCCTAACACGAGACCCGACACCGGAATGACGCCCCAGAGGCGATCGGTCATCTCATAGGATATCCATTCGGCCACCCACCCGCCCGGAGCCTTGAGGATTACTAGTGCGATACCCTGACAGATGATCATAGTGGCCAGTGTCGCCGCGATCGACTGCAGCTTAAGAACCGCTACGAGGTAGCCGTTTACCGCGCCGACCGCGGTGCCAATTGCAAGGCAAATAAATACTGAAAGCGCGGCACCGCCCGGTCCTTCCATCGGCCAAACCGCGAGCACGACATTGCAAATTGAGATTACACCAGCGACTGACAGGTCGAAGCCGCGGCTAATGACGATAATCGCCTGTCCCGCCGCAGCGAGCGCTAAGGGTGCGGTATTATTGAATAGCGCTGCGATCGAATAGGAGGTGAGCGCCTTAGGCTGCTGCACCGCATAGAGCGCATAGAGCGACAGATAGATCAACACGATCAGCCCCGCCCCATGGACAAACCGTAGGATCAGTCCCGACCCAGAGCCCTGCCCCGAGCTTGTCTCGGAGATAGTGTCCGTCGTTTGATCGGCATTGAGGTGCATGTCAGTCATTGCGCTGCCTCCTGTGGAGCTATCTCATCCACATGGCCCAGCATCGCTGCCACAAGGCCCTGCTCGGAGATTTCGTCCCCCTCGAAATCTTTGACCAACACGCCGTCGTAGAGCACTAGACAGCGGTCGGCGAGCTGTACAATTTCGGGCAGTTCTGACGAGTAGAACAGCACCGCGCCACCTGCGTCTGCAAAAGTGTGGATCGCGGCATAGATTGATTGTTTTGTCCCCACGTCGACACCCCGGGTCGGGTCGAAAAGTAGCAATGTCTTGGCCCCAGTAGCTAGCGTCCGAGCGACTAGCGCTTTCTGCTGATTGCCACCCGAAAGGTCTCCAATAGCGAAACTTAAGTAACGTGGGTTCATTTCGACCTTAGCTGCCGAAGCTTCAGCAACTGACATTTCACGCGACTGCGAGAGTAGGCCTCCGCGCGCCGCCTGCCCCAGGACCGGCAAAACCACGTTGGTGGCCGTGCTGAGTCCAGGTAGGATGCCGTCGGTCTTCCGTTCTTCCGGCAGGTAAGCGATACCGCTGCCCGTCTTGAGCGCCCGGCGCGGACTCGAGATCTGCACCGCTGCGCCATCGACCTCGACCTGTCCTGTAACCGGTTGATCAAGGCCCGAAAGCATTCGAAACAGTCCATGTTGCCCTTGCCCTTCAAGTGCTGCTACGCCGAGCACTTCGCCCGGTCGCAGATCAAAATTTAGATTTTTCAACCCATGGCCAGAAAGGTTGCGGCCCGCCAACTGGGGTGCCGCAGCCGCCGCAGGGCTGCGCCGCGTCATACGCTCATGCGCCGATTTGCGGCCAACCATCATTTCGAAGATCTCTCCATCGGATGCGTCGGAGAGATCTACTGAGGCGATAGACGCGCCATTGCGCAACACAGTGGCTTCAGTACAAATCTCGCGCACTTCGGCCAAACGATGAGAAATGTAGAGCACAGCTACGCCTTTCGCAGTGGCTTTGGCGATTTGCTCAAAAAGCCAATCAGTCTCGGCCAGTGATGCAGTCGGCTCGTCAAGGATCAGCACCTTGCCAGCGTTATTAATAGCGCGAGTGATCTCTATGCGTTGACGATCAGCAAGCGGCAAACCGTCTATCTGGTCCGCCGGATCAATTCGTTCCAGCCCGTATCGCTGCAGGATTCCGGCGCCATCGCACAGTGTCTGCCGTGCCGAAACCATTCCGCCGAAGCCTCTTGGTAAAGTAGGTAGGAGGAGGTTCTGCGCCACGCTTAGATTCGGAACGAGGCTTAGTTCCTGAAATGCCGTCGCCACTTGTTGGGTTCGCGCGTCAATCAGAGACTGCGGAGCATAAGGCGCACAGTCGAGCAACATCTTGCCAGCATCGGGTCGCACGGCCCCTGTCAAAATGCGAACGAGCGTCGACTTGCCAGCTCCGTTCTCGCCTAAAAGAGCATGAACTTTACCAGCCTTGAGCGCAATATCAGCATTTTCCAGAGCCACAGTGGCACCGTAGGATTTATGCAATCCAGCAGCCGCAAGCGCTGTAGATTCTGCGCCATGCTCCTCGATTCCTTCATCGAGCATAATGTTCTTCTCCCTCCCGCCCAAATGTCCCCCTCCACTGGGAACGTTCTCTGGGAACGTTCTCATAAATAGTCGCAATACAATTTTTTTGTCAATGATAAGTTTGGGCAGCTCACAAGATTGCAGTTCGACAATGCGATAATCGCTGAGAACTGAACCCGCCAACGTGAGAAGAACAACTAGGACGATCTCGTAGGTGGTTCATGTACAGCCACAAAGTAGCGACTACACGGAATCAAACTGCATATTGAGCGTAGCAAATACCGGGGAAAAAATACGGGAGTTACTGTATAAAACGGAGGATGCAACGAAAGGGTGGCATCTCGCATCCGATTCCGAGAAACGTTATGATCATCGATTGCATGCTCCGTGGCAACACAGTATCCGCCCGCCACCTCTGCTGAATACTGGGAACCAATCAGGACGCCGCTTGGAAGCTCCGTTAAGTGGTAGCGCGCGTTGTGGCGGGTTCCGCCACACGTTTGGAAAAACGCCCTGAAGTAGGTCCAATGATACAGCTTTTTGCGACGTTAGGCTCGAAGCACGGCCATATGAACGAAGTCTGCTTCTTCAGAACACGGCATATTCCGGAGATCAAGCTTCCGACAGCTGAAGCTCCGGCAAGTCTCGTAGGCTTTCCAGATCGAACGTCACTAAGAATCTCTCCGTCGTCACGAAGGTATGTGGGGCCCCCGGCCGTGGAGACCTGGGTCCGCTCGCAATCAAATCCTTGTAACGCAACCGAGCAAGCAGATCGCGGCTGGCCTCCTTGCCAAAGATTTTGGCTAAGCCAGCTCGGTCGATGGGCTGATGATAGGCGATGGCGCAGAGCACCCCCATCTCCATTTCCGTGAAGGCCAAGGATTGATCACCAAGGTCGGCAGCCGCATTGATGACATCTGCAAACTGCGTCTTAGTG
The DNA here is from genome assembly GCF_965641895.1 of Sulfitobacter sp. SH24. NCBI lineage: Bacteria > Pseudomonadati > Pseudomonadota > Alphaproteobacteria > Rhodobacterales > Roseobacteraceae > Sulfitobacter > Sulfitobacter sp. SH24. The sequence continues at coordinate 185,942 of NZ_CBFFKK010000002.1, forward strand.
CGGAACATCCGTCCACCAGCCACCTGTGCCAACTCAAAGGGACGGCCGACCAGCGCGGTTTGGATGTCCTCGATCAGCAACTCGACCGAAGCCCCCTGCCCGACCACACGTGCAAGTTCCTCGCGTCCGACCGGCGAGGCGCTCGCAAAAAGTACCGCCTCGATCCGCCCCATCCATTCGCGCCAGCGCAACTCCGGCGGGAGATCACTGAGTTCCCGGTCAAAGCCGGCATTGCGCTCATCTGTCGAATCCTCTTTCCTGGTCGCAGTCGTCATGGCGCAATCCCGTAAAGTCGGAACGTAGGCCGCCCGGTAAGCTCATGTGCTACACCTAGTTCGACCAGCCGATCACAGAACCGCAGCGCGGCGCGATCGGTCATCAGGATCGAGGTCCCGCGAACTCTTGGAGAGAGCATGGACGCCGGGGCCACTGCATCCTCGGTCAAGAACAGCTCGACCGCCGCATCCGACCCTTTGGCCCGTAACTTTGGCGACCCGGTGCGAAGCGCTCCCGCCCGACGGGCGAGGTCCCGTGCCATTCGGATTGTATCCTCGATGCTTTTCAAGAGCCGCGCTTGCACTACCAGCTCTGCCCCCTGCCCTTCCGCGGTCAGGTCGCGTAGTACCGCCTTCGCCAGATACTGGGCCGAAACCGGTAGCACCTCCTTCCAATTCAGAGCCCGCGCTAGGACAAAGTCCGAGAGCAGGCAAGCGACCCGCTCTGCCCGATCATCAGCGCTAAGCACAGCGCGTAGGACCGCCACGCAACCCGCCAGTGGCCACGGCTTCCGGAATGTTCTTGCCCCGCATTCAACCAGACACCCATCTCGCCCGCGTACTCCACTCCAACCAGATCGCCGATCGCCCGGGTCCTTCTCGGATGAAGCCGTCCTCCATCGCGCCAGAAAGCTAACAGATCGCCATCCGGGCCCCGCGCCGCGCCGGGAGGTGTCAGATGGAACGCGTCGCGAATATCAGCCTCCCGCGCCAAGCGGCCCTCCAATTTCGAGGTTGCCAGCGCTGCCTTCAGCGCCAGCCGGTTGGCCAAAAGTTTTATCGGCAAGATATTCCTCTGGTCGCCGATCATTGATCCAGAACCGCCAGCGCCGCCCCGGACCGAAAGGCCACAGTTTCGAGGGTTTCCACACGTCCAGAGGCGACCCAGCCCGGCAGCCGCGGTAGGGTACTTAGGTCGTTCGAAATGGCGGCGGGCTGATGTATCATGCCGAAATTAGTAGTTGATCACGGCGCTTTCGTCCACAAAATGCTGTGTAAAACGCCCCACCTTGTTGTGCACAGCTATGTCCAATAAGTTTACATTATCGGACATATGGAGGCTATGTTGCGAAACAGTTCATTTGATCGCCGGATCCTGTCGAATGGAGAGTGTACAGCACCTTCTAGCATTGATGTTCATTCGCATTCGGCGGCTGTCTGGTCCCGCTCAACGCGTGGCCCAGCCCCTGCCGCGCACAATCGCACTATATTTTTTACAGTCAGTTGAATTGCACCTGCGCGAACACTGGAGCGTCGCACAATACGCCGCTGAGATTGGCGTAACGCCGGAACGTTTGAATGCAACGATGCGGCGCACGACGGGCCGCCCGCTTATGGCAATCATCCACGCCCGGATTATTTTGGAAGCAGAGGCATTACTGGATGCCTCGACCCTACAGATATTTGAAATCGCCGAAGAGCTCGGCTTCACCGATCCCGCTTATTTCAGTCGTTTTTTTAAGCGCATCACGGGGCAATCTCCCAACCACAATCGCCGCGAGCTGAAGCTAGAGATCAGCCGCCCGCCTTGCGCCTCTTGGCCTTAGGATGGCGTGCTTAACCCAAGCGAACCGACGAACGCTTTTCTGCCCGCCGATATTAAATCCTCGGGCTCCATAGCCTTGTTTGCGTCAGTACACATTATGACACTTCCACTTCAGCCAGACATATCGTTCCCGCTCTGCGTCTAAAAGCAGGCCTATTGCGCACCACTCCTTGCATGCCGTATATTTCGTATTTGGATGGAGGGTGCGATGTATAAGCCCCAATAGAAAAGAAACGTACAAAGGTTACGCTGACTAAGGCAAACCTAGCTGCCGTGCGGGAACTGGGGTTCAATGTTTCGGCGATCAGTGACGCTGCGGTCGCGGACGCTGTGAGGATGGCAAAAAGCAAAGCTTGGGCTGAACAGAATGCCGCGGCCATCGCCGAACATCGCGCTTGGATCGAGGCTAATGGAACTCCTGCGACTGATCTTCGGGTCCTGAAGATCGATTAATGGCACGGTTCCAAGTTTATCGTATCGCGGGTGATCGGTCCGGCCTCGACCTCCAGACCGACCTGATCGAGACTGGCTCTCGCGTGGTTGCCCCGCCGATCCACTAGCATCCGGACCAAAGCCCATTGGCCGGCTCGAGCCGATCTTTGATATTCAGGGTATTGCGTACGCGCTCCACACGGCTGAGATGGCTGCGGTCCCATCAGCGCAGCTCAAAGGGGCCCTCGTCGCTGATCTTTCCGAGTTCGATCATGAAATTCGCGCCGCTCTTGACATGATTTCTTCGGGTTTCTGACCATTCAGAGGGGGAGAATTCATCCGGTTTCGCCGATGTTATCTGCTTCCTTTGCCGCGAGTGCGCTAGCTGTATTTCTGGTCAGGTGATCGCCTCTGACGGTAGATTTGACGCGTGGGCCTACCCGCGCTGAGGGTCGATCGATAATACGTTGGGCTGCCTTTAGCGAGTTTAAACAAAGTAACCCCGGCAACAACGCCGGAGTTACTTCTTTAAAGTTAATGCACCAAGGTTGCCGCATCTACGCGCCGGGGGTCGGACGCGCCGAACAGATAGCCGCTTTCTTTGTCTACAAGGATCGACTGGGTTGAGCCCATGACCGACTTTTCGCTGACCTTATGGCCGCGCTGCTCAAGCAACCCCACCGTATCGAGGTTGATCCCCTCTTCGATGCGGATCTCATCAGGCAACCACTGGTGGTGGATACGCGGTGCGAAAGAGGCTTCGGCGATGTTCATCCCGTGATCAATGACATTCATGATGACCTGCAACGTGGTGGTGATGATGCGCGATCCGCCGGGCGAACCCGTGACCATGAAGACCTCTCCGTCCTTCATCACAATTGTAGGTGACATCGAAGAAAGCGGTCGCTTTCCGCCCTCTACAGCATTGGCATCGCCGCCAATCAACCCATAGGCATTGGGGACACCGGGCTTAGCGGCGAAATCATCCATTTCATTGTTCATAAGAATTCCGGTGCCATCGGCAACCATACCGGACCCATAGGAAAAGTTGATCGTGTAGGTGTTGGAAACGGCGTTGCCATCCTTATCCACGATCGAAAAATGCGTCGTCTGATCGGACTCGTACGGCGCAAGTTCCCCCGGCTTGATGCTGCTGGATGGGGTTGCCGCGTTCAGGCTGATTTCCCCCCGAATATCCTCGGCATAGGCTTTGGAAGTAATCTCACCCAAAGGCACATCTACAAAATCACTATCGCCTAGATATTCCGAACGATCCGCATAGGCCCGCTTCATCGCTTCGGCCATAAGGTGGATCGTGTCGGCCGTGTTATGGCCGAGGAAAGAGATCGGGTAATCTTCAAGAACGTTGAGGATTTGAATGATATGCGCACCACCCGAACTGGGCGGCGGCATAGAAACGATCTCATAACCGCGGTAGGTACCGCGCACCGGATCACGCAGAACCGGCTTGTAATTGGCCATATCGTCGACTGTGATCCGGCCACCGGCAGCTTGTACCGCATCCGCAATTTTTGTTGCCGTTTCTCCTTTGTAAAAGCCGTCTGTCCCTGCGTCAGCAATCTTTTGCAGTGTATTGGCTAAGTCCGCCTGAACGAGAGTTTCGCCCGGCTCATAAAAACCGCCGCCCTCTTTAAAGAAGATGCTTTCAGAGGTCGGCCATTTCTTTAACCGATCCTCAAGACCTTTCAGACTGTCAGCAAGGCCGGGCGTGACCGCGATACCGTCACGAGCGAGTGCAATGGCTGGCTCTAATACTTCGGCAAGCGACATGCTGCCGTAATTCTCCAACGCCATCTGCATGCCCGCCACCGTTCCTGGCACGCCGACGGCCAGCCCGGTGAACCGCGAAAGCTCGCTGTCGGCATTGCCCTCGGCGTCGAGGTACATATCCCTCTCAGCAGAAGCAGGCGCCATTTCGCGGTAGTCGATCGCCTTGGTCTCGCCGCTCTCCGCGTCATGGACAATCATGAAACCGCCACCGCCGATATTGCCCGCGCGCGGCAAGGTTACAGCCAGCGCAAATGCCACGGCGACTCCCGCGTCCACAGCATTGCCGCCAGCTTTGAGAATATCGAGCCCGATCTGGGCCGCTACGGCTTCTTGGGCCGACACCATCCCGTTCTCGGCATAGACGGGGTGAACACGGTCATTCCCAGAAAAAATCGCTGCTTCTTGGGCATGAAGCGCGGGGGCAGCCGACATTGTCAGGCATACCGCGCCAGTGATAATCTGTCTCATCAAAATTCCTCCCATTTGCGTTCGCGTGAGCTGAGGTTGGCTGTTTCCCTTCAAAAGTGCAACGGGGAGGGCAGACCTGACCTACTCCGCGTGCCGGGACATCAAGGCTAAGCTTTTACGGGTTCGCAGCCAGTTGCCTTTCTGCCGCTCTATAAGTACCACTCTATCGGGTGCACACCGTATCCTGCTCACCCTGCCCACCCCCCGTGACATGGAAGTCCTCACAGGTCATGCCCTTCATCTATCACATATCCAAAGCTTCCAAATTCTCCGCAGAAAGGGGCTTTGAATGAGGACCGCAATTGTCACCGGGTCGTCCGGGTTCATTGGGTATTTTGTTTCTCTGACGCTTCTCAGATCCGGGTGGCGTGTCATCGGCATCGACAGCCTGTCCGACTACTATGACACCAATCTAAAACTGCAGCGTCAATCGCAGCTTAGCGCGTATGCCGAGTTCACTGTCGTGAACGAAAAACTGGAAACGCCTCAAGCGCTGATGTCTCTTTTCAAAGAACACCGCCCCGAGGTGGTGATCCATCTGGCTGCGCAGGCAGGTGTGCGGCACTCCATCGACGTGCCCCGCGCCTATGTGGATGCTAATATTATCGGCACCTTTGAACTGCTCGAAGCTGCGCGCGCATTCCCGCCCGCCCATATGTTGCTGGCCTCTAGCTCTTCCATTTTTGGGGCAAACAGCCAAATGCCATACAAGGAAGCGGATAAGGTCGATACGCAGATGTCCTTCTATGCGGCGACCAAGAAAGCGACCGAAAGCATGGCGCATTCCTATGCCCATCTTTACGATCTGCCGACGACCATGTTCCGTTTCTTTACCGTATACGGGCCATGGGGGCGCCCTGACATGGCGTATTTCAAGTTTACAAAGGCCATCCTGAACGGAGAGCCGATAGACGTTTACAACCATGGCAAGATGCAGCGCGATTTTACCTATGTCGACGATCTTGTCCGCGCCATTGTGGCCTTGATCGACGTCACCCCCGACCCCGCCAATCCGGTGGCCAACGACAGCGTTTCGCCTGTCGCCCCGTTTCGCGTCGTAAACATTGGCAATGCGTCACCCGTGACGTTGATGGACTTCATCGCAGCGATCGAGGCCGCCTGCGGGCTGGAGGCGATCAAGACCTATCACCCGATCCAGCCCGGCGATGTGCCCGCTACTTGGGCCGACACGACTTTGCTGCAAAACCTCATCGGTCAGCAACATTCCACCCCGGTCACCGTTGGGTTGCAGAATTTCGTAGACTGGTACCGCGACTTCTACAAAGTTTGATCTGAACAGCCCCGGCGGTGGCGCATCAATGTATTTTGATGTTGAGCAGAACACACTCAGAATACAGCATATCGATCTCGGAAGGATCCAGAAGCCCATGCTGGCAATATCTGGGTGTTGCAAACTCCCTCACATCGTCACATGCGATCCCGCTCTGTGCAAAGCGACGGTCCAGCGATAGGATCGCCGCCTCGGAAGGCAGGACCGATGCCGCGATGCGTTTTGCGTATTCAGCAAAGAGCGGCTGATCCGAGAGATACATGATTTCATGCGTCACGTAATCGTCGTGCTTTTTCTGAGGGTAGATGACCATCGTGCATAGCCCATCAGGCGTCTCTACCGACAAATGCCTAAGCCGCAGCCCCTGATGATCCCCAATGATCCGTCGGTCCTTTGCGGGCAAACGATCCCCCAGTGCCAATGGATCTTCGTGCACTTCAAATCCTGCGCTATTCGAAGGGTGCCAGACCAGACGCTCCCGATCCAACTCTGCCAGCCCTGCCTTTTCCAAAACATTGACCGCCGCCTTAGCGCTGGAAAAGTTTGTCACCGTCACGTCCGGGTCCAAGGTCGCCAGCGCGATCATCTTTTTGCCCACACCTTGCCCGCGATATTCCTTAAGCACGTACCAAGAGGTCATGTCAGCGGTGGTTCTTGGGCCGTTGGACGTTTGACGTTCGGCATAGACCAACCCCAAAACGCCGATCAACTTGCCATCATCCCGCACCGTTATGGCGTAGCGCCCCTCGGGCCCGCACCATCTTCCGGCCAGCAGCTTGCGCCAGCTATCAATGCCCCATTTTGCGCGCACGAATACGGCGTTCATAAATTGGGCGACCTCTTCCCGCTCGGCGGGGGAAGCATAGGCAATATCTAGCATTTCGTGCTCATTTTATTAGGCAATCCAATGATATCCACTGGGTCTTTGCACCCTGTGTCAATCGCGACATCAATGCTTCGGTAAAGCTCCAAGTGTCTTCATCGGTTTGCAGGTGGTGGCTGACAAAGCCGGTCGGCTCATCCCGGTATGCGTCTTCCAGTCGACGCTTTCGCAAGTGGCGCACACATTGCTCCAACGTCTTCTCCTCCCCAGCGAATTTCGCCCCTTCCTTCCAGCGGATCGGATCAATGTGACCATTAAACCGCTGCAAGCCCGGTACGGGCTCGGGATGGGGCCGGGCGTCGAAATTGGAAAGTGCTGTGTACCCCCATTGGGGCAAGTATGGCAGAACCTGTTCACCGATGCGGTTCCACGGCGGCACGAACACCGGCAGTGTATTCGGCAGCTTCGCCACTTGCATCCGCCGCCAGCCTTCTCGCAGGTCCGTTTCGATCAGGGTCAAATCGCGCATTACGCCGACTTCGGACGCGCGAGTGCCTTTGGGCTCGTGGTTCTTATGCGCAAACCCGTGCTGCAAGCTATATACATGCGGCGACATTGACAGGCGGTCGGCAAGGTCGTCGGCAATTGCAACGGGGATGACCGCCAGATGCAAAGGCGCATCAAAGCGTTCCGAAAGCGCGATCAACCTATCTAAGTCATCCGTACAGGCTTCGGTGTCATCATCACGCCACCAGAAAGTCGGCGTTTCACCCTGCGAGGCCCATTTTTCAAGCTCTTCGTCTAATTCTGCCCAGGTCGCCACGTGCGGACCCCTTTCAGGTGTTATTTGCCTATTAATTGAACCATTTGGGTGCCTGAATGTACACTCACTTTTCCTCGCATGGGCCTGATGGCGCAGCCAATGGCGAATATGTGGCCCAAGCGGCCTTGCGAGGCTGGACGCCCCCCCGCAAATCGGCTTCACTCCTTTTGCGGACCGCGCTTTTGCGGAAATGGAATGGGATACCGATGACATCTCTGTTGAAAGTTGACGGGCTGACAATCGGGTTTGGCAATGCTGACCCGGTGGTGCGCGACGTCAGCTTTTCCGTCGCACCCGGTGAAACGCTCGCATTGGTCGGCGAAAGCGGCTCTGGCAAAACCCTAACTTGCCGAAGCATTCTGCGTATCCTGCCTGACGTCGCAAGAATCCGTAGCGGTCGGATCATTTTCGCGGGTGATGACGCGCCCGTTGATATGCTGTCCTTAAGCGAGCCTGCGATGCGCCAAATCAGGGGCAACCGCATCTCGATGATCTTTCAAGAACCGATGCGCTCTCTCTCGCCCCTGCACCGACTGGGCAACCAAGTGGCCGAAGTGCTGCGCCTACACCGCTCCATGGGCCGCGCAGAGGCAAAGCGGACTGTGCTCGAAAAATTTGAGCGCGTAGGCTTTACCGAACCGGAGCGGGTCTGGCGCAGCTATCCCTTTGAGATGTCAGGCGGCATGCGACAACGCGCTATGATTGCCATGGCGATGGTGGCCAAACCTGATTTGTTGATTGCAGACGAACCCACCACGGCGCTGGATGTGACGACACAGGCACAGGTGCTGGGGCTGATCAAAACGCTGCAATCGGAAACCGGAATGGCGGTGGTCCTTGTCACGCATGATCTTGGTGTGGTGGCGAATATGGCGCAGCAAGTCGTCGTCATGAACGGGGGCCGCGTCATGGAAAGCGGCACCGCAGCAGAGGTACTGGGCAGCCCGGAACACGGCTATACACGCAAGCTTTTTGCCGCGGCCACAATGATCCCCGAGGTCGCCGCCCCTGCCCGCGCGGTCGCCCATGATGATCTGATCATGAACCTGCGCAACGTAAGCAAAACCTTCGCCCTGCGCACCGGAGGATGGCGCAAGCAGACCACAGTGACCGCCTGCAAAGACGTCAATCTGCAGGTGGTACGGGGCAAGACATTGGCCGTGGTCGGCGAAAGCGGTTCGGGCAAAACGACATGCGCGCGCATGGCCCTTGGGGCCGAGACGCCCGATCCCGGGGGCGAAGTTTTGTTTTACCGTGAACCGGGTGCCTTGCCCATGCCGGTACACGATATGTCCGTATCGCAACGTACCGCCTTTCAACGCCAAGCGCAGATGGTGTTCCAAGATCCCTATTCCTCGCTGTCGCCAAGAATGCGTATCGGCGCGGCATTGACCGAACCGCTGGAAATTCACGGCATCGGGTCACGTGCTGATCGGCGCGACAAGGCCGCCGAGATGCTGGAGCTCGTCGGCCTTAACCCCGACATGATGACGCGCTATCCGCATGCGTTTTCGGGCGGGCAGCGACAGCGTCTCTCCATCGCCCGCGCCTTGACGCTGGACCCCAAACTTTTGATCTGTGACGAACCCACGTCCGCATTGGATGTTTCCGTGCAGGAACAGATCCTGACGCTGCTGGAAGACATCCGTGAACGCGCCGCGTTGAGCTATCTGTTCATCAGCCACGATCTGGCTGTTGTGGCCCGTATCGCTGATGAGGTCGTGGTGATGCGAGCGGGCGTAATTGTGGAACAGGCCCCCCCCGAAACGCTGTTTTACGACCCGCGCCACCCCTATACCAAGGCGCTCATCGCAGCCCAACCTGAACCCGATATCTCAAGACCGATTGACCTCGAACTGGTCGCCAAGGGGGCCGGCGCGCCCTCGACGTGGCCAGAGATGTTCCGCATCGAAGGCGGGATCGCACCGGCATTGCAGGACGTTGGTGCCGGTCACAAGGTTCGCTGTCATGTCTAGGCTGTTCGCTCTGCTGCTCTGTCTGGCGGGACCGGTGTGGGCTGCGCCCCCATTGCAGGAAACGATCTTTTGGGCGGCAGAAGTGAACGAAGGCAATTTGCCGCCGATTACCGAGCGCCTGCCTGATGCCCCCCTTATCGTGGATCTGGAGGCCAAGGGCCGCAGTTACGGCACCCAAGGCGGCACATTGCGCACCTTTGGCACCCGGTCCAAAGATGTGCGGCTGATGTCGGCCTATGGCTATGCCCGGCTGGTTGGATACACCTCTGATTACACGCTCTCGCCTGATATACTGCGCGATGTTGAAGTCACTGAGAACCGGAAGTTCACGCTGCACCTGCGCCCGGGCCATCGCTGGTCAGACGGTGCTGCGTTCACCTCAGAAGATTTTCGCTATTGGTGGGAAAACGTCGCGCAAGACCCTGATATCACGCCCTCTGGCCCGCCGGATTTCATGTTTGTGGATGGTGTATTGGGTACGGTAAATTTCCCCGATCCGCATACTGTCATTTTCGAATGGCCCACCGCAAACCCGAATTTCCTACCTTTGCTGGCACAGGCCAGTCCGCCGTTCATCTACCGCCCCTCACATTACCTCAAGCAGTTCCATCAAAAGTTCACCGGCCCCGGCGCGCTTCATGCAGCCATCACGAAGGCGCGCGTGAAAAGCTGGGCGGCGTTGCACAACAAACGCGACAGCATGAGCAAATTCGACAACCCAGAACAACCGACACTGCAACCTTGGATAAACGCCACGACCACCGGCACATCCCGGCAACTGTTTGTCCGCAACCCCTACTATCACCGCATCGACGCGCGCGGCGTGCAACTGCCTTACATTGACGTCGTCGAGATGACGATTGCGACCGGCGGGCTTATCGCGGCAAAGGTCAACGCGGGAGAGGCGGACTTGCAGGCGCGTGGGCTCGATTTTCCTGACATCTCGATCCTCAAGAAGGGCGAGGCGGATGGCGGCAACTATCGCACATTGTTGTGGGAGAACGGGGCCGCAAGCCAGATCGCGATTTACCCTAACCTCAACTTTGCCGATCCGGTCTGGCAGGAGGTGATGCGCGATGTTCGGTTTCGCCGCGCGCTTAGCCACGGCGTTGATCGGCATATGATCAACCGCGCGCTCTATTTCGGATTAGCCCAAGAAGGCGGCATGACCGCATTGCCCCAAAGCCCGCTGTATGACCCCCAAAACGCCTCTGCCTATGCCAATTATTCTCCGGCCAAGGCAAACGCCCTGCTGGATGAGATTGGCCTGACAGAGAGAACCCAAGCAGGCATTCGTAAGCTGCCCGATGGCCGCCCGATGGAATTCGTGGTCGAAACCGCAGGAGAGCGACAAGAAGTCGAAAATGCGCTGGCCATCATTACCGACACTTGGCGGGAATTGGGGATCAAGCTGGTGATGCGCCCGCTGGATCGCGACATTCTGCGCAACCGGGTCTATGCGGGGCTCAGCATGGCGTCTGTGTGGTTCGGTTGGGACAATGGGCTGCCCACATCTCAGACGTCGCCGATGTACCTTGCCCCCACCAATCAGGAATTTTTCGCTTGGCCGATGTGGGGGCAATATTACCAATCCAAGGGCGAACTGGGCGAGCAACCCCAAGGCCCTGCGCCGAACGAATTGCTGGCGATGGCAGACCGCTGGAACCACGCGACAGATGCGGAAACCAGAACGACCCTGTGGCGTGAAATGCTTAAGATTCATGCCCAAGAGGTCTATGCCATCGGCATTCTTTCCGAAGCGCCGCAGCCCGTGGTCGTCTCAAAAGGGTTGCGCAATGTCCCTGAACAGGGGCTTTGGGCCTATGATCCGGGTGCGCATTTCGGCGTGCATCGGATTGACGAGTTCTATTTCGAGGAACCTTTTCAGCAGGTTGTCCAATGATGTTCCTCCGCTATGCAGTTTATCGCTTTTTCACGATGTTGCTGACCTTGTTGGTCGTCTCGGTTCTGATCTTTGTGATTATCAACCTCCCGCCGGGCGATTACCTTTCCAATCAGATCGCCGAATTGCGGGCCACCGGCCAGGCGGAGGGCGTGGCAAAAGCGGAATTTCTGCGCGCCGAATACGCGCTCGACCGGCCTCTCTGGGAGCAATATCTAATCTGGGTGGGATTTGCCCCGGGTCCGCAGGGTTTCTCTGGCCTAATACAAGGCGATTTCGGTTGGTCCTTCGAATTTGACCGCCCCGTGGGCGAGATCGTCGGGGATGCCCTGTGGTTGACGGTATTGGTCAATCTGGCCGCCGTGCTGTTCGTTTATGCGGTGGCTTTGCCCTTGGGTGTGATTGCCGCCGCCAAGTCTGAGACATGGGCCGATTATACGGCGGGCTTTGTTGGATATCTGGGCCTTGCGACGCCGAATTTCCTGCTGGCGCTCATTTTGTTCTACTACGGGCACAAATACTTTGACCTGCCAATTGGCGGCCTGATGGATCCGGCATTCGAGGGCGCCCCGATGTCGTGGCCCAAAGTTAAATCAATCCTCGTGCATATGATCGTCCCGACCTTTGTCATCGGCACGTCAGGGGCAGCCGCCATGATGCAACGCTTGCGCGCCAATATGCTGGACGAATTGAGCAAACCCTATGTTGAAACCGCCAAAGCCAAGGGCATGGCCCCTGCACGGTTGCTGGCAAAATATCCGCTGCGCATGGCGTTCAATCCTTTCGTTGCGGATATCGGCAACCTGCTGCCCGCGATGGTCTCGGGGTCGGTGCTGGTGTCCGTGGTGCTGGGTTTGCAGACAATCGGGCCTTACCTGCTGACCGCGCTAAAGTCACAAGATCAGTTTCTGGCCGGTTTTGTCCTGATGTTCGTGGCCCTGCTCACGCTGATCGGCACAATGATTTCCGACATGCTGCTGGTGCTGCTAGACCCGCGCATTCGCTATGGCGGGCGCGGCGCATGAGTACCCAACCTACCAACCGATTTGTCGACACCACACCTTGGGTGGACACCCCTGATATTTCAGTGCCCGAGCGATCGGATATGGATGCACCCGCGTGGCGACTGATGTGGCGCAGTTTCCGCCGGCATAAGCTCGCGCTCATCTGCGGCATCTTCTTGTTGATCTCTTACCTGATCTTGCCAATCGCTGGTTTTATCGCGCCTTACACGCCGAACGAACGCAGTGCCGATTATCTCTATGCTCCACCGCAAAGCATCAACCTTTGGCATGAAGGTGCTTTCATCGGCCCCTACGTCTATCCGATCACAGCCGAGGCCGATCTAGAGAATTACCGTTGGACTTACACCACCGATGAGACCACCCCCCTGCCGTTGCGGTTTTTCTGCGAGGGAGAAGACTACAAGCTTTTTGGATTGATCCCATCAGACACGCATCTTTTCTGTGCGCCAGAGGATGCAAGCCTGTTCCTTTGGGGGTCTGACCGTTTGGGCCGCGATGTCTTCAGCAGGATCTTATACGGTGCGCAACTGTCGCTGACCGTAGGACTTATCGGCATCACTGTGTCCTTCGCGCTTGGTATCACCTTCGGCGCGATGGCGGGCTATTTCGGTGGCAGGATCGACTGGTTTCTCAACCGCGTGATCGAGATACTACGCAGCCTTCCTGAATTGCCGCTTTGGCTTGCGCTTTCGGCGGCAGTGCCGTCCAATTGGGGGCCGGTGGCGGTCTTTTTTGTGATCTCGATCATTCTAGGCATCCTTGATTGGCCCGGATTGGCGCGCTCCGTGCGGGCCAAATTCCTGTCTCTACGCGAGGAGGAATACGTTAAGGCCGCCGAGATGATGGGCGCCAAGCCCGGCCGTGTCATCCGCCGCCATTTGCTGCCCAACTTTATGTCCCACCTGATTGCCAGTGCGACCCTTTCGATACCCGCCATGATCCTTGGAGAAACAGCGCTCAGCTACCTTGGGTTGGGCCTGCGCGCGCCTGCCGTTAGTTGGGGGGTGATGCTGAATGATGCCCAAAACCTCGCCAGCATCGAGATCTATTGGTGGACCGCAATACCGATGCTGCCGATCATCGTGGTGGTACTGGCGTTCAACTTCCTTGGGGACGGGCTCCGCGCCTCTCTGGACCCTTACAAGAATTGACACAGCTTAACGCCGCCAGCAGTTTTGGCTAGCCCCCTGTGCTGCTGCCAATCTCTGAAAGCACGTCACTGACATCATCAGCGCCACATGCAGGATGATGCAGGCCCATTAGACCCGAGGGTTTACCTCAGCGATCATCGGTGCTGCTTTCACCGCGATCATCGCGTTCCAACATATCCTCATCAAGCGAAGCGTGGGCAGCTGCCGCGACTTTGCGCTTTTGCGCGTCAGTGAGATCGTCCGGGTTGCCGTCGGCCAACCGCACTGTGACCTCTCGATGTGCAAATTTGATGCCTTCGCGTTCAAACAGGGTTCGGATTTCTTGATAGACCTTCTTTCGGGCGAGCCATTGGTCCCCCGGCTTGGTCATAAACTTCACCCGGATGATCATGGCGCTGTCTTGCATCTCAATGACGCCTTGGGACTTCAAAGGCAGGATGAAGGCTTCTCCGATTTCTGGGTCACTGAGCAGGTCTTGGCCCAACCTTTTGATTAGCTTACGAACCTTTTCGATATCGGTGTCATAGGTTACCCGTAACGGCAGCTTCATCATCACCCAATCGCGCGAATAATTGGTGATCACCTGCAATTCACCAAACGGAATGGTGTGCAGCGCCCCCAGATGGTGACGCAGTTGGAAGGAACGAACCGAGATCTTCTCAACCGTGCCTTTGACGTTGCCAACATCCAGATATTCGCCCTTTCGGAATGCATCATCAAAAAGGAAAAACGCTCCGGCAAAGACATCCCGCACCAGCGCCTGACTGCCAAAACCAATGGCGATGCCAATGATCCCGGCACCGGCGAACAAGGGGCCGACATTGATACCGACCTCCATCAAAACAATCAGCAAGATCGTGACTACAACGAGGATCAGCGTGAAATTGCGAAACAACGGCAGCAGCGTGGCCAGCCGGCTGGCGCTAGAGCCGCCGCCTTCATCGCCCAGCTCGCCCGCATCCAGATCGGGTGTTTCTTCTTCGATCTTACTGTCGATCCAGATGCGGAAGGCATGATAAATGACATAGCCGATGAAGATGACGACCATGATATCCAAAAGTTGGGAGGCAAAGCCTTCGACCATTTCAGCGCCGTTATTGTCCCAGATATAGAAAAACGCATAGGTCCCCGCGACAAAGGACAGAATGCCCGCCACTCGGCGTGCCAGTTCCTCGTAAGTACTTAGGGATTGCCGCGGCATGACGGTATCCGCTGCGGTTTCATGCTGCGGTTCTTGTTGCAGCGCATCCGCACCGCTTTCCTCTTCTAGCGCTTCGCTTTGGCGCGCGCCCTTGGTTTCCCTTTCAGCGTTCATCCGACGCAACGCGCGGGTCCGGGCAAAGCCGCGTTCGATCCCGTAATTGATCAGACCATAGACGACGATGATCGTGATCAAGATCCCGTAGGCGCCCGCAATCAACGGGGCCGCATTGGCGTTGCCGAGAACAAGGTTAACCGTCAGATCAATCCATGCGAAAATTGCATAAAGACAAACGATGGGCGCCCATGCCCGCGACAAAAAGCGCACGATCACCGACGTTTCCTCGGGCGGTTTGCCGTTGCGAAGCGCGCGGCTGATGGCGCTACGATTGACCAGCACCAGCAGTATGTTCAACAGCACCAACGCGGCAGACATCACAGAGGCCAAAAATGCATAGGCGTCGTAGTTCAAGCCAAGCTCTGCGATCCAGATGCCAAACAGAATTGCGCAGATCTCGGCGGACGCCAGCATCCAAAGCCAACGATGCAACCGTTTGGCATCCCGATCGTTAAGCGCAGGAATACGGTATTGCCCAAGGAAGGGCGACAAGATCATGCGCCATAGACCGGCGACAAAGCGACAGGAGAAATAGCCGATATTGATGAGCGTTACAGTGAACTGCATCGCCGTATCGGTAAGTGGGCCAAAGAGCACGGTACCGATCACATAGGCCACCGCCATGGATACAAGGACGCCGCCCACTCCGACAACAAAGCGAAGCACAAGGAAAGGGATTTTCTCGACATAGCCTTGAGGGTTCTCGCGAACCTGTTTTGTAACGATCCTTTTCATCAGGCGTTGACCGTAGATTTTCCGTTCTACGATGACGCCAACGCCAAACATCAGCAGACACAACAACAATGCCTTGCCAAAGGCCCAAAGTGTTCCGTCTGGGCTGGCTGCGCGCAAGATATAGAGGACTTCATTAAACGCGACCGGAAGGGTCAGCAGCCGCTCCACCAGCGCGGCGCGAAATTTGGCGGCGCGGTCCTGCATCCGCATCATTGATGACGGGCCCTCGCTCTCGGCCAATTCTGCCTCAGATGCGGGAAGGTCGCCTAAAATTTGACCAGAGTTGTCGATCACCACCACGCCAACACCGTTTTCGGCTGCTCTGCGCATGATCAAGTCGATATCTGGGGTGTCTGCGGCTTCCGCTGTACCCGTGCCCGTAAACAACGAGCCGACACCTTGCGATTGCCCAGCAACTGGTAGGACCGAGGAAAAAATCAAAGAAAATAGGCCGGCAATGAAAAAGGCGCGCATGTGGTTCCCAGTTAACTCAACCCTGACCATTAGCAGGCTATGCCAGCAATCAACCTATTGCAATTCTGCGGGTGCCAAACTATCTGAGATGCGCGCGGCGACCTGCCATTTGGCCGTGACATACTGCGCGCGGCCCGGACTGACACAATCCCAAGGATACACCGTTGCCACGCCCTGCTTCTGATAACCGAATTGCTGTTTTGGGCCTTGGCTACGTTGGTCTGCCCCTCGCGCTGGCGCTGGCGCGAAACGAATTTGACGTTGTCGGCTTTGATACCTGCACCGCAACGGTGGGAGCCTTGCGCAAGGGCTATGACCCGAACGGAGAAGTCTCGGACGACGCTGTTGGCGGAAGCACTGCGACCTACACATATGACGCCGCCGATCTGAAAGGATGTAGCGTTTTCATCATCGCCGTCCCAACACCGATCACCGACGCCAAAGCCCCCGACCTAAACCCGATCCTGAACGCCTGTGCCACCATTGCCCCCTATCTCACGGACGGTGCGATGGTGATCTTGGAAAGCACAGTCTACCCCGGTGTGACCGAAGAAGTCTGCGGTCCGGCCCTTGCCGCTGGCAGCGGGTTGGAAGCGGGACGCCAGATCAAGTTGGCCTATAGCCCAGAACGGGTAAACCCCGGCGATGCCGAACATTCCATGGAGAATGTCGTCAAGATTATCGCCGCGCAGGATGCGGAAACGCTCACCCGTGTCGAGGCGATCTATGCCCCGGTGGTAAAAGCCGGGCTGCACCGCGCGTCCTCCATCGCGACCGCCGAAGCAGCCAAGGTGATCGAGAATACGCAACGCGATCTGAATATTGCTCTGGTAAACGAATTCTCGCTAATTTTCTCTCGGCTTGGCCTTGATACGCTAGAGGTTCTTGAGGCGGCAGGCACCAAGTGGAACTTTCTGCCGTTCCGCCCCGGCCTTGTCGGCGGGCACTGCATTGGGGTCGATCCCTATTACCTGACATACCGGGCTGAGCAGATGGGCTATCACCCGCAGGTCATCCTTGCAGGACGGCGCATCAATGACCAGATGGGTGCACATGTGGCGCAGACGCTGGTAAAGGCGATGCTGGGCCGCGATATTGGCGTGCGCGGCGCCCGGGTTTTGATCATGGGCTACACCTTCAAGGAAAACTGCGCCGACACCCGCAACACAAAGGTCGCCGATATCGCCTCAGAGCTTGCGGCCTATTCTGTCAGCGTAGATGTGCATGATCCGTGGGTCGGGGCAGTGAAACTGCAATCAGAGCACCGCGTAAACGGGATAGAGGCCCCGGAAGCTGGCGTTTATGACGCCGTCATCGTTGCAGTAGGGCACGCGGAATTTGTCGAATTGGGCAGCGACGCCCTGCGAAATTTAGGTAAGCCCGGCGCGGTATTGTTTGACATCAAGGGTATTTTCGGAAAGTCCGGTAGTGACTTGCGGCTTTAAAGGCAGTTGAGATGGATAAACGCGCGGACCAAGAGCCTGCCCA
Source organism: Sulfitobacter sp. SH24 (assembly GCF_965641895.1). Lineage (NCBI taxonomy): Bacteria > Pseudomonadati > Pseudomonadota > Alphaproteobacteria > Rhodobacterales > Roseobacteraceae > Sulfitobacter > Sulfitobacter sp. SH24. The sequence goes on from NZ_CBFFKK010000002.1 coordinate 203,461, forward strand.
ACATCACCGTGAAGACTTGCCGCCGCGCCGGATCATGTTTTACAGCCACGACACTTTTGGGCTGGGCCATCTGCGCCGCTCTCGCACCTTGGCGACCGCGCTGACGCAAAGTGATCCACGCGCCTCGGCGATCATTCTGACAGGTTCCCCGGTGGCCGGGCGTTTCACCTTTCCCGAACGTGTCGATCACATACGCCTGCCCGGCGTGACCAAATTGCCCGATGGCAGCTATGTCAGCCAGTCGCTCGGCACGGGTATCGAAGACACGACATCTCTGCGCGCCGGTTTGATTCAGGCCGCGATCGAACGCTATGAGCCTGACCTGCTGGTGGTGGACAAAGAACCGACAGGGTTTCGGGGCGAACTGCTGCCAACCCTTCAGGGGCTGCGCACGCATGGGCGCACCCGCACCGTTCTTGGCCTACGCGATGTGCTGGACGAGCCTGCGGCACTTGCGGCCGAGTGGGAGCGTAAGGGCGCATTGCGTGCCGCCGAAGAGCTTTATGATGAAATCTGGGTCTACGGCATGCGCGAGATGTATGATCCGACCCAAGGTTTGCCGCTGTCGCAAGAGGCCCGCGCGCGGATGCATTGGACCGGGTATCTGCGCCGCGAAATTGCGGATGAGGCAGAGGTGCCCGACAACCCTTATGTGCTAATCACACCGGGCGGTGGCGGCGATGGTGCGGCGATGGTGTCGCTTGTGCTTTCGGCTTATGAGCAAGATCCGACGTTGAAGCCGAATGCGGTGCTGGTCTATGGGCCGTTCCTGTCGGGAGATCTGCGCGATCGTTTCGAGGCGCGCGTGGCCAAACTGGGCGGACGGGTCACGGCAACTGGGTTTGACAGACAGATCGAGGCCCTTTTCGTCGGCGCGGAGGGCGTCATCAGCATGGGCGGCTACAACACCTTTTGCGAGGTCCTCTCCTTTGACAAGCGCGCCGTAATCGTACCGCGAACGACTCCGCGGTTAGAGCAATGGCTGCGCGCCAGCCGCGCCGAAGAGATGGGTCTGGTTCGCATGCTAGAGGAAACCCGCGACGGCATGACCACGCAGGCAATGATCGACGCCATCCGCAATCTGCCGCAGCAGAAAAAACCGTCAGAGGCCGGAGCCAATGATTTGCTGGGCGGGCTTGAAATGGTGGTCGCACGCGCCGACGCGCTGATGAGCAGAAGGGAAACATGATGATCAATCCCCGTCTTGCCGTCGTCGTGAAAGGATGGCCCCGCCTGTCGGAAACTTTCATCGCGCAAGAGCTCGTGGCGCTGGAGGAGGCGGGCCTTGATCTAGACATCTGGTCGCTGCGCCACCCGACTGACAAGAAGACCCATGCGCTTCATGCCCGGTTGCAGGCGCCAGTGCGCTATCTGCCTGAGTATCTCCGAGATGAGCCGCGCCGGGTGGCAGAGGCCATGGGTGCCGCGGCGTCCCTGCCCGGTTTCGACGCTGCCGCCGATGCCTATGCCCGCGACGTTGCCCGCGATGACACTGCAAACCGGCGGCGACGCTGGGGGCAGGCCTGCGTCATGGCACATGAGATGACGCAGGATGTCGGGGGCCTCTATGCTCATTTTCTGCACACACCCGCATCCGTGGCGCGTTATGTGTCGATCCTACGTGGCTTGCCGTGGTCTTTTTCGGCTCATGCCAAAGACATCTGGACCTCTCCTGAATGGGAGTTGCGCGAGAAACTGTCGCCGGCGCACCATGGCGCGACATTCGGCGCGACCTGTACCGGTTTCGGAGCAGAGCACCTGCAAAGGTTGGCCGACAACCCGAGCCGCGTCAGCCTTGTGTATCACGGGTTGGACCTTGCCCGTTTTCCTGCCCCGCCAGATCGCGCGATGCGCGGGGATGGCAGCCCACTCAGGTTGATGTCAGTCGGGCGGCTGGTGGAAAAGAAGGGCTTTGATAATCTGATCGATGCGCTTGCGCTGCTGCCGGACAACCTTGATTGGCATTGGACCCATATCGGCGGTGGCACGCTGGATGCGCAGATGCGCGACCGCGCCGCCGACCGGGGAGTCGCAGAACGTATCACCTGGCGGGGCGCGTGCGACCAACTTGAGGTGATTGAAGCGATGCGCGCCAATGACCTGTTCATTCTTCCGTCTCGGGTGGCCGAGGATGGCGACCGGGATGGTTTGCCGAATGTCCTGATGGAGGCCGCAAGCCAGGAACTCCCCATTCTGAGCACGCCGGTTTCCGCCATTCCAGAGTTCATTGAGGATGGCACCCACGGGTTGCTGCGCAGCGACGACCCGATCGTGCTGGCACAGACCATCGCCGCCTTTGCCGCCGACCCTTCCACCGGGCCGCGTCTGGCCGAGGCCGCGCATCGGCGCTTGATCCAAGACTTCACCATGGCGCCAGGCATCGCTCAGCTTGATCACCGTCTGCGGGCCATGCTCGGCCAAACGGCCGAATGACCCTCGCCTTTTATGCGCCGATGAAGCCACCGGACCATCCGGTGCCGTCTGGTGATCGCTCTATGGCACGCGCGCTGATCCGGGCGCTGGAAAGCGCGGGCCATACAGTCATCCTTGCCAGCCGACTGCGCAGCCGCGACGGCAAAGGTGATGCGACGCGACAACAGCAGATCACGGCAGAGGCGGATGCCACCCTACCCGCCCTAATCGCACGCGGTCGTGCCGAGGGTTGGCGCGCGTGGATCACCTACCACACCTATTACAAAGCCCCCGACCTGATCGGCGGGCCGGTAGCGCAGGCGCTTGGCATCCCTTATGTGCTTGTCGAAGCCACCCGCGCGGCCAAGCGGCTTAGCGGGCCGTGGGCGCAGTATGCGACGGCCGCCGAGCGCGCCTGCGATCTGGCGGATGCTATCTTTTATCTGACTGCCCGCGATGCCGAAGCCCTGCTAAAAGGCGCGCTGCCCGCGCAAAAATTGATCCACTTGGCCCCCTTTTTGACAGACGACACCCTGCCTGCCGCACCCTTTGCCTCAGATGGCCCGATGCTGAGCGTGGGCATGATGCGTCATGGCGACAAGCTCGCCTCTTACCGCATCATCGCCGAGGCATTGGCGCTGCTGCCGGATGATACTTGGCGGCTTGAGGTTGCTGGTGATGGCCCCGCGCGGGATGAGGTGAAGGCCCTGATGGCCCCCTTTGGGGAGAAGGTCACCTTCCTTGGCAACCTAAACGCCGCAGAACTCGCCGCGGCCTATGCCCGCGCCGCGCTGCTTTTTTGGCCGGGGGTGAACGAAGCCTTTGGGTTTGTCTATCTTGAAGCTCAGGCCGCAGGGCTGCCGGTTGTGGCACAGGATCGTCCCGGCGTGCGGGAGGTGCTTGCGCGCGGAAATTACCCATCCACCGAAGATGGCCCCGGTGCCCTCGCCGCCAATCTGTCGCGTCTGCTAGATGATCCTGAAACCCGCCGTATTGCAGGGCGTGCCGCGCAAAAACACGTAGCCGATAATCACCTGCTGCCCACTGCCGTTGCAACCTTGACGCGCGGTCTTGCCAGCGTGGGGGTCACCTGATGCCCCGGTTGGCACTTTTGCGCCACGGGCATACCCCTTGGAACCGGGAGGGGCGAATACAAGGCCGGACAGATGTTCCGCTGGACGACGCGGCGCGCGCGCAATTGCAAGGGTTTTGCCTGCCTGCGCCGTGGGACACCGCAAAGGTCTGGTCCAGCCCACTGGCCCGTGCCTTTGAGACGGCCCAGATTGTCAGTGACCGAAACCCAGTGACTGACCCAGCTCTCATTGAGATGGATTTCGGAGACTGGGAAGGACGCAAGAGCCATGACCTATTTGCAGACACTACATCCGGATTTCGTCACATCGAGGATTGGGGCTGGCAGTTTTCCCCGCCGGGGGGCGAACGCCTGACAGACGTAAAGAACCGCCTGAACCGTTGGGCTGAAACACTGACGGAAGACGCGCTTGCGGTCTGCCATATCGGTGTGATGCGTGTCTTGATGGCGCAGGCAACGGGCTGGGATTTCGACGGCCCGGCCCCGTTTCAGATCAAGCGCAATCGGCTCTATATCATACACATTGCAGAGGGCCGCTGGCAGCTTGAGGACGGTTTCACCCGCCTTGTGGAGCGTGGCTTATGAACGTTATGATCGTTGTCACGCATCTGTTAGGAACGGGCCATCTGGCCCGCGCATTGAACCTTGCCCGCGCGTTTCAGGATGCGGGGCATACGGTTACTGTCGTGTCGGGCGGCATGCCGGTCCCTTTGCTGGATCGCGGCGATGTGCCCCTCGTACAACTCCCCGCACTGCGGTCGGATGGCGTAGATTTCTCCCGGCTGTTGGACGCTGATGGCACTTTGGCAGACCCTGCATTGTTGAATGCCCGCAAGGCCCGGATCCTCTACGAATTCGACCAGCTATGCCCCGATGTTCTGATTACCGAGCTCTTCCCCTTCGGTCGCCGCACTCTACGCCACGAATTCTCCGCCTTGCTTGAGGCAGCCGATGCGCGGGCCGACCGCCCGCTTATTTGTGCTTCGGTGCGCGACATCTTAGCGCCGCCCTCATCACTGGGAAAAGCTGAAAAGACGCATAGCATTGTGGACCGGTTTTATGATGCGGTTTTGGTTCATGCCGACCCGCAGGTCATGCAGCTTGACGCTTCTTGGCCTGTTTCCGATAGCCTGCGTTCAAAGCTGCATTACACAGGTTTCATCGCTCCAACCGCCGCGGCGTCGCACAGCGAACAGGTTGGCAAAGATGAAATCATCGTCAGCGCGGGAGGCGGTGACGTTGGCGCACATATCTTTTCTACGGCTCTGCGGGCTGCCCTGAGCGGCGGGCGGGTATGGCGATTGTTGATTGGCGGGGCACAGGCAGACCGGCGCATCGCGCAGTGGCGCGCAGACGCACCTGCCAACATCATCATTGAAGCCGCACGGCCTGATTTTCGATCGCTGCTCCCTCATGCTGCCGCTTCGGTTTCGATGTGCGGATATAACACTGCGATCGACGTATTGCAGGCCGGGTGTAAGTCGGTTTTCATCCCCTTCGATGCAGGGGCAGAGGTTGAGCAGACAATCCGGGCAAACGCGCTGGCTCAATTGCCGGGTATTGAGGTTCTGCCCAGTGCCGACCTGACGCCCGACAGCTTGCTGGACGCACTAAGCCGTCTTGCGCCTTTGCCCGAACGCGCAGGGGTCAGGACCGGTTTCGATGGGGCGGCTGAGACTGTTCGGCGCGTTGCGATGTTGCGGACACAGACAGCGTGACGGTTGACTGGTCCCCTCTGCGAACAGAACTGGCCCGCTATCGCGCGGATGGATTGCGCCTGCCAATCTGGTGGCGGGACGATGATGCAACGGCCCCCACCCCTGCCTTGCACAGGCTGTTGGGGATCAGCGAAGAAATTGGCCTGCCCGTACATATTGCCGTGATCCCCAAGACAGCCACGCCCGCGTTGGCTGAGATCGCAAAAGACAGGCACTCCATGATCCCCGTCGTCCATGGTTGGGCGCATGAAAATCTTGCGCCAGAGGGGGCTAAGAAGGCTGAGTTTGGCCACCCGCACCCAGATGCAAGCACCAAAACCCAAGCCGGTTTGGCCCGCATGCGGCAGCTTTTCGGCCCCGATCTATTGGCGATGTTCGTACCCCCGTGGAACCGGATTAGCGCGGAATTGACAGCGGGCCTCGCCGCGCAAGGCTATGTGGCGCTTTCGACCTTCACGTCCCGCCGCGCCCGACGGGTAGCGGGGCTGGTCCAGATCAACACGCATGTTGACCCGATCGCTTGGCGTGCAGGCGGGGGGCTGGTGGCACCGGACGAGGTTATCGCAAAAGCGGTCGTGCTCTTGCAAGACCGGCGCGCGGGGCGGGCGGATGACACTGAACCATTGGGGTTTCTCAGTCACCATCTGGTTCATGACAAAGCGATCTGGGATTTCTCGCGCGGCTTCCTGACCGAGCTGCTGGAAGGCGGCGCAAAACCTTGTGACTTTCTACGACAGCCTATTGACCTGCCTTAGATTTTCATGACTAACGCCTCTTCCCGCACGCTCGGCTAAACAGCTCTGCCCCTAAGCCGGAAAAATCGCTATATACCTCTGACACTCGAATAACGGAAGGCCTTGATGGATAAGAGCCTCTTTCAGTTCATCTGGAAAAACTCCAAACGAAACCAGTTTGTGTTGTTGGCCATCACGGTGCTGACGTTTCCGTTGCTTTATATCTCGCTAGAGCTGCCCAAGCGTATCATCAACGATGCGATTGGCGGCACTGGCGCGGATATCGATGTACTTGGGATCACCCTGACCCAAGTGGAATTTCTCTTGGTTCTCTGTGTCGGGTTTCTTCTGTCTGTGCTGGCGAACGGGCTGCTGAAAATGCGGCTCAACACGATGAAAGGTGTCCTATCTGAACGGTTACTGCGGCGGTTCAGGTTTCAGCTTTTATCGCGCATGCTAAAGTTTCCGCGCCCATTTTTCCGCTCGACCAGCCAGGGCGAACTAGTCTCCATGGTAACATCAGAAGCCGAGCCGATGGGGGGCTTAATGGGCGATATGCTCTCGCAACCCGTCTTTCAGTTCGGGCAGATGCTTACGATTCTGGTGTTCCTCTTCGCCCAAAGCTTTTGGTTCGGGCTGGTGTCCATCGCTCTCATTCCATTGCAAGCCTGGATCATTCCAAGATTGCAGCGTCAGGTCAGCTTGCTCAACAAAGACCGGATTCAAGAAGTGCGCAAACTGGCCGCCGAGATCGGTGAGACGGCAGCAGGTGTCAGCGACATTCGCAGAAATGGTGGCGCGCGCCACAGGATGTCACTGTTTTCCAACCGGCTTGGCTTCTTGTTCAGCATCCGCCTAGAGCTGTACAAAAAGAAGTTTTTCATGAAGTTCCTGAACAACTTCATCAATCAGCTGACGCCATTTTTCTTCTATTCTGTCGGGGGATACCTCGCGATCAGCGGGGAAATCACCGTTGGCGCGCTTGTCGCGGCATTGGCGGCCTACAAAGACCTGTCGTCGCCGTGGAAAGAGCTGCTTACCTACTACAACCAAGCGCAAGATATGTCATTGCGTTGGGAAGTCGTTACCGAAAAATTCGCCCAAGATACGATTGTCGACGAAGCATTGTTCGAAGGCACGCCCGACACCTTACCGGATCTGAATGGCGATATTGAACTGCGCAATGTGACTGTGCTGAATGACAACGGCTTCCCGGTTCTCGAAGACATCAACCTCGTTCTGCCCAAAGGCGCGCGCATTGCCATCAAAGCCAAGAATGAAACCGCCGCATTGGCGCTCGCCGATGTCCTAACGCGTGAGGTTATCCCCTCTCGTGGTGAGGTACGGATCGCCGGGCACGCGCTGAATGAGCTGCATCAGGCCGTTATTGCCAACAAGATCGGTTATGCCAGTTCGACCCCCTATATCTTTCAGGGGACGATCGGCGAAAACCTGTTGATGCCTTTCAAAAACAAGCCAGTCGCCGTTGAACCCTTTCTGGATGACATAGCCCTTTGGCAAGCAGAAGCCGCCCTTACAGGCAACAGTACTGACCCGTTCGGCATGGATTGGATAGAGCCCGGCCTTGCGGGTCTGACCTCCTCAAATGAAATCCGCGACTGGTGGTTTCACTTGGTCGAGGCCATGGGCATCGACGATTTCATGGTGCGGCGCGCCCTAAGCTCTTGCGTGGACCCCAACACCCAGTGGGAATTGACGAATGCGATTGTTCGGCTTCGCCCAAAGATCGCCAAACGGCTGGCTGAGGCGGGGCTTAACGATGTCGTAGACGCCTTTGACCCGGCCAAGTTCAGCCCGGTTTCTCCGCTAGGCACCAACCTTCTTTATGCACTGCCGACCCGCATGCTCCCTCAGGAATCGTTGGCACAAGAGGAAAAATTCATCCAGATTTTGCGCGACCATGGTCTTGTCAATGAACTGGCTCAGATTTCGGCTGGGGTTATCGAAGGGCTTACCGCGACCTTTGGAACAGAGGATATGAACCACCCGCTGTTCCGACGGCTTAATCTGTCGGATGAACTGTACCTCCGTCTGGGTGAGATCGCGAAAAAGCGACGAGAAGTCGGCGACGCTGGGCTGCCACCTGAAGATTTTGCCCTCATGCTTACGGTGCCTTTCGCGTTTTCCGCAGAGCAGATCGGCCCCACATTCCGCGATGCTTTGCGGGAACGAATTCTTGATATCCGCAGGGAAAGCGCCGCGCAAATGGTCGCTGAACTTGATGGGCTATTCGAGAAAATCGACCCAAAGAAATACATCCCCGTGATGTCGGTCTTGGGCAATGCAATTTTCGGAAGAATCTCAAGCTTGGCCGGTGCCCGGGAAAAGCAGGTTGAGGACATTGTTGTCGCGGTGCTTGATGAACATGGGCTAAGAGGGCTGGTCGCCCAAAGCATCTTCGATCTACCGACCACCCCAGGCGGCGACAACATCCCGTCCGTGTTCCGCGAGCGCATCTCGTTCAGCCGTGCAGGGATCAAGAAGCCTGACATTCTGATCCTGCAAAACGCCATGGCCAATCATGACAGCGACATGCGGTCCAGAATGCGAGAACGGATCAGTGAGCTACTGCCCGATGCGACCAAAATCTTCATAGAAAAGAAGTTCTCCAACCCGGAATACTATGACCTTTTCGTTGAGATTGAGGATGGCCGCATAGACGGTGTGGCCCGTGATGACGAGAGATTGGACGAAGACGCGCGTAAGGATTTGAACCGCAAGCTACGCGCTGTCGCCCAAGCTGAGCTTTTCCAAGGATTAGACCGCAAGCAGCAACGTCTTCTGGCCTTCAGCGCGCAGTGGTATGAACCAAAGACAGGACAGGTAATCTTCAGCGCACAACAAAAAGCAGACGCCGCCTATCTCTGCGTGTCAGGCTCGGCGGGATTGTATTGGCCCGAAAGCGAGACATCGAATGTTCTTCTATCTGAAATCGTGCCCGGACGGCTGATCGGCGATCTTTCCGTGATCATGAACGAAGACCGCACGATGAATTTGGTCGCTCTCGAAGACAGTAAATTTTTGCGGATTGGCGCGCAGGAGCTGCTGGCAGTGATCGAAAACGATACCGCAGTCGCCACAAGCCTGCTGCGCTCCGTTGCCAGCCACCTGACAGGTGCGGCAGAGAGGTTGCGCGAAACGCGGGTGTTTGCGGTCGAACAAGGGGTGGACCTTGCGGAATTGAATGCGAGAACGATGGAGCGGCGTTAAAATTAGTTTTGTAGATTACCGCGCGGAAGCTGGCAGAGTATGAAGTGAGGCCCATGTGCTGGAGCATGGAAATCCTGTGAGCCAAGCTGTCGCGGCACTTGTTTCTCTCATCACTTCACTGCGACGATCCCCCTCTGGTTGCCGCCTTCAAAGCCGCGTAAAAGCAACCGCAAAACCCGGGGGAGCAAAACGTTGCAAAAGATCACATTGCCCGAAAGGCCCGATTGGCGTGCCCATGCGGAGGAGGTTGGCTTTACCTTTGCCGATATGCACGGCGAGCCGTATTGGGACGAAAGTTCGGCCTATGCGCTGTCGCTTGAGCAGATTGAAAACGACATCGAAGACCCCTCGACCGAGTTGCATGGCATGTGCCGTGAGGCCGTGGCCGAGATCATTGCCAGCGAGGAATTGATGACGCGGCTGGCCATTCCGGAGGCGCACCGTGATCTCGTAGCGGAAAGCTGGCGCCGGGGCGATCCTGAAATCTACGGGCGGTTCGATCTGGCCTATGACGGCGCGCGCCCGGCCAAACTGCTAGAATATAATGCCGACACACCGACCTCCCTTTACGAAAGCGCCGCCTTTCAATGGCAATGGCTTGAGGATCAGTTGAAGGCAGGCGTTTTGCCGGAGGGCTCGGATCAGTTCAACGGCACCCACGAAGCATTAATCGCCCGTTTTGCCGATGTCTTCGAACCGGACAGCGACCTGCATTTCACCGCTGTGGCAGACAATCCCGAAGACTACGGCACCGTCGAAGCAATGGGCTGGGCCGCGCGCGAGGCGGGCTTGGGCGCGCACTACTGTGACCTCGACAAAATCGCGCTGAGCGATGACGGCCAATTCCTTGACGATCAAGACCGCCGTATCGCCGTGTTGTTCAAACTCTACCCGTGGGAAGACCTGCTGCGCGATGACTATGCCGCGCATATCGCGGGGTCGGGCTGCCTGTTTCTGGAACCCGCTTGGAAGGCGCTGCTGTCGAACAAGGGCCTCTTGCCCGTTCTATGGCAGATGTTCGAGGGTCATCCCAATCTGCTGCCCGCCTTCTTTGAGGCAGATGTGGCGGAGGCGCTTTCCGGTCGTGGCCCTGCCGCCCCCGACTGCGCGGAGGCTTTTGACCGCATGGCGGCCGATCTGGCGGAAGCGCATGTGCGCAAGCCGATCCTCTCGCGCGAGGGGGCGTCGGTGACGATCCACCAATCCGGCAAGGTGATCGAACAGTCGAAAAACACCGACTACGCCGACCATCCGCGCATTGTCCAAGCCTATGCTCCCCTGCCTGAATTTGACGGCTTCCGCCCCGTGATCGGGTCTTGGATCGTCGGTGAGACCTGCGCCGGCATCGGCATCCGCGAGGACCGCTCCCGCATCACGCAGGATTTGTCCCGCTTCAAACCGCACTACATTCTCGCATAACCCATTGCTCCGCAGCCCCTTGGCAGAAAGACAATCACCATGACCAAACGCTCGAAACGGGTTTCTATCGCCATCGTCGGCGCCGCCGCCTTTACCCTTGCAGGGTGCGAGGAGAAAAAGGTCGACGCGGCCGCCTTCCCTGACCTGCAAAGCTGCTTGGCCGATGCCTCAAGCGGCGGGATGTACACCCAGCAACAATGCGAAACCGCCTTTGATGAGGCGCAAACCCTCCATGTGGAATCCGCACCGCGCTACGACAGTCTTGAGGTCTGCGAAGAGCAGCATGGCGCAGGCGCTTGTGGCTCTGAAGAAGCAGCGACCCAGGGCGGTTCAGGCGGGATCTTCATGCCCCTGCTGGCGGGTTATCTGATCGGCAATATGATGAGCAATCGCGCAGGCATGTCCGCCGCGCAGCCGCTTTACAAGACCTCCGATGGCCGCTTCACCAATGCCGCACGCTCCAGCACCTATTCGGCAAATCGCGGCGCGGCCAAGCTCAGCACCTCGCAATTCACCCGGCCCAGCACCACCATCGGCAAAACCCCGATGACCCGCGCCACCGCTGCATCGCGGGGCGGCTTTGGACGCTCTGGCGGGTCGCGCGGCTTTGGGGGCTGAAGGGCGTTAGGTCAGCACATGGTCGTTCGGTGTCATCAGGGGCGGCGGCGCGCGGTCTAGCGCCTCTGCGGCAGAGACTTCGATGATCCGGCACATGGCATCAAGCGGCAGGCCGTTATGCGCATTGCGAAAGGGCAGCTCCAACTCGTTGGTGACCGCCTGAAGGCCGAAAAAGACATAGGCCACAATCGCGGCAAAGATCGGCGCGAACCAATTCGTCGCCTCGATCAGCGCAAAGGGCAACAGCCAGCAATAGAGGTAGGTCGTGCGCCGCACCATCAGCGAATAGACGAAGGGCAAGGGAGTGGTGAGAATGCGCTCGCATCCCGCCTGCGCGGCGGCAAGGGCGGCCAGCGTTTCGGAAAACCTCATCTGCCCGAAACCACTCACCCCGCCCTGCGCTGCAAGCTGGCTGATCTGTTCTGCCATGGCGCGCAGGGCAGCATCCGCGGGATTGGTCTGGGCCAGCAGTGCTTTGGCTTGGTCGTCGCCGACCCAGCCAGTGATCTCCGCTTGCACATCGGTACTGCGCAGGAATCCCCGGTGCAAATGTGCAAATCCCACGCCAAGCGATAGGATCTCGGCCCGGTCCTCTCCCCGCCCTACAAAGATTGAAAGATCGCGCCCCAACGTCCGCAGGTCCGCAATCATCGCCCCCCAAAGTTTGCGCGCCTCCCACCAGCGGTCATAGGCGGCATTGTTGCGAAAGCCCAAGAAGAGCGACAGCGCAACGCCGAAAATCCCCATCGCCGCGATGGAGACATGGGGCAGTTCAATGAGATGTAGATCCACAAGCAGAACCACGGCGGTCAGCACGGCCACGCCGATGATCCGCCCGATGATATTCGGCACGATCGAACCCTGTAGGACAAAGAACAGCTTCAGCGCGCTTGGCTGATCCCTGACAATCATTGGGCGATCCTTTTGCAGTGCAGCGGTTCATGTCGGCCGCAACTTCTGCCCTGAAAAGGAAAAATGCAACAGCGGGATGGCCTGACCCCTCTGCGGTCTACTTGCGCCGCATCACCGCTGCCGCAAGGATCACGATTGCCAGCGACAGCAATGCCACGGCCCAAAACGGATCGTTGCCATGCGGATGCACATGCGCGCCCTCATGCGCCGCAAGCGGACTGGCAAAAAGGGCGAAGGCTGATATCAATTTTTTCATTTCAGTATCCTTGTACGGTGGGCAATTCTAAAGAGGGTTTAACCAAGCCCCAAAATCTCGCGCGCCTGCTGCGGTGTGGCGACGGGGCGACCAGCCTCGGCGCAGATCTCTGCCGCGCTGGTGACAAGCGCCGCATTCGATGGCGCGAGCGTGTCTTTATTCATACGAATATTATCCTCCAACCCGGTGCGCAAATGCCCACCTGCTGCTGCACACCAGGCGTTCAGCTCCGCCTGATGCCGCCCGATCCCTGCAGCGCACCACGGGATATCGCCGAAAAAGCGCTTGACCGTCTGAATGTAGAAATCAAAAACCTCGCGATCCGCTGGCATGGCGTTTTTCACCCCCATGACGAACTGAATATAGGGCCGCGCCGGGATCGCGCCTGCGTCAGACATCGCCTTGGCCTGTAGAATATGGCTCAGATCAAAAACCTCGATCTCGGGCAGGATATTATAGGTTTTCATTTCCGCCGCCAACCAGTCAACAAGCTCTGGCGGGTTCTCGTAAACGCGGTTGGGAAAGTTGTTCGATCCGACAGAAAGCGAGGCCATATCGGGCCGCAGCGGTAGCATCCCGCCCCGGTTCTTGCCCGCGCCAGACCGACCCCCGGTTGAGAATTGCACGATCATACCCGGGCAATGTTTGCGCAGCCCCTCTTGCAGCCGCGCGAAACGGTCGGGGTCTGCGGTGGGCGTGCCATCGGCGGTGCGCACATGGGCATGGCAAATCGTCGCCCCCGCCTCAAACGCCGCTTGGGTGCTTTCGATCTGTTCGGTGATGTCGATAGGCACCGCCGGGTTGTCGGCCTTGGTGGGAAGCGACCCGGTGATGGCCACGCAGATGATTGCTGGTTTATCGGTCATGATTGTCCTCGATTATCTGGAATGTACTTAACCAGCGCTGTCGCTCGCCAAAGCGATGACACGCTGAAGTGCCTCATCGGTGTCCCCGTCGCCCGCATTTGTAGGCCAGTCATAAAAGCCTTTGCCGCTGCGTTTGCCCAGATGCCCCTGCGCGACGAGACCGGCGAGGGTGGGTGATGCATCATGGCGGTCGCAAAGATCGGGATAAAGGTACTCAGCGATGCTGAGGTGCGTGCCCAATCCATTCAGATCGCGCTGTCGAAATGGCCCAGAAAGCGCCATGCGCACCCCGACCGACCATTGTACAATCTCATCAATCTCGGCGGGGCTGGCCACACCTTCGTCTACCAAGTGTAGACATTCGCGCATAATCGCATGTTGAATACGGTTGGCGACAAAACCCGGCGGCGCATGTTCAAGGCGCACCGGGCGGCGCTCCAACGCACGCAGCAGGCTCATCACCCGGTCGCACAACCCTTGGGCGGCATCTTTTGCCGCGACAACTTCGACCGCAGGGACCACATCGCCGGGGTTAAAGAAATGCGTGATTACGGCGCGTTCGGGATGGGCCATCCGCGCCGACATCTCCTCAAGCGTCAGCCCCGAAGTGTTGGAAAGGATGGGCGCATCCTTGGGCACCGCGTCCTCCAGCGCGACAAGCACTATCTGCTTCAGGGCAAGCTCCTCCGGCACGCATTCCAACGCAACGTCCGCCTGCCCTGCCCCGTCCAGATCGGCACTTGCCGTCGCCCCGGACACCGCACGTAAAAACGCCTTCCGCGCGGCCCCAGTCGGGTCGACGGCGTGAACCTCCCAACCGTGGGTGGCAAAGAGCCTGCCAATGGATTGGCCCATCGTTCCAGCACCTACGATGATGATGCGTTCGGCCATGTCTCCCCCTCCCGGATATCACGGTTTACTTATCACTAGCTGATGGTGATAAGTAAATATCATATCTGAAAAAGGATGCGCTCCGTGACCCAATCCTCCCTTCCGCGCCATGCCGTCGTCACAGGCGGCGCGCATAATATCGGCCTCGGAATCGCGCGCAGGTTACAAGAGGACGGTTGGCGGGTCTTTGTCCTTGATATCCAAGAGCCTGAGGATGCCACCCTGCGCGCAGATGCGCAGCTCGTTGATCTGTCAGATCCTGTGGCAACCACCGCCGCGCTGGAGCATGTACTCAAGAATGGCCCGGTGACCTGTCTGATCAACAACGTCGGAATTGTAAAACCCGCGCCTTTCGATGCGGTAGAACTCAGCGATTTCGACCGCATCATGCATCTTAACCTGCGGCCCAGCATCTTGGCGGCAAAGCTTTTGGTGCCCGGAATGCGTACGGCTGGGGGTGGGCGAATTGTGATGAACACCAGCCGCGTTACCAAGGGCAAGATCGACCGGACTCTCTATTCCGCCAGCAAGGGTGCGATCCAATCCATGGCGCGGACATGGGCGCTGGAACTGGCGCGCGACGGGATCACCGTAAACTGCGTGGCCCCCGGCCCCATCGCCACCAGCGCGTTCTGGGAGAACAACCCAAAGGACGCGCCCGAAACCCGCGCCATTGTTGATGCGGTGCCAATGGGCCGCATGGGCACGCCGGAGGATGTGGCGCAGGCAGTTTCCTTCTTTGCTGATCCGCGCAGCAGTTTTATCACCGGTCAGACGGTCTTTGTTTGTGGTGGCACGGCAGTTGGCTAGTTAGCCTTCCGGTTCCACTGCGTCGAGAAGCCTGCGCAAAACTGGGTTGGTCGGATCTTGGAGATAGGCCAAGCCAATCCGGCTGTTCACCGTGGCATCTTTGATCGGCAAAAAGGTAACGCCTGCATCCTTCATCCGCGCAGCGGAAGCGGGTACAAAAGCCACACCAAGACCCGCAGAGACAAAGTTAACAATGGCCGTGAACTGCGGTGCGCGATGCGCCACACGCGGCGCGAAACCAGCATCAGCGCAGAGTTGATAGGCACAGGCGGCAAAGCCCATGTCGGGGCCAAGGTGGCTGAAAATAAAGCTTTCCTCGCGCAGCGATGCCATAGTGACTGACGGCGCTTCGGCAAGACGGTGGTCAGGCGGCACGGCCAGCAAGATATCCTCGGAATGCACGGTGCGGGTCAGCAGTGTGTCAGGCACACCAGAAAGCGGCAGGCGCACGAAACCCGCGTCAAGCCGGCCTGCAACGATTTCAGAAATCTGCAAGTCCATGTCCAACTCGCGCAGGATCAGATCCACATCCGCCGCCCCCGCGCGAAACTCCCGCAGAAGCCGCCCCAGAATGCCCGCGTAGGAGGCCGAGCCGACATAGGCCAATTCGATCCGCCCCCGTTGGCCCGTCCGTGCTGCCTCCGCCACGGCCTCGACCCGCCGCGCCTGCTGTAACAGCGCGCGCGCTTCGGGCAAAAGCGCGCGACCGAAGTCGGTCAGCATCACCCGGCGGCGATTGCGGTCAAAAAGCAGCTCACCGCCAAAGGCGGTTTCGAGATGTTTGAGCTGCTGTGTCAGCGCCGGTTGCGCCACGGCGAGCGCGGCTGCCGCTTGACCAAAATGCAGCGTTTCGGCGATGGCGACGAAGACCTCATATTGGCGCAGCGTTGCGCTGAGTTGCTTTTCCATGCGGTCCTCTGAACTGGCATCAGAGGATTTTCACACGCGGCCCGGTGATAAGCAAGTTAGATCACCGGGCGGCGGCACCTAGCCTTCGGCGGCGCGGGCGCGTCTGCGGCGGTCCTGCAGGGTCTCGGCATCGGCAAGATCATCGCTTTCGACCTTGGTGGTTACCTGCCCACTTGGCCGCTGCGCACGCTTGCGGCGGAGCGGCCCGCTGTCATCACTCTCCCTCGGGAGGATCAAACGCTCCACCCGTGTCCTTCGCAGACCGAGGGTTGAGGTCAGATCAAACACCCGCGCCGCGACCCAGTCGGCAGCCTGCGGCTGCACCAACACCTCAAGGCGCGTCACCGGGCGGGATTTCTTGCCCTGCCCGTTCAGCATCAGCAGATCGACCACGCCCTCCATTGCGCGCAACCGATCCACCGCCACGCCCAGTTCCTCGCCCGTCATATCGTCGATATCGCAGGCGAATTGCACCAGACTGTCCTGCGCGATGCCCTCCGAGGCGGTGTCGAAAACGCTGACCCGCAGGATATTCGGCAGCCCCTTCATCACCCGCATTCCCGCGCCCGACCCGGTGCAGCGCAGCCGCCCCGGTGGACGGCTGGCGATGGGGCTGCCGCCGGTAAGATGGGCAAGGATCGCGGCGCCTGTGGGCGTCACCCGCTCGCCCGGCACGCCGTCGTCATGCCAGTCGTAGCCTTGTAAGATCAGCGCCGTGGCGGGCGCGGGCACCGGCAATTTACCATGCGCCGTCTCGACCAGCCCTCCGCCCAAAGGCAACGCCGCGAGCGAGACAGTTGCCCCCGACAGCGCAGCACAGATGCTGCCTGCTGCGGTCACATCCATCAGCGCGTCCCAATCCGCGATCTCGTGGAAATGCACCCTGTCGATGGGGATGTTATGCACCTGCGCTTCGGCCTCGGCAATCCGGTGGAGGATGGCGCAGGCGGCCTCCGCCGTGCCCTCCGACAGCGGTGCGTTTTCCAAAAGTTCGCGCATCGCGCGGTAAGTTGTCTCGGCCCCGTGGCGCCTGCCCGCGTCGGGTGCGGCCAGCACCAATTCGAACCGCCGCGCGGTGATGCCCGAAGCCACATGTTCGCTCAGTTCCGCATGGCCCACCTCGGCGGGGAGCACCGCGGCGACATCGGCCAAAGCGCGCTCGGCCAGATCGGGAAAGGCATGCAGCATCGCCGCGATGAACATATCCCCCGCCGCCCCGCCTACCGGGTCGAGGTGTAGGTGAAGCCCTTCGCCCCGCATCAATGCCCCTCCGGCCAAGGGTTGCGCAGCAGGCCGTCGTCGAATTGCATCTCTTGCAAATCACCGACCACCTCCAGCCCCGGACGGTCGCGCAGTTCCGGCAGCATCGCCTCGGAGGCATAGAGATACTCAAGTTTCAGCGTATTGGGGATGCGCAGCAGCCGGACCTTGGTGATATCTTCGGCCCCGCAGGTCTTGACCGCCGTCTGGATCGCCGTGCGGTCGCAGGGCATGACCATGGGTATCTTCGACTGTTTCAGCACCTGCGAGGTGATCGCGTTGGCATAGACCGCCTCACGGTCGAAATCCTGCTCCAACCGCGCCGTGATCACATCTGCCCGCGCCGCGCCATTGCCGTTGCCGTTGCTGCGCGGCGACAGGCCAAGCGCCACCAGTCGCGAGATATGCAGATGGACCTGCATCTTTTCGCTTGAGAACCGATGGGTGATATTGGGGTCCATCCCGGTGCCGGAGAACTCCTTGCCGATCTCATCCACCACCAGCACGTCCAGATCGCCCGAGGCCGAAGGCGCGTCCAGCGGCCCCAGCGGCAGGCGGGGCATGTTGCGCATCGCCTCTTGCAGATAGGGCGCTTCGGCCTCCAGCATCCCGTCGCTGTCGAGGGCGACCACCTGCGAGAGTTCGTCGTAAGCATTCTCGATCGTGCCGATGCCAAACAGCACCTTGCAACGCTCCAACTTCATCCGCGCCATTTTGGCGACGAAGATGCCGACGTTATCAATGCCGCGAGAATGGCAGGTCTCGGCCCCCGATTGCTTGCCCAAACCTATCGAGAGCATCTTGGCCAGCCCGCTTTCGTTCGGCGCGCGGAAGGAAGTATGCGGTTTGATCCGGTTGAACAGGATGATCCCATCGGCGGCATTGGCGTGGCGGTCCATCCGCACCGACATGCCATTGTCGAGCACGCCGATCTCATCGGTCTCCATCGAAGAACGGATTTCGCAACCGAGGCTTTCCTCGGTCACGCCCAGTTTCGCCAGCAGCGCGGTCTGCCCCTCTGCCGTGGCGCCGCCGTGGCTGCCCATGGCGGGCACGACAAAAGGATGCGCCCCGCGGGCGCGGACTTCGGCCACGATGGCTGCCAGAAGTTCCGGCAGGTTCGCCAGCCCCCGGCTGCCTGCGGTGATCGCGATGGACATGCCCGGCTTGATTTTACCTGCGCAATCGGCCTGCATCGCCTCTGCCACGGCGGCGCGCGGATCGTCGATGCGGGTCGCGGCAAAGGTCTGGCGGCAAAGCGCCATGCGCGGCAGCGGCGTATCCTCGACCAGTTTTACATAGTTCGGTTTCATCTGCGCTGTCCCCTTCGACATCTGTTACCCCGTGACCCCAATCGGCCAAGGCGCGAATTCCTCTTCGCCCACGCCAAGCGCTTCGGATTTGCTCTGCTCGCCCGAGGCGATGGCAAGGATACGCTCGAAGATCGCTTGACCCAATTCCTCTAGGCTCTGCTCGCCGTCGATGACCGTGCCGCAGTTGATGTCCATATCGTCCTGCATCTTGGTAAACATCGGCGTGTTGGAGGCGAGTTTGATCGTCGGCGAGGGATAGGAGCCAAAGCAAGACCCGCGCCCGGTAGTAAAGCAGATCAGGTTCGCACCCCCCGCGATCTGCCCGGTGGCCGAGACTGGATCGAAGCCGGGCGTATCCATGAAGACCAGCCCCTTTTGCGTCACAGGTTCGGCATAGCGGTAAACCTCCATCAGCCCCGTGCTGCCGCTTTTCTTGGCCCCGCCGAGTGATTTTTCCAACACATTCGCCAGACCGCCTGCCTGATTGCCGGGGCTGACCACGCCGTTGATCTGCGTGTCGCGGCCTTTCGTATAGTCCAGCCACCAATCCATGCGTTCGACCAATCTGCGGCCCACCTCTTCGCTGCGCGCGCGGCGGGTCAGCAGGTGTTCGACGCCGAAGATCTCCGGCGTTTCCGACAGGATCGCCGTGCCGCCGTTGCGCACGAGGATATCCGCCGCCACCCCAAGGCCGGGGTTGGCCGAGAGCCCCGAAAGCCCGTCCGACCCACCGCATTGCATGCCGATGGTGATATGCTCTGCCGAACAGGGTTCACGCCGCACGGCATTGGCCTGATCCAACATCTCGCGCACCGCCTCTTTGCCTTCGGCAATCGCGCGGGCCGTGCCGCCGACATGCTGCATGGTGATCGTGCGCAGCATCTTGCCCTCGGCCAGTCCTTCCTCCTCAAAGAACTGCGCCAGATTGTTGCGCTCACAGCCCAGTGACAGGACCACGGCCCCGGCCAGATTGGGGTGGCGGATATAGCCCGAGAGCGTACGGCGCAGCAGGTCCATCGGCTCGCCCGTGAGCTCCATCCCGCAACCGGATTCGTGGATGAAGGGGATCACCCCATCGACATTCTCCCATGCCTCCATCCGCTCTTCGTCGAAGTAATTGGCGATCTTGCGCGCCACGGTGGCCGAGCAATTCACGGTGACGAAAAGCCCGATGTAATTGCGCGTGCCCACGCGGCCATTCGCGCGGCGGATACCCATGAACTGGGCACGCTCTTGCGGTGGCAGCAGTTCGGTCGGGGTATAGTCGCGGGCAAAGGCATAGTCTTTGTCGACCGCGTCGAACTTGATATTGTGGCTGTGCAGCCAATCGCCTGCCGCGATATCCTCTGCCGCGTAGCCGATGACGGTGTCGAATTTCAGGATCGGCGCGCCCTGCTGGATCGGGCGGATCGCGATCTTGTGCCCTTGGGGTGTATCATGGTTGGCACGCAGCCCGTCTTGCGGCAATACCGCGCCTTGGGGCACCGCCGAGGTCGCCACGACCACGTTATCGGTGGGTGACAGCAGCATCACCCTTGCGCGTCTGTCCTCTTGCATGGTCTGGCTGTCCATCGGATGCTCCCCCCAGGGTGTCGAAAAAACCGCTTCGGTAAGATGTCAATAACTGATATATTAGATTTAACAGCTATGGAAGAGCCCACATGACCTCATCGAACAAACCTTCAGCACAGAGCGCGCAGACCCTCGCCAAAAGCATTTTGGGCGGCGGGGCCGATCTGGGTCTCTTCGAGGGTGGGCCGACGGGGCGCGGGGTTTATGCCACGTTGCGTGATCAGATTGTCCGGCTCGACCTGCCGCCCGGCACCCCGCTGTTGCGCGCCGAATTGGCCGAAACCCATGGGGTGAGCCTGACGCCGCTGCGCGATGCGCTGCAGCAGCTTGCCAAAGAGGGGCTGGTCAAGATCTACCCGCAATCGCGCACTTTGGTGACGCCAATCGACATGTCGGCGATCCGCGAAGCGCAGTTCATGCGCATCGCGCTTGAGACCGAAGTCGTGCGCCGTTTGGCCGCCGAAATCGCGCCCGAAGCCCTCACCCGTTTGCGCAGCATCGTCGCCTTGCAAAGCAGCATCTCGGACCAGCCCGGCGATGTGCCGACCTTTCAGGAGTTGGACGAGGTGTTTCACCAGACCCTCTTCGTGGCGGCGGGCCATGTGCAAAGCCAGCGCATCATGCGCAGCCACGCGGGCCATCTGGAACGTCTGCGCCGCCTGCATTTGGATGACATTGATGAGGCGGGGCGCATCCTCAACAACAAGGACGTGATCGGCGGCCACAGCCGGATCCTCGACGGGATCGAAGCGGGCGATGCGCCTGCGGCGATGGAGGCGCTGCGCCAGCACCTGCAACGCACCGTCGACCGGATGACCGAGAAACGGGCGGCTTTCCCGGAGTATTTCACTCCGGAAAAGCCCTGACTCAGCGGTTGTTGGCCTTGCGCCATTCCTCGAACTTATCGAGGTTTTCTTGCTTGGTGCCCGGATAAAGCCCGATGATCCCCGCGCCGCCTTTGACCTCTTCCACGACGAAATCCTCATAGGCCGTCATCTCTACCGCCTCATCTGCCACCTCTTCTGCGATATCTGCGGGGATGATGATCACGCAGTCATCGTCGCCCACTACGATGTCGCCGGGAAAGACCGGCGCATCGCCGCAGCCGACGGGGCAGTTGATCTCAATCGCCTCATGCAGGGTCAGGTTCGTGGGGCTTGAGGGCCGGGCGTGGTAGGCGGGCATCTCCAGCGCGCCGATGGTCGCTGCATCTCGTAGCCCGCCATCGGTCACCACCCCTGCCGCACCACGCATCATCAGCCGGGTGATCAGGATATCCCCGGCACTGGCGGCGCGGGCATCCTTGCGGCTGTCCATTACCAGCACATGACCCTCGGGGCAGGTCTCAATCGCGACGCGCTGCGGGTGTTCGGGATTGCGGAACTCGACCAGTTGATTGCGGTCTTCGCGGGCGGGCATATAGCGCAGCGTGAACGCCGGGCCGACCATATTATGCCCCTTTGCCGCAACCGGGCCGACCCCCTGCACCACCTGATTGCGCAGCCCGCGTTTATACAGCGCCGTGGCCAGCGTCGCGACCGAGACCGCTTTGAGTTTCTCGCGTAGTTCGGGGCTCATGCCGCCTCTCCCTTCAGTTGATTGTCTTTCACGAATTGATCCAGCACCGCCTGCTGCTTCTCCGTCAGTGGCCATGCGGCGGGCGGGCGCGTGGGGCCGCAATCCTGTCCGATGGCAATGAGGGCGGCTTTGACGCCGGTGACATTGGTGCCGTTATGCTCTTCCGCGCGGATGTTCTCAAAGGCGCGCATCCCGGCGATGAGGCGGTTCGCCTCGCCGTAGTTGCCTGCATCCAGTGCCGCGTGAATGGCGACTGACCTCTCCGGCCAGACGTTGATCAGGCCTGAGGTAAACCCCCGCGCGCCCACGGCATAGAGCGGCGGGGCCCAGACCTCGGCCAGACCACCGACCCAGACGATGTCTTTCGGCGCAGCTTCGATCGCGCGGGCAAGGTTCAAGGGGTTCGGCGTGGCCCATTTGACGCCCTTCACCCCTTCGACTTCGCACAGCCGCGCGATGCCCTCGGGCCCCATCGCATCGTTGCGCAGGTACAGCATCACCGGCAGCCCGCCCGACGCATCCCGCACCGCGCGCACATAATCGACCGTGCCACGGGGGGAGACGAAGGGATCGGGCGGCTGGTGGATCATCAGCGCATCCGCGCCCGCCTCGGCACTCGCCTTGGCCAGTGCGCAGGCATCGCGAATGCCGCGCCCGACACCCGCGAGCAGCGGCGCGCGCCCGTCGACCATCTGGGCGACCTCGCGCACCATGGTGCAGGCCTCGTCATTGGTCAGCGCATAATATTCGCCGGTATTGCCGTTCACGACCGGGATATGCACCCCGGCGGCGAGCGCACGGTCGATGATCGGCGCCAGCTTGCGCGGCGCGATCTCTCCAGCATCGTCATAGGGCGTTACCAGGATGCCCGAAATGCCCGTGAGCGCCTTTGATAGATCATGTGTCACTGCTAACCCTCTCAGAAAATATCCGGTTCACCCGCCGCTTGGCCGAAGGCCGCGGTGAGGTAGTCAAAGTCGCAGCCCTGATCGGCCTGCCCCACATGGCGCTGGAACATATAACCCCAGCCCCGCTCGAACCGCGGCTCGGGCGCTTTCCACGCGGCGCGGCGGGCGGCGAGTTCATCCTCGTCCACCAGCATGTCGAGGGTGCGCGCCTCTAGATCCATCCGCACGATGTCGCCCGTCTTCAGCAGCGCCAGCGGCCCACCCACGAAAGACTCCGGCGCGACATGCAGGATGCAAGCGCCATAAGAGGTGCCCGACATCCGCGCATCCGAGATCCGCAGCATGTCGCGGTGCCCCTGTTTCAACAGCGCCTTCGGCATCGGCAACATGCCCCATTCCGGCATCCCCGGCCCGCCCTGCGGACCTGCGTTGCGCAGCACCAGCACATGGTCCGGCGTCACGTCGAGGTTTTCGTCGTCGATGGCGGCCTTCATCTCCGGGTAGCTGTCAAAAACAATTGCCGGGCCTTCGTGGCGGTGGAACTTCGGATCGCAGGCCGCCGGTTTGATCACCGCGCCATTGGGGCAAAGGTTGCCCTTCAGCACGGCCAGCGAGCCTTCTTTATAGACCGGGTTCGACAGGGGCCGGATCACGTCGTCATTATAGACAGGCGCGCCCGCGATCCCCTCCTCCAGCGGTTTGCCGGTGCAGGTGATGGCCGACCGGTCGAGCTTGTTGCCCAGCTGGTCCATCAGCGCCCGCAGCCCGCCCGCGAAATAAAAATCCTCCATCAGGTATTCGCTGCTGCCGAGGGGACGAATGTTTGCAATGAGCGGTGTGGTGCGGCCCAGAGCGTCCAGATCGCTCAACTCCAGCGCCACACCTGCGCGGCGCGCCATGGCCAAGAGATGCACCACAGCGTTGGTCGAACAGCCCGTCGCCATCGCCACCGTCGCCGCGTTCTGCACGGCGGCGGGGGTGATGATCTTGTCCGGCGTCAGGTCCTCCCAAACCATATCGACGATGCGCCGCCCGCAAGAAGCGCTCATCCGTTTGTGCCCCGCATCCGCGGCGGGGATCGAGGTCGCCCCCGGCAGCGTCAGGCCCATCGCCTCCGCAATCGCGGTCATGGTGGAGGCGGTGCCCATCGTCATGCAATGCCCATATGACCGCGCGATGCCGCCTTCTACGCCGACCCATTCCTCGGCCGAGATCGTGCCCGCGCGGCGCTCATCCCAGAACTTCCACGCATCCGAACCAGAGCCAAGCGCCCGGCCCGCATAATTGCCGCGCAGCATCGGGCCTGCGGGCAAGAAGATGAACGGCACGCCCGCGCTGATCGCGCCCATGGTCAGCCCCGGCGTCGATTTGTCACAGCCGCCCATCAGCACCACACCGTCAAGCGGGTGCGAGCGGATCGTCTCTTCGGTCTCCATCGCGATCATATTGCGGTAGAGCATCGAGGTCGGCTTGGTGAAGCTCTCGTCGATCGAGATCGTCGGGATCTCAAGCCCCAGCCCGCCGGCTTGGGCGATTCCCTTTTTCACATCCTCCGCGCGGTCGCGGAAATGGAGGTGGCAGGGGTTCATCTCGGACCAAGTGTTCAGGATACCGATCACCGGGCGGCCTTCCCAATCTTCGGGGCCCAGACCCATCTGCATCATGCGCGACCGATGCCCAAAGCTGCGCAGATCGTCGGGGGCAAACCAGCGCGCGCTGCGCAGCTGATCGGCGGTTTTCTTGGTCTCGGTCATGGAATCCTCGCCAGCTAAAACATCATCACAAAACGGGTGGAAAACACATCTTGCTCGAACTGATATATTACCGTATCACCCCAATTGTCGATACCATTTGAGGGGCGCGTTGCGAAAATGTCGGGAAAAACACTGAAACAATCGCTTCGGCCCGACAGTCGTCTGTCGGGGTTTTGGCTCTCACTTTGCTCGCCCACGGTGACGGAGATTGCTGCGGGCAGTGGGATCGATTGGTTGTTACTGGACATGGAACATGCGCCGAATGACCTAAGCCAGATCACCGATCATCTGCGCGCCGCTACGAGTGCGGCACCCGATGCGCAGATGGTCGTGCGGATGCCCTCATCCGACCAGACCATGACCAAACGGTTGCTGGATATCGGTGTGAAAAACCTGATGTTCCCGATGATCCAAAGCGCCGAAGACGCCCGCCGCGCCGTGGCTTGGACCCGCTACCCCCCCGAAGGGCTGCGCGGTATCTCGGCCACGATCCGCGCTAATAACTACGCGCGGCAAACGGATTACCTGACCACATACACAGACGTACAATGCGTCATCGTGCAGGTCGAAACCCCCGAAGCGGTCGACCAGATCCCCGCCATCGCCGCTGTGCCCGGCGTGGACGCGATCTTTATCGGGCCGGGGGATCTGTCCTCGGCGATGGGGCATACCGGCAACCCGATGCACCCCGATGTCCAAGACAAGATTCGCGAAGCGGTCGATGCCATTCACACCGCCGGGCTGCCTGCGGGCATCCTTGGCTACGGCGCCGATCTGGCGCGCCGCTATTTTGACAGCGGTATCGAATTCGTCGCCATCGCGGGCGACGCTTGGTTGCTCACGCGGCAGATGGATGCACTAGTGCAGACCATGGCGCAGCCCTCCCCCACATTGACACAGCAAACCGACAAGGATTGATCATGAGCGCTGACAGCAAGACATTTCACCCCCACGGCAAACATCTGATCGCAGGCGAATGGGTCAGCGGTGGTGAAACCTTTGCCAATTTCCCCGCCACAGGCGAAAGCGACCAGTTCCAAAGTGGCACCCCTGCCCATGTAAACCAAGCCTGTGAAGCCGCCGAAGACGCCTTTTGGTCCTACGCCTCTTCCAGCCGCGAGAGCCGCGCAAATTTCCTTGATGCCATCGCGGATGAGATGGAGGCCCGCGCCGAGATCATCACCGATGTCGGCGCGCGGGAATCCGGCCTCCCCACCGCCCGCCTTCAGGGCGAACGGGGTCGGACCACCGGGCAACTCCGCCTCTTTGCTGATCACATTCGCAAAGGCGCGCATCTGGACCGTCGTGTCGACGGTGCCCTGCCAGATCGCCAGCCGATGCCCCGGCCCGACATCCGCATGATCCAACGCCCAATCGGCCCGGTTGCGGTATTCGGCGCGTCGAACTTCCCGCTGGCATTCTCCACCGCGGGCGGCGACACCGCCGCGGCGCTGGCGGCGGGCTGCCCAGTCGTTGTGAAAGGTCATTCCGCCCATCCCGGCACGGGGGAGATTGTAGCAGAAGCGATCCATGCCGCGATCCAGAAATGCGGCATTCATCCCGGTGTCTTTTCCCTCATCCATGCCAACAGCCGTGAGGTGGGCCAGACGCTGGTGCAGCATCCGCTGATCAAAGCCGTCGGCTTCACCGGCTCCCTCGGTGGGGGCCGCGCGCTGTTCGATCTCTGCGCGCAACGCCCCGAGCCGATCCCCTTCTTTGGCGAGTTGGGCTCAGTTAATCCGATGTTCGTTCTGGCCGAGGCCACCCGCAATCGCGGCGCGGAAATCGGCGCAGGATGGGCCGGGTCTCTGACCATGGGCGCGGGGCAGTTCTGCACCAATCCCGGCATCGCGGTCGTGGCCAAGGGGGCTGAAGGTGACGCATTCATCGCGGCCGCGAAAGAGGCGCTTGAGCAGGTCGGCCCGCAGGTCATGCTGACCGATGGCATCGCCAAAGCCTACCGCGATGGCAAGGAACGTTTCACCGGACGCAACGCCGTTCGCGCTCTGCTGAGCAATGACAGCGAAGGCCGCAGTGCCCAGCCGAACCTCTTTGAAACCGACGCCGAGACCTACCTGCAAGACCACGCCCTTGGGGAAGAGGTTTTCGGCCCCCTGGGACTGGTGCTGCGGGTGTCTTCGAGCGATGAGATGCAAGAACTGGCCAAGGGTTTTGAGGGTCAATTGACTGCGACAATCCAGATGGACGACGGCGACACCGAAGCGGCCAAGGCGCTGATGCCGATCCTTGAACGCAAGGCGGGCCGGGTGCTGGTGAACGGCTTCCCCACCGGGGTCGAGGTGTGTGACGCCATGGTGCACGGCGGCCCCTACCCGGCCTCCACCAACTTTGGCGCGACCTCCGTCGGCACCATGGCGATCCGCCGCTTCATGCGACCGGTCTCCTACCAGAACCTGCCCGAGGCCTTGCTGCCCGAAGACCTGCGCGGGGCATCGACATGAGCGGCGATCTGATCGGCCCCGTCGCCGTGCTGGACGCGATGCCGGAGGATATGCAGAACAAAGTGCGCAGCTATGCCGACGGGCTCGACCTGCGCTTTGCGGCGTCCTATTCCGAAGAGGATTTCGCCAAAACGGTGAAAGGTGCCGCCTATATCGTTCCGCGCGGGCAGGGGCTTCCGGCCTCGGTTCTGCGCGGGGCCGATAGCGTGCGCCTCGTGCATCAATGGGGCACCGGGTATGACAAGATCCCGGTGGATCTGGCCAAGGAAATGGGCGTGACCGTGGCACGCAGCCCCGGTGTTAACGCCCCCACCATTGCGGATCTCACCATCGGTATGATGATCGCCGCCCTGCGCCGCATCCCGCTGCATTACAACAATACCCGCGCGGGCAAGTGGATCGTGCCGGAGATCGTCCCCGGCGCGCGGGACCTTAGCAGTCAAAAGGTCGGGCTGATCGGCTTTGGTGCCATCGGGCAACTCGTGGCGAAGCGGTTGACCGGCTTTGACTGCGAGGTGCTCTATTACCGTCGTTCGGGGCAGGCCGAGAGCACCAGCGCGCGCTATGCCGAGCGCGACGAAATTCTTGAGACCTGCGATATCGTCAGCCTGCACATGCCGCTGACGGAGGCGTCGCACCACACCATCGGCGCGGAGGAACTGGCGCGGATGAAATCGGATGCACTTTTGGTGAACACCGGGCGCGGCGGGCTGATCGACGAAGCGGCCCTGATCGACACGCTGACCCACAAACGTATCGCCGGGGCGGCCTTGGATGTCTTCACCGAAGAACCCGTTGAGCCGGACAACCCTCTTCTACGGCTCGATAACGTCCTGCCCCTGCCTCATATCGGCGGCCATAGCGAGGATAACCTCAAACGTATGGTCAACCATTGGGCCAGCAACATCCGCGCTTTCCACGAAGGGCGCGGGATCGACGAAAGCTGCATCGTCACTTGAAACGAGCCTTCGGCCTGAACCCTCAGGCCGAGGGCACCCCACTTAGGCTTCGAGCGGAACGGGCATGAGGATCTTATTGGTCTGGCTCACCAGATACCCCGCCTCGGCGCTTTTCTTGAGATAGGCCTGCCATTCAGGATCCGCCGCCATCTGCGCGCGGCGCGCAGCACGGTCGGCGGCGTCCTCATAGGCCCAGATATGCACGAAGGAATTCACGTCGCCCGTCTCGACCTGCGCATAGATCACCGGCTCGCCCAGGATGCGGCGCTGCGCCGGGAAGCCGAATTCGGCATAGAGCGCGAGGTGTTTCTTGATCGTGCCGGGGCGGCAGCAATAGGTGCGGTGGTCGTAGATCATGGGGTGGTCTTTCTGTTTGCTTGGGTCATGCGATACCGGCGTGGTCGGTGATCCGGGCCCGCGCCTGCAATAGGTGATAGGCCATCGACACGCCCGCGACTTCGCTATCGCCCGCGCGGATCGCCTCGAGGATTTGGCGGTGTTCGCTGATCACCACGTCGATCCGCGCCTGCGAGCCTTGGCGCGTCAGTTTTTGCGCCACATCGATCCCCTGTTCGATCGATCCGCGGGCGCAGTCGAGCATTTGCACGAAGACCTCATTGCCCGAGGCCGCCGCGATGGCGCGGTGGAATTGGTAATCGGCGTCAAAA
Organism: Sulfitobacter sp. SH24; assembly: GCF_965641895.1. Lineage (NCBI taxonomy): Bacteria > Pseudomonadati > Pseudomonadota > Alphaproteobacteria > Rhodobacterales > Roseobacteraceae > Sulfitobacter > Sulfitobacter sp. SH24. The sequence goes on from NZ_CBFFKK010000002.1 coordinate 231,804, forward strand.
GACGGATCGCGCGCCTGCATGGATGCCTCCAGCGCCTGCAAGGCTGCCTCAATCCGGGCGATATCCTTGGGGCTGGCACGCTGCGCGGCCATGTGGGCGGTGGCCTTTTCAATCGTGATCCGCGCCTCCATCGCGCGCATCAGCCCGGCAACCGACCCCGCCGTGGCGTATTCAATCAGCTTTTCCGAAGGCCGCCGCCGCACGAAAGTGCCCACGCCGCGCCGCGCCTCGACCAGCCCGTCCTCTTGCAACTTACGCAGCGCCTCACGCACCACGGGGCGGGACACGCCGAAGGCCGTGGCGATCTGGTTTTCCGACGGCAGCTTCTCGCCTTGGGCGAGTTTGTTCGACACGATCTGTTCAAGCACCTGCCCGTAAAGCTGGTCGGCCAAGGTCTGCCGTTTCTTGATCTTCAGTTTCGGTGCTGTCACCGGCTACCCTCCCGCCGCGGCGCGGCGCATCATATTGGCCAGCCGCAAGGCCGAAGTCGCAGCCCCATAGCCGTTGTCGATATTCACCACCGTCACCCCCGGCGCACAGCTGGCGAGTATCGAATCGAGCGCGACCCTCCCGCCGCGGGCCACACCATAGCCCACGGAGGTCGGCACACCAATCACCACCCCCGGCACAAGCCCGGCTACGACCGACGGCAGGGCCGCGTCCATCCCGGCAAAGACAATCACGACATCCATTTCACGCAGCATTTCTTCCCGCGCGAGCAGCCGCCACAGCCCGGCCACGCCTACATCCGACACTTCGGTCGCGTCCATCCCGCCATAGGCCAGCGTGCGCCGCGCTTCGGCCATAGGCGCGTAGTCAGACGTGCCCGCGCTGACGAGGGCGATGCGGGGATCGCGGGCCAAAGGCCCGATCTCTCCCAAAATGGCCGTGCGTGACGCGGTGCAGTAATCGACCGATTGGACCAGCTCTGCAGGCAAGCCGTCAAACTGTTCTGCCGTCAGACGGGTCAGCAAAAGCCTACGGTCCTCCGCTGCCGCATCGCCGATGATCGCGGCGATCTGCGCCACCGCTTTATGCTCGCAAAGCACGGCCTCTTCGATGCCGATACGCCCGCCGCGGCCTCGGTCAAAGGTCACGTCTGGATGCCCGTCGGGGCCTTTCTCATTGATGGACAAATGCACTTCCTCTTGAATAGGCCCGCAGATCAACCGCGCGCCCGTCATCCGTGGCCCGCCGGACCTGCGCTATGATAGCCCTGCGCTTTTGCGCGGAAAGGTCTTCATAAACACGCGGATCAAGCTCCACCACCCAGCCCCCGCGCAGGAGGCGGCAGCGCAGGGTGATATTGCCCAACTCCGCGCGCAGCAAAGTCTCGACCCGGTCGATCACCGCCAAGTCCGCAGGCTCCACCCGCATGCCGGTCTCGATCCGGCTGGCCAAACAGGGGGCCGCTGGCAGTTCCGCCAGATCCCCCAGCCCGAGCGCCCGCGCCAAGGCGCGCACATCGGCTTTTGACATCTGCGCATCGACGAACGGGTGCAGCACGCCATGCTCCGCCGCGGCCTGCAAACCGGGGCGGTAGTCTGACAGATCGTCGGTATTGGTGCCCGCCGCCACCAACGGCCCCATGCGCGCCAATGTGCCATAGAGGTTCGACTTGCAAAAATAGCAGCGGTTCACCGGGTTGGCGCGGTAAGACGGATCGGCGAATTCGCCCGCGTCCACCAGTTTAAGCGGCAGGCCCCAAGCGGCTGCAAAGTCTTTCACCCGCGCGGACGCCGCCGAAGGGACCGCAGCCGAAACCGCGTGGCAAAGCGTAACCCCCTCCGCCCCCCGCACCTTGGCCGCGGCGGCAGAGAGGGTGAGGCTATCGATCCCCCCGCTAAGCGCGATGGTCAACGATGCGGGCCGCGCGAGGGCGGCTTGGAGCGCGGCAGGAACCGTCACTCGCCCAATCCATCCTCTGTCTTGAGTCGCGCCAAGAGACGCCCGCTCGACATTTGAAGGTGATCGCGCATCCGCTGGCGCGCCCGTTCGGCATCCCCCTGAGCAATAGAGGCGGCAATGTCATAGTGTTCCTGAATGGCGTCCCGGCTTTCGCCGCCGCGTTTCAGCGCCTGTAGCCGTCCGGCCAGCATCGTATCGCGCAGGCTGGCGACGAGGTAGTTGAAAAGGCTGAGGTAATAGCTGTTCCCGGTCGCTTCGCAGACCGCGCGGTGAAAACCAAGGTCAGCACTGACCCCCGCCGCGACCGCCGGGCCGCCAATCTTGTTGCTTTGATCATAGGCGGCGGCGGCGCGCTGTATTTCTTCGCGTGCTTCGGGCGTGGCACGGGCGGCCGCGATGGCGGCGGCTTCGATCTCAAGACCCATGCGCAATTCTAGGATCTGCTCCAATTTGCGCTGGCTTTCCATATCGCGCTCAGGAATCGCGAAACCCTGCCGGGGCCGGTCGCTAGCCACGAAAGCCCCACGCCCCTGACGGCTCGACAACATGCCCTCCGCCTTCAGGCGCGAAACCGCCTCACGGATCACCGTGCGGCTGACGTCAAAATCACTCGCCAATGCGGTTTCGGAGGGCAATACATCCCCCACACTCCACACGCCATTGACGACGTTGTGGCGCAGGACTTCGGTCACCTGATCGCTCAGCGTGGCTCCATCAACGAGGGGCGCAGTCGCCTGAAGATTTCCAGTCATGTTTGCACCTTCTTTTCGCCAATTGGAGCACCTGTATGACAAGCTGTCAATAACGAGGAGATAGAGCCGTTTAAGGTATTACAAGCAGAATACAACATTACAAGTAAGAGGAAATCCCCCTAAATTTGTATTTTTAATTGACAGGCTGACGATTCCCCCGCAGTCTGCGGTCCTACGGCAAGAGGATGTCAGGGGGGAGCCCGGAACCCATCCAGTTACTGCCGATACACAGTTAAAACTCGGGAGGAGTTTCTATGTCACCAATGATGAAATCACTGCGCCGCACAGCCGCGGCCACCATCCTTTTCACCGTCGCCGGCGTCGCCGCACATGCACAAAGCTTTGTCATGGCCACCGGCCAGCAGGGCGGGTCGTGGTATCCCGTTGGCGGCGCGATCAAGGCGATTGTCGAGCGTGAGAACCCCGGCATGGACATCACCGTCACGCCGGGCGCGGGCGTATCGAACGTTGTTGGCGTGGACGCGGGCCGCTTTGGCATCGCATTCGCGAACTCGATCTCAACCGTGGACAGCCTGTCGGGCAAAGAACCATTCCGCAAGGCGACCACCAATGTCTGCAACCTTGGCATTCTCTATCCGCAGTATTTCCAGATCGTCGCCCTCGAAGATTCCGGCATCAAGACTGTCGCTGATATGAAGGGCAAGCGCCTGACCACACAGCAGCTTGGCAACACCGGCGAGTTCCTGACGCGTGAGTTGCTGTCGACCGCCGACATGACTTTTGATGACCTCGATAGCGTGGCGAACACCTCCTATTCCGACTCCGCTTCGCAGATGAAAGACGGTCAGGCCGACTTTTTCACACTGGGTTCGTCCCTGCCAACCGGCTCGGTTATGGATCTGGCATCCTCGCGCAAAATCCGCCTGGTCGACGTGGATGAAGAGACCTTCGCCTACTTCAAAGACCAAAACGCTGCCTTCCAACGTCGTGAAGTCAAAGCGGGCGCCTACCCCGGTTTTGATGAGACCGTGCACGCGATCAGCTATGACACCCATATGGTCGCGCCCTGTGATTATGATGGTGAAATCATCAAATCCGTGCTTGGCGCAATTGCCGACAACAACGACAGCTTTGCCGCAATCAGCAAGTCAATGGCAAACCTGACAGTTGAGGAAATGGCCACCGACATCGGCGTGCCCTTCCACCCCGCCGCGAAAGAGTTCTACGCAGAGCGTGGTGTCTCGGGGATGTAATTCCCTTCCGACACGAAACGGGTCGGCCGGAGCCAAGAGCTTCGCCCGGCCCACATACATAAGGTCCCTGCGCCCCACGCGTTCCGCGCGCTGACGCAAGATGGCCGCCTTCCACTCTAGACGCGAGAACCCCCATGCAACTGTCGATCCTTCTGGACAAGATGCCCCTGATTACCCGTATAGCAAGGCTGATCCTGATCGGCATGGCTGCCTGGCATCTCTACGTCGCCTTCGTTGGCCCGCCTAACCCCTATATTATGCGCGGCGTACACGTCGCTCTGGCGCTTCTGCTGATTTTCTTGACGGTGAACCGCAAGGGTCTGCGAAATGATGTGCCCAGTTGGTATGATGTGGTCATCGGGCTTATCGCGGCGGGTGCTGCGCTCTATCCTTCGTTCAACCTTAACTACATCACGCAGCGGTTCCTCTATGTCGATCCGCTGATGCCAATGGACATCGTGGTGGGGATCACCCTTGTGGTTCTGCTGCTTGAGGCAACCAGGCGGATGCTTGGGCCAATGCTGCCGATCACCGCGCTTCTGTTTCTAGGCTACGGTCTGGCCTTCACCTCGACCCTGCCCTCGGTGATCCTAGAGCAATTGTTTATGACGCCCGAAGGCATCTTCGGCATCCCGATCGCGGTTTCGGCGACTTATATGGTGCTGTTCATCCTCTTCGGCTCATTGGTCGAACGGATGGGCGTCGGCCAACTCTTCATGGACTTCGCCGTAGCACTTACGGGGCGCCAGGTAGGCGGCCCGGCCAAGGTGGCCTGTGTAACCTCCGGCCTCTTCGGCTCCGTTTCCGGCTCTGCCGTGGCCAATGTGATGACGACCGGCACCTTCTCTATTCCGCTCATGAAACGCATGGGGTTCAAACCCGCCTTCGCGGGCGCGGTTGAGGCCGTGGCCTCGACGGGCGGTCAGATCATGCCGCCCGTGATGGGGGCTGCGGCCTTTGTCATGGCGGAATATCTCGGCGTGGGATACCTGACGGTCGCGAAATATGCGCTGGCCCCCGCGATCCTGTTCTATGTGGCTCTTTTTGCTGCGGTCCACTTTGAGGCCAAGCGCAAGGGCATCGGCTCGGTCCCGAAAGAGGATCAAGTGCCGCTGAAGATCGTGCTGCTTGAACGCGGCCACCTGTTCTTGCCGTTGGCGATTATCGTGGGCGTGCTGATGATGGGCTACTCTGCACCCTATGCAGCACTTTGCGGTATCATCTCGGTCGTGCCGGTCGCGGCGCTGCGCAAGACGACACGGCATTACGTCACGGTCGACAACATCCTCGAAGCGCTTGAGGGCGGCGCGCGCAACGTGTTGGCGATTGCCGCGGCCTGTGCCTGTGCGGGCATCGTGGTCGGCGTGATCGACATCACCGGCCTTGGCCTGACTTTCTCGAACTTTGTGATCGAAGCGGCTCAAGACACGCTGGTCATCGCGCTGTTCCTGTCGATGATTGCGGGTATCATTCTTGGTATGGGGATGCCAACAACACCCGCCTATATCGTGCAGGTCGCCCTGCTGGTGCCGGCGCTGGTGAAACTGGGCGTTCAGGTCGAAGCGGCGCACCTCTTTGTGTTCTACTTCGCCATCCTGTCGGCCATCACACCCCCCGTCGCCATGGCGGTCTATGCGGCCAACACCCTGTCGCATGCCAAGATCGTCGAGGCGAGCTGGGCTGCGGTGAAACTCGGTGCCACCGGCTTTATCGTGCCCTTCATGTTCGTCTATGAACCGGCGATCCTAATGCAGGGTTCGGTCACGCAGATCACGCTGGTCCTTTTGCAGGCCACAATCGGGGTCATCCTGCTGGCCGCCGCGTTGCAGCGCTACTACTTTGGCAGACTGTCTAATGTGCTGTCGGTGGTGCTGTTCGGGGCGTCGCTGCTGCTGATCTACCCCGATCTGCGGCTCACCGCGTCGGGGTTGGTCATCGCGGGCGTTATCCTGGCCTTCCAAAAGGCCAGGAACCCCAGCCCGAAAAACCAAGCGGCCACAAATACTTAAATTTTAGATCGAACGAAACGGAGCCTTCTCCATGCTGCAAAAAACTTCCCTCAAGGCGCGGACCGGCGGACAGGTCCTTGTGGATCAACTGCTGATCCACGGTGCCGACACCGCCTATTGCGTGCCCGGCGAAAGCTACCTTGAGGTGCTGGATGCGCTGCATGACGTGCAGGACCGCTTCACCCTCATCAACGCGCGGCACGAAGCCGGGGCCGCCAATATGGCCGAGACCTATGGCAAGCTTACGGGCAAGCCCGGCATCTGCATGGTCACCCGTGGCCCCGGGGCCTGCCACGCGGCGATCGGCGTGCATATCGCGCAACAAGACAGCACGCCGATGATCCTGCTCGTGGGCCAGATCGCCCGCGACACGACTGACCGCGAGGCGTTTCAAGAAGTCGACTACCGCGCCATGTTCGGCCCCATTGCCAAATGGGCCACCCAGATCGACGACCCGGCGCGGGTGCCGGAATATATGGCCCGCGCGTTCCGCGTAGCGACCTCGGGCCGCCCCGGCCCGGTGGTGATCTCCCTGCCCGAGGACATGCTGACCGAGGTGGTTTCCGTGGCCGATGCCCGGCCCTATACGGCCACCCATGCGGGACTATCGCCCGATAGCCTCGACATGCTCAAGACCGAGATCGCGCAGGCCGAACGGCCCCTGTTGCTGCTCGGCGGCTCTGGCTGGTCGGATGAGAGTGCCGCGGCCATCACGCGCTTTGCCGAGGCCAACAAGATCCCCGTCACCACCTCTTTCCGGCGACAAGATATCGTGAACAACCTCTCTCCCGTCTATGCAGGCGATTTCGGCACCTCTACCGCGCCCAGCCTCTATGCGCATCAACGCGACGCGGATCTGCTCGTGGTGATCGGCGCACGTTTGGGAGAGATGACGACCAAGACCTACACCACCATGCAATCGCCCAATCCAGACACCCGGCTGGTACATCTTTATCCCGACGCGGATGAGATTGGGCGGGTCTATTCGCCAGATCTGGGCATTGCCGCAGCACCCGTTTCAGTCGCTGCCGCCTTAGACGGTGTCAATCTGGGCCGAGCAGACGCATGGGGCGCATGGTGCGAGAAACTCCACGTCGATTATCTGACGGACACCGAAGCGCCCAATGGCGGGGAATGGGACCTCGACATGGGGGTGGCCCTTGCGCAGCTGCGCGATGAGCTGCCGGACGATGTGGTGGTCACGCTCGACGCGGGCAACCACACCGGCTGGGCACAGCGCTTCCTGCGTTTTGGGCGTCCGGGCCGGATCGTCGGCTCCACCTGTGGTGCGATGGGCTATTCCGTGCCCGCCGCCGTTGCGGCGTCCATTGCAGAACCCGAACGGCTGACGCTGTCCTTTGTCGGTGATGGCGGCTTTATGATGAGCGGCAATGAACTGGCCACCGCCGCCCAATATGGCGGACGGCCCATCGTGCTGCTGTTCAACAACGGCATTTATGGCACGATCCGCATGCACCAAGAACGCGACCACCCCGAGCGTATCTCAGGGACAACCCTCCAGAACCAAGACTTCGTCAAAATGGCCGAGGGGCTCGGCGCCCATGCCGAACGTGTCACCAAGACCGAGGATTTCGCCGCCGCCTTCACCCGCGCCCGTGAGAGTGGCCGCCCGGCGCTGATCGAACTGGTGACCGACCCCGAGCATATCTCGACCCGCACCACGATCAGCAAGCTGCGCGCGGCGGCCCAGAAAAAAGTCGACGCCGACCAGCGCTAAAGGATGACCCAGATGACCACTCTGACCGCGCCGCGCCGCGCGCCCGAAACCAACGGGCAAAACCATAGCGCCCTGCTCGACGATCTGTGCCAAGCCATCGGCGCCGCCCATGTCGTGACCGACGCCAAGGATTTCGACGCGCGGCTGATCGAAGATCGCGGGCTCCGGCGCGGCACGGCGCTGGCCCTCATCCGCCCCGGCTCCACCGAGGAGGTCGCCGCCTGCATGCGCCTGTGCCATGCCGCTGAGGTGCCGGTCACACCGCAGGGCGGCAACACCGGTCTGGCGGGGGGCGGCGTGCCGGACGGCGGGATCATTCTCACGACTGACCGGTTGAACCGCATTCGGGGAGTCGATCCGACCAACGCCACCATGACGGTGGAGGCGGGCTGTATCCTCGCTAATATCCAAGCGGCGGCGGATGAGGTCGACGCGCTCTTCCCGCTGTCGCTCGCCTCCGAAGGGTCCTGCCAGATCGGCGGCAACCTTTCGACCAACGCGGGCGGCACGGCGGTGCTGCGCTATGGCAATATCCGCGATCTGGTGCTCGGGATCGAAGCAGTGTTGCCCGATGGCCGGGTGCTGAATGATCTGAACGGCCTGCGGAAAAACAACACTGGCTTTGACCTCAAACACCTCTTTATCGGCGCCGAAGGCACGCTTGGCATCATCACGGCAGCAGTGATCAAGCTTTTCCCCAAACCCACCGCCCGAGCCACCGCGATGGTGGCCTGCACCGGCCCCGACCCCGCACTCGCGCTTTATGCGCGGATGCGCGGCCAAACCGCTGATACGCTTTCGACATTCGAGTATATCGACCGGCTGGGGCTGCAAATGGTGATCGACCACGCGCCCGGCTGTAGCGATCCAATGGCCGAGCCGCATCCCGCCTATTGCCTGATCGAACTCACCGGCAATGGCGCGCAGACCGACCTTGATGCCCGGCTGGAAACCGCATTGGAAGCGGCTTTCGAGGCAGAAGAGATCATCGACGCCGTGATCGGTTCATCGGAGGCGCAAAAAGACGCGCTTTGGGCGCTGCGGGAGAACCTGTCAGAGGCGCAAAAGCCTGAAGGCGCGTCGATCAAACACGACGTTTCGGTCCCCGTGTCCCGCGTGGCGGATTTCATCCGCGAGGCGACCCAAGCCTGTATGGATCACATGCCCGGGCTGCGGCCCTGCCCCTTTGGCCATTTCGGCGACGGCAACCTGCATTTCAACCTGTCGCGCCCGGTGGATATGGCGGATGCGACGTTCCTTGCCGAATACGGGGCCTTCAACCGGATCGTGCATGATATCGTACATGAAATGGGCGGATCATTCTCGGCAGAACATGGGATCGGCACCTTCAAACGTGCCGAGCTGCGCCGATATAAAGATCCGGTCGCGCTGGAGTTGATGGAACAGATCAAAGCTGCCCTCGACCCGGGTTATTTGATGAACCCGGGCAAGGTGCTTTGACCGCTTAGCCGCGCCCTACAAACGGCATCTTGGTGGCCATCACGGTGACGAACATGGCGTTGGAGTCGAGCGACAGCTTCGCCATGTAAGACAGCGTTTCGGCCACGTCGTTCACGTCCATGCGCGGCTCGGACATATGGCTGCCGTTGGGCTGCAGAATGCCTTCTTTCATCCGCTCGGTCATCTCGCTCGCCGCATTGCCGATATCGATCTGCCCGCAAGCGATGTCATGCGCCCGCCCGTCGAGCGACAGCGCACGGGTCAACCCGGTGATCGCGTGTTTCGTCGCCGTATAGGGCACCGAGAGCGGGCGCGGCACATGCGCGCTGATCGAGCCGTTGTTGATGATCCGCCCGCCTTTCGGGCTTTGGCGCTTCATCAAGGCGAAGGCCGCGCGGGCGCAGAGGAATGACCCGGTCAGATTGGTCGCGACGATGTCGTTCCACTCCGCGATGCTGAGCGCGTCTACCTCAACCGCCGGACCATTGCGCCCGGCATTGTTGAACAGCAGGTCCAGCCGCCCAAAGGTCGTCTCCACCCGCTCGAAAAGCGCGTCGACTTCCGCTTCAACTCCCACATCCGCAGCCACGGCGATATGCCCCTGTCCGTCAAGCGCAGCACAGGCGGCGTCGATCTTATCCTGTTGCCGCCCGGTGAGAACGAGAGTGAAACCGTCTTTCGCCAACCGATGCGCGCAGGCGAGGCCGACGCCGCTCCCGGCCCCTGTGATCAAAGCAATCTTTTGGTTCATCTTCTCATTCCATCCCTTTTGACACCCTGCAGACCGTTGTGTGGAATCTAATATATAAGATCGCACAGGGATAGGTTTTTTCACCGCTTTCAGTCATCACGGGGTCCGCGCCTCACATTCACGCGAGCGCACTAGACGACCGGTCTATTACGGCGTAGATGCCAACCCATGACAGAGGCAAAGAAATCAGATCAGACGCGGCAACGCATCTTGGACAGCGGACGTAGCCTCGTGCTGCGGCACGGGTTCTCTGGCGTTGGCCTGTCGCGCATTCTGAGCGAAAGCGGCGTGCCCAAGGGCTCGTTCTACTATTACTTCGCGTCGAAAGAGGCTTTTGGCACCGCGATGCTGGCCGATTACGTCGAGGCCTATCTCGCCCGCGTCGATGCGTTGATCGCGGCCCCGGGAACGGCGGGCGACAAGCTCGACAGTTTCTGGGATGCATGGCTCAGCCAATCCAGCGCCCCGGGGATCGCCAGCGCTTGTTTGGTGGTGAAACTCGGATCCGAGGTCGCCGACCTGTCGGAGACGATGCGCGAAACGCTGGATCAGGGTGTCGATGCTCTGGTCGCCCGGATTGCTCAATTGCTGCGCCAAGGCGCACAGGACGGGACCGTACGGGCGTTGTCTGACCCCGAAAACACCGCCCGCATGCTCTACGCCAAATGGCTCGGCGCTGCAGTGCTGGCCAAACTGGCGCGCAGCGATGCGGCCCTGCGCATGGCCTGCGCTGAAACCTCTGCCCAACTCTCCCCCACTGGGGGCCAATTCCCAACCTGAAAGGAAACAGCATGTTCGCTGCCATCCACGACACATTCGGCGAACCCGCCGAGGTTCTGACCACCCGCGAAACCGACAAGCCCGCGCCCGCCCCTGGCGAAGCGCTGGTCCGCATGGTGCTGTCGCCCATCCACAACCACGACCTTTGGACCGTGCGCGGCAACTATGGCTACAAGCCCGAACTGCCCGGCGCCATCGGCGGCTCTGAAGCGCTTGGTATCGTCGAGGCCGTGGGCGAAGGCGTTGACGAAGCGCTGATCGGCAAGCGCGTCACCGCGGCTGGATTCCACGGCGCATGGGCCGAGTATTTCACCGCCCCCGCCGCGGGCCTGCTGCCCCTGCCCGAGGCGATCTCGGACGAGGCCGGTGCGCAGTTGATCGCTATGCCCTTCAGCGCCCTGTCCCTGTTGGAGACCCTGAAAGTCGGCGAAGGCGAATGGCTGATCCAGACCGCTGCTAATGGCGCGGTGGGCAAGATTATGGTTGGTCTGGCCAAAGCGCGCGGTATCAACCTGCTGAACCTCGTGCGCCGCGAAGGGGCCGCCGAAGAGATGCGCGACACTGGCGCGGAACACGTTCTCTCTACCGAGGATGCGGATTGGCAGAGCAAAGCGCGTGAACTGATCGGCAAAGAAGGCGCGGTTTCGGCCATCGACTCGGTCGGCGGCGAGTTGGGCGGTCAATTGGTCGAGCTTCTGGGTAAGGATGGCGAGTTGATCGTCTTCGGCACAGCCACGGGCCAGCCGCTCACCTTATCCTCGGGCGAATTGATTATGAAGCATATCGCCGTCAAAGGCTTTTGGGGCTCGCGTGTCAGCAGCGAAATGGCACCTGAGACACGGGGTCGGCTGATCGGTGAGTTGGTGCAACTTGCGGCCAAGGGTCAGCTGCCCCTCGACACTGGCGGCATCTACCCGCTGGCAGAGGTAACCGAAGCAATGAATGCAGCGCTAACCACGGGCCGGGGTGGCAAGGTTATGTTGCGCCCATAATTTGCATCTGACTCTTGGCGGCGGCCCTGCGGATTGGGGCCGCCGCCCCTCGTTCGGCTTTAAATTTCGAAGTGCTTAAAAATAGTTCGCCTCAGGAATATTTTGCCGTTTAATTAGGCAAATTCGCCGGTCAGGCGCTCAGAAACTGCCCAAACGGTGACTCTCTCCCGTCTCTGTGTTGATTAAAAATTGACCAGAATTCCTGCGGGCGGAGCCACTCCTATCCTCGTTGAAGCCACCATAAACACGCCATGCGCTGCACCCGTGCAACCGCGCGCCATTGGCGCGGCGATGGTTTCGGCCAAAGCCTCGCGGGGCCGATCTACGCTTAGCGATCTCCGTCAATCCGGCGCGATGAAACTGCTCTTTCCACGCCCTGACGGAGAGGCGTTGCAAGCAATCGTCATCAATTCCGCAGGCGGGATCACGGGGGGCGATGTCTTTGCCCTCAATGCAAACGCCGAAAAGAATGCAATGCTCAGCCTCACGACCCAAGCGGCCGAACGCGCCTATCGCGCGCAGCCGGGTCAGGTGGCCAGCGTCCGCAATAGTGTCACTGTAGAACCCGGTGGAACACTGCATTGGCTGCCTCAAGAGACAATTCTTTACGACGGCTGCGCGCTGCGGCGAAGCCTCTGTGTCGACCTTGCCCATGATGCCTCTCTGCTGCTGGTCGAACCGCTGGTCTTTGGCCGCGCCGCCATGGGCGAAGCCCTGCACGACGCCAATTTCCGGGACCGGATTGAGATCACCCGCGCGGGCCAGCCACTATTCCTTGATGCGATGACCTTGCATGGCGACGTGACCAAGCATCTTGCCGCAGCGCATATCGCGGCGGGCGCAGGTGCTTTGGCCACGTTGATCTATGTCGCCCCCGATGCCGAAGCGCGGCTGGCACGGCTGCGTGCCGCGCTGCCCGACAGCGCCGGGGCCAGCCTGATCGGCCCTGACTTGCTGGTCGCGCGCATCCTTGCCCACGACAGCTTCGACCTCCGCCAATCGCTCGTGCCCATCCTGCGCGACCTTAGCGGTGACACCCTTCCCAGATCATGGATGACCTGACGTGCAACTGACCCCGAGAGAAAAAGACAAATTGCTGATCTCAATGGCCGCCGAAGTGGCGCGCAAGCGCCTAGCGCGGGGGGTCAAGCTGAACCACCCCGAAGCAATCGCCTTAATCACCGACGCAGTGGTCGAAGGCGCGCGCGATGGGCGCAGCGTGGCCGATATGATGCAGGCCGGCGCCCATGTGATCACCCGCGAAGACTGTATGGAAGGGGTGTCTGAGATGATCCCGGAAGTGCAGGTTGAGGCGACATTCCCCGACGGGACCAAGCTCGTCACCGTTCACAACCCCATTAGATAAGGACATATCATGCCCCGTTTCGCCCCCCTTCTCGCCCTCCCGTTGATGTCCTGCGCTATGGCGGCCTTTGCCCATTCTGCCCCCCTGCCGCACAGCCACGGGGCCGAGGCGGAAACATCGCCGATCGTGTATGCCGTCGCCGGCCTGGCCTTTGTTTTGTCGGGTTTAATTGCCCTCTCTCGACGCTTGAAAACGGCCAAAGCATGATACCGGGCGAGGTTTTTCCTGCGGCGGGTATGCTGACCCTTAACGCTGACCGCGAGGCGATTACCCTGATGGTCGCGAGCACCGGCGACCGCCCGGTGCAAGTTGGCAGCCACTACCATTTCGCCGAGAGCAACCCCGCGCTTGATTTCAACCGCGCCGCCGCACGGGGCTTGAGGCTTGATATCGCCGCAGGCACCGCCGTGCGTTTTGAGCCCGGCCAGCGCCGCAAGGTGTCGCTTATCCCGTTCAGCGGTGATCGGCGTATCTTTGGCTTCAACAGCGCGGTGATGGGAGACCTCTGATGCCTGCACAGATCAAACGCAGTGACTATGCTGCCATGTTCGGCCCCACGGTGGGCGACCGGGTGCGGCTGGCCGACACGGACCTCATCATCGAAGTTGAGCGCGACCTGACCACCGAACGCAGCGGCCAAAACGCTCCCGCCTATGGCGAAGAGGTCAAGTTCGGCGGAGGCAAGGTGATCCGCGACGGCATGGGCCAATCGCAGGTGACCCGCGCAGGCGGGGCCGTTGATACGGTCATCACCAATGCGCTGATCGTCGACCATACCGGCATCTACAAAGCCGATGTGGGGCTGAAAGACGGGCGTATCGCCAAGATCGGCAAGGCAGGCAACCCCGACACGCAACCGGGTGTGAACATCATCATCGGGCCGGGAACCGAAGTGATCGCGGGCGAGGGGCGCATTCTGACCGCAGGTGGGTTTGACAGCCACATCCATTTCATCTGCCCGCAACAGATCGAAGACGCGCTGCATTCAGGGCTGACCACCATGCTCGGCGGCGGCACCGGCCCTGCGCATGGAACGCTGGCCACCACCTGCACACCCGGCGGCTGGCATATCGGGCGCATGATGCAATCTGCCGACGCATTTCCGATGAACCTCGCCTTTGCAGGCAAAGGCAACGCTTCCCAGCCTGCTGCCCTTGAGGAACAGATCAATGCAGGCGCCTGCGCGCTAAAGCTGCACGAAGATTGGGGCACAACCCCTGCCACCATCGACTGTTGCCTCAGCGTGGCCGATGCGATGGATGTGCAGGTGATGATCCACACCGATACGCTGAACGAAAGCGGCTTTGTCGAACACACAGTCGCAGCCATGAAAGGCCGCACGATCCACGCTTTCCACACCGAAGGCGCAGGCGGCGGCCATGCGCCGGATATCATCAAGATCTGCGGCGAAGAGCATGTACTGCCCTCCTCAACCAACCCCACGCGGCCCTTTACCGTGAACACGCTGGAAGAGCATCTCGACATGCTCATGGTGTGCCACCACCTTGATAAATCCATCCCCGAAGATGTCGCTTTTGCCGAAAGCCGGATCCGGCGCGAGACCATCGCCGCCGAAGATATCCTGCACGACATGGGCGCGTTTTCCATCATCGCCAGCGACAGTCAGGCCATGGGCCGGGTCGGAGAAGTCTTGATCCGCACATGGCAGACCGCCGACAAGATGAAAAAGCAGCGCGGGCGGCTGGCCGAGGAGACGGGCGAGAACGACAACTTCCGCGTCCGCCGCTACATCGCGAAATACACGATCAACCCGGCCATCGCGCATGGCATCTCAACCCATATCGGCAGCATCGAAGAGGGCAAGCGCGCCGATCTGGTGCTGTGGAACCCCGCCTTTTTCGGGGTGAAGCCTGAAATGGTTCTATTGGGCGGCAGTATTGTCTGTGCGCAGATGGGCGATCCGAACGCGTCCATCCCCACGCCACAGCCGGTATATTCGCGGCCCATGTTTGGCGCGTATGGCCGCGCTGTAGAAAATTCTGCCGTGGTTTTCGTCAGCGAAGCTGCAGAGGCTGCGGGCACCGGCAAACAGCTTGGCCTTGCGAAGCAAACCATCGCCGTGCGCAACACCCGCGACATCGGCAAGCGCGACCTGAAACTGAACGATGCGCTCCCCAAGGTAGAAGTGAACCCCGAAACTTATGAAGTCCGCGCCGACGGCGAATTGCTGACCTGCGAGCCCGCCTCTATTCTGCCGATGGCACAACGTTACTTCCTGTTCTGAAAGACCCAGATGACCCCAATCCTTTGCCAAGACATCCGCCGCAACGGCGATTGGTCTGATGCCGCTGACAGCGTAGCACTTACGTATGACGGACGGTTTCTGCGCCGGAAGGTTCTGACGAGTAGGGGGGGGCTGCCGTTTCTCGTCGATCTGGCGCAGACGACCTCGCTTGATCATGGTGATGCATTTGTCTTGGCTGATGGGCAGATGGTTCACGTTGTGGCCGCCGACGAAGACCTACTTGAAGTGACTGGCCCCGACCTGCCGCGCATTGCGTGGCATATTGGCAACCGCCACACCCCCTGCCAGATCGAAGCCGATCGTCTGGTCATCCAACGCGATCATGTGATTGCCAAGATGCTGGCTCAAATTGGCGCAGCAACACGCGAGATCACCGCCCCCTTCCGCCCGGAAGGCGGCGCCTATGGCCATGGGCGCACCCATGGGCATGACCATAGCCACTCTCATCACGCCTCCCATGATCACGACCACGCAGATGCCTGAAGCCCTACAGGCTGAACAGCTTCTGACGTTGGTGCAGATGCTTTCCCCCTCTTATCCTGTGGGGGCTTTCGCCTATAGTCACGGGCTGGAATGGGCCGTGCAGAATGGGGCGGTGGATGACCAAAGTAGCCTTACGGAGTGGCTGAAGACCGTGTTGCAGTACGGCACAGGACTGGCTGATGCGATCTATCTGAACGCCGCCTATCACGCCGAAGACCCGACCCAAATTGATGCGCAGGCCCGTGCTTTTGCATCCTCGGCGGAACGGCTGAAAGAGACCGTGTTGCAAGGCGAGGCTTTCGCCCGTGCGAGCGCTGCAATCTGGCAGATCGAGATCCCCCCGCT
Source organism: Sulfitobacter sp. SH24 (assembly GCF_965641895.1). Lineage (NCBI taxonomy): Bacteria > Pseudomonadati > Pseudomonadota > Alphaproteobacteria > Rhodobacterales > Roseobacteraceae > Sulfitobacter > Sulfitobacter sp. SH24. Next base: position 247,869 of record NZ_CBFFKK010000002.1, read on the forward strand.
TTGCTACCCGGTGGCCGTTGGCCGGGCCGCCCGTCTGCAGCAGCTTCCACTGCGCCAGACGCTTGAGATGTTCCTGCACGCATTTGCGGCCAATCTCGCCACCGCGGGCATGCGGCTTATCCCCTTGGGGCAGACCGAGGGCCAGATCGTCATTCGCAACATTGCTCCGTCTTGTCTTGAACTCGCCAACAAGGCGCATCGAAGCACGCTCGACGATCTCTCTTCCACCGCCTTTCAAAGTGACATCGCCGCCATGAAACACGAAACCCAGTATTCAAGGATTTTCCGCACATGAAACGCAACAATGGCCCTCTGCGCGTTGGCATCGGCGGCCCTGTGGGCGCGGGTAAAACCACACTGACAGCCGCGTTGTGTCGCGCCCTACGAGACAGGCTTTCGGTGGGCGTCATCACCAATGATATATACACCCAAGAAGACGCCGAAGCGCTGATGCGGATGCAGGTGTTGCCCCAAGACCGGATCATCGGGGTCGAGACCGGCGGCTGTCCGCATACGGCGATCCGAGAAGATGCTTCGATTAACCTTGCCGCCGTTGCAGAGATGGTCGCGCGCCACCCGGATGTCGAAGTGGTCTTGATCGAAAGTGGAGGCGATAATCTCTCGGCCACTTTCAGCCCTGAGCTTGCCGATGTGACCCTCTATGTCATTGATGTCGCAGCGGGCGAAGAAATCCCCCGCAAGGGCGGACCGGCCATTACAAAATCTGACATCCTAGTCATCAACAAGACTGACCTCGCACCGCATGTGGGCGCGTCCCTTGACGTTATGAAGCATGACAGCGCACGCATGCGTCCAAGTCTGCCAACGGTCTTTTGCGCGCTGAAGTCAGGCGAGGGTATCGACGAATTGCTGGGGCATCTGGCACGGATTGGCGGATTGGACCTCGCACCGAAGACGCCTTCGGCGACTGATTAGGTCTGGTTTCCGGGCCCTTGGGGAGGGTCCAACCAGATTTACTGTCGATTAACCTCGTCGCGCATTTTCACTTAGGTGATTGGTGGCTCACTTTAATCTGCACCGAACAGATCGCGGGTGAAGACCTTCTCAGGAACATCGGCGAGGTCGGGATGATTGCGATTTGCAACGATCACATCTGCACGCGCCTTGAAGCGGTCGAGATCCTGCATCACCTCAGAACCGAAGAAACTATCCTCCTGCAACACGGGCTCGTATACGATCACTTCGATCCCCTTGGCCTTAAGCCGCTTCATAATGCCCTGGACAGAACTTTGACGAAAATTGTCGGAGCCAGCCTTCATCACCAGTCGGTAAATACCCACCCGCTGCGGCGCGAGGGCCAGGATTTGCTCCGAGATGAAATCCTTGCGGGTGCGGTTGGCCTCTACAATCGCGTTAATCAAATTTTGTGGGACATCAGAATAGTTGGCGAGCAACTGCTTGGAATCCTTTGGCAAACAATAGCCGCCATAGCCAAACGAGGGGTTGTTATAATGTTCTCCAATGCGCGGATCGAGGCAGACACCATCAATGATTTGCCGTGTGTCGAGCCCATTGGTTAGTGCGTAGCTGTCCATCTCGTTGAAATATGCAACCCGCATGGCGAGGAAGGTATTGGCGAAGAGTTTCACCGCTTCGGCCTCTGACGGACCGGTAAAGAGCATCGGAATTTCGTCGTCAATCGCCCCTTCTGCCAGTAGCTGCGCAAATCGCCGGGCCCTAGGGCTGTCTTCGCCCACGACAATGCGTGAGGGGTGCAAATTGTCGTAAAGCGCCCGACCTTCGCGCAGAAACTCAGGGCTAAAGATCAGTTGATCCGTTTCAAAGGAGGCCGCCAAACCTGCCGTATAGCCGACGGGGATCGTGGATTTAATGACAATTGTGGCCGTCTTTGTAACGGCCAATACGTCCCGCACAACCGCCTCCACGCTGGAGGTGTCAAAAACGTTAGTGCGCGGATCATAGTTTGTCGGCGTAGCGATGAGCACAAACTCGGCGTCTCGAAACGCGTCGGCCGCCTGCGTTGTAGCATGCAGATTAAGCGGCTTTTCCGCCAGATACCGCTCAATCTCAGGGTCGACGATAGGCGCACGCCGGGCGTTCACCTGCGCCACCCGGTCGGGGTTCAAGTCGACAGCCGTCACGTCATTATGCTGCGCTAGAAGTACGGCGTTTGACAGCCCCACATAGCCGATACCGACCACGGCGATCTTGGTCATAGTCATATACATGGGCCTTTCCTGTGAGCCGTGGCTGTGATGTTAAACTGCGTCCTCACTTTTGAAAAGGCGCAGGCTGGCAAGGCGTTAGCGCTCTTTAACCCAGTTTTGAGACGACTGAAACGCTACCGTCTTACCGCACTGCGCGACGCCACAGGCCGCGTTGTTGCCCTGCTTGCGTACGCTCTGTTGTGAGGCTGGCAAGGCTTCCTTCGCAAATTCATTGCAACCCACAACGCGGAGAACCCCGATGCCCGACGCTTCTGAACGCTTGTCCCTTCCCTATTTGATGCCAGCACAGGCGCAGAAACATGTAACCCACAATGAGGCGCTGCACCGGCTTGACCTTTTGGTGCAGCTTGCGGTGGAGAGCTTTGATGCCAACACACCGCCGGCCCTGCCGCAGGCGGGGGAGATTCATGCGCTTGGCGGCGTGCCCACCGACGCTTGGGCGGGCCATGCTGGTGAACTGGCCGCTTGGACGGAGGGGAACTGGCAATTCATAGAACCGCAAGAAGGCTGGCAGGCACTGGACAAATCCACAGGCACGTTGCGCCGCCGCAATGTGGGAGGTTGGTCGGATGTTGCCTTGCCCGATCTGACGGCCCTGCCCGGTGTGGGGGTCAACACAAGCTACGACAGCGCCAATCGCTTGGCGGTCTCTTCTAACGCGACATTGCTCAATCACGAGGGGGCGGGGCATCAACTAAAGCTGAACAAAGCCAGCACAGGCGATACGGTGAGCTTGTTGTTCCAAACGGATTGGTCGGGCCGGGCCGAAATGGGCACGGCGGGGGCAGATGATTTTTCCATTAAGGTCAGCGCGGATGGCAGTGTTTGGTCCACCGCGCTTGCCTTTGACGCAACTACGGGCATGGCGTCGGGCATGGCGCTGACCCAAACTGTGGACGACGCGACAGTGGGCCGCTTGATCCGGGTAGGTGATTTCGGCATTGGGGCGGATGCCGGGCCACTTGTGACCGACCTCGATGCGCACCAGCTTTCCGGCAATTATTCGGGCTATGGCGGCGGCCATGTGCAGGCACCTCTGGGCGATAATCCCTTTCCCACTTTAGACGGGGTCTTTGGCCTGCATTGCGGCAATAGCACCTTGGGCGGGCAGAACGCTTACCTGTGGCAAATCGCGATCGGGATCGACACGCCCGGGCTGGCCTTTCGGGTGCGGGCGAATGGTGTTTGGGGGGCTTGGCAGGGTCTGTGGTCGGGGGCCAACACGACTGTCGATGCCAATGGTTTCATCAAAGAAGCGAGTCCGATCCTGCGGCTGTTCAGTGATACCTCCGAAGAGCCCGCGGTGCCTTTGAACGCAACGTTCGAGCGGCTGGCGGTTGGGCAATATGCCCTGACAGGTGTTCCGCCTCTCGCCTCAAAAGGCTGGCAGGTTGAAGTACCGCAGGACGCGAATGGCAATCGCTTGGTCTATGTCGATTGTGACTATGACGCGAAACTGGGCGCGCTGCATGTCGAGACCAGCAAGGTGATTTGGCAAGACGGCTGGGCCGCAGGTCAGCCCTGTGACATCCCCAAAGGCCGTTGGGTTGACCTTCGGTTTGACACGCCAACGCGATGATCCCCTTACCCCGGCCCGCCATTAGCACAGCGGGCCGGAAGGCATTTAGATTATCCCGCGCAATTGCTCGACCTCATAGTTACCACCGCAAAGCAGCACGACAGAGGTTTGGCCCGCGTATTTCTGCGAGTCACCCAAGTAGGCCGCCAGCGCCAAAGCGGCTGCACCTTCAACGAGCATATTTTCTTCCCACGCCAACAGCTTCAGCGCGGCGGCGATTTGCTCTTCGTCGCAGTGCACGATCTCGTCAATCACCTCGCTGGCCATCGGCAGGGTAAGCGAGTCTGCGTCGACCCCGCCCGCCACGCCGTCAGCCAATGTATCAAGATGCTCGGTCTCGACAATCTTGCCCGCTTTGATCGAGGCGGCCAAGGCGCAACTGTTTGTAGCGCTGACACCGATGACGCGGGTCTGAGGTGAGAATTCCTTGATCACCGACCCCATGCCCGAAATCAGACCGCCGCCGCCCATTGAGATGAAGACGTTGTCTACCCCCTCAACCTGATCGAACAGTTCCAGCGCGGCGGTGCCTTGGCCTGCGATCACCTCGGCGTCGTTATAGGGCGAGATATAGGTATATCCCTCGGCCTCAGCCAACTGCTGTGCGTGCAGTTCCGACAACGAAGCATCGGCGCCATGGATCACAACCTTGGTGCCGAAACCTTCGATGGTTTTGCGTTTCTTGGCGACGACGGTTTCAGGCAGCACGACGATCAACTCATGCCCCGTTGTCTGCGCGGCAAGCGAGCAGGCGATGCCGTGGTTGCCCGACGACGCGGTGATGACCGGACGGTCGAGCGGCACGGTGGTCAGCTTGGCACTGGCCCCGCGCAGTTTGAAGGATCCGGTGTGCTGGAAGTTCTCAGTTTTGTAGAAAAGCCGCGTCCCCTCTGCCATCGGCAGGCGCGACGCGATGACCGGCGTGCGGTAAATTGCGCCTGCGATCTTGCGGTGAACCGCGCAGGAACGCGCGGCGGATTGGGAGATCAGGTCAGAGACAGGGGACATGGCAGTTTCCATCAGATTAAGTGAGATCAGGGTGAGCGGCGTGAAGCACAGCGAGCGAAATCGCGGCATCCTGAACCGCAAGGCCCGTGAGGTCAGCGATGGTGATCTGCGCCTCATCGGCCCGGCCCGGATGCGCGCCAGATAGGACTGATCCTAGGGCGACAACATCCTCAGCAATCCCGGCTTCAGCCTCCGCCGTGGCGAATTCACCATGATGCAGAGACTGCGCAGCCAAGTCACAAACCAACAGGTCAGCCGAAGTTACAAGGTCCGTCGCCAGTTCTTGCTTGCCGGGGCTGTCCGCACCGACGGCGGTGATTTGGGTGCCTGGGGCGATCCAGTTGCGTGCGATGAGCGGGGTCTTCGCAGGTGTGGTGGTGATGATAACCTGTGCCGCCCGGCAGGCGGTTTCGAGGTCGGGGGCGACGGTGGCGTTAAGGCCCTCGGCTCCGAGCTCTCCTGCGGCCGCCTCTGCCTTGGCCGCATCGCGCCCCCAGATGGTGAAGGTCAGCTTCCGCTCGGGCAGCAGCGCCTTCAGACAGCGCGCTTGGAAGCGGCACTGCAGCCCGGTACCAACGATCAGCACCCGCTCAAACGCGTCAACGCCGAGCGCGCGGCTGGCCAGCGCCCCGCCCAGCCCGGTGCGCATATCGGTCAGCCAGCCTTCATCCCGCAGGATCGCCAGCGGGGCGCCAGTGGTGGCCGAGAACATCAGGTTAAGGCCGTTTGAACTGGGCAGCCCCTTAGCGGGATTGTCGTAAAAGCCGGTGGCAACCTTGATGACAAACCCTTCGGTGCCAAGAACATAGCCCGTTTTTACATGGCAATCCCCATTGGCCGTGTCAAAGCCCAGATAGGTCACTGGAGGCGCCTGCACCCGGCCCTCGGCAGAGGCGATATAGGCGTTTTCGATAGCCTGTGCCGCCGCCGTCAGATCGAAATGCCCCTGGATTTGACTTTTGTTCAGGTCGATCACACACGGCTCCCCTTGGATCACTGGCAATATCGGTTGACCCGATTTCTGGATCGAATTATCTAATTTACAATTTCCTGTCAATCAATGGAACGCCCCGCCGATGCCCGAGCCGACCTTTGACAATGCCTGTGCCACGGCAGATGCCATCGCCTGCCTCTTCGGCGCGCGGGTGGAGGTTGTGGTCCATGATCTGACGGCCGAGCGTATCGCCCATATCGCAAATCCGATGTCACAGCGCAGCATTGGCGATCCGTCGAACATGCATGAGATTGACCTTGGCGAAGCCCCGGTGATCGGCCCCTATGAAAAGGTGAACTGGGACGGATCCACCTTACGGTCGATCAGCATCCTGCAACGACGGGCGGATGGTACGGCGGCCTATGTGATTTGCATCAATCACGATCAGGCCGATCTGCTGGCATTGCGCCGAGTGGCAGAAGCGCTTGGCCCCGCGCCTTTGGAGAACGTTGAGCCACAGGCGTTGCTGCGCAATGATTGGCACGACAGGCTCAACAGCTATGCCAGCGCATGGTGCCGTGACCGAGGACTGAGGATTGATGCACTCGGGCGCGATGACCGCCGCGTGTTGATTGGTGAGCTGTCCGCCTCTGGTGCGTTGGCCGAACGCCATGCCGCCGCCTATGTGGCACGCATGGTCGGGGTAAGCCGCGCGACGATCTATAACGACCTAAAGGCCCGCAATGAGGGGGATGCAGAATGAGCGATATATCAAAGGCACTCAACCTGCTGGAAAAACTGGTCGGCTTCCCCACTGCTTCGCATCGCTCTAACCGCGCGCTGGTTGCTTTCATGTCGGATTACCTGACTGAGCTGGGCGTCGAGCATCATGTCTTTCCCGACGAGACGGGTGAGAAAGAAGGGCTGATCGCACATATCGGACCGCAGGTCGAAGGCGCGGTCATTCTGTCAGGCCATACCGATGTTGTGCCGACCGACGGGCAATCTTGGCAGCACGATCCTTGGACACTTACGCTAGAGGATGGGCGTTATTACGGACGCGGTACCTGTGACATGAAAGGGTTTTTAGCGTTGGTTCTGGCTGCCGTGCCGCAAATGCTGGCGCAGCCATTGGTCCGCCCTATTCAATTGGCGTTTTCCTATGATGAGGAACCCGGCTGCCTTGGCACCCTGCCCTTGATAGACGCGCTGGCACAGCATTACCCGCGTGCCGAAAGCGTGATCGTTGGCGAGCCGACGCAGATGAAAGTGGTGACCGGCCATAAGGGTGGGATCGGGATTAAAACCACTCTGCGCGGGCTGGCGGCGCATAGCTCTAACCCCGGGCGCGGGGTTTCGGCCATCGCCCATGCGCTGCCGCTAATCGACTGGCATCAACGGCAAATGGAACAAGAGGCCGCAAGGGCGAGGCCGAGTGGTTTCGACCCCGCTTTTACGACGCTTCAGGTAGGCACTCTTCACGGCGGAACGGCCCTGAATACCGTGCCCGACGTGTGCGTCTTTGAGAGCGACATCCGCTATGTGCCGCCCCAGACCGCCGACGATTGGGTCGCTGCCTACCGGGCCGAGGCTGCCAAGGTCGAAGCTGCGATGCAGGCCCGCCACCCTGAGGCCAGCGTAACGCTGAGCGATATCGACATCGCCCCGGCACTGGCCCCCGAACCCGGCAACGCAGCCGAGGAACTGGTACGGCGGCTGACCGGCGACAACTCCGACACACTCGTCGCCTATCAGACCGAGGCCGGGCATTTTCAGGGCGCGGGCTATGCTACTGTGGTCTGCGGACCGGGCAGCATCACACAGGCCCATCAAGCGGATGAATATATCACCGCCGATGAGCTTCGCCGCGGAGCCGATTTCCTGTCAAAGCTGATCGACAGTCTCCGCTGAGTTGACGCCCTGCCGCGCAAGGAAGGCCGAGACGCGTTCCAATCCAGCGCGTAGATCCGCCGTGGGATTGGCATAGCCGATGCGCAACCAGCCCTCCATGTCCATCGCGCTGCCGGGGGTGAAAAGCACCCCCTCCTCCTCCAGCAACCGGGTGCAGAAATCGCGCGAGGGGAGCGGCAGGTCATACTTTACCAGCGCCGTGGTGCCGGACTTCGGCCTCACCCAAGAAATCAGCGGCTCGCCCTCAACCCAGTCAGACAGGATCGCGAGGTTCTCACGGGTGATGCGATGAGCACGCTCAAGGATTTTCCCACGGTTCTCCAGCGCGAGGGCCGAGAAATACTCATCAATCCGACCGACAGAAATGGTGTTATAGTCGCGGTGGATCATAATCCGTTCTAGCAAATCGCGCGGGCCTGCGACCCAACCGACGCGCAGCCCGGCAAGTGAATAGGCTTTGGACATGCCCGCCGTGCTGATGCCCTTGTCGTAGAGATCGCAGATCGACGCGGTATAGCCGTCGCCCGCCTGATCGGTCCCGCGGTAGACCTCATCGCAGAGCACCCAAGCATCGCTGCCGCGCGCAATCTCCGCGATTTGGGTCAGCATCTCGCGGTCCATCAAAGCGCCGGTGGGGTTGTTGGGGTTATTTGTTGCGATCATCCGCGTATCGGGGCGCATCATGGCGCGCAATGCGTTGAGATCGGGCAGAAAGCCGTTCTCTTCGCGCAGGTGCAGCAGCTCAACATCGGCGCCGATGCTTTCTGGGATGGAGTAATGCTGCTGATAGGTCGGCACGATGGCGATGACGTGGTCACCACGGCTAACAAGCGTCTGATGTACCAGTGAATTCGCGCCAATGGTGCCGTGGGTCGTCAGCACATTGTCACGGGACTGACCCTCGTAAAGCCCCGCCACCGCGTCGCGCAGCCGGTCGGACCCCTCAATCGCGCCGTATCCCATCCGCATCTCGCGCAGTTCGCCTAAGACGCTGTTGTCGACCCCAGCCATGTCGATCAAATCGCCTAGAGTGATCGAATCCACGCAGGTTTCGGCAAGGTTATAGCGGCAGTGGTTCTCGAATTCATTCATCCACATTTCAACGCCGAAGGTTTTGATATCCATGGTGCAATCCTCTTGATTATCAGCCGCGGGCCGAGCCGTTTAACGCCGCCATCAGCAGTTCCAGAAACTTGGGCGCCTGCGGCGGGGCGAGCCAGCGCATGACGGCCACGATCTCCTGCTCCGGTGCGATCCAGATCATATGGCCGCCCGCACCCTGTGCGCTAAAGGCGGTCTCAGGCAATGCCGAGTTGGCGTCCTGCCCCCGGTTCAGCCACCACAGGAAACCGTATTTGTCGAGGGTCGGCGTGGGCGTCAGCGACTGCCGCATCCAGTCTTCAGGCAAGATTTGCACGCCGTCCCACTGGCCATTCTGACAGATGAACTGACCGAATTTCGCATGATCCTCGGCCCCGATGAAAAGCCCACCGCCCCAGTGTCCGCCGCCGGTGACCGACTGAACGCGCGTGCCGTCGACCTCGACCCAAGAGGTCGAATAGCCTTCCCACCGCCAATCGGCGGAAGCTCCAATCGGGTCCATGATCCGTTCGCGCAGCACTTCTGGCAAGGGGCGACCAAATCGGCACAGCAGCGCATAGGCCAGCGCGTTCACCCGCACATCGTTGTATTCGTAATGGCTCCCCGGCGCGCTGACCTCGCGCAACTGCCCCTTGCGGCTGTTGTCCGCGCCAACGCCAATCTGGCGATAGTGATCCACCTGATCGTCTTTGCCAAAAATCTCACCGCGCCATTCGCTGTTCATCTGCAACATATGCCGCCACGTGATGCGCCCGTTGTGATCGCCCGAAAAATACGGCCCCGGCACGCTGTCGCCCACGGGGGCGTCGAGGTCCGCAATCAACCCGTCCTTCACCGCCAGCCCCGCCAGTACCGAGAGGTAACTCTTGGCGATGGAAAAGGTCATGTCCATGCGCGTCGTGTCGCCCCAATCCGCCACGCGCTGTCCCCGGTGCAGGACCACACCCGCCGGGCCACCGCGCGGGGCGACTGGGCCGACGATCTCGGTCCACGGGCCGCTTTCATCCCACTCGCGGTTGCCGACATAGGCGCCATCGGGGTAGTACATCTCGCGCGGCCAAGCGGTTTCATGCGCGAGGGCGTGATCTACGGCGGCCTGCAAGGCGGAGGTGGCGGCGAAGGTCATTTGGCTCTCCTCGGGGGTCGGGCGAACTCTTTCCAAGGGGGCACCGTTTGTAAACCGCAAATCCAACCCTTTGCAGGGGTTTACCCGGTTATGTCGGGATAGACCTGAGAGCGCTTGACCACGCCATAAACGAAGCTGGTGTCGATCGATCCGATCCCGCCAATGGGATGCAACCGCGTGCGCACGAAGCGTTCGTAGTCTTCAAGATCGCCCACCACCACGCGCAGCAGATAATCCGACAGCCCGCTCATCACGAAACATTCCAGCACTTCGGGGATTGCGCGGATCTGGCTTTCGAAGCGTTTCACCGTGCCCTCGTCATGGCCATCCAGTGTCACCCGCACCATGACCGTGACCGGCAGGCCGTAGGCCTTGGCATCGACCTCCACACTATAGCCCCGGATCGCACCGCTCTTCTCTAAGGCCCGCAGGCGGCGCAAACAGGGCGAAGGCGATAGGTTTACCTCCTGCGCGAGGTCGAGATTGGTCATCCGCCCATTACGTTGAAGGACGCGGATGATTTTGCGGTCGGTGCCGTCCAATTGGGGTATCTGGGGCATAATATGCCAAATCTCCTGCTTACAGGGGATATAATAGCAACCTAATGCCAAAGCGACCATCCGATAATGCCCCTAACAACTTTGAGGGGCACTCCATGACCAATTCGCAGAAATCCTTTGCTACACGCGCCATTCACCACGGCTATGACGCCCAAAGCGAGCAGGGTGCGCTGAACCCGCCGATCTACATGAGCTCGACTTTCACCTTCGAGACGGCTGAGGCTGGCGGCGACATGTTCGCGGGCGAGCGCGAGGGGCATTTCTACACCCGCATCTCAAACCCCACGCTCGACCATCTGGAAAAGCGCATCGCCAACCTTGAAGGGGCCGAAGCCGGTCTCGCCACGGCATCTGGCATGGGGGCGATCACCTCGACGCTGTGGTCTTTCCTTGAGGCGGGGGATGAGATCATCATCGACAAGACCCTCTACGGCTGCACCTTTGCATTCATGACCCACGGGTTGCCGCGCTTTGGGGTGAAGGTGACATTGGTTGATATGACCGAGCCTGCGAACCTCGAAGCGGCGATCAGCGCGCAAACCAAGATCGTCTATTTCGAGACCCCCGCGAACCCGAACAACCGACTGGTCGACATTTCTGCCATCTCGGCCATCGCGCATCGCGCCGGGGCCAAGGTGGTGGTCGACAACACCTATGCCACGCCGGTCCTCACCCGCCCCATCGAGCATGGCGCGGATATCGTCGTCCATTCGGCGACGAAGTTTCTCTCTGGACATGGTGATGTGATTGCGGGTCTCGTTGTCGGCAGCAAAGAGGATATGACGCAGGTGCGGCTCGTAGGCCTCAAAGACATGACAGGTGCCGTAATGTCGCCGTTGACCGCCATGCTACTGCTGCGCGGGATCAAGACGCTGGAGCTGCGGATGGAGCGCCATTGCGCCACCGCCCGCAAAGTGGCCGAAGCGCTGGAAGCGCATCCGGCGGTGCTGCATGTCGCCTATCCGGGGTTGCCAAGCTTCCCGCAGGCCGATCTTGCGCGGCGCCAGATGAGCAACTTCGGTGGCATGATCCCCTTTGAGGTGAAGGGCGGCAAACCGGGCGGCATCGCCTTTATGAACCGGCTGAACCTCATTCAGCGCGCCGTAAGTCTTGGCGATGCGGAAAGCCTGATCCAGCACCCGGCAAGCATGACCCATTCGACCTATTCGCAAGAGGAACGCGCCGAACATGGCATCGCGGAGGGCCTCGTGCGCCTGTCCGTCGGGCTTGAAAGTGCCGATGACATCATTGATGACCTTTACGCCGCGCTTGGGGCGCATAACATGCAGGCAGCCTGATCCGGGCCCGCTCACCGGCTGCGCCACAAACTGACGTGCCCGCGATGTCACCTATCTGAAAGACCCGCCATGACCGCTCTCGCCCCTAACCATCTCAAGACCATCGAACAGCGTTTGCTGTGGCTGTCGCACTGGATGATCCACAACGCCAACCACATCCGGCCCAAGGTGGATGGGATCAAGGTGGGCGGGCATCAGGCGTCCTCCGCCTCCATGGTGTCGATCATGACGGCGCTCTATTTCAGCGCGCTGCGGCCCGAAGACCGCGTGGCGGTAAAGCCCCATGCCTCGCCGATCTTCCACGCGATGCAGTATCTGATGGGCAACCAGACCCGTGAGAAGATGGAGAACTTCCGCGGATTTCATGGCGTGCAGAGCTACCCCAGCCGGACCAAGGATATCGACGATGTGGATTTCTCTACCGGGTCCGTGGGGCTTGGGGTCGCCGTGACCTCCTTTGCCTCGCTGGTGCAGGACTACATCACCGCCAAGGCGTGGGGGGAGGACGTGACCCTCGGCCGGATGGTGGCGCTGGTCGGCGATGCCGAACTGGACGAAGGCAACATCTACGAAGCCCTGCAAGAAGGTTGGAAGAACGACCTGCGCAACACATGGTGGATCATCGACTATAACCGCCAATCGCTCGACGGGGTGGTGCGCGAAGGGCTGTTCAAACGCATCGAGCAGATTTTCGACGCTTTCGGATGGGACGTGGTGAAGGTGAAATACGGTGCCCTGCAACGCGCGGCGTTTGAGGAGCCGGGCGGCGACAAGCTGCGCGACTGGATCGACAACTGCCCCAATCAACTCTACTCGGCACTGACCTTCATGGGCGGTGCGGTCTGGCGGCAGCGGCTGATGGACGCGCTTGGCGATCAGGGCGATGTGACCGCGTTGATCGAGGCGCGCAGTGATGACGAACTGGCCGATCTGATGGAGAACCTCGGCGGCAACTGCGTGCAGACCATGGCCGAGACCTTTGCCGCCATCGATCACGACCGCCCGGTCTGTTTCCTTGCCTATACGATTAAAGGTTGGGGCACGCCGATTGCGGGGCATAAGGACAACCACGGCGGGCTGATGAACAAAAGCCAGATGGCCGAGTGGCAAAAGCACATGGGTGTGGCCGAGGGCGAAGAGTGGGAGAAGTTCGCCACCGTCGCGGACCCTGACGCCTTGCAGGCCGCACTCGACCGCGTGCCTTTCTTCGCAAAGGGCCGCCGCCGTTACGAAGACGCAACCCTGACGGTGCCGCAGATTGAACTCTCCAGCGACCGCGAGATCTCCACCCAGATGGCCTTCGGCAAGATCCTCGACGATCTCTCCAAGGGCGACAGCGATCTGGCCGAGCGGATTGTCACCATGTCGCCGGATGTGACCGGCACGACGAACCTCGGGCCTTGGGTGAACCGGCGCAAGCTCTTCGCCCGCAAGGAACAGGCCGATACCTTTATCAACGAAAAGATCCCCTCGACCGCGAAGTGGGAATTTACGCCCACGGGCCAGCATATCGAGTTGGGCATCGCCGAGATGAACCTCTTCCTCCTGCTGGGTGCTGCGGGTCTGTCGCATTCGCTTTTTGGCAAGCGGGTCATTCCCATCGGCACGGTTTACGACCCCTTCGTCGCCCGTGGTTTGGACGCGCTGAACTATGCCTGCTATCAAGACGCGCGTTTTATGATCGTCGGTACGCCGTCGGGTGTGACACTGGCGCCCGAGGGCGGAGCGCATCAGTCCATCGGCACGCCGCTCATCGGCATGAGCCAAGACGGGCTGGCGAGCTTTGAGCCCGCTTTCGCCGACGAGTTGGCCGTGATCATGCAATGGGCCTTCGATTACCTGCAGCGTGATGGCGAGGGCGACCCGGACGAGCGCACTTGGCTGCGCGACGAGACCGGCGGCTCGGTCTATCTGCGGCTGACGACGAACCCCATCGAACAGCCCGGCAAACGTGTCGACGAAGACTTCCGCCAAGGTGCCATCGACGGGGCCTATTGGCTGCGCAAGCCGGGGCCGAACTGCGACGTGGTGATCGCCTATCAGGGAGCCGTAGCGCCCGAAGCGATCAAGGCGGCGGGGATGATCGCCGAAGGTCGGCGCGATGTGGGCGTGCTGGCAGTCACCTCCGCGGATCGTCTCAACGCCGGATGGACGGCGGCGCAGCGCGCCCGGGCGCGGGGCAATGCAGAAGCGGAAAGCCACATTGAGAGCCTGCTGGCCGATCTGCCGCGCGATTGCAAAATGGTGACGGTGATTGATGGCCACCCGGCAACGCTGTCGTGGCTCGGCTCGGTCGTCGGACATCAGACGGTACCGCTTGGGGTCGAGCATTTCGGACAGACCGGGACCATCGCGGACCTCTACCAACACTTCGGCATCGACGCGCGGTCGATTGTTGAGAAAGTGCAGGGGCTGACTCCGGGCCGCCAAATGCTGCACCGGGTGGCAGGGTGAAAGGGCGCAAATGACTTACTCCCTAGCCATTCACGGCGGTGCCGGAACCCTTTTGAAACGGAATATGACCCCAGAAAAAGAGGCCGCCTATCACGCCGGACTGGCCCGCGCGGTGGAAGCTGGGGAAGCCGTGCTGCGCGATGGTGGCAGCGCGGTGGACGCGGTTGTCGCCTCGGTCTGCGCGCTGGAGGATGAGCCGCTGTTCAACGCCGGGCGCGGCGCGGTCTATACCTCTGAGGGTAAACAGGAGATGGACGCCGCCGTGATGGACGGGCGCGACCGACGTGCAGGTTCGGTGGCTGGCGTGTTTGGCCCAAAGAACCCCATCCGGCTGGCCCACGCGGTGATGGAGCGGACGGAACATGTTACGCTGATTGGCCCCAACGCATTAGAAATCGCCCAGCAAGCAGAGCTTCCCTTTGGCGATCACGACTATTTCTTTACTCAATCCCGTTGGGATGCGCTGCAAGAAACGCTGGAGCTGCGCGCGCGGGGTGAAGTGTCGGACGATCCGGCGCGGCGGCATGGCACCGTCGGGGCGGTGGCGCGTGATGAAGCTGGCAATATCGCGGCGGCAACCTCGACCGGGGGGATGACCGCCAAGGCACCGGGCCGCATGGGTGACACGCCGATGATCGGGGCGGGCACCTTTGCGGATAATGCGACCTGCGCTGTCTCTGGCACGGGGCATGGCGAGATCTTCATCCGCTGGAACGCAGCCGGAGAGATTGCCGCACGGATGCGCCACGCGGGCGAAGACCTTGCCACGGCCGCCAATCATGTTGTGATGCAGGATCTTGCCAATCACGATGGTTCGGGCGGGGTCATCGCGGTGGACCCGGCAGGCAATATCGCGATGCCTTTCAACTCTCAGGGCATGTACCGCGGGATGGTTCGCAAGGGGTTAGCACCTGAAACTAGTATCTATTGATGGGTCGCCCCCCATGTCGCCGCACAAACACAGCTGGCAGGCTTGGGCCGCGTAGAGCATCTAAATCTTGACATTTTCCCCCCTCCCTTTGATTGACGTGCAAGCGAACTTGACGGGAGAGGGGACAAGGGTGCGTTTTCTAGCAGGAATTGCCAAACTTATCTGTGCGGTGAATATTATCATCGGCAATGTCTTTGCGTGGCTGTCACTCGGCATCGTGCTTGTCTGTTTCGCTGTCGTCGTGCAGCGATATGTCTTTGCGATTAGCTTTGTCTGGATGCAGGATCTCTATATCTGGCTGAATGGTGCGATGTTCACTGCGGTCGCGGGCTTTGCCCTGCTGCGTGATGACCATGTGCGTGTCGATATCTTTTACCGCCCCGCCAAAATGGCGCGCCGTGCGCTGATTGATCTGATCGGCGTGGTGGTGTTTTTGCTTCCCTTTTGCTGGGTCGTCTACGCTTATTCCATGCCATTCGTGCAGCGGGCGTGGGGCTATAGCGAGGCCTCGGCCAATGTGGGCGGCATGCCGGGGCTCTACATCCTTAAGGCGTTCATCATCGGTTTCGCCGCGCTGATTGCCCTTCAGGGCATCGCGTGGATCATCCGCTCCGTTCTGGTGCTAAGCGGCAATGCCGAGCTGGTTCCCAAATCCATCCAATATAGCCGGGATCAAATCCCCGCAGACCACCCGCAGGGAGCCGTTTGATGGATCCGATTTTGATTGGCGAGATGCTCGCCGCGCTTATGTTCTTTGGCGTGATCGGCTTTTTGCTGCTCGGCTTTCCGGTGGCCTTTACCCTTGCCGGTGTATCGCTGCTTTTTGGGTTGGTCGGCATCGGCTTTGGTGTGTTCGATCCGTCGAACTTTGGCTCACTGCCCAACCGCTATATCGGCTTTATGACCAACGAAGTGCTGGTTGCCGTGCCACTGTTTATCTTTATGGGGGTGATGCTGGAACGCAGCCAGATTGCCGAGCAACTGCTGATGACCATGGGCAAACTTTTCGGCAATATGCGCGGGGGCCTTGGCTTTTCCGTCGTGATCGTGGGCGCGATGCTTGCTGCGTCGACCGGCGTGGTTGGCGCGACGGTTGTGACCATGGGGCTGATCTCTTTGCCTGCGATGTTGCGGGCCGGCTATGATCCAAAGCTTGCGACAGGGGTAATCTGTGCAAGCGGGACATTGGGGCAGATCATTCCGCCGTCGACCGTGTTGATTTTCATGGGCGATATGCTGGCGGGCATCAACTCTCAGGTGCAGATGGCCAAGGGTAACTTTGCGCCTTCGCCCGTGTCGGTCGGTGACCTTTTTGCTGGGGCGCTTTTGCCGGGCATCTTGTTGGTGTCGCTCTACCTCGGCTATGTGCTGTTCAAAGCTGTGACCGCGCCTGAATCTTGCCCCGCAACCCCTGTACCCGCCGATGAGAAGGGCGAATTGCTGCGTGATTTCTTTGTGGCGTTGGTTCCGCCGCTGTTGCTGATCCTCGCTGTGCTGGGCTCGATCCTCGGTGGCATCGCCACCCCGACAGAGGCCGCTTCAGTCGGTGCAGTCGGCGCGATGATTCTAGCTACGTTTCGCTGGCGTCTGTCCTTCCGCATCCTGCGTGAGACGATGATTGCCACGGCAACGATCACCAGCATGGTCTTTATCATCCTGCTGGGCGCATCGGTCTTTTCCATCGTGTTCCGCATGATGGGCGGCGACAATCTGGTTCATGAATTCCTAAGCAACCTGCCCGGCGGCCCCTTGGCAGCTGTGGCGGTGGTCATGGTTATCATGTTCTTCCTTGGGTTCATCCTTGACACATTCGAGATCATCTTCATCGTGATCCCCATCACCGCGCCTGTGCTCTTGATGCTGGATATTGATCCGATCTGGCTTGGTGTATTGGTCGGGGTAAACCTGCAAACGTCCTTCCTCACGCCGCCCTTTGGCTTTGCGCTGTTCTATCTGCGCGGGGTGGCCCCAGAGGATCTGCCGACCAGTGCGATTTACAAAGGCATTTTGCCCTTCGTGGCCTTGCAGGTGGTGGCGATTGCGATCCTGTTTGCCTTCCCGCAGATCGTGACATGGTTGCCGAAGGTGATCTCGGGCTAAAAGCCTCCGTGTCTTTTGACGCGCTAAGTGTATCGCCCTCCCTTGGGGGGCGATCCGCGCGTTTGAAAGTAGCTGCCCCGGTGCATCAACCGCTGACCGATCCGGCTGGCGAAGCGTTGCAAAATCGCCCTCCGGGGGGAGGGAGGGCGATGCCCGTTGTGCAACCGGGCGGGACAGAGACTAGGCCCCTACCCCAATAGAAAAAGGCCCGGTGTCTCCACCGGGCCTTTCCTCATCTCTTACTGCAAAGCTCAGTACTTCAGGAACTTCTGACGTGCCTGAACATAGGGGCTATCAATGTTCTCAGTCCGGGTACGGACAAGATTCAGCGCTTCGACGAAGCTCTCGGCGGTCTTCTTGACCAGCGGATCGTCGCTGTTGCGCAGTTCTTCGACCACTTCGACCGAGGCTTTGGCACCGGCTTCCATGATGTCGTCGGGGAAGTTGCGCACGGTCACGCCATGCTCATCCACCAGCGTCTTCAGCGCGCGCGGGTCATTGGCATAGAAGTCGGCGGCGACTTGGTCGTATTCCGCTTGGCTCACATCGCGGATGATCGCCTGCAGGTTCTCTGGAAGTTCCTGATACTTCTTCTTGTCGACGACGAGCTCGGTCGCCAGACCCGATTCCACGAAGGATGGCATGTAGTAGTTCTTGGCCACCTGATGGAAGCCGAGCGCCAGATCGTTGTAAGGGCCAACGAATTCAGCGGCATCCAGCGTGCCAGATTGCAGCGCTTGGAAAATCTCGCCCGCCGCCATGTTTGTCACGGTCGCGCCCAGTTTTTCCCACACGCGGCCACCAAGGCCCGGCGTACGGAAGCGCACCCCTTTGACATCGTCGAGGCTCTTCAGCTCATCGCGGAACCAACCACCCGTTTGGGTGCCGGTGTTGCCGGACAGGAAGCCCTGAACGCCGAACTGGTCATAGATCTCGTCCCAGATTTCCTGACCGCCCATGTAACGCATCCAAGCTGTCAGCTCGGGCGTGGTCATGCCGTAAGGAACGCCGGTAAAGAAGGACAGCGCGGGCGATTTGTTCTGCCAGTAGTAAGCCGCACCGTGGCTCATCTCGGCGGTGCCGTCGATCACCGCGTCCAGCGACTGCAGCGGCGGAACCATCTCACCAGCCGAGAATACTTGAATGGTCAGTTCGCCGCCCGAAGCGGCAGTGATCCGGTCGGCCAGGCGCTGTGCGCCGACACCCAGACCGGGGAAGTTCTTGGGCCATGTGGTAACCATACGCCACGTGATGTTGCCCTGCGCAATTGCGGGCGCTGCAAGCGTCGTAGCAGCAGCACCTGCTCCCATCACACCGGCTTTGCGAATAAATGAACGACGATCCATGTTTTTCCTCCCAAAGGATAATTGTTAAGCATCCTCCGACGTCGGCGCAGAGGGCTATGTTCAGCAGATAATCGTCGGTTTTCGCAAATGTCCATGGTCTACACGAATTGAACCTGCCTCTTGCTAGACAATCTCCCCCGAAGCCGCATACGTAGTGCTACGTAAAGCGGTAGTATTATTAGTCTTTCGCCTTGTTTTCGGCAGAAAGGTGAATAATGTGCGAGCTGCCAGGGAGGGCTCAGATCTTGTTAAAATTCATCGACCAGATGAACGAATTCGTCGGGCGCATTGTGTCGGTCGTTGCCGTCATCTTTGCTGCGATCATCATCTATGACGTGTTCATGCGCTATGCGCTGAACGATCCGACACGCTGGGCCTTTGATGTGACTAAACAGCTATATGGCTTTTATTTCGTCATGCTGGGCGGCTATGCGCTGCGTCATCAGGCCCATGTGCGGGTTGACCTGATCACCGAAACCCTTGCCCCCACCCTGCGCCGCTGGGTCGAAGCGGCGGGCTATGTGATCTTTTTCTTCCCCTTTGCTTGGGTCTTCACCACCCGCTCTTATGAATTCGCCATGCGCTCTTATGCTCAGGGCGAGACGACCTATGGCTCCGTCCAACTGCCGGTCTACCCGCTAAAGATGGCCATGGCGCTCGCCGCTGGTTTGCTGTTGCTGCAAGGCGTGGCGGAATTTTTGAAACTCGTACTTAACCGTCAGGAACTGCCCCGTGACGCCTGAACTTATTGCACTCACCATGTTTGGCCTGCTGTTGCTGGGCCTTTTCATGGGTCACCCGCTGGCCTTTGTTCTGGGCGGCACCGCTGTTCTGGGCGCTGTTATTGCTGGCAAGCCGATGGTGCTGGGTATCGTCATCAACCGCATCTTTGGCGATGTGCTGGATAACTTCACCCTGATCGCGATTCCGTTGTTCATCTTGATGGCCAGATTTCTCTCTGATTCGGGCGTGACGGATAAGATGTTCGAATCATTGCGGCTTTTGATGTCGAACATCCGCGGCGGTCTGGCCTTGGCAGTGGTCTTCATTTCGATCCTACTGGCGGCGACCACCGGCATCATTGGCGCATCGATCACCGTGATGGGTGTCATGGCGCTACGCCCGATGCTGCAATATGGTTATAGTCCGACGCTTACTACCGGTGTCATCGCGGCTTCAGGCTGCCTTGGCATTCTGATCCCGCCGTCGATCATGTTGATCCTTATGGCCTCCTATTCGCCGCTGTCGGTGGGTGAACTGTTCGCCGGTGCGATGGTGCCGGGCGTGGTTCTGGGCCTGCTTTATGCGGTCTGGGTCTTTATCGTTGCCGTTGTACGCCCTGATATGGCCCCCGCGGTCGAGCCGGATGAGAAAATCTCCAAGCCCGCTCTGCTCCGCATGTTGCTGATCGAAGCGGTGCCGCCACTTGTGCTGATCCTTGGTATCCTTGGCTCGCTGCTGGCGGGCATCGCCACGGCGACCGAAGCCTCGGCCATTGGTGCCGCGCTCGCGTTGGTGATCGTCATTATGCGGCGCAAATTCACTTGGGCGAGTTTTTATGGCGCGATGCTCGAAACCGGGCGTACCTCGGCGATGATCCTGTTCATTGTTGTTGGTGCCACGGCCTTTACCGGGGTGTTCAACATCACGGGGGGTCTGCGCGCCACCCAAGAGATCATCCGCAACCTCGACATGGCGCCTTGGCTGCTGATCGCGATGATGATGTTCATCGTCTTCATCCTCGGTGCTTTCCTCGACTGGACCGGCATCGTGCTGCTGTCCTTCCCAATCTTCCTGCCCATCGTTCAGGAGATGGACGTGAGCCTGTTGTGGTTCGTCGTCCTGATGTCGGTGGTCCTGCAGACGTCGTTCCTGACGCCGCCCTTTGGATATGCGCTGTTCTATCTGCGCGCCATCGCCCCACGTGAGGTCAAGACGTCGCATATCATCGTCGGTGTGCTGCCGTTCATCGGGTTGATCCTGATGATGTGCGTGGCCATCGCCCTGTTCCCGCAGCTTGTCACCTGGCTCCCGGAAACGCTCTATACAAAATAAACCAACGGAGGAGAGAATATTATGAAATTGAAATCAACACTTGCCGGTCTGGCACTCTGCGCAGGCTTTGGCACGCAGGCCGCGGCCCAAGACAACTGGACCATGACCACCACATGGCCCACTTCGCTGGAACTGATCGAGATCGACAAACACTTCGTTGATCTGGCCAACAAGCTGACCGGCGAAGACCTGACCATCGAATTCTTCGAAGGCGGCTCGCTCGTCCCCGCAGGCGAAGTCTTTGGCGCGGTTGAATCCAACACGGTGCAGGCTGGCGCCGACTGGCCCGGTTACTGGGCTGGCCGCAACTCTGCCTTCTCGCCGCTGGCGACCACGGCGAGCCTGTTCAACGCGGTTGATTACGTCAACTGGATCGAGCAGTGGGGCGGCAAAGAGCTCTATAACGAGATCTACGGCAAGTTCGGCATGGTCTACCTGCCCTACGGCGTGACCAACAACGAATCCGGCTTCCGCACCAACGAGCAGATCGTCACGCTGGAAGACCTCAAGGGCAAGCGTCTGCGTCTGTCGGGTCTGGAGCAGGGCCGTCTGTTGGAAAAACTGGGCGGTTCGCAGGTCTCCATGGCCGGTGGCGAAATCTATCAGTCGCTTGAGCGCGGTGTGATCGATGGCGCGGAATTCTCGACCCCCAACGTCGATTTCTCGGGCGGTTTCCAGCAGGTCACCAAATACTGGGCGACACCGGGCTGGCACCAGTCGGCGTCGATCTTCGGTGTGATGATCAACAAAGGCGCGTGGGACGCGCTGTCGGACGAAACCCGCGAAGCACTTGAAATCGCGGCACAGGCCAACCTCGTCTGGTCGCTCTCCTTCACCGAAAAGCGCGCGACCGAAGCCTATCAGCAGTTCCTCGACGCGGGCATCGAAATCAACCGCTACGACGATGAAACGCTGGCGACCGTTCAGGAAATGGCCAATGAGACCATCGAAGAGACCGCCTGTGAGAACCCCGATTCCGCAAAGGTTTACCTGAGCCAGTTGGAGTATCTGAACGACTACGCCAAATGGCGTGATGCATCGGCCCCGTTCAACTTGGGCCGCACGCCCAACGGTCCGGACATCGAAAAAATCCGCGCCTGCGCGGAATGAGTTGAGTAAGAATCTCACGAAAAGGCCCGCCAATTGGCGGGCCTTTTTGGATCTGTTGAACCGGCAGTTCCGGCTTCACTCCGTCCCCGGCTATTCTCCGACCCGCTTAAGAAACTTCTGCAACCTTGCATCTTTTGGGGCACCGAAAATCTCCGATGGGGAACCACTTTCCACGATCTTGCCACCATCCATGAAGATGATCCGGTCTGCGATCTCACGCGCGAATTGCATCTCATGGGTGACGATCAGCATCGTTTGCTTGCGTTCCGCCACTGCACGCATCAGATCAAGCACCTCCCCTACCCATTCAGGATCAAGCGCCGAAGTTGGCTCATCAAACAGCATCAGCTCCGCCTCAAGCGCCATGGCGCGGCCAATGCCAACCCGCTGTTGTTGCCCCCCCGACAGAGCGGAAGGAAAGCTATCCCCTTTATCCGCCAAACCGGTTTCGGCTAGCACCGCCATTGCTCGTTTCTCAGCCTCTTCAACCGGGCGCTTGTGCACCGTCACCAGTGCTTCCATGATGTTCTGCTTGGCAGTTTTATTCGCAAAAAGCGCGTAGTTCTGGAACACCATTGCAGTGCGGCGGCGCAGCGCCAATATATCCGACTTGCGCGCCTTTGCAGCATCAACGGTCACATCACCAATGGAAATCTGCCCCGCCTGCGGCACGTCGAGAAAGTTAAGACAGCGCAGCAGGGTCGACTTGCCCGTTCCCGAAGGGCCGATCACCACGACCCGCTCCCCATCCGCGATCTGCAAGTCGATGCCATCCAACACAGGCGTGCCGCCGAAATGCTTGGTCAGGCCAGAAATATCAATCATCGTACGAACGCCTTGTTCAGATAGGTTTCAAGTCGTTTCTGGCCTTGGCTTAACGCTTCGACGATGACCCAATAGACCATCGCGACAACAAGATAGGCTTCGAAATAAAGAAAGCTGCCTGCCGCCTCTTTCTGCGCGGCACCCATCATCTCGGTCACGCCAAGCGTAAAAGCCAGCGAAGTGCCTTTGACCATATCAATGAAGTAATTCACCAAAGTTGGCGCAGCGATCCGGGCGGCCTGCGGCAAGATGATACGCAACATCATCTGGCCTTGAGTCATGCCGATAGACTGCGCGGCCTCCCATTGACTGCGGTCCACACCCGCAATGGCAGCGCGGATGCTCTCGGCCATATACGCCGCGAAATGCAGCGTCAGCCCCATGATCGTCGCGGTCACACCGTCGATCTTGGTTAAGAACGAAAGCGCTTGGGGTAGGCCGTAGTAAAAGAGGAACAGTTGCACCAGCAGCGGCGTACCGCGAAAAAAGCTGATGAAAAGCACTACGAACCAATCGAGCACCGGCACCTTCGCCACCCGCTCTACCGCCAAAAGCGAGGCGAGGATGAGTGCGCACACCATCCCCGCCGCCGCCATTAACAGTGTCAGTGGTACATAGCCCGATATGACGGGCACCAGCCCCAGCATGTAGTCAAGGTCTAGCGCCCGCATGGGTTACTCCGCTTTGGTGATGTCTGTGCCGAACCACTTGTCCGAGATTTCGGCCAATGTACCGTCTTCGCGCAGCGATTCCAGTGCGGTGTCTACGCGGTCGCGCAGGGCGCGACCTTCGTCGTTGTCTTGGAACGGCAGCGCATTGCGAATCTCAGAGAAAGGCTTGCCAGCAAGTTCCAGCGGCAGGGGGCTTTCCTGAATCAGTTGCGCAGAGGAGACGCGGTCCATGACAAATGCGTCCACACGGCCAAGCGCGGTATCTTGGGCGATGTTGGATTCATAAGTCTTGATCTCAATCTCATCAGCGAAATCAAGTTCGTTAAGCAGTTGCTCAAAGTTCGAGCCGAGGTTTACCGCAACGGTTTTGCCGCGCAGATCTTCAACGCTGCCGATCTCTTCGTTGCCCTCTTTGATGACGACCTGCGCGCCGTCAAAAACGTAGGGCGCGGTGAAGGCGAACTTTTCTTCGCGCTCTGGTGTGATGGTGATTTGGTTGGCGATCGTGTCGATGCGCCCTGCATCTAGCGCACCGATCAGACCGGAAAAGGCCATAGTTTCGAACTCAACCTCAAGCCCGGCCTCTTCGCCAACGGCGTTCATCACGTCGACTTCAAACCCCTGAAGCTCGTCGAGTTTCACAAAGGTGAACGGAAAATAGCCGCCCGACATGCCGACGCGCAGCGTCTCATTGTCTTGGGCAAAGGCTGCGGTGCCGGATACCGCGGCGAGCGCGGTTGCGGTAACGATCTGTTTCAGCATTGAATTTACTCCTGTAAAGCTTGAGCATCAGATGTCACCGGGGGCCGCCCGCTTCAACACCGTCGCTTAAACAGGAACGTTTGGCGGGCGGGATCGGTTCAGATGGAATAATGGGTTTAGAGGAGCGCCGAGTGAAGGATATCACTCCGCTTCATAGCACCCAGGGCGGAATGATATTCTGAGAATCTAACGGGGATTCCACACATGCGGAACAGATATGCGCATTTCGCATAGCTTTATATCAGTCAGAGTACCTCGATATCCAAGCCCTCGGCGGCCCAAGCGGCAAGCTTGCGGTCAACGGTTTTGCGCGAGACGCCCAAGCGCCGCGCGGCCTCGGCCCGGTTGCCGCCCGAAAGGTCAAGAATGTGCAGCATGTGGCGCTGTGTGACGAGTTCGAGGTCTTCAATCGCCCGCGGTCCGTCAACCGTGCCATGCCCTGCGAAGGCTTCGGGCAAGCTGCCAAGGATGACCGAGCGTTCGATTAGGTTGCGCAATTCTCGCACATTGCCCGGCCAGTCGTAACGCCGGAGCTTGAGCAAAGTCTCCGCATCCAGACGGAGCGCGGGCATCCCAAGCGCAGTTGAGAATTGCCGCATGAACATTGCCGCCAGTTCGACGATATCGTCTGAGCGGTCCTTGAGCGGCGGCATTGCCACTTCGACAACGTTCATGCGGTGATAAAGGTCGGCGCGGAAACGCCCCTCTTCCACGGCCTTCGGCAGGTTGGCATTGGTGGCGAAAAGAAACCGCAGGTTCAGCGGGATCTCCCGTTCGGCCCCCTCGGGGCGGATACGCTGGTCTTCCAACACCCGCAGCAGCGCCGCCTGAAGCTGTTCGGGCATCTGCGCTACTTCATCTAGGAACAGTGTGCCGCCATCGGCCAAAAGGAACAGACCCGGTTGCAGGGTTTCATTCCCTTCCACCGCCCCAAAGAGTTCCGGCCCGATCCGATCCGGCGTGATGGCAGCGCAGTTCACCGCGACAAAGGGATTGTCAGCGCGGTCAGACATCTGATGCAATTGCCGCGCGGCCAACTCCTTGCCCGTGCCGCTGGCTCCGGTGAAAAGAACCGGGGTCGGCACAGGGGCGAGGCGGCTCAGCATGCCGCGCACCTTTGCCAGCACTTCGGACTTGCCGAGCATTTGAACCGCAGCGCCGCCATGCAACTCGCGCCGAAGCAGCGTATTGTCACGGCGCAGGTTCTTGCGGTCCAGCGTGCGGGACACCGCCCCGAGGATTTGGTTCGCCCGAAAGGGTTTCAACACGAAATCACTAACGCCCGCGCGCAGCGCGGCGATGGCGGTTTCCAGATCGGCATAGGCGGTGATCAGAACCGTGTCGGCGTAAAACCCTTTACGGCGTTGCTCGACCACCCATTCCAGCCCGGTTTTGCCGGGCATGACATTGTCCAGAACGACCACATCAAAATGCGCCTCGTCCAAGAGTTTGGTCGCCTCTGCAGGCGACGCGGCCTGTGCCACGCGCTTGACACGCGGCTCCAATATCTTGGTGAGGAAATGGCGCATCCCCGGTTCATCGTCGATCACAAGGATCGACGCGCCTTCGAGCGTGCCGCCGTATTCATCGCCTGCCGCCATGATATGCCTCTTCGGTGTCAGTCCAGCCGGACGTTTTCACCTGAATAGACCTCAGCCGAGGAAAAGCCCATCTCATGCAGTCCGAAATAGGCCACAACGCCGATCACCGCGACGCCCAGAAACCCTGCCAGCATGGCTTTCATTGCGCGTATCCTTTTACCTGAACGCCGCCCATCATTCTGCGGGGGTCCGCTTGTCATCTTTGACTTCATCAAGCCAGAGCGAATGGTGCTGCTCTGCCCAACGTTCATCAACCTCGCCGTTGCCCATGGCGTCAAAGGCGCCCTCCATACCGAGTGTCCCGATATAAATGTGCCCCAAGATTACCGCCATCATCAGAAAGCCGATGATCGCGTGCCAAAGCTGGGCATATTGCATTTCCGCATGAGGCGTCAGATCGTCCTGCAAGGGACCAAGGCCCGCCGCGTCTGCCACGCCGATGTCGTTGATAAGGCCGAAGGTATGGCCAAAAAGCTGGATCTCAAAGGGGAACAACAGCGACAGGCCCGAGAGCGATACAGAGAAGCCCAAGAGGATCACGGCCCAGAAGACAATCTTTTGGCCGAAGTTGAACTTCTTCGCGGGCGGGTGTTTGTCGCCAATGAAACCGCCGCCTTGCTTGATCCAAACCCAGTCGGTCTTGTTCGGGATATTGTGCCAAATCCACATTACAAAGACCATGACGAGCGCGATCATAAAGGCCCATGAGACGTTGTTGTGGATGAACTTGGACCCGGTCAGCAGGACCGAGTTGAACTCATGCCCCAAGAGCGGAATGACCACCTTACGGCCAAAGAGCGTGGCCAAGCCTGTCAGAGCAAGCAGGATGAAAGACCCGGCCAGCATCCAATGGGCAAACCGTTCGATCGCTTTAAAGCGGGTGACGGTACGCCCGACCTTGCCGCCTTCGATGCGGATCCGGCCTCGCAGAAGGTAAAAGAGCAAGAGCACGGCCAGCGTCCCGGCAAGAAGCCAAGCGCCGTAGGTTGCCAGCGGCCCTTCGCGGAACTGCTGCCACCACATGCCGTTGTCTTGCACCAGCACGCGGCCGGTCTTGTTCATCGTGCTGACGCGAACGGGCAATTCGTTATAGCGGATGCCGCGCCACAGGTCCGGGTCCGACCGTCCGCCAAGCGGGCCAAGGCCCGGCACCGTAGCGGCGTCGCCCCCCAGATTGTTGCGCCGGAACCCGTCGTCAATCTCGGCCCCGTTTTGGCGGCGTTCGATGTCGGCCAAGTTCTGCGCGCCGCCGGTGTTGGCGCGGTCAATGGCCGAGGGGGTCGCGTTCTCGGGCAGGCGCACGTCCTGCGCCGTGGCGCTGACCGGCAGCGCGGCCAAGGCGAGAATGAAAAGAGCCATCAGGTGGCGCAGCATGGGTAATCCCCCGGCTAGACAGATATGGAGAAAAGGGACGGCCCGGTCAGGCCGCCCCGAAAGCCGTTACTGGCCCTTTTGCTCGTAAGCTGTGCCCCAGCCCCAAGCGCCGGAGCCAAAGCCGCGCGCGACGACACGCTCGCGGTAGATGTCGGACACCATGTCACCGTCACCGGCCAGAAGCGCCTTGGTCGAACACATCTCGGCGCAGATGGGCAGTTTGCCTTCTGCGATCCGGTTGCGGCCGTACTTCTGGAATTCGGCTTGGCTGTGATTTTCCTCGGGGCCCCCGGCGCAGAAGGTGCATTTGTCCATCTTGCCGCGGCTGCCGAAGTTGCCAGCCTGGGGATACTGCGGCGCGCCAAAGGGGCAGGCGTAGAAGCAGTAACCGCAACCAATGCAGAGGTCTTTGGAGTGCAACACGATGCCGTCATCTGTCTGGTAGAAACAATCCACCGGGCAGACCGCCATACAGGGCGCGTCCGAGCAGTGCATACAAGCGACCGAGATCGAGCGTTCGCCCGGTTGGCCGTCTTGAATGGTCACCACGCGGCGGCGGTTGATGCCCCAAGGGACTTCGTGTTCGTTCTTACAAGCCGTTACACATGCGTTGCATTCAATGCAGCGCTCGGCATCGCAGAGAAACTTTGCTCTTGCCATTCTCTTGTCTCCTTACGCTGGCATAATCTTGCAGAGAGTCGCTTTGGTCTCCTGCATTTGCGTCACTGAATCGTAGCCGTAGGTCTGAACCGTGTTGGTGCTTTCGCCCAGAACAATCGGATCGGCCCCGTCGGGGTATTTGTCCCGCAGGCTGACGCCGCCCATGTGCCCGCCGAAGTGGAAGGGCATGAAGGCCACGCCCTCGCCCACCCGTTCGGTGACCATGGCCATCACCTTGATCTTGCCGCCCTCGGGCCCTTCGACCCAGACATCTGAACCGTCGCGCACGCCGAGGTTGTTGGCGTCACGGGTGTTGATCTCGATGAACATGTTCTGTTGCAGCTCGGCCAGCCATGGGTTCGACCGGGTCTCGTCCCCGCCGCCCTCATATTCGACCAAGCGGCCAGAGGTGAGGATGATCGGGAATTCCTGCGAGAAGTCGTTCTTTTGGATCGAGGCGTAAAGCGTCGGCACCCGCCAGAAGGTCTTGTCTTCGTAGGTCGGATAATCCGCCACCAGATCGCGCCGGTTGGAATAGAGCGGCTCGCGGTGTTTTGGCACCGGGTCGGGGAAGGTCCAGACCACGCAGCGGGCCTTGGCGTTCCCAAAGGGCGCGCAGCCATGCTCGATCGCCACCCGCTGGATGCCGCCCGACAGGTCGGTCTTCCAGTTGATGCCGCCGACTTGGGCCACGTAATCGGAATCGATCTCACCCTGTTGCGAGGTTTCGCCAACTTCCGCCTGACCATCATCCGCGTTCTCAGGCGCTTCGTAGCCTGCGACCGCTTCGATGATGCTTCGCTCTTCGGCTGTCAGATCACCGTCCCAGCCCAGATCCATCAGCATCTGCATGGTGAATTCGGGATAGCCGTCCTTGATTTCCGAACCGGCGGAATAGACGCCTTCGGCGAGCAGGTTCTCACCGTCACGTTCTACCCCGAAACGGGCGCGGAAGGTCAGACCACCTTGGGCCACCGGCAGCGACATATCGTAAAGGTTCGCCGTGCCGGGGTGGTTCATCTCGGGCGTGCCCCAGCAGGGCCATGGCATGCCGTAGTAATCGCCATCCGCCGGGCCGCCATTGGCACGCAGAGTGGTTTTGTCGAAGGTGTGCTGGT
Source organism: Sulfitobacter sp. SH24 (assembly GCF_965641895.1). Taxonomy (NCBI): domain Bacteria; kingdom Pseudomonadati; phylum Pseudomonadota; class Alphaproteobacteria; order Rhodobacterales; family Roseobacteraceae; genus Sulfitobacter; species Sulfitobacter sp. SH24. Next base: position 276,603 of record NZ_CBFFKK010000002.1, read on the forward strand.
TCTGCATGTGCATCTTCATCCGCTCGGGCGACTGCCCCGTATAGCCGATGGTCCACATGCCTTTGTTGAACTCGCGCGTCAGGTCTTCGATGAGCGGCTCTTCACCATTCACCTCAATGTTGCGGAACATGCGATCTTCAAAGCCGAACTTCTTGGCAAACTTATAGAGGATCGTGTGGTCCGGCAGGCTTTCAAACAGCGGCTCGACAACCTTTTCGCGCCACTGGAGCGAGCGGTTCGATGCGGTCACAGAACCGGAAGTTTCGAACTGCGTACAGGCCGGGAGCAGGTAGGTGTTGTCGGTCCGATCGTGCAGAACGGCAGAGACGGTTGGGTATGGGTCGACCACGACCAGCAGGTCCAGCTTCTCCATCGCCGTCTTCATTTCCTTTTGGCGGGTCTGCGAGTTCGGCGCGTGGCCCCACAGCACCATCGCCTTGGTGTTGTCGGGCTGTTCTAAGTTCTCACGGTCCTCAAGCACACCGTCGATCCAACGCGATACCGGAATGCCGGTAAGGTTGATCATTTTCTGCTCTTCGCCCGCGCCATCGGTCCAAGAGGCGAAACGGCTTTGGAGCCATTCCAGTTCCTCATCCCAGACCCGCGCCCAATGCGCCCAAGAGCCATCGGACAGGCCATAGTAGCCCGGCAACGTATCGGCAAGAACGCCAAGGTCAGTCGCGCCCTGCACGTTGTCATGGCCACGGAAAATATTGGTGCCGCCGCCGGCGGTGCCCATGTTGCCCAAAGCCAGTTGCAAGATGCAGTAGGCGCGGGTGTTGTTGTTGCCGTTGGTGTGCTGTGTGCCACCCATGCACCAGATCACGGTGCCCGGACGGTTGTTGGCCAAGGTCCGCGCCACGCGCTGAAGCTGCTCGCCCGGTACGCCGGTGACGCGCTCAACCTCATCTGGTGTCCAGTTGGCGACTTCTTTGCGGATCTCATCCATGCCCCAAACACGGGTGCGGATGAATTCTTCGTCTTCCCAACCGTTTTCGAAGATGTGGTAGAGAATGCCCCAAACCAGCGCCACGTCAGAACCGGGACGCATCCGCACATATTCATCGGCATGGGCCGCCGTGCGGGTGAAACGCGGATCACAAACGATCAGCGGCGCGTTGTTCTCTTCTTTCGATTTCAACAAGTGCTGAAGCGACACCGGGTGCGCCTCGGCGGGGTTGCCGCCGATGATAAAGATCGCCTTGGACTTGTGGATGTCGTTGTAGCTGTTGGTCATGGCGCCGTAGCCCCATGTATTGGCCACGCCCGCCACGGTGGTCGAGTGACAGATCCGCGCCTGGTGGTCGACGTTGTTGGTGCCCCAGTAGGCGGCGAACTTGCGGAACAGATAGGCCTGTTCGTTGGAGTGTTTCGCCGAGCCGAGCCAATAGACCGAGTCCGGGCCAGAGGTGTCGCGGATGGCGGTCATCTTGTCGCCGATCTCGTCGATCGCCTGTTCCCAGGAAATCCGCTGCCATTCGCCGCCGACTTTCTTCATCGGGTACTTCAGTCGGCGTTCGCCGTGGGCGTGTTCGCGGACCGACGCGCCTTTGGCACAGTGAGCGCCAAGGTTGAACGGGCTGTCCCAACCGGGCTCCTGCCCCAACCACACACCGTCAGACACTTCCGCGATGACTGTACAACCGACCGAACAATGGGTGCAGACGGATTTCTTGATCTCCATCTTTCCGCTGACTGCGGCAGTGGCGGCAGATGCCTGTTGCACGCTGCCTGCGGTTGCGGCGATGGCACTTAACCCGCCGATGGCAAGGCCCGAGCCGCGCAGAAATGCGCGCCGGTCAATACCGCTGCGCGCCACGTCGGACATGATGCCTGTCCGCTGCGCAGACCGCGCGACCCCATTGGTCTTTTTCCTCAACATATCTTCACTCCCTGTGCGCGGGCTGGTCCCCGCCTGAGGTGGCTATTGAACGGCGAGCGTTTCCCGCCCGGCCAAGTTTAAGAGGCAGCGCCCCTTGGTATCTGATTAGAACCGAGCAGAGGCGTAATAAGCGCGCGTATGCTCGGTGTCTTGAATGCGGTCCGACGACAGGTCAGGCGTTTTGGCCGCCTCGGCTGCAGTCCCGGTGGTTGCCACGGCCACGGCGGCCAGTGGCGCGGCGGTACCCGCGAACTTCAGGAAATCGCGCCGATCTTTGCGAACCGGTGCTTCGGTGGAACCCTCTGGCTTGCGTGTCATGTTGTCTCTCCTGTTACGTCTCTTGTTCAAGGGCGGGGCGCCCCAGCGGTCTCGGCATGTGTTAATTGTCTTTGCTGAGGCGAAACGCCTCGGCTTCGATTTGCATAAAAGCGCGGCCAATCTTGCCCACGGGGGCGTAGAAGACCGAATTTTTCGCGCCTTCGAGGTCAGCAAAGAAATGCCCGGCCCATGGGGCAATGTGCCGATTAAAGAATGTCTTTTGCTGCGCCAACGTGGCCGGAGCCGAGAAGCGGCCCGCGATCATTGCGCCCATCATTTCCATTAGTGAGGCGATGTTATCCTCAGGCTCGAACACATTCGACGCCCGCTCGAGTCCGCGTGCGATCATGTCTTGACGCAAAGCAGCCAGCGGCTTTTCGTTCAGGAAGCCAGTAAGGTAAAAGCTTGCATAGGGCAGCAATTCGCCCCGACCCAGACCGATGAAAAGCCGATTGAACTCGCTCTCTGCCCCCGCCGGTTTGGTTCTAGATGCCAGCCGCGACAAGGCTTTGAACCCCTGCCCCAGATCACTGTCGTCGCCGGAAAGTCCCGCACATTGATCCAGTAGCATCTGATCCGGAGGGCCGGAAAGGATAAGCCCCATGAAGTTATAGAGGTCCGCACGCAGGCGGTCCTCTTCGAGTAGGGTTGTCGCGGCCAATTGGGTCATGCACTGCTACCTTCCATGTCATCGGCCAGATCGCTGGCAAATTGAAACCGCATCCGGCGGTGGGTCGGCGCGGGTTGCTCGGCCTCTTCCTCGGCATGATCTACAGGTACGCTATAGGTCTGCTGAGGGGCTGTTTGCGCCAGTGCTGTCTCTGTTCGGCGCGGGGCAGGCACGACCACATCATGGGTCGATGCAAGAACGGGCGCATCTTCCGCAACCGCCTCGTCCGCCGCCTCAGGAGCATCGGTCTCAGCCGTCAATATCTCTTCGACCTTGGCCACCATGCCGCGGCCCACTTGATAGATCGTATTCACAGGTTTGCCAGCAGTCGCGGCGGCTGTGTAATCGTCGTCGTAGTCATTCAACCCGTCAAGACAGGCAAGCACCGGGTTGGTCCGCCAGAAGCTGCGCAGCGCACGGGTCTTGAGCCGTTGCGGCAGTTGCGCCTTGAGGAAAGCCCGGAGTTGCTCGCCGCTGACCAGATCCTCCGGCGCGGGCAGATCGAACTCGGCCAGCAAATCGTCATCGCTGCGCTCGGCCAATGCCGCTTCTTCGGCCTCTGCCACGCGGGCTTCTTGCACGCGGACTTCGGCCCTGGCCTCTGCTGCCACGGCGGCACGGCGTTTTTGCCAAAAGCTGCTCATGCCAGACGCTTTCGTTTCAGTGTAGGCGAGGCGTAGACGTCTGCTGGTTTCTTGACACGCGGATCACCGATGCCGTCTTGCTGGCGGTCTGTCCGCAGGCGGTCACGGCGCCGCTTTACGAACTCCTCCTCTTGGTGAAACTCTTCAACAAACTCTTGCACCCATGCCAGCAAACCGGGCGTCATCGCGATTTTTTCGACCACTTCTTCGGCACTGTCGCAATAATCCTGCGCCTCATAGGGAGAGGCAGTGACCAGCGCCAATTTGAACGGTTTATCGGTCGCGCCAGGAATGGGGCGCATCACCACATAGACACAGGGGACGTCAGCCCCCAGCCCGTGAACATAGGCTTCCGTTTCGGCACCGTGTAATTCAATCTGAAGTGTGGCGGCGTGGTATTCGACGATATCGCCCTCACGGCGCAGCTCACGCCAATCCGCTTCCCCGGCACCGGGCAGCACAGCGGTCGCTTTCCAGCTCCACTTAGCCCACCGGGTCACACCCGGCGCGCGCCGCAGCACAATACCCAAGGGCATCGTCCGGTACATTTTCGGGTTATGAATCAACTGGCTCCTCCGTTGCTTAGACCTTCGCCCCAAACCCCCTCGAGGGGGAAGCGTAAAACCGCGTGATCCCCTGAAAAACCGGGCTATTCAGACAAGATGACCCGCGACCTCGCGCCGTCAATGATGCTTTGGACGTTTTGTCTAACTTGAGTATTTCACTAAGAATTTGCGGGGTTGGCCGATTTCGAATCACTGCGCCGCGCCGCGCGCTTTACGAGCTGCGTGGCCTTGGAAGGTCATGGCTCTGAGTTGCCCGATTCCGGTTGTGGGCGGTGCTAAATCCCGTCTAGCTTGGGGCCTCAACCGCGCCCTCAGGGGCGGCGGATTGGCGCGCGAAACAAGGGAAAATTCATGGCCAAGACATTGATAACATGCGATTGCGCAGGGTCGCAGCGTATCGATTCCGATGCGCTGGCCGAAAGCACCGGTTTGACGGTCATGCAGCCCTGTTCGGCCCTCTGCACCACCCAGATCGACCGCGCGGCCAAGGCACTGAACACCGGGGATGCGATTTTATGCTGCACCCAAGAAGAGCGTGTCTTTACCGAATTGGCCGAAGAACTGGGACAGCCCTCTGCCCCCCTCTTGGACCTGCGCGACCGGGCCGGATGGTCAGATGACCCCCGCGATAAACTGCCCAAAATGTCCGCGCTCGCTACAGAGGCGCTGTTAGAGGCGCCCGCCGAGAAAACCATCGATGTTGGATCCGAAGGGCTTTGCCTGATCCTTGGACGTGGACCGGCAGCGTTGGAGGCCGCAGCCCAGCTTAAAGACCACCTCAGCGTAACCCTGCTGATCGAAGACAGCATGACCGAGGCCGACGACAACCTCCCCGAACTGCGCGGCTATGATCTGATCTCTGGCAAGTTGCGCCGCGCCAAAGGAGCGCTTGGCCAATTCGAAGTGGTGATCGACGCATTGCGGCAGGTTGACCCGCGGGGTCGTGGCCCCCTGACGTGGACCGATCCGCGCGACGGCGCACGCAGCCAATGTGACCTGATCCTTGACCTGCGCGGCGACACGCCGCTGTTCCCGGCCCATGAGAAACGCGAAGGCTATCTCCGCGCCGATCCTGCGCATCCGCCCGCTGTCGCCGCCGCCGTACTGGCCGCATCGCATTTGGTCGGCACGTTCGAGCAGCCGCTTTATGTGCGCACCGAGCCATTGCTTTGTGCGCACAGCCGCGCCGGGCAGACAGGTTGTACCGCCTGTCTCGATCTATGTCCCACCGGGGCAATTACACCGGACGGCGATCATGTGACCGTGGACCCGATGATTTGCGCGGGCTGTGGGGCGTGTTCCTCTGCCTGCCCTTCGGGGGCGATCAGCTATGACGCGCCACCTGTGGATTTCACGATGCGGCGAGTCCAGACCCTTGCGCGCGCCTATCTTGAGGCAAATGGCGAAGCGCCACGTCTTTTGGTGCATGACGACCACGGTGCTGAGATGATCCGCCTTGCCGCGCGTCACGGGCGCGGCTTGCCTGCCGATGTGATCCCCATGCACCTGCCCGCACTCGCGGCCTTTGGTCACGCCGAAGCGCTGGCCGCACTGGCCGCTGGTTTCGCCGATGTCTCCCTACTGCTTGGCCCCAAGGCCGACCGCGATGCAATTGAGGCCCAGATCGCCCTCGCCCGTGCCATTGCAGGCGACGCACGGATGATGTTGATCGATACCCCTGATCCGGACGCGCTGACCGATCTGCTTTATGACGGCACAGCCCCCACGCCGGTCGCGCAGCCCGTGCGCCCGATGGGCAGCCGCCGCCAGATTGCCCGGCAGGCTGCCCGCGCGTTGCAACCAGAAGCCCAAGTTCTACCCTTGCCTCAAGGTGCACCTTATGGAGCGGTGCTGGTGGACAAAGGTGCCTGCACGCTGTGTTTGTCTTGTGTCTCACTCTGCCCGTCGGGTGCGCTTGGCGATAACCCTGATTTGCCGCAGCTGCGCTTTCAGGAGGACGCCTGCCTGCAATGCGGTCTGTGCGAGCACATCTGCCCCGAAGACGCCATAAGCCTCAAGCCGCAGCTTGATCTGACTGATGCCGCATTGAGCCAACGGGTGCTGAACGAAGAAGAGCCATTTCCTTGTGTCGAATGCGGCACGCTCTTTGGGGTGAAATCCACTGTTGAGAAGATCACCGACAAGCTGCGCAGCCATTCGATGTTTGCCGATGACGCAAAACTGCGGATGATCCAGATGTGCGATGACTGCCGGATCAATGCGCAATATCACAGCACCAACAACCCGATGACGGGCAATGAGCGCCCGCGCCCCCGCACCACCGACGATTACCTCTCCAAACGGCGCGACCACTAGGTCGCCGCCCCCAGAAAAAGGAGCCTCCCATGAGCGAAGACTTCAACATGTCGATGCGCAAGTTTCTCAAACAGGTCGGCGTGACCTCGCAGCAGGCCATCGAAAAGGCCATGCGCGAAGGTGACACCAGCGGCAAAACATTCCCGGTTAAGGCCGTGATCTCCATCCCCGAGCTTGGGCTGGAGCATGAAATCGACGGCACCATCGCCGGCGCGGATAAGGGCGAGGCATAAGCGACGTGACAGCCAGCAGGGAAGCGGTTCTAACCGCCTTGAAGACCGTGACGGATCCGGCCACGGGGACTGACATCGTGGCCAGTGGCGTGATGCGTGCACTGAATGTGGACGACGCGGGCGCGGTACGTTTCGTGATGGAAATCCCGCCCGCCCAAGCCAAAGCCTATGAGAAAGCCAAAGCGCTAGCCGAAGCAGCGCTGGCGCAGGTCGACGGAGTCTCAAAAGTTTCCATCGTGCTGACTGGGCATAGTGAGAAAGCCCCGCCGCCCGACCTCAAGCCGCAGCGTAAAGCGGAGCCAACCGGCCCGCAGAAGATTCCCGGCGTCGACCGGATCATCGCCGTCGCCTCGGGAAAAGGCGGCGTCGGAAAATCCACCGTATCGGCAAACCTCGCCTGCGCGCTCGCCGCGCAAGGCCGCCGCGTTGGTCTGCTGGATGCCGATGTCTACGGCCCTAGCCAGCCTCGTATGCTCGGCGTATCGGGCCGCCCCGCCTCGCCCGATGGCAAGACCATCCTGCCGATGCGCAACCACGGCGTCACCATGATGTCGATTGGCCTGATGACCAACGAAGATCAAGCCGTCGTCTGGCGTGGTCCGATGCTTATGGGCGCCTTGCAACAGATGATGACGCAGGTGCAATGGGGTGCGCTTGACGTACTGATCGTGGACCTGCCACCAGGCACCGGCGACGTGCAGATGACATTGGCGCAAAAGGCCCATGTGGACGGGGCGGTAATCGTCTCTACACCGCAGGATGTGGCTCTGATCGACGCCCGCAAGGGGATCGATATGTTTAATCAACTCAAGGTGCCAATCCTTGGGATGATCGAAAACATGTCGACCCATATCTGCACCCAATGCGGTCACGAAGAACATGTCTTTGGCCACGGCGGTGTCGCGTCTGAGGCCGAAAAATGGGGCGTGCCGCTCTTGGCCGAAGTGCCGCTTGATTTGCAAATCCGGCTTGCGTCGGATGGCGGCGCGCCGATTACGGTCAGTCAACCGGACAGCAAACAAGCCGCGGCTTTCCACGCGATTGCGAAACACTTGATCGACGCCGGCGCAGCATGAGCGAAGGGCTTTCATTCCCTCCTTTGATGTCGGGCGAGGCTGTGACCGATGACGCCCTCCGTGCTGCCTGCACGCGCGCCGCACGCGGCTGCGATGCAGGTCTCATAACGTACCGGTTGGACGGGGCCGAGATGCAGGGTGCATTGGTCTTTGCGCCCGAAGTGCCTTTGGCGCAGGCGGTGGCCATGCTCCCGCTCTGCGGGGTCGGATTTCAGAACGCCCTCGGCGCACTGTCCCCGCCCGAGGTAGCTGTGCAGTTGGAATGGGGCGGCGGCATTCGCCTTAATGGCGCCGCCTGCGGAGCTTTCCGCATGTTCGCATCAACCCCCGATCTCGACGCTATCCCCGACTGGCTTGTCGTGGGCTTCACTCTACCGCTCTACCCGGCCGAAGACCCTGACATGGCCGAAACAGGCCTCAATCCAGATCAAACCGCGCTTTTTGCCGAAGGCTGCGCAGAGGTTCGGCCGCCTGCCCTGATCGAATCTTGGGCCCGGCATACGCTGCATTGGATCAACCGCTGGGAAGACCTTGGTCCTGCGAGCCTCCATAGTGAATGGCGCGGGTTGGTCTTTGACATCGATCGCGAAGTATCGTTTCGGGGCGAGACTGGCAGTTTCATCGGTGTCGACGAATATTTCGGTATGCTACTGCGCGATGGGGACACCACGCATCTGATCCCGCTGACAACCTTATTGGAGCCTGCCCCATGACCCTAAAACTCGCCCGTGCGATCCACTTCGACGAAAGCGACCGCAACGTCTTTGCTTCCCCGGCTCGAACCGGCGAATGGTGCATCTCTGGCGGCTTCGAGTTTTCGGACTGGACCGAAGGAGATCTGACCGGCAAGGCACGTCAGGCGTTTGCAAACGGATGGCTGGGACTGGAGACCTTTGGTCGGGTCACGTTCGTCGCGATAACTCAGATCGAAGAGACCGAGATCACCACGCTCACGGATATGCTCGCACAGCACTTCGTAACCTACTACGGCGCACCCTCAGTCGAAGCCGCGCGGCCTGTGGCAGCGGAAGAACTCGCGCAGATGGTTGAACTGTGCGCCGACCACGCGCCGAACTGCTTGTTGACAGTGGCGCGCGAACTGACAGAAGCAGGCGTGCGCGAAAGCTTTCGGATGATCCAACCGCAAGACGCGGGACTAGAGCAGTTTGCAATCCACGGCGATCTGCCCGAATAGACCACCCGCGCCGCAATACGGCGCGGATGATCTCTAACTCAGGTCATTCCGCTGTTTTTGCGTTGAACACGAACAGCGTTCCACCATTGATCTTGTAATCGTTGATCAAAGCCTTCGCGCGATCAGAGATCAGCCATTCTTCCAGCTTCAGGGCCAAATCATTTTTCACGTGGGCGTGCATCTCAGGGTTCACTGGCAGATAGGCGTATTGGTTGAATAGAACCGGATCGCCTGCGTACAGCAGCGCCAGATCGCCCTTGTTGCCAAAGTTCAGCCAACTTGCCCGGTCTGACATAACATAGGCAGGCATCCCCGACGCAGTATTAAGCGCCGCGCCCATACCTGCGCCGACAGCGTTATACCAATCACCAAACTGAACCGGATCTAGCCCTGCTTCGGCCCAAAGCGATAGTTCCTTTTTATGCGTGCCGCTATCGTCGCCGCGGCTAACGAAGTTTGAGCCCGCGTCAGCAATTGCCGCAAGCGCTGCGGTGGCCGCATCGGACCCGGCAATTGCCGCCGGATCAGCCTTGGGCCCGATGAAGACGAAATCATTATACATGATCTCAGTCCGGTGGCTGCCAAACCCGCCCGCAACGAAAGCCTCTTCTGCCTTGCGCGAATGTACGAGGATCGCATCGACATCCCCCGCTTCGCCAAGCTTGAGCGCTTGGCCAGTACCCACGACCAGCAACTGCACTTCAAGATCAAGATCTGCCGCGATCTCTGGCAGTAGCACGTCAGCTAGTCCGGAATTGTTGAACGACGTGGTGACAGCCATCTTCATCACATCCGCGGCCTGCGCCGCGCTGCCGATGGCCAATGCCGAAATGGCGCCCATAATCCAATGTTTCATTCTACGATATCTCCTCTTAGAAATGCCTGAGCCTCCTCGGTCTCAGGTTGGTTGAAAAACGTATCTGCTGGCCCTGCTTCATGCAGTCGCCCGCCAAGCAGGAATAAGACGTCATCGGCCAAGCGCCGTGCTTGGCCAAGATCGTGGGTCGAAAGGATAAGCCGGGTACCTTGTGATTTCGCAGCCTGTAAAATCGCTTCGATCTCACGCGTGGCGCGCCCGTCCAACGCGGCACAAGGTTCATCAAGAAACAACAGTGTCGGCTGGCAAATCAATGCCCGCGCGAGCGCCAGTTTTTGCTGTTCGCCGCCTGACAGCACTGGAGCTGCGCGGCCCAAAAGTGGCTCTAATCCTACGCGCGTGGCCCACTCCTCTGCCATCTGACGCGCCCTTACTTTGCCGACACCGCGCAGGCGTAGCGGGTAGGTAAGGTTTTCCAAAACGGTACGCCGCAACATCACCGGGCGCTGGAAGACGAATGCCTGATGATGTCGTGCCTCTTCCGTCGGGCAAGCCCAATCGATCTGCCCGGCTGAAAGCCGTGCGGTGCCGTGCAACAGCTGCAACAGAGTGGTCTTGCCCGCCCCATTCGGCCCGATCACAACCGTGGCGCCCTGCCCCCCTAGCGTCAAATCTATTGGCCCAACCAAGCGCTGCCCGCGCCTGCGGCTCTCGATTGCGATAGCTTGCATCGGGAAGAGCTGCATCACCACCGCCCCTCTCGTTCAGTTCGGCCCAACCAATGGATCGCTAAGTTTACCGCAACTGCGAGCCCAATCAGCACGAAACCAAGTGCTAAGGCCAAGGCAAATTCGCCCTTACCCGTCTCTAGCGCGATAGCAGTCGTCAGTACCCGCGTTGCGTGATCGATATTGCCCCCGACAATCATGATCGCCCCCACTTCACCGATCGCCCGGCCAAAGCCCGCAAGGGCGGCAGTCAACAAAGCGCGGCGCGAATCCCACAGTAGGGTCTGTATTTTCTGCCCCTGCGTGACGTTCATTGAGATGAGCAGGTCGTGATACTCCTCCCAAAGATCTCGGATCGACTGATGTGCTATCGAGGCGATAAGCGGCACGATGATGATAACCTGCGCGATAATCATAGCCGTCGGTGTGAACAACAAACCCATAACGCCAAGCGGCCCTGAGCGAGAGAGCACCACATAGACAATTAGCCCAACCACCACCGGTGGCAGCCCCATCAACGCGTTCAACACCGCTATGACCAACCGCCGCGCCCGAAACCGCTTAACCGCGACCAAGGCCGCCAGTGGGAGAGCAATTAGGCAGGCAACCAGCAATGCGGACAAGGTCACACGCAGCGATCGGCCTGCAATTTCCAGCAGCTCAGCGTCAAGTGTGAAGACGAGCCAGAAAGCTTGAGCAATGCCACTCCAAATATCGACCATCGCGCGCTGGCCTCCCCCGCAATGAGGCATAGCCCCTCTTCGCGCACCCTGTCAGGAGTATTCTTGGGAAGCTAGACCCGGAAGCTCTGAAATTTGAGCATGAGACAAGCTGTCCAAAGAATTACGACGTCTAATATGGCTGCGGGTCAGGATGACCAGCTGTGATTCTGCTGGTCTACGAGATGCGGCTCTAAGTAAGCGTAAGTTGGGCTCTCTCGAATTGTTCCGTTCCTCGAGCAAGGATAATTACTTCTCATGCACAAAAGATTCAGCAAAATCAAATACCTGCCACATTGATCCTACTCGGCTTCGCTTGCTTAACGCGGTTATTGTTGCCTGTCGCCATACGGATTACGCAAGAATCTGTTGCAAGCGATACTTCAATGGCTTTAAGTAACGGAAACAAAAGCGCTACCGAATAATAGCGTTACTGAGAGCGAGGGCAGATGTGACGGATATAGTACACATCAATACACGGATCCGCCGGAATGCGGAAACGCTTTCCGAGGCGTTGGAAAGTCACATGCTAAAGGTCTTTGCGCCCGACGCACGCAAAGAGCTGCGCCGCTTTTCCGCGGGTGAAGCTGCTGAATTGCTTGGAATTTCCACTAGTTTCCTTCGCAAGCTGCATTTTGATGATAAGATTGTTGAGGTGCAAACCAGCCCCGGTGGGCGTCGGCACTATAGTGCGGATGATTTGCTCAATATCCGACGAACGTTGGAGGCAACGGCTAAATCCCGAGGTGCCTATCAACGTGGCCGCCGTGAAGGTGATAAGCTGCAAGTATTGTCGTTTTTGAACTTCAAAGGCGGCAGCGGGAAGACGACGAGTGCGATCCACGCAGCGCAGCGTTTGGCTCTTAAAGGATACCGTGTCCTCTGCGTCGATATCGACCCTCAAGCGTCTCTAACAACACTGTTCGGCTATCGGCCAGAGTATGATTTTCTGAATTCCGGCACGATCTACGATGCTATTCAGTATGACGATCCGGTGCCTTTGGCCGACGTGATTCAGAAGACTTATTTCACCGGTATTGATCTGGCTCCCGGTGGGCTGATGCTTCAGGAATTCGAACACGAAACGCCCCAAGCACTGCTAAACAACACGCAACCTGCTTTTTTTGCGCGCCTTGCTACCTCACTGCAAGACGTTGAGCAGGACTATGACGTCGTCATCTTCGATTGCCCACCGCAATTGGGGTATCTGACCATGTCGGCACTCTGTGCCTCTACAGGCGTCTTGATCACTGTTGTACCCA